>NZ_FNNC01000015.1 GCF_900106595.1 Marinococcus luteus
TTCTTGCGGGTGTAGAACTCCACGCCGTCCTTGCCGTTCGCATGCAGATCACCGTAGAAGGAATCCTTCCAGCCCGAAAACGGGAAGAACGCCATCGGGGCCGGCACGCCCACATTGATGCCGAGCATCCCGGAGTCGATGTTTTCCCGGAATTCACGGACGCTGTGCCCGGAGCTCGTGAACAGGCAGGCACCGTTCGCAAAGCGGGACTCGTTCGCCCATGCAATGCCGGCCGTCAGGTCCGGCACGCGGACAATGGATAAGACCGGCGCGAATATTTCGTCCTGCCAGATCGTCATCGTCTGCTGCACGTGGTCAAAGATGGTCGGACCGATAAAGTAGCCGTCCTTCGCCACCTCGTCCTCGCGGCCGTCGCGCACGAGCGTCGCGCCTTCTTCGACGCCTTTGTCAATATAGGCCTTCGTTTTCTCGAGGTGCCCTTCGCGGATCACCGGCCCGAGGAACACGTCTTTTTCGCGGCCGTTGCCGATCGTGACGTCGTCGGCATACGCCTGGATGTTTTCCACTAGCTGATCGGCGACGCTTTCCTGTACCGCGACCACGGAGGCGGCCATGCACCGTTCCCCGGCCGAGCCGAAGGCGGCGTTCAGAATCTGCCAGGCGGCATTATCGAGATCCGCATCCTCCATGACGAGGGTGTGGTTTTTCGCCCCGGCGAGCGCCTGGACGCGTTTGCCGTGCGCCGTGCCGTTTTTATACACATATTCCGCGACCGGCTGGGAGCCGACAAAGGAAATCGCCGGCACATCGTCGTGTTCGAGCAGGCCGTTCACCACGTCATGCGCTCCGTGCACCACGGACAGCACGCCTTTCGGAAGCCCCGCTTCCTCAAACAGCTCCGCGAGCCGGTTCGCAAGCATCGGGGTCCGCTCGGACGGCTTCATCACGAACGTGTTGCCGCAGGCAATCGCGAGCGGAAACATCCAGCACGGCACCATCATCGGGAAGTTGAACGGAGTGATGCCGCCGACCACGCCGATCGGGTAGCGGTACATCCCGGACTCAATGTTGGTGGCAATGTCCGGCAGCTGGTCGCCCATCATGAGCGTCGGGGCCCCGGCGGCAAATTCCACGCACTCGATGCCACGCTGCACTTCACCTTTAGCCTCCTTCAGGTTTTTGCCGTTTTCGAGCGTAATGATCTCGGCGAGCTCGTCCCAATGGTTGATGAGCAGCTGCTGGTAGGCAAACAGGATGCGGGCGCGCTGCGGGACGGGCTTTTTCGACCAGTCGCGGTAGGCCGCTTTGGACGCCTTCACAGCCTCATCTACTTCGTCTTTCGAGGAGAGCGGGACGCGGGCGATCACCTCACTGGTGGCCGGGTTGTACACCTTGTCGGTGGCGGACCGGGACTCCACCCATTCGCCGCCGATAAAATTTTTCAATGTCGTTACTGCTTGTTCCTGCATA
>NZ_FNNC01000014.1 GCF_900106595.1 Marinococcus luteus
TCAGACTGTCGACAATGGCTCTAATTTTAGAGCGTGTCGACAGTTTTTTTATGCTATGATAAAAAGAAATAGCCTGGAAAGGGGTTATGGCGCATGATGAGGCGGGATACGGAAGATGCTCGTTACCGGGAAGCAACCATTCAGTTGGATCAGTTAGTGCCCGCGGACCACCTGGTCCGCCAGATCGAGGCCGCGCTGGATTTTTCCTTTATCTACGACGAAGTCGCGTCCCTCTATGCCCCCATCGGCCGGCCGGGTATTGACCCGGTCCGGCTGGTGAAAATGGTGCTGCTCCAGTATTTGTTCGGCATTCGTTCCATGCGTCAGACGGTTCGGGAGATCGAAACGAATGTGGCCTACCGATGGTTCCTCGGTTTGGACCTCCTGGAGCCCGTGCCGCATTTCTCCACCTTCGGCAAAAACTACACGCGCCGGTTTCGGGACAGCGGGTTGTTCGAAGCGATTTTTGAACGGGTGCTGGCAGAAGCCGTGGCCGCCGGCTTTGTGGATCCGTCCGTCTTTTATATCGATGCCACCCACGTGAAAGCGAACGCCAACAAGAAAAAATTTGATCGGGTTCAGTTAGCGGCCGAAGCCCGGGCCTACCAGCATCAACTGGACGCCGAAATTCACCGGGACCGCGAGGTCCACGGAAAAAAGCCCCTGCCTCCCGCCCGCCGCGAACCGGGCGGACGGGAGGTCAAACAAAGCACGACGGATCCTGACAGCGGCTATTACGTCAAAGATGAGCGGGAGAAGATGTTTGCCTACAGCTGGCATACCGCATGCGATCGGCACGGATTTGTGCTCGGATCGATCGTGACCGGGGCCAATGTTCATGACAGCCGGATCTTTCATGATCTGTTGGCTCAGGTGATGGCCCGGGTGGGCCGTCCGTACGCCGTTGCGGTGGATGCCGGCTATAAAACCCCGGCCATTGCTCATCTGCTTCGCGAAGAGGGCGTTCGCCCGGTCATGCCTTATACCCGTCCCAAGGGCCTGCCGGGACGCTTGCGGAAACAGGACTTTGTGTATGATGCCTATCTGGATGCGTATCTCTGTCCCGAGCATCAGGCCCTGCGCTACCGCACCACGAATCGGGACGGTTATCAGGAGTATGTCTCGGATCCCGTCATTTGTCAGTCCTGCCCGCTGCTCGAGACCTGCACCCAAAGCCGGGATCACCGGAAGGTGATCCTCCGCCACGTCTGGCAGGACGATCTGGACGAAGCCGAACACCTTCGGCACACCCCGTGGAACCGGAGGACCTACGCGGAACGAAAAGAAACCATCGAACGGATTTTTGCGGATCTCAAACAAAAGCATGGCTTGCGCTGGACGCTCCTCGCCGGAGGGGAACGAAACACCGCGCAGGCGATGCTTGTTTATGCGGTGATGAACCTCAAAAAACTCGCCACCTGGCGGTGGCGACAGACGTGCGCCGGCCGTTGCAGGCTTCTTTTTCCCTTGATGGGACAAACAAAGGCCTCCGAAAATGAATTTCGGAGGCCTTTGTCTACAATCTGA
>NZ_FNNC01000013.1 GCF_900106595.1 Marinococcus luteus
ATGGAGTCTTTCAGAAAAACCCAGCCTCTTCGAGAAGCAGGAGCCTCGGCAGTAAACCGTGATGCGGTCGGGAAAGCGATGGAGTCTTTCAGAAATGCCCAGCCTCTTCGAGAAGCAGGAGCCTCGGCAGTAAACCGTGATGCGGTCGGGAAAGCGATGGAGTCTTTCAGAAAAGCCCAGCATCTTCGAGAAGCAGGAATCTCGGCAGTAAACCGTGATGCTGCAGGAAAAGCGATGGAGTCTTTCAGAAAAACCCAGCCTCTTCGAGAAGCAGGAGCCTCGGCAGTAAACCGTGATGCGGTCGGGAAAGCAATGGAGTCTTTTAGAAAAACCCAGTATCTTCGAGAAGCAGGAATCTCGGCAGTAAACCGTGATGCGATAGAGAAAGCAATGGAGTCTTTCAGAGGGGTATCAGCACTAAATAATGATGCCTTGAGAAAAGCAATAAGTTCTTTCAGTGCTCCAGATTTTAGTGTAGCTCGTGCTGGAGTAGTTGAATCCTTTAGAGAGAGTTTGCCTTCCTATGAAATTCGTTTGCCGTCACTTGGCGAAGCTTTAAGAGATTTTGAATTTAGTGAATCAGATTTTTATGTAGAAGAAGTATCTAGCGATAAGGATACATCTGCACCTTATAATGTTTTATCGACTGTCTATGTAGAGTGGATTGCTATATTTTTACCAATAATCATAGCTTTTGCTTTTTCGGGTAATGAACCTCAGGCAGTGAGCACTTTGTTACTGTTTTATGCGGGAGTAGAATACGGCAAAGTTTCTGAATTAGAAAAAGAAGAATAGTGCTAATATGGTGAAGTAAGAATTGAGAGATTAGTGCTTCGAGTATTCGAGCATCTAAAGACTCCAGGGTAAACTAACTAGCCCTTGGGGTCTTTTTTGTTGGAGATGTGCAGGGAGCAAAATTGGTGGCTGCACGTGAGAGGGGCCGTCAATGTAACCGGACTTTGGCGAAGCCAATGGAGGATTAAGAATTGACGACGATTTATGGGTTCCAGGCTCTTGGAGACAGCCAAAAAGGGAAAAATACTTTTTTCCCTTTTTGGCTTCGTTTTGAAATCCCTCTAAAGGGGTTTTTTATGCTCCGGTTCCTATTCGTTGTCTCTCTCCAAATTGTACTTCTCCTGTATCATTGTTTTGGATACCGACAATGTAAAATCCACCATAACTGCTTGTAGGATTATCATCAAGGTATACGTATTTTGCATAGGTATATGTTGTGGTGTCATTTGCAGCTCTTTCTCCACTTACTATACCTGAAGTAAAGCCGAGAGTACTTAGAGTTCTCAAAGCAACACCGCTGCCACCAAGTGATGTTACACCTAGTATTGTTGCTACGGTAGTTTCCTCTTCTCCTTGAGGACTTCTACTAGTAGTTTCTTTTTCACTGGTACTTGGATTGTAAGTGTAACCGTCAGGTGCTGAAGGTGGCGAAATAGCATCTGCGGTACTTGGGTTAAATCCTAGTGTTCCAAGAGCAAAAATAGAAGTGAAAATTGGAATCATCAATTTTTTGAATTTAGAATGCATTTTACTTTTGGTATTACTAATCATGGAATACCTCCTGTAATTTTGCTTTAAATCTATTCTTTCAACAATAAAACATATTTTGTAAATATTGACAAGTTATTGAAATTTCGTCAACGGTACCGGACCGTAGGGAGGATAAGGAGTTGACGAAACGTTGTGGTTTCCAGGCTCTTGGCGACAGCAAAAAGGAAAAACACTTTTTTCCCTTTTTGCTTCGTCCTCGACAGAGCCACCGGAGGTAGAAAGAAAGTTTTTGGCTGCCCCTTTTTTCAAAAAGGGGCGGTCTTTTTTTGGCCATGCGGAGCATGGCTCGGCGGAGCCGACTGCCTCGCAGAGCGCTTTCGTTTTGACACACTTGTCAAAACTCAGAAAGCGTTACTTTGGCAAAGTAACAAATATCTGGTAGCCTCAGAGGTAGCGAGGTGATCGGAATGGACATGAGTATCTCCCTCAAAAAGGATACGAGGAAGACCAATATTAAACATAATAATCGGGAGTTCACGGAACGAGGAAAAGAACGAAATGATCACATTGATTTCTCGAAATCGGATCGGAATGTCTACTTGGTGAAGAATGATCTTCGGGAATTATATGAGCGAGAGTTTGGAGCAGCGAAAGATCGGTATAACGAAAAACAGCAACGGCGGGACCGAAAAATTGAAGATTACTATAAGCATGTACAGCAAAGTAAAAAGACTAGACCCCAACAGGAAATGATTGTGCAGATCGGAGAGCAGGACCAGTTCCAGGACAATGAGGCCAACCGGGAAATGGCGAAGGACGTGCTCCAGGAATGGTTCCAGGATTTCCAGCAGCGGAATCCCCAACTGAAAATGTACAATGCGGTGATTCATGATGATGAAGCAAGCCCACATATGCATATGAACTTTGTGCCAGTGGCTACGGGGTACAAAAAAGGGATGGATACGCAGGTGTCGTTTGACCGGGCGATCAAGCAGCAGGATGCAACGTTGAATCAGACGCACCCGTTTGAAGACTGGCGGGAACGAGAGATTGGATTTTTAGAAGAAAAAATCAATGCTCGGGGTATTGATCGGGAGCTCGTGGGAACGAATGACTACGAGGACATGAATGACTTCAAAGCGAAGACCAAAGAGCTCCAAGACCTGGAGCAACAGATCGAAGATAAACAGGCGATTCTGGAGCCCATGAAGGAGTTTGAGCAAAATTTTGACCGTATCATTTCTCAAACGAAAGAAAAGCGTTCTATGGGCTTCGCAGGAGCCCATAGAGTAGAAATGCCCAAAGAGGATTATGATGAATTGCATAACATGGCGTATGGATCGTTCAAGATCAAGGATCAGTATGAGAGGATGAAATTCACGAACGGACAAATGCAACGTGATTTGGATAGGACAAAGGAAGCAAACGACAATCTGAAGGAGGAAAATGAGCAACTTCGAGAAGATAAAAAGATGCTGCAGAAAGAAAATAAGATTTTGCATCGAGCTTTTGACTTGTTGAAGGAGCAGTTCTCGAATCAAAAACAGCAGTTTGCGGATATGGTTGGTCGAGCCAAAGGGAAGGCCGTTGAATCTCTGAACTTAAAAAAATATCCGACCAATTTGAAGCGAGATGATGAACAAAAAGCTATGAATCAAGTCTTTCAAGAAAAACAACAAGAGCGACAGCAGCAACAAAAGAAAAGCCGGGGACGTGGACCGGATTTAGGAATGTAAAAAATATGCCTGGAGGAATATATTCCTCCAGGCATATTTTAAAATGAATATTTTATTGTTTTTTCTCAGTTGGTTTATTGTTTTTAGGAACGATTGAGCGAAGCGAAAATCAGTTCCTTCTTATCTTGATACATATAGAAACAACGTCATTTTTTTTGTAGGTTGATTAATCTAATAAAATAACTGTTTTATCAGGGGTTTTAGGCGTAATCGGGATGAAAAGGTTGGTTGAAAACAAAAAGCCCCTCTGCTAAGTTTGAGTTACCACACAAAAACTGTAAGCAGAAGGGAGCTCTTTGTCATATTATACCCATATCGTACACTACCCCAACATGAAAAATCAATCACTCTAAAAGATCAAAAAAAGAACGGAAAAGAACAACCGTGGAAAGAAAAGAAAATCGCCAGTCTCGATTATGCTGAACTTTTACATATCCTCGAATTTAATAAAGCATCGAGAGTTCAACAGTGTGGTACGGTGCTTGATTTCAACGTGGATCATGAAGGTTATTTAACGCTTGCCCATGCATGGTTTTGTAAATCCAGGTTGTGTCAAATATGTAACTGGAGGAGAGCAATGAAGCATAGTGGGCAGACCAAAAAAATTGTGGCTGAGGTGATTCGAAGAAAGCCGAAAGCACGGTGGTTATTTCTAACCTTAACGGTGAAGAATGTGTATGACGGAGAAGAATTGAACCAAAACCTGTCAGAAATGGCTCGGGGCTTTCGTAAGATGGTCCAATATAAAAAAGTCGCGAAAAACATGATTGGTTTTATGCGAGCATCGGAGGTAACGGTCAATCCGAAAGATCATTCGTATAACCAGCATCTGCATGTATTGCTATGCGTTGAAAGCACATATTTTAAGAATCAGGATAATTATATAAAGCAGAACGAATGGACCCAGTTTTGGCAGAAAGCGATGAAGCTGGATTATACGCCAGTCGTGAATGTTCAGGCGATCAAGCCAAAGAACGGGGAAAAATCAGACATTGCTTCGGCGGTGGATGAGACAGCTAAATATCCCGTGAAAAGTACGGATTATATGACAGACGATCGGGATCGAAATTTGCAGGTGGTAAAGGATCTGGAGGAAGGGCTTCGACAAAAGCGTTTGATTTCGTATGGTGGTCTGTTAAAAGAGGTTCATAAAGAACTGCATATGGATGAGGTTGACGATGAAGAAGCAGACTTAATTCATACGGATGAAGATGAAGCTGAAGAAGTTGCCTACAGCATTGTGGCAATATGGAATTGGCAAAAAAAGAAATATTTAATCCATTAGGAGGAGTTTTTTGAGTCATTATAATTTGTCCAAACATTATATTGGTTTTTTTGAACGTATGAATAATGACTCTATTTCAATTGACGAACTTAAGAAACAAGGTTTAAGTGCTTGGAGAAATAAAGATGTTTTGAAAAATGGGATGAATTCTTTTAAAAGTTCTAATGTTCTTTGGGAAGCAGGAACTCCTGCGATAAATCACGATGGTGTGGGGAAAGCAATGGAGTCTTTCAGAAAAGCCCAGCCTCTTCGAGAAGCAGGAATTTCGGCAGTAAACCGCGATGCCGTCGGGAAAGCAATGGAGTC
>NZ_FNNC01000011.1 GCF_900106595.1 Marinococcus luteus
AAGTTATAAACTTTATAATATAACCATGAAGTTTATAATCCTTTTTGATATAATGTTTATAACAATATCATGAGACTTATGAAAGGATTATAAACCTTATGGAAATGCAATATCGTATGACTGATTTAGCCGATAAATTAGGGCTTAAAGAAAGTACCGCCAGAAAATATTTTTTATTAGTTGAAAAAAAGGGCCATTTTTTTAAGAGAAGTAATCAAGGTCATATTCTTTTTACAGAAGATGATGTTTCACTGTTCCAAGAAATTATTAGGCTTAAAAACCATCCAGATCACAGCATTGAATCGGCAATAGATTATATAATCAACGTAGAAAATAACGGCTATCATGAATCTCATGGGGGAGAAAGTGGGCTGGTTCCATATCAGCAATTTGAAGATTTAAATCATAATATTGATGAATTAAAAGCAATTTTAAGGCAGCAGCAGAAGGAAAGCCAAAGAGCTTTACAAGAACAACAAAGAAAACATGAAGAACAATTAGAAGCTGCTGAAAAACGGGAGCAAATTCTTACTGATTATTTAGTAGAACAAAAGAAGGATATGGATGAGATTAAAGAAAAATTAGATAAAAAGGGATTCTGGGCTAGATTATTTGGTGGATAATAAAAAGAAGTCGCACCTGGAGGGTAACGACTTCTAAGGGAATAGGCTATGTATTTAAATACAACCTATATTTAATTTCACTTTAATTCCCAAACTTTTGTAAGCGATTTGCTAAAGTGATTTTGTTCATTTATTATTGTATCTAATAACGGAAAAGCAGCCAGTGCTGACTACACTGACTGCTCCAGGAGTTTCCTCCAAATTTCTCTGGGCGAGAAATAATACATTTGACTACATTCTAGCATATTCCTCTTATTCTTCAAGGGGAAACGTATTATGGTTAAATTATTATTTCGTGTGATTCATTACGGAAATTTGTGTGAAACTCCTAATCTACTAAAACAGATAGGAGTTTTTTTAATGAACGCAGAACGTAGAAATATCAAAAATATCTTTAAAATGAAACACGTACAAATTCCAAAGGTTTTCTTTACTAACGATAAATATATGAATATGAAAAATGATACTAAAATTGCCTGGTCTATTCTTTCTGATAGAAGCAATCTTTCTTTAAAGAACAATTGGATAGATGAGAAGGGTGACATATATTTTATCTTCAGCAATAAAGAATTGAAGAAGATATTAAATTGTAGTGAGCCTAAGGTAATCTCCATTAAGAATGAATTACTTGAGCATGGCTTATTAGATCAAGAAAGAGTAGGAATGAATAAGCCTAATAAATTGTACATTAAAGATCCTATTGTTACTGATGATGATATTTATAAGATACAAGAACAAGAAGAAGGATTAGATATTTATCCAGAACAAAAACAAGACTCTAACCCAGACGAGACAAGGAACTTAAAAAATTTAAGTACCGGAACTAAAAAAACTTTAGCTCCGGAACTTAAAAAATTTAAGCCTAGTAATACTGAGTTAATTAATCCTGAGTTTAATAACACTGAATTAAATATTGTTAACAAGAAGCAAGTTAACAACTCCAATTTAGAATATGATAATCAATCTTCTGAAGATCAAAGCAAAGTATATGAAATAGAGAAGCAGTATATGAAAAAGGGATTATCAAAAGAAGTTATTCAAAGAGTTAAGGAAGAAGTAGATAGTAATAGAGTTAAGATTGATAACTACATTGCTTATTATCGTTCATGTTTGGATAACACTCTTTATAAACACAATCTGAAGCATGGAAAGATTGAAGGCAAGAAGTATAATCATCTTCCTTCTACTCATCCACTGAATATGAATTGGCTGCAAGAGTGAATACATTTAAAAGCGTATAGAAACGTTTCTGAGCGTTATTTGTTGTTTCGTGATAAATGATAAGGGAACATAGTTAAACGTTTCTGTATGCTTGCTACAGTCGCTAACTTTTAATTGATTAGCTTATATTAGTGTGACATTTCTAATTAGCAGCAAAGTTTGCCAGCTGAATATGCATATAATTATATTTAACAAATGAACAATCATTCATAGTGTTCTTTGTGCTGGATCTTTTTCTTGTTAGAAAATAAATTTAGAAAAAGTAAAACGGAAAAAATTTTTGAAAAGTGCCCCTGTAGAAATTTAAAAAAATAAAAAAGGCTCTAGGATAACCTCAGGCCCTTTGATTACACCGAGTCTCCGAGTTCAACTTTTTGAGGAAAACTAAATAAAGCAAAAAACACCCTAATTATATTTAGGATGCCTTCTTCTTATCTTGTTTAGCTTGCTTCTTCTTATCCTTAAAAACTGCATATTATTCCTTTTTTGCCATTATACGCTAATACTTTATTCCAATTTCCTTTTGGTCATGAAAAAAGTTTTCTCGGCATAAATCGCTCAATACTAAAACCGCTCTACTGAGTCGTTTCTTCGTGATTCTCATTGCTTTCAAAAAGTATAAATTCTTCTTTAAATCTATCTATCCCTGTTACAGGAAAGGGTAAGAAAAATTTAGATTTTTTATACTCCACGACTAATGAAATTTTAGTTAGAGAACTCTCATAATCTTTTTCTTTTTGTTGCTCTTTTAATTTATATATATCTGTATTATCAAAAATATCGCGACTCTCAGTAAAAATAGGATCAATTATTTGTACTCCAATTTTTTCATCAGGAAGGAACGTCCTATTTTCACAAGACCTTTTCAAACTATCCTCAGTATTTATATATTCTTGTCGCAATTTTGCATCTGAGGGAACCTCATTTATTTGTAAAAACGCATATTGTTCAGTTCTCGTATAAATGTCATAAACTGAATTTAATTTCACTGAAGAGATAAATCCAGGAACACTACCAAAATTTTTAACAAAAATGACTCCAGCTTGCGATGGCTCAACTAAACTAGAGTCATAATAAGCAAACAAATGGGGTCTAAATTTATCATTTCGATTGAGGTAAACTAACGTGAAAGCAAAAACAGAAATTATCAAAGAAAAAAAAGAAATAGCAATTCCAATTTCCGTTAAGTAATTAATAATAAAATTCAAAAGTAGACACTCCATTCTCTATTCTGAGTAATAAGTGATTTTTAGAAGGGCGCACTTACACACATAATTTTTATTCTAAAAATGTGTTTGTGCGAACTCCCTTTGGTCGATCTTCTCGTTCGTTTTGCTAGCGATAGCCTGACGGACAAACAGCAAAAATAAAACACCCTACCTGTCATCGAACAAGCTCACTTTGGAACAGCCCCTCTGCAAAAGATAAAATCCAGAAAGAGCATAAGGGAAAAGTGACCCCAGACGAGCTGGGGCGTCCGGCAGTGCCGGACTTATCCTGGGTACATCAAAATGGCTTTTGTTCACAGTTGTGTGAACAAGATGTTCACGGATTTGTTCACAAAAACGGGTGTTTTCTGTTCACGCTTTTGTGAACAGAAAACACCCGTTCTTTTACAGGTTAAGTGCGAATATATCGTATGCTTTTTTTGCAATTAACCTGTAAAAAAAGGTGTTTTTACTGTCTCAAATGTGTCACAAAGGGGTCTATGTGACTCAATCCTGTCACAGTGGTGTCTCACAAGTGTCACAAAGAGCATTTTTAACGATATCACTCTGAAAACCTGGCACTGCCAGGGATAGAACGAAGTGATATCATTTTTCCCTTATGCTCTTTCAAATTTTTAATCGTTACAGGGGATGTGTTCCAAAGTGAGCTTGTTCGATGACAGGTAGGGTGTTTTATTTTTGCTGTTTGTCCGTCAGGCTATCGCTAGCAAAACGAACGAGAAGATTGACCAAAGAGCATTCGCACAAACATATTTTTCGTAGAAAAAGGATGCGTGTAAATGCGCCTTTTTTTAATCATTATTTGTGTCGTCAATGAATTTATTTTCTACTAATTGATTAATTATTTTTTTCTTTTCATAACTTAATACTGCTTCAGATTTCTCCGAAAAATTATTATAAAAGTCTAAGTTATCTCTGTTTATCAAAGCACTTACTAATGATATTGCTCTTCTATATCTCTCATTAAATTCAATTTTATTATTGATATGTTCTCTTACAGTTTTTTTATAACTTTCGTTGTTTGAATCTGTTAGCTTTTCTAATAGCTTGTCTAACCTTTTTTTAGATACTTTGAAGTCTAAGTGATGACTATAATCGTTTCTAATCTCATTGAAATAATTTATGCTGGCGTAAGTGTTTTGGCTTATAAGGTCTAAGCCGATTAATAAATTTAATTTGTTATTAAAGCTAAACTTTTTTGTTATTTCTTCTTTCATGAATTTGTTTAGCATTTCACTCATTTGTTCTTCGACAAAAAGATGAGTCTGCAAGGTTATAGTAGTGAGTGGATCAGAGTTTCGCATCATTTTTCCTACATCACTTCCTAATTGCCCAGCTGTATATTCTTTATATTGCTCATAAATCTGCCAAAACTCTTTTTCTGTCATTTGAATTCACCCTTTTTATGTAATGCATTACTTTTGATCATAAAATATGTCTTTTATGCTGAGAAAACTTTTTGTCATGAAAAAAGTCTTCACGTGTGCTCGCTACGAACTGTTCTGCTGTACATTTAGAATAAAAAGACAAGGAAAACTCTAACTGATACAAATAAATAAAAAGATTATCAATAGCAATTGCTGAAATTATACTAGTGTATTATACTTGGCTTACGTTAGATGTCCTTTAAAGGACAAAAAAACTGCCCATGCGCCAACATGGACAGTATTAGTTGAATAGCAGTATGTTAGGCATTGAGAGCAAATTAAATACTTTCTAAGACAATTCGCTATGAGCTGGGGAGCTTATTTCAGCGAATTGTTTTTTTGTTTGTCTTGAAATGAGTTAATAAAAGAAATGAAGTGTACATTGTAAGCACTAAGTGATTTTCTAAGACAATAGAAATTTCCATAAGCTTCTCACCCCCCCCTTTCGTTATCGGGGTAAGCTCAAAAGCCCGTCATACTGCTGATTCATAGTCCTACTATATATGGTACGACTCTCTTTTTCAACATACATGATATAGATATTTTTCTTTTTATTCTCTTGACAATTAAATTCTCTTTTATACTTACTGCTGCTTTGCGGATCTCCCCTTGGAATTGTGCACATTTTCTGACAAAAATAAAATTAGTGTGTAAGTCCTGATTCAATATCTAGTTGTTTTATAGAAACTTTCAAAATTTGCGCTACTATATACAGAGGTAAATTCGTTTCAGCACTATATTTACGGTGAAATAATATTCAATAAATTCTGGATTTTTTTCAATTCGTAAAAAAATTTTTAGGTTAAAGAAAAAATCAAAAACGTAGACATAGTAATTTTCACAGATTATACTTAACATATAAGTTAAGTATAATCTGTGAGTTAGGGGTTTTTGTCATGCAATTCAACGAAGAGGGCTTGCTTCCTCCAAAAGATTACGAGTTAACTATTGATGAACTAAGAGAATCTATGTTGGTTCATGGTCCCCCAGACGCTGAAATATGGGATTCTCAGTGGAGAAGAAAACTAGTTAATAATCTGGAAATAATGGTAAACCAATTAAAACAAGTTGGCATAACTGAAATATATATTGATGGATCTTTTGTTGAAGATAAAGCACATCCCAACGATATTGATGGATATTTTGAATGTAATTATATGCACCTCGCCACTACTTTAGAACATGAATTAAATACTTTAGATCCGTACTTTGTTTGGACTTGGGACGCCCGTGAAAGAAAACCTTATCCAGGTGACGAAAAAGCTCAACTACCTATGTGGCATCAGTATCGAGTAGAACTTTATCCGGAATATGGACAAGGTTCGGGTCTTGTCGATGAAAATGGTAATGAACAAAAATTCCCTGCTGCTTTTAGAAAAACGCGCTCTGGACACATTCCTAAAGGAATTATTAAAATCATAGAATAGATTAAAATTATATAATAAGGAGTCGAAAATATGATTAGAACTGAAAAAGAATATACTGAGGCTCTGAAGAGAATAGAAGAAGATGAAGAATTTCTTGAGGAACAAAGAAAAAACTTAGAAGAAAAAGGATTAACTCCTGAACAAATTAAAAAATTGATAGATCCTACTATTTCTTTTAATCAGCAATTAATTGAAGAAGTTAATTACTATGAACAAATTAGAAGAGGAAATTTCAACCCTATACTAAACATGCACAATTTAGGAAAAACATTAATAGCTTATAGGATCTATTTAGGTATTAGTCAAAAAGATTTAGCAGAGAGATTAAATGTTTCTCCTGCACAAGTATCTAGAGATGAAAAAAATGAGTACTATGGTGCAACTTTAGAAAGATTACAAAGAGTTATGAATGCAATGCACATGACTGTAGAAAGTGATGTTAAAAATACTGATAAAGGTTCATCATTAGAAATTGTATAAAAAGAGAGCATCAATAATTTTGCTCTCTTTTTATACTTAAATTTCAACTACTCTAATTCATTTAAAAATAGAAATGAAATCAGCCTAACTTTTCAAATATACTTCGCATGTTTATACACATAATCTCTACTTGTTAATATTATCCATAAGCTGAAACCCCTGCTAATTCAGCAATGTATATGTCATACATTCGCTTCTTTTGGCCTCGAAAATGAACCCCTCTATATCAGGTGTTTTCACCGGACCTTGTTTACATAAGGATTCTTATCGGAAGCTGTATCTGTATATTTTATACGAAGACATACAGTGATTAGACGATCTCTCTCGGCTAGTCTGAGAAATCGTCATCGTTTCCTATCGTTAAATTTTTCAAGCGATTAGAAAAAACGTCGTCATAATCAATTAAATATAACAAAAGTCTTTCTGTATAATACGTTCCTAATTTAGCTATTAAAATCTTTTCACGAAAAGAATAATTATCTATCTCTTTCTTTGGTTTTGGATGGACTATATGGTTTCTGTACTGTGCCAATAGGTGAGGACCTGAGGAAAAATGTTTATTGAATACCGAATAATCGTCCACTAATTGTTTTTCAATATCAGCTTCTCCTAATATTAATTCTAAGTTTTTACCAAAATTATTGCTGTTAAATTGGCTTTCACTAATAGTTGGTGTTGTTTTTTGAGTTAACAAGACATAAGAAAGTTTTTCTAAAGCTATTTGGGCATTAATTGTTTTACTTTCTATAAATGTCGTGTTTAATGACTCAATATACCAATGAATAGTTTCTTTAATAACTCTTTTCATGAACTCATCTTCTTCAAATTTGGTTGAAATATTATCAAAAAGGTTCTTCAGAATGCTACCTTTTCGTTTAGGAAACCAGTTAGGTAAGCTTTTAAAAGGGCTCATCTTAGGCATTGAAAAATTACGATAAACATTTTCATTTTCTTTTACTCCTACTTTTATAGGCATACCTATGTGCCTTCCAGCAGAAAGGCCAAAAACTGAAACGAGAACTTCCTCTATGCCAGAAGCTTCACTTACTTTGAAATCAGTACCGTCTTTTTTATTAATTTTAATGATGTGAGTGATGTTATATCCATTATGATCTTTTAATTCAGGAAATATCTTTTTAGTTTTAAAATCATGGCGCATATGTAATTGTATTTCCCATTTATCATGATCAAAGCTGACGCCACCTTCAAAATCAAACTTTTCTTTGTAAAGACGATGGCCGCGATATTTTATGAAGTTAGTCACATGCAAATAATAACTTTCTATGTACGGATCTTTATTATCTTGTATTTGATAGTTCACTTCTCCTTTTACTGAAAGATTATTCTGCATTAAATCTAATGTTACTCTAGTAGGGTTCATGCCAGGAACAATCAAAATATTATCGGTGCTTCCTATTATGTCATCATTAATAGGTTCTTTAGATTCACCTTTGAATGTAATAGAAGGATTCGGCATAAATGAAAAAACAACAGCTCCATTCAGATTAATGTACTCAGTTTGGTTTTGCAGTCTAAAATCCCCTTCATATATAAGAACTTCATTTTTGATTTTAAAAAAACTTGAATCAATCGCTTCGACTGGTTTAATCGATCTCATAAAATATCTCCAATCAACAATTATTATATAAGCCATTAAGTGATTTCCCCGGTATAATGCCGGGACTTTTTTATGTTCTCATGCCCAGCCAACATAACGAATATATTCGATAGGAATCGTGAGTTGCTTGCTATTTTCTAATTCTATTTTAATGTTCATTGGCTGCTGGCGGCTGATCCTTACAATGGCCCCGGTAATTTCATAATAGAAACCTTCCTCCCAATATTCAATAATCAACAAACTTTTATCTAATTCTGAAGCTTGGATTAAATCAAAATATTCTACAAAAATTTGTTCGTCTAACATTGGAGGATCCACTTTTTTGCTTTCCTGTTGATGATGCAACCATTTGGCCCTCCATTCCGGGAGAATCATTCGACTGCTTTCCCAGCGTACATTGCTGCCTGGAGTCAATTTGTTCGGCTTCATGGTATCATGCTCCTTTTGCATACCATTATACACGAACAAATGTTCTGTTAAACCTCTTTAAAAGATTTTATTTGGTTAAACCCCTTTGTTATAAATATTATGTTTGCGTTATACAACTTATAATTTAATTATAGTAAATGAAATTAAGTTATAAACTTTATAATATAACCATGAAGTTTATAATCCTTTTTGATATAATGTTTATAACAATATCATGAGACTTATGAAAGGATTATAAAC
>NZ_FNNC01000008.1 GCF_900106595.1 Marinococcus luteus
GCACGCCGCCAGCGTTCGTCCTGAGCCAGGATCAAACTCTCCGTAAAAAGTTTGATGCTGTGGCATCAGTGATGCCCTAAATAAATGGTTCTTTTCTTTGGGGCTCTGGCTTGTCTTTCCTTTTCAAAGAACGATCTGCCGCTCAAAGCGACAATTACTATCATACCAAGTAGGTAAATGAAAGTCAACAACTTTTTATGAAATTTATTATTTCCTTTTGCTGTTTTTTCGCCTCTCTCGGAAGCGCATGTATAAATATATCACCGTGGCTCTAAGCGGTCAACAACTTTTTATAATTTCTTTTAAAAAAATGCAGAAATAAATTAACGCATAATTAGCTATTGCTCCCATAGGCCTTCTTATAGGCCTTTCCTTTTCATTCTGATTACTAACTGCTTCGGATTTTATGCTATTCTAGTGGTATCTAATGGAAGAAAGGAGAGAATTGACCGTTGGCCGATATCCACTGGAGTGATAAAGAATTATTGATTTTTGATCTGGATGGTACTCTATATGAGGATACTGAACACTTTGATTATTATGCTGAACGGCTGGCTGCTTTTATTGCAGAAAAAAACCGGCCTGCATTTTTCTCTGAGTACGAAGCTGTTCAAAACGGTGAACGTGATCTGCAGATAGGTACAGCATACGATGCAGAGAACGACTGGATTCTCTATCTCGACCCGGTCACCGCCCAGCCAGTAAGAGTTGTCAATTGGAGCGGGAGAGAAATAGAACCTTCTGTCTGGGCCGGAGAGTATAAGAACCTTTCTTTTGACTTTGACAAAAAAATAGCTATCGGGGATGGGTGGTGGACTCCACATGCTACTGCCAGACATTTCGGAGTTTCAAAAGAAGAAGCCTACGCCGCTTACGTTGAAACAAAAACATATATGTCGTCTGAAGCTTTTCAGCTTTCCCAGACCCCTTCGCTTCGGTCCGGCCTGCAATGGCTTCAATCTAATGGAAAGCAGATGGTATTAGTCACCAATAGCGACAATGAAGATGCAGAGTCCATTTTACAGCAATTAAACCTTCATGATCTGCTTCCTCCCTACACCAGAATTACTTCCGCCAACAAACCGGCTGAAACGAAAGATCATTACGAACAATTATTGGAGGAGTACCGGGTGAACCCTCAGGCAACGATGGTCATCGGGGATAACTTAATGAATGATGTGATGCCCGGCGTGCTCCTTGGGATTGAAGGTATTCATATAGGCCCTTTAACTGATTCTCCTTCTAAATATATTTATACTGTCCCGTCTTTGCAGCAGCCGATGGAAGAGCTTATTCAATACAATAAATAGCAAGAAGCCGCCCGCAGATATCTGCAGGCGGCTTCTGTTTATTGGATTTTATTCAGTTGGCACTTTGTTCATAATAGTTTTTGCCAATTCATCATAAAGCTCACCGATCGGGTGTTCCGGCTGATAAACAGATGGAGCGAACACGCTGTCATCTTCAAGCGGCTGACCCAACGGAATGCGGCTGAGAATGCCAACCTTTAACTCGTCAGCCAGACGGTCTGCTCCGCCCTCACCGAAGACATATTCTTTCTCACCGCTGCGGCTTTCATAATAAGCCATGTTTTCAATAATCCCCAATACACGGTGATTGGTTTTAATCGCCATTGCTCCGGCACGGGCTGCTACAAATGCCGCCGTCGGATGCGGCGTAGTGACGATAATTTCCTGACTTTCCGGCAGGGTAGTGTGAACATCGAGTGCCACGTCCCCTGTTCCCGGCGGAAGATCCAACAGCAGATAATCAAGGTCTCCCCACTCCACTTCATTAAAGAAGTTATTCAGCATCTTCCCGAGCATCGGGCCTCTCCAGACTACCGGAGCGTTATCCTCAACGAAGAATCCCATCGAAATGACTTTAACGCCGAAACGCTCTACCGGATAGATCCGCTCATCCTGTACCTTCGGCCGTTCTTCAATGCCCATCATATCCGGCACGCTGAAGCCGTAAATGTCTGCGTCAATAATACCTACTTTTTTTCCGGCACGGGCCAGCGCCACAGCTGTATTCACTGTAACTGTAGATTTACCAACTCCGCCTTTACCGCTTGCAATGGTAATAAACTGAGTCTTGTTATTCTCGGATAAAATCTTCGGTCCTTCTTCCCCTTTTAACCCTCCGGCTTTTTCTACTTCTTCGGGTTCAAGAGTCTCAAAGCGGAGCCCTACTGAGTCGGCACCGGCCTCTTTGATCGTATCCACTACCTGCTGCTGCATCTGCATCTGTTCAGGAGTACCAGTCTTGGCCAATGCTATTTTCAAACGCACTTTGCTGTCATCTTTCACACTGATACTGCGGATACCGCCGGTTTCAACAATCGGCTTGCCCAGATCAGGATCTTCTATGGACTGAAGCGCTTCGCGCACCTGTTCTTCTGTAATCACATTGCACACCTTCCTTCTCTAGACTATAGCTGTAACTATTGGAAACATTCCTTATCTAGCATACCGTTTTTAAGAAGCAGATTTCAAACGTTTACAACTAAAACCTGCCGTTTTTTCTCTACATACAAGCAAATAAGGTGAACAGGAGGTCGAAAAAATATACTTTCTTGCCAGTTCTTTATAGGTAAGTGTCCCGGGAGACCATACTTAAGTAGAAAAGGGGAGGGCACTCAGCTATACTATCACTTACAGCATCAAGTGACCGTCCTCTTAGAAACCAACGGTATACCTCTAAACGCCCGTTCAGCTTACTGTAAAAACGGCTATTAGTTGAATACAGCATTAATTTTCTTTTTGTTTCCAGCTCATATCTGTAATGTTATCTTCAGTACTAAATACAGAAAGGATATGTTCAAAATGGAAATTGAAAATCTAATTACAGCTAAGACAAGACAGGAATTAAGAAAGTGGCTCGAGGAGAACTCAAATACAGAAAAATATTGTTGGGTTTTAATAAGTATGACCGAAAAACCAGGTGTCGTTCAGTATCTGGATGTAGTTGAGGAAGCATTATGTTTTGGCTGGATTGATGGCATAAGTAAAAAATTGTCAGATACTGAGCTGGCTCAAAGGCTTTCCCCACGAAAGAAAAAAAGTAATTGGACAGAATTAAACAAAGAAAGGGTTCGAAGATTAGAAAAGTTAGGTTTGATGAAAGAAGAGGGATTGAAAGCCCTCCCTGATATGAGGCCTGAATCTTTTACCATTGATAAAGATATTGAACTGCGCCTAACAGAAGATTATCAATTGTATCAGAATTTCATTAATTTCCCAGACCTATATAAAAGAGTTCGAATTGATACAATACAAAGCTATAGAAATGAACCTGATATTTTTAATAAAAGATTGGAAAAATTCATTGAAAATACACGAAAAAATAAAATGTATGGTCAATGGAATGACAAAGGCCGTTTAAGCAACTATTGAGAAAAGGAAATATTAATGGAATTTAGAACGTTTACTAATCAACATTTACGCTAAAGCCGCCTTAAAGCAATTATAAATTTAGAATATGCAGAAAAATAATTCACACTTATAAATATTTCTATAAAATAAAATTATTGCTTAAAATTAATATAAAAAAAAGCACCAGCCATGTGATATGCTGATGCTTTAAATTCTTCATAATATTGATTATTGATTTGATCCAACTTGCACCAAAAACCTTTGTGAAAGTTGGTGTACCAATAATTTTATTAACGCTTCGAGAACTGTGGCGCACGACGTGCTGATTTGAGACCGTATTTTTTACGCTCTTTCATACGTGCATCACGAGTCAGGTAGCCTTCAGATTTCAGTGTAGGACGGAAATCCGGGTCTACTTTCAAGAGAGCACGCGCTACTCCGTGACGAATAGCACCAGCCTGGCCGGTGAAACCGCCGCCTCTTACAGTTACTTTAATGTCATAAGAACCTTCCGTGCCTGTAGCAGCTAGTGGCTGCTTTACAACAAGCTTCAATGTTTCAAGGTTGAAATACTCGTCGAGTTCACGGTCGTTTACAGTGATTTTTCCATCGCCTGGCTCAAGAAAAACTCTAGCCGATGAGTTTTTCCGGCGTCCAGTACCGTAATATTGTACTTGTGCCAAATGTAGTCCCTCCTTTTATTTTAACCGCGCAGCTGCAGTTCTTCTGGTTGTTGTGCGTGGTGCTTGTGCTCTGGGCCTTCGTATACGAATAACTTCTTGCCTTGTTCACGGCCAAGAGTGTTTTTTGGAAGCATGCCTTTAATAGCGATTTCGAGCATTTTTTCTGGTTTCTCGCGGCGCATGTCGTCTGCGCGTGTAGATCTCAGGCCACCCGGATAACCGCTGTGGCGGTGATAATACTTTTGAGAAAGTTTTTTCCCGGTCAGTTGGATTTTTTCTGCATTAACAATAATCACGTTATCCCCAACGTCAATATGCGGGGTGTATTGTGGCTTTGTTTTACCGCGAAGGATTGCAGCGACTTCACTGGCAAGACGTCCGAGTGTCTGGCCTTGTGCGTCTACTACGTACCATTTGCGTTTTACGTCGCCTGGCTTAGCCATGTATGTCGTACGCATAGTTGTTTCCCTCCTAAATCAATTCTCTGCCGATTATATCATCGATCACTTGTCTTATTTACGCTCATCATTCCGTATCCCGGGGCAGTGGGACGTGAAATGCCAAATAACATCGTATAATAATAGGGGCCAAATGTCAATGTTAAAACACCAGGAAACGTTGTTTTTTTATAATCAATTTTCTCCGAAGGCGGGTACGCATTCAGCTGACCTTAAAGGCTGTTAACGCACGGCTTTTACTGTCAGTAATTCACCTTCCAAAGGTACAGCCCGTGGCCGGGAGCTGTGTTGCCTGCAGCTGCACGCTCTTTCGCTTCAATAATGGCTTTCATTTCTTCAGGGGAACGGTTCCCCTTCCCTATTTCCAGAAGCGTTCCTACAGCAATACGAATCATATTATACAAAAACCCTGAGCCGCGGAACGTAAACCACAGCTCTTCCCCATCGAGCGTAGCATCTGCTTTATATACCGTGCGGGTTTTTTCCTTCACGTCGGTGTTGGCAGCGCAAAAGGAAGAAAAGTCGTGTTCCCCTTCGATGTAACGGACTGCCTTCTGCACAGCTTCAACGTCCGTAGGATATGGATAATAAAAAGCATGGTTCCGCCGGAATACGTCCCGTTCCTTACGCAGCAGCACACAGTACCGGTACTCTTTTTCCACCGCATCAAAACGTGCGTGGAAATCTTCATCGGCATACGCGGATTGCCAGACGTGTATGTCCTTTGGCAGAAAGGATTCGAGCGCCTTTCCCCATTTGTGCTCCGGCAGCTGCAGCGGGGAATCAAAATGAAAAACCTGGCCTTTTGCATGCACGCCGGAATCTGTCCTCCCCGAAGCATGAATCGGCACGTGAACCCCTTTATGCATCTTCTGGAGCGCTTCCTCGATTTCTCTCTGAACGGTCCGGCGTCCCGGCTGCACCTGCCAGCCTTCAAAAAACGTACCATCATACGCCACTGTTGCTTTCACTCTCGGCATCAGACTCTCCTCCTTTCGTTTACTGGCGTAAAAACAATAAAACAACTCCAAACGCCGCGATCAGAACACAGCATAAAGTATCTCTCCAGCCCCACACGAGCAGACGAAGTTTTGTGCGTCCTTCTCCTCCGTTATAGCCGCGGGCCTCCATAGCATAGGCCAAATCTTCCGCCCGGCGGAAGGCACGTACAAATAACGGCACCAGGAGGGATACAAACGCCTGCATCCTGTCCCGCATAGAACCTTTGTTAAAATCAGCGCCGCGGGCCGTCTGGGCTTTAATAATTTTTTCTGTTTCCTGCAGCAGGGTAGGAATAAACCGGATCGCAATCGACATCATCATCGCCACGTCGTAGGCGGGAAACTTAAAGCGCTCGAGCGGGGAAAACATTTGCTCCAATGCGTCTGTAAGGTCAATCGGACTCGTTGTCAGCGTTAAGAGCGATGTAAAGTATACGAGCAGAAGCAAACGAAGAGAAATAAACAGCCCCTGTCGAATTCCTTCCTCATAAAACGAAAATACACCGACCGAAAAAAGGATATCGCCTTCTCTTGTAAAAAAAGCGTGCAGAAAAAACGTTAATATCACTAAAATAAATACCGGGAACATGCCTTTGCGGATATAACGAAACGGGACCCCGGAAAGAAAATAAACGGCTATCGCCGCCGCTCCGAAAAGCGCGTATCCGTTCCAGCTGTTCACGAGAAAAATTACGATGATTAAAAATAATACGGCCGCAATCTTTGCCCGGGGATCCATATGATGAAGAAAGGAGCGCCCTGGCAGGTACTGGCCGATTATGACATTTTCAAACATACGGCACATCTCCGTTCTGAACCGCGTGCTCCCAGTAGTCGGCAGCTTCTGCCGGAGAAAGCTTATAATGCGGGAAGCGGATGCCGCTGTCCCGTTCAATCTGTTGAAGCACCTGTACCTGCTCCGGGATATCCAAGTCCATTTCCTGCAGCTTTTCCCGCTGGGCATAAATGGCTTCCGGCTCTCCCTGCATTTTGATCTCTGCATCTTCCATCACATACATGTACTCAGCAAATGCGGCCGCCTCCTCCATTTGATGCGTTATCATAATCGTCGTCGGCTGATACGCACGCTGCCAGTTCATAAATAACTCCAGAATTTCTTTCTGCCCCTGGGGATCGAGCCCTGCGGTCGGTTCGTCCAGGATAAGAATCTCCGGGTTGGTGGCAAGCACCCCAGCTATTGCCACCCGCCGCATCTGCCCCCCGCTCAGCTCGAACGGCGAGCGCTCCAGCAGTGTTTCACTGAGTCCCACCTGCTGCAGCAATTCCGGAAGCTTCTTTTGTATCTCTGCTACATCCATTCCCTTGTTTTTCGGCCCAAATAATAAATCTTTTTCGACGGTTTCCTCGAACAGCTGGTGCTCGGGATACTGAAACACCATCCCTACATGACTCCGCACCGTTTTGACCATCTTTCGTTTTGTCCTGGCTTCCAGCCGGTGACCCCCTACCGTTACCACACCGGCGGAAGGCTTCAGCAGTCCGTTGATATGCTGTACAAGTGTCGATTTCCCGGAACCGGTACGCCCAATGACAGCCGTCACGGAAGAAGAGCGGAAGCAGGCATTTATGTTTTTGAGTGCCAATGTTTCAAACGGCGTTTTTTTCATATACACATGGCTTACGTTTTGAAAATTCACATCCATGCAGCTACTCTCCTTCAACCATGGTACGGAGCGTTCGTATATCGATCCTCCGCTTTTTTGCTTCCCGGTAAAGCTGATATTTATACGGAAGGGGCATTCCTTCTGCTTCCATCCACTCCAGCTGATCCGGAATGTTGGCCGTTGTTACATCTTTTTCGATTCGGCCTGCTTTCATGAACCAAATACGGTCGGACATGAAGGCTTCTTCGAGATAATGGGTAATCGATATGATGGTAAGGCCCGATTCACGGCACAGCCGGTTCATTGTTTCCAAAATTTCTTTTCTGCCATTCGGATCAAGCATTGAGGTGGATTCATCAAACACCATCACCTGCGGACGCAAGGCAAGAATTCCGGCTATCGCCGCCCGCTGTTTCTGGCCTCCGGACAGGCGGTGCGGCTCCATATGTAAAATGTGCTCGATGTTTACCCACCGGCTGACTTCATCAATACGTTCAAGCATCACTTCGCGTGGAACCCCGGCGTTTTCCATCCCAAAAGCAATGTCATCACGCACGGTCGGCGCCACAAACTGATGCTCTGGGTTTTGGAAAACCATGCCCACTTCCCGCCGGATCATTTGCAGAGAGTCTTCCTCTGTTGTTTTTTTACCCAGCACAAGAACGGACCCTCCGGTCGGCTGGGACAGGCCGTTAAAGAGACGGGAGAGTGTCGATTTCCCGGAACCGTTGGCTCCTATAATCGAAAGCCATTCCCCTTGGTGGATCTTTTTATTTAATCCTTTCAACACCTTTTCGTCGCTCTCCTCGTATTGATATTCAAGATCCCGTAGTTCGATAATCGCCATGCCCTCTCCCCTCCCTTTAATGTTCGATTTTTGCATAGAAAAAAAGCAAGACGCAGTCTTTACAGACATCGTCCTGCCTCTTTTACATGTAACCTTCATTTGCAAATGAAAGAAATGTATAAACGAGGGCTTCCCGTTTATACAAGTTCGATGATAGCCATTTCAGCAGCGTCCCCACGGCGCGGTCCGAGTTTCAGTACGCGCGTGTATCCGCCCTGGCGGTCTTCATAACGAGGACCGATTTCAGAGAACAGCTTCTGAACAGCATCCTGGCCTTCTTCATTAGCTGTTTCTTTGCGAACAAATGCAGCTGCCTGACGGCGGGCGTGCAAATCTCCACGTTTTCCGAGAGTAATAATTTTTTCTGCGATCGGCTGTACTTCCTTCGCTTTTGCATGAGTTGTCTCAATCCGGCCGTTAATAATAAGGTCGGTAGTCAAATCACGAAAGAGCGCTTTTCTTGCCGATGTGTCGCGTCCAAGCTTTGAGTATGGCATTACAATTCCCTCCTTTGGTCAAACAAATATTTATGATTAGTCCTCTTCGCGCAATCCGAGTCCGAGTTCACCGAGTTTTTCCTGAACTTCTTCCAGCGATTTGCGTCCGAGGTTGCGGACTTTCATCATATCTTCTTCTGACTTCTGCGTCAGTTCCTGCACAGTATTGATGCCTGCGCGTTTCAGGCAGTTATAAGAACGGACCGAAAGATCAAGTTCTTCAATTGTCATTTCAAGCACTTTTTCTTTCTGGTCTTCTTCTTTTTCCACCATAATTTCCGCATTCTGTGCCTGATCGGTCAGGCCGATAAAGATATTCAAGTGCTCATTCATGATTTTCGCACCAAGAGATACCGCCTCTTCAGGACGGATGCTTCCGTCTGTCCAGACATCCAACGTCAGCTTATCGTAGTTGGTAATCTGTCCGACGCGGGTATTTTCCACCTGGTAATTCACACGCTCTACCGGCGTATAAATAGAATCAATGGGAATGACACCGATTGGAAGGTCGTCGCTGTTGTTTCCTTCAGCCGGGACATAGCCGCGTCCGCGATGAGCGGTAAGGCGCATATGCAGGTTGGCGTTTTTTGATAAAGTAGCGATGTGAAGATCCGGATTCAGAATTTCCACGTCGCTGTCGTGCGTGATGTCCCGTGCAGATATTGTACCTTCTCCCTGCACATCCACTTCAAGCACTTTTTCATCATCAGAGTACACCTTCAAGGCGAGCTTTTTCAAATTCAAAATAATGGTCGTTACGTCTTCAAGTACGCCTTCAATCGTAGAAAACTCGTGAAGAACCCCATCGATTTGAACCGTAGAAACCGCTGCTCCCGGTAACGAGGATAAAAGAATACGACGCAGGGAATTCCCCAGGGTAGTACCGTAACCACGTTCCAATGGTTCAACAACAAATTTGCCAAACTTGGCATCTTCGCTCACTTCGACCGCTTCAATGTTAGGCTTTTCAATTTCGATCATTTGTTTGCGTACCCTCCTTCAAACGTCGTACATCCGGCAGCCGGTGCCGGAAAATAAGGAAAACAGGAAAGCGAGATGCAAAAGCACTCCTTCTAGCCTGTACCCTTTGCAATAGTCATGTTCGCTTTCAGTTATGCACGTGGACGTTTTGGCGGGCGGCACCCGTTATGAGGTACTGGGGTGACATCACGAATGACCGTAACTTCTACACCTGTTGCCTGAAGGGAACGAATTGCAGCTTCACGTCCAGCTCCTGGACCTTTCACTGTAACTTCTACGCTTTTCAATCCGTGTTCCATTGCAGCTTTTGTTGCTGTTTCTGCAGTCATTTGAGCTGCGAACGGAGTGGATTTACGGGAACCTTTGAAACCAAGCACTCCAGCGCTTGCCCATGCAAGTGTGTTTCCCTGGACGTCCGTAATGTTTACAATCGTGTTGTTAAACGTCGAGCGGATATGAGCCACACCCGACTCTATATTCTTGCGCTGACGGCGTTTACGTGGTGCGTTCGACTTTGCTTTTGCCATAATAGGTAACCTCCTTTATGAATAAATTATTTACGTTTGTTTGCTACTGTACGACGCGGACCTTTACGGGTACGGGAATTGTTCTTCGTGTTTTGTCCGCGAAGCGGCAGTCCACGACGATGACGGATTCCACGATAGCTTCCGATCTCCATCAAACGTTTGATGTCGAGGGAAGTTTCACGGCGAAGATCCCCTTCTACCGTATGGTTGTTATCAATAGCCGTACGGATACGGGCCAGCTCGTCTTCTGTTAAATCACGCACACGGGTGTTCTGGTCAACGTCAGCTTCGTTCAGAACCTGAACTGCAAGCGATTTGCCGATGCCGTATACGTAGGTGAGTGAAATAGCAATACGCTTATCACGCGGAATATCTACTCCTGCAACACGTGCCATGCGGGCACCTCCTTTTTATTATCCTTGTCTTTGTTTATGCTTCGGGTTCGAGCAAATTACCATTACCGAACCTTTACGGCGAATAACTTTACAATTGTCACAAATCTTTTTAACGGAAGCTCTTACTTTCATTTTCCATTTACCTCCTTCACTGCATGCATGCCATGCATTGGTAAGAGTGCTCAAGAATGAACTTGCGGGTCTATTTGTAGCGGTACGTAATACGTCCGCGGGAAAGATCGTACGGTGAAATTTCTACAGTTACTTTATCACCAGGAAGAATCCGGATAAAGTGCATACGGATCTTACCGGAAACATGCGCTAAAATTTTGTGTCCATTTTCAAGCTCAACACGAAACATAGCGTTTGGAAGAGGCTCAACCACCGTACCTTCCATTTCAATAACATCATCTTTAGCCATGAATTAATTCTCCTTTTCAAATAAGGCTTCTTGTTCAAAAAAGGTGTAAAGAGCGTGCCGGATTTTCGCGTTAGTCACTCGGCCGGTTTCTATTAAACTCGACTGTACTTCCGGCGAAATATACGAAAGCAATTCTACGTGGGACGTGTTTTTCTTCTTTCCCCGATCGAACTTTCGTCTTTCCCCGTCCGCCAGCATCAGAAACTTATCATCCAGCACATCAATTACTACCGCGTACTGACCAGCTTCGCGCCCCCGGGTCACTCGAACGATTTGTCCCAGATCGGGTCGCCTTGACTCCGAATCTTTCATGCATGCATCCTCTTTTCCTTAGGCTTCGTTAGGATTTAGCAACCTGAAACCGTAGTAAACGGCCTGGGTTGTCCAACCATCGGAGAGGGTGTATACGTGTTTGCTCTAGGCAAATTCAGTGTACCCCTAAAATGATGGTATTGCATCATGTTCCCGGATCGCATCCGATGGGCTCCACGTTATTTATGAAACGCTTCTGCCACATCGCACTTCCCGTATTATAACGAGTTTCCGACCCGTTTTACAAACAATCATGCACGAAGGTCTTTCAAGAGTGCTTCAATGTCATGAAATACTTTATCTATATCCTGATCTCCATCGATGTTACGGAGATATCCTTTTTCTTCATAGAAATCAATCAGCGGCTGCTGCTGTTCAATGTTTACTTCCAAACGGCGCTTAACCGTTTCCGGCTTATCATCCTCGCGCTGAACGAGTTCACTTCCGTCTACATCATCAATACCTTCCTGCTTCGGCGGATTGTAAATCACGTGGTACGTCCTGCCTGAAGAAGGTGAAACGCGACGGCCGGTCAGACGTTCTTCAAGTTTTTCTTTTGGAACATCGATGTTCAGTACGTAGTCGAGCTGCCTGCCCATATCTGACAGCATTTTTTCCAGTGCGCCGGCCTGTGCCGGAGTTCTAGGAAAACCATCGAGCAAAAATCCGTTTCGGCAGTCTTCTTTCTGCAAACGTTCTTCAACAATACCGTTTGTGACTTCGTCTGGAACTAAATCACCAGCATCCATGTAAGACTTTGCCTGTCTGCCAAGCTCGGTCTCTTCTTTAATGGCTGTGCGGAACATATCCCCAGTAGAAATGTGGGGAATATTGTATTCTTCACTAATTGTTGCAGCCTGCGTGCCTTTTCCAGCACCCGGCAGCCCCATCAATATCAGATTCACGCTATCTCCTCCAACGACTATTTTACCCGAAGGGAAGCGGCATAGGCGAGCTTCGTCTTCGAGGCCAATTCTATTTAATGAAACCGCGATAGTTCCGTTTAACTAACTGGCTTTCTACTTGCTTCATCGTTTCCAAAGCAACCCCTACAACGATTAGAAGGCCTGTGCCGCCAATTTGAATCGACTGTGGGAGACCCATCTGTGTGATGAAAAAGACTGGAATGATGGCAACCACTGTTAAAAACAGGGCTCCGACGAATGTAAGCCTGTAGAGCGTCCGCCGAATGTACTTTTCAGTGGCAAACCCTGGGCGTATGCCGGGAATATAGCCACCCTGCTTTTTCAGGTTCTCCGTCATTTGTTCGGGATTCACCTGAACAAAGGCATAAAAGTACGTAAACGCAATGATTAAAGCTGCATATACGACCATTCCTATAGGCTGCGTATAATCAAAGTTATTTACAATCCAGTTGGCAATCGCATTCTCTTCCCCAATAAAGCTGGCTGCTGTCGGCGGAAAAATAAATAACGCCAAAGCAAAAATTACCGGGATAACCCCTGCAGCGTTTACTTTTAGAGGAAGGTGCGTCGACTGGCCGCCAACCGGGCTCCGTCCAACAGTTCGTTTTGCGTATTGAATGGGAATTTTGCGCAGCGCCTGCTGTACAAAAATGACGCCCACAATAATAGCAAGAACTGCTACTGCCAGAAGCGCTATAGTGATAATGCCTATATATAACTCTCCGCCAGCATCCTGGATCTGCGTCGCATAAATTTGGTTGATTCCATTAGGAATACCCGCCGCAATACCGGCAAAGATCAGGATAGAGATACCGTTCCCCACACCTTTTGCAGTGATTTGCTCACCAAGCCACATTAAAAAAGCCGTGCCGGCTGTCATTATCAACGCAATAAATATATATTTTGCAGCATTTGGGTCCGGAATAAGCCCTGGAAAATAGTTGTTAAACCCAACAGACATTCCAAGTCCCTGAACAAACGCAAGAACAATAGTAAAATAACGGGTAAACTGATTCAGTTTCCGTCTTCCTGCTTCCCCCTGCTTTGCCCATTCCGAAAATTTAGGCACAACATCCATACGAAGCAATTGTACCACAATTGAAGCGGTAATGTATGGCATGACGCCCATCGCAAATATGGAATACTGCGACAGCGCCCCGCCTCCAAACGTGTTCAAAAAGCCAAATGCACTTGCTTCATCAGAGAAATTTAGCACCTGGCGGTTTGTTCCAGGCACCGGAATAAAACTTCCGATCCGAAATATAATCAACATGACTAAGGTGAACAACACCTTGTTCCGAATGTCACTCACACGAAACATGTTGATAATCGTGCGGAACATTAGACCACCTCGGTTTTTCCGCCTGCTGCCTCAATTGCTTGCACTGCTGAAGCAGAGAACTTGTTCGCGTGCACTTGAAGCTCTTTCTCCAACTCGCCGTTGCCTAAAATTTTCACGCCATCTTTGTATTTGCTGATTACGCCTTTTTCAAGCAACGCTTCTGGAGTTACTGTTGTACCATTGTCGAAGCTGTTGAGCGTTTCCACATTAACAATAGCGTACTCTTTACGATTAATATTCGTAAAGCCGCGTTTTGGCAAACGCTTGAAGATAGGGTTCTGCCCACCTTCAAAACCTGGACGTACACCACCGCCGGAACGGGCATTCTGCCCTTTTTGTCCGCGGCCGGAAGTTTTGCCGTTGCCGGAAGCCGGCCCGCGGCCTACACGGTTACGCTGTTTGTTTTTGCCTTTTGCAGGCTGAAGTTCGTGGAGTTTCATATTGCCACCTCCCTGTCATTTAGAAATGAGATTTATTAGTTCAGTTCTTTCACCGTCAGCAGGTGCGATACTTTGTTCACCATGCCGCGGATTGCAGGATTGTCTTCTTTTACTACCGTACGGTTGATTTTATGCAAACCAAGTGTACGGACTGTAACACGTTGTTCTTCCGGGCGCCCGATCATGCTGCGGGTAAGGGTGATTTCCAATTGTTTGGCCATTTGCTTTCCCCCCTTATCCTAACAATTCTTCGACGCTCTTACCACGCAATTTAGCTACTTCTTCAGCTGTTTTCAAAGAAGTTAATCCGTTGATAGTAGCGCGAACCATGTTAATAGGATTGTTGGAACCGAGAGATTTCGACAGAATGTCCTGTACGCCGCCAAGCTCTAGGATGGCACGTACCGGTCCTCCAGCGATTACTCCAGTACCTTCAGATGCAGGCTTCAATAGTACGTTGCCTGCGCCAAAGTGACCAGTGATTTCGTGTGGAATAGTTGTTCCTACGATCGGAATCTGCACAAGGTCCTTTTTAGCGTTTTCTACCGCTTTACGGATTGCTTCTGGTACTTCAATAGCTTTCCCCTGGCCAAAGCCGACATGGCCGTTACGGTCTCCAACTACTACGAGTGCTGCAAAGCGGAAGTTACGTCCACCTTTAACAACTTTTGCGACACGGTTGATGGTTACAACACGTTCTTCAAGTTCCAGTTTATTCGGATCAATACTTTGCATTCTTGTCCCTCCCTTACTTTTTAGAATTTTAGTCCGTTCTCGCGGGCTGCTTCAGCGAGTTCTTGAACACGGCCGTGATAAACAAATCCACCCCGGTCAAAAACGACTGTGTCATAGCCTTTTTCTGTAGCACGCTTGGCGAGAGTTTCCCCGATTTTGCGGGCTGCCTCTTTATTGCCGCCATTTTCGATTCCGGAATCTTTTTCCATTGTCGATGCTGCTGCCAGAGTTACTCCTGCTTCGTCGTCAATCAGCTGTGCATAGATATGCTTTGCAGAACGGAAAACGTTCAGACGAGGACGTTCTGGTGTGCCGCTGATTTTACGGCGGATACTCATATGGCGTTTCTTACGTTTTTCATAGCTTGTTGCGTGAGCCATCGTACAGTTCCTCCTTTCGTGCTTGTTGCGATGTTAATTAACCGATTATTTACCCGTTTTACCTTCTTTGCGGCGAACTTCTTCACCTTCGTAGCGGATTCCTTTACCTTTGTAAGGTTCAGGAAGACGTACAGAGCGAATGTTGGAAGCTACTGCACCAACGCGTTCTTTATCAATACCGCGGACGGTCACTTTCGTGTTAGAAGGTACTTCAATGTCGATTCCTTCCTCGGAAACGAATTCTACCGGGTGGGAGTAACCAACGTTTAACACTAACTTCTCGCCAGTCTTCTGCGCACGATAACCTACGCCGACGAGCTCGAGGTTCTTTTCGTATCCTTTTGTTACACCTTCTACCATGTTGTTTACAAGGCTTCGGGTCGTACCATGAAGCGAGCGGTACGTTTTATTGTCAGAAGGGCGTTCAAAAGTCACTTCCGATTCTCCAATATTCACAGTAATAACCGGGTGAAGCTCACGGCTTAATTCACCTTTTGGTCCTTTAACTGTAACTGTATTTCCTTCTTTAGCGATTGTTACGCCTTCTGGAATTTCGATTGGTTTCAGGCCAATACGAGACATATTGCACACCTCCGTTCTTTATAACGATTTTATTACCAAACGTATGCGAGTACTTCGCCGCCAACGTTTTGTTTTCTTGCTTCTTTATCAGACATAACACCTTTAGATGTAGAAATTACTGCGATACCAAGTCCGCCCAGCACTTTAGGAACCTCGTTGGATCCTGCATAAACACGGAGACCTGGTTTACTGATACGTTTGATACCGGAAATAACTTTTTTGTTTTCCGTACCTGCTTTTAAGAATAAGCGGATCATTCCCTGTTTTTTATCATCGACATATTCAACGTCGCGGATGAAACCTTCCAGCTTGAGGATTTCAGCGATTTCTTTTTTTAGGTTCGATGCAGGAAATTCTACTTTCTCGTGGTTCACCATGTTTGCGTTGCGGATACGAGTAAGCATATCAGCAATCGGATCTGTCATGACCATTTGAATACCTCCCTCCCAGTTACGGGGTCGTGCGCCGGCAGGTGCCGGCGTTTACGTGAATAATTTATTTTTGAAATGGCATGCCCATTTGATCGAGCAGCTCGTAAGATTCTTCATCAGTGGAAGCAGTAGTAACGATAACGATATCCATTCCACGTACTTTTTCTACCTGATCGTAGGAAATTTCCGGGAAGATCAATTGTTCACGCACACCGAGTGTGTAGTTGCCACGGCCGTCAAATGCTTTGTTTGACACCCCGCGGAAGTCACGGACACGTGGAAGCGTGACGTGGATTAATTTCTCCAGGAAGTCATACATACGTGCTCCGCGCAAAGTTACCTTTGCACCGATTGGCATACCTTCACGAAGTTTAAATCCTGCAATAGAACGTTTTGCTTTTGTAATCAAAGGCTTCTGCCCGCTGATTGCTTCCAGCTCTTCTACTGCTTTATCCAATGAGCGAGGGTTTTGTACTGCTTCCCCGACACCCATGTTAATAACAATTTTATCAACCTTCGGTACTCCCATTACGGAAGAGTAGTCGAATTTCTCGTGCAGACTCGGTACGATTGATGTTTGATACTTTTCTTTTAAAGCGTTCATTCGTGTGACCTCCTCTCGTCCTTTGTCTTACTTAGTTCAGGGCTTCACCTGATTTTTTGGCGACACGTACTTTTTTGCCGTTCTCCACCTTGTGACCAACACGTGTTGGTTCGCCAGATTTCGGATCAAGCGGCATAACGTTTGATACGTGAATGGCAGCTTCTTGGTTTAAGATACCGCCTTGTGGGTTTTCCTGGGAAGGCTTCGCATGTTTTTTCACGATGTTAACACCTTCGACGATTACACGTTCCTGTGCAGGCATTGCTTTAAGGATAACGCCTTCTTTGCCTTTATCCTTGCCGCTGATTACTTTTACTTTTTCACCCTGTTTAACATGAAGCTTATTTTGGGCCATTTTCGCACCTCCTTAACGGGACATCATGACTTCGCATGATATTTGTATTACAGAACTTCCGGTGCAAGGGAGATAATTTTCATATACTGCTCATCACGAAGCTCTCTTGCTACTGGGCCAAAGATACGTGTTCCACGTGGTCCTTTGTCCGTACGTACGATTACAGCTGCGTTTTCGTCAAAGCGAATGTAAGAACCGTCTGGACGGCGGACGCCGCTGCGGGAACGTACAATAACTGCCTGGACAATCTCGCCCTTTTTGACAACGCCCCCTGGTGTTGCTTGTTTGACAGTGCATGTAATCATATCACCGATGTTAGCAGTTTTACGGCCGGAACCGCCTAAAACTTTTATACACTGTACTTCGCGGGCACCAGAGTTATCCGCTACTCTTAAGCGTGATTCTTGTTGGATCATAGGTCACGGTACCTCCTTTCTTTAAAAACGATTTAAAGAATAACTGATTCTTCTATTACTTTCACGAGACGAAAACGCTTGTCTTTCGACAGCGGGCGGGTTTCCATGATCTGGACGATGTCGCCAACTTTTGCAGTGTTTTCTTCATCGTGGGCTTTAAACTTTTTGGAGTCTCTGACACGTTTGCCGTACAACGGGTCTTTTTTATACGTTTCAACAACAACGGCAATCGTTTTATCCATTTTATCGGATGTCACGCGGCCGCTATAAACCTTACGGTTGTTACGTTCTTCAGCCATATTGGTTTAACCTCCTTTTTCCTTTTAGCCTTTGTTCATCCCGAGTTCACGTTCACGCAAAACGGTTTTGGCACGTGCAATATCTTTTCTTACAGTACGGATGCGGGCGGGATTTTCCAACTGACCGGTCGCTAATTGAAAACGAAGGTTAAAAAGTTCTTCTTTCAGACTTTTTGTTTGATCTTCGATTTCAACTGTGGTTAGATCTCTCAATTCATTAGCTCTCATTTGCCTCACCACCCACTTCTTCGCGTTTCACAAATTTCGTTTTAATCGGTAACTTGTGAGCTGCAAGTCTCAACGCCTCACGGGCAATTTCTTCGTTAACCCCGGCAATTTCAAACATGATCTTTCCTGGTTTTACAACAGCTACCCAGCCTTCAGGAGAACCTTTACCGGAACCCATGCGGACTTCGAGTGGCTTCGCTGTGTATGGCTTGTCCGGGAAGATTTTGATCCAGACTTTACCGCCACGTTTCATATAACGAGTCATAGCAATACGTGCGGATTCGATCTGGCGGTTCGTGATCCAGGAAGCTTCCACTGCCTGCAGTCCGTACTCGCCAAAAGTGATTTCTTTGCCGCCTTTTGCACGGCCTCTCATTTTGCCACGGTGTTCGCGACGATATTTTACGCGTTTTGGCAATAACATATTATTTGCCTCCTTCCTCTTTGTTCGTTCCTTTCGTTGGAAGGACTTCTCCGCGATAAATCCAGATTTTTACACCCAGTTTACCGTACGTTGTATCTGCTTCAGCGGTGCCGTAATCAATATCTGCACGCAACGTATGGAGAGGTACTGTTCCTTCACTGTATCTTTCAGAGCGGGCGATGTCTGCGCCGCCTAGGCGTCCGTTAACTTCTGTCCGGATCCCTTTTGCTCCTGCGCGCATCGTACGTTGAATAGACTGTTTCATTGCACGACGGAAAGAAATACGATTTTCAAGCTGGCGGGCAATGTTTGCCGCTACGAGACGGGCATCCATATCTGCCTGCTTTATTTCTGCGATGTTAATGTGCACCCGCTTGTTAGTCAGGTTATTTAACTCTTTACGAAGTGCTTCTACTTCCGAACCACCGCGGCCGATAACCATTCCTGGTTTCGCAGTATGGATCGTAATATTCACACGGTTTGCCGCACGTTCGATTTCTACAGTAGAAATAGAAGCGTCAACGAGTTTCGTTTCGATGTGACGGCGCACTCTGTAGTCTTCATGAAGCAAAGTCGCGTATTCTTTTTCCGAATACCATTTCGATTCCCAATCACGGATGACTCCAACACGAAGTCCGATAGGATTAACTTTTTGTCCCACGCGTTATCCCTCCTTTTTTTCTTCGACGATTACAGTAATGTGACTCGTACGTTTGTTAATGCGGCTTGCGCGCCCCATTGCACGTGGGCGGAAACGTTTGAGTGTTACTCCTTCGTCTACGAATGCTTGGCTGATGTAAAGATTTTCTGGTTCCATCTCATAGTTGTGCTCTGCGTTGGCGATAGCAGAGTTGATAACTTTCTCAACAATCGGAGACGCCGATTTTGGCGTGTTCTTAAGGATGGCAATAGCTTCTCCGACGGATCTTCCCCGGACTAGGTCTATCACAAGACGAGCCTTGCGGGGGGCGATACGGATCTGCTTTGCTACTGCTTTTGCTTCCATGTTTCTTTACCTCCCCTCAGGTCTTATCTTTTCGTTTTTCTATCGTCATTTTTATGGCCTTTAAACGTTCTCGTTGGTGCGAATTCACCAAGCTTATGGCCTACCATATCTTCAGATACATAAACAGGTACGTGCTTGCGTCCGTCGTACACTGCAATCGTGTGGCCGACAAATTCCGGGAATACTGTGGAACGGCGTGACCAGGTACGAATAACTTCTTTATTGTTCGAATCGTTTAGTCTCTCGATTTTATTCATCAAGTGCAAGTCGACGAAAGGTCCTTTTTTTAAACTACGACCCATGAGAGAACCTCCTTTCGCGATTAACCTGCGATTCCGGAGAACCGCAGCTTCATCTTTTTATTATTTTTTCTTACGGCGACGGCCCCGTACGATATATTTATTAGAATCTTTATTGCGTTTTCTTGTTTTATAGCCAACTGCAGGCTGACCCCAAGGGGATACAGGTGCAACGCGTCCGATTGGCGCACGGCCTTCACCACCACCGTGTGGGTGATCGCTAGGGTTCATTGCGGAACCACGAACGTGTGGACGTTTGTTTAACCAACGGGAACGTCCGGCTTTACCGATGTTCACCAGTTCATGCTCCACGTTTCCAACCTGTCCGACAGTTGCACGGCAGGAAGCAAGGATTAGACGGGTTTCACCGGAACGAAGACGCACGAGTACGTACTTGCCTTCTTTACCGAGAACCTGGGCTTCTGCGCCAGCGGAACGAACGAGCTGTCCGCCGCGGCCCGGCTTCAATTCAATGTTATGAATAACAGTACCTACCGGAATATCACGAAGGTCCAATGCGTTACCAAGTTTGATATCTGCACTCGAACCAGCCATGATTTCCTGGCCAATTTTCAACCCTTTTGGAGCAAGGATGTACCGTTTTTCGCCATCAACGTAGTTGATAAGCGCGATATTTGCTGAACGGTTTGGGTCGTACTCGATCTCAGCAACTTTGCCTGGTACGTCGTTTTTATTACGTTTGAAGTCAATAACACGGTATTGACGTTTATGCCCGCCGCCCTGGTGACGACTGGTCATACGACCCTGGTTATTACGACCGCCTTTTTTGTGAAGCGGTTCAAGCAGCGAACGTTCTGGTGTTTCTGAAGTTACTTCGCTGTGCTTGTTTACCGACATGTGACGGCGGCCGTTTGTGGTCGGTTTATACTTTTGGATAGCCATGCTCATTACCCTCCTTCGTATCTATTTGTTAATTAAGCACCTTCGAAGAATTCAATATCTTCGCTATCAGCTGTAAGCGTCACGATTGCTTTTTTACGGTTGGGTTTGTACCCTTCATGACGGCCAAAACGACGGAATTTACCTTTTTTGTTCATTGTATTTACCTTTTCTACCTGAACATCAAAGATTTCTTCAACCGCGTTTTTGATTTGGAATTTATTAGCTTTCACGTCTACTTCAAACGTGTATTTCTTTTCATCCATCAAGTCAGCGGAGCGTTCTGTAATAACGGGTTTTTTAATCAAGTCACGTGCTTCCATTATGCGAACACCTCCTCTACTTTCTTCACGGCGTCCTGTGTCATAACCAATTTGTCATGTTTAACAACGTCCAGGACGTTCACACTGCCTGCCGTGAGGAATGTTACGTTAGGAAGATTGCGTGCAGACAGACCGACAGTTTCGTCGTCGTTGCCGGTAACAATCAATACCTTCGTATCAATGGAAAGAGAAGAAAGTACTTTAACCATCTCTTTCGTTTTTGGAGCATCGAACTTCAGCTCATCAAGCACGACAAGATCATTTTCCTGTGCTTTGCTTGCGAGTGCTGATTTGATAGCCAGACGGCGAACTTTTTTCGGAAGCTTGTAGCCGTAAGATCTTGGCGTCGGACCGAACACGATACCACCTTTCACCCATTGCGGGGAACGGATGGAACCTTGACGGGCCCGGCCTGTGCCTTTTTGGCGCCATGGCTTGCGTCCGCCACCACGGCGTTCGGAACGGTTTTTTACTTTATGCGTTCCTTGTCGTAATGATGCTTGCTGCATGATTACTGCGTCATACAGAACATGCTCATTTGGTTCAATACCGAAAACAGTGTCTGCTAATTCGATATCTCCTACGCGGGAACCGGTTTGGTTTAGTAAATCTACTGTTGGCATCTTGCGCCCTCCTTTCTATTATGCTTTTTCAGTGTTGACTTTCACAGCGTTCTGTACTGTTACATAGCTGCGTTTCGCACCAGGAACGTTGCCTTTAACTAAAAGCACGTTACGCTCGGTATCTACTTTAACAATCTCCAGGTTCTGTACTGTAACCGTGTTGTTACCCATACGTCCTGGGAGCTTTTTGCCTTTCAATACGTGGTTAGGGTCGATAACACCCATTGCACCAGGGGCACGGTGGAAACGGGAGCCGTGCGTCATTGGTCCGCGGGCTTGGTTATGGCGCTTGATAGCACCTTGGAACCCTTTCCCTTTGGATTTTCCAGTGACGTCTACGATATCTCCTTCTGCAAATGTTGCTACACTGACCTCTTGACCAACCTCGTAATCCTCTGGGTTTGTCCCGCGGATTTCTCTAACGAAGCGCTTGGGGGTCGTGTTTGCTTTATCAGCATGTCCTTTTTCCGGTTTAATTACGCGTGCTTCTTTTTTGTCGTGGAAACCTAGCTGAATAGCTTCGTATCCATCGGACTCAGTAGTTTTCTTTTGAAGCACAACGTTTGGTTCTGCTTCAATGACCGTAACTGGAAGCAGTTCGCCGTTTTCTTTAAACAGTTGCGTCATGCCGAGTTTTTTACCCAAGATTCCTTTGGCCATGAGTCACACCTCCTAATAAATTTTGGTTTTCATATATTTGTTATTATAATTTGATTTCGATGTCTACACCCGACGGTAAATCTAAACGCATAAGCGAATCTACCGTTTGCGGCGTTGGCGTTAAAATGTCGATTAAACGTTTATGTGTACGCATTTCAAACTGCTCACGAGCATCTTTAAATTTGTGCGTAGCACGAAGAATTGTATAAACAGATTTCTCTGTTGGCAATGGAATCGGTCCAGAAACACCTGCACCAGAACGTTTTGCCGTGTCTACAATCTTTTCAGCGGATTGATCCAACACTCTGTGATCATACGCTTTTAAACGAATACGAATTTTTTCATTAGCTGCCATTAAAAGCCCTCCTTCTCGTCCGATTTTACAGACATACTCCGCGAAAATTTCCTCACACCTGGTCATGGCAATGGACCCGGGTGTGTCAGCAACCTTCCGCATCATCGCCTGACCGTGGGTGGATATAGAAGTATTTCTATGTCTCCCATGGTCACACTTCATCTATTATAGTGATCGTTCGCCTTTTACGCAAGGGTTTTTTCAAAAAAATCTCGATACATCTCCCCCTTTTTCTCTTTTACCTTTAAGAGCCTTTATTAATATGGAAGAAATAAAAAAACCTCTAATGCTTTTCAGCATTAGAGGAGAATAATCGGGTGATTATTTTTGGATAGTAGAAACAACGCCGGCGCCAACTGTACGGCCGCCTTCACGAATAGAGAACTTAGTTCCTTCTTCGATAGCGATTGGGTTGATAAGCTCAACTGTCATTTCTACGTTATCGCCAGGCATTACCATCTCAACGCCTTCAGGCAGCTGGATGATACCAGTTACGTCCGTAGTACGGAAGTAGAACTGTGGGCGGTAGTTAGAGAAGAATGGAGTATGGCGTCCACCTTCGTCTTTGGAAAGCACATAAACTTCTGCTTTGAAGTTAGTGTGTGGAGTAATCGAACCTGGCTTTGCAAGAACTTGGCCACGTTTGATGTCATCACGGGAAACACCGCGGAGAAGCGCACCAATGTTGTCGCCAGCTTCTGCATAGTCAAGAAGCTTACGGAACATTTCCACGCCAGTAACCGTGGATTTGCGGGAGTCTTCATCGATACCGATGATTTCAATTTCATCCCCAACGTTAAGAACACCACGTTCAACACGGCCAGTTGCAACTGTACCACGGCCTGTGATAGAGAATACGTCCTCTACAGGCATCATGAACGGCTTGTCTTTGTCACGGTCTGGAGTTGGAATGTAGTTGTCTACAGCTTCCATCAGTTCAAGAATTTTGTTTTCATACTCTTCGTCGCCTTCAAGGGCTTTCAGAGCAGAACCGCTGATGATTGGTACATCGTCACCAGGGAAGTCATATTCGGATAAGAGGTCACGAACTTCCATTTCTACGAGTTCGAGAAGCTCTTCGTCGTCTACCATGTCAACTTTGTTCAAGAAAACAACGATGGATGGTACACCAACCTGACGGGAAAGCAGGATGTGCTCACGAGTCTGAGGCATTGGGCCGTCAGCTGCGGACACAACGAGAATCGCTCCGTCCATTTGAGCTGCACCAGTGATCATGTTTTTAACATAGTCAGCGTGACCTGGGCAGTCAACGTGTGCATAGTGACGGGAATCAGTTTCGTACTCTACGTGTGCAGTAGAGATCGTAATTCCACGCTCACGCTCTTCAGGTGCACCGTCGATTGCATCATAAGCCATAGCCGTTCCGCGGGAATATTTTTTGTGAAGTACCGTTGTGATCGCAGCAGTCAAAGTTGTTTTACCATGGTCAACGTGACCGATAGTACCAATGTTCGCATGCGTTTTCGAACGGTCGAATTTTTCTTTTGCCATTATAATTGTCCTCCCTTTATTTCAGGTAATTAATGTTGTATAGCAGCCAGGCGGGCGCTGCTATCAGTAAACGCCCTACCTTAGCTTACAATAAATCGGTCATGCATACAATCATCAAGCCGCCGGATTTTTACTGTCCTGTAGCCTGCTTGATAACATCTTCAGAAACACTCTTTGGCACTTCTTCGTAATGATCGAAGAACATGGAATACGTTCCGCGGCCCTGCGTATTGGAACGAAGAGTCGTGGCGTAGCCAAACATCTCAGCAAGAGGTACAAACGACCGGATAACCTGAGAGTTGCCCCGTGCTTCCATACCATCTACACGGCCGCGGCGGGATGTTACATCACCCATGACGTCGCCCATGTATTCTTCTGGAACCACGATATCTACTTTCATCAACGGTTCAAGCAGTACCGGCTTACATTTTTGCTTTGCTTCACGCAGAGCCATGGAAGCCGCAACTTTAAATGCCATCTCGTTAGAGTCGACATCGTGATAGGAACCATCAAAAAGAGTAGCTTTTACGTCGATTACCGGATAGCCGGCAAGCATGCCGCTTTGAAGGGAATCTTCAATACCGGACTGCACGGAAGGTACATATTCACGAGGTACCACACCGCCGACGATTTTGTTTACAAATTCAAAGCCGGCGCCTTCTTCGTTTGGCTCAAATTTAACCCAAACGTGTCCGTACTGACCGCGTCCACCGGACTGACGTACGAATTTACCTTCGCAGTTAGCTTCCTGGCGGATTGTTTCACGATAGGATACCTGAGGGGCACCTACAGTCGCTTCTACTTTGAATTCCCGTTTCAAACGGTCAACGATAATATCAAGGTGAAGCTCACCCATACCTTTGATGATCGTTTGTCCGGTTTCTTCGTCTGTTTCTGTCTGGAAGGTTGGATCCTCTTCTGCAAGCTTTCCGAGAGCGATACTCATTTTATCATGGTCCGCTTTCGACTTCGGCTCCACAGAAAGGGAAATAACCGGTTCAGGGAAGTCCATCGATTCAAGCACGATATTGTCTTTTTCTGCCACAAGGGTGTCACCGGTACTCGTATCTTTCAAACCGACACCCGCTGCAATATCCCCGGCATATACCGTTGAAATTTCTTCACGGGAGTTTGCGTGCATTTGAAGGATACGGCCGACGCGCTCACGTTTATCCTTAGTGGAGTTTTTGACATACGACCCGGAACTGAGTGTACCGGAATACACACGGAAGAAAGTCAGCTTACCGACATAAGGGTCTGTCGCCACTTTAAAGGCCAGCGCAGAGAACTTCCCGTTGTCGTCTGCCGGGCGCTCTTCCTCTTCTTCCGAATCCGGATATTTACCTTTAATAGCAGGAACATCCAATGGAGATGGAAGATAGTCGAGCACGGCATCGATCATAAGCTGAACACCTTTGTTTTTAAAGGCAGAACCACAAAGTACTGGATAAAACTCAACGTTCAGCGTTCCTTTACGGATTGCCAGTTTGAGTTCTTCATTTGTGATTTCTTCTTCTTCAAGGTATTTCATCATAAGATCTTCATCAAGTTCTGATACAGCTTCTACCAGCTTCTGGCGGTATTCCTGCGCCTGCGCCTGATATTCTTCCGGAATTTCACGTGCTTCCGCACGGGTTCCGAGATCATCAAGGTAGTAGTAAGCCTGCATTTCGATAAGATCAATAATTCCTTCAAAATTATCCTCAGCACCGATCGGAAGCTGAATTGCCTGAGCATTCGCTCCGAGACGCTCTGTCAGTGTGCTTAAGGAATAAACAAAATCCGCTCCTACCTTGTCCATCTTGTTAACAAAAACAATACGTGGAACATGGTAGGTAGTTGCCTGGCGCCATACAGTTTCTGTCTGTGGCTCCACGCCGGACTGCGCATCCAATACAGCAACAGCTCCGTCAAGCACACGCAGGGAACGCTCTACCTCTACGGTAAAGTCTACGTGGCCCGGAGTGTCGATGATATTGATACGGTGGTTTTTCCACTGGGCTGTCGTCGCAGCGGAGGTGATAGTAATACCACGCTCTTGTTCCTGCGACATCCAGTCCATTTGAGAAGCACCTTCATGGGTTTCACCAATTTTATGGATACGACCCGTGTAGTAAAGAATACGCTCTGTTGCTGTCGTTTTACCAGCATCAATGTGAGCCATGATTCCAATATTACGGGTTTTTTCCAAGGAGAATTCACGTGCCATGGACTTTCTTTCTCCTTCCATTCATCAAAGTAGTATTTTCCGCGGTAGTGCTTACCAGCGGTAGTGAGCAAACGCTTTGTTTGCTTCAGCCATACGATGAGTATCTTCACGACGCTTAACAGCAGATCCTGTGTTGTTGGAAGCATCAAGAATTTCATTTGCAAGACGCTCTTCCATGGTTTTCTCTCCACGAAGACGGGCGTAGCTTACGATCCAACGAAGTGCCAGAGTCGTACGACGATCTGGTTTAACTTCGATTGGTACTTGATAGTTGGCTCCCCCTACGCGGCGGGCTTTTACTTCCAATACAGGCATAACGTTTTTCATAGCCTGATCAAAAACTTCCATCGGCTCCTGGCCGGAACGTTCTTGTACAAGGTTAAATGCTCTGTATAAGATGTTTTGCGCTTTTCCTTTTTTACCATCATTCATTACACGGTTGATCATGCGTGTAACAAGCTTGGAGTTATAAATAGGATCAGGCAGGACATCGCGACGTGGTACTGGTCCTTTACGAGGCATAAATCCCCCTCCTTTCTTTTATTATGAATAAGCAGTTATTTTTTCTTTTTCTTGCCGCGTTTAGTTCCGTATTTGGAACGGCTTTGCATGCGGTTTTGTACACCAGCAGTATCAAGGGCGCCACGAACAACGTGATAACGCACACCAGGAAGGTCCTTAACACGGCCTCCACGGATCAATACTACACTGTGCTCCTGGAGATTGTGACCAATACCAGGGATGTATGCTGTAACCTCGATTTGGTTAGTAAGGCGCACACGTGCGTACTTACGAAGAGCCGAGTTTGGTTTCTTCGGAGTAAGTGTGCCTACACGAGTACATACACCACGTTTTTGCGGAGCATTTTGATCTGTTGGGATTTTACGCAAGCTATTGTAACCTCGGTTCAATGCCGGAGAGTCAGTCTTTTTAGTCTTCATCTGACGGCCTTTACGAACCAGCTGATTAATAGTTGGCATAGTTGTGTTCCTCCTTTCCGACTAAGTTATTTCAAGACCACCGTTCCAGGTGGTTCATTGATAAGCAAAATGAAAGTTTTTGCCGATGAGATCCGAAATCCCACCAGCAAAAACTCGTTATTGCTTTTTTAAAGCGATCGTAGCCGCTCCTACATCAATTCCGCAAGCTTTTCCAAGTTTTTTCATCGAATCGACAAACTGGATGGAAACACTGCTTTCATTTGCTGCATTAAGAATACGCTGCTGAATTTCTGCAGCGGCATCCTCTGCCACAATGATTTCGGAAGCTGTGCCATGTTCAATCGCTTTAAGCGTTTGTTTAGTTCCAATTAAAACTTCGTCAGCCTGTGTTACTTTTTCATAAGACATCATTCATCCTCCAAAGCACAGGAGCTTAACGCACCTTAGATAGCATATCACCGCGTTTTTGCGATGTCAACACTATTTCATTCCGACGAATATACTTCTTCGCCCGTTTCCTGCATTTCCTGAACGGCTTCTTCCGGGAGAACCTGTTCGAGGCTGCGGTAACGCTGCATGCCTGTACCAGCCGGAACCAGTTTCCCGATAATAACGTTCTCTTTCAGACCTAACAGCTCGTCGCGCTTGCCGCGAATGGCTGCGTCCGTAAGAATTCTTGTCGTTTCCTGGAACGAAGCGGCCGAAAGGAAGGAATCCGTTTCAAGCGATGCTTTCGTAATACCAAGAATGACCGGCTGGCCGACGGCTGGCTGATGGTGTTTTCGAAGTGCTTCACGGTTTGCTTTTTCAAACGCATGTACTTCCACCAGACTGCCAGGCAGAGCGTCGGTATTACCGGAATCGGTAATCCGGATTTTACGGAACATTTGACGGACCATTACTTCAATGTGCTTGTCGCCAATTTCAACGCCCTGCATGCTGTATACTTTCTGAACTTCTTTCAGAAGGTACTGCTGCACCTGGTCGAGTCCGGTTACTTTCAGCAGCTCTTTCGGATCGATCGAACCTTCAGTAAGAGCCTGGCCTACTTCTACCTGGTCTCCCACTCCTACGCGGAGGCGGGCACCGTACGGAGTTGTATAGGAGCGGCTTTCAAGCGCGCCCTGCACCGTAACTTCTTTTTTATCCGTCAGATCTTTCACATCGACAATTTCGCCGGAGAGTTCAGAAATGACAGCCTGCCCTTTCGGATTACGGGCTTCAACAAGCTCCTGGATACGAGGAAGACCCTGGGTAATGTCATCCCCGGCTACACCGCCTGTGTGGAACGTACGCATGGTAAGCTGGGTACCCGGCTCGCCGATGGACTGGGCAGCGATGATTCCTACTGCTTCGCCCACTTCAACGTCGGCTCCTGTGGCAAGGTTCCGGCCGTAGCATTTTTTACAGACGCCGTGATGCGTATCGCACGTAAAGACAGAGCGGATAACGACTTTTTCGACGCCGGCTTCTTCAATAATACGGGCCGAATCTTCATTCAGAAGCTCGCCTTTTTGAGCCAGTACTTCGTTCGTTTCAGGATGACGCACTGTTTCAAAGGCTACACGGCCGATCAGGCGATCCTGAAGTTTTTCAATGATTTCGTTGCCTTCACGAAGCGTTGCTACCGAAAGTCCGCGGTCGGTGCCGCAGTCATCCTCACGGATGATAACGTCCTGGGCCACATCCACAAGACGACGGGTCAGATAACCCGAGTCGGCAGTTTTAAGCGCTGTGTCGGCCAGACCTTTACGCGCACCGTGCGTGGAAATAAAGTACTCAAGCACGGTAAGACCTTCACGGAAACTCGATTTAATCGGGAGCTCGATGATCCGTCCGGATGGATTGGCCATCAGTCCGCGCATACCTGCAAGCTGCGTAAAGTTCGAGGCGTTACCACGGGCACCGGAGTCACTCATCATAAAGATAGGGTTACGAATATCAAGCGTACCCATGAGTTTTTCCTGAATGACGTCTTTGGCACTGCCCCAGATGCTGATGATTTTATCGTAGCGCTCTTCTTCGGTAATCAAACCGCGCCGGAATTGTTTCATTACCCGCGAGACCTGTTCTTCCGAATCCGTCAGCACGTCCTGTTTGTCCGGAAGTACAACAATATCGGAGATACCAACAGTAATGCCTGCTTTTGTAGAGTAATGGAAGCCAAGGTCCTTCATACGGTCAAGCATTTTCGACGTTTCAATGATCTGGAAGTTCTTAAACACCGCTGCGATGATGTCCCCAAGGAAGCCTTTTTTAAATGGCTGTATGAGTTCGCGGTTTTTAAATTCCTCTTTCACATCTGTCGTGCTCGGTACTACATATTTTTCCGGAAGCTCCTGCTCGAGGTTCAACGCTGTCGGCTCATTCACGTAAGGGAACGATGTCGGCAGGATTTCATTGAAAATGAGCTTTCCTGGCGTCGTTAAGACGAGCTTGCTCATCTCTTCTTCACTGAAGTTGGTTTTATTTAACGCACGTACCGGCAGAGCAATCCGGGTATGCAGATGCACATAGCCGTTTTGATAGGCAGTGAGCACTTCTTTTATATCGTTAAAGATAGAACCTTCGCCCATCGCGTTTTCACGCTCAAGTGTCAGGTAATAGTTTCCAAGCACCATGTCCTGAGATGGTGTAACAACCGGCTTGCCGTCCTTAGGGTTCAGGATGTTCTGCGCTGCAAGCATGAGCACGCGGGCTTCTGCCTGCGCTTCTGCCGAAAGCGGTACGTGGACAGCCATCTGGTCCCCGTCAAAGTCGGCGTTATACGCTGTACATACGAGCGGGTGAAGTTTGATGGCGCGTCCTTCGACCAGCGTCGGTTCGAACGCCTGAATACCAAGTCGGTGAAGCGTTGGCGCACGGTTTAAAAGAACCGGGTGTTCGCGGATAACGTCTTCAAGCACGTCCCAGACTTCCGGATGCACGCGCTCCACTTTCCGCTTCGCACTTTTAATGTTGTGTGCAAGGCTCCGGTTTACGAGTTCTTTCATTACAAACGGCTTGAACAGTTCAAGCGCCATTTCTTTAGGAAGCCCGCACTGATACATTTTCAGGCTTGGCCCGACCACGATAACAGAACGACCGGAGTAATCGACACGCTTACCGAGAAGGTTCTGGCGGAAACGCCCCTGCTTCCCTTTAAGCATATGTGAAAGAGATTTTAGCGGACGGTTCCCGGGACCAGTAACCGGACGACCGCGGCGCCCGTTATCAATCAAGGCGTCGACAGCTTCCTGAAGCATCCGTTTTTCGTTTTGTACGATGATGCTCGGTGCTCCCAGATCAAGAAGACGCTTCAAACGGTTGTTCCGGTTAATGACGCGGCGGTACAAATCGTTTAAGTCCGAAGTGGCAAACCGGCCGCCGTCAAGCTGAACCATAGGACGGATTTCCGGAGGCACCACCGGCAATACGTCGAGGATCATCCATGCCGGGTTGTTGCCGGAATGGCGGAACGCTTCGAGTACTTCCAGGCGCTTAATCGCCCGGGTACGACGCTGTCCCTGAGCTGTTTCGAGTTCTCCTTTTAAGCCGTGCACTTCTTTTTCAAGATCAATATCCTGAAGAAGCTTGCGGATAGCTTCTGCGCCCATTTGAGCAGAGAAGGTTTTTCCGTACTTATCGTAATATGCGCGGTACTCTCTTTCGGAAAGAAGCTGCTTGTATTCAAGCGGTGTCTCCCCTGGTTCCGTTACTGTATAGGAAGCAAAATAAATAACTTCTTCGAGCGAACGCGGGGACATATCAAGGACAAGTCCCATGCGGCTCGGAATACCTTTAAAGTACCAAATGTGAGATACCGGAGCTGCCAGTTCGATGTGGCCCATACGTTCCCGGCGCACTTTCGAACGGGTAACTTCTACCCCGCATCTGTCACAGACTACGCCTTTATAGCGAATACGCTTGTATTTGCCGCAGTGGCATTCCCAGTCCTTGGTGGGACCAAAAATACGCTCGCAGAACAGCCCGTCTTTTTCCGGTTTTAACGTCCGGTAGTTGATCGTTTCTGGCTTTTTCACTTCGCCGTGTGTCCAGGAACGAATTTTTTCCGGAGAGGCAAGTCCAATTTTCATATATTCAAAGTTATTGACGTCTATCAAGAGGTCGACCTCCCTTTCAATCTATAAAGGTGGCATGGCTGAAAGAGGGACAAGAGGTGCCTACAAAAAGCTGAAAAGCTTTTAATTAGACACCCCGTGTTCTCCGTTTTACCGATGAGACCTTATGCGTTTTCCGTGGACTCGATTCTAAGATTTAAGTTATCTCCGGGTTGTTCATCTTCGTCATCGAGTTCTTTCATTTCGATTTCCTCTTCATTGCTCGAGAGCATTTTCACATCCATGCCAAGGCTTTGAAGCTCTTTAATCAGAACTTTAAACGACTCAGGAACGCCAGGCTCCGGAACGTTTTCCCCTTTAACAATCGCTTCGTACGTCTTCACACGACCGACAACGTCGTCGGATTTCACCGTGAGAATTTCCTGCAGCGTATAAGCTGCGCCGTACGCTTCAAGGGCCCATACTTCCATTTCCCCGAAACGCTGGCCGCCGAACTGCGCTTTACCACCAAGCGGCTGCTGGGTAACAAGGGAGTAAGGTCCGGTTGAACGGGCGTGAAGCTTGTCGTCAACCATGTGGGCAAGCTTGATCATATACATGACCCCGACTGAAATACGGTTGTCAAAGGTTTCCCCTGTACGTCCGTCATACAATACGGTCTTTCCGTCCCGGGCGAGACCGGCTTCCTGAATGGTTTCCCAAACGTCTTCTTCACGGGCACCATCAAATACCGGTGTTGCCATATGAAGGTTCAGAGAACGGGCCGCCATGCCCAGGTGCATTTCAAGCACCTGTCCGATGTTCATACGCGAAGGCACCCCGAGAGGATTCAGCATGAGATCAATCGGTGTTCCGTCCGGCAGGTAAGGCATATCTTCTTCTGGAAGAATACGCGAAATAACACCTTTGTTTCCGTGACGGCCGGCCATTTTATCCCCTTCGTGAATCTTACGCTTCTGCACGAGGTATACCCGGACAAGCTGATTCACTCCCGGCGGAAGTTCATCCCCATCTTCACGGTTAAAGATTTTTACGTCGAGTACAATGCCGTCTGCGCCGTGAGGAACCCGAAGCGAAGTATCCCGTACTTCACGGGCTTTTTCCCCGAAGATCGCGTGAAGCAGACGTTCTTCTGCGGAAAGCTCTGTCATGCCTTTTGGCGTTACTTTCCCAACAAGAATGTCGCCATCCTTCACTTCCGCACCTACGCGGATAATACCGCGGTCATCCAGGTCCTTCAGCGCTTCTTCGCCGACGTTTGGAATGTCACGGGTGATTTCTTCCGGTCCGAGCTTAGTATCGCGGGCTTCTGACTCGTATTCATCGACGTGAATGGAAGTGTAAACGTCGTCTTTTACTACCCGCTCACTTAGGATAACGGCGTCTTCATAGTTATAGCCATCCCAGGTCATAAAGGCAGTTAACACGTTACGGCCCAATGCCATTTCCCCGTTGTCCATCGACGGACCGTCTGCAAGTACTTCGCCTTTTTCTATACGGTCCCCGTCTTTAACGATCGGACGCTGGTTGTAGCTTGTTCCCTGGTTGGAACGGACGTATTTCATCATACGGTATTTGTCGATATCTGTTTCGACTTCTTTTCCGTCTACATCTTCAATACGGCGGATCCAGATTTCACGTGCGGATGCCCGCTCGACCACGCCTTTGTGACGGGCGATGATGGCTGCACCTGAATCCTTTGCCGAAACGTATTCCATGCCGGTACCTACAAGAGGAGCTTCCGGCTCAAGAAGCGGCACTGCCTGACGCTGCATGTTCGCTCCCATCAATGCCCGGTTGGAGTCATCGTTTTCAAGGAATGGAATACAAGCCGTCGCAGCTGAAACTGCCTGCTTTGGTGATACGTCCATATAGTCGATTTTTTCTTTTGGAACGATCGTGTTATCCCCGCGGAAACGGGCGATAACTTCCTCATCGGCAAACGTACCGTCTTCAGCGAGTGAAGCGTTCGCCTGCGCGACTACGTAGTTGTCTTCTTCATCGGCAGTAAGATAGTCACACTGCTCGGTGACCACTCCCGTATCTGGATCCACACGGCGGTAAGCTGTTTCAATGAAGCCGAATTTATTTACCTTGGCGTAGCTTGATAAGGAGTTAATCAAACCGATGTTCGGACCTTCCGGCGTTTCGATCGGACACATACGCCCGTAGTGGGAGTAGTGGACGTCACGGACTTCAAAGCCGGCACGTTCACGGGTCAGACCACCCGGTCCAAGCGCTGACAGACGGCGTTTGTGCGTCAGCTCAGCCAGAGGATTTGTCTGGTCCATAAACTGCGAAAGCTGCGAGCTTCCGAAAAACTCTTTAATAGAAGCAATCACCGGACGGATATTGATAAGCGCCTGCGGCGTGATGGAGCTTGGGTCCTGAATGGACATACGCTCACGTACGACACGCTCCATACGGGAAAGCCCAATACGGAATTGATTCTGAAGCAGCTCCCCGACGGAACGGAGACGACGGTTGCCCAGGTGGTCGATATCATCTGTCCGGCCGACGCCGTGAAGAAGATTGAAGAAATAGTTAACCGAAGCAATCATGTCTTCAGGAGTAATATTCTTCGTATCATGGTCAATATTTCCGTTACTGATTACGTTAATTTCACGGTCTTCGCCTTGACCGTCATCTGCATAAATCTTAATAGACTGTACGTCCAAATCTGCATCTTCCACCACTCCACCGGAAACGGTGTACCGTTTAAATCCAAGATTGTTTTCCAGGTACGGCATCAGACGGTCCAATGTCCGGCGGTCGAGCATCGTGCCCGATTCGGCAATGACTTCTCCCGTTTCTGGGTCAGCTAGCGTTTCTGCTAAACGCTGGTTGAATAAACGATTTTGGATATGAAGTTTTTTATTCATTTTATAACGCCCGACATTTGCGAGATCGTACCGCTTCGGATCAAAGAAGCGCGTGTTTAATAAGCTCTTCGCGCTATCTACCGTTGGCGGCTCTCCAGGGCGGAGACGTTCATAAATTTCGAGAAGGGCTTTTTCGCTTCCTTCTGTATTATCCTTTTCGAGCGTATTCCGCAGGTACTGGTCTTCGCCCAGAAGATCGATAATCTCCTGATCCGAACCAAACCCAAGCGCGCGAAGGAGCACGGTAACCGGGATTTTCCGGGTACGGTCAATACGAACGTGAACGACGTCTTTTGCATCTGTTTCAAGCTCGAGCCATGCACCGCGGTTTGGAATAACGGTCGCGGTGTGCCCGCGCTTGCCGTTCTTGTCTACTTTATTATTAAAATATACGCTTGGTGAACGTACGAGCTGGGATACGATAACACGCTCAGCCCCGTTTATCACAAAAGTGCCTGTGTCGGTCATAAGCGGGAAATCACCCATGAATACTTCCTGCTCTTTTACTTCACCGGTCTCTTTGTTCATCAGGCGAACCTTGACCCGGAGCGGTGCAGAATATGTGGCATCGCGTTCTTTTGATTCATCGATCGGATATTTAGGCTCCCCTAAATTATAGTCAATGAATTCAAGCACCAAGTTTCCGGTAAAATCTTCAATCGGCGAAATGTCCTGAAACATTTCGCGAATACCTTCATCTAGAAACCATTGATAAGAAGCCGTCTGAATCTCAATGAGGTTGGGAAGGTCCAACACTTCATTGATTCGGGCATAGCTTCTCCGCTGGCGGTGACGTCCAAATTGAATAAGTTGACTTGACAACAGATTCACCCCTCAAATCTCGCATGATATCCGCCTGTTTTAAAAACAAGCGTTTTTCCAAGGCAATTATCGGTAATATAGCTAAATAGTGATAAATGCAGAGACGCGTCGTCATGTAGACGGACGGCTCTTTCTGCTCTGATAACATCGCCTGCGTATCAGAACACAGAGAACAGCCCGCGCACACACGTCGTCGTTAAAAAAGTTTCACAAACCGAATAGCCAGTTTGAGAACGCTGATCGATTCTCCCTGACTTATATTGATTATCTTAAATGGAATTGTTTTTCCTAATACTTATTACGATCGATTCTCCCATTTCTCATTCGAGTGTGTTAGAATAAGAAGGAATCAAAAGCACAAACGTTCTCGTTTTAATGGATAAGCTTGCTGCAACCGTAATTCAGCCCAGCCGTGAAGTGGCAAATAGAAAAGAAATGGATGATACTTCTTACGGTATCACCTGATTTAATAAGTAGAATATTACATGTAGTTTGGCGCGTATGGATACTTATACGCATTAAATTATAATACCATATCAAAACAGCACCGTCAACTTCTGATGGTGCTGTTTTATTTATTTACGCGCACGAAAAATATAATAACCCTTATTCTTTTTCACGTTTTTCACAACCGGAAACAGTTCGTTAAGCTTTTCCTTAGCTGACGGGGCTCCCTGCTTTTTTTGAATGACAATCCAGCATTCGCCTCCCGGCCTCAGCGCTTCGTAAGCTTCTTCGAATAGCCGGTGCACCACTTTCTTCCCGGCCCTGATAGGGGGATTTGTTAAAACCGCTGCCGCTCCTCCTTTATAGGCGCTGAACAAATCACTCTCCACCGCCTCCGCATTATCCAACTGGTACCGCTGGATATTTTTCTTTGCCAGTTCCACGGCGCGTTGATTGATGTCAAAAAGCAGAACGCTTCGGGTAGTTTCTTTGGCGAGAGTAACTCCCACTACGCCGTAACCACATCCAACATCTACAATGTCTCCGTCTACATCCGGCCATTCAAAGGTTTCAAGCAGAGTCTCCGTACCAAAATCCACTGTTTGTTTCGAGAAGACTCCACTGTCTGTAATAAATGACCAGTCTCTCCCCCGAAGCTCTGTATGAATGACTTTCTCGTTGCTCGCTGCGCTTGGATTTGCATGAAAATATTGTTCACCGCTCATAGCATCGCTCCGTTCTAATTATTGGAATATTATCATAGCAGGAGCACACAGTTTATTGCAATAAAAAACTCACCCGCACAGGTGCGGATGAGTTTATAGAAAGCTTACTTCAATTCGATAGAAGCGCCTGCTTCTTCGAGTTGACCTTTCATTTCTTCAGCGTCTTCTTTAGAGACTTTTTCTTTCAATGTGTCAGGAGCTCCGTCTACCAATGCTTTAGCTTCTTTCAAGCCAAGACCGGTGATTTCACGGACAACTTTAATGACGTTGATTTTAGAGGAACCAGCGCTTTCGAGTACTACGTCGAATTCTGTTTGCTCTTCCTCAACGACTTCACCGCCGCCACCGCCAGCTGCTACTGGTGCAGCTGCTGTTACGCCGAATTCTTCTTCAATTGCTTTTACTAATTCGTTCAATTCCAGAACGGACATTTCCTTAATCGCATCAATCATTTCTTGATTACTCATGGATAATCCTCCTCTTAATATTAATATTTAAGCCGATTTAAACGCCGGTTGGTTAGGCGCTCTCTTCTTCTTCTTCTTTTTGCTCTGCCACTGCTTTTGTAGCCAGTGCGAAGTTACGGATTGGCGCCTGCATAACGCTAAGCAGCATAGCCACAAGTCCATCGTGGGATGGAAGGCTTGCCAATTCCTTGATCTGCTCCTGGGAAACAACGCTGCCTTCAATGACACCCGTTTTGATTTCCAGCGCTTCGTGATCTTTAGCGAAATTGTACAATACTTTCGCAGGTGCTACTGCATCTTCCTTGCTTGTCGCAATTGCCGTAGGACCTACCAGGTGTTCGTTCAACTCGTCTTTCAGATTCACGTCTTCTGCTGCACGACGTGCCATTGTATTTTTATATACTTTGAAATCAACGTCTGCTTCCCGAAGCTGCGCACGCAATTCTGTGATTTCCGACACGTCCAGACCGCGATAGTCTACCAATACGGTTGATACGCTGTCCTTCAGCTTAGCCGCGATTTCATCAACAACCGCCTGCTTTTGTTCGATTACTTTGCTCATCCGTTCCACCTCCTGCCATTCTTTATTGTTTGCCGCCTGCAACCGCAGACACAAAAAAATCTTCCTGTCCAATTAGCAGACACGAAGACACTACTCCCGTAAAACGCGTCAAAGCGTTCAATGTATAGGAATGGTACCTCGGCAGGACGTTTAAGTGCTGTGCACCCCTGCTGTCTGCGGCAACAATATAAAATTGTTGGCTGATCCGTCATTTAGTATAAATGGAAGCAGCACCCGGGTCAAGAGCTTTTTCAAGATCGCCCGGGAGCTGCCGACAAACAAAAGTATTACGGTTTAATTTATGCGAATTTCAACGAAGAAGTGCTTACTTTAACGCCAGGACCCATGGAAGTCGTTACAGCAACGCCTCTCATGTACGTTCCTTTAGCAGCTGCCGGCTTTGCTTTTTGAAGCGCGTCGGCAACCGTGTTGAAGTTTTCCACCAGGCTTGCAGTATCAAAGGATACTTTGCCGATTGGCGCATGGATGTTACCGGACTTATCGACACGGTATTCCACTTTACCTGCTTTAATTTCTTCAACAGCTTTTGTAACGTCCATTGTAACCGTACCAGTTTTCGGGTTAGGCATAAGGCCTTTTGGTCCGAGGGTACGGCCCAATTTCCCTACCTGGGCCATCATGTCAGGAGTGGCTACTACTGCATCAAAGTCAAACCATCCCTGCTGCACTCGGTTCACCAGATCTTCTTCTCCTACATAATCAGCGCCGGCCGCTTCTGCTTCCTGGGCTTTTTCGCCTTTAGCAAAAACAAGCACGCGCTGGCTTTTTCCTGTTCCGTTTGGAAGTACAATCGCGCCACGGATCTGCTGATCGTTTTTACGCGGATCAATTCCAAGACGAAACGCTACTTCTACCGTTGCATCAAAGTTTACGATCGATGTTTTCTTCGCAAGCTCAATCGCCTCTTCAGCATTGTACTGCTGCTCCTGGTCGATGAGCTGCGCCGCCTCGCGGTATTTTTTACCTCTTTTAGGCATTGTTTTTCCTCCTTGTTGTGGTTTAACGGTAAGACCTCCCACTAGTAAAGGTTGCGAGCCGTCCCTTCGGCAAGAGCGTCAGAGGCGTCCACACAACCTTCAGCAAGGCAAATCTCTCAATTAGTCTTCAACGTTTAAGCCCATGCTGCGGGCTGTTCCTTCAACCATACGCATTGCTGAATCAACGTCAGATGCGTTCAAATCCTGCATTTTCGTTTCAGCAATCTCACGAACCTGATCCCGGGTTACTGAACCAACTTTGTTGCGGTTAGGCTCACCGGAACCGCCTTTGACTCCAGCTGCTTCTTTAAGAAGTACAGGAGCTGGCGGAGTTTTCGTAATAAAAGTGAACGAACGGTCTTCATAGACACTGATTTCTACAGGAATGATTGTCCCTGTCTGCTCCTGTGTACGAGCGTTGAATTCTTTACAGAATCCCATGATATTCACACCGGCTTGACCAAGCGCTGGGCCTACCGGTGGTGCCGGGTTCGCTTTACCAGCCGGAATTTGAAGTTTAACAACCTTCTCGACTCTTTTAGCCACGCGACACACCTCCTTCGTCCGTGATGTGGTAGCCGGATACAATGTATCCTCCCACTCATTCTAAAACACCATGTGCTTTAGGCTGTGATATCTTTCAATACCAAACAGGATGATTTTATCACCTGCAGCCAAAATAAGCAATGGTTAATTCGTGAGTGAGCGGAAACTGTAAGCCGGATCTAGATTTTTTCTACTTGAGTAAACTCCAGTTCGACCGGTGTTTCGCGGCCGAACATGTTTACATAAACTTTGACCTTCTGCTTCTCTGCATTAATTTCTTCCACTGTGCCGGTGAAATCAGCAAATGGCCCTTCAGTAACCTTCACTGCTTCTTTAAGTTCAAAATCAACCTCTGCCTTCGGTTCCTTCTCGCCCATCTGACCGAGAATGGCATCCACTTCATCCGGCAGCAGCGGCGTCGGCTTCGACCCGGCACCTGTCGATCCGATAAACCCGGTTACTCCGGGCGTATTGCGGACCACGTACCAGGAGTCGTCTGTCATTACCATTTCAACAATGACATACCCGGGGAACACCTTTTTGGAGACTGTTTTGCTCTTTCCATTTTTAGTTTCCGTTTCTTCTTCCACAGGAACCAGCACACGGAAGATCTTATCCGTCATCCCCATGGATTCCACCCGTTTTTCCAGGTTTGTTTTCACTTTGTTTTCATAGCCCGAGTAAGTATGGACTACATACCAGCTTTTTTCCATATCTAGAGTGGGAACTAAGTCCCTTCCCTCCTTTATTCCAAACGTTCAACCATTACTACTCCAAAAATATACGAACAAGCTCAGAAAGCCCTAAATCGATAACGGCAAAATAGATCACAAAAAAGATGATAGTCAGTACCGTGACAATTGTATATTTCGTTAGCTCTTTGCGTGTCGGCCATGTAACACGCTTCATTTCCTGCCCTACTTCTTTGAGAAAGCGGATAGGGCTTTTTTTCGTACCCCCAGCCATGCAGCCACCTCCATCAACCGGTGTTTACGGTTATAGAATTATTAATATAAGGTCTCGTACGAACAAAATATCTGCATCTTTTTCTGCATCGCATGTACCATCAGGCTTCTTCGCCCCGGTTGTTTTCAACCATTAAAAAAACAGCCGCTCCTAAGGGCTCTGCGGTCTGTTTGCTTTAGGTGCACATATATTTCTACCAATATCAATCATAAACAACTTCCGCACTATAATCAAGAAGAAATTAAAGAGCATATAAAAACCGGCGCTCCCCGGAAGCGCCGGTCCCTTCATGATTATTAGTTAGCTGACTGTGTTGGTGCTTTCTTTTTTCCCGGCTTGAAGGCTCTGGTAGCGTCCACCGCTTCTTTCCAGCCTTCATACAGTTCTGTTCTCGTATCTTCATTAATCTGCGGATCAAACTGTTTCTCTTTCTTCCACTGCTTTTTCACTTCTTCTTTGCTGCTCCAGAAGCCAGTAGCAATTCCCGCTAAATACGCTGCTCCCATCGCAGTTGTTTCAGTAACAGCCGGGCGCTCTACGGGCACACCGACAATGTCGCTTTGAAACTGCATCAGGAAATCATTTGAAACGGCTCCACCGTCAACACGGAGAGATTTCACTTCAATACCAGAGTCCGTTTCCATTGCGCCGAGAACATCTTTGGTCTGATACGCAAGCGACTCAAGCGTTGCTCTTACGAAATGCTCTTTTTCCGTTCCGCGGCTGAGTCCAAAAATAGCTCCGCGCGCTTCACTGTCCCAATAAGGAGCTCCGAGCCCTACGAATGCCGGTACAAAGTATACACCGTTCGTATCATCGACGCGCTCGGCATATTTCTGGCTGTCCGGAGAGTTCGTAAACATCCGAAGACCGTCCCGGAGCCACTGAATAGCCGATCCGGCTACGAAAATACTTCCTTCAAGAGCATATTCAACTTTCCCGTCAATTCCCCAGGCAATCGTGGTCAGCAGTCCATTATTTGACGGCACTGGTTTATCTCCGGTATGCATCAGCATAAAGCAGCCGGTGCCATACGTGTTCTTTGCCATTCCTTTTTCAAAGCATGCCTGGCCGAACAGGGCAGCGTGCTGGTCTCCTGCTACGCCGGCAATCGGAACTTCCTGGCCGAAGAAGTGGTAATCCACCGTATTGGCATACACTTCGGAAGAAGAACGCACTTCCGGCAGCATGCTCTTCGGCACGCCAAGGACATTAAGCAGTTCGTCATCCCACTGCAGATCATAAATATTGTACATAAGCGTACGGCCGGCATTGGTATAGTCCGTTACATGTGCTTTCCCTCCGGACAGCTTCCAGATGAGCCACGTATCGATGGTACCAAACAGAAGATCTCCGTTATCCGCTTTTTCCCGGGCACCATCCACATTATCGAGAATCCACTTTACTTTCGTTCCTGAGAAATAAGCATCAATCAGAAGACCGGTTTTATTTCGGAACATTTCCCCGTACCCCTGCTCGTTCAGCTCGTTGCAAATATCCATCGTCTGCCGCGACTGCCATACAATTGCGTTATAGACAGGACGCCCCGTGTGTTTGTCCCATACAACCGCTGTTTCACGCTGGTTCGTGATCCCAATCGCGTTAATCTCTTCAGCCTGGATATTATTTTCACCAAGCACCTCTGCAAGCACTGCAAGGACGGAAGTCCAGATTTCCTGGGCGTTATGTTCCACCCAGCCGGATTTTGGGAAGTACTGCTTGAATTCTCTTTGCGCGGTGCCTACAATTTCTCCTTCTTTGTTAAAGATAATGGCACGCGAGCTTGTTGTTCCCTGGTCGATTGCTAAAATGTATTTCTTCTCCATCCGCTTCATCTCCTCTTTCGTATATAAGTTATATTAGTTTTTCACTTCAGGGTTGGACATGATTGTTTTTCCAGAACGTTTGCCCATGTAGTACAGGCTTCCCAGGAAAATTGCTACGACGACCGAGTAAATCATTAAGGCCACTGCACCTTCTCCTAAGAAGAACGACCGGTAAACCATTGCACCGAACACACCGCCGGCAGCCGGAGCTACGACTGGAATCCAGGCGTAGGACCAGTTGGAGTCTCTTTTACCCGGGATTGGCAGCAGGGCGTGTGCGATCCGAGGGCCAAGGTCACGGGCCGGGTTGATAGCATATCCCGTTGTACCACCGAGAGAGAGACCGATCGCAAGAATCAGAAAGCCGACAATCAGCGGATTTAATCCTTCAGTGAACTGGTTGGCCCCAATTCCTAAAATACCTCCGACAAGAACAGCTGTACCGATAAATTCACTTAAGAAGTTATTAAACCGGTTCGGAAGAGCAGGGTCAGTCGAAAATACCCCGAGCTTTGTATTCGAGTCTTCCGTTTCTTTCCAGTGACCGAGAAAGTGAAGATAAACTACAACCCCGCCTAGTCCGGCACCAATCAATTGAGCAATAATATAGCCTGGAACCTGAGCCCATGCGAACTCCCCAACAGAAGCAAGACCGAGCGTTACCGCCGGGTTAATGTGCGCTCCGGAGAACTGACCTACTGCGTAGATAGCCATCGCCACCGCAAACCCCCACCCAAGCGCTACAACAATCCAGCCAGCACCCTGAGCTTTGGATTTATTCAGACTTACGTTTGCAACTACGCCGCCGCCGAAGATAATAAGAATCATCGTACCGATAAGTTCCGCTAAATAAACAGACATTTCTTCTTCCTCCTTTTTTATTTAAAGCTTACTTATCGTCATAACGTTAGGCGGTTCCTCTTATTATTTGTTGCGGCGCCATAAGACCCAGACCTTTAAACCCGGTTTCCTTCCAGAAAAACGCTTTCATAATAATGGATGAAAATTAGCATGAATACTCGGAAGCAACCGGGCGAGCCTAGAAAAGCCGCACACGTATCCCAATGGAATGACTGGTGTGCGGCTTTCATATACTCAACCTAACGTATTAACTTAAATAAATCTTACCACTATAAGAAAACGCTGTCAATCATTTGTCACATAATTATTTTTGATTTTTCTGAAATTAAAAGGTTTACAAAGCCCGTCTTTCAAGAGATTAACGCATTCCACTCTTCACACTTTTCGAGTTTCCGCTTGATTCTCTGAAGCGCATTATCGATCGATTTATTCCTTCTACCGAGCAGGCCGGACATTTCCTGGTAGGAGCGGCCATCGATGTAAAGCTGCAGCACCTGCTGTTCCAGTTCACTCAGCACACTGCCAATTTTCGCTTCCATGTCCTCCTGCTTTTCCCTGATAATCAGCAGATCCTCCGGACTTTTGGCGTGGGTCTCTACTAAAATATCAAGCAGCGGTCGTTCCGAGTCTTCCTCATACACTGGCTTATCCAACGAGATATATGAGTTCAGCGGCGAATGTTTCTGCCTTGTCGCCGTCTTTATAGCCGTAATAATCTGCCTCGTAATACACAACTCAGCAAAGGCACGGAATGAGGATAGTTTGTCCCCCCGGAAATCTCGTACAGCTTTATACAGCCCGATCATTCCTTCTTGTATAATATCTTCATAATCTCCCCCGATGAGAAAATACGATCGCGATTTCGCCCGCACCAAATGCCGGTATTTCTCAATCAGTCGTTCTAACGCCTGGATATCGCCTGCACGTGCAAATTCAATCAGTATTTCATCTTCGGTTCGGGTAGTTTGACGTTGTTCCGGTTTCTTGAGGTCTGTACTCAATACAATCCCTCCGCCCATGCGCGTAGTAGTATAAATATAGAAATCATTATATCGGAGTGTTCATGAGAGCGTCAACTGCCTACAGATCCCTTTTGCGCCATTTGTCGAAAATTTCTGCCATTTCTTCCGTAATAGGAAGGGTAGTCTTATGAATTGCTTTTTTTTGATTCGCGAGTTGCTCTTCAATGCCTTTTTCGACAAGCTTTGTTTCATGCCGGAGCTCCCGGGCTGACTTTCTTAACGCCCCGCTCCCGAACGTCATTGACTGTTCGGCATAATCAGAGGTGGCCACGTGCACTCTCGTTTCCACATTTTTTAACTCCCCGACTAATTTTTCGATGCGCTCATCTGCTGTTTCATGTTCTTTGGTATATACTACCTCCACACGCTTCAGCTGATAGTTTTTTCCAATGCCCGGGACCATGTGGGCATCGAAAACAACAATAACTCTCCATCCTTTATACGCCTGATACTCCGCCATCGCATCAATAAGCCGGTCCCGCGCTTCTTCAAGGTGCCCGGCCCGGAGCGGCTTCAACTCCGGCCAGTCGCCAATCACATTGTATCCATCTACAAGAAGAATGTCCTTCATGGTGTAGGCCTTCCCTTCTCCTGGCGTTTGCGCAGCACTTCATACATTAAAATGCCGCCAGCAACCGAAGCGTTCAGAGAAGTAACCGGCCCGTGCATCGGAATCTGTACCAGAAAGTCACAGGCTTCCTTTACAAGCCGGCTCAACCCCTTTCCTTCATTGCCGATTACCAGGGCAAGCGGCATATCCGCCTGCATCTGCCTGTAATCAGAGGCATTTTCTGTGCCCGTCCCGGCTACCCAAAGGCCTTTGTCCTTTAATTCATCGAGCGTCTTATTAATGTTTGTTACACGGACTACCGGCACGTACTCAACGGCTCCCGCCGATGTTTTTACCACCGTCTGGGTCACGCCAGCCGCCCGTCTTTTTGGAATAATGACGCCGTGCACGCCGGAGGCGTTCGCCGTCCGTATCATGGATCCCAGATTATGAGGGTCCTCCACCCCGTCCAGCACGAGGAAAAAAGGATCCTCATTCTGCTTTTCTGCTTTACGGAATAAATCGTCCATTCCTGCGTACTGATACGCTGGGACAGCAGCCGCTACCCCCTGGTGCACGCCTGCATCGAGCTCATCGAGTTTTTTCTTTGAAACTTCCTGCACCACTATTCCTTTTTTCCCTGCCAGAGCGCGTATTTCCTGGGCTGCTCCTTTTTTGGAAGTGTCTGCGATCATAATTCTTTCAATTTTCCGGTCGGCTTTTAACGCTTCTATAACAGGATTTTTCCCCGCGATCCATTCCTGGCTCATAATGACTGGCCTCTTTCTTGTGTTTTGTCTATCGCAAATGCAATAATTTCGTTCACCCGTTCCTGCCTCCCGGCAAAATACAAATACCCAAGCACTGCTTCAAACGCTGTACTCATACGGTAGGTGGCCAGATCAGCATTTTTGGGGATGCTTCCGGATTTCGCGTTACGTCCCCGCCTGGCCACGGCTGTCTCCTCTTCGGTTAAATACCCTTCATCCCACATGGAACGAAGCACTTCCGCCTGGGCCTGGGCCGATACATAGGAGGTAGCCTGCTTATGCAGCTCCTGCGGCCGTACCTTCCCTTCCGAAATTAAATAATGACGGATGTGGGTTTCGAGCACTGCATCTCCCATATAGGCAAGCGCCAAAGCATTTAACTGCTTTTCATCTACTTTACTATAGTTTATCATGTTACTTCCTCTTCCACCGGGTTCCCTGCGGCGTATCTTCTAATAAAATTCCGTCGTTCTCAAGCTGGTCCCGGATTTCATCGGCACGGGCAAAGTTTTTATTTTTTCTGGCTTCCACCCGCTCTTCGAGAAGCTGTTCGATATCTTCATCGAGCATTTCTTCTTCTTTTTCCAAAGAAACTCCCAGTACGTTTCCGATTTCTGTCATCGTTTCAACAATCGCGTCCAGCGAAGCAATACTTGTCTGCGGCTGCTGCATATATTTATTTGCTTCCCGGGCCAGGTCAAACAGTACACTGATAGCATTTGCCGTGTTGAAGTCATCGTCCATTTCCTCCAGAAAACGCGTCTTGGCCCGTTCGGCTGCCTCCCGGCCTTCCCCGCTGCCGCCGTCCGCGCTTTCGCCCCGGCGGTGCTTGACGTTTTCAAGCGTCGAACGCAATCGTTCCAGGCCGGCCCTGGCTGATTCAAGCAGGTCGTTATCAAAGTTAATAGGATTGCGGTAGTGCGCCTGCATCATGAAAAAGCGGATTACTTCCGGATCATGCTGCTGAATCATGTCATGCACCAGCACAAAATTACCGAGTGATTTCGACATTTTTTCATTATTAATATTAATATAGCCGTTATGCATCCAGTAGTGGGCCATTGGTTTTCCGGTCAATGCTTCCGTCTGGGCAATTTCGTTTTCATGATGGGGAAATTTTAAATCCTGGCCGCCGGCATGGATGTCGATGGTATCTCCCATATATTTTTTCACCATCGCCGAGCATTCAATATGCCACCCCGGGCGTCCTTCGCCCCACGGACTTTCCCACGCAATTTCGTTTTCTTTCGCTTTTTTCCAGAGCGTGAAGTCCATCGGGTCCTCTTTCTGCTCGCCTACTTCAATCCGGGCACCCATCTGCAGATCCCCGACAGACTGAGAAGAAAGCTTTCCGTAGTTTTTGAATTTTTTTGTGCGATAATATACATCGCCGTTTGATTCATAGGCAAATCCCTTTGCGATCAGCTGCTCGATGAACTCGATCATTTCTGCCACTGTTTCGGTCGCCCGCGGATGAAGATCCGCTTTTTCAACTCCCAGTGATGCAATATCTTCAAGGTACGTATCGATAAAGCGATTGGCGAGTGCAGGCACTTCCTCATTCATTTCCTGGGCCGCTTTAATGATTTTGTCATCCACATCGGTGAAGTTCGACACGTAATACACGTTGTATCCGCGGTACATCAGATAGCGGCGCACGGCGTCAAAAACAATAGCGGGACGGGCGTTGCCGATATGAATATAGTTATATACAGTCGGCCCGCACACGTACATCGTAATCCGGTCCGGGTCTATCGGTTGAAACAGCTCTTTTTGATTGGTTAATGAATTATATATATGAATCGCCATTACTGCTCTCTTCCTTTCACCGATTGTTCGTGGTCTGCGCTTTCGCGTTCCGGGAGCCGTTCTTTCAGCATCTCGATTTCCTCTTCGAGTGTACGGATCTTGTCAGCCACCGGATCCGGAAGATTCTGGTGGTCGAGCGAGTTTCTGTTGATCTTCACGCCATCCTGCACAACTACCTTTCCCGGAATACCGACGACCGTTGAATTGGGCGGCACTTCATTCAATACGACCGAACCCGCGCCGATGCGGGAATGCTTTCCGATCGTCATGGAACCGAGCACTTTGGCGCCGCTTGCGATCAATACATGGTCTTCAATCGTCGGGTGCCGCTTGCCTTTTTCCTTCCCCGTGCCGCCTAGAGTAACGCCCTGGAAAATCGTGACGTTATCACCAATTTCACATGTTTCCCCGATAACGACTCCCATGCCGTGATCAATAAACAACCGCTCGCCGACTACCGCCCCCGGATGAATTTCAATTCCGGTGACAAAGCGGCTGAGCTGAGAGATCACGCGGGAGAGAAAAAACATCTTTTTCTTCCACAGCCAATGGGCGAAACGATGAGACCATACTGCGTGTACCCCCGCATACGTGAAGACCACTTCGAGACGGTTCCGCGCTGCCGGGTCCTGATCAAATACGACGTCCAAATCATTTTTCAGCGTTTTCCACATGGTGCTTCCCCACTTTCTATTCCTTCTCTCAAGCTTTCATATTTATATGTTTAGTATATCAATAAAAAAAACGTCTCTGTGCGAATTCGCACAGAGACGCTTTATAGCGCGGTTCCACTCTGTTTAAGCGCCAGGGCCGGCACTTCTCTTTTTGCCGTAACGGGGCACGCCGCCGCTGCCTACTATATTCAGCAGAGGACTCCAGGACGCATTTCAAAAACCGGCTTAGTGCCCTCTCTCAGCCACCGGAGAGCATCTCTGTATAAAGCCTGTTGTTTTTTACTTCTTCCTGTCATAGTTTTACAGATATTTATTTAGGAGGATAGAACCTGCTGCAGTCTTGCCTGCACGACATTTCTTCCGAGGAGCGAAATAGCTGCCGGGAGCTCGGGACCGTGCGTCTGACCGGTCGTTGCCACCCGGACTGGCATAAATAGCTGCTTGCCTTTATAGCCTGTCGCTTTCTGGGTAGCTTTTACCGCTTTTTTCACCGTTTCCGGTTCAAAATCCGGAGCCTCATCCAGTTCTTTAGAGAAGTGCTGCAGTACGGTGCTTACATGCTCCTGCTCGAGCACTTCCCTGGCTTCCTGGGTATAGTCAATTTCTGTTTTGAAGAACAAATCTGTCAGCTCGACAATTTCCGCTGCATAGTGCATCTGTTCCTGATAGATCCCGACAAGCTGCTTGAGCCACTCGTACTGGTCTTCCGAAAGCTCTGCCGGCAGCTTTCCTGCTTCCTGCAGATGCGGAAGTGCAAGCAGTGTCAGACGTTCTGTGTCCGCTTCTTTTACGTACTGATTGTTCATCCAGGCAAGTTTGTCCGTATCAAAGACTGCCGGGGCCTTGGAAACACGCTCAAGCGAAAAATGTTCTTTTAATTCTTCAATGGTAAACAGCTCCTCTTCTCCTTTTGGAGACCACCCGAGCAGTGCCAGGAAGTTCACGATAGCTTCCGGCAGATATCCAAGATCGCGGTACTGTTCTACAAATTGAATGACGGAACCGTCACGCTTGCTCATTTTCTGGCGGTTCGGATTCAAAATCAGTGATGCGTGGGCAAAACGCGGCTTTTCCCAGTCAAAGGCATCGTAGACCAGCGCCTGCCGCGGCGTGTTGGAAAGATGCTCTTCTGCACGGATGACGTGAGAAATTTCCATTAAATGATCATCAATCACTACCGCGAAGTTGTATGTGGGTATGCCGTCTTTGCGGGCAATGACAAAATCACCGATATCGTTAGATTCGAAAATGACGTTTCCTCTTACAACATCATCAATGATGACGCTCTGTCCCTCCGGAACACGGAAACGAACGACCGGCTTAATCCCCTGGTCTTCATAAGCTTTCCGCTGTTCCGGTGTAAGGTCTCTGTCGCGTCCGCTGTATTTCGGTGCTTCGCCGCGGGCCCTCTGCTCTTCTCTTTCCTGGGCAAGCTCTTCTTCTGTCATGTAATCGTAGTAGGCCCTGCCTTCATCGAGAAGGCGCTGAACGTATTCTTTATACAGATCGATTCGCTCCATCGACTGATAAGGCGCATGCGGGCCGCCGACATCCACACTTTCATCCCATTCAATGCCGAGCCAGCGAAGGCTTTCCATTAAACGGGCAGTAGCATCTTCCACATTACGCTCCTGATCTGTATCTTCAATGCGCAGAATAAAATCTCCGCCCTGGCTTCTGGCGAATAAATAATTAAACAGTGCCGAGCGCGCTCCACCGATATGAAGATGGCCGGTCGGACTCGGAGCAAACCGTACACGTACTTTTTCACTCATTTCCTTCACCCTCCGTAGACTTTCTGTTTTTTTATATTCTCTATTTTTACGTATATTTAATCGGCTGGCTGCAGAAGTACAACAGCGTGAGCAGCAATACCTTCTTTTCGGCCGACGAATCCAAGCTTTTCTGTAGTCGTCGCTTTTACATTTACCTGATCCTCTGCTTGTGCTTTCAGCAGTACGCCGATCCGCTTTTTCATTTCCGGAATATGCGGGGCCATTTTTGGCTGCTGGGCCAGGATAGTCGCATCGACATTTCCAAGCTTCCATCCCTTTGCTTGTACAAGACTGCAGGCATGCGCAAGCAGGTCCGCAGAATCAGCATCTTTAAATTCCGGGTCCGTATCCGGGAAATGCCTGCCGATATCGCCCAGCCCGACTGCCCCCAGTATCGCATCTGTTACTGCATGAAGTAAAACGTCTGCATCCGAATGTCCAAGCAGTCCTTTATCGTGAGGAATGTTTATCCCTCCCAGGATTAAAGGACGGCCTTCCTGCAGCTGGTGTACATCATATCCATGTCCAATTCTCATTACTTTCTTCCCTCTCTTCGCTTCTGCAAAATCGCCCGGGCCACCACCATGTCTTCGGGAGTAGTCAGCTTGATATTATCATAGCTTCCTTCCACAATCTTTACCGGCCGGCCCATATATTCCACCAGGCTGGTATCGTCTGTGCCGATAATCTGGTGGGCCGCTGCATAATCGTAAGCTTCTATCACCACTGCAGCCTGAAACGCCTGCGGAGTCTGTACCGCCCACAAGCTGGAACGGTCAATCGTTTCAAGCACCGTCGCCCCGTCTGTACGTTTGACGGTGTCTTTCATTTTTGTGCCAAGTACTGCTGCCCCGGTTTGCTCTGCCTGTTCCACGAGGCGGTGAACATCATCCTGTTCCACGAACGGGCGGGCTCCGTCGTGCACCAGAACCACCCGGTGCTCCGGATGAAGACGCTTCAGCCCTTCATGCACACTGTTCTGGCGCTCGTTTCCACCGACGACCACCTGCTTTACCTTCCGTATGCCCCACTCTTTGAAAAGCTCTTCCATGTCATAAATTTCTGAAGCGTTGGCAACAACAATAATTTCTTTACACCACGGATCCTGCTCGAATACAGATGCAGTATGAATTATTAATGGCCGTTCTTCTAAAACGAGAAACTGTTTATTATGGCCTGCCTGCATTCGTTTCCCCTGGCCGGCTGCAGGAATGACTACCGCATAGTTCATAGTACCTCTCCAATTTCAAGACATTGTGTTCCCGGTGTATGTATCGCGTTTTCTCTGCTCTTAAAGCAAAGTCCGCCTGTTAATAATATGCTGATACCCGAAAAACGCTGTATTTATTCTACCGCACCGCTTATCAAACATTAATTTTACCAAAACTTCCCCTAAAGGAAAAGCTGCCAGCTGTTTATATTTGATGGAAATCCTCATAAAAAAACCCTGTGCAGGCACAGGGCATTTCATTATAAAGCTTTTTCGCGTTTCGATACCTTTGGTTTTGCAAATATCATCCGTCCCGCACTCGTCTGCAGGACACTCGTGACCACCACTTCTATTTCCTGGCCGATATAGCCTTTCCCGCTTTCGACTACAATCATCGTTCCGTCGTCTAAGTATCCAATCCCCTGGCTTTGTTCCTTCCCGTCTTTGATCACCTGGACCACCATTTCCTCACCAGGAAGAACCACCGGTTTTACTGCATTCGCCAAATCATTGATGTTTAACACACTGACGCCTTGAAGGTCGCACACCTTGTTCAAATTAAAATCATTGGTAACGACAATACCATTTCGCACTTTCGCAAGTTTTACCAGCTTGCTGTCCACTTCATGAATATCTTCAAAATCAGTGTCCGTAATCTCTACTTCAATCGGAAGTTCCTTTTGAATACGGTTTAAAATATCGAGCCCGCGACGGCCCCGGTTACGCTTTAATACGTCTGAGGAATCCGCAATATGCTGAAGCTCCTCAAGGACAAACTCAGGGATCACCAGTTTTCCTTCAATAAATCCTGATTGGCAGATATCTGCAATACGCCCGTCAATAATCACGCTTGTATCGAGCAGCTTCTCCCACGCCTGATTTTCTTCTGAAGCTGCTGCAGCGGCCAGTGCTGCTTCTTCCTTTGCTGCAGCGTTTTTTGAACTTGAAAAAAGGCCTAACAGCTCATCACGTTTTTTAAATCCAATCTGGAAGCCAAAGTAGCCGCAAAAAAAGGATAAGAATAAGGGGAGAACAGACTCAATCACCGGAATACGGATAGAATTGAGCGGAAGAGAAATAAGAAAGGCAACCACCAGTCCGAAAATCAGTCCGAGCGTTCCGAACAGCACATCTGTGACAGGAGCCTTCACGACCTTTTCTTCCAGGAATCGCATGCCGTTGACGATTGGCGTCGCGATCCACAGGCTCACGGCCCAAAACACAAACCCAACGATTACCGCTCCTACAGTGGCACCGATATAGGCATTGTAGACCCAGTCAGGAAAAGTATAAAAAGGAAATAAAGAAATAAGTTCAGGAATATAAAGAAATCCTATCGTAATACCGGCAAGAACAAAAAATAACTGTACAATCTTTTCCAACACTTTCCAAACACCTCCTTAAGTGTATTATAAACATTTTTCCTCTGGCACAAACCACTAACGTCATATTTATCATAACTTTAGACAATTTGATACAATATGTTCATAAGATCGTTGAATTTTCTTAATTATTAGGAAAAAGGATAGAGAAGATCCTAATGTGCGATCAGGACCTTCATCTTTAACTTATCTAAGCGGAGCCGGATCAAGTGCAGCATCGAGTGCTTCTTCAAGTGTTTTGACGCCTACTACCTGAATGCCTTCCGGAAATGTCCAGCCGCCGATATTCTTCGATGGAATAATCGCCCGCGAAAACCCGAGCTTCGCTGCTTCTTTCACGCGCTCCTCCACCCGGGAAATACGCCGGATTTCTCCGGTAAGGCCGACTTCTCCCATAACAATGTCGCCCGGGTTCGTGGATTGATTCCGAAAGCTCGAAGCAACACATATAGCAATCCCAAGGTCGACTGCCGGCTCGTCGAGCTTCACTCCCCCGGCGACGTTAATATAGGCATCCTGGTTTTGAAGAAGCATGCCAAGACGCTTTTCAAGCACTGCCATCAGCAACGCAATCCGGTTCTGGTCAATTCCTGTAGCTGTCCGGCGCGGATAAGCATAGCTGGTAGGAGCGATCAGCGCCTGCAGTTCTACAAGCACCGGCCGGGTTCCTTCCAAAGAAGCTACGACAGCTGATCCCGAAGTACCTTCCGTGCGCTCTTCGAGAAAAATTTCTGAAGGATTTGTTACTTCCTTCAGCCCTGCCTCCTTCATTTCAAAGATCCCGATTTCATTCGTCGAGCCAAATCTATTTTTAACAGCCCGTAAAATCCGGTACGTATTATGCTGTTCGCCTTCAAAATAAAGCACGGAATCCACCATATGCTCGAGCATTTTCGGCCCGGCAATTGATCCCTGCTTAGTCATATGGCCAACAACAAATACAGCAATGCCTTGATTTTTTGCAATGTGCATAAACGTCGACGTTGATTCACGCACCTGTGCTACGCTTCCGGGCGCCGACTGGATTTCATCCGAATGGACGGTCTGAATCGAATCGATAATCACAAGATCTGGCTTCACTTCCTCCATCGCCGCTTCGATCCGCTCCATATTTGTTTCTGTAAAGACAAACAGCGTATCTGCTTCCACACCGAGCCGTTCTGCTCTCATTTTCGTCTGCTTGACCGATTCCTCTCCGGAAACATAGAGGACACGGTACTTCTGAGAAGCAAGCAGAGCAGAAACCTGCAGAAGCAGCGTTGACTTCCCAATCCCCGGGTCTCCCCCGACCAACACGAGTGACCCGGGCACGATGCCTCCGCCTAATACTCTGTTTAGTTCGCCTACAGATGTTGAAATGCGGTTTTCCTTTTCTCCGGTTACCTGGGTAATCGGTGTCGGTTTGTCAGCTTCGCTGAATACATTTGCCGCCGGGCGGCGGCTTGATTTCGATGCCGGTGCTTCTTTTTCCTCTACCATCCTATTCCAGTTGCTGCAGGCCGGACAGCGTCCCATCCACTTTTGGGTTTCGTACCCGCACTCCTGGCAGACAAATTTTGTTTTTGCTTTTGCCATACGATCCTCCTCTTTTACTACGAGCTGTATTCATTCCCGTTTCGATCCCGCGAGTTTTTTGTTCATAAAAAGAGAAACAGCTGCCCCCTGACATCAATATGCCACAAGGCAGCTGTTTCGAGTATAGATTTATTGCGCTTTTGCTGTGCCAGTATTCGTTTCAACAATAAACTCGTCGTCTTTCACGTCAATCACAGCGGTATTACCTTCTTCAAGCGTGCCTTTAAGCAGTTCATCAGACAAACGGTCTTCCACGTGACGCTGCAGAGCACGTCTGAGCGGCCGGGCCCCGTATTCAGGATCAAAACCTTCATCAGCAATTTTATCGAGAGCTGCATCGGTAATTTCAATGCTGATACCGTGCTCTTCCACACGTTTTTTAAGCTGCTCTGTCATTAAGCGCACAATCTTTTTGATGTGCTCTTTTTCCAGGCTGTGGAAGACAATGATTTCATCCAGGCGGTTAATAAATTCAGGCCGGAACGTGTTTTTCAGTTCGCCCATGATTTTATCCCGCATATCATCGAATTTCTGCTCAGTGGACTGGGCCGCAAAGCCGACGCTTTTATTTTGACGCAGAGTGCTTGCCCCGACGTTCGATGTCAGGATCAGCGCTGTATTTCTAAAGTCGACCCGGCGTCCTTTGGAGTCGGTAAGAAAACCGTCTTCAAGTACTTGAAGCAGAATGTTAAATACTTCCGGGTGAGCTTTTTCAATTTCGTCCAGCAAAATCACGGAGTACGGATTGCGGCGCACTTTTTCTGTCAGCTGGCCGCCTTCTTCATAGCCGACATAGCCTGGAGGAGAACCAACCAGACGGCTCGTCGCGTGCCGTTCCATATATTCGGACATATCGATCCGGATAATCGACTCTTCATCGCCAAATAACGTTTCTGCCACAGCGCGTGCCAGTTCTGTTTTACCTACACCGGTAGGCCCGAGGAAGATAAAGGAGCCGATCGGCCGTTTTGGATCTTTCAAGCCGGCACGGGCACGGCGCACTGCTTTGGAAATAGCGTTAACTGCTTCGTCCTGGCCAACGACCCGGTTATGCAGAATATCTTCCATATGAAGCAGACGGTCCGTTTCTTCTTCTGCAAGTTTGGATACCGGTACGCCTGTCCAGCTTGAAACCACCTGAGCGATATCTTCTGTCGTAATCGCAGAGTTTTCCTGTCCCTGCTTTTCTTTCCATTCATTTTTCATTTCTTCGACTTCTGCACGCAGCCGCTGTTCGGAATCACGGAGTGAGGCAGCTTTTTCGAATTCCTGGCTCTGAACTGCCGCATCTTTTTCCTTGCGCGTTTCTTCGAGGTTCTGCTCGAGTTCTTTCAGATTCGGTGGCGCTGTATAAGAACGCAGGCGCACCCGTGAACCTGCTTCGTCGATTAAGTCGATTGCTTTATCCGGCAGGAAACGGTCCGAAATGTAACGGTCCGATAATTTTACTGCCTGTTCAATCGCCTCGTCCCCGATAGTTACCCGGTGATGAGCTTCGTAACGGTCTCTCAGACCGGCAAGAATTTGAATGGATTCTTCAAGTGTCGGTTCGTTCACTTGAATTGGCTGGAAACGGCGCTCAAGCGCGGCATCCTTTTCAATATACTTGCGGTATTCATCCAGGGTGGTCGCACCGATGCACTGAAGCTCTCCGCGTGCGAGTGACGGCTTCAGGATGTTCGAAGCATCGATTGCACCTTCTGCACCGCCGGCACCAATTAATGTATGCAGTTCATCAATGAACAGCAGCACATTTCCGGACTGACGAATTTCTTCCATTACTTTCTTCAAACGGTCTTCAAATTCACCGCGGTATTTCGTACCAGCAACAACGGTACCCATATCGAGAGTCATAACCCGCTTATTGCGGAGCGTTTCCGGCACTTCATTGGAAACGATCGACAGTGCCAGGCCTTCAGCGATAGCTGTTTTACCTACACCAGGCTCCCCGATAAGAACCGGGTTGTTTTTTGTCCGGCGGCTTAATACCTGAATAACACGTTCAATTTCCTGGCTTCTTCCGATCACTGGATCAAGGCCTTCTTCTTTCGCTACTGCCGTCAGGTCTCTTGCTAAACTGTCAAGAGTCGGCGTATTGGCGCTTCCTCCTGCTCCTGGAGCCTGCTGGCTTCCAGAACTCGAAGCCCCTTCATTGCTTCCGAGAAGCTGAAGTACCTGCTGGCGGGCTTTGTTCAGGCTCACCCCGAGATTATTCAGTACCCGGGCTGCAACGCCTTCTCCTTCACGAATTAAGCCTAGCAGAATATGCTCTGTGCCAACATAGGAATGGCCAAGTTTTCTTGCCTCATCCATGGAAAGCTCAATAACTTTTTTCGCCCGGGGAGTATAATGAATCGTTTTAGAGCCCTGCTGACCGGTGCCGATAAGGGTTTCCACCTCCTGCTGAATCTGGTCTGTATCCAAATTCAGTGCCTGGAGAGCTTTTGCAGCGATACCCTCACCTTCACGCACTAAACCGAGCAGAATATGCTCTGTTCCTATATTATTATGGCCAAGGCGGATAGCTTCTTCCTGAGCTAGCGCCAATACTTTTTGCGCTCGTTCTGTAAAACGGCCGAACATCATGTTGCACGCACCTCCTACGCATTGGTAAATCTATAGTTCAAGTTTTATTCTTTCACGGATCACATTTGCCCGTCTTATATCTGCTTCTTCCTGAGTCAGCGATTCTCCTGCATACTGTTCAAGAAAACCAGGCTGCGTCAGTAACATAAGTTCATTTAAAATATTACCCGAAATCCCTTTAATTAAATCCAGATCGATACCAAGCCTTACATCTGATAAACGGTTGGCAGCCTCTTTAGTCGTCATCGTGCGGCTGTAAGCAAGGATTCCGTAGGACCTGAACACCCGGTCTTCGAGCTTCACCCTTGAAGAGATGAGCAGAGACTCACGTGCATGACGTTCTCTTTGAATCACCTGCATTACTACGCCACGCAGATCTTCAATGATATCTTTTTCAGATTTTCCCAATGTCATCTGGTTGGAAATTTGAAAAAGGTTGCCGAGTGCTTCACTGCCTTCTCCATAAATGCCTCTTACGACCAGGCCAAGCTGATGAATAGCCGGAAGAATACGACTGAGTTGGTTGGTCCATACTAAAGCAGGCAGGTGTACCATTACCGAAGCTCTCATACCTGTTCCTACATTTGTCGGGCAGCTTGTTAAGTAACCGAGCCGTTCGTCAAAGGCATAGGTAAGGTTTGCTTCCGCCCAATCATCCAGACGGTCAGCTTCATTATAACATTCTTCAAGCTGCATGCCGTTACTCAGACATTGAAGACGCAAATGATCTTCCTCATTAACCATAATACTGATTGATTCATCGTTATTCAAAAGAACAGCACTATGTTCCGTGTTTTTTATTAAATACGGGCTGACAAGATGTTTTTCCACCAGTACCTGCCGTTCATTCGGACGAAGCTCATTCATATTCAACGCTTCAAGAGAGCCCACTTTTTCTGATTGGTTCAACAGAGTGGAGGAAGCATAGCGCAGAAGTGTTGCACTTGCTTCTTCTGAAGCAAAAACAGGGAAGGGATACTGCTCTATATTACGAGCAAGCCGGATCCGGGTGCTGAGAGCAATATCGCCTTCCGGTCCCGGTCCTTCCTGCATCCACGGGCTGATCGCTTCTGAAAAAAAGTGTTCGGATGCCATCAGCTGTCTCCCTCCCTTCCCTGAAACTGCTTTTCAAGGGTACGGATTTCGTCTCGTAATTCCGCAGCTTTTTCAAACTCTTCATTTTGGACGAGAATGTTAATCTGGCGTTTTTTCTCCTCCAGCTCCCTTTGGGCATGCAGCTTCTCGTGCCTGTGTTTTGGAACTTTACCGGTATGATTGGTATTGCCGCTGTGCACCCGGCGAAAAACAGGAGTCAGCTTCGATTCAAATGCGTGATAACAATGCGCACAGCCCAAACGACCAGTTTTAGTGAACTGCTTATACGTCAGTCCGCAGTTGTCGCATGTCAGCGGCCTGTTTGCTTTTTTCGGCTGTTTTTTTTCAGCGTTTCCAGCAGTACTGGGCTGATCCATATTTAATAAGTCCGACAATAAGTCCTGGATTGTATAGCCGCCCGCAGCCGACATGAAAGAATGCTCCGTTTCAGAAGATTCCCCCTGTTCTTTTGCACACTCTTCGCATAAATGAAGCTCTGTTTTAGCCCCATTGACGATTTTCGTGTAATGCAAAGAGGCCGGGCGCTGACCGCAATTCTGACAGATCATATATCTTCCCTCCCCTATTCATAGCGCAGACTTTCTATCATAGCTTGCATGATCCGCGCACGAACAATATCCCTTTCTTCTGGATACTTTAAGGCCAGTATAGACCTATCAACTGCCGCAAGCATCAAATTTGCTTCACGCTTATTTACCACTTTTTCCTCAAACAAACGCATAATAACGCTCTCTGCCGTTCTTTGATCAATACCGTGTCCTACAAGATCTGAAACTTGCCGAAGCAGTTCTGCGTGATCTGAAATTTTAGCCCTTGTAATTCGTATATACCCGCCACCACCACGTTTACTCTCTACTACATAGCCTTTTTCAATAGTAAAACGCGTGCTTATGACATAATTAATCTGGGAGGGGACACACTCAAAGCGCTTTGCAAGTTCACTTCTTTTAATTTCAATTAGATCCTGTTCACTCTGTGTTAAAATTTGTTTCAAGTAATTTTCAATAACATCAGACATGCTTTTCATTCCCGCGACCTCCTCTCCGCCCCGGTTCGTCTTGCTATTATCAAAAAATTGATTTTGACTATCTTTGACTATAATATATAATATTATTCAACTGTTTTCAAGCTAGAGGAAGGCAAAATGAAAAATCCGCCCTGTGATATATTAATCATAGGACGGATTCAGCTCTATTTCTTTTATGCTCTCTATTTTATATAAAGACTGATACAGTTCTGTTTCAGCTATCCCATCCGGCAGTTGAATTTTAATATAATAATGAAGGAGAAGTGCTTCATCATTATCAAATTCCTTACCCTTAATTTTTTGAACTTGAACTTTCATACTCTCCAGACGTTGAATCGTCTCGCCGAGCTCGTTTGCTTTTTTGTCCATAGCTATAAACAATACGTCCGTATCAGAAACGTTTTTAAACCATTTGTCTACGTGGCTTAAAAAGATAAGACTTGTCAATACAAGGACCGTCGCGGCAATACCAGCAAAAAACATGCCTGCTCCTATAGTCAAGCCGATAGCAGCGACTATCCATATGGAAGCAGCGGTAGTCAGCCCCCGGATAGAAGCACCTTGGACTATAATGGTACCAGCGCCAAGGAAGCCAATCCCGCTTATTACATAAGAAGCCAGACGTGAAGGATCATAAGCAACCAGATCCCCATTTTGGTTTAAATAATCCTGAAAGCCAAATAAAGCAAGCAGCATTACTAAACAGGATCCGGTCCCAACCAGCATGTGGGTTCGAAAACCAGCTGGATGGCCTTTCGATTCCCGCTCAATTCCTATAACTCCCGCCAAAAAGGCAGCAAGAATTAAACGAATGAGTATAGTGATTGATTCATATTCCATCCACTGCTCCATCCGAGTCACATCCTTTCATTTATTATATCCTATCTTTTTTACTTTGTTTAAAGCTCCCTCATATAAAAAAACCGCCTCCCTCCGAAAAGGGAAACGGTTTAACTCGCCCGGCGGCGATCTACTTTCACGGGGGGAGAACCCCCGGCTATCATCAACGCTGAAGAGCTTAACTTCCGTGTTCGGCATGGGAACGGGTGGAT
>NZ_FNNC01000002.1 GCF_900106595.1 Marinococcus luteus
GCACGCCGCCAGCGTTCGTCCTGAGCCAGGATCAAACTCTCCGTAAAAAGTTTGATGCTGTGGCATCAGTGATGCCCTAAATAAATGGTTCTTTTGATTGGGGCTCTGGCTTGTCTTTCCTTTTCAAAGAACGATCTGCCGCTCAAAAAAGCAGCTTAAACAATTTAACATGGTGCGTTTAAACTGTCAATGCCTTTTAAAGAGACACGTAAATTATAACCTATGATCAACGAAATGTCAATGGAAATAATGGTGGGCCTGAGTGGACTTGAACCACCGACCTCACGCTTATCAGGCGTGCGCTCTGACCAACTGAGCTACAGGCCCACAGGCACAAAAAAATAACTTAAAGCAATTAATTTTTTTGTAATAATGGAGCGGGTGATGGGAATCGAACCCACGACATCAGCTTGGAAGGCTGAGGTTTTACCACTAAACTACACCCGCAAATAAATGGTCGGGAAGACAGGATTCGAACCTGCGACCCCTTGGTCCCAAACCAAGTGCTCTACCAAGCTGAGCTACTTCCCGCAGATGCTGCTGAAAAATATAAGTAAATGGTGCGCCTGAGAGGACTTGAACCCCTGGCCTTCTGATCCGTAGTCAGACGCTCTATCCAACTGAGCTACAGGCGCATATTATGGTGCGGTCGAGAGGACTTGAACCTCCACGGGATAAACTCCCACTAGGCCCTCAACCTAGCGCGTCTGCCGATTCCGCCACGACCGCGTACCGATAAATATATAATGGTGCGGGTGAAGGGACTTGAACCCCCACGTCACAAGGACACTAGATCCTAAATCTAGCGCGTCTGCCGATTCCGCCACACCCGCGTGTTGTTGGCTGGGCCAGCTGGATTCGAACCAGCGCATCACGGGACCAAAACCCGATGCCTTACCGCTTGGCTATGGCCCAATATATTGGGTAAAAAAATGGCGGGCCTGACGGGATTTGAACCCGCGATCTCCTGCGTGACAGGCAGGCATGTTAACCGCTACACCACAGGCCCTCAATTGTATAAAGAAAATGGTGGAGGATGACAGGATCGAACTGCCGACCCCCTGCTTGTAAGGCAGGTGCTCTCCCAGCTGAGCTAATCCTCCAGGTTGGTGACCCGTACGGGATTCGAACCCGTGTTACCGCCGTGAAAGGGCGGTGTCTTAACCACTTGACCAACGGGCCATAGTAAATGGCGGAGAAGGAGGGATTTGAACCCTCGCGCCGTTTACACGACCTACTCCCTTAGCAGGGGAGTCCCTTCAGCCACTTGGGTACTTCTCCAATGGCTCCGCAGGCAGGATTCGAACCTGCGACCAATCGGTTAACAGCCGATTGCTCTACCACTGAGCTACTGCGGAATGTAAGTATTTCTTTTTTGAGACAAAGAAAATTCTACAAGATCTATTATGTAATGTCAATACGCTTTTAAAAGGGAATTTACAGCTTTTTTTGCCGTTTTTTGAAGCGCCTCTCTCAAGCGACTTTTATAATGTATCACATCGAAAAAACACTGGTCAAGGTTTTTCTATATTTTTTTTAATCTACCTCTGCAGGCTGCACAAACATATTTTTGTGTGTCCAGCTGCCTTGTTCTTTTAAAAGAAATGCAGCAGCTTTCACAGGCATACTGATAACGTTTTTTCTGTTTTATCCGGTATTGTTCCAAAGAACTACAGTACATGGTGCCTTCCACCTGCTTCAGCAGCTCCTGAAATTCCCTGTCTTTATGTTTGTACCCTTTCCCTTCCAAATGTAAATGATAATGGCACAATTCATGATTTATAATATCAATGATTTCCTGATGCCCATAATTGTTCATCGACTTTGGGTTTACTTCGATGTTCCCTGTAGAAAGCACATACCTTCCCCCGGTGGTCCGCAGCCTTTGATTAAACGAGGCACGGTGTTTAAACACCTTTTGAAAATTTTCCATCGATATCTGCTGCGTCAATGCTGTTAATTCTTCATCAGTCATTTTTTTCTCCCTTAAAAAAACAGAAGGTACGGGCGCCCTCTGTTTTTTCATTTTCTATTTAGTTTACCATCGTCAGTGCTACCCGTCCCCGTTTTTGATCAATATCTTCCACCCATACCGTAACTATCTCCCCTACCGAAACTACCTCCATCGGATGTTTGATAAAACGGTTGGCGAGCTTTGATATGTGCACGAGACCGTCTTCTTTGACACCTACATCAATGAAGGCCCCAAAATCCACTACATTACGAACCGTCCCCTGAAGCTCCATTCCCTTTTCCAGGTCCTCAAGAGTCATGATGCCTTTTTTCAGGAGAGGCTTCGAAAACGTGTCACGGGGGTCCCGGTTCGGTCTTTTTAAATCCTCTATAATATCCTGGAGTGTAGGAACACCTACCTCAAGGGCTTCAGCAAGCTGACGCACCTCCTGGTCTTTCAGGACCTCCTTCATTTCTTTCGTGCCGGCCTGTGCTGCTTCAAGCTCCAGATGGCTGAGCAGACGTTCCGCCGTCTGATAACTTTCCGGGTGAATAGCCGTTCGGTCGAATGGATTCGAAGACTCCGGCACCCGTAAAAAGCCTGCTGCCTGCTCATACGTTTTCGCTCCCAGTCTCGGTACCTTCTGCAGTTCTTTACGGCTCGTAAAGCCTTCGAGCGCTTCTCTTTGTTTTATCACATTGTTTGCCACCGCTTTAGAGAGACCGGCCACATATTGAAGCAGACTGCTCGAGGCACTGTTCACATCTACCCCCACCTGGTTCACCGCTGTCTCTACGACAAATGTCAGTGACTCATTCAGCCTCGTCTGCGAGACGTCATGCTGATACTGCCCCACCCCAATGGATTTAGGGTCTATTTTCACAAGTTCCGCCAGCGGATCCTGGAGCCTTCTTGCAATGGAAGCTGCGCTTCGTTCTTCCACCTGAAGATCCGGAAATTCTTCGCGGGCAACTTCCGAAGCAGAATACACGCTCGCCCCGGCTTCGTTTACAATAATATACGAAACGTCTTCTTCCGCTTCTTCAACCACCCCTGCAATAAATTCTTCTGTTTCCCTCGAAGCCGTACCGTTGCCGATGGCTATAACCTGTATATTGTACTTTTCAATTAAAGCAAATACCTCTTTTTTCGCTTCGGTTACTTTATTTCTAGGCGGAACCGGATAGATCACCCCCACCTCAAGCAATCTTCCATTACCATCTACGACCGACAATTTACAGCCGGTGCGGTATGCCGGGTCGACGCCAAGTACTGTTTTTCCCTTCATTGGCGGCTGCAGCAGGAGGTTTCGAAGATTTTCGGAGAATACAGAAATCGCCTGCGTTTCCGCTTCTTCTGTTTTGACTTTCCGAAGCTCCCGCTCGACTGCCGGACCAATCAAACGTTTGTAGCTGTCTTCGATCGCTTCGTGCAGCTGCGACACAGCAGGCGATCCGAAGCGTTTCACCACTTTCTTTTCCATAGCCGAAAGAATTCTGTCTTCCGGTGCCTGCAGGGAAATTTTCAGTACTCCTTCACTCTCTCCACGGTTCATGGCTAACACGCGGTGCGAAGGGGCCTTTGCCAGTGCTTCTTCATGGTCGTAGTACATGCTGTAAATACCACGTTCATCTTTGGTTTCATCTTTAGCTGCAGCCTGAAGCCTTCCCTGCTTGTAGCTGAGCTCGCGCACACTATGTCGGATGCCGGCATCATCGGCAACCTGTTCAGAGATAATATGCCTCGCGCCTTCAAGTGCCGCTGCGGTGTCTGCCACTCCGGCCTCTTCGTTCACATACGCCCGCGCCTGTTCTTCCGGCACACCTTCCTTTGGCTGTGACATGAGCCATTCCGCTAACGGCTCAAGCCCTTTCTCTTTCGCTGCCGTCGCCTTCGTTCTTCTTTTCTGTTTATAAGGGCGGTACAGATCTTCTACTTCCTGAAGCTGTACAGCTCCATTGATGGATTGCTTTAACTCCGGCGTTAATTTTTCCTGTTTATCAATCAGCCGCAGTACTTCTTCCTTTCGCTCGGCCAATTGATTTGCGTAATTCCAGGCCTGCTGAACATCCCGGATCACCATTTCATCCGAGGCACCGGTCTGTTCTTTACGGTAACGGGCAATGAAAGGAACCGTATTGCCCTCTTCAATCATATGTATAATGTTCGTGACATGCTTTTCCCTTATCTGAAGATTGGAAGCTATTTGGGACGTGACCCCGCTCATCTCTTTTTCCATTTATATTTCCTCCTATCCAGCATACAATCCATTGAAATCTACACTTATTATATTATAACGCACGCATGCATATGTAAGGGGCAAATTTATTATAATACCAAAACACCTGGTCTGCTTTCGCTCGTTATACACAAAAAACCCCTTCCATCACCGGTAGTGATGAAAGAGGTTTAACTTAATGCGCCAACCATTAAAGTGACATCATCGTTTTCATTTTCAGCTTTTTCAGCAAGCCTGTTTTTGTATTCCTCCACCGAACGCATGTACGGCAAGGTGCGTTGGTCTTCAGAGGATACAGTCATGCCGTCCGAGTGAAGAACAAAAGAGACCCCCTTATCAAAAGGAACATACTCGAGCCGATATTGAAATTTCCTGCCCGAAAGATACCCCTTTGTTGGAATCGGCCGAAAAATCTCTTCATTATCAGCACTGATATAGCACGTAATATTACCGATGCTTCCATAGGTCAATTCCCGCTCCCGGTAGCAGACTTTAATGATCGCAAGGACCACTCCCCGTTCAGAAACAAGCGCCCGGTTACAGCGCTCCAAGAGCATCGGAATGGAATCATGTTTATGGGCCCGGATAATATTCATGGCTATCTCTGCGGACTGCCTGGCACCTTCGCCGCTCCCCAGGCCGTCCGTCACAGAGCAAAGAAAAAAGTCCTCTGTTTCGATTACGAGATAGCTGTCCCCACACACACGGTTGCCCGGCTTCGTCTTTTGAAAGACCGCGGTATTCACTTGTATATTCGAGATGGAGTCCGTCATTACAGGCACTCCGAAGGCTCCACTCTTATGGATTCACGCAGCTTCTGCAGAGCCCTTCGCTGCAGCCTTGAAACGTGCATCTGAGAAATGCCCAGCTGCTCTCCCGTTTCTTTTTGGCTTAAGTTTTCAAAATACGTGCATCTCAGAATCTCTTTTTCTCTGTCCGTTAAAACCGCAAAAGCTTTTTGAAGCAGCAGCTGCTGATCTGTTTTTTCATATCCTTCTTCATTGGCACCAACAAGGTCCAGCAGCGTGACAGCACTGCCCTCCTGATCGGCTTCTATGGAACGGTCCACAGATAAAGCCTGATAGCTTTTGCCCATTTCCATGGTTTCGAGTACTTCTTCTTCGCTTACTTCGAGATACTCGGCAATTTCATCTACATATGGAGAACGCTGCAGACGGGTTGTCAGCTCTTCCACGGCTTTTTTAATTCTCGGTCCTAATTCCTTAATACGGCGCGGCACGTGCACACTCCACGTTTTGTCACGGATAAACCGTTTGATTTCCCCTACAATCGTTGGGACCGCGAACGACTCAAAACTCCTGTTAAAAGAGTCGTCAAAGCGGCGCAGAGCTGCCAGAAGCCCGATCATACCTACTTGATAAAGGTCATCATCGTGATCCTGTCCCCGTGAGAACTTTCTCGACAAAGACTGCACAAGCGGTTCATAATGCTGTACAAGCTTAGTCTGAATTTCTTCAGTCGGGTCTTCCTGGAACTGGCGGATCCATTCATAAACTTCTTCACTCGTGCCATTATTTTTGTTCTTGCGCGTTTGTTTCGGTTGAGACTCCGTCGACATTATTTTCCACCTCGTCTCTTTGCAGAAACTTTGTCATAGAAATAGCCACTCCGTTTTCGCCGCTGATTTCTACTTTATCCATCAATGTGTCTATGAGGAACAGTCCAAGTCCCCCCTCTTTCAGTTCATCGATCGGTTTCCTGCTGTCTACGGGCCCGAGGTTTTGATCCAGTTCTTCAAGAACAAAGCTTTGGCCTGTGTCTGCCACGACCATTTCCACCCGGTCTTCGAACACATTACAGGACAGGTGCATATTCCCGGTTTCTTCGTACGCATGGTTTACAACATTTGTGCACGCTTCTGCTATCGCAATTTTAATGTCCTCAATATCATCGTAGGAAAAACCGAGGCGGTTTGCGAGTCCTGAAACTGTCAGGCGGGCGATTCCAACATATTGAGGCTTGGCCGGAAGGGTCATTTCCAAATAATCTGACTGGCGTTCCATTATTTGGCCTCCTCTGTATTTTCATCATCAATAGTGATTACTTCATCAAGTCCGGTAATGGTAAACAAACGCTTCACACGTTCATTCAGTCCTGTCAGGCGAAGGGTAGCGTCATGATTTTCCGCTGACTTCAAGGCACCGATAAATATACCGAGGCCGGTGCTGTCGATATAGCTTACCTCTGTCAGGTCCACTACCACTTCTGCGCCTTCTTCTTCTGTCAGCGGGTTCAGGTTTGCTTTCAGTTCCGGAGCTGTATAAGCATCCACTTCTCCGGCTACTTTCAAAATTTTCTTTTTATCCGATTTCTCTATCACTTCTGTCGATAAATTCATTTAGTAAACCTCCTCATAACCATGCTGCTATATATAAATTACGATTTTTTAAATGTGCATCCTTTTCATGTTTCCCAAATTACAATCTGGTTAAACATTTCTGCGCAGTATAATCAATGTAAAGTCATCACGAAGCTGAAAGCCCTGGGCTCTTTCGAGTTCATAAAATACGTGATTTACAATCTCCTGGGCAGGCAGATGCTGATACGTGCGAATGAGGCGCGTAATAGCTTCACGCTCAATAAAGCCGTCATCTGTGCGGCATTCGGTGACACCGTCTGATAAGAGCACAACAAAATCTCCCGGCTCCACCGTGAGTTGATATTCCTTATAGTCAGTGTTCCGCTTAATTCCAAGAACGATGCCTTTAGCATGAAGCTCTTCAAACGTATCTTCAGCTGCCTTATAGTAGAAACCGGGTTCATGCCCCGCTCCTGCATAGTTAAATTGATGGGTTCGTGAATCATACGATCCGTACATCATCGTAATGAACATGTTCGAAGCAATGTTCTGCTCCACCACCCGGTTTACATTTTCAAGTAAAGCCCCGGGCTGCAGACGCTGCTCCGGATAACTGTCCATCGTGTACTTGATCATCGACATACATAAAGCGGCTGGGATTCCTTTACCGATAATATCAGCAATCGCAAGACCGACACAGTCGTGGTCGTCTTTAACGAAATGGTAATAATCACCGCTCATTTTCGACGCAGGGACACTTAGAACCCCTACATCCAAACCGTTCACGTGTGGAATTTCATCCGGAAGAAACGTCTGCTGCATATTCGCAGCCACGTTAATTTCTGCTTCCAGTTCCTTTGTTTTATCACGAAGGCTCTGGTGTTCCCGGTAGGCCAGCCCGTAGCCCATCATTACCTCGAGAAGAAGCTCAAATGATTCGTGGGCTCCTTTAGGGAGATCCGGAAAGAACTCTTCCAGCACCTCTAAATGAAGGCTGACCACTTCCTCCGGGGAAATCTGTTCCTCAAGCACTCTCTTACTGAACTGCTGGGCATAATAAAGCCCCTGTTCGCTCTGCTCTTCTAAATACGCCCGCAAAATATTCGCGTATTGGTCATGTAACAATTCTTTCGACTCAGCCAACGTTTTTCCTCCTTAACGGAGCCATTTGATTGCCGTTATCGTTGTACCCTCTTCCATCACGGAGTCAACGTCAAAATCATCCATTAGTCTTCTCACTCCTGGAAGCCCGGCTCCTAAACCACCCGAAGTAGTATATCCGTCTTCCATTACTTCTCTTATGTTCTTAATGCCGGGACCGCGGTCCTTGGCCGTAATCTTTATGCCCTTCTTTTTCTGGGTCCCCCGGGTTTCTTCCACCGCTTCAATAACGATTTCCCCTTTTTCAGCGTACAGGTAGATGTTTCTTGCCAGTTCTGAAATGGCTGTCGTTATCCGCGCCTGGTCCACACCGCCAAATCCTATTTCCTTAGCTAAATTCCGTCCGGCCTGCCTTGCTGATACGATTCCCCATTCGGTCTGCACTTCAACACTGGATTGGATACTCATGCTTACCCCTCCAATTCCTGTTGAAGTTTCTCAAGTCCCTGCTCAAGATCCAGCGCTGTTGGTACTTCTTCAAGCATAATGCCCATATCTATCAAAGTGATCGCCACCGCCGGCTGAATTCCCGTCAGAACAACTTTTGCTCCCATTAAATTGGACATTTCCACGACGTCGCCCAGCACTTTAGCGATAAATGAATCAATCATATCCACGGAGGTTAAATCAATCACTACGCCTGTAGAGCCTTCTTCGTGAATTTTGCTCAACAGGTCTTCCTGAAACTGAAGAGCTGTTTGATCATCTAGATCTACTTGCACTGAAATTAATAAATAATGACTTAGTTTTAAGATTGGAATCCGCATCGACTTATGCCCTCCATTCTGCTCCATTCTCTACCTGAACCATTTTGCGCTGCGTCAGCTCAAGCGCTGATTCAATGCCCTTGCGCAGGCTGCTCTTCGTCGGGAAGGTACTCAGATCAATACCCAGATTCACAATTGTCTGGGCAATTTCCGGGCGGATACCGACCAGAATGCACTCCGCCCCTACCAGCCTCACTGCTTTAGAGGCCTGAATAATATGGTTTGCCACCATCGTATCCACTACCGGCACACCGGTTATATCAATCAAAACCACCTGGGAACGATGCTGAATAATCCCGTCGAGCAAATTCTCCATAATAAGCTTTGCCCGCTCGGTGTCAATCGCCCCAATTAATGGCATGACACTGACTTTTTCAAAAACAGGAATAAGCGGAGCAGAAAGTTCGTTTAGAGCCATCTGCTGAAGTTCAAGTGTTTTTATCCACGAATCGGAATAGTCATCAACCAGCTGGTTCACGATCGCATCCACCCATTCTTCCACTTCTACACTCAAGCGCACACTGTCTTCCTCTGCATTATTAATATATGGAACAATGCAGGCAGTGACGATGCGCCGAAACGCCTGCATGCCCTGCGTAAAATAGCTCAGCGGCCAGTCGGTCTGGATAAGCCGTTCCGCAAAATGCTTAATTTTACCTTCGGCTTCCGACCGCTCTAAACGGACAGAACTGTACAGCACATCAATAAATTCTTCGTTGTTTGTGAATACTAAATCATCAGGAAGGGAGTTTTTAAAATACTCTTCCTGAACCCGGGCCATCTCCTCTTTCCATTTGGAAACCAGCTGTTCCTGATGGTCATTGATGGCCTGCACTACAGATGAATGCATCTTGAATTCCTCCATCTAGTCTGTCCATTTCCGTTTACGGGCGGGAATAATTTCATGTATTAATACCCGGACTGGTGCATACTTTATATTATTGTATTATTTGTTAACAGCACACCTGTACACTATCATACTCTATTTAGTATTATTCCATGTATAATACTTTAGCGCAAACAATTATGGCTGCAATAACATATATTCCTGAATAAAATTTATTACAATAAAAAAGCTGCCCGCCTTTCACAGACAGGCAAGCAGCTTTTTTATTCATCTCTGTTTCTTTAAAAGAAGAAATATAATTTCGAGTGTTTCAGATTCCGCTAAGCAATCGGCGATTCAAAGAGTGATCCACTTCTGTTTCTGCCTGAAATGACTCAGCAGCAATATTTAAATTGATACTGCTCATTTCTTCATACCCTTGCTTCATCGCTTCTTGAAACTCCAGACGTTGGCGTTCTTTTAAATACATCTCCGTAGCTTGATGAATAAATTCGTTGCGGTTTGAGCTCTGCTGCCCCTCTTCAATCATTCCATCAAGTTCGTCAAGAAGATAGTCAGGCAGGCTGACCTTAATCTGCTTAGTGCTTTTCTGATGCACTCCACACACCTCCAGGTTGACCCTTTTAGATTACCATCCCTTAATCATTACTTAATTCATCATAGCATTTCTAGATGCTGTTTGCAAAGCGCGTTTTTCATAAAATCAGGGTTCAAACCTGTTTTCGGGAGTATATACCCGGGGGACCCGTTTGCTGATGGTACAGGGAACTTCGTATGTAATCGTTCCAAGGCGGCTGGCCACTTCCGTGACGCTGATTGTTTCCTCTTTCTGGCTGCCGATCAGTGTCACTGCTGTATCCACCGGAAATTCATGCGGCAGCCGGACCATCATCTGATCCATGCAGATGCGGCCTACAATAGGTACACGATAGCCCCCTGCCAATACTTCCCCCTGATTGTCAGCATGCGCTCTCAGCCAGCCATCTGCATAACCGATAGGGACAGTACCGATCCATTCATTTCCTGTGGAGGTGTACGTTGCTCCGTAGCTGATACTCGTGCCCGGCGGCACTTCTTTCACCTGAGTCAGTCGGCTGTGAAGCGTGAATGCTTCCTTCAGTGTAAATGGAAGATGCCCGGTAATATCTGCTGCAGGAGTCAACCCATACATCGAAATACCGAAGCGGACCATATTAAAGCAGCGCTCCGGAAAACGCATAGCTGCGGCGCTGTTACCGCAGTGAATCAGCTGGGGGGCGTTCCCCATCTGCTGCACCAGAGCAACGACCCGGGAAAAACGGGCATACTGCTGTTCAAAATAAGTAGTCTCCAGTTCATCAGCAGTAGCGAAATGCGTGTACATTCCTTCCATTTCTATAGAGGGTATCCGGGTTACGGCGTTCAGAAAAGAAATAATTTCTTCGTCATTTATCAACCCTAACCGGCCCATACCGGTGTCCACTTTCATATGAATTAACAGCGGGTCTCCGGCTGTATACCGGGAAGCTTCTTTTAGCCATTCTTCCTGAAAGACCGTGAGCCGGATATCATGGCGGGCAGCCACCGGGGCGTCCTGCGGCCGCGTTCTGCCAAGCACGAGGATGGGCAGGTCTATGCCGGCCTCCCGCAGTTCGAGTGCTTCTTCAAGCAGCGCCACCCCAAAATAGGAGGCTCCCGCCTCCGCTGCCGCCACAGCAGTTGCCGCTGCTCCGTGTCCGTAGCCATCCGCTTTAACTACGGCCATCACAGCTACGTCCTCTGCATGAAGCTTCCTCACTTCACGGATGTTGTATTTAATATTTTCTGTGTTGATCTCCACCCACGTGTCCCGGTAGGATTCGCTGGAAAACGCCATGATGACTCCTCTTTTCTATCATTTCTTTTGTGCCTGAATGAAAGCCAGGGCTTTCGGCAGATAATCAATCAAATTGGAGGCAGTAAACGAATAATCCGATATGCCTTCTCTTATCGCAATTTCTGCAGCCAAACCGTGCGCGTAGACTGCATTACAAACTCCCTCTTCCAACGTTGGGCCCTGGAGCATCATGGCAAGCACAATACCGGTCAGTGCATCCCCCGATCCTCCCTTGGCAAGGGCACTGCTGCCACTAGTACTCACATACTGCCTGCCTTCAGGGGTGGTAATAATCGTATTTGGCCCTTTCAGCACGAGGTAGCAGCTGAACTTACGCGCATATTCGCGTGAAACTGTAAACCGCTCTGCGTTGATCTCCTTTGGTGAAAGGCCTGTCAAACGGCCCATTTCACCGGGGTGCGGGGTCAAAATCAGCGGGTGTTCTCTGTTTGCCATTTCCGCCTCCAGCTCCGGCAGAAAATAAAGTCCGTCGGCATCCAGCACGAGCGGCGTTTGTGTCTCTGTCAAAAGCCGCTTCGTTAATACTCTCGTACTTTCTGTCCGGCCAAGACCGGAGCCGGCTGCAACACCGTCCATCCCGTCCCACGGGAAAGGCGTTTCCTGTAAATCGGCCACTTGACCGTCCTCCGTTTCAGGCAATGGAAAGTAGGTTGCTTCGAGCACATGAGAAGCGACGGCGCTCAATGCAGACGCCGGTACGCTTGTGGTCAGAAGACCGATGCCGGCATGCAGGCAGGCGTTCGAAGCGATGGCCGGAGCGCCGGGCATATTATAGGCCCCTGCTATCAGCAGCCCTTTACCGTTATCACCCTTGTGCGACTCCTGTGTCCGTTCCGGAAGACTTTTGGCTGCATCGGTTAAATCCCACGTCTGCCTTTTCTGATCTAATGCGTTCCACGAAGCTCTTGGTACGCCGATCGGTACAATCCGAATTTCACCGTAATAGTGACTCGCCGGATACAGGTACGTGCTCAATGTAGGAGCTTCAAGAATTACCGTGGCATCTGCATTCACCGCCATGCCGGGAAGTTCTTCCTCATTCGCAGGGACTCCGGTGGGAATATCTACAGCTACAACCGGTGCGGTTACGCTGTTCAGCCACTTTGCGGCAGAATAAAAAGGCTCCTTCAGCTCTCCGTGAATCCCGGTACCAAGCATGGCATCAATATAAATGATCCCTTCTTCCGGCGATTCTGGTTCAGGAACGCCGGTACCTGCTGTCAGTGGAAGCCCGCAGGCACGGTACAAGTCTTTATGGTACAGCGCTCCTCCGGAAAGGGCATCCTCTTCCGCCAGCAGATATACATAAACATTCCATCCAAGAGACGAAAGTGTTCTGCCGATAACGAAACCGTCACCCCCGTTGTTTCCCTTCCCTGCAAAGATAACAGCTGTATGAGCTTCAGGATACATATCATAAATGTCACCTGCCGCTGCCCGTCCCGCGTTTTCCATTAGCAGCTCTTCTTTCATTCCAAGTGTTTCAATAGTGTATTGATCGAGCTGCTGCATCTCTTTACTTGTTACGACCTGCATCCTATTCGCCGCCCCTTTCTTCAATAATAACCTGTGCCACAGCACTGTCCCGCGAGTGACTGATGGAAACATGAATAGTATAAGCCTCGTAGCCTACGCAGCGGAGCAGCGGTTCCCCCCGCTTTCCATTGCTCACTGTAATATCGTGAAAACCTGTCTGCGAAGAAATGCCGGTGCCTGCTGCCTTTACAAACGCTTCTTTGGCAGCAAATCTTCCTGCTGTGAATTCTATCAGCCGTTTGCCGGAAAAACGCTCGCAGGCCTGTAATTCATCTTCATTTAAAATTCGCGGCAAAAATCTTTTCTGCTCTAAAGAGCGCTCAATCCGCTCTAATTCAATGATATCAATGCCGATTCCTTTAATCATTACTTTCTCCCTTCCCGCAACGCTTTTCGTGTATTCCTTTATTTATTCATGCTACACTGACCGTACATACTTATACACTTTAGTATACCCGTCACCAGAAAGGGGACTAACCCACTTGTTTATCCGCCACGAGACTTTTTCTACATTTTTAAGACGCTATCCTGTAATTTCAATTATATTAGCGGTCCACCTGCTGTTGTTTTTCTGGGTGAACCTTTCGGAATTGACGAACGGGCTGGTTCCGTTCGGGGAAGTTATTTATTATTTGATGGTCGGCAACAACTTCGCTATTCAGAGCGGGGACTACTGGCGCCTTCTCACTCCAGTGTTTTTACATACGTCTTTTGGGCACGTACTTTTTAACTCCTTTGCTCTGCTGCTTTTCGGGCCGCCGCTTGAATTCATGCTCGGCCGCCTCAAATTTCTAGCATTCTATTTAACAGCCGGAGTCATTGGAAATATTGCTACGCTGTTTTTCGGTTCACTTTACCTGTCCCACCTCGGTGCCTCCGGAGCTATTTACGGCCTGTTTGGCGCTTATGTATTTATTATGATGAACCGCCGGCACCTTATTGATCCTTCAAGCGCCCAGATAGTTGTCATTCTTCTTGTGATAGGCATGGTATTCACTTTACTGAATTCCGGAGTCAATATATGGGCGCACGTATTTGGATTTGTCGCCGGCTTCGGGCTGATTCCTTTGTTTTTAAAAAACGCAGTTCCTTTTTATTTCTCCCAGGGATTCGGACCTTCTTCCGACATTCGCAGGCCGCGCCGGAAAGTACGCGCGGTGACTGCCCAGAAAATAGGAAGACGCATCGCCCTAATTGCCGCCTACGTCATTGTCGGCGCCGTGCTTCTCCGGGTGATCCAGCTCGTCATCGCAGCATTAATGTAAAAAGAAAAGCGAAGCCCCGCGGAACAGGAGCCTTATCCGGCTGGCCTGGCCCTGGCTGGACTTGGCCAGAGCCAAGGAAGCCAGGGAGGCCAACGGAATAAGCGACTGCGGGGCGTAGCTGGACAAAGAAAAGCGGAAATGCCCTGGTAGCCGCGAAGGGTACTTCCCGACCGCGCAGAGCAGCCTGCTGCTCGAAGTCGGACGGAAAGTAATCCCGAGAGGCTGGGCATTGGAGCTGGACAAAGAAAAGCGCAAGAAGCCGGATAGTGACGCGGGATCTGGAAGCTCTTTTGACAAGTGGCTTTTTCACTTGAAAAAAGAGCTGAAGAGACCTGCCGTCACTGGCTTCTGGAGCTGGACAGAGAAAAGCGCAAGAAGCCCGGCAAAAACATGCTTCCATCTCTATATAATAACCGCTTTCCCCGGATAGAAAAGAGGCCCTTCCCGCAGAAGTGGCCTCTTTTTCGTTTATCTGCTTTTTACGAGCAGATTGATAGCTTCCTGGATAGATTCATTGGTGTCTTCCCCGCGCTCCATCTGTTCCCGCATGCATTGTTCCAGATTTTCACTGACAATGACGCCGATCGCACGGTCCATCGCAGAACGCGCAGCTGACATCTGTCCTACAGTATCCCGGCAGTCCTGTCCCTCTTCCATCATCCGAAGAACGCCACGCACCTGCCCTTCGACACGGCGAAGTCTGTTTTTAATATTTGCATCATATTCCATGAATTAAGCGGCCTCCAATGTATTCAAAATGTACATTGTCATTATACATGAAATAATTGGGAATTTCCTATACCCTCTAATAAATTTTCAATCAGCTTGCTTTCCACTCAATTGTATTTGGTGCTGCAGGGACTTCCCATCTTTGGTTGAGCGGCACTTCTCCAAGTGAATCACTGTTCTCAGAGATAAACTTTATCGATTCATATCCAAAATCAGCTGCTGCGAGCCCAACCGCATCAACCATCGCCTGCTGCCCCTCTACAGACGTATCTTCGAGAGAGCCAGCCAGACTGATAGTTACTGATTCACCTTCGCCTTCCACATTCCCTACAGTAAGAGAGCCGGGGATCGGAGCTCTCACTTCAGAAATTTCAGGTCCTTCAGTCATTTTCACCAGTGTTTCCTCTAAAGAAAGCAGATCCCCGTTTTCATTCGTAGTGGAAACACCGGCTCCTTCACCGGTCACTAAATAAGAAGCATCATTTACATCATATAAATAATAGCCTCGATTCTCATCAATATCCCGAAGATCTATTTCTTCTTCACTTTCATTGCTTTCATCAGGTGTATTTGATACTTCTATACCTTCTTCACCTAAATAACGGGCAAGTTCTTCGATGCCGCGCTCGATCCGGCCGGCTTCCACAGCCCTGGTTTCGGAAGACACTGCTGCTTCGAGACTGCCATTATCTGCATCTTCCCAGGATACCTTTTCGGTCACAGCAGGACCGAGTCCGAATTCATTGCCGTCTACTTCTTCAGTAATAAAGTTCAAAAGCTCTTTCAGGCTCGTTTCTGCTACAAATGTTAAAGGGACAATGACCGATCCCTGTGCACTCTCAAAAGGGATAGTCACAGCGTTCACACTGCCACTTCCTTTTTCCTGTGTAAGCGCGGATACATACCCGCCCGGCATTTCCGCGTTCTCTTCTGTACCTTCCTGAATCTCCGGAGGACTTTCTTCTTCGGTATCGCTTTCTGCCGGCTCAGATTCTCCAGATTCTGTGCTGTCTGAATCGTTTTCAGATGTATTTTCCGTTTTTTGCTGTTCGGCTGACTCTGAATCTCCGGCCTCATTCTCGTCTTCAGCGTTCTCTTCCTGAGAAGGGGAAGCCGTTTGATTCGAAGTCCACCATATTCCCGGAACGATAAGTATCGCGAGTAGGAGAACTGCCACCGAGGTAAAAACAGGAGCCGGCCAGCGCCGGTGCGCACGGTGTCTCTTTTTTGAGTCCAGCCGGTCCTGAATATTATGATAGATTTCATTTTTGGACCGTTTATCCTGCACCCGGGGCATTTGCTTTAATGAATGTTCAATCCGTTCCCTGGAACGATTATGCTTCTTCAATCTCCTGCCCTCCTTTCTTCTAATTTTTCCCTGCTTTCCATTAATTCCTGTATTTTTTTTACGGCCCGGTGCTGTGTCGTTTTCACCTTACTCTCCGACCACCCGAGCACTTCGGCTGCTTCTTTGATCGAGAGCGATTCCACATAACGCAGCATAAGCACCTGCCGCTGGTCCGGGGAGCACCCTTTCATGCATTCATAAATTTCACGCACATCGTCTTTCGCAGTGAGAATCTCGTCTGGAAGAGGCGCCGGGTCCCGCATTTCCTCTTTTGATAAAGGCCCCAGTACCCCCAGCCATTTCCGCTTCTTTCTATTCTGCTTGCGAATCCAGTCTATGCCAACATGTCTGGCGATAGAATAGAGCCAGGTTTTTTCACTGCTTTTACCTTCAAATGTTTCAAAGGAATGCAGCACTTTAATGTAAACTTCCTGGACCAGTTCCTCTGCTGTTTCCCGATCTCGGACCATATAAAATAAATATTGGAAAAGGGAGTGATGATATTGTTCATATAGCCTTTCAAACTCATCATGCATGATGAACACTTCCTTAATGTAGACGTTCCCTGTCTTTATTAGTTACACCGGTAATTTCATTACTAGAAAACGGAAAAAGAATTACGTTTCCATCCGTTTTCTGTTTATGTATATTCAAAGTTTAATTCTTCTGCCGATGTCTCATAAGATATTAGCAAAATACTTCGCACTATTATAGCACTTTCACGGTTTTTTCTGAAAAACCCCCCACGGCTTTCACATTCTGATTTAACATTAGTAAAGTCCTGTTTATGTTCATTTGAGGGATTTGAACCTTTCTTTATTTTGAAACATGGTATAATTATGTAACAACATTGTATTATTTGTAAACTAAATTTAATATTCGACCTGGGGGGATTCCATGAAAAGATTCTCATTTTTAGCAGTTGCTGCCACAGCCATTATTACTCTCAGCGCCTGCGGCACCGAAAATAGCGAAAACAAGGAAAACAGCGAAAAAGCAACTGAAACAGCATCTGTTGAAGCCAACGGAGAAGAAAAAGAAGAAACTGACAGTGCAAAGAATGACAAGCAGGAAGATAAAGATACGGCATCCGAAACTGATGAAGCGTCAGAAACCGACGCTTCCTCTGAAGAAAGCACCTCTATAGAAGAAACTGCCACAGAAAATGAAGAAGAGAGCACGGACTCCGCAGACACTGCCAGCGAAGATGCTTCCTCAGAAAATGCTTCACCGGAAGATGACGCGGCAGGAGAAAATGCTTCTGAAGACACAGCCGACAGCGAAGAAGAAGCAGCCTCCGAAGAGTCTACTGAGGCTGCTGAAACTACAGATACAGAAGCAAACAGCACCACAGCTTCCGAAGAAGAAGAGGCTGTAACAGAAAAAGTGACTGTTTACTACCTCGACGGCGATTTAATGAATACAATTTCTGAAACCCGAAGCCTCGAAGCAGCATCTGAAAATGATCTGCCGTTTGAAGCTGTGCAGGCATGGCTCGACGGTCCTGAAACCGAAGATGCTGTCAGTCCGCTTCCAGTGGAAACCGAAGTCCAGTTTGTCGAATTTAAAGACAACACTGCCTATGTTTCTTTTGAACCTTCCGTCCTTGACGCCACTACAGTTGGAAGCACTCTTGAGCTCGCATTTGTAGAACAGCTGGCGGTGTTAATGGACCAGTTTGGATACGGGCAGACCCAGATTCTTATTGACGGCGAAGTTGTCACAGACTTTTACGGACACCGTGAAATCGACCAGCCTATCGAAGCGACGGATCCTTCGGAGCTTTACGGCAGTAACTAACGCCAGGTATATAAAAAAGCGCCCGCACATGCGGACGCTTTTTTTGTATTCTATTAGTTGCTCAGCTTTTCTGCCACTTTTGCCACGCGGGCACCTAAACGGCCGCCCATTGTCAATTCGCCTTCGCTTGGCATCCGGGTGCCATCCGGACCAGCAAGCGTAGAAGCACCGTATGGCGTTCCGCCGACAAAGTCACGTTCAGTCATTTCCGGATTCTCTCCATAAGGAAGACCAACGAATATGAATCCGAAATGAAGAAGCGGTACAACCGACGTGATAATTGTTGTTTCCTGACCGCCGTGAGCTGTATTTGTGCTCGTAAAGATTCCTGCTACCTTGCCTTCAAGTGAACCGTTTGCCCACAGGCCGCCGGCAGCATCCATAAACTGCTTCACCTGAGCCGGCATGTTGCCAAAGCGTGTTGGGATACCCCAAACAACGCCGTCAGCCCATACGAGATCGTCTGTTGTAGCTTCAGGAATATCCGCCTGTTGATTTTGTGCCTCTACATACGCTTCCTGCGTAGACATACCTTCCTTAGCCATCTGCGATTCGGGGATTCTTACGATCCGCACTTCTGCTCCTGTTTCTTCCGCGCCTTTCGCTACTGCTTTTGCCATTTCGTGTATATGTCCATAAGAACTATAAAATGGTACCAATACTTTACTCAATTGAAAACACTCCTATTACTTATATTTATAAAGTTACTTACTTTTCGAAAGTACATGAAAATATTCGTACTGTCAACTCACCCTCCAAGCTATACCCCAGCCCCTCCTCTACGAAACAAGGATTTTGTGGTACTATGTTCATAAAGAGGTGAACTATTATGCAGAAGACTTCCATCTGCCCAAAATATGAATTTGCAGCGGAACTGCTCGGCAAAAAATGGACGGGCCTGTTAATCCTTGTGCTTCTCCAGGGACCGCTCCGCTTCAAAGATATAAAAAACGAAATCCCGGATATGAGCGACCGGCTGATTACAGAACGGCTGAAGGAGCTTGAAGAAAAAGGGATTGTCGAACGCAGCGTTTTTCCGGAAAAGCCCGTGCGTGTCCAGTACCAGCTGACGAGTAAGGGTAAGGATCTCGAGCCGGTCATTAATGCGATTCAGGATTGGGCTGAGGCATGGGTTTAATAAGAAGCAGGTACTTTTCATGCAGGAAAAGCCTGCTTTTTTCATGATTTAAACACAAAAAAAGCGCCTGCCTTCAAGCAGCCGCTTTTCCCTGATTATTTATTTTTCCAAAAACATCTGTGTCCAGTACTGACCATATTCTCCGCCTTCTTCATAGCCGATGGCGATATGCGTGAAGTCCGGATTGAGAATGTTATCACGGTGCCCCGGGGAATCCATCCACGCATCGACAACGTCCTGCGGCGTATCCTGTCCAGCTGCAATGTTTTCGCCGGCACCCTCATAACTCACGCCGAATTCTTTCATCATTTCAAAAGGACTGCCGTACGTCGGGCTCTCATGGGCAAAATAATCATTCTCAATCATGTCCTGGGACTTCGCGTCCGCTACGCTTTGCAGAGAACTTTCTGCTTCCACCGGCGCAAGTCCATTTTCTGCCCGCACTTCATTTGTCAGACGAACCACTTCCTGTTCAAACTCAGACTCACTCTGGGAAGAAACCGCATCTGAAGTTTCAGCTGAACTGCTTTCTGAAGAAGAATTGCTTTCGCTTCCCGGAATAGCAATACTCTCGCCTACGCTAATCATGTCTGGATTTTCAATGCTGCTGTTTTCTTCCATGAGCGCGTCCACACTTACGCCGTGATCTTCAGCAATCGTGTATAAAGTATCTCCTGACTCTACGGTGTATGTATCCTGCCCTAGAGCGGTCAATGGGAAAATAAGTGTTGCTGACAGAGCACCGACAACGGCTGTTCTTTTGAATCTCATGTCATTCACCTCTTATAAAAGATAGATAGATAATTAAATATATAAATGATAACGTTATATTAAAATTTTACCATTAATTTCTTGAAAATAAACATTTCAAAGGAATTTTACAAATTTTTGCGGCTATTGTCCTATATTTTACATTAATTAAATCTAAAACTTTACTTATCAAAATAATTACTATGGTACTTTACCCTCCTTGTTGTTGCCGAAAACAAAGATTATCTATTAAGATAGGAAGAGTGCTTACGAACGCGGGCAGATTATCAGCAAATTTAAACGAAGGATGGATATAACGAATGGCTACATGGAAAAACGAAATCGAATCCCGAAAGACGTTTGCCATTATTTCGCACCCGGACGCCGGGAAAACGACCTTAACGGAAAAGCTCTTGTACTTTGGAGGCGCGATCCGCGAAGCCGGAAGCGTTAAAGGAAAGAAAAACCAGCGTCACGCCACGAGTGACTGGATGGAAATCGAAAAGCAGCGCGGTATCTCTGTCACAAGCTCTGTCATGGAGTTCAATTACCAAGGACACCGCATCAATATTCTCGACACTCCCGGCCACGAAGACTTCAGTGAAGATACGTATCGTACGCTGACTGCAGCCGATTCGGCAACCATGCTTATTGACGCGGCCAAAGGGGTCGAGGCACAGACCAAAAAGCTGTTTAAAGTCTGCAGCATGAGAGGCATTCCTATCTTCACATTCATTAACAAACTGGACCGCCAGGGGAGGGACCCGTTCGAGCTGATGGAAGAAATGGAAGACATTTTAGGTATCCGTTCGTACCCGGTCAACTGGCCGATTGGCATGGGCCAGGATTTTCACGGCATCTATGACCGCCATGCCAAAAAAGTAGAGTGGTTCAACCCGGATTCCCCGTCCCAGACAGAAGTCGTTTACGTAAACGGCACCGATGATCCCAAGCTGAAAGAACGTATTGATCCGCAGCTCCTGGCTGCTTTTCAGGAGGAAATTGAACTTCTCGATGTAGCCGGGGATGCGTATGATGAAGAACGTATTAAAAGCGGTGAGCTCACCCCTGTCTTTTTCGGCAGCGCTGTTTCGAACTTCGGGGTACAGAATTTCCTCGAGTATTTCATGGAATGGGCACCGGCTCCTGTCGGCAGAGAAAGCGATCAGGGGTTCGTTTCCCCGCTCAGTGACAATTTTTCCGGATTTATTTTCAAGATTCAGGCTAACATGAATCCAAAACACCGCGACCGGATCGCCTTTATGAGAATTACTTCAGGTAAATATTCTCCGGGTATGCAGGTCAATCACGTCCGTATCGGCAAGAACATGAAGCTTCACCAGCCAACGCAGTTTCTTGCCAAGGACCGAAGCATCGTTCAGGAAGCATACGCCGGCGATATTATCGGCCTGTACGATCCGGGCACCTTCCGAATCGGCGACACGCTTGCAGAATCAGGCACATTTTCTTTTGAAGAAATGCCTCACTTTTCTCCTGAACATTTTGCTGCCATTTCTGTTAAAGATGCGATGAAACACAAATCATTTGAAAAAGGACTGCAGCAGTTAACCGAAGAAGGAGCCATCCAGCTGTTTAAAACCTATCAGCGGGTGCCGGAGCAGCAGATTGTCGGCGTTGTTGGGGTGCTTCAGTTTGAAGTACTCGAGCACCGGCTGAATAATGAGTATAATGCTCATATTAAAATGGAAAATCTTCCATTGTCAGTCGCCAGATGGGTCGACGGCCCAGCGGAGGCAATGAACACATTCACCAGAAAACAAAAGAATTTGGCTCTGGACCGAAATGACCGTTTAGTTGCTCTTTTTGAAAATGAATTCCAGTTAAACATGGCCAAAGATAAATATCCTGATATTTCCTTCCACGAAAATTCTTATTTCGTTTCCAGCCAGACGACGTAGGAAGATAGCAAAACGGACTGCCTGTTGAAAAGGCAGTCCGTTTTTTACGTTGTACAAAGGATTTTCATTTCATGCCTTCGGCGGGCATCTACGCTTTTCTTGATGTCCAGCTTCGTCCCGCAGTCGCTTATTCCGTTGGCCGCCCTGGCTTCCTTGGCTCTGGCCAAGTCCAGCCAGGGAACAGGCCAGCCGGATAAGTCTCCTGAAATGCGGGACTACGCTTTTCTTGATGGCTGTAGTTCTTTGATGAATTTTTTGTCGATCCGGTGCTTAATTTTAAACGGCGCTTTGCCTGCACGAGTTTTGTCACCGTAAATCATCAGCCCCTGCTTGCCTCCAAGATTCAGGATCGCCATATAATTTTTTTGCGGCGAATACTTGGTCAGCTTTTTGCCTTTCAGGGAACGCTTGATGTTTTCAAGAAGCACCGGAGCTTCTTTAACAGCTGATATTCCGTTTTTCGGAATGTCTTCATGTCCGGCGATGGTAACGCAGTCTCCCACTCCGAATATTTGCGGATATGCTACTGACTGCAGGTGTTCGTTTACGAGCAGATAGCCTTCGCTGTCGACCGGCAGCCGGGAGGCTTCAAACCAGGCCGGCGCTTTCGGTCCGGTCATCCACAACAGCTCTTCATACGGGAAGGACAGCGAATCAGTTTCCACCGTCCGGTCTGTCACCCGGTGCACCTCTTCGTTTTCAAAGTATTCAATCCCTCTCTTATCAAGAAGATCGTACACCTGCTGCCGTGTTTCTTCTGTGTCCTCCGGAAGCAGTTTACTTCCGGAAATAATTTTCACCGGAGACTGGAACTTGTTTTTACTTCTCCATGCCTGTGTGGTAAATGCCATCTCGACTCCAGCATAGCCGCCGCCGACAACAACCGGGTGATGGCTTGTCCGAACACTTTCCACCGCTTCGGAGAAGTTTTCGTTAGCTTTTAAGACCTCCGCATGCTTTTGCACATGCGGAATTTCAAGCCCTTTCGGCTGGGCGCCGATATCTACGGACAAATAGTCAAAATGCATAACTTTACCTGCATTGGTGAGTACAATATTCTGCTCCGGATCAATGGAAGTGACCTTGGCCGAAACAAATGTACCGCCGTTTTCGTTACAGAATGACCGAAGCGGGACACGGATGTCTTCGATTGCGTAGCGCCCTTCCATATAGCCTGAATACATACCTGAATAATACTGGTACTGTCCCGGGGAAATAAGAATCCACTCTACGTCTTTTTTCTTTTTCTTCCATTCTTTTATTACGGAAAGATGGGTATGGCCTGCTCCAACGAATATTACTCGTTTAGTCACTATATTTCCTCCTCTGTCTCTTCAATTACCGAAACCATGCTACATACTTTTTAAGTACCTTGTTGACGGGACTGTTAAACAAAGCCTCCCGCCAGTATTCATCCGCTGCTTTTTTCACGATATCCCCGTGAGCCGGATACGGATACACTACACTCGAAAATGACCGCAGCTTCTTCTTCCATGTTTTTGCTGCGGTGACCTGCTGCATCCAATCGGCCGCATGGCGTCCGACAGCATGGGCCCCGATAATGTTTCCTTTTTGATCGGTAATAATTTTCACTAAAGGAACCGGGTCGCCTTCAGCCAGAAAACGGTCCACCTGTTTTCCTTCAATACGGTAAATACGGGCATCTACGCCGTCAAGACGCTTTGCTTCTTCCTCGGTGATCCCCAGATGAAAAATTTCCGGCTCGGTATAATACGCCCAGGGGAGCGCATTATAATTAATTTTCCGGCGCAGCCCGAAAACAGCGTTGGAGACCACAGTCTGACCTTCCATACCGGCCGCATGCGTGAACATATAGCCTCCGCTTGCGTCACCCACGGCGTAAATATGCGGCACAGACGTCTGCATTGTATTCGAAACGTCGATGCTCCTATCTTTCTTTACCCTCACACCTGCTTTTTCTAATCCTATGTTATTTGTGTTTGGCACACGCCCTGCCGCAAGCAAAAGCGCGTCCGCTTCGATCTTCTGTTCGATTTTTCCCTCTGTGACAGCATACACGCGTCCATTTTCTTTTTCGAGTCTTACCACCCGGCTGTTGGGAATAAAATGGATTTCCTTCTCTAATTCCTTCTGCGCCCGTTCAGCAATTTCCTTTTCTTCTTTTGAGAAAATGCGATCGTTCGAGTCTACCGCTGTCACGGAAGAGCCAATTCGTGCGAGCGTCTGGGCAAGCTCCATACCCACGGGGCCGCTTCCAACACACACCAGTTTTTCCGGCAGCTTCTCTGCCTCGAAAATCGTTTCATTCGTGTAGTAAGGCAGAAACTCCAGATTTTCAATTGGAGGCACGTTCGGACTCGAGCCGGTGGCGATGACGATTCTTTTTCCGCCGATGACACTTCCATCTTCAAGATACAAATGATGGGGGTCCATGAATTCCCCGCGCCGCATGTACACGTCAATTCCGAGTGCTTCGAATTCGCTTATGTCATCAAGCTCCTGCACGTCAGCTACTGCGTCCTGCACTCTTTTTTTCACCTGTTCAAAATCAGCGTCTCCGTCCAGCTGCAGACCAAATTCTTCTGCCGCTCTTCTCGCATTTTGGATTTCTCTTCCGACAGTTACAAATGCTTTCGACGGTATACATCCGGCATGCAGGCATTCACCTCCAAGGTTTTCCCGGTCATCGACCAAAGCGGTCTTCATGCCAAACTGCGCTGCTCCTGAGGCAACGGTCAGTCCGCCGGACCCGCCCCCAAGCACTATTAAATCGTAATCAATCTGCGGCATTCTCATCCTGCTCCTTTAATAATCGTTTTGCTTCCAGCAGCCTCTGCAGGCCGGTAAATGTTTCGACAAATAAAAATAAAGCAGTGGAATACAGTAAAAAAGATGGAAAAAGCATCATGAGGGAGAACAAAATAAATCCTTCAGTTCGCTCAGCCAGTCCCGCCTGGTAGTAAAACGATTTGACTCCGCTTTGTTCCGACATGTTTCCCACTGTTAAAAACACGGTAATCGAAAACAATATGGAAACACTTAATAGAAGAAGCAGCCACATTAAATCCGGATACCGGAAGGCGAGCCCGAGCAGAACACTCGCTTCCACAAGACGATCAAACGTAATATCAAGCACCGTCCCAAACGCAGAAGGCCTGGTTTTTCTCGCCATAGCCCCATCCACTGTGTCTAAAAATCCTGAAATCCAGAGACAGACAAATGCTGCCCATGCGGCGTCAAAATAAATGAGCGGACCTGTAAGCACCCCGATTCCAAATGCCAGAACCGTTACCTGGTTGGCTGTCCAACGCCGCTTCAGAAACCAGTCGGCTGTTTTGTCTATAACCGGATCTGCCCATTTCCGGGCATGTGTATCAATCATTGCAGATCCCCATTTACGTTGTTTATATTATTTTCATACCCTTTTTTCCGTAAAATGACAACTACGATTAAAAGAGCTGCAAAAACGCTGACTGCGCTCACTATATACCTCCATTCCCCGGTTAACAGCCCCGAGCCTAAAAAACTGTAGCCAATGGCCCCCGGGAGCAGCCCAATAACGGTGGCTGCTGTATAGGAGGACAGGCGCACCCTGGACAGCCCGCACACGTAACTGACAAGGTCAAAATTCAACACGGGCAGAAGCCGCATCAAAAGCGTTGCCCGGAAGCCTTCCGCTTCGAGCTTCCTGCGCCAGATTTCCATCCGCCCTTTAATTTTTGTCTGAAACAATTCTTTCCCGAGCAGGCGTCCGAGCCCGTATGCAAGCAGGGCCCCGCTCGTCCCGCCAATTAAAATGTATATCACGCCTGCAGCCGGACCAAAAGCGAGACCACCGGCAAGCGACATGATCGACGCTGGAAATAAAATAAGCGGCCGGAGCATACAGGCGGCTATGTACATAACAGGAGCCCATGCACCGAGTATTAGAATTTCATCCCTTACCGCCTGCGGCGAGAATCGGAACACTTCAGCGTTCAGCCAGGCGATTGTCACGACAGCTGTCAGAAAAACAACATATTTTATAATGCTTTTAGTACTCATACGCTGCCTCCTTTTCAAACCGGGATTATAAACGTTCTTCCACGAAACGGCTCATTCACAGCCAGAGTAACGGACTGGACGCCCCCGACTTCATAAAATGTCTGAATCCACAGGCCGTACTGTTTTTTCACAGGCCCTGCCTCAGCAGCGAAATAATCCTTCCCCGCTTCTTTTGAAACCCGCAAAGCTTCGGCCGGTACAAAGCCTTTCTCCGGAAACCACCATCCATCTGCGAGCAGCGAAGCGGTCTCTTTTCGCTCCGGCGCCCGCATCAGTTTTTCCCTGTCACCTGTTTCTATAACTTCTCCTCCGGCCATCACACTGACGCTCTCTCCCATATCGAACGCCTCCTCCCGGTCGTGCGTTACAAACATTGAAGTGATGTTTTCCTGCTCAAGTATTCCTTTTACCCAGCGGCGCATCGTTTTACGTAAAGAACTGTCCAGACTCGAAAATGGCTCATCAAGCAGCAGTACTTTCGGCGTTACAGCTATCGCCCGCGCAAGGGCCACACGCTGCTGCTGGCCTCCGGAGCATTGATACGGGTACAGTGCTTCAAGCTCCGCTATCTCCATTTTTTCGAGCAGCTGCCTGCCGGCTTTCGTGCGTTCTTTTTTGGGTATTCGTTTCATTTTCAGCCCGTACGTAACGTTTTGCAGAATCGTTAAATGCGGAAAAAGCAGCGGCTGCTGAAACATTAAAACGACAGGACGCTTCTCAGCCGGATTTTCATTTACACTTGTCCCGTCAATCATCACCGTACCGCTTGAAAACGTATCAATCCCCGCAATACAGCGTAAAAGCGTCGATTTTCCCGTGCCGGATTTCCCGACCAGGCTTCTGTTTTCCCCCTCTTTAAGCTCGAGGTTTATGTTCCGGAGCACCTGGTTTTCCTGATATACCTTGCTTCCATTCTGAACTGACACATATGACATATTTCCCTACTCCTACCACGATTTTAAAATTTTCGTACTGACTCTGAGCACTACGTCAGCAAAAAGCGCAGCAGCCGCCGGAAGCGCTGCTGTCATTAATGAAAAGGCGCTGACGGCTGAAGGTGCCGCACTGTTTGTATACGGATAATACAATACCGCCATAGTCGTCACTGTTCCTCCTCCTATAATAACAGTCAGGGCGAACTGGCTGACAGAAATAACGACTGCAAAAAAGACAGCTGTACGCACAGAAGCAGTCATCTGGGGAAGCTCAATCAGCAAAAACCTGGCGGCTGCCCCGCCACCGAGGCTTCGCGATTGTTCATACTGGCTTCTTCCTACCCGCTCGTAGCCGGCACGAATGATACGAATCGTGTACGGAAGTGTCGGCAGCAGATGAAAAAAGGCGACTCCGTACCATGTATTTGCTGTACCGCTTTGCAGAGCAAAAATGTGCAGCCCGACAGCAAGGGCGGTAATGGGAAGAAGCACGGGAACTAAAAGCATCGCATCTATCAGTTCCTTTCCCCTGAATTCCCGGACAACAAGCGCTTTAGCTGCCGGAATGCCAATTACGAGATTCAGAGCCGCCACACAGAGGGCAATAAGAATCGTCCGCCCCCAGGCCTCTGCAAGCAGTGGATCGCCAAATGGCACTCTCCAGCCATCGAGCGTCCATACCAGCGGCCAAATTTCCCCAAACGGCCATTCCGCAGCGAAGCTCTGCACCACGAGCGCAAGCAAAGGGACTGCAAAGCAAAGCGCAAAAGCGGCTGCCGCTGCTTTTCTTTTCATGCTACTCCCCCCTCCATATCCGGATACGCAGCCGGCGGGTATACCACATCAAAAGTGCGCTGAGAATGATGAACACCACGCCTGTCCAGGCCGATACTGCGTAGGCATAAGGACGTTCCTCCCAGTTTCCGCCGCTGTACCATTCAAAAATGGTAACACCAATCATTTCCGGGCGGGTTGCCCCCACCAGCCCCGGCACTTCAAAGGCACCGAATACAAACGCAAACAGGATTACTCCCGTTTCCAAGGTTACTGCTTTTAAATAAGGCCATTCCCCGTCTTTAAATTTACGGAAGGACCCGCCGCCAAGCGTTGCCACCGCATGCTTCACCGAATTGTTCATCTCAAGGTAGACCGGGGCTGTCATCAGCACCACGAAAGGCACCTCTTTCCATACGTAGGATAAAACAATGCCTATGCCGCTTGTATCATTTGTCAGGATAGGGAACTCTGTTCTATTGTCAATCCAGCCCAGCTGCTGCGTCAGAGACGCCGCCCATCCGCTTTGTGAAAAAAACCAGATGACAAGATAGGCCCCCACAAAATGAGGAACAGCCATCGGGATCCAGAACAGCGCACCGGCACCGGCGCTCCGTTTTTTCCCAAACAACAGTTTAGACGCCGCCACCCCGATCCCTAAAGAAAGCACGGTGGAAACGGCCGTCACTCCAAGACTGAAGCTGAGGCTTTCCCAAAAAGAAGGCAGCGATGCTACGTCATTAAGGACAACTAATGGATTTCCTTCTGCGCCAAGCCGCGTCCATAGTACTGCAACCGCGTAAAATGAAAGCCCTGCCGTAACAAGAAGCGCCGGCAAAAGCATAGCTATCATGCTTTTACCTTTGAACAATTTCATTTTCCCACCGGTCTTCGGTCCACTCTGCATAGCCTGCATCCATTTCCGGCTGATAAGCATCGTTCAGCACTTCGGTATCCAGCACGGAATCCCCGCGGTCCTGTTCAATAAATTTTTGGCGCATCTCCTCTGAGAGCGTATCAAGATCAAGCACGGTGCTGTCCCCCCACATTGACGGCGCCTGTTTCTGCAGCTGCGCTTCCGGAGATACTAAGTAATTGATCGCAGCCATCGCTCCCGGTACATTTGTGCTGTTAAAAGGAATGGACAGATAATGGGTGTTTCCTATCGAATTGTCGTCAAATACAAACGTGTCCGTTGTTTCCGGAAATGTGCCGTCCTGGATGAGGCTTTCTGCTCTCGCTTCATTGTAGCCCATGGTCATAGACACTTCGCCGTCCCGGTACAGCCGGTCAAGCTGGCTGAGCGACGATGGATACGTCTCCCCGTCTCTCCATAGATCCGGCTCCATTTCCCGCAGGGTCTCCCACATACTGCCGCTTTGTTCATCGATCCATTCTTCATCGTATCCCTGTTCAATGACTTGTTCGGCTTCGACATTGTTATAAATAAAATGGCGCAAAAACGCGTTGCCGGTAAAATCGGTCGCTTCCGGATACGTAAACTCTCCCGGGTTGTCCTCCACCCAGGCGGCAAGCTCTTCAATACTGTTTGGAGGCGTATCAACCTTTTCGGTGTCATACATGAAGGTAAACTGTACCGACCCCCACGGCACTTCCATCCCTTCAACCGGTGTACCGAAATCATACGCGTTTGTATCGGCCTCCATATCAATATGATTTTCCACGTTCGGGAGAGCGTCTGCGAAGGAACCGTATAAAAGCTCGTTCTCCTTTGCGTTACGGAAATTCTCTCCGTTCAGCCAGACGATATCCATCGTCCCTTCTTCCGTGCCCGCTTCTTTTTCAGAATAAAGATTTTGCAGTGCATCTTCGGTTTCAATCGGATTCCGGTTCAGCGTAATATCGTACTGCTCCTCCAAACGCGGGGCCACCCATTCGTCTATGTATTCATTGGTTCCCTGGTCCCCGCCCCACATATGTAATTCCACGGTCGTTCCTGCGGCTTCTTCCTCAATATCCTCCCACTCCTCTTCCTCCCAGGACGTCCCGCTTTCCTCTGAACCTCCGGAGCACCCTGCAGCGATAAGCATCGTCCCTGCGGCTGCGATTATTTTCCAATTCATCTGCTTTACTTTCTCCTTTCACTTGCGCTTATTCCATGCTTTTTTCTTTTCCCTTTTATCAGTATCTCATACATACCATGTCTGGCGCCCGGACACAAAAAGACTGCCCTCTGCAGGACAGTCTTTTTAAAAATAAATGCTACGCTTCTTCGCGGCGGCGCTTCGTTACAGCGATACCTGCCAGAATGAGCGCCATGCTGCCGGCAGCAATCCCCCAGGGGCTCACGTTCTGTTCAGAGCCGCCAAGGCCGGTCTGTGGCATTTCTTCCGGCATTGCTTCATCAGAAGAGCTCTCTTCAAAATTCTCCGGATACTGAGCCACAATGGCGCCGGAAAGACCTTCACTCACGCCAAACATATGGCCGTAAGCTTCGCGTGTATCTTCATAGGCACTGTCGTACTCTTCCATTGTATAGCTGTCAAACGCCCCGATTAACTGATCCACGTGCATCCCGAGGCCTTCAGAAAGTCCTTCTGCTTCCAATTCACCTTCGGTAGCCCCTGCCAGGAATTCAGAGAACTCTGTCTGATAGTTTCCGAGGTTGTCGAGCGCTTCCTGTTTTGCTTCCTCGTCCTCCGCTCCCGTCGCTTCCACGTAATCAACAAAGTAGCCGATGTGTTCGCTCCACATTTCTTCAAACTGTTCTCCGGCTTCCTCTCCGTAGACGGAAGCAATCGTATCAGAGAGCTCCTGCGTATTCTGGTTCAGGATTCCTGCTGCTGCTCCGAAATCCTCCGCTCCGGCTCCGCCCTTCTGCATCGTCGTTACAGCGAGTGCTGCGTGTTCTGAAAGCAGGAAGTTCAGATCCGAACGAAGATCAACCGCCGGAGTATCTGGTGTGGTGTTGTCATACTCTTCCGGAAACTGGGCGGCAATAGCTCCTGATAAGCCTTCGCTGACTCCATACATGTGCTCAATGGCATCGCTTGACATGCTGTAGGCTTCCTCGTAATCGCCTGCAACGTAGCTGTCAAAAGCACCGATCAGCTGATCCACGTGCATCCCGAGACCTTCCGCAGCTGCGTCGGCTTCAAGTCCGCCTTCAGTAGCGCTGTCAAGAAACTCCGAAAACTCTGTCTGATAATTTCCGAGGTTGTCGAGCGCCTCCTGCTTTGCTTCCTCGTCCTCCGCTCCCGTCGCTTCCACATAATCAACAAAGTAGCCGATGTGTTCGCTCCACATTTCTTCAAACTGTGTACCCGCTTCTTCCCCGTAAACGGATGTGATAGTACTTGAAAGATCCTTCGTATTTGCTTCTAATGCAGCGGCGGATTCTTCAAAATCATCTGCTCCGTCCGCCCCCTTCTGCATCGTCGTTACTGCCAGATATGCGTGTTCTGAAAGGTAATGGTCCAGCTGGGCCCTGAGGTCTCCGGCCGGCGTAGCTGCAGAAGCCATCATTTCCTCTGACATTTCCATATCGTCGTGGCCGTCGTGGCTGTCGGCTGAAGCGACTCCCGGTGCTGCCGGAATAATAACGGCGGCAGATAACGGCAGGGCTATGGCGGTGCGTTTCCAGTTGATGTACATGAATGAATCCCCCTTATATTTAGTTTCAGTCAGCTAACGAAACAAATACACGGCTGGATCATATTTTGTGAATATTTTGTGACTTTTTATTTAATCCATTCTTCCAAAACTACTGGTGTGAAGGTAATTTATTATGCAAAAAAGACCGGAAAAAATTTCCGGTCTTTTCGTGTCTTTAGGAAAACGGAGCTTCGAGCACCACTTCACCCTCAGGTGCTTCGTTGTCCGGCTCCGGCTCTCTCGTAATCGCCACGGCGTTCCAATCTTCATTCACTGCATCCGACGGGAAGACAAGCGAACCACTTCCGTCTTCATTGGTTGTAAATGATCCTGCCGGCACCATCTGGTTGCCGTCACCAACCATCCACACCTGATAGACTTCACTATTATCAAGATTTTCGAGTCCCTCTACGTGCACAGCCATTTCTCCCTGCTGCTCAGCATTAAGAAGCGTGACTCTTCCGCTTCCCTGGGAGTTTTCTGTAGGGGCAAACTCCTGTGAAGCAATTACTTCGCCCGTTTCCTGTGAAGAATCTTCAAGCTCTGAAAGAGCCGTTTGCATTTCTCCAAGGTCTCCGGCGAGTTCTTCGCGTTCTTCTGCTGCCTGCTGCCACTGCGTGCCAAGATAAATATTGGTGCCTATGGAAGCAAGCAGTACTGCGGCCAGTGCGCCTGCCACAGCGCTCCATTTCCTTTTTGGTTTTGCCGCCGTAATTTTCTCTTCCGGCTCTTTTCCGACGACATGCTCCATGACCCGGCTTTTCATACCGGCCGGTGGATCCTGTGGTTCGATGTGTTGGGGCAGCTCTCCCATAATCGCCTGCATTTCTTCAAGCTCCTGCCTCGTCTCCTCATCCGTTTCGAGCCAGGCTTCAAACTCCCGCTCTTCTTCTATGGTTAATAGACCATTTATATAATCAAACAACCAGTCTTGTTTATTACTCGCCATAATCAACCCTCCGTTCCCTGGAGAGGTGTTCTTTTAATTTCTTTAGGGCGAGCCTGATGCGGCCCTTTACAGTACCGAGCGGTATATCGCAGGACTCTGCAATCTTACGCTGGGACAGCCCCTGAAAATAAAACAGGCGGACAATTTTTTGTTGTTCCTCTGAAAGAAGCGCGATTGCCTGTTCGAGCTCTTCGTTGCTTTCTTTCAGCTCCACCTGCTCTTCCACCCCTGTCATTTCCTCTTTCGAATCCCTCGGATCCCATTCCACTTCCGGCTTTTTTCTCCGGATGGCATCAATCGAGGCGTTGCGTGTAATCGTAAGCAGCCAGGAAGAAAGTGAGCCTTTATCTTTCTGGTAGACAGCGCTTCCCTTCCCCTGCCATATTTTCATAAAAACATCTTGCATGATCTCTTCGGCTATTTGCTGATCCTTAGTCATTCGGTAGGCGAATGAATAAAGCAGCCGTTCGTAACGATCATACAGAATTTCAAGCGCTTCTCTGTCACGCTCTCGTATGCGCTCATATAAATCGTTATCCGATAACTTCGACATAGGTCTTCTCCTTTTTTCAAAATGCGTGGGAAAAGAGGTATGTAGTCAGCTTACGCAGCAGACCCCCGTATTGGATCTCTTTTCCTCGAAAAAATGTATGTAATTCTATGGTGTATGCATCTCCTTTATCTATCGTAAGCGTTTTTACCGCTTCTGCCAATAAAAAAATCCCGCCCGGGAGGCGGGAATTACACCATGTAGGTAAATACATAATGAAGGAAAAAAAGAAACGAAATAGCGTACATCACCGGCGAAACTGCCCGGGGGCTTCCAAGTGCCATCTTCAGCAGCGGATAGGCTATAAAACCAAAGGCAATGCCGTCGGCAATCGAGTACGTGAGCGGAATGATCCCAATGACAAGATAGGCCGGGAACCATTCAGAGGCATCATCAAAGGAAATATGGCGGATTTCCTGCACCATCATCCCTCCAACAATAATGAGCACAGGAGCAATCGCACTTTCAGGAATAAATCCTAAAAGCGGCGTGAACAGAAGCGCCACCAAAAACAGCAGGCCGGTTACGACCGCCGTCAGCCCTGTTTTCCCTCCTTCTGCCACTCCCGCAGCGCTTTCTGCAGCTGGAATTGTCGGTGACGTGCCGAGAAAGCCGCTGCCAAACGCCGTGACCGCTGCCGCCTGGTAGGAACGGCCAAATTTTTCTTTGCGTTCAAGCAGTCCGTGTAAGAGCCCCATGCTTTCAAATACGATAATCATAGTCAAAGAAAAGACCGCCGTCCAAAACGGAATAGACGACCAGGCGGAAAAGTCAGCTGCAGTAAATACCGAAGCGTAGGCTCCGGTAGTTTCCGTCGCTTCTCCTGCGCTGCCGCTGCTGATTCCAAACAGTCCTGCGGCAAGCGATATAACAGCAATGCCGATCAGAAAAGCACCCTTCACTTTACGGACGACAAGCATCAGCATTATTACGAGACCAAAAAGCGTCAGCATCGCAGCCGGCTCTGCCAGATTGCCAAGAGCCACAAATGTTTCCGCGTCTCCCTGCACTAGCCCGCCCTTTTGCAGGCCGATAAAGGTTAAAAACACTCCGATCCCGACTGTAATGCCCTGCTTGAGCGACAGCGGCACCGCTTTTGCCAGCTTTCCTGCGAGCGGCGTCAATGCCGTTATTAAAAACAGCACACCCGAGAGAAGAACAATCGCAAGTCCCTGCTGCCATGTCCAGCCCATTCCAATCACAAGCGTATACGCGAAAAAGGCGTTCACTCCCATGCCCGGGGTCAAAATGATCGGGGCATTACCCCACAGCCCGATGAGCAGACACCCAAAAGCTGTCACGAGTGCTGTCGCCAGAAGGGCAAATTCGTACGGCATTCCTGTATCAGATAAAATAGCCGGATTGACGATTAATATATAAGCAATGGTAAAGAAGGACGTTAAGCCCGCCGTCCATTCTTTTTTTACCGTCGTCTGGTGGTCCTCCAGCTGAAACAATTTTTTTAGCATGATTCATTCTCCTTTGTCTTCCCGTATATGATTTTTAACCATAAAAAAGTGCCCCTGCGTGAAGGATCACGCAGAGACACGTAGTCGGGAAAATCGGCTCCCGGTAGAAACATCGGACCCAGTTCGTCCGATTATACGAGTCATTTTTGTTTGTCAGTTTTTCTTCCAATTATGGAGTATAGCTTCTTCTGTCCATTTCGTCAACTATTATTAACTTCCATTTGTGATTTCGTGTTATTCTGAATGTATAATTCAGACGCCACGGGCGTTACATAAGAGGTGACAGAAATGAACGTAGTAGCAATTGATATGGACGGCACCCTTCTCCATTCGAAAAAATATATATCTGAACAGAATGCCAAAGCACTAAACCGGATGCGGGCAGAAGGACATAAGCTCGTGATTGCGACCGGCAGGGGAATTGAGGATGTGGAGCATCTGCTTGAAGACGCCGGACTCAAAGCTGATGGCATCGTTTCGCTGAATGGAGCCATCGTAAATCAGGGCCGCTCCGTCGTATACGAAAACGTCATGGAAAAGGAAACAGCGATCCGTGTCGTGCAGTCGCTTGAAGACTTTGGCGTCTATTTTCACGTTTACACAAACAAGGGTATGTTTTACATGCCGAAGGGCTGGCAGTATTTCATGGAGGACGCCCATGAGCTCGTGAAAGAAGAGAACGATTATCACGGCCGCATGGCAGAATTCAAGCGCAAGGAGGAATACAACACCGGGCGTTTTCACATGCATCAGCTCCGCTCACTCGAAGATATTGAGGGGGAGGACGTGAGCATTTATAAATTTTTGATGCTTTCCCCGCTCGAGGATAAGCTTGATGCCGTCCGAAGCGCCTGGAAAATCCGCCAGGACGTTTCCATTACGTCTTCAGGAAGGGAAAACCTGGAATTTATGCATCCAAATACTGAAAAAGGGTCCGGTCTCCATCACCTGCGCATCCAGGCAGGCTGGGAGGATGCAGTCACGTTTGCGATCGGGGACAACTTTAACGACGTAGCCATGTTCCGCTACGCCGATACTGCCATCGCTATGGAAAATTCCGAACAGGAGGTAAAGCTGCTTGCGGATGAAGAAACGAGTCATAATGATGATCACGGAGTTGCTCAGGCTGTATATGACTACATACTCTCTTCCACGAAACGAAAAGCAGAGCCTCGCTAAAAACATTCAATAAAAAAACCGTCTGCTGCGGCTTTCTGCCACAGCAGGCGGTTTTATTTTACTACAAGCACCGGACATTGCACGCGCTTCACCACTTTGTGGCTGACGCTGCCAAGTACCATGGTCTGCAGCTGGTTAAGTCCCCGGCTTCCGATCACAAGGCAGTCATAAGCTCCGCTATTCGCGAAGGAGACGATGGTCGGCCCCGGTTCCCCGTGCTCGATATGAACCTCATAAGAAATACCCGCTTCTTTCAGGTCACTTTCTAGATCTTCAAGCTGCTCCCGGCGCTTCATCTGAATAATTTCTTTGTTTCCGTAATGCAGCACATCCGATTTGGATTGATCTTTATCAATAATATAAATGACGTCCAAATGCCCGTCCGGCACATTTTTTAATAGCTTTACCGCATGCCCTGAAGCACGGCGGGCATGGTCGGACCCATCTGCTGCGAGTAACACTTTTTGGTACACAGACATTCCCCTCTCCATTAACAATTCTTTCTCCTGTACCTACTTCTTAATGTCCGGAAGACATTCCTTCAAGCTTGCGCATTAATTCCGAGCTTTCTTCGTTAATGCTCGTAAAGTGTACTTTGGTGCCTTCCTGTTTAAACTTCAGTCTGACCTTTTCAATTGCTTCGACCGCAGAGTCATCCCAGAGATGGGTTCGTGATAAATCAATTTCCACTCTCTCGAAATTCTCTTTGTAATCAAAGCTCTTCACAAAGTCAGTTACCGAAGCGAAAAACAACGGCCCGTCCACATGGTAAACCCGTGTCGTTTCGTCCTTAACGGTTTTACTCACGTGAACCTTTGAAATTTTAGCAGCAAAGAAAATAGCACTCAAAATAACACCGGCCACCACGCCGATCGCAAGGTTATGCGTGTAAACGACTGTAGCTACCACTACAACCATTACAGTTGAATCCGTTTTTGGCGCTTTTGCCATTGTCGGCAGGGAGCCCCAGTCAAATGTACTGATTGAGACCATGATCATGACTCCTGCCAGTGCCGCCATCGGGATTTGAACTACGAGACCCTGCAATACAAGAATGAGAAATAGAAGTACTACCCCTGCGGTCATCGACGAGAGCCGGCCTGTACCACCCGACTTTACGTTAATCACTGATTGGCCAATCATGGCACAAGAAGCCATACCGCCAAAGAATCCCGTCACGACGTTGGAAATCCCCTGTCCACGTGATTCCTTATTTTTATCACTTTCCGTATCCGTCATGTCATCAACAATTGTCGCGGTCAGCAGTGATTCAAGTAAACCTACAACAGAAAGCGATAAAGCGTATGGAAGAATGATCATAAGTGTTTCAAAGTTTAATGGGATATCCGGAAGCAAAAATACCGGAAGTGACGATGGAAGAGTTCCCATATCACCTACGGTCTGTGTATTAATGCCTCCAAATACAGCAATTAAACTCACAACAATTATGGCTACCAGTGTAGAAGGAACCGCCCCTGTAAGCTTCGGAAATAAATAAATGACGAAAAGGGTAATTCCCGCTAATACAAACGGCCAATAGCCGTTACCCTGAAAATATTCCAGCTGGGAAGTGAAAATCAAAATTGCCAAAGCGTTAACGAAGCCCACCATTACCGATCTGGGAATAAACTTCATCCAACGGGCAAGTCCGCTGAAGCCTGCAATTAACTGAATTATTCCAGTTAGAATTGTTGTTGCGAGCAGATACTGCAGTCCATGCTCAGCTACCAGGGTAACCATCAATAATGCCATTGCCCCTGTAGCGGCTGAGATCATGCCCGGGCGTCCACCCACAATTGCAATCATTACCGCCATGCTGAAAGAAGCATAAAGCCCTACTTGAGGGTCTACACCTGCCACCAGGGAGAATGCTATTGCTTCCGGAATCAGAGCGAGTGCTACTACAATACCTGCCAGCACATCACCCCTAATATTTCCGAGCCACTCCATTTTCAGTTTTGAAAAATCCAAACCTTTTTTCTCCTCTCTTTTTTTATACTCTTTATCCTTGGTGCATGCGGGCATTCCGGCCTGTTGCGCGCCTCACATGCTTTATTTTTTCAGGCTTTCATCTGTATGAAAACCAACGTCACGAACCATCAAAGTGTAGCATATCACATCAATTTTTCAATAGATTACATGAAAGTTTTTTATGTAAACGCTCTCTCACACCGGGCTTTTTTCCGTTGATTGAAAACCGGAAAACTCGGGAAAACCAAGTAGCGAGATATCTATTAGGAGGAGTCAATATGTACGGCACTTTTGTTTTTGATGTAGATGGAACGCTTATTAATACTGAGGACGCTATTATTAAATCACTGAGGCGTGCTGTGGAGGAAACCACGGGAGAAGTTATTGAGAACGAAAATCTGCGCCCGCTTCTGGGCTTGCCCGAGGCGGACGTCTTAAACCGGCTGGGGCTGCAGGATGACGAACGCCGCACGGTACAGGAAAAGTGGAGTATGTACCTTGAAGACAACCGGTTTTTGATTGATACGTTCCCCGGCATTCAGGAGCTGCTCGAAGGACTGAACATTCAAGGCTACCAGGTGGGAATCGTCACTTCTAAAACACGCGAGGCTTTTGACCATGAAATGAAACCTTTCGGACTGCAGCAGTTTGCTTCTTACATTATCAGCGCCGACGACACTACCCATCATAAGCCTTCTCCGGAGCCACTCCGTGCATTTATGGAAACAAGCGGAGCAGAGGCCTCCAACACTATCTATATTGGCGACACGCAGCATGACAGTGAAAGTGCCGAAAAAGCGGGCACTGCTTTTGGTTTAGCCGGCTGGGGCGCAGTTCACCCGGAAAACACGTCGCCGACGCTTCGTTTTGAACGCCCCGAAGAAATTTTGGAATATGTCACAAACGCCCCTTCATCCTAATTAAAAAAGGGCTGTCCGTAAAACCGGCCAGCCCCATTTTTATGCCTTTCTTTCCCATTCGCTGTAAAATTCCTCCAGGTAACTGACCATAAAACGCTGGCGCTTTGTAGCAATTTCGAGACCTGTTTTTGTGTTCATCATGCCCTTAAGCTTCAGCAGTTTATCAAAGAAGTGCTGAATCGCGCTGTTTCGCTCATTCCGGTATTCCGGACGCGGATCATGAAGCGGCTGATGAATGTGTCCTGTAAATGCAAAAGTCCGGGCAATACCGATGGCTCCCAGCGCATCAAGACGGTCTGCGTCCTGCACCACTTTTCCTTCCAGGGTCTCTGGTGCCCGGTCTTTATGATGCCGGAAGGATATCGAGGAAACGATATGCATAATATGATGCTTTAATTCTTCATCGGCTTCATTTTGCTCAAGCCAGCGCATGATTTTTTCTTCTCCGTCTTCGCCTTCTTCGAGAAGCTTTTCATCCCCTATGTCATGAAGCCAGGCTGCCAGGATACATATATCAGGGTCGGCCCCTTCTTTTTCAGCGATGTCCCCTGCAAGCGCTGCCACCCGCTCAGTGTGCCAATAGTCATGTGCGGGATCTGTATGGGCAAAAAACGCCCACGCCTCCTGTTTCGCTTCATGAATCAGCTGCCTGATATCCATAAGAACCTCTCCTTCCGACTATCTCTTTCTTTATATTATACCTGCTGCAGGCGTCATTGTATGTACTTTTTCCCTTTTTCAGGTAGTAATATGCTAAAATACGGGCAAGGAAAAACGTACGGAAGATAGAATTTCCAGCGTTGCAAGGAGGATGAAGATTGGCTTTATTTGCCCCGGACGCTATACGCCAGATGACAGATGAAACTACATACTTAGAAGGAAAGCGCCTGTATGATTTATATAAAATTGCCCACATGACAGAAGAAACCCTGATGCAGACCAGGCAGGTTGAAGCAGTAGTAAAGGACACTCCTTTTCCGGAGGACGTTTTTATTGCTGTTGACGGGAGTCATACCATTCAGGAAATGTACTGTTCCTGCGACCGTTTTTATCATTCTTCGTCTGCCCCCTGCCGCCATCTCATTGCCCTGCTGCTCGAAGCACCTGCCTTCACCGGTCCGCCGGCTTCGCCCGGCTCCGCTGCGCCAGCCGTCAACGACGCAGTGAAAGACCAGTTCCTGGAATACTTTTCGCCCTTTCAGTCACGGGTTGAGGATGTAGGTACGCAGATACATGCTGACTTTTTAATCTCTTTTCCTGTCGATAACCGCAGGCCCGACGTTTTATTTCCAGTCGTCCAGGTGAAAATCGGGGAAAATAAGCGATACACTGTGAAAAACATTTATCAGTTTATTGAAGCAATGAAAAACGATGCTCCCTTCCGTCTGGCTCCTTCTTTAACATTTGATCCTGTTTCCCACTATTTTTCGGAAGAAGATCTTCATGTCCTTCAGCTGCTTGCTTCTGTGCTTCGGGACTCGGAATGGGGGCCTTCCTTTCAGGAGCAGTGGATAGCAAGAAGCGGAGCGAAAAAGGAAATCGCGATACCACCTTATGCGGTCGAAAAGCTTTTCGGCCTGCTCGACGTCTGCTCAAATGCCTATATAACAGATACATACGGAGAAAGACCCTGGAACGTAACAGAAAATTGGCCGTATTCGTTTTTTCTAAGTTATGAAAAAGAATTGGATGCGCTGATTTTTTCCACTCCGCAACAGGAAACGCCGTTTTTTATCAGCGACAGCAAATACTGTCTGTGGGACGGACAGCTGTACTGCCCGGACAAGGAACTGGCGCGAACCGCAGCCGCCGCCCAGCGAATGCTCATGCAGGCAGAAGGACAGCGCCTCATTTTTTCCCGCCAGGAATTTCTCGATACCTTTTTACGCTGGGGCGCTCCGTTAATGAACCATCGCTGCCTGGACATGGATGAGAAGCTGCAGGAAAATCTCCACACAGAGCCGCTGCAGACAGCCCTCTATCTTTCAAAAGGTCCCGGGGGAAAAATTACCGGAGAATTAATCTACCGTTACGGATTTAAAGAGTACAGTGCATGCCGGACAGATACCGTCCCATCTTTCGAAGATGCTTATTTTATGCCCCGGGACCGGCAGCAGGAACAACTGCAGTTCCAACGGCTGCAGCAGAAAGGGTTCCTTCAGGAAAATGACCGGTTTGTCCTCTCTTCCCCTAAAAACATTATTAGCTTTTTATCGAAGGAGCTGGCAGCTCTGCGGCCGTATATGGATATTTTCATGAGTGAAGAAATTGAAAACATGCTTATCCCCGGGGACAGCCTGTCGTTATTTTCCGACATTCATGCCGATGAGGGATGGATGGAACTGTCGCTTACCTCGTCTGTAACAGACGCTTTAGAAACACCCGGGGTCTGGAAGGCGCTCCAGGAAGGACAGGAGTTCTATAAAACAGATGACGACCGGTACCTTCCTCTCGATGATGAACTGCTGCAGCGCCTCGCCCACGCCCTACAGCAAATGCCGAAACCGGCTCAGTCCGCAGAAGGCGATTCAGTGCGCTATCCGGCCCATCAGGCGTTCAATCTGGATAAACACCTCTCCGGCAACCGCCGCTGGCAGACGACCCTTGATGTCGATGACATGCTTGAAAACATCCGGCGTGCTGCTGAAAACCATACAGTACTTGCCGAGCCATGCGGTGTAGATCTTCGGACGTATCAGCGTGAAGGAATTCAGTGGATGAAGCAGCTAGCTACCTACCGCTTTGGCGGTATTCTGGCAGACGATATGGGGCTTGGAAAAACGCTGCAGGCGCTGGGCTTTATTGCGACAGAATGCCAAGAGAATCCCGGAGAGGAACCGTTTGTTATCGTCGCTCCCTCCTCACTTCTTTATAACTGGAAAAAAGAAACCGAGCGCTTTTTTCCCTCTTTAAGAGTGACCGTCGTGTCTGGCAGCAAAAAAGAACGGGAGCAGCAGATTCAGCAGCAGAGCGATATTTTTATTACCTCCTATCCTTTGATCCGCCGGGACGTTGAATGGTACGGAGAAACATTTTTCCGCGGCATTCTGCTCGACGAGGCCCAGGCGGTCAAAAATGCCGGGTCTAAAACGGCAAAAGCCGTGAAGCAGCTCCGGAGTAAATACTGCTTTGCCCTGAGCGGGACCCCGGTGGAAAACAGGCTTGACGAGTTGCGGTCGATATTCAGCGTCGTGATGCCGGGGCTGTTTCCAAACAAAAAGCTGTTTTCTTCCTGGAGTCCCGAAGAGGTGAGAGACAGAGCCTCTCCCTTTATTATGCGCCGCACGAAAAAAGAAGTTCTTCAGGAGCTCCCTGAAAAGGTTGAAACGACCACTTACTGTGATCTGTTAACGAATCAGGCGGACATATACAAAAAAACGCTGGAGAACGTGCAGCAGGAAGCGGGCGCTCTTCTTGAAGAAGGAGCAGACGCCAACCGGATGCATCTTCTTTCCCTTTTGACCCGTCTGCGGCAGATCTGCTGCCATCCCTCGCTCGTAGAGCCCGAATATCAAAGCTCCTCCGGAAAGCTTGAAGAACTCGTGCGTATTCTTCATGAAGGTGCAGCAGGCGGCCAGCGGATCCTTATTTTTTCCCAGTTCACCTCTATGCTTGCTCTTATCAAAAGCCGTCTGACAGAAGAAGGCATCGATTACTATTATCTTGATGGGAGCACTCCGGGAGAAGAACGGGTACGCCTTGCTGAAACCTTCAACGAAGAAGAAGGCCCGGACGTCTTCTTGATTTCATTGCGTGCCGGCGGCACCGGCCTCAACCTTACCGGGGCAGACACCGTAGTTTTGTATGACCTGTGGTGGAATCCGGCGGTGGAAATGCAGGCAGCTGACCGTGCCCACCGTCTCGGCCAGACTAAGACAGTTCAGGTAATCCGTCTGATCACTCATGAAACCATCGAAGAAAAAATCCAGCACATGCAGGAGGAAAAACGCCACCTGTATGACCAGGTCATCACCGACGAACAGACCAGCCTGAACACGCTAAGCGAAAACGACATCCGCCTGCTGTTAACCGGAAAAGCGCAGGAAACCTGACCAACGGCACGAGATCTGGAGGAGGTTTGCCCAAAGGGGCTCTTTCCCGTTGGCAAAGCTTTGAAGAGCACGATGCCGTTGGTTTCCGGAACTGGACAAGGAAAAGCGCAGGAAACCTGACCAACGGCGCGAGATCTGGAAAAGATTTGCCCCATATAAATTAAAGAAGCAGAAGCGCCCATTTGGACGCTTCTGCTTCTTTAGTTATTGTTATTGCTCCGGAAGATATCCGGCAACCAATTCAATCAGCGGGTGATGAACAGGAAGCTCAGCGTAATGGCTCAAAGCCCCTTTGTATCCTTCCCGGTCAATCGTGTTCTGAAGCTCTACGGCTTCCCCGTCCTCGGTTACATTAAACTGAAGAGCGGCGGCGATAACAAAAGCCAGTGCCTCCGGGCGCTCCCCGGCTTCCTGCAGTTCCACCGCAGGACGGACTAAACGATCCTTCGGACCGAGCTTTCGGATTGGCCCGCGGCCCACCCGGGTCACCGGATCAGAAAGATATTCGTTTGAAAACCGTCCTTTGATTTTTGCCTGGTATTCGTTCTGCTCTTTTTCCCCGAACCCGTGCTTAATTTGAAGCAGACGGCCAGTTTCCCGAATCGCCGCTTCAAAGGCACCCGACACCTCCGGGTGATCCATCGCTTCTTTCGTCGTCTCACACCCGTATAGAAAACCGACATAAGCAAGGGCTGCATGGCCGGTATTTACCGTGAACAGCTTCCGCTCAATATAAGGGGTCAGGTCGTCCACGTACGTCACAGCCGGGATATCCGGCGTTTTCCCCTTCAGCGAAGGGGCTTCCACCGCCCATTCCAAAAATGGCTCGACGACTACCTTAAGTCCCTGGCCCTCAGGCTGGTTTGGGACAATGCGGTCTACTGCAGCATTGGCGAATCCGGCAAAATTGGAGGCTTCCGATTTTTCATTCTCCGTCAGCTGCTCCCAGACATATTTCTTTAATTCTGCCGTCCCGGCTACCATATTCTCGCAGGCGATAATATTGACCGGGCTCGCGTTGCCTTCAGCGACTTTTTGTTTTAATGCTTTTGCAATAACGGGAGCTACATGCTTTAATACTGCCGGTCCGACAGCCGTTGTAATCAAATCAGCTTCAGCCAGCTTTTGTACAAGAGCTTCTTCCTCTTTCGCACTGTGAAAGGCCTTCACCCCTGAAATTGTCTGCGCAGAAGCTCCGTCTTCGGCGAGCTCTACCACATATTCACCTTTCTCCTTCAGCTGATCGATCAGAGTATCATTTACATCAGCAAAATACAGCTCGTACCCGGCATCAGACAGCACCTGCCCGATAAAGCCACGGCCGATGTTACCAGCGCCTATCTGTACCGCTATCATGAGAGTTCAACCTCTCCGATCACTTCGAGCAGCTCTTCTTTGGATGAAGCCTGAACCATTTTTTCAATGTTATCTTCATCGGAACATACAATCGCAATCTTCGATAAAATGTTCAGGTGTTCATCGCCTTTGCCGGCAATACCAATCAGAATTCTTACATTGTTGCCATCAAAGTCCACCCCGTCCGGCACCTGAACCACTGACAAACCGGAATGGTCCACCCATTCACGCGAATCTTCCGTACCGTGCGGAATCGCAACGCCGTTCCCCATGAAAGTCGATGTTACTTTTTCGCGCTCGAGCATGCTGTCAATATAGTTTTGCTGCACGTAGCCATTGTCGACAAGAACGCCTCCTGCTTCCCGGATGGCTTCCTCTTTTCCTCCGAGCGATACATTCATTTTTACGTTTTCCTTTTGCAGTACTGGTTTAGTCATATGATTTCTCTCCTTCTCCTTAATTTATTTTCCGTTTCAACCATTCCCGAAAAACTTCATCAATATGCTTTTGAATGTCATTTTCTTCCCCACTCCTGAGGACATCCAGCCGCTCGGGATTCATCAGCATCTCTTCACTGATGGTACTCATCAGCTCAAACACTTCTTTTCGTTCCTGTTCCGGTGCAAGCATGAGCAAAATACGGTCAACGTCTGTTGTACTCCCGTCCATGGCTGTCAGTGCCTGTGGTGCTTCGAGCTCCCACAGCGTCAGGGACGGTTCATTCACCAGAGCGCTCCGTGTATGAAATAACGCTACATTGGCGCCAGGGATCGCAAATCCCTTTGCCTGCTTTTCCCAGATTTCTTTTGCGACACTTCCGGCATCCTGAACGATATTTTCTTTCTTTATCTCGTCCATGATCCAGTGAACTGCCTGTTCCGCGTTCTGTCCGCCCGCCACTTTTCTCATATAAAAGCGGTGATACATCTGTACGGTTAAATCTACGCAAAGCTGTATTTCATATAAATTGAGCGGCGTTTCATGCGCTTCCTTCCGCTTCACCGACACCCCGGCTCTGCTCTGCTGACGGTAGATCGAGTCCGCTGCCCGAAGGACTGCTTTCGTATCTTCTTCGTTTAAAAAAGGATGAACAACTAAATGCGGAAGCGGCTGAGGATCCAGGGGAATCGTAGAGATAATCAAATCATAGCCGTCCATATTCATTTCTTCGAGATCGAGAAGACTCACATTTTCGAGATCTCCGAGCACAGGAACTTCTTTTCGCAGCCGGCTTTCAAGCAGCTTCGAGGAGCCTATGCCGCTCGAGCATACGACAAGCGCATGCAGGGGAGCGGCAGCTTCTTCACGCTCTATTGCTGTTCCGAAATGAAGGACCAGAAAACCAACCTCTGCATCCGGAAGATAACTTTCCGTAAATACGGCGTCCGTTGCCTGACGAAGCTTTGTAAACAAATCAGCATAATTTTCTTTAATAGATTCCATCAGCGGATTATGGATTCTCATATTTTCACTAAGCCGGTACAGTGCCGGCTCGAGATGGGCGACCAGCCCTTCATACAAAGAATGATTCTTCCCAAGCGGTTCTCCCATTAATTTCTCCATCTCATGAATCAGTGCTTTTGCTTTTAAGGCCACTGGGAGGTGATCCACCTCCAGCTGATTTTCCACCGGCGTCCGAAGCTTTGCTCCCCGCAGGTGCATTGTAATGTAGCCAATTTCCGCTTCAGGAATGGACAGTTCAAGCACACGCTCAAGCTTTCGAATGATGGCCTCCGCAATCGCAAACTCTTTTGTGTCCCGCAGGTTATCCATGTAGTCCGCATTAATATCAATGCTCTCTCCTACAGAGATGCGCTCAATCGCCAGGGTTAGATGGACAATCAGCCCGATGTAAGCACTGTCGGCAAAATTCTGCGGAAGCTGATCCTGCATGTTCGACAGCACCTGCTCCACCGTAGACCAGTGGTTTTCTCCAACCATATCAAGCAGGCGTTCAGCTACACGACCCTGTTCGGTCTGCACATTTCGCTCGTAAATGTGGTGGCGGATCGAGCTGAGCAGTTCCTTTTCTTCCACATTCTCTGCAATCAGACTGCTCATCGCCCGGCGTTTAGCTGTTTCCGCTCCCTGCACTTCCACCCCGTAGCCCCTGCGTCTCACAAGCGTGAGTGAAAATAGCTCAAGCCAGTCTTTGAGTTTATCCAAATCCTGGCTGATCGTTGCTATAGTTACTTTTAATTCTGCACCAAGCGCCGTTAATTTCACGGGCCCGTCTGATTCAAGAATGAGACAGATCAGCAGGGTACGGCGTTCATCCGGCGTATATTCAACAACAGCAGGACGCTGGAGGCGGAGTTTGATTTCTTCGATATCTTCTTCCGCCCCCTTAAGCCGCACACCACTTCCTGTCCGTCTTTCGAGTTCAACCTGTTCGCCGGCAAGCCAGTCTGCCAGCTTATCAAGGTCCCGATGGATGGTCCGGGAGCTTACATTAATTTCTTCAGCTATTTCAGCCACTGGCTTTAGTTCCTGATGATGCAGAAGATGCAACAGTAGTTCCCGTTCCCGGCCTGTGAGGTATTCCATCGGTTTCCCCCCTTATTCTCTTGTTTTCAGATCCTCAACCACTTCGTCATACTTGTCGCTTCCGAGGAAGTTTTCCACCGAAACATGTTCCGCGTCCGGCCGTTTCTGCCGCGCCCGTTCGGTTAAATCCTTGTGCGTAATGATCAGGTCAGCGTCGTCCGGAATGTTCGAGATCGATGTGTTCGATACACTGATATCGAGTCCGGCCTTTTTCACTTTGTCCTTCATGACCGACGCTCCCATGGCGCTTGAGCCCATACCGGCGTCACAGGCAAAGATGATTTTGTTAACCGGCGCCTTTGCTGCTGCCGCTGTTTCAGCTGAAGAGCCTTCTTCCACGCCTTTTTTCTGCTTCAGATCTTTAACCACCTCATCATACTTATCGCTTCCGAGGAAGTTTTCCACCGAAACATGTTCCGCGTCCGGCCGTTTCTGCCGTGCCCGTTCGGTTAAATCCTTGTGCGTAATGATCAGGTCAGCGTCGTCCGGAATGTTCGAGATCGACGTGTTCGTCACGCTGATATCAAGCCCGGCCTTTTTCACTTTGTCCTTCATGACCGAGGCTCCCATGGCACTCGATCCCATACCGGCGTCGCAGGCAAAGACAATTTTGTTAACTTCTTTATCCAAATAAGCACCGGTGCCTGCTTCAGCTGCACCTGCATTGGAATGAAGCGCAGACGCTGCAGAGCTTTTCTTGCCTTTCATGCTTTCCATCTTCGCTGTGGATTCTTCAAGAGTTTCTCCTTCATTGGAGCTGAACTTCAAAATCATGGAAGCGATAATGAATGATACGGCGGCTGAAAGCACTACGCCCAGTAAGACTCCAAAGAAATCTCCGGGGGCTGCAAGGCCAAGTACCGGGAAAATACTACCTGGTGACGGAACGCTTGTAAGGCCAACGTTGAACAGGGAGAACGTGAATACCCCGGTCATGCCGCCTGCGATAGCTGCAAGAATAGTGAGCGGCTTCGACAATACGTACGGGAAGTAAATTTCATGAATACCGCCCAGGAATTGAATAACCATAGCACCCGGAGCGGAAGCTTTCGAAATGCCTGTACCAAATATTGCAAATGCAAGCAGAATTCCTACACCGGGACCTGGGTTTGGCTCAAGCAGATACAGAATTGATTTTCCGGCGGAAGCCACCTGTTCTGCTGCAATAGGACTCAGAACCCCGTGGTTAATAGCGTTGTTTAAAAACAGCACCTTCGCCGGTTCAATAATAATACTCGTTAACGGCAGCAGGCCTGAGTTGACCAAAAAGTCTACCGCTCCGCTTAAAACATTCGTTAACCATTCCACAATCGGCCCAATGGCAAGAAGGCCGAAGATAGCCAGGAAGAAGCCGATAATCCCAGCAGAAAAGTTGTTTACAAGCATTTCAAAGCCCTGGCGGATCTTTCCTTCGACCAGCCTGTCGAATCCTTTAATGGCAATACCGCCAAGAGGACCCATCGCCATGGCTCCGAGGAACATCGGAATGTCGGCACCTGCAATAACACCGATGGTTGCCACCGCGCCAACGACCCCGCCGCGCACGTCATGAACAATTTTACCGCCTGTGTAACCAATCAAAAGCGGAAGCAGATAAATGATCATCGGGTCTACCAGTGCTGCCAAAGTTTCATTTGGCGCCCACCCCGATTCGATAAACAATGCCGTAATCAGTCCCCATGCAATAAAAGCACCGATATTCGGCATAATCATGCTGCTTAAAAAGCTGCCGAACTTTTGAATCCTTGAACGGATGCTTTTTTTCTGCGGTGCATTTTCTGTTGATGCACTCATTGTGTTTCCCCCTTTTTTTGGTCCAAATATATTGATGACAATAATGAAATAATTTCTCGATGAATTATGGACCGTTCCTTTTTTAGTATTCGCTTACATCTTTATTTTATGGGGATTTCTGCACGAACACAATTAAAGGAAAATACAAATACGACAGGAGCAATGTTGACACAATTAAACAAACTGGTTCTGTAACCATTCGCTGATCTTTCCCCGGACTCCTTTATTTCATAAAAAAATGCCACGCCCGGGCGCAGCATTTTTATTTTTTTATCTGGTCGGAGGAGCCATAAATTCAGGCCCTACCGGGTCTTTTACATGCTTATTTACAATTTCGTTCACGGCTTTTATATCTGTCTGGTCGAGCTGCCAGTTCATAATTTCTTCAATGCCGTTCATCTGGGCCGGACGGCGCCCTCCCCAGAGGGCTGTACTTGTGCCAGGCTGGTCCAGCACCCAGCGGACAGCCAGATGGATCACTCGCTTGTCATATTTATTCCGCACGTATTGATCGAGTTCATTTACCGCCGCAATATACTGCGGAAAACGATCCTCCTGAAACTTCGGATCCCCGTTGCGGAGATCGTCACCTTCAAATGTGGTGTTTTCCGTCATTTTACCGCTTAACAGCCCGCGGCACAGTGAACCATACAGCAGTGTGGAAACGTTCTGCTTTTCGGCATAGGGCAGAATATTTTCTTCGATGCCCCGTTCGAAAATATTATACGGCGGCTGAATAACATGAACCGGTGCTGTGCTTTGAAACGTTTCAATCTGTTCGACCGTGAAATTACTGACCGCTATCGCGCGGATTTTTCCCGCATCGAGGATTTCTTTCATCGCTCCAGCCGTTTCAGCCATATCTGCTTTAGGATCCGGCCAGTGCACATGATAAATATCGATATGGTCTGTCTGCAGCCGCTGCAGGGAATCATCAATTTCCCGGCGGATCCGGGCAGCCGTGCCGTCCCGGAAGACACCGTCGTCGTTCCAATTCATGGCACACTTGCTGGACAGTACGACGTTTTGCCGTTTATTATCCTGTTTTAATGCCTTTCCGACGATTTTTTCTGATTCTCCGAACCCGTAAGCAGGAGCAGTATCCACAAGGGTGATGCCTTTATCAAGCGCTGCATGTATCGTTTCAATCGACTGCTTTTCATCCGTTCCGCCCCACTGCGTGCCGCCAATCGCCCACGTTCCGAGCCCTATCCGGGACGGACGCAGATTCGTGCCGGCAATTGAAGTATGTTCCATGTTGAAAGTCTCCTTTATATGATGCGTAGTCGAACATACTTTTCCTCCTATGCCAGCATTTTAAACCGTTTCGCTTTTTAACTCCTCTACGATAGATGTACCCTTTTCACTGCTTTCATCCTGCCATTGCCACTGTTCGTGCAGTCGGATCCTTCCGTCTTCCAGCACTTCCGGGACCGAGTAACATTTGCCGCCGCGGAGGCTCCAGTCCTCGTTTACGTGATTGTAGCGGAATTCCAGATCGCCATTGGCATACACTTTTCCAATTAGAACACCGGAAACGACTTCGCCTCCAGAATAACGGGCCTTAAGCACTGACCCGTCCTGCTCGTAATGAAAAACGGTCTGCCCTGATACCTCTCCGCCTGCGCTGTTCTCTATGCCTGCAAACTGTCTGCCGTGATAGTTCACTGCTTTTCCTCCTTCACTGCCCGAGCGAACGGGCTAACTGATTTGAAAACATGATGACCGCCAAAAAAAACGGGCCGGACCCTGCCATGATCCAGGCAATCGTCTGTGCCTGTACAAACTGGGAAATAAAAAATGACATGGAGGACGCCATCGTCACAACGACAAAAAAGCCGTCGAGCTGGTAGGCGTAAATAATCGATACGCCGTAAAAAATGCCAAGAAAACCGAAAAAAAACGTACCCAGAACTGGATACAGAATATGATACTGATACGGTTCCACGAGCTTAAGCAGCAGCACACCGACGATCGAACCAAGGTACGTGCATACTGCTAAAAGAAAGGCCAGATTGGGAAAAAGCTGCACCTCTCCCAGTATAATTGTATAAAATATGAATAACAGCAGGGTCACCGTACAGGCCGCTCCGCTGCCCTTTAGATACTCCCTCAGCATATCTGTCGATGTCTCCATGTAATCCTCTCCCTGCTTCTTCCTTCTTTTCACATTATATCAGACAAACCCGTCCCCTTGGCGTTTCTTTCTTTTTCCTATTATGCTAAGATAGTATCGGTAAATTCCAGGGAGGTGTTCATCGTTGGAGAGGGGTAAACGTTTAGCAATTATGATAGAAACAGCATTCATGGCTGCTCTCTCTTTTATTTTAGGATTTCTTGAATTCGGCGGACCGTGGCTCGCCGGCGGTTCGATTTCTTTTATTATGGTTCCTATTTTTCTGATGGCTTTTCGCCGCGGATGGAAAGCGGGGCTTGCGACAGGGTTTCTGGCAGGAATGCTCCAGCTTCTGCAGGGAGCGACCATCGTCCATCCTGTTCAGCTCGTTCTTGAATACCCGATCGCCTATACGGTGCTCGGCTTTGCTGCAATTTTTACGACTCACGCTGTCTTCCGCGAGCGGATTCCTTATCTTTTGATGCTTATCGGCATTGTCTTCGGGGCGCTCCTTCGCTATATCGATCACTTTGTCTCAGGCGTCATCTGGTTTGGAAGCTATGCACCGGAAGGCACACCTGTTGTGGCATATTCGGCACTTTACAATGCTTCGTATTTAATTCCGCAAACCATTATTACCGTTATTATCCTGTTTGTTATCGCAAAATACCGTCCGAAATTTTTTGATCAGCCGAAATGGAAATAGCATGTTCATACGAAACCCTTTAAAGCGGCAGGACGACTGCCGCTTTTTTCTGTGGTGGCGACGTTTCCTTTTCCGGGCGGAGGGGAAAAGTTCATTAATAACTTTTGAGGAGGTCGTCAGTTATGCAGCCAATCAATACTGCTATTATCGCTTTTGGTTTTTCAGGATCTGTGTTCCATACACCTATTATTGAAAAAAGCGATCACTTTAATATCCGTCTCGTGTCATCCTCGAGTGCGGAAAAAGTACATGAACGGCTTCCGGATGTTGAAGTCACCGATGAAGCAGAAGAAGCCTGCCGGCGCGAGGATATTGATCTTGTTGTCATTACCAGTCCGAACACGACGCATTATCCTTTGGCTAAAGCTGCAATTGAAAACGGCAAGCACGTTGTTTTGGAAAAACCATTCGTGCCTACATATGAGGAAGCCGTGGAGCTGACGGAGCTTGCCGAAGCAAATGATGTCGTTTTAAGCGTGTATCACAACCGCCGCTGGGACGGTGATTTCCTGACAATCCGCTCCTTGATGGAAGCAGGGGCGCTTGGCGACATTCATACCTTTCAGGGTACGTGGAACGATTACGCACCGGAGGTGGAGGGCCTCTGGCGCGAACAGGACCTGCCTGGCTCGGGCAGCTGGTTTGACTTAGGCGCCCATTTCATTGATCAGGCGCTTGAACTGTTCGGTATGCCGGAAACCATTTTCGCTGACCTTGAAATGCAGCGCCCGAAGACGAATAATACCGATTATTTTCACGCGATTCTTGGATATCCAAACCAGCGGGTTATTTTACAATCAAGCTTTCTTGCTGTCGGAGAAGTCCCGCGGTATATTGTGCACGGAACAAAAGGCAGCTTTGTAAAATACGGGTTTGATCCCCAGGAGGATATGTTGATTAATGGGAAAACGCCCGGGGATCAGGGATGGGCTATGGAAGATGAAGCTTACTATGGTACATTTACTGACGCCTACGGGGGAACTGAAAAAATTCCTACGCATCAGGGATCGTATGAATCCTATTATGAAAAGATCGCCCAGGCTATCCAAGAGGATGCTAAAAATCCGGTGACCGCTATTGAAGCGAGCAGAGTCATCCGTCTGCTTGAGCTCGCCGAGAAAAGTGATTGGGAAAAACGTGTCATTCCAGTTTCTTTTAATAAATAAAAATGTTTTGGGAGCTCCCCCGTGCTTATGGGTTTTTATCACACCTGTCTGCATGGGGGGTTTTTTATTTTTTGGAAAGGAGCTGCAGAAAAATTTCGCCGGCCTCACCACGAATGTATGGAAAAATCCAGGTCCTTTTTCAAATGGCTTTTCATCAATGATTCTGCCTGGTCCTCCTCATGATTCTGGATTGCTTCAAGTATGGCCTCGTGCTCTTCAATCAAACGCGGCCTCTGGTGATACACTACTGTTCTCCGGAATAAAAAAATAACTGACTGCATCCGCTCGATGGTATCGATTAATACATCATTATTGCTCGCCCTGACAATAATATCGTGAAATTCCTTGTTTGCTTCCATTATTTCTTCCGTGGTTCCCTGCTTCCCTGTCTCTACACACCTCTGCAGACCTTCTATCCGGTCAGGTCCCATATACCGGGCAGCCTGGCGGACAGCGAACCCTTCGAGCAGCATCCGCACATCAAACGTATTCATTAAATCTTTAATAGTCGGATTAATTACCCGCTTATCTTTAATTAAGCCTTCCTCTTCAAGCTTGCGCATCGCGTCTCTTACAGGGGTCCGGCTGACTCCAAGTTCCTCTGCAAGTTTTACTTCCGTTAATTTTTCCCCGCGTTCATATTTTTCCTCAAATATGGCATCCCGAATTTTTTCGTATGCCGTATCTGAAGCAGAATGCTGTTGATTCATCGTGTCCCCATCCCTTCTCGTGCAGTCTTCTGTCCTCATTTCATATTCTCATTATACCTATCTCATAGAAATTAAAACAACTCGCCAGTTAATGTATACAATAATTATAAAATTGTGTACAATTGTTTTTGTTGAAAGCCTTATCAATTTTAATGAAAAACATTTTCTATTTAATAAACTGAAGGAGTGGAACCATATGAATATTGGACAAATTGGTCTAGGCATTATGGGAGGGCCGATGGCCGAAAATCTTCTGAAGGCCGGTTTTGCACTGAAGGGGTTTGATATTCACCCCGCAGCCAGGCAGCGGGTAACGGAAGCAGGTGGAGAAGCCGTCGATGCCGCCGGAAAAGCAGCCGAAAACAGCGACATTATTATCACCATGCTCCCCACGACAGCCATACTCGATGAGGTAATAATAAATGACATCCTGCCGGTCGTGAAAAAAGGAGCAGTCGTTATTGATATGAGCTCTGTATCCCCCGTGGATTCCAAGCGCTGGGCAGAGAAGCTTCAGGAAAAAGAAGCAGCCTTTCTGGATGCACCGGTGAGCGGCGGTGAGCCAAAAGCGATAGACGGTACACTTTCCATCATGGCTGGTGGCGACGATCACTCCTTTGCCGCTGCCTATCCAGTTCTACGCGCTGTCGGAACAGACGTCACACACGTTGGCGAAGTGGGAGCCGGGTCCACCACGAAGCTTGCCAATCAAATATTAGTAAATGTCACGATGGCTGCCATGTCGGAAGCCGTTCTCCTTGCTTCCAAAGCAGGGGCAGATATTGATAAAGTATATGAAGCCATCCGCAACGGACTGGCCGGCAGCAGTGTGCTCGACGCAAAAATCCCGAAAATTCTCGAACGGGACTTTACTGCAGGCGGACGGATTGACATTAATTTAAAGGATCTCTCCAACGTACTTCAGACCGGTAAATCCCTCGGGGTCCCCCTGCCGCTTGCGTCTGACGTAGCTGAAATGTACGAATCCATGGTCGCACACGGCAAAAAATCCGACGATCACAGCGGGGTGCTCCAGCACTACGAAATGCTCGCGAACTATTCGGTGCCAAAAGGAGGAAAACACGGGTGACACAGATAAATAATTATATTAACTCTTTGCCCACTTATGATGAAAAGAAGGTAGATGCTTTATTCACAGAAGCAGCCAAAGACATGCCTCACAAAATCATCTCCCTCGATGACGATCCAACGGGTGTACAGACTGTCCATGGTGTACCGGTATATACAGACTGGGAGGAGGATACTATCCGCGAGGCATTTGAAGACGCGCGGCAGCTGGTGTTCATTCTTACAAATTCGCGATCCTTCTCTGAAGCCGAGACAACGAAAGTTCACACCGACATCGCAGAGCGCATAGCCCGCGTGGCTGAAGAAAAAAATCAGCCGTTTCTGCTGATCAGCCGGGGAGACTCCACCCTGCGGGGGCACTACCCGCTGGAAACAGAGGTTTTAAAAGACACACTCGAGTCCCGGACAGGCAAAGCAGTGGACGGAGAAATTCTTCTTCCCTTTTTTGAACAGGGCAACCGGCGCACCGCTTTCGACGTGCACTACATTCAGCAGGGAGAAACCTTTGTACCCGTGGCGGAGACGGAATTTGCCAACGACCGGATGTTTGGATTTGCTTCAAGTCACTTAGGTGACTATGTGGAAGAAAAAACAAACGGCAGGTTTAAAAAGGAAGACGTTATTTCCATTTCCATCGATGAGCTCCGGGCCCTCAACTTCGAAGCGATCGAGGCTAAACTCGAACAGGCGGCTTCCTTTCAAAAAATCATCGTCAATGCTGTCAGTGAAACAGATGTAAAAGTATTCTGCACTGCCCTGTTCCGGGTCGTGCAAAATCGGAAAAACTTTCTATTCCGGACAGCCGCGACGTTCACTAAAGAAATTGGCGGCATCACCCGCAAACCATATTTAGACGCAGGCAGCCTCTTCGAGCACCAAAGTGACAACGGCGGCCTCGTTATTATTGGCTCCCATGTGCAAAAATCGACGGAGCAGCTTGAAGCTCTAAAACAGCTGACCGATATTCAATTCGTGGAATTTTATTGCCCTGCCGTGATGGATGAGGAAGCATTTCAGAAGGAAACCCACCGTGTTCAGCAAATCGTTGATAACTCCATCGAGCAGGGAACTACGGTGTGTGTCTACACTTCCCGGGAGCGTATTGACTTAGGGGAAAATAGGAAAGAAGAAGAGCTGGCGCTATCCGTAAAAATTTCCGATGCAGTAACAAAATTTGTGAAGAACGCTGCTTCTCAGCCGGCATTTGTCATTGCCAAAGGCGGTATTACATCAAGCGATGTCGGCACGAAGGGGCTGCTCGTTAAAAAAGCAGAAGTTCTCGGACAAATCGCCCCTGGCGTGCCCGTCTGGCAGACCGATGCCAAAAGCCGTTTCCCGGAAATTCCTTATGTAATATTTCCGGGGAATGTAGGAGAAAAAGAAACATTAATGCACGTCGTACAAACCTTACAGAAGCATATATAACGCAAAGAACCGGCGGGTCAGTTCATCAAACTCCCCGCCGGTTCTTCTATTTTTCCTGTTTTTCTGTTGGTCCATTCAAACGGCTGCGAAGCTCCCTTGCAGCCTTCTCGGGCGCGTCTGCCAGGCTGATGGCGGAAATCAGCGACACTCCGTCAGCCCCCGCCTCCACAATATCAGCGGCGTTGGAGGCGTCGATGCCGCCAATACCTACAATCGGAAGGGTGATTCCTTCAGCCCGGAGCCGGCGAATACCTTCAAGCCCGACCGGAGCTTTGGCATCTTCTTTAGTATCAGTCGCAAACATCGGACCCACGCCCAGGTAATCTGCCCCGTCTGCAGCGGCCTGGTGTGCTTCTTCAATAGTGCGCACGGATACCCCGATCACCATGCGGGCAGGACAGCGCTCTTTGACTTTGGAAGCCGGGTCGTCCTCCTGCCCGATATGAATTCCGTCTGCTTCGAGCCGGATCGCCATATCCACATCGTCATTAACAATAAACGGAACATGAAAGGCAGCACATTGAGCCTTCAACTTCCGGCCAAGCTTCCATTTTTCTTCTTCAGGCAGAGCCCCCTGGCCTTTTTCACGGAACTGGAAGCACGTAATGCCGCCCTGAAGAGCTTTCTGCAGGACCTGTTCCGGATTTCGGTCCCCCGTATTATTGCTTCCCATAATAAAATACAGCTTCAGCATTTCTTTATCCATGATTTCAGCCCCCTATGATTCCTGTTTGACGCGGATATAGTGGCGCAGATCCATTTCCTGTGTTGCATGGAGGGCGTTCAATAATTCAATTTGAAAGGAGCCCGGGCCTTCCCTCGTCGTTAAACTGCCTGCAATTTCCGCTGCCGCCCCGTAATAAGCAAGTGCGGCCGCCACTGCTCCAGCAGAATGCTGGACGGTTAAAAATGATGCCGCGATCGAGCTGAGAAGGCAGCCGGTACCGGTTACTTTTGTCAGCAGTGTATGGCCATTCTGCACGATAAATACTTCGCCCTGATGAGCGACTGCGTCTTCTACTCCAGTCACCGCTGCAATTACTTCAAACCTTCTTGCGGCTTCTTTGGCAAGCTTTGGATTATCTGCTTCCCCCGAAGCGTCCACACCCTGCACATTCCCGCTTTCGCCAAGCAGCGCGGCCATTTCTCCTGCATTTGCCCGGATCAGCGCCACATCCAGCTCTTCGAGAAGCGCCAGCGCCGTTTCCGTCCGGTAAGCCGTCGCGCCTGCCCCTACAGGGTCCAGGATGACGGGGATGCCCTTTTCATTGGCTGCTTTGCCGGCTATCCGCATCGCCTTCACCTGTTCGCGGTTCAGCGTACCAATATTGAGTACAAGTGCATTCGCCGCTTTGGCCATTTCTGCTGCTTCCTCCGGCGCATTTGCCATTACCGGGGATGCGCCCATGGACAGCAGCCCGTTTGCGGTGAAATTGGTTACTACTGTGTTCGTAATATTATGAATCAGCGGCCGTGTTTTTCGTACTTCCTCCAGCAGACCTATAACTTCCTTTGCTTTCATGCCGATCCCTCATTTCTTTATTTTAGTAGTTGATCGAGTGGGACGCGCGCCCCCCAGTGATTGACCGGTCCATTGCCTTTACCAATCTCAAGGGGATGTGAAATCGCATTGGTAATATATTCCTTGCTTTCCTGCACAGCTAAATAAATGGATTTACCCCGTGCAAGCTTTGCGGCAATCGCCGCTGATAGTGTACAGCCCGTGCCGTGCGTGTGCTTTGTATCCGTCCGCGGCGAACGAAAATAATGAATTTCTCCATCGACGTACAAAATATCGACCGCGTCTTCTTTCATATGACCGCCTTTAACAAGCGCTGCCCGGGCCCCCAATTCATCAACAATTTTTTTTGCAGCTGCTTCCATCTCTTCGAGGGATTCAACCCGAAAACCTGTTAAATTCGCGGCTTCAGCCATATTCGGGGTGACGACCGCGGCCAGAGGAAGAAATTCATTTTTCATTACTTCAAGCGTCTCCTCCTCAGCCAGGGAGTCTCCGCTTGTGGCAACCATCACCGGGTCAATAACCACCGGCAGGTCATATTTTTTCAGCATGTTCACCGTCGTCCGGATCATATCCGGCGTTGCGATCATCCCGGTTTTTACTGCATCCGGCATAATGTCATCAAATACGGAATCCAGCTGGGCCTGCAGCAGACTGGTGCTCATATGCTCCACCTGCTGGACCCCGGTCGTATTTTGTGCGAGCACGCTCGTAATAGCAGACATTCCATAGGCTTCACATTCCTGAAATGCTTTCAAATCAGCCTGAATCCCCGCCCCGCCGGTAGGATCTGTTCCGGCAATGGTTAATACTTTAGGTACTTGTGGCATTCGTTGTATCCTCCTTTAAAAGGAATCCTGCTTTAGGTTCAAAAAAAGCTCACTCCCTGAAGTAGAGAGTGAGCTTTGGCGTATACGTACGTATTTGTATAAAACGAAGCTCCACTTCCCTACGCTGGTACTACCCAGATCAGGTTCGAAGGGACCAAGAATGGTTCTTGTCTCAGCGCAGGCGCCCCTAGCGGATTCCTTACTATTTTTCTTAATCGTACGTGACGCACAGTCCTAATGTCAATTTTTTTCATCATGACCGGAATTTTTATTTTTGTCCGGATTCTTTGATGCACGGTTTTGTTCCTCTTGTTCCGAGTTACCGACGATACGTTCGAGAAGGTACAGAATCTCATCCCGCGATAAATCTTCGCGTTTTTTATCTTCTACATTCTGAGGTTCATTGCTCTCTTCTGTAGTTTCATTTTTCTGCTGATCTTCTTTGTTATTCTGCTCTTCCTGTTCTCTCTTTTCCCGTTCCTTACGCCGTTCTTCTACTTCCCATCCGTACATGTAGCCGCCGTCCGGCATGGCGAATTTTTTATTCATGCTTCTTGTTTCTTTGGTAAACAGAGTGTAGAGCGTTGGAATAATAAACAGGGTCAGGAACGTACTGCTGATGAGACCGCCGATAACCGCAATACCCATCGGCTGCTGAATTTCTGCTCCTTCCCCGAATCCGAGGGCGAGCGGCAGAACACCAAGAATGGTTGTAAAGGCCGTCATCAGTATAGGCCGCGCCCGCTTTTTCACAGATTCAATGACCGCTTCTCTTACCGGCATGCCCCGGTTCACCAGCTGATTCGTATAATCAACAAGGACAATCGCGTTGTTGACGACAATACCTGCAAGCACTATCAAGCCGATAAACACGGTAATACTGAGCGGTGTCTGGGTTGCAAACAGCGCCAGCATAACACCGATCACGACCAGCGGTACGCTGAACATTACCACAAATGGATATTTAAATGATTCAAACTGCCCGGCCATAACGAGATAAATGAACACTACCGCCAGCAGGAAGGCAAACACAAGACTTTGAATGCTGTCATCGAGAAGCTCTTGTTCGCCGGAGAAATTTAATGTGGTCGCCGCTCCGGTATCCACGTCGTCAATCGTGTCTTCAATTAACGTAGAGGTGTCATTCAGGCTCGTACCGGTACCGTATGTGACTGTAAATTCAGTACTCCGTTCCTGATCGAGCCGGTTAATGACCGCCGGGCCTTCTCCTTCTTCAATATCAGCCACGTCGCTTAAGCTGACGTATTCTCCCTGGGGCGTAGCGAGCTGCAGGCTTTCAAGGTCTTCCTGGTTTTCAAGGGAATCCTCTGCATACTGCACGTTCACGTTCAGCGGACCTTCGTTATCCGTCTGAATCGTCGACGCCACTTCCCCGCTTGTCGTGCTGTTCACCGTCTGGGCGATTTCAGCAGGCGTCAGGCCATTGTCCTGAGCATCTTCTTCATTAATCTGCACCTGGATTTCCGGAGCAGTCTCTTCATCTGATGTTTCTACATTGCGAATCGTGTTTTCACTTTCAAGCTCCGACTGCACTGCGTCTGCATCTTCAGCGAGCCGCTCTTCATTTTCGTTTGAGAGCGTAAATTCCACGGAGTTTGCTTCTCCCCCGCCGATGGCTGCAGAAGACGATAGCGAAATATCTGCCTGCTCGTCAGTGTTTTCCACATCGGATTCAATTTCTTCAATCATTTCCTCTGTCGATATATCCCGGTCTTCCAGATCCTCCATCGTAACTGTAATAGAAGCTTCGTTGGATCCCGAGCTTCCGCCGCCTCCGGCTCCAATTGCGCTGCCGCCCGAGCCGACCACTGACATATAGCTTGCAATCTCATTCTGATCTTCAAGCACGCTTTCAATTTCGTCTACCGTTTCCCCGGTCGTTTCCAGGTTTGTGCCATTTTCTTTTTCCACATTAACCGTGAAAAAACCCTGGTCTGTCGTCGGGATAAAGTTAATCCCGGTCTGGGCGATACCGCCGGCTCCGCCAAGCAGCAGGAGAAGCGTCAGCAACAGAGCAACTGCACGGTGGCCGAGGACCCAGCGGATTGAACGGTCCAGAAATCTCATTGGCCGGGATTTTTCACGTTTTACTTCCCTGTCTTCCGGCAGCGGCTTCAGCACACGGCTTGCAATCATCGGCACTACGGTGACAGCTACAAGCAGGGAAGCAAGCAGACTGAAGGCTACCGACAGGGCAAAGGCCTGGAAGATCTCACCGACAATACCGGAAATAAAGACGATTGGCAGAAAGACAGCGACCGTCGTCAGGGTCGAAGCTGTAATCGCACCGGCCACTTCCTTCGTACCGTCGAGAGCTGCCCGTTTAGGGAGCTTTTTCATCGATAGATGCCTGTAGATGTTTTCAATAACAACAATAGCGTTGTCGACAAGCATCCCGATACCAAGGGCCAGACCGCCCATCGTCATTAAGTTTAAGCTCACATCGGTAAAGTAAAGAAATGCGAATGTCACAATAACCGAAAACGGTATCGCAATACCAATAATGAGCGGTGTCGTTAAGTTTCTTAAGAAGAAGAAAAGAACAACCATGGCGAACACGCCGCCGGCAATTAGCGCAAGCGCTACGCTGTTAATCGACTGTTGGACGTAATCCCCTTCATCGTAAATAATCGTAGTGTCGAGATCATTGTACTGATCTTCTTCAAGCAGGTCGTCCAGTGTCTCGTTAAAGTCCGTGGATACCTGGGCCGTGTTGGCATCTGACTCCTTCAGCACTGTCATTTGAATGCCGGGCTCCTGGTTCACTTCGGTGTAGGCTGTCTGTTCCTCAGTCGTACGCTCTACTTCTCCTACATCACTGACAGTAACCGTATCGCCGGATTCATCCTGGCCTACCGACACTTCTTCCAAATCTTCAGCCCCGTTCAGTTCATTGACTGTGCGGGTCGTTAATGTGCGCTCTCCGGAGTTAATCGTTCCCCCGGGCTGCGTAATATTATTTGCCTGTACAGCATTTGTGACGTCAGACTGGGTCACATTATTGTCTTCAAGCGATTCCTGATCCAGTGAGATTTCGAATATTTCATCCAGTCCACCGCTTGTATCAACACTTGCGACCCCTTCGGTCCGTTCGAGTTCGGTTACAATGTCTTCCACCTGGCTCTGGGTTTCAGCCAGGCCGTTCCCTTCGGAGAAGGCAGCCATTTGAATCATGCCCTGAGCATCCGGGTCAAACTCGATAAACGAAGGATCCCCGGCATCATCCGGCAGGTTGGCATTATTCATGGCATTGTTGATCTCCTGCTGCACGTCCTCCACCGAGGTGCTCCATGAGAGTTCAAGCAGTACAAGGCTTGTGCCTTCCTCTGACTGTGAGGTCATGCGGTCCAGTCCTTCGATAGTGGAGAGCTGCTCTTCCATCGGCTCTGTGACGCTGCTTTCAATTTCTTCCGGGCCGGCACCCTCATAGTTTGTCGCTACAGCAGCGACCGGCGGTTCAATCTCCGGAAACAGCTGCAAAGGCAGATTCGTCAGCGATACGAAACCCATCATGATAAATAAAATCATGCCGACAATGGTCAGTTTCGGCCGCCGGATAGATGTGCGGGTAATTTTCATGCATCGTTCCTCCATTGGTATGTATATTTCGATGGTTCAGCGTCTAAACTGTTAAGTAACTTAATTACACAAACAACCTTAAACGACTGTCTTATTTCCGTCAATGAAGATGCATGGGCGGCCTGACTCATTTATTTTTTATAGGCTTTATTGATTTCTTCCTCAAGCCGGTGTATGACCTGGTTTGCCTGCTTTAATTCTTCAAGCGGTATTTTGGCAATATACTGATCAACAATATTTTGTTGGAAAATTGTCAATTCTTCTTTCAGCTTCCGGCCTTTCACCCCATAAACAAGATGCGTCTCTCTTTTGTTTTCTTTATTGGCGGCACGGTAAAGAAGATCTTCTTCTTCGAGGCGTTTCATTGCCTGGCTTACCGCGCTTTTTGAAATGCGCAGCCGGTGAGCCATCTCTGTCAATGTCAGACCTTCATGCCGCAGGTTCATAAAAAACAGCGCCTCCTGGCGGGTGGTCAATTGCAGTTCCCCGAGCATCGGAACCTCCGGCTGCAGCAGTGTACTAATATTTTCAAGTGTATTTACCGCCTGTTCAAACAGCTCTCTGTGTGTATATGGTTCCATTTCGCTCATCTCACTCATCCTTTTCTTTCAGCTTTCTTTGCAGCAATCTGCGGCTGTTCATGCATATAAGCACCTACGGCTCCACTGAATTCTCCGTATGGAAGAAAGCAGGGTTCTTTTCCGCGGAGTTTCGTATAGCCGCCAATAATTTCTTTTAAATTGTCGTGCTTATCAAAGGTGGAGCCAATATACACTATGGAATCGGTGTTCAGCCGGTCGGCCATCTGTACACTCATCGTCGTAATCGTCTCACCAATCATGCGTACAACAGCAGCAATATAGTCTTTATTTTCATATTCATTGTTTTTCATATTCATAATATTTCCGAAGTTACTGGCCGTAAGGTCTCCGGAAATCGGCGGCTCTTCATCAGTATAAATATCCTTCACCTTGACGTTCAGCGACCGTCCGTCCCCTTCTTTTCCAAGCTGCAGGATTTCTTCATACGTCTCTATGCCAGTGAGAAGGTAGGAAAGACCGATAAGCGTTCCTCCTCCCATCCCGCTGCCGCCGACGCGTTCGTATTCTTCCGGGCCGGCAAAATGTATCGAGGTGCCGGTCCCGACATTTGTAATAATATACGTATCCCCGTAGGTATTGTCTTCATTAAAATGTTTCCGCAGATAGGAAACACCTTTACAGGTGGCTTCAAACTCACTGATGAGCTCTGCAGGCCAGGGCAGAGACTTCCGCAGCGTTTCCGCCTGCCCTCCTGTAATGTGAATAACTGGATTGTCGATCCGGTCTTCAATCCATTCCTGCACCTTCTCCATGTCGGTTAAAGGTATTTTCTGCAGTTCCCATTCGTCGTTCACACGATAAGCAATTTTAATCAGCGTACCTCCTGCATCAATACCGACTACTTCGTTTTCCATTATTCTCCCCCTGTCCCGCGTTCAAATAGTTATATCTTCTGTCGTCTCTTCGTATTTTATCCTACTTCCTGACGAATTGAAAACGATGCAGCATGCCGGCTCTTCCTGTTTTTCTCAAAATTATAGGTTTCCTGCTTCGCAATGGCGTTAATTTTGTTAAAATAATACTACTGCCTCATACGCAGGTGTCTATAAATTTAACAAGGTCCTCCGTTTCAGCATAGAGGAAGAATGGGGAAAGCAGATGGGCTTCGAGATACTATCCATTTTCTTAGCAATATTATCGATTTTTAATTTATTTTTCGCCTTTGTAATTATCTTTATTGAAAAACGGAACGCCACCGCCATCTGGGCCTGGATTATGGTGCTGTTTTTTATTCCTTTTTTAGGATTCGTGCTTTATTTAATTTTCGGGCAGAACCTGACCAGAAAACGGCTGTTTGACTGGGCGGACATTGAAAAGATTGGAATTGAAGAACTGATTAAGGAGCAGATGCATACACTGCGCAACGGCACTTTTCAATTTTCGGATTCTGTTTCCTCCAAGAACCGGGACCTGATCTATATGCAGCTCGCAAACGATGGGTCGGTGCTTACGAAGGAAAACGACGTTCGTGTGTATACTGACGGCCGCGAAAAGTTCAATAACCTGATTGAGGATATCGAGAAGGCTCAGGATCATATTCATCTGCAGTACTACATTCTTCGAAGTGACAACCTCGGGCGACGGGTTATTGAAGCACTCAGGAAAAAAGCAGAAGAGGGAGTTGTCGTACGGCTGCTCTATGATGACATGGGTTCGAGAAAAATGCGTAAAAAAGCACTTCAGGGACTTGAAGCAGCCGGCGGAGAAGTGGCGGTCTTCTTCCCGAAGCGCCTGCCGATTATTAATTTGCGCCTCAATTACCGCAACCACCGGAAAATTGTTGTGATAGACGGAAAAACCTCCTACGTCGGCGGCTTTAATATTGGCGATGAATACCTCGGACTCAGCAAAAAGTTCGGGTACTGGCGGGACACACATCTGCGCCTGGAAGGGCAGTCCGTCAAAACGGCGCAGACCCGGTTTATTCTCGACTGGAACCAGGCTAATTCCAGAAATCCTATCCATTACGAAGAGCGTTATTTTCCAACTCTCGCAGAGCCTGGGGATGCAAGCATGCAGATTGTCTCAAGCGGCCCGGACTCCGAGTGGGAGCAGATTAAGAACGGGTATATAAAAATGATCAACTCCGCCAAGCATTCGGTTTATATCCAGACCCCCTATTTTATTCCGGATGAGAGTCTGATGGATGCCATACGGATCGCCTCTTTATCCGGGGTCGACGTCCGCATCATGATCCCGAGTATGCCCGATCATCCGTTTGTCTACTGGGCCACGTATTCCCATGTGGGCATTGCTCTTCGTACCGGCGCCCGTGTTTATATTTACAACAATGGCTTTATTCATGCCAAAACGATCATGGTGGATGACGAAATCAGTTCGGTGGGCACAGCCAATATCGACGTACGCAGCTTCCGTCTGAACTTCGAAGTGAACGCTTTTATTTACCATGCGGAAACGACGAAACAGCTGACCGATACCTTCCTGTACGATATGAATACACATTCCTCCGAGCTCACCCTCGAGGCGTACCGGCAGCGCTCGCTCTGGATCCGTATCAAGGAAGCAGTATCCCACCTTTTATCCCCGATTTTATAAACGATGCAAAAATCCGCTGCCTCCCACAGAGAAGCAGCGGATTTTTTATGTTTTCCACAGGCCGCCGAGACTCCGGGCCCAGTTTTCGATGTAGCGGGCGCTTTCCTGCATTGCCTCTTCGAGTGAAACGATGCCCGGTACCATACTGAAAGCAGCATCAATGCCCGCTTCATACACCTTTTCATAACCATCGCCAAGCTGGCCGGCAACCGCGACAACCGTGCTTCCTTCCGGGGAGGCTTTCGCTACTCCGACGGGCGTTTTGCCAAATACGGTCTGGGCATCGATTTTTCCTTCGCCGGTAATAACGAGTGACGCCCCGGCACTCCGTTCAGCGAAGCGGCTCTCTTCAAGCACAATGTCTATGCCTGGCTCAAGAGAAGCATTTAAAAAAGCTATCGCACCGGCCCCCAGGCCTCCCGCTGCCCCAGCTCCTTGTTCCTGAAGCACCGGTTTATGCAGATCCCGTTCGATCACTTCCCCGAAGGCCTGCAGCGCTTGGTCCAGCTCCTGAACAGCTTCATTCCCTGCCCCCTTCTGCGGGCCGTAAACAGCACTCGCTCCCTCCGGACCCGTCAGCGGATTCGTAACGTCACAGGCCGCACGCACGGTTACTTCATGGATTCTCTTGTCGAGCCCGTCGGTATCAATGCGGTGCAGATGCTTCAGCGCCCTTCCGCCGGGCTCAAGTTCATTGCCGCTCCGGTCCAGAAAGCGAACGCCCAGCGCAGCAGCCATCCCGGCCCCGCCGTCATTGGTGGCACTCCCCCCGAGACCTAAAATAATTCGCTCCGCCCCTTTATTGAGCGCTTTCAAAATCATCTGTCCTGTACCATGGGAGGTGGCCGTTAACGGGTTCCTCCTCTCTTTGGCCACGAGGCCGATGCCTGAAGCTTCTGCCATTTCAATAACCGCTGTGCGGGATTGCTGGATGTAGACAAATTCAGCCTTCACGGCACTTCCGTCCGGGCCGGAAACATCCACTGTATGAACCTCCCCGCCAAGACCATCCCGAAGCGACTGTGTGGTTCCTTCGCCGCCATCGGCCATAGGGATCAGTTCTGTAACGAGGTCGTCGGGATTTCCAATACCCTTGCGGAATCCCCTTTCGATTGCCTGAGCAGCCTCCATGGCTGTCATGCTTTCCTTGAATGAATCCGGTGCAATCACTACTTTCAATTGCGCCTCCTCCTTTACGCTTTACGACTGATTGGGATAAATAGAAGATGCGTGCTGCTCCAGCATTTTTTCAAACAGCCATTTTTTCTCCGGGAGCGGCAGCATACAGTCAAATTGTGTCATGTCTTCGTTTTTAAAAAAGCCGAGCGTTCCCTGGCAAAAACCGCAATAGGACGTTTGGTGAGTCAGCGGCTGCTCATCCGGGAACCAGTCATTTTCCGAAGGCACAAATTCACCGCTCATATTCCAGCCGGTTCCATCGGTTAACTGTACAGAAGCCAGAAGCTTGTACGCCTTCTGTCCTTCCTCTTTGTCTGCGGCTGCCATCTGCACGTAGGAATCCTCCACCTGAAGCAGGCGGGGAATTTCATTTTCCCGAAGCTCCCGGAAGGACGGAGTTTCCTGGCCTGTCTGACGCAGGTAGTTCATATGCTCCTGGTACCTCGATAAGTATAAATGGATAGGTTCCAAATCGTTTCCCCCTTTTTTTCAGTATAGCATGAGTATTCTTTTGAAATAATAAAAGAACATCCCGCTCCGCTGCGGCAGCGGCTCTGAGATGTTCTTCTACTGGTTTTCTTCCCGTGACGATTGTTCACGGTTTGGATACCGGCGGTTAAAGTCTTTAAACACAAAGTATTTCATCATAAAGAAACTCGCCGTGAACGAAGCCAGCATTGCCAGCCCCTTAGCCAGGTTCTGGCGGATCCATGTCGGTACTCCAAGTGCCTGAAATAAAGCATTAAATCCTAAAAATACGGCGTTATTAATACCAAGGCTGATCAGCCCCTGCACAATAAAAACTAACCGCTGGCGGGTACTTCCTTTCGCGGAATCCCGGAATGTAATAAACACGTTCCAGATGTAACTGTTAGTTACCGCCAGCGCGTAAGCAATCGTATTAAAAAGTGTTAAAGTCATCCGCTCTTCACTTGGAAAAAGAAATAGAAGCAGATTCAACGCTCCTATATCGACTACAGCATTCGTTACACCAATCGCACTAAACTGAAGCGCTTGAAGAGGACCACGCCGCTTTTGATTCTTACCCATAGAACCCCTCTGTTCTTGATGAAATCTCCGCTTATCGGCGTTCTTCTGAAACTGTGTCACTATTTTCCGCCGTTTTTGAAACCTTCACTCCGGCTGCTTCTTTGTATAAATCCCGGATCTGCTCTGCTGCCGCTTCCCAGCCGAAGGCAGCAACATCTGTAAAGGCCTGGTCAGCCAGACGTTTACGGAGGGTTTCATCCTCAAAACGGCAGACAGTATTTTTAAAGTCATCTTTAATTTGTGGATCATACAAAAGGCCATTACGTTCGGATGTAAGCTGTTCCTTTGTCGGTCCGCTTTCGGCAGCAACAAGAGGCAGGCCGGAGGCCATTGCTTCCATAATCACAAGTCCCAGCGTTTCCGTCGTGGAAGGAAACACAAATACGTCGGAGGAGGCAAACGTAGAAGCCAGTTCATCTCCGTGCATAAACCCTGTAAATACAGTATCGGTACCTTCGAAATGCTTTTCCAGCTCCTCACGGTGGGGACCGTCGCCTACAATGGCCAGGCAAAACTTGTCCGATTCTTCGAGAACATCACGGATTTTTTCGATTTCTTTTTCAGCCGCAAGCCGGCCTACATACAGCAGCAGCGTTCTGTCGGTTTTCCCACCTGAAAGCCGTTCCCGCATTTTTCTGCTGTGATGTCCCGGATGGAATTGCTCGGTATCTACTCCACGTTTCCACAAATGCATACGTTCAAATCTTTTTTCCTGGAGTTCTGTCTGGACGGTCTGCGAGGTGCAGAGATTAATGTCCGCTTTATTATGCAGGCGCCGCACATACCACCACATCAGCCATTTCAGCATGCCCAGATTATAGTAGGACATATACTGGGCCAAATTTGTATGGTAGGAGGCAACCAGCGGAACGCCAAGCTTTTTCGCATAGTTTACACCCGAATAGCCTACAACCGCCGGGTTCACGACGTGCACGACGTCAGGATCGAAATCCTGTATATACTTCTTGACTACCCGGTTCGGGAGAGCGAACTTCTTTGAACGATAAAAAGGGAGGGCGCGCGCAGGCACCCCTTTCACTTCTGCTCCATCAAATTCATACACACCCAGATCCGGGGCTACAATCTGTACTTCATGACCATCACGATGCAGCCAGCGTATGCAGGCTGTTAATCGTGTAACAATTCCATCTGTAGAAGGCAGAAAAGTCTCGGTGATGATCATTATCTTCATAGAAGACAACTCCCCGTTTTTATTTCCAGCTCACACTCGGCAGTACGTTCTCTTCGATTACCCGCTCTTTATGTTCAATCACCGCTTTTAAGATGTGGCGGATAACGTCGTCTGTTAAAAAGTGCGGCTCCAGTCCCAAGTCTAAAAGATTGGTGTTTACCGCTTCAAGGAAATGCTCTTCAAGCTCCACCCGCGGGTTTTCCAGATGGTCCACATCTACGTGGTATCCTTCTTCTTCAGCTACCTTTTTCACCCGTTCAGCGAGTTCGAGTACAGAGAAGTCTTCAGTGAACTGGTTAAACACACGGAACTCCCCGGGTTCAGCCGGTTTTTCTGCTGCAATTTCCACACAGCGGACTGTATCTTCGAGGTTCAGGAAACCGCGGGTCTGGCCGCCTTTTCCGTAAACTGTCAAGTTCCGTCCAATCGCGGACTGAATGATAAAACGATTCAGCGCTGTTCCAAAAACCCCGTCGTAGTCCAGACGGTTGGTAAGCACCGGGTCCATATTGGTTTCATTTGTATCCAGGCCGTAAACAATGCCCTGGTTCAAGTCTGTAGCACGGATCCCCCACACACGGCAGGCAAACATAATGTTATGGCTGTCATGCACTTTTGATAAATGGTAAAAGGAGCCCGGCTGCTTTGGAAACGGGAGGCGGTCCTTGCGGCCTTTGTGTTCCACTTCCAGATACCCTTCTTCAATTGGAATATTCGGCGTGCCATATTCGCCCATCGTGCCAAGCTTAATCAGGTGGCAGTCCGGCGCCATTTCTTTAATAGCATAAAGCACGTTCAAATTCCCTACTACGTTATTCACCTGCGTATAGACTGCGTGCTCGCGGTCTATCATCGAATAAGGAGCAGAGCGCTGTTCCGCAAAGTGAACGAACGCTTCCGGTTTTTCCTGTTCCATAACCTGCTGCAGGAAATCGTAATGCTGAAGATCACCTTCGTATGTACGTATTTCTTTTCCTGTCAGCTCTTTCCATTTCGCTACCCTGTCCTCAAGGCTTGCAATCGGGGTAATCGAGTTGGAATGAAGCTCATCATCAATTTTTCTGCGTACCATACTGTCGATAATTGATACGTCATGACCCTGCTTTGATAAGTAAAGCGCGGTCGGCCAACCACAAAATCCATCTCCACCTGCAACAATAATTTTCACGTCAGTTACCTCCACATCATTTAATACAATCTGATAATTCAAACAAGCATAATTCTATGGGTATCTATAAGGTAATTCCTACCTCGTAGAGTGCAAGTTGCCGTCGTATATGTACGTCCGAGTAGAATTCCCATCGAAACAATACCACTCTCCTTATATTAACGCAACTATTTGTCCATATACCACCGTTATTCTATCATACTAACTAATCATTGCAGCTGTCACAGCAATAATTCATAAAAATTACATAAAATTTTATCGAAAAGCGAAGGAAGCCTGTTCAGCGGCGCGGGCCCTGGAAGAGCTTTGGATAAAGGGGCTTTTTCCCTTTATCAAAGATCTGAAGGGACACGCCGCCGCTGGCTTCCGGAGCTGGACAGATCGAAAAGCGGAGGGTGTTATTTAAATGATGTTCGATTAAAATCGCTACATCCTGTAGCAACACCGAACTGACCCGCCTCGTGCGGGCCCTAACACTGAATAAAATCCGGAAAAGATTCACTTTTCAAAAGAGAATTTTTCCGGATCTTCATCCACGGCAATTAGTATATTATGTTCCTTCAGCTGCTCGCTCAGGTCACGTGCTTCTTTATCACTGTATCCAAGCTTTGTTAATCGCTCATAAATATCGGATGCACCGTTTCGAAAAAACTGTTTTACGAACTCCATCGGACTTTTAACGTCTGCTTCTGTATCACTTACTTTTAATTCTTTCGCAGTCGCTTTTTCCGACTCCAGAGCCAAAGCATAAATCTGTTCCCTCTGGATTCCCTGCATCTTTAATTTATTTACAGCCTTCTGTGCTTCTTCTACGGATATAAAAATACGAGCGGTAGACAATAGTTCCCCCTCCTTGCAAGGAATATTACCACTCCGCCCGTAAAATGAAACAAGGAATATTTATCCTCCAATATATCTCTGATACAACGACCTTGCCTCCACTTCCCCGGAAACTCCGTGAATGATGGCTCTTCCGTCTTTAAAAAGCACCAGCCGCTTATTTTCAATATTCAACACCAGCAGATGCTGATTCGCTTTGGAGAGGTGCTGCTTATGAACGTCCGCCGTCTGTTCGAGCGATACCTGCATATCCGGAAGAGGCTTCACCTGCACTGCATCTCTGCCGCATAGTGTCTCAGCCTTGCTTCTCCCGCTCCATGCGAGTGCCGGATACGCCGGGGACTCCCCGCAGGAAGGACAATCCTTATCCTGCAGTGAATCCACATAAATGGATGAGCTCTCGTTCGACCATACATCAAACGACCACAGCGTTCCGCGCAGTTGTTCAAAGGAATGAGTGAGCAGCTTCATCGCTTCGGTCACCTGAGTGGCGCTTACGAATTGAACAGCCGGAGCAATAATTCCCACCGTGTCACACGTTTCCCCTTCCATCGGAATGCCCTTCATCAGACAGCGCAGGCACGGGCCTTGTCCCGGCCTCACTGTATAGCTCAGTCCGTAGGCGCCTACACAGGCTCCGTAGATCCAGGGAATCTGGTGTTTCAAGGCTGTATCATTAATCATCAGCCTCGTCTCCATATTATCGAGTCCGTCGATAATAAGATCTGCAGGCATACAATTTTCGAGCAGGGCCGGATCCGCTTCCCCGACAATGATTTCAATAGAAGCATCACTCCGAATATCGAGAAGCCGCTTTTTCGCCGCTTCTGCTTTTGGTGTACAGGCCTCGGCGTCTGCTTCCGTATAAAGCTGCTGACGCTGCAGATTACTTTCTTCCACATAGTCCCGGTCAATCAGCGTTAATTTTCCGACACCCGCGCGTACGAGAGTTTCGGCTGTTAAACTCCCAAGAGCTCCGGCACCCACCATTATGACGTGAGCCTCCTGCAGCCTTTCCTGGCCTTCCCAGCCGATTCCGTGAAATAATCGCTGCCGGGAAAAACGTTCTTCCGTATTCAAATGCTGAGGCCTCCTAAAGGACTGCTCGCCTGGGCGTAGAATTTTTTATCTATGCGCCCTGCTTCTGCGCCAAGCGCCCCGGCCCTCACTGCCAGTTTCATCGCCTCTGCCATTTTTACAGGATCGCCCGCTCCCGAAACGGCCGTATTCAGCAGGATGCCATCAGCGCCGAGCTCCATTGCATAAGCAGCATCCTTCGGACTGCCAATGCCTGCATCTACAATCACCGGAACCTCCGCCTGTTCGATAATGTGGGACAGGTTGTACGGGTTAATGATCCCAAGCCCCGTGCCTATAGGGGAGGCCCCCGGCATCACTGCATGAACCCCAAGCTCCTGAAGCTTCCTGGCAAGCACAACGTCATCAGACGTATACGCGAGGACCGTAAACCCTTCGTTCAGCAGCTGTTCCGAGGCCCTGAGCGTTTCCACCGGATCCGGCAGAAGCGTTTTGTCGCATCCGATCACTTCTACTTTAATCATGTCACACATGTTGGCCACCTCTGCCAGCTTCGCTGTCCGTACTGCCTCTTCAGCCGTTTGGGCCCCGGCGGTATTTGGCAGCAGCCGGTACTTGGAGACGTCCATCTGTTCAAAGGGATCTGGCTGGCTGCTGTCAAACAGGTTCATTCTTCGAACGGCGAAGGTCAGCACCTCTGTTTCCGATGCTTCTACAGCCTGCAGCTGGGTCTTAGCATCTTTATACTTTCCGGTACCGAGAAATAAATTCGATTCAAACGTCATATTGCCAATATTAAGCATTCGTTCATCCGCCTCCTACAAAATGAATGATTTCGATTCTATCTCCGTCCATTAAACCTTCCTGCTGATGAAATTCTTCAATCACAATAGTACCGTTGCGCTCCACTACTGTTTTTTTGTGAGCAATCTGAAGCTCTTCAAGTAAATCGGCTACCGTTTGGCTGTTCTCAATATTCTGTAATTGACCGTTAAGCGTGATCTGCATGAATGACTCCTCCCTTTCGTATTTGAGGATCTACGGCAAACAGGTGCTTCCAGTCTTCGCGGACGCTTTTTCCCCCGATCCGGGCAGCCATCCAGCTCCCACTCAGCGCTGAAAGCAAAATACCGTTTCTGTAATGGCCGGTCATTACCCACAGGCCCCGGTCGGTCTGTCCCATATACGGCAGCCCGTCTCCTGTCTGCGGCCGCACACCGCTCCAAAACCTTTCAATATTCGCATCTTTAAGCTCCGGCACTAAATGAACAGCTGCTTTCATCAGCTCCTGTATCGAGGCTACAGTGACTCCTGTACTCGAGTCCCCGGGTTTTTCTGAAGCGCCGATAAAGATTTCCCCGTCTTTTTTCGGAACAATATACACCTGCGGAGTGTGCAGTGTGTACCTCAAATTCCCCTGGGGCATGCGTACGGACAAGCACTCCCCTTTCACCGGGTAGAGCGTGAACTCCTTTTCATTAAGCAGCGCCGCTCCGGCACTCCCACCGGTAAAAACAACTTCTTCCGCTTCAACAACTCCTTCATTTGTTTTCACGCCATAGACCCGCCCGTCAGCTTCTAAAATACGGTCAACTGAAGTGTTTTCCCGTATGATTGTTCCGCAGGCCTTTGCTGCTTTGGCAAGAGCCGTTGTCCATTCATAGGCACGGAGCTGTCCGTCTTTCGGAATGGACCAGACGCCCCGGATGTTTTCGGAAAGCGCCGGTTCTCTGCGCAGTGCTTCACGTGCCGGAAGCCACTCCGCTCCATAGCCGTGCCCCGCAGCACGCTGGTATTTTACTTCTTCCGTCTTATGCCATACAGGCTTCAGCATCCCGTTGTTCACGTAGGAGACGTCCATTCCACTGAGCGCTTCCACTTCAGGGACCAGCTCTTCAAACAGCGCCCGGCTTTCCAGGGCGAATTCCTGAAAAAGGCCAGTCCCCTCCCATTCGGACTGTGCTCCGAGCATGCCGGCAGCCGCTTTTGATGCTCCGGAAGCGATGGTTTCTTTTTCGATAACCATTACACGATGGCCGCGTTTGCTTAACTGATACGCAAGCGAGCACCCCTGCACGCCTGCACCTACAATAAGAACTTCTGTATCAGCCTTCATTGTCATCACTCCTTAACCGGGTTCTGAGCTCTTCGGCTGCTTTTCCAGGTTCTTCCGCCTCATAAAAATACGCAATGGCTGCCACCCCGGACGCTCCGCAGTTTATACACTCCGCTGCTTTGCCCGCATCAATTCCCCCAATGGCAATCACGGGGATGCGCACACTTTCCGCCACCGCTTTTAACGCCCGGACTCCGCGCGGCGCTTTCCCCGGTTTACTGCCGGAGGCAAACACATGACCAAAATACAGCCATGATGCCCCCTCCTGTTCGCTTCTTTCCGCTGCCCCTGCAGAGTGTATGGACTGCCCCCAGCCTACAGACACCGGATAGACCGTACGACGCTCGGGCAGGTGAGTACCGGCCAGCCCATACGCAGCGGCAAGCTCCGGTTCATCATTTATGATCAATTGTTTCGGGGCGGTCCCTTCTTTTAGCGCCCACTCCACAGCCCTTTCTTTTTCACGCTTCGTCCATTCAGGTGCCCGTACGTGCACGTAATCAACAACCCCTGTCAACTCCCTCGTTTTTTCCCACCAAGTGTTCACCGTTATATCCGGCGGCGATACTGCATGTATGCGCGGCTTCGATTTGTTATCCATAAAAAAACCTCCTTCCAGAAGGAAGGAGGCTGCCCGTTAAAAGGTTCAACATGGCTGCTTCCCTCCGCTGGCTCTCCAGATCAGGTTCAAAGGGTTCCGGATAGTTCTCCGGTCTCAGCCTCAGCAGGCACCCCCAGCAAATATAATATTTTCCCACAAAAAACCCCGCCTTCGTTAGAAAGCGGGGGAGATAGTAGTATCAGCATCTCTTCCCCACTTCCCTCCGCTGGTATAATCCAGATCAGGTTCAAAGGGATCAGCTTTACGCTGTCTCAGCCAACAGGCACCCCTAGTGGTTCGATATTACTTATATCATAACGCGGTACTCCTCTTCCGTCAATTCGCCCCGGAGTTTTAAGCCTGGAAAATCGACAGCACCACCCACAGGGAGGGGACGCTTAAAATAGTCGTCACCAGGGTAATACTCGAAACAAGCTGGGGGTTGGAATCAAACTGTACGGAAATCATTGCCATGGTTGCTGCACTCGGCATCGCTGTTGAAACAACCAGCACGGTGGTTAACGTGTCGCTGGTCTGCAGCAGCAGAGCAATCACGTAGGCAAGAGCCGGCGCAAATACAAGCCGTAAAAACGTACCTGCACTCACAAGCTTCCAATCCATGCTTTTTACGGATATGCGTGCAAGCTGCATGCCCAGTATAATCATAACTACCGGAATCGCAGCGCTCGCGAGCATGTCCAGGGCTTCGTAATAGGTCGCTCCGACAGGTATTCCGGTCAACTGGAAGACGACGCCGGCGATCAGTGCATAAAATACCGGCATCCGCAGTACCGTTCGAAACGCGTCGGCCGCATCCATATTGGCACTGTTTGCGATATAGACACCTACAGTATTCATCAGCATCGTCTGAATAACCATAAAAACGATAGAGTAGGCAAAAGCTGTATCACCAAACGCAAAAGCAATTAAGGGAGCACCGTAATTGCCTGCATTCATAAACACGGTGGAGAGCATCATGCCGGTTTCATTAGCTTTCGGCCATTTACGAACATATGAAACCAATTTGATCACCCCGGTCATGACCGCTAAAAATACCAGGGAAAACAGAGCCATCGACAGCATATCGCTGTTCAGTTCTCTTTCATAGAAGGTCCGGAAAACAAGCGCAGGCGTCAATACATAAAGAGCGACAGCCGACACCGGCCGAATATCCACTGCCTGTCTTTTCTGCAGCAAATAGCCAATCGTAAATATTAAAATGATTGGGATCAATACATTGATCAGTACACCCATGTGGAGCCCTTCCTTCTTTCCTCAAATTTAATGCATCTTAACGCCGACCGCTTTTTGTTAGTAATCGTGTCGCAGCATCTGCTTTAAAATACGCTTTTCTTTACGTGATACAAGAATATACAAATAATCACCAGCCTGGATTACTGTCTCACCCACTGGAGTAACCAGTTCATCGTCCCGGACAATCGCGCTGATCAGCGCGGATGCCGGAAATTCAACACTTTGAAGCGTCTGGCCGACAATCGGCGTCGCTTCATTCGTTTGAAATTCCATAATTTCTGCATTCGCTTTTCCGAGTGAGACAATCTCCAGGGAATGAGTCGGTGTTTCCCGGAGCGGGCCGGACAGATGAAGCCATTTCGCTAATGGAGCTATGGTTGCTCCCTGGATCAGTGCAGATGTCAGCACAATAAAGAAGACGACATTAAAAATCTGGCTGCCCGATTCTACACCGGCAACGATCGGGTATGTAGCCAAAATGATTGGTACTGCCCCCCGCAGGCCCGCCCATGATAAAAATACATTCTGCTTCGGTTTATATCCGAAAAATGAAGTAGACAAAAATGTGGCGAGAGGCCGTGCCACAAACATTAACACTGCCGACAAAGCGAGCCCCATGGAAATGTTTGACCATGTCAAAATATCTCTCGGGAAAGCAAGCAGACCCAGGATAATAAACATGCTTATTTGAGACATCCACGCCATTCCCTCATTAAAACGGTAAATCGGCTGACGGTAGATCAAATCAGAGTTCCCTATCAAAAGCGCCGCTACGTAAACTGCCAAAAACCCGCTCGCGCTCATGCTCGAAGTCACGCTGTAGGTTAACAGTGCAAAAGCAATCGCAAACAGGGGATAGAGCCCACTCGAATCCAGATTAATACGGTTAATGGTCCATGAGGCTACCCATCCAAACAGGCCGCCCATCGCAAAACCGGCACCCATCTGCCAGAAAAAAGCTCCGGATAACAGCCAGACGTTCGGCGAATCTGCCAATATTAATTCAATAAAGAAGAGCGTTAAAAACACGGCCATCGGATCGTTGCTTCCCGATTCCGCTTCTAGGGTGGATCCCATTTTTTTATCAATGCTCCGCCCCTTCAAAGCGGCAAAGACGGCGGCGGCGTCTGTCGAACCGACTGTAGCCCCGAGAAGCATCGCTTCGAGCCAGGTCAGATCGAGCAGCTGCTTTGCCACCAGCCCCATAAGAGCAGCCGTAAACAGAACGCCAAACGTGGCGAGCGTTACGGAAGGCCCCACCACTGGTTTAATATCGCGCCACTTTGTCTGGGTGCCCCCTTCAAATAAAATAATGATCAGGGCTATAATTCCGACGGTCTGGGCAAGCTGGACATTTTCGAAATCAATAATTCCAAAACCATCATTTCCCATCAGCATACCTAGAATAATAAACAAAATAAGTGAAGGCACGCCGAGCCGTGTCGAAAATTTTGTCACGATGACACCTAAAATAAGCAGAAGTGCTCCTAATAATATAAATGAATCCACATTTGCGTTCCCTTCAAACAATGCCCGCTTCCTCCTTTCCCCTGCCGCAGCTGTTTCCCTGGCTTCTTTATGTATTACTTGCATGATACATGTAATTTTCGTTTAAAAAATACTGCCATTCAGGCGCTTTGGTCTATCTTTTCTATACCCAAAAATGCCTGCATATAAAAAAGCATGCTGTTTTTGCAGCATGCTCTCTGTATTACCCAATCACATCGTAGCCGATGGATAAGATAATTGCGAATAAAATGATCCATATAATCCAGAACATAGCGTGTTTTTGGCCTGCCCGGCGACGCACAAACATCATTTCCATTACCCCGATAAATATCAGGGCCAATACCCCTTTGAAAATGGACAGGAGCGGGAATCCGTACAGCACCACCATGCCTGCACCAGAAAGAATCATGATGACTACAAACAGCCGCTCAATCATCATTGTCACTTTTTGTTTTGGGAACAGGTAGCTGATCAAAAAGAATATGATCAAAAACGCCCATGAACCCGAATGTGCTTCGTACAAAATACTTTGAAGATCCATATGTTTTCCTCCTTTCAGATTTCGTTGCTTTGCTGCTCCAAATATTTCACCTGAATGTAACTATAATCAAAATAAAGCCTGCGCTCAAGGCATAACGGCTTTTGTTTTTGAACGTTTTATGGCGCAATCAGCTTCAGACCTACAACCGAAGCAAGGATGACCGCAATACTTATAAGTCTTCCCGTGTTTGCCGGCTCTTTGTACCAAAGCATGCCAAACAGCGCACTTCCTGCTGCCCCTATTCCCGTCCAGACAGCGTAGGCAGTGCCCATCGGCAGGGTCTGCATCGCAAGGGAAAGAAGAAAAAAGCTTGCTCCAAAACCGGCAGCGATCATGAACAGCGGCCAGACGACCCGCTTTTGAATCCATTCGTTAATCATAGAAACGCCAATCATCTCAAAAATACCGGCACCGATCAAATACAGCCACGTCATCACTATCCACTGCCTCCTTCATTTGCTTTTGCCCGCCCGGAGGCTGTATGAAGCCCGGCGATTCCGGCAATCAGCATGAAAATAAAGACCAGCTTGATCCATTCGAACGGCTGGCCGAAAAAGATCATATCAAGAATCGTCGTCCCGATTGTCCCAATGCCGACAAAGGCCACATACGATGTACCTACCGGAAGGTATTCACCCGCCCGGATTAAAAAGAGAAAGCTCAGTACAATAGCTACAAGCGTTCCTGCCCATTCCCATCCAGCCGACGCATGCTTCAAACCAATGACCCAGAGAATTTCAAATGATGCTGCTACAGCGACGTTGATCCATCCCATTACAGCCCCTCCTTACCGGCGCTTGCTTAATTATTTCCCGGAAATATTTATTTCAGCTTTTAACCGCGAAAAAACCCGGGAAGTCTTCGCAGCGAAGATCTCCCGGGTTTTTATCCCTCCGTGGCGCAAACTATTCGTTCGCGGGTTTTCTCTCGGACCAGGCCGGCGCTGCCGCGGAACCCTAGAAAACATTCTGCCTCCCAGTATATCAAATTTCCGGGTATTGTCTACGAGGGTGCATTATCTTTAGCCGGAAACACAAATTCCACGCCATTTTCTTTTCGTTTTAATTTGGCGTCGAATGGCTTTTTACCTTTAAATCCCTTGATCACCTGGGTCTCCCCTTTTTCACACAGCTTTTTAACCTGAGCCTGGGTAATTCTTTTCTTCAATAACGTTTTTGGCACAGTGAACTTGCAGCCATTCGCATATTCACTGCAGCCATAAAAGGACTTCCTCTCCATCAGCTGCCCCTTTTGGCATACAGGGCAGAGAGCGATTGGCTCTGCGCGCTGCGGCTGTTTTTTGGACGCGGCCACCTGATCCGGATTCGTCTGCATGTTCGTTATGCCTGCCGGCGCTTCTTCGACCAGTTTTTTTGTAAAAGCCTCTGTCTGCTTTAAAAAAGCTTCCTTATCCGCTTCCCCGCTGCCAATCTGCTTCAGAAAGGCTTCCCACTTCGCGGTGAGCAGTGGTTTGGACAAAAGCGTTCCCTCCACTACTTCGCAAAGCGCCCGGCCTTTGGAGGTCACTTCCACAATGTTCTTTTGAATCCGGATATATTCCTGTTTTTGCAGTGTTTGAATAATGGTGCTTCGCGTCGCCTCGGTGCCAAGACCCTCTGTTTCCTGCAGTACTTTTTTAGACGTTTCATCATCCTCGATCCATTTGCCGCAGGATTTCATCATGTTGATCAGCTGGCCTTCAGTGTAAGGCTTTGGCGGCTGGGTTTCTTTTTCAGCCGCCTGGACGTATGCTTCAACCTGCTCTCCCTCAGTAACTGGAGGAAGGGTGTTGTCCTCCTGGTCTTTCTTCTTCTTTGGCGCCGGAAAGAGCTCCTTCCAGCCCAGCTGCTTGTCCACCCGGCCCTTACTTTCAAAAACAAGTCCCTGGACGTCCGTTTCAATCGTCGTTTCTTCGTACACATAGTTTCGGTGAAACATAGCGAGTACGCTGTTCATAACTTCTTTATACACCTGCTGCTGGGCCCGGTTCAGCTTTTCAAACTGGGTCTGGCTCAGCACTTTTTTAGTCGGAATGATCGCATGGTGCTCCTGGACTTTGCTGCCGTCTACAAACCGCTTTGAAGGCGTAGTGGACGCAGGCTCGAAGGAGGCGTTCATGCACTCCTGCATCCGGCCCAGATTTCCTTTTAAGTAGTTAAATTCCCCTGACGTAATGTGCCGGGTGTCCGTTCTCGGATAGGATACAGCTTTTAAGGGTTCGTCATACAGGCTCTGAACCGTTTTCAGCACGGCAGACGGACTCATTTTATACTTTTTGTTCATCGTCGTCTGCAGACTCGACAGCGAATGAAGAAGCGGGGGCTTTTCCTGCTTCTCTTCTTTTTTTATGCTGCTGATCGTGCCTTCGGTATCCTTTTTCAATCCGTGCTCCTTCCAAATCCGGAGCACCTCTTTCTTCGAGCCGAAGCGTTTTTTATACTTTCCTTTATACTCTCCTGCTTCCGCCCGGAAGGTTCCTTCAAGCTCCCAGTAAGGCTCGGGCTCAAACGCCTCAATTTCCTTCTGCCGGTCGTAAATAAGCTTGAGCGTTGGTGTCTGGACCCTGCCGACGCTGAACACTTCATTGATGCCCTTCTGCTTTAACAACAGTGTATACAGGCGGCTCGCATTCATCCCGACAATCCAGTCGGAAAATTGGCGGGCCCGCGCTTCTTCATAAAGAGGGAGATAGTCTGCTCCTTCGCGGAGCTGCTCGAACCCTTTATACACTTCATCCTTTTCCAGACTGTTGATCCAAAGACGCTGCGTCGGTTTATGGGATGTTTTCGTGTAGTCGATGACGCTCCGGGCGATGTTTTCGCCTTCCCGGTCGCAGTCGGTCGCAATAATAATGCTGTCGGCTTCCTGCAGCATCTGTTTGACGATCTTCAGCTGCTTGAACGCCCGCGGGTTAGGCTTAAAGCGAAAATGGGCGGGAAGCATCGGGAGTGTGTCGAGCGACCACTTTTTCCAGGAGGACTCGTAATCGGCCGGAGCCCGGAGCTCGAGCAGATGGCCAAATCCCCAGGTAAGCACCGCCCCGTCCGGAAACAGACTGCACGGCTTCAGCCGCATATACCCGTCTTTTTTCTCCTGTATTTGAAACGCGGCCGCATAGGCTTTTGCCTGGGACGGCTTCTCCGCTAAGATAACTGGCATAAAGAAATTCCTCTCTTCGCTGATTTCTTTGAATTTAAGAACATTTGTTCTTTAATTATAATGAATCTGTCACAAAAACGAAAGATGGAGCCCGTCTTTCATATACTCAACTTCGGCCGGGCGTGATACACTGGCATTTGTGAAAACAATGGAAGGACGCTTCCACTCGAAGAAACCACCATTCGGGAGGAGAAATAGACAAATGAAGCCTTTAAAACAGCAAGGATACGAATATTACGATTTAGCCGATATACTGCATGACAGCTACAGCGAAGCAGATCTTGCAGCTCTCACTGCAGCCTTTGACGACCTTCCGGCCGATGACTACGCCCCGGATCTGAATCGTTACCGGCAGTATGGGCGTGCCGTTATTTTTCCGGGCACCCACCGGATCGAATGGCTGCCGGAAACAGTTAAAAACGGCAAAAGCTACTACGATTATTTTCAGGGGTCGTTCAACCCCGAATATCCCGATGCGAGCCGCCGCTTCCCTGCGATTCCCGAACACGTCAGGCATAACCGGCTGCTTGAAGCACTGATCGCCTTTAATTTCCGCCAGACATTCTGGACGCGCGAAGATGCGCTGATGCCTTTTCATGCGGGAGTCCACTTTGTGAAGCTTCACGTTGAATCGGAGGAGGACGAAGCTTTTTCTTCACCAAACACGCTGCATCAGGACGGCGAGCCGTTTACCTTTGCCCACCTGATCCGCCGGCGCAATATCGAGGGCGCCCGGAACGTCATATCTGTCCCGGAGGTCCGCGGGCGGATGCCGGAGGAAGTTGAAAAGGGGAAGATAACTGATTCCTTTTACATGACCCGCCCGCTTGAATCCTACGGAGTGTACGATCCGCTGGTCACACATTACGTCGGCTCCGTACGTAAGGGACCAGAGGACGGGCCTGGGGAGCGTTCCGCCATCTTAATCGACTATCAGCCGACCGTCGTTGCCAATCCGGATGAAATCCGCAGCATGCACGGTGACACAAACAATATGGATTACGTATAACCTTATCGTTTTACTAAAAAAGCTGCGCCAACTACTGGTGCAGCTTTTTTTGTTCCTTGCCAGCCTCATTTTTCTATTTGCCCTTCCTTGTAGGAAACGTATTTCCGGAAAAGCGTCTCCAGCGCTATCGAAAGTGGTATAAATGACACAATTTCCTCTCCAGACTGGGAATAAGACGTACTTGTTGCGGCGTAGATGCTGAAAGGAGACTTTTGAGCAAGTTTATTGTTTTTTAAATTAGTTACGGAAATGAATGTAATCCCCCGCGCTGTGAGCTGATGTACATGAGGGAGCAGACTGGGAGTATCACCGGAAAGGGAAATGATGATTACCACGTCCTCCGGCGCCATCGCCTTCAGCATCGATTCAAACTCCGCCTTATCGTAGATGATCGTCACGAAAGTCTGCTGCAGCGCAAACAACCGCTGGATTTCCCGCGCACAGGTCAGTTGAGCTGTGCCTGTACCATAAATGAAAATCCTTCCTGCTTCATAAAGTCTTTCACATATCGGTTCAAAGTGCAGCGAGGCCAGATTTTTCAGTGTAGCCCCAATATCATTCTCAAGCTGCTGCATATGATTGCCGGTTTCCTCACTTTTAACATTCTCCCATTTCAAGAAAACTTTAAATTCACTGTAGCCGCTGAACCGAAGCTTCTTGGTAAGCCGGTGGATCGAGGAACGGGAAGCTAAAGAGGCATCGGCCAATTCATTGATCCCCATCTCCTGGCAGGCTTCTTTATGATTCAGTATGTACTTAAGTATATGCATGTCGTTGTCATTCAGCTCATCGTAATAGGTGTTAATTAATTCTTCAAGCGCCATGTAAACGCCCCCTGTTGTATTTGAATACATATCCTCTTCAGTATAGCACCCGTCTGCACTTCTGGGAAAATTCCCACATTTTGAAACGATGTCCGATCTTTTTATCCCTTTCCCTTCATTGCCTGATTCTGTTGAGTGAGAGAACTTTCACGCATACACTCGGAAAAGTAAATGAAATCGTTATCAAAAATACATTATGCAGAAAGCGGTGGAGAAATATGATGAACGCTGTGCGCAGGTTTGGCGGTGCCATGATCGTCCCGGTTCTGTTGTTTCCTTTTTTCGGGATTGTTGTCGGTCTGGCTGCGCTGTTTAAAAATGAACAGATCATGGGAGGGCTGGCTGACCCGGATGGTCTGTGGTATCAGATATGGACATTTATGGAAAATACCGGGTGGACCGTCTTTGACCATATGGAACTCATCTTTGTAATTGGACTTCCAATCTCCCTGGCAAAGAAGGCAGTCGGCAGAGCAACGCTTGCCGCAATCGTTGCCTACCTTATGTACAACACATTTATTAATTCCATCCTCGACATATGGGGGCCGGCGTTCGGCGTCGATATAAGCGAAGGAGCGGATGAGTCAACAGGGTTAACAGAGATCGCAGGTATTTTGACACTCGACACTAATATTATGGGTGCGATAGTTATTTCAAGTATTACCATATGGCTTCACAATCGTTATTACGACAAGAAGCTGCCGGATTCCCTTGGTATTTTTCAGGGCGGGCCGTTTATCGTCATGCTTTCTTTCTTCGTTATGATTCCGCTGGCTTTTTTAACCGCATGGGTCTGGCCGACTGTGCAAAATGGGATTGCTTCCCTGCAGGGCTTCATGGTTTCTTCCGGCTATGTCGGCGTCTGGCTTTTTCACTTTTTAGAACGGATTCTCATCCCAACCGGGCTTCACCACTTTATCTACACCCCGTTCCAGTTCGGTCCGGCGGTCGTGGACGGAGGTATCACAGCCAACTGGGTTTCCCGTCTCGGTGAGCTTGCGGCATCTGACACACCGCTCCGGGAGCAATGGGAAGGCGGAGCATTCCTTCTTCAGGGGAATATTAAAATATTCGGATCCTTAGGGATTGCAATGGCTATTTACAGCACAGCACGCCCTGAAAAGAAAAAGCAGGTAGGATCCCTGCTGCTTGCAGCAACACTAACTGCAGTAGTGGCAGGAATCACAGAACCACTGGAGTTTACTTTTCTCTTTATTGCCCCAATGTTGTTTCTTTTACACGCCCTGCTTGGAGCAACCATGGTCACACTGCAAAGCGCATTCGGAGTCGTGGGCAACCAGGCCGGCGGACTGATTGAGATGGCTACCACCAACTGGATTCCACTGATGGGGAACCACTGGGAGGTCTACATTGCCCAGATTACTATTGGCCTCATCTTTACCGGGATTTACTTCTACCTCTTCCGCTGGCTGATTGTAAAATTTGATTATGCTCTGCCAGGACGTGAGAAAGACGAAAACCAGGAAACGAAGCTGTACACAAAAGCTGACTACCGGGCAGAAAAAGAAGGCAGTAAAACAGAACCGGCAGCGTACGCAAGCGACTATGACAGAAGAGCAGCTGCTTTCCTTGAAGGACTTGGCGGATCGGAAAATATTTCCGATGTTACAAACTGCGCAACACGCCTGCGCGTAACCGTAAAAGATCCAGAGCAGGTAGAAAACCAGGAATACTTTAAAAACAACGGGGAAGCCCATGGACTCGTCAAAAACGGACAAAGCGTCCAGGTTATTGTCGGACTGTCCGTTCCACAGGTTAGAGACTCTATTGAAGGCTTTATCGACGAAACAAATAAATCAAATTAGGAGGCTGCTAGTTATGAAAAAATCTTCGATCACCATTGCAGGCGGAGGGAGTACATTTACACCGGGCATCGTGTTGATGCTGTTGGATAACCTCGAAAAATTCCCCATTGAGGCGATTACTTTTTTTGATAATGACGAAGAACGTCAAAAAACGATTGCCGGGGCGTGCCGGATTATTTTGAATGAAAAAGCCCCAGATATCCAGTTTACAGAAACGACAGACCCGGAGGCAGCTTTCTCCAACACTGATTTTGTAATGGCACACATCAGAAGCGGGAAATACGCTATGCGTGAAAAAGATGAAAAAATACCTCTAAAATACGGCGTAGTTGGTCAGGAGACTTGCGGGCCAGGGGGCATCGCCTACGGCATGCGCTCGATCGGCGATGTACTCGAGCTTGTGGATTTCATGGAAAAATATTCACCCAACGCCTGGTTTTTGAACTATTCCAACCCGGCAGCCATTGTTGCTGAAGCTACCCGCAAGCTTCGTCCAAATTCAAATATCTTAAACATCTGCGACATGCCAATTGGAATTGAAGAGCTAATGGCTTCTGCCATCGGTCTTGAGAGCCGAAAAGAAATGGAAGTAGATTATTACGGGCTGAACCACTTCGGCTGGTGGACTGGAATCCGGGACGAAGAAGGAAACGACCTCCTTCCTCGAATTCGCGAACACGTCGCCAATTTCGGCTATGTCACAGAAGATCAGTCACTGCAGCATGCGGACGAAAGCTGGAACAATACATTTGCAAAAGCAAAGGACGTTCAGGCGCTCGATCCGGCAACCTTGCCAAATACGTATTTAAAATATTACTTCTATCCGGATTACGAAGTCTCTCATTCAAACCCAGAAGTCACACGTGCCAATGAAGTAATGGAAGGACGAGAAACTTTTATATTCGGCGAGTGCCGTAAAATTATCGAAAATAACACAGCGGCATATTCCGAGTTGCATATCGATGAGCACGCCTCCTACATCGTAGATCTTGCGCGCGCGATTGCCTACAATACAAAAGAGCGAATGCTTTTAATCGTGGAAAACAACGGCGTGATCAGTAACTTCGATCCGACTGCGATGGTGGAAGTGCCGTGTATAGTCGGCAGCAAAGGTCCGGAGCCCCTCGTGCAGGGAGAAATTCCACGTTTTCAGAAAGGGCTTATGGAACAGCAGGCTGCTGTGGAAAAGCTTGTGGTGGAATCATGGCACGAGCAATCCTATCAGAAGCTGTGGCAGGCCCTGACGCTTTCCCGCATTGTACCAAGTGCCCAAGTCGCAAAGAATATTCTCGAAGACCTCCAGGAGGTCAATAAAGACTATTGGCCGGAGCTTCATTAAAACTATAAAAATAAAAGGCCTGTCCCGTCGATATTGTCGATGGGACAGGCCTTTATCATTCTTTTAGTTGACCGAGGTTAAGGACACAAGCTCATATTCAATTGTCGTACGGTGGGATTCCCATTCCACGCGGTGTATAACCGCCTTGCCAAATGGCACTTTTTCAGCAAAGGTGTGAATTGGAAGTGGGTGATCGAGTGGAAACATTTGATAATTATCTTTAATCAGCCGGAAATTTCTTTCATCGAGGCGCTCGGCCTGCTTATTCGTAATAATTTCCCAGTTCATCTCTACAGAAAAACCCATATGTGTCCCTCCTGCTCCCTTGTCTCTATAATTATAACGCTTACTTTTCTATTTCCATTATGGCAGATTTTTAAGCGATTGTAAGATTAAATCCCAAAATTTATCATTATCTACTTTGACTGCGACCTGTACCGGTCCTTCTGCAGCGGAAGCATCAATGACTGTTTCCCCGTACGTATGCTTTCCTGCTGTTTCCACCTTTACATCGGCCGATTCAAATGTAAACAGGGACGGCTGCAGGCATACCGCCACCGCGCAAGGGTCATGAACCGGCGGAAGTTCCAGATCAAAACGCTCTTCATAGGCACGCTGAAAGTGATCAAGCAGTTCATACGTAAACTGGGCCGCCATTGTTGGTATCTCTTTAATCCGTTCCACCACGGCCTGGGACGATAATGCCTGATGAGTAACGTCGAGGCCGCACATCGTGATTGGGATACCGCTGGCAAAAACAATTTCTGCTGCTTCTGCATCTGCATAAATATTAAACTCTGCCGCCGGCGTCCAATTGCCAAACGTTCCGCCGCCCATAATCGACAGGTGGCGGATACGCCCGGCTGCCTTCGGATTTTTCCGGCATAACAGGGCAATATTTGTGAGCGGACCGGTCGCAATAACGGTAACCTCTTCCTCCGAATGGAGCAGTATGTCTTCCATTACGTCCACCGCATGTCTTTCCTCCACCATATGTGTAGGCACTGGAAGCTCCGGCCCGTCGAGGCCGGACTCCCCGTGAATAGAAGGAGCGTGCTCCGGCCTGCGGATCAGGGGCCTTCCCGCACCTTCTGCCACCGGTACTCCGTCCAGCCCCGCAGTATCAGCGGCCACTAAAGCGTTCCTTGTTGTTTTTCCTATATCAGCGTTGCCTGAAACAGTCGTCACAGCCCGGATATCCATGTCCGGATGACCGGCTGCGAGAAATAATGCAATGACATCGTCGTGTCCCGGGTCCATATCCATAATTACTGGTATTTTCATCTGCTGCTTCCTTTCTGTGCCTGACTATATGCTTATTCAAACCAAAAGCACCGCCGGCCGGCGGTGCTTTCCTGCTTTCGGGCTCTGGCGTTTAAAGTCCTGCTTCATAGTTCAATTTTTTCGACATTTCCCGGAACTGCTGCTCGTCAAACCCCGGCGCAAATTCCTCCGGAATGTGGTCGAGGTTCGGAATTTCCCCGCCCTCCGGAGTCGGCATGTCGCTGACTACTTCGAGTTCGCCTGGCGGTCCGACTGGTGTCGGACCGTTCCAGATCCGGTCAAGCATTGTGTAATCGTTATCGCTGAAGCGGTAGAGCTTACGGTGCGCGCCCTTCGCTTCATATTTCTGGGCGTGATCATATTTACTGTTATCAAGGTCCGGTACCGGAAGCATTTTCGTTACATCCACGCCTGTTAATTTCTCCAGCGCTTTAGCATAGGCCACTACGTGCACGCCGCCGCGCACAAGCAGGTAGCCGGTCAGCTCACGGGCGGTTTCATTATCAGTCATTTGATACACCCGCATCTTGTGCGTCCTTGCTCCGCATTCGAGGTAAAAATTGTGAAGCAGGTCGTTTACGAGGTTACCGCTTGTAAAGACGTTGTCCCCCGTCCACGGCGCCCCCATCGAATCCTTCGGCACAGCGTTCTGGCCGGCAAAAATAAAGCTCTGCGGGTTTCTCGAATCCATGGCTTCACTGAGCGGTGTACTGTCCGGATTGGCCGGGTCCTGTCCGCTCTGGCTCGTGGAACCCTGCAGGCATAAATTTATTGTATTGGCAACCAGCTCTACGTGTCCGAGTTCCTCAGCTGTAATGCTTGCGACTAAATCATAAAATGGGCGTAGCTGTTTTTTGCTGCGAAAATTAAACGACTGGAATAAATAGTTATTGAGCGTTGACATTTCACCGAATTTCCCACCTAAAAGCTCCTGCACGACGTTGGCTGAGTTAGCGTCTGGATTACTGGGCGTTGGGAGGTCGATCTGCAGTTTATCAATTCTCTTAAACACAATGATTCCTCCTATAGGTTTAAATTCGTATTTCGCCAGCAAAATACACTTACCTATTACCGCTCTCCTAATAAAACAAACGCTCGATTTCTTTATATTAACAATATTCATTTTTTTTACACAATTGATATTACCTATAAATTTTCCTGTTATCCCGGCTTCGAACCCATGTTTAAAAGTAGGTGGCGGCAGGAATAATGATAATTAGTTTCACTACGAAAGGAAGGATTATCCATGGATAAAAACGAAGCAAAGAGACACGCACTCGATATCATTGACAGCAATAAAGTAGGCGTCCTTGCGACGATTGAAGGCAACAAGCCCCACTCCCGCTATATGACGTTTTACAACGATAATTTCACCCTTCTTACACCGACAAGCAGCAAAACCCACAAGGCAGAAGAAATCGAAAAGAATTCCAATGTGCATATTCTGCTCGGTTACGACGGAGAAGGATACGGGGATGCTTTTGTTGAAATTTCCGGCAAAGCAGTAATCCGCCATGATCAGGAGACCAAGAAAAAGGTTTGGACCGACAGCGTGCAGTCCTGGCTCGGCTCCCCGGACAATCCGGAATATATTGTCCTCGAAATCCAGCCGGAGTCTATCCGCCTGATGAACTCCAAAGGAGATACTCCCGAGGAAATCGATTTTTCCTCTTAAGCAAATAAAAGTCCCCGCCGGTATGCATTCCGGCGGGGATTATTTTATAAAGCCTTCCAGGCTTCGTGAATATCCGTATCTCCTGCAAGCAGTTCGACCGTTTGCCCCCGGGCGTTTTCAATGTCGAGGGCTGCGACCATCGTGCGGGCAACGTCCTCCCTGGAAATATCTCTTTCTTCGGGGCTCGAAAGCTTTTCTGCCAGCTCGATTTTCCCTGTGCCCTTATCAAATGTAAGTTTTCCTGGACGGACAATCGTATATGGCAGCCCACTGCTCTGCAGATGCTTATCTGCGTTCAACTTTGCCTCCGCATAATGCTTAATGGGTCCCTGCGGGTTGTCGACGCCAATCCCGCTCAGCATAACGTAGTGCTGCACGTCCTGCACTCTTGCCGAATCAATGGTTTTCTTTGCTCCTTGCTGGTCTACGCTCACTGTTTTTTCAGGCCCGGTCGAGGAACCGGAGCCAGCGGCGAACATAACAGCATCCATGCCCTTCAGAGCGACCGCCGTATTTTCTTCAAGGTCTGCAAGAATTGTGGATGCCGCACCCAGTTTTTTCAGCTCATCGGCCTGGGAGACTTCACGTACCATAGCATGCGGAGTATGCTCCGGATGGGCTGCAAGCTGTTCCACCAACAGCCGGCCCGTATGCCCATTCGCTCCTATGACTAATACATCCATTTTAATGCCTCCTTTTTTACATTTGTTCCCTGCAGTCCTCAGTTTAAACGTCTCCTCCGGGCTTCTTTTCCCACTCGTTTTGCGATTTTCTCCGGCGGTTCCCACGCTTTTTCCGGAATTTTCCCGGTCTTGAATAGATGGAAAGAACGACCGCCGAAAAAATCAGAACGATACCAAGCCCCTGCCAGCTGCTCAGCCTGTCCCCAAAAGCGAATACGCCGATCACAATGGCCACCATCGGCTCCACGGTTGATAAAATCGCCGCTTTGCCCGATTCAATATATTTCAGCCCGATCGTAAACAGTATATACGCAGCAATCGTGGAAAGAAGAATTCCCCCAAGACCGTACATCCACATCATCGGCTCCTGTATAGCCTCTTCGTTTGCCAGAAGACCGCTGAAAGGGACCATTACCACTCCTCCGGCGAGCATCGTGTAGGCAGTGATCGTAATGGAATGGTATTTCGGCGTCACAAATTTACCAAGAATACTGTACAGGCCACAGCATAAACCGGACAGCAGCCCGATCATAAGAATCGACAGCGACATTCCGCCGGCGCCGCCGGGAAGCAGACCGGCCACCAGCGCACAGCCGGCAATCGTAAGCAAAATAGCTGCCAGCTTGTTCATTGTTATTTTTTCTTTAAATACAAATCTCGAAATGAGCGCTACAAACACCGGGCTTGTGTAGAGAAGCACCACTGCAATGGAAAGCGAGGCTTCATTCATAACAGTGAAATAACACCAGTTAAAGAGGGCAATACTGCCGACGCCGAGCCCGATAAAGTGCGGCAGATCGTACCACCGGACCTTTAGAAGATACGGCCGGACCAGGGCTACAGCCAAAAACAGGATCAGGGCCGAACCGGCCATGCGCAGAGCCACTACCTGGTCGGGTTCGATATTGTACCGGTACATGTTCTGTACGAACAATCCTGTAAACCCCCAAAACGAAGCACCGGCGACGGCAAATAAATAGGCAGTGGATGGTTTCATAGCTGCTCCCCCTTTATATGAATCTTTTTCCTTCAGCTCCGCTATCATCTCAAATTTTCCTGTCCGCTTTCTATATATTTTTAATTATTCTTAAATAGTATTGACCTTCCCTGATCTTAAATGTTTGAAAAAATACAGCGCGAGGTATATCATACATTGCTACCGGGTTTTATCCGGTAATTACGAAAGGATGGTTGCTATGCATACCGATTTTACAAAGCAGTATATTAACGGCTCCTGGGTGAGCGGCTCATCCAGCAAAACAATCGAAAATACTAATCCTTATAACGGCGAATCGCTGGGGACAATAGCTTCCGCAGACGCCAATGATCTTGACCGCGCGTATCAGTCGGCCAGTGATTATCAGAAAACGTGGGACGCCCACAGCCCCGCCGAAAAGCAACAGTATATCCACCGGCTGTATGATGTTATGCAGAACCAGAAGGAAACCATTGTGGAATGGCTGATCAAGGAATCCGGAAGCAGCAGACTGAAAGCAGAAACAGAGTTCAATACAGCTTCCAACATTGTTTTTGAATCCACGTCCTTCCCTAACCGGATTCACGGCTCGACCGCTCCTTCGAACACTCCCGGCAAAGAAAACTATACCTTCCGCTCGGGCAAAGGAGTTATCGGTGTTATCGGCCCATGGAATTTCCCGTTCCACCTGGCAATGAGAACAATTGCACCGGCAGTGGCAGCAGGTAATACTGTCGTTGTTAAGCCAGCCTCCGACACACCGGTTACATCCGGACTGCTGATTGCAGCATTGTTTGAAGAAGCCGGATTTCCGGCAGGCGTAATTCACGTTACGGCCGGACGCGGCTCTGAAATTGGCGATGCCTTCGTCACTCACGAAGTACCAGCTCTGTTATCATTCACCGGCTCCACTGAAGTCGGCACGCACATTGCTGAGCTTGCGGCGAAAAACTTAAAAGAAACCGCTCTTGAGCTTGGCGGCAACAACGCCATGGTCGTTCTTAACGATGCTGAAGTGAAAAAAGCTGCCAAAGCAGCAGTATTCGGGTCCTTTCTTCACCAGGGACAGATTTGCCTCGCATTGAACCGCGTGATTATTCACGATGACATTTACGATGAATTTGTCGAAGAGTTCACCCGCGTAGCGAAAACGTTAAAAGCTGGTGACCCTTCGGATGAAAATGTCATCGTCGGCCCGATCATTAATGAAGAACAGGTCAACAATATCGAGAAGCTGGTTCAGGGTACGATCGATGCCGGGGCTAAACTTCAAACAGAGTTTGAAATCAACGGCCAGGTTATACCGCCGGTGGTTCTTTCCGAAGTAACTAACGACATGCCGGCCGCAAAGGATGAAGTCTTCGGTCCTGTTGCGACATTAATTCGGGCATCGAGCGAAGATGAAGCAATCCGTATTGCCAACGACTCTCCTTATGGCTTGAGTGGCTCGGTCTTTACCCAGGACCGTTACCGCGGCATGCAGGCGGCGCGCCGTATTAATTCCGGCATGGTTCACGTGAACGACCAGTCTGTAAACGATGAGGCCCACCTGCCATTTGGCGGCGAGAAGCAGTCCGGTATCGGACGCTTTAATGGCGAATGGGTCTTAGATGAATTTACGACCGAGCAGTGGATCAGTGTACAGGCACAGGACCGCCCATACCCATTGTAATTTCTCCGGAAATTTGAAGCTGAATTTGTTCTGTTTCCTTTTATTACCTTGCGGCCTGCCCTAAAATTGATTACTCTATAAAGAGAGGGGTAAGGAGGTTTGGAAGTGGAACAAGAAAAAGACGTAAAAATATTTGATAAAGACGAACTTTTGTATTTTGATGGAAAAGAGTGCAGGATGATCGCGGAATATGAACGTACGATTTGTGTCGAATACGTTAATTACCCGTTCGCCGGCCAGGAGGAAGAATTTCCTTATCCACGCGTTATTCTTCGTAAAGGAGAAGTCGAACGCGCAGCTGTCTAAACGAAAAGTTTGCTTTAAAATAACAGCAAAAAACAGGGACTGTCCTTTTCCGGGGCAGTCCCTGTTTTAAATTCATCTACCTTCTTGCAGGAGACACTTTTGCTCGTTGCTTCATACGCTGTCTGTCGTTCTTTACAGCAGCTTTGCCATAACTACGACGCCAAACGGCGGCTGGCCTTCTTTTTCTGCAGTATATTCCCTTATATTTTCGTAACCCATCCGCAGATACATCTGGACATTTTGAGGCGTCGACGCCCGCACTTTACAGTAAACCCCTTCGAACTTCTCTTTTAAGGCAGCCTCCTCCACCCAGCGGACAAGCGCGGCAGCAGCCCCGTTGCCGCGGTAGGAAGGGCGGACCGACAGACGGTGGAAATAAATATAATTCTCCTCCGGCCGGAATCGGATCATCGCTGCCGCTTCCCCGTCCTTCCACCAGACGGCGGCTCGTTCTCCCTGCTCCATTTCAGCCTGAATGGCCTCTGTTGTTTCCTGAATGGCTCCTGACGGCGGCGACTCGTTCCGGTATTCCCAGAACGCTTCATACATAATGGCGTTAATCAGTGCTGCTTCTGACGGCCCTGCTTCTAATATTTCTTTCATTCTTTTCCTCCTGGCACCTTCCGAGTCCATGCTTATGATCATTTATCGTACCATATTTATTCAGGCACGAAAAAAGAACCTGCCGGTGGCAGGTTCCTGATTCTCATCATCAGCTTGCAAAAACGTGCTGGCCGATGGATAAATTCGGCGTCCGGGTCCAGATCCAGTCAGAGGTTACATCCTCCGGGTTGTAATAATACATCGAACCATTGGATGGATCATAGCCATTCCATGCCTGCCTGACCGCTTCGTACGCTGTCTGGTCCGGTGTCATGCTGTACTGTCCATCAGCTACTGCGGTGAAAGCATTCTGCTGCTGAATGACGCCGTTTACGTTGTTGGGAAATTCAGCAGATTCAAGACGGTTTAAAATAACCGCTGCCACACCTATCTGTCCTTCAAAGGATTCTCCACGGGCTTCCCCGTAGACCGCCTTAGCCACTGATGTAACTTCATCTATGCGGCTGGTTGTCTGCGGACCCGCCGCCCCGTCCACGATTAAGCCAAAATCACTTTGAAACTGTTCTACTGCCCGGGCGGTTGCCGGGCCGTAATAACCGGTCGCATTCGTATGTAAGTATCCCATCTGTATTAAATCCTGCTGAAGCGCCGTTACTTCCGGGCCCTGTGCCTCCGTTTCCAGCATAGATGCCTTAGTGGTATCCGGTGAAGCGAAAATAAAGATTGTAGCCATAATTGCAATAATAGTACTGAATAATAATTTCCTGTTCACTTTTTCACCTCCACACATATTGTATCCAAAAAATTCAATTTTCTAAACAATTTTCCTTCTTTTCAGGGAAAGTATATAACAAGGTACTAAGTGCTGGTGTTAAACAGTTCCAAATTTTACCAATAAAAAAGACCCCCATGAAAAATGGGAGTCCCGACATTCTTTTTATGAAGCTTTATCCGGTTTGTCTGTATCTTTTCGTTTATCCTTTGTTTCAATATCTGTTTCTTCCCTCAGCGCTTTAAACAGCGAGTATACCATCAGTATCATCACAATGGAAAACGGGAGCGCCGATATAATCATGACGTTCTGCAGGGCATCTATCCCTCCGGAATAAAGCAGTACGGCCGCTGTGGCTGAGAGCATAATCCCCCAGATAAACTTTACGACTGCGGACGGATTTAATGCCCCGTTCGACGTCTGCATGCCGAGCACAAATGTTGCAGAATCGGCAGACGTGATAAAGAAGGAAATAATCAAAAGGAGCGTGATAACTGACAACACAGCGCTGAGCGCATAGTTATCAAATACGCCAAAGATGGCCTCCTCAGCAGCCAGGGAGGAAATGTCTGCAAGACCAGTGCTCTGGACGTTTAACGTCGCACCGCCAAACAGGGAGAACCAGATAAAGCTCACAATCGACGGCACGAGAAGAACACCGATGGTAAATTCCTTCAGGGTCCGCCCTCTCGACACCCGGGCAATAAATATGCCCACAAATGGTGACCAGGACATCCACCAGGCCCAGTAGAAAATGGTCCACGCATTAATCCATTCCCTCGAGCTGTCGGACGTTGGCGCGATCCGGAAACTCATGCTCGGAAGCGACTGCAGATATGTGCCGATCGTATTCGTAAACAAATTCATGGAAAACAACGTCGGCCCGACAAAAAGCATTAAAATGAATAAAATGACCGTTAAGTATATGTTCGCGTTACTCAGGAATTTGATCCCTTTATTTAAGCCGGTATACGCTGATATTAAAAACAAAACAGTAATAACGACAATCACAATCAGCTGCACCGTATAATTGTTCGGTGTATCAAACAGATAAGCCATGCCCCCGGACACCTGCGCCGCCCCGACACCAAGGGTGGTCGCGATGCCTGACACCGTGGCAACCAATGCGACAATGTCCACTACTTTTCCGCCGATTCCTTTTTCGTTCATAATCGGACTGAGCATGGCGCTCACCATGCCGGGTGCGCCGCGCCGGAACGTAAAGTAGGCAAAACAGATGGCCGTGATGCCGTAAATCGCCCATGGGTGTATCCCCCAGTGCAGAAACATATAGCGCATGGAATCGACGAGCGCCTGGTCCGTTCCGACCTCTGCTTCCGGAGCGTTCGTTGCATAGTGCGAGACCGTCTCCGCCCCGCTCCAGAATACAAGCCCGACTCCCATGCCGGCACTGAACAGCATTGCAAACCAGGTTGGATAGCTGTATTCCGGCCGGTCCTCCGGCCTTCCGAGACGGATGTTTCCGTACCTGCTGAAAATAAAATAAATACATAAAAGCACAAATGCCGATACAATTAAAAGATAATACCACCCAAAACGGTTCGAGGCGAATGTCTGCACGGCGGAAGTGGCATTAAAAAACGATTCCGGGACCGCAACTCCGACCACCGCCATAATAAGTAGTATTACTAAGGCTCCGTAAAACACAAAGCCTACTCTTGGTTTTTGATTATCCACGATGGGACCCCTTCCTATTTTATGTATACTGAAAATTATTGAACTTTTGCATTATGCAGAATTAAACGAAAAATAACAAATACACTAATTTCATAGATTTTACCGTAATTCGCGATAATTTGTGATTACATAAGGTATCCTCATTATATAATCGTATCACCCTCTATATCACGGTTTAACTGTTTTTTTCGGCAAAACAATAAAATGATGTCAGATTTTCTCACGCGGTTTTTCTTTCTTTTAGCCTTGTGCCACCGCAAACACGCATCATTATCCTTTATTTTCCTTATTCAGGCTGTTTTTTTGCTTCCACAGAGGGAATATGATTTCATATATATGCGTATAAAAATCCGGCAACCCTATTCAAATAAAATTCCATCATTTTGGAGGCAGCAGTATGACTATGACCACCCTTTCCACAAAAGCCGAGCGGCTGCAGCAGCTCGAAGACACCTCCCGGACATTCGCCGGGAGAACGGAGGAACATGACCAAAACGGCACCTTCCCAGCTGAAAACATCGAGGCACTGAAAAGTATTGGCTACCCGGCCTTAACGGCCCCGGCTGCTTTTGGCGGTATTGATGCCGGTCTGCTTGAACTCGTGGAAGCCCAGGAACTTATCGCCCGCTACGACGGATCCACATCGCTTGCTATTGGCTGGCATGCCGGGATTGTTAAAAACTTAAACGAAACACGGCCGTGGGAGGAAAATTTGTACAGCCGTGTCATGAACGACGTCGTTGAAAACGGAGCCGTCCTGAACAATATCGCGACCGAAGCAGCAACCGGAAGTCCGACCCGCGGCGGCACGCCGGGAACTATCGCTGAACACCAAAACAGCGGATGGATCCTGAATGGGCGAAAAACATTCGCCACCATGTCGCCCGTGCTTGATTACTATATCGTAACGGCCCATATTACGGCAGAAGATGCTACAGCCTACTTTGTGGTGCCCAAAGAAGCTGCAGGAATATCCATTGTCGACACATGGGATTCGATTGCCATGCGCGCGACCGGCAGTCATGATGTTGTGCTTGAAAACGTCCGGGTGCCAAAGAACCACCTGGCCCAATATATCGTCCCCGGCAATAAACCAGCAGCCGGATGGCTTCTGCACATTCCGGCCTGTTACCTGGGAATCGCACAGGCCGCAGCTGATGAAGCTGCCCGCTTTGCTGCTTCCTACTCTCCCAACAGCATTAATGGAACGATCTCGGAGCTTCCGAACGTGCGGGAAAAACTCGGCCGGATGGAGCTTAAACTGCTGCAAAGCAGGCACTTCCTTCATTCCGTTGCGCTGAAATGGGATGAATCCAGTACTGAAACGAGACAGCAGATGAAAGGCGAATTGGGCGCAGCCAAAACGAGCATCGTTAACGAAGCCGTTGAAGTGGTCGACCTCGCTATGCGCGTTGCCGGAGCCAGAAGCCTTTCCGCTTCCAGTCCGCTGCAGCGGCATTACCGTGACATCCGCGCCGGGCTTCATAACCCTCCTATGGATGATATGGTAATTGACCAGCTCGCCGGCCGGCTTCTGGATTACCAGCCGCCTTCGTCCTAAGAAACCGCTCCCGGCGGTTTCTTTTTTATGCCGTTTTCTGTTGCCGCCTCCTCTATTGTACGTTTGTAATATGCATCCTGATGGTATAAATAACAATGTACACATGATTTCAATTTGAGAAAGGATGTTACACATGGATCCTAGAGATATGCAGAACGGAAGTACGCCAAGACAGCGCCAGGACAAACAGCCGGGCATTGAATCGAAGATGGAGCCGCTCCCGGCTCATCCAACCGATTATCAGGGGACCGGGAAACTAAAGGGAAAAGCCGCGCTTATCACCGGCGGCGATAGCGGTATCGGACGCTCGGTAGCTCTTCTTTATGCCAAAGAGGGAGCCAATGTCGCCATTTCCTACCTTGATGAACATGACGATGCTGAAGAAACGAAGCGCATGGTTGAAGCAGAAGGAGGCAGATGCCTGCTGCTTCCGGGAGATATTAAAGAGGAATCCCATTGTATCGATCTCGTGAAACAGACGGCAGAGGAGTTTGGCGGATTAAACATTCTCGTTAACAACGCAGCGATCCAGCACGTCCACGAAAACGTCGAGGATATTCCATCCGACGAATTCGAGGATGTGTTCCGTACCAACTTTTTCTCCCAGTTTTATTTAACAAAAGCAGCAATGGATTATTTAACTGAAGGCGACTCGATCATTTCCACCTCTTCGATCAACGCCTTCCGCGGCAACCCAATTCTCATGGATTACTCCGCGACAAAAGGAGCAATCACCGCCTTCATGCGAAGCATTGCCCAGAGTCTCGCTTCGAAAGGCATCCGGGTGAACAGCGTCGCTCCGGGACCTGTATGGACGCCGCTTATTCCTTCTTCATTTAATGAAGACGGGGTCGAGGATTTTGGGCAGGACACGCTGATGAACCGTCCCGGCCAGCCATCTGAGCACGCATGGCCATATGTGATGCTTGCTTCTGATGAAGCCTCCTATATGACCGGACAGACGATTCATATTAACGGAGGCGCCTACACGTCTTCTTAACGTTCAAAAAGGCTTCGAATCCACTTAGGATTCGAAGCTTTTTTTACTTTAGCTTGACCTGAATCGTTTCAACCGCATTGTAGCCGTAGCCCTTTTGATTCCAGAAGGCCTGCATAGGCTGCTGGCGTCCACCAGCATCGCGGGCCCTGGCCATTAGTGTATATTCTCCGGCCGCCGCTTCCGGCCACTCATAGAACCATTTTGTCCATGTGTACGGCGTATCGCTTCGAGGCTCAAGCTGTGCCTCCGCCCATGTCTGGCCGCCATCTGTACTTACTTCGACCAGCTCGATAACAGCTTCGCCCGACCAGGCAATGCCTTCTATTACCTGCGTTCCTTCTTTTGTAATTTCCATATCAGCCGGGGACTGAATAATGCTGTTTACATTCATGGTCGTCACCGGAAAGGCGTCTTTCCGGCTGTTTTTGTGCGGATAATAAACATAGTCAATCGCCTGAAAGGGACCTTCAAACGCTTCTTTACTCACGGTGAGCCGCTCAATCCATTTCATGGAAGCCATTGCGTACCACCCCGGTACAATTAACCGAAGCGGCGCTCCGTGTTTGAAAGAGAGCGGCTGGCCGTTGTATTCGTAGGCGATGATAGTGTCCGGGTCCATCGCTTTTTCTACCGGCAGGCTCCGAGTGTAGGCATAAACGTCCTTTTTATCGGGACGCTCTCCCGCGTCCCCTGCGGCAGTGATAACTTCCACGGCTGTTTCCTTATCCCACCCGGCTTTCCCGAGCAGGGCTTTCAGCGGCACCCCCTTCCATTTTCCCTGGCTGATGGCTCCCTTTCCCCACGGCTCTCCGAAGGCTTTGGGCTCAAATAAGCTTCTTTTGTTGCCCGCACACTCCAGCACTGTCTCTACTGTTCGTGAGGGCAGGGCCTGGATATCTTCGAGCGAAATAAATCCCGGGCTGTCCACGAGACCGTCAATCGTAACCCCTGCCGCCGGGGACTGAGGGTACGGAAAGTGATTGCGCCGGTAAAACAGTGAAGAATGCACGTGTTCGTTTCCGACAAATGGAATCGGCGTTTCCTGATTTTCCGGCTCCAGGCTTAACGTTTTTAGATACAATTCTTCCGGAACTTTTTTTGAACACATATTCTCTCCCTTCTTTTTCAGCCGCCAAACGAGTAGGTTGGCATGCCCGGCACATCGGTACGGATATGAAACAGTCCACCTGCATGCGGTTCTTCGCGGAGCTCCTCTTCAGAAAGCCCGCCTCTCGCAGTTGTAATGTACAGATCCTTTAAATCTTCTCCGCCAAACACACAGGAGGTCGTTCTCTGTGCCGGAACGGTCACTGTTTCCAGACGTTCACTCGTCTGTGGATTCCAGCGTTCAACTTTCCCCAGGCGGTGCAGTGCGATCCAAAGCATGCCTTCCTGGTCCATGCACATTCCATCCGGGGAGCCTTCCTGAAACGTAATCGCTGTTCGTTTACCTGTAATTTCCCCCGTAACAGCATTCAAATCATACGCCATCACTTTTTTAGTCGGTGTATCGATGTAATACATCATACTTCCATCTTCCGTCCAGGCCAGGCCGTTTGAAATAGTGACGCTGTCAAAAATCGTATCGAGACTCATATCTTTATTCAGGCGGTATAAAGCAGCTTCCCCTGTGCCGCGCTCGACCGCCATCGTTCCAGCCCAAAAGCGTCCGGACGGATCACATTTACCGTCATTGAACCGGTTTCCCGGCTTGTCTGCTTCCGGATCTATAATGGCTTCCTTCTCTCCGGATACGAGATCGTAGGAATAGAAGCCATCCCTCAAAGCAAGCATCATTCCTCCTTTTTCTCTCGGCACCGCAGCACATACGTGCTGATCGAGCTTACGTTCATAGTGCCGTCCTGAAGAAGGATGATATTCCATTAATTTAAAGCCATCAATATCCACCCAGTATAAAACACCGCGCCCGGCGTCCCAGCTTGGGCCTTCCCCAAGCTCTGCTTTCTGATCTATTACAAGCGATGCTTCTCTCATCCTGTTTTCCTCCTCTTCATTATTCTAATGTTCTTCTTCCCCGTCCTTTCCATGTTTAATGCCAACGAAAGCAACTTTCTTTACTTTTCATCAGTTTAAAGTTAAACTGATGGCAACCGTAAAGGAGTCAATGCGTATGAATAAAACCAGAATGGGCCTGCTGCTGTGGTTCCGGCTCGCCCGGGTCTATGAGCAGAACCTCAGCCGCTCGGCCGCTCATTTAAAGCAGGCGGGACTCAGCCCGCCGCAGTTCGATATTCTTGCCCAGGTGCACGCTCATCAGCCGATTACCCAAAAGGAGCTCGCGGGTAAGTTGTTTGTCACAAAGGGAAGTGTCACTTATCTTTTGAAAAAGCTCGAGGAAGAAGGGCTTGTAGCACGCAGACAGACTTGGAAGGAAAAACATATTACCCTGACCCCGCAAGGACTTGCTGCACTCGAAGCAGTCGCTCCCGGGCAGGAAGATTTTCAGGCCGCACAGTTTGACGGCCTGACAGATGCAGAAAAACGGGAGCTGCTCCGGCTGCTCCGCAAACTGCAGAAAACAACCAGGCAGGAGGAATCATCATGCAGCTGAAAGGTATTCACCACGTCTCTTCATTAACAGCAGATGCCCGCCGTAATGTCGATTTCTATACGAACGTTCTCGGCATGCGGCTCGTCAAAAAAACGGTCAATCAGGACGACACTTCTGTCTACCATTTATTTTACGGAGACGAACGGGGCAATCCCGGCACTGAAGTTACATTTTTTGAAATCCCAATGGCCGCCTCCAATAAGCGCGGCACCAACAGCATTACAAAGGTCTCTCTCCGTGTGCCCGGGGACAGCGCACTCGAATACTGGAAACAACGATTTGAAGAGCATTCTGTACAGCACGGTGATATTCAGAAGCAGGCGGGACGGCTCGTCCTTCCATTCGAAGACCCCGAGGGCCACCGGATGCAGTTCGTGTCTGATGAGCACGATCAGGGCGTGGAACCCGGAACCCCCTGGGAACATTCAAATGCCTCCCCGGCAAACGGAGCCACCGGTCTCGGCCCGGTCCGTTTAACCGTTAAAACGGCTGAACCAACGGCTGCCGTGCTGAAGGATATAATGGGTTTTTCCGAAATTCAATCCTATCCTCACCCAAATGATACCGATCTGCCGGACATTCGTGTATTTGAAACAGGAAAAGGAGGGTCCGGTGCCGAAATTCATATAGAAACCCGCAGTGACCTGCCGGCCGAACGTCAGGGGCGGGGCGCTGTGCACCATGTAGCTTTCCGGGTGGAGGACGCAGACGAACTGCAGCAGTGGATTGAACGCATTAAAAACGCCCGGCTTCCGAACTCCGGATTTGTGGAACGCTATTATTTTCAGTCGCTGTACTTTCGCGAACCAAACGGCATTCTTTTTGAACTGGCTACCGACGGCCCGGGATTTGAAGGGGATGAACCGTTTGAACACTTGGGAGAAAGCCTTGCCCTGCCGCCTTTTCTCGAACCCAGTCGTTCAGAAATCGAAGCACGTTTAAAGCCGATTGATTAAGTAATCAGGGACGGAGGAGAGGTTTGATGAAGCATATATTTCAACCAGGCAACAGCACTGCCCCGACTATTTTAATCCTGCACGGCACCGGGGGCACCGAAAAGGATTTCCTCGAAGCAGGACGGCTGATTGATCCGGAAGCAAACATCTTAAGTGTCCGCGGCAACGTTGTCGAAGAAGGTATGCACCGCTATTTCGCCAGGCTTTCCGACGGATCAATTGACGAAAAGGACCTGATTTTCCGTACCCAGCAGCTTCATCAATTCCTTGAGGAAAGCGCTGGCCGTTATAATTTTGATCTTCACCAAGTCATCATTTTCGGTTATTCCAACGGAGCCACCATGGGAGCGAGCCTGCTTTTTCATTATGCGCGCTCCGTCACCCGGGCTTTTCTCCATCACCCGATGGTGCCGAGACGGGACGTGCCTCTTCCGTCCCTCGCCGGCAGCAGCATTTTTATCGGCGCCGGTACTAACGATCCCATCTGCCTCCCGGAAGAGGCAGAAACCCTTTACCGCCTGTTTGAAGAAGCAGGGGCTTCTGTAGAACTCTATTGGGGGCATGAAGGCCATCAGATCACCACAGAGGAAGTAGAGGCCGGCGCCGCATGGTATCAGCGCGTCATACAGGAATAAACAAAAGAATATAAAAAAACTGCCTCCCGTTCAGGGAAGCAGTGCTGTTGTTACTGCGTTTCAAGCACCTGCTTGAAATCGTCATTTTCTTTGATTTTTTCTTCCGCATAAGGGCAGCGGGGAACGATTGTTTTGTTTTCCCCTTTTGCTTTTTCCACCACATTGCGGACTAATTCTTCACCTACGCCATTTCCTTGCTCTTCCTCGATTACTTTGGTACTATCGATGACAATGCTTTGTTCACCTTCTTCAAAAAATGAAATGTCACCAATAACCTTGCCATCCTGCTCGGCTGTGAATCTGTTATCATAATGTTTTATTTCCATGAAAGAAACTCCCTTCGTTTAAACGTTGTTACTAAATAATTCATTACCGTTTCCGGCGGATCATAAACATCGGAAACAATCAGAAGAAACCTTTACACATACCGAGGCAGCTGTTATGATGAAGTATGTGCTTAAAAATATGAATGCCACGAATATTATGAAAAGGAGTGAGAACTTTGGCTAAGCAATCTAAACTCGCAAAAGAGCGTAAGCGCGAAGAAACGGTAGCGAAATACGCTGAACTCCGCCGTGAGTTAAAAGAAAAAGGCGATTATGAGGCACTGCAGAAGCTTCCTCGTGACGCTTCTCCAACACGCCTTCACAATAGATGTTCGATTTCCGGTCGTCCACACGGCTATATGCGTAAATTCGGCATGTCCCGTATCGCGTTCCGCGATCTGGCCCATAAAGGTCAGGTACCAGGCGTGAAAAAAGCAAGCTGGTAAGCCGTTCTTACTAAAAAAAGCAGCCAACCGGCTGCTTTTTTTGTATGCTTTTATTCGTTACGTATTGCCTTTGGTTGGAATAGGATTCTCTTTTAAAATTGTTCCCACATGCAGCATGTTGTACGCCAGTTTAGGAATATGCTTTTGAACAAATTCGCTTTTAATGCCTTCCGCTTCAATAAACGAAGGCCCCGGCCCGGCTTCGCCGACCCAGTAGCAGTTCGGACGCGGCGGAAGCGTGAAGCCTAAATGGGACAAGCCAAAAACAATAGACTGAATGGCGTGTTTGGCACCGTCTTCGTTGCCTGTGGCTACTACTCCGGCAACCTTATCGTAATAGATCCCCTGCCCTTTTTCGTTTGTATGGCTGGCTGAACCATTCAGCCGTTCTATAGCTTTTGTAATCATGCTGCTTTTTTCCCCGAGCCACACCGGTGTGCCGAGCAGCACCAGTTCTGCTTCCTCAATCTTCGCCTGGATAGCCGGCCAGTCATCTCCTTCTCCGAGGTCATCTGCGACTCCATACGGGATATTGTAATCCGCCAGACGAATTTTCTCCACCTGCACCCCTTCCTCTTCCCAGATCTGCATGACTTCATCGGCCAATGCATCTGTGTTTGAGGTATGAGAAGAATCCTTTAACGATCCGTTTAAAAATACTGCTTTCATAGTTTCACCTCTTTTTATAGTAACTGCTTCTCTATGTACCCCGAAGTTTCCCTATATAATCTTCCATCACCCTCTCAATCGTTTGCTTCCTCCCCCTTACGGGTAAATAAAAGCAGACTACTTTATACATGGAGGAATACATAATGATGCCATTTGCTGAAAACGCACTGCAGAATGAACACGCCCTTGTGACCGGTAGTACCCGTGGGATTGGGAGAGAAACAGCTGTTACGCTTGCCCGCATGGGTGCTGATGTTACAGTGACCGGCCGGAACAAAGAAAAGCTCGAAGAGACCAAACAGCTGATCCTCGATGCACAGCCGCAGGCCCATGTATTTGTCTGGCCTGCAGACATCACTGATGCTTCGGCGCGCAGTGAGCTGGTGAAGGCAGCCGAAGGGGCGCATGGGCCGTTGAGCCTCCTGGTGAATTCAGCAGGCGTACTAAAACGTAAGTTTGTTGATGAGCTCGAAGAAACGGATCTGCAGGAAATGATGGACGTAAACTATACGTCCACCGTTCTTTTAACCCAGCTCGTGTACAAGCGCATGCAGGAGCAGAAGAAGGGAGCGATTGTGAATGTTTCTTCTCTTTCCGGTCTGCGTGGCACACCGGGTAACAGCGCGTATTCTGCTTCGAAGTTTGCAATCACCGGCTTCACCCAGTCCCTTGCGCTTGAAGCCATCGGGCACGGAATTCGGGTCAACGCGGTCTGCCCCGGCTACGTGCAGACGGAAATGGTGGAGCAGCTCATGCAGACTAAGGCTGAAGAAACCGGCAGAAGTCTCGAAGAACAAATGCAGGTATCCGCTGATAGTCTGCCGTCCAGACGGATGACCCAGCCGGAGGAGGTGGCCAATACTATCGCCTACCTGTTAACAGACGCCGCCTCCAACATTGTTGGGGAAGCCGTAAAAATCTCCGGGGGAAGCGTCGTCCACTAAATGTTTTAATGTTTTTTCGTGCACTGACCCGTTCCATATATACAAAAAAGCCTGCCCCGAAGCTTCGGGACAGGCTTTTTCTATTTAATGATCTGAATGTTCTTCTCCGGAGCCGCCGTTCATATCCATGTCGCTCATACCAAAAGACATTACCCAGATGGAACCTGCGATAACTACAGCTGCGATAAAAAATCCAAATAGGATATTTCCATACTGCGGTATAGGGTTTTTCTCGGCAATGTGCATGAACATGACAAGCTGAAGGACGGCCTGGATAACTGCGAGTATCATAATGATTGCAATAATCCATGGCACCGGGAGTCCGGACATCACAGTTGTGTAAGCAGCAACGAGCGTCAAAACAATAGAGGCAATAAAGCCGATAATGTGTTTGACGGGAATGCTGGACTCACTGTGTTCTGTGTGTTCACTCATTTAAACCACCATCCCTATCAGGTAGACGGCTGTAAAGATGAAAATCCATACAACGTCCAAAAAGTGCCAGTACAGGCCAATTACAAATGTTTTTCTGGCTGTTGTCGGCGTTAAGCCAACCCGGACCAGCTGAATGATAATCAACAGACACCAGGCGATACCAAGCGTTACGTGCAGTCCGTGCGTACCGGTAAGCGTAAAGAACGCTGACCAGAACGCGCTTGACTGAATCGATGCGCCTTCGTGAACGTAGTGTACAAACTCATAAATTTCAAAACCAAGAAATCCAAGGCCTAAGGCCAATGTGATGCTAAGCCAGATAAGAAGACCCTTTAAGGATTCTTTTCTCATCATATGAATCGCTATTCCACACGTAAAACTACTTGTTAAAAGCAGAAACGTCATGGCAAGCGCTATTGGCATTTCAAACAATTCCGGTGCCGGAGTAGCGTCGCCATAGCGGCCGAACAGCACGGCGTATGTGGCGAAGAGCGTGGAGAAGAGTACCACCTCGGCTGCAAGAAAGATCCAGAAGCCGAGAATGGTAAGCGTTCCTTCTTCTTTTCGGTACTCAAGAGGCCCGGTTTTTAATTCCGCGTGTTCACTCATTCTTTACGCCCCCTTGCCTGCTCCTCAGTACGTTTAATTTCCTCAATAGGGACGTGATACCCTTCATCATAGTCGAAGGAGCGGATAACCATGCATATAATAACCCCGATGAGCCCTGGAATTGCAAGCCAGAACCAGTGCCAGACAAGACCGAAACTTGCCACAAACATAATGGCTGACATGATAATCGGCATACCCTTGTAATTAGGCATATGAATAGGTTCAAGCTTCGATTCATCGTAAGTGGTCGCCCCTGTTTCTTTCATGTCCCAGTATGCTTCGTGACTGTTCACATAAGGAACGGTAGCGAAGTTGTAGTGAGGAACTGGTGTTGTCGTCGCCCATTCGAGCGAACGGCCGTCCCAGGCATCGCCTGTTTTTTCCCTCGGCTCGTAGCGTGCACTGAAATAAATGTTGTATACAAAGATGACGAAACCGCCGGCAAGGATAAACGCGCCAATGGTGGAAAGGAGGTTAAGCGGCATCCACTCCGGTTCAATCGTATACGTCCGGCGCGGCATACCCATAAGTCCAAGGAAGTACTGCGGTAAAAACGTAATATTGAAACCAATAACAGTCAGCCAGAAGCTGACTTTTCCGATCTTTTCGTTCATCTTATGACCAAACATTTTCGGGTACCAGTACGTGAGCCCTGCAAACATTCCAAACAATGTTCCAGCAATCAATACACCATGGAAATGGGCAATTAAGAAGTAAGTGTTATGATACTGATAGTCAGCAGCGGCCATGCCGAGCATTACTCCGGTTACGCCGCCAATGGTAAAGTTCGGAATAAAAGCAAGCGCCCACAGCATCGGCACATTAAACCTGATCCTGCCCTTATACATTGTCCCAAGCCAGTTGAATATCTTAATACCGGTCGGAACGGCAATCAGCATTGTGGTGATGGAGAAGAGAGAGTTAACTCCTGCTCCAGCGCCCATCGTAAAGAAGTGGTGGACCCATACGACAAAGCTGAGCCCTGCGATAACACACATCGCGTAAACCATTGCTTTGTAACCAAACAGCTGCTTTCTGGCAAACGTCGAGATAACTTCTGAGAAGACCCCGAACGCAGGAAGAATTACGATATATACTTCCGGGTGGCCCCAAAGCCAGAAGAGGTTGGCCCACATCATCGGCATGCCTTCACCGGCCAATGTAAAGAAGTGGGTGCCGAAAATACGGTCCATCGTCATCAGAGCCAGTGCAATTGTCAGAATTGGGAAGGCAAAGATAATAATAATGGATGTAATCAATGCAGACCAGGTGAAGATAGGCATCTTCATCAGGGTCATGCCCGGCGCACGCATCCGCAGAATCGTAACAAGGAAGTTGATCCCTGTGGCAAGCGTACCTATACCAGACAGCTGCAATGCTAATAAATAATAGTTCTGGTTAATCTCCGGACTAAGCTCCGGACCGGCCATCGGAACATAGCTGGTCCACCCGGCGCTAGGAGAACCCCCGATAACAAAGGAAATGTTAAACAGCATTGCGCCGAAGAAAAATGTCCAGAAGCTTAAAGCGTTCAAAAATGGAAACGCAACGTCGCGGGCGCCGATCTGCAGAGGAACAACGACGTTCATCAAACCAATAATAAACGGCATCGCCATAAACAGGATCATGGTCGTCCCGTGCGTCGTGAAAATTTCGTTATAGTGCACGGAATTTAAAAAGTTCATTCCCGGGAGCGCCAGCTGCGTCCTCATCATTAAGGCGTCTACACCGCCGCGGAAAAGCATTGCCAGGGCGGCAATAATATACATTATACCGATTTTCTTATGGTCCACCGTTGTTAAATATTCATCCCAAAGCCATTTCCACAGCTTGAAATACGTCAGGACAAACACAATTAATACTGTAACGAGGACAATGGAAGCCATCGCCCCGTAAATTAACGGCTCTCCGGTGACAAGAAAATCATTCCATATAAAATCCCACAAAGGATGTCACCTGCTTTCTATATTTATCATGCTAAGGGTGTTTATTCTTCTTCCCAAGGGCCGCCTTCGCCACCGTAAAGGTGTACGTCTTCGCCCAGGTCTCCGCTGTAGAGATCTGTGATATAGCTTCTTCCGTCATTTTCACCAAAATCAACGTACTCTAAATGCGTGCTCGAATATTCAGCCTCGTCAGCAAGGCCAGGCTCCAGGTACTGGTCAAAACGTTCTTTGGTCAGCTCAGGAGCGTTATTTTGAATGTCGCTCACCCACTCGTTGAAATCTTCTTCACTTTCAGAAGTAACAGTGAATGTATGCTCTGCAAACCCGGATCCGTTATAGTTCGCGTTACGGCCTGCAAATTCACCTTGTTCCTCTGCCTCCAGATACAGTGTATTCTGCATGCCGGCCATGTTGTATTTCTGGCCTCCAAGCGCCGGTATCCAAAGTGCTGTCATCGAGTCAGCACCCGACAGCTTGAATTCAATTGGCCGGTCTTCCGGTATGTGTAAGTAGTTAACCGTTTCAATGTTTTGCTCCGGATAACTGAAATACCATTTCCAGTTGGATGTATCCGCGTGAATGACTAACGGCTCCTGATCTGAGCCTTCGGGTGGTTCCTCCAGTGCATACAAGGAGGTTACTGTAGGTACTGAAAGAGCTGCTACAATAATAAATGGAATGACCGTCCAAATAATCTCGAGCGTGGTGTTTCCGTGCTGGTGAGGGTCATAATCCTTATCTGTCCAGTTTGGACGTTCCCTAAACCGGATAATCATGTAGAAAAATAGCACAAAAACAACAATGATAATGACAGACATCAGTGTAATAGAAAAAATGATGAGTTCCTGCTGGGTTCTGGCTACCGGACCTTTAGGATCCAAAACTGTAATACCGCTGCAGCCGCTGGCGACGAGCAGCAAAGCAAACAACCCTGGTACCATAAACAGTCGTTTGAACCAGGAAACTAAGTTTTTCAAGCGCTTCACGCTCCTTCCTTTTTATTACCGACTTCTGTGATGAATAACCCCTCTCTCCATCAGCCACGGTTCATTCCGTTCATATGCAGAGCGCACCATTATCGTAGCAAATTTTTATGCCTCTCGTCATTTTTTCTCCGGCAAAATTTCAAAATTGACGATTTTTAAACACAAATATGTCATAAAACGTTCACTTCTATGCGCCTGTTGCCTAGAACCTTTATCATCGTATCCTAACGCCTGCCAATTTTCAACCTGCGAAAGGCTGTTTTAGGACAAAATTACCGCATGCCTGCGTACAAGATTACACCTTATTTTTATTCCATATAAGCCCGGGAATTCTCTGCCTTCTCTGCACATCAGAAAGAACGAGCCGTCAGGCCCGTTCTTTTACTGCTTCAAGCAGCAGCATATTTGAGTTAATAAGCACTTTCCGGTCTTCCCGGTACGTCGAAAATGACTGTGCTTCACTCTCAAGCTTATGCACTGTCCAGCCTTCGTACCGGCGGGCAAGCTTTTGAATAATATCTTCTGTATCGAAATTCACTTCCATTTTTGCCGGAAGCTCCTCGTTCGTCTCCGCGTCTGTCTCATGAATCCCGGTGTTCATCAAAAACGCATGCACCCCGCCCTCGGCCGTGCCTTTCTGGAGTTTATCGATTAAATTCCAGAAGGTGTTTTCATCGGGCACGTGTTCGATGCTTGAAACTGCTATAATGCCGTCAAAATACGCCTCTTCCGGGGTGTACTCTTCTATTGCCTTTTTTACCGGTTTAATCTCTTGTTCGACGCCGTATTCCCCGGCGTACTCCATTAACTGGGTGATGGCTTCGTCCAAAAAGTCCACGCACGTAACCTCACAGCCCTGCTCCTGGAACTGCCTGGCGGCCGGTATGCTGTTACGGCCGATCCCGCAGCCAAGGTCAAGCAGCCGGACGTCTTCCCCTTTTCGAATTCGGCCCAGGGCATTAATAATACGGGAAGCAGGCTTTTTCATCCACGTGCCTTGTTCAAATAAACCGTGCTGCTTGTAGTACTGGCGATGATATTCTTTTTCCGATGCCCGGATTTCCTCTAAACTTGGTTCTTTCACACAAGCACCCCTCTTATTTTTTGTTTCCCTTACAGATCGCGCTGTTTTGTAGCCTCCCAAACCACGTGAGGCAGCTCAGGAATAATCAGTTTTTCCATCGCAAGCTTTACAGCCCCGGAGGAGCCTGGCATGGTAAACACCGGCTTGTGATCGATAATGCCGGCGGCAGCTCTCGATAAAATCGCCGAAGACCCGATATCTTCCACATAACTCAGGTAGCGGAACAGTTCGCCAAACCCGACAATTGCTTTATCAAATCTGGGCTCTACAGTTTCGATAGTAATATCCCGGTCGGCAATTCCTGTCCCTCCGTTAATCAGCACTGCTTCTGCCTCAGGATGGACGAGCGCTTCGTTCAGACAATTGGTGATTGATGCCTGTTCGTCTGTAACTATTGAATAAAAACAAACCTCGTGGCCGTGGGATTCGAGCAGCTCATGAATACGTCTGCCGCTTTTATCCGTTTCTTCGGTTCTCGTGTCACTCACGGTAATAACAGCACATTGAATCTTTTTCTCTGCCTGCTCTTTATGTTCTTCTGTCGCCATAGAAGTCCCCTCCTTTATTTTTCTCTTAAAAAAAGAAGCCTTTTTCAGGCTTCCTCTTTTCTTCCTATTATCCCCCAATATAGGACATTTCAATCCGCTTACGGTTGCGCGCCGTTTCTTCGGTCCGCTCTTCCGAGTAACGGTCTGTCCGTCTGCCCCATATGCCGGCAATATTATCAAATATCGTTTCATCTGAGTCCTCGGAACGGAGCTGATTCCGTAAATCGTATCCTTCGGTGGCAAACAGGCACGTAAACAGCTTTCCATCCGCAGAGATCCGCGCCCGTGTGCACGTAGAGCAGAACGATTCCGTAACAGACGAAATAACGCCGACTTCGCCGCTGCCGTCCTTATAACGGTAACGGTCAGCCACTTCACCGTAATAGCCCGGATCCACGGGCTCAATCGGAAACGTCTGGTGAATCGTGTCGATAATATCTTTTTTCGTCACCACTGACCCGAAGTTCCATCCGTTGGTGCTCCCCACATCCATAAACTCGATAAAGCGCAGATTGACACCGCGCTGTTTAAAATACATAGCCATGGGAAGAATCTGTTCCTCGTTCATCCCTTTTTTGACTACGGTGTTCACCTTTACAGTAAGGCCTGCTTTTTTTGCTGCTTCAATGCCTTTTAACACAGGCTTTGAGCCAGTTTTTCTGCCGTTGATGCTTGCGAACACTTCATCATCGAGTGCATCAAGGCTGATGTTCACCCGCTGCAGCCCGGCGGCCTTCAATTTTTCAGCCTGGGCGGGCAGCATGACCCCGTTTGTAGTCAAAGCGATATCTTTAATGCCTTCGATTTCCGTCAGACGACGGATCAGTTCAGGCATGTTTTTACGAAGCAGTGGTTCTCCTCCGGTCAAACGCAGCTTTTCCACACCAAGACCGGCAAACAGGCGCGACACCCGGACAATTTCATCGAAGGAGAGCCGCTCGTCCTGACCCATAAATTCAAAATCCGGGCCGAAAATTTCCGCCGGCATGCAGTAGGTGCACCGGAAGTTGCATTGATCTATCACGGAAATACGCAAGTCACGAAGGGGACGGTTTAACTGGTCAGTTACATTGGTCATTGTATTCCCCCTCTCTCTATTTTACCTTTCTGTTTAACTCCTCGAGCTGCCGGACAGTATTAATATTTTCAAATGCTTCGGGGCGACAGTACGCCTGATTGACGTCTACGACTCTTTCCTTACCGCTGAATACATTTTTCATCCGGTAATCCCCGGATTCGAGCTGGGCTTCTGCTTTTGAAAGCAGATCTGCGCGGAACCACCCACACGCCGGTGCCAGTCTTCCCCCAACCTCCGGGATGACCGCATCTGTTTCCGGGGTAATATAAGATGACAGAAAACGCACTTCTTCCGCAGTAATAAGCGGCATATCCACCGGAAGCATAAACACCCATTCTTCCTCTGTGTAGGAAAGTCCGGTGAAAAGGCCGGCCAGCGGTCCCTTTTCTTTATGAGGTGGAAGATCTTCCCTGACCTTCACCTGCTCGCCGGCTTGTATTCTCCCGGCAAACGACGGATGAGAAATCAGCCAGATGGTTTTCACTTCAGTCTGAAGGGCGTGGACGGCCCGTTCATAAAAATAGCTTTCTTTCCAGACGGCAAAGGCTTTTGGAGAACCAAACCGCTCCGACATGCCTCCGGTAAGAATGATTCCATCTGCCACAGTATTATCCTCCGCTGACCGGTGGAATCAGGGCTACTGTGTCCCCCTGGCCGACCGGCGTGCTTTCTTCAGCAAATTCTTCATTCACAGCGGTCATAATGCCGCTGATATCAGCATCATACGTGGCTTTCAGATACTCAAGCACATCCTCCACAGTAGCTATGCCACCACTGTTAATGGTAAGCTTTTCTCCGCCAAAAATGTCTTTCATGTGGGCAAAGCATAACACATTAATCACTATTTCCACCTCCCGGGGCCCCGTCTGGGTACCGCGTTTGTTCAAGCTGGTCTCCCACCCACTGCTCGCCGTCTTCCCAGTGTTCTTTTTTCCAGATGGGCACAATTTGTTTGATGCGCTCAATAATATATTCATTCGCTTCATAAGCGTCTTTCCGGTGCGGTGTCGAAACAGCAATGACGACTGCCGCGTCCGAGATCTTCAGTTCGCCGGTGCGGTGACCCACGGCTGATTCAGCATCCGGCCAGCGTTCCTTCACTTCCCGGCCGATCGCCTCGAGCTGCTTTTCCGCCATCGAATGATACGCCTCGTATTCCAGATAGACGGTCCGGCGGCCTTGGGTAAATTCCCGGACCGTGCCGATAAACTGCACCACGGCTCCTGCTTCCGGACGCGTGACCTCAGCAGCAAGCTCTTCCACAGACAGCGGTTCTGATGTCACAAAAAATCGTTTCTTCATAGTATACTCCTCATGTATTGTTCAAACCATTCATCTGTTTTTTCAGTATCCTGAAAATGATTCACTTCTTCTCCAGGACCAAATGCTGTTTGAATATTATCAAGATCCTCAAGGGATACTTTATCTTCTATGCTTCGGAGCAGAAGGACTTTAGGATGCGGTGCTTTTTTGTATCCTTCTATAAGAATAACATCAAGCGGCAGCTGTTGATAAATATTCAGCAGCGTGGAAAGGTCCGGCTCCTCCATATCCGCGAGGAACTGAAAGACTCCAGCGCCTTCCACACCGGAAACCACGGCGCCAGCATCCTTCAGCTCCAGGCTGTCGACTCCCTCCGGCTGAAGCGGCACGCTCCGGTGGCCGTGATGCTTTAATACGCCCACCCTCCAGCCGTTTGTCTTGCCAAGCGCCGTCCAGCGTTTAAGCAGGGTCGTTTTCCCACTTTCTTTAAACCCCGTTACCTGCAGTACCGGGGTGGTCATGAGAGCGGCTCTTTCTGGCCTTCGTTATCTTCAAGCAGCATGACGTCGACCACGTCCCCCTGCTGATATCCGCGGCTTCCCCCGGGAAGAACGATACACGCATTGGCACCGGCCAGGGAGGTTACCGCGCTCGACTTATTAAAGCCTCCCGGCTCTGCAAATAAACGATCCCCTTCTGCGCGGCAGCTGCCTCGCACAAAACGGGTGAACGGGTTCGGCTTGGAGAAATCCGCTGCAAGCTCCGCCTTTACCATCGTATGGTGCGGGTGCGCAGAATGCATCACGGCCTGAATCACCGGCCGCACGAAAAGCTCAAAGCCCATGTAGCAGGCGGACGGATTTCCTGAAAGGCCAAACAGCAGCGTACCATCCCAGCTGGCGACGGTCGTTACGCTGCCTGGACGCATTGCCACTTTATTAAAGAACACGTCTGCGCCGAGCCGTTCGTAAACGTCCGGGAGCAGATCATAGTCCCCGACCGACACCCCTCCGGTCGTAATGACCATGTCCGTTTCCTCGGCCGCCTGACGCACCGCCTCGTAGCAGGGACCCAGTTCATCCTTCAGCTTGCCGTAGTATACAGGCTCTGCCCCGGCGCGCTGCAGCTGGGCAATCATCATGTAGGCATTACTGTTTCGTATTTTGCCCGGCTCCAGATCATCAGAGACGTCCAGCAGCTCCGTGCCTGTCGCAAACACGCCGACGACCGGCTTTTTAGCCACCTTCACCGTGGCGTAGCCAAATGTCGCAAGCAGGGCCGTGACGCCGGGGTCAATCCACGTGCCCGCCGGAACGAGTTCGGCGCCTGCCTCCGTATCTTCCCCTTCAAAGGAAATGTTTTGATGCTGTTCAAACTCGCGCTTGATCGTCATGAGCGGGTACGTGCCGTCATGACCCTCCTGGGCAAGCTCGAGCATGACGACGGCATCGCACTGCTCCGGAATTTTTGCCCCGGTCATGATGCGTACCGCCTGCAAAGGCTTAAGTTCTTTTTTTGACACAAAACCAGCGCCGATTTCCTCAACTACCTGAAAGGTAACCGGCTGCTCCCGGGAAGCTCCGCGGGAATCCGCCGAGCGTATCGCAAATCCGTCATAGGGGGAACGGTCAAACGGCGGGACCGGATGAGCGGCCGTGATCGTCTCTGCCAGCCGGCGGCCGTAGGATTCCTGGATGGAGACCTCCTCCACGCCTCCTTCTTCGACATTCTCCATTACTCGCTCAATTGCTTCTTTTACAGGTACAGGCGTACGTTTTTCAACCATATCGATGCTCCTTTGTTATATTTGAATGTATGTATCCGTGCTATAATCGGTCAATACCATATCCAGGAGGGACATTTACCATGTCAGAATTTACGCATTTTAACGAACAGGGCCGGGCCAGAATGGTGGACGTCTCCGATAAGCCGGTGACGAGCAGAAGCGCCCTGGCAGGGTCAAGCATACGCGTTCCAGAAGAAGTCTACCGCGCGGTGACGCAGGGAGATATTAAAAAAGGCGATGTGCTCGCCGTCGCCCAAATTGCAGGAATCACCGGCGCCAAACAGACATCCACGCTTATTCCAATGTGCCACCCACTCCCTTTAAGTAACGTAGACATCAGCTTTTACTGGAAAACAGAAGAAGCGTATGAACTGTTTATTGAAGCGTTTGTTAAAACGAAGGGAAGCACCGGTGTCGAAATGGAAGCGCTGACTGCAGCATCCGCCGCTGCTTTGACCGTATATGATATGTGCAAAGCACTCGATAAGGGGATGGTCATCGGACCGACATATCTGCTTGAAAAAACCGGAGGCAAAAGCGGTGACTATCACCGGGAAACGAGCGATTAATATTTAACGTTCCCGGTTTAAAAGGTAAGTTAAACCGAGCAGCAGAAAGGAAACAAATATACTGATGCCGACGTACGTATACGCAAGGTTCATTTGATTCGACTCAATGGCCACGTAGATGGCCGTCGGCATCGTTTGTGTAACACCGGGAATATTCCCGGCAAACATCAGGGTAGCCCCGAATTCCCCCAGAGCTCTCGTAAAACTGAGCACAAATCCTGTCATAAGCGCCCGGCCTGCGAGAGGCACAGCAATATTTATAAACACACGCCACTCTCCTGCCCCGTCAACTCTTGCAGCGGATTCAATATTGGGGTCAATTGAACCGTAGCCGGTTTTTGCCGACTGAAACATTAAAGGAAACGCAACGACCGCAGCGGCAACAACAGCTGCGACCGGCGTGAAAATAATCGAATTTTGAAACACTTGTTCATACACGCTGCCGATCCAGCTGTTTGTTCCAAAAGCGATGATAAGTAAAAAGCCGGTAACTGACGGCGGCAGCACGAGCGGAAGCATCAGGCACGTTTCCGCCGCCAGCTTCCCCCGGAAATTTCTGACGGCAAAAACTCTTCCGAGCATCGCACCGGCAATGAAAACAAGGACTGCTGCAATGCTTGCGGTCAGCAGAGATAACTGTATTGGAAACCAAAACATCAGGCTCGCACGCTCCTTTTATTCCGGATCTGAAAAGCCGTGCGAGCGCAATATGTTCTGGGCTTCGCTGCTTTGCAGATATTTCATAAACTCCCGGCTTTCTTCTTCATTCCCGTTCCCCGCTACAGCCCCGCCGTAATAATGAATGGGAGAGTACAGGGAAGGATCAATTTCTTCAAGAACCCGGACCTCGGCTCCATGCGCATCCGAGGCATACACAAAGCCGACCGCTGCATTGCCTCTTTCGACAAGTGTTAACGTGTGCCGCACATCCTTAGCAAAGACTATCCGCTCCTGCACGCTCTCCCATTCCTCCATGGAAGTGAGTGCTTCCCGGGTATATCTTCCGGCGGGTGCTGCTTCCGGCGTCGCCACCGCTATCCGGCCGCTCCCATCAAGCACGCTCTGAAGTTCCTCCGCCGCACTGTCTTTAGGCACCACCGCCACCAGCGCATTTTCCGCAAAGGCAGGTTCCGCTGCTTCCACCATTATATTTTCCTCTTCAAGATCGTTATAGTGCGAAGCGGAGGCTGACAAAAAGACGTCTGCCGGACCGCCGCGCTCAATCTGCTGCTTTAGTGTTCCTGATCCGCCGTAGTTAAAGGCCAATGAAATATCCGGATGCTCATTGGCGAAGCTTTTTTGCACCTCGGTAAGGGCGTCCTGCAGACTGGCTGCCGCTGAAATCGTCAGCTCGGCCTGCTCTTCGTTCTGTTCTGCCTGCGGACCGCTGCCGCTGCAGGCCTGAAGAAGAAAAATTCCGGTTCCTGCTGCCACGAAGGGTTTCCAGTTCATATTGTCCGTCATCTCCCATCGATGGATTGTTTTCAGTTTACCCGAGCAGCTGGGCGTACCACCGCTTGGCCTCCTGGACATCGCTCGTACCGTGAATGAGCGCCCGCCCATCCTGAAATAAAACGATGCGCCGCGTTTCAGTCTGTACCGACAACAGATAAGGATTTTTGCGTACACTCCAGTTCCGGCTCTCCCAATCGCGCTCCAGTCGCTCAAAGTTCAGCTGTTTGCTTTCACCCGGCCGGATCTGTACCGTGTCCCTGCCGCAAAGTACGCTCGTTTTATTTGAATGTTCATATGTTAACGCCGGGTACTCCGCTTTTTCACCGCATGACAGGCATCCCGGGTCTTTGCTGCTCTGCAGGCCGATGGAAAACTGCTGCTGATTCCAAAGATCAAAATAATCCAGGGTTACCGGGAGACTTTCCCCGTCCCCGACCAGTATTTTTAAAGCCGCGGCTGTCTGCTTTGCCGCCACTGACTGCACAGCCGGAGCGATCACCCCTACTGTGTCGCACGTCTGTCCCTGCGAAGGGATCTTTTTCCATACGCAGCGGAAGCAGGGGCGCTCTCCCGGAAGAAACGGATGGACCATGCCGATGCTTCCGACACAGGCTCCGTAAACCCAGGGCTTACGGTATTTTCTCGCCGCATCGTTAATCAGCAGCCGGGTATCAAAATTGTCCGTGCCGTCAATGATAAGATCTGTCTCAGCAGCCCTTGCTTCGATCCAGGTAAAATCCACATCCACTACTTCCCCGTGCACATGAACCCCGGAGTTAATTTCGCGCAGCCGCTTTTCTGCCGCCGCTGCTTTAGGCATCTGCTCTGCGGCGTCCTTTTCCGTATACAGCTGCTGACGCTGCAGGTTGCTGTACTCTACGTAATCACGGTCTGCGATTGTCACCGTTCCAACACCGGCGCGTACAAGCATCTCCGCTGCCGAAGCTCCGAGCGCCCCTGCACCGACAATCGTCACAGAGCTTTCGCTTAACTTTTTCTGGCCCGCTTCACCGATCGGCGAAAACAGCTGCTGTCTTGAATATCGCTCGTCCATGCTTTCTCTCCTTTTCTTCAATTATTTATAGCTGCTTCTGTTTTCTTCCTCTGCATATGAATACGCGTCCGGGAAACGGTAAACAGTGTCAGTCCCGCCCAAACAATCAAAAAGGCCGTAAACTGCTGGAGGGAAAAAGGCTCCCTAAATAAAAAAACACCCAGCACCAGCATAATCGTCGGCGCAATATACTGCAGAAAGCCAAGCAGGGAATAGCTGATCTTCCGTGCCCCGGAAGCAAACAACAGTAATGGAACGGCCGTAGCTGCGCCTGCCCCGAAGAGCAGTGTCCATGTGCCTGAATCATAGGTGGAAGCCGTTTCGCCCGAAAAGAACATTAAAAAAACCAGGGCAAATGGAGCTGCCAGAAACGACTCCAGGGTCAGACCTGCCCATGCCCCGAGCGCTACAGTTTTTTTAATAATACCATAGCACCCAAAGGATAACGCCAGAATAATAGAAGCCCACGGAAACTGCCCGTAGGAAATCGTCAGCACGAATACACCGATAAATGCGAGCACTACAGCGGCTATTTCCATGCGTGCCAGCCGCTCTTTTAAAAATACCGTCGCCAGAGCTACGTTTACGAGCGGGTTAATATAGTAGCCAAGACTCGCCTGGATCACGTGGTCTCCATTCACCGCAAAAATAAAGGTGAACCAGTTGATCGTAATCAATAAAGCAGCCCCCGTGATGGCTGCCGTCGTTTTCACGGAATGAAAAGCATGCGTTATTTCATTCCACACTCCTTTAGAACGCCCGATCAGCACAATAAGTACAGACATGAACAAAAACGACCAGATCACCCGGTGGGCGAGCACATCGATCGCCGGAACATCATTAAAAAGCTTCCAGTAAAGCGGAAGAAATCCCCAAAGTACATAAGCCGCCATTCCTGCTGCAATGCCTGTCTGCTGCTCTCTCATCTGCATCTCCGTCCTCTCTCCCCACCTATTATAGCGGACAACGGTGCCCCCCTGGCAAACAAGAACGGCTTAAGCCATTGAAATTTTTCCATGCATAAACAAAAAAACAGCTTCGAAGGGGCTCGAAGCTGTCCGCTGTTATTTTTTGTGCTCTCTGTTTTTCCATAAAATGATAGTAAACGCGGAAACGATTGCCAGACCAAGAACTCCCATGGCCACCATACCAGGAATATTAGGTCCAGCTTCTTCTGCTTCCTCCGCAGCCTCCCTATCTGCATCAGAAAGAGAGCTTTCTCCGCTGCGTTCTTCTAATTCCTGCTGTCTTTCTTCGAAGGGCTGATTGCTATTCAGACTAAAATTGGTGCCCCCCTGCACCGTTTCTCCGTCAGCACCCGTTACACTGTAATTCAACACATAGTTTCCGTTTTCCAGTACAGTTTCCATGTATGAAACTACAGTACGGCCATCATCACTAATTTCGGGATCAGACATTTCTATCTCATCTCCCGTTTCTACAAGCAGATACATATCCTCCACACGGTCAATCTCTGTATCAAAAGTAAGCTCGAGGCGTTCAGGAACTTCTAAAACAGAATCTCCATCTTCAGGGCTTGAGGATTCCAGCGTAGGTGCTGCAACCGCCTGATAAGGGGATGCAATGAAAAATAAAACCGCGAGAAGACCAAAAATTCGATATTTCATAGGACTTCTCCTTTCAATAAATAGATCACTCTATTCTTTATATCATGATATAAAGCCAAATTCGAACGATATCATTTACGTTTTTGTGTCAATTTTATATTTCCCGGGTAATATTTGTTTCTTTCTTCTTCAGCCAGGCACAAAAAACCCGGACGCGGTACGCGCATCCGGGAAGTACTTATATTCAGCTTTGTTCTAAACGACGGATCCGGTCTTCAAGCGGCGGGTGCGATGAAAAAAGCATCGCAGCAGCTGACGGCTTGTTGTTGATTTTCAGCGTCTGCATGGATGACTGTTCCGTATCCACCCGGTCCACATAATTTTGCAGAGAGCGGAGAGCGTGAGCCATTTTGTCTTTTCCGGCAAGGTCTGCCCCTCCGCGGTCGGCGTGGTACTCACGGTAACGGGAGTAGGCAGCCACGACGATGCTTCCGAGAATCGAAAAGAGAATTTGAAATACAATAATCGCCAGAAAATGAATAATCGGGCGCATATTTTCGTTTACAAATCTCGATACCGCAAAGGCTACGACCCGTGCCAGGAACACCACAAACGTGTTCACGATTCCCTGCAGCAGGGTCATGGTGATCATATCGCCGTTTGCCACGTGGGCAACCTCATGGGCAATAACGCCTTCCACAGCGTCATCGTCCATCGATTGAAGCAGCCCGGTTGAAACGGAAACAAGCGACCGTTTTTTGGTCGGCCCCGTCGCAAACGCGTTCACTTCAGCGGACTGGTAAATCCCAACCTCCGGCATATGGGTCAACCCTGCGCGCCGGCAGAGACGGTGAACTTTTTCCACTACCATTTTTTCAGCCTGGCTTCCCGGGTTATCCGGGTCAATTACTTTGACGTTCATTGCTTTTTTCGCTATAAATCTCGACATCGCCAGTGAAATAAACGCCCCGGCGAAGCCGATAACGGCACTGATAATTAACAGCGGCACCAAATTCAACGTACCGGCGCCGTAGTCATAAGCACCCAGGTTAACACCAAACAAACTTAGTATCGAAAACACGATGACAATTGTTAACAATACCATCATGTTCGTTAATAGAAACAACATGATTCTTTTACCCATGGCTTTCTCTCCTTTTAACGGTTCATTTTCATCTACACAAGTATTATACGCAGACGTACCCCTGATGGTTTCATCTCTCTTTATATTATCACACATTAAAAATTGCACGAAAAGAAAGATACCCGTATGTTTACGAATTTTTCTTAACAGGTATAAATACAAAGAGCATGTTTTCATTCAGAAAAAATTAACACAATTGGAATTATGACGAAGGAGGACGCCTTTTATGGCACGAAACGTCGCACAAAAACTAATTGAAGAGCACCTCGTTTCCGGAGAAATGACTCCAGGCGAGGAAATTGGAATGAAAATCGACCAGACACTCACACAGGACGCCACAGGAACAATGGTGATGCTTGAGCTTGAAGCCATGGGGGTTGAACAGGCTCAGACAGAAGCTTCCGCCCAGTACGTAGATCACAACATTATTCAGGAGGATAACAAAAACCCGGATGACCACCTGTTTCTTCAGACAGCGGCAAAACGTTTCGGCATGCATTACAGCCGTCCGGGGAACGGCGTAAGCCACCCGGTACACATGCAGCGCCTTGCACGTCCCGGCCGCACTCTTCTCGGGTCGGACTCCCACACCTGTGCCAATGGCTGTATGGGGATGCTTGCCATGGGGGCAGGCGGCATTGAAGTAACCATGGCAATCGCCGGAGAACCATTCTTCGTTAAAATGCCCCAGGTATGGGGAGTAAAGCTTACCGGCAAGCTTCCTGACTGGGTAAGCGCCAAGGACGTTATTCTTGAACTTCTCCGCCGCCACGACGTAAAAGCCGGCGCTAACAAAGTCATTGAATACTACGGACCAGGCCTTGAAGACCTGAGCGCTATGGATCGCCACGTAATCGCGAACATGGGCGCCGAGCTCGGCGCCACCGCAAGCGTATTCCCATCGGACGATGAAGTGAAGCGTTTCATGGCAAGCCAGAACCGCGAGGACGAATGGCAAGAGCTGAAAGCTGACCGCGGTGCCCAGTACGACATCGACGAAGAAATCGATCTGTCCTCTCTCGAGCCGATGATTGCCAAACCATCGAGCCCTGGCAACGTCGTACCGGTCCGGGAAATTGCCGGCGAGCCTATTTTCCAGGCATATATCGGTTCATCCGCTAATCCGGGCTACCGGGATTTTGCAATTGCTTCTGAAATTGTCAAAGGGAAAACTGTGCATGAGAATGTAAGCTTTGATATTAATCCATCTTCGCGGCAAATGCTGACAGACCTTGTGTCCAACGGCCATATCGCAAATCTTCTGAGCGCCGGCGGGCGGCTGCACCAGGCAGGCTGTAACGGCTGTATCGGCATGGGGCAGGCTCCGGCCACCCACAAAAACAGCCTGAGGACGACCCCGCGGAACTTCCCGGGACGCTCCGGCACGAAGGAAGACCGCGTCTTTCTGTGCAGCCCTGAAATAGCTGCTGCTTCTGCACTTTACGGTGAAATTACCGATCCGCGGACTCTTGATATGGATTATCCAAAAGTAAGCGAACCGGATGAGCCAACCGTTGATTTCCGGCTGCTGCAGGAGCCGCTGCCTTACGAAGAAGCGAAAAATGTAAAAATCGAAAAAGGCCCGAACATTGCCACCCTTCCGGAAATGGAAGAGCTGCCGGACCGCATCGAGGTGCCAGTACTGCTGAAGCTTGGCGACAACTTCTCCACAGACGAAATTCTTGCCGGTGGAACCCGCGTGCTTCCATACCGCAGTAACCTTCCGGAAATCAGCAAGTTTTCATTTGAAATTACTGATGAAGACTATTACAACCGGGCAATGGCAATTAAGGATGAGACCGGGCACGCTATTGTCGGCGGATCCAACTACGGCCAGGGATCAAGCCGTGAGCACGCGGCCCTTGCACCCCGCTATCTCGGGCTGCGTGTTGCACTCGTCCAGGACTTCGCCCGTATTCACTGGCAGAACCTGGTGAACTTCGGCGTACTTCCGATTACGTTTGAAGATACTGAAGACTATATGAAAATCGACGCCGGTGATACTATTGTGCTTGAGAATCTGCGTGAAAATATACAGAATCACAATACGTTTGAAGCTTCTATTAAGAATAAAAACGAAACCATCACCGTGCGCCATGAAATGTCCAGGCGCCAGGTTGATATGATGCTTCGCGGCGGTTTAATCAACTGGGTACGAGCAAGAAAATAAAAGTACCGGCGGAGCAGACGTTTCTTTCTAAGAAACGCTGCTCCTTTATGTTTGACGATTAAGGGAGGCCTTCATTGATGGAAAACAAAGTAGAGAAACAAAGAACTATCCTGCTGACCGGCGCCACAAACGGTATAGGCAGAATCGTCGCAGAAAAACTGGCTGCTGAAGGGCATACCTTATTGCTGGTAGGACGCAAAGAATGGAAAGGCGAAGAGCTGATTACCGAATTGGAGCAGAAAACCGGAAATACGGAGCTTCATTTTTATCAGGCGGACCTTTCCCTTCTGCAGGAAATCGAGACACTCGCAGAGAGTGTGGCCCGCGACTACGGCCAGCTTGATGCTTTGATCAACAATGCCGGTGCCGTCTACTCTTCCAGAGTTTGGACGGAGGAGCATCTTGAGCGCACCTTTGCCCTGAATTACCTCGGGGTATTTTATCTTACTGAACTTCTTCTTCCACTTCTTCGCGAAAGTTCTGACGGAAGAATTGTGAATGTTTCCTCCGCTGCCCACGCCTTATCAAAAATGAACTTTCAAAACCTGCAGGGCGAACAGAAGTATAACGGCCTGAAGCAGTACGGGCTGGCTAAGCTGTCATTGCTTCTGTATACGTATGACCTGTCCCAGAGGCTCCGCCATGAAAATATTAAAGTGAACGCACTCCACCCCGGCAATATTTCCACCGGGTTCGGTCTGAATAATAAAAATGCCTTTTACCGTGGGCTGAACAAGTTCACCAGTATGTTCGGCGACTCCCCGGAAGAAGGAGCTGACCTGGAAGTGTCGCTTGCTTCAGGTGCCCGCGGCTCTCAGGTAACCGGTAAATACTTTACGAAAAAAGGAATCACGAGCTCTTCGAGTGATTCCTATTCCACAGCCAATCAAAGAAGGCTGCGGGAAATCAGCGAAGAACTTGTTTATCACTACGCCGGAAGAGAGCTTCAGAAAGAAGCTTAACAAAATATCAGCCTGATGGAATGCCTTCGCGGGCATTCCTTTTTTCGCTTCCCTGCCTGTCCGCGTTGTTTTGCCCTGTTTTGAAGCGGGTATTTAACTTTCATGTGCATATAATTATGTACCATTCTATTTACCTGAGGAGGAATACCCCATCGTACAGGCGAAGGCACATGCTGCAAAAGCTGACTTTACCGAACGTTTTACGTCTCTGCGTCAGCAGACGATGAAGCTGACCGAACCGTTGTACACAGAAGACTTTATGATTCAGGCGCATCCCGACGTCAGTCCAGCGAAATGGCATCTGGCCCACACGACCTGGTTTTTTGAGCAGTTCATTCTCAAACCGTATGCTGACCATTATGAAGAATTTTCAAAATTCTCCAACGGCTTGTACAACTCCTATTATGAAACACAGGGAAAGCCTTTTCCTAAGCAGTACCGCGGCTTGATTTCCCGGCCGACAACCGAAGAAACCATGGAATACAGGCGTCATGTGGAAGCGGCCATGGAAAGTTTTCTTAAAGAAGGCCCGTGGAACGAAGAAATCGCTGAATTAATGGAAACCGGCCTCCAGCACGAGCAGCAGCATCAGGAGCTGTTAGTAACCGATACAAAATTCAATTTTTCAATGAACCCTCTGAGTCCTGCCTATCTGGAAAATGATTCTTTTGCTGAACAGGGAGAGACCCCCGAGCTGGAATGGCACGCCTATGAAGACGAGTTAACGACTATTGGCACAGATAATCTGCATTTTTCCTTCGATAACGAACGACCGGAGCATAAATTTTATCTGCACGCCTTCTCTATCGCCTCAAGACCGGTGACCAACGAAGAATATATTCGTTTTATTGAAGACGGCGGCTACGAAGATCCCGAGCTGTGGCTTTCCGAAGGCTGGGGCATCGTCCAGGAGCAGGACTGGAAAGCACCGCTTTACTGGCAGAAGCAGGGCGGTATCTGGTTTTACTTTACGATGAACGGCCTGAAAGAAGTGCGCCTTCATGAACCTATTGCCCATATCAGCTACTACGAAGCCGATGCCTATGCCCGCTGGGCCGGAGCCCGTCTCCCTACCGAACAGGAATGGGAGTATGCTTTCCGCAGCTCCGAAGCAGGCGGTACGTTTCTTGAATCTGAAAGCTATCACCCGCAGCCACTCCAATCGGCTCCGGGTGCATACGGGGACGTGTGGGAGTGGACCCGCAGCCCTTATTCCCCGTATCCAGGCAACCGTCCGCCGGAGGGAGCCATGGGAGAATACAATGCAAAATTTATGAGTAACCAAATGGTGCTGCGCGGCGGTTCATGCGCGACTCCGCAGTCGCATATCCGCTCCACCTACCGTAACTTTTTCCCGCCGGAAAAACGGTGGCAGTTCAGCGGGCTGCGGCTTGCCAAGGACGGGGTGCAGAAATAGCCATGGCTGATTATACTGTATTGGATTTAAAGCCTTCGCTGTCCTCCCTGGCTGAAGACGTTCGCACCGGTCTGGCTGCCGAACCAAAAAGTATTCCCCCCAAACATTTCTACGATGAACGGGGGAGCATGCTGTTTAATGAAATCACCCGGCTGCCGGAATATTACGTAAGCCGGACCGAAGCATCTGTTTTATCAGACTACGGGGAAGAAATTGCTGAAAGTATTGGAGGGGCCTCCCTTATTGAGCTTGGAAGCGGGAGCTTTGATAAAATCCGCTGCCTGCTTCCTTTCCTTTCGGAGGCAGTAAGCTACACCCCCGTCGACATTTCGCTTAGTGCCCTGCACGACACCGCAGCCCGCGTGAAAGAATCCATACCCGCGATGCAGGTCTCGGGCGTATGTGCAGACTATACAACAACGATGTCTTTTTTAAACAGCGGAAGAAATCAGCCCACAGCTGTCTTTTTTCTCGGCTCCACGATTGGAAACCTGGATCCAAAGGAGGCTTCGGAATTTTTAAAGAAGCTTGCTTCTCACATGAAGCCGGAGGACACCCTGGTGATCGGTGTCGATTTGAAGAAGGATCCGGTCGTGCTGCACCGGGCGTACAACGACGGGGCAGGCATTACCGCTTCCTTTAATAAGAATCTGCTTCACCGCCTGAACCGCGAGCTTGACGCCGGCATCAACACCAGCCATTTTGCACATGAGGCTTTTTACAACGAACGGCTCGGACGGATCGAAATGCATCTACGTGCCGAAAAGCCTTCCCTGTTCTCAATTGGTGGAGAAACGTTTACGATGCGTGCCGGCGAGACTATCCATACAGAAAACAGCCGGAAGTTCACTCCGGAGAAATTTATGCACCTGGCCCGCCAGTCCTACTGGGAAACCAGCGACTGGTGGACGGACGAAAACGAATGGTTTGGCGTATTTACGCTTTCCCCTCAATTATAAGCGAAGCCCCCGATCCTCCGGGGGCTTTTCATGTCTGTGGCCAGCCTTCCAGCCGGTACGCCATTTCCCAGAACAAATACTCAAACCGGGTGGTCGTTAAAAATATATTTTCAATTTTTCTTTTTTCCTCGTCGGGTTTGTTTTCTGCCAGGCGGTCGAGCATGTTAATGCACCAATCTGCCAGCTGCTGAAATTCGTCATCGCTGTACATCTGCACCCATTCGCCGTACAGCTCATGCTCCAGTGCTCCCGGCCACGTACTGAGCTTTCTCCCGATTTCTGCGTAGCTCCACATGCATGGAAGCACGGCCGCAAGCAGCTCAGCCAGACCTCCGTTCTGCCCTTCATGCAGCATATATCTTGTGTACGCAAGGGTTGTCGGGGCCGGTTCTGCCTGTTCGAGCTCCTGTTCAGTGATCCCAAACTTTTTCGCATACTGGCGGTGCAGGCCCATTTCTTCATTCATGGTGACATCCATCACCTTCGCAAAAGCCCCCATCGTTTCAACGTCCTCAGCTTTAACAGCGCCAATCGCAAACAATTTTGCATATTGCACGAGATAAAGATAATCCTGAACCATGAAATAACGAAATTTTTCCTTGTCGAGGGTTCCCCGTCCAAGCTCTTCCACAAACGGATGCGTGTGGTTCTGTTCCCACACCGGGAGCAGTTTTTCCTTTAAATCATGAGTGAATGACATTAACCTCTTCCTTTCCTTCATTAAGAGTCCAGTCGGCCCAATTCCAGGTGAAAGCAGCAGTTTCCCATATTCAAACACAGTTCCTTCCCGCCGGCAACACGTGCATGAGGTAGCCCTCCACAGGGTATACTACAAGTATACCGAAGGGAGCGTGATGAATTCATGAAAACAACGAATACCGATGTATGCATTGTTGGGGCAGGGCCCGTAGGTTTGACTGCTGCCAATACATTAAGAGCACTCGGCATCCGCGTCCGGATTTTAGACAGAAAAAGCTCTATTTCTCCCTTTTCCAAAGCATTCGGCATCCAGGCCCGCACCCTTGAAATGCTCAGCCTGATTGGGACCCTCCGTCCCTTCCTGAAGGAAGGGTTCCCCATCACTGATGCGTCTGTACAGCCTGAAGGCAAAAGAGCTTCCAAAGCTTCCTTTGCTTCGCTCGATACGCCGTTTCCCTTCATGCTTATGCTGCCACAGTCAGATACGGAGCATATTTTGAAGAAACAGCTCCGGGAAGTCGGCCAATTTATCGATTGGAACACCCACTGCGAGCGGATTACCCAGTACAGTGACTACGCGGAGGTTGAATGCTACACCGAAAATGGGCAGGAATTAATCCGCGCCTCTTATGTAATCGGCTGCGATGGTCCTCACAGTACTGTCCGGGAAAACATGAACGTTTCCTTTCCGGGCGGCAAGCATGAAACAATCTACTTTTTAGGGGACGTTACGGTGGAAGGGATTTCACTTTCCAACGACATTTCCACATTTATTACCGAGCGCGGCGTAGCTGCTTTCTTTCCATTTCGTGATGAGACGTACCGGGTAATCACGATTGATCATGCCGAACAGAACCGTGAACACCGGGATGATCTCCCTCTTGAAGATCTCGAAAAAAGCGTACAGCGTATTACCCAGCAGCCAGTACATTTCACCAGCGCCTCCTGGCTGTCCCAGTTTGGCACCTCCCACCACCAGGCTGATGCTTACCGGGATAAGCGGCTGTTTCTTGCTGGGGATGCCGCCCATCTGCACAGCCCGTTCGGCGGCCAGGGTATGAACCTCGGCATGCAGGACGCAGTCAACCTCTGCTGGAAATTGGCGTGGGTGCTGCGCGGTCATTCAGATCCTGCCCTGCTCGATACGTATGAAGAAGAACGGTACGCGGTCGGACGCAAGACCATTCGAATGACAAATACGGCAATGCAGGTAATGACCCGCTCCCACACCCTTATTCCACGCCTCCTGGCTAACCCTGTCAGTATGCTGAGCAAAAGCAGTTCGCTGCAGCGCCAGCTGACCCAGCGCCTCGCCAATATTGACATCAGCTATCAGAACAGGGCTTCGTTTGCGAAATTCCAGCACCAGGGAGAAATGATTCCTGCCGGGTCCCGGGCTGCGCCGGCACGCGTTCTTACGGAAGAAGGAGAACACGCAGATGTAATGGATTTTCTGCACATCCAGCAGTTTACCTGCCTGTTTTATATCGAAGACGAGCAGGAACTTCATCAGCTCGACGAAAGTATCCAGGAGGTGCGCCGGCAGTATGGCCCTTCCATTCTCATTCTCGTTGTTCAGCGCAAAGGCATACTCCGGGTCTCCAAGCCGAATATCCACCATCTGTTTGATTACCGCCGCGATCTTGCCGTCAAATGGAAGCTGCCAACGTTTTCGGCTGTGCTCATACGTCCGGACGGCTATGTTGCTTTTGCCGAGCACCCGGTACGTACCGGACGATTGATGAGAAAAATTCACACCGCTTTATACCAGTAGCTTCTTGCATCCGTACTCCGTTTTCCGGCCGGCTGTGGGTAATTTCCGAAGCATTTCAAGGATTGTCCACAAGCCGGTGTTTCATTTTAGTGAATTGTCTGTCAGCAATACCTTCAATCGAAGCAGGAGCTTCGATTATTTTTATTTCCTTCCCCTTACTGCCCAGCTCAAACGCCGTTCTTACTGCTGAAATAAAACGATGATTTCTTTTCAGGAATGTGCTGAAAGCTGTGGACAAATGCTCCATAATCTCTTCAATTCCTGAATCCAGCTGAAAACAATCCCCATTGTGTATATGTCTGTGGACGGTTTTGTCATTCTTTTAAAAATCGTCAGCTTCTTCTTCTGTTCGTTTCCAGCAGATGGCCTCCTGTTCGAGCTTCTGCACGACGGCATGCTTTTCGTTCATATATTCAGATGGGCTGTGCGGGTGGCGTTCTGCCGCCTGTTTTTTAATGATTTCATATTCCTCCGCTTTTGCCGGGAAAGACCGTAAATAATCGCGGAAGGCAAGGTGGCGCCCGCTCCCTTCGCTTTCTTTTTCAAATACGTGCACGTGAAAGCGACGAACATGTTCCCCTTTATAATAAAAAGCCCTTCCCTCAATACCGTGCTCTCCTTTCCCCGTATATCCGATCCCTTCAAGACGGTCTTCGGTCCACAAAGAAAGCTCCGGGGTTTCAATCAGAATATCGATGACTGGCTTTGCCGCAAGGCCCGGAATGCTCGTGCTTCCTATATGGTAAATATGATCTCCCGGACTTCCGGCTTCAAGCTCCAGCAGCTTTCGTTCATGGTAAAAATAGTCCTGCCACTCCTTTTGCCACGGCACGATCTGTATCGTTCGCATCGGGTCACTCCTTTTCAAAAATCTTTGCTTTACTTAAACTTTAGCATAAAAAAACTGCCCTGGAAGCCTCCAGGACAGCTGCTTGATTTCGTTTATTCGGGAATATACGGCAGATCCCGCATTTTCGGTACGTTGATTACGTGAGGGGTCACGTAGCCGAGAAGGCCTTCTTTGCCGTATTCGCGGCCGATGCCGGACTGCTTGACTCCGCCGAATGGATAGCGGACATCGAGTCCCTGCACAGCAGCGGTATTGACCATCGTAGTGCCTGCTTCAATGCGGGCTGCCACTTCGATGGCATGATTCTCTTCTCCCCATACCGAGCTTGTGAGGCCGTAAATGCTGTCGTTCGCCATTTTCACCGCTTCATCCACCGTATCGTACGGTACAATCGGCACGGTCGGTCCAAACTGTTCTTCTTTCACAATGTCGTCCTGCTGGTCAGCGCCAAGCACCAGGGTCGGCTGCAGGAAGTGCCCCTGTTCAAACAGCTCGTTATCCACAATATGGCCCAGCGGGATAACATCCGCGCCTTTTTCAGCCGCATTATCCACAAGATTTTTCACAAAATCCAGCTGCTGCTTGTTGTTGAGCGGTCCGGTCGTGACCTGTTCATCAAACGGACTGCCGATTTTCACCCATTTATTGGCTGCTTCCTGATACTTTTCCACAAACTCATTGTACAGGGTGCGCGGTACATAGATGCGTTTAGCGATCATACATATCTGGCCGGCGGTCAGGAAGTTGGAGATAACCATGCGGCGCATCGCGCGCTCATCGTTTACGTCAAAGTCCGGCAGCACTACAGCGGCATCGTTGCCACCGAGCTCAAGCGTCATATCCTTGATCGTATCCGCCGCCGATTTCATAATTTTCTTCGCTGTTTCCGTACCGCCTGTGAAAGCAATTTTATCCACATGTTCATTGGAGGTAAGCTCTACGCCGACCTCAGCTTCACCGTGGACGAGATTCAGCACCCCGTCCGGAAATTCACCCGCAATCATTTCAACCACCAGGCTGACCGCATGCGGAGCAAACGGACTCGGCTTTGAAACGACTGTATTTCCTGTCAAAATCGCCGGAGCAATCTTAATGGTGGACAGCGCAATCGGATAGTTCCACGGACTGATGGCGGATACTACGCCCACCGGCTCCTGGCGGACGATTGTTTTACCGCCCTCGCCTTCGTCCACCTGATCGGCGATTGTTTCTTTGACCGTCTGGCAGGCGTATTCCATCCACATGATCGAAACCGCCATTTCACCCTCTGCATCATAAACCGGCTTGCCGTGTTCCTCCGCAAGCGTTTCAGCAAGCTCCGGCGTGCGGTCCTTCAGTGTTTGAATGGCCCGTTCCATCCGCTCGATTCGCTCTTCTACCGATACTTCCTTCCAGGCAGGAAAAGCAGCACGGGCTGCTTCAATGGCTTCCTTTGCCTGCCCAGTCGTCGTTTTCGGCACGTATGCCACAATTTTTTGCGGGTCTGCCGGGTTTTCCCGTTCCATATATTCGTCGGCGTCCACTCTTTTTCCGTTAATCCATGCGTATAATGTTACTGATTCGTCTGCCATTCCTAGCTCCCCCTTAGAAACATTTTTATCTCTGGATTCATCGTAGCCTGCACCACGTGATTATTCAACTATTTCGCTGAGGCAGCTGCAGGCATTACTTTTTAATTACCTGTTTGGTGCCGGGCACCATTTTCCCTTTACACATCGGGCACTCTTTTTCCGTTTCCTCAGGAGCTTCAGACATACGTATCCAGGCCGGACACATCGCTTCTTCACAGACGAGCGCATCGATGGTTTCCGTTTCCTGCTTTTCCCCGGTATGTGTTTCCCCTGGAAAGGCTTCGAGCAGAAAGCGCGACACTTCAACCTCCTTGCCGCGGTAAAAGGCCGGCGAGCTGATGCACAGCTTCTGCTTCGCCCGCGTAATCGCTACATATGCGAGCCGCCGCTCTTCCTCGAGCGCCTGGGTCTGTTTATTTTCCGCTTTTTCACCGTATAACAGGTCCTTCATCCGGTCGGCCTTTAACGCAGAGTCATGCGGCATAATCGTTTCTGACGCACCGATGACGTACACGACCGGAAACTCCATGCCTTTGGCCCGGTGGATCGTCATCAGCGAAACGTGGTTCGCATCAGGGTCCTTCTCGCGCTCCTTCATCTCGCGGAACGTCCGGAGCATATCGTCGACAAAATATACGAAGGACGACACACTCTCAAACCGTTTGGCCGAGGATTCCAATTCGTCGAGGGTTTCTTTTAACGTTTCCTTTTTCATGCTTACCTGCTGTTCATCCGCCTCCAGGTAGCCATCGTAAAACTGGCGCCGCATCTGGCGGATGGCCGTTTCCGGGCGTCTTTCCTTCAGCTTCTGAATCATGCTCTGCCGCTCCTCCACCTTTTTACGCTGAAATGGGCGGATGCCTGGCATGTCTGTTAAATGAAGCAGCGGTTCGCTGCGGGGTGAAAATACTTCCTGCTCTTTAATGTGCCGCATGCCGCGTTCTCGGGAGATAAATAAAGTCGGCACGACCTCGGGCATCGCCTCCACCAGCGTCGGGTTCAGGCTCAGCCGCAGATAGTCCATCATGGCTTTCACCGGCCACTGTTCGTAAAACATCTGGTTGCCGAGGGAATGGTGCACAAACGGAACGTCCTGGGCGGTCAGCTGCTCAAAGATGGCACGGCTGACGCTGATCGTCCGGTGCAGTACGGCCATATCCCGCCACTCGCATTCTCCCTCTGCCACAGCACGCTTCATGTCTGCCACCACCTGCTCCGCTTCTTCGTCGGTGGAGGCGGCGCGGAAATAAAACGGAGATGAAGCTTCCGCATTCATAACCTGAAGGGTTTTTGTTTTTCGCTGTTTATTATGGCGCACCACTTCATTTCCAAGGCCGGCGATGGCTTTATGGGAACGGTAGTTGACATCGAGCACAATCGTCTGTGCTTCCGGGTACTTCTGGTCAAACTCCAGAATGAATTCATGCCGGGCCCCGTTAAACGAATAAATCGTCTGGTCGTCATCACCCACAACAAACAAATTGCGGTGCTTTTCCACAATCATCTGCACCAGCCTGTACTGAAGATAGTTGGTATCCTGAAATTCATCGACCATTACGTACTCAAACCGGTCCTGCAGCTGCTGCAGAAAAACCGGGTCCTCGTCCATCAATGCCTTGGCTTTCATTAAAATATCGTCAAAATCAATATAATTGCGCTCGAGCTTCCAGTCTTCATACGCCTGGCAGATACGTTTTAACTGCTTCTGGCTCGTTTCTTTTTCAGGAAGATCCGCGACGGCGGTATCATTCATTTTATGATAGGACAGAAAGGATAAGACCGCCTCCGGCTGATAGACGTCTTCAAGGCCCATGTCCTTCATCAAAAGCTTAACGGCCAGCTGTTTTTTCCGCTCGCTTGAAACAATTTCCTGGCGGATTCCGTGACGCCGGAGCAGAAGCAGGAAAAAGGCGTGGAACGTACGCACCTGCAGATTGCTGGCTGTTTCACCGACACCCGGCAGATTCATCACTCTCGTTTTCATTTCTTCCGCTGCTTTTTTTGTAAATGTGATCAGCAGAACGGATTCTGCCGGCACCTGCTTGACGGCCATTAAATAGCCGGCCCGGCAGACGAGCACCGAGGTTTTTCCCGACCCGGCACCTGCAAGCGCAAGCAGCGGACCGCTGCCAAAGCGTACGGCTTCAATCTGGGCTTCGTTCAAAAAAATACCGTCCGCTTCAAGCGAACGAAAATAAAAGGCATCGGATTCCTGATCCGACACGAGCTCTTTGCTTGTTGTAGCTTTAGCGATTGCTGCATATGGTACTTCTTCTCCGCTTACACCGAAGGGAGTCGAATAAAAAGAAAATTCCCGCATAAATTTCTCACCGTTTCTGTTGGATTGAGTATGTTTATTATAAATCGGCACAGCCCCTCTTGTATAGAGCAGGCAGTCACGGTCTGGCGAGCATTATTTTTCCGCCACCGCTGAATCTTTCGCTCTCATAATCCTGTAATGCCTGCCGTACCTGAACGAGCGGATACGTATGCCGGGCGTGCGGCACCACGATCTGCCCGCTTTCCACCATCTGAAAAAGTGTTTGAAATACCTGCTGAAAGCGTGCGTCGGAGACTGAAGCATTCCAGTGCCTCAGATGAAACATCGCCCCCTTCACTCCCAGCGTTTCCGTAATATACGGCCAGTCGAGCGGCTTCCCTGAGAGAAGGCCGAGGGCTAAAAGCGTTTTGTCCGGCTTAACAGTCCGGGCGAGAGCTGTTCCTGCCTCTCCTCCGATCATATCAACGGCTGCCTCTGCTTTCTCCCCCTGCATGCCCTCAGTCAGCCGGCGCTCTTCTTCTCCCTCCCCGGCTGCAATTATTTTTTCTGCTCCCAGTTGCATCAGCTCGTTTATTACCGCTTTTCGTCGCACAAGGCCCACTACGCGAATATTCATCCGGGAGGCCAGTTGAATCAGAAGCCTTCCCATCACAGAATTAGCCGCGTTGATGACAAGCACCCCGCCGGAAAAAATCTTCAGCTTTTCGGTTAAAAGAACGTACGCCGTCACCGGGTTGATGTACATTTGGGCGGCTGTTTCGTCAGAAACGTTCTCCGGTACCGGCACGGCTAACGCTGCCGGCGCATGAACCAGCGACTGCCATGTGCCTCCGCCCCGCAGCGGCAGCACACGCTTTCCTATCACTGCCCTGCCCACTCCTGCTCCAATCCGTTCGACCACCCCGACACCTTCGTAGCCGGGCACGAGCGGAAGCGTTACCCGGTGGGCGTAACGCCCGTAAATGGGGATGAGATCCGAGGGGTTGACCGGAGTCAGACGCATCCGCACTTCCACGTCGCCGGCTTTCAGCTCCTTTTTTGCTTCCTCCCTGATGCAGACTTGTTCAGACGGTGTCCCAAACGCACCGACGTATGCTTTTATGTTGACAGGCCCCATCCTTTCCCTCCTATATGCAATTGCCGCTCTGTCTGCGATATGCTACTCTTTGAACAACCCGTATTTTTAGTTGCTCACTTTATGAAAGCGTTCTCCTGGAAGGAGGGAGCCCATTATAAGAAAGAACATGAAGATGCAGACAAAAATTATGTTTCTCGTCGTCGGGCTGGTCGCTTTTATTACGATAAGCTCCTTCGGGGTGTTTGCTTATTTAGAATATAATGATATCGAAGAAGAGCTTGGAGATAAAGCATTAAGCACAGCCACATACATAGCAAGCTCCCCGGTCGTTCAGGGGGCGTATGCCTCCGAGGATCCAAGCTCCGTGCTTCAGCCCTATGCTGAACGGGTCCGTAAGCAGGCCGGCGCTGAATTTGTGGTGCTTGGAGATACTGAGGGCACCCGCTACGCCCACCCGGACGAATGGAAAATCGGCGAATCCATGGTCGGCGGCGATAACGCCCGCGCGCTTGAGCAGGGGCAGTCCTACGTCTCCACCGCAACCGGAACCCGTGGCCCGTCCCTTCGCGGCAAGGCTCCGGTCCGTGATGAAGACGGGGACATTGTCGGCATCGTTTCCGTCGGCTTTCTGCTTGAAGATGTGCGTGCAGCCATCTGGGAACGCTTCGGCCTTCTGTTTATGCTCGCACTCGTCCTTCTCGCTCTGGGCGTAATCGGCAGTATGGTGGTCTCAAGAAATATACGGAAAGATATGTTCGGCCTCGAGCCTCATGAAATCGGCCAGCTGTACCAGGAAAAAGAAAGTGTACTTACCGCTATCCGGGAAGGCATTATTGCGATTGATACAGACGGACGGATCACGATGATGAATGAGTCGGCCCGGAACATGCTTGCCATTAACGGGGTGATCGAGGGGCGCAATATTCATCACGTGCTGCCGGACTCGGAAATGCCAAAAGTATTGAAGCACGGACGGCCGGAATACGACCAGGAATTAATGCTCCGCGGTGCTCCTTACATTGTTAACCGGGAACCGATCACTATCGACGGGCAGCTTGTCGGCGTCGTTTCCTCGTTCCGGGATAAAACGGAGATGATGCAGATGGCCAACACGCTTTCTGACATTCAGCGCTATTCGGACAGCCTGCGTTCGCAAAACCATGAATATCTGAATAAACTCTATGCGCTGTCCGGGTATCTTCACCTCCGGAAATACGACGAGGCAGTGCAGCTTGTCGAAGAAGAAACGTCCCAGCAGCGAAAAACCCACTCCGTGGTCTTTCAGCAGATTCACGACCCGACAGTGCAGGCAATTCTGACCGGAAAAGCAGCCCGGGCTTCCGAAAAAAAGACAGCTTTTCATATTGACAGCGAAAGCCGGCTTGGGGCTCTTCCGGACCACATTCAGAAGGTTCAGCTTGTCTCCATTTTAGGTAACCTTATCGATAATGCCATCGACAGCGCGACGGGCTGTCCCTCACCGGAAGTGACTTTTTTTGTCACCGAACTGGAGGATGAAATTATGTTTGAAGTGGTCGATAACGGGCCCGGGCTGCCGGAAGGGGTAGACATTACTTCCCAGGGAGCCTCCACAAAATCCGGCGATCAGCCAAGAGGATACGGGCTTTCGATCGTCGAAAGAACGATTAATGAACTAGAGGGTATGCTTGAATTTGGCAACAATGAAAACCAGGGCGCCTACTTTACGGTTTACCTGCCCAAAACGTTGCCGCAAGGGGGTAGTTGATGATTCACGTTGGTATTGCCGAAGACGACTTTCGGATTGCAGATATTCACCGACAGCTTATTGAACAAATTGAAGGATTTTCATGCAGGTTCACCTCTGGCACCGCCGAGGAACTGCTCGAAACGATGGAGCACACGCCGGTTGATGTACTGCTGCTCGATATTTACCTTCCCGATCAGCTTGGCACAGACATCCTCGGGCAAATATTGGACCGCCATGATGCGTACATTATTATTATTTCAGCTTCAAATGATCTCGAGCATGTGCAGAAGGCCTACCGCTCAGGTGTGATCGATTATATTATTAAACCTGCTTCTCCTAAACGGCTCGAGGAATCGCTGAAAAAATTCCAGGCTCTGCAGGCGGCTCGTCCCGAGGGGGATATAACCCAGGAGGAGATTGATCGTTTCTTCTCCTCTTCTGTCCCTCCCGGCGCAGCAGAAATCAAACCAGAAGCAGATCTGCCTAAAGGCATTGATGCATTCACGCTCGAGCAGGTTAAAGATCAAATCCAGCAGGCCGAGCACGGAGTAACCGCCGATGAAATGGCTTTTTTTCTCGGTGCCTCCCGCACCACCGCGCACCGCTACTTTAAATATTTGTTATCCACAAGCGAAATCGAGGTCCGTCCCATCTATGGAATTGTCGGCCGGCCTGAACGCAGATATTTTAAAAAATAAACCTTTCACCGGCTGCAGCCATCACATGCAGCCGGTTTATTTATGTTCGTGACATTTATGAAATAAATACAATAAACGAAAGATATACATTTTAAATTGTAAACGGTTACATATAAACGTTTTTTGGTTACGCTTACATCAATATAAAAAAGGGGGCTACATATTATGAAACATTCGAAATATTGGATCGGTGCCGGAGTACTTTCGCTTAGCGTTTTAAGCGCCTGTGGAAGCGGAGGCGGGGACAGTTCATCAGGCGGCGATGGAGGTGGCGGCGAAGAAGAAAACTACGAGCCGGATTCCTCACTTGAAATTGTGGCGCCGGCCGGTGCTGGCGGCGGCTGGGACACGGTGGCCCGTTCAGCCGCTGAAGGTCTTGAAGAAGAAGGCATTGTCGATCAGGGTATCGGTGTCGTTAACCGGGAAGGCGGCGGCGGAGCCAATGGCTGGTCCTACATTCATAACCAGGAAGGCAACCCGGAGTATTCTTTTGTGGCTTCACCTCCCCTTCTGCTCGTGCCGCTGAACGGTCAGTCGGAATACAGCTATGAAGATTTTACTCCTCTCTCGAATATGATTGCTGACTACGGTGCGTTCGCCGTTACAGAGGATTCGGAATGGGATGATTTGAACGACCTGTTTGACGATATGAAGGAAAATCCGGATGATATCACCGTTGTTGGCGAATCGTCCCCGGGCAGTATGGACCATATGCAGTTTGCCAAAATTGCGGCGGGTGCCGGTGTTGATCCTTCGAGCATCAAGTACGTTTCCGCTCAGGACGGGAGCGCACTGACGAACCTCTTAAACGGCCAGGCCGACGTGTATTCGACCGGTATTACAGAGACAGTCGAGCAGGTGAGAGCCGGCGATGTTAAAGTACTCGGTATTACAGCCGAAGAACGGCTCGAGGGTGACACAGTCAGCGAATTTCCAACCGCCACAGAACAGGGCATCGAAGAAACGTTCGTCAACTGGCGCGGATTTTTGGGACCGCCAAACATGAGTGATGCTGAAATTGCTTATTACGAAGAAACGTTCAAAGAACTCAGTGAGTCTGACTACTGGCAGGAAACCCGTCAGTCCTACGCCTGGGAAGAAAACTACATGGACAGCGAAGAATTTGAAGAGTTTTTAGCTGAAGAAGAAGAATCCATGCAGGACCTGCTTGATGAGGTAGGCATTGACAGAGGCGGGGAGTAACAGCGTCCGAAAGAGCTCTGAACGTTCTGCGTCCAGAGCTCTCTTATATTAAAAGCAGTCGAAAGAGGTGATACGTATGTTTCGTTCCGCAAATAAAATCGTCAGTATGATTCTCATCGTCATTGCTATTTTCTATTTATACCTGGCTTTTCAGATTCCCGCTTTTGCTACAGGCGTGTTTACTGCTTCCACCATGCCAAAAGCAGCCGGCTTTTTATTGATTTTACTCAGCATCTTTTTGTTTTTTATTAAAGAAGGCGAAAGCGAAGAAGATCAGGAAAAACGAAGGGAAGCTGGTCAGCACGTTTTTTACTTAGGCGGCGTGGCCGTAATGATCCTCCTATACATTACTCTGTTAGAGCCTGTTGGTTTCATTTTAGCCTCCACTGTATTTATTTTTCTGTGCAGCCTGTTTATGGGTTACCGGAGACATATCGTCAACGCTGTGACCTCGGTTGTTTTTCCGTTATCTCTTTATTTAGTTTTTACTCAGTTATTAAATATAAGTCTGCCTCCGGGCATTCTGCCGCTGTAGAAAGGAGGTTAACCTCATGGGAACATTTGATGGAATATTAAGCGGGCTCAGCGTCGCTTTTAGTGTACAGGGCATGCTGTTTGTGCTGATCGGCGTTTTCGCCGGAACATTTATCGGAATGATGCCCGGGCTCGGGCCGATCAGTGCGATCGCTATCATGATCCCGCTGACATACAACATGGAGCCGACTGTGGCTCTCGTACTTATGGCCGGCGTTTACTACGGAGCCGTTTTCGGAGGCTCCACCTCCTCGATTCTTTTGAACGCTCCGGGGATTTCCGGCACAGTGGCGACCGCTTTTGACGGCTACCCCATGGCCCAGAACGGCCAGGCAGGAAAAGCACTTGCGATTGCTGCCATATCATCCTTTGCCGGCGGTACGGTGAGTGTCGTTCTGCTGATGCTTTTCGCTCCGCTTCTGGCAAGCGTCGCCATTGTGTTTGGCCCGCCCGAATACTTTGCCCTGATGCTGCTCGGGTTAACCGCGATAGCCAGTCTGTCCGACGGCTCGACGATTAAAGCACTTATTTCGGCCGTGCTCGGCCTTATGTTTGTCACCATCGGCATGGACAGCCAGACGGGAACGACGCGGTTCACGTTCAATAATTCGAACCTGCTCGAAGGCATTGATTTTCTCGTAATCGCTCTCGGCCTATTCGCCATTGCTGAAATCTGCAATCTGATTGTAAACCGGAAAAAGACAATTAAAAACCAGGGCAATATTGGAAGTCTCAAACTGTCCAAACAGGACTTCAAAGAAATGAGCGGGCCAATGAGCCGCCAGTCCTTCCTCGGATTTATTCTCGGCGTGCTCCCCGGGGCCGGTGCTACCATCGCTTCGTTTATCGGCTACATTACGGAAAAGAAGATCGCCAAGCGTCCGGAGGAATTCGGAAAAGGCGCGGTAAAAGGTATCGCCGCTCCAGAAACCGCCAATAACGCCGCCACGAGCGGTGCCTTTGTACCCTTGCTCAGCCTCGGTATACCCGGATCCGGTACGACGGCCGTGCTGCTCGGTGCCCTGCTAGTGCTGAACGTGCCGCCGGGACCGCTGCTAATTGAAGAGCAGCCTGACCTGTTCTGGGGCGTTATCATCAGTATGTATATCGGCAACGTGTTTTTGTTAATCCTGAACCTGCCGCTTATTCCCTACATTGCCAAAGTGCTGTTGATTCCGCGCCCGATGCTGATTTCGCTTGTGATTATGTTCAGTATGATCGGGGTGTACTCGATCAGTTTCAGCACGTTTGATCTTTATTTACTGCTTGCTTTTGGCGTGATCGGCTATTTAATGAAGCTGTACAATTTCCCGGCAGCTCCGCTGATCCTGGCATTTATCCTCGGCGGAATGATGGAGGAGTCCTTCCGTCAGGCCATGACCATTGCCAATGACGATTTGACGGTCTTTTTCACCCGGCCGATTGCCCTCAGCATGTTGATTGTCGCTCTTCTTTCCTTCCTCGTCCCAATCATTCGCCAGAAAAAAACAACTTCTGTATAAAAAAACCCGGGCTCCCCGGGTTTCTTTGCGTCAGCTGTTGATTTTATCCGCTGCGTGCTTCATTTGATAATCCTTCATATTTCCGGCAATCTGCCTCACTGTTTCATAGTAAAGCTTCGTACCTTCGATAATATCTTCATCTGTACTGTACTCGAGCGGATTGTGGCTGATGCCGTCTTTGCAGCGCACAAAAATCATGCCGTAGTCACACACCTTTGATATCGGCATCGCATCATGAAACGGACCGCTCATCAGCTTCGGCGCTTCCATCTTTAAATGTGCGGCCTGCTCTGCCATGATACTCTGGATCCACTCTGCGCAGTATCTCGGGTCACTGTTCGTATCCTCCTGGATATCAATCTCCAGGCCGTGCCTGGCGGCAATAGATTCAAGCTCCACACGTAATTCGCTCTCGCACTCATTTCGCCGCTCGAGGTCAATATCACGAAGATCGATTGTAAATTTTACTTCTTCGGGAATGATGTTTCTGGAGTTGGGAAACACTTTTATATTTCCGACCGTGCCGATCGTCGGGGCCGGCTGCCGCTTTTCCACAATGGCATTCAGCGCCACCGTCGCTTCGCTGGCACCAAGAAGAGCGTCCCGCCGGAGGTGCATTGGCACAGATCCCGCATGTCCCGCGAATCCCTTATAGGTGACCGTGAGCCAGAGCGGGCCCGAGATCCCGGTCACAATACCTGCCGCAGCTCCTTTATCTTCAAGCACCGGTCCCTGTTCAATATGCATTTCCAGAAACGCGAAAAGCTGCTCAGGATCATAGGCAGCCAGGTGCACCTGTTCCGGATCGAGCCCCATTTCTTCAAGAGCCTCCCGCCTTGTGATGCCGTCTTCATCTTCTCGTTCGAGCTCGCCTTCTTCAAGTTCACCGATCAACCCGCGGGAGCCGAAGATGCCTTTATTAAACCGGGAGCCTTCTTCATCGCTGAAGGCGATCACTTCAATGGGACCTTCAAATGTATGACCTTCTTCAACCAGTGCCTGAACCGACTCCAGGGCGCCGAGCACCCCTATGGCTCCGTCAAAGCGGCCGCCATAGGGCTGACTGTCTATATGCGATCCGAGCATAAAGATTGGCAGGGAAGCATCCAGTCCTTCCAGCCGCCCGATCAGATTTCCCACTTCATCAATCCTCGTCGCGAGTCCCGCCTCTTTCATCCAGGACTCTACTAGAGCCATTCCCTCCTGATCCTTTTTCGAATGGGCCAGCCTCCGCACGCCCGTTTCCCCAATTCGTCCAATTTCTGCAAGTTCATGCACGTGTGTCGTGAGCCTCGCTGTATTAATACCCATTGATTCATCCCCTTCCAGGCTTCATGTTTTTATTTTATCGGTTTTCTTTTAAAAGGACGCACAACAAAATGTTAAATTATTCTGACTTCTTTTACACAATCTGTATCATGCTTCTTTCCGGCTTTCGGGCTACCATATTATTATGCAGGCATATGAAAGGGGCGTTTTGCAACATGAATCATACCGATAAACAGACCGTTTCCGGAGAAAAAGACATGCTTCTGAATCAGGACCGTGCTTTTTTATGGCACCATATGGCCCCTCACAATGATCACCCGGCTATTTTTACCGAAAGCGACAATGTGTACCTTACAGACATCGACGGCAACTCCTACATTGATGGAATGGCCGGTCTCTGGTGTGTAAACGTTGGCCACGGGAGAACCTCCATTGCGGAAGCGGCGGCAAAGCAGCTCAATACGATGCCTTTTACGCCCATGACCAACAGCCATAAGCCTGCCATTCAGCTGGCGGCAAAATTAAATGACTGGCTTGACGGCCACTACCGCATCTTTTTTTCCAATTCCGGCTCCGATGCCAACGAAGTCGCCTTTAAAATTGCCAGACAGTATTTCACTCAGACCGGCAAACCGAAAAAATATAAATTCATTTCCCGCTACCGGGCCTATCACGGAAATTCGATGGGAGCCCTTGGCGCGACTGGCCAGGCCGACCGGAAAGCAAGCTACGAGCCGGTCGCCGAAGGCTTCCGTCACGCGGCTCCGCCTTACTGCTACCGTTGTCCGTTTGGCAAAGAGCCCGACAGCTGCTCGCTCGAATGCGCTTCTTCCATTGAACAGACTATCGTCTGGGAAGGCGCGGACACAGTCGCCGGAGTGATTGTGGAGCCGGTAATTACCGGCGGCGGAGTCATCACGCCTCCCGAGTCTTACCTGCAGAAGGTACAGGAAATCTGCCAAAAGCATGACGTGCTTTTAATTGTGGATGAAGTCATCTGCGGGTTCGGGCGGTCGGGCGAAGCCTTCGGCCATAAAAATTTCGGCGTGCAGCCTGATATCGTCACCATGGCGAAGGGCATCACGAGCGCCTACGCTCCGTTATCTGCTACAGCCGTGTCCAATGATTTATATGAATCGTTTAAATCCGGCGGTCCCCAAAGTCATTTCCGGCACGTGAATACCTTTGGCGGCAACCCGATGTCGTGTGCCGTCGCACTCGAAAACATCGATATTCTCGAACGTGAAGACCTTGTGGCACAAGCCAAAAGCACCGGCAGCTACCTGCGGGCGCAGCTCGAATCTTTTTACCAATTCCCGTCCGTTGGTGACATCCGCACGTTCGGCCTGATGGCCGGCATCGAGCTTGTTACCGATAAAACAACGAAAGAGCCGGCACCGCCGGAATTCATGCAGCAGGTGCTCGGCTACTGTAAACAGCACGGGGTCATGATTGGCAAAAACAGTGATACCGTGCCGGAGCATAACAACGTGTTAACCATCTCTCCTCCGTTTATTATTTCCCATGAACAGATCGATACAATTGTAGAAACGCTGCGCGAAGCAATTACTCGCGCCTCCCCCGCCTGACCGCTTCCGGGCGGTCTTTTTATTTTACGCCTAACGCCGTTTAACTAATTTGTATGTAAGATTTTATGACCGCCCCGTCCCCTGCCGGATAAAGGTTATTTACATTTTGTCCAATCAGACTTTCCATTAACCGACGGAATGTCACATGCTTTTTTCAGAAAATTCTATACTATTGAAAAAACAAACCGAAAGGGGATTGATTGTATGACCGACCAGGTCCGTATAGGAGTTATCCAGGCTTCCAACGACGTCGAAGGCAGTGCCTCTGTTCAGGAGCATAAAGAAAAAGCGATTGAAAAACACATACACATGGTTCGTGAAGCTGCCGCACAAGGAGCACAGATTATCGGGCTGCAGGAAATATTCTACGGGCCTTATTTCTGCTCCGAACAATCGATGAAGTGGTACGAAGCAGCCGAACAGGTTCCGGAAGGGCCGACCACCCAGCTGTTTCAGGAGCTCGCTAAAGAGCTCGACACCGTGATTGTGCTGCCGGTCTATGAACGTGAAGGCATCGCCGCTTACTATAATACCGCCGCCGTCATTGATGCAGACGGATCGTACTTAGGAAAATACCGGAAAAATCATATTCCCCATGTTGCTGCCGGTAATGAAGGCTACGGCTTTTGGGAAAAATTTTATTTTAAACCGGGCAATCTCGGCTATCCGGTGTTTGACACAGCTTATGCGAAAGTCGGCGTTTATATCTGCTACGACCGGCACTTCCCGGAAGGGGCCCGGCTGCTGGGGCTGAACGGCGCCGAAGTTGTTTTCAACCCATCGGCCACAGTCGCCGGCACCTCCGAATACCTCTGGAAGCTGGAGCAGCCGGCCCATGCCGTCGCCAACGGTTATTATCTGGCTGCGATTAACAGAGTCGGCTACGAAGCTCCCTGGAACATGGGTGAATTTTACGGCCAGTCCTACGTGGTCGACCCCCGCGGTGACTTTGTCGGTATCGCAAGCCGTGATCAGGATGAAGTCCTTGTCGCAGACATGGACAAAGAAATGATCCGGGAGGTGCGGAACGCCTGGCAGTTTTACCGCGATCGCCGGCCCGAAACGTACGGCTCCATGAGCGCCCTACTTTAAAACCCGAAAGGAGTTTTACCATGTCCAACCACCGCTCGGATGCATGGATTTCCACTGAACAGCTTCAGGAAAATTTCGCTGAAGTAAACAGCCCTCTTTCCACGACCCATGCCGTCAAGGAATCGAACCGCTGTCTCTTTTGCTACGATGCGCCCTGTATTCAGGCCTGTCCGACAGGCATAGACATTCCTTCTTTTATTAAAAAAATAGCCTCCGGCAATTTAAAAGGCTCCGCAGTCACAATTATGGATGCAAATCCTGTCGGAGCGAGCTGTGCACGCGTTTGTCCGACCGAGGAATTATGCGAAGGCGCCTGTGTATTAAACGGCGAATCTGAGCCAATCATGATTGGCGATCTGCAGCGCTACGCCACGGATTGGGCCATCCGCAATGAGCAGGTGCTGTTTGAAGCGGGTCCTTCCACATCCAAACATATCGCAATTGTCGGCAGCGGCCCCGCCGGACTGGCAGCGGCCCGGGAACTCGCCCGGTTTGGGCATCAGGTGACGATTTTTGAAGCCGACGACGAACCCGGGGGCCTGAACCGTTACGGCATTGTTTCCTTCCGCCTCCCCGTTGATATCGTGAAATGGGAAATCGACCAGATTGTGAATATGGGCGTAACGATCCGCACGAACACCGCAGTCGGAAAAGACATTTCTCCCGAAGAACTCCGGGAGCAGTTTGATTCCATCATTATCGCTGTCGGTATGGGGAGCGTTCCGGAGCTTCATATGGAAGGGGAGGACGCTTCCGGCGTGTATGACGCTGTTGATTTCGTACGATCCACCAAGGACGGCACGTTTTCCAGAAACCTCGCCGGCAAGCGGGTGGCCGTTATCGGCGCCGGCAACACGGCAGTTGACGCAGCCACCTGCTCCACCCGTCTCGGTGCTGAACACGTCAGTATAGTTTACAGACGGACAAAAAATGAAATGACCGCCTACCCGTTCGAATTTGAATTTGCCAAGCAGGACGGCATCGCCTTTCAATGGCTTACTTCCCCGGTAAAAATCGAAAAAAATGACCACGGGGAAGTCTCCGGCCTTGAATGCGTGCAGATGGAGCTCGGCGAAGCAGACCAGGACGGACGCCAGCGTCCGGTCCCGATCCAAAATTCCAACTTTATGATGGATGTTGATGTTGTTATACGGGCCATCGGCCAGGAGCGGCTGCAGGATACGATCGCCATGTTCGGCCTTGAGCATACAGACGGCGTCGTGACTGTGGATGCCTCCTACGCCGCATCCGAACCGAACCATTTTGCCGTCGGGGACGTCGTATTTGGCAGCGGCCAGGGAGAAGCGATGGTCGTAAGTGCAGCAGAGCAGGGAAAGCAGGCAGCCTATACTATTCACCAGCAGCTTTCGGCAGGTACTCAGGCAGCAGGCTGAACCATAATCTGAAAGGAGTGTTTTCATGGCAGATTTAACGACCAATGTCGCCGGCATCCGTTCCCCGAACCCCTTCTGGCTCGCATCCGCACCTCCAACCAACAGCGGGTACCAGGTACAGCGCGCTTTCGAAGCAGGCTGGGGCGGTGCTGTGTGGAAAACGATGGGAGACCCTATCCTGAACGTTTCCTCCCGTTTTTCCGCCGTGTCATTTGGCGGAAACCAGGTAGCCGGATTCAATAATATTGAGCTGATTTCCGACCGGCCGCTTGAAGTGAACCTAAGGGAAATTGAAGAAACGAAACGTCTTTACCCAGAGCATGCAATTATCGGCTCCTTAATGGTGGAACCGGACCGGGACAAGTGGCATGAAATCGTCAAAAGAGTCGAAGCAGCCGGGGTCGACGGCCTCGAGCTCAACTTCGGCTGTCCGCACGGAATGGCCGAACGGGGAATGGGCTCAGCGTCCGGCCAGGTGCCGGAGCTCGTCCGCCAGCAGACGGCCTGGGTGAAAGAAGTAGCCCGGACCCCGGTGATCGTCAAACTAACGCCGAACATTACGGACATTACGTTCACGGCTAAAGCCGCCGTCGAGGGCGGAGCCGATGCCGTCAGCATGATCAATACTATTAACAGCCTTTCCGGCGTCGATCTTGATTCCTGGAATACTATTCCGAACGTGGACGGCAAAGGTGCCCACGGCGGCTACTGCGGTCCCGCCGTCAAGCCGATCGCTTTGAATATGGTCGGGGAATGCGCCAGAACGCCGGGCATCGATGTGCCTATTTCCGGCATGGGCGGTGTGTCCAGCTGGCAGGAAGCCGCGGAATTTATGCTTATGGGCGCTTCGAACGTCCAGGTGTGTACGGCAGCTATGCATCACGGCTTCCGTATTGTTGAAGATATGATCGACGGCCTCAGCAACTACATGGACGAAAAAGGTCTTGCCTCTCTCGATCAGCTGATCGGGCAGACCGTGCCGAAGTATTCCGACTGGGGCGACCTTGATCTTACCTACCGGGTTGCCGCTAAAATCAATAACGATGTCTGTATTAACTGCAACAAGTGCTACATTGCCTGTGAAGATACGTCCCATCAGTGCATTGATATGCTGAAAGATGAGGACGGCAACGATATACTCCGGGTGCGCGAAGATGACTGCGTCGGCTGTAACCTGTGCTCCATCGTCTGTCCGGTGGACGGCGCCATCGACATGGTGGAAGTCGCCAGAAAGGTCGGCGATGAGCCGATGACATGGAACGAACGCCAGCAGCTGATGGCAAATGCCGGGTCTAATCAATAACAGGAGGAGATAATTTTGGCAAAAACGATTATCAAAAACGGTACCATTGTGACGGCGAGCGACGAATACGAGGCAGATATTCTTATCGAAGATGAAAAAATTACGACTATAGGTAAAAATCTCCAGGAAACCGATGCAGAAATCGTCGATGCCTCCGGCCAGTACATTTTTCCAGGAGGAGTGGATCCGCACACCCACCTCGAAATGCCGTTTGGAGGCACCGTTTCAAAGGACGACTTCGAAAGCGGCTCGATCGCTGCCGCTTTTGGCGGAACGACGAGCGTAATCGATTTCTGTCTGACAAGTAAGGACAAGCCGCTCAGCTCCTCCATTCAGGAATGGCATGATAAATCCCAGGGACGTTCCGTGATTGATTACGGCTTTCACCTGATGATTACGCAAATGAATGAAGACGTGCTTGACCAGCTTCCTTCGATCATTCAAAACGACGGCATTACGTCCTTCAAGGTATTTATGGCCTACAAAAATGTGTTTCAGGCCGATGACGAAACGCTTTACCGCACGCTGCTTGCTGCCAAAGAGCTCGGTGCACTCGTCATGGTCCATGCCGAAAACGGCGACGTGATTCAGCATTTGACCGAAGAAGCGCTCGCTGCCGGCAACACCGAGCCTATTTACCACGCCCGCACCCGCCCGTCCGAAATCGAAGGAGAAGCCACCGGCCGTGCAGCCCGTTTCACCGGGCTTGCTGACTCTCAGCTGTATGTCGTTCACGTTTCCTGTGCCGATGCCGCGGAAGAAATCCGCAAAGCGCGCCGCAAAGGCGCCAACGTCTGGGGCGAAACGTGTCCGCAGTACCTCGTGCTTGATGAAAGCTACATGGACCAGCCCGGATTCGAAGGCGCCAAGTATGTATGGAGCCCGCCGCTTCGTGAAAAATGGAACCAGGAGGAGCTCTGGACGGCGATTAAAAACGGAGATCTCTCAACCATCGGCTCCGATCAGTGCTCGTTTGACTTTAACGGCCAGAAGGACCTCGGCAAGGACGATTTTACAAAAATTCCAAACGGCGGCCCGATGATTGAAGACCGGATGAGTATTCTTTACTCAGAAGGAGTGGCCAAAGGCAGAATTTCTCGTCAGCAGTTTGTTGATATCACCTCGACGAAAAGTGCCAAGCTGTTCGGCCTCTATCCGGACAAAGGAACAATTGCTGTTGGCGCTGATGCCGACCTTGTGCTTTTCAACCCGGGCGAAAGCCGGACCATTTCGGTCAAAACGCAGCTCATGGCGGTTGATTACAACGCCTTTGAAGGCATGGAAGTGCAGGGCGTGATTGAGTCTGTCATGGTACGCGGCCGGTTTGTTGTCCGCGACCGGAAGCTGGAGGCTGAACCAGGCTACGGTAAATACATGAAACGCAAGCCTTTCGCTTTAGGAAGCAGCTCCAAAACCGCTGCCTCCACGTCAGTGTAATATGCCCGGGGTCTATTCTTCCCCTTCTTCCTCTGTTTCTTTTGGACTGGTGTTTGTCCATGACGATGCAGGTATATTGTTTACCCGCAGGTAAAAATTTTAAGAAACAGAAAGGATGACGATGATTCATGAAAGATAACAGCTACTTAAAATCTCCGGACCTTATGCCGGTGGGCCATGATAAACGGAAAATCAGCACCTTCGGCTTTGCCGTTATGTGGGTCGGGATGGCGGTCGTCCTTGCGGCCTTCGCCATTGGCGGAGAAGGCGTCTCCTCCCTTCCTCTCGGCTGGGTTATCTTCGCTTCCCTGATCGGGTGTGTGGCTATCGGATTGTTTATCACAATCGTCGGAGATATCGGCATTGAACACGGGTTATCCTTTCCTGTCTATATGCGGGCTCCCTTCGGTACGATCGGTACTCACCTTCCCTCTGTGACCAGAGGGATTGCCGCCTCGTTCTGGTTCGGGATCAACACATACTTCGGCTCCACCGCGATGAACGGTATTTTGAATATATTGACCGGTTTTGATAACTGGGCCGTCTGTTACGCCCTGTTTGCCGGTGCCCAGCTGATCAATACGGCCATCGGCATCAAGGCTGTGGAACGGTTTGCTGACTTTGCCGCTCCCGCGATCATTCTGATTTCGATCTGGATGTACATTGTGCTTACCGGAGAAGCATCCGCCCAGGGAACGAACGTATGGAACTGGGACGGTATCGAGGCTGGAGCCGGCTCTGCCGTAACTGCTTTTGTGATTGTTATCTTTGCCAACATGGGATTTTGGAGCACACTCGCGACAGATATCCCTTCGCTGAGCCGGTTTATTAAAGCCCCAAAATATGAACGCAACTGGTTTAAAAGAAACCGGGGCACGATGGTCGGAAGCATGATCGCCCTTCCCCTCGTGCAGACATTCATGGTAGTCATCGGCGCCATCTGCTTTATTGCTCTCGGCAATTTTGATCCGGTCGTAGCTCTTCAGCAGACAGCTGGCGGACTCGTACTCGCAGTGCTTCTGCTCATGATCGTGCTTGCTCAGTGGTCCACCAACACCAGTGCAAACGTTATTCCCGCAGCGACGATTTTTTCCAACATCGGCGGACCGAAAATTCCATTCTTTGTTGGTGTGTTTATGGCAGGCGTTATCGGGACTGCTGCCCAGCCGTGGTTGATTTTCAGCGTGCTTGACACCGTTCTTCTCGTAGTAGGAGGCGTCCTTTCCGCCGTGGTCGGTATCCTGGTATCGGACTACTACGTTCTCCGGAAACGCCGGGTGAACGTGCCAGACCTCTACAAGCACACCGGCCAGTATCGTTACTTTAAAGGCATCAACGCCGCCGGCCTGATTTCCTGGGCTGTCGGGGGCGCCGTCGCTATTTTCTTTATCAACTTTTCTTTTATTGCCGGGTTCTTTGCCGGCGGCATCTGCTATTACTTCCTCGCCAAGTACTGGTGGTTCAAAAAGTATAAGCAGGTGGAAATCGAGGATCCGAGCGATGATAAATACCTCGGTATCACTGTCGGAAGAGACTGGGAAGTGCCCGCAGACGAAGCAGAAGAAGAAGCCAAACCAGATGTTGCCAGCATGAAATAGGAGGAGCGCCGCTTATGAAAGAACACGATCACTTTTTAATCGAAAAAGATCAGATTGACGAACTGCTGAACGACGGTTTTTCCATTGGAGGTGTATCGGAAAACCTCGAAGGCACATTTGTCCGCTTTCAAAAGGAAGCCGAAACCTTTACCCTTCACCTCGAAAGCCCGGATGCCCGCAAATATTTTGCCTTTTTGTTAAAGCAGCGGGCCGCCAGTGCTTCGTCGGAAAGTTTATCTTAGCAGGCAAAAAGAAGGAAGCCGCGGCTTCCTTCTTTACGTTATTCAACACTTCCATATTTGTATTCATACGCATGGATGGCCAGTTCAATCGAAAGGCGCTTCGGCGCCTCCAAAATATCCTCCCCGAGCAGCTCCTGAATTTTATCCAGCCGGTGATACAGCGTCTGACGGACAACAAACAGCCGTTTCGCTGTCGCCTGCTTTGACCCGAAGCACTCCAGGTATACTTTTAATGTCTGCAGCAGGCGGACATTTTTTTGAGCGTCGTACGAGATCACCTCACCAAGATAATCCTGAATATAATCCTCAAGATCCCCCTGTTCCTCCATATAATGCACCGTTCGCAGAAGATGCAGATTTTCATAAAACGGCATCACCAGCCGTCCGATTTTCCGCTGAATCGTCATCGTTTCCTTCGCCGTTTCAAAGCTCCGCCATATTTGGGATGTCTGTTTTAAACACTTCCCAAACGCTGCGAAATCATACAGCTGTTTGTCTTCCTGTGCCTCTGTTTTCCGCAGCTGCTCAAACGCTTTATACATCCGTTTGGAAAACGATTCCCGTTTTGACTTGGCGGTGTCGAGCAGCACATACACCGGCCCCTGCGGCAGTACGGTGGATAAAAACAATATCTGTTTTTCCTCAAATGCCGCTCTTGCCACCATGGCTTTTTGAACGTACCATGCTTCAAGCGCTGACGCAGAAAGTGACAGGTGCGACGTCTCCATCACACATACACAGGCCTCTGAAAACTCTTCGCGTCCGTAGTGGCTGATCAGATGGCGGCGCAGCTTTTCCTCATGGTGATCCCCGCTCAGCCATTCGTGGATCCACATCTCATCCCGGTACCGCTTCCGCTCTTCCATATAGGCTGTGCGCATTACCTCCTGGGCTACCGCTGTCGCACACCTGTCCACGGCCAGTTCTTCAAATGACGTAAGCTCCCGACCGTTTCCGTACACAACAATATCGGCAAAATACTGATCGAGCACCATGATCGGCTTGTGCATAACAAAAACCCTGTCTTCCATTTTATTCTCAAGCCACCGGCTGACAAACTGCTGCTCGCGTGCCGCTGTGACTTCCGGAACGAATTCACTTTCCCCCTGCACCGGAAGATAAAATAAATCCAGTCCGGTCTGGGCGTTCAGCTCCTGCAGGAGGGCTCTCACCCCGCGGCCGTGCAAAAGCATCTGGTTAAATGTCTGGGACAATATTTCCAAATCCCGCATCAGCGTATACTGCCTATGAATAAAAAACGAATGCAGATCCTGCGTAATGTCCACATAGCGCACCTGCTCATGAAATAGAATCAGTGGAAAATCCCACGCTTTTGCTGTTTGTATCATCGCTTCCGGCAGCCGGTCCGTATATGTACCCAGTTCAATACAAAGCCCCGCGGCACCGCTTTCAATCAGCTGATTTAAAAAAGACAGGGAAAGCTCCTCATCATTATGCCAGCCCAACCCGGTCGTTAAAATCAATTCTTTTCCGTTCAGCAGCTGCTCCACATCAGCTACTTCGATGACATGCACCCAGTCAACCGTCCGTTTTAAGGCCTCGTCGCTTCCAATAAACGTAATATGCTGAAATATCGGCCGTTCCAATATTTCTTTTAACGTAATCTGTTTGGCGGCAGTCGATTCATATACTTGCTGCACAGCGATTCCTCCTGTTAAAAGTATATTTTTTCTTTATTATAATTGTTCTGCTGGCACCATAGCGGCTCAGTGTGACATTTTGTCACACTGTTTCTTCTTTCTTCCGCACTACTGCCGACCCCGATTTGACAAATTGACCAGTTTTCGTAAACCATTTTTAAAATCCAGTTGACAAATAGCTGATTTCTTTCTATCCTTAGAAATCAGTGAGGTGAACATAGATGCGTATACAAAAAATTATTTATACGGCTTTATTTGCAGCAATTATCGCAGCTTTAGGCATTGTCCCGCCAATTCCGCTTCCTTTCAGTCCCGTACCAATTACCCTGCAGACCCTCGGTGTCATGCTTGCAGGCTCTCTGCTCGGTGCGAGATACGGCGGCCTCAGTATACTGCTGTTTGTCGTACTTGTGATGATAGGGCTGCCGCTTTTGTCCGGCGGACGCGGCGGGGCCGGTGTATTATTCGGCGCGAGCGGCGGCTATATTCTGAGCTGGCCGATCGGGGCATTTATCATTGGCTGGATCGCCCATTCTTTCAGGAAACCGTCGTTTCCAAAGTATTTGTTTGCTAATATTGTAGGCGGTATTCTCGTCATTTATGCCGGCGGGGTTACTTATTTATCGTTTTTAATAAACATACCGTGGACCACTGCCGCCATTCAGGCACTCGCTTTTCTCCCGGGGGATATTTTTAAAGCGGTCGTTGCCGGCTTTGTAGCAGTCAGGCTGAACAAGCAGCATAAAATCAGGCTGTAATGCCGAAAGGAGGGTCCCCATGATCGGCCAGGCCATCGCCCGGTACGCCGCTTCTGATCCTGCCCGGACGGCGGTCGAATACTCGGATCATTCAATAAGCTGGCGCGAACTGCAGGAAACCATTGACCGCCGGCGGAATCAGCTGCATGCAGCTGCCGGGCCGCTTTTTCAAAAGCAGATTGCTTTTGCGCTTCAGGATCCTCTGGAGCAGCTGTATATGTTTTTTGCGGTCGTGTCCGGAGGCGGCATTGCTGTTCCAGTGGATGAAGCGATGGACAGTGACACGAAAGCTTCTCTTCTTTCCTCTTCCAGGCCCGGCCTTTTTATCGCAGACACTGAAGCAGCCGGGCTGCCGGTGCCTTCATTGACGCTTGCAGACGTTAGTGGAGCTGAGTCATATCCCTCTGCGTTCGCTTCGTTCTGCGAAGAAACCGATTTGTTTTACGGTGCCTGCACGTCGGGCACCTCCGGGAGGCCAAAGGTATGCCTGCGGAGCCACCGTTCCTGGCTGAAAAGCTTTGAGGCCGACGAGCAGCTTTTTCCGTTTCAGGACGACGAACGTGTCCTGATCACCGGAAAGCTGTCCCACTCTCTCTTTTTGTACGGTGCCGTCCGTATGCTCGAACACGGCCACACTGTTATTCTGCCCGTCCGGCACTCCCCCCGGGTGTTTGACCGGATGGTGGACGAGCAGCAGATCACGGTATTGTACGCTGTGCCTACAACGCTCCGCTGGCTTCTCAGCCACTCCTTTCTCCCTTCTCCCTCGGTCAGACTGATCATCACGGGAGGGGAAAAATGGTTCCCGGCGGATAATCAAAAAACATTCGCCCGCTTTCCCTCAGCTGAGCTGTATGAATTCTACGGCAGCGCGGAAACCAGCTTTATCAGCGCCTTAAACCACCGCGAGGAACAGGTCAGCTCTTCCTGCACCGGCCGTCTGTTTCCCATGGTGGAAGCCGAGTCCTCCACGGACTCCGGGGAATTAGTCGTAACAAGCCCGTTTTTATTCAGCGGCTATGCCGGAGATGCACCCTTTCATCCCCCCCATTCGGTTGCCACCGGAGATATTGGCTCCGTCGATGAGGAAGGCTTTCTTTATGTTACCGGCCGCCGGAGCGGAAAGATCGTCAGCCGCGGTCGCAATATTTATGCTGAAGAAATTGAACAGGTGCTCATGAGTCATCCGGATGTTGACCGGGCAGTTGTTTTTGGCGCTCATGATACTTTTCAGGGGGAAAAGGTTGCTGCGCTGTATACCGGAAGGGCTGCCCCCGGAAAACTGCGGGCACACTGCCGGCAGCAGCTGCCCGCTTATAAAATACCTGCGTGCCAATACATAGACCGTCTTCCGGTGCTTGGCAGCGGCAAAGTCGACCGGCCGGGCGCACAGAAATATTACGAAGCCTTATCAAAGGAGAACGGTAATGATGCCTGAGCCAGTCTATATCATTGACGCAAAACGGAGCCCCGTACATCATGTGAACGGGGCGTTTTCCCAATTGGAGCCGGAACAGCTGACGGCTCCGCTGTACAAGCATTTTCAGGTTCATCACGGGATACAAGGCCGGGTGCCGGCGGACGAAGTATTTATGGGAAATGCAGTTGGTCCGGGCGGTAACCTTGCCCGGCTCAGTCTGCTTGAAGCCGGATATGATACGTCTGTTCCCGGCGTAACGGTGGACCGTCAGTGCGGTTCCGGCCTTGAAGCTGTGCATCAGGGCTTCCGGCATCTGCAGGCCGGCGCGGCGGATACTGTTCTTGCCGGCGGGGTCGAAAGCACAAGCCGGGCCCCAAAACGTTCCTTTTTCGCCTCGGAAGCCTATCCGGTTTCCTCCACACAGGAAAGAGCCCGCTTTTCCCCAAAGTTTATTGGAGATCCTGATATGGGGGAAGCCGCGGAAACGGTAGCGGAAGCTTACAGCATTTCCCGCGCAGATCAGGACGCCTTTGCCGAACGCAGCTACAGGCTTTCATGGGAGGAAGCAGCAAAACCGGATATTTCCCGGGAAATCATTCCGGTGGGCACCATCCAGGCAGACGCTGAACTTCGTTCTCCAGATAAAATGTCCAAAATCATCCGCCGGGCGCCATCTGTTTTTCAGGAACATGGCACGGTCACCGCCGCCAACTCCTCCCGGATCAGTGACGGGGCGGCACTCACTCTGATGGCCACCCAATCCTCCTGCCGGCGGCACGGGCTCGAGCCTGCGCTTGAAATCATCGATGCCGCCGCAGTTGGCGTTGATCCGACTATGCCGGGAATTGGCCCGGTACCTGCTGTCGAACGGCTGCTTGAGCGGAATCGTTTGTCTGTACGGGACGTTTCCATATGGGAATGCAATGAAGCATTTGCCTCCCAGGTGCTTGCCTCCACCTTTCAACTCGGCATTCCGCCTGAGCGGCTGAATATAGCCGGCGGCGCCATCGCCCAGGGACATCCGTACGGCGCTTCGGGAGCGATTCTCATTGCGCGGTTGATGCGGCTGATGCAAAACGGCAATCTTCCGCTAGGAGTAGCCATGATCGGGATTGGAGGCGGGCTTGGGCTCGCCAGCCTGTACCGGCTCGTATAATAGAAAAAGCCTGCACTCATCAAAGGATGAATGCAGGCTTTCTTTTTACTGCAGCACAGAACGCAGCAGCGTATCAAGATTGTTTTTTGCTTCAAAGCCAATACAAGGAATCTCAGGCAGCTGCACATAACCATTTTCCACCGTATAGTCACCGGCAAATCCGCCAAATGGCTCAAAGACGCCAGGATAGGATTCGTTACCGCCAAGACCGAGTCCGGATATCCGATTTGATCGGTACCGCCTGCTCTTCTACTTGAACAATTTTCACGACGGCTCCTCCTTAATTGTTGCGGAACGAGTCGGGTACGGTAGTCAGGTCAATGCCCCAAAGTGTTGGCAGAACTGAGTATACTAATACTGTAATCAGTATAATGGCGATGATATTCAGCCAGAACCCGTTCTTCACCATGTCGATAATCCGGATTTTTCCGCTCCCGAAAATAATGGCGTTTGGCGGTGTACCAACCGGCAGCATAAACGCACAGTTTGCAGCCATGGCACAAGGCACCATCAGCGCGAACGGGTGAACCTGGATCGCGAGTGCCAGAGAGGCTACCAGCGGGATGATCATGGTTCCTGTCGCTGTGTTGGACGTGATCTCTGTTAAGAACAACACGAGCGTGGCAGAAACAAGAATAACGAGGATGATATTTACCCCTTCAAGAATAGTTAAGCTGTTACCGATCCACTCGGCAAGGTCGGTGTTACTAAAGCCGGCAGCAATCGCAAGACCGCCCCCGAACAACAGCAGAATGCCCCATGGAATCTCTCTGGAGTCTTTCCAGACGAGCACCCGCGGGTCTTCCTGTTCTTTTGTAGCAGGGATCAAAAACAACAGCACCGTGGCGATCATGGCAATACCACCGTCGCTGAGGCCGGAAATGCCAACCACGTTCTCCCAGAAAAAGGAACGCGTAATCCACATCACAGCCGCAAATACGAATACTGCCATTACAATTTTTTCTTCATATTTCATTGCACCGAGTTTCGTTCTTTCCGATTGAATCATGTCCCGGCCGCCCGGAATAGTCGAAAAGCCGACATTGTAGACAAAACGAGTCAGATAGAACCAAACCAATAATAAAAATACAGCTACGATCGGCGCACCGAACATAATCCACTGGGCAAAGGAAATCTGCTGGCCGAAGAGCTCTTCTGACTGCGCGGCCAGAATGCTGAGCGGCGGCGTCCCGATCAGTGTACCAAGCCCGCCGACCGTTCCCGCGTAACCAACACCGAAAATAAGCGCTTTTTCGAATTTTTTCACTTCTTTTTCGGAATCCTGCTCACCTTTGAGGGCTTCCGACACCTGGTACGTAATTGCAAGTGCAATTGGAAGCATCATCATGGTTGACGCTGTATTGGACACCCACATGGACAAGAAGCCTGTGGCGACCATAAAGCCGAGAATAATCCGATTGGTGCTTGTTCCAATCACCGCGATGATAAACAGCGCGATTCTCTTATGTAGGTTCCATTTCTCCATTGCATAGGCAATAAAGAAACCACCTAAGAACAAGAAGATAATATCGTTACCGTAAGCAGAAACGACAGTGTCTCCGTCCAGTGCCCCGGTAATCGGCAGAAGGACAATCGGCAAAAGCGACGTTGCCGGGATCGGGATCGCTTCTGTAATCCACCAGGTGGCAATCCAAAGCGTGGTGGCAAGTACTGCTTTTCCTTCATAGCTGAGCCCTGAAGGATCCAAAAACAACATTGTAATTAGAAATAATAATGGCCCTAAAATAAGTCCTACGAGCTGAGGACGTTTGTAGGAAGGGTCCTGCCCTCCGCTGTCTCCTCCGTCGTCTCCTCCTCCACCGTCGCTGCCGCTGCTTTTATTACGGCCTGCGGTAGAAGGATCCTGTATTTCCTCTTCCTTGTGACGCTTTGGCGACCGGTCCGTCTGAAACACATTCAGCAGTTTCTTCGTCTGCCTGTGGGAGTTCCACAATGTTTTCCAGCCGGAAGCAACCGTATTCTTCATCCTTCTCACCTCTTTTTCAGATTATTGAAAGCGCTTGCTGACTAATATAATAAAGTTTTGATTCTTTGTATACATTTTGTAAGTAAGCACACACTTTTGTAAACAAAGTAACCAAAACTGACAGCCCTTTTCCTTACTTTTCCATCCAGTCTTTGAGTATTTCACCTTGTTCCGGGGGCATCGTGTACTGCTGCAGCGGCCTGCCGCTTCCCGCATAATTCATCGTTATTTTAAGCACCCCTTCTCCTTCCAGAAAAGCAAGGTACTTCCGCACGGACACTCTCGATATGCCCGTGCTTTCTGCGAGTCCCTGCGTCGTAAAGGTACTGCCGGCATGCTGCAGAATTTCTTCGCCGACAATCCGGAAGGTTTCTGTGGTCAGGCCCTTGGGCAGCTCATGCTCCTCCTGCGTGCCCTTGTTGGCTAAAAACAGCTGATCCACATCTTCCTGTCCCCATTCCTTTTTCGTTCCGGACGCTTTCTGCCATTCCTTTACATTGATTAACGCTTCCCGGAAACGCTCAAAATGAAACGGTTTAATCAGGTAATCCGTACAGCCAAGCCGTTTGGCCCGCTGCAGGGACGAGGTGTCGTTGGCCGATGTAATTGCAATCACGTCCACCGGGATTTGTTCTTTTCGCAGCTCCTCTAAAAGATCAAGGCCGTTTTCTTTATTTAAATACACGTCCAAAAGCACAATATCAATCGCTTCTGCACGAAGCATCTCTTTTGCTTTTGTCAGGTTTTCCGCATGCCCCGCTACGTCAAACCCGGGAACGCGTTCGACATACATGCGGTTAAATTTAGCTACCATCGGGTCATCTTCGACCATTAATACTCTCATTTCAGTTCTCCCTCTCCATTGGTATCTGTACGTCAAAGGCTGTCCCTTCCCCCGGGTGGGAATCGATAAACACTTCTGCTTCCAGCGTGTCGAGGGAACGCTTCGTATTGTACATGCCAAAGCCCCGGCCTTCACCTTTCGTGGAGTACCCCCGTTCAAACAGTTCTGCCTGGGTCTTCTCGTCCATTCCCCGTCCGTTATCTTCGATTTGAAAGCCGAGATAGCTGTTTTCTTCGTAAATATGCATAAACAAATGAGGGGACGGCGTATGCTTCATCGCGTCACGGGCATTATCGATCAGATTACCGATAATCGTGATCATATGATCGGTCCATTCAGGATCAGCCATCGCCGGCCACATCCCGCTTCCCGACAGCTCCACTTCGATGCCGTTTTCCTGCAGGTTGGATATTTTATTCATTAAATATCCAGCAAGCACCGGATCCTTTACGTACGCGGTCACCCATCCGACCTCCTGGCGGTAGTTGCTTGAAATGCTCATCACATAGTCATCGAGCTCTTCATACGACTCCGTCTGGATCATGGCCGAAATTACGTGAAGCTTGTTCATAAATTCATGGGACTGGGCCCTAAGCGTCTCTGCATAGGTTCTGGCCCCGGACAGCTGCTCGACGAGCCGCGTCAGCTCGTCTTTGTTGCGGAAAGTAGCCACGGCTCCGAGCAGGGTCGTATTCGAAACAACCGGCATGCAGCTCACAATAATTTCTACATCATTCAGCTGCTGGACCTGGTCGAGCTCCTGCTCTTTTGTCTGCAGCACCCTTTTCAGAAGGGAATCGGCAAAGAAATGAGATATATCTTTCCCGATCGGGTCTTCTTCGGCGCCGGCTTCCGCGAACAGCTCCCTGGCCGCCTCGTTGGCCAGAATCACCGTGCCGCTGCTGTTGACGGCAAGTACGCCTTCCCGCACCGAGGACATAATTGCCTCCCGCTGTTCAAGCACCTGCGATATTTCAAGCGGCTCGAGTCCGTGCATCGTTTTTTTGATCCGTCGGGCCAGCCAGAAGGCCCCAATTACGCCGGCTGCCAGACCGATACCGCTGCCAAGCACCAGCGTCTGCTGGTCTGCCCAGATGTCTTCCTGAATACTGTCAGTCAGAATGCCCACTGAGGTGACGCCGATCTGCTCTCCATTGTCCATCACCGGTACAAACGCCCGCATGGAAACACCAAGCGTCCCTTCGGCCGTGGATACGTATGTGCGGCCGTTTAAAGCTTCTCTCTCATCACCACCGGCGAACTCTTCCCCGATCCGGTCCTCACGCTGATGCGTATAACGCACGCTGTTCATATCCATAACGACCACATATTCCATATTCGTTGCTTCCTGTACTTCTTTTGTATATTCCTGCAAGCTGCCTCCCTGGTCTCCGGCCCGCAGTGCGTCAGCTGCTTCCGGCGAGCGGCTGACAGCCTCGGCAATATTCAATGCTTTATCCGCCTGCTGGTCCCGGACATCGTCGGCTGTGTCCACGGCAACGATGATACCGGTAATACAAAGCGCGATCAGCATCACTGCAGAAATCAACAAGGTAATCCATGTTACGAGCTTTAACGGTTTAGTTCGCTTCTCCCCCACCATATCCCCCATCACTGCTGCAAATACTTATGTTTAATAACATGTTTATTATGCAGGGAGCAGCCAGTTTTTTCAAACGAAGGTGACAGCGGCTCCGGCTTTTATTTTGGCTGGCAGGTCGGGCAGTAGTAGCAGCGTCTTGAACCGGCAGTGAAGCGGATAATTTCCGTGCCGTCCAGCCGGCACGGCTGTCCGCCCCGGTTGAACACCCAGTGCCGGTACTCGCTGTAAGTTTTCCCTTCTGCCTTTGCCTGCTCAACAACTGACTCATCAGTCGTTATTCCTTTCTGTTTATAGGAACGGTCTATTAATACCAGCAGCTCTTCAGCCACCTTCCGGACCTGACCTTCACTTAAGTCTCCGGGCCGCTGATCCGGATAGACGCCGGCCGCAAACAGTATTTCGCTTCGCAGATAGTTACCGATGCCCCCGATAAAATGCTGATCAAGCAAAAGTGACGTCAAGCGCCGGTTCCGAAACTTTTTATCCAGGGCACGCTCCACAATCATATCCACTGTTACTTTTTCGCTGAGAGGATCCGGTCCGACCCTGGAGACAAACGGGTGATCCCCGATTTCTTCTGTCGGCATAATTTCCACATCCGAGGCGCTGTACAACAGGGCGGACTGTTTTTCATTATGCAGGGCCAGCCGGAGCTTGCGGTTTGTTTTAGGATACGCGTAACTGTTTTTAACATACCATCTTCCGTACAGCTGATTGTGGGAATAAATGGTATAGCCGCTGCTCAAGTGGATGAGCATCGCTTTTCCCTTCGTGGCCACCTCATTGACCTCTGACCCCGAAAGCAGATTTTCGTAAGGCTTTAATCGTTCAAACGCCGTGTACATCTCGATGACCGGCCCTTTTTGCAGGGCTTTTTCCACTTTATCGGCTTCCCGCCGTATCTCTGGTCCTTCAGGCATGTCGCTGTTCGCTCCTTATTCTTTTTTATCTTTCCGGCCCATTCGTGACATCGTCTGCCCCCGGGACAACGTTTGAACTTCCTGTTCGTCTTCGCCAGCCTGCTCCGGCTTCTTTCCACTTGTATGCAGAGCTGCAATCTGACGCAGCCCAGCCTGAATCATCGTCAAAATCAAATACCAGGCCACAGCGATCAAAATCAGCTGTACAATACGGGTGTCAGGGAACAATGCAATCGGCATATCCCATACTGCGTGAAGCAGCACCGGAATAATAAAGATTTTCAAAAACTGCCTGTCTGTCAAATGCTTTTTCTGGAGTGGCCCGCCCCGCTTCACGAGCAGTAAAGCAGCACCGATGATGGCACCCCATACAACGTGCCCGCCAATAGACAGCCAGCCGCGTTCGAAAATAACATCTATCATTACGCCCGTCCCGTACTGCAGGCCGAAACTGAGCGCATAGCCGGCGGATTCAAATGCAGCGAATCCTGCCCCGACAACAGCACCGATCAAGAGCCCGTTCAGAATATATTTCACCTGCGTTTTCTTTATTAAGTATGCGATAATAATCAGTTTTCCCACTTCTTCGACAACACCGATGACGATAGCGCTGAAGAACCCAATTTCACCGATGGGGATAAAGGAATACAAAATCAGAGTGACAAAAATCGACGCCACCCCGCCGACGAAAAACATCTGCAGCACGCGCAGCATACTGATGTTTCTCGGGGCGTTCAGTTCGTAAAAAAATACAACGAGCGCAAACGGTGCAGCAAATGAACCGATGGCGATCATGCCGGGGATGGTCAACACGCTGCCGAAAAACAGCGTGCATCCATACAGAATCAAATATGTTATCACAAGCACCAGAAGTACACGCGAAAACAGCCACGGCTTTGGCCACGAAAGTGGAATCTCCTGCTCGTTTGGCGTTGTCAGAGAGGTCCCTGAAATAAACACCAGCTCTGCTTCCTCCCTCGTATGCCGCTTAAAAACGTCAGAAAACAAACTTTTCAAATGAAAATCTGCCGACCCTTCTTCCCCGACGTATTGGTTAATCCGGGTCGAAGCACGGATAAAGGCACTCCTCGCCTGGTCTCCCGGATGCTCTTCTTCTTCAAGCGTTTCAGCGAGGATCGTGCGGCTGAGCGAGAGCCAGCGGCCCCCCGTGGCTTCCGACCACACCAGCGTTTTAGCACCAATTTGTTTTTCATCGATTAACGCCCGCATTTGCGCACTCGACAGCGGGCCGTGCTCTTCGTCTTCCCGTTTGTAGTACCAGTAATCCATAGACTCTCCCTCCTGCTACCGCTTCTTTAACTACTTTCATTTTACCCGAATGCCGCAAATCATAAGCCCTATACAGGACGAACGGAACCCGGGAACACAAAAACCAGCCTGTTTCTCTACAGTACTGGCTTTTCTTTAATTCATTTTAACAGACAGCGACTCCGGAAGCGCGTAACGGTACATATACACCGGATCCTCGTGACGCTCCAGTACGTCCAGAAGCTCTGCCGGCGGATCCGCATATATCCCCGGGTAATCCCGCTCGTCTTTTGTCTCCTCCACGCTAAAAGCCAGCTGCTCTTTATCGGTAAAAAATTGAGCGTCAATTCCGGGCTTATTGCCTCTTGCATCCAGCCGCACCCATTTGTCCCCGTCCGCAAGATAAACGGCATTTAACGCATGAATACAGTAGCCGTCTGCCGGCTTATTAAAGAGCGTTAACCGCTGGTAGCAGAAGCCGCAGGGTATCCCTTCCGAACGAAGAAGTGCCGCCAGAAGATGTGACTTGGACCAGCAGATCCCCTCCCGGTATTTCAGCACCTTCGAGGCTCTCCGGGTGACTGTTTTACCCTGTATATCCCACGAATGGCTGACTTCATCACGCACAAATATGTAGGCAGCTTCTATTTTTTCTTTCTCATTCATTTCTGGAAAAAACAATTCTGCCGCTTTCTGCTGAATGCTCTCCGCCTTATAATTAACATCATAGGTTGGCTGTAAATATTTTTTCATGTACTCACCCTTTCCTCGATGTATGATTATACTAATTAAAGCATTTAAATACAAAAAGAACAGGCCACCGCCTGTTCTTCTTCTCATATTACGAATCCTTTATCCACTGCGGAACCGGTTTTTCGTTCCCTGTCTCTTCTTCGGTGAAGCTCTGATTCATACCTTCCTGAACGTAGGGTTCGTGCTGTGCGATCCAGTATTTCATTAATACAGTATAGAGCAAAAGCGCCGGCAACCCGCCGATAAACCACGACCCATCGATATTAATAAAGGACACGGCAGTACCAACAGCAATGGAAATAATCGCCGCCGGGTTCCATCCTTTAAAAGCCTGGAACAGTTTATTCTGTTCGTACAGAGCTGCTACGTTGTAGTTGCGTTTATGCACGAAGAAGAAGTCTGCAATCATCACGCCGAATACCGGTCCTAAAAAGGCGGAGACAATCGCAATAAACGTGGTAAAATAAGCAGCATTCATCAGCCACCACGGGCATGTGAACGTAGCGAGTATCCCAATAATAATGCATGACTTTGCCCACGAAATTTTGAACAGATCCATCGCTACAAGCGCCGGTGGCATAATATTGGCCATTAAGTTCGTCGTCACCTGGGCAATCGCGATAAAAATCAATACGATAATGCTTGCGACAGTGGAAGGAATGTACTCGGAAATAACATCAATCGGATTCCAAATTCCAACCGCGGCGGCTCCGAGCATCCCGATAAACGGAAGCAGAATGCTCGGCGGCACCATGCCGACAAGATGAGCATTAATATAGGTCGATGTTTTTGTCTTTTTCGGTACGTATCTTGTGTAGTCCGATACGTTAATCAAAAGGGCTGCAAACTGCCCCACCAGTACGGTCATTGCAAGCCAGAGAGGAATGCCCCAGGAACCGTCCACGTCTGTGGCTGCCTGCACTTCAAACCCAAACGTCGTTAAAAATAGGAAAATCAAGTAGATGATACCGCCCATTATAATTACAGAACCGATAATTTCCACCCATTTGATGGATTCAATGCCTTTAGCCGACAGAAAAATCTGCAGGGCCTGAAAACCGAAAAACCATACCCATACATTTTCAAAGCCTATAAAGCTCGAGGCAATCTGATTCAAAGCCTGGGCCCCGAGCCATGTCTGTATCCCGAACCAGAACAAAGCCGGGATGCTGCGTAAAAGTGCAGGAATTCTTGAGCCAATCGGCCCGAAGGACGAACGGAGCTGAACAACCATCGGAATACCGTGCTTCCATCCCACATATCCATTTAATGAAAACAACAGAGCAGCCATAATATTTGCCAGAAGCAGCGCCGCGCCCGCCTGATAAAGGTTCAGGTCGCCAAACGGCGGAATCAGACTCGAACCGAGCATGAATGTACCGATCATGATCGTATCGCCCCACCACATCGCCACGTAAGCTTTCGGCCCGAGAATTCTTTCTTTTTCATTAGTAATTGGTCTCAGATCCTGCCGTGCCTGCATTATGTTCCCTCCTAAATAAAAAACGAACAATTCATGATTTCTTTATTTATTCATTCGTTTAATGATTAATTTTATTTTATCGGAGAAGCAAGCACTCGATCATTGTTTATCATCACACAAATTTATTATTTTCTCTGTGCATTATTGCTAAAAAAGGCTGATTTATTCCATTTTAAATGTACATTTTCTTACATTGTGAAAATTCAGCTGTTTGTTTTGATTTTTGGTAGCGGTCTCATAATTATATAGTGTTGACGGAGGCATGCAGGCCGATTAATTTGTAACCTCTATATAAACCCCTCTTTCATGCGCGCCCGCTCTTACTCATGGTACAATCAAACGAGCGAACAAGGTCTTTCTACGGCCTGCATGAAGGAGGTTCTTTTTTTGAAATTAATTATTGGTATAACCGGCGCAACGGGTGCCATCTTCGGCATCCGCCTGCTCGAAATATTAAAATCCACCGACATCGAAACCCATCTGATTTTATCCTCCTGGGCAAAGGCTACTATCCCGCTTGAAACTTCATACACCACGTCCCAGGTGGAGGCACTGGCCGACGTTTCATATTCCTCGAAGGATCAGGCCGCCCGCATATCCAGCGGCTCCTTTCGTACTGAAGGCATGATTATCGCTCCGTGCAGCATGAAAACGACCGCCTCCATCCGGCACGGCTTTGCGGATAACCTTATTGCCCGCGCTGCAGACGTAGTTTTAAAAGAGCGCAAGCACCTGCTGTTGATGACGCGGGAAACGCCTCTTAATACCATTCACCTGGAAAACATGCTCGCGCTTTCCAGGCTCGGCGTAACCATTGCTCCACCGATGCCTGCTTTTTACAATCATCCGGCAGATATCAATGAACTGGTCGACCATATTGCTTACCGCACGCTCGACCAGTTCGGCATTCATATGGAGGAAGCTGACCGCTGGGAAGGCATGTCTTCGTCCAAAAATAAATAGAAGCGGGTGCCTGTTAATGACGGGCACCCGCTTCTATTTTACAGATAAGATTCTTTTTACATTCTATCAGGCCAGCCAGTCGCCCTTCATGACAGTAATCGCCTGCCCGCCGATGTGACAGCGGCTGCGGTGCATTTCCACCTCTACAACGCCTTCCCGTTCACTGACCTGTTTGGCCGTGAAGCTCTGCTTTGCCATACGTTTTGCCCAGTACGGACCGAGTGCACAGTGCGCTGAACCCGTGACCGGATCCTCCTCCACACCTATGGCTGGAAAGAAGCAGCGTGACACAAAATCGATTCCCTCTTCTTCTGAAAGAGAAGTAACTAAACATCCCCTCGTCGTATGCTCTGCTAATGCTTTCATATCCGGCACAAGGTCCCGGAGTGTCTGTTCGGAATCGACTTCTACAATAACGTCCATCCGGTTCTGTTCCACCGCAGGCGCCTCCACTCCAAGAGCCTGCAGGAGCCCTTCATTTAAAGGCGCAGGCTCCGGCGGCTCCGACGGAAAATCAAGCCAGATGGCTCCTTCTTTTTGAAAGGCAGCCAGGGGCCCGCTCGCGCTTTGAAACGTGATCGTCTGCGTTTCAGGGACCTCCTCTTCCCACAGCACGTGCGCGGAGGCAAGTGTCGCATGACCGCACAAATCCACTTCAGCGGACGGGGTAAACCAGCGTATTTCGTATTCGCCTTCTCCCTTTTTAACTACAAACGCGGTTTCAGAAAGATTCATTTCTGCAGCTGTCTGCTGCATCCACGCCTCAGACTTCTGGTCCGTTTCTTCGAGCAGGCATACGCCTGCCGGATTTCCGTAAAAAGCCTCACTTGTAAAAGCATCCACCGTATATATTTTCATTCTTTTTTCTCCTTTGTGCTTTTGATTATGCCTGTATTGTAGCACGTACGCCCTTTCTTTAGGAGTTTATACACTTTAAGGAAAACATGTATTTAGGAAACAAGGATTAATTATTTATTTGATAGGGAATGGGGTATGACACATACTTACTGCCCCGGTAGTTGTGACTACAAGCAGGAAGGAGAGAAAAAAATAGATGAAATGGAACTGGAAAAAAAATAAATCTCTGCCTTTTCAGGATGTTTTCGGCCCAGCTGAATCGACAATCACTCATGTCACTTATGATTCCCGGAAAATCCAGGAAAATGGCTGCTTTGTCTCGATACCGGGCAACAATATCGATGGCCACACGTTTATTCCGGATGCTGTCCATAACGGCGCGTCCACCGTCGTGGGAAGCGACCGCGATACACTCACCCAGTATGCTGCATCATTCCCAGCCGTCACATTCGTTCTTGTCGAGGACAGTAAAACGGCGATGGCTGACTATGCAGCGCATCTGCACCATCATATTCACAAAAAAATGAACCTTTTCGGCGTAACGGGCACCAACGGGAAAACTACTGTTACGGCTTATATACGGTCAATGCTGAACAACTTAGGAGAGCCTGCGGGCATTATAGGAACAGCTGGAGTATGGTCCAAAAAGAGTAAGCATCCATTTAAGCCCACCACCCCCACTACCCCGGAAGCGGCAGACCTGCACGATATTTTCGCCTCCTTTTATGAAGAAGGCACACGCACAGTAGCAATGGAGGCGACTTCTATTGCCATCGATTTAAAGCGTCTGCACGGCCTCGAATTTGAGGTGGGCGTTCACACCAATCTCGTATCTGAGCATATGGAGTTTCACGGCACGATGGAGAACTATAAACGGGCAAAATTAAAATTGTTTCAGCAGTCGCGTCAGGCTGTAGTGAATCTTGATGATGACGGCATGGCCCAGGACATTTTAAACATGTTCGGCGGACCAGTCTGGACATACGGCATCCGGCGCTCCGCAGACATTATGGCCAGCAACATCCGTACGGATGCAGGCGGGTCGAGCTTTCTGCTGACTGTGCAGGGACGCTCCTACTTAGCCAGAGCTCCGGTATTTGGCGAATATAATATCTCCAACACTCTGGCAGCGGTAGGTTCGTGTCTAGCTGCCGGCTATTCGGTCTCCGAAATTCTGTGCTCTCTTCCAGGCATTCAAGGTGCGGAAGGGCGTTTTCAGATTGTCTCCGATTATCCGGGAAAGCAGATTATCCTCGATTACGCCCACACTCCTGACGCGTTGGAGCTCGTGGTGGAGACAGTTAAAAGCCTGCCTCATAAAAGGCTTATCCTCATGATTACCGGGATCGGTCTCCGGGACCCGGCCAAACGTCCGAAAATGGCAGCGGCTGTAGAAGGAAAAGCAGATCATATCATCGTCTCTGTGGATCACCCCGGGCCCTACAACCGACAGCGGATCGTCGATGACGTTGCTTCCGGTTTTCATGATCCTGAGGCAGAGAATATATATAAAAGAAAACACCGGGAGGACGGCATCCATAAGGCTCTCTCGCTGTCAGAGAATGGCGACCTTATCGTGATTACCGGCCTCGGCTTCGGTGGGTATCAGGTCATTAACGATCAGCATGTTCCTTACGATGAACTCGAAGTGATTGACTCTTATTTTCAGGAAAACCGGCAATTATCATAAGCACTTCATAAAGCATAAAACGAAGACCGTTTCCCGCGGTTCTCCAGATTGGCTGATAGTACCCTGCCTGCTTTTATATCCTTAAGATTAATAACGTTAAATACTGGGAAAGATATTATCAAGAATATGTAAAAGAGGCTTTTCATGGATTATCAAATTACTGCCGTTCATATAGGCGGCAGCCGGGAAAAAGAAGAGCACATTACGCATATACAGCTGGTGGACGGAACCGAAGAAACATTAGAAAAAGCCATCGCAAGCATTGATGAGGGCAAGGATTACTATTACCGCGTAGACGGCGGGGAGAAAGTCCGGGTGGACACGGTCCACCCGGAAGATCCAAACACGCCGGCCTATCTTCGTACCCCTCCGGATCCAATAGACGACAGACAATCTGTTAAAGCTGCCGACGTTTGAGCCGGCGTATACCCCGTAACAGCAGTAAAGCAGCGTCCTCCTGCGGGAGGACGCTGCTTTTTACAGTTCCTGTTCAAACGGATACAGCCCCTGTGCCTCAGCCTCAGCGGCATAGTTGTTTAAAATTTCTTCAAGTATATCCTCTGCATCTTTTCCTTCTGCATCAATACCGAGCGCCTGAGCAGCCTGGGTAATTTCTATTTCCCTGACGTCCGCCATCATCTGCGACACGTCTTCAGTGACTTCCACACCGTAAGCGGCTGCTTTCTCCTTCCATTCCGACAGAAGCACTTCATCAATTACAGTCTGTTCATCTTTATCTTTGATAGCTATGCCGTAACGCTCTGCTTTTTTCATTAAATCATTTTCCCGGATATCCGTACCCATCCGTTCTATCCCTGCTTCACTTTTTTGCGCCGATACATTGGCCGGCAGGACCACACTCGACAGTATACAGGCGGTAATGATGGCATACATCCATTTTTTCATCAGTTCAACCTCTTTTTTATACATAGAGTGAATTCTCACTTCATCTTATAAATGAAAAATGTCAGGAAAAAGTCAAACAGAGGATTTTTACATTACATCCGTTTGTTTTTCACGATTGGTCTCCTCGCCCGGCACGTCCTGCGGCAGTTCAAATACAAATACTGTCTCTTCCGGCCGGCTCGACTGCAGATACAGGTCACCGCCAAGCCCCTGGGCGATTAATTTACTGAAAGGCAGCCCCAGGCCGAGCCCGTGCACATTATACTTTTTATTTTCTCCCCGGTAGAAGCGCTCGAATACGAGCAGCTGCTCCTCCTCATCAATACCAATACCGCTGTCTATCACTTCAATAGCCACCATGTGATCGTTTTTTTCACCGCACCGGATGGTCAGTGTCCCTTCCTTCTTCATTGCCTGATTCGCATTATTCAAAAGGTTGACCATAATTTGCTGGAAGCGCATCGGGTCAGTATAAACCGCGTGCGTTTTTTCACCATACTGCTTTTGAATATCCAGACGGTCCGTGTCATTGGAAATCGACCATTGGTGGATGACCTCATTCAGGAGCGACTCCAGCGTCAACGACTGCATGTCTGTCGGCACACCCTGCGAGGAGAAGGTGTTAAACTCAAGCAGATCCGCAATCATGTTCCGCATCCTGCCCGTTTCAGCCAGCGTCACGCTCAAAAATTCCTTCGCCTCATCCCCGGTCACTACATCATCTTTGACCGCCTGCACCATCCCACTGATAGAAGTAACCGGCGTTTTCAATTCATGGGTGACACCGGCAAGCAGCTCGGTCCGCATGCTTTCAAGCTGTCCGAGTCTCGTCGTCATGTCATTAAAGCCGGTAACCAGCTCATCGATCTCCCGCTCCTTCGCCTCGGTATCAATACGAATGGCATACTTTTCTTCCTTTACACGCTGAAAGGCTTCAGCAATTTGCTTGATCGGGCGGAGCAGCCGTTTGGAAAGAATGTAAATCGTGAGCCACCCCAGCAAAGCCAGACTCACCAGCAGGATACCGACCAGTTGATACTGGCCGCCGACTCTTACCAGTGAATCGGCCGGCTGTACAATGACGACCCATCCTTCGAATGAGCCATCATCCCCCCCAATTCGTGATTTCACCAGATATTGCGCCTGGTTTCCCTGCTCAATCCTTACAGTCTGCGGGCCGGAATCGAGAAATGAATCCGGGAACACGACAGGCTCCTGGTACAGCGAATTCCCAAATAAAGAGTTGGATACAATGTTTCCATTATTGTCCACAACGTATACAAGCGGCTCCGTTTCAATATCAAACGCCTGTTGGCGCTCACGCACGTATGATGCGAGATCAGCGTTTAAGCCAATCGAATTATCTTCTGTTCCGGCTAAATCCTCCGAAATTTCATCCGCCAGGAAGGAGGTAACGTTCAGCCCGCGTTCGAGATTATAGGACCGGAGCCAAAAAAATGAAATCAGGCCAATGATAATCAAGCCGATGCAAAGCGTAATAAAATAGCGCGTCGTCCAGTAGCGGAGCAGCGAAACTTTTTTATCGTTATTCCTCTTTAACACTGAGCTGATACCCCACTCCCCGGAGCGTTCGGATTTCTCCTTCTTCCACCGGCCAGTTTTTCAGTGACCGGCGGATCCGCTTGATGGCCAGGTCCACCGCGCGGTCGCTCCCTTCGTAATCAATGCCCCACACGTGGGAAATTAACTGCTCCCGGTCAAAAAACTGATTCGGGTGATTGCTCAGAAAAATAAGCAGCGACAGATCCCGCGGGGTCAGATCAAGCTGCAGGCCGTTCAGCGTCACGGCGTAGGCCTTTTCATCAATGACAAGACTTCCGAACCGTTTAAGATACTGCTCTTCTTCTGCTGGAGAGTCTGTTTTACCGCTGCGCCGGAGTACAGCCTGAACACGGGCCACCACTTCATCGCCTTCAAAAGGCTTCGGAATGTAGTCGTCCGCTCCTCCCTCAAATCCTTTTAAACGGTAGTCCACGTCCCCGAGGGCGGTCAGCATAATACACGGGCAGTCGCTTGTGTTCCGGATATGTTCAAGCACCTCCCAGCCATCCCGGCCCGGGAGCATAACGTCAATTAAGGCTAAATCAAACGTCCCGCGGTCAAACGTCTCCACGGCTTCGTTTCCTTCATATATCTGGGTCACTTCAAACCCTGCCTTCTGAAGGTAGGCCCGAAGCACCTGACTGATCGATGTTTCGTCTTCAATTACAAGAATCGAGCTCATGCATGCTCTCTCCTTTCCCTATGTACTTTCATTATAAATCAACGAAGCGCAGGAACAAATGGGGTATCCCTGCGGCCCGGTACAAAAAAAAGACCCTCGCGGGGGAACGAGGGCGTACAGCTATATGAATCTAGGGGGTAATTCCATGAAGAGTGCACCACCCGAGTGAGTGCAGCTCTTAAGCCGAGTAATAACACCCAGCTAAAACACAATTGGATTGTTTGCATAGGGCCATCGTATCCACATGGCTTTTTGGCTTCTTCTGCAGTTACAGGACGATCAATCGTTGTTCTAGGGGGGTCAACATATCTAAGGTCCCGGAACCAGTAAGCTGCATATCCTCACCTTTTCTTCATATGTGCCAGTTATTTGATGCACTTTCCCTTTCGACAATGCAGCAAATATAGGGCGGAGGAAAATGATGATTCGATGCCGTTTACGTGGCAACTGTATCAGAAGCCGGCTTTCACTCCGCTGTCTAAAGAAGTTGATCCTGGTGCGGCGCGGGAGTGTTATAAGCCATGGCGGCCTCTACATTTATTACTATAAGTGGTTTGTGTGTCAGCAAAATGTCAAAAAATATTTTTTTTAAAAAAGTTTTATGAAAGCTTTCTGCTGGTATTAAGCAGCGTGAGGGTTATTAACAATACTAAGCCTCAACGGTTTAATTTACCTGAACCACCTATAATTAACCGCTTCATTTATTGAGTATTTTCGTTGTGTGCTACATTGATGATGACGTTTCCCTTTTTGTGTCCTTTCTCCACATATCGGTGAGCTTCCACTACTTCTTCAAATTCATAGTACCTATCCACGGCCACCTTTAACTCCCCCGTCTCCACAAGTTTCTTGAGGAAGTTGAGAGCTTCGGCGTTTTCCCGTGAATTTTGAGCCAAAATTATTTTTTTGCTGCTTGTAAGTTTCGTCCACAGCATTCTAACATCCGGCAGCGGGACAGTGACATTTATATAGGTGCCGCCCTTCTTTAGCGATTTCATACAAGCTGAAAATGAACTCTTGTTTACCGCTTCAAAAATAACGTCATAAGTCTCTCCTTCACTGGAAAAATCTTCGTTGGTGTAATCAATTACCTTATCAGCACCGAGGGATTTTATCAATTCCAGGTTCGTCGTGCTGCACACCCCTGTAACCACGGCTCCAAGATACTTGGCAATTTGGACGGCGTAGCTCCCTACACTCCCGGAAGCACCGTAGACAAGCACCTTCTGTCCCTTCTGAATGTCCGCTTTCTCGAGATGAAACAGTGCGGCACTCGCCCCTATCGGAATAGCTGCGGCTTCTCCAAAAGATAAATTACTGGGTTTAAGACATACAGGCCCGTCTTCAGGCAGGCACTTATACTCGGCGTAAGCACCAGAACCCATCAGGGAAGCGGCAAAAATTCGGTCGCCTTTCTTAAATCGAGTGACCTCTTTTCCTGCTGACTCTACTTCTCCAGCTAACTCCATACCGAGTATCTCATTTTTCGGTCTTCTCACACCCAGCACTATTCGGGCAGGCACCCAGACCGAAAGAGGAACAGTGAAACTCCGTGCACGAATGTCTGCTGCTGTTACAGTGGTCGCTTTTACTTTTATCAGTATTTCATTTTCCTTAGGCACAGGCTTTTCTGCATCTTTGAACTGAAGGACTTCGGGAGGCCCGTATTTTGTATACACAATGGTTTTCATTTATCCACCCCTGCTCTATTATATTCATTATTAGGCCCAGGTATTAACACCCCTTTGATTGAGGGGTGGTTTAAACGTGGGCATGCCGACACTGTATTCAAAGAACGCCCACTTATTTTTTATAGTACAGATACATAGTCAGCGGTGCGAATATGAGAACTAATAAAAATGAAACCAAAAGCACCCATCCCACTTCGGCAAGGGCAGCCTCTCCTCCCATAAATCCACGCACAGCCACAACAAGCAGGGAAACCGGATTGATTTCCACCAGTGGCTGAAGCCACGTGGGCATTGTTTCAGGATCAACAAATACGTTGCTGATAAACGTTAAAGGAAACAACACCATCATGCTTACTCCCATCAGAGACTTTTCAGATCTCATCACGATGCCGAGTGTCGTCCAAATCCAGGAAAGGCTGAAGGCAAACACGAGCAGTACAGCTACGCCAAGCAACACGCCGACCACCCCTCCCTCCGGCCGGAAGCCGAGGATAAAGCCTAGCGTAATCATAATCGCAGATGCGATCGAATACCTGACAAGATCCACGAGCAGCGCGCCTACAAGAACCGAAGGCCTCCATACCGGCAGCGTCCGGAAACGGTCAAATACGCCTTTTGTAATATCGTTGTTCAATTCGATGCCTGTGTACATCGTAATCATGACCACAGTGAGAACGAGCACCCCCGGCAGCACAAACTGCAGATAGGCTTCTGTTGACCCGGCAATAGCGCCGCCGAATAAATAGGTGAACATCAGAAGAAAGATGATTGGAAAAGCAGTAATATCAAACAGCTGCTCAGGCACATATTTGATTTTCAGAAGCATTCTTCCGCCAAATGTAAGCGACGCTGAGACCGGGCCTGCATTTTTTGGACGTTCACTGGTCGACACTGCGGTCCGAAGCGCCTCCTGCTGGCTGAGAGGAGCCTGTTTTTTGTTCATGCTTCCGCCTCCATTTCTTCAGCCCGTTCGGCTGATCGTCCAGTCAGCGTAAGAAATACTTCATCCAGACTCGGTTTGCCAACAGAAAAATCAGAGACAGCGATGCCGGCCTTATCTAATTCCTCCAGCATGTGAACCGCCAGATTATTCTCTGCCACCTGGGCGGTCAGCCCCGAAGCGCTGGAGGAATAATTTACAGCAGTACCCAGCTTTTGCTGCAGCAGCTGCGCAGCGAGCGGCCGCTGGGCCGGATCCTGAAGACGAATATGAACCTTGCCCGTTCCTACTGATGCCTTCAGTTCACCGCTCGTGCCTTCTGCGATTACTTTTCCCTGATCAATCACCGCGATCCGGTCCGCCAGCTGATCGGCCTCATCTAAATACTGGGTTGTTAACAGCACCGTTGTTCCTGTGCTCACGAGCGTCCGTACAATCTCCCACACCTGGTTGCGGCTTCTTGGATCAAGGCCTGTGGTCGGCTCATCCAGAAACAGCAAATCTGGCGTTACAACAATGCTTGCAGCGATATCAAGCCTTCGCTGCATTCCTCCGGAGTACTGCTTCACCTGCTTTTTTGCGGCTTCTTCAAGCCCGAAGGCGTGCAGCAGCTCGTGCGCCCGGACTTTTGCCCGGGCTCGTGTGAATCCCATCAAGCGACCGATTAAATGAAGATTCTCAAGGCCTGACAAGTCTTTATCCACGGAAGCAAACTGGCCTGTCATACTGATCCGCTTTCGTATGAACGCCGCCCCTTCCACCACCTCATGTCCAAACACACTTGCCCGGCCTTCGCTGGGCTGGAGAAGGGTCGCAAGTATGCGGAGGACCGTCGTTTTCCCCGCTCCGTTTGGACCGAGCACGCCATACACCGTTCCTTTTGGCACCTCCAGGTCAATCCCGTCCACTGCCCGGGTCGTTCCAAACGTTTTCACCAGACCTTTGACGACAACAGCCGCTCTCTGTTCCTCCGCCTTGCTATCCATCGCTTGTCTCCTCCTTATTCGTTATCTCTCAGCTGTCTCCTTTCTGTTTATCATAGCATTGACGGCCTGCCCGGACTTCTTTTCAATTGCTGCAAAAACATACGTTCGTATTTTTTTACAGCCGGTTCTTTTTTAAAAAATTTAACACTGCATGATCTCTATTCTGTGCTTTTGATCCGATCCAGATCAGATGCCCCCACGATTCCAGAATAGTTAATTCCGCCTGAGGCATTAAGCGTTTAGCCTGGTGCGCATGCTGGACCGGCACCGACGCGTCATGTTCACTGTGTACAATAAGCACCGGTGCATGAATCGACGTCCACATCTCTTCTGCCGCCTTTGTGTTCACATCAATCAGAAAACCCTTTCCGGACCGCTGACCTGCTATCATTCCGGCAAATTCCTGTAGTGCCCGGCTGTTTATTTCCTGACGAATATGTTCATACGAAAGCGTGCTGAACGATGCGGCCATTTGTTTAAATATCATTTCCGGTCTTTTTTTGACAGCCATTCTCAACAGCGCCCATGTGCCTTTTTCCACTTTCGGCCGAAACAGCACCATTGCCGCTTTGTAGGCAGCATCCTTTTTCGTCAGCCACTTGGTGGTGACGGCCGACTCGAGCGTTAATGTGCGCACCCGTTCAGGATAAGCTGAAGCAAGCATCAACCCGCTCGGCCCTCCGGCGGAAACGGCAAGCACATGAACAGACTCTATCTGCAAATAATCAAGCAGACCGGCGTAGGCTTCTGCAGCGCTTTCCAGGGAGCCTCCGATTTCAGCGCTTGTGGCCCTGTACCCGGGCCGCGAAGGCGTAATTAACCTGTACCCCCGCCTCACGAGCGGTGCATACCCCATCTCCTCCATGCAATTGGAATGCCCTCCATGCATCACCAGCACCGGCTCCCCAGTCCCACAAATGGTATATTCCATCTGCGTACCGTCTTTCCGGTACCACATGCCAAGTGTCCGTTCCATGCTCTGCTCCCCTCCCCGTTTTCTATACCTTTACTATATCCTATAATGGAACAGTCCGCGGGTCGTATTTCCGCTGAAGCCGGAATAAATTTATGTACGGATTTTCATAAACATCCACGCAGGAATTGCAAAGCATTCTGCTCTTTGTCATATTAAACAAGAGACACAACTATAAACGGAGGCTGAACATGGATCAATTTATCTTTTTTCAACCAATTTTTCAGGAACGCATTTGGGGTGGAAATAAATTACATACTCATTTTAATTACAACATCCCCTCAGCATCGACCGGTGAAGCCTGGGTATTTGCCGCCCATCAAAACGGTTCAAGCATTGTAGCGAACGGCTCCTACGAAGGCAAAACGCTCCTGGATCTCTGGCAGGATAAACGGGAATGGTTCGGTTCGTTAAAAGGCGACCGCTTTCCGCTGTTAACGAAAATTCTCGACGCGGCCAAGGATCTTTCGGTGCAGGTGCATCCGGACAATCGGTACGCCTCCGCTAACGAAAACGGCGAATACGGCAAGACCGAGTGCTGGTACGTGATTGACTGCGATGAAGACGCGGAGCTCGTACTCGGGCACAATGCCGACAGCCGCTCGGAGGCAACAGAACTCATTGCTGCCGGCGAATGGGACGCTTTCTTACGAAAAGTGCCGGTAAGGCCCGGGGATTTTGTTTACGTACCGAGCGGCACGATGCACGCCATTGGCGAAAGCGTGCTCATTTTAGAAACCCAGCAGAACTCGGATGTCACCTACCGCGTCTATGATTACGACCGGACTGATAACGAGGGAAAAAAGCGGGAGCTTCATCTGCAGCAGGCCCTCGACGTGACTCATTTCCCTCATGAGGATGCTAAAGTGGAGCCTGCCGTTCAGTCCGACGGCGAGGCAGAAGTCACTACCTTTGTGGAGGCAGACTACTTTTCCGTTTACAAATGGGAGATGCACGGTACAGCTTCGTTCACATGCGAAGCTCCGTTTCTGCTCTGCAGCGTCATTGAGGGCAGCGGTACTGTCGATAACCTGACCGACAGCGCCCCAATTCAAAAAGGCGACCATTTTCTCGTCCCGAATCACGTGACCGACTTTACGATCGACGGCAATGTGACCTGCATTGTGTCCCATCCGAATGCCTCCCTTCACTCCTCCTAAATACAGAAAACCACCTTCTGCACGGCAGAGGGTGGTTTTGTTATACTATAAAAAAAACAAAGATTGGCGGCGGTACGATGAACATGTTTCCTCTATTGTATACTCCGGTCATGCAGCCGGTGGAAAAACAATTTCTTTCTGCACTCCGGCAAAAACATATTCCGTCTCTATCCGGACATGTCCTTGAAACCGGATCCGGTCCCGGAGCAAATTTTCCTTACTACCGGGCAGCCGCAAAAGTAACTGCCATCGAGCCAAACGACCGGATGCGCAAGCAGTCTATTCCGGCGCAGCTGCACGCCCGGGTTCCTATCCGCACGCTCGGCTCGTCAGCTGAACGGCTGCCTTTCGAAGACAATACTTTTGACAGTCTTGTCTGTACGCTTGTGCTCTGTTCTGTAGAGGACCCTCTTCAGGTACTGCAGGAATTAAAACGGGTGTGTAAACCAGGCGCCGCAGCCTATTTTCTCGAGCATGTGCAAATGTCTCACCCAGCCGCAGCCCAGCTGCAGCACAGTATAACCCCGGTATGGAAGCATTTTTGCGACGGCTGCCATCTCGACCGTCCCACCCGTTCGTACATTGAACAGGCCGGGTGGAGCATCACCGGAACCGACAGTTATTTTCAGGGATTTTTATTATCCATGCAGGCTGTTCTTCCTCCAGCTCCGTCATCCTAAAAACAAAATGCCATAGATGATCGCAAGCACAATGACCAGCGCGGGATGCAGCTTCGTCTTTTCAAGCAGCAGGTAGCTTGCTACAAGCATGCCGGCTGTCTGCCAGCCGCCCGCACCCTCCCAGGCATTGGTAAAAAACTGCAGCGTTAATATGCCGAGCAGCACTCCGATGACCGGGCGCACGTAGGCCGTGAGCCGTTTTACCTTCGGGGAATGCCGGTATTTGTATAAAAAACCCATAAGTACGATCATTAAGATTAACGACGGGGCGACGGTCGCGAACAGACCGGCAGCAAGCCCTGGCCAGCCGGCGACTTCATACCCGATGTAGCCGGCCATTTTTGTGGCAATCGGCCCCGGCAGGGCGTTGCTGATGGCCAGCACTTCACTGAATTCACTCACGCTCATCCATTCGTACCGGTTCACGACTTCGTGCTGGATAAGCGGAATGGAGGCCGGCCCGCCGCCGTAGCCGAGAATCCCCGGGATAAAGAACGCCATAAAAACCTCTAAGTAAATCACGTGGAGGTGTCCTCCTCTCGTTTAGCAGGGTCCTTCTGCACCAGTGCTGCAATCAGAAGCACTGCAATGACGATCGCGGGGTGCACGCCGAGTACGCCAAGCACCACAGCCGCCCCGATAATAAATGCAATCGTCTTTGTCCAGCCCAGGTCGCCGCCGGATTTTTTAATAAACCCCCATGTCAGCACTCCCATCAGTACCGTCACTACGGGCAGTACTCCGTTTGCCAGGCCGCTTACCCACGAAGCGTCCCGGTATTGGGACAAGATGCTGAAAAACAAAATCATTAACAATGCCGTCGGGGCGACGATCGCCGCCACCCCGTTCAGCGCTCCCAGAATGCCGCCGCGGCTGTAGCCGATGTAGCCGGCAAGCTTGGTAACAATCGGCCCGGGCAGCGTGTTGGCAATCGCGAGTGTATCGCCAAACTCCTCGTCGGTCATCCAGTTATAGTGCTCCACCACTTCTTTTTGCACGAGCGGAATCGACGCCGGGCCTCCCCCGTAGCCAAAAATACCGACCCGGAAAAAGGCCAGAAAAATTTTCCACTGCATCACTTCCACCTCTTCTCTCTTTATTACCAGGCAGCTACGTTTCCGTCTGTTCGGGATTCACTGCCTCCGCAGAGCACTCCGGTTTCCGGGTCTCTCCATATAATCTGTCCGCGGCCAAAGCTCGAGGATTCTGTTTCTATTTTCACTGTGTGGCCTTTCCGGCTCAGCGCCTGAGCGGCTGCCCTGGAGAAGTCAGGCTCCACCGTAATCAGCGTATCCCGCTTCCACTGCCACCTTGGTGCATCGAGGGCGGCCTGCGGATGAAGGCCGAAATCAATGGTATTCATGATCATCTGCATATGGCCCTGAGGCTGCATGAATTCCCCCATCACCCCGAACGGACCCACGGGGTCGCCCCCCCTCGTCAAAAAGCCGGGAATGATCGTATGATACGGACGTTTTCCGGGCATGAGTCCATTGGCGTGCTTTTCATTCATGGAAAAATTGTGCGCCCGGTTATGCAGAGCGATTCCGGTATCCGGCACGACCATTCCTGAGCCGAATCCCATGTAATTGCTTTGGATAAACGACACCATATTGCCTTCCCCGTCGGCAGTGGCAAGATACACTGTGCCTCCGCTACTTGGGTCTCCTGCTTCGGGCACCTTCGCTTCGCTGCCAATTTCACCGCGCCGGGCCTCTCCGTAAGCATCCGAGAGCAGTTCTTCGGTGGTCCGGGTCATGGCGTCCGGCTGGGCGACATACTTCTCTCCGTCCACAAACGCAAGCTTCATCGCCTCCATCTGATGGTGAAGGGTGTTGATGTTGTCACGCTCCTGAAAATCATATCCTTTTAATATGTTCAGGGCCATTAAAGCAACAATCCCCTGGCCGTTCGGCGGGATTTCCCAGACGTCATATCCTTTATAATGCACCGAGATTGGCTTCACCCACTCCGGCTTGTACAATGCCAGATCCTTGGAGCGCAGATAGCCGCCCTGCTCTTTCATATAGGTGTCTATTTTTTTCGCCAGATCTCCACGGTAAAAGGATTCTGCATTTGTTTCAGCAATTTCCTTTAACGTCTCTGCATGCTCCCTGGAGCTCCACAGCTCTCCCGCAGCCGGTGTGCGGCCCTCCGGAGCGAACACCCGGCTCCAGTCGGCAAACACTGTCGGATCGAGCTCTTTTTCCAGTGTCTCAAAGGCAGAGGCCCACAGCGTTGCGAGCATAGACGCTACCGGATAGCCTTCCTCGGCGTAAGCTACAGCCGGAGCGATCAACTCAGAGAATGGAAGCTTCCCGAAAGCACGCGACAGCTCGGCCCAGGCGGCCGGAGCCCCGGGCACGGTAATCGGCACCGGCCCCCGCTTTGGCATCTCATCGTAGCCGTCTTTGTACAGTCCGTCGATGGAAAGCTCCTCCGGTGCGTAGCCGCTGGCGTTCAGCCCGTGGAGCTCGCCGTCCATCCAGACGAGCGCAAAGGCGTCACCGCCAATGCCGTTGGATGTCGGCTCGAGCACAGTCAGGCTTGCTGCTACAGCGACGGCTGCATCCACAGCATTGCCTCCTTTTTTTAAAATGTCGAGACCGACCTGGGAAGCAAGCGGCTGCGACGTGGCGACCATGCCTTTTTTACCGTATGTCGGCGCGCGGTAGGATGCATATGGATGATGGTGCGGATCAAATGAAATCATGACAATCGCTCCCTTTATAAATCAGTGTTTTGAAGATGACGGACGACGTGTTGAACAAATGACAGAAGCCGGCGGTCGTCATGACGGCCCGCGATAATCGAAATCGAGAGCGGGGCTTTCCCCGGCCTTTCCACCGGAATGGTCACCTGCGGCAGCCCTCCGATACCCGCAATACAGGTCAGCTGCATCGTACGTTTCCGCACCGCCTGGATATCATCTTCCCCGGATTGAATTTTCGGGGCCGGCCCGGGCACGGTCGGAATAACCATCACCGTGTCTTTTCCGAGCCTCCGCTGCACCTCGTCCTGCATTTGTTTCCGTTTTTCAAATATATGAGGGTAATTCTGCCGCCGGGTATCGGTCGCAAATGAAAACCGGTCCCGGACGCCGGGCCCAAACGTCGGTTTGTGCTCCCGGATCCATTCCCGGTGCATTTCTCCAATTTCCACCGCCTGGTGCAGCCGGAACACTTCGGCCCATTCTGCGAGCGAATCCTCAGCCAGCCTGTTTTCATTTAGCGTTTCTGCCTGCGCCTGCACTGCGGAAAACACCCTTCCAAGCGTCTGCTTGTACTCATCGGCGTAGTCTGCCCACGCCTCTTCCTCCCACCAGATTGTCCGGTACGGGGTTTCTTCCTCTCCCGCCGGAAGCAGCGCCTCTCCCACCTGCTGTAGAACTTCGGGGTCTCTGCTCATCCAGCCGACGGTGTCAAAGCTTGGAGCAAGCGGAACGACTCCCTCAAGCGATACGGCTCCGTGCGTCGGACGTATGCCGTACAGGCCGCAGTAGGACGAGGGCACGCGCACCGAGCCGCCTGTGTCAGTGCCAAGGGCAGCATCGACGCTGCCGGATGCTGCCGCTGATGCCGACCCGCTCGAGGACCCGCCCGGTATTGCTTCCGGATCGGCCGGATTGACCGGCATGCCGTAATGCACATTGTCGCCGTGCAGGCTGTACATTAATTCATCGCTGATGGTCGTTCCGGTCAGCGCAGCCCCGCTTCGGAGCAGGCGTTCAATCGCCGGTGCAGTAGCTGTGTTTTCCGGATGGGTTCGAAGACATTCCGGATGGCCCGCAGACGTTTTTTCGCCGTGAATCGCAAACACGTCTTTCACTGCAAATGTATATCCCGAAAGACTTCCATTCATTGCGGGTTCAAGTCTCAGCTTCTTATTCATAAACGCTTCCTGTTTATTCATTTGTCGAATCCTCCTCGGAAATGGCTTGAATAATAGCCTCGGCAGTTTTTTCCGCGTGCTCGCCGTTCAGCCGAAGCAGTTCTTCGCGTTTATTCTCCTGCAGCAGAGCAAGCATCTGCTTGTGTTCTTCCTGAGACATATGGATCGAATGCACGTCTGAATCAATGTTTGTATAGATGTTCATGTACGCTTCAATCCGGCTCCATACGTATTCGAGCGATTTTATCAGCGGTTCGGAGCCGGAAGCCTCGTACCAGGTCTGGTGAAACAACCGATTCTGCTTCCTCCACTCCACAGGTTCCGAAGCGTGCCGGTCCATCTCTGTGATTCGCTCCCGCAGCCTTCGCAGGTTCTCTTCATTCATCTGTTCAAAGGCCCATGCCACCGCCAATTCTTCGAGTTTATTGCGGATGGCAAACAACTCGCGGACTTCACTGGCAGACAAGCGGCTCACATAGACACTCCGCTTTTCTTCAAACAGAAACCCTTCTGTTTTAAGCGTCGTGATCGCTTCCCGGACCGGCATCGTGCTCACCCCAAAATCCTCCGCAATCTTCCGGATAGTCACCTTCTCGCCGGGCCGCCGCTCCCCCTGAATAATTTGCTGTTTCAGCAGTTTGTATACTTCTGTACGTAACGTTGAGACGTGCAAAGACGGTTGATTCACAGTACTCGCTCCTTTGTGATCTGTGATCACAAACATTTTTTATTATTTTAGCAGAAAAATCCTCTTCTGCAAACTAGTTTTTAGTTTACTTTATCGGCGCCTTTCCTTCATATTTAAAAGAAGAGAAGCTCAAGGAGGACGATACAATGACAACACTAGTAACCGGAGTAAGCCATGATAAGGGAATCGGTGCTGCCGTCTGCCGTCTGCTTGCCGAGCGCGGGGAAAATATTATTTTCACTACATGGGGCTCAGACATCGACTGGGCGGCAGAATTTAAACTGCATCTCGAAAATCGCGGCATCGAAATTTATTATATCGAAGCCGATTTCTCAAATCCGGGCGCGCCGGATGAACTCATCGATCAGCTGAACGAACTGCCGCTGTTTCCGACCGCGCTCGTCAATAACGCTGCCTATTCGGCCAACGACAGCTACGAGCGCCTGAACGGGGAATCGCTTGACGAGCATTATTATGTTAATATGCGTACTCCTTTTCTGCTTACCACGAAAATCGCCCAGCGGTGGATTGATTTTGGCATCAGCGGAAAAATCGTAAACCTGACCTCCGGGCAGGATCTCGGACCTATGGTAAACGAAATCGCCTACGTATCTACGAAAGCAGCGGTTCGGGCATTCACCGAATCCCTTGCTGCCGAGCTCGCCCCGTATGATATCAACGTTAATGCTGTCAATCCCGGCCCGACCAACACCGGATGGATGGACCCCGCCATGGAAAAAGAACTGTCGAAAAAATTCAGTAAAGGCCGGATCGGGCATCCGGAAGACGCAGCCAAAGCCATTGCCTTTCTGCTTTCGGACGAGTCGGACTGGATCGTCGGCCAGGTGATTCACTCCGAAGGCGGATTTTTGCGCAGCTAGGGCCCGTACGACGCGGGTCAGTTCGACGTTGCTGCAGGACGTAGCGGTTTTAGTCGAACATCCTTAAAAACCTCCGCTTTTCTCTGTCCAGCTTCGGGTGTTACCATCCCTCTCCGTTCGTGATTTCAGAGCGTTTGCGACTTCGTCTCAATCCGCCTGAAACCGTCGAGCCGTCAGGGATGGTGATCAAACACCCTCCGCTTTTCTATCTGTCCAGCTCCGGAGCCTAGCCGCTCGGGGTTACTTTCCATCCGACTTCGGGCAGCAGGCTGCCCTGCACGTCTGGGAAGTACCTGTCGCGGTTAGACAAGGCTCCTCCGCTTTTCTATTCACCTTGCACAATGTTTCTTTTGTTAACTTTGTTCAGGTTGTCTATATTAATCTGAAAGCGTTTTCTTTAATATGAACAACAGATAACATAAACCTTCCTCAAAAGGAGCGAACTTATTATGGCTGGTATCCGCATGAATCACATTACAAAAACATACGATGGTGACGTTACTGCAGTAGATGACTTTAATCTTGATGTCGAGGACAAGGAATTTATCGTATTCGTCGGCCCGTCCGGTTGCGGGAAATCCACTACTCTCCGCATGATTGCCGGGCTCGAAGACATTACGGGCGGCGATTTATACATCGGAGATGAGCGCGTCAACGACGTTTCTCCAAAAGACCGCGATATCGCAATGGTGTTCCAGAACTATGCCCTGTATCCGCACATGAACGTATACAACAATATGGCTTTTGGCTTGAAGCTCCGTAAGTTCAAAAAAGAGGATATTGATCAGCGTGTGAAAAACGCAGCCGATATTCTCGGGCTGACAGACTATCTTGACCGTAAACCAAAAGCGCTCTCCGGTGGGCAGCGTCAGCGTGTTGCTCTTGGACGTGCCATTGTCCGCGATCCTAAAGTATTCCTGATGGATGAGCCGCTTTCCAATCTGGATGCGAAGCTGCGTGTGCAGATGCGTACAGAAATCATTAAGCTTCACCGCCGCTTAAACAGCACGACGGTTTATGTAACGCACGACCAGACAGAGGCTATGACGATGGCGACCCGTATCGTAATTATGAAAGACGGCGTCGTGCAGCAGGTTGGGTCTCCTAAGGAAGTATACGATCATCCTGCGAACGTTTTTGTAGGCGGTTTCATCGGATCCCCGGCTATGAACTTCCTGGAAGGAAAAATTAATGGCTCCACGCTTGAGCTGGGCGAACACAAGCTCGAGATTCCAGAAAACAAATTACAGACACTTCGCGACCGCGGATTCGCTGATGAGAAAGTTACCTTCGGCATTCGTCCGGAAGATATCCACCACGTGATGGGCGGAACGACGTCGTCGAAAAATAAACTGAGTCTCGATATTGAAGTAGCTGAAATGAACGGGGCAGAGTCTATGCTCTACACAAGTGTAAATGGCAAGCAGGTTATTGCCCGGGTCGATGCAAACAGCAGTATCCATGCCGGCGATAAACTCGACCTTTTCTTCAACATGGACCGCTGCCATTTCTTCAGCCCGGAAACTGAAGAAGTGCTGACTCCGGAATTAAAAGAACTTTCTGCCACTTCCGCCACTCAGTAAAGCAGGCTCCGGCACCTGTTCCCATTCGGGACGGGTGCTTTTTTATGTTCTTATAGTTTTTTGGAAAATCATGAATAAGTTTTATGTTTCCGGCTGTATAATGAAGGGAAGGTGTACAAACGTCCTGATTTTCGTTTATTCCTTATATAAGAAAAGAGTGGTGATTGTAAAACATGTATCAATACAAATGGTTTCGTGTCTCTTTAGGTATACTGGTCTTTTTAGTCATCGCCTTCATGGCCCGGCAGGTAGACTATATTTTTCAGCCATTATTCGTATTAGTAGGAACGCTCGCCGCTCCTATTATCATTTCCGGAATTTTAAGCTATTTGTTCCGGCCGTTTGTAACTCTGCTTTCCAAGTACATACCCCGTTCATTGTCTATTCTGCTTTTGTACGGTGTGCTTGTCGGCGTCATTGTTTTGATTGTAAATTTAATCGGCCCGATAATTGCAAGCCAGTTTAATCAGCTGATCAACCAGATTCCCCGGTACTTTGAGCAGGTACAGTCCTTTATTATGAACAACCAGAACCACCCGGCCGTGCAGCCAATCATGCAGGGAAATGACATCTCTATGGACTCTCTTGGCTCCCAGCTGCAGAATTCGGCCAGCACGATTACGGATTCACTTGTTTCTACGATAGTAACAATAGGGAGCGCCATCGTCAGCTTCTTTGTTATCCTGTTTGTTATTCCATTTGTTCTTTTCTATATTCTGCGCGAAGGCCACAAGCTTCCAGGCTTTATGCTGAAATTTGTGGACCGTGAGCACCGTCCGGAGGTACACAAGATTTTACAGGATATGGACCGCGCACTTGCCAATTATATTCAGGGACAGATTACTGTCAGCTTTATCGTAGGTATTCTTTCCATGATTCTGTTCTGGATTATCGGTCTCGATTACGTGCTCATTCTCGGCATCATCTGCATGCTGACCAATCTTGTCCCGTTCATCGGACCGTTTATCGGCACCATACCAGCAGTCGTAGTAGCTCTATTCGACGCTCCAATTACTGCCTTGTTTGTTATTATTGGTGTAGTAGTTATACAGCAGTTTGAATCCAACCTGATCTCGCCGCAGGTTATGGGACGGGTGCTTAAAGTACACCCAGTCACCGTCATTTTCGTCCTGCTGTTCGCAAGCAGCATGTTCGGCCTGCTTGGGTTGATTCTCGCGATACCAGCGTACGCCCTTATAAAAGTGGTTGTTACCAATCTCTACCGGATTTGGCAGATCAACCGCCGCGGGAACAAACACCGCCGCGAAGAAATGATTTAACTAAAAAAAGCCGGCAGCCGCATCATTGTGCGTGCTGCCGGCTTTTTTGCACCGTCATATATTAAAACCAGCCGAGTCCAAGCTGTATCGATCCGGCAATGGCAATACCGTAAATTAGAATACTTGTACCAGTGGAGAGAAACAATGTCCGCTTTGACATACCGATGGCTTTGGCAATCACAGAGATGGCCCAGACGCCCGCAATCGGCGTCAGCAGCAGGATAACCCAGCCTCCGTACTGCTCTATTTTACCCCGGAACCGGTTAGCTGATAATTTTTCCATCCAATTGGAGAAAAAGCTGACTCTCTCCAGCTGGCGGTAAAAAAGCGTCACGGTCGGTACCGCCATAAAGTTTCCTACGGCCGCCCACAGAACAGCCGATACAGGATCAAACCCTGCCCCCATCGCTACAGGGACTGCAATATAAATTTCAAACAGTGGAAAAAACCCCATAAACCAGGCCAATGAAGCCATCGAAATGTATTCCATTATTTCTCCCCCTTCCCTACCGAAAATTTCACACAAAAATCATTTTAGCACGCGTTATTTCGAATAGGAAGCGAAAAAACCTGTTAAGATGGATTCAACTCTTTATATATATTTATATGTTCTAATTACTAAGTATAACTATATATATATCGATCATATGAATTTCCTTTGAAACGCTCCGCTTCGGCATTCTTGCTTTTACTGCTCCCTCTTCTAAAGCACTAATATTTGTAAATTTTTTGCACATTTTAACTAAAGAGTTCTTTTTTCGGTTAAATGCGGATAAAACCCCCCCCCCGATTATTGATTTTTTAGATAGAAAAAAGGTAAAAACAGGTAAATAGTCCTTTAAAATGCATATTTAATACTTTCCTCGTAATCTCTTCGTTATGATGGCTTAAAATCACTTATATGCCAGTATTTTCACCTTTCATCTATACATCAGCATGTTTTTTAGACGACTGGGGAAAAGATAGTGCTTTATTCTTGAAAGCGGGACCTAGTTCCCGGCAGCGCTTTTTAAAAAATTATCGTTCCCCATTTTATTCCAAAACAGTGAAGTGTTGATACTAAAGCATTTAACGCATGTATTTTATTACAATATTGCAAACGCGTGATACATTTGCTCTCTTTCTTAACGGACCGGAAACCTCTCAAGCACGCTGTCTGTAATGAGAATTGTTACTTATTTAGCATTTCTTCCAAATTTGTATCGTGGTACGGTAGTTGTAATAAACTTTTCCTTTCGACAATGGTGTAAAAAGTGTTAAGGGGGCGAATGACAGTGTCGGAGAAAAATGAGACGCTTTATGTGGAATTGCTTGAATCTTCTGATGATCCGCATCAGAGTTTCATGGATTTATCCCGTACGATTCTGGACCAGGGCGTCGACTCGGAGAAGAAAGTGGAAGTGATGCGAAGACTTCTGCAGGCCTATGACACCGTGTCACGCAGGTACAAAACCGTCATACCACTCCGGAAGGTAACATAAATAGAGATATAACAGGGGGAAGCCGGCAACTTGGGAATGCCGGCTTTTTGTATGTTTTTTTAATCTATACAGGCATGCAAAAAGCCCGGGCACGCAGCCCGGACCTGATTTATTACTGAAGATTGGCGGCGGCTGCTTTCACCGCCCGGATAATGCCGCTGTAGCCGGTGCATCTGCAGATGTTTCCGGACAGTCCTTCCCGGATCTCTTCATCGTCCGGATCCGGCGTGTGCCGGAGTAACGACTCTGCGGCCATAATCATGCCCGGCGTGCAGTAGCCGCACTGAAAGCCCCCTTCGTTCATAAACGCTTCCTGTACTATACTGCAGCGCTCCTCTGTACCCATGCCTTCAATGGTCGTTACTTCTTTGCCTTCCACCTGGTAGGCCAGCAGCAGGCACGAGCTTGTGAGCCGACCGTCCACCCAGATCGAACACGCTCCGCACCGGCCGATACCGCAGGAAATTTTCGTGCCTGTTTCATGCAGCCCGTCTCTTAAAAGATCGACGACCCGGTCCATGGGAGACGCATCGACACTCACCTCTTTTCCGTTGACGCGGAAGGTGCACGCATATTTGCCCTGCCGGTGCTCTATCCTCCGGGAATCTTTTCTGGTTTGTTCCAAGGCAGAAGCCCCCTTTGCTGAATCTGTTGCAGTACCCACTCTCTTGAAACAGGAAGCTTTTCCGGACGGGCCCCAATGGCCTGATAAATAGCTTCCGCAATAGCCGGTGCCACTGCAATTGTCCCTATTTCCCCGACGCCCCTGGGCCCGTGAATGTCTCCTTCCATCACTTCTTCACGCGGCTTTACCGTCACATTATCCGGCAGGTCCTTTACTCCCGGCATCAAATACGTATCGAAATTTTCCGTCTGATAGCGACCTTCTTGCATGACGGCGTCCTCCATCAACGTGTATCCGAGCGCCATGATGCCGCCGCCTTCAATCTGTCCTCGGTACCCTTGCGGATACATGACCGGACCGGCGGACACAGACTGTTTCAAATCAAGCACCCGTACGGTACCGGTTAAAAGGTTTACCTCCACCTCTGCGCTCACACCGCCGAAGGAATACAAATAATGACCGGAGTCAATTTCATCCGGTGTCACCGGAAAATCAAATGATGTGTGTGTCTCAATATCCCCGTCCTGCACATATTCCGCCAGCGCCTTGTAGCTTAAAAAGAGCGAGGGCTCTGCCCCTCTTTTATGGACACCGCCTGCGCCCAGGTATAAATCTGCTGCAGCCGTCCCAGTTACTCTGGATGCTTCGATCAGCAGCTGTCTGCGAAAAGAAGCCTTCATGTTTTCCACCGCTGTCCAGACCATACTCGTGCCGCGTGAAGCGGTCGTTGAACCCGAAACCGGCACTTTATTTGTATCACCGATCGTGATTTCAATATCTTCTTCATTACAGGAAAATGTACCTTTCATCACCGTTTCAATCACGGCTACAATGCCCTGGCCGCACTCTTCAAATCCAAAAGCAGCCTCGAGCTTTCCTTCCTTCGTGAGAGCAAGCCGCCCGCCGGAGGGGTCCAGCCGTCCGTAGCCAAGACCTCCTCCGTGCATGGAGACAGCGCCTCCCCGGCCGTTTTTCACCCACGCGGTTTCTCCCGCATTACTCAGCGGCAGCTGCTGCCAGGTGGTGACGTCTTCAAGTATCATCCGTCCGCCGTCCGTCGGAGCAATTCCCTGGCCGAGCGGGCCGGTGTCTGAGGGCTTTCTCATATTCCTTGCACGCAGCTTCGTCCCTTCCATTCCAAGCTTTTCAGCCAGCCGGTCCATCTGCCCCTCAAGCGCAAACGTTACCTGATTACCGCCAAACCCGCGGAACTCCCCGGCTACCCCGTTATTTGTGAACACGGAAACACCGGTGGTCGTAATGTTTGGGATCGGATACAGCCCGCTCGCATGCTCGACAGCAAATTCCAGAATCGCCGGGCCGAGTGTAGCATACGCCCCGGTATCGGCATAAATGGTCGTTTCGTGCGCGAGAACACGTCCGCTTTCATCAGCGCCTGTCCGCATCGTAATCGCCATCGGGTGACGCTTCAATCCTGCCCGTATCGACTCTTCCCGGGTGTTATGCACCCGGACCGGACGGCCTGTTTTCAGTGCCAGCAGCGCCCCGTACGGCTGCAGGTTCAGCTCATCCTTGCCGCCAAACGATCCGCCGATCGGACTCGAAATGATGCGTATCTTCTCTTCCGGAGTCTCCAGTATTCTCGACAGCTGAAAACGGTCTTTAAACCCGTGCTGGGTGGCCATGTATACGGAAATGCCCCCGTCGCTTTCCGGGACAACCACCCCGCCTTCCGTTTCCATGTAGCCGTGCATCTGACGGGGCAGCTGATACGTTTCTTCGACAATACAGGTGCACCCTGCAAAGCCCTGTTGCAGATCCCCGCGCGTATAGGAAGCTTCATGCAGGATGTTCCCGTTTTCGTGCAGCTGTTCCGCTTCGGGAGTCAGCGCTTTTTCGACCGAATCAAGCACAGGCAGCGGCTCGTACTCCACTACTACAGCTGCCAGCGCCTGATCTGCCGATTCAGCTGATTCTGCTGCCACCGCAGCTACTGCATCCCCCGTGTAGCGTACTCTGTCTTCACAAAATACGGGCTGGTCCGGCATGACGATGCCAAAGCGGTTTAACCCCGGTACGTCGTGATGTGTCAGCACCGCATGAACGCCCGGAAGCGCTTCGGCCGCTGACGTATCGATTCTTTTAATACGGGCATGCGGATATTCGCTTCGCAGCACTTTGCCGATCAGCATATTTTCTTCAAAGCGGTCGGTTAAGTATTTCAAGGATCCGGTTACTTTCGGTACAGCGTCCGGACGGCGCTGATATTCTGGCTGTTTCATGTTTTATGCACGCCTCCCTTTTCTGCCTTATCTTCGAGCCACAGGTGGGATAAAAATAAATGAGCGGCCGCCTGCAGGCGGTAGTTTCCTGAAGAAAATGGTTCATCCTCCGGCTGATAATCAGCTGCAAGCGCCTCGAAGAACGATTCCGGCGTCCATCCGGGTTCGGCCACACATGCTTCTGCACGGCGAAGCCGCACCGGGGCGTCCTTTCCGCCTACTAACGCAAGCCTCGCCCTTATACTTCCGCCCCCCTGCCTGCGAATGCAGCCGCTCACCGCAAGGAGCGACGCGGTGAATGCTTCCCGGCGCCCGATTTTTTCAAAAAAATGCACTTCGTCCGGACCTTTTTCCAACGTTTTTGGCAGCAGCACAGCTGTTAATAAAAACACACCGTCATAGGAAGCTGCTTCTTCCACCGGGATACAGGCATATGACTCCCCGTTCCAAATTTCAAGCTCAGCCTGCAGCGCAATCAGTGCCGGCAGGGCGTCTCCGTGTCCGTACATAATGTTGCCGCCGATGGTGCCGCGCGTACGCACAGCCGGAGCGGCAATCCGCCGAAGCGTTTCCCCCAGTATTTCCCGGGAAATGACCGGATTCTCTATTAACTGTTCGAGTGTCATACAGGCACCAATCCGCACGTACTTTTCTTCTTCCTGCAGAGACGCGAGCCCGGAGATACGCTCAAGTACGATCACATTGCCGGTAAACGCCCTCCCTTTTTCCCGTTCGACCTGCCGCCACGTCCCCCCGGCGATCCATTCGGCATCAGGAAAATACTCCTGATACAGAGCATAAGCTTCCTGTACCGTTTCCGGCATCCATACCACCGGTGTTACTGTTGTGTGTGCAGCATCCATCTGTATTCCTCCTCGGTGTCAACGTCAAGCTGTTCGACTTTTTGGAAGCCTACGTACGGGCTTCCTGCCCACGTGTGCGCACTCCGTAAAATAGAAGCAGCCCCGCGGTCGCCCTCCACCCTCTGCAGAGCAGCAAACATCTGTTTTTTAAAAAGCATAGGCGGCTGGTAATGACGTCCGGTCCACATGCCGGTGAAATCGCACGCCTCTGCCTCCGCCTGCGCGATTAACCGGTCAATCGTCTCCGCTGTCAGGCCGGGCTGATCGGCAAGTACGACAAGGACCGCTTCCGCACCGATACGAGCCGCTTCGTTCACTCCAGCCCGGAGAGAATATGCCTGTCCTTTCACTGCCTGCGGACAGGCTGCGAGACGTACCGGACGCTTGTTTTTTTCGAATATTCTGTTATCTATCCATACAGACTGATTCGTCACGACAATAACTTCCTCTGCACTGCTCTTTAGCACCTGCTGCAACGCACTGCTTCCAAGCGTTGTATTTTTCCACGGTTTTTCGAGTTTGTTGTGGCCCATGCGGGAGCTTTTTCCTGCTGCTAAATAAATCACTGCCGTCTTCATGCCATCACCTCTCCAGTTTTTACGGCGTTTTGAAGGGCAATAAGCTGGCTGACCACGCTCACCGCAATTTCTTCAGGCCCTTCTGCTCCAATGGACAAACCGATCGGAGTTGTAACAATCTCCGGCAGCTCCTCTGTCTGCAGCAGGCGTTTCGTTCTCATCTTTGAACCGAGTACACCAATATACGCCATTGGCTGCTGCAAAAGATGCGTCAGCACTTCCCTGTCCCTTTCAAAATGATGAGTCATAATCACCGCCATGTCTCCGCGGCGGAACGCCGTTTCTGTCCACCATTCATGCGGAAATCCAAGCACCCTTCCGGCCTCCGGCACCTCATTATTTACCGTTTCGAGGGCGTCCGGGCGCCAGTCGAGAACTGTGACCGCGTAGCGGCACCGCGCCGCCATTTGTACGAGCGGACGTGCATCCGATCCGGCACCGAAAATAAACAGTCTCGGCCTCGGGCGGATCGTCTGGACAAATATTTTTTCACCCCGGCTGTCTGAAATGGAAGAACGGCCGCTCCTGCGCTTCATCGCGGCTGCCTGTACGGCTAACTCCTCTGTCTGTTTGTCCGGTTCCCTGCCGCAGACGAACCATCCGCTCTCAGCGGTAGTGGCCCACCTCAGCACGGTTTCTCCCTGATTTACGAAAGCGTGCATGCTGCGCATAGATGCGGCCAGTGCTTCCGTTACCGGCTCAAGCAGTACTTCAATCACCCCGTTGCATCCTGTTCCTTCTCCCCAGGACAGCTCTTCGTAGCCCCGCATATCATACGATACTATTTGAGTCCCATCAGCATGCACGTCTTCAATCCGGTAATGCAGATCCCCTTCAAGACAGCCGGAACTCAGCATACCCACGGAGCTTCCGTCTGTTTTTAACAGCATGGTTGTACCTTCCTTGCGGTACGCTGATCCTTCCACATTCGTTATCGTCGCCAGTATTTGTTTTTCGTCTGCAGAAAGCTGCGGAATAATATCATGCAGATGGTCCATGCATCTCGCTCCTTTTATAAAAAAGCCGGAGAAAGGCACAGGTATCTGCTCCTGCGTTTCTCCGGCCTCTTCATTCCCGTCTAACAGGAATCAAGCTTCCGTCTGGATGGAAAGAGAAGAGCTGCCGGTCTACAGCAGTTCTTCTTCTTAACTGTTTGTATTTATTTTACTTATATCCAGACTGGCTGTAAGGAAAGATGTCATATAATCTAACTCTTTTTTTCTTCCAGGTAAACAACGGTCGCCGCAGCCCCTGATACAGGATCAAAATCCTTCAGCACAGTGCGTACCGGCAGATTCAGCTCCTGTACCAGCAGATGATGCAGCCGCTTCTTGAATTCGTCCACCAGCGCCGCATCCACCTGGCTGGTCAGAGCTTCGTTGCGCTGTTCGAGCGCCCGCAGCGCAGGCACTCTTTTGTGCTCTCCAAAAATAATACACTTGTGCTGTAACAGCTCCACCTTTAACGTTTTTACCCCAACATCGTACATCTCCTGGTTCACACTGTTGTACAACTGAGCGATTTGCTGTTTGATCCATTTTTCACTCTCAAACTGTTTTTCCCACACATTTACCCCGTCCTTTCATTCATGATTTATTATAACGAATAACGCGGTCTTAGCCTATTTTCATGAAAGATTTTTTGTCTCCGGAATTATTAACTAGTAATTTTGAACTAATTTAGGTTTCTTATGTACTGTTATGCAACAATTTTGGATTTTTTCTGACATTTTCGATTGACGGAAGCGCTTCCATATTATAAGTTTAATTTATCTCCTTCCTTTCTGCTGCATGTCGTTTTCGTCGATACTTTTATCTTACTCACACTGACTGAATTTTATCTGATAAAGGAGGAAAAAATATGGCTGTCAAAAAAGAGTCTGGTGCGACTAACGAAACCTTTACCTCGGGCGGCGGGGTGAAATATTCCGAAGCCGTGGAGAACCCTGATTTTAAAAATCTCATGTCGAAAAAAAGAAAATTCATCGCCCCTTTAACGGTGTTCTTCCTGCTATTTTACTTAGCTCTTCCGGTCTTAATTCTTACCTCAGATGTGTTGAACAACTCAGCAATTGGGCCAATCACCTGGGCGTGGATCCTCGCGTTCGCGCAGTTTGCCATGACCTGGACGCTCTGTATCCTCTACGTACGCAAATCTGCAAAATTTGATAAAGATGCCGAAGCTATCATCGAAGAAGAAGAACGCAAAGCTAAGGGGGATCATTCATGAATGTAACAGTTATAGTCCTATTCCTGGCAATTGTCAGTCTTACCCTCGTCATAACATATTTTTCAGCGAAAAAAACCAGCTCGGCCAGTGACTTCTACACCGCCGGCGGCGGACTGACCGGCTGGCAGAACGGCCTCGCCATTTCAGGGGACTACTTATCGGCCGCTTCCTTTCTCGGGATCGCCGGCGCCATCGCCTTATACGGCTTTGACGGCTTTCTGTTCAGTATCGGTTACTTAGTAGCGTACCTCGTCGTTATGTTTATCGTAGCCGAACCGCTTCGTAACCTGGGTCAGTTTACGCTCGCTGATATGCTGAACGCCCGCTTTGACGCGAAAAAAATCCGCGGGGCCGCAGCCTTCAGCACGATAACCATTGTTATTTTCTACATGATTGCCCAGCTCGTCGGAGCCGGCGCGTTAATTCAGTTATTGTTTGGAATTCCATACATTTGGGCCGTTATTCTCGTAGGTGTCATGATGACAACCTATGTGCTGTTTGGCGGAATGACTGCCACCAGCTGGGTACAAATTACGAAAGCTGTACTACTCATGATTGGTACACTGATTATTTCCATCATGGTGCTGTGGCAGTTTAACTTCAACATCATTGCCATGTTCCGGGAAGCAGGCCAGGCAACACCTGCAGGAACCAATTTTCTGAACCCGGGGCAGCAGGATAACCTGCCACTCGATTCACTATCACTCATGATTGCGCTCGTGCTTGGTACAGCCGGACTTCCACACATTCTTATGCGCTTTTTCACTGTTAAAGACGCGAAGACAGCCCGGAGCTCGGTTGTTACCGCTACCTGGATCGTTGGTATATTTTATCTCTTAACAGTCTGTTTAGGCTTTGGCGCTGCTATTTTTGTCGGCCGTTCGGAAATCATCGCTGCCAACCCGGCCGGAAACATGGCTGCACCGCTTCTTGCCCAGGCACTCGGCGGCGATCTGCTGTTCTCCTTCGTAAGCGCTGTGGCGTTCGCGACAATTCTGGCGGTTGTGGCAGGCCTGGTGCTGTCCGGCGCCAGTGCATTCGCTCACGACCTGTACGGACAGATTATTAAAAAAGGGAAAGTATCCGAGCGTGAGCAGGTGGTCGCAGCCCGTACCGCTTCACTGACTGTGGCCATACTCTCCATTGCTCTTGCGATTTTTGCCCAACACTTAAACGTGGCCTTTCTCGTGGCACTCGCCTTCTGTGTGGCCGCCAGTGCGAACCTGCCGGTTATTGTGTACACGATCTACTGGAGACGCTTTAACACGAACGGCGCTATTACCGCGATTGCAGTCGGTCTGATCAGCTCAGTCGGCCTGGTAATTATCAGCCCGAACGTCATGAACCCTGACGGCAGTGCATTTATTGCCGCCCAGGCGATATTCCCTCTTACAAACCCGGCAATTCTCTCCGTACCGCTCGGCTTTCTTGGCGGTTGGATTGGCACCCTGGTTTCCAAAGAGGCGGAATCCGGACGTTACGACAAAGTACTATTCAAAGCCAACACCGGCTACCGCGAATACGACCTCCAGGGTCGTGCGATTAAAAAAGGTGAAGATTAATCATACAAAAAGCACCGGATCCGCGGATCCGGTGCTTTTTTGCGTTATTTGTTACTGCAGGGCCGGCACCCAGTGGCCGTGGCGTTCGAGCAGCTCATCGCACATGGCGATAATCTCGTCCGGCGAAAGCTCTGCGGCTGTGTGAGGATCAAGCAGCGCAGCCTGATAGACATGTTCCTTTTTGCCGGAAACGGCTGCTTCCACGCTCATGAGCTGCGTGTTGATGACGTTGCGGTTCAGCGCTGCGAGCTGTTCAGGCAGTTTGCCCACATAGGTTGGAGTAACGCCGTTTGCATCCACAACACACGGCACCTCCACACACGCTTCCTCCGGCAGGTTGGAAATCAGCCCGCCCGTGTTCATTACGTTGCCGCCGATCACAATCGGTTCGTTGTATTCCATCGCTTCGATCATGTACGAGGCGTACTCCTTCGAGCGTTCGTGCGTCAGCTGCTCGTTTTCGACAAACTGATCGCGCTGCTGCTTCCATTCTTCGATTTGATGCACACAGCGGCGCGGATATTCATCAAGCGGAATATTGAATTTATCAATCAGCTCCGGATAGTTCCGTTTAATATAGTACGGATAGTACTCTGCATTATGCTCCGAGGACTCGGTAATATAGTAGCCGAACTTCTCCATCATATCGAGACGGACCATGTCCCCGTGCGTTTCCTTCTGCTTTTCCTTCGCGCGCCGCTTAATTTCAGGATACAGATCGATGCCGTCTTTTTTTACTTCAAGCAGCCAGGCCATATGATTAATGCCGGCGATTTTGGCACTCACACCTTCATCATCCATCCCGAGCAGTTCAAACAGCTCCGGCACGCATACCTGTACGCTGTGGCAGAGGCCGACGGTGCGGATGCCTCCATGCTCTGTCATAGCTTTTGTCAGTGCTGACATCGGATTCGTATAGTTCATAAACAGCGCATCCGGACACACGTCCCGCATATCTTCGGCAATTCCGAGCATCACCGGGATGGTCCGGAGGTTCCTGAACAGTCCGCCAATTCCGTTTGTATCGCCAATCGTCTGTTCGAGCCCGTACTTTTTCGGCACCTCAAAGTCAATGACAGTGGACGGCTCATATCCCCCCACCTGGATGGCGTTGACGACGTAGGAAGCTCCACGCAGGGCTTCTCTCCGGTCATGATATGCTGTCACCCGGATGCTGCTCTCGTAGGTGTTAATCAGATGGTTCAGCATCTGCTCGGAGTCGTTCAGCCGCTCCGGATCAATATCATAGAGGGCGATCTCAAGGTGCTGCAGCTTCGGAGAGACGATACAGTCCCCCAGGATATTTTTGGCAAACACGGTGCTCCCGGCTCCGATAAATGTTAGCTTTGTCATTTGTTTTCCTCCTCGAATTATGTGTAAGCGCATTCAAAACTTAAGCAGAAAAAGGATTTCTTCCTTTTTCTATGACTCCAGAAGCTTGTTTATCCGGCTCCCGCAGCTTTCCCGTACAATAAGCCTGGACGGCAGTACCCACCTCATCGGCAGGTCGCCTTCTTCTGCTGTCATCAGTTTACGCACGCCCATCCGGCCCATTTCCTTTGTCGGAATGTTCACTGTCGTAAGCGGCGTGCTCGCATACTGGGCAAGCTCTGTACCGTCAAAGCTTCCGATCGCCACATCCTCCGGCACGCGGATACCATGCTCCTGAAAAGCGCGGAGCGCGCCCATCGCCATCCGGTCGCTGGCAATAAAAAATGCTTCCGGAAGATTACCCTGCTCAATTGCTTTTTTCCCCATCCGGTAGCCATCGTCCATGGTAAAGTCAGCAATGTGTATATTGTTTTTGTAGGAATAGCCCGAAGCATCCATCAGCTGTTTAAATACCGTCTCCCGTTTATCTTCAATCTGCACTCTCCGCCGAAAACCGTTCTCTGCCTCCCGGCCGCCGATATAGCCGATTTTTTTATAGCCCTGATCAAGCAGATGACGCACCACTTTGCCAGCCGCCTGTTCAAAATCGATACTCACCGACGAGAACTGCTCATCATTTGGCGAGTGGCTGATAAATACAAGCTGCTTATTATTTCGCCGCAAAAACTCCGCAACCTCCTCACGAATGCGCCCAATCAGAATGAACGCGTCCACTTCCTGCACCGCTGGGTCGTTTTGAATGGTCGACAGATAAAAAATCCGTGCCTGTTCAATATCCTGGCGCATGCATTCATCTTCGATTTCCTGGCGGATTGGGTAAAAGTACGGGTCGTCCTTTTCGAGGTCGCTTGGCTGGTGCAGCACGATTCCGATCTTCATTTTCTTTTTACCGCCGTTCTTCTTCCTGGCCTTCACCGGCACGTAGGCAAGCTCCTGGGCAATCTGGCGGATTCTTTCCTTCGTGTTCGGTGATACCGAAAGCGTCTCGTCGTGGTTTAACACCCGTGACACCGTCGCAGCAGATACCTGCGCCCTGGCGGCAATATCTTTAATGGTAGCCATCGCAACCCTTTCCTTTCAGTAAAAATTTACTTTATATTTTCATTATTTTACTTTACTTTATCAAAATTATTAACCGCTTACAATCATTATTTCTCGTCCTTTTAAAATAAAACAGCTCTTTATTTACAAATATAAAAATATGTTAACTAAAACCTTAACCAATTCCTTTTCTATAAAAAACCGAAGCACCCAGGGCGCTTCGGTTCATCCGGTAATATGCTGCGCTATAAACACGGTAAGCGGCAGCAGAAGCAGGCTGAGGACCGTTGTCGCAATCAGCGCCACGATACCAAGCTGCTTGGAGCCCCCGTGAATGTAGCGTTCAAATAACACAGTAGCAAGTGTAAAGGTGGGCATCGACGCCTGCACAATAATGATCTTAGCGAGAAGCGCCGGAATCGGAAGCAGCCACACCAATAGACAGGCCGCGGCCGGCACAGTGAACACCTTCACGAGTATGGCCGTTCCCATAAACCGCTTGTACCCTGTCTTCACCATTTTCCAGTTCGCAGACGTAATCGTCGGAATCAAAAGCCCGATCAGAATCATCGCAAGCGGCGCTGCCAGACCCGAAATGGTGTTTACCGTCTCGAGAAAAATCATCGGAAGCATAATACCGGCGGAGGCCAAAAGCACCGAACAGACAAGCGACAGAAACGGCGTATTTAAAATTGCCGTCAGCTGCCGGAACGAAAAGCGCCCGGGCTTCAACAGCAGAATACCAATTGTGAACACACTCGTCATGGTCCCGGCATCATACACCGCCGCATACGACCCTGCTTCGGTTCCAAACAAAATTGTAATCAGCGGAATGCCGATAAAACCGGTATTGCCGCATCCCGAAACAATCGCAAGCTGGCGGGCCTCCATGTCAGTGTAATGAAACGAGCGCCCAATCGAATAGCCAAGAGCCATCCCCGTCCACGTAAGCCCGAGCGCACATGCGTAAACCATCGCAAACGATGCCCACGTGGAGCTGTTGAAATCCAGCTGAAAAATACTGTACACCACCACAGCCGGAAGCGCGAAATTAATAGCTACAAAGGAGATAAAACGGCGCGTTTCCACCGATACATCAATCATTTTAGAGGTGACAAGGCCGATCACAACCATCACGGCCATCATAAACACCGGCGTAATTATATCAATAATAGACATCCGTCTCGCCTCGGTTCTTTCATTATTTTCCTGAAGCTGCACGTGTTCTATCTTAATACAAATCAGCCGGAATGAAAACGAATGAAAGCTTGCTGTATCAATAAATTCCATGCAACCGCTTCCCCTGCGCGAAAAAAAGCCGCCCTCCGGCTCGAAGGCAGCGCCCGTTACTGGGTCGTCTTAGGTTCTGGGTGCTTCTTGCGGTTCAACAGCCGCCGCAGGTCGTCCTTCTGCTGTCTGGAAACGAGAATATACAGAAAATCTCCCTCCTGGACCTCGGTATTTCCGCCTGGTGTTACGAGTTCGTTGTTTCGCACCATGGCGCTTACGGTCGCGTCATTTGGAAAGTTGATTTCATACAGCTGTTTCCCTACAATCGCCGATTCCTCGCTCGCTTCAAACTGCACCATTTCCGCATTTGCCGAGCCCATACTGACGAGCTCGATAGAATGGTACGGTATTTCTTTTTTCGGGCCAACCAGATGCAGAAGCTTCGCCACATAGGAGATGCTTGAACCCTGGATGAGCGCGGAGGTCAACACGATAAAAAATACAAGGTTAAAAATCAGCTGGGCATTGTCGAGACCGGCGACCACGGGAAACGTTGCCAGTACGATCGGTACCGCTCCGCGCAGTCCCGCCCACGATAAAAACGTCCGCTCTTTCATCGTATAGCCGAGAAATGCCGTAGATATAAAAACGGCGAGCGGCCGTGCGACAAACATCAGGACAAAGGAGAGGGCGATACCGGCAAGCATCACGTCTGCTGTAAATACCTGACCCGGAAAAGCAAGCAGACCAAGAATAATAAACATCAGAATCTGGCTCATCCAGGCGAATCCTTCATTAAACTGAAAGATCGAGTAGCGGAATGTAAGCTCAGAGTTGCCGATTACAAGCGCGGCTATGTATACTGCTAAAAACCCGCTCGCTCCAACAGCCGCCGTCACGCTGTAGGCCAGAAGCGCAAAGGCCACCGAAAAAATCGGGTACAGACCACTCGATTCGAGACCGATATGGTTGATCGAAAACGAAGCGAAACGGCCGAACAGCAGGCCGAAAATAATGCCCGCGCCGATCTGCCAGAAAAAGGACGGAATGAGCATCCAGATGTTGGCATCCACATTTGTCAGCAGTTCAATAAAAGAAATAGTTAAAAAGACAGCCATCGGGTCGTTCGTTCCCGACTCGGCTTCAAGCGTTGCCCCGAGCTTGGCTTTAATATTTCTCTCCTTCAGGGCAGCGAAAACGGCCGCGGCGTCGGTGGAGCCGACGATGGACCCGAGAAGCAGCGCTTCGTACCAGGTGAAGTCGAGCAGCAGATACGCCGTGCCCCCGATACATAAAGAGGTAATCACTACTCCTGCGGTCGCGAGCGAAATGGACGGTACCGCCACCCGGCGCACCGTTGCCCATTTTGTCTGCAGGCCGCCCTCAAACAGGATAATCACGAGGGCAAATATACCGACCAGCTGGGCTACTTCGGCGTTATCAAAATAAACGATTTCCAGGCCATCGCTTCCGATCAGCATGCCAATAAGAATAAACAGTACCAGAGCCGGCAGTCCGAGCCGGTTCGAAAATTTAGCAACAATAATGCCGGCCACCAGCAGTAAACCGACAAGCAGAACGACTCCATCGTTTGCTTCCAAAAAATCCAATATGTTTCGTTCCTTTCATGACACATGCTTCTTCATGCGTTATGTTTTATAGTTTTACGGTGTTTTAATAGGAGAGCATACGCGCCGGCTGCGGAAAAGAATGACGCTGAGTCAAACCGGGAGAATGGTACATAATAATATACCCTTATATTTTAACATTGATTTTTTATTCTCCATAGCAATCAGCCCTCCAGCGTTTGCATGCGTAATGAAACCTTTTACAGGGAAAGGACGTATAGTGGTATACGCACATTAAAAGGAGGCAACCATTCATGGAAACGTCCCGGATACTCAAATGGGTCACCGGCGGGATTGAACTGTTTCTCGGTATCCCGATTCTCGGCGGACTCATTATTGTCGGCACAGGGTACCTGCCGCTGCAGATTATGCTTGTTGTCCATATTATCGCTCTTATTGCGTCTATTTATGATAAGCAAAAGAAAAGCGGCAACATTCTCGGCATCATTACGTCCGTCGTCGCCTATATCCCGATTGTCGGTATGTTTATGCACATCCTTACCGGCATCTGGCTGCTTGTTGAAGCCTTTGGATATCAGCGCGAAAAAGAAATTTAAAGCGGGGCACGCCTCACGCAGGCGTGTCCTGTTTATTTCTGCCCAAAAACAGGAATATGATTTTTAATACTTTTCAGGAAAGGAAGCAGTTACTTATGGCCAAATGGAAAACGTCTACGCAGGCAGCAATGCTGCGTTCTTTTCAAAAACGCGTCAGCCAGCAGTCCCAGTCGTATATTACTCCCCCGGCGGCTGATTCGGTGAGCACCTTTTCCTACCTGGTCGAAACGACGCCCGGAGTTACACCGGTACATATTTATTATCCGATCGCGGACGTTTCCAAAAAACTTCCAGTATATATCAATATGCACGGAGGCGGGTTTGTGATGGGCAGCGCTGATGAAGATGCGGGCTGGTGCAGATACATTGCCGCTGAAGTATCGTGTGTGGTCGTAAACATCGACTACCACCTCGCGCCGAAGACCCGTTTTCCGGCAACCGTGCTCGAAGTGTTTGAAATTGTCGAATGGCTCACAGCACATGCCGGGCGCCTTTCGCTGCAAATGGATAACTATGTGCTCGGCGGCCACAGCGCCGGAGGCAATTTTGCTGCCACGGCGAGCATGATGCTGCGTGATACCGGCCACACGCTCCCGAAGCTGCAGATTCTTGACTATCCCGTGCTCGACCTGCAGACGGACCCCTACGAAAAGCCGGCGTATTCGACCGCCATTCCGCCGTCCATTGCGCAGATTTTTAACGACAGCTACCTGCAGACACCGCAGGACGCCCGTCATCCTTACGTCTCGCCGTTGTATGCTGAACATCTCGAAGGCCTGCCTCCGGCGCTCGTCATTACCGCTGAATACGATTCGCTCGCCAGAGAAGCGGCCCAGTACGTGAACCGCCTGGAAAAAGCCGGCGTCGCTGTGCAGCATTACCCATTTTCTGCGACCAGCCACGGATTTACGCATATGGGAAATGAAGAAACCGCGCTCGAAGCATGGGCCACAATCATTCATGCGCTGAAACGCGCCCTGAAATAAAATAAACCGCCCGTTCGGTAACGGCCGGCTCATGCGCCGCCCTTCCCCGGGGCGGCTTTTTTAGTTACAGATCGTGTCTTCGCAGATGTCGCGGTTTTCCATGTCGATCTGGATGGTCGTATGGTGGATGCCGTACTCCCTGTGCAACAGCTCGTTGGCATTTTTCAGCGCCTTCTGCTGGCTCGTGCCTTCTTCAACGACCAGGTGGCAGCTGAGGGCCGGAAAGTCTGACGTAATCGACCAGACATGCAGATCGTGCAGATCCTTGACATGCTCGACAGTCAGCAGCTGTTCTTTTATCTGCTTCGTATCGATTCCTTCCGGCGTTCCTTCCATGAGTACGTGCACCGAATCCCGCAACACCCGGAGTCCGCTGATGAAGACAAGCACCGCAACAACCATGCTTGCGATCGGGTCAGCAAGGCTCCAGCCAAACAGCATGATTAAAATCGCAGCTGTAATGGCGCCGACCGAGCCGAGCAGGTCGCCGAGTACGTGCAGAAACGCGCTCCGGACGTTTAAATTTTCATGGTTGTCTCCGCTGTGAAGAATGCGGGCCACAACAATGTTGACGATCAGGCCGATGGTGGCCACGATGAGCATCCCCGTGCTGACCACAGACGGCGGGTCCATTAAACGCTGAATGCCTTCATACGTAATATATACGGCAATCACCACCAGCGCGAGGCCGTTAATAAACGCAGCCAGCACTTCAAACCGGCGGTAGCCGTAAGTTTTCGACGAGGTCGCACTGCGGCTGCCGTACCATATGGCTGCAAAGCTGAGGCCAAGGGCTGCTGAATCACTCAACATATGCCCGGCGTCAGAAAGCAGCGCCAGACTGTTCGTCCACAGGCCGCCGATCACTTCGACGACCATAAAAACAGTAATTAAAATAAATGACCATTTCAGGGCCGTTTGGTTTGTTGTTCCGTGATCATGGCTGTGTCCTTCATGCGACATAATGTCTCCTCCCTGCTTCTTTGCTTTTATATTCAAATAAACTTTTGATTATATTATACCACTTTCACTCTTTTATTCAAACATTCTTTTGAATAATAAAATGTCTAAATTTTTCTTTAGAAGGGAATACAGTAACGTACGTAGAAGTTAACGTTTACAAAAACCACACAAGGAGAAGATGTTTATGCACAAACTCGTCAAACAGGCAGGCCTTGGCGCCTGCGGGCTGATCGCTGCAGCAGCTGCCTATGCATTCTTTTCACCGCGGCCGGCCGCCTGGTATGTAAAGCAGGCCTTTAAAGGCGGACTCGAAACCGAAGCTCCCGATTTTGCCGAAGCAGCCGAAAAAACGGTGCAGTACCACGATATTGACTACGAATCCCAATACCGTAACGGCCGGCTTGATGTTATTTTAACGACGAAAAAAGAAGAAAAAACGCCGGTTGTTTTTTGGATGCACGGCGGTGCCTACATCGGAGGCGACAAGCAGGATGCTTCCAAATACACCACCTACCTGGCCGCCTCCGGCTATAATGTGATCAACATTAATTATGAACTCGCTCCGGCCGCCGCTTATCCGGCTCCATTAATCCAGCTTGATGAAGCGTACCGCTTTATTAAACGACATGCCGATGACTACGGCCTCGATCTGACTAATATTTTTTTCGCCGGCGACTCTGCCGGAGCACAGATTGTCTCCCAGTACGTGGCCATCCAGCTGAACGAGGGGTACTCCCCGTGGGTGCCGGTAAAACGGCATATTGACCCGCTTTATATTAAAGGGGTGCTGCTGTTTTGCGGGCCGTTTGATCTTCGCCAGATCGCGGGAGCGCCGCTCGGCTGGTTCAACCACTTCCTGTTCAAACGTATCGGCTGGGCGTATATCGGCACTTACAATTGGGAGAACGCTCCGGCTCTTACGGAAATATCAATGCTCCAGCGTCCACCGGAAAAATTTGCGCCTACGTTTATAACCGACGGCAATAAAAACTCCTTTGACACCCAGGGCCGCCGGCTTGCTGCCATGCTGAGCCGCCGTGTACCCGTCCGGGACATTTTCTACGACAAGGATGAAACACCGGTCGAACACCAGTATCAGTTTCAAATGGACAAACCTGCCGCCCGGCAGACATTCCGCTCCCTCACAGCTTTTATTGATACGTACAGTCGTACGTAAACACCGAAAAGGGCCTGCTTCGCAAACATGCGTTCAGGCCCTTTTTCTATGTCGGCTGTTACATATTCAACAGCGTCCCGAGTCGATTCATGATTTCGCCGCCGTTTTCGCCAACAATCACGTCGTCCTCGAGCCGGATGCCGCCCCAGCCTTCAATATAGATGCCAGGCTCAATGGTGAGCACCATTCCGGCTTCAAGCAGGGCGTCATTGCCGCCGTGAATGGACGGTTCCTCGTGCACGTCCATACCGAGACCGTGACCGACACGGGTAATAAAATGACCGCCATAGCCGGCTTCTGTGAGCACGTCCCGCGCGGCTTTATCCACGTCCCCGATTCGCCCGCCGTTCCGGCACGCCTCTATCGCTTCTGCTTTCGCATCCGACACGAGCTCAAGGCGTGCCTGAGTGAGTTCATCAGCTCCGCCGAATACCCAGGTGCGTGTCATGTCGGAGCAGAAGCGTCCGTACCGCGCGCCTAGATCCACCAGAACCAGATCCCCCTTTTGCAGGTGGGCTTCTGACGGAACGCCGTGCGGATAAGCACTTTTTTCTCCGAACAGTACGATTGTCTCAAACGCAGCACCGTCTGCTCCTCCCTGCTTCATCGCATCTTCAAGCTGATGAACGACCTGCCGCTCGGTCACTCCTTCCCGGAGTCCGGCTGCCACGGTTTCAAGCGCCCGTTCGGCAATATCGACTGCCTGATGGATCTGTATCAGCTCCTCCGTCGATTTCACCTGGCGGCTCTGCACAATCACCCGTTCAAAATCTGTATAGCGGACTCCCGGATAGATGTGCTGAAGCTTTTCGAACCGGACCACAGATAAATGATTCTTTTCCACTGCAATCCGGACCGGGTTCGGCATTTGTTTATGAAGTGCTTTTTTCACACTTTCCCAGGGGTCGTCGCTGTCCGTGTAGGTCACAGTGCTTCCATGCCACCCGCTTTTTTCCACCAGCGTCTTTTCCATTTCCGGACAGACGAGTATCGGCTCTGCATGCTGAAAAAGGATAAGCATCAAAAGCCGTTCATGCGGATCTGTGTAAAAGCCACTCGCATAATAAATATTAGCGGGGTTTGTGAGAACGGCTGCGTCCTCCTCCCGTTCTGTTAACGCCTCGGTCCATGCTTTAATTACAGCAGTCATCTTTTGGCCTCCTTTTTCTTTAGTATCGCACAATTTTTTAAATGCTTTCCAGCCCTTCTTTTCCCCAGGGTTTGCCTAAAGGCAAAAACGGGAAACAATGACAACGATAAGTGTAACGACGCCCTTTTTGGATGCGTACACATAGATAGATAAACAGCGGGGTGGTTTCGCGCATACCGTGCAAACCATAAAGGGGGGACAGCATCTATGCAGAATCAGGAGTGGATCTTTAACGATATACTTTTCTTTTCCTCCCACAATTCAGTTCCAGTCTACAATCATGGAGGAGAAACGATCGGCCTGCTTGAACGCGCCGACGCTAAATCCATCGAGGTTAACACAGATCATATGCGTACCGGGGACGCTTACCGGTTTAAAGATATGCACGGCCGCACGCGGATGGCCATGGGTGTAAAAAAAGGAAAGATGCACCGGCGCCTCCGCTATCATTATATGTTTCAGCCATGCAGCGAAGAAGAAGAAATTGAGCTGCGCGATCAAATATTTTTTCCTTACTTTCGTTTTCATGTAAAAGGGCACATTAACGATGAGCAGCTCGAAATCTACGAGAACCGCCACGAACAGCTGATCGTGCGGTGCGAAAAAGTAACCGTCGCTACGATTACATTTAATAACTCCGGGTGGAAGGTTTCCGCCTCAGTCAATAAAATTCAGGATTCCTGCGTGACCACTCCGGAATTTCTTACCCTCGCCTACTGTATGTTCCGCTTGAACGACTTTGAATCCTCCGATATTAAAACGCTGTAAGTAACACGCGAAGCACGGAGTTTACTTCATTACCATGCGATTGACGTCTATCCGTATACGAAGGCTGATGAACAGGAGCACTGAACGGTGCTCTTTTTTATGGCTTCAAGCACATTAAAAAAACCCGTCTTCCCCAAAAAGGAAGGCGGGTTTTGTCCGTTAGTTGATTAGTCTACTACTGTTACTTCCACGTCCTGACGCCCGAATTCAAAAGCGTCCGATTTTGTTGGTACGTGAATGTCGATGCGGTCGTTGTTGATGGCACCGCCGGTGTCGGCTGCTTCATATGTGCCCATGCCTTCAACCTTCACCGTGGAGCCGAGCGGGATCACGTCCGGGTCTACGGCAATAACGTTGGCGTCGCGGTCATTGTTCAGGTTTTTCCCTGTAGCGGTAATGCCGCTGCAGCCGGCACATTCAGCCGTGTAGGCAGTAGCTTCCATCGTCATGGTTTCGCCGCCGCTGTCTGCGTCACTACTGGTGGATTCTTCTGAAGAGCTGCTGCTTTCGCTTTCAGAGGAACTGCTTTCAGAGGATTCGGATGTAGAAGCTCCTTCCACTGCTTCGCCGCCGTCCACGTCATCGAGCGCCGCGCGGGTGTTCGGTCCGATAATGCCGTCTACTACCAGTCCCTGATCACGCTGGAAGCTGCGTACGGCGCTGTCCGTGATCGGTCCGTAAATACCGTCTACGGCGTAGTCGTAATAGCCTTCATCCTCGAGAACGGACTGCGCTTCGGATACGTCGTCCCCGCGGTCCCCTTTATTTAATAAGTCTGCTGCGTCCGACACGGCCGGTGCTGCTGCAAGAAGTCCCGTTCCGAGTGCGAAACCACCGGCCCATTTCATCGATTGACGTACAGAAAACATATATGAATACCCCCAACTGTTTGAATTTCTCTCACAGCAAGAACTATAACGAACCGCCATGGGGGACTTCAAGCTTATTAGTTAATTGTAATTACATTGTAATTTCTATGTAATTATTACTAATGGTTGATAAATTCTCATAATAATTCCTCTGTTTTTTCTTATTTTCAGCAATTGCCCCTGACCGGCGACTTACAGATGCTTTCTGTTATCCATTCATGCCATCAGCGGCAACACTTCATTTTTTCTTCTATTACAAAAGCTTTTCGTTCCTGTTACAGGAAATTTGCTTTTTTTCACGAAAATATTTAAGTAAACGGCCCGAGGATTCTCAAACTAAACCGAAGGGGTGCTTCGGCATGTTTACTGGCAGTCTGATTGTTCATATCACTGCAGGCTTTCTGGCTCTTGGCGTGTTTTGGGTGCCGTTAGTGACTAAAAAGGGAGGACGAGCACACAGGCGCGCAGGCTGGGTGTTCGTCTTTGCGATGATGACCGTCGCCTTTACCGCCTTTCACCTTTCCTTTTACCGTTTGTTTATTTCTGTTGGCCGCACGCCCGGTGAAGACGCCTTTTCCTATTTTCTCTTATTTATCGCTGTGCTGAGCATTGCCACCGCCTGGCACGGCATGCGGGTGCTCCGTTTTAAAAAACGAAAGGCCATCCACCGTCACCCTGTCGACATCGGCATTTCCTTCCTTCTTCTTGGTTCCGGACTGGCAGCCTGCTTATACGGCTTCGTGCAGGGCATTGCTCTCATTACCTACTTTCCTCTCATCGGTGTCGTTCTTGGCAGCCTCCAGCTGTACTACTGGCTGCGACCTCCAGCCGAACGCATGCACTGGATCTATGAGCATTTAGGGAGCATGATCGGCTGTTCCATTGCTACGATTACGGCTTTCACGGTGTTCGGGGCGCCGCAGCTGTTGAACATGGAAGAAGTTTCATTATTCATCTGGATTCTTCCGACCTTTTTGCTTCTGCCGCTCATTATCGGATTCTCCCGCCACTACCAGCGGAAATTCAACCCACCCGTCAGCAAATAAGTGATGTATTTCTTTCCTGCCTGCAAAACCCGGGCTGTTCCCACATAAAAAAAGCCGATCCTGAAAAAGAATCAGCTACTTCTCTGTTTGTTGTCTGACCAGCATGCGCCTGATGCGAAGCGTGCGGTTCGCGGGCAATTTATCATCTTTCAAGTATGCAGCTTATTCCACAAAAAAAACTGGAAGCCCCTGGCTTCCAGTACATATTACTTTTATTCTTTACTATCCACGATCAATATATCGCAGCTCGCCGAACGGACGACGGCTTCGGAGAAGCTGCCCATCAGCGTGCGGTCCATTTTATTCTTGCTCGTCTGCGGAAGCAGCACCAGATCAATCTGATAGTCCGGCACTACCTTCTGCAGGAGCGTCTGTGTCGGTGCTCCGTGCTCGACAATCAGCTGCGCATCAAGCTTACCGTGGCCGTGGGACTCTGCTTTCTGCTTCACTGTGTGAAGTGTTTCGGTTGCTTCTTGTTCAGCTTTTTTTAAGACATCTTCTTCATAGCGGGCAAACGGGCCATAGCCTTTTTCCTCAACCATAGATGCTAAATAAAGGTTCGCTCCGTGAAGCTCGGCCAGATCGCAGCCCTTTTGTACGACATGCTCCGGCACGCCTGCCGTTGGATGTACGCCGATTAAAATGTTTTTGTATAGTTCCATATTTATACGCCTCCTTATTAAGTATATGGAATGCGTAATACGCCTATTCCCACCTACCGGAAAATGTATGCATTAATTCTGGAAAGCCGGAGAAGTTCCGGCGGTTACGTGCAGCTGCGAAGTTCCTTGGATGTCCGCCCTGGCAGGGCTCGTCCCGCTTTCCATACGCGGAAAACTGCTCAAATATATTTCCAGGCGCAAGTGGTTCCCCGCTGAAAACCGGTACGCCGTTCTGCCGATATCGATAGTGTCTTCCCCAGCCTGCACAGTATCCACCACGTTCCATGCACTCCCGTCCGGCTTTACATCGCTTATCCGCAGGCCGACCGGAAGACCCGGGCGGCTCAAGGTCATCCGCAGGCGGGCCTGCACGGTGCCGAGCATTTCCCAGTCGCTTCGCAGCGGTGCGGTCGTATACACCAGCACGTCGCTCCGTTCCTGTATCTCCTGTTGGTCAAAGCTTCCCGCCGGAAATCCGCTCATTAAAATATTTCCACCGCTCGTCGGCACCGGATGGTCCGGATCATGCCGCACCCGGCGGCCGGGCGCCCCCTGCTTTGGTGCTTCCGTGGACAGCAGGCCGTCTGGGTGCAGGTAAAACACCGTCTCCGACTGCCCCTCCGGTATTTCTGCGCCGCTTCTCCATTCGCCGGCGCGCATCATGTAATAGTGCACCGGATCCCGGGGCGGCGTTTTTTCGTCCTTCAGCCAGCGGTCAAACCACTGCAGAAACAGCCCGGTCCGGTCGATCTGGGCGTCCGGAAAAAACATGTCTCCCGCTTGGCCGCTCTGGTCTTCGTGCGTCCATGGACCAATCCAGATCTCCGCAGGTCCGGCCGTTCTTTGATACAAATCAATGGTTTCCTCAAGAAAGCAGTCGTACCATCCGGCGAGAAAAAGGGCCGGCACTTTAATGCTCTCCGGAGACGCCTGCATCCGCTGCCTGCTTTCTGCAGAAACATTTTCAAGCAGAAAGTCTTGATAGTAATCCGGCAGGCCGGCAGCTGTGACCGGCGGCCACGTGAGCGGGTCTCCCTTCCCGAGCCAGCCCGTCAGATCTTCAAGGTACCCGCTGATACGTGCCGGGCCTTTGGGACCTTCCGCCCGCTCCAGATGATCCGGAAGCATGGACCCGGCGACCCACGACTGCCATTTCCCGAGTTCAAGCACGCCACGGTCTCCCCGCATCGTGCTCCAGCCGTCCGCAAACGCCATCACCGGCGCTATGGCCTGCAGCGACGGCGGCTGTCCGGCAGCCACTGCCACCTGGGTGAAGCCGTGATACGACATGCCAATCATGCCAACTTTCCCGTTCACCTCCGGGAGGCATGCCGCCCATTCCACCGACACGTACCCGTCGGCGGCTTCATATATAAATGGATAAAAAGTTCCATCGGAGGCAAACCGGCCGCGCACGTCCTGAATAACGACCACGTATCCGGCCGCTGTCAGGCGCCCGGCATCAACAAACGTTTCCCGGTAGCGGCGGGTCGTTTTGTCATACGGGAGCCGCAGCAAAAGAGCCGGCCAGCTTCCCTCCCCGTCCGGGCGGTACACGTCTGCGCGCAGCACAGTGCCGTCACGCATCCGGCTTTCCGCCTGCTTTTCAATACGCATCGCCATTCTCCTTTACGAACGTACTTCCTCGTGGCCGATCGAAAATGTTCCGCCCGATACGTCCTTCACATTGTGCACGACAATGAACGCATTCGGATCCACTTCTTTAATCACCCGTTTCAGACGGAGCAGACGGTGCGAATGAATAACAATATACAGCACGCGGCGCTGTTCTTTCATATATTCCCCCCGTCCGTCAAAAACGGTCGCACTCGAGGCAAGCTCCTTCGTAATACGCTCTGAGATCTGTTCGGAGTAAGGGGATACCACGTTGAGCGCTTTTTTCGAGTCAAAGCCGCCGAGCACAAAGTCGGTGACGACCTTCCCGATATAGAGCGTAATCAGGGTATACATCGTAGACACCGGCCCGATAATGAAAATCCCTGCAATAACGACGAGCGCATCCAGAACGAGCGTCATGCCGGTCAGGTCCCAGCCGAGCTGCTGGTTAAAGGCACGGGCAATAATGGATGTGCCCCCGACGGAGCTTCCCGCCTGATAAATAAAGCCAAAGCCGACACCGGTAATCGCCCCCGCGAAAATTGCCGCAAGCATCGGGTCCTCCATTGGCCGGGCATACAGGCCTTCAAAAATCCAGATGAATATTGAAAACAGCGCCACATTAAAAATCGTTTTATACACCATGTGTCGCGGCAGGTAACGGATTCCTACTCCTAGCAGGAGAAGGAAAATAATCGGTGTCGAAATACTCGGCGAAATGTCTAACCCGTAATAGATCAAAAGCGACATACCAACAATGCCGCCCTCGGCAATGGAGTTTGGCATCGCAAGCTGTGTCACCGCGAGCGCAAACAGCAGCGTGCCGATAATAATGTACATTATATTTTTCATACTTTCTTTCCCCCTGCATACATATTTTCAGACAAAACTACATTATAACGCAAAAAAGAGCAGGAACGCAGCCTGCGTTCCTGCCCACGCTTATTTTCCGCGTTTTTGGTCGTGGTTTAACGTCTTGACGATGCCTACGCACATTAAAATGACAATGACCGACAGCGGCAGCGCGCTGACCACAATGGCAGTCTGGAAAGCACTCAGGCCGCCGACCAGCAGTAGAATCGCGGTAACGGAAACGAAGAAGATGCCCCACATAATTTTTATCGACACCGGCGGGTTCAGACTGCCCCCGGTCGTCTGCATCCCGAGCACAAATGTCGCAGAGTCTGCGGTCGTCACGAAGAAGATCGTCACTACGATGATGGCAAACACGGACATAAGGCTTCCGAGCGGATACGTTTCAAGCACATAAAACAGCGCCGTTTCAAGCGACTGCGACGATACCTCGCGTCCTTCGAACAGCTCGAGGAACATCGCGCTTCCACCGAGCGTACTGAACCAGAAGAACGAAACAATCGACGGCACGAGCAGCACCCCGGCCATAAATTCACGAATCGTCCGCCCTCTCGAAATCCGGGCAACAAACATTCCGACAAACGGTGTCCACGAAATCCACCAGGCCCAGTAGAAGACGGTCCAGTTCTGAGTCCAAGCTGCTTCCTGCTCATCGATCGGATCCATCCGCAGCCCCCAGCCGAGGAAGTTCTGCACGTAATCCGACAGCCCGGAAGCAAAAATGTTAATTAAAAAGAGCGTCGGTCCGGCGATCAGCATAAACAAAAGCAGAATGCCGGTCAGGCTCAGATTAATATTACTTAAATATTTAATACCGCGCTGAATCCCCGTGCTTGCTGACGTCACAAAGATAATCGTTATAATCGTCATAATAATGAACTGCACGCCAAGATTGTACGGCACACCGAAAATAAACTCCAGCCCGGCGTTAATCTGCTGGGACCCGAGCCCAAGCGAAGCGGCAACCCCGAATAATGTAGCGAATACAGCGATAATATCGACAACGGTCGCGACCCGACCGTACGCATATTTTCCGAGGACCGGCCGGAGCGTCGTACTCATAAGCCCCGGTGCCTGGTAACGGAACTGCTGGAGAGCGAGCGCCAGCGCGACCAGCGCATAGATTGCCCAGGCGTGCAGCCCCCAGTGAAGCCACGTCGAGGAAACGCCCCGGACGGCATCACTTTCTGCACCGCCCTCGCCGTTTGGCGGGCTCGAAAAGTGCCCGATTGGCTCGGACACGCCGTAAAACAGCAGCCCGATACCGATACCGGCAGAAAACAGCATCGTAAACCAGGTGAGCCGGTTAAACTCCGGCTTTTCGTCCGGTTTTCCGAGCCGCACCTTTCCGTATTTACTGAACCCCAGGTAGACGGCGAAAATTAACAGAAGTGTCACTAAAATCTGAAAATACCAGCCAAAATTCACAAATACAAAGGCCTGGGCAGCACTCATTGCTGCTTCAAGCTGCGCGGTAAAAAACACGCCGAATGCTAAGAATAATAGAATAAGAACGATCGACACTTTTAGAACAGTCGTCATTTGTCTCATTATGTATGTACCTCCTCCATAGTCTTTCCGCTGTAGTCGTTCACAACGTCCCTCATTATAGAGAAAGCCTGTTGAAAAGGAAAAACGCGTAAACCTGCAAAAACCGCCTTAAACTCTATGCAATTTTTATTGCATAGAGTTTAAGATTCATTATCTTAAATTTACTTCCTTTTCCGCTGTCAACGACCCTAACCTGCATTTTTGCCTTTTTTTTGAAACATGATACAGTTAGACGCGTGGAAAACAGAGAAAGCTTTATAAAGGGGGAGAGCCATGAGTGCCTCAGGGGATAACAGCCAGCTGCTTGAACAGTTGAATGAAACCGAACGGCAGATTGCCGACCGCATTTCCGACAATATGAATACGTTTGGCGTGTCATCGACGATCGGCCGGCTGCTCGGCATCATTTACATGAACCGCGAGCCGATGACGCTCGACGACCTGGCTGAAGCGACCGGAATGAGCAAGACCCGGATGAGCCAGGTGATGCGGCAGATGATTTCGTTAAACATTGCCGAAAAGGAGCATGTGAAAGGCAGCCGCAAGGAGCATTACAATGTGGAAAACGATTATGTGCAGACGTTTGTGTCCCTGTTTACGACAAACTGGCGGGAAGTGATCAGCAAAAACCGTCAGTTTGCCAACAAGCTGCAGCGAGAAATCGATGAGGTCGCTGCTGCGAGCGATGGGTCAGCTGAGGTGGACCAGAAAATTGCCGAGCTCCGCAAAGAGCTCGACGAATGGGTGGCATACTATAACTGGATCAACCGCCTCGTTGAATTTTTCGAAAGCGGAGATGTTTTCGACGCTGTTCCTTATAGAACCTAACAATAAAGGAGAAGATAGATAATGGGCCAGAAAACAATTATTACAAGCGCCGTCACCGGCGCCGGAGATACGACAGACAAAAGCCAGCACGTTCCGGTAACACCGGAAGCCATCGCCCGTGACGCCATTGAAGCGGCCAAAGCAGGAGCCGCGGTCGCGCACATTCACGTGCGCGATCCAAAAACAGGCGCGTACAGCTTTGACCCATCTCTCTTCCAGGAGGTCGTGGAACGCGTCCGCGAAAGCGAAACCGACGTCGTGCTGAACCTTACAGCCGGAGGCGGCGGCGATTTTGTGCCCGACCAGAAGCACCCGGCCGCCGGCGGCGACGGCACCTTTATACAGACACCGGAGGAGCGCCATCTCCCGGTCGGAAAATTTCTTCCGGAAATATGCACCCTCGACTGCGGAAGCCTCAACTTCGGCGATCAGGTGTATCTCGGCCCGGCCGGCTGGCTGCGTGAGCAGGCATCGCTGATTCAACAGAGCGGTGTGAAGGCGGAAATGGAGTGCTTTGATACCGGCCATGTCCGCTTTGCCAACCAGCTCGTTCGCGAAGGCCTCGTGGACGGCGACCCGCTCTATCAGTTCTGCCTCGGCATTCCGTGGGGCGCAGAAGCAGATGCGGAAACGATGCTTCACATGAGGCACCACCTGCCGGAGGGCGCCAACTGGTCCGCGTTTGGCATCGGCCGCATGCAGATCCCGATGGTCGCCCAGGCAGCCCTTCTTGGCGGCAACGTCCGCGTCGGCCTTGAAGACAACCTTTACCTTGAAAAAGGTGTGCTCGGCACGAACGCCCAGCTCGTCGACAAAGCCGTGCAGCTGCTGCAGACGCTGAACGTTGAACCAATGACCCCGCAGGAAGCGCGCGACACGCTCGGCCTGACGAAACAATCTTAAATCTTTAGGAGGACTTCATGAATCCAACAACAACTACTATTGCCGTCATTGGAACCGGCGTGATCGGAAACGGCTGGATCGCCCGCTTCCTCGCGCACGGCTTTCACGTCATCGCCTGTGATCCGGCGGACGGCGCCGAAGAAAAAACCCGCAGCACCGTCACGTCGCTGTGGCCGAAGCTGAAGGAAAACGGCATGCACGACGATGCTTCCATCGATAAGCTTACATTTACGACTGACATTACAGATGCTGTCCCGGGCGCTGCCCTTATTCAGGAAAACGTGCCGGAGCGCGAAGACATCAAACGAAGCGTGCTTGCCCAGATTGATGCACACGCTCCGGCCGAAAGCATCATCGCTTCGAGCACGTCCGGCTACAAACCGACGACGCTGCAGACCGACTGCACTCGCCATCCGGAGCGCGTCATCGTCGCCCACCCGTTTCATCCCGTGTACCTGCTTCCGCTTGTGGAGCTTTCCGGCGGGGAGCAGACGACGAGTGCCGAAATGGAACGCGCGCAGGCAATATATGAACTGGCCGGCATGAAGCCGCTTGTTATGACGGGCGAAGTGGACGGCCATATTGCCGACCGCCTGATGGAAGCCCTCTGGCGGGAAGCCCTTCATATTGTGAACGACGGCCACGCCACCACCGAAGAAGTCGACAAGGCGATCGTCTACGGCGCCGGTCTCCGCTGGGCGCTCATGGGACCGTTTTTAACCTTCCATCTGGCCGGCGGCGACAAAGGCATGACCCACATGCTCGAGCAGTTCGGCCCGGCCCTGAAAGCGCCCTGGACTAAGCTGGAAGCACCGGAGCTCACCCCGGAGCTGAGCGAAAAAGTCATCGAAGGAACAAAGGAGCAGTCCGGCGACAAAAGCGTCGCCGAGCTTGAAGAACGCCGTGATGAATTTCTTTTAAAGCTGATGAACCTGCTGCATGAAGGCAGCTACTGGCCGGCAGAAAAGGTGGAGAGCCATGACAAATAACCACACCGTGTGGAACGGCCGCGTGGAAAAGGAATGGGTGGACTACAACGGCCACATGAACGATGCGGCTTACGCTGTTGTTTTCAGCCGTGCGCTCGATGCGCTGCTTGAAAGCGCCGGCCTGACCGCCCGCTTTATCGAACAGGAGCAGTACACCGTATTCACCCTCGAAACGCACCTGTTGTACCTGGCGGAGGCCCACCAGGATCAGCCGATCGCCGTTTCAGCGGTGATTCTCGATCAGGACGCCAAACGGCTGCATCTATGGTTCGAGATGCAGAACGACCAGAACGAAGCAATCGCCACGAGCGAACAGATGGCGATGGGAATGGACCAGTCCGCCGGACGCCCTGCCCCGTTTCCCAAAACGCTGCAGCAGGGGTTTGCCGGCGTTCCGGTTCTTTCTCCGGAGAACTGGCCGGCTAAAGCCGGACGCTCCATTGGAATTAAACGAAAATAAAAATGCAAGCCTCTTAAACGGGCTTGCATTTTCTTCGTATTTATAACTTTGATAGAAGTTTACTTCTTAAATTTTGATAAAGCAATATTTCCGTTTTCCAGTACTTCTTTTGATTTTTCAGTAATTTCCCCGTCTTCATCAAGGAGAGGTGTATCAATGATGCCTTTTATTAGCTGAGCAATTAAGAAAACACGGTGAATCGTACGTTTTTCTTCCTGCTCAAAAGAGCTCCAGTCTGTCCCTGAACGTTCTATAATATATTCCATATTCGCAATACCTTTTTTAAACAGCCTATCAGTTTCTAATAATAATGTAATCAGTTGCGTTGATCTTTGCTGGATAGAAGATAATACTACTACAGCACTATCTAACTGTTCCACATATACCTTCGCTTCCTCTTGTCGTTCATAAGCTTCATTTAATTTCTTTTTTGAATTAGCTTGTAAGAAAAAACCTCCTACGGCCATTGCCGGTCCTGCCACTAAACCTCCAAGCACAACCATCCCCCCGGCCATTCCATAACCACCTGCAGAAAGTGCTCCTCCACCCAGCCAGGCAAGTGTAGCGTTTTGCGCTGCTACACCACTCAAACCTCCAATAGCTGTGCCGGTAGAAGCTGTGCCTAAAGCCATCGCTCCACTGTATGCACCGTAAGCTGCCGCTGCTCCTGCTCCAATTGAAGCCGCTCCACCTTTAGCCAACTTTATAGCTTCAAACGATTCCGCTTCTAAATCATTTAATAAATCCTCAGAAACTCCAATTTCTTTTAGCTCTTCTATACCTACTGTATTATCTTGAAAATCTACATTCTTTAATTTTTCAAAGTTCTCAATAAAATCTTTTACTGAGAAAGTAAGAACCTCTATCTTGTTTTTTCCAAGTGCTTCTAAGTTTAGATGAGTCATTTCTCTTTCCACATCTAAATCATTCTCTGCAGTTTCTACAATACTTTCCGTTTCTTCTTTTGTAAGTTTTGCTTCTTTGGAGTCTTTTAAAGATTTCCATCCGCTCCTAGTACCAGCTACTGCTGATACTGCCGCTGCTCCTGCAGCAATAAAAGGTATAGGCATAGTTAAATTCCTCTCTATTAAAAAGTGAACGACTGAGAATTATCACTCATGAAATCATCAAATTCTTCAAAATTTAAATATTGTAATTGAACACCAAAAGTATTCGCTAACTTATTAATATTGTCTACAAAGCTTGAATGATCCTTTTCTTCTATCGATAATTCAATCGCTGAAAAACAATTGTTAAAAATTTCTTCTTTTTCCTGGTGTTTCATTGCGATAAGATCCTCTAATTCTTCTCTTTCAGAACGTATTTCCAGTATAGACTGCCGGGATAATTCTTCAGCTTTTTTTCTATTAGCTTCAGATAGTTTTGTTTCTTCCAAAACCTCCGCAACCGAACGATAGAAAGTAGTGATTGCAAAATAACTAACCATTCCTAATAACACTGGCGGAGCCGCTGCTGAAGTACCGTAAATTGCAGTAGTGATTCCGTTTGAAGTAGCTTTTGCTAATTGTTTAGCGAGCAATCCCAGTCCTTTTTCTCCTAAATCTCTAAAAAGCTCCGTTTGAGTGGCAGAATCATTTTCAATATAATACTTTACAGACTTTGTGACCTCTATTGATACCGTACCTAATAACGCCGGGAAGGTGGTACTTGATAACGTTTTTAAATTTCCATTTTTATTTAGATCAGAATCTAAATATCCTTTTAAAACAGAGCTTATAAAAGCCGAACTATATCCTAGGGCTCCAGCCTTTGCAGTATCCTTAGCCGTCTCAACAAATATCTTTTTCTTATCCTTCTCTTCTGCTTGACTATAGATGTACAAGTTTTGTGCTAAAGAAATGACTCCGCCAACTGCTGCGCTGGATGCTCCAGCCTTTAAACCCGCTTGATTCGCACTGGAAGCAATTTTCTTAGTTGTATGGATTTTCGGGTGCTTCCTGGCAAAATGTGCTTCTTTAGAAGAAACCCCGCTATTTCTAAGACGTTCGTACACTGACTTAGTTCTGTTTAGCTCTTCTTGTTTTTTATTTAATGCTTCGTAGTTATTTTTTTCTTCAAGCTTTTCGACCTGTAATTTTAATTGGTTTTGTTTATCTTCCAGTATTTTTTTTGCTGGCTCGTACTGTTCTTTCGGAATATCAATATGTTTAGCTTGGCGATATTTTTCAAAATCTTTATGATTAATAAGTTTGTTTAAGTTACCCCTCGCAGCATCTTCAATAATACTTTGATTTGTAAGATCATCTTTTGGTTCCCAATCAGGATCTTTTTTCTTTTTTGCTTCAATGTACTTTTTTTTACTATAGTGCCCTCTGAACTTGGTTTGAGAGCCGCTCAAATAATTTCCGTCCTTATCCAACAAAGGATTGCCGTCAGCATCAGACATAAAATGATCGAACACCTGATGATTGTTTTGCCCCAAAGATTCTGTTCTTCTAAGAGTAAAGGTCTTATTTTTAGTTATACTTTCAATCTCGCTCTTCTCTTCCATCAATATTTCAGCAGTAAAACCCTCCTGCTGTTTTTGACTCATATAGTTATCGGCTTTATAGTTCTTAAAATCCTTCAAGCCTCTTATCGTTTTTCCATTTTTAGTTTTTTCACCATTATAAGCTTTTAAAGAAGCCTTAACAGCCTTTCCGTACTTTTCACCTGTATTATTGGCTATCCCCATAATTTGCGAATTCACAAAAGTATTTTTAAAGTTTTTTAACTTTCTTCTATCTTTTTCATTCAAGGCTCTTCCCCCTTGATTAGGTTAAGAGGTAGTATATCCTCCTCTGCTACTTCATTGTTAAATTGCAATTCGCGACAAGCTATAATATTTTGTTCATAATACTCTTGTTTAGATAACCTGTTAGAAAAGACTTTTTCGTACATATCGTCTATTCTGCAGATCAGAGGTCGATTTTCATAAATAGTACATTCATTTTCTTTTAAATGAATACAAGTACCGGTGCCATCGTCAAATTCCTGCAATTCAGTAATATGTTGAATATTTTGACAACATAAGCCGCATTTATTGCACGGAAAATCACTATACTTCAATTAATTTTTCTGCCTGTTCATACATATAATTTGATTTCACAATCCAACTCTTAAAATTTTGGTAATCTTCTTCAGTAATATTAAAATCATTTTTTAGTTCTTCAATCAACTGTTTTTGTTCTTCATGGTAAATCCCATCAGCAAAGGCCACAGCCAATCCTTCTAAAAATGCTATTCTTTTACTTTTATCACTTTCAAAGTTTTTGATTAAATTTTTCACGTCTTGTGTATCTTCAAGTTGTACTTTTGTTGTTATATCCATTTCATTTCTGTATTCCTCAAGCATTTTTTGTTCTTTTTCATCCAAAATACCATTGGATTTAGCAATTTGATGAGCCAATAGTAGGAAGGTTTCTTTTTCATTCTGAGTCAATACATTCAAAAACATGGTATTCCCCCTATAATTTGTTAATTACAAAATTACTATACCATAAATAATACATATTTTGTAACTAATTAGTATAATAAGCCCTCGACTTAATAACTGTATATTTAATTTAATTAAATAAGGGGAATCAGTAAGGACAGAACACAGAATGAAATTTCAACTGTTTTAAAATTTGCATCACCTATTACGCTTTTAATGAAAGGATATATAGTTTATGTCTGTATGGAGAACCTACCTGTTGACCGCGCTTTTACGCGCGTTTCAAATACGAATGCGCCGCTATTCACCGACCCACATTACCCCGCCTGCGGCAGAGACGGTCCGCACGGACTCCTACGTTGTGGAAACGGCTGCCGGCGCGACGCCCGTTCACATTTATTATCCCGAAGCAGCTGAAGGGACTGCTCTTCCGGTGTTTGTGAACCTGCACGGCGGCGGCTTTTTCATGGGAAGCTATGCCGATGATGAAGGCTGGGGCCGGCACGTTGCCGAGCTTACCCCCTGCGTGGTGGTAAATATTGATTATCACCTGGCCCCGCGCAGCCGCTTTCCGTTTTCCCTGTTTGAAGTCCGGGACGTGCTCGCGTGGCTGCACGCCAATGAGGATCGGCTCGGATTGAATATGGAACGCTTCGCCCTCGGCGGCCACAGCGCCGGCGGCAATATCGCAGCATCAACACTGCTGCTTCTACGCGATACCGGCGCCCCGATGCCGGCGGTTCAAATTTTGGATTCGCCGATCCTCGACCTTGCGACCGATCCCCGCGAAAAACCGTCCTTTCCAGGAGCGATTCCCATCTTTGTAGCGGATTTGTTTCCAGCAAGCTACCTGGAAACGAGCCAGAGTGCCGCGCACCCGTACATTTCCCCGCTGCGGGCAGAGTCGCTCGCCGGGCTGCCGCCAACGCTCGTGTTTACGCCGGAATATGACTCCCTCGCCAGGGAGGCCTTCCGGTACGCGGAGCGCTTAAAGCAGGAGGGCGTGCCTGCGGAGTATCAGATGTTCCCAAAAACCATTCATGCGTTCACCCACGTGGGACGAAAAAGCACCGCAAAAAAAGCGTGGGGACTCGTCGTCTCCACGCTTCAGGCCCGCCTTCTGTAGGCGGGCTTTCGTATTACTCTCTTGGATGCGCCGGCTGCTGATCGAGAATTTCCTTCAGCACCCAGGCGTGATTTCGTTTCACGTCCTCCGAAGAAAATACGAGCGTCACGTCCTTGTCCTGCATCCGTACAATTTCTTTCAGGCGGTGCATTTCTTCGCGTTTGAGTTCATCCTGCTCAAGCTCTGCCTTGTACGCCTCCTTGAAGCTTTCGAACTTTTTCGGCTCTTCATCGAGCGCCTTCTGGAGCTCCTTCGACGGGGCGACCCCGTCGACCCATTCATGAATATCGGCGCGTACCTCTTCGACTTCGTTCGGCCATTCCCGCTCGACAAAAATCCGGTAGCCGTCGTCCGTATCTGCCTTCTTATGGAGCCGCTTGCAGTATATTGGCATTGGTATCATCCTTCTTCTGTGTATAGTATAGATCTCTCACCCCGGCTCTTTCCTTTCCCGGAAGACCGGCAAACGTGCAAAAGAGAAAAGAAGCCTTATTCAAATCAGCAGACTATTTAAGCAAAAAAATAAACCACCTTTGAGTTAGCGGCTCTTGTGGTTTATTTTCTCCCATGGCCGACCCCTTTGAAGGGTCAGTACTGCTGTTATTGGTCCGCGTCAGCGCACGGGCCATTTTTCGTTAATCAAATTATATCGCAGTCAGGCAAAGACATTCAAGCTCGTTCAATCCTAATCTCCAATGTGATTCATCTTAAAATTCTACTGCCACAGGTCCGCGATTCCCTGAAGCGATAGAAACCCTGCGACAAGCGTCACAACTACTGCCACAATTCCAAAGATGAGCATCCAGTCCGGGTGTCTGTAATCCCCGACAATGGATTTTTTTCTGGAAGCCAAAAGCACCGAGCCAAGGGTTAACGGAAGAATTAACCCGTTCAAAGCGCCGGCGACGATTAACAACGTGACCGGCTCGCCGACAATTGCGAAAACGATCGTTGAAAAAGCAATAAAGCCGATGATCAACCATTTATAATACTTTTCAAGCTGCGGGTGAAAGGACCGGATAAATGAAACACTCGTATATGCCGACCCAATCACGGAGCTGATTGCAGCGGACCACAGTACCACGCCGAAAATTTTATACCCAACATTACCGAGAGCGATCTGAAATACTGAGGCAGCCGGATTTCCTTCATCAAGCGTATACCCTGCAGATACCACGCCCAGCACAGCGAGAAATAAAAGCACTCTCATTACCCCGGTCGTTAAAATGCCGAAATTCGCAGCTCTGGTCACGAGCGGCAGGGCGTCTCTTCCCCGAATGCCATGGTCGATCATCCGGTGGGCACCGGCAAAGGTAATATAGCCGCCCACGGTACCGCCGACAAGCGTCACGACCGGAAGCACGAGCGCTGCGTAATCCTCCGGGAACACGCTGCGGACCACGGCTTCCCCCACCGGCGGGTTCGTCGTGATCATGACATAACCCACCATCGTGATCATCACAATACCTAAAATGGGAATCAGGATGTCCAGCACTTTTTCCGCACTCTTTACGGTGAAAATGATAATAGCGATCACGCCGGTGATCACCGCCCCTGCCTCCGGGGAAATACCAAACAGCACGTTAATACCAAGACCTGCCCCTGCAACGTTTCCAATATTAAAGGCAATACCGCCGAGCACGATGAGTGCTGCGACCAAATAGCCGAGTCCCGGGAATACCATGTTGGCCACGTCCTGTCCCCGTTTTCCGGAAACAACCAGCACCCGCCAGATGTTTAACTGGGCACCTATATCAATAATAATGGATGCTAAAATAGCAAAAGCAAAACTGGCCAGAAACTGGGATGTGAATTCTGTTGTCTGCGTTAAGAATGCCGGGCCGATGGCAGAGGTCGCCATTAAAAAAACGGCTCCCCACAATACCCGCCGCTGTACGCCTTTTTTCAACGGATCGCTTTGGTTTTGGCCCATCATTCACCGCCGCCTTTCTTCATTCAATCGGCTGCTGCATCTTATCGCTTGTCAGACCGGCTGCCTCCGGACCGGATCGTGCAGTTCAACGATTTCTTTTGCTATAGGCTGCTTTCTTCTTTATTCGTACAAATCCGGCACCCGGCTGTCAAAGACGGGCACATTTTTGCGGACGTCGGCCACATTGGACAGGTCCAGGGTTTCCCGGAGCGTTTCTTCGTGCTCCACGCTGCCCTTCTGCAGCACGCTGCCCCACGGATCGATAAACGCTGAGGAGCCGGCGAACGTAATGCCGTCGTAGGAGCCCGGGCGATTGCACGTCACGACATACATCTGGTTTTCCACCGCCCGCGCCCTACTCAGCACGTCCCAATGACTCCGGCGGCTGTCCGGCCATTCCGCCGGAATAAACAGCAGCTCGCACCCCTGCAGAGCGAGACTCCGGATAATTTCCGGAAAACGAAGGTCAAAGCAGATCACCACACCCATTTTGATGCCGTCAAGCTCAAACACCTTCACCGGCTCGCGCCCGCCGTTTAAATACGCCGGCTCGTTCAGCATCGGAACGAGATGCATTTTGTCATACTCATAGACAAGTTCCCCGGTGTTATCTACCGCAATGGCACGGTTATACACCTTTCCGTTTTCTTTTACCGCAATCGATCCTCCCATCATATGGACGTGATAGCGCTTCGCCGCTTCCTGTAAAAAACGGATTGCTTCACTGTCCGCAGGATCCTCCGCAATGTCCTCAAGCTCCGGGAGCGTATACGCCGTCGTCCACATCTCAGGGAGCATAACCAGATCCACACTGCCGAGCTCCTGCTCCCCGAGCCACCGGCTTACTTTTTGCCGGTTCGCTTCCGGATCTCCCGCCACAATATCCATTTGATACACCGCAATATTCATCGTTTTCCTCCTCTTGTTTATGTAGCCTATTACGTTTTAATATACCACCGGGCGCTGCCAGAGAAACAGGTCTGATTTCCCGGCTCTCATTTCATTTCCCACCTGAAACCTTTATGCTTAACTGTAGCAGAAGTAATACAATTCCCAGAAAAGAAAGTGGGTGAAACGATGCTTCATATGCTGTTTCGCATGATGCCGGCGCCGGTAAAGCGGCTGATCAGCATGTCCTCCCGCCAGCGCTGGCACGAAACACGCGCCAGTCTCTGGGTGCTGCCGGCCATTTATATTTTCATTGCGGTATTTTTATCGATTATTTCGTTTTGGATCGAGTTCAGCCTGCGGCCCGGCTGGACACTTCTTTCGGCATTCACGACGGAATACTCGCTCACCCAGACGATGTACAGTACGATGCTTTCCGGGGTCCTGACGCTCAACGCGTTCACCTTTAACTCGATGCTGATGGTGCTCACCAATATGTCGAACCAGTTCACTCCCCGGGTGCTGATTAATTTTATTTCGAACCGCCGCACCCAGCACGCCATCGGTATTTTCAACCTCTGTTTTTTCTATCTGCTGATCGTATTCTTCTTTTTGGATTCATCGATCAGCCAGTACACCATTTTTCCGATTGCCGGTGTACTTGCGACCGCCTTTTCGGTGCTGAATTTTATTTTATTTATTAATCACGCCACCAAATGGATGCAGGCGCCGAGTATTACGACGGACATGAAAAAGCAGTCCGAGGAACGGATTTTAAACACGCTTCACTACGACCTGGAAAAGTACCGGGCCGACAACCCGGACCACCTCCGCCTTTCCTATCTTCCGCAAAAGCATCAGGACAAAGCGCAGAGTGTGGCCTGCGAAACGTCGGGGTATCTGCAGATTATTGATTTCGGCAAACTGATCCAGGAAGCGCAGAAGGACGGCATCGTGCTTCAGCTGCACTGCAGCATCGGTGATTTTCTGCTTCCCGACCTGACATTCTTTTCCTATTGGACGACCGAGGAAACCTCGGTGGAGGAGGTTGATGAGCAGAAATACCGGCGCATGCTGTTTCTCGGCGACCGGCAGAATGAAATCCAGGATCTCAGTTTTGGCGTCCAGAAGCTTAAGGATATCGCCGTAAAAGCGATATCCAACGACGAGCCCGGCACGCTGAAGGACACGCTCTATCAGCTGATTGACCTGCTTTTATCCATTTCCAAAGTGACCTCCTTTACGCCATATTTATCCGACGGGGAAAACACCCTCCGCGTCGTCATGAAGCAGGAGTATTTCTCGGATTATCTGTACACGGCGTTTGGACACATCAGTGTGTATGTCAAAAATGATCCCGTTTTGACCAACATGCTGCTCGAAACACTCGTGCTTCTCGCCCGCTCGCTGCCGCAGGATAAAAAACCAATCTGCTGGAGCTACGGCCAGGTGGTCGCCCAGTCATTCGCGGAAAAATTCGCCTATGAATTCGAGCAGCGCTCCTTCTACACTCACCTGCGCACGCTTTCCGTCGAAGCCCGTGATCCGCAGACATTCCAGCAGCTCGTGCAGGAATTCATCGAAAAAGGCACGCTGCCAAAATCTTATGGTGAAGGAAAAGGTTCATAGACCAAAAACGTATCCAATACTATTACAAAAGAGGGATGCCTATGTTTACTGCCAGCGAATGGATTACGCAGCTGCAGCTGGAGCCGCACCCGGAGGGCGGCTTTTTCCGGCAGACGATGAAATCGGATGAAACTGTCACCACAGCTGACGGAAGAAGCCGTGCCCAGTACACGAGCATTCATTTTCTCGTACGCTCCGGAGAACCGTCGCGGCTGCACCGGCTGGAGTCGGATGAAATGTGGTACTACCATACCGGAGCTCCGCTTGATGTGCATATGATTCATCCGGAAAGCGGCCAACATGAAATCATGACGCTTGGACCGAATCCATCCAATGGCGAAGTGCTTCAGGGCGTCGTACCGAAGGGCGCCATTTTCGGAGCCGAAGTCCGCGCCCCGGAGCAGTTCGCGCTTGTCAGCTGTGTCGTTGTTCCCGGCTTCGATTTTGCCGATTTCGAGCTGCTTGCACATAACGAGCTCACTGCCGCCTATCCTGAGCACCGCGAAGTGATTGAGCGGCTGACGTGATAATGAAGAAAAGCCCGTGCAGATTCTATCTGCGCGGGCTTCTCTATACCTTTTATCGGCAGGAAGGTTCATATAGTTGAATGCCAGCCAGGTCCGGACCGTGCTAGTGCTTTATAACTAACTTAGGTGCTTTTCACCGTATCGTTCGTATTTACTTATTTTCATCTTTTCGTCCCTGTTCATTTTTTTGTGTCACGGAGGTGCTATCATTGGGATAAAACTCTTACTTGAATCTAAGGTTCAGCTTGAGAGAAGCGGAGACGGGGGATGCCATGCTATCAGGATTTTTTATAAATATAACCATTCTTATATCCTTTATCTTTTTGTTTCACCGCCTGCTCTATAAGACGCCTTTAAGCACGTCTTCACCGTTGAAACAGAAAATAGCTGCCGGCACTGCCAGCGGAATGCTGGGGCTCGTCCTGCTTGCCTACACTATCCCGCTTAATGAAACGACTATCATCGACCTCCGTCTGGTGCCTGTTACATTGATGGCTGTCTTTGGAGGCTGGGTGCCGACAATCATAACCGGAATTATTGTTGCGGGGGGACGGCTGCTGATGGATTTCAGCCTTTCTTCTGCTCCTCCCCTGCTTCTTATTGCTCTCAGCGTGGTTTCAGGCGGGATCATCCATACTACAGTGAGAAAAATTTGGCGGCGGGCCGTCTGGATGATTTTCCTCACCAATCTCTATATGACAGTGACACTTTCCATGATGCTGGCCTGGACCGGCTGGCTTCCTGCAGCGGGCTTTTATCTTCTCGCTTCCCTTGCCGGTACAGGCGTTTCTGTTTATATGTTTGTTCACCTGGACAAGGTGAACCAGATGTTTATACGCTACCAATACCAGGCTTACCGGGACAATTTAACAGCACTATACAATCAGCGTGCCTTTCAGGAGCTGCTCGGACAGGCAGCAGAGGAATATCCGGCAGCCAGCCGCTCTCTTTCGCTTTTAGTGCTTGATATCGACTATTTCAAGCAAATTAATGATACATACGGGCACCTCGAGGGTGACATGGTTTTAAAGCAGCTCAGCCATGTGCTCGTTGCTTCTATCCGACCAAATGACATGGCCTTCCGCATCGGCGGTGAAGAATTCGGAGTAATCCTGTATGACTGCGATGAAACACATGCGTTAACGATCGCCGAGCGCGTCCGTGCCGATGTCGCCCGCACCCCGTTTATCGTTGCCCAGCGTTCCACTCCTTTGTTTATTACCGTTTCAATTGGAGTCGGCACCTATCCTGTGCCTGGAAATAGTATCGAAGCTTTATATGATATGACGGACAAAGCACTGTATCAGGCAAAAGATCAGGGCCGCAATTGTGTTTGTTCCTCTGAAGCGTCAGGATAAATACAACAAAAAGCTGCCCGTTCAACGGACAGCTTTTTTTACAGCACTCACTGCTTCATTATGCCCCCGGTGTGTCCTCGAGGTCATCCACCCGTTTTTCCAGATACTCGGTATCCTTGCGGGCGTTGAATTTTTCGGCTTTTTCCACCTTCACGCCGACATTGTAATCCGGGATTTTCGCAAACTGCTCATAGCGCCCTTTTGGCAGCAGGAAGTTGCCCTCCGGAAAATGGACGCTCAGATTGCCCGGAGCCATATCGGCGATGCGTACCCGGCCCTGGAACACGCCGTACCGGTTGTACAGCACCACCGCTTCGCCGTCGGTGAGCCGGTTATCTTTGGCATCCGTTTCGTTCATCAGCACATCGTCGCGCTCGGCGCCGTTGATCGGGTCGGTCGTTTTGTACACCATCGAATTAAACTGCTTACCGCGGCGGGTTGTCAGGTAAAAGTCCCCCGGCTGCCGGTTTAAGTCCGGGATTTCGACCGGAATCAGATTGCCGCGGCCATCCGGTGTCGGGCAGACGCCCCCCTCGCACAGCCACGCACCGCCCCACTGGAACACATCGCCCTGCTTTTTCAAATGCTGGACGCCGTCGTAGTTCGGATTTGCCTTCGCCATTTCTTCGCGTACCTCGTAGCCGTCCTTAAAATCAACCAGGTGTGCCGTTTCCGGCTTCACGCGTTTTGCGAGATCAATGTAGATCTTCCATTCCGCGCGCGCTTCTTCGATTTTGTTTTTGTTGCCTTCAATTTCCGGGGAAAAGTAAACCATCCGCTCGGTGGATGTTGATGTGCCTCCGTCCTCCTGCTCGTAGCGGGTTTTGGCCGGCAGCACAATCACCGCTTCCTTCGCATCCACAAGCGTGGACGTGTTCAGGATGATGTCCTGGTGGACGCGGACGTCAAGCTCCGAGAGCGCCTGCTCCACAAAGGCCGGATCCGGCATCGTCTCAAGGAAGTTCCCGCCGGACAGGTAATACATTTTCACCTTGCGCTCGTTATCGTCGGGAAGCAGAATATTTTCAAGCGTTACGCCGACCACATCGCCCTGCCATTTCGGCACATCAAAGCCCCACAGATTTTCGATCCGTCCGATGTTGTCGCCTTTAAAGTCACCGCCCGGAAGCACAAACGGATCCGCGCCCATTTCTCCGCTTCCCTGCACACTCGAGTGGCCGCGGAATGGCATCAGACCGCTGTACTGGCGTCCGAGAAAGCCGCGCAACAGCGCGAGATTGGCCACCTGCGAGATGTTGTCGGTCGCAAAGGAATGCATTGTCAGCCCGAGCGCCCAGGCGAACACCGCATTTTTACTGCGGGCGAGCAGGTCGGAAAGCTCGATGATCCGCTCCCGGCTCACGCCGGATGACTCCGTGATTTCCTCCCACGACTGTGCCGTCACCTGCTGCTTCAGCTCCTCATATCCGTTCACGTGCTCATCAACGAATTCGTGATTGATCGCGGAGCCCGCTGCCTCTTCCTCCATGTCGAACCAGTGCTTCATGATGCCGTGCATAAACGCAATGTCGCCGCCAATATTAATCTGATAAAAATCATCCGCCACCTTGGTACCGAACAGCGCCGATTCCGGATTCGACGGAATCCAGTACTCGTCCATCGACGGCTCGCGGTACGGGTTAATGACAATAATTTTTGTACCCTTTTTCTTTGCTTCGAGCATGTACTTGGTGGATACCGGCGAGCTGTTGGACGCGACGCTTCCCCAGAACATCAGCACATCGGTGCCGATCCAGTCCTGATAGTTGGCCGTCGACGCCCCGACGCCGATCGAGCGCTTCATCGCGGTCTTGCTCGGCGAGTGGCAGATTCTCGACGCGTTGTCGATATGGTTCGCCCCGAGAAACCGGGAGACCTTGGCAGCTACGTAGTACGACTCGTTCGTAATGCCGCGCGACGTCAGGTAAAACGCATACTGCTTCGGATCCAGCTCTTTCATTTTATCCGCAATCGTATCCATCGCATCGTCCCAGCTGAGCCGGGAAAATTTGCGCTCGCCCTTGCGGCGGATCATCGGATATGGCACCCGGCCGAGCTCACGAAGCTCAGTGCTCGAGTATTCGCGCAATTCATCAATATCCTTGTTTAAAATTTCGTCTTCCACCGCCGGCATCGTATTCAGCCGCAGCACGTTCAGCCGCGTCGTACAGATGTGCGGACCGCTGAGCGTCTGGTCGTACAGCCCGGACACGCCAAGCGCACAGCCGTCACAGACGCCTTTTGTAATAATGTTTTTCGCGTAGCCGAGATTGTCCTTATTGTCCCAGGCGATTTTCATTGAATCGCGGATATGCTTTGGCTTTACTTTCCCGAGGCCGAACGGAATCGGGCTCACCCAGTGCTCCGGTGCCGGCATTTTTGCTTTTTTCATTGGTCCCTGGTGCTTTGTCTCTCCCATCATTCACCACTCCTCTATGTGTAATAATAAAAAAACCACCTCACGCCCCGGTGCCTGAATCGCCCGGAGCGCAAAGCGGTTGAGTCTTTTGCAGGGTCGCTGCGAAGTGCCTAACCTGTGTATTTAAGAAAATTTCTCCTGAATGTTGTCACTGAACACAAAGACCGACATGCCGAAGTCCTTTTCAATATCAATATCCACATACAAATCGACGAACGTGCTGCCGAGGAACTCCTCCATCTCCACGGGATGGTTCTTTTTGTACATGTCCTTCACCATCTCGGTCCGGGCCGCCCGCAGCATCTGTTCGCCGTTGTCCGCGGCGGCAATAAACTTTTCCACCGGCGACAGGTTGCCCTCCATCTCGCAGATGGCCCAGTTTTTGCAGAAGGTCGTGTTGATTTTGCCCGGTCCTTTGCCCATATGCCGTTTGCGGAACGCTTTAACCAGGTTGCTGAACTCAGCTTCGTATTTGTTCATTTTTTTCACCTTTACTATATTTAAGCTCTCTAAATTTTATGCCCCGCAGCCGTAAAAATCAACTCGAAAGTCTCTCTTCTTTGGCCGGCTCGGCGTTGGCCTGCTTCAGCTGGCGGATGTCGATCCGGATCAGCAGCGACACGAGAAGCGCGACGATAAACATGCTGCCGAAAATCGAAAGCGTGAGCGCATAGCTCTCGGTAACGCCCCGGATCCAGGAGGCAAGCAGCGGCCCGGCAAGCCCGGCTGCCGCCCAGGCGGTCAGCACGTAGCCGTGGATGGCACCGAGCTGTTTGGTGCCGAAAATATCGCCAATGTAGGCCGGGATGGAAGCAAAGCCTCCGCCGTAGCACGTCATGATCAAAAACAGTGCCAGCTGGAATAAAAGTGCAACGGTCAGGTTCGGCAGCGCAAAGAAGGTGACGATCTGGATCAGGAAAAATGCCGTGTATACGTTCGGACGCCCGAGATAGTCGGAAATGCTCGCCCAGGCAATGCGGCCGGCTCCGTTGAAAAAGCCCATTAATCCGACCGTAGTCGCCGCAGCGGCCGCCGACAGACCGGCAATTTCCTGTGCCATTGGAGAAGCTACCGATAAAATCGCAATCCCGCACGTCACGTTAATGAACAGCATCACCCACAGGTACCAGAAACGGCGCGTCTTGACCGCTTCATTCGCCGTCAGCTGCGCAAGATCCGGCTTCTGCTTTCCAGCCGCCGCGTATTCCTTCATGTACCCTTCCGGCGGACGCTCGAGGTACAGCGCCGAGCTCATCATCACTGCGAAATAAACCGCGCCTAAAATGAGAAACGTCAATGGAATGCCGACGCCTTCAATGAGCGAGGCCATTACCGGGCTTGCGATCATGGCCGCAAAGCCAAATCCCATAATGGCAAGGCCGGTAGCGAGCCCCCGTCGGTCCGGAAACCATTTAACCAGGGTGGATACCGGCGTAATATAGCCGATGCCAAGGCCGATCCCGCCAAGCATTCCGTAGGTTATGTACAACAGCCAGAGCGACTCCAGCATCGTGGCCGCCCCGGAGCCGATCATGCCGAATCCGAAAAAGCTCGCGGCAACCATTCCCGATACCCTCGGCCCGTGCTTTTCAACAAAGTGGCCCATAAACGCAGCCGACAGCCCCAAAAACAGAATCGCAATACTGAACGTCAGCGACACCGCGCTTAAATTCCATCCGTAGGTTTCGATCAGCGGATTGGTGAACACACTCCAGGCGTAGACTGAGCCGATGGAAATATGAATCCCGACAGCCGCAAGCGCAATCAGCCAGCGGTTTTTTGTTCTACTCATTTCTCTCACTCCTCTATATGTAATAATAAAAAAAGCGCCGTCTGTGCCGCCGGGGAAAAAACCCCAGGCAGAAACAGAACGACGCTTAGCTTCAGGCAGGACCTCTGCCGAAATACCAATGTAATCGTTTCCAAAATTATACTCATTTAAAACCGCCAACAGGAACGCTGCCGCGATGTTTAAATGTTACAGCTTTATGAACACCTTTATCATAGCTGTTTTTACGGAAGATTTCAATCTCAATTTTATCTTTCCGCTTATTTCTACTCATTTTCCCTTTTAAAGGTTATTCCAGGTATTATTAATTTTATTCCTATTTCTCACAGCTTTCTCGGCATCTTTATTACGAGTTTCAATTAAGGTAAATTGAACGCTTTGTTTTATCAAACCTAACCATACCGGCATATTAAAACTCAATGGATTGCCACGCTTCATAATAATTTTAGCCACGTTACCACTTGCTGCTACTGAGTGGCTTATAAACAACATTTTTTCCAGACGAATATTTTGTTCTAATTCATCTAAATTTCTATCTAAATATAAACCAGGTGTCTCATACGGGTCACTTGTTTTTTTATGATACAATCTGTTTAACAATTCAATACTTCCCGGAACTGTGCTCATCGTTAAAAAATGCCTTAAATCGTATCCTTCTACATACATCCATCTTGCGATATCTGCAAAAGTACGGTCATTCTCTCCTAAACTGCCAAATTGTAACAATTGAGTAAAGCCCCAACCCGGTACAGGCAAACCCATTTTTGTACATGCATCTGATAGTAAATGACCTAGCCATAAAAGTGGAGCAAATATTTTATCGTTTAGAGAAGCTTTACCTAAGTGGCTCATATCTACTGAATGAATAATCCCTTTACTATCTATAAAAGTTAAACTGTCATTCCAAATATCTAAGGTACCAAACAAAAGACCAAAAAAAGGATCATGGCCTAAACTCATCATTCTATGAGTTTTAGGATAAAAGCCATTAACATCTCCTTGATAATTATTGAACCTTTTGCTTGTGCTGGCATCGTAATTTACTTTAAAGGTTTTTTCTAATTTAGTAATAATATTCTTGAAATCTCCACCTTCACCTCCTATCTTTTTTATTTCGCTTGTTAGTGCACTTCCTTTTTGATGATATTTACCTAGATAATTGATATCTTTCGGCAATTTAACTAAAAACATATCAACTAAAACTCCTACCAAACCAATAGCAAAGGCTACAAAGTAATCAGTTTTGGTCAAAGGAGATAACAAATTTGCATTTGTATTAATTTCCTTTTCAATTTCTCTATGCGTTTGTTCTGAAAAATTTAAAAAATATTGTTTATCATAATTAATATCGTTTTTTGGAAGTTGTGAAAAGCTAGAGCTTTCACTTTCTTGACCTGTTAGTGACTCTAACTCTTTTTGCAATTGTTGCAGTTCTAAACTATTAGTCTTCGACTTTATATTATTTTGTCTCAAACGATTTTGAGAATTTGCTAAGTCATTTTGGATTTCACCAAAGTCATTATCGAAATCAAAAATTTTCTTTTTTGTCATTTAATATACTCTCCCTTATTAAACAAATTCATCTAAATTATGTTCTGAACGTTTGAGAGTAGTTTTTAAATATTGAATTGATTTCGATAAATTTTTAATTTGTTTTTTATTTTCTTTTTCGTTCATTTCTAAATCTGTAAGCTCTTCATTTAATTTTTTAATGACTTTTTTCTGTTCGCCAATCATTTCTTGGGCAAATCTAACATCATGTTGTTCAGATAAAATAATTTCTTTCATAATAACTTCCAATTTTGCTCCTTCACGCAGAGCTAAGCTTGAAGAATCCTTTAACATTCCTCCTAAAGCCATACCGCTTAATGAACCAAAAATACTTCCTCCCCCGACTATAACTGTCATACCGCCAGCCATACCCATTCCGCCAGCAGCTACTGCACCACCACCAATTGCGGCCAACCCTGCATTTGTAGCCGCCGCCCCTGCCAAACCGGCTGGGGCGGCCAGCCCAGCAATAAAGGGGGTTGCAAGACCAGCGGTTAAAGCTATTAATAGTGCTCCTCCTCCAGCCCCTGCCAGCATTTTTGTACCCACTTTAGAAATAGAACGCACTGATTTTTTAAATGTTTTATTTGTATTTTCAATAAATTCTTCGTCGATGTCTAATAAGCGTGCATAACGCACAACATTGTAATTGAGTATTTTTTTATCGTATTTTACTCTTTCATGTGTTTTAAATTTTATTTCATCGACAGGAAAGTACGGAACAAACAAATTCAGTTCCAACAATATTAAATACAAAGGTGTTCGAAGATTCTCACAATTTTTAACAGCGATCTCGCATTCTTCTATTAATTGTTTTTCTTCCTCAACAAGGGTCCATTCATGATATTCCTCTCCATTTAATACATCTTCGACACCTTTAACCCAACTTTGCAGCCATTCTTCTTTTTTTTCTTTAATGGTATTATTTTTTTCAAATTCAATATCAGACATTACTAAAGACCTTTGTAAACTAAAAAGTAATCGGGTTTGCCTTTTATCTAAACCAAATTTTTCCAAGACACTCATAAAAATCCCCCTAGTATGTTTTTATAACTAACAATATTTTCTAATAATATAGTACTATATGCGAGACTATAAAACTATATTTTTTTAAAAATATGACAAATCCGATTCAGTTAATTTTTACTGAATCGGATTTGTCATTAACAGAGATGCAAATTAATAAAAAGTCCCTTCTCAAATAATTATGACTTAGTAGGTTCACTTCCCCGCACCCGCGGCGACCGGTACGCCATAAGCGCAATCGCCATGGCGACCACTACGAGGGCGCTTCCGGCCCAGGAGGTAGCCGCGACGACGGACTGTTCCACGACGATGCCGCCGAGAATAGAACCGATCGCAATGCCGACCTGGAGCGCCGAAGTGTTCACGCTCTGCTGGATATCCGACGTTTCCGGCGCGACGGCAATCAAATAGCTCTGCTGCGCCGGGGCGATCGACCAGCTGAGAATGCCCCAGATGATGACCGCTATGATAAAGAGGGCCATCGAGTTCGTTGCAAACGGCAGGATGAATAAGATGACCGCAAACGATGCGATGAACGTGAGTGACATTTTTTTGGAGCCGAACTGGTCGGTCAGCCAGCCGCCGACGCCCCCGCCGGAGACCGCAGCAGCACCAAATATGAAGAACATGGCGCTGATCCAGAACGAGTTCAGTCCCATCGTCTCCTGCATGAATGGGTTAAAGTAGCCGTACAGCGTATAGTGGCCCGCGAGTACGAGCAGCGTCACGCTGTGGATACCGACGATCTTGATATCCTTGAGCGAGCGGATCTGCTGGCCGACCGTGACCACCTGTTCCGGCTGCATGCGCGGCAGGAAGCGGACCATGAGTGCGCCGATGAATACGGTCAGCACCGCGATCATGACAAAAATGATGCGCCAGCCGAACGCGTCCCCGATAAGCACGCCGAGCGGCACCCCGAGCACGAGCGCCGAGCTCACGCCCATCGTGACGAGGCCGATGCTGCGGGAGCGGTACTTCGCTTCCACGAGCTTCGGCGCCATCGTGAGCGCGAGCACGATAATGAGCGCGGCGCTGGCCGCCGTGACGAACCGGGCGGCCATCAGCACCGCGAATGTCGGAGCAAAGCTTGCGCCGACATTCGCGATGGCAAACACCGCAAGCGCCCACATGTAGACGGTTTTGCGCTCCACGTTGGACGTAAACGAAAGCAATAGCGGTCCCGCCACCGCAAAAACGAGGGCAAAAATTGTAATCAGCTGCCCGGCAATCGCAATAGAAACCCCTAAATCCTCCGAAATGAGCGGCAGAATGCCGCTGATAATCAGTTCGACCATGCCGACGATAAACGCCGACACCGCCAATAAGTATACACGTGAATTCATAAAGCAATGACCTTCGAAAGACTGTTGTGTCTTCCGTCCCTTTCTATCCTAAAATCTTCTATTTCATTCTAACACGAACCTGACACCGGAAACGATATTCTGCCTGCACGAAAAAAGGCAGCACCCAAACGGGCCCTGCCTTCTCTCCTGTTATATCAGCTGCACATTTGGTGTCGTTTTTTCGTGATTCTGGTACTGCCTGGCCATAATGCCTTCCGGGGTAATCTCCCAATCGGTGATTGTAAGCACCAATTCGTGCCGAAAACCGGTCAAACGGCAGGAGGCCAGCTCCTCTATGTGTACCGGGCGCCCCTGCAGTTCTTCCAGCAGCTCATACGTTTCCGGTTTCCACATCATATATTCGTCGTAAAAGAAGGGAATGAGTAATCCTTCTTTTCGTTCCTTCGCCTGTTCGAAGTTTACAATTGCACTATCACGAAAAAGAGAGCCGATGTCTTCCCAGCGATCCGAGCGGACCTGGGCTGCAATGAATGTGTTTCTCATAATGACAACTCCTTTCCTCTCCCTATTCCCAAAAGAAAGGAAAGTTATACATGAATGGTGAATGTTTTCATGAGAAGCACCCAAATTCACTGCGGCTGAAACAGTTCCACGAGCAACACCGTGTCAGGATTAAAGTACTTAGTATTGAACATGGTGATTACCCACGCAAAAAGACAGCCTTCTGCATGGCTGCCTTTTCACTGGATAGAATGCGCATGTATTCTACTGTCCCTACAGGACGTCTTTAGAATATCTTACTACTCGCTTTGTATTCACAGCTCAAAACGTATTAATTCATTTCATTCCCCGCGCAGTCGCAGCTTAAAGTAAAAAGGTTCGGTGCGCAATTGGTACGACTCCGATACGTCCGGTCCGCAGCTCGCAGATCCAAGCCCGTGCTGCTGGTGATCTACCTGCACCGTCACATAGTCAGCTTTTACCAGTTCATAACGGTGACGGGCCTGTTCAATAGTTTCCCGGTTATACTCCTGAATGGTAAAGTCAAAACGCTCGCCTCGCGCTTCAGCCGTTAACGAAACGGCCCCACCTTTCATTGTCACTTCGCGCACATTGTGGCGGTTTCCGTTTTCCTGCGGGAAAATGTACGGGATCATCAATTCCGGCACCGGAAGCGACCACTGGCCGCGCCGCACGGACTGCCGGCTGTCGCGGTAGGCTTCTCCCGGCCCGAGACCTAGCCAGTCCACCTGCTGCATGGATTTTGGCACGGTCCATTCGATGCCGACCCGCGGCAGGGTTTCCGGATAGTGGCCATGCGGTACAACAGAAACATCTATGTCCACCGTTCCCGAGGGTGCAACCACATACGTCCACTCGACCTCCATCCCCCACGCAAGTCCCGGAGGCGCCACGCTTTCCTGAACGTTCACGTGCACCATTTCGCCGTGTTCAGCCACTTCGACTTTTTTCGTCCGGGTAAGCAGGTAATGGAGCCCGAAGGACTTCCACATTTCTTCCGACGGCACAGCTTTCCATTCCGGCTGTGCCCAGCGGTCGTTATCGATCGGTGCCCGCCACAGATTCAGCTTCGGCCCGTGCTCGATCAAAGGCTCCCCGTTATGGGTCCATGCGTTCATTCTGCCGGTCTGTCTGCAGAAAGCAAGGTGCGTTATTTCCCCGGAAATAATCCACTCGGCCGGGGTTTCGGTCACTGCAAGCAAAGCTCCGCCGCTTTCATCCGCTACGTCTCCCGGAAGCACCGCCTCCTGCAGGACATGCTCACTCCAGGCGACTTCGTGACCGGCCGGCGCCCAAAGCGCATCTTCCCTCAACGAGCAATCCACGGAGAGAACCACTTCTTCGTTAGCTTCTGCCTCCACCGTTTCATACGGAATGCTGATCGGCTGCGACGAACGTGCCGGCACCTCGATACCGCGCAGCTCGCCTGCCTGAACGGTCGTACCGTCGATTTTCACCTGCCAGTGGACCGCCAGATGGTCCGTGCCGAGAAAATCGTACTCGTTCACAATCCGGTACTCCCCGTCGCTATCCGCTTCCACCCAGATCGGCTGGATGATTTTTTTGTATTCCCGAAGCGCCGGGGACGGTGTCCGGTCTGGCATCAACAGACCGTCAATGACAAAGTTGCCATCGTGCGGATACTCCCCGAAGTCGCCGCCGTAAGCGAAGTACTTCCTGCCCTCGTCGGTGGTGCTTAAAATGCCCTGGTCAATCCATTCCCATACGAATCCGCCCTGCAGGCGGTCATGGCGGCGAATTGTTTCCCAGTATTCCTTCAGTCCGCCCGGGCCGTTGCCCATCGCGTGCGCGTATTCGCACAGAATATGCGGTTTCTCGTACTCCGTGTGTGCCCCGAGCCGGTCCATCACCTCGACGCTTGTATACATGGTCGTAAACATGTCGGACGCGGTCGGATCGTGGTCGGGCTGGTTCCGGACCTTCGCTTCGTCCATCAGCTGGCGTGTTTCGCCTTCATAGTGCACGAGCCGCCCCGGGTCGCGCTCCTTCGCCCAGTCGGCCATCGCCTGATGGTTCGGACCGAAGCCGGACTCGTTGCCGAGCGACCATATAATGATCGACGGGTGGTTTTTGTCGCGTTCGACCATCCGCACCATCCGGTCCATATACGCCTCTTTCCACTCCGGGTCCCGGCTGAGCTGACTCCAGTCGTTAATCACGTCAAAGCCGTGGCACTCCAGGTCTGCTTCGTCGATCACATACAAACCGTAGCGGTTACACAGATCATAAAAGGCCGGCGCGTTCGGGTAATGCGCGGTGCGCACAGCGTTAATATTGTTCTGCTTCATTAACAGCACGTCTTCCTCCATGCGCGCTCTGCTGACCGCACGTCCGGTTTCCGGATCGTGATCGTGACGGTTCACGCCCTTCAGCGTAATCGGTACGCCGTTGACGAGAAATACGCCGCCCTTCAGTTCGACAGACCGGAAGCCAACGTCGTGAACAACCCGGTCCACCTCTTCCCCGCTGTCGTTTCGCACCACCAGCACGAGCTGATACAGATAAGGCGATTCTGCCGACCACTTTTCCGGATTCGCTACGTGCATGTCCACGCTCGCTCCCGAGCTGTCCGCCGGCAGTTGGCCGGCCCCGATCTCCTCCGCTCCGTCATACAGATAGGCATCTACCGTGTAAGCCCCGTTTCCGCGATTTGTCTGCACGTCTACCCGGCAGACCGCATCCCGGTAATCGTCATCGAGCAACGTCTGCACAAAAAAGTCATTTACGTACACGGGCGGTTTGACCTGCACGGATACGTCGCGGAAAATACCGCTCATCCACCACATGTCCTGGTCTTCAATGTAGCTGCCGTCTGACCACTGGTACACACGCACCGCGATATGATTGGTACCGGCATGAACAAGCTCCGAAACATCAAATTCTCCAGGTACCCGGCTGCCCTGGCTGTAGCCAGCTAACTGGCCGTTCACCCAGACGTGAAATGCGCTGTCGACGCCTTCAAAGGCCAGCAGCACCGTGTGATCCCCCGGTACCTCCGCCAGCTCAAAGGTCCGACGGTAGCTTCCGGTTGGATTTTCGGACGGAATGTGTGGCGGATCCACCGGAAACGGATAAATCACGTTCGTGTAATGCGGACGACCGTAACCGTGCAGCTGCCAGTGCGACGGAACGGCAAGCGTATCCCAGGACGCGTCGGAGAAATCCGGCTCGTAAAACGCCTCCGGCGCCTCCTCCGGAGACGGCGCGTAATGAAATTTCCAGTCGCCGTTTAACAGCGTGACGCCGCGTGCGCCTCCAGTGTCGGTCTGTGATACGAACGATGCCCGTGCCGCCCGGCGGCTCCGCTGCAGGGTGGTTAAGTCTTTCCAATCTTTTTGCATAACAATGCCTCCTACTTGGACTGTTTAATAATTGTAATACCGCGCGGTGGGAGTGTGAGGGTTTCATGAACCGTTTCCCCGCTCACCAGGTTCGTTCCGGTCAGTTTCTTAGACGTCAGGCTCTCCTTTCGTTCGCTGAAATTGGAAACGAACAGGTATTGATGGCTGTTGTTTTCGCGTTTTTGTACGGTCATACCGTGCGGAAGCGGGGTGTCTGCCAATCGCTCCACCCCGCTTTCCCGAAGAACGGAGGCGTAAAAGTCGTCGTAAAACGATTCCCCGGCGCGGGCGGCTATATAATACGCCTGCCCGCTGCCGTAACGGTTGCGAGTGAGCGCCGGCCGGCATAAAAATCATCCCGGTACGAAGCCAGCACCTCCGCGCCTTCCGTATGAATCAGATCGCACAGCTCCGTAAGCGTATATTCACCCCCGAGCCCCGGCACGTCCACCCGTTTGACCATGGTGTTTTCTTCGCCGTCGCCGAGACTGTCGATTTCTTCGGACCAGATGCCGAGCACCTCGCGGAGGGGACCCGGGAATCCTCCCAGAAAGCACAGGTCGTGTTCATCCACAATTCCGGACCAGTACGTGGTAATCAGCGTACCGCCGTTTTTCACAAATTCGGTAATTTTCTCGCCAACACCCTCGCGCACCATATACAGCATCGGGGCAACAAGCACCTTGTACGGCGACAGATCCTTGTCCATATCAATCATATCCACCGGCACACCCTGCTTCCAGAACGCTTTGTAGTGGTCTTTAACAGTTGCTTCGTAATGAACGCCACTGTTTCGCGGCCCCTGGGCATCCTTGACCGCCCAGCGGTTTTCGGTGTCAAAAATGACCGCCACTTCCGGCTGCACCGTGGTGCCCGCGAGCTCTCCGGCAGCTTCGAGCGCCTGGCCAAGCGCGGCTACTTCCCGGAACACCCTCGTCTCTTCGTGTCCGGCGTGGTCCACAACGGCGCCGTGAAACTTTTCGCTCGATCCGCGGCTTTTCCGCCACTGAAAATACTGCACCGAGTTGGAGCCGTGTGCCACCGCCTGCAGGGACGACAGCATATGAACCCCCGGCTTTTTCAGCTTGCTGAGCGGCTGCCAGTTGGTGGTGCTCGGCGTACTTTCCATCAGGAAGAACGGCTGGCCGTCCTTCATGGACCGGAACCAGTCATGGTTCATGCCGACCCAGGCAGCCAGGTCCGTGTCATCTTCGCGATAGTGCCACGTCGGGTACGAATCCCAGGAAATAAAGTCGACGACCTTGGCAAACTTGGCATAATCCAGCTCGTCGAAGGCTTCCATGAAATTGGCTGTCGCCGGCAGCTTCGGGTTGGCTTCGCGGAACGGGCGGAGCTCGTGCTCGTAAAAATCAATCGTCTGGTCGTTGACAAACCGTTTCCAGTCCAGGTTCAGCCCGTGCACCATCGTTTCGCCGTGCGGAGCCGGGGATTCAATCTGTTCCCAAAAGGAATACGTGTGGCTCCAGAACGTCGTCCACCAGTCATGGTTCAGCTGCTGGAGCGTGCCGTATTTATTTTTCAGCCACTTACGGAATGCTGCCTGGCAGAGCGGACAGTGACACTCGCCGCCGTATTCGTTCGAAATATGTAGCCGATCACTGCGGGGTGATGGGCGTAGCGTTCGGCCAGGCGGGTGTTCATTTGCTCCGTCTTCTCCCGGTAAACCGGCGACGTATAGCAGTGGTTGTAACGCAACCCGTGCAGATTGCGCTGCCGGCGCTCGTTTACGCGGAGCACCTCCGGGTACTTTTCGGACATCCATGCCGGCCGGGCACCGCTTGGCGAGGCGAGAAAGGCGTAGATGCCGCTCGCCTGGAACTGATCCAGAATCCGGTCTAGCCATTCGAACGTAAATGTGCCCTCCTCCGGCTCCAGGCTCGACCAGGAAAAAATCCCGACGGACATAACGTTGCATTTGGCTTCCTTCATGAGCCGGATATCATCTTCAAGCTTGTCGGAATAATCGAGCCACTGCTCGGGGTTGTAGTCAGCCCCGTGCAGAAGCGTTCCCGGAGTCGGGAACATGGACTGATAGTCGCGTTCCAATATATATCTTCCTTTCACCGCTAGCGTGTATTTTGTGTTTTCCTGGAAAAGCTATCCTTTCACAGAAACACCCAGAATCCCGGCAATAAACTGGTTCTCCCGAACTTTTAGTGAAGGAAAATGTGAGCGTATGTAAGATAAAAGATTATTTTTTCGCTATACCTTCAGCCAAATATAGAGCACTTTTTGACGCAAAGGATCGACGTTGGCTCCATCACACATTTGGCGTTTAATCACCTTAATACGGTTCACACACCCTTCCACTATCCTATTACTTCAATGGAAACGATAGGCATTGGTGACGGCGTTTCAGTCCGAATAAAAGTAGATGTTGACGTTTTGAATTTCGGGAATAGAGCTTTGAAGCCTGCTGTACCCAGGCTTCAAAGGACGCCAAGTCGGTTCGATGCTGAAAGGTCTCCACCATAGATTCCACTTCCCGAAGGGAGGGTATTGATCCTCTAATACCTTGATGGCAACTGCTCCCTGCGATGAAAGGGCTGATGGGGCCAAAGATACGTATGGAGACGATTTCGCGACAAAGGTAACACATGTGGGAGGCGGGGAGGCGTTCTCTGTCGGATTAGCGTGTAAATGAGTGAGAACATCCTTTAAGGTCGAAAAGGATCTTCGGTAGCCTTGGGCTTGAATGACAGTGAAAATATAGGGGAAGATAGATACACCTTTCTTGACTAACGGAAGGACGATCGATCGATACGGTTCCACGCTATAGGAGCTTTGGTGTTCGTGGCCCATAGGCGTCCGGAGGGAACAGTATTTCCGGACCGTCTTTCGATCTAGGGAAAAATTCCGGCTGATGCGAGAGAGCGAAATGCCTTGTCAATGCTGAGCCTGAACTTATTGAATTACGTGCCATTTTTGCTCTTCCTTTTCGGTCCATGGGCGCGAGACTAGATCACTTGTTGTTGACGCTGAGGAAACGAACGAGACCGAAATTTTCCACCTTTCTCAGAAAAACTCGTTTCAACCAGTGATCGATCGGGTCAATGTTTGACCGGCCGATAGGACCATAGAGGGATGCGACTTCGCCGTAATTAAAAGAAAAACCCAACGCGGCCTCGATTTGGTGGACTAGGTGGTCCGCAGGCACTAACTAATCCAACTGAATGGTCACTTTCCATTAACGAGCTTCTTTCGTATTCCGCCTCATCATGCACCATAACCCCTTTCCAGGCTACTTCTTTTTATCATAGCATAAAAAAACTGTCGACACGCTCTCAAATTAGAGCCATTGTCGACAGCGGAGGAAGAAGCCCGTTTAGTGAGGCAAGATCGAAGCCGTTCGGTTTTCCGAGCATAAGGACAATACTAGGTCGGATGCCGTTCTATAAAAATAAGCTAGGTACAGGACAAAAGAATTTCCGACACCGAAGGTGAAGGAGATCCGCACGCTCACCAATCGGGGTATCGATTAACGTACTCCAATCATGACTGTTAATACGTTCCGGTACATGGCCACAAGACAGGCAAATACCGTAAGGAAACGGATTTTTGAGATAGAAATTCATCTGGATCGACGATATAACAGCTTGTAAACAGTCGCGCCCGGGATACAAACCGAACACGTTCATCAAACTGTCCCCTTCCCCCCTCGTGATACCATTCCTATTCCCTTAACTACCTTCACTAAAAGGTCGGGAGGACCCAAGATTGGCCAGTCTTGATACTTATCTCTCTTGTAGAAAAACAAATTATAAAGAGTTGTTAGTGTTAATTATTAAGAAGTTTTGCGCTCGCCCTCTCGCGTCTTGGCCCGAGATTGCTTTCCAGAAGTAGTTTTTGGTTGATTCAACTCTTTCTCTGACATCAACGGAACGACTCCAAGAATAGGTAATTGAAGTTCTTTTTCAATATCTTCTTCATTTTTAATTGTTTTATCTAAGAATTCAAGTAAAAATGCAATACCTATTCCTACTATGAACCCAATCACCAATGCTATAACTAAGTTTAAAGTAGGTTGTGGAAAAACCGGGTTTTCACTATCTTCAATTTGTGCTTCTGAGAGTATGCTAACATTATCTACATCCATAATATTTGAAATTTCTTGTTCAAAAATTTGGCTTAATGTGTTTACTACAGAAACAGCTTTTTGAGGATCTTCATCTTCTACAGTGACAGTAACTACTTGTGATTCTTCTTCGGCTGAGACATTAATTTGAGAACGAAGATCGCTTACCGTTCCTTGATAATTTGTTTCTTCCATTACAGAGTTTAATATAGCTGGGCTTACCATAATAACGTTATATGTATTAATGAGCTCTCGGCTTGACTGCAAATCGGTCGCTGATAACTCTTCGTTTTCTGTTTGTGATTGGTTAACTAAAATTTGAGAAGAAGCTTCATATTGGGGTGTTAAAATGAAAAATGTTACAAATGCACTGATAAGCAAAGCACCAATTGTTGTTCCAATAATGACATTAAATCTTTTTTTGATTGTTTGAAATACTTCTTTGAAATTTATTGTTTCTTCCATAGTTTCCTCCACTTAATTATTATTGATTGATACTAAGAAATTCATTCTTTGAAAATTTAGTTCTAAAGAGTAAAAGCTTTATATAGATATTTAAACTAATTTGTGAAGTGATAACAAAACCAATTGTACATACATCTTTTTCTATTTTCCTAACTTAACATTAAAATAAGTCTCATACCATATTTATATTTTTTCAACATTTATGTTTCAATTTCTAATTGCTCTTTATAGTTCTATATTTATTAACTTATTTTTTCATCTTCTCTTTTGGCTAAAACTATCGAATAAACAATCAAGTAAACACTTAATAATGCACCCACGACAGAAAAAAGCACTACAGCAATCATATCATTTTCAAAAATCACAAAACCAATTACTAAAGCTATTACTCTTAAAATCACAGAAGCAATCTCATGCAGTAAATGAAACCTCTGGGCTTTTAATGCTGGAAGTGATTTTACACTAGGTCTATTTATAAACGAAAAAAATGAAGCAATAGCTATCCAACGTGCGTATTCACCTGCTTTATACCAGTCGTTCCCAAAAATAAAATCAAATAGTGGTGGTCCAAAAGCAATTATAATACCAAAAGGGATAATACCTACTAATATTAGTGCCATAGTAGCTTTCAGCATTAATGGTGTTATTTTTTCATTGCTAAAGCTCGCTTTAGTGATTCTTGGATAAAAAACGTCCCCAACAGATTTAGCAATTAATTGTGAAGGCATTTTAAGTACAGTATTACCGATAGAATAAAAACCTGCGGCGGCAGGACCAAAGAAAGTGCTGAGCATTATTATCGGTAAACTTTTCGAAGCTGCATTTATAACTTCTTGAGGAGCACGATATTTTGGAAAATCATTATATTCTTTAGCGACCAAGAACAATTTTTCTTTTTTTATTTTAAATTCGTTCAGTGGGATAAATAATGATTTGTTCAACGAATAATAAGTCATCATTAAAGATTTAATTAAATTACCTAAAGCTGCTAAAGTCACTAAAACTGCAGAAACAGGTGTAATCAAACCAATCACTATCATAGATCCGTATAGTAGTATAGAATGGTTGAATTTTACTTTTGCAGACGTTTTGAAGTTATTGATTCTAATTAGCCATTGCTCAGACACTTGCAACATAGCTCCAAAAACTATTATTAAAGGTATAAAAAATAAATAAGGAGCTATTTGTCTTATATTAAATGTGTTAATTAAAAACTCTTGAAAGAAAGTTATTAACACAAAAGACAATCCACCCAAAAGAATTGACAAAATCAATGATAATTTTATAATCTCTTTAGCCTCAAATTTGTTTTTCGCTAAAACAATAGCTATAGGGTAAGTCAAGGCTGCAGCTGGAGTCACGATAGTGATCATTGCTAGAAAAACTCCAAGCAGGCCGAATGCTTCTGGACCGTAAATTCTAGTAATTAAAGGTGAAGAGGCTACTACTATAACCTGAGCTCCTGCAGTTCCTGAAGCTAATATAATTACATTTCTAACAAAAGAGCCGTTTGTAAGTACTTTAATTTTCTTTAACATGTCATACTCCTGAACTCATAAGTTATCATTTAGATGATTGTTTAATATAAGAAACAAGTTTCTCACTCATATTTTTATTAAATATATTGATTGTTAACAGATCAAATGAAGAGTTAAATTTTTGAGAGTTATTATTAAAAAAATGTAAATTCGGTTGTTCTTCCATAATTTTTAGATATTGCTTGTATTCCGCACTGCCATTAGCATAATTTCCCTCTTTAACAATTTGCGTATATTTGTAACTATCTTCTGGTAAAAATTTATAATGTAATATACCAGATATAATAGGTTTATTAAAATTATCATAATAGGGAATTGTATAGTGCACGCCAAACACTTCTTCTTTTTTTAGATAATACAAAGGATTTTTCGTTAATAATGGGGCAAAACTGTGTGATGAATCACTAAATAATCTAGCTCTAGACCCTCCATGAATTCTCTCACCTTTATAGCTAGGTAAAATATAGTAATTGTCTTTATCAAAAAAACAATTATATTTTTTTATATCATATTTAGTAATATCAATTTCTTTAGGCTTATTATTATTTAGTTGTTCTTTAGAATACATATCTATCATAAAAGACTGTAAAAAATTCATTTTTTCTCTCTCAGCAAACTTTATTAAATTATGAATTTTCCCTTCTTCCATACCTGGATAAACGAATAATTCATCCGAATCTAATATAATGTACCACCTATTGTAACCATATTTATCTGTAACTTGACGAAACCAAGCATTTTTAGCAGTAGCGCTAAACTTATCTTCAACCCTATAAACGTCTACTCCTTGGTTTATTAGCCATTCATAAGTTCCATCATCCGACATGTTATCTATATAAACAAAATTTACTATCCCCAATTCTCTATGATGGTCTAACTGCATTTTTATTCTTCTAATATCATTTTTAACAGCACAAATCAAAATTGGTTCATCATAAGGAAGATTAGATTTTATTCTTTGTTGTATACACTTCACATTTTGTCGTGCATAAGTGTCAAGATATTCTTTATGCTTTTTGGAATCTGTTTGTCTAAAACAATATCTCCATAATGCTTTCTTTGAATTTTTGTATAAAATAGGTTGTTCTTTTTTAATATAATTTAAGGTTTTTTTAGTTTTTCTAACATTTTTAATTACATTAGAAATATTTACTATAGAGAGATACATGATAATAATTTTTTCTCTTGTTCGTGGTGGTATTAATTTAAAAGTTTTAATAATTATTATTTTCAAATTGCTTTTCATTTTAAACCTCTTTTGCAAAATATTTGCATCATTTTTGATAATTAATGAAAATTCACCATTATTAATAAGCTATTGTGAATATATCAAGGTGTTAAACGCAACATTTCACCTATTATTCTGTTCCATTTTTTTGGATAAAAACTTCCGTAACCACTTTCTGGAAAAAATGTTAACTCTCCAAAAATTATTTCTCCTTTGATATAATAAAAATCCACTCTAACAAATATAAAAGGTGAGGATAATTTATTTGCTAAGTTGACCATTTCCTCAAATTTTTCAGGTTTATCATAATTTTTTTTAGCATTGGGTAAAGGTCTTAAGCCAGTAAACGGCATATGATTCCAATTAATATCATAAAAGTCAATACTCTCTTCATTCCCCCTGCCTCTAATCACTTGACAATATTTTGTATTTCCATTAAAACAAAAGAATTTGTAATCAGTAAGTGCTGCTTTTTCCTCTTCATCTTCGATATACTTTTCACATATTATTTTTGGTTTAATATCTTTATACACCCATTCGCGGTTCAACCAATAATAATTTGTTTTCAACCACTGCTTCATTTTTTTTTGTTCATTTTTCCAATTTAACTTATACTTATTTTTACAAACAATATTAAAGCCAGACCCATGGGTCCCTTTCAACACAAAAGACTTAGGTAATTCTTCAAAACTTATCTCTTCTACACTTTCATAAATAGCGTATACATCATTAAGATATTTTTTGCCTATCTTAGCTTCTACAAAACTTCTAACTTCAAGCTTATCTGCACATTTTACAGCCAAGGGCTCTCGTTTATATAACTTAAGCCATTGCAATTTATCATTAAACTCTACTGGATGATCTAAATTAACTTTCCTTCCCACTCTTTTTTTAAATTGTTTCTTAATAAATTTTTCATCTGAATAAAAATTACTGGAAATAAAATATTTATATTTTCTATAAATGAGTAATAATTTTTTATTTTTTTTAAAGATTTTTTTAAAAGACATTTTATTTGACTACTCCTACAATTTAATTAAATAACCATATTATAATACTGACTTAAAAAATTCTATATCCTTCTTTTAATAATTGAATAAATATATCGACGTTATTTAAAATTTAAATTGTTTTTGAATTTATAATTTTTGTTTTAAATATTATTAAAAATATTAGAAGGGACATGAAAGTAAAACTGCTGTTAATAAAAAATGTATCTTGAAAGAAAGAAATAACTATAGAAAACATAAACATACTATAAATTGCACTCCAAAAGCCTATTTTCTTTTCTAGTGTTGCCTTGTATTTTAAAAATGCCATTAAGAGCCCTATGAAAAACATAACAAAAGGAACAAACCAAACACCAAAGTCCAAAATTTGTTCATGAAAAAGAGTGTATACATTAGTACTAAAACCATTTTCAGCCTTTACAAATTCTTTTGTTACTTCATCTGCCCCACTAGTGTAATCAATACCAAATATTTTATTCAGTATATTATAGACTGGTGCTAATACTGCTTGGCCAAAGTACTCACTTGTATTGGAGTACAGGGGCCAAGTAATATCAAAAGCTGGTAAAGGGGAGGCTATATAAATTGCAATACTATTGAACGGATCGTTTTCATCAATTTTATCCACTCCATACTTACCATATAAATAAAAAATAGATATAAATAACAAAAAGATCCCAAACAAATTAAAAGAAAATTTCTTTTGGCTTTTGAATGTTAAAAACTTTCCATTTTTTCTTTCGTTAATTAAATAAATAATAGAGAATTGTACTAATATGGCTAAAAATCTCATTCTTCCTGTAGTTAACAGTTGTATACCAAAAGTTATTGTAAGTATGAGCAAATACATAAATAACCTAGTTTTACTTTTGTTTTTTTCTCGCAAAGAAAAGATGAGAACACTGACTCCAATTACTTCTAACGCTCGAAATAAAAATTGTTGAGTATTAGTTGAACTGGATTCGTCATATTGAAGAACTCTATAATCCATTAAAAAGCTTTCAGAAAAAAATGCTGTAATTCCTCCAATCAAAGTGGAAATATCATATAATAAATAACTTGACATTAATATAACTAAAGTAAAGAGAAGAAAAACACGATTTTTTTTGAGTTTTAATTGCTGTTCATCAGAAGAATTTACATTAAAATTGTTTAATGCTTTGAAATAATTTTTTCCTTTAAGAACTCGAAAGAACACAAATCCAAGATCAAAAGCTAGAAAGCCTGATAAAAATATACATATAGTTTCAAATGACAAAGATACTCCCCATCTGTTTTGATAAAAAAGTAAAACAGTAGCACTCATGAGCCACACAATTTTAAATATAATAGTAGGGTGAAAAAAATCTCTTGTTAGTTGCAAATTAATTAGTAATAGTGATAATAATACTAGTAAAAATATAGTTACCATTCTTAACCTCTTTTTCTATTTAAGAATACGTTAGAAAGTTATAAGGTTTGATTTTTAAGTTTTTGGAAAAATTCTTGTCTTCTCCTTTCAATAATTCCTTCTTCGTATTCTTTAGATGTATTAAAATTAATTTTTGCTTGTTCAATTAATTCGTTTTTTGAAGTTTTTAATAAAATTGAACATATTTCGTTTATATTTTTATTTGTATTGCTGAAAATAAAATTATTGTCTATCAGTTCTGGAATACCTGCGGTGTTCGCACCTAACGCAGGCAGGGCTCTACTCATCGCTTCAATTAAAGCTCTGGGTAAGCCTTCTTGTCGACTAGGTTGAGCGTAAATATCAATTTTATCTAACCATTCAAAAACTTCTTGATGTTTCATGGGACCTAAAAATACTACCTGGTTCAAAACATCGTTTTCCTTAGCAATTTTTTCTAAGTACTGTTGATCTCCTGCACCAACTAACTGATACTCATATTTAGTATATCCTTGCTTTTTCAGTTCTCCTAAAGCCTTTATAATATATTCTTGGCCTTTATATTTAACATCTACAGCTGCTGTAGTTCCTAATATCATTTTATCAGTCGTTCTTTCGATTTTTGAAATTCTTTCTTGTAGAACTTCATCACTAATACTATGTAATGCTACATTTGAACAACTTATATTATCCCCTTTCGTTGGGTAACGTTTTTGAAGGAAATTATTAGTTACATAAACCACAAGCTGAGCATTTTTCACATGTTTTTTTTGTTTCAAAAAATTTATCGGAGCTAATATTTTCCCTTTAATGTTATAGTTCCATAAACTATCCCATCCGCAAGCCACTACCTCTACTAAATACGGTTTATTATATTTTTTTGCATATTTTATTGCAGTGTAACCATACTCTGATGGCAGTCTGGCAATTAAGCAATCATGGCTTTGGACTGCTTTTTTTATTCTATAATTTTTTTGTATTCTTTTAATAGGATTAATAAAGCTTTTCAAGGAAGCCGTATGATCTGTCACTTCTATACTGTTTATTTTATCCTTATCAAAAATTTCGAAGTACTTTTGAGCTTCTGCTTTTGTGTATAAATTACGGTCCTTTCTAACTATTACACTTAATTCATCAGCAATTGAATGGTATCTATTCCATATCTTTTTATTGTAGCTACTGTGGGTATACGAATTGCCGACTTTATCACTTTTCAACCTTATATTATGCACGAATAAGAGTTTCAAAAGCAGCCCCTCTTTCTTTCATTGTTCGTCATATTTTAGTCGTTTAATTTAAAATACAACTTTTTCTTTAGGTAATTCAAATTCTCTACCCATAATAAAGTCGAATTCATCTGGTTCAAATACCGTGTACCCGCTGGCATTGTAAAAAGTTAGTTCTCCAAAAACGATCTTCCCCTGGATATTATAAAGATCCACTCTGACATGAGGAAAATCCTCAGACAATATTTCAGCTATTTTTATCATCTCGTCGAAATTTGTAGGTTTCTCTATAGAACTGGTAATTTCCTTGTATTCTGACCTTTTATAAGGAAGTTTTTCAAAATCAGGCGTAAAAAAACTGCATTCGCCCTGACTATGGTCGTCCACATAATTAATCATAGTATATAAATACTTTACTTCACCATTAAAACAGAAAAATTTATAATCCGGTATATCATTATTTTCGTCTCTTTCAAGTAGTTTCTCTATTATAATTCGTGAAGAAACATTATAATAGCACCACTCTCTTCCGTATTTTGGCGGTTTCGAATTCAACCAAGCATTTAATTTTTCTCTTACTTCGCTTATATTTAATTGGTCTTTATCTTCAACCAAAATATTTGCTCCAGATCCATTAGTATGTTTAATCACAAATGACTTAGGTAAAGTATCAAAGTTAATATCTTCTGCTTTTTCGTAAACCCCATAAAGAGGATTTAAAATTTCTTTTAAACCTTTACTTTCTACATATTTCCTAACCTCATATTTGTCAGAACACATGGTCATTAATGGATCTCTGTAATTTAATTTGTATTGTTGTAATTTTTCTGTATATCTTTCAGGGTTATTTAAATTCAATTTTCTTCCTGTTTTAATCCGGTATTGTAATTTTATCATTTGTTTATCTGGCAAGAAATCTAACATTTTTAGTATTTTCAACCTGAATTTTTGGTTTTTAAAAATTTTTTTGTAGTTCACTATTTCTCTCCTATTCTTCGTTAATCACATTAAGATATTCATTTACCACAATTTCTCTATCAAATTCCTGTTCTACTTTTTTTCTTCCAGCTAGCCCCATCTGTTGTTTAGAGGCATAGCTTAATTGTAAAAATAACTCGATTTTTTCAATAAGGTCTTTTACGTTTTGTTGTTCAACTATATAACCGGTCACTCCGTCCTCGACTATCTCTCTGCACCCGCTTCTATCTGTGGTAATAATTGGTCTGGCACATGCTGAGCTTTCAAGTAATACATTAGACATGCCCTCAGGATAAAAGGTAGGATGTATCGTACAATGGCTTTCTTTCAAAATTTCTTCTACATTATGAACCATTCCATGATATCTTATTATTTCTTTATCCTGAAGAGCATTCAGAGTATCTTCATAATTTTCTTCGCAAAAACCACAAACATGAAAATTGGTTTGAGGATATTTATTTTTAATGAACTCTGCTGCTTTTAAATATTCTTCTACTCCTTTTTCTTTCATAATTCTCGATATGAAAACAAATTGAATTTTTTCATCTTGAGGATACTTTAAAATAGAATAACGATTTAAATTTACTCCAGAGCCTGGGATTAATTTATGCCTGTCAACAGCAATATTATTTTTTATGAATAGTTGTTGGTTTTCAGTGTTTTGGAAAAAAACACGTTTAACCCTTTTAAAGGCTAATTTATACAAACTCATCGAAATTTTTTGTTTGAGTCCTTTTTTTTCTACCGCTGTTCCTAAGCCTGTAATATTAGCAATATAAGGTATCTTTAATATTCTACTTGCGATACCGCCATAAATGTTAGGCTTAATTGTAAAAGAAAGAACTGTATCTGGTTTTATTTCTTTTAATAATCTGAAGTAATACGTTAACAATTTTATTTCACTTACTATGTTCATTCCATGGCGGTCAATTTCAACATCTATATATTTACATCCTAAATCAATTAATTTATCTATTTTACTTCCATAGGGACAAGAGACATAAACTTCATGCCCCTCTTCTAAAAGTCTCTCTACTATCTCTAAACGGAAATTATAAATAACCACATCGTGATTAACTAGTATAAGAATTTTTTTCATTTTCATTACTTTCCATCTCCGTAGCCATTATAGTTTCCTTGAAATTTTTAACTCTATACTCATATTTATATTCACTCATTCTTTTATCATAAATTAAAGTACCAAAAACTTTATTAAAGATTTCTAACCTATGCACTAACATTTTAAATAAGGGATTAAAAAGCTTTGTGAATTTTATTTTCTTTTTATGTACTTCAGAAATGTTCTTAACCATCTCACTTGTTTTAGTGTATTCTTTATTTTGAGGGAAAAAGAATCCATTTTCTTCATTTAAAATTATAAGTCTTAAAAACTCACAAAGATTATCTATATGTAACATACTGCGTTTATTTTCAATATCAGGAAATAACGGAAACAATTTAGCAATTTTAGAAAGCTTGGGATAGTTCCCTTTAGAGCCTTTTCCATAAATCATTGGCGGACGAATAACCGCAACTTTAAATCTATCGTTTCCTAAGGGAATAATGCCTTGTTCAGCCTGTAACTTACTCTCTCCATAAAAATCTTTAGGCTGCGGAATAGTTTCACTATCAATTACTCCATCATTCAAAACACTGTTTCTATAAACAATAATACTACTCATAAATATAAACTGCCTCACGCCTTCTCTTTTGGCCTTTTTAGCAGTCTCAATAGTTAAGTCGCGATTCACTTTATAATATAATTCTTCTTGCTTCGGATCTGAAGATACATGAGCAATACCTGCTAGGTGCAAAATTGCATCGTACTTAGAGAAATCTGCATTTTTCCAGGAATCATCCCGCAAACTAATTGTTTCTACTATATACTCACTAGAATATTGTTTTAACCATTCAATTAAGCTATTTCCTATATAGCTATTACTCCCCGTAATTAACAGCTTTTTCATTTACACGTACTCCTTTTATGAATCAGCTTTTCCTTCTTTAATACCATCACTTTTAAGAACTCCAAGAAATGTTTTAATTAGTATTTTAAGATCAAAGGTTAAACTTCGCTTACTTGCGTATTCGCCGTCTAGTCGAGCCTTAACGCCTATGGGTAGTTCATCTCTTCCATTCACTTGGGCCCAGCCTGTAAGGCCGGGCTCTATAGCGTTTGCTTTATACTTGTCACGTTCTTCAATTAAATCGTATTGGTTCCAAAGAGCTGGCCTTGGACCAACCAGGCTCATATCACTCTTTAAAATATTAAACAACTGAGGAAGTTCATCCAGGCTGGTTTTTCTTAAAAATACACCCATATTCGTAATATAGCTTTCTGGATTTTCCAGCATATGTGTTGGTGTATCTCTAGGAGTATCAATTTTCATCGTTCTAAACTTTAAAATATAAAAAGGAACTTTGTCTTTACCAATACGCTTTTGCTTGAATAATATTGGTCCATTAGAATCCAATTTAATCAGTAAAGACAGCACTACAATTAAAGGCATTAATGCAATTGTAGCTATTAAGGTTAGATCAAAGTCTATTATCTTTTTTAGTATCGAATATTTTTTCATAATAACATCCTTTACTTTTTCTTCATAAAGTATTTCCAATCATTTTAGTTGTTTGCGTTTATTTTTTTATTGACTGCTGAAAAGTGCTCTCGTTCTTCACTCTCTCCTCTTGCAATTTCAAGCACATGCTTCGTTATTTCACTCTTCTCGAGAATTTCACATTTTTTAGTGAAATTAACTACTTCATCAATATTTATTTCACTCGATTTGCCTACGTAAATTTTTGGGTATATTTGGTCTTCATGAACTTCATCCTTACTAAGAAGCTCTTCATACATTTTTTCACCTGGTCGTATACCGCTAAATTTAATACCAATTTCGTCCACTGTATAACCAGAGAGTTTAATCAAATTTTTCGCAAGATCCACTATTTTCACTGGCTCTCCCATATCAAGCACAAAAATTTCTCCACCTTTTGCAAGTGCTCCAGCTTGGATAACCAATCTTGAAGCCTCAGGAATAGTCATGAAATAGCGAATCATCTCAGGGTCTGTAACTGTCACTGGCCCTCCATTTTGTATCTGTTTTTTAAATAAAGGAATAACACTTCCGCGACTACCAAGCACATTTCCAAAGCGTACGGCTACAAACTTTGTTCTGCTAACAGTATCCATATGCTGTACAATCATTTCGGCCAAACGTTTTGTGGCTCCCATTACACTTGTTGGATTCACTGCCTTATCAGAGGAAACCATTACAAATGTGTTGACACCAGCGCGATCAGAAGCTTCTGCTGTGTTTTTTGTTCCTATTGTATTATTTTTAACAGCTTCTTCAGGATTACGTTCCATAAGTGGCACGTGTTTATGAGCAGCTGCGTGAAAGACAACATGAGGTTTGCTGCTTTCAAAAATTTGTAACATTTTATTTTTATCTTGAATATCAGCGATTTCTGTTGAAATGCTCAATTCGGGCAAACTGTTTCTAAGTTCTATTTCAATCGAATAAATACTATTCTCTCCGTGTCCAAGCAGTATGATCTCTTCCGGGGAAAAGCGAGCTATCTGTCGACAGATTTCCGAACCGATAGAACCCCCGGCTCCTGTAACCAAAACTCGTTTGTTAGAAATAGAATCGGCTATACCTTCTACATCCAACTTAACCGGTTCACGCCCCAACAAATCCTCTACATCTACATCTTTAAACTGTGTAACCTCAACTTTACCTAGCATAATATCTTCCATACGAGGCAGCGTCTGAGTTCTTACTTTTGTTTCAGCACACACATTAACAATTTGGTTTAATTCTTCACTTTCTAGCGATGGAACAGCAATAATAATATGTTCGATTGAGAATTGCTCTACTGCTTTTTTTACATCTTTTATTCCTCCATAAACTGGGAGATCCATAATCTCCAATCCCTGTTTTGAAGGATTGTCATCTAAAAAAACGACTGGAAGAAGCCCTGAACTAGTTTCCTGCTTTAACTGTCTGGCCACCATAACCCCTGCTGCTCCAGCACCTACAATCAATGTTTTATTTCCATCTTTATTATTTGAAATGTAAGTATCCCGATATAAGCGCCAAGCCATTCTGGAACCGCCAATTAAAATTATATGTGCCATCCATGTCATAATTAATGTGCGTACATAAAACTCTTGAAAGACTAATACTTGCATTAATCCCGTAGTTAATACGGATATGGTTACAGCGTATACTATCGATTTAATCTCGTTCGCACTTGCATATTCCCAAGCTTTTTTGTACAACTTAAAGTAATAAGCGCAGATGTGATGCACTATTAATAAGAAGAGCGAACTTGTTACTAAGACATTATCCACCGGACGTATATCAGCCGCCAATATAAAATTGCAGATGAATATAGAAAAAATAACAATAGCTGAATCTAAAAATATTAAAGCCAGCAGCCTTTGTTTTAACCCCATGCTCTTCTCTACTCCTTCGTGTAAATAATAAATAATTTTATATGTATTAAATGAATAGATTCATTACAAGCCTTAACCTTTTCGAATTAACCTGCTAAATTATTATACATTAATTATTCCATTATGTAATTTAAGTACATAATTTATAAAAATCAAAAGTATATTTTAAACCTCAACACAAAGCTATTTTCCTCCTAACTGGCAGTGAATTCAACAGATAAATTCAATTTTTTAGGAAAAAATCCTAAACTATTGTTTTGTACTGCTTGTCTAAATTCGTGCTATCCTCATGGTTCGTAACATAATTTTCCTTTGTGCATTCCACATGTGCATTTCACAAACATATTCATTTGTTATATGATAGATATGTTTTCTTGACCATTGAAACAATGAAGGGCTAAGTACACTAATTAAAAATCAACAAACAGTAATGGGGGTATATAATATGATATTAGTTACAGGAAGTAACGGCTTTGTAGGCATGCATACAGCAAAACGTCTCTTGGAAGAAGGGTATGAAGTTGTCGGGGTCGATAACAATAACGATTACTATGACGTGAATTTAAAGTATAGCAGACAGGAGCGGCTGGAAAAACACGACGAATTTCACTTTCATGAATTGGACCTGGCCGATGCAACTGCTCTTCAGGAAATTTTTCATACATATACGATTACGGCCGTCATCAACCTGGCAGCGCAGGCAGGCGTCCGCTACAGCCTGGAACGTCCGGATAAGTACATTCAATCCAATATTGTCGGCTTCTCGAACATTTTAGAGATGTGCCGTCACCACCAGGTAGAACATCTGATTTACGCTTCTTCCAGTTCGGTGTACGGGGCAAACAAAAAAATGCCTTTCTCGCCGGAGGACGGCGTGAATCATCCAGTCAGCCTGTACGCGGCGACGAAAAAGTCCAACGAGCTGCTTGCACACACATACAGTCATCTGTATGACCTGCCGACGACGGGCCTGCGTTTCTTCACCGTGTACGGAACGTTCGGACGCCCGGATATGGCGTATTTCAAATTTGCCAATAAAATCGTGAATGACGAGCCAATCCAGGTGTACAACAACGGCGATATGATGCGGGACTTTACCTATATCGATGATATCGTGGAGGGCATTGTTCGCTTGATCCCGGCAGCACCGAAAGGCGATAGCGCATGGGACGCGGAGAATCCTGACCCGTCAACGAGCTATGCGCCTTACCAGGTATTTAATATAGGCAACAACCAGCCGGTTGCTTTGATGGAATTTATCGAAACGCTGGAAAAACATCTCGGCATGGAAGCCCGGAAGGAATACCTGCCGATGCAGCCAGGAGACGTGCAGGCGACCTACGCGAATATTGACAGTCTGCAAAAGGCTGTCGGATTTAAGCCGGTTACTTCGCTTGATCAGGGCATTGGAAAATTCGTGGAATGGTATAAGGAATATTATCCGGAATATTTCTCCGTCCAATCAACTTCTAAAAATAATTCCAAACATTAAACCCAAAAAACCAGCCTGCCGACGATTGTCAGCAGGCTGGTCTTTATATTCTATGTATTTCTTTAGGCGAAAAAAACCTATGACACCTGCGGCTTGACGTTAGTAGTTCCGAGACCAAAACGGTGAACCATAACCAGCGTCTGCTCCATCGTATGTTTAGTGTCCGGAGTCACGAAGGTGACTTTTATACTCTCGCCGAGCAGCACCTGCTTGCCCGCATCCTGGGAATCTTTTTTTACCTCGACAATATATTCCAGTCCATACGACGGCTGTTCTTCTGAAGCCATATACACGTTCTGCCATTCGATTTCTTCAAGCAACTCCTGCATTTGCTCCCACTGCACGTAATTGCGGATGAGCCGGTTCATGCCCTCGTACATATAATGGTCTTTATTCACATGGTAATAGCGGCGGTTCTGTACTGGGCGGCCGGTAATCAGATCCATCTCGCTCAGCCGTTTTAGTTCCACGCGTATGGCGTTGGCTGAATCGTTGAACTCGCGGACAATTCTTCGTAAATATGTTTCTTCCTCGTATAAAAAAACTTCACGAGTAACCGTAATCTTGTTTTCGATGTAACTAATTGATGCAGCAACAATTTTCCTCCTCCGGCGGTGATAATTTCAACAGGCATCTTCAAATGAGCGGAAAAATATTTGAATCCGGTTTTTAGTTCCTGTTTATTGCATCGGCTGTTTTGACAGGTTTCTGAAGGTATTTTGAAAAGTAATTTACCGGGAGCGCAAAAAACTGGCTGCTTTCCTTCTAAAGAACTTTTCATAAAAGCAGCCGGCACCTAATTTAGAAGTCGGCAGCCACGCTTTTCTGCTTCTGCCTGTATAACTGCATCAAAATAACTGTCATCGTGAGCGCCCGGGCCGCCATGCCCAGAATCAGCGCCCAGCCTGCTCCTTCTATGCCAAATCCCGGTACAAGATATAAGGAAAACCCTGCCGTTACGGCAAAAGAGACGGCGTAGATAATCACCTGGTGCTTAAACATGCGGGTCGCAATGAGCGCAATGTTTAAAAAACCGCCCGAATACCAGAAGAACGCTGCAAAGGAAGTCAGGATGAAAATATGATGGTAGGCTGCAAAGCTTTCCCCGTAAATGATCGACAGCAGAACGTCTCCCCCGATCACTACTACCAGCACAAAAGCTGCGCCCAAAAGTGCCGAAACAATCAGCAGGAGGCGGAGAAGCTTTACGTACTGCCCCGTGTCTGCACTCCAGTAAGTACGAAGACGCGGCAGACAGGCCTGCGACAATGCACCGATAAACATCTGGCCGGCCATAATAATATAAACAATCGAAGCGTAGTAGCCAAGCTGCTCGAGCCCGTTCACCTGCTCGATGATGACCCGCTGAATATTAATGTTCAGTACATCCAGCGCCCCGGCGATCCCAAGCGGAAAGCCGAGTAAAAGAAAATGACGGAACATGGACAGCTTTTCCCGGCTGATACGCAGAGCTGCCGGACGAAAGTGGTGGACTTTTTTTACATTTTTCATATCCACCAGCCATAGGGTTACTATGTTTGCCGCAGCCATGGTACATAAGGCAAGCAGCAGATTTTCCGTGCTCATTAAAACAATGAAAAAGCTGAGCACGTTCACGGTACCTCTGGCAATTTTAGAAAACGCGATATACTGCATGTTTTCTTTTTTCTGAAACAGCCCGTGGCAGATGTCACTCTGGGCTTCGAGGGCTTTCACTATACTCATGACGGCAATGATCCATACGAGACTGGCCTCGTAGTTCATCACCACCGCAGCTGCTGCCACAAACACAAATGCCGCTGTGGATGTGACCATGCGGAACAAATGATAATCTTCAAACGTGTATTCGCTCTCCTGGTCCGTCACCTGCACGGACCGTAGATTTAAATTAAAAAACAAAAAGAAAGGCGCAGCCAGGCCGAGGGCAAGCGTGTAAAGGCCGGCGAGCTCGACGCTGCTGAAATGAATGATTAATGCGATTAAAGCCCACTGCGAGATGCCGTAAAAGGCGTCGGCAAACACCACCCACGTAAAGTTTACCTTCAGGGACTTCGGCGCGGCTGTTGCTTTACCGGCCCTGGAATGATCTGCCTGCATCCTCTCTCTCCTTTCTACCCCGCGTCCGGATACTCGCCGCTCCGCGGGCTCATTTTCTCCTGGTCCGCCTGAATCGTCTGGATAAATTCCACGTAATCATTACCGGTTTCTTTGACTGCCGGCAGGGGACGACGGATGTCCGATTCCTGAATCTCCCGGAAGCTCTTCATCATGCTGCCGGTGCTCCGGGGGTCAAACAGTAACGTTTTCCCTTTATTGTGGTGTTCCCGGCCGTAAGGAAGATCGGCCAAAAGTACCGGCAGACCCGACTGCCTTGCTTCTACGATCGGCAGGCCGAACGTTTCCATTAGAGACGGAAACACCAGGGCGTCCATGGAGGTGTAAAGTGTATGCATCGCTTCGTAATTAACTTTTCCGAGGTAATGAATACCCGGCTCATCGCTGCCTTCTACTGTTAAAAACAGATCCACCGGATGCTCCGCCTGCTGGTTGTACTCCTGCACTGCTTCGATGAGCCGGGCGTTGTTTTTGTATTTTTCCTGATTGGTGACGTATACAAGCCTCGTCCCCCGGCTCTGGGCTATTGATTGGTCCTGGCGGGCACTCAGCGGTGCCTGATGCTTTGTCATATCGACTGGTTTAGGACGCATCACGTGAATCGGCGGATGCCCATCGTACCGTTTTTGCACCGCTTCCTTCATCCAATCAGTCTGCACGAAAATCCCGTTCATTCGCGGCATTGCTCTTTTGACGACCTGAGGCATGAGCAGCTTGTATTTGAGCAGGTTTTTCCACTCAAGCTCTCCCGGGCGCACGTCGGAAAAAGGGATCGGCTGATGCATTAAGCAGTACTGCGGCTTGTCAATGCCGCCGAGCGGTGTATTCTGCAGCGATAAAAAGACGTCGTGGTCTTTCATTTCCCTGCGAAGCACCCGGCGTTCAAACCACCACTGATGAGCCGGACTCTTTTTGGGCGTCTGAGTGACACGAACATCAATCCAGCTGCGCTCATATTCGAGCAGCTCCACGCGGGAGACATACGCCGTAATACGGATATCGTTTTTACTGAAATAATCCCCTGCGCCGGCCAAGTCCTCCAGACAGGCAGCAATGACGCTGAATCCCCCGCGGTCGCTTAACGCTGTGGCATTAATAAGAATTTTCATCATTTCAGCCCCTTATACTTTTTGTTTAACCTTTTCACCGGCATCTGACTTAACTTCTCCGCGAAGAGGAATGACAGGCACCGGCTGCGGGGTCATTTCATTATCCGCTTTCTCCATAAATTCTTTGTCGGCCGGAATATTAACCGCGCCCAGTATTGGCAGGCCGAGCACCGCTTCAAGATCCTCTTCAGTTTTGATTTTGTTATTCATCACTTCAAGCAGCAGCACAATCCCGAGGCCTCCGAGCACACCGCTTAGCAACGCAGCGCCCATATAAAGAAACGGCTGCGGCGAGACCGCCTCCCCGACGTCTTTCATTTCCGCTTCGGATAATACACTGACGTTATCCACGTTCATAATAGAAGGTACTTCCTGTTCAAACGTCTCTGTAACCGTATTTACAATTGCCACGGCAGCTTCAGGGTCCGCGTCCCGGACAGTCACTGTCGCAATCTGGGATTCATTTTCTGCAGCAACGGTCAGCTGGCTTTGAATGGCTTCTTCGGTACGTTCGACGCTTAAATTCTGTACGGCCTGTTCAATAATCGCCGGGCTTGTGATCAGCGTATTGTAAGTGTTCACCAGCTCCCGGCTGGACTGCCAGTCCTCGGAGGCCGGCGCCTCGCTCCCGCCCATGTCCGGGGTGACCAGTATCTGGGTGGATGCTTCGTATTCGGGTTCAGCGATGAACCATGTGTACACCGCCCCGGCAGTTAAAGCAGCAAGCACCACTAGCCCAAGCAGCTTTATTCGCTTTTGTACAATTTGAATCAAATCCTGAATGCCGAATGAATCCTTCATAGTGCCCCCCTTTTTTGGAGCCCGCTGCATGGTGCCTGCAGCCCGGGCAGTGGTTTCTTCCTGCGTCTGTATCCATTCCATCCGGGTCACTCTCCATGCCAGCAGAAACCACAGCAGTGGCTCTACAAGCAGGTAGGACGAGGATGAGTAGCTGTAGACGATCAGCGACAGCGCCAGCAAGTTCGCGAAAATAAGTGAATGATCGGCATGCTTTACAGTAGTCGTAACCAGGCGCCAGATCAGTCCTGCCACAACCGCTGCCCCGAACAGCCCGTACCGGAACAGAACCGCCCCGTGCAGAAAATGCACGTTATGCACCTCGGTCATGCCAAGCAGGGCCGCACTGGTGACCGACGGATCCAGCGACCCCGACATATCGATCGTGCCGCCCGCCCCGTAGCCGAACAGCCAGAACAGCGGATTGCTGCCGAGCGTTTCTACAATAACTTCCACTTCATACAGCCGCTGGCCGATGGTGACGTCTTCTCCGAGACTCATACCGGACGAGCCGCCCATCCCCAACATCACTTCAATCCGCCGGCCGAGAGCGGTAGCGTAAAAATCGATGCCGAGCATAGCCAGCACGCTTTCTCCGGCAAGCGCTGCCACCAGCCCAACCAGGCTGAACGCAAAGACGAAATGGAGTATCGGCTTCCAGCGGTTTTTGATCAAAAGCACCACTAAAAGCACCAGCACCATTACGATCACCGTCAGGAGAAGAGAACGATTGGAGCTGATCAGTAAAAACACGAGCGGCCCGATCTGCAGCAGGAGCGCCCCTGTATGCACGGTGTACAGCGCGTACAAAAATAAACCGACAAACACGATCAGAAGGGTCACCGGCACCCAGCTGCTTAAAAAATACAGCCCGAGCAGAAGAACAGCCAGTCCCGCAGAGGCTGGAACCAGGTACCGTTCATTCATGTGAAGATGAATACCGCCAAACCGCGTTAACAAATAGATGGCAAGACCCACCACTAAATATGCCGTATCAGACAGAATGTACGTCCACGTATTGGCGTTGGCAATGCCGATAATGGCACTGTAGCCGATCAACATGCTCCCGAGAACCACGACGGCCATATCCCCCTGCCTGACTTCCGCCTGCTGGTTCATCATATACAATGGCAGCCAGATGAATGTGATACCGAGGACGAGAAGCAGAATGAACATGCCGCGAATATAGGGAGTATGTGAAAATCCACCCATGCCGAGGACTTGTTTAAAAATAACGGCACCTGCAATATTTGTGATAAAGTAAACGCCCCACAAATAGTACAGCCACATTTTTCCCGTGCGATTATGAATGAACAAAGACTCCCGCCCTCCCCTATCTCCGGCTTTTTTACTTATGACGCGCCGGAAGCAGCACCAGCTATTCGCTACACCTGCTGAAACACCGCTTTGTACTTATCAATCGACTGCCGGCGCGTCAGGTGCTGTTCCAGGTAAAGCCTTCCCTTCCGGCCGATCGTCTCTCTTTCTTCCTGCGACAAATCGTAATAGCTGTAGATGGCATCGATGATTTCCTCGTACTGCCCGGGCTCTATCACTACCCCAGCCCCGGAACGCTCGATGATGACTGCCGCTTCGCTCCCGTTTTCGAGCACGCCGAGTACAGGTTTACCGACGGCAAGCACCCCGTAGATTTTACTCGGGACCGACACCCCTTTAATGCCCTTTTGGTTTACAACCAGATGCACATCCGCCGCATTCAAGGAATATTTGATGCGCTCTTTCGGCTCGTAGGGAAAGAAATATACGTTTTTTACGTGACTCGCTGCCACGTAGTCCTGCATCTCTTTCTTTTTCGCTCCCTCGCCGACAAACGCAAACACAATGTCCGGATGGTCGCGGAACGCTTCTGTGATGCGGATAATGTTTTCCAGATCGTAAAACAATCCCAGATTCCCGGAATACATCACCACAAATTTGCCCTCCAGCCGCTTTTCCTGCAAAAAGGCAGCCACGCCCGCATCCGTACGCGGTTTTGGAACCAGATCCTCTTCATCCACCCAGTTGTGGATCACTTCGTAGTCCGGCGTGCCTGCAGTGAACCGTTTCTGCAGAGTCGCTGCCATATCGCTTCCAACCACAATATTCAAATCGGCATAGCGGCAGTTTAATTTGTCCACGGCGGCAGCAATTTTCGTTACTACCGGACTCGGCGAATAGGAGACCGCCTCGGCCTGCTCCGGGTTAAAATCCTGGATATTGTATATATGCCTGGACCGTTTCATCCTTTTTCCAATCGTTCCGATTAATCCTCCGAGAATTGGCGGCTGGGAGACAGTATAAATAACGTCTACATCAGATTCCTTTGTTAATACGCGCAGCGCTTTAAAAAAATAAGCCGCCATATACTTGACCCGGCTGACTTTGGATTGCTTATTCATTTTAGGCAGCTTCATTCGGATCACTTTGACGGCACCGTTCCATTCAAGACGGTCCGGCAGAGCTTCCTGCAGCTCGTCTGCGTAATGCGGATGCGAGGTGATGACGGTAATATGGAAGTCCTTCTGCAGCTCAAAACAGAGGTCTCCCATCAGCTGGCCGAGTGATGCTACATCGGGCGAAAAGTAATTAACGACAAATACAATTTTTTTCATATACCTGCTCCCTGTGCCTGTTTTAGTGGTTTTTCTCCGGCGGTCCCAACGTCTGGAAAACGGCTTTTCAAAAATGCGGCCGGGTTCCCTCCGTGGATTTCATTGGCCGGTATATTTTTGGTTACGTTGCTGCGGGCAGCAGCCACCGCGTACTCTCCCAGGGTGACCCCCGGATGAATAAATGCTCCAGCCGCCGCCCAGGAGCCCGTCTCAAGCGTGATCGGTGCTGTGATTAAATCAAAGGAAACTTTTTGTAAATGGTGGGACCCTGTGCATAAATAGGTTTTTTGCGACACGACGCAGTGATCTCCGATCGTAATCTGATCGAGACTGTAAAACACTGCTTCGTCCCCCACCCAGGAATGCCCGCCAATCGTTACCTTCCACGGATACGTAAACCTGGCGCTCGGGCGGATTTTTGCCCCTTTTCCCACCTGCATGCCAAAAGCACGAAGGAGCCGTCTGCGAAAGCCATACATCGGATGGAGCGAAAAACGGAACAGGGTGCCCTGCACCAGCCACCAGAGCAGGATGAACCACCCCGGACGCCCACGGTCGTAATCTGATTGGTCATAACGGTCAAGCTGAACCTTCATGTGCTGCTCCCTCCTCTTTTAGCTCTCCGGGAAACACGTGCTTTAACTTTTGTTCCCAGCCCAGATGTTCTTCGGCATAGCTCCGGATGCGTGCCGGCGTGTTCCGGCTGCGGTACTGCCGGTATTCCAAAAACAGCTGCTCAATGTCCACCGGGCTGTCATCTGCCGGAGTTCGGAACACAAAAGGCAGATGCTCCGGAAAATCACTGTCCTCGGAGGAAATCATAAACGGAATTCCCCGGGCGCAGTATTCTCTGTTTTTCAAGGAAGAATCCCCGAAAAAATTACGCCGGTGGTTTCCGAGAATCCCTATTCCCACGTCCGTTTTTTCCATCATCTGATCGAGCCTGCTGCCGGTGAGCGTACCGTGAAAAATCACACGGTCTGCCACCCCCTGGTCGGCTGCCAGCCGTTCCAACTCTTCTTTCACCGGACCATCGCCAATAATATGAAATTCCGGGTTCACATACGCCGGGCACGCTTTCATTCCGCGGATGACCCGGTCATACGCATGCCACGGGGCTAAATTCGCGACACCGGCCAGTACGAAGGCGGACGAACGTCGGTTTTTATCTTTTTGCACAAGTGGAGAAGCGGCGAGATCAATTCCGTTTTTGATGCCTGCAACTTTCGGGTCCGTCACCGGGGCAATAGAAACAGCGACAATTTTTTGCACGAAAGGATAGACCCCGAAACGAAACGCCGCCTGATCCGCTATATACATACTATAGGCTTTCCAGTTCTGTTTGGATGGGATTTCCACCGGATAATCCGGAATTTCATAGTACGTCTTCCGGCTCCTGCGCCTGCATTTATACAGCCATATGGACAATTGCGGTGTCACTGGCTTCATTCTCCGGATATAGACCTCCTGCACATCGAGAGCCTCAGCCATCGATTCAGCAAACTGTAAATATTCCTTCATCCGAAAATAGCTGGAAGCTTTTCGTTTCCATGCCGGTGTTTCTACAAAAACAGCTTTTGGTGAATAACGTTTTTCCTGTACCAGCTCCTGCCCGTTCGCCGTATCATAGCAGACGACCCGGTCCTTCCGGGAAAGCAGCAGATATGCGTGCCGCCCCAGGTTGTTCATCGCCCTGCACTGGGCCTGGACTTTTTTTATAAATCCTACAGCGTCTGAATCTTCACGAAGAAAAGCAACGTATAATAATTTTCTTTCCACACCAGCGCCTCCTCCGCTTATCATATTGCTCCGGAATGCCTTTTTAATACGCTCCCTGTTTTCGTAAAACTGCTCCTGCCGTTTTGAACAGAATGAAGATATCAGTGGAGAGACGCTGACGGCGGATGTATTCAAGCTCCAGGTCCATTCGTTCCGGATACGTCAGGTCGCTTCTGCCGCTCACCTGCCACAGACCGGTCATGCCAGGTTTGACTGATAAAAACAGCTGCTTGTTTTCAGCATATTCTTCCAGCTCCTCTGCAATAATCGGCCGGGGACCGACCAGACTCATGTCCCCTTTTAACACATTCAGAAGCTGCGGCAGTTCGTCCAGACTCGTTTCACGTAAAAACCGGCCGGTCTTTGTAATCCTAGGATCCTGCTCCGACGGCAGCTTGTAGCCATTTTGTACAAATTCGGCATACAGCTTTTGGTCGCGCCGAAGCACCTCTTCAGCGTTGACCACCATGGTCCGGAATTTATAAATATAGAACGGCTTTCCCCCCGCCCCGATTCGTTTTTGTTTATATAAAATACTTCCTTTTTGTTTCTCCTGCATATTCATGAAACCGATTATTAAAAATAGTGGAGATAACAGGACAAGCAGCATTAAGGATAGTACCGCATCCATCACGCGTTTGGCCTGTGCCTGATCCACCGCCTTCTTCTCATCTTTAATCGGCATCGTTGATCTCTGCATTTTTTTCCCTCCTCTTATTTGTTTCAGAAGCACCCGAACCCGGCTGCTTCTGAACGAAAACTAAACAGTAGATCTTAAGAAGTTTCACGGTACAGGCCCGGCGTTTGCTGGCGGCTGCCGTAATGGTTCAAATCGCTCTCCACCATCATTTCCACCAGCTCCCGGAATCCGACTTCAAGCTCCCATCCGAGCTTTTCCTTCGCCTTCGTGCAGTCGCCGAGCAGAAGGTCCACCTCGGCCGGCCGCACAAATTTCGGGTCGGTCACGACGTAGTCTCGCCAGTCGAGGCCGACGTATTGAAAGGCAATGTCCACCAGCTCTTCGACCGTGTGCGTTTCGCCAGTGGAGATCACGTAGTCATCCGGCTCGTCGCTCTGCAGCATGAGCCACATTGCTTTCACGTAGTCGCCGGCATAGCCCCAGTCGCGCTTGGCGTCGAGATTGCCCATCCGGAGCTCGCTCTGCAGCCCGAGCTTGATGCGGGCAGCGGCGTCGGTCACCTTCCGGGTCACAAATTCCATGCCGCGCCGCGGGGACTCGTGGTTGAATAAAATACCAGCGCAGGCAAACATATCAAAGCTTTCCCGGTAGTTGACGGTAATCCAGTGGCCGTACGTTTTGGCCACCCCGTACGGGCTGCGCGGCCAGAACGGCGTCGTTTCCGTCTGCGGCGTTTCAAGCACCTTGCCGAACATCTCGGAGCTTGAAGCCTGGTAAAAACGGGCGTCCGGCTTGGCGATGCGGACCGCTTCAAGCATGTTAACCACGCCGACGGCGGTAATCTGGCTGGTCGCGATCGGCTGCGGCCACGAGGTGGCTACAAACGACTGGGCCGCCAGATTGTACACCTCGTCCGGCTGTGCCTGCTGCACAGCATTGATGAGAGACGACAAGTCGGTCAGGTCGCCGTCGATCCATTCAATCTGGTCCTTTACGTGTTCGATGTTTTCAAAGTTCGGGGTGCTCGTTCGGCGCCGGAGGCCATAGACCTTGTAGTCTTTGCCCAGCAGAAATTCCGCCAGGTATGAGCCGTCCTGGCCGGTCACGCCGGTAATAAGTGCTGATTTTGTCATAGAGAAGCAGCTCCTTTGTTTGGTTGTGCCGCGTGGCTGGTATACCAGTCGTACGTCGTCTGCAGTCCTTCATTAAGCGTTGTTTTCGCCTGCCAGCCAAGGCTGTGCAGCCTGGTGACGTCGGTGCGTTTCCGGAATGTGCCGTCGGGCTTACTTGTATTAAACACAAACTCGCCGTCGAAGCCGGTGACGGCTTTGAGTGCTTCGGCGAGCTCCCGGATCGAAAGGTCCCGGCCGGTGCCGATATTCACCATGTCCGTGCCGTCGTACTCGTTCATCAAAAAGACGCACGCGTCGGCGAGGTCGTCCGCGTACATAAACTCCCGGCGCGGCTCGCCCGTCCCCCAGATTTCAACGTTGGCATCACCGTTTACTTTCGCTTCGTGGCACTTTCGCATCAGAGCCGGGAGTACGTGCGACGTTTCCAGGTCGAAATTGTCGTTTTTCCCGTACAGGTTTGTCGGCATCGCGGCAATAAAGCGGGTGCCGTACTGGCGGTTATAGGACTCGCACATCTTCAGGCCGGCAATCTTTGCGATCGCGTACGGTTCGTTTGTCGCCTCAAGCGCCCCGGTCAGGAGCGCCTCCTCTTTAATCGGCTGCGGGGCGTGTTTTGGATAAATGCACGTACTGCCTAAAAACAACAGCTTTTTCACGTTGTACTTGTAGGCCGCATCGATCACATTTGTCTGAATAAATAAGTTATCCCGGATAAAATCCGCCGGATACTCATTATTCGCAGTAATCCCGCCAACTTTCGCGGCTGCTAAAAACACGTAATCTATCGAAGAGGATTGAAAAAAAGCGTCTACCTCGGTTTGGTTTCGTAAGTCGAGCTCGCTGCTCGTCCGGTACACCAGGTTCGTATAGCCCTCGCTCTGCAGCTTCCGCAGAATCGCGGAGCCTGCAAGCCCCCGGTGCCCGGCCACATATATACACGCATGTTTTTCCACTCAGGATCCTCTTTTCCAATAAGATTTTGGCGTTTTGTAATACCTGCATCTATTCAAAACAGATGACTGAAGTCTGAATGCCAATGGTCTGTCTTTCCATCTGCAGCAGCGTTGTATGCGCAGCTGCCGCAGTTAAACCGGAGGCATTGAACCTCTCCTCACGCAGCGCTGTTGACGATGAACGTCTAAGGCTTTAAAAAAGCCCTTAGCACTGCCGAGTGCCTCCGCGTGATACCGGTGCAGGAGACATGACCGAAAAATTTTAAAGAAAGCTATTTAATGAACTTGGCGGCGGAGCCGTTGTGGGCGCGGAGCACGTCCTCCCATGTGTCATGGACCCGGACGGTGTCTTCGTCGCTGATGTCCATGCCGGTCTGCACCTCCACAATTTCCAGGTCCACGGTGGCCCGGATCGCGTGCTTTGTTCCGGCCGGCAGGTGGACTACATCTCCCGCTTTGATGCGGTACATATGGTTATCGACCGCAATTTCGCCTTCCCCGCGTACGACTGTCCATACTTCATCGCGGTTATGGTGGTAGTGAAGCGTCGAGTTTTTACCGGACTCCAGCAGTATCCGCTTCGTAATCATCATCTGGCCGTCCGGATATTTGGCGTAGTCAAGCACCCGCGACCATCCCCACAGCCGCTCCTCGTACATCTGCGGATAGCGGAAATCCTTAATGAGCTCTTTAATCTGTGAGCTCGACTCTTTGTTAGCGACGATAATTCCGTCAGGACTCGACACAATCACCATATTGCTGGCATCGATGACTGCAACCGGGATGTCGAGTTCGTTGACGAGGTGCGTATTGACCGAGCTTTCGGAAATGATGCCTTTCCCGGTCTGGCTGGAGGCAATTTCCTCGGTGAGCGTATTCCACGTGCCAAGATCCTTCCAGTCGCCATCATATTTTAAAACGGTGATCTTTTCCGCCTTCTCCACGACCCGGTAGTCAAAGCTGATTTTGGGGATCGTATGGTACTGGCTTCTAAGCAGCTCGTACTCAAACGGCAGCTGCTCCTCCTTGAGAATCTGAAGCAGGTAACCCATCGTAAAGCTGAATACGCCGCAGTTCCACAGCGCCCGTCTGTCGATGAGCTGCTTTGCGGTTGCTTCGTCCGGCTTTTCCGTAAAGGCTTTGACGGTAAAGGCCTCGGTGCCCTTCTTCCGATCTTCTGGGACGATGTAGCCGTACTTGGTGGATGGATATACCGGCTGGACCCCCATCAGGGCCATGTCGCTCGTGCCCTCCTGGATCAGCCGCTCCAATAGTTCAAAATTTTCAAAAAAAGTTGTGTCTACGAAGGCGTCGACCGGCAGCATTACAATTACCTCCTCCGGAGACGCTTTTTCCACGGAAAACAGGTAGCTCGCCGCAAGTGCCACAGCGGCGAATGTATCCCGGCGCTCCGGCTCCATGACGAGCGGCACGTTTTCCCCGAGCTGGCGTTTAATCAGATCCTTCTGTGATTCCGAGGTGGCAATCACCGCCGAGGAGGCAAGACCGCATGCTTCAAGCTGCCTCCACACCCGCTGGACCATCGACTCCTTTTGGCCGTCCGGCCCGTCGAGCACCTTTAGAAACTGTTTGGATCTCGTATCGTTGGACAATGGCCACAGCCGTTTTCCCGAACCTCCGGATAACAGGACTAAGCGCATCTGCATTCCTCCTTGTTTCCTGAAATTTTGGACAGAATTTCCTTACATTCGTTTAAAAAAAGTGCGTTTCTTGTGCAGGGGCTCGGGCGGGTCGACAAACGCCGGCGAACCGACCAGCAGACGCTTGGTATTTTCCTGCAGCTCCCGGGCCTTTTTCAGGCCGAGGACTGCAGCGGTCTGCTCGTAGGCAGGCTTTAAACGGAAAGGCACGCTGTCTGCCTGCGAAGCGATAAAATGAGCCAGGTTTTTCCGTAAGAGTTTCAGGGCGAACCGCTGCTTTTTGCGGCCGTGCTGCCCGGCAACTGCCTCCGCACTCACCTGCGAAAGTGCCCCGTGGGAAACAAAATAATACAACGGATCGTCTGTTTCGGCAGACCCGTAAAGCCGTTCCGGATGCGTCATGATTGGAATATAGCCTTCGAGCTGCATGGAGTAAAACAGCGTTTTAATCTGTGCGAAGGTATCACCGGTCTGCATTTCCACGAGTACGTAATTGGTGTCTTCAAGCGGCAGCAGCTGCCCGGATAAAAGGTCACCTGTCACCTCCTTATGCAGCGTAATTTCATGTCCGCTTTTTACATGCAGCGGAATGCTTTCGGCCCGGAGCTGCATATTAAAGTCAAGCACGGCTTGTTTGACGGTCAGGCCGTCGTTTTCATAGACGCCGGGCCGGTAATGCGGCGTGGCAAAAACCGTCTGGATATTGTTTGCGACTGCTTCTTTCGCGATGGCAATGCTTTCGTTTACCGCCTCCGGCCCGTGATCAAGCCCCGGCAGAATGTGTGTGTGTATGTCGATCATCCGGCGTTCCCCCAGGTTGTTGTTTCGAGTCGTTCCTTGCGGGGATCGCCTTTACGCCCGGCCGGCGCGGTCCCTCTCGGTTCCCCATTGGTACAGGGCCTGCAGCCCTTTGGCAATTGACACTTCCGGGTACCAGCCGTACCGGTTGATTTTCGACGTATCGAGCGTTTTTCTCCGCAGGCCTCCGGAGCCGGAACCTGTGAAAAATACGGCGCCTCTGTAGCCGGTAATCCGCTTGATCAGCATGACGAGCTCCTTCGCGCTGACCTCCCGCTCGGTACCGATATTGACCGGCCCCTTTTCGTTGTAGTGATTCATCACAAACACGCATCCGGACGCCAGATCTTCGCCGTAGATGAGCTCCTGGAAGGCGGGTTCTTTTTCCGGAATCTCCACCTTCGCCTGCCACTGGTCGCGGGCCTGAATGCACCTCTGCATCGCATCGGCCACCATCCCGCTCCGTCTGTTCATATCCTCCACTGCGTACATCCGCGGCGCCACCGAGATGTGAAAATTCGTATTGGACGCCCGGTTGTAGGCCCGGCAGAGAGCGATGCCCTCCCGGGTCACCTGCGTCTGTTCCGCGTATACCTCGTCGATGATGCCCCGCTGCAGAAATGTCTCCTTCAGCGGCTGCGGGGTGTATTTGGGATACACATGAATATCGCCGAGATACAGCAGCTTTTTCACGTTGTAGCGGGCGGAGGCTTCGAGCACATTTGCCTGCTGCCAGCGCCTCGCCTGCAGCCCCACTGTTGTATTTGATTCCGCGTATTCATAGCCGTCGGTCATGAAAACATATTCAATATTTTCCTCCGCAAAAAATGTATTCACTGCCTGAATGCTTTCCATTCCCGTGTCGACGCCGGTGCGCACGACCACGTTTTCGTATCCCTGCTTTAATAGGTAGTGATAAATGGCGCTGCCTGCCCGCTCCTGATGATTAGTTACGTAAATCTTCGCCTGTTTATCCAACCTGGCGGCCTCCTTTTATGATACTTTTTCTTTTTGTCTGCCTACGCTGATCAGCACCTGCTCAATATGGTTCAGCATCGAAGTCGTCGCGAATGTCACCGTCGTTCCCTCTCCGAGATAAAACTGCTTGCCCCAGTGCGGAGAGTTTTCCTCCACTTCAATCACATATTCCACCGGCGAGCTTCGTTTTGGATCAGGCGTAATATAGATGGTCTTCCACTCGATGCCCTTCAGCTTCTCGTGCAGCTCGTCCCAGTATAAGTACTGTTTAATGAGCGACTCCATCTGTCTGTGCAGGTAGTAATTTTTATTGATTTTGTAGTAGCGGCGGTTTTTCACCCAGCGGTCGGTAATTAAATTCATGTCATACAGCCGGCGCAGCTCGAGGCGGATCGCATTTGTTGACTCCTTGCATTCGCGCACGAGTTCACGCAGGTACGTTTCTTCCTCTGTCAGATAAAACTTCATTACGAGCCGCAGCCTTGTTTTGGATGTTACTAATTGATGCAAAACCATCTCCCCCTTCAGTCCCCTCGTCAATACAGATTGTGTGTTTCGCCGGTACTGTTACAGCGTTAGTGCCGGCGGTGTAACCCTTCCCCCTTCCAGCAGCAGATGCGTATTTTTCTGCATCCGCTCCCATTCATCCAGCCGGTTCATCCTGATAAATTGCTGGGGCATTTGATCCAGGCAGAACGGCTGGTCATGTGCACTGCAGGCGTTCGATGCCACAAAATGCACGAGCCGCTTTTTCAGAAAATACTTGGCCCAGCGCCTGTCGCTTCTTCCGTCGCGGCCAAGAAGCGCTCCGGCACTGATCTGCACGGCTGCTCCTTCATTCACGAGCGTCTCGATCCCCCCATGCCTTTTCTGAAACATCTGCAGCCGCTCCGGCGATGAAAGAATGGGAATGAAACCGTGATTGTACAGTTTTTTGAGCATCTGCCGGACGTATAAAAAGCTGTGGGTCTCATTCATATGAACGAGTACATAATTGGTATGCTCCAGCGGAAGTACCCGCTTTTTTACCAAATCGGTTTCCATTCCGTCGTACAGGGTGATTTCCTGTCCAGAGCGGACGCGGACCGGAATCCGGACTTTCAGGAGCTGAAAATTCAGAAATTTCACCGCCTCTGTCACGAAAACGGCCCCAAAATCATACGACGGATACCGGTATCCCGGCGTTGCGTAAATAATGCTGACACCGGCCGCCGCTGCCTGCTTCGCCATCTCCAGGCTTTCTTTCATCGTTTTTGGTCCGTGATCAAAGCCGGGGAGGATATGGGCATGCATCTCAATCATGTACTCACCTCTTTCATTTCGAGTAAGTCAAATGGCCTACGTGATATTTTTTAGAATATTTTGCCTGTTGCCGTTTCTTTTATATTAATAGTCCAGTATAATTATTAATAGTAATTACCTAGTCATTAATAATCACACAAATGTTAATAGTCATATGACCTTTTCTAGGAAGATGGGACCCCGCACGGGATTGCCCCGGCGAAAGGGAGTGGACCTGAATGAACCGCCGCCAGCGAATCTTCATGTATACAATCCAATTCATAGCCATCATCGCAGCCGGACTGTTCGTGTACATGGAGTCGCCGGACGAGCGGTGGCTTGCCGCAGGCCTCTGCTGGGTATTTGGTATTATCCAGGTGACCCGGCTCGTGCTTCTATCCATACCGCTTGCCCGTTTTTCCTCTGTAATGGTCATCAGCCTTCAGTTCATCATTGCCTGGGTGGTCCAGGCAATTGCCGGAGGATTTGTGCCCCAGACGCTCTTTTTCGTCTTAATTGCCGAGCTCGGGTACAGGGCGCCTAGGCGCTTCAGCTTTCCGTTTATGCTTCTTTGTTTCGGAGGATTTGCAAGTGCCACGGCATTTCACGAAGGATTTCCGGCTCCTGCCGCTCTCACCTTTGTCCTGCCCCGCTTTATCGAATATGTGCTGTTCTGGGGATTCAGCTATCTGGCCCAACGCTCCACCCTGCAGCGCAATGAACTGCAGCGGGCCTACGACCGGCTCCGGCTGTACCACCGGGAAATGGAGGATAAATCCATCATGCAGGAGCGGCTGAAGCTCTCCCGCGACATTCATGACAGCGCCGGCCATTATTTAACCACCTCCATGATGGCGCTCGAAACAGCCAAACGGCTGCTTGAAAAAGGAGAAGTCGAAAAAGCCCGCGCCCAGCTTCAGACGTCCAAGCACCAGGTGCAGGAAACCATGAAAGAAATACGGAAAACGGCGCACTCCATGGCACATACCGACGGCTTCATCGACCTGTCGGCCGCGCTTGAGACACTTCTCGTCTCCACCCGCGACACCTCGGATGTGCGGATCGAGTGGCAGTTTGACGAGCCGCTGCCCCCGCTCCGGGCGGAGCAGGAAATGCTGTTGTACCGGATGCTCCAGGAGGGGCTTACCAACGGCCTCCGTCACGGTGGGTGCACGTTTTTTTCCTATACACTGTCCACCCAGGTACCAGGCCAGCTGATTGCCCGGCTCGAGGATAACGGCCGGACCGTCACGAAGAACGTCAGCTACGGATTCGGCCTGCGCGGGCTCTCCGCCCGGGCCGAGGAGCTTGGCGGCCTGCTCCGTTTCGAAGCACTTGCGGAAGACCGAAACGGCATGGCGCTCGAGCTGCGCCTGCCGGTGAAGGACCGGAGCCCTTACACCCCGTCATAATAAGGAACTGACTATTTATACGTGTAAATCTCAGCATAAGTATAAGAAGGAGGATCTGCAGATGGATACCGTTCGGATAGGGATTGTCGATGATCATGCCATTGTCCGGGACGGACTGGCGATGATCATGGAGCTTGAGGAGGATTTGGAAGTGGTCGGCATTGCGAGAAACGGGGCGGAAGCAGAAATGATGCTTACGAACGAGCTTCCGGACGTGGTGATGCTTGATGTGTACTTAGAAGGCAATAACGGCATTGAGTGGCTGCCGGACTTTCAGCTGACATCGCCGCAGACGAAGTTTATTATGCTCAGCTCCTATGTGGACGCTGAAAACGTCATCCAGGCGCTTGCGAACGGCGCGAAGGGGTTTCTCCTGAAGGACTGGGAAAGCGATGAGCTCGTCCGCTGCGTGCGCCAGGTGGCTCACGGCCAGATGGTGCTTCCGACATCGGTATCGGAGACGCTGAGCGACCAGCTCGCCGCCCGCAACCGCACGGACGGTGCCCCGCATTTTCAGGAAACCGAGGACACGACCGGGCTTTCCCTGCAGGACCGGCGGATTATGGACCTGCTGCTCGCCGGCTACTCCAACCAGGAAATCGCAGATACGCTGTTTTTAACGCTCGGCACCGTCAAAAATTACCTGACCGCCATCTACCGGAAAATCGGCGTCCGCAACCGCCGCGAAGCAATTGCCTATTTCCAGCGGCGGCACAAAGAAACCGGCTCCTGAATTGCAGGAGCCGGTTCGTTTTGTTTATCCATAATAGTAGTAATAGCTTTGATCCATGCCTTTTTTCTGGTTCAGAATACAGCCGAGGATCGGCACACCGCTCACTTCCAACAGTTCCTTGGCCTTTCGGGCGGCATCGTTTTCAGTGGATCCGGCTTTAACGACGAGAATGCTTCCGTCACAGTGGCGGGAAATAACCTGAACATCTGTCACCGCCAAAACCGGAGGCGCGTCAAACAAAATCACGTCGTATTGCTCGCGGGCGAGCTCCACCAGGTGCGCCATCGAACGGCTCCCGAGTATTTCAGACGGGTTCGGCGGAATCGGGCCGCTCGGCAGAATATCGAGATTCGGCACTTCCGTTTCCTGGACGTACGACGCGTATTCTCCATGATTTGTTAAAGCATTAATCATTCCGTGGGTGTTCATGCGGCGGAATGTGTAGTGCACGGTCGGCTTACGCAGGTCGGCATCGATAAGAAGCACTTTCTTTTCCTGCTGGGCCATCGTTACCGCCAGATTCGCCACCGTAGTGGATTTCCCCTCTCCCGGGCCTGCCGAGGTAACAACTATTGCCTGCATTTCTTTATCCACCGAGGAATATTGAATATTAGTACGAATCGTGCGGTATTGCTCGGAAACCGGTGATTTACTGTTCAGCCAGGTAATGAGTTTCCGCTGATTCGTGTTCGTCTCTTGCTTCTTTTTTCGTGCCAAACGCACACACTCCTTTTGATTTCTGTCCATTGCTCATTATATCGGCCGGGTGCTTCATTCATTATAGGCGTAGTATAGCATATTCAAACAGGCTCCGGCCCTTTTTCCCAAAAAGTAGGACCTTTTTATGACCCGTTTTCCGTCCAATGCTGCCAGATGCCGTCCGTCCAGGCGGTATGCCCCTGTTCGGTCGGCACCGGCGTATCTTCGCCGACGTAGTCAGTCAGTTCTTCATCATCCACTGCCGGCCAGGCACTCCAGTGGTTCAGGTAGGTGACCCCGGCCTCATCGGCATAGCCCTCCACGGCGTCGAGCTGTTCTAAGTAATACTGCGCTTCGTACCACGGCTGCGGCGCACTAATATAATACGCACTGTCGTTTTCCTGCACCGCTTCCGTAATTTCACGGGTGGCATAGATGGTATCGTCGCTGCTGACCGTTCCGTTATCACTCACCGCAAACGGCACAAAGATAAACAAATCGGCCCCGGCTCCGGCCATTTCCTCCGGCCCGCCATCGTTCAGCACTTCAAGTGACGTGCTGTCATCATATGTAATCGTTTCTACTTCCGTGCTAATTCCGTCCCAGTTCTCCTCTATCCGATCGGCCAGCTGCTGGGGAAAGCTGTTGTCGCCTTCTGAGGTCACCGCATCGGATCCGGCCACAACAAGCCGCAGTGGTTCCCCGGATTGCTCAGCTTCTTCAAGCTGATTCTGCAGGCCGGCATTGAGCCCTTCAGCATTGATGCCGCTCTCCGATCCACCGCCCCTGGAAGAATCATCACTGCCGCCGTTCTGCTGCCCGCTGCCACTGGCTGCTCCCCCGGCATTGTCGATGCGGTCCTGATAGTACAGCCATCCTACAATCAGTACCACAGCCGTGATCAGGACGAGAATAAATAACCCAATTGATCGTTTCATGAGATCTCCCCCTGCTCATTATTCCATTCTTAAGTATCACGAAAATCTTTCAGATTGTAAAGACGAAATCCGAAAATTCCCATTAAAAAGAACTGGTTCCGACCCGTTTTCCAGTTCTTTTTTGCTCCTCTGTTCAGCTCCATTTGTTTGTGTCTACGCCGTATTGCCGCTTCAGCTGTTCGTTCATCGGACGGAAATGCTCCTGCAGATAAATCCGGTCTTCCTCGCTCATTTTCTCTACCGGCTCTTTGCTTACAATGAACGTTTTCTTCAGCCGCTCCCGCAGTCTCTGCGGTATCCATTTGACATTGATGAAGCGGTATTTACGGAGAAGTCCATTCAATTTGGCTCCGAACCCGGTCGTATTGTAGCTTTTATTCATGTATACGTCCGTACTCATCTCAACATCGCTATCGAGTCCCAGAAACTCGAGGCACTCCCGGGCAGCCGCTTCCGGTTCTTCTTTCAGGTCTTCAAACAACAAGAGAAGCAGCGATTCCCTTGGAAACACCTCCAGCCAGCGGCTGATCTGTTTGTAGTAATCACTCGTAAAAATATGATGAAACTCCTTGTTGCGAATCAGGGCGCTGAAGCTCTGGGTTGTTCTGCCGTAACGTTTGCTGTGCAGGTACCCGGAATACGTCCGCTCCACCGGATCCCGCATAATATAGATCAGCTTTGCGTCCGGATTCAGCTCATACAGCCGCTCCGGTATGCTTTTATCCTCATATTCATACTTGGGGCTTGCAAGCGTATACGACGTCGAAGCGTCGAGCAGCACCTCTGCCTCCGGATCGATAAACCGCTCCTTATACCACTCCAGCCCCCGGCTGTATTGATTGGACAAATAATCCGGCTCTTTCGGTTCTGCAAGACTGAGGTCCGGATGCTGGCCGAGCAGATTCGCGAGTGTCGTCGTTCCTGCCTTCTGCGCACCAATTAAAAATGCGGATGGAGGAAATCCCATAATGTAAGCCTCCCTGGATGTGTTACATAAAGTGAGCATTTCACTTATGCACGCAAATAAATTGTTAGCATTTTCCCCTCATATTATTATACATGCCTTGTTCACCTAACTACAATCGATTACAGGAAATTCACCTTCAGTCTGGAATCGCAAAACAGCAAGGGAAGGCGGATTGATTTCTCCTTTCCTTTTAGTCTATACTTTTAATTTAAGCGGTTAAATCACTATTCATCACAGGAGATGAACTTACTTATGCCAAATATTATTATTACCGGGGCCCAGCTGTATAACAAAGGCTCGGAAGCGATGATCTATACGGTCACAAGCGAACTGAAAAACAAGTATCCCGACCACCATATTCTTCTTTTGACCAACATTGAACACGACGAAAAGGACGTCCGCGAATTTCCCTATGAGTTAATTACACTCTCGTTCTACGACCGCCTCGTGCTTTATTTTCACTTAACGCCGCTGTACGAGCTCATGTACCGTGTAACGAAAAAACGCTCGATCCGAAAGCGGATGGACAAGCTGCGCAGGGCTTTTCTTGAAGCCGATCAGCTGTATGACATCAGCGGCTTCGGGCTTTCCAATCAGTTTACATTGCGCCATCAGGGGAGCTACCTGCTGAACCTGCTGCTTGCCAAAAAGTATAATGTGCGCGCGGCACTTCTGCCGCAGTCATTCGGTCCGTTCACCTATTCAAAAACGCTGAAGCCCTTCATGCATTATCTGCTCCGAAAAGCACTCTCCTATCCGGAAAAAGTGTTTGCAAGAGAAAGCGAAAGCCTTCAGCATATTTCCGCCTTCCGTCCGGACGGTGTCACGCCGGCCATGGACCTGGTGCTCACCAATAAAGCGCCGGAAGCCAAACATGAGGTGAACCGGGAAGCGGTCGCCCTTGTTCCAAACAAGAAGCTGCTCAATTACCAGCCGAAAGAGGACGTCATTGCTTACTTTTCCAACATTATCGGCTTTCTCGAAAGCAAGCAGGAAAATATTTCTCTTTTGTACCATTCCCGGGAGGACAAAGAGCTGTGCGAGGAAATTCTCGAGTCTCTTTCCGACCAGAGCAGGGCCGAACAAATTCCGGTCGTGGAGGTCACGTCCGAAAACGCCGAGGAAGAGCTGCACAATAAGAAATTTATTGTCGCCTCCCGCTACCACTCCATTATTCACGCCTACCGCTCATCCACCCCGGCGCTTGTGATTGGCTGGGCAGCCAAATATAAGGCGCTGCTGGAATACTTTAATCAGGAACGCTACCACGTAGACATCTCCAGTCTGCAGGCTGAAAAGGTCATGCAGCAGCTGGACGTTTTATACAATCAGTGGGAACAGGAATCAGCCGCGATTGAGAAAAAACTAAAAACCCTCGACCAGCAGGACTACCTGCTCTAGAACGCAACAGGCTCCGGGGCCATGAGCTCCGGAGCCATTTCTCTGTTTAAAAATAAACCGTATGCACGATGCCGACAGTCATCACCATCGCAATGACCGTGAGCGGCAGGCCGACTTTAATATAGTCGGAGAATTTGTAGCCGCCGGGCCCGTACACAATCAGATTCGTCTGGTACCCGATTGGGGTGACAAAGCTTGCCGAAGCGGCGATCGCAATAGTGACGGCAAATCCCATCGGATCGGCATTCAGGCTTTCGGCAATGCTCAGGCCGATCGGAATCATCAGCACCGCCGCCGCGCTGTTTGTAATCAGCTCAGTAAACAGGTTGGTCAGGGCATAAATGAAAAACAGAATAACGATGATGCCAAGCGGCTCCCCGAAAGCAAGTAGCCCCTTCGCTATCCAGGCGGCAAGCCCTGTTTCGTTCATGGCCGATCCTACCCCGAAGGCACTCGCAATCAGCAGCAGCACCTGAAACTGCACGTAGCGTTTCGCTTCTTCGGGTGTAATAATACGTGCCACTAAAAAAATGAGTACCGCAAGCGCCATTGCCTGAAACATGCTGAGCCACCCGATCGTGACGATCGCAATCATTGCAAGCAGCACCCCGAGCGAGAACCAGCCCTTCGCGGGGCGCTCCCTGATGGACCCCGGGGTCTCTAGGGCCGAGACGACGTAAAAATCATTGGAGCGCTTGTATTTCTGCAGAAAATCCGAACCGGCGAGCAGCAGAAGCGAATCCCCGGGACGCAGGCGGATGTCCCCGATTTTGCTCTGGATCCGTTCGTTGTTACGGTGCACCGCGACTACGCCTGCATCGTAGGACGAACGAAACTGCGCCTGTTTAATTGTCTTGGCCTGAAGCGAGGACTGGTGGGAGACGACCGCCTCTACCAACTGGTTCGAACCATTCTGCAGGTCATCAAGCGTCAGCTCGGTACCGGTTTTCAGCGTAAGCCCCGCTGTCCGCTGCAGATCGGCCATTTTTTCCAGCACCCCGGTGAAAATCAGACGGTCACCCGCCTGTACAATGGTATTGGAGCTTACCGGTGATATCCGCTCATCCCGACGGATAATTTCGATCAAAAACATCCCCTGCAGATCCCGAAGCCCTGCCTCCTGAACGGTCTTCCGCACGTATGGAAACGCCGGCTCGACCTTCATTTCACACAAGTACTCCTTGGCCTCCTCCTCCATCCGTTTCTGCGTTCCTTCATAGGCAGGCAATATCCGGTAGCCGACTGTAAACAGATAAATCAGACCGACGATCGTCAGCGGCAGGCCGACAATCGCCAGCTGAAACATGCCAAACCCCGCCATATCGTAATCCAGAAGCATCCCGTGCACCACCAGGTTAGTCGATGTACCGATCAGCGTAATCGTTCCGCCCATAATCGTCGCATACGACAGGGGGATTAAAAATTTGGAGGGTGCGTAGCCCCGGTCTTCGCACCATTTTTTGATAATTGGGGTAAACGCTACTACAATCGGGGTGTTATTTAAAAACGCCGACATGCCGGATATTGGCACAAAGGTGCGTACCATTGATGATACCGGTCCGCGGCTCTTTTGCAGCCAGCCGGTCATAAACCTCTCCACCATCCCGCTCTTCTGCACTGCTCCGGCGACGATGAACAAAAGCGCAACCGTAAGCATCCCTTCGTTGGAAAACCCGACCAGGGCCTGTTCTGTCGTCAGGATACCACTGATCAGCAGAATAACCAGCACGGTAAACACGATCATATCCGGCCGCGCGACTTCAAAAAACAGCGCCAGAAGCATCCCTGCGATTAATATTAATACAACACCCATTTCGATGGTCATATGTACCCCTCTATTTCCCCCTATTCTTATAGGGGTGATTATACAGCAAAAGAGACCCGCTGCGGGCGTCTCTTTGTAGTTCTAGCTTTTTAAATTTCTGATAATGGATCTTACCCGGAACGGTGCTGTAAATGATTTGGTCATCATAAACGCAATCGGCCGGGTTTTTTTTGTGAAAAAACAGACCAGGTATGCAGAAATAAAGAAGGCACTAATGGTGGCGATAGCAGCACCAATTCCGGCATACAAAGGGATAAGAACAAAATTCAGGGCAATATTAATAATGGCTCCGCCGCCCTGACTGTATAATGAGAACTTCAAATAGTTTTCATTGATCAACCATTTACTCAATCCCTGTCTCATAAACGCAAAAATACCGGCCCATATATGAATAGATAGTATTGTTGCCGAAGCACTGTATTCGTCTCCAAAAGCAATGTTGATAAATGGCTCACTGATAAAGGTAACCACTAGAGCAAGCGAAAAAGCGAGCAGAAACAAAATATCAAAAACTGCCTGCAAACGACGGTAATACCTGACTGAATCTTTTTCACGCAGTTTAATTAAGGCTGGAAAAACCGATGTCACAACCGCTATCGGAATAAAATACCATATTTCAGACATGCGGGCTGCTACCGCATAGACCCCTACTGCCGCTTCATCGATGATAAAACGAAGCATCACCTGGTCCACTTTCATATATATTGCCGCAGCCATACTCGAAAAAATAAGCGGCAAAGAACGCGCAAGAAGAGGCCTAACCAATGAAGGCTTGAACCGCCAACTTAATAAAGACATATCATTTTTTCTCAGAAAAATAATTTTAGCAAAGCTCATCATAGCTACTTCGCCGGCATACACAAGAACAAAATAAAGCAGCTCTGCCTGCATTAACACTAATACAACCTTCAGTGTAGCAAATACAATAATGACCATGCTTTCCGAGAGTGCTACGTATTTAGACTTAACAATTGATTCATAATAAAGCTTGACGTTTTCAAAAGGCTTAAACAAAAGTGAAAGTGAAAATACTACTGTAAACCAAATTAAAAGCGGATCTGTTTCATAAAAAATAGAAAAAACGACTAAAGCAAGGCTGCAGATAAGTGCAGCAACGAATTTTAAAACAAAGCTGGTGCCCAGCATCTCATTTTGCTGTTCAGGATTTTTCACCAAATCTCTTACTAAAACCCCAACCATTCCAAGAGCGGTGATAGGTCCCAAAATGTTCACAACAGCTAAGAGATAGTTAATTACACCAAATTGATCTGGTCCTAAAAAGCGGGCAACCATGATAACTACGAAAAAATTAGCTGCCATACGGAAAAATCTTTCAAACATTATCCAACTGGCATTAAAAAACATATTTTTAAAACGTGATAAACTACCACCCAATGTCATACACTCATTTCCGCTTTTATGTTAAAAAAGAAAACCTTAAAATGATTTCACCACAAACCAGCCGTTGGTCTGGTCTTTTCTATTATAATAGAACCTCTTATTGTCTTCGTATCTGACGACAGTGCCCCCTGCTGCTTCTACAATTGCCTGGCCGGCGCCGGTGTCCCACTCCATCGTCGGCGCGTAGCGCGGATAAAAATCAGCTTTTCCTTCTGCGATCAGACAGAACTTCAGCGAGCTTCCGGCAGACACTACGTCTACCCCGCTGTAGGTCTCTTTCAGTTCGTTAATAAACGCTTCGGTCTCTGCTGACATGTGTGAGCGGCTGGCGACGACGTGCACTTCTCCTTCAGGCTCGGAAGCCGCCAACTTTTCGCCATACTGCTCGAGCAGCTCTTCACTGAGCGGCAGCCTGGAGCTGACATCGGTGACCTTATAGGCTCCGAAGGATTTCCCGCCAATGTACAGCACGTCCTGAGCCGGCACGTAAATGACACCCATAACCGGATATTGGCCTTCAATTTTTGCGATATTAACCGTGAATTCGTCGTTTTTCTTCACAAATTCCTTGGTGCCGTCCAGCGGATCCACTAGCCAAAACGATTCCCAGTCTTTACGCTGCTCGTAATCCACCGTATTTCCTTCTTCACTGATGACCGGCGTCTCCGGGTCTGCTTCGTGGAGGCCTTTGGCTATTACATTGTGGGCGCGCTTGTCCGCTTCTGTGAGCGGGGAGTCGTCCTCTTTGTGCTCGACCGTAAAATCACGCTTGTACACTTCCATGATTTCCTGTCCTGCTTCTACTGCAATCGAAATGACTGCGCTCGTAATAATCGCCTGCATAAGTATGCTCCTTTTTTCGCTTTATTATTCGTATTTCAAATTGGCGCTGCAGTTATTTAGTTTCTGTGCACAGCGCTGATGATGTAATCAATTTTCTCCGCCCAGCCGTGCTGTTCGGCGAGCTGCTTCCGCTGCTGAATGAGTTCAGGACTCTTAGCCTGGGCGAGCATTGCTTCTATCTGTTCAAAAAACATTTCATACGACTCGCAGTGAACGTACACACCAGGATGCTGATGCCCTTCCGTAGTAGGTACGCCGTGACCAACCGTGCCAACCCCGGCTGCCAGGTATTCAAAAAGCTTTAACGGGCTCACTGCTTTGTTATAATCAATATCTTTGTATGGCATTAAACCGACATCCATATACTGCAGATAATCCGGAATCGACGCCGACGATTTTTCCCCTAGAAAGTGTACATTGTTCATCGCACGCAGCGCCGCAACGTCGCTGTCCCGCTCATCTGCAACCGGACCGATCATTACAACGCTTGCAGTTGGAAAACGTTCTGCCGTCCCCCGTACCAGCTTCAGATCAATCTTCTTTTTAATGCCCCCGGAAAATACAAGCCGCGGCTCCGGGATGTCCGCTGCTTCTCTGACAGACTGCCCCGGGGCGTTGTAACCTTCGAGGTCCACCCCGTTTTCAATCACTTCTGCCGGCCTTCCAGCAAGCGCTGCAAGATGACTGCCAAGCGTTTCCGAGGTCGCAAATAAGTGATCGCTGCGCTGGGCAATTTTTTGCTCAGCAAACCGGATCAGCTTCAAGTACGCATTCTTTTTCCAGAGTGGCTCTTCTCCTTCCGCCGACCAGTTGGAGCTGCCCCACAGATCACTGCAGTCGTACACTACTTCATCCTGCGACGGAGCTGCCAGCTTCCAAAACGCCGGGTACGTATACCATATGCAGTTGTTGGTTTCTGCCGTAAAAAAACGCTGCATCAGCTTCCGGATAGGCAGAATCCCGGCCTGTCCGATCATTCCTTTATATTCCGGCAGTTCTAATTGAATAATGCCGTTATCAAGCTTCCGGACAATGATATGACGGTGAAAATTCAACGCTTTTTTCCAGGTTGTCTGATACGGCGCGATCCAGTACACCTGATTTGTTTCCGGAAGGTCCGCCAGACGTTCAGCAATGCGGTGCCTGCGGTATTTGATTGCCGCGTAGTCCCAACGCTCCTGGCCGATAATAAAATAATTATTTTTTTTGCCTTTCAGCATTTTCAGCACCTGCTTTAATAGTTTTTTAAATTCTTCTCTTTGTCTTTCGTCCGTTATGTATGAATCACTCGCTCTATTGTACACTTCTTCCAATTAAGTGAAAAGATGCTTTCCTCTTCTATAAGACGGGCAGCAGTTTTTCCTTCCTATAAAGAAAAAGAGCCGCCCAGACGGGCAACTCTTCACTCTTAATTTTTGCTGAAGTACGAATTCGTACCTTGATAAATTCCTTCAGCAAGCTTTTCTCTGTAGGAGCTTTGCTTCAGGTAGGAAGCTTCGGTGGAATTATCGATGAAACCAAGCTCTACCAATACAGATGGTACTTGTGTTTCACGGATCACGTGGAAATTTCCTTGCTTTTCTCCACGATCCCGTCCGGAGGTTGCCCGGAGCATTCCTGCCTGAATTTCTTCGGCCAGCTCTTTGCTTTCCTCGCGTTCGTACTTGCTGTACCAGTAAGTTTCGAGACCATTACCGCCACCCGCGTTTGTGTGAATACTGATAAAGGCATCCGCATCAGCGTTATTGCCAATAGAAGAACGCTGGGAGAGTGTTAGGTACTTATCAGTTTCCCGTGTCATTACAACATTTGCACCGGCTGCACGCAATTTGCTTGCCGCGTATTTTGCCGTTTCAAGGTTAATGTCTTTTTCTCTTAATCCATTCGCAACCGCTCCTGGATCACTTCCGCCATGCCCGGCGTCCAAAACAATTGTTTTACCGTCTACAGCGGACTCAGATGGATACGTTTCATCTACGTTTAATGCTGCACGCAGAGCTTTCATCGTGTTCGGACCGGCTACACCGTCGACTGCTAGATTTTCAGAACGCTGAAAATCTTTTACTGCCTGATCGGTGGCGGAATCGAATTCATTGGATGGATTGCTTACACTCATGAAACCGAGCGCTTCAAGGTCGAGCTTCAGTTGGGCAACAGCCTCATGAGTTGTGCCTACCTTCATGATCGAGATCGATCCGTAGTTGCCTGGATCACCGACGTCGCTTGCACTATCGTCATTCGATTCATCGTCGCTCTCTTTAGTGCTGAGAACTTCGCTGATCTTCGCTAGTGTCTTCGGACCGGCTACACCGTCTACGTACAAATCATGATCGCGCTGAAATTCTTTAACAGCTGCTTCGGTCTGCGGACCGAATTTGCCATTTGGATTTGAGATATCCAGGTACCCGAGCGTATACAGATCTTTTTTCATCGCCTGTGCTGCCGGGCTGTCCACGCCGTCCTTCAGAAGGCCGCTATCATTCGAACTGCTGTCATCACTGCTATCGTCATTGGAGCTGTCATCATTGGAGCTGTCATCATTGGAGCTGTCATCATTGGAGCTGTCGCTCAGCACCTCAGCCAGCTTTGCGAGCGTCTTTGGACCAGCTACACCGTCAATAGTGAGAGTGTACTGCTCCTGAAAGTCCCGCACAGCTTGCTCTGTTTTCGGACCGAAGTAGGTGGTCGGGTTATCGGTAACGTGGAAGCCTGCTTCGTTCAAATCCTTCTGAAGCTGCTGCACGTTCGATCCGCTCACGCCTTCCTTCATGACGTCACTGCTCGGACTGCTGTCATTCGAGCTGCTGTCGTCGCTGCTGTCGTCATTGGAGCTCTCGTTCAGCACCTCAGCCAGCTTCGCGAGCGTGTTCGGACCAGCGACGCCGTCAACGTAAAGGCCGTTCGCCTTTTGGAAGTCACGTACCGCCTGATCCGTTTTCGGACCGAAGTAGGTGGTCGGGTTATCGGTAACGTGGAAGCCTGCTTCGTTCAAATCCTTCTGAAGCTGCTGCACGTTCGACCCGCTCACGCCTTCCTTCATGACGTCACTGCTCGGACTGCTGTCATTCGAGCTGCTGTCGTCTGAATCAGCATTCAGGGCTTCTTTCATTTTCGCAAGTGTCTTGTCATCTGCGATCCCGTTTGCCGTCAAGCCGTGATCCTTCTGGAAGGCAATAACCGCCGCTTCGGTCTGCGGCCCGAATTTGCCATTCGGACTTGAGATGTCCAGGTACCCGAGCGTATACAGGTCTTCTTTCATTGCCTGTGCCGCCGGGCTGTCCACACCGTCCTGCAGAAGGCCGCTGTCGCTCGAGCTGCTGTCGTCATTGGAGCTCTCGTTCAGCACCTCAGCAAGCTTCGCGAGCGTGTTCGGACCGGCGACGCCGTCAACGTAAAGGCCGTTCGCCTTTTGGAAGTCACGTACCGCCTGATCCGTTTTCGGTCCAAAGTGAACGGTTGGCGCGTTCACAACGTGAAAACCCGCTTCGTTCAAGTCCTTCTGAAGCTGCTGAACGTTCGACCCGCTCACACCCTCCTTCATCACGCCGCTGCTCGGACTGCTGTCATTCGAGCTGCTGTTTTTAGCATTCAGCACCTTTTCAAGCTCTGATAGGGTGTTAGGGCCGGCAATGCCGTCAACAACCAGGTTCTGATCCTTTTGGAAAGCCTTTACTGCGCTGTCCGTTTGTGGACCGAAGTAGGTCGTCGGATTGTCGGTAACGTGGAAGCCCGCTTCATTCAAGTCTTTTTGGAGTTCTTGAACCGCACTTCCACTATCCCCCTCTCTTAGCGATGAAGCAGCATCTGCCTGCTGGGTTTGAAATATTAAGGACGTTATAAGTACGAAGGCAGCTGCGAGTAGTATGTAGTTTTTGAGGTGAAAAATGATTTATTCTCTCCTTTCGTTATAATTACTGATAAATTTGGGGTACATGTATATTTTATATGCCAATACTTACGTCCTACAATGGGACTAACTTATATATTGCATATTATTACAATTTTTCATTTAAATAAACCCTCGTTAAACAACATTCTTTCTAAAAAATTACGTTTTAATTACAAATATTACAGTATAAAAACCCCTTAAAATCAGTATTTAATAACCATTAAAGTTTTATATTGTGCTTTTTAACGGTAGTTATTTGTTACTTTTTTATGCATAATTATTTTCTTTATTAAAATTAGCTTGTAATTTCACTAGCCATTTCATACACTTTCATTGTAGATAAAAAGTACTACTTCTTTATAAAATCGAAAGGGCGTCTGATGAATGAATAAATCGACAATGTTTCTCATTTTCGGGACTTTAGTTGGAACTACTTCCCTCAGCTTTACATTAGCTCCGCCAATTGTCGCTGAAGCGAATTCCGATGAAGAAACACAGAAGGAAGAAGAAACGTCCTTTATCCCCCTTGAAGAAGGAGCAGAAAATGACACTGTTTTAGAGGTCGAAGAATACCTCGAAACATTGGATTACATAGCAGTCGCTCCGGACTATATTTATGATGAAGAAACAACTGAGGCGGTGGAAACATTTCAGGCGGAAAACAGCCTCGGGATTACCGGTGTGGTTGATGAAGAAACCTTCGATACATTGAAACTGCTGGCTGAAGATACGGTGCCTGTCGAAGAGGAACCGGAAGCTGATTCAGCAGAAGAAGCTGCAGACGATGAGCAGGATACTGAAGCAGTTACTGAAGAAAAATCAGATGATTCGGCATCCAGGGAGCAGTCCGAAGATACCGAAGCAGAAGCCGAAGCTGCAGAAACAGAAGAAGCTGACCAGTCAGATGAAAAGCAGAACATCGAAGTTCTCGATTCCTCCGGGGAGACAGAACCTGCTAAAGAAGCTGAATCTGAAAATAATGAAGAAAACATTGCCACAGAAGAGCCTGAAAAGGAGATCCAAAAAGAGACAGAACCGCCATCGGAAGAAGATACGGAGGAAGAAAGCTCTAAAGATGAAGAGCCGGCAGACGAAGAAATTACTGACGATGAACAGCAGTCAGCTGTGGCTTCCTTCAGCACCTTTTCCATGCAGCCGGCATCAATCAGCACCAGTCTGTTGAAAATCGGGGTATCAGGCAGTGAAGTCCAACAGCTGCAGGAAAACCTAAACGCGGCGGGCTTTCATGTGACGGACAATCCGACCACCTACTTCGGCCCGAAAACCGAAGCGGCCGTTAAAGACTTCCAGCGCGCCAATAAACTGGTCGTTGACGGCGTTGCAGGATCAAATACACTTTCTGTATTAGAAGAAGTACTGAGCAGTAGTTCTACTAATGAAAAAAATACTGAAAATAACAAAAGCGACAACGTCAGCAGCCCTAGCTTTATGAAAGAGGGTGTAAGCGGATCGAACGTGCAGCAGCTTCAGAAGGACTTGAACGAAGCGGGTTTTCACGTTGTGAACGCGCCAACCGTTCACTTTGGACCGAAAACGGACCAGGCGGTGCGGGATTTCCAAAAGGCGAACCGCCTGGTTGTTGACGGCGTCGCCGGCCCGAACACGCTCACGAAACTGCAAGAGGTGCTGAATGGCAGTGCAAACGACTACAAGTCACTTAAACAAGGAGCGAGTGGTGCTGCTGTAAAACAATTGCAAACTGATTTGAATAAAGCCGGTTTTTTTGTGACAGAAAATCCGATCACCTATTTCGGACCAAAAACAGAAAGAGCTGTTAAAGACCTACAGCGTACATACCATCTTCCAGTGACCGGTGTGGCAAATACCGCTACTTTAGAAACTTTAACCAAAACCTTAAACACCTACTCTAAAGGGGATCGCAACGAAAAAATTCGTAAATATCAACAGTTACTTAATGAAGCCGGATTTTTTGTAACAGAAAACCCGATCACCTACTTCGGGCCGAAAACAGAAAGTACTGTGAGAGGATTTCAACGGGCTTACAACCTCCCGGTCACCGGCATGCTCGACAGCCAATCCATTCAAAAACTCGAAGATGTCACTCAGTCGATTAACCGTCTCGAACGAGGAGTTCGTCATGCCAGTGTTATAAATTTGCAACAGCTGTTGAATAAAGCAGGTTTCCATGTCACGGCTACCCCCATCAATTACTTTGGCCCAAAGACAGAAGACGCTTTGATAGACTTTCAGCAGACGTACAAACTGAAAGCAGACGGCGTTGCCACAGACGAGGTTTTGGATGCTTTAAATAAAGCTGTTTCTGAGCGGAACAATGCACTGAAACGCTATGATTCCAACTCCGAGGTCAAAAAACTGCAGCAGACCCTGAACGCTCTCGGGTACACGGTGACAAGCAATCCGACCAACTACTTCGGACCAAAAACGGAGTCCGCTTTAAAGGTTTTCCAGCGTGCGGAAGGGCTGCCGGTGACCGGAATGCTCGACAGCAGAACGGCAGAAGCTCTGGAGGCTGAAATGAACGAATCTATTCCATCTCCATTCACCTCCGTACTGAGCCAGGGCGACAGCGGAGACAGTGTTATCATGCTGAAGCAGTACCTTGAAGCTGCCGGCTACAGCACTAACACATCAAGCACGTATGACCAGCTGACCGCTGATCAGGTGAAAGCCTATCAGTCCGCCAACGGGCTTTCTGCAAGCGGCTCGGCGAACGGCCAGACCTTGAGTTCCCTCGTTGAAAAGCGGGGCACCACGTACGTCTTCTCCGGCAAACAGCGCTTCGGCCACGGTGTCGGCATGACTCAGTGGGGTGCTTACGGCATGGCCCAGCAGGGATACAGCTACGATCAAATCTTAAAGCATTACTATACCGGCATCGACGTAGTGAGCAGCGACAGCTATAAAAATAAAACGATGCGTGTACTTCTTGGAGACACCAAGAAAAATTCTGCTGACATTGAAAGTTCCTCCGCTTACAGTATCGTGACAACGGATGGAGATACGCTATTCGAAAACGTCTCCGGCTCCACCACCGTCACATACGGTTCAGGCGGAAACGGAACGTATACCGTAACAAATAACGGGACTGAAAAAACCACCACTGATCCGATTTATGCCGTAAATGCAAACAACGGCACCATCGAATACGACAACGTTACCTACAAGGGTGAAATTCATTTTTCCAAAAGCATCGTGGACGGCAAGTACACAAGCAGCTGGGTGATGGACGTCGTTAACCACGTGAGTATCGATACGTACCTTGAAGGCGTCGTTCCATATGAAATGTACACCAGCTGGAATGAACCGGATGCATACAAAGCCCAGGCGGTTGCCGCCCGCTCGTATGCGATGACAAAAATCAAAACCTCCGGCACCTTCGATGTATATAACGATACTCGTTCACAGGTGTATCACGGTGTTCCTACCGGCTCTCATAACAGCCCGACCATTCTAAACGCCATTCAGTCCACGAGCGGACAGGCCATTCACTATAACGGCCGGCTGGTGGAAGGTGTCTACTCCGCCTCTGCAAGTGGCCACACCGTGGATGCTGCGGACGTGTGGGGAAATAATGTCGGCTACCTGATCGGTGTCCCGGATCCTTACGATCCATCCCAGTACAACCAGGTGAGCTGGACCGAATCCTTTTCGTTAAAAGACCTCTCAGCTGTTGATTATTTTAAAAATGAAAACAAAGGCGAGGTGCTCGCCCTGCAGCCAACGATGAAAAACGAACGTCTTCAAAGCATCGAGGTGATCATGGAAAAAGGAACAATCACTCTCACCGGTGACCAGTTCCGGAGCGCTGTCGACTCAAACGCCATGAAATCGAACATTTTAAGCATCGAGGAAATTAACTAAAGACGGCAAAAAGGGAGCTTCTCTTCATAGAGATGCTCCCTTTTATTACTTTTCTTCAAAAAATTGGTCCACGCCGCCGGTGAGTCCTTCAGATGTATCATCCAGGTAGTCCTCTTCTCTTAAATTGGCTGCGTCTGTCGAGCTGTCAATAAACCCGATTTCCGCCAAAATAGCTGGAATATTCGTATCCCGGATCACCTGAAAGTTGCCTTCCTTCACTCCACGGTCCGTGGCGCCTGTCGCCTCAATCAACTGCTCCTGCACATCTTCAGCCAGTCGTTCGCTTCTTTCAGCCTCGTGCTCTCCGTACCAGTAGCTTTCGTCGCCGACACCGCCGCCGGCGTTTACATGGACACTCACGAACGCATCGGCGTTTGCATTATTCGCCACTTCTGTTCGTTCATTCAGCGATAAATACCGGTCCGTCTCCCGGGTCATCACCACGGTGGCCCCCATTGCCTCCAGGTCGCTCTTCAGCTTCAGTCCGGTGTCGAGCACGATATCTTTTTCCTCCAGCCCGTTCGCTGCCGCTCCACCATCATAGCCGCCGTGGCCCGGGTCAACAACTACCGTTTTGCCCCGAAGCGTGCCAGGGGCGCTTTGGTTCAATTCCCCGTCGATCGCATCGAGCGTATTGGGACCGGCAATGCCATCAATTGCAAGGCCATGCTCCCGTTGAAAGGCTGCTACAGCGTCCGATGTTTCGCTATTGTATTCCTCGGTATATGTTCCCTGGAAATATTCCAGCTGATGCAAATCCTCCTGAAGATCAACCACTGCCTGACCGGTGCTTTCTGCTTTCAGCACCCCGGGATCCGTATTTTCCTCTTCTTCCTGCACTTCATCCAGCTTAGCCAGCGTTTCTGGACCAGCCACCCCATCGATGGCCAATTCATATTCCTGCTGGAACTCTTCAACCGCCGTTTCAGTGTCTTCATCAAAATAAGCATTAGGATCGTCCATGACATGGAAGCCAGCCTCGTTCAGTTTTTCCTGAAGCTCCTGGACCTCCTCTCCCTCATCGTTAATACTGAGAAGATCATTTGAAGTGCTTGCTTCTTCGGATTCTTCCTCAGACTCTTTTTTCTCTGCTTCCTGTTTAGTTTTCAGAACTCCTTCTAAAGCAGATAATGTTTTCGTGCCAGCAGCGCCATCGGCAGTCAGGTCGTTATCCTCCTGAAACTCTTTTACCGCTTCTTTTGTTTTTGGCCCAAAATAGGTCGTTGGCTCATCTGTCACATGAAAACCAGCTTCGTTTAAATCCTCCTGCAGAGCCTGAATACGGTCACTGCTCATTCCTTCGGAAAGAGAATCAGTATCCTCGCTTTCATTTGTTTCTTCCGGTTCACTTTCCGGCTCTGCCTCGTTTACTTCTTCGAGCGCTTCGAGCGTATTGGCGCCCGCAACGCCGTCCACCGAAAGCCCCTCTGCTTTCTGGAAGTTTTCTACCGAGGTTTCGGTGCGGGGTCCGAAATAAGTCGTCGGCTCATCGGTCACATGGAAGCCGGCTTCATTTAAATCCCGCTGCAGCTCTTTTATGTATTCACTATCGTCTCCTGCTTTATACACGCCCGAAGCAGAAGCACTGCCGGTATTATTAAGGACCATATCGAGCTCGGAGATAGTGTTCTCATCCGCTATGCCATTATCCTCGAGCTGATAGGAACGCTGAAATTCCCGGACGGCTTCTCTTGTTTTTGGCCCGAAGTAGGTGGTCGGATTATCCGTCACTGGAAAACCAGCTTCATTTAAATCCCGCTGCAGTTCGATAACACGATCGCCGCTGTCACCTTCCTCCAGTCCTGATAAAGCATCCGGGGCGCTTGCTGTTGATGTGTCCAGCGCCTCCCACGTATTGGGTCCTGCAATGCCGTCGACAATCAAACCATTAGCCTGTTGAAATTCTTCTACTGCTCCGCTTGTTTTTGGGCCGAAATATATAGTGGGTGTTTCTGTGACCTCAAAACCAGCATCGTTAAGTGTTTTCTGCAGCTCCTTTACGTCTCCTCCAGAATCTCCCTCCTCCAACGTTTCCCCTGCTCCTTCTGCTGTCTGGGCATACAGCGGGAAAGTCGATGCGAGAGCCAAAGCTGTGCCTATTGGCAGCAAATGCCTGCGTGTTGAAATATCTCATACCTCCTGATTAGTGTAATAAACTGCACTTCCTGTCCATTCTATCGACACTGTACAGGGGGTCACAATAGTTCCAAATTGTATTCTTTAATGATGATATACCCAGCAATATTACAAATATTACACCAACTTTTTCATCTTTTTATCCCTGAATGAATGGAAATTCATAGGATTCCTTGAAAATTATACTTTGTTTGCATAGACTCTCTGGTATACATAAGGATCTAATTATATATACCTAAAAGGGGTTTTTATTTGTTTAAACCAGGTAAATTTTTGTTATACAGCACGGTAGCCGGGTCTGCTTCTCTTTACCTTTGGTCCGCTGCACCGTCGGAGGTTCAGGCTTATGCCTACGACAACCTGCCGTTAAGCGAAACCTCCTCCGGCGAAGACGTGCTTCAGCTGCAGCAAGACTTAAATGAAGCAGGATTTCATGTGACGGATAATCCCACCGACTATTTCGGGCCGCTTACAGAAAGTGCAGTGGAGGACTTCCAGCGCTCCAACGGGCTAACTGTAACCGGCGAAGCAGGAAGGCAGACCATTGATGCCTTGAGCAACGAATTAACAGATGGATTTCGGCGGGGCGACAGTGATCCAGCCATTCAGGACTACCAGGAAGATCTAAATACGGCCGGCTTTCACGTAACAAACAATCCAATCGCTTACTTCGGTCCAAAGACACAAAGAGCCGTAGAAAATTTCCAGCGGGCATATAACCTTCCAAGCACTGGCATACTCAACGAAGAAACGGTTGATGCTCTGCAATATGCGATCTCATCCCCTAATAGCTTTCAAAGAGGGGATCGCCATAAAGAAGTCCAACGCATTCAAGAGCTATTAAATAAAGTAGGCTTCTATGTAACAGATAATCCAATTACATATTTTGGGCCAAAAACAGAGGGCGCTTTAAAAGATTTTCAGGAATCATTCGGGCTTCCTGCAGATGGCGTTGCCGAAGAAAGCACATTGCAGTTGTTGGAACAGGAGGAACCAGGCTACGTCAAAGGCATGAAGCACGAAAATATTCAAACGTACCAGCAGATGCTGAACGATGCTGGATTTCATGTAACTGACGAGCCCTCCGCCTACTTCGGACCGCTGACCGAACAGGCTGTGGAGGACTTTCAACGCTCGTACAGTCTTCCGGTCACTGGCATTCTTGATGATGAAACAATAGAGGTTTTGGAAACAGCCAGCGAACCCCCGGAGGTTCTTAAAAACGGTGTGCGCCACGCTTCGGTCCAGGAGCTACAGCGGCTGTTAAATGACGCTGGCTTCCACGTAACGGATAATCCGATTAATTATTTTGGTCCAAAAACCGAAGAAGCGCTCCGGGAATTTCAGCAATTTTATGGCCTCGAAGAAACCGGGACAGCTGACAGCGAAACAAAAGAAACACTGGAAACTTACATTGAACAATCAGAAGAAGCGTTGCAGCGCGGAGACACAAATGACAGCGTGGAGGAGCTGCAGACCAGCCTGAACGCTCTTGGCTTCTACGTAACAGATGCACCGGACACTTATTTTGATGCTTCCACGGAGGAAGCACTGCAGGAATTCCAGGAAGATCAGGGGCTCCCTGCCACCGGCATGTATGATGTTGTGACAAAAGAAACGCTGGAGGAACTGGCAGCGGAATCGTTTCCTTCTCCTTTCGAGCATGAATTACAGGAAGGATACGCAGGAGAAAACGTCCAGCTTTTAAAACAGCACTTAACAGCGGCAGGATTTGAAACGAGCGCAGGGGACAGCTTCGATCCCGACACCACAGCCCGGGTGGAGGAATACCAGCAGGAGCGGGGTCTTTCCGTCACTGGGAGAGCTGATGCTGCCACGTTAACCTCTCTGCTTGAAATGGATAGCAAAACCTATGATTTCTACGGCAAAGACCAGAACGGCCACGGCGTCGGCATGACCCAGTGGGGTGCTTACGGTATGGCCCAGGAAGGTAATAGCTATGAAGAGATTCTCGAGTATTATTATACTGACATTGACGTTACGACGAGCAGCGACTACCAGGACCGCGATATCCGTGTGCTGCTCGGCGAAACCGAGCAACATTCCGCCACGATCGAAAGCAGTGACAGCTACGACATTGTAGACGCTGACGGCGAGCCTGTCCTTGAAGACCTGGAAGGCACTACAGGGATTTCCTACGGAGACGATGGCAGCGGGGAGTTCGTTATTACTAATGGAGATACCAGTGCAACGACTGAAAGCAGTATATCAACTGAAAGTGATGGGACAGTCCAGCACGAAGACACCGAATATCGAGGAAGCCTTCAATTTAAGAAATCAGACATCGACGGTACCCAGAGCAACTGGGTAATGGATGTGGTCAACCATGTCGACATCGATGATTATCTTGAAGGTGTGGTTCCTTACGAAATGTACAGCAGCTGGGACGAGCCGGAGGCGTTTAAAGTTCAGGCCGTTGCTGCCAGGGCATATGCCCTCACCCAGGCTTCACCGGAAAGTAATTTCGATGTGTATGACGACACTCGTTCCCAGGTATACCACGGCATACCTACAGGTCCACAGGATAAACCGATGATTCTGGATGCCATCCATGATACAAGCGGGACTGTACTCACTTATGACGGACAGCTCGTGGAAGGAATTTATTCCGCATCCGCAAGCGGCCATACAGAGGATGCCGAAAACGTATGGGGCAGTGAGTTTGATTACCTGACTGGCGTGGAGGATCCGTATGACGGTTCTTCTTATGCGCAGGTCAGCTGGGAAGAATCCTTCTCCACCGGAGACATTTCCAGCATGGAATATTTCCAGGAGGAGGATAAAGGGGATGTCCTCGCTCTCCGGCCGGTAATGGAAAATGAACGACTGCAGGAAATGGAAGTTGTTATGGAAGAAGAAACTATTACTTTATCCGGAGACCAGTTCCGGAGCGCCGTGGACTCCAATGAAATGGAATCCAACATTATGCGTATTGAAGAAAAAGAATAGCTAAATCTCTTTTGAAATTCAATTTGCTTCCTTCTAAGCAGACAGACGAAATACAAAATCTGTTTACTTAAAGGAAGTATTTTTATATTTTGTGGAGAGAATATTATTGAGATTGCAACAACTAGTCCTGGTCATCTATTCATAAAATATTCGCCCAGCACTGCAAAGTAACCGGAGAATACTAATTTTCCAAAGAATCTAACCTAAAGAAAGCTAAAGTACCCACAAACTAAAGCCAGAGAAATTTCTCCGACTTCAGTTGAATAATATTTATGAAGTTTCAGGGCCATCTTTCTCAAAACCAATGCATCCTAGCTTTTTAATATTTTCTGGTATACTTTATCAATTTTTGCTGCTTGGACTTCGACATCAAACTGTTCACGTACTTTCCGCATATTATTTTTCCCCATAAGTTCCCGAAGCTCCGGACGTTCAAGCAGCAACTGCATGCGTGTTGTCAGAGCCTCCACGTCGCCGGGATCGATAATAAAACCGTTAGTGTTTTCTGAAATCATCTCCGGAATACCTCCAACCCGTGTCGAAATAACTGCTGCCCCGTAGTTCATCGCTTCTAAAATCGCCATCGGAAAACCTTCATTATAGGAAGGAAGCACCATTATGTTTGCTTTTTTTAAATACTCACTCCGTTCTTTTTCTTCAATCCAACCAGTGACATTTACATGGTTTTCTAATTTTTTTTGCCTCACTCGCTCTTTCACTTTTTCCACTTCGCCATCTCCGGCAATGTGGATAAGAAAGTCAGAGTTTTTTGTTACCAATTGTTCACATGATTCTAATAAATCATACACACCTTTTCTGTCTCCAAGTCGTCCCATGAATAAAATTTCTGCAAAAGCTTCATCTTTGTCGTAATTGTAATTTTCGAGCTCTATTCCATTTTCTACTACTGTTATTTTTTCCGCAGGAATAATTTCTTGAAAAAACTCTTTCCAGTAATCCGATAAAACTATCACCCGTTTATTTAATCCAAGGACGTAACGGACGAACTTCTTTTTCAAGGGACCCATATTATTATAAAAGCTTTCAAACCTCGAACCATGAATATGAAGAACGGTCGGGATGCCTTTCTTCTTCAAGTATAAAATGAACAGAGCTTTGCGGTAAAAACTTCCTGCCACCGACGCGTGCAGGTGAACAATATCCGGCCGGTTATGCTTTACTTCTTTGACCAAAAGAGAAAAAGCACTGATAAACATTTTCACCCGGACAGCTTTGGATTTATTGATATAAGAAGGAATCAGTTTAAAATCATATTTTTCCACCAGCGAAGAGGAAAGGACATTTTTCAGCACGGACACGATGCCGCCTTTGTCCTGTAAGTGTGAGCTAATGATAACTACTTTAGGCAATCAAAAACCCCGTTTCTTTTCATATTTAAATTAAAAGAGGCCAAGAAATTTTTTCTTATTTTTAATCTTTAACGGTTCGTCGAGCAGCGGATCTCTATTTTCAATAATGCGCTCGGCGTTTTCCAAAAAGGTATCCACGCATTCCGAGCCCAGTTGATGATCAATGTAATCATAGGATTCCCGCAGGTCAAACGGGCGCATGTCAATGTTGTGGGCATCCGTTGACACGACATGCGTCAGATTATGGATCACCATGTCTTCAGCAAACTGCTTGATGCTTTTATGGACTTTACCGGTAAAGCAGTGGGCGGTAACCTGCGTAAGTGCCCCGTTTTTCACGAACTCATGCAAGAGATCCGGCTCCTCGCGGAACGCCTTCGTCCGCTCAGGGTGCACGATGACCGGCACATAGCCCTCCACCTGCAGCTCAAACAGCAGCTGCTTGGCGTACCGCGGCACCTGCGCGCTCGAAAATTCGACAAACACGTAGCGGCTGTGATTGAGGCCGATCGAGATGCCTTTTTTTAAATCATTGACCAGCTCCCCGTTGATCCGGTTCTCCTGGCCCGGGAGCACCTTCACGTCAATACGGGCGCTTTTCAGTGACTCGTTCACGTAATCCACCAGGTGCGGGATGTCCTGGCCGCTGTTGTCCCAGGCACCGTTTTTATGGTGCGGTGTAGCCACTACGGTATGTATGCCGTTCACCTGCGCGGCTCTTGCCATTTCGATGCTGTCCTGAATGGTTCCGGCCCCGTCATCAATGCCGGGGAGTATATGTGAATGCAAATCAATCATAATTATTTGCTCCTTTACATTTTTTCCATATCAACAGCTTATCATATTTTCATTTTTTTCTGCATGATTATTCTCTATACTAAGGCTTATATGATTGGAGTGATTACATGGACTACCGTCAGCTCGTATATTTTATGGAAGCTGCCCGGCTCGAAAGCATCACACGCGCCGCTGAACATTTGTACGTTACCCAGCCGACGATCAGCAAGATGCTGAGGCAGCTCGAAGAGGAATGGGGCGTAACGCTGTTTGACCGGTCGCGTAAAAAACTGACCCTTACCGATGCCGGCGCAGTCATGCTCGAGCAGGCAAAAAAAATACGTCACTCCTACCACGGGCTTGAGCACGAGCTCGATGCCCTCCGCGGCTTAAAGCGCGGGCAGCTCCGCATCGGACTACCGCCGATCTTAAGCTCTTCCTTTTTCACGCAGGTAATCGCTCCTTTTCACGAAAAGTATCCGGAGATCACCCTGCATCTTGAAGAAAATGGCTCGAAAAAAATTGAAGAGGCTCTTTTGCACGGCGACCTCGATGTCGGCGCTGTGGTACTCCCGACCGAGGAATCACTTTTTCATACGCACCCGTTTGTCGACGAACCGCTCCAGGTTGTGCTTCCTGCCCGTCATGAGCTCGCGGGCCAGCCGTCTGTCAGCCTTGCCGAACTTAGCAGGGAGCGTTTTCTGCTGTTTAACCAGGATTTCTCTTTGCGCCAACAGATTATTACCGCCTGCCGAGACATTGGATTTATGCCCAATATTCTCTCGGAAAGCTCGCAGTGGGATTTTATTGAGAAAATGGTTGCGAGCGGCCTTGGCATTACCCTTCTTCCCGAAAGTATCTGCCGCGAGCTTGGCGGCGAGGTCGTTATCCGACCGCTTGCCGGAGAGGCACTCCGTTGGAAGCTCGGTCTCATCTGGCACCGCGAGCATTACCTTTCGTTTATCGCTAAAGAGTGGCTCGATTTTTCCATCCCGGTGCTTTCCCAAATGAAGCAGGATAATTAATGCATTTAACATAGACACAAGTTATGATAATTATATTAACCATTCATTTTTATTATGAGTTTATGTGAAGTATCCTTATAAATGAAAGGAGACTTCACTATGCAGGCACGGAAAATGCGTGAAAGCCGTATCGTCAACACTGACCAGGTACTGCTGAACGATTTAAATAACTACAACTCCCTTTTTGGCGGCGTTCTAATGAAAAAACTCGACAGCTGCGCCACGCTGTCGGCCCGCCGGCATTCCCGCGCAAAGGAATGCGTCACCGCTTCGACCGATTCCATCGATTTTCTCTGTTCGATTTTCCAGACGGATTCGGTCTGCATTGAATCATTTGTATCCTATACCGGCACAAGCTCGATGGAAATCTTCTGCAAGGTGATCGCTGAAGACATGATGAGCGGAGAACGCCGGATTGCAGCTACTGCATTTTTAACCTTTGTCGCTCTCGGCGACCACGGCAAACCAGTACCGGTGCCGGGCATCATACCAGAAACCGATGAAGAAAAAACGCTGTTTGAGACCGGCCAGGACCGTGAAATTGACCGTAAGCACCACCGGCAGAAAAGCAAGGAGCTCGCTAAATTCATTACCCTGGAAAAACCTTGGGACGAACACGAGGAGGGCATGCATTATGATCACATTAACTAGTATTCAGACGCTCCGGAGCATTGATGAAGAACGCAGCGCATTAAGGCACAATAACGAAGAGCTGTATACGCTGTGGACCCATGCGGTTCAGCTGACCCGGAAGCTTCAGCTCCGCTACCAAAGCCTATGCGCGCTGCTTCAGCCTGCAGGAGAACTGCCGGCTGACGTCCAGGCGCTGCCGGATTCTGTACGCCGCCTTTATATCGAGGAGGTGCAGAAGCTGCGCAGGCAGGCGGATGAAGAGCAGCTGCAGCAGTTTATCCCGGCGCTTTCCTCTGAAGAGCAGGAAGCCTTCTGCGCGATGACCGCCGGTGCCACGCCGGAATCCATTAAAGGGCTGAATAACTAACAAAACGAATCCAGGCAAAGTGATTGTCTGGATTTTTTTGTAACTTTTTTGTTTTTTAGGCGACTACTATTTGTAGCAGAGATCAAATAATTAGAGCCTATTGAACTATTGCTGAATTAACTATAAAATAAAGCAATACTACACAACCAGGCAGACAGGAGAAATGAACACATATGAAAAAAGCATTACTTATTATTGGCGGGCTGTTTCTGGCGCTCCTTATAGCAGTCGGCATTTACGCCTGGTATCTCTATGACTCAGTGGCAGATACCGCAGAAAATATCAATGAAGGCGAAGACCGCCAGAGCAACCTCCGCGAAGCGGACGTGGACCTCGATACGAGCGAGCCGATTTCCATTCTGCTTATGGGCGTTGACTCTGAAGAAAGCACTTCGGGCCGAACCGACACGATGATCGTCGCTACCGTCAACCCGGAAACAGAGTCGACCAAAATGGTCAGCATCCCGCGTGACACGTACACGGAAATTATCGGACGGGGCGAGCAGGATAAAATTACGCACGCTTACGCGTTTGGCGGGCCCGATATGGCTATGGATACGGCGGAAAATTTTTTAAATGTGCCGATTGACTACTATGCCACTATTAACTTTAAAGGATTTGAAGACATAGTTAACGCTGTCGGCGGCGTCACAGTGGAAAACGATTTCGCTTTCAGCGTCCACGAGCATGACTTCCCAGAAGGTGAAATCGAACTGAACGGTGAAGAAGCACTTACCTACGTTCGTATGAGAAAAGAAGATCCGAGCGGGGATCTCGGACGCAACGAACGTCAGCGCCAGGTTCTTGAAGCTGTCGCGAACAAGGGACAGAGCGTGACGTCCATTACGCGTATCGGTGACTATCTCGACGTCGTGGAAGAAAACGTGCGCACAAATATGACCTTCGATGACATGAAGGATCTGCGTTCGAATTACTACGGTGCCCGGGATGATATTGAAAATATCAACTTTGAAAACGGGCAGGACCGGACCATTGACGGTGTTTACTACATGGAACAGGATCCGGCGGAGGTAGATGAGATCTCCAATGAACTCCGAGACCACTTGGAGCTCGAAGACGGAGAAGAAGCGCCCGCAGAATAACAAAAAACGGTACCCTCGACAGAGGGCACCGTTTTTATTTGGCTTTGAAAAGGTTCGGCATAAACCATCTCCGCTTTTCTTTTAAGGAAAACGGTTCTTCGGTACTGACGTAACGGTTACCCAGCACGCACGCCGCATTATCTTTCAGCATTTGGGCATAATCTCTGCCGGCTAGCTTTTCAATACTGGTGAAAGCCGTTTCCATGGAAAGATCTTCTTCAAAGGAATCAATGGTGAAGTTGGCTGCAATATTTGCCCACCGGTACTGAACCATTTTTTCAGCCAGATGTCTCTGCGGCTTCGGCGCGGATTTGCTGAAGCTCCCCGCATTCACCTGCGCAAGCGATCCATCTTTAATCAACCGGTACAGCTCTTCGGGATGCTGCTGGAAGCCAGGTTCTTTCTCCGGTTCTGCCAGAATCGGCATGTATCCTTCCATACGCAGCTCATGTAAATACGCATGCATCTGGTGATAGGAAAGTTCTTCGCTCCAGTCTACAAGCACGTACCGGCTGCCGTTCAGCGTTAATGCTTCTTCCGTTTTTAATTCATTTACCAGTGTATCCGTCAGCCGCACACACTGTCCTGGGTGAATATGGACAGCGCCTAATTCACCGCTCCACTGCTTTTGAAACTGTTCAATTAAAAATGGAATCGTGTCTCCCGGATGTTTGTCGTTACCTTGCCATTGCTTTGGAGCAGCAATAATATCTGTCATCCCTGCCTCCTGGTACTGCGCAAGTAATTGCCTGACATTGTTCTCTTTCTCCGCTGTTCCATCTTCATCATTTAAGATGTAGCTGTTAATGTCAATCAATTCTTCCACTCCTTTGGTTTGGCCCATTGCCCGTATTATTCCTTCGGCATGGAAAACGACTAAGTCACCTAAGTATAGCACACAGCCTCTCAAACGAAGTGAAAATATCTTAGTTGCATCTCCTCTGCCAACTACGACTTTCATCACAAAAAAGAGGCTGAAAGCAACTACTCTGCTTTTCAGCCTCACGTTTATTTAGAAGCGGCCTGCGCCAATATAACGGGATTTCCAATAGGAGCTGTTCATGTCGGAAATAGTGACGCCAGTCGAGGCACCGGCATGGAGAAATTTGCCGTTTCCAACGTAGAAGCCCATATGGGAAGGGCCGGTTCTTGTTTCATAAAACACTACATCGCCTACGCTCGGACTCGATACCTTCGATACCTGGGTCCACATCTGCGCTACTGTCCGTTTCGTTGTTACGCCGTGCTGCTTCATGACATACTGGATAAAACCGCTGCAGTCAAAGCCGCTCGTAGAGGTGCCGCCCCACACGTATGGAGTGCCGATGTACTGTTTGCCTGTTTCCACTACTGCTGAGGAAGAACCTGTTGATACTCCGGCTACCTTACTGTCCGAAGTTGAGGAAGAGTTGGAGCTTCCCGATGAAGCTGTTACATTGCTGTTCAATGCCTTCTGTGTAACCGGTCCGACAACTCCGTCCACGCCGATACCGGCTGCACGCTGGAAGTCTTTAACGGCAGCTGCCGTCACCGGACCGAATACCCCGTCCACAGAGCTGTTATAAAATCCTTTGCTTTTCAGCGTACTCTGCAGGCTGCTTACTTCACTGCCGCGGTCGCCCTGGCGGAGTCTTGAAGAAACGCTGGAGCTGGAAGAGCCTGAGGAATTTGAAGAAACGGTCGAAGAGGAGCTGCCGCCGCCGAGGTTCATTTTACTGAACGTGATTGGTCCGGCCACGCCGTCCATTCCGATGCTCTTGGCACGCTGGAATGATTTCAGGGATCCTGCTGTTACCGGCCCGAACACTCCGTCAATTGACCCGGTGTGAAAGCCTTCGCTTTTCAGATACTCCTGCAGTTCTTTTACATCTGAATTCCGGTGGCCCTGTTTTAGCGTCTGGTCTCCAAGCGCTGCATCTGCAACAGTCGGTGTGGCGAGAAGTCCTGCTGCAAGCGCAGCGCTGAATAAGAATTTTTTCATTATGTTTTCGTCTGTAAGGTCTCTTAATATCCGGAGTGTGTATGTTATGATTTTAAAGTTTCAGCATTAAGCTTTTATAGAAATATATGTAATAAAAGGGATATTTTTTATTATTAAGAGTTTAAGACGATTACACCTCCTATTATTTTGTTTTTAAAATACTTAATATGTTTTTTTCCGTTTTTATAAGCTATTCGTATTATATGTTGGCGATTTAACTAATTCAATAGAACGAGCACTTTTGTTACACAACTGTAATTTTGCACACAAATCCGTAACTTTATTGATGATTTTAGACCCACTAAAAACTTTATGCCCATTATAATAGACTCAGTAAAATATAAAAAGCTTCTTCCGCCTGCAGTCCGGCGGAAGAAGCTCTGCTTTATCTTTATATTACATTTGCAGTATTCTATGTTCTTTAATATAGTCGATGATCTCTTCAACGCTGATATTGTCTGCCAGAATATACCTGCTGCGCTGATGCACTTCCGGCTTTTCAAGAATATCAAGCTTTACACAATAGCGGAACAGAAGTGTTATAAACTGGCGCAGCGTTGAGGCCTGGTAAGTGGACTTCTCTTTCAGTGAATCCCCGAAGGCTTCAAAGTAATCCTTGGAGGAAAATGGAGATTTATTTTCCCAGGAGACCAGGTTCTGCAGGAACGTTCTGAAAAAATCAACACTTACGGCATACGTCTGCGGTGCTTTTTTAAATTTCAGCAGCCCTTCTTCTTCTATATAGTATAAAAGAAGCGTCTCCCGGCCCCGGCCCGCAGGAATGTTATTTCCATTTACCCGGGGCTGCTCCCTGAAGGAGACCGTCGGCGCGGACAAGTCGACCAATCCGTTTTCTCCAGGAACTACAGCCTCTGCGCCGTTTCGCTCCGGATAGCTGATATCCTCCCCGGCAATAAAAGCTTCCATCCGCTCAAGGTTACGCATATGGTGAACGGCCTGTTCGGCGCGGTCGTAGTTATGCTCCTGGATCGCCTCGTGCAGAATTTCCTGTAACTGTTCTTCATACTTTGCTGGCATTAAAGGTAAATCTCCTTTCTTCAGTGACGGGCTCCGTAATATTAATCGTTTTTGCACCTGTATAGAAATTGAGTCATTCAGCTGCACACAAACAAAAATAATGAAACATTTGAATTATACTTAATACATTTTTTCATATTGGCGCCACGGCGTCTATACTTTCCTATTGTATAATTATAACTTTCACACAGATCCTCTTATATCGTACGTTATTCTTCTACTATTTTCATCGGTCTTCATTCTCGATATTTACAGCTGCCGTTATTAATTATTTTTATACGAACGCAAAAAAGCCGGAAAAAAGCGTAAATCCGCTCTTTTCCGGCTCACTGTTTCTCTATACCGCCTGCAGTACTACCACGGTAGAGGCATAATCTCCTAAAGGTTTTTCCACCCCTGCTATATTCACCGGAATCCCTGCATGCATTAATTCAGCACCATACAGCTGCCAGTCTGTTCCTTCCACTGCATACAACTGCTCTTCAGCGAGCCCGCGCCCGTAAATCCGGCTGAATCCGTCATTTGGTTCTTCGAGCACCTGGTACCTGCCGATGGCTGCCGTTTGCTTATCCTTCGAAACTACACTCCAGGAAGTCACGTTTCCATCACCCTCAAACGGGCTCGTAATCCGGTAAAAATCACCTTCCTGGAGAAGCTCCCGATGGTTTTTGTAAAACTCCACCTGCTTTTGCAACAGCGACAGATCCGGCTCCTTCGTAATATCAAGCTCGTAGCCAAAATTCCCAAAATAGGAAACGTCTGCCCGTGTCTGAAGACTCGTAGTCCGGTGCACCTGATGGTTTGGCACATCAGATACGTGGGCACCCATTGTTTTCAGCGGATACACCATCGACGTACCGTACTGAATACGGAGCCTTTCCACGGCGTCGGTGTTGTCGCTTGTCCACGTCTGCGGCGCATAGTACAGCATGCCGGGATCAAACCGGCACCCTCCGCTTGCACAGGACTCAAACAATACGTGCGGAAATTCTGTGGTCAGCCGTTCATACAAATCGTAGACACCCAGCACATAACGGTGCATAATTTCCTGCTGCCGGTCCGGCGGATATACCTTAGAGTAAACTTCTGTGAGCGGCCTGTTCATGTCCCACTTCACATATGTGATGGCAGCATCCTCCAGCAGCCGGGCCATCTGCCGGTGGAGCTCATCCACTACCTCCGGTCTTGAAAAGTCGAGTACAAACTGATTTCTGCCCTGAGACGGCTTTCTTCCCGGCGTTTCAAGCATCCAATCCGGGTGCTTTTGAAACAGTTCACTTTGTTTTGATACCATTTCCGGCTCAAACCATAGGCCGAAACGCATATCCATGCCTGTGATTTTTTCCGCCAGCCCCCGGATGCCGTTCGGAAGCTTGCTTTCATCTACAAACCAATCCCCGAGCGATGTCGTGTCATCGTTCCTGCGACCGAACCATCCGTCATCCAGAACGAACAATTCTATACCGCACTGGCTGGCCGTCTCCGCCATAGAAACAATTTTTTCTTCATTAAAATCAAAATAAGTGCCTTCCCAGTTGTTCAAAAGCACCGGCCGTGCTTCATCCCTCCAGGGGCCGCGTACAAGGCGGCTGCGATACAGATCGTGAAACTTGTGACTCATGCCGTTTAAACCTTCTGTAGAATGCACCATCACGACTTCAGGTGCCTGGAATGTTTCCCCGGGCTCTGTTTTCCAGGAGAAATCAAAATCCGGCAGCCCCATCGACACTCTCGAGACCCCGAAATGATCCACCTCTACCCGGCCCTCGAAATTCCCGCTGTAAACAAAGCTGAAGCCAAATACTTCGCCTCGGCTTTCATCTGTTTCCGGCCGCTTCAGCGCCAGAAACGGATTGTGCTGGGCACTGCTGATGCCGCGGGTGCTTGCAATCCGCTGCACTCCTTCTTCAAGCTTTCGTGTTTTCACGTGGCGCTCTCTCGCCCAGGCGCCGGATAAATGCAGCATCTCAAACTCCGCATCCGAAAAATCAACATTCATGCTTTTAATGCCTAGCAGACGAAACGGTTCGGCCCCGCCATTATAAACAGCCGCACTCCGTGCAATGACCCCGGGGGCTTCGAAAAGCGTATAAAGCAGCGTTAATTCCGCATTCAGATGGTAGTCTTTCAAGGTCAGGGCGAGCGTCGTGGCTTCACCCCCGTGCTCTGTGTATGTGGCCGGCAGCCCCGGAAGCTCCGGTTTGTTGTCAAGAAAGGCATGGCTTTCGTATTGGAAATTAGTAATACGGCTGCCATCCTGCTGCTGAATATGCAGTGCCGGCTCACGGAAATCAGTTGTTCCATAGACCGGATATTCCTGTTGCACGCTCTCAAGCGAAAGTGAAGGGTTTTCTTCACTTACAGATGTCGTATTCGCCCGTTCTTCAAACCGGCGCAGATGAGAAAAATCCTCGCGGTGCGGCAGGCGTTTTCCGTAATAAATATGCCCCAGTTGATTGTTTGGAAGCACATCGAACACATAGCTCGTGTCCGCTGCCTGCAGATGAAATGTTTTAGTGGAACTGCTGTAATGAATAGGCATTCCGGTTTCTCCCCACTTTTTTTATTTTATTTGATTGATCCCTGTGCAAGACCTTCAATAAAGAAACGCTGCAGGAATAGAAACAACAGGGTCATCGGCAGCAGCGCCACAAGAGAGGCGGCAGCCACCAGGTTCAGATTGGCGGAGTTTTCCCCGAAGAAGCTGTTTACTGCTACCGGCAGTGTCTGCACGCTCGCTTCCTGCAGGAAGAAAATCGCGAACTGGAAGTCATTCCAAATGTAGACGCAGGCAATGATTAATACCGTAGCTGTAATAGGCTTGAGCAGTGGAAACACGATACGGAAAAAGATGGTCAGTGTATTTGCCCCGTCAATTTTCGCCGCTTCTTCAAGTTCTTTTGGTACGGTGGAGCGAATAAACCCGGCATACAGAAAGATCGTCATCGAAAGAAAGGCCGCAACGTTGTTGAATATGGCCACAGCCCGTGTGTTTAAAAGTCCCCAGTCCACGACCATCTGGTAGAGTGGCACGAGGACCGTGAGCGGCGGCACAATCATAATACCGATAAAAAACAAGTATACAAATTTGTTCAGCTTCGTCTGCCTTCTTGCGAGCGGATAAGCAGCCAGCGAACCGGCAATGATCAAGAACGCTGCGGAAAAGAACGTAATGAAGCCGGAGTTAAACATAGCTGTTCCAAGCTGCGCCTGTTCCCAGGCAACTATAAAGTTTTCAAAGCTCCATTCCTGCGGCAGCACCCACATCGAGCTAAAGTCGCCCAATGCTTTCAGCGAGGTAGTAATCAGAATATAAAAGGGGACAATATGCAAAAGGCATATGAGCAGACACAATAGGTTAAGTCCTAAGCGCTGTTTTCCTGTAAAGCGATTCATTATGCTTCTACCTCCTTGCGGCGCAGGTAAATGACCGAGGCCAGCGTAATAACGAGAATAATGATAACCATCAGCACGCCCTGAGTAGCTGCATAGCCGGCGTCCTGGCGGTCAAAGTACAGTGAATACATGAATGTCGACATGGACTGCGAGGCATCTCCCGGCCCACCGCCGGTTAAGGAAACAATCACGTCAAACAGCTTTAATCCCCCAATAATATTAAGCACAACGTTAATGGTAATTGCCGGCATTAAGAGCGGAATGGTGATATTTTTAAACTGCTGGAACAGTGAAGCCCCGTCGATGCGTGCTGCTTCGTAATATTCTTTGGATACGCTTTGCAGTCCGGCAATAAACACAATCATGGAAATCCCGACAAACTGATACGTGTTTACAAGAACGATTAAAAACGGGTTCAGGCCGGGGTTGTTCAGCCAGTTAATACGGTCGAGCCCGAAAAGCATGACGATATCGTTCAATGCCCCGTTGCTGTAAGCAAACATAAAGTACCAGATATACCCCATAATAAGCGGGCTGATAATAACCGGCATATACACGATTGTTCTGGTAACGGCCCGCATCTTCAGGCTCTGCATGAGCAGCAGCGCATACAGCAGGCCCACCGTCATCTGCAGAAATGTACTCCCGATACCGTAAAGGAGCGTATTACGCACTACCAGCCAGGTAGTGGGATCAGTGAGCATCCGGGTATACTGTTCGAAGCCTACAAAATTTCTTGTCTGCGAGAAACCGTCCCAGTCTGTAAATGAAATGCGCACACCATTAATAAACGGATAAACGATGAAAATAATAACAAAGGCAAGCGCCGGAACGTACATAATCCAGAGCGAGGACGTTTTCGATCTTTTAATTTTGTTTTTCTTGGCATTTGAGTCTGCTGATTCATATTTTTCGGTATTTTCCATTTTTTCACTCCTATAAAAGGAAAAGGACCTGCCCGTAAGTAAGCCCTTTCCATTCTATCCTCCTGGTTACTCTTCCGCTTCCTCTTCATCTACTTCCGGTTCTTCCGCTTCTTCAATATCTTCGCCTTCTTCGACCCCAACTTCCTCACGGAGACGCTCGAATTCTGTAGCCATTTCATTCGAGACCTGCTCCGGCGTCATTGACCCGGCCAAGAGCTCTTCCCCGGTACTTCCAATCACGTCCCACATGCCACTCGGCAGATATTCCCGGTCAAAGTACGGCTCAATTTCGATATCTTCATACTTGGCGTAGGAATCTTCATAATAGTTCTCCGAGTCTACGTTTTCGAGCGGTGATGGCAGAGAGGTTGCTTCAGCCATTGTTTTCGCATTTTCTTCTTCGGCCATAAAGGAGATAAATTCTTTAGCTTCTTCTTTCATGTCAGATTCATTCCAGACGGCCAGCGTATGGCGTTCTCCGCCGATCCAGCTAGGATCGTCTCCTTCGTGAATCGAAGGCACCGGCACCATTCCCACTTCCACGTCCGGGTTCAATTCTGTTACGTCAGCTCCGAATGAACCGCCGGCAAAAATGAAAGCAATCTGGTTTTGGGCCATGAGGTTTACTGCCTGGGCGCCGTTTGCGTTAACTGCATCTTCATTTACTAAACCTTCATCCTGCATCGTCTGCAGCTGTTCTGGCAGGAAAGTATAATTACTCCAGTCAAACGTCCCTTCTTTCAATTCTTCTTCGTAGTTGTTTTCCCCTTCAGCAGAGGTCAGAAGCGGTGTCGCCATCTGATCGAAATACTGCGCGATCGCTCCCGCGCCTTCCTGTGCCATAAACATCGGCGTTACTTCATCTCCTGCTTCTTCTTCGAGCTGCCTCATGGCTGCCAGCAGTTCATCGTATGTTTCTGGTGCTTCAATGCCGTGCTCATCAAGAAGCGTTTTGTTGTAGCTGATCCCATCCAGCGCTTCGTTGATTGGGTATGCATATAGCTTTTCTTCTTCATCCGATAACAGCGAGCTCATGTTGTCGTTTAAGTCGCCGGCCCAGTCTTCCCCGGAAAGGTCTTCAGTGTAATCACCGTACCGATTCTGTGACCATCCGTGGGTATCGAAAACGTCCGGCATTTCATTGGACGCCATCTGCACGCGAAGCTGGCTTTCATAATCCGCTCCCGGGAGGTTCACGTTCACCTGAATGCCGCTCTCTTCTTCAAAGTCGGCAACGAGCTCTTCGAACGTTTCTTTTTCCGATTCATTCGTTACCGAAGAATATAATGTTAACGTTTCGCCGGAACCTTCACCTGAAGAGTCTCCCCCTCCGCCCCCGCATCCGCTTAATACCACCGCTGTAACGACAGGCATCGAAAGCAACAATCTTTTTTTCATGAAATAACATCCTTCCCCAAAGGTTTATTTAGTAAATTTTTATCTGTTTTTATTAAGTTAACACATTAAGCAAGCGCTTTCAATAAAAAGTTTGAAAATTATCTTAATTATGTACCAGCTAGTCTGTTTTATTCAAAAACAGCTTTGTTTACTGGAATAACAAAGTTATATCAATCTTTTCCTCCCTTTTTATCTGTTGGCAATGTAATTATTTTTCACTTACTCCTCAGTTATATTTTAGTAAATTTATTGATAAAAAACTGCATTACTCTTTTATAGGAGCAATACAGCTTGTACACTTATAAATACACATCCACCGGACGGCGTTTCCGGAAAAACCTCCAGGACCGGTAGCCGATCTGCTTCAGACGCTGCCGTACTTCTTCCAGATCCTCCCCGATTCTCTCGGGTACGTGCGCATCGGAACCAAACGTCACCGGAACGTTGTAGTACAGGGCGCGTTCGAGCATTTCATCCGAGGGGTACCAGCCTCCGCAGTATTTGGTTTTACCGGAGGTGTTAATTTCAATGGCTGTGCCTTCTTCCCCGATTACCCGCAGCGTTTTCTCCACTTCCGGGGTATCAATTTCTGCTGCATAGGGAAAATATCCCTTCAGGGCATCTATATGGCCTAAAATATCAAACATGCCGCTTTTGGCGGACAGTGCAATCTGGCGGTAATATTCTTCCTTTACCTGGCGGATATCCGCATCATCCATACCTTCCCATCTTGACGTATCGAAAATATTGACCTCATTTACAAAATGAACTGAACCGATCACATAGTCCATTGGATATTTATCGTACTGCTTCCGGTAGGGTGCTTCCTGGTCCGGAAAATAGTCGGATTCCACGCCGATCAGCACTTCAATGTCGTTTATGTATTTTTGTTTCAGCTGCCGAATTTCTTCAATATAAAACTGAAATTCTCCTTTAGCCATTGTAATGCGGGGGTACGGCCGCTCTTCCGCGCTTGCAAAAAACGGGGAATGATCAGCAATACCAATCACGTCGAGATTTTTCCGGATTGCTGCCTGAATGTAATCCTCGATTGTTCCTTCTGCATGTCCGCAGCGGTCGTGATGGTTATGAAGGTCAAATTTCACTTTTATCACCTTTTCTTTTTCTTTTTATCGTATCATGCCTGCGTTAAAAATCTATTGAAAAAATGGTATAGACATCTATATATAATGTGTTACTATATTTGTAAGCGTTACCTTATGGATGTCGTCAGATTCTTTGACAGAGTTTTTAAATTTTTAATAAAATTGGTATAGACATCTATAACTAAAATGAGGTACATTTTCTTCATACATTTTATTAAAGGGGGATCTACTTATGCTTGGAAACATTCAAATAATGGGCAAGTTCCAAAAGCTCGGGCGTTCGCTGATGCTTCCGATCGCAGCCCTCCCGGCAGCCGCTCTTATTCTTCGTTTTGGGCAGGAGGATATGCTCGATATCGCCTTTATCGCAAGCGCCGGGCAGTTTATTTTCGACAACCTGGCACTGCTGTTTGCAGTTGGTCTGGCGATTGGTTTTTCGAGAGACGGCAGCGGCGCCGCTGCACTTGCAGGCGTTGTCGGCTATCTGATTCTGGACGGAGGACTTACAGGCATTGACGAAGATATCGAAATGGGGGTGCTCGGCGGCATTATCACAGGTATTACGGCCGGACTTTTATATAACCGCTTTTATAACATTCAGCTGCCGCAGTTCCTCGGCTTCTTCGGAGGCAGGCGGTTCGTACCTATTATCACCGCCGTTACAATGCTTATATTTGCCTTTTTATTCGGCTATGTGTGGCCGCCGGTACAGGCTGGTATTGACCAGGTCACCAGCGTAATTACAGGAACTGGGGCCGCCGGAGCCGGACTGTATGGATTTTTGAACCGACTTTTGATTCCAACCGGTCTCCATCATATTATCAACGTGTATATATGGTTTGATTTTGGTTCTTTCCAGGGCTATAACGGCGAATTGACCCGTTTCTTTAATGGGGATCCGGACGCCGGTGCATATACAGCCGGGTTCTTCCCGATTATGATGTTTGGCCTTCCGGGCGCCTGTCTGGCAATGATCCTGGCAGCAAAGCCGGAGCGCCGCAAAGAAGTAGCTGGTATGCTCGGCAGCCTGGCACTCACTTCTTTCCTGACCGGTATTACCGAACCCATTGAATTTACATTCATGTTTCTTTCCCCGCTGCTTTATGTAGTGCATGCACTGATGACGGGGCTTGCGATGATGATTACATTCGAGCTGGGTATATTAAACGGCTTCGGATTCTCTGCCGGTTTTATTGACTACCTGATCAACTTCGGTATTGCGACCCAGCCTGTGCTGCTGCTTGGGATAGGGCTGATATTCGGTGTTCTTTACTTCATTGTTTTCTCAGCGCTTATCCGTCTCCTGAATATTAAAACGCCGGGCCGCGAGGAAGAAGAAACGATCGCAGCAGTGAGCGCAAACAGCGGCGATGACAAATATGAATCGCTCGCCAAAAATTACGTAGCTGCCCTCGGAGGGTATACCAATATTCAATCGATCGATAACTGCGTGACAAGGCTTCGGCTTCAGATGAATGACATGGACGAGGTCGATGAAAACAAGCTGAAGCAAAACGGGGCGCGCGGCGTCGTAAAAGTAGATAAAACCAACTTACAGGTCATTATTGGCACTGAGGTGGAGTTTGTCGCAGACGCTATGCGTACCCAGCATCCAGATTCCAAGGCAGAGTAACTATTGTCCCCGTTTCAAAGACGGGGGCTTTTTCTCTGCCAAAAAACAGGTATACTTTTACCGTGAAGAAAGGATGGTATGTATTATGATAGAAAACTATTTTTCCAAACTCCGCCAGCAGCTGAGCATTGTGGAAGAACAGGAACACAGTCAGATGGAGGCATGTGCCGGAGCGATCGCGAATACGATCGGACAGGACGGGGTCATTCATTTATTCGGATGCGGACATTCGCATCTTCTTTCGCTTGAAGTCTACTACCGGGCCGGCGGCCTCGTACCGATCCACCCCATTCTTCATGAACCGGTGATGCTTCACGAAGGAGCTCTGCGCTCTTCCGAGCTTGAGCGGACAAACGATTACGCCGCCACGTTTTTAGCAGACGAACAGATTCAGCCGGAGGACACTGTGATCGTTATTTCCACCTCCGGAAGAAATCCTGTACCGATCGATGTTGCCCTCCACGCCAAAAAAACCGGCGCTGCAGTCGCCGGCCTGACATCAGTTGCTTATTCTTCAGGTCAGCCCTCCCGTCATAAAGACGGCTTCAGGCTGATGGATGTAGTCGATATCGTCCTCGATAATCATGCGCCGCCCGGCGATGCCCTGCTGGGGCATCCGGATCTAACGACTCCTTTTGCCTCAAGCTCTACAGCAGTAGGAACCGCTATGCTTCAGGCTGCTATTGCCCGGGCGATTGAAATAACGGCGGACCGCGGAAAAACCCCGCCTATTTTTGCGAGCGGCAATGCTGACGGCGGGGATGCCCAAAACGAAGAATGGCTGCAGAAATACCGGGACCGGCTTGGGTTTTAACAGCGTGGCAGATCAAACAGAGCAGGAAGGTGCAGCTGTAAATTCTTCTGTGAGTTCTTCCCTCAGCTTTTGTACTGTGTCTGTATTGTTGGACGTGCTTTCTATACGGTACGTTTTGACCCCGGCTGCTTCCAGATGTGTCCGTAAATATTCACTTGACCTCCGCGAGCGTTCGAGCTGAGCGAGAGCTTCTTCTTTCGTTTTTGATTCATAGGATAAGGGCAGCCCCTGTTTCCTTTTCTCCATTCGTTCATATGCTTCCTGCGCGGAGATATCAAGGTGTATGACTGTATCCGGCCAGCCAAGTAAATCAAAATAACGCTTAAGATCATTTTCATAGTCTTTTTCATCGCTGTATTTAAAAATGCGCCCTATCCTGTGGGTAAAATGTTCATCACAGATAACCGCCGCTCTCTCCTGCATGCCGAAACGCGAGACAATGTACCACTTGAACATATCTTCATTTAAAACCTTTACGGTATAATAGCGGTCGTTTTTATCCATCTTCGTTAAAAATCCAATCATTTCTTCCATGCTTCTCCCGTAATCCGTAAAGCAGGTGGTCATAAATTCCTGATACTCTTTGGCAATAAAATGGTGGTGATACCTTCGCACGAATTTTTTCGGCATTGTTTTGAAAAGCCTTTTTCCCCGGATTAATTCCTTGATATACAGTTCATTCAGCGAAACGATATTGTTATTATCTTTGTCTGTTATGCCCGCAATATTTTTTACCAGCGTTGTTTTTCCGCTCCCCGGCGGGCCGATGAGTTCAATTTTTTTCAATTTATGTTTCCCCCTGGTACTGCATTAAAATAAGTGAACGAAGTTGGTCTGTACTGGCTTTTACACAAAATTAATATTTAATTAATATTATCTTAACATTGATTACTGATTATAATAACATTAAATACCTTATATCCATGCACATTTAACTGAATCTTTATTCCTGGCACATCCTATAAAAAATTGCTCCCTCATCCGCATATATGCAGTCTGGAGAAGCAATTCGTTTTATGGTTTATACAGTGCTCCCTAATCGTTCATGTCTTTTTACCACAATCTTCAGCCGGATGAAAAATCCGATTGCCGCGCTCGTGAGCCCAACGGTGATACCGAGCCAGAGGCCAAACGGCCCGAGCGGCGTCGTAACCGCAAGCAGGTACCCGGCCGGCAGTCCTAGCGCCCAGTAGGACACGAGCGCAGTGAAAAACGGCACGGTCACGTCTTTATAACCCCGAAGCACGCCCTGAAGCGAGGCCTGCGCGGCGTCTGAAATCTGATAGACGATCGCAAACAGGAAAAACTGGGCAGCCAGCTGTACTACCTCTTCATTGGTCGTATAAATGTAGGCAATCGGCTCTCGCAGGAGAAATATTCCTATGGACGCTACGCCCAGTATGCCCATGGCAGCCGTCACCCCGAGGCGCGTGTATGCTTTGGCCCCTTCGAGGTAGCCACCGCCGACTTCAAAAGCGACCACGATCGTCAGCGCGATGGAAATGCTCAACGGCACCATAAATATCAGGGACGTGAAGCTGAGAGCCACCTGGTGGGCAGCGACCGTAACGGTGCTGAACAACGACGCCATCAGAAGACTCACTGCCGAAAAAATGCTCGATTCAAAAAACAGCGACATTCCCATCGGCACCCCGATCCGCAGCTGTTCCTTCCACGCCTGCCAGGAAGGCCGGTACCAATCCAAAAAGATACGGAACCGCCTCATTGCCGGGATCCGGAACGTCATCATGATACTGAACGCAAAAATGATCCAATAGGAAATTGCCGTAGCGTAGCCCGCTCCGATACCACCAAGCTCCGGAAAGCCAAATCTGCCAAAAATTAATACGTAATTAAAAAACGCATTAAACGGAAGTGTACCGAGCATGATCACCATCGTAATCCGTGTATGGCCCTGGGCATCAAAAAAGTTCCGGAGCACAATCGATAAAAAGAACGGAATAATTCCAAAAGCGAGACCGATTAAATAATGGGCCGCAATCCGTTCAACTCCCGGTTCGAGCGACATAAAGGAAAGAGCCGGACTTAAAGCCGCCGCTCCGAGGGCAATGACAACCACCCCGAAAAGTACGCCCAGGTACAGCCCCTGCGTAATCGTGCCGGCAATCTTTCTTCCTTCTCCGGCACCGAGCTGCTGGGAGACGATCGGTGTGATGGCGAGCAGAATGCCATTCACCGCTGTAAATACCGGCATCCACAGGTTCGCCCCGATCGCCACACCCGCCAGATCATCCGTTCCGGCCCGTCCGGACATGATTGTGTCTATTAAATTCATGCCAAAATAACTCAGCTGCGTAATCAAAATGGGTAGTAAAATAACCATAAACAGCCGCAGCTTCTCTTTAATCGTTTCTGCGTGATACATAGTCTGCCTCCTGCTGACATCCCCGTCCGTTCTGTTCATCTGTATAGAATAACATTGATCAGCCGGAAAGGGCACCGTACTCACACAGGCGGCTTAGTTGCTGTCCATGTTTCCATAGGTGACTTCGGTGCTGTGCGAATACAGCTCGATTATATTGCCGAACGGGTCCTCCATGTACACAAGCCGGTACGGCTTTCCCTCTCTCGGCGTCCATATCCGACTCCGCTGTTTTCCGCCCTCCGCTTCTATACGAGCAGCGGTTTCCCCGATATCAGACACGAGCAGACACAGATGAAAAAAGCGCTGCTGCCACGGCGGGCTCTCCTGCGGGCCAGGACCGGGATCAACAAACTCAAACAGCTCAAGACCTACCTGATTGCCCGTAGTCAAATGCGCGTTACGCATTTCTTTCACCTCTTCGCCGAGAAGGTCCATCGTCATATTTGTGGAAGCGTCGTCCGACTCATCAGCTTTCGCCGTATATGGACCGGCCAGAAGCTCAAAATCCAGCACCCGTGTATACCATTCGACAGCTGCGTCAATATCCGGCACGGTTAAACCGATGTGGGTGATTCCAGTCATGTTTTTCCTCCTCTGTATTCCGCGAATCATTACTCTTTTCCCTTACGGCTCTCTCTGTATGTCATGGAATATGCTTTCTTCCTTATGCATTAAAGAAGACGCCCCTTTTAGGCGTCTCAACTGTAATTTTTTTATTTTATTCCTGCCGGCTGAAAAGAGAGGGCTGATTGATTAGCCAATTCGTAGCCACGGCGGTCAGCCGGAAATGAATTACCATTGGATGATATTTTTTTCGCCGGTGCCCCTGCGACGGTAATATTACTTTCTGCTACGTCTTTCGTCACAACCGAATTAGCACCGATGACTACACCATCTGCGATATTAATCTTCCCTACAATTTTTGCGCCCATGGCAATGTAAACATTGTCTCCGAGTACCGCTACTGCATCAGCACGGCCGTCCATACCGATATTAGTCAGTGCATGCAGGCGACAGTTAACACCAACCTTTGCTTTGGCGTTAATAATGATAGTTCCAAGGTGAGCAATGGAAAGTCCTGGACCAAATACGTTTGGCGGTACCTTCATCCCCGTGTGTACCTGCATGCGGAATAATTTATGCTTTAAATATTTTTTGTGTATTTTATTTGGAATCGACGTTTTACAATTCATATAGTACTCAAGCTTTCTCAAGAGCCGCTGGTACTTCCAGATAATATGTCTTTCATTACTACAGATGAACGGCACTTTTTCATTTTTTAACCCTAAAGAAATCTGGTCTGCTTTTAAATACATTTTGTAATCAGCTTTGCTCTTGATCATATACTGCTCCTCAATAAAAATATTTTATATGATCATCATACTTCAGAAACCCGTTTCCGGGAGATTTAAATACAAATTCCCACATTAATACAAATACAAGGGCTGGAGCAGGAGTAAACTCTCCTTCCAGCCCTTGTATTATTAGTGTTAGAAAAACAACCGGTGCGGATTTTCCAAAATACCGGTAAGCTCTGCGAGAAACCTTCCGGCCGGTTCCCCGTCGAGAGCCCGGTGGTCAAATGTCAGGCTGAGAGGGAGCAGCTTTCGTTCCATTGGTATGCCTTCATGAAACTGTACGCCATCCTGCACGGCTCCGACGCCTAAAATAGCCGCTTCCGGTGTATTTAAAATCGGCGTAAAATACTCCACACCTGTACCACCGACATTCGTAATCGTAAACGTGGACCCATGCATATCCTCAGACGCCAGCTGGTTCTCCCTGGCCCCGTGCCCGAGCACGCGGATACTCTCCCCAATCTCCCGCACCGATTTGGCTTCGGCATGGAAGATGACCGGTACAACGAGCCCCTCTGTTAACGCTGCCGCTACCCCCAGGTGCACATGATCATAGCGGTAAAGCATGCCTTCCTGAAACGAAGCATTTGCCGCCGGATGCTTTTGGAGAGCCAGTACCGCTGCTTTGGCAATGAATGCCGTCAGTGTCATCGTTTTTGCTTCCCCGTTCTGCTCAAGCTCGGCGTTTGCCTGCTTCTGCATCTGCAGCAGCCCGGTCACATCTGCCTTTCTCATCAGCGTAAGCTGGGCGCTTTCCTGCAGGCTCTCCTGCATACGGTCCGCAATGACTTTACGCATACCTTTAACAGCCGTCACCTGGGTCGTGTCGAGCGATGGATTGGCTGAGGCCGGCTCATTTTGCGGCCGGGAAGCGCCGTCTTCTGTTTCATCCGTTTCTATTAAAGCTTCCACATCTTTCTTTGTAATCCGCCCTTTCGGCCCGGTCCCTTCGATCGTTTCCACCGAAATCCCGTGCGCCGAGGCCAGTTTTTTGGCTGCCGGGGAGACCCGCACGCGTGATTCAGCCTGAGGCGCATGATTTATTTCCCGGGAAATAGCCGGTTCTTCTGCGGCGGCTTCTGCCGGTTCCGGGGCGGCCGATGCTGTTTCTTCTGCGGCGGCCGGGCTTTCTGTTATTTGTTCACCGGGCTCTCCCATATAAGCAATCACCTGGCCGACCGCCAGCGTCTCGTCTTCTGCGGCGGTAATTTTCAGCATCTGGCCGTCTGCAGGCGCCTCCACCTCGTTTGTAATTTTATCCGAGCTGACGGTAACAACCGGCTCCCCTTTTTTAATGTCATCGCCTTCTTTTTTCAGCCATTCAGCTATGGTTCCTTCGTTCATGCTCATCCCAAACTTCGGCATTACGATCTCTGTGGCCATACTGTCCCTCCTTTCGTTTACGTAGTCATCGCCGTATCTTCACCGGTAAGCTCCATGGCAGTCCGTACGATCGTGTCCGCTGACGGAAGGTACAGATCCTCGAGGACCGGCGAGAACGGTACTGGCGAATGCGGGGCGGTAATCCGTTTGATCGGTGCATCGAGCGAATCAAATCCCTTATCCGCCACCATCGCTGCAATATCGGTCGCTACGTTGCAGCGCGGAGTTGCTTCGTCCACGACAATCAAGTGGTTGGTTTTATCCACCGAAGCTAAAATCGTATCCTCATCCAACGGGGACAGACTGCGAGGATCGACAATTTCTGCCTGAACACCCTTAGCGGCCAGCTGCTCTGCCGCTTCAAGCGCGGTATGCACCTGCTTGCCGATGGCAACGATCGTGACGTCACTTCCTTCGCGCTTAATGTCCGCTTTGCCGAGATCGGTCGTGTAGTAGCCTTCCGGCACTTCGCCTTTCATATTGTAGAGGGTTTTATCTTCAAAAAAGACGACCAGGTCATCATCTTCAATGGCTGCGATCAGGAGTCCTTTGGCTTCTGCCGGCGTGGAGGGAACGACCGTTTTGAGCCCCGGTATTGCGGTGAACATCCCGTACAGGCTCTGCGAATGCTGGGCCGCTGCCCGAAAACCCGCTCCGTGCATCGTCCGGATGGTCAGCGGCACTTTCGCTTTACCACCGAACATGTAGCGCAGCTTGGCCCCCTGGTTCATGACTTCGTCGAGGCAGCTGCCAATAAAGTCGTTAAACATCAGCTCCGCCACCGGGCGCATGCCGGTTGCTGCTGCACTGACGGCCGCTCCGACATAGCCCGCCTCGGCAATTGGTGTATCGAGAATCCGGTCTCTCCCGAATTCCTGCACCAGCCCCTGTGTTACACCCATGACCCCGCCCCAGGCTTCCTCGTCCTGCAGATGATCGACGGCCGCGCCACCGGCCACGTCTTCACCCATTAATATAACGTTTTTATCCCTGCGCATCGTTTCGGCAAGTGCTTCATTGATCGCCTCAGAAAAGCTGATTGTCCGTCCCATTACGACTCCCTCCCTGTGTTCGTGTAATCCACATACACGTCAGTTATTAAGCTGCCGGCATCCGGGTAATCACTGCTTTCGGCAAATTCGACAGCGGCCTGGATGGAAGCTTTCACCTGTTCATCCAGCTTGTTCAGTCCTTCTTCGTTGGAAAGGTTGTGCTCGAGCATATACTGACGGAACTGTAAAATCGCATCTTTGTCTTTCAGATGCTCTTCCCGCTCCTCCGAGCCTTTGTATTTCTGTGCATCGCCTTCAAAGTGACCGTAGTTCCGGTACGTTTTGCATTCAATCAAGGAAGGCCCTTCACCGTTTCTCGCCCTTTTGATCGCCCGTGCTGCTGCTTCGTATACAGCCATTGCATCCTTTCCGTCAACAATTTCCCCAGGAATGCCGTAGGAGGCTGCCCGGTCGGCGATATTTTCACAGCTCGAGGCGTAGGAAAACGGAGTTGCTTCAGCGTAGCCGTTGTTTTCGGCAACAAAGACGACTGGCAGGTTCCAGATAGCAGCCATATTAATGCCCTCATGGAACGTGCCGTGGTTATTGGCCCCGTCTCCAAAAAAGCAGACCGCCACGCCGCCGGTGTTCTGCAGCTTCGCTGTCAGGCCGGCGCCTGTAGCGAGCGGAAAGCCGCCTCCAACGATGCCATTTGCCCCGAGCATGCCTTTACTGATATCAGCAATGTGCATCGAGCCTCCTTTACCGTTGCAAAGCCCGGTTTCTTTGCCATAAATCTCCGCCATCATGCCGTTCAGGTCACAGCCCTTCGCGATACAGTGGCCGTGCCCGCGGTGAGTACTTGTGATGCTGTCTTTGTCGTTCAAATGCGCGCATACGCCGACGGCCACCGCTTCTTCTCCTGCATACAAATGAACAAATCCCGGCAGCACTCCTTTGCTGAATGTTTCATGAACAGTATCTTCAAAATACCGGATTTCAGACATTTTCTGATACATCCACATGGCCTGATGGGAATCCATCGTCTGCGTTCTTGTATTGGACGCTTCCATACTGATCCTCCTTTAATATTGATTTATTGCAGGCAAAAGAAGCCTGCGGACGTTCTTGCTCTACATACATGCAAGTTTTGTGCCAACCGTACCAGCGTTATTGTTAGGCATTCGCTTGAGATTTCAGGCTTTTGCTCCACAAAAAATGGGACAATCTGGAGCATTATGCTCCGATTTGTCCCATTTTGTCGCAATTATTCCAGACCGTATTTTTTCAGCTTCCGGTAAAGCGTGCTTCTTGCAATCCCAAGCTGTTTGGCCGAAGCAGAAACACGGCCATTGCAGGCTTCAAGTGCCTGCTCAATCCGCCCGTATTCCATCTGTTCCCGGTAAGTAAACCGACTTGTCGTGAGCTGCCGGGCTTCCGGGGCGGAAAGAAAAGGATCAAGGAGCACGTCCATCGGCACACTTCCTTCATAATACGTATACATACGCTCCAGTACATTGAAGAGCTCCCGGATGTTGCCCGGCCATTCGTAGCCGGCCATCTGGGCAAGCAGCTGTTTCGGCCAGTTGGCCCTCCATCCCTGCTTCTCTGAAATGTAGCGGATCAGCTCCGGCAGGTCCTCCATCCTCCGCCTGAGCGGAGGCAGCGTGAGCGGGTACACATAAATGCGGTAATACAAATCTTCCCGAAAACTTCCTTGCTGAACGAGTTCGGTAATATTTTTGTTGCTTGCAGTAATAAGCCGGAAGTTAACCGGGAGGGAGTCTCTGCTCCCAACGGGCGTGACCCGTTTCTCCTGCAGCACACGCAAAAGTGCCACCTGGGCTGCCGGGGAAATTTCAGAGATTTCGTCTAAAAAGAGGGTGCCGTTTTTCGCTTCCCGGATTTTCCCCTCGGTGCCTCCCCTCTTCGCCCCGGTAAAAGCGCCGCCATCGTAGCCAAAGAGTTCGCTTTCAAGCAGGTTTTCCGGAATAGCTCCGCAGTTGACTGCGATAAACGGACCATTTCGGTATTCACTATTGTCATGCACGAGTCTTGCCATAACTTCCTTGCCAGTGCCGGTCTCACCGAAAAGATGAACGGACACTGACTGCTTGGCCGCCTTTTTCACTTCTGCGATCGTTTGTTCAAAGGCCGGGCTTGCTCCTACGGCTTCCCCCCGGGAAAAAGGCCGGGCCGGTGGAACCTTCTTTTTTTCCACCTCCGTACGCACAGGCTGATACCGGTAACCGAGCAGCCGGCGGGTGGCTGCAGAATAGATTGGGACTGCCAGCCGGCTGATGGCCGGATCATTTCCCTGCTCGTCTTCCTTCCATTCCGGATGCCGGTACACTTCGGTTCCGTAAGCATTCGTCAGTAAATACGGCGTGAACGTATGGTCGCCTGCCAGAGCGTATTGAAGCAGCTCGACTTCCTGCTGACGGAGCTTTTCCTGCCAGGAGCGCTCAATCGCAAATGCCGCTGAAACGACCGTGCCCATGATCTGTTCTTTCTGCGTAAACCCAAAGGGACTCGACATATCAAGTACGCCGAGGATGCCCCCTTTGCCGTCGTATACAGGCACAGCAACGCATTCCCAGCTTTTGGAGGCTTTTGCGTAATGTTCTTCTTTTACCACCACAATCGGTTCCCCTGTAGAAAGACTGGTGCCGATGGCATTCGTCCCCACCGCACGGTCGGTCCAGGTAACGCCCTCTCCAAAATGAATGCTCGAGGCATGAGCAAGGGAGCCTTGATGCCCGTTGATGTACAGTACTTTGCCTTGTTCATCCGTAAGCAGAAGCAAAAGCTTCATGTCCTCACAAAATCCCTGGAGCTGCCGGAGCATTGGTTCTGCCGCTTCCAGATACATTTCCCGTTCTTTTTTGTAAACCAGCCACTCTTTTTGTTCCGGCAGCTGGCCGACGCCTCCAGCTGGATCGACTCCTTCCCGTGCGCATGTATGCCATGACTCAGCGATCCGCTTTTCCATCCGTGTCCGGTCCATTATTCCCGTCTCCGACCAACGGCTCCATTCCGCTTTATTCACGACCCGCACCCCTTTTTTTGAAAGCGTTTTCTTACATATAATGTAACACGCCCTGCCTGGAGAAAAAAGAGCCGGAACATAAAAAAACATCCGGCCGAAAGCCGGATGAGTTATTCCATGTAGCGGTATTTGCCTTCAAAATAAACGAGCGGTGCTTCATCCTGGACGGTCACGTTTTCCACGGACCCGATAAAGAGCGTGTGGTCTCCGGCATCGACTTCGTTATATTTCGTGCAGGCAAGCTGCGTGATGGCTCCTTCAATGACCGGACGGTCTTCAAACCGCTCAAAGCTTACTTCTGAGTCGTCTTCTGTCTGACGGGCAAAGTAGCGCGACACTGCCTCCTGGCCGTTGCCGAGAACACTGATGGCAAACTGGTCCGCTTCCTGCATATATTCGTGCATCGATGCCGTTTTCGCGACGGAAATGAGGATCAGCTTCGGCTCAAGTGAAACAGACATGAACGCGTTTGCCGTCATGCCGTGGACTGTCCCTTCAAGCTCCGTCGTAAGCACCGTAACACCGGTCGTAAATTTGCCCATAGCTGCTTTAAACAATCGATCATCCATTTGTGCGGCCTCCCTCATTATCAGCTAAACGTTATCCTGCGAGCATTTTAACGTAAATCAGCCCAGAAAACCAGAAAAGCCGCTTCGGCCACTCTTACCGCGGCATGTGGATACGGAATTTGTACCGGTCTCCGCGGTAGGAGGAAATAACATGTTCAAACGGTTCTCCGTCCGCGGTATAGGTCGTCCGGGAAATTAACAGAACCGGGGCTCCCGGAACGATGCCGAGAAGCTCTGCTTCGCGCTCCGACGCAAGGGAGGCCTCGAGGGACTGGTCCGCAGAACCGATTGTGATGCCGTAATCCTGCTCGAGCCGTTTATAAATTGAGCCTGACGCCGCTTCTTCGCCAAGACCCGGGAACATCTCTGCATGCAGATAGGAATTTTCAAGCGCCATCGGCTTATTATCCGCAAGCCTAAGCCGCTCCATCCGGTAGACCGACCCGCCTTTCAGCTGAAGCAGCCTGGCTGTAGCCACGTCCGCTTCTTCCATTTGAAACAGCTGCAGCTCGCTGCTTGCTTTCATGCCGCGTGCTTTCATATCTTCGGTAAAGCTCGTGAGGCCCTGAAGCATCTGTTCAATCTTAGGTTCAGCAACAAACGTTCCTTTACCTTTTTCCCTCGTCAGCAGCTGTTCGCTTACAAGCTCCGTCACTGCCTGGCGGACAGTCATACGGCTCACATCAAATTCTTCAGCAAAAATACGCTCGGACGGAAGCATATAGCCCGGAGGCCATTCACCGCTCTCAAGCTTTCCGCGGATCATTTCCTGTATTTGATAATAAATTGGCAGCGGGGATTTTTTGTTGATTTTCATATACGGCATCCTCCCGTTTTCACGTTTTCACCCGGTAAAGCGCCGCAGCACTTCTGCGGGGACATCCGCCAGCGCTTCTTCATCAGCAATCACCGTTACGCTGGAGTGCTTTTTCAGTACGGAAGCCGGGAAGTCTTCCTGCACCTCTCCTTCAAGCAGACGAAGAAGCGCTTCTTTTTTACGTCTGCCAAATACGAGCAAAAGAATCTCACGGCTTTCCATAATGGTTTCAATTCCCATGGTTACCGCCTGCTCCGGCACGTCTTCGATAGTCGCAAAATATCTGGCGTTGGCTTCTCTGGTTGACGGTTTCAATTGTATCACATGCGTCCGGCTTGAAAAGGAGGTGCCGGGTTCATTAAACCCGATGTGGCCGTTTTCGCCAATGCCGAGCAGCTGCATATCGATGCCGCCAGCTGCCGCAATGTGCTTTTCGTAGCGCCTGCATTCCTGCTCCAGATCATCGGCTGTTCCGTTCGGAAGATGCGTCTGTTCCGGCCGCAGCTGCAGCGGCCGAAAGACTTTGTGCTGCATGTACGCGTGATAGCTTTGCGGATGTTCTTTCGGCATGCCGGCATATTCATCAAGGTTAAATGTTGTAACGCGGGAAAGGTCGATGCCCCCCCGGTCATAGATTTTCTTCAGCTGCTGATACGTCCCCTCCGGCGTCCCACCGGTAGCCAGGCCGAGCACACTGTCCGGCTTCTCCTGCACCTTACCGGCAATCATTTCTGCCGCATGCACGCTCAATGCTTCTCTGTCAGTTACACGGATAAGCTTCACGGCTTCACTTCTCCTTTCTGTTCGAACGCAGCAACTCGCCCTCGGCACCAGACCTTCTGTATATGCATACTGTCGTCCATCCAGACAATATCGGCATCTTTACCAGCCTGAATGCTTCCTTTCCGCTCCGAGAGTCCTATTTCATGCGCGGCGTTCCAGGAGGTCATGCGCACCGCTTCCTCGCGGCTGCAGCCTGTAAATGCCTGAATGTTGCGGAAGCCCTTATCCATAGCTAGCATGCTCCCGGCAATCGTGCCGTCCGCCAGATACGGCTTGTCTCCGGCCACCGTTACCTGCTGGCCTCCGAGATCGTATGAACCGTCCGGCAGATTTTTGGCCCTCAGGGAATCAGTAATAACGCAGATCCGGCCGGCCCCGGCTGCCTGATAGGCAAGCTTGACCATGTCCGGATGGCTGTGGACGCCGTCTGCGATAATTTCAACGGTAAGACCAGGGTTTAAAAGCGCTGCGGCAGCAACACCTGGCTCCCGGTGATGCAGCCCGCTCATGCCGTTGTACAGATGGGTAATGTGTGAAAGACCCTTTTTTGCAGCTTCATCTACGAGCGCTTTGGAAGCATTCGAATGCGCAGCAGAAGCGATGACGCCCATGCTTTGCAGGTGAGCAGTCAGCGCAAAGTCCGGGTCATGCTCCGGAGCCAGTGAGACAATCCGGATCGCATTTCCGGAAGCACGACGCCACGTTTCAAACAAATCCACCGAGGCCGGGACCATAAATTCAGCCGGCTGGGCGCCGGCTTTGGAAGGTTCAAAAAACGGGCCTTCAACGTGGGCTCCTGCAATTTCCGCCTGGCCCTCTCCCGGCATGGTTTTACGGTGTTCAGCCACTGCTTTCAGGGCTCTTGTAATATCCTCGCTCTTCTGGGTAATCGTAGTTGGAAGAAACGCCGTTGTACCTTCAGCCGGCAGTACCCGGGCCATTGTTTCCAGTGCCTCCGTGGTACCGTCCATCGCGTCTGCTCCCTGGACGCCGTGAATATGCATATCAATCATTCCCGGTATAAAGAAGCCCCTGGAACCGTCCACCATAATTGCCCTGCGGCGTGTTTCCTCCGGCACTTCCTGCAGGCGGTCCATGCTTCCTGTCCGGTGGACTGCCTGCCCGCGGATCCAGATGAACTGACCGGTTGAGGTACGGTCTGCGTTTACAATAGTCGCTGAGTATATAATAGTATCTTCCACTACGAGTCCCCCTTTGTCTATATCGTACCAGTATAAAATATAGTTGTCTATACCAATTATGCCAAAAAACCAGGAACCTACTCCTGGTTTACAGCTGATCCTGAGGCACCTGGCCATTTAATACCTGCAGCACGTTTTCCGCCGCCCGCAGCGACATATTGTTTTCATTTTCCTCCGTAAAGGACCCGATATGCGGAAGCGTCACCACGTGTGGAAATGCGAGCAGCGGATGGTCGGAAGGGACCGGTTCCTCCGAAAATACGTCCAGACCGGCACTCCGTATCCACCGGTTCTGCAGCGCTTTGATCAGCGCCTCTTCATCCACGACGCCTCCCCGCGACCCGTTAATAAATACAGCAGACGATTTCATCCGGCGAAAAGCTGCTTCGTCCATTAAATGGTACGTCTCTTTTGTGAGCGGCGTCATTGTACAGACAAAATCCGACCGTTCTAGCAGCGGCTCAAGTGCTGTCCGCGACGCACCGTATTTTTCCTCCGCTTCGCGCTTTTGGGAGCGGTTATAATATAAAATGTCCATGTCAAAGCCAAAGCGGGCCCGTTTGGCAATCGCTTCCCCGATCCGCCCCATGCCGATAATGCCGAGCGTCCGGTGGTGCACATCCACACCGAAATAATCATCCGGAAGCGTATTCTGCCACCTTCCGTCTTTCACGTAGCGGTCGGTTTCCGGAATGCGTCTGGCCGTCGCCAGCAGCAGGCCAAAAATAGCGTCTGCGGTCGTATCGTTTAACACTCCCGGCGTATTGGAAGCATAGACGCCCCGGGCTTTCAAAGCTTCCAGATCCAGATTATCGTAGCCAACAGAAACGTTGGCGGCAATACGGAGGTGAGGAGCCTGTTTCAGAAAAGCTTCATCGATTTCATATTCGATACCGATAATGGCTTCAGCCTCCGCCATCGTTTCGCGAAAAGCCGGATCTTCGAGCGTTTCGCTTCGTTCAAAATACCGGACCTCACACGTTTCTGCCAATTTTTCACGGGCCTCCCTGCTGACCCGGTTGTAGGCAGCGACTAATGGTTTTTCCATACATAGTCTCCTTTCGTCCCATTTTCAGTGATTTTCACCGTTTGTTCACTGATAGCTCCTTTATAAGCTCATTTTCTTTAAAAACGATGTTTTATCTTCGTTTCATCCTGGGAATAGTCCCCTTACAATATTCAAAAGAAAGGGGCATTTTCATGTTATTTATTGAAGCCCGCAAACGCATGCAGGAAGACGCTGTCAAAAACGGAGAACAGCAGGTCAAGCAACCAAAGCAGGCCGCAAAGCGGAAATTCCGTAAACAAAAAAGCAGCTGAAACCGAACTTCATGATTACAACGTCCTTCAACAGGGTATCCGGTAAATAAGAATTTGAAGATGGAGGACGTTAACTACTATGAGAAAATTAATTAAAATGGCTGTCAAAGTCGGACCTTTTGTTTATCCGTATGTACGAAAATGGTGGAAAAACCGCAAACAAAAGCGCTGAAATCATAAAGCGCTCATATAAAAGCTGAAAAAGACAGCCGTTCTCGCATACAGAGGGCGGTTCTTCTTATGTCCAAAACCGCCTCCTGTCTGCCCCCCCCGGACGCCTACTTTCTGCCTTTGTCCCACACCTTTTCATTGACGAGGGCTTCCGGTTTTTCTCCTTTTAGGGCCTTTATGCACTGCCCGGCTGCCTCCATATACATCGCTTCCCGGGTTTCTACCGTACCGGTGCCGATATGAGGAAGCAGCGTCACTTCAGGCATAGTGAAAAATGGATGGTCCGATGGCAGCGGTTCCTCTTCAAACACGTCGAGTCCTGCCGCGAAAATCTCTTTTTCCTGAAGGGCCGTAATCAGCGCCTGTTCATCTACGACAGACCCGCGGCCGCCATTCAGAAATACTGCTGTTGATTTCATCTTCCGGAAGGCCTCTGCACCGAGCATATGCTTTGTCTCATCGGTCAGCGGCAGCAGCACCATTACCACATCCGATGAAGCGAGCAGATCATCGAGCTGTTCATAGACGGCGCCGGTTTCTTTTTCTGCCTGTTCATGCCGGGAACGGTTGTAGTAGCTGACTTCCATCCGGAAGCCTTCCTTTGCCCGGCGGGCGATTTCTTTTCCTATGCCGCCCATGCCAATGATGCCGAGCTTTTTATGATGAACATTCAGACCGAACCATTCCTTCGGCGCGTTCCGGTCCCATTCTCCGTTTTTAACAAGCTCATGCATCTCCATCAGACGCCGGGAGGCACCGATCATCAGCCCAAACATCGTGTCTGCCATCGTATCAACGACCGCCGCCGGAGTGTTTGTGACTACAACGCCGTGGTCCGTCAGCAGATCAACGTCAAGATTATCCACCCCGGCTGAAGCATTACTTACTACCCGAAGCTCCGGTGCTTTATCCAACAGGTCCTGATTCACTGGGAGTCCCGCTCCAATAAGTGCCTCCGCGTTCGGCAGCACCTCCATGAATTTCTCCCGTTCTTTATTCGGACGGATCACATGAAGCTCTGCTTCTGCTTCCAGGTACTCCCGGACGTGCTCCGGTGGATTCGTATAGGCAATAATAACAGACATACAGGCATGCTCCTTTTTGTACGTATTTTTAATTGAATCATTTGTTTTATCCCGAACGTCAAAGGGAATATTCCCCGTACGGACTTAATACAGGAGGTATTCATTTATGGCAGATAAAAAAGGATTCAGCGATAAAGTAAAAGGCGCTGTCAATAAAATAAAGGGCGAAGCAAAAGACCAGGCAGGCAATGCCAAGGACGATCCGAAAATGCAGCGCGATGCCAAGAAAGATAAAGTAAAAGGCGAAGTGCAAAACAAAGCCGGTGACGCCAAGAAGCAGGACGAGGAAAAATAAGAAGCACTCGTAAAGCCGGAATCCTTAGTATTCCGGCTTTTTACGATATTCCGAGTTCCTGCAGCATTTCTTTCACCGTAGCTGCGGTCCGCAGATAGGAAAGCGAAATGTTCTGCGACGTGAAAGCCATTGAAAGCTCCGGCCTGATCCCGGTCACAATCAGCTCCGACCCCAGCAGGCGGAGCAGATGATGCAGATTCATAATGCCGTCAGCCACCTGCTCGTCGTATTCGTCCATGCCGGAAAGATCAAGAATCAGTTTTTCATAATGGATATTTCCATACGTCTCGGAAATTTTATGAAAAATCATTTCAAACCGTTCATAGGACAAATCCCCGACCACCGGAAGTACAGATATTTTCTCTGTGATCGGCACAATTGGCGTTGAGAGCCGGTCCACCTGACGTTCGCTTTTGTCCAGGTCATCTTCGTATTTTTTCTGCCGGGTAATGTCGCGCTGGACGCCGAGAAAATACAGACGATCCTCCATATAAATGGGCTCAATATAAATTTCATTCCAAAACGGTGTGCCGTCTTTCTTAAAATTCTCGAGCTCGAGGACGTATTCCTCCCGGGCAGCCACCGCACGTTTCATATTTTCTATTTCCTGCTCGTCCCGGTCTTTCCCCTGGAGAAAACGGCAGTTGTACCCTACGCTTTCTTCATACGTATAGCCGGTGACATCGGTAAAACCCCGGTTTACATAAACGATGGGGTTATCCTCCTTGTTCGGGTCTGTGATAACCAGCCCGACCTTCGAATGATCGATCGCTTTTAAAATTAACGAGTCTGTCAAAATATCATCGTTAAACTCATCCATGACGCGTGCAATCCTTTCCCAATCCAAGTATTTATTATGTACCTCATATCTGCTATTCCTTTTTTCTGCCGCGCTGTAAACTTCCAATTTTACTTTCCTGGGTACATTCCTTTTCCATTATAATAAATACACGATTTTAAAGAAATTGTCCCCGTTGTAAGTTTTAAAAAAACGGGTATGCTGTGCGTAAGCAGTCTCTGTTAAAAAATTGTCGTTTAAAGGAGCTTCGATATGTACGATTATATCATTATCGGCGGCGGAATCGTCGGACTTGCTGCAGCTTATGCGCTGCTTGAAGAAGAACCCGGCGCCGGAGTAGTCGTTTTAGAAAAAGAATCCCATCTGGCCTCGCATCAGACAGGCAGAAACAGCGGCGTTATTCATTCCGGCATCTATTACCGCCCCGGCAGCCTAAAGGCGTTTCTTACAGAAAAAGGGCGGAAATCGCTCGCTGCTTTCTGCGATCAGCACGGGGTAGACTATACTATTTGCGGAAAAATCATTGCCGCCAGGGACGAAGACGAATTACTGCAGCTGCGGAAGCTTTACGAACGCGGCAGACAAAACGGACTGCAGCCGCGCTACCTGTCGCTTGAAGAGCTTGCAGAAAGAGAGCCGTATGTAAGCGCCCGGCACGCACTGCTTGTCCCCGAAACCGGCATCGTCGATTACGGCGAGGTGGCCCAGGCTCTCGCTGCCGAAATCCGCCGACGGGGCGGTGATATCCTGATCGGCCAGCAGGCCGAACAAATTCAGGAAGCCGAACAGAGCGTGAGCGTCACGACCCCGGACCAGACGTTTACCGGCCGGAAGCTCATCAACTGCGGCGGGCTGCAAAGTGATAAAATCGCCCGCATGGCCGGCTACCATACAGATATCCGTATTGTCCCGTTCCGCGGGGAATATTATACGCTCGCTCCGGAGGCTGAACACAAAGTCTCCTGGCTCATCTACCCGGTACCAGACCCGGCCTTTCCATTTCTCGGCGTTCATTTTACCCGGATGAGCCGGGGAGGCGTAGAGGCCGGCCCGAATGCCGTATTAAGCTTTGAGCGGGAAGGATACGAAAAAATGGCCGTGAAACCGGCGGATGCCTGGGAGCATCTCCGTTCCCCCGGGTTAATGAAGCTTGCTTCCCGGTACTGGAAGGAAGGAGCGCGGGAATACGTGCGTTCGTTTTCCAGGCAGGCATTTACCGCAGAACTGCAGCAGCTGATCCCTTCTCTTTCAGCCGATGAACTTGTACCCGGCGAATCAGGGATCCGCGCCCAGGCCCTTCAGGAAGACGGGACGCTGATGGACGATTTCTTTTTCATTACGGGCTCCCGCAGCCTCCACGTATTAAATGCACCATCGCCCGCAGCAACAGCTTCTCTTGAAATTGGAAAAACGATAGCCCGAAAAGTGAAAGGATGACCCTCTCATGACATTATTTACTGGAATTGATCACGTACAGCTTGCTGCACCGCCGGAGAGCGAAGAAAAGGCCCGCCATTTTTTTCACACCATTCTCGGTATGCCCGAGATACCAAAGCCCGAGGATTTGGCCAAACGCGGCGGTGTGTGGTTTGACTGCGGCGGTCTCGAGGTCCATATTGGCGTTGAAGAGCCGTTTTCCCCGGCCCGCAAGGCACACCCGGCGCTCCGCGTGCACAATCTCGAGCTTGCCAGAGAGCGCCTGCAGGAGTTTAACTGGCCCGTAAAGCCCGAACAGCCATTGAACGGCTCTCCCCGCTTTTATACGGAGGACCCGTTTGGCAACCGCATCGAACTGATTGAAAGATAGTAAGAAGCCCCCGGCACAGGTGCCGGGGGCTTCTGATATTTGTTTTACAGGCTGAGCATTTTCACCGAGTTCGGATGCAGCTCTTCCTTTAACTGCTCATACATCGTCGTTGCGCAGTCTTTTCCTTCTAAAATTAATTCCTCTTTCGCCTCACGGCCCTTATAGTTCTTTAATGAAATTTCATGGCCGTCCTGGTCCACTGCGATCAGCATATACTTTTGTTTCATGGATGCCCCCCCTTTTTTTCTCTTCCCTCTCTTTATTCAGCCGTTGTGTGTTTCATCTGCCCAGATATGCCTTCACTGTTACATTTCTGCTGCTGGTTTAGATTACTGGTTATTTGTTTAAGATTGAATGGGCTGTCAGAATCATTATTTTCCCGCATACCGCCCGGCGTAAACTCCCCCGCTTAATACTATCTGCTTACAACCCCTGGTTTTCTTTCACGCCGTTCCGGGTACATAGTCTTTAAGTAAATTAATATATACCGCTCTTATTTATGCTATTTATTATACGCCGAAGGAGTGAAATACGATGGATTACTCCATGTCGCGTCAGATTATTTACTGCTCGATCACGAAACAGAAGGTGCTCCATGAATTATCCTACGTTTATAAAGACGGCGTGTTTGACTCTGTTGCTACGTGCACCGGAGTGTCAGAGGCATGCACTGATTGTCCTCTGCTGGAGTTCAACCGTGCATACGAAGCAGCGCCCACGCCCCTGAAACAGCTCGTCAGCGGATAATATACTCGTTCATAAAAAATCTTCCCCCCACTTACGCGTGGTCAGGAAGATTTCTTTTGTTTATTTTTATAATAGCGCAGGGTTTTCTGGGTGTCATTCAAATCCCGCATCAGCCGGTAGGGCTTGCTTGCCATCCGGAACGGCAGCCGTACTACAAACGGCGTTCTGCTTTCCTTGTATTCCTCTGTTAAACGAGTGGGCTTGGTAGTCACGCGGTCATACACTTCGCTGTACCATTCTTTCATAATATCGCGGTTTAATGTCAGCTCCCGGCCGCACGTCCGGCATGCCATACTGTACACGTCCCCATTAATATATTCCACGTTGTGGGGCGTCTCTTCCTTACAATGAGCGCACTGTAAGTAAATGAGCTCTTTACGTTTTTTCATCGATTCAGCCCCTCCTTTACTTATTACTCTTTTATTATACCACGATTTGAAGACGGAAAAAGAAGCGGCCGCTAATTTCGGCAGCGCTTCCTTCTCATTTTATTTCCATTCGTGGTCCTGCATTTTCCGCAGACGCCAGATGGTGGATTCCATTGTCTGCTCCACGTCCTGATACGTAATGACTTCCCCTTTCTTTACAGCCCGGGTCATTTTCACATTTTTGTCTGCGAGGCCAATCGGAAGTGCTCCCTTGTCTTTTGCTTCCCCGGCTTCCATTACAGTGCCGTAAATGGTAAAGCCGCCAATCGAATCCAAATGCTCGTCCACTTCCAGGTCGCGCTTGGCCACGGCCACTGTTTCAGCAATATGGCCGGCGTCCGGAGCAATTGTCGCCTGGCCGTCCAGGTACGCCCGCGCCACGGAAAGCGGTGTTTCCAGGCTTGTTAGGTGATACGGCCGGTACAGTACGTAGTTTGGCCCGTCTCCCATTTTTAAATATTTCATTTCCGCGTTCACTTCTTCCATGTCAGAAGCAACGATGGCAAACACGCCCGGGGCAATACCGTTAATGTATTCCACCACGTGCTGTTTGTCGACTTTTCCTCCCTGCTCCCGCAGCTGGAAAAGCTCCGGCAGATCTGCGACCCCGGCTTCGAATCCGTTCATGCCCGACTTCTCCGGTACAAATCCGGTGGCATTCGCCACGGCATTCATCTCGACCATTGTTTTCGTGCCGTCCTGGAAGGAGGCAAGCATTTTTGGACTCGAGCCCTTCTCTTCAGCTTCCGCCGCTGCAGTGTCCGGGTTGGCTTCCACATTTAACGGATTGTTTTTGCCTTTACCAAGCGCCACTACCTCAAAGCCAATCGCATCGGCAAAATCGTACAGCTCCATAATCGCTCCCGGCTCATCCCCTGCCGACCCGGTGTACACGACGCCGCTCGCATCTGCCATCCGCTTCAGCAGCGGCCCGACGGTGACGTCCGCCTCTACGTTCAGCATGACGATATGCTTCCGGCTTAAAATGGCGTTCCAGGCAATTTCTGCTCCAATATTCGGCACCCCGGTCGCATCCACGACAACATCCACTTCGTCGAGAGCGCATACGAGCAGCGCCTTGGTGGATGCCACTACCTTATTCATACGGATAGCCTGCGAGGCTTCTTCTTTATTGTTAGTAGAAACAATATTTCCCCGCTCAATGCCGGCGTGCCCGTATGCATTGATGACGTTATCCTCATTTATGTCCGCGGTAATGACCACCCGCATGCCCTTCATATTTTCAATCTGCGCGATCATGCCGCGCCCCATCTGGCCAGCGCCGACAAGACCTACTTTAATGTAGCGGCCCTCTCTTTCTAGCGCCTGCAGCTTTCGGTTAATTCCTATCATTGCTCTCCACTCCTATCCAGCTTTATTTTTTACGAAATACGATGGTGCTTCCCACCTGTATCGCAGGCAGCGGTTTGGCTTCTATACAGACTGTTCCCGGAAGATCTGAATTTGTCTCTCCGTTAAATTGAAAGGTGGCATGCCCGAGATCCCGCAGCGTTTCATTAGCTTTACCTCCAACGAACGTCAGGGAAAATACTTCTCCGTCAATAATCAGCTCATCTCCGGCTTCCAGGTCTTCGTTTAACCCTTCGGCGTTATGAACAAAGCTGATGTCGTACAAATCCTTCGGTGCTGTTTCGTTGAATAAAATCATCATGCCGTCATCCATCAGCATCTGGGCATCCTCTCCAATGCCGACCACGGTGGCTGTAAATACTTCTGTTTTCATCTGCACGGTCACTCCTCCTAAGAAATACATGGCGGGCAGCACGTGCCCGCCGTTTTATTTTTATGAATACAGGCCAAAGCTGAAAAGATAAGCAATCACAACGGCAAGCGGTCCGGTAATAACCCTCGAAAAAAGGACGGCCGGCACGCCGACGGAAATGGTCTCCGGTTCCGCTTCCCCAAGCGTCAGGCCAACCGGCACGAAGTCTGCCCCCACCTGCGGGTTAATGGCGAAAAGTGCTGGAAGCGCCATTGCCGGCGGAATGTTTCCCATACCAATCTGGGTACCGATAAGCACCCCGACCACCTGGGCAATAACAGCGCCCGGACCGAGCAGCGGGGAAAGAATCGGAATCGCACATATAAAGGATAAAAGCAGCAGCCCGAAAATGTTGCTCGCGAGCGGAGATACAAAGTTTGCGATCAAATCCCCGATACCGGTGAAAGTGATAATCCCGATAATCGTACTGACAAAAGCCATAAATGGGAGAATGTTTCGGATGACTGTATCAATAGTTTCCCGCCCGGCCTGGAAGAATACGCTTACGATGTTGCCGACGGCACGGCCGATACGTTCGATAATATTTGCCTTTTTCGGTTCCGATCCCTTTGCTTTCATTTTCGCTTCGTCTTTAACCTGTTTGGCCACGTCCCGGTCCATCAGGGAGTTGTACGGGGAGGCTTTGTCCTCTGCTTCCGCTTCGGCCGCCGGCACCTCGTCCCTGCTGATCGCCTTCATGTCTCTTTCAGCTACACCCGAGACAAAATTCTCTTCGTTAATATACTGCGCAAGCGGCCCCGCCGGTGACGTGCCGTGGATATTGACCGTAAGCACTCCCATTTTTGGATAAACACCGCAGCGCGCGGTGCCACCGCAGTCAATAACTGCTGCGGCAATAGTTTCTTTATCATAGGAGGCCTTGAACCCATCCACCGCTTCGCCGCCTGTGAGTTCTGCCAAACGCTCGGCGACCGGATGAATGCCTCCGCCGGTTACTGACATAATGTATCTTTTCTGGTCATTTGGGTGAATGACGAGTGGGCCTCCCCAGCCGCCTCTCCCTTTTGTTACCTCTACCGGTTTATACTCAGCCATTGTTCTCCCCCCGCTTTTTCTTTTTAATTTTCATCTATGCGCTGGCGCTTTTTTCCGATGAATCGCCTTCTGTACTAGATGCCTGACGTCTGAGCATAATAGCAGTAATCCATTCTGTTACCATGCCGCGGATCAAAATAACGATCAGACCGACGATAAAGAAGCGGATAGCAAGCGGTCCTGCAGACAAGCCAAGCGTGGTAATGCCAGCCGATACTCCTGTGTAGACAAAGAGCTCAGCCGGGTTTGCGTGAGGAAACAATCCAGTAATCGGATGCACAAACGATACGGCGGAATCGTAAAAGGCTGGCTTCTGCCGCTCCGGAAGGAAACGTCCAAACGTGTAGCACATTGGATTGGTTAAGAAAAACACGGCCAAAACCGGAAACAGCGTATAACGGAGAAAGAAATATTTAGTGCTTTTCTGGGCCAGCGTGTAAATCCGTTCTTCTCCAATAAATTTAATCATGGCATTTACAGCAAGAATTAAACATATGAGCGTAGGGATAATACCTGTAACGAGTCCGACGAACGTTTCGCCGCCTGCCTCGAACATTCCGATAAAGCCTTCTGCGAGCGTTACTAAGAAATCCATTTGTTATCCCCCTTTTTGTTTTTTCGCTTCTGTTCTGCAAGAATCTGCTGGGCTGCCATCAGATGAGCCCGCTTCGGATGCTTCTTTTTCTGGGCAGTGCCTTCTGCTTCCCACTGCTTTTTTAATTCATGGATATTTTCTCCCATCAGCTCCGGAGCTTCTGCGAATTTGGCGAACACGGTCACTCCTCTCATCACCTTGGCATCGATCACCGTCCCTGCTTCATTGGTTACGAGCAGAATGACCGTGCCGATACCAAGCAGGCGTTTATCAATGCCTGTTCCAAGGTACCCCGAAGGACGTCTGCCCATTGAAGCAATCATGCCGTTATAGTATTTCATCTGACGGAAGGTCAGATAAAATTGGATCAGCCATATTACGACAAATGCAGCGATAAAATAACCCCACATATTCACCCCTCCTTTACATTTGTAACAACTTGTAACCTTTGTAACCATATTAAAGCGTTTTCACAAAACCGTCAATCTATTTTTCAGATATTTTAAAATTTATTTTTGCGAGGATTTTTCATAATAATTGTCAATTATTTCTTTTATTTTACATATGTTTTAAATTACACATTTGTTTATCTATATATTTAAAAAATATGCCTGGAGCTTCTTTTTTCATAAAAAAACGGCCCCCTTCAAAGGGAGCCGGCAAACGTTATTCGGTTAAGGCTTCTGCAATTTGATTATCCACGATCAGCACGTCCAGATAGCCGCCCTTCAGCGCGGCCTCGATGCCGAGCACCTTATGGGACCCCTGGGCTACGCCGACTACCTCAGGGATACTCTTGATCTCCTCGAGAGTCAGGCCGATGACCCGGTTGTTGATTGGGTGATCCACGCCGTGGCCGAGCGCATCGAAAAACTTGGAGCTGATGTCTCCGACTGCCCCGGCTTTTCGGAGCGTGACGATATCGTCTTCCTGAAGGTACCCCATCGTTTCCATTGTGGAATGCTGCAGCGGGTTGCCGAGGCCTACGAGGGCAAGCTCGACGTTCCGTCCTTCTTCAAGCACCTGGGCGATATCCCTGGACTGCACGAGCCGCTCCTTCAGGTCGTCGGTTTCGACCATCGCCGGAGCGTATAAATACGAACAGGATGCATTCATTTTCTGGGCAAAATGAAACGCCAGCTGATTGGAATGCAGATGCACGTATTTGTTCCCCATTCCCCCGATCAGCGGCGTAATATGAATATCTTTATGCTCGACATACGGATACTCTTCAATAAGCGAACGAAGCGTCGTTCCCCACGAAATGCCGATCCGCTTTACCTGCTCGGCTCTCTTCGCCACGTAGGAAGCGGCCGCTTTTCCGATCAGGCGTTTACCAAGGTCAGGCGTGAACCCTGTCGTCGAAACGACGACCGCTTCTTTCAGCCCGTACTTTTTTTCAAGCTTCTGCTCAAGATCAACAGTATGAACACTTTCATCTTTAATATATATTTCAACGATGCCTTCATCCCGGGCCCGCTGCAGCATTTTGGAGATGACCGGACGGGAAACGCCCTGTTTTTTGGCAATCTGTGCCTGAGTCCATCCATCAAAATGATACAGTTTCGCTACTTTTACGGTTTCTCTTTTTTCTTCCCAGTTGAGCATAATTCTTCCCTCTATTCCATAAGTTCATCTGATGCCAGTATATCACTCCCTGCCAAAAAACTATATACGCTTACATCGGTTTTTATTGATGGACCGGACGTCCAAAGAGAGCAGAGGCCCCTTCAAACAACGCCTCCGACAGCGACGGATGCGCGTGAATCTGGCTGCTCCATTCTTCGGTCGTGCCTTCCAGATGAATATAGGCGGCCGACTCTCCGATCATTTCCGTGACATGCGGCCCGGCCATCACAACGCCGAGAATTTCGCCGAACATTTCCCGGGAAATGATTTTAACAAAACCCAGGTGCTCTCCCATCGTCATTGCTTTCGCGTTGCCCCGCAGCGGCACGGTTTTTACTTTGATGTCGCTGTATGTTTCCCGGGCTTCCTGCTCGGAAAGGCCGACAGAGGCTATTTCCGGAAAGGTGTAAATGCAGCGCGGCACGAGTGATAGATCCATGGAAGGAGCAGCTCCGGCAGCGTGCTCTGCTGCAATAATGCCCTCAGCACTTGCCGCATGGGCGAGCTGCCATCCGCCGGCAATGTCTCCTGCAGCATAAATACCCGCCACCGACGTCTGCATCGAACCGTCCACCGCTACAAAACGGCCTTCCATGCGTAAATGAAGGTCTTCAGCAGCGGCGATGACAGGCGCGCGCCCGGTGGAAATAAGCAGCAGGTCTGTGGTGAGCTGCCGGCCGTTTCCAGATCCGTCCTGCACGTGGACGACCGCCTGCTCTCCCTGCTGTTTGACAGAAACAACCGAGGTGCCGGCAAGAATACTCACCCCTGCCTCTTCAAGCGCCTCAGTAAGCATTTTCGCAGCGTCTTCGTCCTCCTGGGGAATCAGGCGCCCAGCCGCTTCAACAACTGTCACCTGCACGCCGAGCGACTGGTACAAACAGGCATATTCAGTACCAATGAATCCTCCGCCGACGATCGTCATCGACGCCGGAAGTGAGCGGCGCTCATAGATGGTATCACTCGTATAATACTCAGTCTCTTCAAGTCCCGGGATAGGGGGAACAGCCGGCACGGAGCCGGAAGCAATGATCACAGCTCTGCCGGCCACTACTGTTTCCTGTCCGTCTTTACCAGTGACCGTGACCTGTTTGTTTGCATGTACTCTTCCCCGTCCCGACAACACCTGGATGCGCCCTTTTTTCATCAGCGACTGAACGCCCTGGCGAAGCTGCTGGATCACCTGATCCTTCCGCTCAAGCATCTCTTCGTAGCGCAGATGAAAGCCTTCAACCTGAATCCCATATTTTGAAGCATGTCGTACATAATTCACTGCTTCTGCGTTCTGGAGAAGCGTTTTAGACGGTATGCACCCGCGGTTCAAGCACGTGCCACCGAGTTCGCGATCCTCAACGAGGGCGGTGGACTGGCCGAGGCCTGAAGCCCGGAGAGCAGCCACATAGCCTGCCGGCCCGCCGCCGACGATCACCTGGTCAAACGTTTCCATCGGTCCACCTCTTTCTAGACAAACAGCTGGTACGGCTGTTCAAGCATTTGTTTGAAGTCTGTTAAAAATGCAGCCGCTGGAGCTCCGTCAATAATACGGTGATCAAAGGACAGGCTCACACCCATCATCCGGCGCACCACGATTTCTCCGTTTATTACTACCGGCTTCTCCTGCATGCGCCCAACACCGAGAATAGCCGCTTCCGGCTGGTTAATAATCGGAGTAAAGTGGTCGACTGCATACATTCCTAAATTACTAATCGTAAACGTGCTTCCTGAAAGCTCTTTGCCGGGAAGGCTCCCATTCCGGGCAGCGGCCGCTGTCTGCTTGGTTTCAGTGACTAATTCCGCGAGCCCTTTTGCTTCTGTATGACGGATAACCGGCACCAGAAGCCCCCGATCTGTAGCTACAGCAACTCCCATATGCACAGAAGACTGCTTTGTGACCCGGTTGTCTGCCATAGAGGCATGCACGTCCGGATGCTTTTTCAGCGCCCGGCTGCCCACAAATATCAACAGCTCCGTCACTGACAGCCGCTGGCCGGTCTGTTTTTCAATAACCGGAAGCAGCTGGGTTCGTAATTCCATGGCAGCTTCCATGTCAATTTCGGTATGAAGCGTCACGTGCGGCACTTCGCCCGCGCTCTGCTGCATGCGCTCTGCAACCACTTTACGGACGCCCTGGAGCGGTTCAGACTGAAGCTCTTTTTCCACCGGCGGGGAAGTGACATCTGCCCGTGTAATTTTGCCGTAGCTGCCGCTTCCTTTCACGGCAGACAGGTCTACGTTGTTTGCTTCCGCTTCTTTTTTCGCAAGCGGCGTACTGCGCGTCTGCTGCTTGTCTGCAGCAGCGTGAACATCAGCAGCGTGAATACGCCCTCGCGCTCCGCTCCCCTCTACCAGGGACAGCTCTACACCGCTATCACGCGAAAGTCTCCGTGCCGCCGGGGTGGCGCGCACGCCTCCATCTTTTTCAGTTCCCGCTGTCTGCTCTTCCGCTTTTGGAGCCGGTGTTTCCGGGACGCTTTCCGGCTCTGATTTGCTTTCGGCCCCCGGTCTTTCCTCCGGCACCTCTTCTCCCTCTTCTCCAATGTAGCCGACAATGCCGTTTACCGGCACTTCTTCGTCTTCATCGTAGTAGCGCTTCAGGAGGACGCCTTCTTCATATGCTTCTACTTCAATATTTATTTTATCGGTCATTACCTCAAGCAGCGGTTCTCCAACCTCTACCGGATCTCCCTCCTGCTTAAACCACTGCAGAAGGGTTCCGGTTTCCATCGTACTGCTTAATTTGGGCATAAATACTTCCTTAGCCATGCATGCCGCCCTCCCTTACCGGCGGTGGACGCTGTCGCGCGCCACCTGCATAATGTCATCCACCTGCGGAACCATTGCTCTTTCAAGTGCCGGATTGTACGGCACAGGAATCGGCAGCGCCCCGAGCCGGCGGACCGGAGCATCCAAATAATCAAAGGCTTCGCTTTCTGCAATCATGCTGGCGATTTCGCCGCCGTATCCGCCTCTTTTGACAGCTTCATGCACGACGATTACTTTTCCGGTTTTTTTAACGGAGTCCACGATCGTCTGCTCATCGAGTGGCACGAGCGTGCGCGGGTCGATCACTTCCACATCAATGCCTTCTTCTGCCAGCTTTTCTGCCGCTTCGAGCGCTTTATGCACCATCACAGCAGTCGCAACGATCGTTACATCTGTCCCTTCACGTTTCACGTCTGCCTCTCCCAGAGGAATCGTATACGCTGCCTCCGGTACATGCTCTTCAGTTTTGTACAATAATTTGTGTTCGTAAAAAATAACCGGATTCGGATCGGCAATCGCTGCCTTTAACAGCCCTTTCGCATCTGAAGCCGTAGACGGCTGCACTACCTTTAAGCCGGGAACGTGGGCTACCCAGGCTTCCAGACTCTGCGAATGCTGAGCCGCAGCACCGGTTCCCGAGCCTGAAGGCGTCCGCAGCACCATCGGCACATTGCCTTTGCCGCCGTACATATACCGAAGCTTAGCTGCCTGGTTGGCCAGCTGGTCCATCGCAATCGTAATAAAATCCGAAAACTGAAGCTCGACGACCGGCTTCATGCCTGTGAGCGCCGAGCCAATGGCAGCGCCTGTAATCGCCGCTTCGGAAATCGGGGTGTTGCGAATCCGCTCCGGGCCGAACTCTTCAATCATCCCCCGGGTAACCCCAAAGGCACCGCCGTATACCCCAATATCCTCCCCGAGAATGAAAACATCCTGGTCCTCCCGCATTTCCTGCGATAGCGCTTCACGGACGGCTTCAGCAAAGGTAATGCTGCGTGTAGTTTCCTTATTGTTTGAAGAATTTACTGCGCTCGACTGCATCGTCATGCACTCCTTTCTGTATTAAGCATATACATCCTCAAGCAGCGTATCCTTCGAAGGTTCGGGGCTCTGTTCCGCAAACTCCACTGACCGTTCGATACGGGCTTTCGTATCTTTTTTCACTGTTTCTGCTTCTTCCGCGGTAATGATGCCGCGCTCAATTAAGGCATCCTGGAAGAAACGGATCGGGTCTTTATCCTTCCATTCTTTTTCTTCTTCTCTCGTCCGGTATTTTTTCGCATCGCTTTTGGAATGGCCCTTCCACCGGTAAGTCTTCGCTTCTATAAGAACCGGACCGCTTCCGTTTCTTGTATACTCCACGGCTTCTTTCATAACCGTCATTACCTCCGGAAGGTTATTTCCGTCAACTACATGCCCCGGAATGCCGTAGCCCGCAGCACGGTCGGCAATATTTTCGATTTTCACCATATCCTTTACCGGCCCGGACATACCGTACTGATTGTTTTCACAGACAAAGATGACCGGAAGATCCCAAATAGCGGCCAGGTTCACTGCTTCGTGAAAACTGCCTTCATTTGCCGCTCCGTCCCCGAAGAAACAGACGGTAATATATCCTTCCTGGCGCATCTTCGACGTGAGTGCTGCTCCTACAGCTAAAGGGATGCCGCCTCCGACAATGCCATTCGCGCCCAGGTTTCCTTTTTCGACATCCGCAATATGCATGGATCCGCCTTTGCCCTTACAGTAGCCGGTTTCCCGGCCAAACAGCTCTGCCATCATCCGGTCCGGATCTGCACCCTTGGCAATGCAGTGCCCGTGGCCCCGGTGAGTACTCGTAATTTTGTCTTTATCTTCAAGCATCGCACATACGCCCACGGCCGAAGCTTCCTGTCCCACGCATAGGTGTGTCGTGCCGTGAATCATGCCTTTGGCGAAAAACTCATCCACTTTTTCATCGAACCAGCGGACGGTCCACATCTGCCCGAGCCAGTCGACCAGCTTTTCTTTCGGTTCTGCCCACATCCAGTCTGCCTGCGTCACAATAACGCCTCCCTTACATTTGTTCTATATTATAACCTTTGTAAACATAATAGCTTTATTTCATTCGTTCGTCAACTAAACATTTGTAAATTATCATTGATTTCAAGATATTGTTTCCGCTTTTATAAATGCAGCTGGTTTGTGCAATTTTATTTTTGAAAGACATTTGTTTACTGCAAATAAAAAAAAGAGACGCCGCTACGCCTCTTTTCCCTGCCGTTCTTTAATTTCTGCCTGGTGGCTGACGACGAGCTCCACCACCTGCCTGACGTGTTCATCATCAAGGGAATAGTACACCGTTCTTCCTTCCTTCCGGAACTTCGTCAGCCCCAGCTTATGCATGTACCGGAGATGATGGGACGCCGTTGCAATGGAGGAGTCGATGACTTCGGCGATACTATGTACGCTCAATTCCGGCGTCAGAGCCAGCGCCTGGGCGATCTGCATCCGCTTGCCGTCAGCGAGTCCCTTCAGCATGTCTGTCATAATATCAAGCGATCGTTCCTGAATCTGCTGCTGGATCCATCCTACACTTGCCTGCGTTTCCTCGTCTTCGTTTGGCATTTCTGTTCACCTGCCTGATCGTAATCATTCTTATTTCAATTGTACGCTTTCTTCATCTGCTTTCAACCGATCTGCTTTATTTTTTCATATACCGGCTGCGCGTTTCCTATGCTTTGACAGCCTGGTTCTTTTCTATAATGCAACGCATTACTTTAGGTTTATCCTTACATAGCGCTCCGGCAGCATTTCCAGTCTTTATATATGCTGAGGCTACCATGGAATAAATAAGAACCGCGCGCGGCTTCGCAGGAGAGACCATTGACTGATACGATCCCAGCTTCATTTGAAGAAGCCTATGAAAAATATACTCCGCTCGTCAAACGGATGATCACACGCCTCCGTATTTATCAGGAACAGGAGGAGTATATGCAGGCCGGATATGTAGGATTATGGAAGGCCTACTCTACCTTTTCTCCGGAAAAGGGAGCTTTTCCTGGATACGCGTTTATGCTTGTACGCGGGGAGATGCTGATGATGCTCCGCAAAGAAGTCCGGTTTTCCGAGCGGCACCAGCTGTTTGATGACCACCGGCCCTTTGAGCAGTCGTCGGAAATGGAGGACCGCTTTGAGCTTGAAGCTTATTTTCCCCTTCTTTCAGAACGGGAACGAACCTGGCTCACCGATTTTGCCGTCCATTCTCTTCCTATACGTGACATTGCCGCGAAGCATGGGGTAGCGGCTTCTACGGTCAAATCATGGCGGAAAACCGCGTTGCGTAAGCTGCGTGCATACGCTGGTGAAGAGCAGCTGGATTAATTCGTCTTATTCTTTACCACCGGCTCGGGTTTGTTGCTGTCCAGCTTTCTCCACCACCGGCTCGGGGTTACATTGCATCCTTTCAAAAATAAAAGAGCTATTTTTTCCAAGGCTGCAATGTACCTGTCGCCGGTGTTCAGGTGGAGAAAGCTTTTCTATCTATGATACAATTTATATGCTGTTACCAGTAGAGAAATAAATGGAACGATAAATACATAGGAGTGATGTTATTGTGGCTGAGTCATTGACCATTGAACGTACAAAATCTCCGAAAACGAAGCCGGATTTCTCTCAGCTCGCTTTCGGAAAAAACTTTACCGACCATATGTTTGTTGTGGATTACGTAGAGGGGGAGGGCTGGATCGATCCGAGAATCGTGCCATACCAGCCGCTTACCATGGACCCTTCCAGTCTTGTATTTCATTACGGCCAGGCTGTATTTGAAGGAATGAAGGCCTATTATTCCGACGGCAATATTATGCTGTTCCGCCCGGAAAAAAACTTCGAACGGTTGAACCAGTCCAACCGCCGGATGAGTATTCCCGAGATCGACGAGCAGTTATTGATAGATTCTTTAAAGGAACTCGTTTCGCTTGAACGTGACTGGATCCCCCGCGGAGAGGGGCAGTCGTTGTACATCCGCCCGTTTGTGATTGCGACGGAAGCAAGTCTCAGCGTAAAACCGTCCTCCTCTTATAAACTGCTGATTATTTTAACTCCTGTCGGCTCTTACTACGGTGGCGATGATGCCATGAATCCGGTCAGCATCTACGTGGAAAACGAATTCGTCCGCAGCGTCCGCGGCGGCGTCGGTTTTACTAAAACAGCCGGCAACTATGCAGCCAGCCTGAAGGCGCAGGAGCAGGCCGGAAGCGCCGGGTACGACCAGGTGCTGTGGCTAGACGGCGTAGAGCAGCGCTACATTGAAGAGGTCGGCAGCATGAATATTTTCTTTAAAATCAGCGGAAAAGTCGTAACTCCTGCACTGAATGGAAGTATTCTTGAAGGAATTACCCGCGACTCCGTCATTGAACTGCTGCATTACTGGGATATTCCCGTGGAGGAGCGCCGAATTGATATGGAAGAAATACGTACTGCGTATGAAGCAGGCACACTGGAGGAAATTTTCGGCACTGGTACAGCAGCGGTCATTTCTCCCGTAGGCGAGCTGCGCTGGGACGCCCAGACCTATAAAATCAATAACGCAGAAACCGGTCCTCTCGCCAAACAGCTTTACGATACGATTACCGGCATTCAGACCGGGGACAAGGAAGACGTGCTGCACTGGACCCGCACAGTATAAAATTAATAAACAACGGCTCTCCATCCCGGAGGGCCGTTTTGTTCTGAATGAAATTCTTTCGTTTTTCTTATTGTATGCTAGAATATACCTACGCATCATTTACAAGTGATACCCGCACGGAAAGAGGAGGAGGGATCGATTGAAACAATTAGCGCTTTCTTTACGCGATGGCCGTATGCTTAGCATCTCCATGTTCGGTGATCCGGACGGAACACCTGTCCTTTATGCACACGGAGTCGGAAGCTCCCGGCTTGAAGCCGCAATTGGAGAAGAAGCTGCAGCTTCCAGCTCTCTTCGTATTATTTCTGTTGACCGCCCCGGCTACGGTCTGTCCACTCCCGATCCTCATGGCACTTTTCTGCAGTTTTCCAAGGACATCGATGAGGTCATGAATCATTTTGAAATTCAGCGCTGTTCCTTAATCGGTGTCGGCTGCGGAGGTCCTTACGCAGCAACCAGTACCAGTCTTCTGAAAGGACGCATCAGCGAGCTCCATTTAGTTGGTTCTCTCGGGCCCACAGAGGATCCTGAATTGTTTCGTCTGCTCGATACCTCCTTAAAAGCACCACTGCAAACGATTCAGGAAGCACCGGAGCTTCTTCGCACCCGGTGGGAACAGATGAATATGGAGGATAAAATCTTTCAGACAGAATTCGAACAGCTTTCCAAAGAAGAACAGCAGTACGTGACTCCGTTTATCCTGGATAAATGGAGGTTTGCGGTCCAGGAATCCGCCCATTCTGCTGAAGGATTCCTTCGGGACCTCCAGACGCTGATGACGCCCTGGGCCTATCATTTGGAAAACATCGACACGCCGGCTTACATCTGGGCGGGAGAGGAAGACGAGATTATCCCCCTCCGGCACGCGGTCTACCTTGCCAACCATATCGCCCGGTCCACACTCGAAACGTTTCCCGGCATGGGCCATATCGCGACAGAGGTGCTCGGCATCAATACAGCTCTACAGCAGATCAGCAAGAACCGCGCCCTGTCATAAAACGAAGCCGCCCTGATAAAAGGACGGCTTCGTTTATTGTTTAGCGGATCGCTTTTAAAATAAAGCTTAGAATTACGACGAAAATAATCGCCCCGATCAGCGCCGGGAAAATCGCAATACTGCCGATGACCGGTCCCCAGGCACCAAAGATGGCCCCGCCGATCCACGCGCCGATAATACCTGCAATAATGTTACCCAGAATACCGCCTGGAATGTCTTTACCCAGTATTAAACCGGCAAGCCAGCCAATCAGACCGCCGACGATAAGCATAAAAAAACACAGATTGCAGGAACAAAACTGTGTTTAAACGGAATCAATGTAATTTTTAATCGTTCTCAGCATCTGATCATTTCCAGTCTGAAAAGGGGTCGGCTGAAATAATACCAGTTCCTCCATGGCCTGCTTAAGCGTTTTTTCTCCAGTCATCGAGATAACATGGCCTTTGCTTGTAAACGATTCGGTTAACTGAAGCTGATGATCATCGTTATGCTCCCCGTGCTTTTTCAGCCTTGGAACGACGATGGTTTTTTTATGGTATTTCAGGGCTGTAGTCACCGATCCGGTGCCTGCATGACTGATAACAAGCTCTGCTTCCTGAAATAGTTTTTCCATCTCTTCTGAAGGGATAAAACGGCGAATCGTCATATGTTCACTTTCGAATTTTGTGTTGCCATTCTGTACAATGACGTTGTCCTTAATGTACCCTTCCTTTATCAATGCTTCCACTTCATGCAGAAGGCGCTGAAAAGGAAGTTCGTGGGTGCCAAGCACTACTAGTATCAATAGATACTCCCTCCATTTACTGCTTTCGGATAGAATTTTTTCATCGATTCCCACTGGACAATAAACAAATCCGCAATAGGATACACTAACCGCCCCGCCAGATTCGGGGAATGTGATTTGGCAAAGCTTTCAATATAGATGACTTTTTTGCGGAATAGCTTCGCAATGTAACACATCGGCACCGCTGTGTGTACGCCTGTCGTAACCACTACATCCGGACGCAGCTTTAAAAACAAAAACAGCGATTTAACAATGTTGTAGGAAAACTTAAACAGGTACCTGAAGGGATAGTTTCTGGCTCCGTATACTAAAAAGGACATCGGGTACTTTTCTTTCATATCCACCGTTATATCTGTTTTTTCTGTAATCACATGATAATCGTATTCTGAAAACAGGGGTTCGAGCTGCAATAACTGGGTTAGATGACCACCGACAGACGAAATAAATACTACTTTTTTCATTTTATAGAATCCTTTTTATTAATATTTGTTTTTGCTGCGAAACGACAGGGTATTTTGCTGCGGCTCGGAATATTTCATGGTCAACGCCATTGCCACTGCCAGATAGATGGCCGCTGCCGGGTAATACAGAATATGACCTGCTATAATAGAAGCACTTATGCCGAGCCCCATACTGATCAGTCCGAAGAAAAAATAAATGTTCAGGGGAGCCATCTTATATTTAATCAAGTTTCGAATAATCACATACGCTGTTACAAATATCGGGAACGTTAAAATCAGCAGGCCGATAAATCCATAATCGAAAAACCAGTCAAACAAATCCATTTCAATAGGGGCCGCTTCTTCTTCATTAGGATAGTTCTGATACACGCCCATTCCCACGATTTTTTGAATAACCGGAGCTTCATTTAATTGATGAAAAGCCTCCGCCAAATGCTCTTCCCGTCCGCTGAGGATAGCGGAATGGTAAGGGATACTGTTAATGGTATTTAAAATTTCCTGGTTTGGTTCTTCTTCACTTGGTTCCTCCGTATTTTCAGCTGCATTCTCTTCACCGCCTGCATCTTCCGGCTGACCTTCCGCAGAAGCGCTTTCCTCTTCCTCTTCTGCCGGTTCCGGCTCTTCATTCATGCTTTCAGTGACAGCGAGACCGAGATTATTGCCTATCGGCATAGCCGGGGTAGCTACGGCAGTTACGATGAAAACGACAGCCAAAATCACGAAATTAAGATATTTTCGCTGAAATAACGTTATGATGGCGTATACGATTCCAAGTACAAGGCCTGCAATAAGGCCGACAAAAGCCACCTTGGTGCCAAGCGTCATCATCGCCCATATGATCAGCAGAGCACCCGCCATTATCGCCATTTTTTTCCATAATTTTTCTGTTTTCATTAACACGAGTACTACAAAGGGAAAGCCCATCGCAGTAATAGCGCTGATCTCATTGCCGGAGAAAAACCAGCCTGTGTGTCCCTCTTTTGCTAAAAATCCATATGCTCTTCGGCCTGTCCCGGTAATATCAGCCAGGAACACCACTACTCCTATAACGAGCATGTTGATTCCTAAAATGTACGGAATGATTTTTTTATGTAAACCTTCGTCTATTTGTTGATAAATAAACGTCAAATATGTGAAAACGATAATTGGAAAATAAATAGATTTTACGATATTTGTAACTTCAATTGAAAGAACATACGGATCTTTCACAAAATAATTGACGCCGAAATTAATCGCAAAGTACACAAATAACACAGGAATATAAATGAATAAAAGCTTTCTTATCCATCCTGTAGAAAAAAAGTATAAATAGACCAGCCCTGCGCCAATAAATAAGGCCCGGAGCTGGGAAACGAGCGGCGTATCGAAAAATATTAATAAATCTAAAACAGGCTGGACGAGTAAATAAGTTAAAAGAACAATCCTGGCAATATTCTCAAAACTAAGGCTTGCAGTTCTTTCCATCAAGTCGCATCCTCCTAAAAAGGATAGATAATATTATTGCAGCTGCACGTACTCTCACGACGAGAATACTATCATATATTATACCACTCCACTAGAGAGAAAAGTATCTAAACCGCCCTAATCATTACTCATTTTGTCTTCGGCTAATGCAAATCTTTACTTTTTTATTTCAAATAAGGTAAAAAAGATTAACACATAAAATGATTTCAATCATTTACATTAATTAGGTAGTTACGCTTTGCATGGGCAGACGCCGCTTAGCTGCTCTTAAAATTTTCGTTCATGTACTGTTTCCACTCTTTATTCAGTTTTTTAGTTTTTCCTTTCTGCACTGTCTGTTTAAATAGCTGCACAGGGGGGGTGTGAACAAAAGCATTTCTCCATACCTGTATTTTTTTGGCTGAAGTTAATTTTTGTTTTTCTTCGTTAAAATACTGGAAAAAAGTTTTATACTTTCTGTTTCTCGTATAAATTTTACTCACTTCCACGATATGCGTCTGTTCAATTTTTTTTGCTTCATGCACCGGGAGGTGAGTTAAAAAATAATCCTTTTTATATTCAAACAACTGTTCAAGACCTTTCACCTTTGGCTCGAAGCTGTCAGATATCCGGTTCATGGAGTGAACCCGGTACAGTATTAATACGTCCTCTACAGCGTAGACTTTATAGCCGTTTGCGAGTATACGTAAATACAAATCTGTCTCCTGCGCACTCACCACTTCCGGCCGGAACCCGTTCACTTCCATGAGGCATTCTCTTTTTATAAGTGGAAAGGAAGCTCCTCCTATAAAGTTTTCCGTCAGCATTTTAGTGAACGCTTCTTCATTACTGTATAAGTAGTTGTTTCCCCTGTTCATGTAACGTTCAATCTGCAGATCCTGATACACGACCAGACTGCTGCAGGTCACGATACCGACAGCGCTGTCACGTTTAAAGGCTTCCTGCTGCTTTTCAAGCTTTGTATCTGCCCACACGTCGTCATCGTCCAAAAAAGCAACGTAGGCGCCGCTGCTTGCTTCGAGTCCTTTGTTTCTGGCAATGTTTCCTCCCTGCGGAGTAGTGTGCGTAATCACCTTCAGCCTGGGCTCATCAATATTTTTTAAATAAGTGGCGGTATCGTCTTCAGAGGCTTCATCTATCACGATAATTTCAATATTTGTATATGTCTGGGTTCTCGCGCTTTCAACTGCCTGCTGCAGTAGTGTCCGCCTGTTTCTTGTTGGAATAACCACACTGATTAATTCTGGGAAACTCATTGTACCCTTCCTACTTTCTAAAGAGGTTTATTTATTGCCACGAAATATTTGGATAAACTGGTCTTTAATATTATTAATTACATATTTTTTAGACATTTTATCTGCTTCTTCCTGCATCCATCGGTACTTATCGTCATCTGCGTATATTACTTTTCCAAGGTAATAAGCAAACTGTTTTTCGTCGCCCGGAGGCGCTAAATAGCCGTTTTCCCCGTGACGGAGATAGCCCTTCAAACCTCCAATACTGCTCCCCACTACCGGCCGCTTTGACGCCAATGCTTCGAGTCCTACCAGTCCCAGGCTTTCTCCCTTTCTTTCAGTCGGAAAGCAGAACACTTTAAAGCAATTCATCAGCTCGGCTACTTCTTCCTGCTTTAAAGCCCCGTAATGAATGATCGCCTCGCCGATTCCAAGCTCGTTTACTTTTCCCCAAAACTGATCCACTTCTCCGCCTCCACCTACGACAATCCCTTTCACAGCGCGATCCTCTCTACGGAGCAGGGCGATTGACTCCAAAAAAGTCTCCCACCCCTTACCGTAGTCGATTCGGCTTATAAATCCAATATATATATGTTTTTCGTCCAAATGATACTTTTGCTTTAACGCCGCGATATTATCTCTTTCATAAAAAATTTCCGGGTTTATACCACCAGACGGAAAAACGTACAGCTTTTCTTTGGGAATTTTATGTTTTTGTATTACTAAATCGCGGAAGTATTCAGATGGGCAGATGATTTTATCTGCACGCTTTAACGAAAGCACTGTTATTGTATTCATGATTTTTTGCTTCATGTTTTCCGGTACTACGTCACTTCCATGAATGTTCACATAAACATTCAGCTTTTTTAAATAGCCCGCGATCAATACAGATATAGAAGACAAAGACGGGTAATGCACATAAACAGCATCATATTTATTTGCCAGCGCCTTTACTAGTGTTTTGGCGTAAAATAATCCATAATTCAAATACCTTGAGACAGGATTCTGGTGTTTTGTTAAGACAGCTTTCTCCACTTTTATTCCATTTTCTTCGAGCATTTTTTCTGAGTTTCTTACAAATGTTCCATATGAAGGATATTTATTACTTGGATACATATTAGACACAAGCAATACTTTCATGATTATGCCACCTTCACTGTAGGTTACACATCTAAATAAAATAGACCCGGTCCAAAAGCTGAAAGGTAGCTGGCGGCGGATCTATTTATACATGGATTTTAGTTCTCAGCTTATTCTTTCATAGAGCCGGACAACCGTTTAATAAAGTTTAAAAACGGCCGGTACTCTTGACTGACTAGTCCCACACTTTCCACTAGAATCTCAATCAAAATCATTACCACCAACAGCAGAATGAGTGATACCCACAGTGTAGAGAGGGTGAACGCTACAGCAGAAATACTGCATACAGCACTTATGCAGTAAATAATGAGCACTGTTTCCCGGTGGGAATACCCGAGCCGCAGAAGGCAGTGGTGCAGATGGGATTTGTCGGGGGCCGATAAAGACTGCTTATGCACAATTCTCCGGATGATCGCAAAAAACGTATCTGATATCGGCACGGCCAGTATGAGTGCCGGCACGATTAGAGAAAATACGGTCACATTTTTGAAGCCCATCAGTGCAATAACTGCGATCATAAACCCTAAAAACAGGGCACCGGCGTCTCCCATGAAAATTTTAGCCGGATGAAAATTATACACTAAAAATCCAAGCGTACCCCCGAGAAGAGCGATGCTTAAGGCTACAATGAAGATGTCACTCTGCAGAATGGCAAGCACCGAAATAGTTGTTAACACGATAGCAGAAACTCCGGCAGACAAACCATCAAGGCCGTCGATTAAGTTTATCGCATTGGTCACCCCGACGATCCAGAGCAGTGTGATTGGGATACTGAAAAGGCCCAGTTCAAGCTCTCCGCCAAACGGCAGATTAATAAAGGTTACCTGCACGCCTCCAATAATGACGATTACAGCTGCAACAATCTGGGCCAAGAACTTTACTTTAGCCGTTAATTGATAAATATCATCCATAACACCAGTTGCTATAACAATCGTGCTAGCGATAAGGATATAAAAATAGGTTTCGTTTTCCGGACGCAAAATCAGCACACCCGCTAAAAAAGCAATATAAATAGCAAGACCGCCCATTCTGGCCATCTGACCGGTGTGAACTTTTCGGGCATTCGGCTGATCGGTAGCACCAATTTTAAACGCCAGCTTTTTTACTAAAGGCGTTATTAGCAAGGCCACTACAAAACTAGTTATTAACGCAATAGCAGTAACCATTGTGGTCCCCCTGTTGAAGAACGTTTTATATGAACATTTCAGGCACGTTCGAATCCGGGAAGTGAGACCTATTATCTTAACTATGCATTCCTATAATCATCCCATTCCAAAAATCCCTACAAATTTAGACGTTTCTTCATGTGAAAAGTTTCGTTATTCTCAAGATAAATAACTGGCATATGAAGGTTACAAATTAGTTAATGAAATCTCATTATATCTTAGAATAAGCATAAAAACCCGAAAACGCCTAAAAACCAATAAATAGTACCTTCTTTGTACAATTACTGCCTGTGCCTATATTATTTAAAAAGCCGGGATATATCTGCTTTTTTGGTTATCATCTATCTTTATACATCATCAGTTCAGATAGATTAGACTCGTTTCATAGATAAATATTTCAAGGAAAGCATATTCTTCCACCTTCCATGCTAAAATATATACTACTTACATATTGTGTTAACGTAAGAACATTTTGAAAATTAACGCTTTTTAGAAGGAAATTACAGGTTTGGAGTGAATACCAATGAATGATTTGCGGACACCTGAGAAAAGATTCCGGCCTGAAATTGAAGGGGTGCGAGCTGTAGCTGCATTTTTAGTGGCTGTGTATCATATTTGGCTCGGTTCTGTTTCAGGCGGAGTGGATGTATTTTTCGTCGTTTCTGGTTATTTGATTACTACATCACTGCTATCAAGAATTGAACGGGAAGGAACAATTAACCTCCCTGAATACCTGCTTGGCCTCGGCCGCCGGCTGCTGCCTCTTGCTGTAATCGTTATTTTGTTTACGATGGCCGGCTCCATTGTCTTTCTTCCGCAGTCACAATGGGAACAGATTGTTTCGGAAATGCTTGCTTCGGCGCTGTATTTTCAAAACTGGGAGCTCGCCACCAGTGCTGTCGACTATCTGGCGCAAAACAACGAAGCCAGTCCATTTCAGCATTTTTGGGCACTTTCCATTCAGGGACAGTTTTATGTGTTCTGGCCTCTACTTATACTATTAACCTATTTTCTTGCAAAAAAAACATTTAATACTCCTGTACGTAAAACCCTGTGCGGTGTACTGGCTGCTGTGTTCATACTTTCACTCAGCTATTCTATTTATATTACCGCTGTCAATCAGCCCTGGGCTTACTTTGATACGTTTGCCAGGGTATGGGAATTCAGCCTTGGAGGTCTTGTGGCGCTGCTGCTTCCTTATTTAACGATGAAAAAATCCGTCGGCTTTGTTCTTGGCTGGCTGGGGCTTGCAGTTATTTCTCTCACCGGCCTGCTTCTTCCTGTTTCTACTGTTTTTCCCGGCGCCGCTGCTTTACTGCCGACCACCGGGGCGCTTCTAATTATTACGGCAGCTGAAAACAGCAGCCGCTTCGGCGTCGACAAGCTGTTGGGCTCCAAGCCGTTTCTATATTTCGGCAGCATTTCCTACGGATTTTATTTATGGCACTGGCCAATTCTTATTTTTTATTTTGCCTATTTCGACAACACAACGGTATCGATCAAGGGCGGCATAGCTATTATAGTTCTTGCCTTCGCCGCTTCGGCGCTCTCTGTCAAAATAATTGAAACACCGCTGCGCAAAATAAACATTAAACAATCAAAGGCAAAAGCAGTAACTGCACTGGTCTTATTCCTGCTGCCGGCCCTTACAGCTGCCGGTATCTGGGACAATTATGTGGATAAAAATCAGTCAGGCGTCGGAGAGGACTATACAGTAACTGACTACCCCGGGGCCCGCGCGATATCAGAGGATATTGAACCAAATCCAGATATCGATCCTCTCGAAAATGTGGTACAGGCCGAAAGTGAAATGCCGGCTTTTTATGCTGAAAGCGAATGCTACTCCAATCTTGAAGAGACGGAAATCAGCATGTGCTCTTACGGGGACACGACTGATCCCGAATATACCATTGCCCTTGTAGGCGGTTCTCATTCCGGCCACTGGTTTCCGGCCCTTGAAAAAATGTCTGAGGATCTGAGCCTTCAGATCGACGTGTTTAATAAAGACGGCTGCCGTTTTTCTGCAGATGATTTTGACGGTACCCTGTCTGACTCATGCATGCAGTGGAATGAAGATTCCATTGAACCGCTGAAGAAAAACGATCCTGATTTACTTTTCACTACCGCCAATGTAAATGCTGGAGGCACCATACCAGAAGGCTACCTTGAGATCTGGGAAGAATTCGAAGGCCATACGGAAGTATTCGCGATACGTGACAACCCGAGAATGCAGGAGGACATCCCTTCCTGCCTGGAAGAAAGCGACGATCCGGCCGATTGTGCCGTACCAAGAGAAGAGGTATTATCTGAGAACCCTCCTTGGGAAAACACAGAAGAGGAAAATATTCCGGATAACGTAACCTTTGCTGATATGTCTCCTTACTTTTGTGATGACGACACGTGTGACCCTGTGATTGGCAACGTCATTACTTTCCGGGACAACCACCACATTTCCACCCTCTATTCCCGCACGATGGGACCGGCGCTTAAAGATCACATTGAAGATGCATTAGAGGAAAATGACGAATAACAGCAGACAGTAAAAAAAGGACTGCAGCCAAGAGTCGGCTGCAGTCCTTTTTCCTATTGAATCGCAAACATCAGGTCGGCTTCTGCGACGACTTTGCCGTCCACGGAAGCTGTCCCTTTTCCTTTGACGATGGAGCGTCTCTGTTTGGTGACCTCCATTTCGAGGCGCAGCTGATCTCCCGGCTTCACCTGTCCTTTAAACCGGCATTCATCAATGCCTGCAAACAAGGCGAGTTTTCCTTTCATGTCTTCCTGCTGCATCAGTGCGACACCGCCGGTCTGGGCGATTGCTTCAATAATAAGCACTCCCGGCATCACCGGATAATCGGGGAAGTGTCCGTTGAAAAATTCTTCATTGGCGCTGACATTTTTAATGCCTACCGCCCGCTCTCCGGGTTCTACTTCGATAATTTTATCGACAAGCAGAAACGGGTAGCGGTGGGGAATAATTTCTTTGATTTGTTCTATTGAAAGCATCATTTTTTCCTCACTTTTTATGCTAATTTCCTCGCATTAACCGATAAATCTCCAGCCACGTCGATGGGTTTAAAGCCTGAAAAGGATTGCCTCCCCCGACAGCATAGCCAATCATCAAGCCGATAATCGAGCAGATAAAAGCCAGAATTAAAATAATAATCAGCCAGTGCCACCAGAGCAGGTGCTGAAGACGTGCCCACACCTTTTGCGCGCCTCTTTTCAGCTGTGCTTTCCTATCTGGTTTAGACGTCCTTGTATGGTTGTCCTGATTGCTCATATGTACTATCTATGCTCCCTTAACCGCAAAGACTTATCGAATACTGTTAATTAATCCAAGCATCTGGTCTCCCTGCGTCAACGCACGGGAATTAAACGAGTATTGTCTTTGGGCATTCATCATATTTACTAATTCGTTCGATAAATCCACATTAGACTGCTCGACCATTCCCTGCTTTACGCTGGACGGGTCAGCTTCTATAACCATATCATCTTCCGCTGCCCCGAGTCCATCTAAATCCTCAAAACGGTACCGATTACCTCCGACAGACGTCAACGCCTGCGGATGCTCCACTTTTCTCTGCTGGGCTGTCATCCCCGATGCAGTGTTATAAAAACCCCTCAGCATAATTGTATTCCCCGTTTCCGTAAATGCAGGCCGAACATAAACCCGGTGGGCATGCTTCCATCTTCAAATCGTTCATATTTATAATCAGTTCTATTTTACCACAAAAGCCTGTCATGAGGAATATAAGCCGGCATTTAGCGATGTATATCCTATTTCATCAGATACTATATACCTACTATTAAAATATAAAAAGACCACCACTGAATAGTGATGGCCTGCGTTATTAAACCACTAGGAGCGCTGGGCGGTTTTCAGGGAAGTGTCTGCTTCCTCGTCTGCATTCACGCGCTCTACATTTGCGCCGAGACCCTGCAGTTTTTTATGAAAGTCCACGTATCCGCGGTCAAGATGACGGAGCTCTGTGACCGTTGTTTCTCCCTCCGCTACGAGACCGGCAACGATCAAGGCAGCGCCTGCGCGGAGATCGGTAGCCGACACTTCAGCACCCTGCAGTTTTTTCGGACCACTGATGATCGCTGTGCGTCCTTCGATCTTGATGCTTGCGTTCATGCGCTGGAACTCCTCTACGTGCATAAAGCGGTTTTCAAAAACCGTTTCTGTGATAAGACCTGTGCCCTTTGCCTGGGTTAACAGCGCCATAAACTGCGCCTGCATGTCTGTTGGAAAACCGGGATGCGGCATTGTTTTAATATCCACCGGTCTTAAAATATCCGGACCTGTGACAAGCATGCCTCCGTCGCTTTCTTCAATCTTCACACCCATTTCACGCATTTTTGCTACAAGCGGACGTAAATGTTCATGCATTGCCCCTTCGACGAATACTTCTCCCCCGGTAATTGCAGCGGCAATCATAAAGGTGCCTGCTTCAATCCGGTCCGGAATAATCGTGTGCTCCGCTCCGGTTAATTTATCTACACCCTCAATGCGGATAGTGCCGGTTCCGGCGCCGCGCACTTTGCCTCCCATGGCATTAATAAAGTTGGCAAGGTCAACGATTTCCGGTTCCTCTGCTACGTTTTCAAGCGTGGTAGTACCTTCTGCAAGAGCAGCGGCCATCATAATATTTTCAGTTGCGCCGACGCTTGGAAAATCCAGATAAATGCGTGCTCCCTGCAGGCGATCTTCTACCTTCGCTTCGATATAGCCATTGCCGATTTCAACGTGAGCGCCCATCGCTTCAAACCCTTTTAAGTGCTGGTCGATCGGACGGGAGCCAATCGCACATCCCCCCGGAAGTGCAATATGGGCGATTCCTTTTCTCGCCAGAAGCGGACCCATGACGAGGAATGAAGCCCGCATTTTGCTGACATACTCAAACGGAGCTTCTGTGGAAAGATCCCCGGTGGCATCAGCCGTCCAGCGGTGGTTCTCGTAATTAACTTCTGTTCCGACATGGCGCAGAACATTGGAAATCGTGTCTACGTCTGCGAGCGGCGGCACATCATAAAGTGTGCTGCGTCCTTCTTCTGCCAAAAGAGTAGCTGCAATAACAGGCAGAACCGCATTTTTTGCTCCTTCTGCTTTGACGGACCCCTTTAGGCGTCTGCCTCCCTGTACAATAATTTTATCCAATTTAATTCCCTCCGCTATACTTATGCATATTATCTTTTTGTGCTGCGTACTTTACCTAAAGAACCGTGCTTTTCTTTCGTCCATTTGTCTAACCTTTTCATTAGTCGCTTCTCGTCTCAAAACGTTACATTGGTAAAGAGACAGTTTTTTCCGTGTCAATTTCAGCAGCATCAATGAGTTTCATTACAGAATCCTTTACCCGCTCCCGCATTTTCATAATCTTTTATGCCTAAAGTGTGAAAAACAGGTAACGGAGGTACAAGGAAAAATCAAAATAATCGATAAAGAAACTGCTTACAGAGTAGCTGATTGCAATAGCGAACAGTATAATCAAAAGCCTTCCCTTCAGGCTTTCCGGCCGCCGGATAAAAACGTCAAACCGAAACGCCTGCAGACACCACCAGGTCAAGATAAAAAAAGAGAGATGAAGCAGGATATGTATTAGTGCTTCCTGACCGTCCGGATTCATGCCATCATGCCTTTCTTTGTTGCCGTACAACGTTCATTGCAAATTTTGAACCACGTTTCAGAATAATTAAATGCATCAGGGAAAACAAGAGACAAAGGTTCTGCTACTATGTGCGGCGGTCATTGGAGTCATGGATTCATTTACTGGTTTAATGGAATTTTATAACTATAAGCTCATTTTATTATAAAGGATTCGTAATTAAACATCTATAGTTCTATCTTCTTTAGAAAAGGAAGATATTGCTACTACTTAACTCCGGCTTTTTCTGCCGAATAGCAATACGAATGTAAAACAAAAGAACCGTTTCTCCTTTTGGAAAAACGATTCTTCAGATGTATCTTTATGAGCCTTCGGAAACCTTCAGGCGGGTGTTCGCCCGTTTCAAGGCAAGCTTTGCCCGCATGACATCAATTTCCTCTTCATTTATCCGGTCCAGTCGTTCTTCTGCCCGCTCTTTGGCGATACGGGCCCGTTTCGGATCGATCTCTCCTGGAGTTTCTGCAGATTCCGCCAAAATATTAACTGCGTCAGAGCGGACTTCCACGAAGCCTTCACTCACAGCCAGTAATTTCACTTTGTTTTCGTACTTAATGCGGACTGCATCAATTTTTAGAGGAGCCACGGTTGGAACGTGGCCGGGGAGAATCCCCATTTCGCCACTTTCCGCACGAACACTGACCATCTCTACTTCTCCATCAAAGACGGACCCGTCCGGAGTCACTACGCTGAGATGCATCGTTGCCATCTGTGTTCTCCCTCCCCCGTGTCGTCCTTAGGACATAGATTTTGCTTTTTCCACTACATCTTCAATCGGGCCGACAAGGCGGAAGGCGTCTTCCGGTACATCATCGTGCTGCCCGTCAAGAATTTCCTTGAATCCACGTACCGTATCCTGCACGGACACATACGTACCCTTCTGGCCGGTAAACTGCTCTGCCACGTGGAAATTCTGTGAAAGGAAGAACTGAATGCGGCGGGCACGGTTTACCGTGAGCTTGTCTTCTTCGGAAAGCTCTTCCATCCCGAGGATGGCGATAATATCCTGGAGTTCATTGTACTTCTGGATCGTTTGTTTTACCTGCTGGGCGACTTCGTAATGCTCCTCACCAACAACCTCCGGTGCAAGCGCACGTGATGTGGAAGCGAGCGGATCCACAGCCGGATAAATACCCATCTCTGTTAACCGGCGCTCCAGGTTGGTGGTTGCGTCAAGGTGGGCAAACGTTGTTGCCGGTGCCGGGTCCGTGTAGTCATCGGCCGGTACATACACTGCCTGAATCGAGGTAACCGATCCTTTTTTCGTGGAAGTGATACGTTCCTGAAGCTGACCCATTTCTGTCGCAAGCGTCGGCTGATAACCAACAGCGGACGGCATCCGGCCGAGAAGGGCGGATACTTCCGAGCCTGCCTGCGTGAAACGGTAAATGTTGTCGATAAAGAGAAGCACGTCGGCCCCTTCTTCATCACGGAAATGCTCTGCCATTGTCAGGCCGGTCAGAGCTACGCGCATCCGGGCACCCGGCGGCTCGTTCATCTGGCCAAACACCATGGCTGCTTTGTTAATAACACCGGAATCGCTCATTTCAAAGTAAAGATCGTTCCCTTCACGGGTACGCTCCCCTACGCCGGCGAACACGGAAATACCGCCGTGCTCCTGGGCAATGTTGTTAATGAGCTCCTGGATAAGTACGGTTTTCCCTACGCCGGCACCGCCGAACAGGCCGATTTTTCCGCCTTTTACGTAAGGTGCAAGCAGGTCTACGACCTTAATGCCTGTTTCAAGCACCTGCGTTTCCACAGCGAGTTCGTCAAACTTCGGCGGCTTGCGGTGGATCGGCTTGCGCTCCACGCTGTCGGCCACCTGCTCTTTCATATCAATCGGCTCGCCGAGAACGTTAAATACGCGGCTGAGCGTATCGTTTCCGACCGGCACTGAAATCGAGCCTCCTGTGTTGGTCACTTCTGTTCCGCGAATAAGACCGTCTGTCGAAGACATCGCGATCGTCCGCACGGAGTTGTCGCCCAAATGCTGCGCAACTTCGAGGGTGACTTCTATTGCATCTTTATTTTCAGTTGCCGGCTGTGATACGCGGAGCGCGTTGTTTAGTTCCGGAAGCTGGCCGCTTGGAAACTGAACATCAATAACCGGTCCCAAAATCTGAGTAATTCGACCGTTTTCTTCACTCATTGTAATCGTTCCCCTCCTTACTGTCCGGCAGGGCCGGACGAAATGATTCTTTTATTCAAGCGCAGCTGCACCGCCGACGATTTCGGTGATTTCCTGCGTAACCGCTGCCTGGCGGGCACGGTTGTAGGAAAGTGTTAGATCATCGACCATGTTATTGGCGTTATCGGTTGCTGCACTCATCGCTGTCATCCGGGCCCCGAACTCGCTCGCTTTGGCATCGAGCAGGGCGCCGTAGATTAAGCTTTCCGCATACTGCGGGAGAAGCTGCTTTAAAATCGCTTCCGGTGAAGGCTCGTATTCATACTGGGCCGTGCCTTTGCTGTCCTCTTCGCTTACTTCCTCCGTCAGCGGCAGCAGTTTCTTTTCTGTCACCTTCTGCTGGATCGGATTAATAAAGTGGTTGTACCAGATATACAATTCGTCCACATCTTCATTTGCATACAAATCAACCGCCAGACGCGTGACGTTTTTAATATCGTTAAAGGACGGCTGGTCCGGCAGGCCCGTGATTTCGTCGAACATCGGAATGCCGTAGCGTTTTAACAGGTCTCTTCCTGTCCGGCCAATCACAATGACGGTGTATTCGTCCTTTGACTGGTGGCGCTCCCGCAGCTTTTGCATTAAGTCCCGAAGAATATTCGAGTTGTATGCCCCCGCAAGCCCCTGGTCTGTAAATATGGCAATATAGCCAGTCTTCTTTACAGGCCGTTCTTCAAGCATGGGGTGGGAGATACCGCTGCTGCCGGCAGCGATGCCGGAGACAACGTCTTTAATTTTTTTCGTATACGGCTCATATCGTTGAGCATTTTGCTGAGCCTTATTCAGCTTCGACGCAGAGACCATTTCCATGGCACTTGTAATCTGCTTCGTTTTTTTCGTCGACTGAATACGGCCTTTAATTTCTTTTAAGGAAGCCATCTGTTCACCACCTTTTGAACCTTTTTACGTTCGGCACTCTTTATTTTGAAGGATTAAATGACTTCTCAAACGATTGAATCGCCTGTTTGAACTCTTCTTCGTCCGGAAGCTTTCCAGTGTCACGAATACCTGCCAGAAGCTCTGAATGACTTGATTCAAGATACGCAAGCAGTTCTTTTTCGTAACGGCGGATGTCTTCTGTCGGGATGTTGTCCAGGAATCCTCTTGTCAGGGCAAACACAATTGCCACCTGCAGCTCCATACGGAGCGGCTGGTGCAGTCCCTGTTTGAGCACTTCCACTGTTCTTCCCCCGCGGGCCAGTTTGTCCTGTGTCGATTTGTCCAGATCGGAACCGAACTGGGAGAAGGCTTCAAGTTCACGGAACGAGGCCAGATCCAGACGGAGCGTACCGGAAACTTTTTTCATTGCTTTCGTCTGAGCCGAGCCGCCGACACGGGATACGGAAATACCCGGGTTGATGGCCGGACGGACGCCGGAGTTGAAAAGGTTTGCCTGCAGGAAGATCTGGCCGTCGGTGATGGAAATCACGTTTGTTGGAATGTAGGCACCTACGTCCCCTGCCTGGGTTTCAATGATTGGAAGAGCTGTCATTGAACCAGAGCCTTTTTCATCACTCAGCTTTGCTGCACGTTCGAGCAGACGGGAGTGAAGGTAAAAGACGTCCCCTGGGAAGGCTTCACGGCCCGGTGGGCGGCGAAGAAGGAGGGAAAGTTCACGATAGGCGTTCGCCTGTTTTGTTAAGTCATCATATACAATAAGCACGTGCTTGCCGTTGTACATAAACTCTTCGCCCATGGACGCTCCGGCATACGGGGCCAGATAAAGCATTGGTGCAGGCTCGGAAGCCCCTGCGTTTACGACAATCGTGTAATCAAGCGCACCTTTCTGGCGGAACGTATCCACGACTTCTGCCACGGTGGAGTCTTTTTGGCCGATCGCTACATAAATGCAGATAACGTCTTCGTCTTTCTGGTTCAAAATCGTATCGATCGCAACTGCCGTTTTACCGGTCTGGCGGTCGCCGATAATGAGCTCACGCTGGCCGCGGCCGATAGGGATCATTGTGTCCACGGCTTTAATACCGGTCTGGAGCGGTTCGGATACCGACTGACGGTCCATAATTCCAGGCGCTCCGCTTTCAATCGGACGGGATTTGTTCGTGTTTGTGGAGCCGAGTCCGTCTACAGGCTGGCCGAGGGCGTTAACTACACGTCCGAGCAGCTCTTCGCCTACCGGTACTTCCATGATACGGCCGGTCCGTTTGACCTGGTCGCCTTCGCGAATTTCTTCATAGGCACCGAGAATAATAATACCTACGTTGCCTTCTTCAAGGTTCTGCGCCATACCCATGACGCCGTTTTCGAATTCCAGAAGTTCACCGGCCATTGCGTTATCCAGACCGTAGGCACGGGCGATACCGTCCCCTACCTGAATGACGATGCCGACTTCTTTGGACTCTGTCTCCGCTTCAAACTGTTCAATCTGCTGTTTAATTAAAGAACTAATTTCATCGGGTTTGATACTCACCAGGATTCACCCCATTCATGATAAATTCGTTTGCGTTATTTCACGCTGCAAGCGGTCTAGCTGACCTTGAATGCTTCCGTCAAAAATTGTATGTCCAATGTGCACCTTCATGCCGCCAATGAGCGAAGGATCTACTCTGTTTTCAATATAAAGCTCGCGCTTTCCGACCCGCTGGGCAAACTTGCGGGAGACTGCCTGCTTCTCTTCGTCCGTTAATGGCTTCACGGTATAAACGACCGCATGGGCAATGCCGAGACGGTCGTTAATCAGCGCAATCACTTCCACTGCTACTTCATCAATCAGGTGAAGCCGTTTCCGGTCAAGCAGCACACTCATCATTGAACGGCTGCGTTCACTCCAGGACCCAAAAGTACTTGCTATGAAAGACTGTTTTCTTTCACGGCTGATTGATGGATACCTGAAAATCTGAGCAATCTCCGGATGCGCGTGGAACACTTCGAGCATCGCTTCCCATTCCTGCTTGGTTTCTTCAAGAGCCCCGTGTTCTTCCGCACTTTTTAAAAGCGCTCGGGCATAGCGTTTTGCCAGGGTTGGATTACTCATAAGCGACCGCCGCTTTCCTGTACGTATTCCTGAATCAGTTTTTCCTGTTCTTCTTCATCTAATTCTTTTTCAATAATTTTCGTCGCAATTAACACAGAAAGCTGGCCGACCTGGGCACGAAGCGCTTCAACTGCCTGCTCCCGCTCTCTCGTAATATCAGCGAGGGCATTGTCTTTCATGCGGTTTGCTTCTTCGTGGGACTCCCGGATGATTTCCTTGGATTGCTCCTGAGCCGTTTTACGGGATGTTTCGATGATGGACTGCGCTTCTTCACGCGCTTTTTCCATTTCCACCCGCTGCTCTTCTAAATATTTTTCCGCTTCCTGACGGTGATTTTCCGCTGTCTCTATTTCATTGGAAATGTGATTTTCACGTTTTTTCATCTGTTCCACAATTGGACCCCAGGCGAACCGGCGAAGCAAAAGCAGTAAAATGAGAAACGTAAAAAGTGAGAAAAGCACATCTCCGAACGCAAATGTAGATGGCAAAAGATTTCACTCCTTTCTTAGATATACAAAAGGAATGGCGAAGCCAGTTCCCCCACTCCGCCATTTTGCTTCCCTTTCCAAAACTTATGTTTATTGGAAAAGCGTGATAAAACCAACAACGACTGCGATGATCGGAACTGCCTCAACAAGACCGATACCGATGAACATAAGTGTCTGCAATCTGCCGCCAAGCTCCGGCTGACGGGAAGTACCGTCGATTGCCCCTTTGATTACGATTGCGTTACCAATACCTGCACCAATTGCTGCTAAACCTGCTGCGATTGCAGCTGCTAAAAGACCCATGTGCAAATCCTCCTTAAATTAGTTTAAAACTATATTGTTGTTTCGTTGTTTCTGCAGATGCTGCTGTCATTAATGATCCGTTTCCACTTTGTGAGAAATGTAGACCATGGTCAGTACCAGGAAGATAAACGCCTGGATAAAACCGATAAACAAGCTGTATCCCTGCCAGGCAACCATTGGAATAATACCAAGAGCGGTACCGATTGGAAAAGCTGTACCCACCGTCGCCAGAAGCGTCAGCAGTATCTCTTTGGCATAAAGGTTGCCGAAAAGCCGTGCCCCGAGTGTCAGAGTGTTGGTGAACTCTTCAAGGATGTTAATCGGAAAGAGAAATTTCTTTGGACGGAAGTAGTTCTTTCCGTACTCTTTCGCTCCACGAAGCTTGATGCCGTAGAAGTGTGAAATCACAATTACCATTACAGCAAGTGTCATCGTCACCACCGGATCAGCCGTCGGTGATTTCCACCAAAGCACGTGGGTTTCATCATTAATCAGCATGAACGGAATCCCGAGCAGATTCGCTACCAGTATGAACAGGAAAATCGTAATTCCAAGTCCGAAGAAACGCTCTCCGGTTTTCCAGTCCATAGTGCTGCCAATCATATTGCGGACGAATTCAATCACCATTTCAAATGCGTTCTGCATACCAGTTGGTTTCATAGAAAGAGTCCGCGCACTCACCACACCAATGATAAACACAATGACTGCCGCAATAGTCAGCATCATGATGTTGGAAAGATTAGCATGGAAGCCCGGTATCCCAAACACATCATAGACGTACGGCGATTCGTGCTCTATATTCAAGTCTCAGTCACCCCTTTACTATGTTAGTCGATTGTGCGCTGCAGCTGAAAAACTACTTTTCTTTGCTGAAGTGAACGGATAAAGCATAAAGCAGCAGATATGGACTGAACAATCCAATCACAAGGTAAAGCAGACGGAATTGTTCCGGAAACCGGACATAGAGCATAGCAATGACTACTCCTACTGCGAGCCTTGTGGCCATGCCAAACGGAAAAATCTTTTTTTCCGCGAGTACCGCCTTCTGGATTCGTTTTGTCTCCCGGTGAGCGTGCCAAATGTTAAAAGCTCCTCCGCACGCTCCTGCAAATAAGCTCACTGCTTCCTGCCGGAACGTTGGAATCAGCGCCGGTGCACCAAACAATACAAGCATTACAGCCAATCCTATAAATAACGAGCGGAGATACAAGCTTGTATTATTCATGCGCGGGCCACCTTTTCCTCCGAAACAGACTGATTAGTCCGTTAATACACTACGAAATCCATTGAGAGAATTTTTACACAACTTTATGTAACGTAGTTGTCCCTGCATGTTTTTAGGCAAAAAAAAGAAACAAATGCGTGAATCATGCCGTTAATGTAGGAAATCCAAATTTCTCCCATATGTAAACCTTATCATACGTTCTTCATCATCGTACAATAGCCGCCCCTTGATGTCAATGGACGAAAATTAATAAAACCCTTTAATGTCGCGTGTTTCAGGCATTTTTTATTTTGTGTCTATTAAGTGACATTTTCATATCTTTAAGTCAATAAAAAGCTGGGCGGAAAGCATGAACGTCCGGCATCCATTCCATGCATAAACGTTATCTGACTGCCCTGCTTCATTAACAGGATACACTTTTTACAAATCAAAGGGCTTTTCCGTCCGTACGGGAAAAGCCCTCTCCTACATTATTTCGTGCCGAACAAACGGTCGCCCGCATCTCCGAGACCCGGAACAATATAACCCTTGTCGTTTAACTTTTCATCCATCGAAGCCAGGTAAATGTCCACATCCGGATGTGCTTCCTGAACAAGTGCCACTCCTTCAGGCGCTGCGATTAAACACATGAGCTTGATATTTTGGGCTCCGCGTTTTTTCAGGCTGTTTAACGCTTCAATAGCAGAACCGCCTGTCGCAAGCATCGGATCAATCACGATAAATTCCCGCTCTTCGACATCACTTGGCAGCTTCACATAATACTCCACCGGCTGCAGCGTTTCCGGATCCCGGTACAGCCCGACGTGCCCAACCTTTGCCGCCGGGATCAGTTTGATGATACCGTCGGTCATGCCTAATCCTGCGCGCAAAATCGGCACCACTCCCAGCTTTTTGCCTGCAAGCGTATAGGATTTGGCCGGTCCCACCGGAGTTTCCACCGTTACTTCCTGAAGCTGAAGGTTTCTTGTAATCTCAAACGCCATAAGGGTGGACACTTCATCGACAAGCTCCCGGAATTCCTTCGTTCCTGTTGAGACGTCCCGGATGAATGTAAGTTTATGTTGAATGAGCGGATGATCCAGTACATGTACATTTCCCATAAGTATAGTCGGCTCCTTTTTCCCCGGCGCCAGCCGGTGCTTATTAACCCATGTCCCTATCGAACATATTCTTTAGAAATTCTACCTAAAAAGCGTGATGGATTCAAGGTTATATAAAATGACAGAAATATGCCGCAACTTCTGCGCTCTGCTGGAAATAACAGCAGCGCCCGGATACACTGCTGCGAACGTTTATTTTAAATTATCTTCAATATACTTTACTGTTTTGCGAAATTCCTTCGGACCCGGCCGGCCGAATGGATTTGTCTGGCGGTGCTGATATAAAAATCTGCCCTCTTCGTCGAGCAGAAAATATGCAGGCTCCCCGTGAGCCCCGTGGTCTTCATACGGCGCTTCCGAGCTGTGATAAAAGACGCCGTAATCATCGAGCACCTTCAGCGCTTCGTCGACGAGCACCGGGAACGTGAGTCCGTATTCTCCGGTCATCGTGCTCAGATCTTCTGGATTGTCAGTAGAAATGGCTGTGATATTTACATTGTTGTTTTCAAAAAAACTGCGGTGTTCTTCCCAGGCCTGCAGCTCTTCTTTACATACCGGGCACCATGACCCCCGGAAAAACACGAGCAGCTGCCAGCCCTTACCTATTTTATCTTCGAGTTTAAATTCTTCGCCATTCACATCAGCAAGCGTGAACATTGGCGCTTTTTCATTTAGTGCAAAAACCATTTGAACTCCTCCTTTTCCCAATCTACATATACCCTAACACACTTGCATTCACCCCTGAAAAACAAAGGGTTTTTCCGAAATAATAAAGAAAAACAGCTGCCTCCTTTAAATAGGAGAACAGCTGTATCCATGTCCCCGTTTTTTGGCCGGGGTCTGCCACCTTACAGGTATTCGTAAATTGGGAAACGGCCCGTTAAAGCTTTCACGCGTTCAGCCGCTTCTTTTAATGCGTCTTCATCCTCATGGTTTTTCAGCGTATAGGCGATGATGGCGCCTATTTCTTTCATTTCTCCTTCGCCAAACCCGCGGGAGGTAACGGCTGCAGAACCGAGACGGATACCACTTGTGACGAATGGCTTTTCCGGGTCATACGGAATAGCATTTTTGTTCGCTGTGAGGCCGACCTCGTCCAGTGCTTTTTCCGCAATTTTCCCTGTCAGCTCCAGGCTGCGGGTATCCATCAGCACGAGATGGTTGTCGGTGCCGCCCGAAACGACGGTAACCCCTTCGTTCTGCAATGAGTCGCTTAAACTGCGGGCGTTTTTCACGACGTTTTCGGAATACGTTACGAAATCCTTCTGCAGTGCTTCGCCGAAGGCAACGGCTTTCGCCGCAATCACGTGCATAAGCGGTCCACCCTGAAGACCCGGGAATACTGCTTTATCAATCTTTTTGCCGAACTCTTCCTTACAAAGCACGAGTCCTCCACGTGGCCCGCGCAGCGTTTTGTGCGTTGTTGTCGTAACAAAATGCGAATGAGGCACCGGGTTTTGGTGCACCCCTGCTGCTACCAGTCCGGCAATGTGTGCCATATCGACCATTAAGTACGCATCTACCTCATCGGCAATTTCGCGGAATTTTTTAAAGTCAATTTCACGCGGATATGCACTTGCGCCGGCAACGATTAACTTCGGCTGTGTTTCTTTTGCCACGCGAAGCACTTCATCGTAATCGATCATCTGGTCTTCTTTAGTCACACCGTATTCCACGAAGTTGTACTGCACACCGCTGAAGTTGACGGGGCTTCCGTGGGTTAAGTGGCCGCCGTGGGAAAGATTCATGCCAAGCACTGTGTCGCCGTGATTTAAAATCGTATAGTAAACAGCCATATTTGCCTGCGCGCCGGAGTGAGGCTGCACGTTCGCATATTCTGCCGAGAACAGTTCCTTCGCCCGGTCAATCGCGAGCTGTTCGACCGTGTCTACGTGCTCACATCCGCCGTAATAGCGGCGGTTCGGGTAGCCTTCCGCATATTTGTTGGTAAGCACGGATCCCTGCGCTTCCATTACTGCACGGCTCGTAAAGTTTTCCGAAGCGATCAGCTCAATCTTATCGCGCTGGCGCCCCAGCTCCTTCTGCATTGCCTCAAATATGGCCGGATCCTGCGTTTGTACACTTTCTGCATTTACCTTTGTTTCCATCTGTAAATCTCCCTTCCCTTTCGATCCAACAACGAACGATTATCTTTTCCGCTAATATTTCGTTCGTTATTTTTCTCTCCGTGTTACTATGTTTTTCATTGTAACACGTATTTTTTACGAAATTCCGTACCTTTCGAAATTTTTTCGGATTTCTTTATTTTCTGCGTGCATAGGAAGAAAAAAGAACCGCGGCATGCGATTCTTTTTCCGGCCTCTTTCCGTACAGCGGCGGCTATTCGTAGCGGGCCCGCTCACCGCCGATCAGCTTCGGCCGTGTTTTTGCCATCGTTACATAGGCAGAACCAATCTGCTTCTGCGGGCCGCGCACCGGAACTGCCACCGGCTTTAAATGCATACCGATCAGGGTGGATCCGATATCAATGCCTGCGTCCGCTTTTACCGCTTCGATGACGACCGGCTCACTCATGTGTTTATATGCATACGAGCTCATCGAACCGCCCGCCCTTGGGTGAGGCACCACACTTACTGCTTCGAGGCCGTAGGCTTCCGCCGTTTCCCTTTCCACCGTGAGCGCCCGGTTAATATGCTCACAGCCCTGAAATGCAAGGTGCACGCCGGATTCTTCGCGGAACTCCTGAAAGACGTCAAACAGCGCTTCGGCTACTTCCTCAGAGCCTGCCTTACCGATATGCTCCCCGAGCACTTCACTTGTGCTCGTTCCAATCACAAGCACCTGGCCGCTGCGGAGCGACGCCTGTTCCTTTAATGAAGCTAACAATTCACGTAAAGGTTGCTGCCATTCTGCTTTGTTCACCATGACAACTCATCCTTTCTTCGTTCCTTATTGTTCAATAGCCGCTACTTTTTGAATGCGGTCGGCGTGCCGGCCACCTTCATGTTCCGTGCTGATCCAGGCTTTGACAATTTCACCGGCGAGGCCGGAACCAACAACTCTCGCACCCATAGCCAGTACATTGCTGTCGTTATGCGCCCGGGTCATCTTCGCACTGAATACATCATGGACAAGCGCGCAGCGGATGCCGTTAACTTTATTCGCAGCAATCGACATGCCGATGCCTGTGCCGCAGACAAGAATCCCGCGGTCCACTTCGCCGGCCGTTACTTTTTCAGCCACCGGCACCGCGTAGTCCGGATAGTCTACAGAGTCACTGCAGTCACATCCCAGATCTTCGTATTCCACGCCTGCTTCATCCAGTACAGATTTAATTTCCTCTTTTAATTCATATCCGCCGTGATCGGCACCCAATGCTACTTTCATGTCAACCTCTCCTCCGTTTGATTGTACTGATTTCAGTCTCTCACGTATCCATCAGCCTGTAAATCTCCAGGCTCAGTCCAGCGACTTTTCTTTCATATACCGCTCCCATGCTGCCTGAAGCGACTCTTCCATTTCTTCTGCCGTTTCGTGATACACCTCCCGGCCGCCGCCGATAGGGTCTCCAATATCCTTATCCCCACTGGCACCGGCATATTCCTTTAAGAGCACCGTTTTCTTTTCGGCCCCCGGAAACATCCGCTGCATAATATCTTTATGTCCCCGGGTCATGGCAAAGATAACGTCCGCCCAGTCGATTAATTCCTTTGTGAGCGGCTGGGATTCATGATTCATCTCCACCCGCCTTTCATCCATCGCCCGGACGGCTTCTGTCGCTGCCGGTTCTCCATTTGTAGCCATTACTCCGGCTGAAGCCACTTCCACTTCCGGGTAGTGGTGCTTCATCAGCGCAGCGGCCATAGGACTCCGGCATGTGTTCCCTGTACAGATAAACAATACGTGATAACTCATCGTCATCGACTCCTTGCAGAAGTTTTCATTATTCTGAAGATGCTGCTTTTTCCAGACGGTTCATGAGCGCAGTCCCGATCCCTTCTTTTGAAAAAACTTCACAGAACGCAGCGTCCACCTCCATTGTATCTAATTCACGGAGAACAGCGTACAATTTTGCTGCCGTTTCTTCGGGCGCCCGGCGCGAGCCTAAACTAAGAAAGGCATCCGCCTGCTTCCACGCTGATTTGTTCTCTTCAACGGCAAGCACCGCTACTTTCTTTCCCTCTTCCTGGAAGGCCCGGAGCTTTCTCTGCCATATTTCCTCCGATCCTTTCATTAAATACAGGGAGGTCGCCGGCGAATAGTGACGGTATTTCATCCCCGGTGCTGCAGGCGCTTCCTCTGAAGAAGCACTTTGCGAATAGCGGACTGTGCCGGGGCCGAGCACCTGCTCGATCTGTTCTTTAGTAACTCCTCCCGGACGCAGAATCCAACAGATTTCTGCCGTACAGTCCACGACGGTGGACTCCACTCCGTATCCACACGGACCGCCGTCGATCACAGCATCAATTTTCCCGTGCAGGTCACTGTATACGTGATCCGCCGTGGTCGGGCTCGGGGAGCCGGAACGGTTGGCACTCGGCGCTGCGATCGGCACGCCTGCGTGCTTTAGCACTGCCCTTGCCACCTCGTGCTCCGGAATCCGTACAGCCACTGTGGACAACCCCGCCGTTACCAGGGGCGATAGAGGAGTTTCTGCCGTCAGTGGGAATATAAGCGTTAACGGGCCGGGCCAGAACGCATCCATCAGCTTTTCCATGCTCTCTGTCCACGTAACCCCAAGCGTGTCGAGCTGGGCACGGTCAGCAATATGAGCAATCAGCGGATTGTCCGGGGGACGGTTTTTAGCTTCAAAAATCGCCCGGACGGCTTCAGTGCATACGGCGCTTGCCCCGAGGCCGTAAACCGTTTCTGTTGGAAGTGCCACTGTCTTCCCCTGCGTTATCCACAGCCCCATTTCCTTTAATACAGAATTCTCCGTAGAGGCTTCATTTATTTTATCCACATTTTTTATGACCGTCTGTTTATAACTCATGCGGCTTTCGTTCCTTCCAAAAAATTAAAATGCTTTCACATCAGGGTTTATTTTACATTAATTTAGGTTTTTCACACTATTAACAGGCGCTTATTTTCTGTGGATAACTAGAATTTACACTGCTAATTCAGCCTTTGAATTTACATTTTTTACGAAAAATTAATGTTTTCCACATATATGGGGTCATTTGTCTTTTGTTATCCACAAACCGTGGATAACTTTCTTACTTATTCACAACTGTAACGATTCGGTCGTTCCCATTCAAGTCCTTTATTACCTGAATCCTTTTTCCCGGGAAAACTTTTTCAGCCGCTTCCATCACTGCTTTCCCCTGCTGCCAGCCGATTTCAAAAGCAAGCAGTCCACCAGGAGCCAGAACTTCGGCAGCACGACTGATAATTTCTTCATAGCTGTGAATTCCTTCTTTTCCTTTACCGATCAATGCAACCGCAGGCTCCTTATCCCGGACGAGCGGGTCGAGCTTCTCCCATTCGTCTTTTGGAATGTACGGAGGATTGGATACAATAACCTCGGCCTGTTCTTTCCGGGACGCCATGCCTTCAAGAAACGATTCCTGATGAAAGGTAACCGGTGCCTGCAGCCGATCTGCATTTCGTTTAGCCGTCTCAAGCGCCCGGCTGTCAATATCTACAGCCTGCACTCGTGCCGATGAAAGCTCCAGCGCAAGCGTGACTGCGATGATGCCGCTTCCTGTGCCGACGTCGACAATCACCGGGGATTTCAGCTCTTTGTTTTTTTGCACCCAGTCGATCACGTGCCAGACGAGCTCCTCGGTTTCCATCCGGGGAATCAGCACGTCTGGATTGACGTGAAACTCGCGGTCGTAAAAAAAGCTGCTGCCTGTTAAATGCTGCACCGGTGTCCCGGCTGCATGGTTACGCACGTCTTGCTGGAAATGCTCCCACGTCTGCAGTGCTACCTTCTCTCTGGCAGCAGCCAGCAGCTGGGACCGGGAGAGCTGCAGATGATGCTCCAGAAGCCAGTCTGCTGCCGTTTCTTCTCTTCCGTGCTCCTTCAAAAAAGAAGAAGCCCATCTCCGGGCTTCAAATACAAGTGGTTCTTCTTTCATTACGCTTCGCCTGCTTTTTCCATCAGCTCGGCCTGTTCTTCCATTACGAGCGGTTCGATAATCTGGTCGAGCTCTCCCTGAAGAATCTGGTCAAGCTTTTGCAGCGTCAGGCCAATACGGTGATCGGTTACACGCGTCTGCGGAAAATTGTACGTCCGGATCCGCTCGGAACGATCCCCGGTTCCTACCGCCGATTTCCGGTTTTCATCGTATTCCGCCTGGGCTTCCTGCTGGAATTTGTCATACACCCGGGCACGGAGAATCGTCATTGCTTTTTCTTTGTTTTTAATCTGGGATTTTCCGTCCTGACAGGAAGCGACAATACCTGTCGGCACGTGCGTCAGCCGCACCGCCGACATAGTCGTGTTTACACTCTGGCCGCCGGGTCCGCTCGCTGCGAACGTATCAACGCGGATATCCTTATCGTGAATGTCTACTTCCACTTCCTCGGCTTCCGGAAGGACAGCCACCGTAGCTGTGGACGTATGCACGCGTCCACCCGATTCCGTGCTTGGCACCCGCTGAACCCGGTGGGCCCCGTTTTCATATTTCATTTTCGAATATGCCGAATCGCCGTTAATCATAAAAATGATTTCCCGGTAGCCGCCAAGGTCGCTTGCGGTCGATTCCACGATTTCTGCTTTCCAGCCCTGTTTCTCTGCATAACGGGTGTACATTTTGTATAAATCAGCGGCAAACAGCGCCGCTTCTTCACCGCCTGCGGCTCCACGTATTTCAATAATAACGTTTTTATCATCATTTGGATCCTTCGGAAGAAGGAGCCTCCGGAGCTCTTCCTCTTGATTTTCAATACGTTCGCTCAATTCTTCGACTTCCGATTTTACCATGTCTTTCATTTCTGCATCGAGCTCGTCTTCAAGCATCGATTTAGCTTCATCAAGCTGCTGCCGGGCTTCTTTATATTCCCGGTAAACCTCCACTGTCCGCTGCATCTGTGCCTGCTCTTTGGACAGCTCCTTGATTTTATTCGGATCGTTTGCGATTTCCGGATCGCTCAGCTGTTCATTTAAATATTCATAACGGTCTTCCACCGTCTGCAGTCGCTCTAACACACCGTTCACCTCTATTTTTCAAATTTTATCCGGCTGAATTGTATTTCGTTACGTTTTACACGTTACTCGTTCTCCTTTACAGTATACTAATTATAATACAGGGGCATAGGGGCGTCAAAATACCACCGCCTCTATAAATTTCGTTTGACCAGCGCGGGAGCGGGGAACCGCCCTGTAAGTGCCTATTGTTTAAGCAGAAGGGGGAAAAACAATGAAATACGTTATTATCGGTGGTGACGCTGCCGGCATGAGTGCAGCTATGCAGATCTACCGGCAGGATGAGAATGCAGAAATTATTACACTCGAAGCTGGGGAAGTATATTCCTACGCTCAGTGCGGCCTTCCTTACATACTCGGGGGCGAAGTCGAAGACAGCGCGAATTTAATCGCCCGCGACGTCGATACGTTCCGGGAAAAGTACGGCATCGATGCCCGGGTAAACCACGAGGTGACCGGCGTCAATGTGGATACAAAAGAAGTGACCGGTGTACATACCGGCACCGGCAAGCCGTTTCAGGTTACGTATGATAAGCTGCTGATTGCTTCCGGCGGGCGTCCGATCCTGCCAGACTGGCCGGGGCGGGAGCTTGAAGGCGTTCATACGCTGAAAACGATCCCGGATGCCGAAACGATCAAAGCAGATCTTGCGAACGTAAACCACGTCACTGTCGTAGGCGGCGGCTATATCGGCCTTGAGGTGGCGGAAAACTGTATTCATGCTGGAAAGAAAGTGACGCTCGTACAGCGGGGCGATCAGCTTGCCGGTATATTCGATCCGGACATGGCAGCATATATTGCTGAAGAAGCGGAAGCAAACGGCATTGAGCTGTTGCTTGAGGAAAACATTCAGCATTTGTCGGGAAAAAGCCGGGTGGAAGCCGTGCATACCGACCGCCGGGTGATCGATACCGATGCCGTGATTGCCGGCGTCGGCCTGCGCCCGAATACGGAAATGGTGTCCAAATGCGGCCTGTTCCGTCACGGTAATGGAGCTCTCCAGGTGAACCGCTACATGGAAACCAATGTCCCGGACATATATGCCGCCGGAGACTGTGCCACCCAGTTTCACCGGATCAAGGAGATCGATGACTATCTTCCGCTCGGAACCCATGCCAATAAGCAGGGACGGGTCGCCGGCCTTAACATGGCAGGAAGCGTAAAGTCCTTTAAAGGCGTAACCGGCACCTCTATTCTCCGCTTTTTCAGCCTGACGCTCGGTAAAACCGGCATCTCTGAAACGGAAGCTGCCGATATGCGCTTTCCTTACCGCAGCGAGGCGCTTACTACCTCGAGTCATGCCGGCTATTTCCCGGGAAATAGCAAGCTTCATATTAAAGTTACGTACTGTCCGGACACAGGCATCATCCTGGGCGGCCAGCTTATTGGCGGTGACGGCACAGACAAACGGCTCGACGTTCTGGCAACCGCCCTCTTCCACCGTATGACGGTAACCGATTTTGAGGATCTGGACCTAAGCTACGCTCCGCCTTACAATAAAGTGTGGGATCCGCTTCAGCAGGTGATCCGTCGGGCGAAGTAACTGTCCATTTATATAGATAAAGCCAGCCGGCACAGTGCCGGCTGGCTTGTTTTTTGTTTACAGGGCAATAGGCGGATTGGCATGGCATCTCCGGCACACCGGATAATAGGAGTCATTGCCGCCGATATGAATCTGATCGCCTGTATAAATCGGCCGGCCCTCGCCGTCGAGTCTTAAATTCATGACTGCTTTTTTATGACAGAACCAACAGATGGTCTTCATTTCTTCGATTTTATCCGCATAGAGCAGCAGATGCTTGCTGCCTTCAAACAGTTCATTTTGAAAATCGTTTTTCAGGCCGAAGCTCATCACCGGAATATCAAGGTTATCAACAATTTCCGCCAGCTGAATGATGTGCTCCTGGGATAGAAACTGTGCTTCGTCCACGAGGATGCAGAAGGGACGCTGCGCTTCCTGACGGACAATATCATAAATGTTTGTCTCTTCAAACACTGGTACAGCCTCACGCTCCACTCCGATTCTGCTTGCTACAAATCCGACTCCGCGCCGGTCATCCAGACCGGAGGTAAAGATGAGCACCGGCTTATTCTGCTCTTCATAATTGTGGGCCACCTTTAAAATTTCGATGGACTTGCCGCTGTTCATTGTTCCGTATTTAAAAAATAACTGCGCCATATTTTTCTCCCCCGCTTATCGGTTTCGGTTCGTGATACAAAAAAGACGGAAGCCGCAGCTTCCGCCTTTACCCAACCATTGTGCTTAGCGGTTGTATTTTCTTTTGAACTTGTCCACACGGCCGCCGGCAGTGTTCTGCTTCTGCTTGCCGGTATAGAACGGGTGGGAGTCGGAGCTTACCTCAATTTTGATTACTGGGTACGTGTTTCCGTCTTCCCATTCGATAGTTTCAGACGAGCTTTCTGTCGAACCGCTCAAAAACTTGAATCCCGTACTTGTATCCATAAACACAACTTTATGATATTCCGGATGCACTTGTTGTTTCATAGCTGGTCACTTCCTTTCGATTCTTCTCTTTTTCACACATAACGAGATTATAACAACTTCCCCGAAATTTATCAATCTTTCATTTCGTTTATTTCTTTCCGGTCGTTACTTTTCCCTGTTTGTCTTTTTGAAGCTCTTCAAAAAATTCTTCGTTCGTTTTGGTCTGCTTAATGCGCCGGATAAAGTGATCCACGAAATCCGGCGCATCGTTCATCGTCTTGCGGATCGCCCATAAATTATCCAGATGCTCCTTGGAAACGAGCAGCTCTTCTTTCCGGGTGCTTGAACGGCGGATATCGATCGATGGGAAAATACGGCGCTCAGCCAGACGGCGGTCGAGGTGGAGTTCCATGTTCCCTGTGCCTTTAAATTCCTCATAAATCACGTCGTCCATCCGCGACCCGGTTTCTACAAGGGCCGTCGCCAGAATGGTCAGGCTTCCGCCTTCTTCAATATTGCGGGCTGCCCCGAAGAAGCGCTTCGGACGGTGAAGCGCTGCAGGGTCAATACCACCGGAAAGCGTCCGGCCGCTTGGCGGCAGCACCAGGTTGTACGCCCGTGCTAGTCGGGTGATGCTGTCGAGCAGAATGACGACATCTTTTTTGTGCTCCACGAGCCGCATCGCCCGTTCAAGAACAAGTTCAGAAACTTTAATATGGTTTTCGGGAACTTCATCAAAAGTTGAGCTGGCTACGTCCCCGTCTACAGAACGCTCGATATCTGTAACCTCCTCCGGACGCTCGTCCACAAGCAGCACAATCAGCTCGGTTTCCGGATGGTTTTCAGTGATACTGTTGGCAACTTCTTTCAACAGCGACGTCTTTCCGGCTTTTGGCGGAGCCACAATGAGCCCGCGCTGGCCGAAGCCTACCGGGGTAATCAGATCGATAATCCGTGAAGACGCGCGATTGGGATGGGTTTCCATCTGCATGCGCTCTTCCGGATACAGGGGTGTCAGCGCCGGAAAATGCGGGCGCTCCTTCGAAGAGTCGGGGTCTTCCCCGTTGACTGCTTCCACCTGCAGCAGGCCGTGGTACCGCTCCGAATCCTTCGGCGGCCGTACCTTTCCGGAAACTTTATCCCCATTTCTCAAGTCAAAACGGCGGATCTGCGAGGCAGAGATATAAATGTCCTCCGTGCTCGGCAGATAGTTAATCGGGCGCAGAAACCCGTAGCCTTCTGCCTGGATAATTTCAAGCACGCCTTCCATAAACATCAGGCCGTCTTTTTCCGCCTGCCCTTTTAAAATCGCAAAGACGAGTTCCCGTTTGTTTAATTTGCTGTAATACGATACCTTGTATTCCTTGGCGAGCCGGTACAATTCTTTCAGCGTCATTGTTTCGAGCTCTGCGATGTTGACTGCCAATGCGGTCACCACTTTCTTTTTCTATTATGAATGTAAAAAAATAATCATGTATATTAGTTCCATCAACGTGAAGAAACACTTACACTTTGTGAATGTAAGCTGCCTTTTTTATTTCCGTTATGGCTTTCCGGCAAAGCGTGTTGGGATAATTGGAAGATAAGAAAAGGAACGGATGCCCTGCATTCTTGGAGCGTTGAAGCAGATGTGCCTTCGCTCTGCATAAAGGAGAGGAGAACTGTTGAATGGCAGTAAACGTTTTACGAATACAGTTTGTACTTCATTATTTTAACTTTGAACGTCTCTGTCTGCAAGTGAAATTATCAGCACGGAACGCTTCCGGCATAAAAATGAGAAAAGGACAGGTTTCCCTGCCCTCTGACCGTTCTATTCGTCTCTGATGACAAAGTCCGGCTTTTTCTGCACGTTGTGCTTGCCGTCGACAAAGCGGACCGTACCCGATTTCGCCCTCATAACAAGGGACTGGGTCGTAGCCTTGGAGCTTTTAAAATTCACGCCCTTCAGCAGCTCGCCCTCTGTTACGCCGGTAGCGGCGAAGATGCAGTCCTCCCCGCCGACCAGATCCGACATAAGAAGCGGCCGGCTGACGTCCTCAATGCCCATTTCTGTGCACCGGGCCAGCTCATCGTCGTTCTGCGGAAGCAGCTTACCCTGCATTTCCCCGCCCAGACATTTGAGTCCGACAGCGGCAATAACACCCTCCGGGGCTCCCCCGGATCCGAGCAGTATATCCACGCCTGTTTCATCAAAGGCGGTATTAATCGCCCCGGCAACGTCCCCCGCAGGAATCAGCTTGATGCGGGCACCGGTGTCGCGGACGTCCTGAATCAGTTTGGCATGGCGCTCCCTGTCTAAAATGGTAACCACCACGTCTTCGATATCCTTGCCTTTTGCCTTCGCTACGGCGTGCAGGTTGTCTGCGACCGGCGCATCGATATCAATTGTCCCGATTGCTTCAGGCCCTACCGCAATTTTATCCATATACATGTCCGGAGCATGGAGAAGCCTTCCATGGTCAGCAATGGCAAGTACCGCGAGGGCATTCCAGGAGCCGCTGGCGACGATTTCTGTACCTTCAAGCGGGTCTACTGCCACATCGACTCTCGGGCCGAAGCCGGTACCGAGCTTTTCCCCAATGTAGAGCATCGGGGCTTCATCCATTTCCCCTTCGCCGATGACCACAGTCCCTTTCATTGGGATCGTGTCAAATACATCGCGCATTGCGCTTGTGGCAGCATCGTCAGCCTCGTCCTTTTTTCCACGGCCCATCCAGCGCGCAGACGATAACGCCGCTGCTTCTGTCACCCGTACTAACTCCATCGATAGACTTCTTTCCATTGTTATACTCCCCCAAGCTTATGAATTTTGAATTTCCTGCATTTCCTGCTCGCTAATAGTCTCTAAACGGACTTCAGCGCCTAAATAACGCAACTTGTGCTCAATTTTTTCATAGCCCCGGGCCACATGCTCAAACCCGGTGATGACGGTCTCTCCTTCGGCCATCAGCCCGGCTACAATCAGGGCAGCTCCGGCTCTCAGATCGCTTGCTGCCACCTGTGCACCCTGAAGCTGCGCAGGACCCCGCACAATCGCAGTACCTTCACCGGTAGTCACGTCCGCTCCCATGCGCGACAGCTCATCTACGTGCTTGAACCGGGACGGATAAATGGTGTCGTGAACAATCGTTTTTCCTTCGGCTCTTGTCATAAGCGCCGTGAACGGCTGCTGCAGATCGGTAGGGAATCCAGGGTACACGAGCGTTTTTAACTGCACGCCCTGCAGCTGATCCGTCCCCGTAACACGGACTGAATTATCATACCATTCAACGCCCGTACCTGTTTCCCGGAGCTTGGCCGTTAACGCTTCGAGGTGGTCCGGGATGACGTTATCTATTACTACTTCGCTTCCCATAGCCGCCCCGGCAATCATATAAGTGCCCGCCTCGATCCGGTCAGGGATAATTGAATGAGTGCATCCGTTTAATTCTTCGACGCCGTCAATGCGGATAACATTTGTGCCCGCACCTTTAATATTTGCCCCCATATTTGTTAAAAGAGTGGCTACGTCGATGATTTCCGGCTCTTTCGCGGCATTTTCGATGACTGTCCGGCCCTTGGCCATAACTGCCGCCATCATAATGTTAATCGTCGCCCCAACGCTCACCACATCCAGATAAATGCGGGCACCTTTCAGCTCTTTGGCGTGAATATGGAGCGAGCCGTGTTCATTTTCGACCGTAGCACCGAGAGCTTCGAAGCCTTTGATGTGCTGATCAATCGGCCGCGGACCAAGATAGCAGCCGCCCGGCATGCCGATAACCGCCTTTTTAAACCGGCCGAGCATCGCCCCCATCAGGTAGTAGGAAGCACGCAGCTTCTTTACTTTGCCGTTTGGCAGCGGCAGCGGACGAACATTCTTCGCGTTGATTTTCATTCGGTGATTTTCTGTTTTTACATTCGCTCCCGCGTCCTGCAAAATCTCAGCCAGCGTGTCGATATCGTGAATGTCGGGAAGGTTCTCAAGAGTCACGTGGCCATTGGCCATCAGTGCAGCCGGAACCAGTGCCACTGCGCTGTTTTTCGCTCCGCTGACCGACACCCGTCCTTCTAAAGGCCTGCCGCCTTCAATAATCATTTTCTGCATGCAATCATCCTCTATAGTCATTATCCGGCATCCTCAGCTAGTCTGTATGGACCGGTATGCAAAAGCTGAAGCCCGGACCCGGGCCCAGGCAGCACCTGCCCTTTTTATGCTATTTGTGTCCTACTATTTGTTAAAAGTGTTTTCTTTTTTCAGCATAGATGTTTTTCCACTTATTAGCAAGAGAATTTGGCTGAATTTTCATACAAAAAAAGGCTTCTGCAGAGTTTCTGCAGAAGCCTGTGCTGTTTTATTTTACTGCTTACGGTTTTCCCAGTCGCTCAGGAATTTTTCGATGCCCTGATCTGTCAGCGGATGCTTCAGGAGGCCAGGAACAACTTTAAACGGAATGGTCGCGATATGGGCACCGCGGGCCGCTGCTTCTGCCACGTGAGTGGAATGGCGCACGGAGGCAGCAATAATTTTCGTTTCAATGCCGTGAACGTTAAAGATCTCGGAAATTTCACTGATCAGGTCCAGGCCGTTGTGACCGATATCGTCCAGACGTCCAAGGAACGGGGACACGTATGTCGCTCCTGCTCTTGCCGCAATTAACGCCTGGACGGAAGAGAAGACGAGCGTAACATTTGTTTGAATGTTTTCTTCTGTAAAGACCTTTACGGCTTTCATGCCTTCAAGTGTCATTGGAACTTTGACCGTAATATTTGGAGCAATTTTTGCGAGCTCCCGGCCTTCCGTGATCATGCCTTCTGCTTCGGTCGAAATAACTTCGGCACTGACGGAGCCGTCGACGATAGCAGTAATCTCTTTTAACCGTTCATGAAAGTCGACGCCTTCTTTGGCGACAAGACTCGGATTCGTGGTGACGCCCGCGAGAATCCCGAGGTCATTCGCCTCTCTGATTTCATCGACATTCGCTGTATCTACAAAAAACTTCATACATGTTCCCTCCTATTATTTAGTACTCTTTATCCATTTCAAGCAAACGCTTGCAAATCATTTTACTATGGGAAGAAGAAAGTAAGGCGGAGAAAGAAGCGGCCCGTGGCCGGGCCCCTTTTCTTCGCTTTGTGCTCATTATTTACGCCTGGTTGGAAGAACCAAATTCCTGCATTTTGAACTTCACTGTTTCTTTGACAGCATCGCGTGCCGGACCGAGGTATTTACGAGGGTCATACTGGTTCGGCTGCTCTGCCAATACTTCGCGTACTTTCGCCGCAGAAGACATCTGGCTTTCCGTGTTTACGTTCACTTTTGCGTGACCGTAACGGATCGCTTTTTTCACGTCTTCTGTCGGGATGCCTGTACCACCGTGCAGAACGAATGGAACGTCCACGAGCTGCTGGATTTCTTCCATGCGGGTAAAGCTGAGGTTCGGCTCGCCTTTGTACGGGCCGTGCACAGAACCGAGTGCTGCTGCGAAGCAGTCAACTCCGGTCTGCTCTACAAGCTCTTTACATTCTGCAGGAATAGCGTAAGCTTCTTCCGCTTCAGAAACGACCAGGTCGTCTTCCTGCCCGCCTACACGGCCGAGCTCGGCTTCTACAGATACGCCGATCGCGTGCGCAGCATCTACAACGCGCTTAGTCATTTCAATGTTGTATTCGAGCGGGTGGTGGGATCCGTCGATCATTACAGAAGTAAATCCTGCTTTCATTGCCTTCATGCAGTTTTCAAAGCTCGAACCGTGGTCGAGGTGAATGGCTACAGGTACTGTGACGTTGTATTCTTTCATCAACGATTTCACCAGGGTAACGACTGTTTCGAAGCCACCCATGTAACGGGCCGCGCCTTCAGAAACACCGCAGATTACTGGAGATTTTTCTTCTTCAGCCGCCTGAAGAATGGCCTGGGTGAATTCCATGTTGTTCAGGTTGAACTGTCCTACGGCATACTGATTTTTTTGTGCTGTTTTCAGCATTTCCGTCATTGATACCAATGGCATAAAAAATATCCTCCCTCTTCGTTTCAAGCAAAATGTTTGAGCAGCTTCCATACATAGTAAATATATTTAAGCACACGAAAGCATCTGCAGCTTTCATTCAGGCTGCATCGAATAGTGTTTATTAAAGCGTGATGATGATATGATCAGGGCGTCTTCACTGTCAGATACTTCCGCTTGAAAACAAACCGACTATGCTATGTAGATCTTACTCAAATTCTTTTTTCATTATAGCATATCGAGGCCAATTGTCACCCTTCTTGCGAAACTTTGCCGATGACGCTCTTTAAGTTTTCAATGTCAAACGGCTTGGCGATATAGTAATCCGCCCCGTTTTGTCTGGCCGCTTCCACCTGCTCCTTTTCACCAAAGGCAGTCATTATAATCACGTAGGCACCTTCAAGACGGGAGGAGCTTTGAAGTTCTTTAAGCAGTGTGAGCCCGTCGATCCCCGGGAGTTTCATATCGATGATAAAAATTTCCGGCGTCCATTCTTCCACCATATGTAAAGCAAGTTCACCGTTATGTGCTTCTTTGACGGTGTACCCCTCTTCTTCGAGCACCTCTTTTAGGAGAAGCCGGATTCCCATTTGATCATCTACAATTAACACCCGTTCCATTACATGAATTCCTCCTTCTCTACTTTCTTCTACCTGCAGTATATATTACTATGAGATTTATGACCACGTATGTTTCATCCAGGCATCAATTTCAAAGCAGAAAAGAGGATTTTCATGAAAATTTTTTCTACCCAGCTTCAGGGTAAATTCCAAAGTATCATGGACCAGGAGGAAGAATTTGAAGATGCGGCACGTCTGGCCGTACAGGCTGTAAGAGGGCTGGGCAGGCTCTGGGTCGCGGGATCGCCGTCCGCCCATGCTATTGCCCTGGCGCTGGCTGGTCATCCGGACGCCCCGGAAGGCACGACGGCCATTGTACCTTCTCCCGAGACCGAAGCCCTGGCTGAGGTCGACCGTTTGTTCTTAATCATTCATCCTGACGAGCAGGAGGACATGCTTTCGTTTATCCGGACATGCGAAAACAGCGAAACACCTTTAATTATTTTTACGCAGGACGATGCCCGGATCAACGAACTGCTTGGGCCGTTAAACTGCCATATTTCAGCACCTTCGGCTGACCCGGTCATTCCGGACGAAAACGGAGAGCGCTACGGGTATCCATTTGACTTGTCAGCAATGTTTGCCGGCCAGCTTTTATATTTATATATTAAAGAATTATCGGATGAACTCGAATAAAGCAGTAGTATTATGTACAAAGAAGCCTGGATGGTCTATGCCATCCAGGCTTCTTTTCATTTATTCACCTGCAGAGTAACGGATAAATTCGCGGAATAAAGGCTGCGGGCGGGTCGGACGGGAAACAAATTCCGGATGAAACTGCGAAGCAACAAAGTAAGGATGGTCTGCTACTTCAATAATTTCTGCCAGACGGCCGTCCGGGCTCGTACCACTGAAGATAAATCCGTGGTTTTCCAGCTGCTCTCTGTAGGCATTGCTGAATTCATAGCGGTGGCGGTGACGTTCGTAGACGATCTCCGCCTCATCGTAAGCTTCCTTCGCTCGGGAGCCTTCTTTTAGCTTACAAGGATAAAGACCGAGCCGGAGCGTACCGCCAAGATCTTCTACATCCTTCTGCTCCGGAAGCAGGTCGATTACTGCATTTTTGGCATCGGGATGAAATTCTGCCGAGCCCGCATCCTCTATGCCGGCCACGTTTCTTGCAAATTCCACGCTTGCAAGCTGCATGCCAAGACAAATTCCGAGAAACGGAATCTTCTGTTCACGGGCATAGGTGATCGCTTCAATCTTACCCTGGATGCCCCGGTCTCCGAAGCCTCCGGGCACGAGAATTCCATCGGCATCCTTCAGGCGCTCAGCCACATTATTTTTATTCAGATCCTCCGACTGCACCCAGTCGATTTCGATGTCTGCATCAAAGTGGTAGCCCGCGTGCTTAAGCGACTCCGCCACTGAAAGATACGCATCCGGAAGCGCCACATATTTTCCCACAAGGGCAATGCGTACAGTTTTACTTAAGTTTTTCACCCGGTCGACGAGCGCAGTCCATTCCGTCATTTCTGCCGGAGGCGCTGTCAGCTTCAGGTGATCGCAGACAATCTGGTCCATATGCTGGCGCTGCAGTTCAAGCGGGATCTGGTACAACACTTCTGCATCCCCTGCTTCAATGACCGACTCTGAAGGCACGTCGCAGAAGGAAGCAATTTTTTCCTTCATGTTTTCCGGCACCGGCTTTTCTGTCCGGAGTACAATGACGTTCGGCTGAATGCCGATGCCGCGCAGCTCTTTGACACTGTGCTGCGTCGGTTTGGATTTCATTTCTCCGGCTGCGGATAAGTATGGGATTAACGTACAGTGCACGTACATTACGTTGTCGCGTCCGACATCGCTTTTGATCTGGCGAATGGCTTCAAGAAACGGCAGGCTTTCAATATCGCCGACCGTGCCGCCGATTTCTGTAATTACCACGTCGGCCCCTGTTTCTCTTCCTGCACGGTAGACCCGTTCCTTAATCTCATTTGTGACATGCGGAATAACCTGTACAGTACCGCCGAGATAGTCGCCGCGCCGTTCTTTGCGAATAACGGACGAATATACTTTTCCGGTCGTGACATTGCTGTTTTTGCTGAGGTTGATATCGATAAAGCGTTCATAGTGTCCGAGATCCAGGTCTGTTTCCGCTCCGTCGTCTGTCACGAAAACTTCCCCGTGCTGATACGGGCTCATTGTTCCCGGGTCCACGTTGATATATGGGTCAAACTTTTGGATAGTAACACTAAGTCCTCTGTTTTTAAGCAGTCTTCCGAGGGAAGCTGCTGTAATGCCTTTACCTAACGAAGATACAACGCCGCCAGTAACGAAAATATATTTACTCGCCATATACCTATCTGCCTCTCTTTATATAAATGTTCTTTAAAATAGTGCTTCCAGGGCCCGCGCCGCTAAACAGGCTTCCTTCGCTTTTCTTTGTCCAGCTTCGGGTGTTACCAGCTTAATCCATTCGTGATTTCAGATCGTTTGCGACTTCGTCTCAAGCCGACTGAAATCGACGAGCCGTTTAAGCTGGTGCCCAAACACCCTGCGCTTTTCTTTAATCATAAAAAAAACAAAAGTGGCGCCCTGCCACCATATGGAGGGGGCACACTTTTGTTTGTCGTTCATGCTTATATAGGTATCATTTTCACCTTTACGTCACAGCCCAAAAATGATTGTACCTATACGAGTTTCGAAAGTCAAGATCTGGACACGATAAAATTACCGGTTCTCTTCTTCACTTTCCTCTGTATTGTCGCTTCCACTGTCTTCTTCATCTTCGTCTTCCTCTTCGTCAAATCCTGGCCCCGCGTTGCCCGGCTCAAAGCCTTCGAGATCATTATCATCAAATGTGTCTTCATCGGCATCGTCTTTTTTAGAGATGGCGTCCAGATCGTCGGAGATGTCCACCAGGTCATCGTCATACGTTTCTTCCTCCGGATCAATCTCTTCCGCAAGCTCGTCCGATCCCTGCACTGTGTGGCTCAGTTCCTCATCTGACTGATCGAGAGGATACCATCCGCGAAGACCCCAGTGGTTTTCGCCCAGATGCACAAACCGTCCATCCAGATTCATGGAGGTAAACAGTTTGATCATACGGCTTTTTCTTTCTTCTTCCGTGTACCCTTTTAATTCTGTCAAACGGTCCATGACTCTCGTATAGCCTGATGCTCCGCCCTCTTCCTCGAGAATCATATACGCCAGTTCCATCGAGGACATTTCCCTTACTTTTTCTTCGTTCAACTCATTTATTTTCACAGCTTCATCGCTCCTTTTCACGAACATGCCCTTATGCTGATTCCTTTATGTTAATCGCTTCATCGCTACGAAAATTCATACCTAAAATTATAAACATATTTCGAAGGAAAATTCCATAATTATTATTCAATTCCTGCTGATAGAATTTACCGTCTGCCTGCTTAATTGTTTTCCAGGGGGCTCCATTCGTTCTCCTGCCGGTTTGTGAGAAGAGAAACGAGCACAAACGCTGCAAGTGAAAAAAGAACAGGCATTGCCACTTCGTGCATACCGAGCCACCCCGGGACCCAGATCGAAATAATCATGTATGAGGCGATACCGGTGATCATCGCTGCAAGCGCTCCCCATCCATTTGCCTTTTTCCAATAAAGACCTAAAACGATTGGCCAGATAAACGCTGCTTCCAGTCCTCCAAAGGCAAACAGATTGAGCCAGATTAAAAACTCCGGCGGGCTCCATGAAATAGCTACAACAATAATGCCGACTGCTGCCGTAACAATCAGGCTCAGCAGGCGTATTCTGTTTTCCGAAGCGTCCGGCTTGATATAGTTAATGTATACATCTTTTACTACGGAGGAGCTGATCATCAGGAGCAGAGAATCCACGGTGCTCATGATGGCCGCCATCGGCGCTGCCAGTACGATACCGGCCAGCCATCCCGGAAGGACAGTCATGGTAAGCTCGGGCATAACGGTATCGGCAACTTCAATGCCCGGAACGACGACGCGGCCCATAACCCCGGCCATATGCATTCCAAACATCATAAAAGCAACCACTGCCGTTCCGATAAGAAGCGCACGATGCATAGCAGCCGAGCTTTTATACGACATCGCCCGTACTGCCACTTGAGGCAGCCCGACCACTCCCACACCGACTAAAATCCAGAATGATGATACATAAAGGGCCGTTAAATCTCCGTCCGCGCCGAACGGTGTAACGAGGTTCGGGTTCTCCTGGTACAGGGAGGTCATAATATTATTCATGCCGCCCCCTGCTATCAACGTAGCGGTGAAAATGATCAACGTACCGACTACCATAATAATGCCCTGCACCGCATCTGTAACCACTACCGCCCGGAAGCCCCCGATAATTACGTAAAACAGTACAGCTCCTGCAAACAGGAACAGGGATGCCTGATAGCTCATGCCTGTGACCGACTCAATGAGCCTCGCCCCACCTACCCACTGGGCGGCCATGGCGGAAAATAAAAAGACTACAATGCTGAATGCTCCTACAATAACGACCAGCCCGTTATTGTAGCGGGAGCGGAGAAAATCCACGAGTGTTACAGCCCGGTACCGGCGGGCCATGATGGCAAACCGCTTGCCGAGTATCATCAGCGTGAAATAACCGGTAACCACCTGGGACATGGACAAAAGCACCCAGCCAAGCCCGCGGTCGTAGGCGATGCCGGGACCTCCAACAAAGCTGCTCGCACTTCCGTACGTCGCAACCATTGTCATGGCCAGCACCAGCCCGCCAAGTTCACGGCTTCCTAAATAGTAGTCATGAAGAAAAGAAGCGGCTCCCGTCCTTTTTTTAGCGGACCAGATACCGATCGCAAACGTAAAAAGTAAAAAAACGACTAATGGCACAATCACTTCTATATTCATCAGTCTTGCTCCTGATCGAGAGGAATATCACAGAGGACGAACTTCACGACAAACCATAGAGTGACGAATAAAAGAACCGGCCCGAGTACGCAGCTGTAAAAAAGCCAGTCAGGCATACCGAGTATGTATTGATAATTCTGGGGGTCTCTGCCTCCAAGCCCATATGCAAAACCGAACCACCAAATAAAATGGCCCACAGCAATAGCAACACCAAGAAGCGCTTCTTTCGCTGTGAGCTGCTGCAGCTTTTTCTCTTTTTCTTCCAGGCTCATGACCATCCTCCATTTATTTCGTTCCTTCAAAAACTTCAATTAGTTTAGCTGATTTACCAGCCTGCTGCAACTATATTGACAAATCGTTCCTGTTTCAAGAGAATATACGTATTGTGCCTGTACTTTCAAGTGATGTTTAATCATTATAAAAAAGGGTAATATAATTTAATAAAGCTAAAAGGTGTTGATGTAAATGGCTGGCGAAAAACAATTCGACCAATTCGAACCTGGAGAGGTTGTTCATTACGAAGGCTATGAAATGAAAGTTATTTCTGAATTTGAACGCACGGTTATTGTAGAATTCAGTGATTATCCAATTGTGGGAAAAGAAGAAGAATTTCCTTACCACCGCATCGTCCTATTAAAAAATGAAGTAACCCATTAAAATAGTCATCTATCAAATGCAAAGCTGCTCCTCTTTTGTGAGGAAGCAGCTTTTTTTGATTTATAGAAGCTCAAATCCGGGGGCAGGCTATGTCCAGCTCCGCCTCCTAGCCGTCCGGTCCATTGGCTTCATCCTTGTTTCACCGTCTAACGACGCTTCCAACAAGGCTTACGCCAGCCGTCCGGGGCCTGCGAATGCAGGTCAGTTCGATGTTGTTACGGAAGTAACGTCTTTAATCGAACTTCCTCAATACAAGTCGGCTCCGCTTTTCTTTTACATTTCCTTCTCCATAATAAGCATCGGAATCTGATAGCCGCCAAATTCTCCCTGCAGCTTTTCTTTTTTCTCGAACCCCTGAGCTTCGTAGAATTTTTGTCCACGTGTATTTTTTTCCTCTATATACACCCGGATCTTTTTAGCGTTCGGTTCTTCCATCAGCGTTTCGTCAAACAACTGTTTTCCTATCCCACGGCTTTGATGCCCGGGAAGCAGATATAAAGCTGACATTTTGCAGGTTCTTTTGTCGTCGATCGGCCCTAAATCGGAAAAGCCAATAACTTCTCCATCCACTTCAGCTACTTTGGAGGTATGCTTGGATATACGGCGCATTAACATCTCATCGTTGTAGGCCTGGCTTAAATACATCTCCTGGGCTGGCAGAGGAATAATGCCCTCGTAGGCATCGTACCAACACTCCCTTGCGACTTCACGGATTCTATCCAAATCTTTGTACTTCATCGGGCGGATTATAACAGCCATCGCGCTTCCTCCTTCTGCATGGTAGCATGTCTTTCTGTATTCTTCTGGATATATCATTATTTACCCTTCCTCCCTGCAATAAAAACCGCACGGCCCGCTTCATTTTTCTGCTTGACGTTTATGACTTCCAATTGTATAACTAATCTGTAAGCGTATTCAAATTTACCAGGAGGACGACATCATGATTACTTTTATCATCGCAGTAGCATTACTGATTATCGGCTATTTTACATACGGTGCTTTTATTGAAAAATTATTCACTGCAAACGATAAGCGGGCAACCCCCGCCTTCACTAAACAGGATAACGTAGACTACCTTCCTATGGGAACGAAGCGAAACTCCATGATTCAGCTGCTGAATATTGCCGGCGTCGGTCCTATCTTCGGTCCGATCATGGGTGCTCTTTACGGCCCTGTTGCTTTTTTATGGATCGTGTTCGGCGCTATTTTTGCCGGAGCGGTACATGATTACTTAACCGGAATGATTTCCATCCGGAACGGAGGCGCCCACCTTCCGCAGCTTGCCGGCAAATTTCTCGGCAAGTCGATGAAACATATTGTAAACGCGTTTTCCGTGCTTCTTTTATTATTAGTTGGAACCGTTTTCGTTACCGCTCCTGCGGAACTGCTGAGCGGAATTCTTCCAGCAGGAATCGGCCTTGCTGCTATTATTACGGTTATTTTCGCCTACTATACTCTCGCGACGCTTCTTCCGGTGGATAAAATTATCGGCAAGATCTATCCGATCCTCGGGGCGCTTCTGCTGCTCAGCGCTATTGGTATCGGAGGCGGGCTTATCGTTCAGGGACAGCCGATTCCGGAGCTTTCGTTCCAAAACATGCACCCGGACCAGGCACCTATTTTCCCGCTGTTGTTTTTGACTATTTCCTGCGGGGCTATCTCTGGCTTCCATGCTACACAGACACCGATTATTTCCCGCACCACCCAGAGCGAAGGCAGCGGCAGAAAAATCTTCTACGGCATGATGATCGCCGAGGGTATTATCGCCATGATCTGGGCCGCTGCTGCCATGAGCATTTTTAACGGCGTTTCCCTGAATGAAATCATCGCTGCCGGCGGTCCCGGAGCTGTGGTCAGTGAAGTTTCAATGACGATGCTTGGTGCCGTTGGCGGTACGCTCGCAGTTATTGGGGTTATTGTTCTTCCAATCACTTCCGGCGATACTTCGTTTAGAAGCGCACGGATGATCATTGCGGACTACTTCCGGATCAATCAAAAGAAAATGCCGAACCGGCTTTGGATCGCACTTCCATTGTTTGTCGCTTCGTTTGCTTTAACGAACATGGACTTTACCATTTTATGGCGGTACTTTTCCTGGGCCAACCAGTCCACCGCCATGATCGCCCTGTGGGTCGGTGCCATGTACCTCGTGCTTGCCGGGAAAAATCACTGGGTCGCTTCGATTCCGGCCACGTTCATGACTATGGCAACATTCACCTACATTTTAAACGCGCCGATCGGCTTCGGGCTTCCGATGGAATTGAGTTATATTATCGCAGCTGTCGGAACACTGACTGTCATCGCCCTGTTTGTTAAACGGGCCCGCGCCTACGTGGGAACAAGGTTTCCGGTCGACGAGCAGATCGAATCGGTGTATGAAAAAGCTCCCGCCAAAGCATAATAAAAAGGCACCGCCCATTCGGGTGGTGCCTTCGTCGTTATTACATCGTTTCCGGCGCGTTCACGCCGATAAGATCCAGGCCGTTTTGCACCGTCGTCTGGACTGCCTTAGCCAGTACGAGCCTTGCCTGGGTTTTCGGCTCATCCTCAGCATCCATGACACGGTCTGCGTTGTAAAAGCTGTGAAACGCAGAGGCCAGCTCGTGGAGATAGGTGGTCATGCGGTGCGGGGCGAATTTATCCGCTGCAATCGCCACTTCTTCCGGGAATTCCCCGATTTTTTTCAGCACGTCCAGCTCTTTTTCACTGTGAATCGGCGTCAAATCTGCCGCCGGGTCAAAGGTGATGCCGCGTTCCTCCGCCTGACGGAAAATGCTGCAAAGCCGGGCGTGGGCGTACTGAACGTAGTATACCGGATTTTCATTGGACTGCGATTTGGCCAGGCTTAGGTCAAAGTCCATGTGAGTGTCCGGACTCCGCATCGCAAAGAAATAACGGGTGGCATCAATACCGACTTCGTCCATCAAATCCCGCAAAGTTACCGCCTTACCGGTCCTTTTGCTCATCTTCACGCGCTCACCGTTTTCAAACAGATTCACCATTTGAATGATCTGCGTTTCGAGCTGTTCTTTATCATGGCCAAGCGCCTGCACCGCTGCTTCCATACGTGGAATATAGCCGTGGTGGTCCGCCCCCCAGATATTAATAACTTTTTCAAAGCCGCGGCCGAATTTGTCCCGGTGATACGAAATATCCGGCAGCAGATACGTATAGGTGCCGTCGTTTTTCACGAGCACCCGGTCTTTATCATCCCCATAACGGCTCGAGCGGAACCATACCGCTCCGTCTTCTTCGTATGTTTCTCCCTGGTCGTGCAGGTATTGCAGAGTTTCTTCAACATTGCCGTTTGTGTAAAGAGCGGTTTCCGAATACCACACATCAAAACGGACTCTGAATTGTTCAAGGTCCTGCTTCAGCTTTTCGATTTCACGCTTCAGGCCGTACTCGCGGAAAAACTCGAGCCGTTCCTCTTCCTCGACATGCACAAACCGGTCGCCCTGCTCACTGGCAAGCTCTTCGCCGAACTGGCGCACGTCTGCTCCCTGATAGCCGCCTTCAGGCATTTCCATATCCATGCCAAGAGCTTCAAAATACCGGCTTTCGACCGACCTGGCCAGGTTTACAATCTGGTTGCCGGCGTCATTAATGTAATATTCACGCGTCACATCGTAGCCGGCAAAGTCCAGAATGTTGCAAAGCGAGTCCCCTACGGCTGCCCCGCGGGCATGGCCGAGGTGCAGGTTGCCTGTCGGGTTCGCCGATACAAACTCCACCTGAACCTTCTTCTGCTTTCCAACATCAGAACGCCCGTAGTCCGCTCCCTGATCAAGCACTTCCGGAATCACATCAATTAAATACCGGTTATCCATAAAAAAGTTAATAAAGCCGGGTCCCGCAATTTCAATTTCTTTAACGGAGGCTTTGTCTGTGTTTAAGTGATTCACGATGTCTTCGGCGATCGCCCTCGGGGCCTTTTTTGCCACGCTTGCGAGCTTCATCGCTGCGTTGGACGCAAAATCCCCGTGGCTTTTTTCCTTCGGGGTTTCAAGCACAATTTCCGGGACATCCTCCCCCCAGGCAAGTCCTGCCGCTTCAATTGCCGCCGCAATTTCTGTTTTTAACTGTTCTTTCACCTGATCCATTATATTCATATGCTCATGTGTCCTCCTCAATAACGATCGAAATTTCGTAACGCCCTACCGGCGTCCCCTGCAGTACCAGCCGGTAATGAAAATCAATATGCAGCATCCATTCGGGGCTGGCCTTTGTAACAGCCAGATGGTCCGTTACCGCTTCGGTATGAAGCCGGCCGTAGCCCATATCGTAGGTACCTTCAGTGCGCTCGCCGTACGCGTATACCTGACGCATGGCCACGGCCCCGCTTCGGAGTACCATAACCTCTGTATTTCCGATTTTCAGCGTTGTCTGTACTTTTCCTATGCCCTCGAGTTCTTCTTCGAACCGGACATACGTCCATTCCTGTTTTTCGTACATTTCGCCATCTGCGTTCAGCTGGATGGTTTCACGTTCATCTTCCTGCTGCATATTGGTTGTCATAGCGACTTTTACCGGGGTCTTTGCTGTGTCTGCCACGATGAGCCACCTTTCTCTATGCCTGCACATACTCGCTTTTAACGTTCCGGTTAATCACTGTCTTATTTTAACACGACTTCGCGCATTGAGAAGGGAAAATTGATCATTTGAAAAGCCCGCAGACAAAAAAACTCCCCTGCCGGAGCACGGAAGCTTTAATCACCCTTTGACCGAACCGGCAAGCAGGCCCATTCTTCGGCCTGGGCGGCCCTAATCCCGGATATTCCGGAATAACCGATCTCCTTCCTCTGGAAAGAGCATAAAAAAGACACCGGATCGTTGGCCCGGTGCCCTGCGTTTATTCGTCTTCCGTTATTTCGAGACCTTCTCCCGAAGCCTTGAGCTGATCGTACGTGTAGACCGCAATGGCTGTGTCCTGCACCCCGGTGCCTGTCAGATCACAGAAGGTGACCTGCTCCATCGTTTCCCTTCCGGGGGCATCTCCACTGATAATCGCCCCGATTTCCACAGTGCTGCTTTCATCGATGACTCCTGATTCTTTTGCCGTCCGGTGTTCTCCGATGGAAAACACCTGCGAGGCAGCATCGCAGGCAAGAATATCCACCGCTCCGAGTACGTCCGGCTCGATTTCGTTCTTTTCCGCAGCATCTGAGCCCATAGCCGTAATGTGAAGCCCCGGATGCAGCCATTCTTTTTTGATGAACGGCTCTGTTGATGGCGTCGTTGTAACGAGCACATCGCAGTTTCGTACTACTGTTTCAAGATCGGCAGCTTCTGTTGTAACGCCAAGCTCATGCTCCATTTCGCGCTGATACGCTTCGATCCGCTCTTTTTTGCGTCCGTACACATACACTTTTTCAATCGACGGCCGCACCATTTTCAGCGCCCGCAGCTGAAAGCGCGCCTGCGTGCCGGTACCGACAATACCTGCAATCCTTGCCTCGTCTTTAGCCAGATACTTGGCTGCCGCAGCGCCGGCAATTCCTGTGCGTACATCGGTCAGGTATCCATTGTCCTGCAGCACTGCTGCCGGGAACCCGGTATCCGAATGAAACAAAAGCATCATGCCGCTAAGGCTTGGAAGCCCTTTGTCCGGGTTATCGAAAAAACCGGTCGAAATTTTCAGGGCAAACTGGTCCATGCCTTTGACGTAGGCCGTTTTTGCATCCAATTCACCATTTTTGTCGGCAATGGGCATGCTGAGTACGGGAGGCATGGTTACTTCTCCTGCCTGCAGGCGCCGGAAGCCGTCTTCAATGAGGGAAAGCGCCTGCTGATTGACATCAATCGTATTTCTGATCGGTTTTTCTTTGAATAAATACAAGGACTCCGCCTCCTTTAAAATGTACTGCTTTTATTATAGGAAACATTACACTAAATCAAAACCATTAATCATGAGAACGCTTAAATATATGCAGAACGGGAATAGCCTACCATACTTTGATTAAAAGGCAGGTGGACGGTATGAAATATCGTCAGTTGGGAAATACCGGATTGGAAGTAAGTGAACTGAGCTTTGGCACATGGGCCATTGGTGGCGCGTGGGGAGCAACAAACGATAACGAAGCGCTCAGGGGCCTCGAGGCGGCTATGGATTCCGGTGTCAATTTTTTCGACACGGCTGACGTTTACGGGGACGGCCACAGCGAAGAGTTAATCGGAAAAGCGACAAAAGGAAAAGAAGACAAGATTCACGTGGCCAGCAAATTTGCGCGCGGCGGCGATATTAATGACCCAAATACTTATTCCAGGAAAAGTGTCACGGACTATCTGGACGCTACGTTAAGGCGTCTCGGCCGCGAACGCCTGGATCTTTATCAGATTCACTGTCCGCCGATTGATATTTTAAAAGACGGCTCGGTGTTTCAGGTACTTGATGACCTGCAGGCACAGGGAAAAATCCGGCATTACGGAGTCAGCGTAGAAACCGTGGAGGAAGGCATGGAATGCCTTCATTATCCAAATGTTAAGGCACTTCAGGTGATCTACAATATTTTCCGCCAGAAGCCGGCAGAGCGGCTGTTTCCACAGGCGAAAAAGCAGGGCGTCGGCATCCTGACCCGCGTGCCGCTCGCAAGCGGGCTGTTAACCGGTAAATATACAAAAGAAACGACTTTCGCTGAAGATGACCACCGTAATTTCAACCGGGACGGAGACGCCTTCAATGTCGGAGAAACATTCGCCGGCCTTCCTTTCCAAAAAGGCGTGGAGCTCAGCACCTCCCTCCAGTGGATTAAAGAAGAACGGGGAACGATGGCGCAGGCAGCCCTGCGCTGGATTCTTGATAACGAAGACGTCACCTGTGTCATACCAGGATTCCGAAATGAAAAACAGGTGTCCGACAGTCTCGAAGCAGTCAGCGTGCCTTCCTTCTCCAGAGACGAGCAGGAAAAGCTGACGAAGTTTTATTTAGAGGACGTGGAGCCAAATATCCGGGGCGGATATTAAATCGTATGATTAACACAGATTTTACCCGGGTATTAGTACGAGTGGACAAAATATAACTTAAAGGAGCGATTATATATGGGAAGCCAATCTGTTTCCGAACTTACTGCAGGTACAAACTATAAAGCGAGTGAAATCGACAGCTTTGTAGAAAACAATCATGTTACAGTTGTTTCTAACAATGAAAATCAATTGTTTACAGAACCGGACCGCGAGTACAAAGTCGTCTATAAATTCGGCGGCTACTTCGATCATTCGGAGGAACTCGGCGGAAAAGAATTCGTTGAAAAACCAACGTACGTCGTAGAAAAAGTCTAAAAACAGAGTAATTCTGTATTAAAGACAAAGGAAGGCCGGCGCCCCTCATACGGGGAGCCGGCCTTCTTAGTATTTCTGATCCATTGCCTGGGCAAGCGATGAGGCAATCGGCACGTCCTGAAAGCTGATGCCAAGATGGACGGAGGTCTGGGCAATTTCCGGACGCATTCCTGCCAGGACAGGCTGTACGCCAATCAGCTTTAACGAGCGGATCAGCCCGAAAATCTGATGTGCGACGTGGGTATCGATGCCGGCGACGCCGGAAAGATCAATAAACAATTCAGAGACCTGCTTTTTCGAGCATGCCTCGAGGGAGTGCTCGAGTATCACCGCGGCCCGTTCTTCATCAATTTCACCTATTAACGGAAGAAGGGCGGATGATTTATTCAGCGAGATGACCGGAGCACTCAGTTCGTTAATAATGCTTTCTTTGGCTTCCAGTTTCTGCAGGAACAGCCGGTTGGACTTTTCCACATAAGAAAGAATAATCTGATCCACGCCGTTTGTTACGAGCTCCCGAAGCTGTTCTTTCATATTGGCGGAGAGCCCCGTGTGCTCTTCAGCGTAAAAGCGCTTCAAGTAGGCAGTATACTGCTCCCGGTATCTCATCATTTCCCGGACCACCCGCGCATCCTTCGTCCGGAAGTATTTGGGATCATTTATAATGCCGTCTATCCATACTTCAAAGGTATTTTCCCATGTATTCCGATCCTCGATAAAAATGCTCGAGAAATATAAATGAAACTCATACGTCTGAGACTTCAGTTCCTCGGCTTCTTTTGGATCGGTCGTTGCGTAAGCAGATTCCCTGTCTGATTCCTCCAACGTTTCGTACCATGAATTCGCCATTTCCGCTGCGTGATTGACAAAATAGTCACGGATCAACTGGTTGGTGCTCATACGGCACCGTCTCCCTTCTGTATGCAGACTACTCCTATCCTTTTTCGTGTTCCTTAAAAAAATTGAAACTAAACAAGGAAAATTATGACTCCGGCTGGAGCTGAGATGACCTTCTTAACGTCCACTGATCTTTTTCAAGATGTGCTTTAAAGCGGTTCATGATCCAAAGATGAATAAACGCCTGGGTATACTGATAAAAGTACCACGGCATAGCCGGAACATAATCATGTACCGCTACAATGCACTGGTTTGTATGAGGAATTTTGCGGAATTCCAGCCGGCCCCGCTCTCCTTCATTTACCTGGGCAAGGAGTCCCCCGGTAATATAGTACAGCGCACGGTCTTCTTCGCTGCGCTCTTTGGAATAGGAAAGCTCGAGAAATGTTCTTTTCATAAAGGCAGGCCGCAGGCTGTACAGATAACGGTCGGTCGTTTCCACCTTTACGAATGGGCGCAGAAGCTTCGGGAGCCATTTTATATAATAACGGGCCGTCCAGTCCGCGTCTCTTCCATTTGGAATGGTTACACGCTGAACGGAACGTACATTCCGCTCCACAGGTGCCGGCTTCAGGCGGGCCAGAATGGAGGGCTGCTCCTTCCTGTTTTCCTTCAGCGAATTTTCGGCCGCTTCCCGGAATGGAATTTTTCCATCACTGATGCCCTTCACACTTTTTGCAGGATCAGCCACCATTGGATGAATCAGACTTTCAATCAGCGGATAAACCAGGCTTTTGGGCGTCCCTGTAGTTACACTCACCCATAGTCTTGAAAGACGAACGGTGAAAAAAGGCACAGTGACGGCGTACCGCTTTTTCCCCATCACCTTTGAAGTGATGTCCATCATTTTCCGGTAGGTCATTACGTCCGGCCCTCCAACATCGATGGAACGGTTGTAGAGCGATTCTTCCCCGATGCTCTTCTGCAGACTGTTTAACACGTCGGCAAGGGCGATCGGATGAGTTTTAGTCTGCGTCCATTTCGGAAGAATCATGACCGGCAGCCGCTTCACCAGCTTTGCGAGAATAGGGAACGAGGAGCCTTGCGGACCGACGATTAACCCTGCACGTATAGCAGTCACCGGGGTCCGGTATGATTTTAGAATGTTTTCCACCTCGAGCCGGCTGCTTAAATGGCGGGACAGGCGGTCGGCTTCCGGAATAATGCCGCTCAAATAAACGACCTGCTTCACCTGCTTCTGCTCAGCGGCACGCGCGAAATTGTCCGCAAGGATAACATCCATATCCTCAAAGCGGCCCTGGGTTAGTTTGGACGTCGGCATCATCGAATGAACTAAGTAGAGAGCGTAATCTGCGCCTTCGAGTGCCTGTTCCGCGTCTTTTAATGAAAATAAGTCACACGAGCGCCACGTTACATGCTCCTCGTTTTCTTTTGTGTCTATGTTTCTCGACAAAGCAATAATATCTGCATGCTTTTTCAGCTCCGCCATCAGGTTTCGCCCGATGTATCCGCTCGCTCCGGTAATCGCTACGACCGGCCGCCGGCTCTTTGTCTCTTCCATTTTCACACGCCCCTTCTCGTTTTTAAACTTTACCTATACCATTCCCTAATTTCTCCGGTGCTAATTACATATTTATTTTAGAAATAATCCACTGCGCAATTATCACTGTAACAAAGCTGACGAGAAATCCAAAAACCACGAAAGCAAGCACCCAAAGCCAGCCCCTGTCGAGATTCAGACCGGCGAGCAGACCTATCACTGCCCACGTCAACGCTGTCGGGAGCGCGTATTTTAATGCGTTTTCCATCGAGTCATCCCCTCCTCTTCTGCTCCTTTCCCGTTTCAAATTCCCCCCAACACTTAAGTTCATCATTTGTTCACAACTATATATTTTCCACACTTGCATCCTATTGTGAAATAGTGCACAATATAGATAGATAAGGATTGCTCATTCATTCACATGATTCACATTCGAAAGGGGATTTTATATATGAAAAGAAATCACGTCCACCGGGTTGTTGTTGTCGGAGCCGGCGCTGTCGGCAGCGGTTATGCGTTTTCGTTAATTAATCAGGGCGTCGTCGAGGAGCTCGTGATCATCGATTTGGATGAACGCAAGGCCGAAGGGGACGTGATGGACCTGAATCACGGCAAAGCCTTTGCTCCGCATCCCACTAAAACATGGTTTGGCACCTATGAAGACTGCCGGGAGGCCGATATTGTCTGCATTACCGCCGGTGCCAATCAAAAACCCGGTGAGAGCCGTCTCGACCTTGTAGGCAAAAATACGGCTATATTTAAAAATATTGTTGGTCAGGTGATGGATAATGGCTTCGACGGAATATTCCTTATCGCTACCAACCCTGTAGATATTCTTACGTATGCCACCCAGCAGTTCAGCGGACTTCCGAGAGAGCGGGTCATTGGAAGCGGCACAATTCTTGATACCTCCCGCCTGCGGTTTATGCTGAGTGACTATTTCGACACTGCCGCCCAGAATGCCCATGCCTATATCATTGGTGAACACGGCGACACGTCGCTTGCCGTCTGGAGCCAGGCAAACGTCGGTGGTCGAAACGCAGTGGAGCTGGCAGAGGAAAAAGAAGGTAAACATGTGGAGGAAATGAAAGGCATGATTAAAGACGTACGCGGGGCTGCTTATGAAATCATTGAGCGCAAAGGCGCCACCAGCTACGGCATCGCGATGGGGCTCACCCGTATTACAAACGCGATTCTTAAAAATGAAAACAGTGTTTTGACCGTCAGTGCCCACCTTGACGGACAGTACGGGGAAAATAATCTGTACATCGGTGTTCCGGCCGTCATTAACCGCGAGGGGATCCGGGAAGTGATCGAACTGCCGCTGGATGAAGAAGAAACCCGGAACTTCCGCCACAGTGCAGAGACACTCCGCAACGTATGGGAAAAAGCCAGCGGGCAGGCGGCTAATTAAACGATCCTCTTGTTATAAAAACGTAACCCTGAAGAGCCCTTCCACTGCGAAGGGTTTTTTCACGGCTCCATTCCCCTTAAAGCGTAGGGATTCCCCATTTCGGGGCAATGTATGTTAGAATTTGAAGGAATAGCAACCTACTAGTGAGAAGGAGCCTGAATGTATGAGTATTTCACGTAACGACCCGTGTCCTTGCGGCAGCGGTAAAAAATACAAAAAATGCTGCGGCGACCCCGCCAACCAGCCAGCTTATACGACTGAAGAAGTAACCAACATACAGCTGGATCTTGCAGCCGCTGCAAACAAAGACAGCCGGAAGGATTTCAGTCATTATTACCGCCGTGTCTACCGGCCGAACTATTTCCCTTATGCCTGGCATAAGTTTGTCCAAAACCTGGCGCTTGCCGATTTTTTACTGCACGGCAATGAGCGCAGGGAATGGATGAATATCCATCAGCAGATAGAGCAGAACAATCAGCATCCCCGGCTTCAGCGGCTTTATTCCAACTGGACCGGACACAATCTGTCATTATTCCGTCTGAATAAAATGACCGACGACTGGTACGAAGTCACTGACCTGTTGAGCGAGGAAGTTCACCACATTGAACCACTGTCCTTTTTCCGGGACCTGCAGGAAAACATTGTGTTTCTCGCCTTTTTAGTGCCTGTGGAAGACAAATGGTATCCAATGCTCGGCCTGCTGCCGTTCCATCCGGATTTCGCCGATGACGTCATTAAAAGTGTTACCGGCTCTGTTCCGGATAGTGAAGCGGATAAAGCCGGCTGGATCACGCATCACCTGCCGGACGTACTTCGCACCCTGAAGGACGATCTTCAGGAGAAATACCAGGAAGCAGACAGCATCTCCACCCCTTCTGAAACAGGTTCAGATGCTGCGGCCGATACAAAAGAGACCGCTGCGCCGTCCCCTTCAGGCCTGAATGACGATCAGCAGAAAGTAGTGGAGGCGCTCGAAAACTCCGATCAGCTGTCCAAAGACGCAATATCTACAGCCTCAGAGCTGTGGGCCCGCTTTTGCGAACAGGAAAACCCTGTGATCCGCAAACCGGAAGCCCAGGCAGCAGCTCTGGAATACGCAGTAGGTGGCGGCACCCAAAAAGAAATCGCCGAACGCTACGGTGTGGCTTCATCCACTATTCGTACGCAGTGGAAAAAGATGGAGCCTTATACGTCAAATGAAAATGCATAAAAAATAAACGACGGCCTGCAGGGGGTGAAACCCCGCAGGCCGTTTACTATTTCAGAAAGAACGTTTCTTTTTCCGTTTTTTCAAGGCAAGCATACGGCTTCCGGTAAGCGCCAGATGGATTGAGGCAGCCATCAGTATAAGATCAAGCTCAAAGCCTCCAATCAGCCCCTCCTGCCATTTGACCGTTACAATCGCTCCAAGCATAATGAGCGCAAACAGGCCGGCAACCACACGCGTCAGCAGCCCAAGAATAAGTAAAAGACCTCCCACGGCTTCGATGACTGCTACAGCGTAAGCAGTGCCATCCGGCATGCCCATGCTGCCAAACGATGCAGCCGATGCACCCATTCCGTTCAGTAATTTATCTGCTCCGTGGGCTAAAAATATCACACCCGTTACGATCCGGAGGATCAGCAGACCGGCTTCCATATTTTTCATTTTATTTCCTCCTCTTTCTTTTTCACCAGTATGTCGAATGCCCGCGAATTTGAAAAGACACTATAATAAGATAGGTGATTTCTGCCTACAAAAAAGAGGCCGGGGCGGCCTCTTCTCACAGTTTTTTCTCAAGCCAGATGCGTTCATCTGTTAACTCCTCTTTCACCTGAAAGCCTGCTGCCTTCAGCATATCAATAAATTCCGGGTACTGGTGGGCGAGCTTGGTCTGCACTACCTGATATCCCTGCTCACGGGCATGAATAAGAACATTGCCGACAAGACGGCTTCTCCAGCCATCATCTTCAGATGCTTCCTCCATCCCGTTCAGCCAGCTGTACCACACGCTGTCATCTTTTGCGTAGCTGATGTCATAGCCGAGAATCTTTCCTTCCTCCCGTGCTACCTGCACGAGAGACGCCTCTGCCTGTTCGAGGGTCTGATGCATTGGTTCCATTTTTTCAAAAAGCTGAGCGTGTAAATATAAGATGCCCTGAAGCACTTCGCTTGGAGGCATACCTTCGTATTTTTCTATCTGCATCGTAATTGTTCCTTCCTTCCATCACTAACTTCTACGGCAAGTGTAGCATATGCGGGCACGGTTTATCTTTCCTACCGCCTTTTCCTTGTTCATGTTACCATGTAAAGTGATATGAAAAGACGTCACGGCGCACGCATACATACCAGAATGTAGTTGAGGAGATCGATGGGTCATGGAACTAACGTTAAATCTGTATTACCTGTTATTTATCGGCCTGGCATTAAATGCCGTTATTTACGTCATCGCACGCATTAAGCAGCACGGCCGCCGGCACCGGTTCGCTGCAGCGAATGTAACATTCATAGCCTTTTTTTCTGTATTAATGTTAAGTATTGTATTCTCCCGATGGATCGGGCCCGACTTATTTGTCGTAAGCGTCGGCATGATTTTTATGTTCGTTATCGCCGCCCTTTTGGATAAAAAAATAGAAGCAGACTAAAAACAGACAGTGGCGCTATGCCCTGTCTGTTTTTAGCCCGATAAAAAGCCGCTTAACAGGTATTCAATCATCACACGGATTTCCCCTGGAGTTTTTGAATCTCCTGCATTAATAAATTAAGCTCTGCCTGGGCACTGTTTATGGAAGCTGTTAACTTGCCAAGTTCGATATTGGCGGTCTGGTACAGGCACTTTGTGAGTTTATCGATGGAGTCGGAATTAGCAATTTTAGCGTTGCTTATAGATGGGGACATACCATTTGCAGCTATTTTGAACAGCCTCCTTGAGTCACTTTTTCATTAGAGAAACTTCTGCGAACTGCATTCAAACCATTATATTGTACCTATAAATCCCTATTCATTATAACATAAACTAAGAAAATTCATAGTAATATAGTAATGAATTAGATTCATAATCATTTTCCTGTCACGCTGGAAAAAAGGAGACAGAGCCGCTTGGCCCTGCCTCCTTTTTATTATGAAATTTTCATCCGCTGCAGGCGCAGGGCATTCAGCACAACAGAAACTGAACTGAACGCCATGGCGGCCCCAGCCACCCATGGAGCAAGCAGGCCGATGGCGGCAATAGGAATGCCGACGGAATTATACACAAACGCAAAGAATAAATTTTCTTTGATGTTTTTCATCGTTGCCCGGCTCATGAGTACAGCATCTGCTGCGCTGTTTAAATCCCCGCGCATCAGCGTAATATCGGCTGCCTCCACAGCAATGTCCGTGCCTGTACCAACAGCCATGCCGATATCAGCTGTCGCAAGCGCCGGTGCATCGTTAATGCCGTCTCCGACCATAGCGACGCGACGCCCTTCGCGCTGCAGCCTCGTTACTTCGCTGCTTTTCTGTTCAGGGAGCACGCGCGCAATCACACGGTCGATTCCTACTTCTGCTGCAATGGCGCGGGCCGTCTTCTCGTTATCGCCGGTAATCATGACGACTTCAAGCCCTGCAGCCTGCATACGTTCCACTGCCCGTCTGGATGTTTCTTTCACTGTGTCAGCTACGGCAATCCAGCCGGCAAAGCGGTCGTTTACTGCCACTCCCATGACTGTTTTGCCCTGCTCCTCCAGCTTTTCGTTTTCTGCTCCTTCCGGCATTCCTGCCACTTGGCGCTCAGCCAGCCAGGCACTGGTGCCGACTGCGACAATACCGGTGTCTGTGACTGCAAGCACCCCTTTGCCGGGTACTGCCTCAAACGAAGAAGCACGCTGCAGCGTAATATTTTTCTGCGCCGCATCCTGCACAATCGCCTGAGCCAGCGCATGCTCGGAGGACTGCTCCGCTCCGGCGGCGTGCATCAGCAGCTGCTGCTCTGTCCAGTCCGGTGCCGGCACAATATCAGTCACTGCCGGCTCTCCTTTCGTAATCGTACCGGTTTTATCGAGCAGAATTGTCTCCACTGCGCCGGTGCTTTCCAAATACTGGCCGCCTTTAAACAGCACGCCGTTTTCAGCCGCTCTGCCGGATCCTGCCATAATAGACGTCGGCGTTGCCAGACCGAGCGCACACGGACAGGCAATAACAAGGATGGCAATAGTCGGCAGAAGCGCTCCTTCGAGCGATCCGGGCTGCACAAAAAGAATCCAGGTGAGAAAGGTCAATAGCGCGATGCCAATCACAATTGGCACGAACACTCCGGACACCCGGTCGGCGAGGCGCTGAATTTCTGCCTTTCCGCCCTGGGCTTCTTCGACGACCCGGACAATCTGGGACAATGCCGTGTCCTTACCGACCCGGGTAGCGCGCATGCGGATGCGCCCGTTTCCATTCACCGTCGCACCAATCACCGTGTCTCCCGTGTCTTTTTCGACCGGAATGCTTTCACCCGTAAGCATTGATTCATCCACGGACGACCGGCCGTCTATGACCTCCCCGTCCACCGGCACTTTGGCTCCCGGCTTCACGTGGACAACGTCGCCCTCCTGTACATCTTCGCTCTTAATCTCTGTTACTTCCCCGTTTCGTTCCACCAGGGCGGTTTCGGCTTTTAACGAGAGCAGTGATTTAATGGCGCGCGAGGTGCGTCCTTTCGCTTTCGCTTCAAACCACTTGCCGAGAAGAATAAGCGTAATAATTACTGCTGACGTTTCAAAATACAGCCCTTCGGACGCATTGCCCGTCAGCACAAAATACAGACTGTAAAAATAGGCAGCCGAGGTTCCGAGAGCGACCAGCACGTCCATATTGGCGCTGCCGCTTCGCAGTGATTTATAGGCGCTCCGGTAAAACGTGGAGCCGATGACAAACTGGACCGGCGTCGCAAGGCCGACCTGCACCCACGGGTTCATCAGCACGCCGTGTGCCCCGAGAAAGGACAGAAACCCGAAATGTGACACCATTGTCCATACAAGCGGAAGGGTTAAAAGCGCGGAAACCAACAGCTGCCACCCTTTTTTCCGCTGTTCTTTTTCTCTCGGATCCTCCGTCTCTTCCTCAGTCCGTTCGGTTAATCCATATCCTAATTTATCCACTGCCTGTTCCATCTCTTCTACAGAAACTTCCCCGTCCAGGTAGTGGACCGTGGCACGCTCCATAGCCAGGTTGACGGAGGCTTCTGACACTCCGGGCAGTTTATTCAGCTTCTTTTCCACCCGGTTGGCACAGGCCGCACAGGTCATCCCGGAGACGTCAAACACCGCTTCGCTGCGGCGCACGCTGTAGCCAGTCTGTTCTATTTTTTCTTCCATATCGTGCGGTGCTACCTCGTTGGGGTCGTACTGCACCGAAAGCTGTTCGGTCGTTAAGTTAACGGAGGCTTCCGAGACCCCCTCCATTTTCCCCACCTGCTTTTCAATCCTCCGGGAGCAGGCCGCACAGGTCATGCCCTCCACGGAGGCGTTCCAGTGGGAAAGATTGTTATTGGTTTTCTGCTTTTCCATACCGACACCTCATTTCCATCACAGACTTTCTTTTAATATTATACCCCCGTATAGTATTTAGCAAACAAATACTGTGATAAAAAAAACAGACCGTGCAGCCACGATCCGCTCCTTCTTAATTATTTATGCAGATACCACATCGTATCCCTGGTCATCTATAGCTTCATCAATATCTTTTCGCGAAGTTACTTCAGGATCGTATTCTACGTCTACAGCCCCTGTATCGAGGTTTACTTTTACATTGGAAACACCCTGCAGTTCACCAACGCCGCCTTCTACCGCAGAGACGCAGTGTCCACAGCTCATTCCTTCTACCTGGATCGTTTCTTTTTTCATTTCAACCATCCTTTCTGTCCCCTCATTATATAATACACCTAAGGGGTATTGTCAAAAATCACTTCATCATCCGCCGCATAACGGCCATCAGCTCTTCAATGGATTCTTCGCCTTCGCCGTCTTTAATTGCATTCGCTACACAGTGCGAGGTATGGTCCTCCATTAATGCCAGTGACACTTTGTTGGTCGCAGACTGAATAGCTGCAATCTGGTTTAAGATATCCACACAGTAACGATCGTTTTCCACCATATCGTGAACGCCGCGCACTTGTCCTTCAATGCGCTTTAATCGATTCAGCATTTGTTGTTTATTAGGCTGGACGGTCCTTTTATTGCCTGAAGCATGCTCCATACTGTCCACTCCTTCTTATCGCTTATTTACCGCCAGTTTACTAGGTTGAGCGGTTTTAATCAATTTTTATGATTCATAGAAAAGCACTGTTTTTTGTTTTAATTTTTAAAAATTTTCAATTTAGGGTTGCGTTAAATGAAAGCGTTTTCTATAATTAAACCATTCTTCCAAAACGTTTCGGAGGCTGATCATGAATACTATAAAAGATATCGCTAAAGCAGCCGGCGTTTCCGTCACCACTGTTTCAAGAGCTTTGAATGGATACAGCGACGTCAATGAACAGACGCGTATTCGTATCCAGGAGATCGCTGAACAGCTCGACTATACGCCAAATCACATCGCCCGCGGCCTTGTTATGAATCGTTCGAAGACAATTGGGCTCTTAACCTCCCAATCTTTTCCGTCCAATCCAAAGGATACGTTTACACTTGATATTCTGGCCGGCGTAAACGAATACGCCAACGAATGCGGTTATGACCTTATCCTGTTTCAATCCCGTCCCACCAGGGACCGCACATATTACCAAATGTGCCGGGAGCGGCAGCTCGAAGGCGTCATCACCCAGAACCTCCCTCACAACCATTCCGCCACTGAGGAACTGGCGGCTACCGGACTTCCGTGCGTGTTTATCGACAATCCGGTGGAAAGCGGTAACGCAAGCTTTGTTACTACCGATAACGCCGACGGCGCCCGTCAGGCGCTGGTCCATCTGATCGGCCTCGGGCACGAACACATCGCATTTATTAACGGCCATCAATACGCCTACGTATCCAGGGAACGCCGGAAAGGCTACGAAGAAACACTGCGGGAGTTCAGCCTGCCTTACCGGGAGGAATACGTCCGGGAGGCAGCCTTCGATGAAAAAATGGCAGAGCAGAAAGCGCTTGGGCTGCTTCAGGCCCATCCGCACGTTACCGCCGTCTTTTGCGCAAGTGATTTGATGGCCCACGGCGTCATGCGGGCAGCTCACCAGCTCGGGTACGAGCTGCCGCAGGATTTGTCAATCATCGGCTTTGACGACCTCGTACTCGCAGAGTATTTTTCACCCCCCCTGACCACCATCCATCAGGACCGGTACACCCTCGGGCGCAAAGCCTGTGAATTACTTATTGAGAAGATTGAAGGAAGAGACACGCCTGCCAGCCTGATAATTCCTGCATCGTTAACCGTCCGGGAATCCACCAGCCCCCCGGGGAGCAGGTAATTTGTTTCTTTTTTCTCTCCGTAACCCGAAACGTTTCGGGTATTTTGAAATCGATTTCACACAAGGAGGAATAGGCATGAAAAAAGCTGCAGCCGTTACAGGAGCGTTTATAATGCTCGCCGGATGTTCAACTGCGGACATCTCCCCCACCGCGGAGGACGAAGTGACGATTACGTACGCCCGCGGCGTGGATACGACTAACGCGACAGATGCTACGATTAAGGCATTTGAAGAAGAGCATCCAAACATCAATGTGGAGGTACGGGAGATGCCGCCGGATACAGGAGAACAGCATAACCAGTATGCCACGATTTTAAGCAGTGGCAGTGATGAAATCGATGTATTTGCCGCCGACGTTGTCTGGCCGGCAGAATTTGCCCAGGCCGGCTATGCGCTTCCGCTCGACCGCCTGATTGAAAGGGACAACGTTGATGTTGATGCCCATTTCCCGGCTACCATTGAATCTACGTCCTATAACGGCCGGCAGTTTGCCATGCCAGCGTATACAGATGCCGGCCTGTTGTTTTACCGGAACGATATTGTAGACGAACCACCGGAAACGTGGGAAGAGCTTGAAACTATGGCTGCAGAGCTTCAGGGCGAAGAAGGCACGTCCTTCGGCTACTCGATGCAGGCCTCCCAGTATGAAGGCCTCGTCACTAATGCCATTGAATACATCGGTGCCTACGGCGGCCAGATTATTAACGAAAACCAGGAGGTAGTCGTTAATTCCCCCGAGGCCATCGAAGGCATTCAAAAAATGATCGATATCACCCAATCTGACTTTGTACCAAATAACATTTTAAATTTCCAGGAAATAGAAACAGAAAATGCGTTTATCAACGGAAATACTGTCTTTGCCAGAAACTGGCCATATCTGTTATCGACCTCGACCGACCCGGAAATTTCCAATATTCCTGACAATGTCGGATTTACTACGCTCCCTTCCGGAAGCGATGGCACTGCTTCCGCTCTTGGCGGATGGACCACGATGATCAATAAAAATTCCGAGGAAGTCGATGCTTCATGGGAATTTGTGAAATTTATGTCCAGTGAGCAGGGCCAGAAAATCGGTGCTCTCGAAGGCAGCCGGGCTCCTACTATTGAGTCGTTGTATGACGATGAAGACATCCAGGAGGCAAATGCTCTGTTTGCGGATGATGCATTCGTCGAAACGCTTCAAAACGCAGTGCCCCGTCCAGTGACGGCGGACTATCCGGAGGTTTCGGATATCATGCAGATTGAGCTTTCGCGTGCAGCAGCGGGTGAAATTACGGCTGAAGAAGCTGCTGCCAACATGGAACGCAAATTGAGCGCCGTTTTGAATGAAGAATAATACGGATTCAAAGGAGGAAGCCCCATGGCTGGAAAACCTGGACGCAAATTTCAATTAAACGAAAAACAATTAGGCTACGCAATGGTCGCCCCGGCGCTCGTTTTGATTCTTCTTGTCGTAATATGGCCGATCATGCTTTCCGGCTGGAACAGCCTGTTTGACTATCGGCTGAATGACCCGACCAAGTCGGAGCGAATCATGACCGAAAGCCTGAACCTCGAAGAATACGCCGATAACCGGTACCTTGTCGAACAAGGTGTCAACGAGTTAAGCGAAGCTTATCCGGAAGGAGAAGAAACGTTTAACGAAACCTGGACGGTCGTCCAGAATCATCATGAAGAACTCGTTGCTGAAGATGCCATGGCTTCAAGCTATCAGGAAGTCAACAGCATGCTGAATGACTACGAGCCGATCACGGATGATAACCTCCGTATTCAATCCATTGATGGCTCATGGGGGAGCGACTTTGAAGCCGCAATGGATGAACAAATCGAAGCCGTTACGGCCGTGCAGCAGCAGGCGGACGGTGATACGGCAGTAGAAATAGGCTATCTGGCTGCCCAGCTTGAAAACCTGCAGGGCTCGGTGCTGTCCTCGAACTTTGTCGGCCTGCAGAATTACGCAGATTACCTGCTGGACGGCCGGACCTGGACCGCTTTGACAAATACGACGTTCTTTACGATCGTTTCCGTCGGTGCTGAGCTGATCATCGGCCTTGGTGTCGCTCTGTTAATCAACCGGACCTTCAAAGGCCGCGGCATCGTCCGGGCATCAGTCCTCGTTCCGTGGGCTATTCCAACAGCAGTGGCTGCCATGATGTGGAGCTATCTGTTCGACGGACAGTCCGGGGTTGTCGCCCACTATATGGCTGCCGTCGGCTTAATTTCCGACCCCGGCGCCCTTTTAACCACCGCTTCCGGGTCCATGTTTTCCATCATATTCGCAGACGTCTGGAAAACAACGCCTTACATGGCTCTCCTTCTGCTTGCCGGGCTGCAGACTATACCAAACACGCAGTATGAAGCAGCGGAAGTTGACGGGGCCGGCAGAGTGCAGAAGTTTTTCTTTGTCACCCTGCCACTGTTAAAATCAGCAATTCTCGTTGCCCTGCTGTTCCGGACACTGGATGCCTTCCGCGTATTTGACCTGATTTATGTACTGACCGGCGGTGGTCCGGCAAACGCCACGGAATCGATTTCCGTCTTTGCCTATAAGGCCCTGTTTGAACAGCAGAACTTCGGTGCCGGCTCTGCCCTTTCCGTCATTGTATTTGTCTGTGTGGCCATCATCAGCTTTATCTTCGTCAAGCTGCTTGGTTCGGACCTGTTTCCGGAAAGAGCGAAAAAATAAATGGAAGGAGTGACTGTACATGCTTAAAAACCAAGCCGGTATCCGTTTTTACATTTTCCTGGCTATCTTCGTATTTCTCGTTATGTTTCCGTTCATCTGGATCTTTTTAACATCCCTGAAGCCCCAGAATGAGCTTACGTCGTTCGCCTGGTTCACATCCAACGCCACTCTCGAGTCCTACGCGTCAGCGATTACCACGAGGCCGCTGTTCCGCTACATGCTCAACAGCTTCGTCGTTTCCGGCCTGACTACGGTTTTATCACTTTTGATTGCGTCATTCACGGCCTATGCGGTTACGCGGCTTCCCATACGCGGCAAGACCTTAATTTTAGGTCTTGTACTGGCCTCATCAATGTTTCCGCCGATTGCAATTTTGTCTCCGATCTTTAACTTTGTGACGGACACAGGACTTCGCAACAGCTATATCGGCCTCGTTATTCCGTACATCACCATCAGCCTGCCGCTTGCCATCTGGATTCTGGCCACCTTTTTTCAAAAAATCCCGTGGGAGCTCGAAGAATCGGCCAAGCTGGACGGTGCTACACCATTCCAGACGTACCGCCAGATCATTCTTCCGCTCGCTACACCAGGTATCTTTACTACGGCAATTCTTGTTTTCGTCGCAGCCTGGAATGAATACCTTTTCGCCCTGGCCATTAATACCGCCGATGCCTGGCGGACGATCCCGGTCGGCATTTCTTTCTACCAGAGTGAATACACTGTCCCGTGGGGCGACATTTCCGCCGCTACCGTCATCGTCACCATCCCAATTGTCATTCTCGTTCTGATTTTCCAGCGCCGGATTGTTTCCGGACTTACGAGCGGGTCAGTAAAAGAATAATCACCAGTATATAAAAAGGAGTGGGACTCACATGAAAACAGTAAGTATCGGCGTCATCGGGTGCGGAAGCATCGCGAGAAACCGCCACATTCCAGAATATGAAGCCAATGCACATACTACTATCCAGGCCGTCTGCGACCTGGTGAAGGAACGCGCCGAGGAAACGGCTGCTCATCTCGGGGCTGCGGCGTACACAGATTATCATGAGTTGTTAAAGGACGAATCGATCGAGGCGGTCAGCGTCTGCACCTCCAACCATATGCACGCCCAGATCAGTATCGACGCCCTGTTTGCCGGCAAACATGTGCTCTGTGAAAAACCGATGGCGACAAGTGCCCAGGAAGCTGAAGAAATGATGGAAGCTGAAAAAAGCAGCGGTAAAAAACTAATGATTGCCCACAATCAGCGGTTCGTCCCTTCGCACGTGAAGGCAAGGGAGCTGATTGCAAACGGCGACCTTGGTAAGATCTTCAGCTTCCGGACGACGTTTGGCCACGGAGGTCCCGAAGGATGGAGCATTGACGGCAAAGACAGCTGGTTTTTTCGAAAAGAAGAAGCCTTTATCGGCGCCATGGGAGATCTTGGGGTGCACAAATCCGACCTGATTCAGTTTCTGCTCGGTGAGCCGGTGACCCAGGTAGCTGCTTTCGTGGAAAACAATGCAAAGGAAAATATTACGGTGGACGACAACGCTGTCTGCCTGCTCAGAACAGCGGGTGGCTTAATCGGAACCCTTACGGCCAGCTGGGCGTACGTTCCCGAGGAAGATAACTCGACGATCATTTACGGAGAAAAAGGGACACTCCGGCTTGAAGACGACCCGGTTCATTCGCTGACTGCCCACTATACCAACGGCCACACGGTCCGATACGAGCTGGGCGGCATTCAGACAAATGACGCGGACGGCCAGGAAAGCTCCGGCGTGATTGACGCCTTTACCGAAAGCATCGTTTCAGACGCCCAGGTTCCGGTGTCCGGTGCAGACGGCAAACAGGCACTCGCCGTCATTCTGGCAGCTCTTGCCTCCAGCGAACGCGGCCAGTTTGTTACTATTGGGAAAGAAGGTGTTCAATAATGAAGATCGGCGTTTTTACTGTTCTCTATGCTGATTTGGCTTTTACAGACATGCTCGATAAGGTTAAACGTGCCGGGGTGCAGGCCGTAGAGCTTGGCACCGGCGGCAACCCGGGCAACGCCCACGCAGATGTGGATAAGCTTTTAAACAGCGGAGATGCACGCAGACAGTTCCAGGAAGCACTGGATGCCCGGGGCTTAACCGTCAGTGCCCTCAGCTGCCACGCCAATCCGATTTCCCCGGATCCGGCCGAAGCGAAGGATGCGGACGAAACGTTCAAAAAAACCGTGCAGCTTGCCAGCCTCCTGAATATTCCGGTAGTCAATACATTTTCCGGGGTCGCCGGAAGCGACGAGAGCGCCAAGCATCCAAACTGGCCGGTCGCCCCGTGGCCGAGCGCGTATTCGGACATTTACAACTGGCAGTGGGAGCAAAAGCTTATTCCATATTGGAAGGAAGCCGGCAGCTACGCCAAAGAACACGGTATAAAGGTTGGCATCGAGCCTCACGGCGGCTTCCTGGTTCATACGCCCTACACGGTATTAAAGCTGCGGGAGGCCACCAATGACGCGGTGGGTGCCAACCTTGACCCGAGCCATATGTGGTGGCAGGGAATCGACCCGGTAGCCGCAATTAAAATTCTCGGAAAAGAAGGAGCGATCCACCACTTCCATGCCAAGGATACGTACATTGACCAGGATAACGTCAACATGTACGGCCTCACCGATATGCAGCCGTACAGCAGCGTTCAGTCCCGGGCCTGGAGCTTCCGGTCGGTCGGCTTCGGCCATGGCATGAAGGAATGGAGCGATATGATCAGTGCGCTTCGTACGTTCGGCTATGACCATGTGGTCAGCATCGAACATGAAGATCCGATCATGTCTCTCGATGAAGGCTTCGAGCGGGCCGTGCAAAATCTGAACTCCGTCAACATTTCCGAGCGTCCGGTCGACATGTGGTGGGCCTAGCCCTCCGTATCAAAAAAGCTGCTCCCCTTATTAGGGTGGGCAGCTTTTTAAAATAGACGGTGCTTGTACGCATAAACGACTGCCTGGGTCCGGTCCTGCACCTGGAGCTTATGGAGGACACTGCTTACGTGCACCTTCGCTGTTTTCAGAGCAATAAACAGCTCTTCAGCGATTTCCATATTGGTTTTCCCTTCCGCAAGCAGCCGCAGCACCTCGAGCTCGCGCGCGGTCAGTTCCTCATGAAGCTCCCTCTGGTCCCGCCGTTTCATGTTCGCCATCAGCTTCCCCGCTACTTCCGGCTCCAGAATCGACTGGCCGTCGTGCGTTTTCCGGATCGCCGCTGCAATCTCTGTAGCCCGGGAGGTTTTTAAAATATAGCTTACCGCGCCCGCTTCAAGCGCCGGATACACCTTTTCATCATCGATAAAGCTTGTGACAATAATAATTTTGGCTGCCGGCCATGCCTCCATAATTTTTTCTGTCGCCTCAATTCCATTCATATCATCCATCACCAGATCCATGAGGATAATATCCGGTCTGAGTTCAAGAGCCAGCCTGACTGCTTCTCTGCCACTTGAGGCTTCAGCGGTTACTTCCATATCCGGCTGCGTCGATAAATACGACGTCACCCCAATACGCACCATTTCATGGTCATCTGCAAACAGGATGGTAATCATACCTCTTCCTCCTTCGACAGCCAGGGCACTTTTACGTCGATGCGGCTGCCTTCTCCCGGCAGACTCACTAAATGAAAGTGCCCGCCGATTTCCTCCGCTCGTTCCTTCATCGTACTCAGTCCGTAGCTGTCCGGTTTTTCTTCCTCCATATAGAAGCCGACACCGTTATCCTGGACACGCAAAATGATAAATTCTTCGCGCTGCAGGAGGGATACCTTCAGCTCGGTCGCCTTCGCGTGGCGCAGCGTGTTGGATATGGACTCCTGGCTGATCCGAAACAGCTGGTCCTCCACTCCCTTTTCAATCGGAAATGGTTCAATCACCTGCTTAATCTGCAGCGGCACCTTCGTTGTCAGATCGTTCAGCAGCTGAGTGATCCCTTCCTGCAGTGTTTGCTTATTCAGTGCAGCCGGCCGCAAATGAAGAAGCAGGGCCCGCATTTCGAGCTGAGACTGGTTGATCATCCGCTCGATGGTCTGCCATTCCCGGGAGGCTTCCCCCGGGCCGGACTGTTCATTAACCGCAGATATCATCATAGAGGCCGCAAACAGCTGCTGGCTGACCGAATCATGGAGCTCACGGGCAATCCGGTTTCTTTCCTGCGAAATGACTTCCTGCAGGCTCTTTTCCCGGTCCTCTGCCCGTTCTGTAGCCAGCTTCTGCCCCCGCTCCGCCTGCCCTTGCAGCTGACGCTCTACCGCTTCAAGCTCCGTACGCAGCTCCGCTACTTCCCGGTACATCTCCGCCGGCCAGATTGTTTTAGAGCTTCCTCTGCTCAACCGCTCCAGCACAGCCTGCAGCTGCCGCCAGCGGGCGTCCCAGGCCCGGAACACCAAAAATCCGAGAGCGGTGCCGAGCAGAACGATCAGAACAACAAGCAAAAAGCCATACGGGAGGCCGCTTACGGTTTGCCCCATCAGCACGTTCCCCGTGTCAAAAGGCAGCAGCAACAGCAGCGGAACGACGGCGGCGGCACTGATGAGAAAGGCTGCAGCAATTCCCCATCCGGCCGCTTTCACAAAGCTGTTCATCGCCGCTCCACCTCCAGATCTCCACTAAGAAGGGAGGTGAAAATATAAAGCGTGGACGCTTCCTCATCTGCTGCAGGGGCGCGATAAGTAACCGTCTGGTTCCACCGCTTTGCTTCTTCTTTTCCAAACAGGCGCACGCGCCCGTATACCGTGCTGTGGCGAATAACCACGTTCACTTCGTACGGCACATAGACAGTCACTGAGCCAAGGCCATGACGGACGATAATCACCGCCTGCGCCGGCAGCACCGTATTAGTCGCATCAACAATTTTATCGCCGACGCCGCCGATCACATTAATGTCCTTCCAGTGAAACGGCTTCCGTCCGACCTTCTCCCGCCCCCACAGGCGGTTGTCAAGCAGCTGCTCCCGTTCATAATTCTCTACCCTGCCGGCCAGCTCTTCCACCTCTGCCTGTTCTTCGACAGGCTCCCGGCCCGACCGGCGCATCTGCAGAAGCAGCAGAACAAAAAAGGCAATTACCCAGAACTGGACGGCCCAGAGAGTGACCGCTGTAAGGCCCAGACCGATCCATCCGGTCCACCAGAAAATGGCCGAGAGCGTCCGCCTTTTCGTCCGCTTTCCAATAAAAATAAACAAGGCGAAAAAGAAGAGCACGGGCAGCAAGCCCGCTCCGTCCGAAAAAAATTCCAGTATGAACAGGAGGATTCCCGTAAAAAACACGAATTGGATCATCTTCGTTGATATGTGGGAAAACATAGGAACCCTCCTTTGCTGTTTATGTAAGTTAAAAATAGAGACGCCCTGGTCAGCGTCTCTATTTTATCACGCTTTTTCCTGCTCCGCCTCTGTCTTCCGTTTTTCAAGACGGGCTACCCGTTCGTCGAAGGTGGAATGCTCATACTCCTGCTGCTGATGGTGCTCCATACTTTCCAAATACTGTTCCACTTCTTTAAAACGGGATTCCGGGTCGCGGCCGTTCTCCTGATACAGCTTAGAAATATTGTGGTTGGCCCGGGCTACATTTTCCCGTCCCATCCACTCCATCCGTTTCAAACGCATATCCTTCAGCTTGTACACCATTTCCTGATGCCGCCGTTCAAGCGTCTGGAGCTGTTCTTCTGCTTCTTTTTTCATCGAAGCAAGCTTCAGCACCCGCTCACCATACTGTTCAATTTCCCTGGCGGCAATATCATACAGCTCATTCTCTTCATAATGCTTTACTACCGCGGCCTGCTGCTTGCGTTTATCGAGCATGCTTTCTGCTTCGTCCTGTTCGTGCTGAAATTCTTCAACCAGCCGGCGCTGGCGGTCTGTCAGCCTGCTTACCTTTTCCGTCTCGCGCTCTGCTTCTTTAATATAGCGGTTGAGCGATACGATCGGATTATCTGTTTCCTTTTTCATGTTCCACCGCCCCCATTCTTGTTCGACATCCTCCTTGAACTGCTGCCAAATGCCTGCCATGGCCCATTCCTCCTTTTTTATCTGCGCTTTAGCTTTTTCCATTCTTCTTCAAAGCCTGTAAAAGGGTCTTTCGTTCTTGTACGGCGGTCGATGTCCACCTCGTCACCATTCCATTTTTTTACGCTCCAGTATATTGCATACAAGCCGAGAAGCGCGATTACTGCATAAATGTTGGTAAGCGCAAGCAGTATGGCTGCGATACCCACAATCACCCAGAAAACCCTGGCCGCGGTGGATGTGCTTTCCTGAAACTGTCGGTAGACGATATACGCAAGCGCCACTCCGGCTGCGAGCAGCAGCAGCGGCCCAAGGTTGGACAGAACGACAATCGCTGCGACTGTAATCACTGCTGTTAATCCGATTTTTTTCCACATGGTGTTTCCCCCTTCCTGTACTTCTATCTTACGCCGGTTCCCAGGATTCCGGGAGCAGCCCGGGGTCTATCTTTTCTACGCCTCAAGGCGTATTTAACATAAAAAAGCACCCTTTCTGTATAAAAGGGTGCTTACGTCTGGATCTGCTGCCCTGCATTTTCCAGGGCCCCGATCGTCTTTTTTTTAAATACATCGTCGACCGGACGACCGTCCGGACTCGCATAATTCAGCTGATTTTTTTCCGGGAGGTAAACATATCCCAGTGCTTCAAGCTCTACGCAAAGTCCGGCCGGCAGCTCACCGGATCCCGTCTGCCGGATAAAATGCTCTGTTACCGAGACAGTGACCTCTGTATCCGTCGATCCGGTGTTCAGCACAAACAGATCATTTTCGTTCTGCTTGATCCACTTTCCTTTGGAAAAGAGCGAAAACGTCGATGCTTCGAGGGCGGAAATGCCGCTGAGGTTCACTCGGTACACGTCATTAATGATCTGTCGCACCATTTCGCCGGACAGAGTGGCCGGCAGCCGGACAAGTGCATAGTCAAGCAGCTCCTCTTTGCCGGCGGCCTGCCATTCCTGTTCAGTCCATGCTGCGAAAACGGGATGCGACCTCCGGGCGCCAGGCGCTTTCGGGTCTGCTGCAATACTCTGCAGTGAGATATCGAAAATGGTAAAAACAATGCGCTCCACCGAGGCTGCGGTAAGTTTATTTTCATTTTCCACTCTTTCATCCATCTGTTCTGCTTTTGTACTCATACCAGTTCCTTCTTTCAACTTGATATGTAAACCGTCCGCCGTTCTCTGTTCACTCGTTTCTGACCAGCCGGAATCCAATAGACTTCAGCGCCGTTTCCAGGCTCTTTTCGATCATAATATTTTCGCCGAGGATATCTTTGCGGATGTCCTGAACAGCCATATCAGGGCGGACGCCGGTCAGGATAGGATCGATGCCCATCAGCTTCAGTGCCTGAATGACCTGGGAAATATACGTCGTAAACATTTCGTTAAAGGCGGAAACACCTGACACATCGATCATAAAATAGTCGTATTTTCCGCCGTACACTTCCTGCAGCACCGTTTCCATCAAACGGTTGGACCTGCTTTCATCCATCGCCCCGACGAGCGGGAGCACGGCAATTCCTTCGCCTATCGGCACAATCGGATATCCGAGCACTTCTATTTTTTCATTCATCTGGTCGACACGGATCAAATAACTCAATAAATTACCGAACGTCTGCATTAACGAAATCTCTTCTTTCTTAAATTCACGCGGCTCGCGGTTTAATACGCATAGTGTGCCAAACGGGCCGCCATCCTGATTTTTAATGTATACGCCCAGAAAGGTATGTACATTGAAATTTTTCGGCATCAGCAGTTCCTTAGTTTCTTCATCATTCACAGCATCGGAAAAATGAAAATACTCCTGATCATCATTTTTCAGCACGTACTGACAAAATGACGCTTCGTGCTCTACTTTCATTCCCTCGGAAACAAGGGCCTCTCCGTGATTATTATAGGCACGCAGCACATCCATATAAGTATCCTCTTTTTTTGCGATATAAACAGAGTCCACCTGAAGGGACTCCGCGATCACGCTCATAATTTCTTCAGCCATTTCTTCAATGGAGAAAGTGTATCTGCTCAACGGCCCTGATGTTAAATTCACTTTTTCCCCTCCTGTTACACAAAGCTAGTATTCCTCATTCCCGTTTCTGTTTTTAAATAATCTTTTTGTAAACACATTATGCCACCGATGAGTCTTTTTTAACAGGACTTAACCTGTAAATTTTTTTAATTTAAGTATTTTCTTGTATACAGGAAAAGCGTTCGTATAAAATATAAGAACAAACGTTCGTATTAATGGTTTACTTTTTATCTGCAAGATGTCTTTTATAAACAACAGGGGTAAGGAGAGGAGGCATCTATGACACATTCATCATACGCTGATTCAAAAAGAGAAACATGGGAAACCTTCAGAGAGAAAAATCATTCGTTCCTGCGAACCCGGCTTATCCGCGAATTTCTGGAGGATGCTGTGCATCAGCAGTTATTAAAACAGGCTTTAAACGAAGATGCTTCCTGGGCTCACAAAGCCGTTGATTTGTCTTTTAAGCGGTACTACCAGGAAGTGATCTGGCGGTCTTATATGTTAAAAACCCTGCACTGGGATTCCATCCGCTATGACCGCTACCATCGCCGGCGCCAGCAGCGGACGCCCTTGTCCGACCAGGAGGAACTGTTTGAAGAAGCAGGCTCTTTTTACAGCCGGGCCGCAGAGCAGAGCCTTGAAGAAGAGCTGCACAATTATCCGCTCTGGCTCGGCTTTCGTTCGCTGACCCCGTACCAGCAGTGGATTTTTTCTAAAAAATACAGCTGCGGCTGGAAGGATACAGACATTGCCAGTCACCTTCAAATCAGCCGTCAGGCAGTGTCAAACGCCCACCGGAAAGGTTTGAAGACGCTTCGTTTTTATGCCGGGAAACGGGAGGAGCAGTGATGCACATTATTGATTCCAATGCCGTCGTCGAATTGCTTGCCAATGTCGGTTTTCCTATCATTGTAACGTTCTATCTGCTTTTGCGGATTGAACAGCGGATTGAGCACCTGCGCCGGGATGTGACCCGTTTGGCATGCTCTTCACCAAAAAAGGAGGAAACGATGCATGATGACTAACAACCGGACCCCAAAAAACCAGCGCATGAGTGAAGAAGCGCTGTATGAAGAGCTTCAAAAATTCGAACCCTTCATCCAGCAGGCGCTGCGTCAAACATCATACCAGGAACGGGAGGATCTTCAGCAGGAGCTCCGCCTGAAATGTATTGAAAAAATACTCACGTACGAGCCGCCGGAAGTGCCCGGCTTCTGGGAATACAAACGACGCTATGAGCAGCAGACGGACGAATAAACCGGCTCGCTCCATAATAAACAACCGGCCCGGCTGCTGGCCGGACCGGTTGTTACATATGTGCTACTCCATGTTGGAATGACGCCTGGCCATCTGTTCGTAGTCAGCTTCTCTGCCTGCGTGAACAGCAGTAATAATTAAGCCGTCCAGTATAAGGTGCAGACTCTGGTCAAATTGATTTCCCGGGAAATAACACTTATTTTCTTATCTATAGTATCTTCCCTTGTTATCTCTGGCTGCTTTTCCCTGGACTGCAAACGCTTTATTAATTTTTTTGCTTTTCGTAATCGTTTCCAGGGTTTACCTTTATCCAAATACTTCGTATACTGGTAAAGCTGCAATTAGTTAGCATGCTAATTAAATTCAAAAGGAGCTTTCTTTTCTATGGAATCAGATCAGCTTATTCATATGATTCATCAGCGGTCGCGTACACTGTCGAACACGCTAAACGAAACGCTTGCCCCGTTTGGGCTGTCCCATGCACAGTATATGATCATGTATGTGCTTGATACCGGCGGACCGTCCACCCAGTCCCATATGCGGAAATATCTGCAGGTGGAAGCGCCGACGATTGCCCGCACAATCGCCACGATGGAGCGCAATGACTGGATTGAAAAACGTCCCGGTACAGATCGGCGCACGCAGATCATCCACCTTACCGATAACACAAAAAAAATGCTTCCCGGGATTAAAGCACGGGTAGCAGAGGCAGAGAAGCGTTCTCTTATGCAGCTGTCGGACAAGGACCGGGAAGTTCTGCATGAGCTGCTCGGAAAAATTACAAACGAAAGGAGCGTGGAACAGTGAGCCGTCATGACCATCCCATCTGGACGAAGGATTTTATTAGTATCACGATTACCAATTTTATGGTTTTTACCGTATTCTATTCTCTTTTAACTACGCTGCCCCTTTTTGTTACCGGCACTCTCGGCGGCACCAGTGCCCAGGGCGGGCTCATCGTCACGATTATGCTCGTTGCTACAATCATTACCCGGATATTTGCCGGTAAAATACTGGAAAAAACCGGACGTAAACGGGCACTGGTCTGGGGCGCTGCCGCATTTGTCCTTTGTACTTTTTTATACCTTTTTATCGATACATACACGGGCCTGCTGCTGCTCCGGTTTGTACACGGCATTCCTTTTGGCATTTTGAGCACAGCTGCCGGCGCTATCGCTGCAGATGTTATTCCAAATGAGCGCCGCGGGGAAGGCCTCGGTTATTTCACGACCTCCATGAATGTGGCCGTCGTCATTGGGCCGTTCATCGGACTGACGCTGATACAGTTTGCCCCTTTTGCCCTTTTATTTGTACTGCTCGGCTTGTTTATGATTGTCGGCATCTGGTGTGCAGCCATTGCCCGTGATCCGGGAGTCCCTGCCGCGCCGCAGACTGAAAAAAAGAAGCTGTCCATTCATGATTTTATTGAACTGCGGGCACTTCCAATTGCTTCTATCGGTCTGCTTGCTTCTTTTTCCTACGCCGGCGTCATTTCATACATGTCCTTATTTGCCGAAGCTATGGGTCTGATCCAGGTATCGAGTTTCTTTTTTCTTGTGTTCGCTGTTGTCGTCATTGCTTCACGCCCGGTGGCCGGACCGTTATTTGACACCCGTGGGCCAGGAGCTGTTCTATACCCTTGTCTGCTGATTTTTGCCATCGGCCTCGTAACGCTCAGCTTTACCACTGCCGGCTGGATGCTGCTGTTGTCTGCCGCTTTGATCGGCCTTGGCTACGGTACGCTTCTTCCCGGTTTTCAGACGATGTCCATTCAGGCGGCCGAGCCGCACCGAAGCGGGCATGCCACCGCTACATTCTTTATTATGTTTGACTCCGGCATCGCTCTCGGCTCCTTTTTTCTCGGGCTATTAGTGAATGCTGTCGGCTACCAGTATTTATATCAAATCACGGCGGGCATTATACTGCTGACGATTGGAACTTTGTTTTTGTATTTCCGGACGTCGTCGGTTTATGCCTATGAAGAAAAAAAGGCATAAGCCCCTATAATATTCTGTATATAAAAAAAAGCAGGAAGCTCCTGCTTTTTTTGTATTACATCTGATGATCGCGCATTTTTTTATATAACGTTGTCCGGTGGATCCCAAGCTTTTTGGCAGCTTCTGTCTTATTACCGTTTGCTTCTTCAAGCGCCTGCTTAATCATATTCTGCTCCTGGGCCGATTTCTGGTTCTTCCAGTTTGCTGCGTTCGCGCTTTCGGTCCGGGACCTCTGAACGGGCTCTGTGGCTTCACGGGCTTCTGCAGAAGAGATGGGAAGATCTTCAGTACGTATTTTCCCACCGTCGTGCATTGCGGCAAGTTGTTCAATGACATTCATCAATTCCCGGATGTTCCCCGGCCAATCGTACTGCTTCATGGCTTCCATGGCCTTGTTCGTTATTTTTAGAGGCTTCACGCCCAGCTCAGTGGAAAAATGCGTATTATAGTACTCCACCAGAAGCGGGAGATCTTCGGTCCGATCTCGCAGCGGCGGCAGGCCCACTGGTACCACGTGCAGGCGGTAATACAAGTCCCGGCGGAATTTTCCTTCCTCCACCAGCTGTTCGATGTTTTCATTAGTGGCAGAAATAATCTTCATGTTTACCGGGATCGGGGCCGCGTTGCCGATCTTGCGCACATACGAATCTTCAAGCACGCGCAGGAGAGCTGCCTGCATCGCCATAGACATATTGCCTACTTCATCGAGAAACAGCGTACCTTCGTGAGCAGCTTCGAGTAAACCAATAGAACCCTGCTGGGGCTGCATCGGGACTTCTTTTCCGAATAATTCTTCTTCAAGGTGGGTGTCCGGAATGGAGGCGCAGTTCACCGCTATAAACTCTCCTGTTCTCCCGCTTTCCTGATGAATCGCCTGGGCAAACAATTCCTTGCCTGTACCCGTCTCTCCGGAAAGCCAGACAGGAGTTTTCGTTTTAGCGGCCCGCTTCGCCGTTTGGATCGCCCGGTGAATCTCTTCATTTTCCCCTATGATGCGCCGGAAGGTAGCGATGGAGGGCCGAAAGGTGGGAGAGGAAGCCGTTTCAGACGTATGTAGCTCTTTTAACGCTTTTTCCGTCCAGACCCCGGTGACTCTCCCCTTTTTGTTTACGACCGCGATTGGCGGGTACTGCTGTTCCCATGATTCCGGAATCTGGCCTTCAGTAATCTGGGAGACTTCTAAAACCCATCCGTCCTTAATCTTTTTATTAAGGCTTTTTTCCTTGTAGATATGGTTCCACACTTTTGTTTCATCGAGAACACCTACTGGACGGCTGTCTTCATCCACCATCACGATGGCATCCTTTTCCCCGTTCTTCCAAACCTTCAACACGTCAGACACTTCAGTTTTTGACGCCTCAAGCATATGTGGTTCCACTACGAACTGTTTCCAGTATTCTACTTCTGCCACACTCCATCACCCTTCCTGTTCATGAATTTATACCTCCGCTATTCCCTTCTGCTTCCCGAAAGAAACAACAGCTTTGGTTCAAAGACATTTTTCTGTTCTTTATATACCAAACGCCCTTCCCTCTTCAGGAAAAGGCGTCAGCTGTTTCAGTTAAATAGTGAACAGGGAACTGTCTTTATTATCAAGAAGGTCTACAGCTTTGGCGTTGCTTACCAGCTGTTCAGGCGTTTTGCAGCCAGGGATGACAGCATCTACACTCGAGTTGGCTAAGCACCAGGCAAGTGCCCACTGGGCAAGCGGCACGTCGTCCGGCAGTTTCTCCTTGAGCCGCAGGGCTTCCTGAAGCGCCGCTTCCTGCTCATTTTGCGGATGACGGTGGCGGACATCATTCTCTTCAAAGGAAGCCCCAGGTGTATATTTTCCGCTTAAGTAGCCGCTCGCCATTGGGACTCTGGCGATAACACCGAGGTTTTGGCGGTCACATTCCGGAAAAGCATCTTCGGCATTTTTACGGTCGAGGCGGTTGTACACCAGCTGTATTGTTTCTGCACCGACAGCTTCTGCCTGCCTGATCTGATCCATGTAGTCCTGTTTTTTTACAGAAAGACCAAGATGACGGATCTTGCCGGCTTTTTTCTGTTTATCGAGCATCGTCCACAGCTTATCATCCTGGAACTCTTCGTCTGTTCCGGAATGAAACTGGTAAAGATCAATGTAGTCCGTCCGGAGCGCCCGCAGGGATGCTTCGAGCTGCTTCTGCACATCCTCCGGATCATAGTGCCGGGTCCGGTCATTCGGCCCGTGAAAATGATGGCCGAACTTGGAGGCTACAAACCACTGATCACGGTCCTTTTGAATGGCCGCCCCGGTGAGTTCTTCCGCTAGATGGTCACCGTAGCATTCGGCGGTATCGATAAAATTAAGGTTTTCCGTTCTTGCTGCTTCAAACAAACCGTCCACTTCTTTCTGAGTGAAGGTTTTGCCCCATTCCCCGCCGAATTGATACGTCCCAATACCTACGACAGAGACCTCTTCGTTTGTTTTGCCGAGCGTGTTATATTTCATGAGTTGGTAACATCCCTTTCTGCTTTTTTTACATTTGCGGTCGTCTTGCGCACGTGCAGCTCCGGATTTAAAATAACTGTCCGCGTCGTTTCGTTTTTGCCGCCGATACGGTCCACGAGCATCTGTGTCACCAGCCGCCCCATTTCAAGAATAGGCTGCGCTACTGTAGTCAGCGGCGGGTCGCTCAGCGTAGCAATAAATGTATCATCAAAGCCGACAACGGATAAATCTTCAGGCACCCGCCGCCCCGCTTCTTTACCTGCCTGAATACAGCCGATTGCCAAAAAATCATTCAAAGCAAACACCGCGGTGATATCGGGATCACTCTGCAGAGCCTCGAGCATCGACTTTTTAGCGTCATCAATTGAATGATTGTCTTGTACCAGCACCGCTTCCTCCCGGCTTACCCCATGCTCATCGTACGCTTCGTAAAAACCTTTCAGCCGTTCCGTATCACTCGAATTGTTCATCTCGCCCACAACAAAAGCAATCCGGGTATGTCCTGCTTTGAGCAGATGCTTCGTAGCCGCGTATCCGCCCCGGTAGTCATCAACGAGCACCGTATCCACATCAATCTCGGCAGCGTCTCTTGCCACGAGCGCGAGGGGAATGTTCTGTTTCATAAAATCCTGCAGTGCTTTAGTGTTTTGTATTCCTGTTCCCAGAATAATACCGTCTACTCTTTTTTGATTCAGCCACCACAAATACTGAATTTCTTTTTCCGGATTGTTATCGGTATTGCATATAACAACATTGAACCCACCGGCGTGTCCTGTATCTTCCACACTTCTCGCAAGCTCGGCAAAAAAGGAGTTGGCAATATCAGGAACCAACAGGCCGATCGTATTCGTCTGCTTTCCTGTCAAAGCAGAAGCCACCGTGCTCGGCTGATAATCAAGCTCATCCATAATGGCGAGCACCCTCTGTTTGGTTTTTTCTCCTATTTTTCCTTTGTTGTTAATCACCTTTGACACTGTAGCGATCGAAACCTCGGCCCGCTCAGCGATGTCGTAAATTGTCGGTCTCATTTTATCTTCCTCATTTTTGTCGTTTCGTTTATTATAAATCCTCCGTTCCTTCCTATCCACCGGGAGAGCCTTTTCTTTTCAGCTTTTTGACCCGGCAGGAACCAACAGTCTTTGCGATCCCGCCCGTCTTCAGGCTCCCTGAAGCAGAAAAAAGCATTTCGATATTCACTCGAAATGCCTTCGCTCGTTTATCTGCCGGCTTTTTCCCCGTATTTCTCCAACACCTTTTCCATTGTTGCATCCAGATGATCCTTCGCCATTTTTGCATATTTGTACGGCGGTGCCACGTCCGGATCCTGCTCTGCTTCTACTACTGTCCAGCCCCGGTAGCCCCGTTTCATCAGCTCTTCAAGGACAGGCTCAAAATCGATGCAACCGTCGCCGGGCACCGTGAACAGGCCTTCGAGCACAGCTTCCCGGAACGTCAGGTTTTCTTTAATCGTTTTATTCCAAATGTCCTCACGGACGTCTTTGTAGTGTACATATTTAATGCGGTCGTAGTACCGTGTCAGCTGATCCATTGGGTCGTAGTTGCCGAAAAAGGCATGCCCGGTATCATACAGCAGCGACACAGCATCTTCATCGGTTTCTGCCATCAAACGGTCGACGTCTTCGCGCTGTTCTACAATCGTGCCGGCATGCGGATGATATACGAGCTCAAGCCCGTATTTTTTCGCGATGCGTCCGGACTCGTTCAAGCCGTCCACCATGCTTTTCCACTGCGCTTCTGACGGTGCTGTGATTCTTGCTTTGTCCGGATCGTCTTTATCCCAATGCATCGAGTTGCCCATCTCACAGACAATCACGTACTCGCAGTCCATGTCTTTCAAAAACCGGACCCATTCTTCGAAATCGCGGACTTCCTGCTCCTTGCGCTGCAAATTGGAAAACTGTGTGCCGACGAATTTACTGGCAAGCGTAATCTCGTGCTTTTCGAGAATCGCTTTTAATTCCTCGAGCTTACGCGGGAACGTCCGTCCCATTTCAGTCGCTTCGTACCCGATTTCCCGCATTTCTCCTAAAATCTGATCCAACGAATAGTGGTCTCCCAGTCCCGGAATGTCGTCATTCACCCAGCTGATAGCTGCAATTCCGAGATGGAACTCGTAGTTTCCAAGTCCCGCCATATGCTGCACCCCTTTTCTTGTAGTTTCCGCTTCTGCTTTAGTCGGTATAAACTTTATCCTGATGGACGTCTTTCATATAAATGCGCTCCCCGTTGTGTTTAAATGATTCGGTGGCAGCGAGCGCTACCTGCATATTGATTTTGGAATCCAGTGAAGTGACCCGCGGTTCCTGGTCTCCCTTAACGCATTTAATGAACTGTTCGAGCTCGAGGATATACGCTTCCCGGAACCTTGTCTGGAAATTAGGCACAATTTCGTGATTGCTTCCCGAACTGCTGTGCACTGTCACATCACTGTTACGAAGCGAACCGACAAAGATGGCTCCTTCAGTACCGATAATCTCCGCCCGGATGTCATGGCCGTACGGGGACGTTCTGCTTGCTTCCACGTCACCGGCCCCTCCGTTTTCAAACTCCAAATACGTAATCGCCTGATCAACGTCTCCGTATTCTTCCATGAAGGAATTGATAAGAATGCGGCCATGGCCGGAAACGGAAGAAATTTCCGATCCCATTAAATACCGGGCCATATCATAGTCATGAATGGAGCAGTCCAGAAATATTCCTCCGCTGTTTTTAATGAAAGAGGCAGGCGGGGAACCGCTGTCCCTGGAAAATCCTTTAAAATAAATCGGCTTGCCGATTTCTCCGGCTTCAATTCGCTCCTTGGCGTCATGAAAACCAGGGTCGTACCTTCTCATGAAGCCGACCTGGCAGACAACGCCGGTTTGTTCAACGACCTTAATCACCTCTTCAGCTTCCGCTACGGTGGAGGTCAGGGGCTTTTCCACGAAGATCTGCTTGCCGCTGCGGGCCGCTTTTGTAATCATGTCAGCATGCGTACTTGTCGGCGTTACAATCACTACTGCATCTACTTCCTGGTCGGCAAACACTTCTTCAGGGTCGGACGTCCAGCGTTCCACCCCAAGCTGTTCAGACACCATTTCGGCATGATCAGCAAGTGGATCGCATACAAGTATCAGTTCGGCTCCTTTTACCTTGTTCATCATGTTGCTTGCATGAAACAGTCCCAGCCGTCCGAGTCCAAGCACCGCTACTCTTATATCGTTCTGTGCCATTTGTACACCTCCTGTGTTTTTCCTGCCCGCCTGAGCCTGACTTGTCTGCTCTTCTTTATGGCTTCTGTGCCACTCCTTTTCTCTTCACCTTAAGAAAGTACTTTATTTAACTGGTCGGCAACGTTTATTTCTTCCCCGGTTTTCGCGCTTTCATAAATGCTTGTTAACAGGAAGGTTGATTTGTACGCTTCCTCTGCATTTACCGGCGGTTCTGTTCCATTGACCAGAGCGTCAATAAACAGCCGGTTTTCTTCTTCATAGCCCCATTTTTTACTGACTGGCATGAGGTGATAATCAGAGGAATCAATTTCACCTTCAAGCCCGCAGGCAACTTTCACTGTTTCGAGTTCAGCGGTCGATGCCGTACTGTATTTGCCGTAAATTTCAATCGCTTCAAACGGAAAGCTCCACCCGGAATGGGCAAAGGTGTTGAACGTCATGACCAGACCGGATTCAAAGGTCAAAAGAATCGCAAAGTTATCGAGTTCGCTGCCTGATACGGCCTGCGTTGCCTGGCATTTCACTTTCTTTACTTCCCCGAAATAATAGCGGCAGAGGTCCATCAAATGAAAAGGCGTTTCGTATAAAAAGCCTCCGGTTTTCGCCGGGTCAGAGGTCCAGGCAGGATGCAGCAGCTCTCCCCGGTTCATTTTAAAATGAGCGGAATACGCATCAAGCTGGCCGGAATCCATGTAGCTTTTAATTTTTTTGTACACATAGGCGTAGCGGCGGTTCATGCCGAGGTTGTAACACCCCCTGGACTCCCGTGCGGCATCGCGTATCTGCCTTGCTTCTTCTTCCGATGTGGCCATCGGCTTTTCACTGAATACGTTTACATTATTCTTTAAACAATGAAGAACCGGACTGACATGCATCGTGTTTGGCGTCGTGATGTAGACAGTGTCCACCCCAAGCGCGATCAGTTCTTCAATTGAGCCCGCTGTACGAACGTCCGGGCCTGCTTCTGCGGCCAGTTCTTGCGCTTTTTCTTCGAAAATATCAGCAATTCCAACGATTTCGACCCGTTCATCCTGTTTTAAAAGACCAGCATGAACAGCGGCGATGTGCCCTGCTCCCAGTATTCCAACCTTAACTTTATTCACGTTTCAGAACCTCCTGCACTGTTTTTTTATCGTTATTATAATTGTTTTTGAGTAAGCGCTTAACTTATGTTTATACTATCGTTTCCTTCCGGGTAATTCAAGGGGTAAACGGAAAAAATGTAAGCGATTTATCAAAAAGATAAATTCCCGTTAAAAAAAAGCGTCCAAAGCCGGGGCTCTGAACGCGTTTAACCATTTAATATTTCCGGGCGTCCTGCAGCTGCTTTTCTTTGTCTTCAAAGGACTCCCGTACGCTTTCGCGTTCAGAAACCTCTGAAACGCCGACGTGCCACCAGGATTCATAATCCCCGGTCATCGTCTTCGGCAGCACCTTTACGTCAATCAGTGTAGAAACCGTCTGCTTTTTCGCATCAGCAATAGCTTCCTTCAATCCTTCCTCCGTCGTCACCCGGTACGTTTTCAAACCATAGCCTTCAGCTACTTTGGCATAGTCAATGTGCATCACGCTGCCGCACATTTCATCCTTTGCTTCATCACGATGACGGAATTCGGTTCCGATGCTCTGCATGCCGTTGCCCATCTGCAGGTTGTTAATGCAGCCGTAGCCGGAATTGTCGAACAGCATCACGTTAATCTTTTTGTTTTCCTGCACGCTTGTAATCATTTCCGAGTGCAGCATCAAAAAGCTGCCGTCCCCGACCATGGCGTATACTTCTTTGTCCGGCTCCGCGAGCTTGGCTCCGAACGCCCCGGAAATTTCATAGCCCATGCAGGAATAGCCGTACTCCATATTGTACCGGTACTTCCGGCTCGACTCCCACAGGCGCTGCATATCGCCAGGCAGGCTTCCGGCTGCCCCTACGGCTACAGCATCTTCATCGATTTCCCGGTTCACAATACCGAGGGCTGTCGTCTGCGCCAAGTCTGTTCCCAGCACTTTACGGTACTCCTGCAGCTCTTCGTCAAGATGGCCGGCAATTTCCGGTGTGAATCCTTCTTCCGTATAGCGGACGGAATAAAGGCGTTCTTTTTCTTTGGCCCACGCAGCCTTTGCTTCCTCGGTCTCTTTTTTAAATTCAGACGTATAGTTCCCGGTTTCATTTACAAGAGCTTCAATCACGGCTTCCGCGTCCCCGATCAACGGCGAGGCATCCATTTTCACCCCGTGAAATTCCGACACGTTGATCGAAATAAATTCGACGTTTTCATCCCGGAACAGCTGCTTCGAGGAGGTGGTAAAGTCAGCCAGGCGCGTACCTACTGCAATAATGACATCCGCCTTCGGAGCGAGCGTGTTCGCTGCCAGGTTACCGGTTACACCAAGACCTCCGACATTCCACTCGTGCGTACTTTCCACCGCGCTTTTTCCGGCCTGCGTCTCTGCGATCGGCACGTTCCAGGCCTCAGCCATTTTTTTCAGGCTTTCTCCTGCCTCCGAATAGCGGACGCCCCCGCCGCAAATGATGAACGGACGCTTTTTGCTCCGGATCAAGGCTGCTGCTTCTTTTACCGAACGTTCATCCGGCACTTTTCTCGAGACGCGGTGGACCCGTTTCTGGAAAAACGATTCCGGAAAGTCATAGGCTTCCCCCTGGACATCCTGAGGCACGGACACGGTAACAGCACCGGTTTCTGCCGGATTTGTCAGTACACGCATCGCATGGATTAAGGAGGTCATCAGCTGTTCGGGTCTTGTAATACGGTCCCAGAACTTACTTACCGGACGGAACGCGTCGTTCGTGGAAAGCGTTAAGTCATGAGGCTGTTCCACCTGCTGCAGCACCGGGTCCGGCTGGCGGCTTGCGAAGATGTCTCCCGGAAAAAGAAGCAGCGGTATATTGTTTACCGTTGCCACACTCGCCGCTGTCACCATGTTGGCAGAGCCCGGGCCGACAGAAGACGTGCAGGCGATGATGCGTTTGCGATTGTTCTGTTTGGCATACGATATGGCTGCATGCCCCATGCCCTGCTCGTTTTTTCCCTGATATACACGGAGCCGCTTTGCTTCAGAAAGAGCCTGGCCGAGGCCGAGTACGTTACCGTGACCGAAGATCGTAAACATTCCATCTACAAACGGAATTTCTTCGCCGTCCCATTCAATATACTGCTGCTCCAAAAAACGTACGATTGCTTGTGCTGTTGTTAATACGGGCATAAAAATCCCCTTCCTGTTGTCGTTTTATAGAAGAAAAAACTGCCTTCTCCTCTCTCAGAATAGAAAGGAAAGAGAAGACAGTCTGGGGGTTGTGCTATTGTGCTGAAGCTGTACGATTACCAGCGGGCAGTCACCATTTTCTTGCGGGTGTAGAACTCCACGCCGTCCTTGCCGTTCGCATGCAGATCACCGTAGAAGGAATCCTTCCAGCCCGAAAACGGGAAGAACGCCAT
>NZ_FNNC01000012.1:0-1691 GCF_900106595.1 Marinococcus luteus
AAAAGAACCATTTATTTAGGGCATCACTGATGCCACAGCATCAAACTTTTTACGGAGAGTTTGATCCTGGCTCAGGACGAACGCTGGCGGCGTGCCTAATACATGCAAGTCGAGCGCGGGAAGCCGGCGGACTCCTTCGGGAGGAAACCGGTGGAACGAGCGGCGGACGGGTGAGTAACACGTGGGCAACCTGCCGGACTGATGGGAATAACCCCGGGAAACCGGGGCTAATGCCCAATACGCCCTGACCTCGCCTGAGGTCAGCGGTAAAGCAGGGATCTTCGGATCCTTGCACAGTCCGATGGGCCCGCGGCGCATTAGCTAGTTGGAGAGGTAAGGGCTCCCCAAGGCGACGATGCGTAGCCGACCTGAGAGGGTGATCGGCCACACTGGGACTGAGACACGGCCCAGACTCCTACGGGAGGCAGCAGTAGGGAATCATCCGCAATGGGCGAAAGCCTGACGGTGCAACGCCGCGTGAGTGATGAAGGTTTTCGGATCGTAAAGCTCTGTTGACAGGGAAGAACCCACGCCAGTCGAACAGGCTGGCGTGCTGACGGTACCTGTCCAGAAAGCCCCGGCTAACTACGTGCCAGCAGCCGCGGTAATACGTAGGGGGCAAGCGTTGTCCGGAATTATTGGGCGTAAAGGGCACGCAGGCGGTTTCGTCAGTCCGATGTGACAGGCCACGGCTCAACCGTGGAAGGCCATTGGAAACTGCGAAACTTGAGGACAGAAGAGGAGAGTGGAATTCCACGTGTAGCGGTGAAATGCGTAGATATGTGGAGGAACACCAGTGGCGAAGGCGACTCTCTGGTCTGTACCTGACGCTGAGGTGCGAAAGCATGGGGAGCAAACAGGATTAGATACCCTGGTAGTCCATGCCGTAAACGCTGAGTGCTAGGTGTTAGGGGTTTCGATACCCGTAGTGCCGAAGCTAACGCATTAAGCACTCCGCCTGGGGAGTACGACCGCAAGGTTGAAACTCAAAGGAATTGACGGGGGCCCGCACAAGCGGTGGAGCATGTGGTTTAATTCGACGCAACGCGAAGAACCTTACCAGATCTTGACATCTTCCGCTACGCCTCGAGAGAGGCGGTTCCCCTTCGGGGGACGGAATGACAGGTGGTGCATGGTTGTCGTCAGCTCGTGTCGTGAGATGTTGGGTTAAGTCCCGCAACGAGCGCAACCCCTAATCTTAGTTGCCAGCATTCAGTTGGGCACTCTAAGGTGACTGCCGGTGACAAACCGGAGGAAGGTGGGGATGACGTCAAATCATCATGCCCCTTATGATCTGGGCTACACACGTGCTACAATGGATGGTACAACGGGACGCGAACCCGCGAGGGGGAGCCAATCCAGAAAAGCCATTCTCAGTTCGGATTGCAGGCTGCAACTCGCCTGCATGAAGCCGGAATCGCTAGTAATCGCGGATCAGCATGCCGCGGTGAATACGTTCCCGGGCCTTGTACACACCGCCCGTCACACCACGAGAGTTTGCAACACCCGAAGTCGGTGAGGGAACCCTTCTGGGACCCAGCCGCCGAAGGTGGGGCAGATGATTGGGGTGAAGTCGTAACAAGGTATCCCTACCGGAAGGTGGGGATGGATCACCTCCTTTCTATGGAGCAGTACCCCGGTCCCGCAGGGACCGGGCAGGGGCCTGGCTTGGCTTTCCTTTTGAGAGACAC
>NZ_FNNC01000012.1:2067-5231 GCF_900106595.1 Marinococcus luteus
AGGCCGGCTGCCGCGTCGAAGAATCAACCGCGTATCGAGTGGTTAAGAAGAAAAGGGCGCACGGTGGATGCCTTGGCACTAGGAGCCGAAGAAGGACGCGACGAACGGCGAAACGCTCCGGGGAGCTGTACGTAAGCTACGATCCGGAGATGTCCGAATGGGGGAACCCGCCTTCCGTCATGGGAAGGCGTCCGGCCGCTGAACACATAGGCGCCGGACGGTAGACCCGGAGAACTGAAACATCTTAGTATCCGGAGGAAGAGAAAGCAAACGCGATTTCCCGAGTAGCGGCGAGCGAAACGGAATCAGCCCAAACCGGGATGCTTGCATCCCGGGGTTGTAGGACCCCCGCACGGCAGGCGGGGAGGATAGGCGAAGCGGCCTGGAAAGGCCCGCCAGAGACGGTAACAGCCCGGTAGCCGACATCCTCCCCCCGCCGGGGGTATCCTGAGTACGACGGGACACGAGAAATCCCGTCGGAAGCTGGGAGGACCATCTCCCAAGGCTAAATACTCCCTAGTGACCGATAGTGAACCAGTACCGTGAGGGAAAGGTGAAAAGCACCCCGGAAGGGGAGTGAAACAGATCCTGAAACCGTGTGCCTACAAGAAGTCGGAGCCCGTTAAGGGGTGACGGCGTGCCTTTTGTAGAATGAACCGGCGAGTTACGCTCGTCTGCAAGGTTAAGCCGCAAAGGCGGAGCCGCAGCGAAAGCGAGTCTGAAGAGGGCGATGCAGTAGGCGGGCGTAGACCCGAAACCAGGTGATCTACCCATGACCAGGGTGAAGGCCAGGTAACACTGGCTGGAGGCCCGAACCCACGCAAGTTGAAAATTGCGGGGATGAGTCGTGGGTAGCGGTGAAATGCCAATCGAACCTGGAGATAGCTGGTTCTCCCCGAAATAGCTTTAGGGCTAGCCTCGGGTACGAGAGTCCTGGAGGTAGAGCACTGATTGGACGAGGGGTCCTTCCCGGATTACCGAATTCAGTCAAACTCCGAATGCCAGCGACTTGCTGCCCGGGAGTCAGACGGCGAGTGCTAAGATCCGTCGTCGAGAGGGAAACAGCCCAGACCACCGGCTAAGGTCCCTAAGTCTGCGTTAAGTGGAAAAGGATGTGGAGTTGCTTAGACAACTAGGATGTTGGCTTAGAAGCAGCCATCATTGAAAGAGTGCGTAATAGCTCACTAGTCGAGTGACTCTGCGCCGACAATGTACCGGGGCTAAACGCAGCACCGAAGCCGTGGACTCTCCCGCATGGGAGAGATGGTAGGGGAGCGTTCCAGGGGCCCAGAAGCCGGACCGTGAGGACCGGTGGAGCGCCTGGAAGTGAGAATGCCGGTATGAGTAGCGAAAAGAAGGGTGAGAATCCCTTCCGTCGAAAACCCAAGGTTTCCTGAGGAAGGCTCGTCCGCTCAGGGTTAGTCGGGTCCTAAGCCGAGGCCGAAAGGCGTAGGCGATGGAAAACAGGTTGATATTCCTGTACCACCTCCGTTCCATTTGAGTGATGGGGGGACGCAGGCAGGCACGGCCGCGCGCTGTTGGACATGCGCGTTGAAGCTGGCAAGGCCGGGGGAGCGGCAAATCCCTCCCCCAGACGGCCAAGCGGTGACCAGGAGGGCCCTACGGGGCCCGAAGGGCCGGCACCTACCCTGCCAAGAAAAGCCTCTAGCGAGGAACGTGGTGCCCGTACCGTAAACCGACACAGGTAGGTGGGATGAGTATTCTAAGACGCGCGGGAAAACTCTCGTTAAGGAACTCGGCAAAAGGACCCCGTAACTTCGGGAGAAGGGGTGCTCCCCGGGGTGAATAGCCCCAGGGAGCCGCAGTGAAAGGGCCCAAGCGACTGTTTATCAAAAACACAGGTCTCTGCGAAGCCGTAAGGCGAAGTATAGGGGCTGACACCTGCCCGGTGCTGGAAGGTTAAGAGGAGGCGTTATCCCCCTTCGGGGGGAGAAGCGCCGAATTGAAGCCCCAGTAAACGGCGGCCGTAACTATAACGGTCCTAAGGTAGCGAAATTCCTTGTCGGGTAAGTTCCGACCCGCACGAAAGGTGCAACGACTTGGGCACTGTCTCAACGAGAGACCCGGTGAAATTATAATACCTGTGAAGATGCAGGTTCCCCGCGACAGGACGGAAAGACCCCATGGAGCTTTACTGTAGCTTGACATTGGATGTGGGTACCACTTGTACAGGATAGGTAGGAGCCATCGAATCCGGACCGCCAGGTTCGGAGGAGGCGCTGGTGGGATACTACCCTGGTGGTATCGACATTCTAACCGCAGGCCGTGATCCGGCCTCGGGACCGTGTCAGGTGGGCAGTTTGACTGGGGCGGTCGCCTCCCAAACAGTAACGGAGGCGCCCAATGGTTCCCTCAGAATGGTCGGACATCATTCGCAGAGTGCAAAGGCACAAGGGAGCTTGACTGCGAGACTTACAAGTCGAGCAGGGACGAAAGTCGGGCTTAGTGATCCGGCGGCACCGCATGGAAGGGCCGTCGCTCAACGGATAAAAGCTACCCTGGGGATAACAGGCTAATCTCTCCCAAGAGTTCACATCGACGGGGAGGTTTGGCACCTCGATGTCGGCTCATCGCATCCTGGGGCTGAAGTAGGTCCCAAGGGTTGGGCTGTTCGCCCATTAAAGCGGTACGCGAGCTGGGTTCAGAACGTCGTGAGACAGTTCGGTCCCTATCCGTCGCGGGCGTAGGAAAGGTGAAAGGAGCTGTCCTTAGTACGAGAGGACCGGGATGGACACACCGCTGGTGTACCAGTTGTTCCGCCAGGAGCACCGCTGGGTAGCTACGTGTGGACGGGATAAGTGCTGAAAGCATCTAAGCATGAAGCCCCCCTTAAGATGACCTTTCCCCTCTACGGAGATAAGACCCCTTGGAGATGACGAGGTAGATAGGTCCGGCGTGGACGCATGGCGACATGTGCAGCGGACGGATACTAATCGGTCGAAGTCTTATCCACACACGCAACACAACAGCGATACGCGGCGGTGGCTGCGGTCTCGGTATTCGGTTGTCAGGGCCCGACGGGCCGGTCCGGTGGCAACAGCGAAGAGGATCCACCCGTTCCCATGCCGAACACGGAAGTTAAGCTCTTCAGCGTTGATGATAGCCGGGGGTTCTCCCCCCGTGAAAGTAGATCGCCGCCGGGC
>NZ_FNNC01000001.1 GCF_900106595.1 Marinococcus luteus
ATGGCGTTCTTCCCGTTTTCGGGCTGGAAGGATTCCTTCTACGGTGATCTGCATGCGAACGGCAAGGACGGCGTGGAGTTCTACACCCGCAAGAAGGTGGTCACCGCCCGCTGGTAACCATTTGCAAAAAGAGTAATCCTTTATGGGAATAAGGGCTTACTCTTTTTTCTTTTAGCAAAACGAAAAGGAATTAAATTTACTTGAAATTAAAGAAAATTCTTAAGTTAAAAAGCAGTCTTATCATCAGTTCTTAGGGGAAACAAAGATGAAGGGGAGAAGTCATTAAAGGAGCGTATACTATTATGAGCAACAACCACGATATGGATGAGCTGCTGCAGCAGTTGGAAGAGGACTATGTTCAAGCCGTGAAAAGCAATGAAAGCAAAAATATTGAGGACTTTGTTGAACAGTTTTTGTATGATTCCTGGGCATACAACGAAAATAATATAGAAAATATCAAGAGTGTTTTAAGCCGTTACACGAGAAATGAGATTTATAGGGCTACGTTCAGCGGTTCATTTAACGAAATGGTCGAGCATCTGCAGCAAAAATTGAAGCAGCTTGACCAAAGCGGAAAGTATCCCGTCGTTCACACAAATAACGGAGCTTCCGTGCTGGTAGCTTTTGTGGATGGCTTGGTTATCCAATACTATGTAGGAATTTATAGTGTCAGCCAGTTAAGAAGCATGACGCCTTTTTTCAAGCGCCTTATCCTTGAAGCTCTAAAGGTGGAAGCCGAAACGAAGAAATAGGAAAAGCCACGGCGTCTGCAGCCATGGCTTTTGTACAGGGAATATGTCCACTGAAGTGTAAACATTGGCGCTGGTTAAAACTATTTGCCGGTAAAATAAAAAGGAGCAGAAGGCATCTGCTGTGTATATGTTTGAATACGAACCTGAGCGCCAGCGGGACACGAGAGCAGCGGCTCCCCAATCCGGTGATTTCCTGCAGCCGGGTATTTTAATTGGAGCCAAACGGGCCACGGGGATTATGGGAGTAGGAGCTGTTCTGATTCTTATCATCCTGGGAGAGGCTTTGTTTGGCTTCGTCTTTCGTTTTCTTCACCTCCTGTACAGCTTCCTTTCCTTCCTTTTGCACAGTATCCTCAATCTCTTCGCTGGCTTCTTTGGCGGTCTCAACGATTGTCTTCGATTCCTGCTGAATCTGTTGAAGCTGCTGAATGAGGTCTCTGCCGTATTTTTCATAAACTGTCTGCATCTGAACACCTGTCGTTTTAATGAGCTCCAGGGAGCGCTGGAGTCCGTTTTTTACTTCTTTCTTATCAATGCCTTCACCGGCCTCCCGGGCACGGACCCCTAAGTTTTTATTTTCGCCGGTTTCTTTTTCTGAACTGGATGATTTCACTGTAAACCAGGCAATGCCGCTTCCGACAATTACTGTGGACAAAATCGCAATCGGAATGATGTTTTGTTTAGCCATATTCGTCATGGGTACCCTCCTTTTAAATTTAAGATCTACAGGTGATTAATCCGGTGATAAATAAGGAAGAGAAGTGCCTCTCTTCCTTATCGGCGAAAATTATAAAACAGGCTGAGCTTCAAGTTCAGAGAATTACTGTCTCTGTTTATTTCTTATCCATGTCTGGCAGGGTGTTGTGCATATATTCAGGAGCAGGCTTCAGTTCAGGCTTGCCGCCATGGGCCTTTGGCTCGGATACATATTCAAAGGACTGGCCGTCCGGTGCTTTGTCTTTCAGCCAGTTGAGATTTGCGCTCTGCTCCCCTTCCGAGAAGTTCATCAGCTGATGGGAAAACTCGGTTGCTTCCCATTGGGCAGGTACGGTCGACGGTGCCGTGAAGCCTTCTTTCTGCTCGAGTTCTTTAATCGCTGCGGCCCACTGGTTCTGGTGCATCGTGTCCCGGGCGAGTAAGAAGGAAAGCATCTGACGGACACCTTTATCTTCGGTCATTTCATACAAACGGGCTACCTGAACGCGTCCCTGCGATTCGGCATTAAGGTTGGCCCGGAAATCACTGAGCACATTGCCGCTCGCAATAATATAGCCGGCGTTCCAGGGGACACCGTCACTGTCTTTAGGCACGGCGCCAAGACCTGAAACGATCGCATGCTGCGGGTTCATGTCCCCCATAATGGATTCGACAATGGGATTTTTCGCTGCTTCTTCCTGTTCTTCCACAGGCGCGTCATCGAGCAGCTGGGCGATCATCGTCGCGATCATTTCGATATGGCCAAATTCTTCCGTGCCGGTATCCATCAACAAATCTTTATACTGCTCGTTGCCACGGGTGTTCCAGCCCTGGAACATGTACTGCATCGCGACAGAGATTTCACCGAACTGGCCGCCGAGAATCTCCTGCAGCTTTTTGGCATAGACGGGATCCGGACGATCTGGTTTCGCGTGAAATTGCAGCTCTTTACGGTGAAAAAACATAAATGAATAACTCCTTTTTGTAGTAAATAGTTAGTTTGTCCAATTAGGTGTGTATCGTCCAATTTATGAATAAAACAACATACCGCCCTGACGCTTGGTGGCCCGGCCTTCTTTCCAAAATCATAAAAAAAGAGCCAGAAAAAGGAGGCGTCTCCCTTCTCTGGCTCATAACTCAGCTTTTTATCTGGTTATTCCCGCCATGCAATATATTGTACTGCTTATGTTATAGCCAATAAGTGAAAGGTTTAAACGTAGAGGTACCATTTATTTTAAAAGCTTGCAGAATTATTAGGGCTGCGAAGATTTTTATAAGCCAGGTGGAAGTATGCTAATATAAATATGCTGTTTTTATAAATGGTTTAATACGGGAGGCAGAGGAAGGCGGGGAAAAATGAAGCTTGAAACATTTACGTTGGGACAGATATTTGAAACAGATACATATAGGGTGACGAAGGAGGACGTTCTGCGGTTTGCGCGTGAATTTGACCCGCAGTATATGCATATAGATGAAGAGAAGGCCGCAGCAGGAAGATTCAACGGTATTATTGCCTCGGGCATTCACACGATCAGCATCACATTTAAACTCTGGGTAGAGACAGGGATGTACGGAGACGATGTTGTAGCCGGTACGGAAATGAATCACATTAAATTCATGAAGCCGGTGTATCCGGGAGACGAACTGCGGGCATATGCCGAAGTGACGAAGATAGAAGCAAAAAGAGAAACGGAAGGTATTCTTACGGTGATGCTCACAACATACAATCAAAAAAATACGAAGGTATTTGAAAGCGAATTGTCGGCCCTGATTAAACGTTAATACCGTATACAAAAAGCCAGCCCGTTGTCATAAAGGGCTGGCTTTATCGTATTTACTGTGAGCTGCCTCCTTCGGCAAATTCACGAAGCCGCTTCAAGTGGATTGGGGCATCCATCTGGTCATCAACGTTCATTTCAATGAAATGGAGTGTGTCTTTCCGGTCGATCCGTGCAACAGCCTCCCCGAAGTCAGCAGAGGTGGAAACGCTTATCGTTTCAGCGTCCGGGTAAAAGCTTTTTACAAGCTGAATGTAGTCCCAGCGCGGTATATCATTGTAGCGGGCGTGCGTATTTTCGGTATTCAAATAACGTTCTACAGTGTAGCCGTCATTGTTTAAAAAGAAAATCAACGGCTTCAGATTCTGTTCGGCCATTGCGCTCAGCTCCTGGGCTGTCAGCTGAAACGACCCGTCCCCGATAAATAAAAGCACACGCCGCTCCGGAGCTGCAAGCTGGGCCCCGAAAGCTGCCGGAAGGGCGTATCCGATGCTCTGCCAAGAGCCCTGGGAAATAAACAGCGTATTCTCAGGAAGACGTACATGCGGCATGCCGTAGGAAAAGGTGCCGGTTTCAACGACAACAATATCCTCGGGCCGGAGCATTTTTTGAATAATAGGGTAGTACGTTTCCGCCAGCAGCCTTTCAGAATAATTTTCGGACGGGAAATCATAGAAGGACGGAAAATACCCTGGTTTTTCAAATGTACGGCACTCCATCAAGGTAAGGGCATCAATTACTTCTTCGACCGCGGTGTTGTAACGGGCTTTGTTTTGAATGGAAATATCCCGCGGCTGGATGTCAATCCGCTTTTCCACCGGGAGATCAGCGGTGAATTTCGCCATGTTAAAGTCGGATTCAAGCAGGCCGGCAGTAATAATTAAATCGGCATTTTCTACGTAATCACGCACCTGCTGGCTGCCAAAGGCACCGCCGTATATGCCGATATACAGCGGGTGCTGCTCATCAAATCCGCTTTTTCCCTGCATCATCTGGGCTACTGGCATATTTAAGTGCTCCGCCAGCTGTAAAATAATATTCTCCATATGGTAGCGGGACGTAAAAATATCCACAAGCAGCACTGCTTTTTCTGCCTGATCGATTGTTTCTTTCATCAGCTGGGCTGTTTCCTGAACCACCAGCTCGTCGCTCATATAAGAGAGCTCCTGCTGCACGCCCGGCATTTCAATGGAGGTGGCTGCCACGTCCTGAGGAACGTCAATATAGACCGGCTTTCGTTCGCGGATAGCGGAAGCGATCGCTTTCGGAATTTCTGCGGCGGCGTTTTCAGCAGTGATTTTCACTGCGTAGCAGGTGATTTCCTTATGCATACGAAGAAATACCGAGTAGTCGCCGTCCATCAAGGTATGATGGGCTTTAACACCATTTTCCTGCATGGAAGAAGCCGGGGACCCGACAATTTGAATTAAAGGGATGTGTTCACTGTAGGCGCCGGCGACAGCGTTTGAAGCGCTCAATTCCCCGACACCAAACGTGGTGATCAAGGCGCTGAGCCCTTTGACATGCGCATACCCATCAGCGGCGTAGCCGGCATTCAACTCATTCCGGTTATCGACAAAGCGTATGCCGCTGTAAGCTTCGAGTTCATCCAGCAGGGCGAAGTTATAGTCGCCCGGTACGCCGAATATTTCTGTAATGCCTTCTTTTTCAAGGCAGTCGAATAAAAAGGAACTGACTGTTTGTTGTGCTGCCATAATGTACCTCCTGAACTGGATAATAGTAGGCTGTTCCCGTATTAGCAGGAATTTAGACATAAACCAGGAGGACAATTGTTTGCAGCAGTGAATAAATACAGAAGAACCGCGCTTTTACAATGTGGTAATAATCGGCCCGTCCTTAGTAAGAATAATTGTATGCTCGTATTGAGCCACAAAACTGTTATCAGTCAAAAGCGTCCATCCATCGTCAGACTGGAAAACCTCTTCTTCAGATGTAGAGATAAAAGGCTCAAAGGCAATGACCGTACCGTCCTTTAAAATTTCATCGTCCCAGCGGGAGAAGTAGCTGAAAATATGCTCCGGCGGCTCATGAATCGAGCGCCCAATACCGTGGCCGGTAAGATTTTTGATAACAGTCAATCCGTGCTTTTTAGCCACATTGTGTACAGCTTTTCCGAGAGCGCTTTTTTTCGATCCCGGCTTTGCCTTCTCAAGGCCCGCGTCAAACGCTTCTTTCGCAGCATCGCAAATTTTCTGTAAAACTGGTTCAGCATTACCGACCACAAAGGAAACTCCAGTATCGGCGAAATAACCGTTTTTTGAGCCCGAGACATCAATATTGACAAGATCGCCTTCCTGAATGGTCCGCTCGCCCGGAATTCCGTGCGCGACTTCTTCATTGATGCTGATGCACGTCTGCCCGGGAAAATCGTACACTCCCTTTGGGGCAGATTGAGCTCCTGATTGTTCAAAAAGCTCTTCTGCAATACCATCGAGTTCCTTTGTTGTGATCCCCGGCTCAGCTGCCTGGACTAATTTGTCGCGAATCGCTCCGCAAATTTCACCAATTTCCCGTAATCCCTGAAAATCTTCTTCTGTTTTTGCAATCATTGTGTATCCTCACTTTTTAAGCATTTTATGATGATCATTTCATTTAGATTCTATCATAAAAAATTTAAGGGGAAGCTGTCTGCGTGATGAAAATGTGTTCATTGTTTGGGCGGCTTCTTTTTCGTGAATAAATACTAATAAGAAAGGACGTGATTGGTTGAACCGTCTACAATACGAAAAATCGCCCTATCTCCAGCAGCATAAAAGCAATCCGGTGGACTGGTATCCATGGGGAACGGAGGCTTTTGAGAAAGCAGAAGCAGAAAATAAACCTTTAATGGTGTCCATTGGCTACTCGACTTGTCACTGGTGTCATGTAATGGAAAAGGAGAGTTTTGAAAACGCAGAAGTGGCAGCGGTCTTAAATGAAAAGTTTGTTCCGGTGAAGGTGGACCGGGAGGAGCGCCCGGACGTGGATGCCATCTACATGTCAGCATGCCAGGCCATGAACGGTCACGGGGGCTGGCCGCTGAATGTCTTCATTACACCGGATCAGAAGCCTTTTTATGCGGCGACCTATATTCCGCGGAATCAAATGGGAAGCATGCCCGGGATTATGGATGTTCTTAGCCAGCTTTCAGATATTTACCGGGACGATCCTGAACGGGTGGCGCAGGTGGGAGATGATATTTCCAAAGCACTCGAGCCACGGGCTGTTGAAACGAGACAGCTGAATATCAATAACGTGCATGCAGCGTTCCGCGCCTTTACGCAGCAGTTTGATTCCTCCTACGGAGGGTTCGGTTCTGCACCGAAATTCCCAAGCCCGCATATCGTGATGTACCTGCTGCATTACTATCATCAGTTTGAAAGTGAGGGTGCGCTGTACATGGCCACCTCGACGCTCGATGCGATGGCTTCAGGAGGCATCAGAGATCATATTGGCGGTGGATTTTCCCGGTACGCCACGGATGAGGCGTGGCTTGTGCCCCATTTTGAAAAAATGCTGTACGACAACGCGCTGCTTTTGATGGCCTATACGGAAGCCTACCAGCTGACGGGTGAGACAAGATACAAAGAAGTGGTGGAGGAAATTATTGAGTACGTCCATCGGGATCTTACGCATGAACAAGGAGCGTTTTTCTGCGGAGAAGATGCCGACAGCGAAGGGGAAGAAGGCAAATTTTACGTCTGGACCCCGGAAGAGATTGAAGACGTGCTCGGGGAAGAGCGGGGCGAACAGTTTGCGATTGAGTACGGTATCGACCCCGCCGGAAACTTTGAAGGAAAAAGCATACCCAACCGGATCAACCGCCCGACGGCCGGGTGGAGCGATGCCGAACGCCGCGAGGCGCTGCAGGCCTTATATGAACATCGGGAAAAGCGTGTGCGTCCGTTCCGGGATGAAAAAATACTTACGTCCTGGAATGGCTGGATGATTGCCTCGATGGCTAAAGCAGGGCGGGTGTTCCAGGAGGAGGAATGGACGGAATATGCTGAGCAGGCGTACCGTTTTATTGAAACCCGGCTTCAGGATCAAAATGGCCGGTTCAAAGCCCGCTGGAAGGATGGCGACGTGCAGTATGATGCGTACGTGGATGATTATGCCAATATGATCTGGGCAAGCACAGAGCTTTACGCCTCGACGTGGAAGCCGGAGTATATTGAGAAAACGGCCGCCTGGGCAGAAACAATGATTGAGTACTACTACGATCAGGAAAACGGTGGGTTCTTTCTGACCGCCTCCGACGGCGAATCACTTCTGTTCCGGCCGAAGGAAGCGTTTGACGGAGCCGCACCTTCTGGAAACAGCGTAGCTGCGGTACAGCTGATGAGGCTTGCCCGTCTTGCCGGCAATATGGAATTTGAACGAACAGCCGAAAAAACGTGGGAAGCTTTTTCGGCTTCGATCGAACAGGTGCCGACTGCTTTTGGGCATCTCATGCAGGGGCTGGTTCTTTTTCACGGAGACAGAAAGGAAGTAGTCATCCGGCCTGCGCAGGATGACGAAGCGTTTCGGGTGAAAACCTACATTCAGCGTGCGTTTCATCCGGAAGTGACGAGCGTGGTCGCCGAAGATGGCACTGATCTCAGCCGGGCGGCTCCGTTTGTAGAGGATTATCCGGTGCAGGACGGAAAGACCACCATTTATGTCTGCCGGGACTTTTCCTGCCATGCGCCTGTACACAGTACGGAAAGCATGAAATATTTATTCGGCGTGAAGCAGGGCGAACAATGACAATTATTACGGTGGAAGCAGAAAACAACGCGTGGATTCCGGATCTGTCCGAACGTCTTAAGCGTTATTTTCCCGAGGCAAAGCTGATCGAACGTCTTGATGAGATTCCTGAGGACCCGTGGGAGTGGGTCGAGGCCGAACGACTGCGGAACCGGGAGGCAAAGCAGTGGGAAGAGGAAGGCGTACCGGTAATCGTGGAAGGAGACGTGCTGGCGCCGTTTATGAAGGCCTGGATGCACTATTTCCGCAACCCCTGGCCGGAGCTTTATGAGCTCGACGATTACTACCGCAAGCGTCTGCAGGATTTTCGGCTTCATCTGTCACAGCGGTATGTATTCATCCAGCAGGAGGAAAAGAAAAAATGGCGGTGGCCGAAGCGGAAATCTCCGCTTGAAGAAGAGAAGGAAGCCAAATACCGGTACTATAATGGAATGAAGTCGCATACACCCGAGTTGATCGACCTGGTGGCATACGACTGGCTCGGGACGTATCCTGAATACCTTGAACAGCACTGGCCGGCAGAACATCCCAAACGGGAGTGGCCGATGCATCTGTATGAGTTTATGATTTATTTTGCAGCGAATCAGCGGGCGTGACAAAAGTCGCTCCCGTTTTTTCTATCTTTATTTAAAGCGTGATATAATAGCATAAGTATGCAATGAAGGGTTCTGACAACATGAGTGCCATTGTGGAATTTGTTTTAATCGCAGTAATTATTTTTACCGGAAGTTTTATTCAGGGCGTCAGCGGCTTTGGTTTCGGGCTGTTCGTGATGAGCTTCGTGCCGTTTTTCTTTACGCTGCAGTTCAGCTCACTCCTCGTTATTTCTCTGTCGGTTATCACCGCACTGAGCATTATAGGCAAGGTGTATAAGCATATCCAGTGGGCGCAGCTCGGATATCTGCTTGCAGCTACCGCAGCAGGAAGGTTTGCAGCTTTTTTTATACTACATAACTTTGGGGAAATGGACATTCTAAAAAAAGTACTCGGCCTTGTGCTTCTCGGTATGGTCGTGTATACCTTTGCCCAAAAACCGGAGAAAAAACTGCGGCCAGTGTCGAAAATGGTTCCCCTGACGCTTGGCTTTTGCGGTGGGCTGGTAGGGGGAGTGTTTGGCGTTGGCGGTCCTTTTTTTGTTGTTTATTTTCTATTAACGACAGCAAACAAATATCATTACACAGCAAACCTGCAGATTACATTTCTAATCGGAAGTCTTTTCACTGTCCTTGCCCACGCGGGTGCCGGCGACTTTTCGGGGGAACTGCTGCTTTATATTCCGATAGGAATCGTGTGCGTGCTGCTTGGCACAAGAATTGGCATCCGCTATTTCGAAAAGCTGCCGCAAAAGCACATTCGTACACTCACGGCCGTTATTATTGGCCTGGCAGGCCTCAATATGCTGTTTTTTGCTTAAAACTAAAATGGAAAGGAGGAGTCCCTGATGCCGAGGCAGCGAACAATTGACCGCAGAACGCTTTTTCAGGAGACGGAAAAGTTAATCATGGACGAAGGTTACCATTCGTTTCATTTCAAAGCCCTGTCGGAGCGCCTCGGAGTGGCGAGAAGCACCATTTACAACTATTACGCTAAAAAAGAAGAATTAGTGACGGCCTATATGCTCGACAAGCTGGAGCAGGTATTTGCCCAGCTCGATGAAGCCGACCTGCAGACAGACTTTTCAGTACGGATGAAGGCTTATATCCGGGTGTGGGTGCAGCAGGCATCGGTTCATCAGGCCTTTGATATTTTCCCGGTCATGGACCACCATGCTTCAGCCCAGGTGGAAATAAACGTAGAGCAGCTCCAGCAGTACCTGGGCCGACTCGGGAGCCGGGCGTATACACTGATCGAAGCCGGCAAAAGGGAAGGAGCCATCCGCGGCGATCTTCCTACGCATGGAATCACGCGGATGCTGATGGTGGCCGTGCAGGCGCCGGATCCGTCCCTGAGCGAGGAGGAATGGGTGGAGACTATTTATAATATTTTCTTGAACGGCATCAAGCACCCATAAATAATTTTTAAATTTAAATGACACTAGTGTCATTTTCGTTCAAAACAAAGTATACTGGGGATACTGATAATGGGGGGAGAAACGTGAAAAAAATAATTGCAAAACCGAAGCTGATTTTATTGTTTATTGTAATGCTTGTTATCGTCGGTACGCTGTCTTTTTTCCAGCTGCCACAAAAAGAAATTCCATCAACAAATCCACCGGTGGGACAGGTGACTACGGTGTACCCCGGAGCCTCGGCCGAAGAAGTGGAAACGACGGTCACGAACCAGCTTGAAGAAGAGCTTGATAACGAATCGGCCACAGTATCGATTTCTTCGGTCTCTTCGCCCGGGCTGTCGTCCATCACTGTAGAGCTTGATGAGAACACTGAGAATCCGGAGCAGGTGTGGAACAGTCTCGAGCAGAGGCTGTCGCAGGTAAGCGCCTCGTTTCCGGATGATGCAGAAGAGCCGACCATCAACAGTGAACTGAGCCAGCAGGGACTCGCTATCTATCAGCTGACGGTAGAGGAAGAATCGGTTCCGGAGGCGGTACAGCTGATTGAGGGCTGGGAGCAGCGGTTCACCGGGATACCTGACATCGATAGTCTGGAAATCACTGGCGACGTGGAGCGTGAACTGCAGGTCCGTCTCGACAGTGAAGCACTGGAGGAGGAAGGGCTGCAGTCCGGCCAGGTTATCGGGGCGCTCTCTTCGGCCTCGGAAGTCGTTCCGCCCGGTGAATGGCAGCGGGATGGAGAGCTGTATCAGGTAGAGCTTGAAGCACTTGAAAACACGGAAGACTGGGAAAACGTTGAAATAAGTTCGGGGCAGCAGAGTAATGGTGAAAGCATCATGCTTGGCGATGTTGCAACAGTAGAAAACACATACGCTCCTAGAGAGGAACAGGTGGAGTATAATCAGCAGTCGGCCCTGTCGGTAACATTCTTTCTCGCGGAAAACGCGAGCGTGCCACAGGCGCAAAGCAATTTAGATGAAGTGATAGCGGATTTTGAACAGCAGCTGCCTGAAGGGATGGAGCTGACCCAGCTCTATACGCAGGGCGAGGTCGTGGAGGATTTATTTTCAAGTCTGGCGATATCGTTTGTAGTGGCATTTGTATCAGTATTAATCGTATGCTCCATCGGTCTGCGGATCCGGACCGCGCTGTCGGTAGCCATATCGATCCCGGCGGCGCTTGCGATCGGGATGATTCCTCTTCCGTTTACGGATGTCGGCTTGAATCAAATTTCTTTAATTGCTTTTATTATTTCGCTCGGGATTCTTGTGGATGATGCGATTGTTGTAAATGACAACATTGACCGCCGGCTCCGGATGGGCGACAGTCCAATTGACGCAGCCAGCAACGGGGTGCGGGAAGTGCTTGTCTCGGTTATCGTATCGACGCTTGCCGTCGTATTCACTTTTTTCCCACTTTTATTTCTTCCGGGCGCGGCTGGTTCATTTATCCGACCGCTGCCTGTAGTACTGATTACGGTATTGATTTCGTCTACGCTGCTTGCGATCTTTTTTATCCCTATTTACCGGGGCATTGTAGAAAAAAGAAGAAAAAAGAAGGACAAGCGCCCGTCGCCGGGCTTTCTGGGCGCGTTTCTTGACCGCTCAGCGAGATGGTACAGCAAACGCGTGCTGACGCGTGTCGTGAAGCGACCGGTTATTGTGTCGCTTACCGGCCTGATACTCGGAAGCTCGGCATTTGCACTCGTACCTTACACACCGCTCGAATTTTTCCCGGATACGGAACGGGAGGAAGTATTTATCGAAGCCTCTGTGCCGGAAAATACCCCGCTTGAAGAAACGGAAGCCGAGGCGGAAGAAGTCAGCAGATGGTTGGAGGGACGAGAAGGAGTAACGTCGGTATCTTCATATGCAGGGACGGAAATTCCTACCGTATTTTCGGGTGGATCGGGAAGCGGCGCTGCCGGGCCGAATGATATGAATTTTCTCGTTTACGTAAACCCTGAAGAAATTCCAGCGAGGGAAGGAAGCGAAATATGGCCGGGAGAGATTCGAAACACCTTTGACAACGTTGAAGCCCAGGGGTCGATCGTCGAATCCGGTCCTCCGGTGGGAGCCCCGATTGCAGTCGAACTCTCCGGAGAAGAAACGGATGAACTGTTTTCTGCTGCAGCGGAGGTTGAATCGTTGTTTGCAGAAACAGAAGGTGTTGACTTAGCGGTTTCGAACGCCAATCAGGACATAAATGAGTGGCGGTTCGAGCAGGACAGGGAAGCCCTGGAGGGTACAGGTGTAACCAACGAGGCCATAAGTACAGAACTCCGCCTGCTCGGGGAAGGATTGCCGTTTGGCCAGTGGAATGCGGATAATGAAGTTGTGCCGGTCCAGATAATGTATGATAACGGGGAGCAGGTGACAAACAGCGACCTGGACCAAATCATTATGGCCAGAGACGAAGGCGGGGAAGCAGTCACGTTAAATGACCTGGGACAGGGCGCAGAAGAGACGACGACTTCCGCCATCCCGCACGAAAACACGGAGCGTACCATTACGATCCGGGCTTATCCGGGAGATGCTTCCGAGGACGAGATTTTAGAAGCGGCCGGGGATTCTCTCGAATCAATTGAAAATGAATACGGCGGCGTCAACGTCCAGGTAGGGGGCGAAACGTCCGAGCGAAATGATGTTTTTATTGATATTGGACAGATATTCATTGTAGTGGTTTTCCTGCTGCTCATATTGTTTGCGCTGCAGTTCTACTCCCTGCGTATTCCGTTTATCGTTTTGAGTGCAGTGTATGTGGCAATCGCGGGGGTCATTCTCGGTTTGTTCCTTACCCAGACAGGACTCGGATTCATGTCGATGATGGGGGCAGTCAGCCTCGCCGGTATCGTCGTACGGAACGCGGTCGTTATGATAGAATTTATGGAACAGCGCATACGGAGAGGTGAAGGCGTGAAAGAAGCCGTCGTAGCAGCCGGGGAAGAAAGGTTCCGGCCGATTCTTTTGACAAGTCTGACGTCGATTGCCGGCCTTCTTCCGATCGCTCTTGGGGACAATCCGCTTTTTCAGCCGCTCGGAACAGCGATTGTGACCGGCCTTGTCTTTTCCACAGTGCTGACGCTTTTATTGGTGCCGGCGCTGTATACTTGGAAAACGGAAAGCGACCAAAAACGACGCGTACGAAAATCTAAGAAATAAGGTGAATGGCATTGAAACAGCTCGCGATTATTCCCTGTGGAGCGAAAAAAGCCTGGGACACGGAGCCGGATCTCGGGCCGCTTCCTGTAAAGCACGTGTACCAGAGTACGTTTCATCAGCTGTGCCGGGCTTACGCAGAGGCATTCACTGACCAGTGGGTCGTGCTCTCCGGCAAACACGGTTTTATGTATCCGCAGGAGCTTATTGATACAAATTACGATGTTACATTTGGAAAAAGACAGCAGGAGGAGGCCTCATGGTCTTTCTGTATGCGGCAGTGGCAGGAAAAGCAGATGAATGAGTACGACCGGTATGTAGTACTGCTCGGCAAAAAATACGACCCGGTCGTCACCAGGATACTGCCGATGGAAAGAACCGTTTTCCCGCTCCGGGAATACCGCGGGATGGGATACATGCAGCAGGCGTTAAAGCAGGCGGTAGCAAGTCACCGCCCGCTGCCCCTTCATGCCCGGGAAGAAGAGTCATGATGGAAACGGTCCTGTTTTTTCTGACAGCAGCGGTCGTGTTAACGGCGCTTACGTATACCCCCATGCTCGGCACCTATCTATCGTTGTTTCAAACAATGGTGCACGAAAATGGGCATGCCTTCATGGCGATTGCCACCGGCGGGAAAGTGCGGTCGATCTCTTTATTTTATACGAGGGAAGGGCTTGCTGAAACCGGCTATAAAGGGAAGCTTGGCCAGGCGCTTACAACCTTCGCCGGTTACCCTTTTGCAAGCGGGATGGCTCTTCTTTACAGCTGGATATTTACTTCCGGATGGTACAGCGGACTCATGATTGGCCTCGTAGGCCTGCTCATTTGGAACACGCTTCTCTGGGTGCGTAACCCTGCCGGAATTATCTGGGGACTGGCAGCTTCAGGTGGAGGCTTGTATCTGCTCATTGAAAATATGGTCATGCTTATGATGTGGATTATGTTCATCCTCGGCTTACTGCTGGTTATTCAGTCGGTCCGGTCGGCCTGGATTATTCTGCAGCGGAGTCTGAAGGCTCCGGCGGATGCCGGAGATGCTACCGGGATGCACCGGGTAAGCCGCATCCCCGCGCAGGTATGGGGCGTGCTCTTTTTTACACTGGCGCTTGCTGCCGCATGGTTTTCAGCTGGTTTTTGGCTGCAGTGGGACAGTACCGCATTGATTCATGGGGAAAACGCTTAGTCGTTTTCTCTTTTTTTATATGCAGAAATGGGCGGCATTTACAGCCCGAAGCTGTTTGTATAAAAAGGAATACTTTAAAACCGGAAGCATACTTTGAAGTGAAAATGGGAAGAGTTGAAGAGAGAAAAAGAGTTTTTTTAGAAATGAGGGAGAGCGAGTGACCGAGACCATCAATCCGAGTCAAAAAGTATTAGCTTCAGTTGATAAGCTGTGGGAAGAGGAAATAGAGTTTTTACAGACGATCGCCCGGTTTCCGAGCACGATCGAATATGAAGGATCGCTTCAATTATACTTAAAGAATTTTTTTCAGAACGAGCTGCAGATGGACGTGGAAACAGTGGATGTCGATGAAAAAGAAATCAGCTCTCTTCCGGGCTACTCCCCAAGTGAGTGGTCCTACGCGGGCCGGCCGGTAGTAGTGGCGAAAGCACCGCGCAATTCCCGGGAGTCTGAAGGCAGCAGTCTGCTGTTTCAGGGCCATGTGGACGTTGTAAGTCCGGAACCAAAGCACAAATGGAGCGTGGATCCGTGGGGGGCACAGCGAATTGGAGACCGTCTTTACGGACGCGGGGTGCTCGACATGAAAAGCGGCGTTGCGGCAATGATTTATGCCTATAAAGCCATACGGGAGGCAGGCTACGAACCGGCATCTGATTTTTCCATCAAAACAGTTATCGAAGAAGAAGCGACAGGCAACGGGACGCTCGCTGCAGCGAACGCCGGGCATCTGGCCGATGCCGTTCTCATTCCGGAACCGTTCGGGCAGTGTCCGTCCACCGCCCAGCTCGGAAGCATCTGGCTCCGCATTCATATTGATACGAGCAGCAACCTCCAGTCGGATCAGACCGGTGTCGGAGCGAATGCCATCGAAAAAGCGCAGAGCGTGATTGAGGCTCTGCAGAGCTACCGGGAATACGTCAACCGGGATGAACAAAAGCCGCCGGAATTTGCCCATATGGAAGAACCGATAGACGTGGAGGTGGGAACGATGCACAGCGGGGACTTTGCCTCCAATATTCCTGTAGAAGCCACACTTGAGGTGCGGTCTGCGGTTTATCCGGGGAAAGATCCGGCCGAAGGCAAACAGGATTTAATCGACTGGATTCTGGATAAAACGAAAGATGATGAGTGGCTCCGTGAGCATCCCCCGGCCTTTGAATCCTTCGGCTTTCATGCGGAGGGGATGGTGATGCCCGAGGAAGACCCGCTGTTTGCCAAACTCGATGAAGCCCATGAACTGGTGACCGGAAAACAATGCGGCAGACAGGCGATTCCGGTAACGACGGATGCCCGGTATTACGGCCTTTATTATGATACTCCGGTTACATGCTATGGACCATCAGGTGCAAAAATGCACGAACCGGATGAATGGGTGGACCTTGAAAGTGTAAAAAACGTAACGAAGGTGTACGCAGACTTTTTAATCCGCTGGTGCGGCATTTATAAAAAGGAAGGGGAAAGCTGATGAGCTATTCGCGTGCCTTGATTGTGATTGACTACACGATGGACTTTGTGGCAGAGGAGGGGGCACTCACCTGCGGGGAGCCGGGACAGAAAATCGAAAGTGCCATTTATCAATTAATTGAAACGTATCAGGCCGCCGGTGATTTTGTCGTATTTGCGCTCGACCGCCATGAAGAAGGGGACGATTATCATCCGGAAACGAAGCTGTTTCCTCCCCACAACATAGCTGATACAAAGGGAAGGGATCTGTATCGAAGCATTCAGAGCCTGTATGAATCTATACGACACCAGCCGAATGTTTGGCAGGTGGACAAAACAAGGTATAGTGCATTTGCAGGAACAAACCTGGAACTAAAATTAAGGGAACGGGGTATTACTGAGCTTCACCTTGCGGGGGTCTGTACCGACATCTGCATTCTTCATACAGCAGTGGATGCCTACAATAAAGGCTTTGATATCGTCATTCATCAGGACGCTGTAGCAAGCTTTGACGAAGCAGGACACGCGTTTGCGCTAAAACACGCAGAAAACATTTTAGGGGCATCAGTCCGATAGAAAGGAAGAACATCATGACCGGACAAAACAACCAGGGACCGCTCGGCGTTGTGCATCAGCAGATCGCTGAAGCGTCCCGGCTTATTCAACTGCCAAACACTGTAGAGACAATACTGAAATACCCGAAAAGAAAAGTGGAGGTCCAGTTCCCGGTGGAAATGGACGACGGACATACTCAGATGTTTACCGGTTACCGCACGCAGCACAATGATGTGCTCGGTCCGGTAAAGGGCGGGCTTCGCTTTCATCCACAGACAGATGAAGAGGAAACGGAGGCGCTGGCCGCCTGGATGACGTTTAAGTGTGCGCTTGTGCAGATTCCACACGGCGGAGCAAAGGGAGGGGTCGTCTGTGATCCTTCCATGCTGAGTGACCGGGAGCTTCGCCAGGTAAGCAGAGGCTACACTGAGGCACTGTTTGACCTTCTTGGACCCAATAAAGATGTGCCGGCCCCGGATGTGTATACGGATCCGAAGATCATGAGCGTCATGATGGATACGTATTCCCGGATGGCCGGCGGTCACGAGCCCGGTGTTATCACCGGCAAGCCGCCTCTTGTCGGCGGTTCAAAAGCAAGGGAATCAGCAACGGCCCAAGGCGCTGTGTACATTATCGAAAAAATGCTTGAGCAGGAAAACAAACGTGCCGAAGATGTACGTGTAGCCGTTCAGGGTTTTGGCAACGCCGGACAGATCGCCGCGAGACTGCTGTACGATTTAGGATGTAAAATTGTGAGTGTCAGCGATTCCAAAGCCGCCCTTTATGAAAAGAACGGTCTTGATATTCCGAGAGCCCAGCAGGCAAAAGCGGGGGAGAACGGCCTTCAGGATTACGGAGAAAACAATATGCTGGAAAATACCATGGATATTCTTTATACTGATACTGATATTTTGATACCGGCTGCCATGGAAGGCGTTATTACAGAAGAGAATGCTGGCCGGATAAAAGCCCCGAAAATTATGGAGCTTGCAAACGGACCGACGACACCGGAAGCCGATCATATTTTAAAGGACCAGGGGCAGGCAGTATACCCGGATATTTTAGTGAATGCCGGTGGTGTTATCGTGTCGTATCTGGAATCCGTTCAGAACCACATGAACTACTATTGGTCTGAAGATGTGATTAATGAACGGATGAAGGCATTTATACTCGAAGCATACGAACAAACGGAAAAATCAGCCTACGAACACAAGACGACCAACAGAAACGGTGCCATGATTTTTGCCATGGACCGGCTGCAGGAAGCTATGAAGTATCGGGGCTGGATCTAAAAAATTAACAAATTCTGCATGAATCTATAGTCACAGGGGCTCCAACAAGATAAAATGCTAGTGTGAGCTTTTCCGGAAACGGGAAGGAAAACTGTTAAGAGTTCTAGGAGGGATTAGATGGATTGGTCAAAAGAATTTGATTTTCATAAAAACGACACAGAAGACAGTACAGCAGAAAAAATGAAACGTATCAGCAAGTGTATTGATAAGCTCTGGGGAGATTTCGACGAAATATTAATGGAAATTGTGGAACAGGGCGAGCTGGAAAAAGAAGACTACAGAAAACGGTTCAGGGATGAAACGTTCACCATTGAACTTCTGGAGTCTGAATTAAAAGGATCCGTCAGCGGTCACTTTGACCGTAATATCGATGTCATGGTTGATTTGACACTGGATGAACCTAAAAAGAAATCGCTCAGCCAGGTGTTCCTTCCAAACGATAAACTGTATCTGATCGACACGCGCAGCAACCAATGGGTAATTGCCGAAGCCGGAAAAAAGCCAAAAGATTGCACAAAGCTTGAGAAAAAACATATAGAGCAGATATTTGCCCACATGCTCCGTGAATATAAAGTAACGAAATAACAAAACAGCACAAAGCATCCAACTTGATGGTTGGGTGCTTTCTTTCATCAGGTGCTTTCGAAAGGAAATCTTGACAACAGGCATATTTACACGTATTCTTACATTTGGCTTTGTTCGTTGCAGTAAAAACCCATGTATTCATATTAATTCACATAAGCCCTAGTAGCTCAGGGGAAGAGCAACAGCCTCCTAAGCTGTAGGTCGCAGGTTCGAATCCTGCCTAGGGCGCCATAATATATAAGTAACCCCCGGGCCGGCGCCCGGGGGTTTGTTGTTTAATCCGGGTTCGTTATAAAAGTTGCCTTAGAGAAAATATGTGTCTAATAGTGAAAAAGATTTGAAATGCGCGAACGCATGGATTAAAATTAAATTAAAGATTCTGACAAAAAACGGGAAGGGAGTTAAAATGATTATTATTATTTTATCCCTGATGTTGTTTGCCGTGCTCACTTATCTTTTTTATGGCCTGTGGACCACTAATACAGACACAAAAGAAAACAGGCAGCTGTGTTCCCTGTTATACGGAAGCTCGCTGCTTGCGCTTGTACTATTAAATACATCCATGCTGTTATAAAACTTCGCCCTGGCGGAGTTTTTTTGTATTTCGTAGGGCTAAGCTCATAAATAAACGAAAATGATTAAACCCTGTATCATCTTTGAGGTGTATAATATAGGGTAATAACTAGAGCTTATATAAAATAAATGGATCTGCGGCAGGGGGCTGCAGTCATATCATTATTTATCATATGAAACACAATTGGAGTGGGGGACATGGGGAAATTTTATACAATTATTACGGTGGTCGGTATGGGGATTGCCGGTCTGTTCGGATACCATTGGTATGATACAGAATCGAGCATTCAGACGATTCAGATGCACGAAGAAGTCAATAGCTTATCAAAAGAAACAAACGTGTCTTCGGGATCATCTTCCGTTTCGTCCAACAGCAGTGGGGAAGTGCGTTTCTTTGGTATCAGTGAAAGATATATTCTGTCTCAAAAAACGCAGAAAAATAATTAAAATAAATCTGCTGTAACTGCAGCTGTCTGTTCTGCTTTACTGGAAGAAAGTATGAAAAGCCGGTTCGAACGCCTTTCTGTTTTTTTAGAGAAAACGTTAATGGTTGATTTTCAAAGCCCGTAATGTGAGTATATAATTAAGACAAGCTTAGACTGCAGATGGGGTTTATGAAAAGCAGGCGAAAAAGCAGAAGAGAACGATAATAACCGACAGTAGGGCATCGGCCGGGACCTGCTCTCAAAGAGCGGGTTTTGTACGGTTATGTGCAGGGAGGAAAGATATTTTGACTTCAATTATAGCGCACCGGGGGGCTTCAGACCGCCGCCCGGAAAACACCATGTCGGCTTTCCGTCAGGCTGTTACAGACGGGGCGGATGCAATTGAAACAGACGTACAGCTGTCAAAAGACGGGGTTCCGGTACTGATCCATGATACGCTGTTGAAAAGAACGACTGGCGCTTCCGGAAGTGTTCATGAATATACATACAGAGAACTGCAGGATTTAAGCGCCGGGGCGTGGATGCATAAACGATACCGGAAGGAAAAAATCGTCAGTTTGGAACGTCTGCTGCAGGAAACAAGCACTGAAGAGACGAAGCTGGTGCTTGAATTAAAAAATTCCAATATTGCTCATAAAGGGCTTGAAGAAGCTGTAATTAACCTGCTGAATGACTATGAAAAAATACAATCAGCTACAGTATCAAGCTTTAACCACCGATCGATGGCCTATACACGGGAGCTGTCGGAAGAGGTCAATATCGCTATTCTTTACGCGGTACACCTGTACCGCCCATGTGAATACGCTAAAATCGTCGGGGCTACGGAGCTTCATCCTCATTACCGCACGATAGATAAATCCTGGATTGATGACGCTATTAACGCAGAGCTTGAAGTCATTCCTTATACTATTGATAAAAAAAGCGGGTGGAAAAAAGCAATAGATGCCGGCGTCACGGGAATTATTACAAATAAACCCAAGGCTCTCCAGCAGTATTTGCACCCCCCTGAACAAGCACCACCAGAAGAACCGGAGCCTACGGAACAAACAGAACCATCAAAACTATCAGCACCGTCGAATCAAAAGGAACCTTCCAAAGAATAAGGTTTCCTTTTTTTGCATCCATTTTAAATTTCATTTACCGAAATCGTTTTACTATGTATTAATTTATACAGTAAAAAAGCCGCCTTTTTATAAAGGGGCTTCTTAATTATGCATTATACTATGCGAAGGCAGCTGGTTTGCTAGAGCAGTCCTACTTTTTCGAGACCGCGCGCAATGCCGTCATCACCCACGTCGGCCGTGATATGGCGGGCATAGCTTTTAACCTCATCAGGGGCGTTACCCATGGCAACGCTGTTTGGTACATACTGAAGCATTTCTACATCATTGTAATTATCGCCAAAGGCATAGCAGTCCTCAAGCTTGATGCCGGCTTCAGCGATTAGGTTTTTGATGCCGTTTGCTTTAGATCCCCCTGGAGGAATAACATCGAGTGAATAAGGATGCCAGCGCACAAACCGCAGATCCTGCATCTGGTCTGCATAACGGCCACCCTCATCCTCCCGGGCAAACAGAAGTGCCTGGTAAATATTGTTCTGTTCTGCAAACGAAGCATCAAATTCCGGATGCTCTACGCCGAGTGTTGTAATACTTTCATGAATATCATGGTGAAACTCAATATTAGCTTTCATGGCACTGCTGCCCATAAATACAATCGGATGTCCTTTTTCAGAAGCGAAGGACTGCAGAGACTGAAGTGTGGTAGTGGGAATCGTATTTTGATAAATAGCATTTCCATTGTATTTCACAAATTGACCGTTAAATGAAATAAACGTGTGGATATCGAGTTCTTCCCGGAGATCGTCGAACAAATAAGGGGCTCTTCCGGTGGATATCGCGATGTCATGGCCTTTGCTCCGGAGCCTGTGGATAGCATCTCTGGTGGAAGCAGGCAGCTGTTTGTTTTCATCGTACAGTGTTCCGTCGATATCGAAAAAAATCATTTTTTTACTCATGTATGGGATCTCCTTTTCTACGCTTTTGCCCGTTTAGTATACTACAATCATCTGCGTTCTACCAATGCAGAGTCAAAAGGGATTAATAGTAATCATGAAGCAGTGGAGCCGGATGCTTTCTTTGCCTCCGGTGGTAGACAAGAGCATTAATTTCTCCGCCAATAACAAGAATCAGTCCAACGAGAAACAGCCACAGCATTAACACGATAACGCCGCCAAGGCTGCCGTACGTGGAGGCATAGTTGGCAAAGTTGTTGACATAAAAGGAAAACCCCAGCGAAATTACTTGCCAGAGCAGTGTCGCTGTCATTGCTCCCGGCAGAACAGACCAAAAAGGCATATTATTGTTCGGTGCAAGATGGTAGAGCATGGCGAGAATGACCGAAGTGATCGAAATAGTAATAAGCCAGCGCAGGAGCTGAACAAGAAAAACAGTATCCTCCGGGACATAAATAAATGATTGCACCGCTGACAAAATCAAATTGCCGAATACGGGAAGAAAGAGCGCGATAATAACGGAAAGCATTAATCCAAAGGTTAAACCGACAGACAACAGCCGCACCTTGAAAAAGGAGCGTGTTTCGGTAACATCATAAGCCCCGTTCACCGCCTTGATAAAAGCATTCAGCCCGTTGGAGGCTGTCCATATCGTGCCAATGACCCCGATGGTAAGCAGCCCGTTGCTCGAGCTGTTTATTGTATCTTCAATCGTATCCTGAAACAGGGAAGCAGCCTCTGCAGGGACGAACTGGTACAAAAGTGAAACAGCCCGGTCGGCATCGATATTAAAGTAGGGAAGAAGCGATAGAAACAAAATAAGCAGCGGAAAAATGGATAAAAGGTAATAAAATGCCTGCTGAGCAGCAAGGCCGGCAGCGTTATCCTTCATTAATTCTGAAAAAAGATTTTGAATAAAAGCAGTTATGCTTTTGATACTACCACTCCTTCGGACTGTTCTCCTGTCATTATACAAAAGGTTAGGGATAGAAAGGAAAAAACCTGTGCACAGCTGCTGCACAGGTTATGATCATTGGACCCCCGCAGCGGCCGGATCTTCTACTCAGTTTCTCCGAAAGAAGAGGCCGGGGCATCCTGTTCGATATATTGCTGGAATGTAACGAGATCCCGGAATTTACGCCCCTCCCATTTCCATTCGGCTTTGGAAGAAGAAGGGAATGAATTATCCTTCAGGGTAACATAGGTGCTGATATCTTCGGTGGCATCAATATAAAATCCATTAAACGTATTTCCTTTAAATTCGTTGTTAATGACGCTTAAATGCCGTATGGAGGACTGTATACGCAGTTGGGCGGAGTCCCGGCTGCCTTGCGCGTTTTCCCAGACATTCTTTGAAAAAGAAATACGGCTGATAGGGCGTTCGGCAGGTCCCTGAACCAGAGCCGTTCCGGCCGACGTTTGTTCCTGCCACACGTTGTTTTTAAACGAAAGATCCTCCGTTTCCGCAAAGGAGGTATTGCGGATAAATGTGCCAACCGAACCCCCACGGATAGTGTTATGTGAAAAAGCGATCGTATGGGCACCCTCGATAGCGATGCCCGGGCCGGGGCTTCCGCTCGAAGAATTGATAATATTGTTTTTTACGTTGCCCTCGGACGGCACACGGCCGTTCACTTCCCCGGGCACTGCCTGAAGGTCGAGAGAAGTTCCCGAAGCCTTTTCAAAGCGGTTATGGGAGACCGTAAACGATGTAATGTTGCCGAGGAGTGAAAAGGCGGGGGAATGCTTCCATCTTTCGACAGTGTTGCCGCTTATAATCGTGTCCTCGTGAATGCTGTCTGCGTCCGAACTGGCTATGTGGACTGCTGATCCAGGTTCTTCTTCCGCTTTTTGAGATGATAAAAAGCGGTTATCAAGTATTTGAAGGGCCCGGGTTTCTCCGGAGGAAGCGATCATAGAGGCCGTATTTTCCTGATGAAAGGTGAATTTTTTAATCGTTATGTATTCGGTATCTTTTAAAGAGAAAAACGGCTTTTCACCAGCTGCTTTTAAATCAACGTTTTCATTTTCAAACGGGCGGATGATAATGGGAAGCTGTTCTTCGCCCTGCTGGCTCACTTTCACGTTTTCGTGGTAGGTGCCTTCGCGTAAATAAATAGTATCTCCGGCTTCCGCGGTATCAGCAGCTTTTTGAACAGATTGAAAAGGCGCATCAATGGTGCCGTTTTGCTCATCATTTCCTGAAGGGGAGACAAATATTCCCTCATCGCTCTCTCCGGAATCAGCAGAAAAAGGAAGCATGCCGCATCCGCTTATAAATAGTAAGAAAAAAAGCATTATAATAACAGAATAAAAACGTGGCAACTGAATCCCCCTCCCTGTGAACTGATGAGACGTTGAGCGTATGTAAATAAGCAGAAACTATCGTAGCACAATTGTAATAATTGCAACAGTTATAAAATGGAAGAAGACGCACAAGTATTGTGCGCCTTCAGGTTACTTTACAGCGTTATCGCCGCTGAAGCAGAGGTTGAAGAATTCAGGGCCTGCAGGGCCACAGCCCGCTGCGTGTCGATTAATGCTGCAGTGAGGCTGCCGCCTTGGTTAGAAGCGTGATGGGCCACAGCAATCTGTATGGAGATATGAACCGCAAAATGCTGAAATCGCCGGAACTCACTCTGTTCAGCCAGCAGGGCATGCACACTCCGGGCATCATCAATAATGGATGAAAAAGAAGGTGTAAACCCAAGTACTCCCAGGAGCGAGTAATAGAACGGGCGTACGTGCCACTGACCGGCCTGCCACTGGTCAAGGATGTCGTCAAAACGTTCAAAGTATGCATTTTCGTTTATATTTTCAAGATTCAGAGCAGCTAAAAAAGATAGATACTGGATTTGATTTCCTTTTTTAAAGTCCCGCTCCAACAGCTGATGATGGGCGTTGTTCATATGCTCAATCATCTGTTCCTTATTCCCAGGGAACTGATGAATATAAAGCGCATGCAGAGGGTAATAATCCGCACTCGTTAAATCCGGAAAGGATTCCTGCAGAAATTCGTACCAGGCAGTAAATGCCGGCACAGCTGAAAAGTCGTCCCGGAAGAATGTGTAATACGATAAAGCGGCGGCGTACGTAGAAGTGCCGCGCCCCCACGGTCCCTGAACCAACTGGCTGTAGAGCTGTTTAAAACCGGTCCAGCTGTCTTCGGGCTGACTGGACAAACAGTCAAGCATACCAGCGATTGGAAAGCGCTGGTGGGACCGCAGCGGTGAAAACCAGCTGTTTTTCTTTTTAATCGTCTGCTGGAGACGGTCAAACCGATCAATGTCAAACGACTTTTGGTGCAGGGAGTACATCGATGCCATCAGCATGAACATGCGGGCGTCTGAATGGTGCCACGGATATTTTTTCTTTAACGCCTCATAGGTGTGCAAATACTGTTTTGTAATATCTGTAAGCTGTTCCTGAGTTTCCATCTGAGGGCCTCCTTTTCTCTGGCTATAGTATAAGTATAGCACGAGAACCGGGGGTTATTATTCCTGCGTCAGATCATGGAGAGAGGAAACAGAACTTCCCACCTGTGAAATGGCCTGCTCGACTTCGCGCAGCCCTTGGATAAGCGAATGAACTTCTGCCTCAGCCTCATTGCTCTGCTTTCGGCTTTTTGCCATTTCCTGCACGATACCGTCAAACATGCTGTTGATTTCATGGACCCGTTTTGTGTCATCACTGATCTGATTGTCCGCGTTTTCAATGTGAGTGCTCACAAGCTGTATTTGGTCATTTGTTTTCCGGACTAGTTCAGATACCGTGTCCACTGATTTTTTTGTCTCACCGGAAAGCTTGCGGACTTCTGTGGCTACCACCGCGAATCCGCGGCCGTGCTCCCCGGCCCGGGCAGATTCAATTGAAGCGTTCAGGGCCAAAAGATTCGTCTGCTCAGCAATCCCTGTGACGATGTTTGTGATATCATCAATTTTAGCTGCACTTGCTTTAAGTTCACCCGTTTCGGTGCGCATAAAATCCATGAGTTCCTGGAGGCTTTTCATATGCTTTCCGTGCTGTTCGAGCTCGTGCTTGCCTTCCTCGGATTGAGAAGCGGCCTCGGAGCTGCTCTGGACGTTTTCTTTTGAAATGGTAACGCCCCTGTTGGACGTAGCAGTAAGCGAAGCCACAGAAGTATTTGTCCGGTTAAAAACCTCCTTCGGCTGCCGGAATGGGTGTCCCCTGGAAATTGTGAAGTTGGTGCAGATGATGGTTTTGCTGAAAACAGCATATTAATAGCCTCCCGATGTAATAAAAGTATGTAAGACAGTAATTCTTATATCGGCAGAAGAAATATTAATATTCATAAAGAACTAAAAATTTTCAGGAAGCAGGGATAGAACATGAGAAACAAAAAGATGTGGATAGCGGGGCTGTTGTCTCTTTTCATTCCCGGGGCGGGACAGGTGTATGTTAAAAAATACCTCTGGGCTGCAGTGTTTTTTGTCCTGTATGTGAGCCTGCTCGTTACAGTGTACGTGCCGTCTATTTTTGTGGCTGCAATTGCTGTCGTCCATGCGGTGCAGACTGCAGGCCGGCAGGAAGCAGAAAATATGGATAAGTAGAGGGGAGGCCTGAAATAATGATATGAAAAGCCCCGGGGTTTTTATCCCGGGGCTTGCATCTGTCTATTCGGCTTCGAGCGCCTGAATGAACGTTTCGTCCATATCGACAGCGATAAATTGAATTTCCCGTACGTTGTGCAGCAGCTCCCGGTAGTAAATCGCGACGGTGTCTGGGTCAAGGCCGCCGGTGGCGGTACCAAGCGCCGGGAGGGCGACCCGGTAGATGTGATTCTCCTGGCAGTAGTGTATTAACGACTGCAGACAGGAATAAACTACGTCGTAGTTCGACTTTTCCTCCGGGGTTTCCATCGTTACTAAATGAAGGACGGCTTCATACGGAAGACTGGCAGCCGTAGTCGTGTAAAGCTCGCCGCGCTTCGGCTCGTACTTTTTGCAGTAGGCTGCTGCTTCCTGCTCAATAGTCTCTCCACCAGCTTTTTTAATGGCAGCGGCGACGCCGCCGCCCATCGTTCCCTGCCCGTTGGCAGCATTGCAAATATAATCGACATTGGTGACAGTGGTAATATCTCCTCGTTTTGCACTAAGCATATTTTCTCTCCCTTTCCTTCTGCGCTATTATTCCGTCATCAGCATATCAGAATTTCCAGCCGGCAGGGAGGAGATTGCTCATAATTTATGCAAAAGAATTAGACATATACCGGGAAGCCCGGTGGAATAACTGCTTTGCTTCTTTGTTCGCATCGCCAAGCACCTTGTCTTTATTCATGGTCTGCATATTGCGTTCTTCCATTACAATCCGTCCGTTCACGATAGTTGTTTCCACCTGATCTTTGGAAGCAGCGTACACGATACGGGAGTATGGATCTGCTCCTTCACCCGGATACGTATGAAAATCATAAAGATTGAGGATAGACAAATCCGCCTTTTTGCCAATTTCAATACTTCCAATTTCCTGGTCAAGACCAACCGCTTTCGCGCCTTCGATGGTCGCCATGCGAAGAACCTGTCTGGCATCCATGGCTGTTGGACCATAGGAGGGTTTGTGAATGAGACCTGCCATCCTCATTTCCTGAAACATGTCGAGCGTGTTGTTGCACGGGGAGCCGTCGGCGCCGAGGCTGACATTGTGATGATGATCAAGCAGGTCCGGGATCTCTGCGAATCCGGAAGCAAGTTTCATATTGGAGCTTGGGCAGTGGCTGATATGAGCTCCCTTTTGTTTAATAATCTGCTTTTCATGGTCATCGAGCCACACACAGTGGGCGAGAATAAGGCGTGGGTGGACAAGGCCGAGATGGTCTAAATATTTCACATTGCGCATGCCGGTATCAGCTTCAACAATTTTTATTTCTCCCTGGCTTTCTGAAGCGTGGGTGTGCACGTAAGCTCCGTAATGACTGGACAGCCGGGAAACTTCGCGCAGAAGCGGTTCAGAGCAGGAGACAACAAACCGGGGTGAAAACGCGTATCGTATTCTGCCATTGTCCCGCCCATTCCATTTTTCATACAAATCGGCGCTTTCCTGGATGGACTGGCTCGTGGTTTCAAGCAGGGGGGCAGGCAGTTCATCCCCTTTATCCATCATTACTTTACCGGATAGAGCCCGGATGCCGGACGCTTCTATAGCTTCGAAGGCCGCGTTTGTGTGGTGGACTGTTTCCATGTCGACGATCGTTGTCGTACCGCTGCGGATCAACTCGCCGATACCGAGCATCGCTGAGGTGTAAATAGAATCGGGAGTGTGGGCAGCTTCCATCGGCCATATGCGTTCTTTCAGCCAATCCATCAGTTCAAGGTCATCCGCCTGACTGCGAAACAGCGCCTGGCAAAGGTGGATATGGGTATGGATAAAGCCGGGAAGCACGGTTCGCCCCTGGGCTTCGATCACTTTTTCACCCGGGTGGGGAGTTAAAGAAGGGTGGATTTCTTTAATGTATTCATTTTCAATTCGTATATCTCCGTGCACAATGTCATTGTTTTTGTTCATAGTCATGATTTCAGCCTGCCGTATTAAGATCGTTGTCATTATAAACACTCCTTTGTATGCATAAAAAAACGAAGAACGCCCGCAAAAGGCATTCTTCGTAGTTGGAAATTACGGTTTCCAGTAGAAACGTTCAACCCAATTGTTGAATATATACGAAGGGTAAGTGGTAATATCTGCATCGTACCCGGGGATGAAAAAAACTTCAATAGCGTTGGAAGATAATATGACAAAAGATTTACTGGTCGGTATACGTCTGGCCCTCTAGCTTCTATTCCTTTTATCCTTTATGAATATTCCTGTTTACTCCAAAAAAGAAAGAGAATTTTCAGGAAATGTACGGTACAAAGAGTGAACAATCGCAGCAATGGGTATAGGAAAAGCAACAATACTATTCCAGAGGAGAGTAAATTATGGAGAAAACAGCCATTATTACCGGAGCAAACACAGGAATGGGATTCGAAACGGCGAAGCAGCTTGCCGTGAAAGGATTTAATATCATCATGGCCGTCCGTGACGAAAAGCGCGGGGGAGAAGCCATGAGGCAGATAAAGGCCAGCACCGGAGCTTCACGTGTGCGGGTGATGCGCTGTGATCTGTCTTCTCTTCAGGACATACATACCTTTGTGCGCCAGCTCGAACATATCGTTCCCTGCGTGGATGTGCTGGTCAACAATGCCGGCGTCGTATCGCTGAAAAGAGAACTTACCGAAGATGGGTTTGAAAGTATGATCGGCGTGAATCATCTGGGGCACTTCGCCCTGACACTGCAGCTTCTTCCTCTTCTTGAATGTTCTGCAGAAGAGGCACGTATCGTGAACGTTTCGTCAGGAGCCCACAAATATGGAAGTATTCATTTTCCGGATCCACATTTAAACAGGGGATATGGCACATGGAAAGGGTACGCCCAGTCAAAACTGGCGAATGTTTTATTTACATATGCCCTTGCTTCCCGTCTCGAAGGAACAAATATTCGTGTTAATGCCCTGCATCCCGGCGGGGTAAGTACTATGCTTGGAGTGGACCGTTCTACAGGCTTCGGGCGCCGTATTCATCAGGCTATCCGGCCGATGCTGCGCACAGCTGCGGAAGGAGCGGAAACCTCAGTGTATCTTGCCGCTTCTTCTGAAGTGGAAGGTGTGCACGGCAGGTACTTTATTGATTCTTTTGAAGAAGATACCGCCCCGCATGCCCGCGACAGGGAGCTCCAGGAAAAGGTATGGGAATGGAGCATGGAGCAGACGAATGTTGAACGACTGCTGGAGACGGAGTGGATCAATAGGTTAAGACGCGAAAATAAATAAGACAGCTTTATTTTTTTGATTACGTATTTTAAAATATATTAAATACAGGAAATAACAGAAAGGATTATTGGCGTTGAGTAAACAACTGTACAATTTCATGTTAAACCATGCGGAAGAGATCGTGACTACATGGATGGAAGATATTGAAGCGCAGTCGGAAGCCATTTACCCAAACGATGCCGAACGGAGGGAAGCCTTCCGGGGAAGACTCAAGGGCTTCATTCAGGAAACGGCAAAGGCAGTGATAGGGGAAGAGCCGTCACTTACTGACTGGGCGCAGCTTACGGCGATGGACGGGCTTGAAAACCAGGGGCCGAGGTTTTACTCGGTAGAGTTTTTCAGAGTCGGACGTGTCGATCTATGGAATCGCCTCTCCACCTATTTTAAAGAACGGGAAGACGAGATTTCCCCGCTGCAGGTGGCCGAGTGGGCAGAGAAGATTCAGTCGGTATTTGAAAAGGGGCTCGAGCTTGTGAACCAGTACTACTATCAGATGAACGAAGCCCAGCTGGAGGCGCAGCAGCAGATGATGGTGGAGCTGAGTGTGCCGATCATTAAATTAATAGGGGATATTGGTGTCCTCCCGCTTGTCGGAGATATTGATACGCACCGGGCGAAGATGATTGAAGATGTGACTCTTACAGAGGTGGCAAAGCTTGAACTCGATGTACTGATTATTGATATGTCAGGGGTTCCGATCATCGATACAATGGTGGCTAAGCAGTTGTTCAACCTGCATCACGGCCTGAGTTTAATCGGAACAGAGATTATTATTACCGGCATTCGCCCGGAAATCGCAGAAACGGCTGTTCGGCTCGGGATTGATTTCAGTAAAGTAAAAACCTTTGCTCATCTGCAGCAGGCCCTCGAACAGAAGATGAATATTCAAATTAAAAAATAACAAGTGGACAGATACAGAAAAAGCCCTTTGCATTGAACCTGCAAAGGGCTTTTGTAGTGAAAATGCCGGAGGTTCTTAGTACTCGCTGTAATTCGAGAGCGCATAGGAAGAATCATTGGATGACCGGACATTTGTTTTATTATTCAATTCGGCAGTGAGCTCCAGGAACCACTGTTTGTCATTGGTGACCAGTGCAAGATCAATCAGGTCATACAGCTCATCTTCTGAAACGGGCTGCACGGTATTCAGCTTGCTTACTTTATGGAGCAGCAGTTCAGCCGATTTTTCCATAATATCCTGATTATCAGAGGAAATGACTTTTACTTTAATTGTTTGATAAGATTCTTCAATTGCTTCTACATAGCCTACAACCAATTCACCATAAATGGTGGTTCCTCGAACCCAATCTCCTACCGAAATAATATCGTTTGTTGGTAACATTCGCGTAACCTCCTAAGGATTACCTATTAATTAATAGTGTTGTAATCTGAATTATCTATAACTATACATTTCCCTGTTTTTGATTGCAAAAACATTGCTCAGTTAATTTGTGATACATTTTTTCAGCATGTCAGCAATAGTAAACTGATCAAGGTGTTCTCCAAAGACGTATTCGCCTTCCGAAAAAACACTGCCCAAGACAGTTTTCATGTTAGCCCCAACGGAGCAGTCAGGATTTTCATCCGGACACCGGGGCTGCAGAGTTCCTTTCGACGTGACCTGGTATACATCCCACAGGGTGACAGACTCGGGCGGACGGGAAAGGACAAAGCCTCCGCCTGCTCCTTCCTTGGACTGGATCAAGCCATGCTGCTTTAACATGCTTAACACCTTTCGTATCCGGACTGGATGAACGGAGGCACTTTCAGCAATGAAAGTGCTTGAGGCAGCGTTCTCCGGCTGGTGGGCGAGCAGGGTCAAACTGTGTACAGCTAAAGAAAAGTGACTGTTCATTTTTATCTCTCCGGGTAAAAAGAATTATTAATGTTTATACTGTAATTATAAATATTACAGTTTTATTTGTCAACTATTGATACCCTGCGGAAAATAGGAGGAAGCTGCTCGACGGGGAGGAAGAATATCACCGCTTTGGACAACTCGTGATGCTTCATAAGCCTGTTCGTGTTATAATATAATTCTATACATGCATTGTATTTTTCCGTGTCATTGATCCTATGAAAAGGAGTGAAGACATGAAAACATTTGAAGAGGTGGTCCGTACTTTAGCGGACATTGAAATGCAGTCTGTTGCTCAAACGAGATCAAGACACGAATTCCAGAGCGAACGCGAATACTATTCCCATTTTCTCCGTAATAAAGACCTTTCCTTTTATTTGGATACTGTCGAAGAGATGTTTCCATTAGAGGCAAAGAAATACGGAGCAGAGGAAATAGTTCGTGGGATGGCTGAATATATCGAAGCAGGGGCCATGCCTGCGCGGGAGCCGCTGACTGAATAAAGAGGAAGCGGAAGATAAAACGACAAATTGAATATTTATATGAAGGGTCCGGTAATTCCGGTCCCTTTTTTATTGTTTAAAAATTTAACTTAAAAAGATGGTTTAATAATAGAAGCATACATGCCTTTTGTAGGAAGATTGAAAACCAGAGGGAGGCGCGAAAATGGAAGTGAGTCCGGAATTTCTGATGTACATGTCGTTCATCGGCACGGCGAGTACGGCGCTGATGCAGCTGTTAAAGCAGGCGCTCCCGCTTTCGAAAAAGTATATACCTCTTCTCACCCTCGGGCTCGGGGTAGGTCTGGCACTTGTCCCCTTTCCGTTTACGAGCGTTGCACTGGCAGAGCGTGTATGGGCAGGAGCGCTTGCAGGATTGGGCGGAACCGGGATTTTCGAAAATGTTCAGCAAAGCAGAAAAAAGTAAAATATCTTACGGAAAAACTGAGAGAGGACGAAGATAGAAGAAGGGAGAAACAATTATCTCCTTTTGTTCAGAAAACTTTTTCATTTGCGGGGGCAGGAAAATTTTTATATAATGTGTCTGCGCACAACAAGAATCCCCCGCTTGCAGCAGGGGATTTTTATTGAGGTTTTGTTATGCTTTTTTGAATTTCGCGGGTGCTGCGTGGGTGTTTTGCGCATAGCTGCTAAGAAAATGAGAACAGAATCGTTGTGTGACAAGGCTTCCTGATTGCAAGACAGGGAGTCAGGAATGTATCTTGCAAATATATTCCGGATAGGTGAGAACAAATGACTGAAGAAAATCAATCGTACCGGGTGTTATTGTATTACAATTACACGTACGTGGAAGACCCTGAGACCTTTGCTGCAGAGCATCTGGCTTTCTGCAAAGAGCTTGGTCTGAAGGGGCGGATCATTGTTGCAGAGGAAGGCATCAATGGTACAGTTTCCGGCACTGTAGAACAGACAGAGGCATACATGCAGGAACTGACAGGTGATGAGCGGTTTAAAGACACCGAATTTAAAGTGGATTATGCCGATGGGCACGCATTCAAAAAAATGCATGTGCGTCCGCGTTCAGAGCTTGTGTCGCTGTATCTCGAAGATGACATTAATCCAAATGAACAGACTGGTGAACATTTGAGCCCGAAAGAGTTTTACGAAGCGCTTCAAAGCGATGAAACCATTGTTCTTGATGCCCGGAATGACTATGAATATGATCTTGGGCATTTCCGGGGAGCCATTCGTCCAGACATTAACGCCTTCCGGGAGCTGCCGGATTGGGTTAGGGAAAACCGGGAAAAGCTTGAAGGTAAAAAAATATTAACCTATTGTACCGGAGGCATCCGCTGTGAGAAGTTTTCCGGATTTTTGAAAGAAGAAGGGTTTGACGATGTGGCGCAGCTGCATGGCGGCATCGTTTCCTACGGCAAGGATCCTGAAGTGAAAGGGGAGCTGTGGGACGGAAAATGTTATGTGTTTGACCAGCGTATCAGTGTGCCGATCAATCAGGTCGAGCACCGCGTAATCGGCAGGGACCATTTTGACGGGGAACCGTGTGAACGATACGTTAACTGTGCAGATCCTGACTGCAACAATCAAATCATCTGCTCCGAGGAAAATGAGCATAAATATATGAGAAGCTGCACAACAGAATGCATGACTCATCCAAGAAACCGTTACATGGAAGAGCATGGGCTGACGGCAGAGGACGTGCAGGAAAAAATCGAAGCGAGAAAAGCAGAACAAATGCAGAACGCATAAATGCAAATAAATGAAGCCTCCGGCATCCTCTGCCGGAGGCTTCATTTAGATTTGTCTGCGGTATTTGTTCCAAAGTGTAAGCTCCAGGGCGATAATGCAAATGAGGAGCCAAAATAAGCCGACTGAAATCCCGGCGAGTACATCTGTAAAGTAATGGACGTCCAGAAACATACGGCTGACAGCGACAAGCAGGGCAGCCAGCGTCAGCAATGTGCCGAGCAGCCACTTCCATACAGCAGCCAGTGTACTTCGGATAACAAGGTAGGCAAGAAAACCGTAAAAAGTAACGGCTCCAGTAGCGTGACCACTCGGGAAGCTGTATCCGGTCCCATCGTAGGCTGCGAGCACTTCTGGACGCTGCCGGGAGAAGAAATTTTTAAAAACAGTGGTGATGATACTGATGCCGATCATATTTACGGCAAAATAAACCGCATTCCATCTGCTGAAAGACGAAAAAAACAACAGATATACTGTGATAACAGCGGCACCGGCTGTCAGCCAGGACACCGATCCGGCCTCCGTAATCAATCCCATTATAGACTGCAGGACATCAGTGTTGAGCGCTGATACAATATTTTGAGCGGTTTGGTCGATCATAAATGTTTCCTGTTCGAGTACTTCTTCACCCATCTCCAAAAATAGAAAAGCTGTCGTAAACAGCGTAAGCAGACCGGCAATGATAAGTATCCAGGAGCTTTTTGGGACGTCGGACAGTTGAAGACCTTTGAAAGACAATGACATTTACTCCCTTAATTTATTTTTATACCTATTCCCTGGCGGACTAAGGTTTGAAACAAAAAACCAGGCTGCACGGGGCAGCCTGGAGCATGTTTGGTATTGCCGGTTAAACTTTCGTATTTGGTTTCCGTTCTTTCTGTTCTTCTTCCATTTCAGGCTTGCCGGTTTCGCCCATACCGCGCATAAAAGCAATACCAAGTGAGAGCGTATGATTTACTTCCGGGTCCCGGAGGAGTTTTAACAACTGGAAAATGTTCACGGTCTGTTTTTCCTGTTCTTTCTCTTCCTCGAGTTTTGCTACACGCTCAAGTCCTTTATTTAATTTCAACAGGAGCGGCTGCATGCTTTCGATATCGAGCTTGCCGGCTTCACCAGCAAGAAGAAGCAGATTTTTAAGCATGTTGGTGCTTCCTTCGGTATTCATCGCGTTTACCGCCACGTGTAACACCTTATCGCCTTCACTGAGAAGTCCATTTGCCATATCAAGCAGGCCCGATTCATCAAGAAGGTTCGCGGTTCGCATCATCTTTTCCAGGCTTTCTTTGTTATCAAGCAGCTGGGACTGGAGCTCTTCCATGTCCCGCTGTTTGATTTCTTCTTCGGAAAATTTCAGCTTCTCAATATGAGTGATGCGCTCAGCCATTAGCGGTTCTCCTTTCTCACCATGTCGCCAGGGAAGATGTAGTCATTGCGTTTCCATTTCCGTTCAACTTCCACACCGTTCTGCGGATTAGGATTTCCGTAGCGGAAATTGTTTTTCGGCATCGGCGATTCTCCGTCCGTACTGAGTATTTCCATGAATACCTGTGTTTCTTTGTAGGCCGGTGTATCTGTGTCTTTATCCGCTTCGCTGCTCGTGAGGCGGTTGATGGCCGATTCGCCGGAATTATTCATTGGAATGTAAAGCTGTTTTTCCTTCACACGATCAGTGACAAGCGCCTGGATGCGTACAGCCCCGTACGGCGATTTCAATCGTACAAGTGCTCCGCTTTCGAGACCGCGCTCTTCGGCGAGTTCCGGAGAAATCTCGACAAAGTTGTCGGGTGTTTTCAGCGTGATGCCTTCCGTTTTGTACGTCATATTGCCTTCGTGGAAGTGCTCAAGCATCCGGCCGTTGTTCACGTGCAGATCGTACTGCTCGCCAAAGACTTGCGGCTCTGTCCAATGAACCGGATAGAATCTCGCTTTTCCGTTCGGGAACTGAAAACGGGATTCGTAAAGAAGCGGTTCATCCTTGCCTTCTTTTGTCACAGGCCATACGAGAGAATTATATCCTTCAAGCCGTTCGTAGGAAACTCCTTCGAAGAACGGGGAGAGCGAAGCAGCTTCTGCCATAATTTCAGAAGGATGGCTGTAGTTCCAGTCTGCGCCCATCCGGTTGGCTACAAGTTGAAGAATCTCCCAGTCCGGCTTGGAGTTGCCGAGTGGATCAAGCGCTTTGTACAAACGCTGGAAGCGGCGCTCGGTGTTTACAAACGTCCCGTCTTTTTCCAGACTCGGGCTTGCCGGAAGTACAACATCCGCAAACTTGGCGGTTTCGGATAAGAAAATGTCCTGGACCACGAAGAAATCAAGTTTTTCAAAGCCCTGCTGCACGTAGTTAATGTTGGAGTCTACAAGCGCCATTTCCTCGCCTTTCAAATACAGGCTTCGCAGTCGGCCTTCATGCATTGCATCCACCATTTCGTGGTTCGTCATGCCGACTTCACTGGAAAGCTCTGTGTTCCAGCCCTGCTCAAATTTGCGGCGGACTTCTTCGTTTTCCACGGATTGATAGCCGGGAAGCAGATTCGGTGCGCTGCCGAAGTCTGTTGCGCCCTGGACGTTATTATGTCCGCGAAGCGGGTAGGAGCCGGTGCCGTGACGGCCGTAGTTGCCGGAAACAAGCAGAAGATTCGATATTGCAGTACTAGTATCTGCGCCGCCGGAGTGCTGGGTAACACCCATCGCCCACAGGGCACAAGTAGTATCTGCTTCGTGAATGCTCTCGGCAATGCCAATCAATTCCTCGCGGGAGAGACCGGTCTGTTCTACGGCGTAATCGATGGTGTACATTTCGAGTTCTTTAACAAAGTCGTCGTAGTAATCCACGCGTTCATTGATGAACTCTGTATCCTCCCAGCCCTGGTCGATGATGTATTTCGCTACTGCGTTCAGCCATACAAGGTCCGAGCCTGGTTTCGGCTGAATAAACATGTCCGAGCGCTCCGCCATTTCGTGTTTTCTGATGTCGGAGACGATCAGCTTCTGGTTACGCAGCTTATGGGAACTTTTAATACGCGTGGCAAGAACCGGATGGGATTCGGATGTGTTTGTCCCGACGGTAATAATAAGCTCCGCATTTTTAATATCTTCTATTGTACCGGTGTCCCCGCCGTAACCGACTGTGCGGAAGAGCCCCTGGGTGGCCGGTGTCTGGCAGTACCGGGAACAGTTGTCAATATTGTTCGTGCCCATGACGGCGCGGGAGAGCTTCTGCATAAGATAGGACTCTTCGTTCGTTGTCTTTGAAGAGCTGATAAACGCGAGAGCGTCGTTGCCGCTTTCTTTCTTAATGGATGTGAAGTTATCCTGGATAACGTTTAAAGCATGATCCCAGGTGGTCTCGACAAACTGGCCGTTTTCACGGACGAGCGGGTTCTGCAGGCGCTCTTCGCTGTTTACAAAATCCCAGCCGAATTTCCCTTTCACACAGGTGGAAATGCCATTTGCAGGTGCTTCTGCCTGCGGTTCAATTTTCAGGATGTCGCGGTCCTTCGTCCAGACATCAAAGCTACAGCCGACCCCGCAATAAGTACAAACTGTTTTCGTTTTTTCAATGCGGTCGTCGCGCATTTTGGACTCCATATTGGAAAGAGCCAGAATCGAGCTGTAGCCGGTTTCCACGTCCTTGGTGATGTCGATCATCGGACGGAGGGTATCTTCTTTAATACCGGTCATGTAGCCGGCTTCGCCCTCCATGTTTGTTTCAATTAAAGCGTTGCATGGACAGACGGTCGAACAGTGGCCACAGGATACACAGGAGGATTCGCCGATAGGAACATCGTTGTCCCATATAACGCGGGGGCGTTCACGCTCCCAGTCGATGGAAAGGGTCTCGGTCACCTGGACGTCCTGACAGGCTTCCACACAGCGTCCGCAGAGGATACACTGATCCGGGTCATAGCGGTAGTGAGGGTTTGTATAATCTTTTTCATACGGTTTTGTTTCAAAAGGAATGCTCTGGTGTTCGACACGCATCGCTTCCACCGTATTATGGATTTCACAGCCGCCGTTGTTGTAGTCACATACGGTGCAGTAAAGCTCGTGGTTATGCAGAATACGGTCCATCGCAATTTTTTGTGCCTGATCGACGTCGGGGGTGAGGGTTTCGATGACATCATCTTCTTTAAATTCGGTGGAACAGGCACGGACAATTTCTCCGTTTACCTTTACCATACAGGTGTCACAGGTTTCAATTGCGCCTAAGCTCGGGTGATAACAGACATTTGGCACTTCTTCATTGGTGCCGCGGGTGTAGTCGAGGATTGTAGAGTCATCCGATACTTTGCGCTCGGTGCCATTCATCGTTACTCGAATAATCGACAAAATAATCATCCTTCCATTTTGGAAATAAAGTTGGACTAAAGGAATAAAAAAGTAGTGGACAGTGGATGAATGCGGCACTCGCTTATGTAAGAGTCAAGGGAGTGCACCTTTATTCTAGGGATTGTAGAGGGAAATGTAAAAAATCATAAAGGTTTAACTACACGTTTCCACGAAACTAAAAACTTAAAACAATATTTTAATAATTATCAATCTTCTCTATTAACCCGATTAGCATTTGTGATTAAATCAAAACTAGATTATAATGCTTTTGGATAGTAAATATGTGAATAATAATTTAATCAAAGGACACTGATAAAATGAGGCCCACTGAGAACGAAAAGGATATCGCAAGCTTCGCCGGCAGACTGCTTCGGGAAAGATTCGGCAAAGGCCCGGAAGCAGCCCATGTCGTCATGCAGGGACCGTTCATCACCATTTATCTCCGGCATTTCCTAAGCCCAATGGAACGGGTGATTCTCGAGCAGGATGGGGAACAGGCTGTTTTCCGTCTGCGTGAGAGCATGATGCACAAAATTGTACCGGAAATTAACGGATACGTGCAGTCGGTCACCGGTCAGGAGTTTAAAAACTTTTATCACGACAGTGATTTTAATAAGGAATCGAGTATATTTGTCGGGATCGACGAAAATGCATATGACGGCGAAAACCCATTTAAAGAATATGCAGGTAAAAAGAAGCTTGAAGAGCGGGTGCGGCAGGTCACTGCAGAAGCGGAAAAAGAACCCGACAAAGTCTTTTCAGGAATGTTAAATAATAAGACTGTTCTCGTGATCCGGGAAGGGCTGCTGATTAACATTGAAAAAGAGTTAGTGCAGCAGGGATATGAAGAGCAGCTGAAGGTGACTAAACGCAAGCTGGAAAAAAGGCTGTTAATAGAAGGAAAGTCGTTTATCTCCATTGCCGGAATAAACATTGCTGATGTGTTTGTTGACTGGGACTTTGAACGGGACCGCAGCGTTATTGTCTTTATTATGAGCGGGTCCGGCTAGAGGATACATAGTCCTTCCTCCTGCAGCATCAGCCGGCGTATGCCTGAAAGCAGTGCACGCAGTAAGAGTAGTTCTTTTGGGTGAATGACTGCAGGGCAGTTTCTTCCACCAGACTCTCCCAATCGGAAGGTTTGCTGTTGGTCATGCAGTGGTCATTGACAAATACAGATTTGTGAATCTTCTGGCCGTCGTGATCAATTAAAAATTTCATAAATTAAAAGGATGCTCCTTTCATAAAATAAATAAAAAAAGCCAAAAAGATAAACAGGAGGCAGGTACCTCTTGTCTCTTTTTGGCTTATGGGAAATAGCGCCATTGTCTATCCATTTCCACCGTTTATTTAATTGCTCTTAAGTAATTTCTTCGTATGTATACCCTAAAGGATATAGAGCTTAATTGCAACCATGATAAAGCCAGGCAGCAATGCTATTCGGTAGCCGGGGTATCGACTAATCCGGTGAACCTAAGACGGAAGGATGTTTCGTCTTCATCAATATAGCCCCAGGCAATACGGTCTTTTTTCCAAAAGATCTTAAACTGGTTCCGGTCGACAATTTCAAAGCTGTCGCACTCCGAGATGATCCCAAGCGTTTCCAACTCCCGGCAGATCCTCTTTGTTTCTGATAAATACCACATATTTTCCCAGCGGGGATGTTCAAAACGGCTTTTTATTTCTGCAATAACTTCAATAGAACCATTCTGGAGAATACGGTACCGGCCGAAAGAAGCTTCTTGATATTCCATGAATTTCGCCCCATTCATTTTTCTTTCATTATGCATGAAAAAATAGGTAATTTCTACTTAAAAAATACTCCCAGCCGAAGCCGGAAGTAAAAAGTCCTATAGAGAAAGTGATTCTCAATTTTAATTTTTTGAATCGGTAAAAAGTTATTTTATTTCCATTTCATGACGACTTTTAATTTGTTCTGCTCAAAGTAGTAGGAGTCTATTTTTCCATAAGGAACTTTTTTCATAGGCTCAAATACTTCCAGGTGAAAGCCTGCCTGCTGCTCCTGAGCAGAAAAATAAGGCGGGCGGTCGAAGATTTCCCTAAAGACATCGTCCGCTTCTAAAGGGGAGATGGATTTTAACGTGAAGTAAAGGGTCCGCTCTGAAGCGTGGGAAGGTTCAAGCAGCATGCTGAAGCGGCTTTGGCTGCTGTCATTTTTAACGCCTTCAATACGCAGGACCTGGTCCTGGATATGAACTGCGGAAATATCCACATTGTCCATTTTTTTAACTTGAAGCACCTTCAAAAACATTTTTTCCGTTACTGGGATGGTTACTCCGTTTTCTTTCGCGTCGGTCACACGTTTTTTAATAGATGAAAAAAGACTCACTATTGATTTCCTCCTCAAGTATTGGCTGTTTATTCATATTCCCGGATAAGCCTTTAAAGGAACGTCTTTTTTAGTTCAGAAGAAATTTTTTATTCATTCCTAAAAGACTTTTTCGCTTATAAAGTTTATTGATTAAACAAACAAAGAGTGTTAATCTGGCTTGTGATCGCTTACATAAAGGAGGGAAGAGTAGTAGAACTACTCGGACATATGAATTCTAAACGAACAATCTATGTAGTACTGGTTACAATGGTAGCTACACTTGGCGGCTTGTTGTTTGGTTATGATACGGCCGTAATTTCCGGGGCGGAAGGGTCGCTGCAGACCTACTTTGCCGACAATCTGAACTTGAGTCCGTTTATTCACGGTCTGACGGTTTCAAGTGCACTTATCGGGTGTATTATCGGTGGATTGATTTCAGGATTTTTTGCAAACCGGATAGGAAGAAAGTTTACATTGATTATAGCGGCGGTTTTGTTTCTTCTTTCCGCATTAGGGTCAGCCTATCCGGAGCTGTTATTTTTTGAAGCCGGGGATCCTTCCGTTGCTCTTTTGATTGTATTTAATATTTACCGGATTATCGGCGGGATTGGAGTGGGGCTGGCCTCAGCGGTCGCACCTATGTACATTGGTGAAATGGCGCCGCCTAATATTAGGGGAAGACTTGTGTCACTTAACCAGTTTGCGATTATTTTCGGTCAGTTCGTCGTATACTTTGTTAACTGGGGAATTGCCCGCGGAGAAACCGCAGAATGGGTGGACACTCTCGGCTGGAGGTATATGTTTGCCTCTGAAGCCATACCAGCTGCTTTGTTTTTATTATTCCTGTTAACTGTTCCTGAGACACCGCGGTATTTGGTTTCCAAAAACCGGGATGACAAAGCGATGAAGATTTTATCAAGAATCTACGACCAGACAATGGCAAAGGCTACGTTTTACGAGATTAATCAATCGTTTGATAAAAGAAAAGAGAAGTTGTTTGCCTACGGAAAGCTGATTATTATTATTGGTATTCTCTTGTCGATTTTCCAGCAGTTTGTCGGCATTAACGTTGCACTGTATTATGCACCGAGAATATTTGAAAGTATGGGAGCTGCAAGAGACGCTTCTTTATTCCAGACCATTATTATGGGGGCCGTCAATTTAATATTTACAGTCATTGCTATCATGACAGTAGATAAATTCGGACGGAAACCACTGTTGATCATCGGGTCTATTGGAATGACCATAGGCATGTTCGGTGTTTCGGCTCTCGCTTTTTCCGGCACTATTGGTATAGCGACGCTTGTATTTATTATCATCTATACGGCTTCCTTTATGATGTCGTGGGGACCGGTGGTATGGGTGCTTTTATCCGAAATATTTCCGAATAAAATCCGCGGTCAGGCTCTCGCTATTGCGGTGGCAGCCCAATGGGCAGCTAACTATTTTATTTCTTCCACGTATCCAGCCATGATCGAGTTCAGCGGCGGATTAACGTATGGATTTTACGGTCTTATGAGTATATTGTCCGCTCTGTTCGTATGGAAATTTGTACCTGAAACGAAAGGAAAAACGCTTGAAGAGATAGAAATGGGATTAAAAAAGTAAGCGAGTAAAGAAGAGGCCCGGCTGCACTAATCGCAGCCGGGCCTTCTGTTATTATGCTTCGTTCTCTTCCTTGGGAACATAATGAAAATACTCAAAATCTGCAGGCTTGGAAGAAAAACTGTCCTGGCACTGCATACCGACAAAAGCGCCTGTAAAGAAGCCGTCGCCCTGGATATGGTCATCCGATAGTTTAGCGGAAGGAAAAGAAACATCCACTACAGTCCACGTGCTGCCATCAAAGGAGTAGGAAAACCAGTACTTGTCCATACGCACTGAAACCTTAAGGTAAATCGTTTCTACATTGCGGTCAACCTCAATATCATTGTCCTGGAGCGGCGTGTCAAATTGAAAATGGTCATTAGTTAGAAGGGTTAAAATTTTTCCTTTACTTTCATCGTGTGTAACGTGAAAATAAACCCAGTTTTGTGTATTGTAATAGCAGACCATGCCTGCGGACTGCTGAAAATGATCCGGATCAAATTGAAAGGCGGTTTCGGCATCAAAATAAAAATGCTGCCACCTTCTTGCCGCAAACGCCTGGGTGAATTTAGACGTCAGGGAATCTTTGCCGTACAGTCGTAAATAGCCTGGGCGGTCTTTAAACGATAACGTGTTTTCTCCTAGAGGCACCCGAAGTGTCTGGAAGCTCTTATCCAGAGTGCCGGTGTCAAAATGACTGTAAAAAGGGGACGGTGAATGTTGAGGCTCGTCCGAAAGACCAGGGCCATCCACGTATAGCGAAGGCTCATTGCCGCCGGCTATGTAAGGCCATTCTTTTTCCCAATAAACCTTTTGAATAGCGGTTTCTCTCCCGAGTGGGCAGAAGCCCCGCGGGTCCAGTAAAGGTTTTTGGTCTTCTTTTAACGGCCTCCCGGTCAGGTGCACAAAATACCATTCGCCGTTCTGCGTTTCTACAAGAGACCCGTGCCCCGCTTTCTGCAGAGGATTTCTCGGATAGGGCCAGGACGTAATAAACGGGTTTTCCGGGTGGACCTCGTAAGGGCCGAATAATGATTTGGATCGTGCGATGGTAGCTGCATGGTCAAAGGTAGTGCCGCCTTCCGCGGTAAGCAGGTAATACCATCCATTGATTTTATATATATGCGGCCCCTCGGTCAGTTTGATATCTGTACCGGTAAAAATGATCTGCCGTTTACCGATCAGTGTTTCCGCTTCGGCGTCGTATTCCTGCAGAGCGATACCGTAAAAGCGGTGATTGCCAGGCCGGTAATCCCAGACCATATTCAGCAGATATTTTCTGCCGTCGTCATCATGGTAAAGGGAGGGATCAAACCCGGAGCTGTTCAAATACACAGGTTCGCTCCATTCACCGTCAATCGTATCGCAGGTGACGAGGTAATTATGACCGTCTTTCCAGATACCGTCGATTTGTTTAATATCTGAATAAATCAACCAGAACTGGTTATCGTGCCAGGAGAGTGCGGGTGCCCAGACGCCTCCCGAATCCGGATTGCCTGCCATATTCAGCTGGGATGTCCGTTCGAGAGGATGTTTGACGACTTCCCAGTTTTTTAAATCCTTTGAGTGATGGATCTGCACCCCGGGGAACCATTCAAACGTGGAGGTGGCAATATAATAATTCTCTCCGGCCCTGCAAATACTCGGGTCAGGGTTAAAGCCAGTTAAAATTGGATTAGTAATTTGATCATTCACGATAGCAGCCTCCTTGGTTTGATAACGCTTTCAAAATAGATTGTATAAGCAATAAACTAAATATAACTTAATTCCTTATTCTGCTCAACTGCCAATTTGCTTTAAAGCAAAAATATGGATGAAAATATAGATTATTGTATATAAATACCTTTGACTTTGTTTAATCAGGAAACTATATGATGACCACAAGAAAATGTATGCTATTATGTACGTAAACCGATCAAAATTGAGAAGTAGGAGAAGATAATATGCGCACGGGAGACCAAACTCTGGTAAAGCAAATAAATAAATCAATCGTGCTGACGACCGTTCAGCAGAAAAGCCCAATTTCCAGGGCGCAGATTTCAAAAGACACCGGGCTGAATAAAGCTACGGTTTCAAGCCTGGTAGCCGATCTGCTGGAAGGAAGACTCGTGGAGGAAATGGGGGCAGGGCTTTCCAATGGAGGAAGAAAGCCGACCATGCTTTTTTTTAACAATAAAGCCGGCTATGCAATTGGGATTGATCTTGGAGTCAATTATGTTCTTGGTATACTGACAGACCTGCAGGGGGCGATCGTTGCTAAAATTAATGAGCCGCTGCTTTCTATTGATGAAGGGGCTGTGTTTAATAAGGTGGAGGAAGTCATTGAGGACCTTATGGCCCAGGCGCCGAAAAGTGCCTATGGCATAGTGGGAATCGGTGTTGGTGTTCCGGGGCTGATCGACAACGAAGGCACCATTTTATTCGCGCCGAACCTGGAGTGGAAAAATGTGCACTTAAAACAGCATCTGGAAAGAAAATACGAGCTGCCGGTATTCATTGAAAATGAAGCAAAGGCTGGTTCGCACGGTGAAAAACGGTACGGAGCCGGCCAGGGCGTTTCGAACTTTATCTATGTAAGTATTGGCGTTGGTGTCGGTGCAGGCATTTTTATTAATGACCAATTATATAAGGGCGGCAGCGGTATCTCCGGAGAAGTCGGTCATTTCACTATTGAACCAAACGGAAGAAAATGCCGGTGCGGCAATAAAGGCTGCTGGGAGCTGTACAGCTCGGAAGGCGCTCTGGTGGAAAAAACAGCGCATCTCTTTTCGGCTCAGGAAGAAGTGACGATCGACTGCCTGATCGCAAAGGCAAAGGAAAGAAACCTGGAAGTGCTAAACGCTTTTGATCAGGTGGGGGAATATATTGGTATTGGATTGACGAATATCATCAACATATTCAACCCGGAAAAAATCATTATAGGCAACCGCTTTGCAGAATTGGAGCAGTGGCTTCGCAACCCTATTGAAAGAGTGTTTCAGCAGCGTCTCCATGAGGAATTTCAGGATTCGTTCACGCTGTCCTTTTCTGAAAACAGTATATATTCCTGTGCTCTGGGCTCTGCGGCTTTTTCGATTGAAACATTTTTTTCGACCAGCAGAGTCACGGTTGTATAAGTATGGAAAGGGGGCTGTTCGAAAATGAACAGTAAAATTTATCAAGCGTTGACGTGGGTGATGAATTTCGCATACGTTCAGCTGCTCTGGGTGTTTTTCACGCTGATGGGTGCTGTGGCCGCCGGTGTATTCCCGGCTACAAATGCTTTGTTTGCAGTAGTGCGTAAATGGGTGAGCGGAGAAAAGGACCTGCCGGTTTTTGCTTATTTCTGGAAAGTATATAAACAGGAATTTATTCAGTCTAATAAACTTGGGGCCGTGGTCCTTTTTTTATTCGTGCTTGTTGTTCTTGATATTCAGTTCATCGCAGCAAGTGACACGCTGAACTGGCTGCACATACCGTTGTTTGTGTATATCCTGTTTGTGTTTGTTTTTCTGTTATTTCTTTTTCCCTCCTTTGCTCATTTTGACGATAAACTAAGAAATGTTTTTAAAAATGCATTTTTTATTATGCTGACCCATCCCGGCCACTTATTCCTTTTAACGTTAAGCTTATTTCTTCTGGGGATTATTTTTTACATGGTGCCGGCACTCGGCTTTATATTTGGGATAAGCGCTACGGCGTTTGTTGCTACAGTCGTCAATAAAAATATTTTCAAAAAAATTATAAAAACTTAGTTTGTTTACTGGACAAATTATGTAGAGGGTGTTACCGTAATATTATGAAAAGGGGGAGGAAATAATGAAAAAAATGAAAGCGGTTACGTTTTTGGCGGCGGGGTGCGCAACAGCTATGGTAATAACAGGCTGTAACTCGGAATCTTCAGGCTCTGGCGATGGCGGCGGGGACGGGGAGCAAAAAACGATTGAATTTATGCATTTATGGCCGGAAGGAAGTTCCAAAGACCATTACGATATTGTAAATGAAATCATAGCTGATTACGAAGAGCAGAATCCGGATACTAAGGTGGAACTCGAGGTGCTGAGTAATGAACAGTACAAGGAAAAGCTGCAGGTAACTTCTACATCGGGTGAACTGCCGGATGTGGGCATGACCTGGCCAGGCGGTTTCCTCGAGCCTTACGTTGAAGGTGAAATGTTTGCGCCGCTCGATGATGTGCTTGATGAAGACGGCCTGCGGGATTCATATGTGGAAGGTACTACGGAAGCATATGAAATGGACGGAAGTACTTATGGACTGCCGCTTGAACTGAACGTAGCCCAGGTTTTCTATAACAGTGCGATATTTGATGAATACAATTTAGAAGAGCCGGAAACATACGAAGAGCTTGAAGAAATAGTAAGTACACTTCAGGAAAACGACGTGGCTCCGATTGCGTTAGGGAACCAGGACAGGTGGACCGGTTCACTCTGGTACATGTATATGGCAGACCGGCTTGGTGAAGACAATCTATTAAATCAGGCAATCAATGGAGAAGCATCCTTTACGGAAGAGCCATTGGTAAATGCGGCGGAAAAAACACAGAACCTGGCTTCAAGCGGAGCTTTCACTCAAGGATTTAACGGTCTTTCCGACCAGGAAGCAAAAAGCATGTTTATGAGTGAACAGGCAGCAATGTACTTAATTGCTACATGGGATCTTCCAAACTACACGACAGACGAAAGCGTATCTCAGGACTTCCGTGATGCAGTTGACTACTTTGACTTCCCGACAGTGGAAGGTAAAGGCAATCAGAACAGCTATGTAGGCGGACCTGGCGTAGGGTTGTTTGTTTCTGAAGAGTCTGATGTAAAAGAAGAATCTAAAGACTTTGTTAAATACTTCTCTGAAGAGTGGGGCGAAAAATCCGTGAGCGATGCAGGCGTTATACCGGCTACGAAAGTAAACACGGATAACGTGGATCTTCCGGATATGTACCTTGAAGTACTGGAGGACTTAAACAACGCTGACAACCTGACATTGTTTGCGGATGTGCAGATGAGCCCGGATGTTGCCGAGACTCACCTGACAGCAATTCAGTCATTATTCGGTGAAGAAATTACTCCGGAAGAATTTGCTGAAATGCATGACGAAGCAATAGAAGAAGACGAGTAAATATAAAATGAATAAAGGGCATTCCTATCGGGTGTGCCCTTTATATCATTCATGAATGCATTCTGGACGTAAATGCAGAGCTTGGGGGCAAGTGAAATGAATAAAGTTATGTCGAACAAACTCATGATTACGCTTTACATATTCCCAGCTTTATTTCTCATTGCCGTACTTATTATAGTTCCACTTATACTGACCGGCTATTACGGTCTCATGGACTGGAACGGTATCGGCTCAATGACTTTTATTGGCATGGAGAACTACATCAATGCCATTCAGGACGGGGCTTTCTGGGACAGCGCATGGCACTCTCTGCTGCTGGCTTTGTTTTCAACTTTAAGCCTGGTGATTTACTTGGCAGTATCCATGATTTTGGCTTCCAAAATCAAAGGAGCGGATTTATTAAGAAAAATTTATTTGATTCCGATGCTTTTGTCGTCTGTCGCAATCGCGCAGCTGTGGATTAAAGTGTACAACCCGGCGAACGGTATCCTGAATACGATTCTCCGCGGTATTGGCATTGAAAACCCGCCGGCTTGGCTGGCAAACCCGGATGTGGTGCTGTATGCCATATTCATACCGATTCTCTGGCAGTACGCAGGCTTTTATATTCTTATATACTATGCGGCACTGAAAAATATCCCGGAATCTTTAATTGAATCGGCGAGAATTGACGGGGCCAATCCTCTGCAGATTGCTTATAAGATTAAACTTCCATTAATCATGGGCGTAGTAAAAGTAACGGTTGTTCTGGCCATCGTCGGGTCGCTGAAATATTTCGACCTTATCTACGTGATGACCGGAGGAGGCCCTAGTGGTTCGAGTGAAGTAATGGCATCGTACATGTATGATCTTGCGTTTAGTACGAATAACTTCGGTTACGGCAGTGCCATCGGCTTTTTACTGCTGATTATCACACTCGTCGTTACGGTTATCATCAGAAAATTAACTGCATCCAAGGAAGATATTCAGTACTAGTTGAAATGAGGTGAATGTTTTGGGACGAATTGGATATATTTTGTTGTACACATGTTTGGCACTGGTAGCGGCATTCCAGATCTTTCCGCTGCTGTGGCTGGTGTTGTTCTCTCTTAAGGATAATGCCCAGATCTTTTCAGGTTCTCCGTTTGCGCTCCCGAGTGATCCACAGTTTGGAAATTACCTGAACGTCTGGCAGGGCGGTATAGGGCTGTATTTTTTCAACAGTGTCTGGATTACGGGTCTTGCGATTGTATTAACAGTACTTTTTGCCAGTATGGCGACATTTGCGATTACACGCATGAACTGGAAGCTGAATAAATTTGTGCTGGGGCTGTTTATGGTCGGGTTGATGATCCCTATTCACTCTGCGCTGATTCCGTTGTTCAGTATGTTTCTCAGCGTGAATTTAATCGACAATCCATTATCAATTGTTCTCACTTACACAACGTACAATCTGCCGATTACGATTATGATTCTGCTCGGCTTCTACTATACTTTGCCGAGAGAAATTGAAGAAGCGGCAGTTATGGACGGCTCTTCGATCAACCGGTTGTTTTTCACGATCATCCTGCCGATGACGACACCGGTAATGGCTACAACAGTTATCATTAATATGATCTATAACTGGAATGAATTTGTATTTGTAAATACATTTATCAGCTCGGATGAATACAAAACGCTGACCGTCGGCATCCAGAACTTTATCGGCCAGTATATGACAGATTGGGGTTCTATCGGAGCGACACTTGTTATCAGTATTATTCCGGTTCTTCTGGCTTTTCTGTTTTTCAGTAACAAAGTGGTGGAGGGCATCTCTTCAAGTGCTGTTAAAGGCTGATACATTGCAGTAATGATTTTAACTAACAATTAGGAGGATGAATAATGACTGTATTTAACAACGTACCAACTATCAACTTCGAGGGTGCAGCTTCGACTAATGACTTTTCTTTTAAGCACTATGACAAGGACGCGACTGTCATGGGAAAATCGATGGACGAATGGCTTCGCTTTTCAGTAGCTTACTGGCATACACATACTTTCGGCGGGGAGGATCCGTTTGGCGGACCAACGATGGAGCGTTCCTATCAGAAATACAGCGGCATGGATCTCGCGAAAGCACGGGTGGAGGCGAACTTTGAATTTTTGAATAAGCTGGGGATCACCCGGTTTGCGTTTCATGACGTTGATATTGCCCCGGAAGGTAATTCTTTAAAAGAAACATATCAAAATATTGATACAATCACTGCGATGCTGAAGGATAATATGAAAGAACACGGCATCGGTCTTCTGTGGAATACGGCGAATATGTTTGTGGACCGCCGGTTCATGCACGGGGCAGCGACGACAAACAATGCGGATGTCTATGCCTATGCTGCGGCAAAAGTAAAAAAACAGCTTGAGGTAGCTAAAGAGCTGGGTGCGCAGAACTACGTGTTCTGGGGCGGCCGGGAAGGGTACGAAACCCTTCTCAATACCGATATGAAGCGCGAAATGGATAATCTGGCACGTTTTTATCATATGGCGGTGGATTATGCCAAAGAAATAGGCTTTGAAGGGCAGATGCTGATCGAGCCAAAGCCACGGGAGCCGATGAAGCACCAGTACGACTTTGATGTCGCCACAGCCTACGCATTCCTGCAAAAGTATGATCTCGACAGTCATTTTAAAATGAACATCGAATCCAACCATGCTACGCTCGCCGGCCATACGTTCGAACATGAGCTCCGCTATGCGAGAGAAATGGGCATTCTTGGCTCGGTGGACGCAAACCAGGGCGATCTGCTGCTCGGCTGGGACACTGACGAGTTCCCAACCGACATTTACGATGCTACTCTCGCGATGTATGAAATTCTGAAAAACGACGGCCTCGGAACCGGCGGCTTAAACTTTGATGCTAAGGTACGGCGCCCGTCTCATAAGCCGGAAGACCTGTTTCATGCGCATATTGCGGGAATGGACACCTTTGCGTATGGATTAAAGGCAGCCTCCCAGCTAATCGAAGACCGCGTATTTGAAAACATTGTGGAGGAGCGCTACAGCAGCTTTGATAAAGGCGTTGGAAGCGATATTCTTGCCGGCAAAACAAACTTCAAAGAGCTCGAAGCCTATGCACTTGAACTCCAGGAGCCGATCGAACACCAGTCGGGTAAACAGGAGCTTATCAAGGCAAAACTGAATCAGTATATTTTAAACGCAAACAATAAAGTAAAAGTTTAAGCAAAGAGGTGCTGGCATGACTTACGTAATCGGAGTCGATCTAGGAACGAGTGCAGTGAAATCGCTTCTTGTGAACCGCAGTGGTGACGTCACAGCGTCTGTATCAAAATCGCTGTCTGTCCAGCAGCCGGCAGCAGGGCATTCTGAGCAGAACCCCGATGAATGGGTGGAGCAGACGAAAGCATCGATTCAGGCACTGCTCGAGGAGACAGGCATAAAGGCAGAGGAAGTGGAAAGCCTCAGCTTCTCCGGTCAGATGCACGGCCTGGTGCTCCTGGACGAGAACGGCCGGCCGCTGCGTCCGGCTATACTCTGGAACGACACAAGAACGTCGGAGCAGTGCGAAACGATTCGTCGTACGATCGGAGAGAACGAGCTGATTGAGGCGACGCAGAACACAGTTCTCGAAGGCTTTACTCTTCCGAAAATGCTCTGGGTGCAGGAAAATGAGCCGGAGGTTTGGAGCAGGGCAGCATCTTTTCTGCTGCCAAAAGACTACGTCCGGTACCGGCTGACAGGCAGTATGCAGATGGAGCTGTCCGATGCAGCCGGGACGCTTCTGCTGGATGTGAAAGGAAAAACGTGGAGCCGGACGATGCAGGAAGGTTTTAATATCTCCGCCTCGTTCTGCCCGCCGCTGATAGAATCCCATGAAAGTGCGGGGACCCTGACGAAGGAAGCGGCAGTACAGACGGGACTGCACGAAGGAGTGAACGTTATAGCCGGAGGGGCTGATAACGCCTGTGGTGCTTTAGGAAGCGGAATTACTGAACCGGGGGAAGGCCTTTTAAGTATAGGAACTTCCGGAGTGCTCCTGGTGCCGGATCACGGCGAAGCAGTGCCGGATGGACGCCTGCATTATTTTAATCACGCGTCAAAGGATCAGTATTATTATATGGGAGTCACTCTTTCTGCCGGGAACAGTCTGCAGTGGGTAAAGGACAATTTGTTTTTTGACGAAACGATTGAACAGCTGGTTGAACGGGCATCACAGGTGCCGGCAGGTGCAGATCATTTATTGTTCACCCCGTTTCTGACCGGTGAAAGAACGCCGTATATGGACGCAGGGATCAGGGGCAGCTTCATCGGCCTCGATATCCGCCATACGAGAGGACATATCGTCCGGGCCGTGATGGAAGGGATCACGTATTCCCTAAAGGAATCTCACGAAATCATCCTTCAGCAGGGCTTTCAGATAGATTCCCTGGTCTCCATTGGAGGGGGAGCGAAAAGCTCCTTCTGGCTTCAGATGCAGGCGGATGCATTTGGATGCCCCGTGCGTAAACTCGCTCATGAACAGGGGCCGGGGCTCGGGGCAGCAATGCTTGCAGCCTATGGCACAGGATGGTTTGCTACGCTTGAGGAATGCAAAAAAACATTTGTCAAAGAGGGCGAAACGTTTAACCCTGACCCTGACCAGTCGCTGATATATGAACAATCATTTCAGGCATATAAGAAAATTTATGCGCAGACTTCGCCGTTAAAAAGGTCCTGATTTGCAGGCAAAAGCCCGAAAAGGCTTTTGCCTGTTTTAATAAAAAATCAATTGATGATTGCGGCCCGAAACGTTTTGGATTACTATGAAATGGAAGCGGTTTAATAATGGTGAATCAGATCAAAAATTTTTAGCTAGTGTTGGTAACGTATTCAGTAAGCGTTTAACAACTAAAGGAGGAATGGCATGAACATTACCATTTGGAACGAAAACAGACACGAAAATAAGAATCCGGAAGTTGCAAAGGTGTATCCAAAGGGGATTCACGGAGCATTGGCTGAATTTCTGGAAGAAGAAGCGAATGTCGTACGGACGGCAACACTTGATGAGCCGGAGCATGGTCTTACGGAAGAAGTGTTAAACGACACCGATGTGCTGCTCTGGTGGGGCCATATTGCCCACGACGAAGTCGAGGATGCCATTGTCACGCGCATTCAGGACCGTGTGCTGGACGGGATGGGGCTGATTGTGCTTCATTCCGGTCATCTGTCAAAAATATTCCGTACGTTGATGGGCACAGGCTGTGACTTGAAGTGGCGGGAAGCAGACGAGCGTGAACGGCTCTGGGTCGTGGAGCCGGGCCATCCGATTACAGAAGGGATCGGAGAGTATATTGAAATGCCGAAAGAGGAAATGTACGGGGAACACTTTGATATTCCCGCACCGGATGAGCTTGTTTTTATCAGCTGGTTTGAGGGTGGAGAAGTATTTCGCAGCGGGGCAACATTCACCCGGGGGAGGGGAAAGGTTTTTTATTTCCGTCCGGGGCATGAAACGTACCCAACATATTACAACAAAGACATTCAGACGGTGATTAAAAACGCTGTCCGGTGGTCGGCCCCGAAAAATACCCCGGTTCCTGTATACGGTAATGCCAGGCCTCTTGAAGCCATTTCGAGTAAAGATACGGAGGGGAAGAACTAATGGGGAAGCTTCAGGTAGGCATTATTGGTGCAGGCGGCATTGCCCGGGGCAGACACCTGCCCGCTTTTCAGCAAATTGAAAACGCGCAAATAGCTGCTGTGTTTGATACAGACCTCAGTAAAGCAGGAGCTGCTGCAGAAGCATTTGATATCCCGGCTGTATACGGCACTGTGGAAGAATTACTAGCTCATGTTGAAGCAGTCATCATTTGTACGCCGAATAAATTTCACGCAGAACTAGCCGTGCAGGCACTGGAAGCAGGAGTACACGTACTTTGTGAAAAGCCGATGGCGATGACTACGTCCGAATGCAGAGACATGATTGATGCATCCAGGCGTTCAGGGGCTGTGTTAACGATTGGTTATCACTACCGTTACATGAAGGAGTCGAGTACAGCCAGACAGATGGTGGTGGAGGGTGAAATTGGCGATCCGCTGGTTGTGCGTCTTCAGGCGATGCGAAGACGGAAAGTGCCCGGATGGGGCGTATTTACGAATAAAGAACTACAGGGCGGAGGCAGCCTGATTGATTACGGCTGTCACCTGCTGGATCTGGCTCTCTGGCTCCTGGATGACCCACAGCCGGTGGAAGTGAACGGAAGAACATACGACCGTTTGAGTAAAACCCCCGGCCAGATTAATGAATGGGGAGCTATCGACGCCGAAAGCTTCTCCGTAGAGGACCATGTGACCGGCTATATTACGTTTGAAAACGGTATGACGCTGCTCCTGGAGTCATCCTGGGCAGCGAATATCAAAGAAGATAAAGAAGAATTGAGCATATCCGGGGTGGATGGGGGCCTACAGGTCTTTCCGCTCGAGCTTTACCAGTCAAAATTCGGTTCGATGATGAGTACGGAGCCGCACTTAACAAACTCCGAGCGCGAAGACGTGCTGCAGGCGAAAAACTTCATAGAGGCATGCCTGGGGCAGGCAGAGGTCGTCGTTAAGCCCGAGCAGGCTCTGCGTGTCACCCGGATTATTGAAGCTGTTTATGAAAGCAGCAGAACTGGAAAAAGTGTTCGTCTGGACAATGTATATGCCGACGAAGTTTAAAGCATCCATCCGGGTGCTTTTTTCATTATTTTAAAGCCATTCTTAATAAAGAATTTTTACAATTTTTTTAGGAATGGCCGTTTGAATGCACACAGAGAGGGAAAGGGAGGATTGTATTATTACAGAAGGGGGACTTACTAATTATGGAAGCAGATCGAAATCGTTGGTTGATGGCGTTATCAGCCATAGCGATTCATTTATCGATCGGTTCGGTGTATGCATACAGTGTGTATCAGAACCCGCTGAATGAGTCACTTGGCTGGAACATTTCCGACGTAACACTCGCATTTACTATTGCAATTTTCTTTTTGGGGATGTCGGCCGCTTCACTAGGGTTCTTTGTGGAAAAATATGGGCCGAAAATCTCAGCTGCCATTGCAGCCGTGCTGTTTGGTGCCGGGACAATGGGGGCCGGGCTTGCGGTCCAGCTTGAAAGTCTGCCATTATTTATTGGTTCTTATGGTGTTCTCGGCGGCATTGGTCTTGGTATCGGGTACATATCCCCGGTTTCTACACTCGTGATGTGGTTTCCAGACCGCAGAGGGTTGGCTACTGGCATGGCCGTATTGGGATTTGGCGCCGGGGCACTGATCACAAGCCCCGTAGCTGAATGGCTGATGAACGCTGTATCGATCCCGGGAGCGTTTTACATCCTGGGCGCTTCGTACTTCGTTCTTATGCTTGCAGGGGCAAGCTACATGAAAAAGCCGCCAAAAGACTGGATGCCTAAAGGTTATAATAAAGAAGATCTCAAAACGAACCAAAAAGGCGGGGATCTGGCGCAGCTTTCAGCGAAAGAAGCACTCCGGACGATGCGGTTTTACCTGCTGTGGATCGTGATGTTTATTAACATTTCTTCAGGAATCATGCTGCTCGCAGTTGCATCGAATATGACCCAGTCCATCACTGGAACAAGCGCGGCTGTAGCAGCTACTATCGTCGGCGTAATGGGCTTTTTCAACGGAGGCGGACGGATTGTCTGGGCATCGCTCTCGGACTATCTTGGAAGAACGAATACTTTTACAATATTCTTTGTTATCCAAATTGTAGCCTTTTTCCTGCTCCCGTTAACGACTAACGTCGTGCTGCTCGCGATTCTCTTATTCATTATTATTACGTGCTACGGCGGCGGTTTTGCCTGTCTGCCGGCGTATATCGGTGACCTGTTTGGCACGAGACAGCTCGGCGCCATACACGGCTTCCTTTTAACCGCCTGGGCTCTTGCTGGGGTGGCCGGACCGACAGCTGTTTCAAGCATTGTTTCGGCTACAGGAAGCTACGCCTTATCGTTTACCCTTTTTAATATTCTTCTCGTAGTTGCCCTGGCAGCTATGATCATAATGCGATTTAATATTAAAAAAGTCAGAAAGAACAAAGAACAGGAAAGCACAGAAGCAGCGAAAGCATAAAGAAAGACCCCTTTCTCTTAATAATGGAGAAAGGGGTCTTTATTCTTATGGGAGTTCATTGCCGGCCTTCTGATAAAGATCGTACCATTCTTCACGTGTCAAAGTGATTTCAGAAGCTTTGGCGATGCCTGCCAGCCGTTCGGGATTCATCGTTCCTATAACGGTTTGAATGCGTGCTGGGTGCCGCAGAATCCAGGCCGCCGCCACCGCCGACTCAGTAATGTGGTAGCGCCCGGCCAATTCGCTGAGTTTTTTATTTACTTCCGGAAATTTGTCATTGCCGACAAAAACGCCTTCCATCATGCCGTACTGAAACGGAGACCAGGCCTGGACGGTCATGTTGTTCAACTGGCTGTATTCAAGAAGCCCGCCTTCACGCATGACCGCTGCATCATTTTTCATATTTACATTCAATCCCTGGTCTATCATGAGGGAGTGCATCAGACCAAACTGCAGCTGGTTGGCAATCAGATCCTGCTTAACGTGCTGCTTTAAAAGCTCAATCTGCATTGGATGCTGGTTGCTGACACCAAAATGCCGGACTTTTCCAGAGGCCTGGAGACTGTCGAACGCTTCCGCTACCTCTTCAGGCTCCATGAGCGCATCGGGGCGGTGAAGAAGCAGTACATCCAGATAATCTGTCTGAAGACGATTCAGGCTTTCATCGACGGTGTTTAAAATATGCGATTTGGAAAAATCGAAAGAATTCCCGCGGATGCCTGCTTTGGACTGAAGAATCACTTTTTCACGGAGGTCATCGTTCATACCGGCTGCCCTGGCAAAAATATCTTCAGAATCCCCGCCACCGTAAATGTCGGCATGATCAAAAAAGTTCACGCCAGCATCAAGAGCGGTACGGAAAACTTTTTCAGCATCACTAATGGAAAGCTCATTCATACGCATACACCCGAGTGCTATATTGGATACGTGAAGAGAACTGCTGCCTAACTGCATTTGCTTCATCTGAGCACCTCTTTTTTTCAGGATAAGAATAGTGTAACATGACGGGTGTGCAACGGGCATGATAACGCTGTCAAAAAACATGAAAAATGACTTTTACACATAAATATGGTAATTTGTAGAAAAACATTAAAGGGTGTCAGAAATGAAACGAAGAACAATAAACAGTTATTTTATCTTATTCTGGCTTATTATCGGCATATGGAATATCGGCCTCGGAATTATTGTCGGACTCGTACTGCAAAGCTATGTATGGGCATTCATTCATGTTTTGGCGGGAGCGCTGTGTTTAATCATAACGGAAGCTATACGAAGAGGGAAATTACAGGTTAAACAGGGAAAAGAAAGCCACCTGCACGAGAGCGACCAGTAATTCTATACCCATGGATTCAAAAATGTAATAATTTGATGATTACCCTGCAGACTTTTCGGAAATAGGATATTAATGATAAACAAAGGGGTGAACATTATATTACAAACCAGAGGGGCTAAAACAATAAAGAATATTATTCAGGACAATGAAAAGCCACTGACTAATAAAGATGTCGCCGCTATATTAAAAGATAGAAACAGCATTGACAGTTCGTTTGCTTTGAAAACTATTGATTCGATGGTAGGCAACGGACAGTTGATGCTTATCCGATATGTTGACGCTGGTGTGTATGTAGTAGAAGTGAAGTGAATTATGTTAACTGTCTTTGTGAGCAGTTAACATAACTCTTTTTTAATAAATAATTTTTACATAATTTTTCCGTGGTGGTAGTGGAGATCCCGTATAATCTGTAAAATAGAGAATTACTTTAAAGAAGAGGGTGATGGCAATGAGTTTCGAAGATGAGTTCGTAGCTAAAGCAAAAGAGTATTTAGAAGAAGATAAAGACGCAAATATTATGAACGAAGTAAACTGGGAAATTGCCAAGTACTTTAATAATTTGAATAAAGAGATCGGCGAAGTGAAAAATGACTCGTTCAGCAGCTACGGTTCAAAGCACCGCAGCTATATGACCATCGATAACCGCGAAGTGCTTTTTGAAACCCGAACAGACGGCGACAATTGCCACATTGAAGTAACGCAGAGTACAGATGATACGACGAAAGAACTCGATGTCATATACGTCCAGAATGGCAGAATGTACAGCCAGGAAAAGCAGCAGGAATTTAATATGGATATCGTCAGGGACCACCTACGGGATACATTTGGAGATATACTCGGACTATAGAAAAAAGCGCCCGTTGCGGCGCTTTTTTTATTTTGGAAAAATATTAAATAATTCCTCGGGAAATAAGTCTTGATTCACCACGAATGGGTATATTGTCATTAAGGGGGTATACGCCATGGGGGTCGTTTATATTGACCGGCAGATTCGCCAGGTGCAGGTAATTATCTGTAGTGAAGGGCACATGCTGCATTGTCTTGTTTGGCCGGGGGAAGGGGGATGGGTTGCTGATATACACTCCATGCAGAACAGCGGTTTTCATCCGACGTTTGAGCGGGTGTATTTTCCTGAAAATGAAGAGATTATCCAGCTTGGACGGCATATATACGTTCTGCGGTAAAAGGCAGAAGCGCGCAGCTTTCTGCCTTTGGCTGTTCTAAAGAGTATTTGGATCTGTATAGCCGATAGGCCCCCGGGATTCGGAGTGCTCCACTGCTGTTAGAATAAAACGCATAGGAATAAAGAGGGTGCGGCTGCCGCCGGAGGTATTCTGGGCTTTTTCCTGATAGAAGTAAACACCCGCTTCTTCAATACTGCAGTTCTCCGCTGACACTACTGCTTTAACGTAGCTGGAATGCTCTTCGAATGCTCCCTCGCTTTGAAATCCATTCAATTCAAAAAGCGGAATGGCGGAAGGGTCAAAATACACCTCGATGAAATTCGAACTGTCCACTGATGATGAACTCATCCGTATTCCTCCTTTCAGTAGTTGTTTACCATAATACACCCTGAAACAACCTAATAAAAGCAGAGGATACAAAAGGAATGTACGGAAAGATACATAAACGTTTATAAAATGTACTAATCATTGTAAAATAATGGGCGGGATAGCAGGGGTTCTGAGGAGAGGAAGAAGGAATGGGTACGAAAAACAGCCCGGGCCGTGCAAATAAAAAAACAGAAGCCTGAGGCTCCTGCTGTAGTTTATTATTTATGGTGTCCCGTACTGGGCTCGAACCAGTGACCTCCACCCTGTCAAGGTGGCGCTCTCCCTACTGAGCTAACGGAACAAATGATATGGAATGAAGCGACAGAAATAATATACAATAGGAAAAGAACGGTGTCAATCCTTCCGCGGTCAATTTATGCAGGGAAAGCAGAGGGTTATGCTGTCCGCTCAATTTCTTCCGTGCGGTGAAGCTTAAGGGTTTTACCGATGTTCTATTTCTACCGGAGATACTAAAGGAGTGTATGCACCTGCGGCAGAAACAGAAATTTTTATCGATCGCGATACATATCCATTAAAAAGTGAACTACTGTTCCTTTCGCTGTTTTTCTTTCCGCTGCTGAAGGAATAGAAATAGGCAGAAGGCGAGCATGCCAAGACTGAGATTGGAAAGAATGAAGCCGGGCGGTCCCTGATTAAAAATGCCAAGCGACAGCGCTCCGAAAAAAGCAATGTAGGTGATGCCCAGAAGCGGCAGGCTTCGCCCGGAGACTTTTTGCATCAAACGGGCAAGCTGGTATATGAGCGTATTTACAGCAAAACCAATTAGCAGTAAAATAAGTAAATCCATGCGACTATCTAAACCTTCCTTTGTGATGATGTCTTTTTCCGATTTACATGCTACCATACCTTAGGTTTGAAAGATATCCACAAATACGAAAAGTGGGAACGCTGCAGTAAACTGCCTGGCGGCAGCTTTAAAATATAGAGAGAACGGGACAAAGGTGGAGGAATGTTCATGCAGGCATATGCAGACTTTTGGATGGAATGGCAGACACGTATTGTGGAGCTGCCCTGGATTGATATAGGCGTAGCCGTTTTGATTGCACTTCTCGTGTTTGCTTTTCGGAAACTTTTTACTAAATACATTTTCAGGTTCATTTTAAAAATGACTCACCAATCGAGATCACAGCTGTTCACTAACGTTTTAGTATCGTTTGAACGGCCGATCCGCATGTTTTTCGCCGTGTTCGGCATATACCTGGCGCTGTTGTATCTGCCTATACCGTGGGATTCCATGACAATTATCAACCGCCTCTACGGTTCAATTTTAATCGTGCTCGCAGCATGGGGAACATACAAGCTGCTGAACACGTCTTCGATGCTCTTTAACCCGATGGTTAAACGGCTCGAGGGCAAAGAAGACAATATGCTGGTCCCGTTTCTTTCCCGGGTGCTCCGAATTATTATCGTGGCGCTCGCATTTACTATTATCCTCTCGTCATGGGGCTTTAACATTAACGGCTTTGTGGCAGGTCTCGGCCTTGGTGGTCTGGCCTTTGCCCTCGCCGCCCAGGACATGGTGGCTAACTTCATCGGCGGCATAATTATTGTGGTGGAACGTCCGTTTAAGCGGGGCGACTGGATTTATACGCCGACGGTGGAAGGAATTGTGGAAGATATTTCGTTTCGGAGCACGAAGGTGCGTACCTTCGCTGACTCGATCGTCATCGTTCCAAACAACACGCTTGCCCATGAGGCGATTACGAACTGGAGTGAAATGCGTAAGCGGGAAATAGATATGACTCTTGGCATTGAATACCAGACGCCGCGTGAGCAGGTGCTGCAGCTGCGAGAGCGTCTCGAGGAGATGCTGAATAACCGTGATGACATTGATAAAGAACTGATTCTTGTGCAATTTAAAGAATTTAACAGCTCTTCGCTCGACCTGTGGGTTTACTGCTTTACGAAAACGACCGCGTTTTTGGAATGGGCGGAAATAAAAGAAGAGCTGAATCTTGAAATCATTCGCATCCTTCAGGAGGAAGGCGTTCAGTTTGCATACCCAACACAGTCAATTTATATTGAAAAGGCATCTGAAGAAAATTATTACATGTCCGACAATAATTAAGCGGGTTTCATGGTTGGCAAATGAAACGTACATGTTATAATAAGAATGTTTGTCAGAAGGAATATGTACGAAAAAGGAGCCGATGCATTCGATGGAACGAGTGGAAACATTCGTGTTAACCCGCGGGCTGAATGCCAGTCAAGTATTGTCGTTTGTTCATGAACTGGAAACATTTAAGGCCGATGTGTTTTTTGAAAAGCGGAGAACTTCCGCAAACGGAAAAAGCGTACTCGGCATGATGTCGTTGTTTACAAGCATCAGACTTGGAGACAAAGTGGAACTTAAAGTACACGGAGAAGATAAAGAAGCGGTTGCCAGGGTGGCAGCTGGATATCTTGGAGAAGCAGTAGAGCATGAGAATAATAACGGCTATTGGGAAGACGAAGCAGCGGAGCATGTGGAACGGGCGATGGCTGGATGCATGACCCACTGGAATCCCAATGTACGAAATATTGCACGCTCGTATCTGAAAACGACACGCAGCTAATAGAAGACCCGGCGCCGGAAAAGCGTCCGGGTCTTCAGCTGTATTAGAAACCGTTTTTCTAAGACCCAGGATAATGCTAAGCATATAACGAGCCAAATCGGGTAAAATAAAAAAGAAATGAATCATGTGTACTGGTTGTATAATACAAGCAGTAATGACGAATGACACGGAAGGAAGATTGCTTTATGATCGACCGGCATACCGGAACGTTCTGGCGCGCATCCATTGCCCTCGGACTTGCCTCCCTGCTTATTTTTGCCAATATGTATTATCCGCAGCCGCTGCTTCCATTGTTTACCGGAGAATTCAATGTCAGCGAGGCGACAGCGAGCTTTGTCATTTCATTGTCGCTTTTAATGCTTGGCGTTAGCTTCTTTTTTATCAGCGCGATTTCCGACGCAAAAGGGAGGAGGAAAATCATCGTGTATGCGATGATCTGGGGGACCATAGCTACGCTCCTCATTCCGTTTGCCGGCTCCTTCTGGCTGCTTTTGCTGCTGCGGATGGTACAGGCAGTCGGGCTTGCTGGCATTCCCATTGCGGCTATGTCCTATATCGGAGAAGAATTCACCCCCAGGGCGATGACAGTAGCGATGGGATTTTACGTAAGCGCGAACAGTCTTGGCGGCATGGGTGGGAGAGTAATGAGCGGCGTACTTGCCGATTGGTTTGACTGGCGGACGGCTTATTTTTTTATGGCCGGGGCAAGCGTACTGCTTGCCGTACTCGTGATTCTTCTGCTTCCGGCTTCGAAAAATTTCAAGCCAAAGCCGTTGGAGTGGAGCGATACATGGAAAAATGCGCTGTTTCATCTTAAAGATCCGGTGCAGCGGCGCGCTTATATTATCGGCGGATTGAATTTCTTCGTGTTCATCGGCACATTTAACTTTATTACGTACCGCCTGGACGGGGACCCTTTTTTCGTCAATACAGCAGTCCTGGGCCTGCTTTTTTTAACATACGGGGCGGGCACATTCAGCTCGAGCCTTGCCGGGGAATTGACGCAGCGCTTTAAACAGACGGACTGTATGCAGACCGGCATCCTCATTATGGCCAGTGGCCTGCTGCTGTCGCTTGTACCGCAGCTGTGGGTGGTCATTGGTTCGCTGGCAGTGCTGAGCTTTGGCTTTTTCTTTGCGCATTCCACATCGAGCTCATGGGTGACAAAAAACGCCAAAAAAGCCCGGGCGAGTGCCTCCGGACTTTATTTGACGTCTTATTATCTGGGCGGAAGTCTCAGCAGTATTTATTTTGGACTGCTGTGGCCCGTAGCCGGATGGATCGGCGTCATTGCCGGCGGCCTGCTTCTGTTAATAGTTACACTTACAAGCGTGCGCCGTCTTATGCCGGTGGAAGCAGGCTAGCTTTTGGCAGGAAGAAGGACGATACCATCGCTGTCGGCATAGACGTAGTCTCCGGGGGTCCAGGTGACGTCGGCAAAATCGACTGGGACGGAGCGTTCGCCGCGTCCTTCTTTGACGGACTTTCGCGGGTTGGTAAAACGGGAAAACACCCGGACATTCATTTCGCGCAGTTCATCACTGTCGCGGATTGCGCCATTCACGATAATGCCTGCGAGTCCTCGTTTGACAGCAATTTCTGCCAGGTTGTCCCCGAGGAGGGCGCGCCGGGACGAACCGCCTCCGTCAACTACAAGAACGCTGCCAGCGGGGAGGTCGCCAAGCGCCTGCTCGACAAGAACGTTATCCTCAAATACCCGTACTGTTTCCACCGGACCTTCGAAGGAAAGTGCCGGTCCGTGCGATAAAAACGGCTCGTTGGCGACAAAAACCTCGTTTCCGTATTCATCACAGATATCAGCTGTTCTACCCATATGTATGCCTCCTTTTATTATTTTCATTGTAAGGCTTTCCCAGAAGAAAGAAAATAGCAGGAGAAGAGAAAAAAGATGGAACTATCATTTTGCTTTCAAAGGGCGATATGATAATCTAGGAAAGAGAAATTTGAAGGAGGATGTAAAACATGAATCAAATGGATGCAAATGAAATTATCCAGTTCATTTCAGATAGTAAAAAATCCACTCCGGTTAAAGTACATATTACCGGCGAGTTGGACGCTATCGGATTTGGAAATGAAACGAAGCGGTTTATTACAGGAAACACCGGTGTATTGTTCGGTGAATGGGAAGATATTAAAGAAGGCATCGAAGCGAATGCAGACAAAATTGAAGATTTTGTTGTAGAAAACGACCGCAGAAACAGCGCGATTCCGATGCTTGACCTGAAAGACATCGAAGCACGCATTGAGCCTGGCGCGATCATCCGCGACCAGGTGGAAATCGGTAAAGGCGCCGTTATCATGATGGGCGCAAGCATTAACATCGGCTCCGTTGTCGGGGAAGGCACGATGATCGACATGAACGTTGTAATGGGCGGACGTGCCACCGTGGGCAATAACTGCCATATCGGCGCAGGATCAGTTCTCGCCGGCGTCATTGAGCCGCCATCCGCACAGCCTGTCATTGTTGAAGACGGCGTTGTGGTTGGTGCCAACTGCGTGATCCTTGAAGGAGTCACTGTCGGTGAAGGCGCAGTCGTAGCCGCTGGCGCCGTAGTAACAGAAGACGTGCCGCCAAACACGGTCGTTGCCGGAACACCTGCACGTGTCATCAAAGAAATTGACGAGCAGACAAAAGGAAAAACAGAAATTAAACAGGAACTGCGCCGCTTAAAATAACAACGCAACAACGTAACGGTGAAAGGCTGCCTTTTGGGACGGGTTCCAAAAGGGGCCTTTCTTTTTCATTTACGCGAAAGGGGCAAACAGCATGAACTGGCTTGAAAAAGACCAGCACTATATAATGTCTACGTACCAGCGTCTTCCGATTGTAGTGGAAAAAGGGGAAGGCAATTACTTATACGACAGCGAACAAAACAAATACCTTGATTTATTTACCGGCCTGGCTGTCAATATTGTCGGTCATTCACACCCTTATTTGCTAGGCAAGCTGAAGGAACAGGCAGACCAGTTTCTTCATATTTCCAATATGTTTATTAACAAACCGGCGGTCCGCCTGGCGGAGCGGTTGATTGAGCTAAGTATCCCGGGAAAGGTGTTCTTTGCAAACTCCGGAGCGGAAGCCACCGAAGCAGCGGTCAAGCTTGTGCATAAGTGGGGAAGCAGCCAGGAAACGCCGAAAAAAGGAATCGCCGTTCTGGAAAAAAGCTTCCACGGCCGGACGCTGGGCGTTATTCAACTGACACGCCAGCCCGGAATTTATCAGGATTTTCCAGCAGCGGACTATCCTGTCTATGAAGTGGAAGCAGAAAATCTGGAGGCACTTGAAGAAGTGCTTAAGACGAATCAGCCGGCCGCATTTTTATTCGAGCCAATTTTAGGCTCAGGCGGTATTCAGCCGGTTTCTCCTTCTTTTATGGAGAAAGCAAAAGCTCTATGTGAAAAATACAATGTGCTGTTTATCGTGGATGAAATTCAGACCGGTATCGGGCGCACCGGTACATTTTTCGCCTATGAGCGGGCAGATATTACGCCGGATGTTATTTTGTTTGCCAAAGGCATCGGCGGCGGTCTGCCGCTTGGGGGTATGATTGCAGGAGAGCATGTGCAGGAAGTATTTCACCCGGGCGATCACGGAACAACCTTTGGACCTTCCCCGCTCAGTGCCGCGATGGGAAATGCAGTGCTTGATGTCCTGTATGAGCAAAACGAATTGGAAAATGGGCGTGAACGGGCTGAATACCTGTGGTCCCGTCTGGAAGACTGGAAGAATGAAAGCGAAGGATTTGTGCAGGAAATCCGCGGGCTCGGCATGATGATCGGTGTGGTGTTGAATGCAGACGCTTCATTTGTGAAAACACTGCAGGAGAGGCTGCTTGCGAAAGGGTTTATGTTTAATATTACCCAGCAGCGCATTATCCGCCTTCTGCCTCCGCTGACCCTTGAGCGCGCTGAGGTGGACGCCTTTGTTGAAACCCTTGCCGAAGAAATGAACGCCTTGAAAGAAAGGAGCGTGCAGTAATGACCTCCGCCGATTTAACGAAGTTCCGCCGTGATCTGCACCGCATTCCGGAGCCTGGGTTTCAGGAATTCAAAACGCAGCAGTACCTGCTTGATGTGATTCGCGCTCTGCCGCAGGAACACCTGTCGTATAAAACATGGGAGACCGGTATTCTCGTTCGTATCGAAGGCTCTGCCCCGGAAAAAACCGTCGGCTACCGAACGGATATGGACGGCCTGCCGGTCCCGGAGCAGTCAGGTCTGGAGTTTCCGTCCGAGCATGAAGGAATGATGCACGCCTGCGGGCACGACATGCACATGTCGATTGCGCTCGGTATACTGCAGAACCTTGCGGATAACCGGCCGGTTCAAAACGTGGTGATGCTGTTTCAGCCGGCAGAAGAAGGGCCCGGGGGAGCGGAACCGATGCTCAGGTCCGAGGAATTCAAGACATGGAAGCCGGACGAAATTTATGCGCTTCATATCGCTCCGGAGCACCCGGTAGGCACGATTGCGACAAAGCCGGGGGTGCTGTTTGCCAATACGTCGGAATTGTTTATTAATCTCCGCGGCAAAGGGGGACATGCTGCACGTCCTCACCAGACGGAGGACATGGTGGTGGCAGCGAGTCACTTTGTGACTCAGCTTCAGTCGATCGTAGCAAGAAACATTGATCCACTCGATTCGGCCGTTGTGACAATTGGTACGATTGAAGCAGGAACCAAGCAGAACATTATTGCGGAATCCGCCCGGGTGGAAGGGACGATCCGCACCTTCTCAATGGACAACATGAAGCTGATTAAAGAAAGAATTACCGGGATGCTGAAAGGGGTTGAAGCTTCCTTTCATTGTGAAACAGACGTGGACTGGGGAGCGAATTACTGCCAGGTGTATAATGATGAAACAAAAACAGCGGAGCTGGCGTCAGCGGCGGAAAGCCACGGTCAGGTCGATTTTGTGGAGAGCCGGGAAGCAATGACCGGAGAAGACTTTGGTTATTTTCTCCGGGACATCCCCGGGACGATGGTCTGGCTTGGGGTGGATACGCCGTACGGCCTGCATGACAACCGGATCAGTCCTTCTGAAAAGGCGATGGACACCGCGGTAGAGTTTTTCACTGATTTTCTGCACAGTCGGTAATAAAACGATAAAAAACGGCGGGGGCTTCTTAAAGCCTCCGCCGTCTTTTATTTGCCTTACGCTTCTTTGCTGACATTCACCTGGTGCGGGTAAGGGATTTCGATATTATGGGCATCAAGATCTTCCTTGCAGGCCTTCAGCAGCTCCCGCTGCATCGCCCACTGCATCATGTTCTCTGTTTTGGCGATAATACGGATCGTAACCTCCGAAGCGCCAAGGGCGTTTACTCCTACAACGTCAGGACCTTCCTTGAAAATCCCCTGTTCCTCAGCCACGCGGTTGCAGGCTCCCTGAATAACGGCAATCGCTTTGTCCACATTCTCTTCATAAGCAATGCCGATATCGACAATTGCCTGCATGTTGCCGCGCGAATAGTTGCTGACAACACTGATCTCCCGGTTTGGTACGAAATGAAGCGTACCGTCAAAGCTTCGCACCTGAGTGGTGCGCAGTCCAACCTCCTCGACAATACCGTCTATTCCGGCGATCGCAATGTAGTCTTCAACGTCAATCTGCTTTTCGAGAAGAATAAAAAAGCCGGTAACGACGTCACTCACAAGGCCCTGGGCCCCGAAGCCAATCGCAAGCCCGACGATCCCGGCGCTGGCGATCAGCGGAGCAATATCAAGATCGAACAAACCTAAAGTAATGGTAATTACGATAAATAGCAAAATGTAAGTAAAGATGCTTACAGCGAGCTTCGAAAGGGTTTTAACCCTGCCCGGGTGCATATTCCGCTGTTTTTCCATGCGGTTAAAGGAGCGATGAATGATTTTGCTCCCGATGGCACGAACTATAATATAGCCGATTAGCACTCCAATTAGCTGCACCATTAAAATAATGGCAGCTGTCCAGAAAATTCCTTCATTAAACGATTCCATATTCAAGTTATACCACTCCCCAGCCTGTAGTTTCCATTTTAACCTGGTTAGTATAACATAACTAATTGTGCCAAAAAATATGCAATAGTAATGAATCAAACTGCCGTGAACACAGGAGTGGAGCGTTTCGTTGACTTTGAAATTGGGGGTCCATATAATGAAGGATAGAATGCAGGATCGCAATTATTAAAGGAGTGGAATGCATGAGTGAAAAGCGTATGGTGGCAAAGCAGGCTCCGCGCTTCGAGATGAATGCCGTCATGCCGGACACCTCGTTTGGCACGATCAGCCTTGAACAAGTAATGAAGGAAGATAAATGGACGGTGCTCTTTTTCTATCCGATGGATTTCACCCACATCTGTCCGACTGAAATTACAACAATGAGTGATCATTATGAGGAGTTTGAAGAACTTGATACAGAAGTTATCGGCGTTTCGACAGATACTATCCATTCGCATAAAGCATGGATCAATATGACACGGGAAGAGAATGGGCTCGAGGAGCTGAAATTTCCACTTGCAGCTGATACAAATCACCGGGTCAGCCGGGATTACGGCGTGTTGATCGAAGAAGAGGGAGTAGCGCTGCGCGGTTTGTATATTATTAATCCTGACGGGGAACTGCAGTATTCGATGATTCATCACAATGATGTCGGACGCGACGTTGACGAGGTTCTTCGTGTACTGCAGGCCCTTCAGATGGGGGGAATGTGCCCGGCGAACTGGAAGCCGGGACAGGACACGCTGAACACCTGAGCGTCCATGGCCGGGGCTGAAGAGGCCCGCCAAAAAGCTGGAGGACTTGAGAAGAATAGGGGAGAACGGAATGAAAAAACAGTTTGCAGTCATTGGTCTCGGCCGGTTCGGCGGAAGCATATGCAACGCCCTGGCCGATGAAGGAATGGATGTGCTTGCTATTGATTCCAATGAACACCGGGTTAATGAATTTGCCCAGGTCGTCGCCCAGGCGGTCATTGCGGACGGCATGGATGAAAAGGCGCTGCGTGGTCTTGGTATCCGTAATTTTGACAATGTCATTGTAGCTATCGGTGATAATATTCAGGCAAGCATTATGACTACCATCGTGCTTGATGAAATCGGCGTCAAGCACATTACGGTAAAAGCACAAAATGACTATCATGAAAAAGTGCTCCGGCGCATCGGTGCCCATGAAGTAATCCACCCGGAGCGCGATATTGGAGTAAGAGTGGCGCACAGCATCGTGTCTAAAAGCGTGCTCGACTACCTGGAGCTTTCCGAGGATTACAGCATCGTGGAACTCGAAGCCGGTCAGCTGCTTGACGGGAAATCGCTTCTCGATTTAGATATACGTGAAACGTATGGATGCAACGTTCTCGCTATTAAACGCGGAGAGGACGTCCACGTGTCTCCGCGTCCGGAAGTGGATATCAGTGAGGGAGATATTCTGATTGTCGTCGGTGCGGACGGAGACATTGCGAGACTCGAATCCCGGTGGATAGATGATAACTGAAAATGATTGGGCCTTTTCGCATGATTGATGCGGAAGGGCTTTTTAGTTTTTCAATATGAAATAAGGGTAAATAAGGATGTTGGCTGCATATACTATTACAGGAGGTGAATTAGTTGCTGCTGTACGCGTCACTACTCGTTATACTATTAGCCATCGGGCTGATTGTTTATATATTTGATGTTAAAAGCAATTATTTCCCAGTGCCGATGGTACTTTTACTTATTGGACTCGGGCTTTCGTTCATACCCGTTTTTAACAGGCTGGGTTTGAACCATGATATTATTTTTGATCTGCTGCTTCCAGCTCTTTTGTTTGTGTCTGCCTACAGCTTTCCGATACGTTCATTAAAGAAAAACATCTGGCCGATTGCGACACTCGGAACTCTTGGTCTGATGGCGACCGTATTTTTAATGGCCGTGCTTATATATCTTGTGGGGGGCCCCGTTGCCGGTCTGTCGTTCGTTGCAGCATTTTTAATTGCTTCTATACTGACACCGACGGATCCAGTATCCGTGACGGCCATTCTCGAAAATGTGTTCGGGGATTCGGATATCCCGAAAGTAGTGGAAGGGGAATCGATGATCAACGATGGAACAAGCGTTGTGTTGTTCGGGATTGCTTCCTCTATGTTTTTGTACAATGAGCCCTTTTCCATCTTTTCGTTTCTGGGTGAATTTCTCCTGGTTTCGCTTGGCGGCGTGGCTGTCGGAATAGCTGGAGGCTGGCTGGTCACAAAGGCGGTTCACATTATGCACAGCCACGTGTATCAGGTGATGCTCAGTGTAATTCTTGCCTACGGTGGCTTTTATATGGCGGAAGGCCTGGGAGTTTCCGGTGTTTTAGCCACCGTTTCGGCAGGTATTATGCTCTCCCGGGCTTTCCAGCAATCGGAAAAGGAGGATGAGCTTCACTCCTATCTGGATGGTTTTTGGAAAGTGGTGGAGCCGGCCGTATTGTCCCTGCTTTTTTTATTGATCGGCATTCAGTCTGCAGATTATCTTGCGTTCGGGCACTGGCTGCTAGCGATTGGAGTATTTATTATTTCGCTGATCATCCGCTTCATTGTGTTAGGTGGTTTTCTGAAATTGTCCCCGCATATTAACGAACGATTTCAGTGGTCCTCTGTATTTATGATGACCTGGTCCGGGCTGAAAGGAACGGTTTCTGTAGCCCTGCTGCTGAGTATTGAAACCCAGTCCAGCAGCAGTGCGGACCTCGTCGTTTCTCTCACATTTGCAGCTATTGTGCTATCACTTGTTATTCAAAGCCTTGGGATCTACCCACTTGCACAGAAATTTTCTTCCTGAGAGTGCCCGGATATGCCAGGTGATATGAAAACCAATATGTATAAGAAAAAACACGTCCGGATGAATACACCGGGCGTGTTTTGTGGTTTCCGATTAAGCTTTACTCCAGTCAGCATTCATTTCCACGCCGGCTGCGTGGAGAGTAGTAAACACCGGGCAGCGGGCATCAACCTTCTCCTGAAGTTCCTGAACACGTTCATCGCTTTCAGATGTCCGGACTTTCGCTTTTACCGAAACGGTCTGAAAATATGGGCGTACATCAGGGTTGCCCATCATGCCCTCTGAATCAATATTGCCATTTACCTGAAACGAAATACCCTGCAGATCAAAATCCATTTCTTTAGCAACGAAATTGGCTACAGCGTTTTCGCAGCCTGCAAGGGAAGAGAGAAGAGCGGATAAAGGGTCCATGCCCTGATTGTTTCCGCCAAGATTTTCCGGCTCATCGATCGTAATTTCATGAGTGCCTGCAGAAAGGTCGGTCTGAAAGTTTTGTGCGTTTCCTTCTACGTTAAATTCCATATTTGCCATATTCATTCACTCCTTTGGTTAGAACTACCTTGCTATACCCGCGCCCCTATTTAGATAAACAAGAAGGGCAATCGATCCTTAAGTTGCGTTTTTTCAGCTTTTGTTTAGGGAATGGGATACAAAGCAAATTGTAAAGGAGAAATCAATTATGGCAAAGTACAGTAGAATTATCGCCCAGGCAGGGTGCCACATTCATCATGCAGAGCCCGCACAGGTATATGAAGCCTGGACCAATCCTGAGCTGATGAAAACATGGATGTTTCCGTCAGGTGGAGAAAAAGAAGCAGATGCGGAGGCCGACGTATCAGAAGGCGGTGCATGGAGTATAGTGAACGAAAGCGAGGACGAAGCGTACCGGGCTTACGGAAAATATCTGGAAATAAATCCGCCGGAACGAATCAAAAAAACGCTCGTCCGTAAAGAGACAGGCGGACAGGACGAAAAAATCACTGTGGAAATTAACTCTATTTTAAACGGAAGCCAGCTGATTGTAACCCAGGACGTAGTTTTTCTTCATCATGAACAGCTGGCGGAAAAAGTAGTGGAAGAGCATTTAAGAGAAGAAAGGCTCCGGACGGAAAAATATTGGCATGAAATGTTTTCCTTATTATCGAAACAACTTACACCTTCGTAAGCGTATGATATTATAAAGGGCGGGAGAATATTTCTCCTGCAGACTTAACGACGTATAGGATGATGAGGAAAATGCAGAAAAAGATCGTATTTACCGGCGGCGGCTCCGCCGGTCACGTTACGCCGAATATTGCTGTGATTAATGAGCTCGACCAAAGTGATTGGGATATTTACTATGTGGGCTCAAAAGAGGGTATTGAAAAAGAGCTGATTGAGCGCAGAGGCATACGGTACCATTCTATCAGCTCAGGTAAACTGCGCCGTTACATAGACTGGCAGAACATTACTGATATTTTCCGTGTGGTGAAAGGCTGCCTCGAAGCCCGTAAGTATTTAAAAAAGGTTAAACCGAATGTAGTATTTTCCAAGGGCGGATTTGTCACTGTCCCGGTGATCATCGCGGCCAAAACATTGAACATCCCCGTTATTATCCATGAAAGTGACATTACGCCGGGACTTGCCAATAGAATCGCCCAGCGGTTTGCGACAAAAATATTCACCTCGTTTGACGAAGCGACAGCCCATTTTCCTTCCGGAAAAGCAAAAGCCCTCGGCTCTCCAGTGCGAAAAGAAATTACGCGCGGAGATAAAAGAAAAGGACTCGAGTTTCTTCAGTTCGGGGGATCCCAGCCGGTACTGACGATTATGGGAGGAAGCCTCGGCGCAAAAAAAATTAATGAAACGGTGCGGGCTGCGCTTCCGTGGCTCACGGAGAAATATCAGGTGGTGCACCTTTGCGGTAAAGGCCATACAGACGAAAGTCTCGAAGATCAGCCGAACTACCGCCAGTTCGAATACGTCAACGAAGAACTGCCGGATGTGCTTGCTGCCACAAATACAATCATTACCCGGGGCGGGTCCAATTCTATTTTTGAATTTCTGACGCTGCACCTGCCAATGCTGATTGTGCCATTAACACGCGCTCAAAGCAGAGGGGACCAGATCCTGAACGCTGAGTCATTTCAGGAAAAAGGATATGCATCTGTTCTGGAAGAAGAAGAGCTGACTGAAGAGACGCTGCGTGAAGCCCTGAAGAACATTGAAGACAATCGAAACGATACGATCGCCCAGATGAAAACATACATGGCGGAAAATCCTTTGGATCTGATTATCAAAGAGCTGTATGCCTATCACTAATCAAAAATCTCCCCGGCACCTGTGGCCGGGGAGATTTTTGCATGCTAAAAGGAAACCGCATTACTCAGCAAGTGTCTCGGCAATTAAATCAATCTGCTCGTTAATGGAAATAGGGTCGTAGGGATAATACGTATCAAAATCAAGAAAATAAAACTGGTCGTTCTGCACAGCATCCAGGTTCGCCCAGACATCGGATTCCTGAATGTTTTCCTTGCTTTCACCAGTTTCCTCCGGGTCATACGTAGTCATAAACATATGATCGGCCGAGTACTCCTCAAGCACCTCCATTGAAATTTCCTGTGCGTTTTCCCCCATGACTTCCTCCTGAATTTTTTCGGGAGGGTTCAAATCAAGGGCATTATAGATAGCCTGTCCGCCTCGTCCGCCATTTGCACCGAAAACATAAAGGTCATTATTATGGGTCAATTCATATAACCCGAAAGTATCGTTCTGTTCTATTGTGCTCTTAAGCCGCTGTTTGGCCTCCGCCGCGGTCGTCTCAATGGTTTCTTTGAATTCTTCAGCCTCTGCCTGATTATTTGTCAGTTCTCCGAAGGTATCAAGCGTTTCCTGGACATTTGTATCGGGATTGTATGGAATATGGACTGTAGGTGCAATCTGCGAAAGCTGCTCGTAATTGTCATCGTACATGACAATAATTAAATCGGGATCAAGCCCGAGTACTTGTTCGGGGTCGAGGGGAGCGCCGATATCTTCTGCGCCGCTCAGCTGCTCTTCAAGAAAAGGATTGGAAAATGCATCCGGTCCAGACCCGGACACATCTGCATCAACCGCGAGCAGCTCCCCGGCATAATAATCAGTCACGATCGTTTCAGGGTCCGTGGGGATAGAGACCTCTCCTTTTTCTGTTTCATATGTTCTGGTTTCCCCTTCGCTGTCTGAATTATCTGCGGAAGAACTGTCTTCACCGGTGCTGCAGGAAGCTAGCAGGGCGATTCCTGCTGTAAAAACAGCAAAGCGTCCAATTATCGTATGTAAATACATCAAATCCCCCTCTGTATAAATGATAATGATTTTCAATATCACTATTGTAACGGAAGGAAAAAGAAAAATCTACAAAAAAAGCCTCCGCATAAATTGCGGAGGCAGGAGCGAAGTGGTTTACACTTCCATAATAATAGGGAGAATCATTGGGCGCCGTTTCGTGCGCTCATATAAATAAGGTGCCAGGCTGTCTATAATTTCTGATTTAATTTCAGACCACTGACTTGTTTTTCGTTTCATTACTTCATCGAGATGCCTGCTTAATGTTTTCTGGGCATCGTTAATCAAGTCTCCGGATTCACGCATATAAACGAAGCCGCGTGAAATTAAGTCCGGGCCTGCTGATACCTTAAAGTTTTTCATATCTATACTTACGACGACCACGACGAGCCCTTCTTCGGATAAAATACGGCGGTCGCGGAGGACAATGTTGCCAATGTCACCGATACCGTGACCATCGACATAGACAGCACCAGAAGGTACTTTGCCTACGACAGAAGCACTGTCCCTGGTCAGTGCGAGTACTTCGCCGTTTTCCATAATAAAGGAATTTTCGAGCGGTACGCCGCAGTCCCGGGCAAGTCTCGAGTGCATTTTCAGCATCCGGTATTCACCGTGAATCGGCATGAAATATTTCGGGCGCATTAAGCGCAGCATAAGCATCTGTTCCTGCTGGCTGCCGTGTCCGGAAGTATGAATATTGTTCAGCGATCCGTGGATGACACGGGCGCCGGCCCGGTACAGCTGGTTAATAATTTTGTGCACGGAAGTCGTATTTCCGGGAATAGGAGAACTCGAGAATACGACAGTGTCTCCGGGGATAATCTGAATCTGGCGGTGGGTGCCGTGAGCTACGCGGGAGAGGGCTGCCATTGGCTCGCCCTGGCTTCCGGTACATAAAATGGCTGCCTGATCGTCCGGCAGTTTATTTAGCTGGGAAGGCTCCACAAATGTTCCTTTTGGTGCATTAATATATCCGAGCTCCTGGCCTATTGTGATGGAGGATTCCATACTGCGGCCGAATACAGCAATTTTACGCCCGTCTTTTACAGCTGCATCAACGGCCTTCTGAAGACGGTATATATTAGAAGCAAATGTAGCAAAGATGATTCTTCCTTTGGCCTGGCGGAAGATGGAACGGATATTGTCCCCGACTTTTCGTTCGGATACAGTGAATCCGGGAACTTCTGCATTCGTGCTGTCCGAGAGCAGGCAGAGAACACCTTTTTCGCCGATGTCCGCCATTTTGGCTAAATTGGCCGGCTCCCCTACAGGGGTAAAGTCAAATTTAAAGTCTCCGGTATGGACGACATTCCCTTCAGGGGTGTGGACGTTGATACCGAGAGAATCAGGAATGCTGTGAGTGGTCCGGAAAAAATCCACTTTTAAATGGTTGAAAGCAACAGGCTGGTCTTCCTGGACAGTATTTAATTTTGCTTTGCGTAAAAGCCCGCGTTCTTCGAGCTTTCCTTTTAACAGACCAATAGCCAATGGACCGCCGTAAATAGGAACGTTTAATTCTTTTAGCAGAAATGGCACGCCGCCGATATGGTCTTCATGCCCGTGGGTGATAAAGACCCCTTTAATTTTTTCTTTGTTCCGCACCAGGTATGTGTAGTCGGGAATGACGTAGTCAATTCCGAGCAGGTCGTCTTCAGGGAACATGATTCCTGCATCGATGACGATAATTTCATCCTGGTATTGAACCACGTACGTGTTTTTGCCGATTTCGCCTAACCCGCCCAGGGCAAAAACAGCAACTTGATTTTGTTTTATTTGTTTCATACGTTATAAATTCTCCACTTGGAAGTCTTCAGATCTTTTTTCGAATTCAAGCTGCTTGTCAGTAAGCCCCTGAACGAATTCAATGTTAAATTGTTTATCGGCGAGTTTGTGGCGGACTTCGCGCTCAGATTCTGCTTCTACGTATAGTGAATGGGTGTTCTCCCGTACAGGAGCTTCTGTGAAATTATTCTGGTAAAAAACTTTGTAAATCATCGTAAATATCTCTCCTTCTTGAAATGTAAATGCGGCGTTTATAGCTGCTTTAGAAAAAAATGGTTTTTTGGCATAAACTAGTACTGTAAATAGGAAAAAGCAAAATAATGCAGGAAGGACAGGAAGTAATCGTTGCAACAGCCTGGCTGTTTAATCAAAAATGACTTCATATCCAGAGCGGTTCTACTCAGCTTCCGGCCAAAGAACTCAAGCTGAACAGCACCACAGTGTACGTACCAACCATTAATAATTCATATTATAAAGCATGAAACTGTTTTTTTCATCCTTTTAATCACTTCTGTCCAAAAATCATCCCGCTGCAGGGTAAGAAAAAGACAAAAGAAAGTAACTATACGGGTACTAAAGAACCATGATAATATAGAAAAGGAATAAATTTTCTTCAAATGTATAAAATTTCTTTTATAGAAATTATTACTAAATAAATGGCGGACAGAGAAAATTTTTTAAAAAAACTCTTGAGATGAAAAAAGCATCTTCCCGAAGGAAAACGCTCTTTTTGCAGGCTATAGCTTTGGCAGTTCCCGTTTGTACTCGTCCTCGTAATCTTCGATGCGGTCGTAAAACATAACGCCGTTCAGGTGGTCAATTTCGTGCTGGGCAACAATAGCCGGAAGCCCCCGGAGGCGCAGCTTTACCTCTTCGTTTTCAAGTGTCCGTGCTTTTAATGTGATACGTGAATATCTTGGAACGTTTCCAGGTACTTCCCGGTCAACCGAAAGGCAGCCTTCACCGCCCTCTAGATGAGTTGTTTCTACAGAATGGCTGAGAATTTTTGGGTTAATGAACCCATAGCTGTACAGCTCATCTTTGTCGTCGGTCACATGCATGGCAAACATCCTTTTATTAATGCCGAGCTGGGGTGCTGCTACACCGACGCCGGAGCGGAGCTCATATTTTTCAGCGATTTCCTCGTCCTGGCTGTTTTTTAAGAAATCCAGCATTTCCTGCAGGGTATGCAGATCTTCAGCAGGCGGAGGAACCGGGACTTCTTCAGATACTTTGCGGAGCGCAGGGCTTCCCTCACGCTTAATATCGTTCATTGTTAACATGAATCAACTGCCTCCAATCAAGCTTACATATGATAATCGTTAATAACAGTGTATTAGTATAGCAAAAAAAATTCAGCTAAAACAGCTTTAAAGTGTGAAATGACCGTAAAAATATAAATATACAGGAGGAATACATATGTACAAAATGAACAAAAAGGTGACAGGAGCGGCAGTCGTTACATTATCGGCTTTAGTATTATCGGCATGCGGGTCCCCGCAGGGAAGCATTCAGGACCATTGGAGTGAAGCAGCAGGGGCCGAAGAGGATTTTCCCGAAATGGATGAAGAATTGACCGAACTGGCCCAGGAAGAACAAAATGTATTTGAAAATTTAACTTCCTATGAAAACGATGAACAGAAAAAAATTGAGTCCTCTGTGGAGGAAGCTGTAAGCTCTGTGAATGAGCGTAAAGAATTAATGGAAAAAGAACGGGAAGAGATTAATCAGGCTTACGGAGAAGCAATGGAAGCAGATGAGCCTATTGAAAATTTGGAAAATGAAAAAATGACCGAAAAAGCAAAGCAGGCCCAACAGGCAATGGAAAAGAGAAACGAAGCATTTAACGGCGTCCACGAAGCATACATGGAAGCAGCGGACAAAGAAATTGATATGTACGAATCGTTTAATGATGAAGACTTAGAACTTGAAGCAATTGAGGAACAACTTGATACTATTAACAGCTCCTATGAAGAGGTGGAGAGTTACAGGGAAACATTCAATACAGAAACGAAAGCATTCAATGAAGCTAAAAACGCGTTCGGGGAAATGACGGAAGAAGAGGGTTAACTCAGTTTTATAACAAGCCGGCGGGACTAGGCGGCGGATGGATAAAAACGGCTGAACTGTTTATATACGCATGGACCAATGATATATAACAGATTCGCTTATTTACAAAAAATAGAAGATGCCAAATGGCAGGATAATCCTTTGAACAAAAAGGATTGACGTATCTTTTTCGTTTGGTATATTCTAACTATTGAAAAGTATTGTTTCATTGAAATGATATACTAAACTGAAACAGTTACTTATTTGTTCTTTGTTAAAATTATCCTTGATTATATTACGCGCATGAAGGGTATTAAAAGATGATGTGGTCATAAATCCGCATGTGGAAAATACTTTAGCAGCAGAGTGTGAAATTCAGGCGATAATTAAAGAACAGATAAAACACAACTACTGGATACAGCCGGTGTATTTTAAGAAGAGAGGAAGAGGTGAACATTTGTGGCGACAAAAACGATTGAACAAGTCGAAAGTCACTTTGAAATGTTTCAAATTTTAAATGAAAACGGAGAGGTAGTGAACAAGGACGCAATGCCTGACCTTTCCGATGAGCAGCTTCAGGAAATTATGCACCGCATGGTGTATACGCGCATCTGGGACCAACGCGCAATTTCCCTGAACCGTCAGGGACGGCTTGGCTTCTATGCTCCAGTAGCAGGGCAGGAAGCTTCCATGATCGGCTCCCACTATGCACTGGAAAAAGAAGACTGGATTCTTCCGGGCTACCGCGATGTACCACAGGTAGTATGGCACGGCCTTCCGTTGTATCAGGCGTTCCTTTATTCCCGCGGTCATTTCCACGGCGGCCAGATTCCGGAAGGCGTAAACATTCTTCCGCCTCAAATTATTATCGGGGCGCAGATTGTACAGGCAGCAGGCGTCGCGCTTGGTCTGAAGCGTCGTCATAAGGATAATGTCGCTATTACTTATACCGGAGACGGCGGTGCTTCCCAGGGGGACTTCTACGAAGGCATGAACTTCGCAGGCGCCTATGAGGCTCCGGCTATCTTTGTTGTGCAGAACAACCAGTTTGCCATCAGCGTGCCGGTAGAAGAACAGTCCGCAGCTAAAACGATTGCCCAAAAAGCAGTAGCTGCTGGTATTCACGGCGTGCAGGTTGACGGCATGGATATTCTTGCCATGTACTCTGTTACGGAAACAGCCCGTAAAAATGCTTTAAACGGAGAACCTACTTTGATTGAGTCCGTTTGTTACCGTTACGGTCCGCACACAATGGCTGGTGACGATCCGACCCGTTACCGTACAGAAGAACTCGATAACGAATGGGAAAAGAAAGATCCGCTTATTCGTTTCCGGAAGTTTCTTGAGGATAAAGACCTTTGGAATGAAGATAAAGAAAACGAAGTAGTAGATCAGGCGAAAGCCGATATAAAAGCAGCGATTAAACAGGCGGATGATACACCGAAACAGAAAGCCTCCGATTTAATCGAAATTATGTATGAAAAGCTTCCGCAAAACCTGCAGGAACAGCTCGAAGAATACAGAGAGAAGGAGTCGAAGTAAGCCATGGCGCAAATGACGATGATTCAAGCAATTACAGATGCAATGCGTACGGAACTGAAAAATGACGAGAACGTCCTCGTCTATGGTGAAGACGTAGGCCAGAACGGCGGTGTCTTCCGTGCTACGGAAGGACTGCAGGACGAATTTGGTGAAGAGCGTGTATTTGATACGCCGCTCGCAGAATCTGGTATCGGGGGCTTAACGCTTGGTTTGGCTGTTACTGGCTTCCGTCCGGTAATGGAAATCCAGTTTTTCGGCTTCGTATTTGAAACAATGGACGAAGTTGTCGGCCAGATTGCCCGTCTGCGCTACCGCACAGGCGGCAAATACGGTGCACCGGTAACTATCCGTACACCTTACGGCGGCGGAGTGAAAACTCCAGAGCTCCACGCAGACAGCCTGGAAGGTCTGATTGCACAATCCCCGGGCATCTCAGTCGTTATTCCGTCGACTCCTTACGATGCAAAAGGCTTGCTTATTTCTGCTATCCGCAGCAATGACCCGGTCTTTTACCTCGAGCACATGAAGCTGTACCGTTCTTTCCGGGAAGAAGTACCGGAAGAAGAGTATACAGTGGAAATCGGCAAAGCGGACGTGAAGCGTGAAGGAAAAGACGTCACCTTGATTGCTTACGGTGCTATGGTCCACACATGCCTGAAAGCAGCTGATCAGCTTGCAGAGGAAGGGTACGAAGCAGAAGTGATCGACCTCCGTACTGTAAGCCCGATTGACATGGACACTATTGTTGAATCCGTGAAAAAGACCAACCGCGCTGTCATGGTGCAGGAAGCACAAAGACAGGCGGGTGTCGGCTCCAACGTTATGGCCGATCTCAGTGAGCGTGCCATTCTGCACCTGGAAGCGCCGGTTCTTCGTGTAGCAGCTCCTGACACTGTTTTCCCATTTGCAGCAGCTGAAGACGTATGGCTGCCAAATGAAAATGACGTTGTCGAAAAAGCGAAAGCTGTACTCAACTTCTAAAATTGTAAATGACTGCAACAGGTTGATGGATGAAATCAACCTGTTTGCTACGCGTAATATCGAATGTAAACTAAAAGGAGGCATTTGTTTTGGCTTATGAATTTAAACTTCCCGATATTGGTGAGGGAATTCACGAAGGCGAGATCGTTTCATGGCAGGTTAAGCCCGGCGATGAAATCAAAGAAGACGACGTACTCTGCGAAGTGCAAAACGATAAAGCAGTTGTAGAAATTCCCTCTCCTGTAGACGGAAAAGTTTTAGAGCTTAAAGTGGATGAAGGTACAACAACTACCGTCGGTGAAGTGATTCTTACTATCGATGATGGCAGCGGAGAGGAAGTCTCTTCAGACGATTCAGCGGAAGATGCTTCCGGGGATGAAAGCTCTGAAGGTAAATCAGAAAGAGACGAGCAGGAGCAAAATGATGCTCAGCCGGCTTCCACAGAAGCAGAAAAAGGAAGCCCGGAACCAGCAGGCGGCGAAAGCGCAAGTACTTCTGGAGAAGCAGATGTAGATGAAAACGCACGCGTTATCGCTATGCCATCTGTACGCAAATACGCTCGTGAAAATGAGGTAACGATTCAAAAAGTCAAAGGTTCGGGCAAAAACGGCCGTATTCTTCGTGAAGACATCGATGCATTCCTGAGCGGTGATCAGTCAGCGGGAGAAGAAACAACAGAAGCTGCTTCCGGCGCTGAAGAAACCAAAACAGCAGCGAGCGCAGCAGCACCTTCGAAGGACCAGGGCGCTATGGAAGAACGCGTACCGCTTAAAGGTATCCGTAAAGCTATCGCTCAAAAAATGGTACAATCAAAACAGACGGCTCCACACGTTACTCATATGGACGAAGTGGACGTCAGTGCGCTGGTTGACCACCGTAAAAAATTCAAGCCTATGGCTGCAGAGCAGGATATCAAGCTTACGTACCTGCCTTACGTAGTAAAGGCTCTGACTTCCGCAATCCGGAAGTTCCCTGTACTGAATGCTTCTATCGATGATGAAGCTTCTGAAATCGTTTATAAGCATTACTTCAATATCGGCATTGCAGCTGATACAGAGCAGGGACTCGTCGTACCGGTTGTTAAAGACACGGATCGCAAGCCTATCTTTACCCTGGCCGACGAAATCAACGAACTTGCTACAAAAGCAAGAGATGGAAAGCTTTCCTCAGCTGAAATGAGTGGAGGTTCTGCTACGATTTCGAACCTGGGATCTGCGAAAGGTGCTTTCTTTACTCCGGTTATTAACCATCCGGAAGTAGCCATTCTTGGTATTGGCCGTATTGAAGAAAAAGCGGTAGTGCGCGACGGCGAAATTGTTGCTGCGCCAATGCTTGCTCTTTCATTAAGCTATGACCACCGTCTGATCGATGGTATGACAGCACAGCACGCATTGAATCACATCAAACGCTTGTTAAATGAACCAGAACTAATCTCAATGGAGGGATAATTCATGGTAGTAGGAGATTTTGCAGAAGAAATTGACACGCTAGTTGTAGGTGCCGGTCCGGGTGGCTATGTCGCAGCCATCCGTGCGGCCCAGCTTGGACAAAAGGTAACTATCGTAGAAAAAGGAAATCTGGGCGGAGTCTGCTTAAACGTAGGCTGCGTACCGTCCAAAGCATTAATCCAGGCGGGGCACCGTTTTCACGAAGCCAATGAAGGTGCGGAAAACATGGGTATCACCTCTAAAGGCGCCGACGTGGATTTCACAAAGGTACAGGAGTGGAAAGGCAGCGTTGTTGAAAAGCTTACTGGCGGTGTTGAATCCCTTCTGAAAGCAAACAAGGTGAACATTGTAAAAGGGGAAGCTTATTTCTCCGATAAAGATCAGGTAAAAGTTTCTACGGATGAATACAGTTCCCAGACGTATAAATTTAACAACTGCATCATTGCTACAGGCTCCCGTCCGGTAGAACTCAAGCCGCTTCCTTTCGGAAAACGTGTACTTGATTCTACTGGCGGATTAAATCTCGAAGAAATTCCAAAGAGCATGATTGTTGTCGGCGGCGGCTATATTGGTATCGAGATGGCTGGAGCGTATGCAAACCTAGGTACAGAGGTTACAGTGCTTGAAGGCGAAAACCGTATTCTTTCCCAGGGCTTTGAAAAGCAAATGACTCAGCCGGTGCAGAAAAAATTAAAAGCACAGGGCGTTGATATTCAGACAGAAGCATTTGCGCAGGGCGTTGAGGAATCAGAGGACAGTGTAACCCTTACAGCTGAAGTAAAAGGTGAAGAAAAAACGTTTGAAGCAGAATATGTACTGGTTGCTGTAGGGCGCCGTCCAAATACAGAAGAACTGGGACTTGAGCAGATTGGCGTAGAGTTCGGCGAACGCGGTCTGATCCAGGTGGACGAACAGTCCCGCACAAGTGTAGATAACATCTACGCAATCGGTGATATCGTACCCGGCCTGCCGCTTGCTCATAAAGCTTCCTACGAAGCGAAAGTAGCTGCAGAAGCTATCGCAGGGGAAGCAGCAGCAGTTGATTATCTCGGTATGCCGATGGTTGTTTTCTCGGATCCGGAACTTGCAAGCGTTGGATATACAGAAGAAGATGCGAAAGAAGCAGGCTTCGATGTAAAATCCGCGAAGTTTCCGTTCCAGGCAAACGGACGGGCGTTGTCTCTGGACGTTTCTGAAGGCTTCATGAAGCTCATTACCCGCAAAGATGATGGATTAGTTATCGGGGCACAAATTGTTGGCCCTAACGCTTCTGACATGATTGCAGAAGCAGGTCTGGCAATTGAAGCAGGAATGACAGCAGAAGATGTAGCGATGACAGTTCATGCTCACCCAACGTTAGGTGAGATCACGATGGAAACGGCAGAAGCAGCACTCGGAATGCCAATTCACATCACGTAATAAAAATAAGAAGGCCACGGCTTATCACAGCCGTGGCCTTCTTGTGTAAAGAAGAAAGGCAGCTGCTCGTGGAAGCAGAATTTTTCGTGCCTTCTTCAGCATAATAAAATCCCCGGCGCTGAGGCCGGGGATTTCTTATTTCGTTTGGAAGCTACTCTTTGCCAGTCAGGTCTTTTTGAAGTTCTTCCTGTTCTTTGCGAAGCTGTTCGCGTTCGCGACGGGAAAGTCCTGTTTCATCATCCTGGCGAAGCTTGCGTTCTTTATTAAGAATGGTACGGTCGGTCTTAAGAGCTTTTAACAGCGATACACACATTAAGACCATAATGATTGTAAACGGCAAGGCCGCGATGGTCATGACAATCTGAATGCCCTCAATACCTCCGGATGCGAGCAGCATTGCCGCTGAACCGGAAATAACAAGTCCCCAGATGAATTTAATGGATACCGGTGGATTCAAGCTTCCGTTTGTCGTCTGCATCCCCAGAACAAAAGTTGCCGAGTCTGCAGAAGTAATGAAAAAGCTCATAATCAAAAGCAGTGCTACAAAGCCTGTTACCGCTCCGAGAGGGAGAGTGTCAAGCAGGCCGAACAGAGCAATTTCATCACTCTGGCTCGTCATTAATTCGTACAGACCGCCGTTCTGGGCATTGTCTTCAGCAATACCGGTTGTTGCAAAAACGGCAAACCATAGAAACGAAAAGATGGATGGTACGAGCAGGACGCCGGTGATAAATTCACGGATCGTCCGTCCGCGGGATACGCGGGCAATAAAGGTACCAACAAATGGTGCCCATGCAATCCACCAGGCCCAGTAGAATACCGTCCAGGAGTCAAGCCATGCCCGGTCTCCGGTATATTCATACGTCGTGAAACTTTGGGCTGGCAGGTTTTCCATGTAGGATCCAATGCCATTTGTGAAAGAGTTTAAAATACTTGTCGTCGGACCGGCGAAAAGAACAAAAAGCATGATCAGCCCCGCCAGCGCAATGTTTGCCCAGCTTAAATAGCGGATACCTCTGTTTAAGCCGGTAGTAGCCGATGCAAGATAAATGATAGTAAAGACGAGAATAATAATCAGCTGTGTAGTTAAATCGAGATTGATCCCTTCAAATATATAACTCAGGCCGCCGTTTACCTGAGTGGCGCCGTACCCAAGAGACTGGGAAACACCAAATATAGTAGCGAACACAGCGATAAAGTTGATTAAAGTACCTAACCAGCCATCCACCCGGTCACCGACAAGCGGCCGGAACGCTGAACTGATAATACCAGGCGCGTTATGGCGGAACTGGAAATAAGCAAGTGCGAGCGCTACAACTGAATAAACGGCCCACGGGTGAAGTCCCCAGTGGAAAAACGAGAGACGAATAGCATCTGCTGCCGCTGCCTGGCTTTGAGCCTCTGCTTCAGGCCCGCCGTAATAGTGATAAAGCGGCTCAGCAACGCCCCAATATACAAGGCCGATCCCCATACCGGCTGTAAATAGAAACGCAAACCATGTTAAGTAACTGTACTCCGGTCGTTCGTCCGGCTTTCCTAAACGGATTTTTCCATACGGACTGAACACTAAGTAAATACAAAAGATAACGAAAAACGTTGCGGATATTAGATAAAACCATCCGAGGTTAGTAACAATCCATCCCTGGATCTCACCGGTCACTGTATTTAAATTTCCTGGCGTGACAACACCCCAGATGATTACCGCAAGCGCCGCTATCAGGGTCACAAAAAAGACGGTTGTTAATTTTCTCATGACTTTTTACATTCCACCTTTCTTTTAGCGGGGTATTCGATTTTTAGGCAGCGGTACTCAGCAAAAGAGGGGATAGTGGCAATTTCAGTAAGCAGGTACATACCTATTTAATAAATGACAACGATGATTATTATAACACTCATAACTTCATACGCAACCAGAACGTATGAATAATCTATACCCTAAACCTAGGCCCCCAAACCCAGAAGCCTTCATATATAAACGTTAAAAAATACCTACAGGCAATAAGCAGCGTTAATATTTCCATACAAACGTAATTATTAACATTTTATAGAAATTTTTTAGACTTTTAGCCCTGACTTTGCAGAAATTTTGCTAAAATATAAAAGGGAATAATTAAACAGGGGGAGTCCGGGTTGAAGAAAATGTTGATATTATCATCGCTGGCAATGCTTCTTGCAGGCTGTTCGAATGCAGGAGAAGACAATGCAGATGCAGAACAAAAGGAAAAAACAGAGACCGCTGCCCAAGAAGAAGCCCAGGAGCAGCATGATGAGAAAAAAGAGGAGCAGAAACAGCAAAAAGCAGCTGTCTCAAAGGAGGAAGAACTGATTTATAAAGTTAACGAAGCAAACTGGACGGTTCAGGCAGAGGAAAGCGAAGGCGAGGAAGTTCTTCTCACATTTGATGACGCTCCGGACGGCAATGCTGTAAATATCGCGGAAATTTTAGCAGAAAACGAAGTACCGGCCATCTTTTTTGTGAATGGCATGTTTCTAAAAGATGAAGAAGGCAGAAATGCCCTGAAAAAAATAAAAGACATGGGGTTTGCGATAGGTAATCATACGACTACCCACGCCTCGCTTCCAGATTTATCAGAAGAGGAACAGCTTGAAGAATTAAAAGAAACCGATGAACTGGTAAAAGAAATAACTGGGGAAACGCCGGCATTTTTCCGTGCTCCGTTTGGACAGAACACTTCGTTTAGTGATGAATATGTTAAAAAAAACGGCATGATAAAAATGAATTGGACGTATGGGTATGATTTTGAAGGTGAATACCAGGAAGCAGAAGCGCTCACAGATATTACGCTGAACACTGAATTGTTAACGGATGGCGCAAATATTCTTATGCACGACCGGGAATGGACTAGAGAAGCGCTTGGCCCAATTATTGAAGGATTTAATGAGAAAGGCTATTCCTTTATCGACCCCCAATATATAGAAAAAGAGTAGAAAAATGCGTGATACAGAAGCTTTTTATGTCGAATTTTGTTGAAAATTTTTATTGGACGCTGCATTAATGCTATATTGATTAAAAATGAATAGGATTCACACGAAGGGGGAACATCAATGGATAACTCTGCACTGTATGATGAAATAAGATTGCACGTAGGCCTTGCCCATGATTATTCCATAACGCCTGAAGGCTTCCTGCACTATGTCATGAATGCATTTCAAAAATACTGGCCGCATAAAGATTTGATTTCGTTGTATGTTAATAAATGGACGCATTTCGAATGGCAGGACGGGGACGTGCATCCGGTATTTACGAAAGAAATGGATATTCAAAACGGTCTTTTGCTTTTGGCAGATATAGAAAGAACAGTTTTTTGCTGCAGTGAAGAAGGGATGTATCACTGGATGCTTCCGTTTTATGATAATGAAATATTTGCCGGAGGGATTATTGTTTCAAGAGAGGCAGATATGAAAGAGCTGGAAAAAGAAGAAGTATGGCTTCTCGAAGAAATTATGTCTTTCATTAATGCCAAACTGCCCAATTATATGTAAAAGTAAAAAAAGCAGCCGCGGCTGCTTTTTTGTTTTATTGAATTGGCTTTTGCTCCTGGATCACCCGTATAGTTTGAAGGGAAGGGTCTTCGGGGCCCTGGACGGGGAGGCCGGCTGCTGCGTTGGCTTGAATGTACGTTAAATTTTCTTCGGTAATGATTTCACCTGGAAGGAGTACTGGTATGCCTGGCGGATAAATCATAATGAATTCTGCGATAATCCGGCCGGCACTTTCTGAAAGAGCGATGGTTTCTTTTCCGGCATAAAATGCGTCACGGGGAGCAATGGATAGAGTCGGGATAGACGGTAGCTTTAATACTGCGGGAGCCGTGTAGGCCTCAGGAGTATAATGCTGCCGGGCGAGATCCTTCATTGCCTCCACAAGAAGCGATGTTTCTTTTTCCGTATCACCGAAGCTGATGATGCAGAGGATGTTATACAAATCGGACAGCTCTACTTCAATGTGATAATGCTTTCGCAGCCATTTTTCAGCTTCGTAGCCATTGATGCCAAGCTGTTGAACAGAAATTAACAGCTTTGTAGGGTCCATGGCGGTGACGGTGTTCTGTTCAAGCATTTCAGCGCCGGCGCAGTAGAGACCCTTAATGGAATTAATAGAGGCCCTTGTTTGTTCAGCGAGTTCAAGCGTGTTTTCTATCAGTACGTGCCCTTTTAATGCAAGCTGCCTGCGTGCGGTATCGAGCGAGGCCAGAAGCGGGTACGATGTGGATGTTGTTGTCAGCATGCTGAAGACCGCCTGGACGTGAGCAATGGAGGTCCGGGCGCCCTGGACGTTTAATACGGAACTCTGGGTCATGGAGCCTCCGAGTTTATGCACGCTTGTAGCAGCCATGTCAGCGCCCGCCTCCATAGCTGAAGGTGGCAGGTTTTCGTGAAAATGAATATGCACCCCGTGAGCTTCATCGACGAGCACTGGGACATCGTACTGGTGAGCGGTTTCTACAATAGCACCCAGATCGGAGGAAAAACCGAAGTAGGTCGGGTTAATAACGAGCAGCGCCTTTGCATCAGGATGCCTGTCGAGAGCATGCTGTGCTGTTAAAGGTGTAATCCCGTGCGAAATGCCGAACTCTTCATCGAGTGCCGGATACATAAATATCGGAACGGCTCCTGAAAAGATAATCGCATTCATAATCGATTTGTGCACATTTCTCGGAACGAGAATTTTGTCTCCCGGAGCACAGACAGATAAGATCATCGTCATAATGGCACCGCTTGTTCCCTGGACCGAAAAGAACGTATAGTCGGCCCCAAAGGCTTCTGCGGCAAGCTTCTGTGCGTCATCAATAACGCCGGAAGGGTGGTGCAGGTCGTCAAGGGGTTCGATATTAATCAAGTCCATATTTAATATATTACTGCCGATAAATTCACGAAACTCCTCATCCATCCCGGTTCCGTTTTTATGCCCCGGAATGTGGAAAGGCACAGGCTGCGTCTTTATATGCTCTTTTAATTTAGTGAATATCGGAGTAAGCTGTTGTCTGTTCATATGTGTCCCTCCAATGCGTTCAAAAACATTCAAATTATAGCAGAATTCATGCCGTCATTAAATAACTTTGTGAGACGTGCCGGCCGGGATTTGCTAGAATATTAGCGAAGGGGGAAGCAGTGATGAAAGAAAATGTTAATATACCTATCTCCATGGACTGGACTACACAGGAAATTATCGATGTGACCACTTTTTTTCAAGTGGTTGAAACAGCACACGGTAAGGCGGTGCCCCGGGAGGATATTTTAGGCCTGTATGGGAAATTTAAAGAAATTGTGCCGGGTAAAAGCGAGGAAAAACAGATGTTCCGTCAGTTTGATGAGGATGCTGAAGTGAACTGCTGGAAGACTGTGCAGGCAGCTAGAAAAGCAGAAGCAGGGGAAAAAATTAATATGACCGGACGCTCAGGATAGAGCGTCCGGCATTTTTATACCGTCTGCAAGGACAGCTGATACAGAGGAAGAAGTTCTTTGAATGTACTATAAATATAATCGTACGTTTCGTCATCGTTCCAGGAAGCAGCCGTTTCTGCGTCAAACTGACGGCCGATCAGAAGCTCTGCTTTTTTGATATCTCTTACACGCTCAAGGGTGTGAATGACCTTATCCTTGTTTTCATGAATGAAAAATGCGTCCGGCTTCGTATGATCCGGGGAAATTTTATAGTCGTCCGGCAGGGAAGTAAGCTGAGATAGGCGGTCCAGATACATTTTTCCGATATCCGCTTTATCCGGTACTTCGTACATGTGGGTCAACCAGACGAATAAATGGTCATCAAAAAGTCCGACCTGGAAATGAGGATGTTTTTTGTAGCCTCTTTTATCCGGCGCGATACCGAACCAGGTGCTTTCCGGAGGATGCACAGACCGTCTGGCATGTTTTGCAATATGAACAAACAATTCTTCGCCCGTATCAGCTGCCAGATCTTCAGCCAGAGGTTCAGCCAGTTTGGAAAAAACTGGTTGAATGTCATCCCGGATTTGAGTCATGCGGTTTTCAAGACCTTCTGCCTGCATAATAGAAAAATCATTTTTGGTGAAATGCTGTCTGCTCATGTAATGACTGCTCCTTTTTCAATTGGTCTATCACCAAGCATACTGAAAATCTGGACCTCCGGCAACCAATCAACTCCAGTGAAAATCGCAATTATTTAAAAATACTGAAAATTTTCGTTTGTTTTTCTTGCGTTTCCGGTAAAAAGGTTTTATAATTCCAATAATCCTTATAGAATAACGAGTACTCAAAATACCGTTAGATACACAAGAAAGACAGTAGGGAGAGGCCGTAGTAAAATATAATTTCAGAACAATAGAGAAAGTTCTGCATCTTATATTTTCTGAACATTCTGAGAAGAATTGCCAGTGTCAGTTAACTTTCAGCTCGAGACATTATTATTCCATTTAAGGGGTGTGGGAAACTTGGAACAAGTAATTCAGGCGTTTAAACGTAGAGATGCAGAAGAACGAATCCCGGTACTGCGCTTAGAAATTGATTATGAACTGGTAACCCTTCATGACGCCATGGCAGAAGAGGATTTAACTTCCATTCATGCCAGCAAATACCGCTTAGAGCAGTTACGCCAGGAGTGGATTCGGCTGGAAGTGTAATATAAAGTAAGAAGGTCCGGGCTGCTTTACAGCAGTCCGGGCTTTTTTATGCAGAAATCGGTGCATAATTTTGCCGTATTGAGGGAACAAGAACTCATATACATAAGGAAGAAGCGGAGAGGATTATAATGGAAGAGAATTGGTCAGCAATGCAGCAGAAAGCTGTACAATGGATACAGGAAGCCGGGGAGCTGCTTCGCGCTTCCCTGGAGGAAAGCTTAATTATAGAAACAAAATCAAATCCAAATGATTTAGTAACAGAAATGGATTTCAAAATTGAGCGGCTGTTAACGAAAAAGATCAGTGAAGATTACCCCGGTCACCGCATTTTAGGAGAAGAAGAAGCCGGAGCGGACATTATGGACACCGACGACATTATTTGGATTATAGACCCTATAGACGGAACAACGAATTTTGTTCATCAGCAGTTTAATTTTGCTGTATCTCTGGCAGTGTTTGAAAATGGCATTGGCAAGGTGGGCATTGTCTATGACGTTATGGCAGACGAATGGTTTACCGCACTGGAAGGCAGAGGAGCATACCGCAACGGCGTCAGGCTTCCGAAGCTGAAGCCGGCAGAATTAAAGGAAGCAATTGTAGGTATTAACGCCAGATGGATTAAAAACGAAAAAATTCCTTATGCCAGGCAGATGCGTAATATTGTGGATGAATCAAGAAGTACCAGGGCCTATGGTTCGGCTGCAATCGAACTTTGCTATGTAGCATGCGGCCGGCTTGATTCTTATGTGAACCTGTGGCTGGCACCGTGGGATTTTGCCGGAGCGGAAGTGTTGTTACGGGAAGTCGGGGCGGATATTTCGACGATCGATAACCAGCGGCCGTCGATGCTTGAAAAAGGGCCGTACCTGGCGGGGCGCCCGGGCCTGCAGGAAAAAGTACGGGGGATGCTGAACAGCTGATCCCCCGTACTGATTTTTGGCTACGCTGCAGAATTTGCTTTCACCTTTCTGGCAAAATAAAAGGCTGAGCACGTTACAGCGATCGATATAACGGCGATAATAATGGAAGCTTCGGCTATAGCAATCCCGATAGAGGCGATGCCGAAAATAGCTAAAGCTGCAAGCAGCAGGTATAACCACTGTATTTTTGTCATAGAGTCCCTTCTTCCTTTAAAATAATGCTGACACTATTTTATCGGCTTTGGCAGGAAAACTCAAATAAGTACAGCCGGCTATGATTCAGTGATGGTTTATGTTATATTGAGAAAAGTAGTGTCTGTAATAGTGACTTGCCAGTCGGTCTTCCTTTAGTGGAACCCGGCATATGTTATACTGACAATGTAAAATGTAAATGGTAGGAACTCAGATGAAAATGGCAATGAGAACCCTGGCTTTATGGAAGACGATGTCGTCGAGCGCCAGGGTTTGTTATGATTGCAGCAAGAGAATAGGAGAGATTTACAGTGACAGATTTACGCAAAGATATTCGCAATATCGCGATTATTGCCCACGTTGACCACGGGAAAACGACTCTTGTCGACCAGCTTCTTCGTCAATCAGGAACATTTCGGGAAAATGAGCAGGTGGACGAGCGGGCAATGGACACAAACGATATTGAAAAAGAACGCGGCATTACGATTCTGGCTAAAAATACAGCAGTGAAATACCATGATACGCGTATCAATATTCTTGATACTCCCGGCCACGCGGATTTTGGCGGGGAAGTAGAGCGCATCATGAAAATGGTGGACGGCGTACTTCTTGTTGTAGATGCCTACGAGGGCTGCATGCCGCAGACGCGCTTTGTTTTGAAAAAAGCACTTGAGCAGAACTTAACCCCGGTGGTAGTAGTAAACAAAATCGACCGGGATATGGCCCGCCCGTCAGAAGTTGTGGATGAGGTGCTGGATCTGTTTATCGAGCTTGGAGCGAACGAAGATCAAATCGATTTTCCAGTTGTTTATGCATCCGCTATTAACGGAACAGCAAGCGAAGATCCTGAAAAACAGGACGAGGACATGGACGTTATTTTCCGCATGATCTCAGACAACGTACCGGTTCCTTTTGATAACAGCGATGAGCCGTTCCAGTTCCAGATAGCGATGCTTGATTATAATGACTATCTTGGTAGAATCGGCGTAGGAAGAGTGTTCCGCGGAACACTCCGGACAGGAGACCATGCTGCACTGGTCAAGCTTGACGGAACGGTAAAAAAATTCCGGATTTCCAAAATGTTCGGTTTCTTTGGACTGAAAAAAGAAGAAATCAGCGAAGCCAAGGCCGGGGATCTTGTGGCTATTTCCGGTGTGGAAGATATCATGGTCGGGGAAACAATGTGCCCGGTCGATCATCAGGAAGCACTGCCGGTACTCCGTATTGATGAGCCGACGCTTCAGATGACTATTCTTGTGAACAACAGTCCGTTTGCCGGCCGCGAAGGATCTAAAATTACGAGCCGTAAAATTGAAGAGCGGCTGCTCACGCAGCTCGAAACAGACGTAAGTCTCCGTGTCGATCCGACGGACAGCCCGGACGCGTGGTTGATTTCCGGACGTGGTGAGCTTCACCTGTCCATTTTAATTGAAAACCTGCGCCGCGAAGATTTTGAACTCCAGGTATCCAAACCGCAGGTAATCGTTAAAGAAGTGGACGGCGTGCTCTGCGAGCCGTATGAGCGTCTGCAGGTTGATGTGCCGGAGGACTATACCGGAGCGGTTATGGAGTCTCTCGGTGAACGTAAAGGCGAAATGGAAAACATGGTCAATAAAGGCGATGGCCAGGTCCGGATTGATTTCATGATTCCATCCCGTGGTTTGGTTGGATATACGAATGAATTCCTATCCCAGACCAAAGGATACGGCATCCTGAACCATACGTTTGAAGAATACCGTCCGTATATTAAAGAACAGATTGGCGGCCGCCGTCAGGGAGTGCTCGTTTCCATGGAAAATGGAAAAGCGACTCCGTACAGTATGATGCAGCTTGAAGACCGCGGTACAATGTTTGTTGAGCCCGGAACCGAAATTTATGAAGGCATGATTGTCGGCGAACACAGCCGCGAAAATGATCTGGCTGTAAACGTGACAAAGGCGAAGCAGCAGACAAACGTGCGTTCAGCTAACAAAGATCAGACTGTAACGATGAAACGGCCCCGGATTCTGACTCTCGAAGAAGCTCTCGAGTATTTAAACGCAGATGAGTACTGTGAAGTTACTCCGGATTCAATCCGGCTCAGAAAGAAAATTCTCCAAAAAGGCGAACGTGAACGCGAAGAAAAACGCCAGAGCGTTTCCAAATAAAAAAATTCCGGCTGCAGTAAAAACTGCAGCCGGAATTTTTATTATTAATAAACATGTTTCCGAAAAGCCGAGGGCCTGTAAGATCTCACTATTACCAGTTGTTGTTTTTAACCGGGTCCCGGTACAGACGGAAATGGCCGGTAGCTTTTCTCTCGTTTGTCCGGTTCGAAATCCGGTCATGGCATTCGGGGCACATATACGTGTGAATCGGCCGATTCCTAATTTTTTTTGCTTCAGGGTTTTCATCGTCCAATTTATGAATTTCATCGCAGATTACGCACTTTACCCGCATCATTTCATTTCACCTCTGCTTTGTTCAGCCAAAAGATATGCACCAAGTATAACACGCCCGCTGCCCTGATAACAGAAAGAGCGTCAGCAGATTGGGACAGAAAAAAATAAACAGATAAATCCGAAAAAGATTGGACAAATTTTCTGATCAAAATGGTACTATTATACATATAAGGGGGGATACATATGGCTAGTCGAGTGTTTGACGAACTACCCGACGAAATCGTCCATTTATTAAAGCAGGAACAATATGTGACGGTTTCTACCATCGAACCGAACAATTCCACCCCGGACGTTCACGCTGTCTCATGGGTTTATGCAGCGTCTCCGCGGATTCTCCGGTTTGCTGTTGATGCCCGGGCGTCTGCAGTGAAAAATCTGCGGGAAATACCTGGCATGGCAATGACTGTCATCGGCGGAGGCACTACGTATTCCATTGCAGGAGAAGGGAAAATTTTAACAACTGAAGTAAGTGGAATTTCTTTTCCGCTTGCGATTATAGAAGTGAATGTTGTTGAAGTGAAGGACATAATGTTTTATGGATCGAAAATGCTCCGCGGACCGTTGTTTGAGAAGACATACGACCCGGAAGCGGCAGAAGAATTAGACAAAAAAGTACTTGAAGCGATGAAGAATATATACTGAATGTAAAGATCCCGATAGAGACAAGATAGGGGGAAGCACCTGATATGAAAAAAATTTACGTTTTAGATACGAACGTACTGCTCCAAGATCCCCAGGCCATTTACCAGTTTGAAGAACATCATGTCGTAATTCCAGCTGTCGTATTAGAAGAAATTGATGCCAAAAAAAGATTAATGGATGAGCTCGGCAGGAATGCGAGAGAGACAGCAAGAATTCTGGACCGGTTCCGTGGAAAAGGCAGGCTGCATGAAGGAGTTCCTCTTGGTTCAGGAGGCACACTGCGTGTAGAGCTGAATCACCGTTCGTATGAGAGCATGAAAGATACCTTTATAGAGGTAACCAATGACAACCGTATTCTGGCAGTGGCTCAAAATTTAAAGGACGAATACGAACTGATGGGAGACTACCATGTCGTCATTATCAGCAAAGACGCTCTTGTACGCGTAAAAGCAGACGCACTCGGTATAACAGCCGAAGACTTTCTGAATGACCGCGTCACTCAGTACGACAATATTTACAAAGGGCATCAGACGCTGACGGTTGACCGGCCGCTGCTTGACGCTTTTTTTGAGGAAGGGTCACTGGCCTCTGAAGAAGTTTCGGAACAAGGATTTTGTCCTCACGAATTCCTCATCTTAAGAGACGCCCTGAGCAGCTCTTCAGCTCTTGCAAAAGTCGATGAATCCGGAAAAAGAATCCGCAAGTTCACTTCCGATATTGACCATGTGTGGGGCATACGGCCGAAAAATGTTGAACAGAAGATGGCACTTGAGCTGCTGCTCAGAGAAGATATCCCGCTTGTAACGTTAACCGGAAGGGCAGGGACTGGAAAGACCCTGTTAACGCTAGCAGCCGGTTTGCTTCAGATTGAAGACATGGAGCGCTACCATAAGCTGCTGGTGGCAAGACCTGTCGTTCCGCTTGGGAAAGATATAGGGTATCTGCCGGGTGAAAAGGATGAAAAACTGCGGCCCTGGATGCAGCCTATCTATGATAATCTGGAGTATTTATTTAACGCTAAGAAGCCTGGCGAACTCGATTCCATTCTTGCCGGGATGGGATCAATTCAGGTGGAGGCTTTAACTTATATCCGGGGCCGGAGCATTCCGGATCAGTATATTATTATTGATGAAGCCCAAAATCTGACAAAGCATGAGGTGAAAACGATACTGACAAGGGTGGGGGAAGGCAGTAAAATTGTTTTTCTCGGCGACCCGGCCCAGATCGATCATCCGTATCTCGATGAACTGAATAATGGGCTCGCTTATGTGGTTGAAATGTTCAAAAACCAGGGGGTCAGCGGGCATGTAAAACTGGAAAAAGGAGAACGCTCCGGCCTTGCCCAGCTTGCAGCAGATATATTATAAGAAAAGACAGCTGGAAACTCTCCAGCTGTCTTTTCTGATTATTTTACCCGAAAGCCCGTCACGTGCCGAATAGGATTGGTCTTATTGGATCCGTCCCCGTAATATATGTGAACCGGTCCGTCTTCTTTCAACGGGCTTCCTTTATGGGAAAATGCCACAATGAAATTTTTTGCCTCCTCAAGAGAAACGAGATGAGTTTCCGCTTCAGTTTCCACAACGACGTGGCTGGCGTCTTCTTTCGGTTCGGCGTTCTCCAAAAACGGCTCGAATCTGATGCCAAATGATCCATTAATGATAGCTTCTTTTTTGTTGCGCACCTTATTGGTGCGTCCCCGGCCAGGATCCGGGTCCGGGGCGTTTGACCCTTCTTCGCGGTCTCTTGCAAACCTTCTGGCTGTATGATCAGCTTCCGTGGAAGGCTGTTCTTCAGCGGAAGGATCGGTATCAAAATACGTGTCGAGGTCAATTTTACGGTCGTCAAAAATCCATGTAGTAGGATCGAGGGTGATCGGGAAATGAACATTTCCCTGGATCATTACAATGAAATTCATGAGGAGCACCTCCAATTAAATAGCTGCTGATAGGAACTGGTTTTTATGCTACCACAACCGGGTAATAGAGAAAAAGCAGAAGCTATTGCTGCCCCGGAAATTGTGGCATATAGTCTGAAGAATCAAGATTTTATACGCAAACCATCTTGCTTTTTTTTTAATGAACAGATAAGATGAATAGAAGGAGTCAGCTTGTAGGAGGGATTGCCTTGAGCACGAGGGCAGCAACAGAACATAGTGAGAAAGCATATGCTTTATTAAAAGCAGATGCTGAGAAAATTAGAAAACTTATTGAAGTACAGATGGACAACCTGACAATGCCTCAATGCCCGCTTTACGAAGAGGTGCTTGATACACAAATGTTTGGCCTTTCAAGAGAAATTGATTTTGCCATTCGTTTAAATCTCATCGACGAACATACCGGTAAACAAATTCTTTCTGAACTCGAACGGAAACTTGCTGCTTTTCATGAAGCGACAGTCGGTGGATGAGCCAAGCTATTCTAATTGAATAGCTTGGTTTTTTTACAAACAGGCGTATTTTTAATTCAAAGTTTTATGCAGGAGAAAAACAGGGTAAAGAAACGTTACGCAGGAACCTTGCACATTCAAAATAAGTATAAATTTTTAAAAAATGAGAATATTACTTTGACAGATGGCCTAGTTCTTGCGTATGATAATTTATATTTAGAATTATCAGTCATTGAAGATAATTCTGATTGATCCTATCGGGATAAGATAGATAGATCCTGCATTAGATAAGAGGAGGAGAAGGATGAACGGTCTAGAGAATATTAAAAAGGTACTAGTAGCAAACCGCGGTGAAATTGCTATACGCATATTTCGGGCGTGCACCGAATTACATATACGCACCGTGGCTATTTATTCCAATGAAGATGTAGGGGCGTTTCACCGTTATAAAGCAGACGAAGCATACTTAGTAGGGGAAGGGCAGAAGCCAATCGATGCGTACCTGGATATCGAAGACATTATCCGTACGGCAAAAGAGAACGGGGTCGACGCGATTCACCCGGGCTACGGGTTTCTTTCTGAAAATATTGATTTTGCCAGAAGATGTGACGAAGAAGGCATCACCTTCATCGGGCCTGAAACCCGTCACCTGGAGATGTTCGGGGATAAAGTCAAAGCAAGAGAAACAGCTATCGCTGCCGATCTTCCGGTTATTCCAGGAAGCGACGGGCCGGTAGACAGTGTGGAGGAAGTAAAGGACTTTACTGACAAGCACGGATTCCCGATCATGATTAAAGCTTCCCTTGGCGGCGGCGGACGGGGCATGCGTATTGTCCGCGACGCAGAATCGCTGGAGGATGCTTACGACCGGGCGAAATCCGAAGCCAAATCTGCTTTTGGCAACGACATTGTTTATGTTGAAAAGTTCGTGGAAAATCCAAAGCACATTGAAGTACAGGTGCTCGGTGATAAAGCAGGAAACGTCATACATTTATACGAGCGTGACTGCTCAATTCAGCGCCGTCACCAGAAGGTAGTGGAGGTAGCGCCGAGTATTGCGCTCGACGAGTCGCTGCGTGAACGTATTTGCGATGCAGCCGTCAAGCTTGCCAGAAATATTGAATACGTTAATGCGGGCACGGTGGAGTTTCTTGTAAACGACCAGGGCGAATTTTTCTTTATTGAAGTGAACCCGCGTGTGCAGGTGGAGCACACAATTACAGAAATGATTACCGGGGTGGACATCGTGCAGTCCCAGTTGAAAATCGCTGACGGGGGCACTCTGCACGACGCTTCCATAGATATTCCGGAGCAAAAAGATATTAAAACGTTTGGGTATGCTATCCAGTCCCGTGTGACGACAGAGGACCCTGCGAATGATTTTATGCCGGATACAGGACGGATTATGGCTTACCGTTCAAGCGGCGGCTTCGGAGTGAGGCTCGATGCTGGTAACGGTTTCCAGGGAGCGATCATTTCCCCGTACTACGATTCGCTGCTTGTAAAAGTATCTACATGGGCGCGCACGTTTGAAGGAGCGTCTGAAAAAATGCTCCGGAACCTGCGGGAATTCCGGATCCGCGGTATTCGTACAAACATCCCGTTTCTGGAAAATGTCGTCCAGCACGAGAAATTCATTACGGGCACATACGACACATCCTTTATCGATTCGAGTCCGGAGCTGTTCGTCTTTCCGGTACGTCAGGACCGCGGAACGAAAATGCTCACATTTATCGGTGAAACGATTGTAAACGGGTATCCTGGGCTTGAAAATACACCAAAGCCGACGCTCAACAAGCCAGTGGTCCCAAAAATCGATAAGAAAAAGCCGATACCGAGAGGAACGAAGCAGATTCTCGACGAACAGGGGCCGGAGGGACTTGCGAACTGGGTCAAAGATCAAAACGAAGTGCTTTTGACCGACACCACGTTCCGCGACGCCCACCAGTCGCTGCTTGCCACCAGGGTCCGGAGCGACGACCTGAAGCGTATCGCAGAGCCAACCTCCCGGATGCTCCCTAACTTATTCTCCTCCGAGATGTGGGGTGGGGCTACTTTTGATGTGGCCATGCGCTTTCTGCATGAAGATCCGTGGACCCGGCTGCTTGAACTTCGTGAGCGCATGCCGAACACGCTCCTGCAGATGCTTTTCCGTTCGTCCAATGCCGTGGGATACAAAAACTATCCGGACAACCTGATTAAAGAGTTTGTTCAAAAATCAGCATATGCCGGCATCGATGTTTTCCGTATCTTTGATTCCCTTAACTGGCTGAAAGGCATGACGCTTACGATTGATGAAGTGCGTCAGACAAATAAAATTGCTGAGGCAGCTATGTGTTATACAGGGGATATTCTCGACCCTAAACGGGACAAATATGACCTGAAATATTATAAAAATCTCGCAAAAGAGCTTGAAAACGCCGGCGCCCACATTCTGGGCATCAAAGATATGGCAGGCCTGTTAAAGCCGGAAGCCGCGTACCAGCTTGTCTCTGAACTTAAGGATTCGATTTCCATCCCGGTTCACCTGCACACGCATGACACGAGCGGCAACGGTATTTTCACATATGCCCGTGCTGTTGAAGCAGGAGTGGATATTGTCGATGTGGCTGAAAGTTCCATGGCAGGTCTTACTTCGCAGCCAAGCGCAGACGGCCTGTACTATGCACTGGCAGGCAACAAGCGCCAGCCGAAAATTGATGTTGGCGCCCTGCAGGAGCTCAGTGACTTCTGGGATACGACGCGTGAATACTACCAGGGCTTTGAAAGCGGTATGCGTTCGCCTGCACCTGAGGTATATGAACACGAAATGCCGGGCGGCCAGTACAGCAATCTGCAGCAGCAGGCCAAAGCGGTAGGCCTTGGCGACCGCTGGCGGGAAGTGAAAAAAATGTACCGCCGTGTCAATGACATGTTTGGGGACGTTGTAAAAGTAACACCTTCGTCGAAAATCGTTGGGGATATGGCACTGTATATGGTACAGAACGACCTGACAGAAGAGGATGTTTACGATAACGGCCAGAACCTCGACTTCCCGGACTCCGTAGTGGAATTCTTCCAGGGGTATTTAGGGCAGCCGCACCAGGGCTTCCCGGAAAAACTTCAAAAAATTATTTTGAAGGACCGTACCCCGATTACGAACCGTCCGGGTGAAAACCTCGAACCGGTCGACTTCAAAGCTATTGAAGAAGAGCTCTTTAATACACTCGACCGGCCAGTGACGAGCCATGATATGATTTCCTACGCGATGTATCCAAAAGTATACATGGAGTTTGAACAGTTCCGGCAAAGCTTCAGTGATGTATCTATGTTGGATACACCGACATTTTTCTACGGGCTCGAGCTCGGGGAGACAGTGGAAGTGGAAATCGAAAAAGGAAAAACGCTGATCGTGAAGCTCATTTCTGTATCAGAGCCGGATGAAACCGGTCATAGAAATGTGTACTTTGAATTGAACGGGCAGTCCCGTGAGGTGGTTATTAAGGATAAAAACGCCAAGGTGGATGCCAATGTACGTCCGAAAGTAGACAAATCAAATCCTAACCAAATCGGAGCAACGATGCCTGGAACCGTGCTGAAAACCTCTGTAAAAGAGGGAGATGAAGTGGCTAAAGGCGACCAGCTTATGATTACAGAAGCAATGAAGATGGAAACGACCGTACAGGCCCCATTTGATGGAAAAATCAAAGGCGTGTATGTAGGAAATAATGAACCGATCGAATCGGGAGATCTCCTTCTCGAATTTGAATAACAGGTAAAAAAGATCGGCCGGCGGGCCGGTCTTTTTTTATGATGAATATAAAAAGGAGGTATTTTTCCCAGCATCGAGAAAAACATTTCTGGAAAGATAAATCTGTTTGGGGGATGTTTTCTTCAGGAAAAAGCGTAAAATAAACGGAAAAAAGGTATAGAATTGAAGAGGAAGCATTAGGGTTTAAAAGGAGCGGAGTGTATGACGGAAGTAAGTGCTTTATGGATGCGAAGGGATTTAAGGTTAACAGATAACCGGGCAATGCATGAAATGCAGCGATGGGTGGAAGCAGAAGAAGACAGGCAGTGGTTCCTGGTTTTTCATCTTGATCCGCACTTTTATGAGTATTCGTGCCCTCATCATGATTATTTTTTTCAAAATCTAGAAAAATTTCGCAAAGAATGCGATGATCAACATATACAATTATATTTTCTGCACGGTTCGGCGGATGAGGCTTTCACTTACTTAAAAGAGAAGGTGCCGGCGCTTACGCATCTATTTTTTAATGAAGACGAGGCACCGCAAGCCGCCCGCCGGGACGAGCAGGTACTAAAAGAAATGCAGCAGCGAAGTGTAGAAACACATGCTTATAAAGACGCTCATTTTCATCGCTCCGATGAAGTGAAGAAAAAAGACGGCGGGCTCTATTCTGTCTACACTCCTTATTATCGTGCCTGGCGCCAACTTGAAAAGGAACAGCCGTTTGAATGCAGGCTAGGTCGCATAATCAGCCAGCAGGCCCGTTTGGACCTGCCGCAAAAAGCTGCTTATAATAAACTGTCTTCTTATTTGAACAATAACGGAAAGACGTGGGAGCGCACGGCGGAGAAAGATGGGCGGGAACGGCTGGAAACGTTTGTGGAGGAAATCGCCCCGGAGTATCATGAAACGAACAATGCCCTTTCCAGTGATGGCACAAGCCGGCTGTCTGCCTACTTAAAAACCGGCCGGCTGTCAGTGCGGACGATCTATCAAGCCCTCTCAGAGCAGCTTGAAGAAGGGAACCCGGGAGCTGAAGCTTTTGTAAGTGAACTCGCCTGGAGAGATTATTATAATATGATTCACGCCACGCGCCCTGAGCTGAAAAATACGGAGCTGAAAGAAGCGTATCGGTATCTGCCGTGGGAGTATGATGAAAAGAGACTGGAGAGATGGAAGGAAGGCCGTACCGGCTATCCGATTGTAGATGCCTGTATGCGGCAGTTAAATGAGATAGGCTGGATGCATAACCGTGGAAGAATGATCGCTGCTTCCTTTTTAACTAAGGATTATTTGATCGACTGGCGAGAAGGGGAGAGATATTTTGCTGAAAGGCTGATTGATTATGATCCTTCTTCCAATGCCGGCGGATGGCAGTGGGCTGCTTCCACTGGTACAGATGCGGTGCCGTACTTCCGTGTCTTTTCTCCAGTAAGGCAGAGTGAACGTTTTGATCCGCAGGGCGACTATATTCGTGAATATGTGCCGGAGCTGCATAGAGTGCCGAAAAAATATATTCATACTCCGTGGAAAATGAATGAACAGCAGCAAAAGGAGTATGGCTGCATCCTCGGGCAGGACTACCCGAAGCCCGATGTAGACCACGCGGTACAGCGAAAGAAAGCAATTGAGATGTTTAAAGGAGAGTAAGCCATGGACATTCGCCGTATGAAAAAATCAGAAATCGATCAGAGTCTGGATCTGGCCCAATATGCTTTTCAAATTCATTTAACAGAAGAACAGCGCCGGGAAAGGCGGCGGACTATCGTTCCCCAGGATAACTGGGTCGCGGTCGAGCGGGGAAAGGTACTCTCTAAGGTAGCTATTTTCCCTACGGTAATTTATCTCGGGGAAGTAAAGATGCCGATGGGAGGAATCTCCGGTGTGGCAACATGGCCGGAAAAACGCCGTGGGAGCCTGGTGCGTTCACTGCTGAAAGAAGCGCTGGTGGATTTGAGGGAGAGGGGGGTTCCCATCTCGATGCTTTATCCGTTTTCGACTTCCTTTTACCGAAAATTCGGCTGGGAAGTGTTTTGTGATACAAAGCACTGGAAGGTGACGAAAAACGAGCTTCCGGACACTGGAGAGCCTGAAAAGGGCAGCATCCGCCGAATTTATCAGCAGGACTGGCAGATTCTCGACTATATCTATCAGAAGTGGGCGAAACAGTATGCCGGCATGATTGCGCGGTCTGAACAGTGGTGGAAAAACCGGACGCTCCAGCGTAAAAAAGGTAATGCTGCTGTATACACTGATGCGAATGGTTTTGACAGCGGATATGTGTTGTATGAGGTGAAAGAGCAGCAGCTGACCGTGCATGAATTTGTGGCCTGGCATGAAGATGCACGCAGAGAATTGTGGCGGTTTCTGGCGAATCATGATTCCATGATTGAAACGGCCAAAATTTCTCCAGTTATTGATGATCCCAGCCGTTATTTACTTCCGGAGCCGAAAATTGAAGAAACGAGAAAAAGCTACTTTATGGCCCGGATTGTCGATGTATATCCATTTTTGCATCAGTATCCGTTGAATCTGCCGGTTGAGGAGTCCTTGGTGCTGCATGTGGAGGATGACTTCTGTGATTGGAACAATACGAGCTGGCAGCTGTATAAATCGAAAGAGGGCCGTACAGAAATTAAAGAAGTTCTCTCAAACCGTACCGGTATTGAACTTTCCATTAACACATTGACCGCCCTTGTTATGGGGTATATTACCGTTCGGGAGGCCGAGCGAACGTCGCTCGTGAAAGGAAGTAAACAGCAGCTGGAGCTGCTTGACCATGTTCTGCCGGGATTCACTCCATTTATGTACGACTTTTTCTAATGCAAAGAAGCAGGCCTTTTAATGATGAAGGCCTGCTTCTTTTTGCTGAATGCTGTTGGAGGTGCTGGTAAGCTCTGCTGATGAAACGGCCGGCCGTCTCGTAATGATCACGAGCATATAGGTCATGATAGAGAAAATGATGCTGATCGTCAGCGCATGAATAAGCACCGATGTTAAGTGAGGCGCCCCGAAAAGGAGCGCGATACCTGCGCCTGCCTGAACGAGTATTAAAACGAATGTCATCACACTCATAGCTGTGAGGGACGTATAGGCCCTGAATCGTTTTAGCGTCCAGATCATCAGAACTGCAACGACAATCATGAGGGCGACAGCAGCGCCGCGGTGGATCCACCCGGCCATCTCCGATCCGCCGGAATGCTTCACGTAGGCTCCGGTATAGATGACGGCATAGGAATAGACGATAGTAGCGATCAGGTAACTGCGGTAGCCTTTCGTTACTTTTGGCTGCAGCGACGGCTTCTCGTTATCCTCAAATGCGAGTATTGTGAGCATGATAACTGTGGCAAGCGAGATGGCACTGATGCCGAAATGAAGCGCGAGCACGAGACTCGAGTTTCCCCAGATGACAGCGCCGGCTCCCATTAATCCCTGAAAGATAATAAACAATACAGCCATCAGCGCCATGAATTTTGTCTCCCGTAAGTGGGAAAGCTTCACGGACGACCAGATAGCAAGAATGATAACAAAAAGCCCCATCAGTCCCGACCAGAGCCGGTGGCTGTATTCAATAATAGTGGCGACGGCAGGGTTGGAAGGTACTACTTCCCCGAAACAAAGCGGCCAGGTGGCACCACAGCCTTCGCCGGATCCTGTGTTAGTCACCAGAGCTCCCTGAAGCAGTACAATGAGCATGCCGATGGAAGTAATGACGCCGAATGTGCGTAGTCCCCAGTGCAAAATAAGTCACTCCTTCAATATAAATGCAATTAAATAAATGCAGTTAAAAATTTCGCGTTTTTCTTACATAATTAATCGTAGATTTCCAGCCTGAAAAAGTCAATTTTTAATCCTGAGACTTGCATGAACAAATATTGAAATGTGAAAAATATGTGAAAGCAGGAGGGCCAAAGAAAAAACGTTCACCGGATTGTTAATTCAGGGTTCTGCAAAAAGCTGCATGATTTAGTATAATATAACCGCTACCAGATAAGAGGGGGAATATACGTGTCGCAATTAAAGGCCGAAGAACAGAAGCGCACTAATCGCATGCATACATGGATCGTGATTCTGCTCAGTGTGATTATTAATGGGCTTGTAACGATTTTGATTTTTGTAGAAGGCGGCGGACAGACATTTAATGGCTTCGATCTGACCATTCTGCCGATGATGAATGCAATTTTTAACAGCTTTACGACTGTGTTTTTACTCGGGGCTTTATACTTTATTTTAAGAAAAAATATTAAGATGCACCGCCGGTTTATATACGGAGCATTCTCGACCACTGCTCTTTTTCTCGTCACGTATCTGGCGTATCACAGCCTTGCTTCGAGCACGTCCTACGGCGGGGAAGGGATCATTCAGTATGTGTATTATTTTATTTTGATCTCTCACATTATTTTGGCAGCATTGATCGTGCCGCTTTCAATCTATACTTTCTTAAAAGGATTTACGTATCAGGTACAGAAGCACCGCAAAATTGCACGGTGGACGATGCCGCTGTGGCTCTATGTAAGCATTACCGGCGTAGTGGTTTATTTCATGATCGCCCCTTATTATTGAGAAAAAAAGGAAAGCCGGCGGGCTTTCCTTTTTTATAATCTGAAATTTAATTTGATAAGCCCTGCTTCCCGAGCAGACGTAAAAGCAATAACTGCGAGTGGACCGACGATAAAGCCTACTACGCCGAGAAGGGTAAGTCCGAGATACAGGCTGATTAGTGTGGCCAGCGGGGAAAGTCCGATATGGTGTCCCATTACCTTTGGTTCGACCGTGCGGCGAATAATGAGCAGAACAATACCAAGCGCCAGCAGCTGTGTTCCAAGGACAAGATCGCCGCTGATATACATATAGATAGACCACGGGGCGAGGATGGCGATCGAGCCGATAATTGGAATGAAATCAACGGCCCATATGATCAGACTCATCACAATCGCGACTTCCGGGGTGAAAATCATTAATCCGATAAACGTAACCGCGAGTATAATTAAGCTGACTAAAAATTGAGCTTTGAAGAAGCCAAGAATTACTTCAGCGAGCCGACTGGTCATGAATTGAAATTTCTCAGTGGTTTCAGGCTTTAAAAAGGAATAGAATTTGTCCGTCAGTCTTGGGAGATCGATCATGAACAAATAAAGAGCGATCAAGTACACTAAAAACATGATTAAATAGCCGGGAATGGAAGCGATAATCGCTGTCGCCTGATTCAGCAGGTCGTCGCTTGCGATATTTTCCTGAAGGCCTGTGAGCATCTCGGCAATCCGGTCGTTGATCTGATCAATGGTGTCCTGCGGCAGATTCCACTGCTCGTAGCGGTTGTTCAGCCCGGTTTGAATGTTTTCTACGGTTTCCACAAGATTGCTGATATATGTAGGGAGGTTTTTGGAGAAAGCCACCACCTGGGTAATCACCTGCGTAATCAACAAATAGCCGAGTAGAATTAATAGTAACAGAAAAGCCGAGAAAACGATCATGACTGAAAACGGCCGTTTGATCTTAAGAGAACGCATAGCGAGGCGCACAGCCGGAGAAAGGGCCAGGGCTGTCAGCCAAGCAAGAATAATAGGACCCGAGACAGGCAGAATAAAGTAAAGAGCGACAAGGGCAAGAACGATGCCGATAAATCGGAAGATATTTTTTTTTGTCAGCAGGGCGGTCACAGGGAAACTCCTTTCATCAAAATGAAGCAGTATGTACGTACTTTATTCATTATAATGTATTTAAACGGATAGTAGTACTAAATTAATGGAAGTTGAGTCAGGAGCGGGAAGCCTGTTTTAAATAAAAGGTGCCGTCTGCTTTTGCGATGAGCCGGCTTTCTTCATCATAAACTGCGGCTTCGGCATAGGAGATCCGGCGGCCGACAGTGATCGGGGACGCTTTGCAGGTGAGCTCGCTGCCGGTGCCGGCAGAGATAAATTGCACGTGAATATCGATCGTTAAAATATCGCCGGGAACAGGAGACAGCTCCGAAAGGAGCACCCCCATGGAATTGTCCATTATCGTTGTCAGTACGCCGCCGTGAACGATGCCGTGAGTGTTATGCAGGCCGGAATGAACGGGAATTGATGCGCAGAGCGTTTCTTCGTCCTGCCAGTAGGTGGAAGTGTTCATTAAATGCTCCACGCCGCTTCTGGCGTCTGAAGAGTCCCAGTCGTGCAGCAGTTTAAGGTAATGCTTAGTCAGCTCTTTGGCTTCCGGGGATCCATCTTCCAGAATGTTTTCAAGCATCTCCTGTTCTGTCAGCTGGGGTGAATGTTTTTCTGTCATGTTTGTCATCCTCTCCGTAGTGCACTTCTTTTTATATTGTAGCAATAAGATAAAAAGCGAACAAATATGATGATTCTTTCTTCATAGAATGAGGGGATCCATGATAAAATAAAAGCGGAGGTGAATGTATGTCTGTAATAGAAGCATCGACGTCTGTAGATATACTCGAGCAATCGGAACAGTTAGGACACATGGTTGTGGAGTCTGATATATATATCGAATATAAGGAAGCCAAAAAAGCAATGAAGGAAGATCCGGAAGCCCAGGAAAAAATTAATAATTTTTTAAGCTGGAAGGATCAGTACGAAGAAGTACAGCGCTTCGGAGCATATCACCCGGACTATAAAACAACTGCTAAGCAGGTGAGAGTCGTAAAGCGGGAAATGGATATGCATGAGACAGTCATCCGGTACCGTCAGGCAGAAAAAGCGCTTGATAATTTACTGACAGAAATATCCACTCTCGTAGCAGAATCCGTATCATCTTCAATCAAAGTGCCTACAGGCAATCCGTTTTATGATAACCAGTCGTGCGGCTGTTCGACCGGGGGAAGCTGCGGCTGCTCCTGATAAACATAAAACCTCCTCTTTTAGGGTATACCTCCTTTAAAGAGGAGGTTTTGTTATGTTTAAAGGTGTGTTTGAAGCCCAGACCGTAGTACCTGCGTCCAGAAAAGAAGTCTGGAATTACTTTCAGGACCCGGTACAGCTTGAAGAAATGACGCAGTTTCCCGAAGTCGAAGTAGAATCTTCCGGAAAAACAGAAGCAGGGGCGGAGATCCGTCTGTATCTTTATTTTGGTCTATGGAAAACTGTATGGGATTCGGTTATTACTTACGTGGATGAGCCGAACGTGTTTCAGGATGAAGGAAAAAAACTGCCTTTCCCGTTTACAGTGTGGAAGCATACTCATACTTTCCAGGAACTCGGACCGCTCACGGGAGTTCATGATTACATCGAATTTGAGTCAGTGGTGCCGGCCTGGATGGTGAAGTGCTTTTTAGGCGGAATGTTTAAAAGCCGCAAAGCCTTTGTGGTAAAACAGTTCAGCCCAGAAAATAAAGGAAGCTCCGCTTTTTAATTGAAAAGCGGAGCTTCCTTTAATCAGATTGAAATTCGCGGTGGACCATAACCAGAATAGCCCGCCGTGTAATGAGGCCGACAAAAGCACCTTCATCATCTTCAATACATACAAATGGATGGTTAATAGAAAGCGTCAACGCCTTCCCGAAGTTATCATCCACGTTCATTTTCGGAACTTTTTCCGACATGACCGATTCTACGGTATGCTCATGGAGCTTATCCATTTCGATCCGTTCTGTGCCGAGGATCGTATCAAGTACCTGGGCTTTGCTGATCTGGCCCTGTACACGGTAATGCATATCTAACACCGGGACCGCAGTGTAACCGGATTTAATTAGTATCAAAAGCGCATGGTCAAGGGGATTGGCTGCCTGTACATGGGCTACTTTTTCGTGGCCGATGATCAGTTCAGCTATTTCCTGATCCATAATATTTGTGTTTTTTAACTCATGAAGCACTGTCATCACATACTTTCATTGATTTCTCATAGAGTAAAAGAACGATAACTACAACGCAGAGATATAAAGACAAGTTGAATAATAAAAGGATTTCAAGGTTTCGTCAAGTTCCAAAAAACGTAATTAACGGTGATCTGGGCGCTTTTAGACAGACCAAAGACAGCTGTTGATTCAAATCGACTCAACAGCTGTCTTTTTGGAAGAAAATGGGGTCAGCCTTTACGCATATTGAAGGCTGCGTTCAGCTGGCCGCGCAGCATTCTCTCCCGCAATTCTTTGTTTTTCATTTTCTTTTGCTCCATGCGGCGGATTTCAAATGTCTGCATACCGTCTTCCATTTTTTCTGCAATATCGAGGAGCCGCTCTACATCCAAAAAAGAATATTTCCTGGTTCCGCCGGAGGTGCGGTCAGGGTAAATCAGTTTACGCTCTTCATAATAACGAATTTTTCTTTCAGAAAGTCCAGTTAATTCGCTCATAACTCCAATCGTAATTACTTTTTTATCTTTGTATGACGACATAGTTTGCTCCCCTTTTCATCTCTTTTGTAAGCTAATATACCATAATTACTTTTTCATGTATGGCCTTTTGTTAGATTACCTTACATATCAGAGGGTTGAAATTGTAAAATTAATGCTTGAACCCATGAAAAGGAGGGAATTAATAAATAAACGACTGCGGCTTATCAATTGTAAGTAATTGCTATGGATTACGAGTATAGAAAGGGCCACGGGTTCTTTTACATAAGAATCGGGCCAAATAGGCTTTAACCATTTATATTACTGATTGTTGACGAATAGAACATGTGATAATCTATTAATTGTGAAATTTTTGAACAATTCACATCATAATAACAAAGCAGGCAATATACACGAATGATATTTATACAAAGACTGGAAATAATGACAGGAGTGACAGAAAAATGAAAGTAGCTAAATTTGGCGGAAGCTCTTTGGCAAGTGCAGAGCAGATTAAAAAGGTGGCAGACATCGTAGCGACCGATGAAGACCGCAGGGTGGTGGTAGTCTCTGCCCCAGGTAAACGAAACAGTGAAGATACGAAAGTGACAGATTTATTAATTGCCCTTGCGGAAGCCTGCCTGGAGAATTCCGGGGTGGAAGAGGCCAAAAACAGAGTACTGGAACGCTTCCGGAGTATTACAGCCGAACTGAATTTATCAGACGACATTATTGCAACTATTGAAAGTGATATTGAAGCCCGGATTCAGTTCACCAAAAGTAACGAAGGACGTTTTGTTGATCAAATGAAAGCCGGCGGCGAAGATAATAGCGCTAAGGTAGTGGCAAGGTATCTGCAGAGTATCGGAACCGTCGCCGAGTATGTTAACCCAAATGATGCCGGCTTGTTTGTAAGCGACACTCCCGGTAATGCCCAGGTGCTCAACGAGTCCTACGACCACATTTATAAGCTGCGCGAGCGTGACGGAGTAGTAGTCTTCCCAGGCTTTTTCGGCTATTCGAAAGAAGGGGATCTCGTGACCTTCTCCCGGGGAGGTTCAGATATTACCGGCTCTATTCTGGCTGCAGGAGTACAGGCTGACCTTTACGAAAACTTCACAGATGTGGACTCGGTATTTGCAGCCAACCCGACGGTGGTGGACAGTCCGTGTGCGATTAAGCGGATGACTTATCGTGAAATGCGGGAGCTTTCCTATGCAGGATTCGCTGTTTTTCATGATGAAGCACTCATTCCGGCTTTTCGCAAAAAGATTCCGGTCTGCGTGAAAAACACAAATAATCCGCAGGGAAGCGGCACGATGATCATTTCTGAACGGGAATATTCATTGAACCCAATTATCGGTATTGCGGCAGATAAAGGATTTGAAACTATCTACGTGCGCAAATACTTAATGAACAGAGAAGTAGGTTTCGGCCGCCGGCTGCTTGCGATTATTGAAGACGAAGGAGTTTCGTATGAGCACATGCCATCAGGGATCGATGACACGTCCATCATTATCGAAGAAGGCCAGATGTCCAAAGAAAAAGAACAGCGTATCATTGAGCGGATCATGAATGAACTCGATGCAGACGACGCCTATATTGAAAAAGGCTACGCGATGATTATGCTCGTAGGCGAAGGCATGCATGAAACAGTCGGTGTAGCTGCCCGCGCGACCCGTGCATTCTCTGAAAAAGGCATTAACATTGAAATGATCAACCAGGGCTCATCTGAAGTGTCACTCAGTTTCGGTATTGCTGAAGAGCACGTTGATGAGGCCATCCGCGGTTTATATGAAGAATTTTTCAGCACGAAAGAAGTACTGCAGTAAAAATAAAGAGGGCGGCCACGGGCTGCCCTCTTTTGTGCATAAAAAGCTAATCCTTCTGTTTTTCTTTTAGAAGCTGTTTAATATCGCTCAGCTCGCTCTCCATGTGATCGAGCTGCTTCTGCAGCTTGTCTTCACTTTCTTCGGCTTCTGCCTTTTCAACGTTACTTACAATGACACCGACAAACAGGTTAAACACAACAAATGTTCCGACGAGCACAAAGGAGACAAAATAAATCCAGCTTAATGGATTGGTTTCAGCGATTGGCCGCATGACTGCACTTGCCCATGACTCGAGGGTGACGACCTGAAAAAGCGTCAGCAAAGACTGGAAAATGTCCCCGAAATATTCAGGAGCCGTGTCGCGGTAAAGCATTGTGCCAATTACTGCATACACGTAAAAAATGATGCTCATCAGAATCATGATGTTTCCCAGCGAAGGGATGGTGCGGAGCAGAGCATCCACGAGCCGTCGCAGAGAAGGGACAACTGTGATAGCCCGAAGCACCCGGAGGACCCGGAGCACCCGGAGGACGGTGATAAAGGCCGAACCGGCAAAAATGTGCCCGGCTGCTACAATGAAGAAATCAAACCAGTTCCAGGGAGACCGGAAAAAACGATGGGAGGGAAAAATCCCTAAAAACCGGATGATAACTTCGATGGTAAACAGCCAGAGAAGTATGTAATTCAGCACAGAAAACGTATTTTCATAGCGGCTGTACAAGGTTTCGGAAGTTTCAAGCCCTACGAGCAGTGCGTTAAATAAAATAAGTGTCGTTACAACAGCGGTAAAAAACGGCTGATCCAAAATGACAGCTAAACGCTGCCTAAAACGGGTAAAGGTAGATATCTCGCTCATTGGTGGACTCCTTTAAAAAGATGTGAACCGTTTTGATTGTACAGAAAAAAACAAACGAAGAAAAGAAATAGCTGTGTGAGGAGGAAATATATGAATCCGGATGTCATTATTATCGGTGCCGGCCTCGCCGGATGGAGCGCGAACCGGGAGCTTGAAAAGCACGGGCTGCGCACTGAGGTTGTAGAAAAAAGCAGAGGACTCGGCGGCAGAATGGCTACACGAAGATTGAACGACGGCCGTGCGGATCACGGGGCTCAGTTCTTCACTGCCAGAAGTCAATCGATGAAAGAGACAGTAAAAGAATGGGAAGCGGCGGGATACATACGCAATTGGAGCAATGGGTTTATCCAGCTCGAAAACCTTGAGCAAAAGCAGCATTTTCAGGGAGACGGCCATCCGAGATATGTCGGGCGGGCCGGGATGGCCCCACTGATGAAAAATTTATGGAAGGGGAAAACGATAGAAAAAGAAACGAAAATTACGTCGATCGTGCCCGGGGAAGAAGGCTGGCTGCTTCGTACAGATACTAAACAAATGGAAGCGCTGGCTGTACTTTTAACTTCCCCGGTGCCGCAGTCCCTCGATATGCTGCAAAACGTTCCCGGAGAGCGGAGGTGGGAAAAAGATCTTTCTTCTGTCCGCTATGACCCGTGCTTATCCGTAATGGTCGAATATGACGGAGAGAGTCCTCTTGAGGCGCCAGGAGGCATCCAGACCAGGGATTCGAGAATTCAGTTTATCGGCTGTAATCATCAGAAAGGCATTTCTGCTTCCTGCGTTATTACCATACACGCAGAAGGCGAATGGTCGAGGGAGCACTGGGATGACAGCGACGAAGCTTTTGCCGAAGAACTGTGCCGAATTGCCGGGCCGCTCCTTGACCGCAAAAAAATAACGGAGCTTCACCCGAAGCGCTGGCGGTATGCGAAGGCGGTGCATATGTATCCGGACCGTTCAAGGAGCTATGATTCGCCGTATCCTCTTGCATTCGCCGGAGACGCGTTTGGGGAAGGAAAAGTAGAAGGAGCCGTTTTAAGCGGAAAGGATGCGGCAGGTAAAATTATTTCCCTGCTTCAATAAAAAGCAGGAGCCGGGACCCGGTTCCTGCTTTTCTGTCATTAATCACCAATGGAGCCGGATCGCTTCGAAGCCTCTTTCATGGCTTCTAAAAAATGCTTCTGCACTCTGTGTTTTTCAAGGTGGGTGAAAGCCGCTTCAGTCACTCCATTTGGACTCAGTACTTCCTGATACAGTTCATGCGGTTTTTTGTCAGAATCAAGGTAGCGAAAAGCTGCTCCTTCAATCGTGTGAGCGATAATATTTTTTGCTTCCTCCGGGTCAAAGCCGGATTCGGCCGCCATTTGCTCCATCGCTTCCAAAAAATAATAAAAATAGGCCGGGCCGCTTCCGGCAATCGCGGTGAAGCCGTCGATGTCCTGCTCGGAAATTGTGTGGACGCTCCCGACTACCTGAAACAGCGATTCCGCAAGATCAAGATCCTCGTCATTGGCATAAGTTCCTGCGCATATAGCCGTTGTCGAGGCCCCGACGTGGGCAGAGGTGTTTGGCATCGAACGCACTACCGGCACATCCTGTTCGACAAAGGATTCAAGGTCACTTAAAGAAATACCGGCCAGGACGCTGATCAAGAGCTTATCTTTTGTCAGTTCTCCGGCGAATGACTGGACGACCGCTTCAGCGTCTTTTGGTTTGACGGCGAGAACGACGATGTCCGCCGCTTTCACGGCTTCCTGATTATTGGTTTTCACCTCGATGCCGTACTGCTCCTTCAGCCGTGCCTGCTTATCCGCAGACGATTTCACCGTTCCGAGTACGTTTGCCGGTTTGACCAGCTCATGGCGCAGAAGTCCTGAAAATATAGCTTCTGCCATGGAGCCGGAGCCGATAAATGCAATGGTTTTCTGCTGTAGGTTTGTTTTTGTCATCATTTGATCTGCCCATCTCCGTGAATTAAATATTTGTAGGAAGTGATCGCCTTCAGCCCCATTGGCCCGCGTGCATGCAGCTTCTGGGTGCTCACTCCAATTTCTGCCCCAAAGCCGAATTCGAATCCGTCGGTGAAGCGGGTGGACGCATTATGATAAAGAGCTGCTGCATCGATCTGCTGGAAAAACTTCCGTTTATTTTCCGCGGATTCTGTAACAATGGCCTCAGAGTGATACGTCGTGAATGTATTGATATGCTCGATGGCTTCTTCCGTATCCTGCACGGCTTTCACCGAAACAATCATATCCAGATATTCGGTGTTCCAATCCTCGTCGGCTGCGGGCTCCACATCGCCGTGCAGCTTTTGCACCTCGGTGTCCCCGCGGATAGCAACTCCGTGGGCAAGCAGTGCATGCACCAATGATTCTCCGTGGGCCTCAAGCCAGGACTGATGCACAAGAATGGTTTCAGCTGCATTGCAGACAGAAGGGCGCTGCGTTTTAGCGTTAACGGCAATCTGAACCGCTTTGTCGGCTTCGGCGGTTTTATCAATGAAAATGTGGCAGTTGCCGACGCCGGTTTCAAGCACCGGCACGGTGGACTGATTGACTACGGTTTTTATTAAATTGGCACCCCCGCGAGGAATCAGCACATCCAGATAATCATTCATCTGAAACATTGTGGTGGCTGCTTCTCTCGAAGTGTCGGAGGCAAGCTGCACCGCTTCTTTCGGAAGGGAGGTTTTTGCTAAAGCCTCCCATATAGCGTCCATGACCGCCTGGTTTGACTGGAAAGCGGAAGAGCTGCCGCGTAAAAGAACGCCGTTGCCGGTTTTTAAAGCAAGAGCAGCTGCGTCAGCTGTCACATTCGGGCGGGCTTCGTAAATCATGCCGATCACGCCGAGCGGCACCCGGACGCTTTCCATTTTCAGGCCGTTCGGCCGGGTCCAGGACTCAATGGTTTCACCGATAGGATCTTCAAGAGACGCGATCTGACGGCAGCCGTCAGCCATGCCGGCGATACGTCCGGAATCAAGCGTAAGGCGGTCAAGGAGGGCAGAGGATAAGCCGTTTTTCCTACCTGCCTCAAGGTCTTTGGCGTTTGCTTCAAGAATAAAAGCTTCCCGCGTTTCGAGTTCGTCAGCGATAAGTAAAAGCGCCTTGTTTTTTTCTTCGGTAGAAGCAGCAGCGACACGCTTAGACGCTTTTTTAGCTGCTTCTCCCTGCATCCGCATCTGGGTGCTGATTTGTGTTTGTTCCATGTTTATCTCTCCCTTACAGTAGTAATCCAGTTATCCCGGTGGATGACTTCTGATTTTGACGTTAATGTAAACGAGGCAGCTTCAGCCGAGGATTTCCCTTTAACAGCCTGCAGCTCCTTGGCACTCATGTTCACCTGTCCGCGTCCGAGCAGCTGGTCTTTCTGATCATACACATCGACAACATTTCCAGCGGAAAAATGGCCCTGGACCTCGACGATACCGGCAGGGAGCAGGCTTTTCCCTGAGCGAAGAAGCGCTTTTGCTGCTCCTTCATCAACCACTACGGCGCCGGCAATAACGGAGTGGAGGCCAATCCATTGTTTTTTATTGTTGACGACATCGCCGCCGGGCACACCTATATAGGTGCCGTCTCCTTTGCCGCTGAGGACGTCTTCGAGACGGTGACCGCTGCCGAGCCTGCCGACAAATACCCGGGTGCCGAGACGGATAGCTGTGCCGGCCGCTTTTAGTTTGGAGCGCATGCCGCCGGTGCCGACAGAGGAGCTGGATTCTCCGGCCTGCTCCATTAAATCGTTTGTGATGGAGGGGATGAAATGATATTTTTTGGCTTCCGGATCTTCGTATGGGTTCTTATCGTAAATGCCGTTGATATCTGTTAATATCAGCAGTGTATCTGCATGCACAAGTCCCGCTACAAGTGCCGACAGCATGTCATTATCCCCGAACGTAAGTTCATCAACAGCGATGGAGTCATTTTCGTTAATAATGGGAAGCACCTGGCGGTGAAGGAGCTCGGTAATAGTGGAATGGGCGTTCTGGTACTGGCTGTGATTGGCGAAATTTTCCCGGGTTAAAAGCAGCTGGCCGCAAGCGATATTCACTCTGCTGAATTCTTCGTTATACGCCTGCATCAGCTGGCTCTGTCCGACAGCGGCGGCTGCCTGTTTGCCGGCAGTCGTAACCGGCCGGGACGGATAGCCAAGGTCATAAAAGCCGGCAGCTACGGCCCCGGAGCTGATCAAAATAACTTCATTTCCTGCCTGGCGCAGCCGGATGATTTCATCTGCGTACTGCTTCAGCTTTTCCCTGCTTAAGCTTCCCTGCTGGTTCGTTAAAGAGCTGCTCCCGATTTTAACAACGACCCGTTCTTTTTTCATTGGAACCACCTGTCTTATTCGTTCTGATTGCATATAAAAAACTCCTTCGCCTGTAAAAGGACGAAAGAGTTATCCGCGGTACCACCTTTAGTTGAAAAGACTAGCGTCTTTTCCGCTCATGCCCATTAACGCAGGACTGCGTCCTAAAGGAAGCTCACGGACAGGTTCAGGCAAAACAAATTCCGGCATAGCTTTCAGCTCATGGCTATGCTCTCTGTCGGTGCTTTGTCCTACTATTTCCGTTTCACAGCTTTTGCACTATTCAGCTTATTTGTGATTACTATTATGTGAAGTGCCGGGTAGTTTGTCAAGTTTTAATACGTCTGGGAGGAAGATTAGTTGAAAACAATTATATTAACAGGAGCAAGCAGTGGTATCGGCAGAAAAACAGCGGAAAAGCTCGTGCAAAACGGAGAGAAGGTAATAGGCATAGGAAGAAACACGGAGAAGCTGGAGGCAGCTGCAGCGGAGTGGAGGGATCAGCCCGGAGAATTTGCAGCCTGGACGATGGACGTGGGAGAGGTAAGAAATGCAGGGGAAGAAATGAAAAAAATCACCCGCATTCATGGCAGCCCGGACGTACTTATCAATAACGCCGGTACAGGAAAGTTTGGGGAGCTGGAGCAGCTGAGCATAGAGGACTGGGAGCAGATGATAGATATAAATGTAAAAGGAAGCATCGCCATTACGCAGGCGCTGCTTCCTGAATTAAAACAGACGGGAGGACATATCGTTTTTACAGGATCAACTGCAGGCATTATCGGCACGCCCAAAGCGACTGTTTACGCCGCGAGTAAGCGTGCTGTGCTTGGATTCGCCGAAGCGCTGCGCCTGGAAACGGCTGGAACCGGGGTGCGGGTGTCGGTATTAAATACCGGGCCGGTAAAAACTGAGTTTCATGACCGCGCTGATCCGAGCGGGAGGTACAAGCGTAAGGTCGAGCAGATAGCCCTGTCCCCCGAAAAAGTAGCCGCGCAGCTGGTGAAGCTGCTGGAGAAGCCGAAGCGTACGGTTTTTATGCCCTGGTGGATGAAAGTCCTAAGTACGCTGTACCAGCTTTGGCCTTCAGTGTTGGAAAAAATCGGCCGCAGGCAGTTTCACCGCAAATGATTAGGGCTGTCGTTCAAGAACGGCAAACGACTGGCCGCTGATCGATTCAAATACATGAATACCGCTCATGGTAACGGCCATTGTGCTGGCGCCCGGAAAAACGGAATCTCCGCAGAACCATACGTTTTCAAGCGGGGCCCGGTGGGACAATGGATGAAAAAACGTGTTTTTTCTCGTTTGCGGGAATCCGCCGACCATGCCACGGGGACGTTTGATATAGCGCTCCCAGGCGTGTGGAGCGCCGGGAAGAACCCGGTCCGGCTGGATAGGCAGGCCGGCTTCCTGGATTTTTTCTGTAAGCGCTCTGGTGGCTGCTGCCTTTTTTTCTTCATATAACGACAAATCCTCCCAGTAGTCGGGCGGCGTGTGCGTGGAAACGGTAAACGTACGTTCACCTTCGGGGGCCCGGGTGCGGTCGTCCGGGGCTGATAATGAATAAAACAAATGGCTCGAAATGCCGGGAAGTTTTTGGTCCCAGAGCAGCTGGTGAAACAATGCTGCGGGCGGTTCTGACGGCTTACAGACGCCGTACATGGAAAAAGTACTCCAGATCGGCGTTTCGGATTTGGTCTGCCAGCGCCGGGTAAACTGTCTTCGCTCTTCAGGCTGAAACAGCGGAAGAGCGGCCTGAACAGGGATGTTTAACACCAGGTGATCGGCGCGTGTCTTTCGCTCCCGGTGGTCAATAACCGTCCATGTGCCGTCATCGTTCCTTTCTACAGCCTGAATGCGGCGGCGTTTTTGCATAGAAGCCCCGTGACGCTCACCCGCTTCTTTTAACTGCTCGGCCAGGCGGTACAATCCGCCGTATACATAGGAAGCACCCTGATGATATAAATCAAGGGCGTACAGTCCAAGCAGGGCAGGAGCCTGGCGGCTGCTTGTCTGCAGGCTGTCCAGGAGCTGCCCGTCAATATACTGATGCACCTCGGTATCCTGCAGACGGTAGTGACGCAGCACATCCTCGGTGGAGGCAGCAAGCCAGCGGACAGCACCAAGGATACCGGGCCTAAGTGCCCGCACAGAACGAATGAAATCTGCGGGCTTCTGCATTGGAAGGACCGGAAGATGGTGGATCAGCTTCCGCAGCTCCTCCCCGACCCGGAAAATATAGCGGTATAATGAGCGAATACCAGCTGCTGAGGAGGGGAACAACCGGCAGAGAGTATCGATATGCTTTTCCCGCGAAGAGTATAGAGGCAGAGTAAAAGAAGGAGCGTGCACCTGCATAATGGTCTCAAGGCCTTCGTGTTTTGGGACCGGTTCCCCGAGGTGGCTGAAAACCCGGTGATGAAGCCCGTCCGGCTTCTGCAGGCCGAGGCCGAGAGTGGCGCCGACAGGAAACAGGTACGGCTTGTGTGTGAACTTGCCGGCGCATCCGCCCCATTCATTGGAAGCTTCAAATAAAGTGACATCATAGTGGTGGCGGGCGAGCAGGGCGGCTGTTGTAAGCCCGCCGAAGCCTCCGCCGATAACAATTACAGATTGTTGATTCATGTTACTCCTCCTAGACAGCATTGCCCTTTTTTCTCCTGACATGCTAGACTTAACGAAAATCACGCGAAAGGATGTGCTTTCATGCATCAGCCGAGAATTGGCGTAGCCGTTTGGATTAAATCTGTCAAACAGGCGAGACAGCTGAGAAAGTACGGATTAGTGCACTACGTTTCAAAACAAATGAAATACGCGGTAATATATGTGGACCAGGAAAATGTGGATACGGCTATGAGCCAAATCGGGAATCTCGGTTTTGTGGAAAGGGTGGAGCGTTCGGAAAAGCCATTTATTCCGCTAGAATACCACAAGGTCGAAAAAGAAAGCCAACCGCAGGATGACAGCATTGGAATATAAATAAAACTCCTTTTATTGTTCAAGGGGAAACGCTGTTTTATAATAAGGGAGGCAGAAAGAAGGGACCTCTCTTATGGTAAGATGGAGAAAAAACTTATATATATTAATGGCAGCCCAGTTTTTTGTAATGGCAGCCATGACGATGATTGTTCCATTCCTGCCGCTGTATCTGCAGGAGCTTGGAGTGACAGATCCTGGGCAGATAAGTATCTGGTCAGGTGTTATTTTTGGCGTCAATTTTTTAACGGCATTTTTATTTGCCCCGCTCTGGGGTAAAATTGCAGACAGACAGGGTCGCAAGCTGATGGTACTCCGGTCCGGGTTCGGAATGGCGATAGTAATGGTACTGATGGGGTTTGCCACCGGTCCGTGGAGTTTGTTTTTCCTGAGAATGCTGAACGGGACCATCAGCGGCTTTATTCCTGCTTCGATTGCGCTCGTGTCGACAAACACACCGAAGGAGTATGCGGGGCGTGCGCTTGGCATGCTGCAGTCGGGAACGGTGGCAGGAACGATCTGTGGGCCGCTGATTGGCGGCCTTTTAGCAGACGCGTTTGGCTTCCGGGCTATATTTAATATTACCGGACTCGGCATCGCCGTGGCAGCGGTTGCCGTTTTGTTTTTAGTAAAGGAAGATTTCGAGAAGCCGGAGCAGGCGGAGAAAACGAAAACGAGTGATGATTTCAAAAGAATTGCAGGCGTGCAGCCTATGATCCCTCTGTATACCGTTATTTTTCTTGTGCAGTTCGCGCTGATCGGAGTTAATCCGCTCATTTCCGTGTTTGTTGGTGAGCTGAGCGGCAGAGAGGAAAATGCTTTTTACGCTGGCCTGGCTGTGGCCTCCCTGGGAGTGGCGAATATGCTTGCTTCGCCAAAGCTTGGTAAACTCAGTGATACGAAAGGGGCGCAATATGTGCTGTTCGGTTCTTTAATCGGCGCAGTGCTCCTTTCCATACCGCAGGCCTTCGTAACAAATCTTTGGCAGCTGATTGCTGCACGTTTTTTTGTGGGCTTGTGTCTCGGCGGCCTTCTGCCGGCGGCTAACACGTTAATACGCCAGCTCTCCCCGCAGGGAATGGAGAGCAGGGCCTACGGCTTTTCCAACAGCTTCTTGTTTCTTGGGAATATGCTGGGACCGGCCGCCGGAGGGCTGATCAGCGCTGCTCTTGGTATGCGCGGTTTGTTTTTAATCAGTGCCGCCATATTGGGGGCTGCCGTATTTGTCATGTATACAAAGGTGATTCCGAAGCTGGCGCAGCGCACGGAATCATAGAGTGAGGCGAAACGTATGAGAGTGATAGCAGGAGAGCTTAAAGGGCGGAGGCTGAAAGCTGTGCCGGGGCACGGCACACGGCCGACGTCTGATAAGGTGAAAGAGGCATTGTTTCATAAGCTGGGCCCTTTTTTTTCTGAGGAGGAAACGGTGCTCGATTTGTTCGCTGGAACCGGGAACCTCGGAATTGAGGCGCTCAGCAGAGGCTGCAGTTCAGCTGTTTTTGTCGACAAAGCCCAGAACGCGGTCAAGACCGTCCGGACCAATATAGACGCTTTTGCGCTGGGCGCCCGAACGGAAGTTTACCGTTCGGAAGCGTCTAAAGCCCTGGATCGTCTTGCGGCCCGGGGGCGGCAGTTTGATCTGATTTTTTTTGATCCTCCTTACGCAGAAGAAAAAGCAGAGCAGCTAGTGGGAAAAATACTGGATTGCTCTATGTTAAAAGAAGAGGGCATACTGGTATGGGAGCATGCCGCAGCAAAATCGGCAGCGTTTGATGAACGTCTGTCTATATTTGCGGAAAAAAATTACGGTGATACCACGCTTACAATATTGCAGCTGAAAGGAGGCGCAAAAAATGGCGAATAAAGCAATTTATCCAGGAAGCTTTGACCCGGTTACGAACGGCCATCTGGATATCATCGAACGGGCGTACAATGTATTTGACCACGTGGTGGTGGCAGTACTGCATAACCGGAAAAAAGAACCATTCTTTTCCATTGACCAGCGGGTGAAGTTGATAGAAGAATCAGTCAAGCACATGCCCGGGGTGGAAGTGGATGCTTTTCACGGGCTGTTGGTGGATTATGTAAAAGAAATAAAGGCTGATACGATCGTAAGAGGTCTGCGGGCAGTGTCTGATTTTGAATATGAAATGCAGGCAGCGTCAATAAACAGAAAACTCGAACCCGGCGTGGAGACGTTTTTTATGATGACAAATCACCAGTACTCTTATCTGAGCTCGAGTATTGTAAAAGAAGTAGCGGAATACGGAGCGGATGTATCCGGGCTGGTGCCTGCGCACGTGGAAGAGGCGCTCAGAAAGCAGTTTGAGAAGAAAAATCGGGGATAGAAGTGCGATCCATTGCAATTCCCCTTCAATCCTTCGTATGATGAATAATAATTGTTTATAAAGGATGAAGATCATGTATCGCACCCGAAGCAGGAATATGCGGAGGATTATTACTGCAGCTGTCATAGCAGCTGTGGTGCTTATATTAACCCAGGTGCCTCTCCCGTATTATTATATACAGCCGGGGTCGGCCGCCAGTTTGTCTAAGGTGGTGGAAGTGGAGCAGGGGGCGGAGGAATCCGGCGAAATGTATTTAACGACTGTTTTTCAACAGGGGGCTACGCCGGTACTTGCTTTATGGTCAGTGTTTTCTCCGTACCGCGAGCTTTCTCCAAAGAATTCCTACCAGTTGGAAGAGGAAAGTGAAGAGGAATTTTTTGAACGCCAGCGCCAGGTGATGGAGAGCTCCCAGGAGTCTGCAGAAATAGCAGCGTATGAAGCGGCCGGGAAAACTGTCAATGTGGAGTACCGCGGAGTAAGAGCTGCGGACTTTATTGACGGGATGGATGCGGCAGAAAAGCTCGAGGAGGGCGATCTGATCCAGGCGGTCAACGGCACAGATATCCAGACGCTTGAAGAATTAAACAGTGAGATTGCAAATATCGAAACCGGCGAAGAAGCAACTATCACCTTCCAGCGGAATAAGAAGCAGATGGAAGCGGAGGTTGCAGTGGAATCTTTTCCGGCTTCGACCGGAGAGTCGGAAAACTCCGGCCTTGGAATACTGTATCCCTATACGGAAAGAACCGTTTCTCTGGATCCTGAGGTTACAATCGACTCAGGATCTATCGGAGGCCCCTCCGCAGGTTTGATGTTTGCGCTTGAAGTATACAATCAGCTCACAGAAGAAGATCTTACAGGCGGAGAGAAAATAGCCGGTACCGGTACCATTGATGAGCAGGGCGGAGTCGGGCCGATTGGCGGAATAGATAAAAAAATTGTTGCGGCGGATAATGAAGATATAGATGTCTTTTTTGCGCCGGCTTCAGACATGACTTCGCCGTCCAATTATGAAATCGCCAGACAGACGGCGGAAAACATCGGTACTGACATGGAAATCGTACCAGTGGAATCACTTGATGAAGCTTTAAACTACCTGAAAAACGATCTGAAGGTAGCTGAAAGCAAATCTTAAAAAAGCAGAAGGGGCGGAAGGTCATAATCCTTCCGCCATTCTTTCTGTCTTTCAGTAGGCGGAAGTAAAAGCGCATAGGCATTATCAGCCCGTTCGCCGATGGCCAGCTGCGGCGTTTTTTTACTGCTCATTTTCGTATAAAGAGGAACGGATATATGTTTTTTTGCCTCGTTTAAATAGAACCTTCCCTGCTCGTTCATGCCGAGAACCCGTATATGGTCAACGTTATGGCCGTCAGAGGCTGCAGATGCTTCATCTTTTGTCAGGCCGGTTAATATATGCACAGCGTTGCGCTGAAGACGTGTCAAAGTATAACGCTTCGTTTTTACCAGGTGCAGCCACTGCTCAAAAGCGGCTGCTTCTTTCATCAGCCGCTTCATGCGGTTGTGAAGACCTTCTGACATATCATAGTGGGAAGCAAGCTCTGTGTCGGAGGCAGTTATCACCTTTGCCTGCAGTATAGAAAAATAATCCTCCCAAAACCGCATGCGCGGAAGCTGGGCAAGAATGTGTCTGGAGGCTTCGGGAATAAATGAACTGATGTCTTCCCCGCGCTGAAGCATCTGCCGGAGGCTGGTGGCACTTGCGATAGATGAATGCTGCGGAGTAATATCATGGTAGGAAGCGCCTTTTCGTTTTACGGTGTCGATCCGGAGCGACGGGTAAGCCTGTGCTGCGGCTTTTGTGTAATGAAAGCCAAGAATATTGTTTGGCTGGCTTAAGTCCGGCAGCGAGTCCGGAGTCTCTAAGTCTCTGTACGCGAGCTCGTTAGCTTTAGCATAGCTGCATCCTCCCTGAATATGAAAGCGGACACGTTCATCAAAATGGCCGCGGTGTGTGAAAAGAAAATCGACAAGCTTTCTGAATGAAGCGGATTCTCCGTGCTCGCTCCCGAAGTTTAAATCAGTAACACCAAGCTCTCTGCAAATGGAAACAGCCCCGGCAGCAAATATGTCAGCATGCTGGCAGGCAAACATATAAGGAAGCTCGATAACAAGGTCAGCCCCGCTCGAGATAGCCATTTCCGCCCGTTCCCTTTTAGGAACGAGAGCAGGCTCGCCCCGCTGAAGAAAAGGGCCGCTCATAATACATACGGTCACATCGGCCTTGCTCTGGGTAACAGCCTGTTCGAGGTGGTACAGGTGGCCATTATGAAAAGGATTGTATTCGACAACCACTCCTAGAACGTTCATTAAAAGTCCGCCTTTCAAGTAGGGTATTTCGGGAGATATCGCTTTTCACGTTTCTTTATTCATGATACGATGTTTTTCGAGAGTTCAAAAGGGTTTACTGTAAAGAAAAAATGTTGACAAAGGACGTTTCGATGGATATAATTACTCTTGTTGTCTGGAGGTGGATGCGATGAAATGGGGTATCCAGCAGTTACTTTCAAAGAAGCACGAACAGGCGTTTAACATCGAAGGAGACGCAGATGTTTCAGAGATGATTGAGCGCGATAAAGAATTACGGGATATCAGTGCCGTGCATGTGCAGGGCGAAGGGACGATCGTTGAAGACACCTTTCATGTACACCTGCGGTTAACAGGAACGATGATACTTCCATGTGCACGTACGCTCGCAGACGTCCATCATCCGTTTGATGTGGAAATGTTTGAAGCATTTCGGCTGGACGGAATGCCGGCGGACGAAGAAAACGTTAATGAACACGAGCCAGAAGATGGTTTTGTCGATCTTCTCCCATATATTAAAGAAAACATTTTCCTTGAAATGCCGCTGAGAGTCTTCGCAAAAGAAGGGGACGGCGAGCCGCTTGCTCCTCAGAGCGGAGACGACTGGCGGGTAATCTCGGAAGATGAATTAATAAAGGAACGGGAGCAGGAAGCTCCTAAAGTTGATCCGAGAATGGCTGATTTATCGAAGTACTTCGATAAAGGCTCCAGCTGATCCAAAATCATTCACTGGTTGAAATAATCTTTATCTTATAAGGAGGTGGGAATCATGGCAGTACCTTTTAGACGTACTTCTAAGACCCGTAAACGTATGCGCAGAGCTCATCAAAAAGTAGCAGTACCAGGTATGGTAGAATGTGAACAATGTGGAGAGCAGAAACTATCTCACCGCGTGTGCAGAAATTGCGGTTCTTACAAAGGCGAAACAGTTGTAGAAAAGTAATCAAAAAAGCAGGGTGCCGGAAACGGCACCCTGCTTTTTTGATATACATACCCGAGAATCAGATATTACGATTCGGTATCGGAAAGGGGCGGTTCTGCAGTTAATTCTTCTACTTTTTGCGGCTGTACGCCTTTTGGATACCATACATATGGATTTTCGCCACGGTCTCTGACCGGGTTGTATTCTGCGGGCTCAAAACCCATTTTCAGCCAGAAATCATCCGAACGCTGGCGTGCGTTTGTTTTCACCGGCAGTTCAAAGCTTTTTGCGTAGTTGACAAGCTCTTCTCCAAAACCGCGTCCCCGGTAAGGCTCGAGTACTTCGAGCTTCCAAAGCTCAAGATAGTCCTGAGGAGGATCAAAGAAGCGGTCGTATTTTCCGGTTATGGTATATAAACACATACGCGCGACCAGCCGGTCTCCAAAATAGATGCCGTAAAATGGGGAACGGCTGTCGTTTTCCATAATGTTTTCTTCGAGCTCTTCCTGCATGGAAAGCTCCTGAGCGCCAACTTCTTTGAAGTTTTGAAATTCTTCTAATGTCTTGTAGTTTATGAGTAATGGTACAACTTCTATTCCACTCATGCGATTGGCCTCCTTCACTAATAACTTCCAACTTCATTATACACGAAAACGTTTTAAATCGAAAAGTGAAAACTCGGTGTCCCTGATCGTTCGATGCTACTAGTCCGGAGAGAAGAGATGTGCTAAAATGCTTGAGACATCTATAATTCATCAATAGTATTGGTATTTAGTGTGGTAGAGTTAAGAAAATGCGAGCAAACTGGATGAGGGAAAGTGACAAATATGCTACAGCAGATATATGGATGGTTAATGGAAGCAGCTCTGGCCTTTCCGCCGGCTTTTTGGTACATAGCCTATCTGGTCACGGCAAAATTAACGAAAAGAAAAGCATACGCCTTCCGGGCCGCCTGTGATTCAACTACGTTGTTGTTCATCGCTTCGGTGCACAGGTGGTCCAGTGACCTGTGGAACGAATCCTATCTTTGGGTCATTTATTTAGTGATTCTGGCCAGTGCCGTAGTGATATCCATCATCCATTATCATTCCCGGGAGGAGCTGGAGTTTTTCCGGGTGCTGAAGGGCATATGGAGATGCAGCTTCTTTATATTTGCGGCAGGGTATCTCCTGTTAGCCGGATACTGGGTGTTTCTGCAGCTAACGGCATAGAACGGAGCAAGGCATAAAGGATGGTAGTTTGATATGAAAGTGCTGTACGATCAACCAATGGAGAACAATCATTTTTTGCATGACTATCAAAGGGGAGAACCCAGTGCCAGGCAGCTCTTTCATTACGCTGGGAATACACAGGGGGTGCAGGACCGGCTTCGTTATTTAGACGGCCGGTCTTTTGAGCGCCGGCGCTTAAAACAGCTTCTGCAAAAGTATAATGACCGCCTGCATTACGGAGAAAGAGCGGTTACAGCCCTCGAAAAACTTGAAAGCGAAGAAACCGTCATTGTAGCCGGCGGCCAGCAGGCCGGTATGCTTACCGGGCCGTCTATGGTTATATCCAAGGCTGTATCAGTAATTAAGCTGGCAGAGCATGAACAAAAGAGGCTGGGGCGCCCTGTGCTTCCTTTATTTTGGATCGCGGGCGAGGACCATGACTGGGAGGAAGTAAACCATGTCAACTTCCCGGTCGAAGGACACCTTGATAAAACGAGGTTTGAAGGGAACTTTCTTCCAAACGTGCCTGTGTCTGAGCAGCCGTTTGATCCAGCGGAAGCGGAAGGATTCGTGGAAGAAGCCTTTTCAAAGCTCCGTGAGACTCCGCTTACAAATGAATTAAGAAACGAAGTGCATGTACTGGTGCACAGTTCAGGATCATGGTCCCAGTTTTTCGCAGAGATGATGCGCTGGCTGTTTAAAGATACGGATCTCATCATGATGGATCCGCAGCAGCCGGAGTGGAGAGAACTGGGCGCCCCACTGTTTAAGAGCCTGCTGTCTGTGCCGGGAAAAATAAATGAGGCTGTTTATCAAGGCGCAGCTGAAAGGGCGGAAGCGGGTTACGGGGATGTCGAAGGCATCAATTTTGACAGCGGCCACCTGTTTTATCATATAAATCATGTGCGGCATCTGCTTGAATATACAGGCGGGGCCTGGCGGAGCCGGAGATCAGGAGAAACGATGGAAGCGGAGAAATTACTGGAAGAAGCAGTACACGCCCCCTTTCGTTTCAGTACTGATGTAGTCACCCGGCCACTGATGCAGGAACAGATGCTTCCGGTTCTTCATTTCGTGGCAGGCCCGGGGGAGATACAGTACTGGTCTCTTTTGAAGCCGTTGTTTGAAACATTGGGCCTGCGGCTGCCGATTGTGCAAAAGCGCATGGAGATACATTACGCCACCCGGCAGGTACAGCAGGCTGCTGAAAAAGAACATATTTCCTTTAGGGAACTGCTGAACTTACCGGCACTCGAACAAAAGCTTCAGGAGGTAAAGCATGCTGCCCTTGAAGTGGACGGAAAAGCCAAAGCGGCACAGGTGATGAAGGAAATGAAAGAAGCGCATGCCGCTCTTGCGGACGAATGGATTCGGCAGTTTCCTTCACAGGAAAGTTTTGCAGAAGAAAACTGGCGGCGGATTGAAAAAGAAGTCCGGTATCTTGGGGACCGGCTGGATGCGGAACAGGGGCGTACCGTACAGGTTCACGTACGGCGGCTCGAAATGATTATAGGTCAGCTCTACCCGCGCCGGCAGCCAGCGGAACGGCAGGTGAACATTCTGTTTATGCTGAATGAGTTCGGCGACTGTCTTCCGTCACAGGTTTCAGCTGAAACAGAGTGGAAAAGCGGCCGGCAGAATATTATATTACTGTAGCATCTTCGTGCTGGTTTATACGATATCCGGCTGGAAACTTCCCGAAATAGCGGGAAGTTTTTTTTGTTAAAAAAATTTTCCGGAAAAAGTGGTACAAAGTGGGGGAATGTGGTAACTTAAATATATGGAGTGGTGAAAGGTTGGGTCCATATGTTTATGGGAGAATATCAACATAATATGGACGATAAAGGAAGAATTATTATACCATCCCGTTTTCGGGAGAAGTTGGGAGATTCTTTCGTCGTTACCCGTGGTCTGGATGGATGCTTGTTTGTTTATCCATATGACGAATGGGAACGTATTGAAACCAAATTAAAAGCTTTGCCTTTCACAAAAAAAGACGCAAGGGCATTCACCCGTTTTTTCTTTTCAGGAGCATCTGAGTGCGAACTTGATAAGCAGGGACGTTCGATGATTCCAACCACCCTCCGCCAATATGCAGAATTAAAAAAAGAATGTATGATCATCGGGGTAAGCAGCCGAGTAGAAATATGGGATAAACACAAATGGGACGAATATTACGCAGAATCAGAAGAAGTATTTCCAGAGATTGCAGAGAACATGGCCGATTTGGATTTTTAAAGCAGCATCAAACACGTTTTTGCCGGAGGAATAGAAGTGCCGCCACAATTTGAGCATGAAACCGTATTAAAGGAAGCAGCAGTCCAGGGACTGAACATTCAGCCGCACGGTGTGTATGTTGACTGTACCCTCGGCGGCGGTGGACACAGTGAAGAAATTATAAAACAGCTGTCTGCTGAAGGCTTTTTAATCGCCTTTGACCAGGATGAGGAAGCGATTGAGCATGCACAGCAGCGGCTGCGTGCCTATGGGGAAAATTTCAGGATCGTACATAGCAATTTCCAGTTTTTAAAGGAAGAACTGCTTGAGCTTCAAGCCGGGCAGGTGAACGGAATATTATTCGATCTTGGAGTTTCATCACCGCAGTTCGACCGTCCGGAAAGAGGATTCAGCTACCGCTATAATGCTCCTCTTGATATGAGAATGGACAGGCACCGGCAGGAGCGCACAGCAGCTGACATCGTCAATGAGGCGCCATTTCAGGAAATCTGGCAGATTCTTTCGGAATACGGGGAAGAGCGCTTTTCAAAGCAGATTGCCAGAAAAATCGAAAAAGCGCGTGAAGACCACCGTATCGAAACAACTGAAGAACTAGTGGAAATCATCAAAAGTGCAATACCTGCACCGGCCAGGAGAAAAGGCGGGCATCCGGCGAAGCGGACTTTTCAGGCTTTGCGAATTGCTGTAAATAATGAACTTGATGTGTTCAAAGAAGCGCTCGATGATGCGTTGACAATGTTAGCGCCGGGCGGAAGATTGTGTGTAATAACATTTCATTCGTTAGAAGACAGAATTTGTAAAAAGTTGTTTAAACAGAAAAGTTCTCCACCTCCGCTTCCGAAGGGACTCCCGGTCGTGCCCGATGAAGCAGAACCAGACTTCAGCCTGGTTACAAAGAAACCGATCCTGCCATCAGAAGATGAACTGACGCAAAATCCAAGGGCGGCTTCCGCGAAGCTTCGAATCATCGAAAAACGCGAGGAGGGTAAACAATAATGGAGAATTTGGCACAGCAGATTAAACGCCAGCAGGAAGACAAACAAATAGTACATAAAAAAGTCCAGTACCACGTTCGTGGTGGTATTACAAAGGGTGAAAAACTGATTATGACGGCCGTCATAATCGGGGTTTTAATCGCCTCCTTTTTCATCGTTTCGAATTTTGCTACGATACACGCCCAGGACCAGCAGATTGACCAGACCGCAACCCAGATTCAGGAGCAGCAGCAGGTGAATCAAAACCTTGAGCTGCAGGTGGCTGAACTTAGTTCACCGGAGCGTATCATGGACTACGCCAAAAACGAATTGGGTATGGAAATGAAAGATGAAAATATTCAAGTCGTGAACGGAACAGAACAGAACTGATGCAGAAGGGAGGGGAATCCGTGGAAACGCGGTAGTACTACTCCCTTCTTGCAAGTTAATCTACGCCCCGTTACATGTAAAAATTCAGGTGGTGAACGTTCTCAGCATGAAGAAATTGAAAAATACGAAGGTGCGGGCGCTTTTACTGGTTATTGCTGTAGCTGTTTTCTTTCTCATATTCACCGGACGCATGGTGTATATCCAGGTGGGGAAAACAGTGGAGGGCAATGATCTTGCAAGTATGGCAGACTCCAGATATACCACGACCGAAACCGTTGAGGCAAAACGGGGCACTATTTACGACAAGCAGGGAGAACCACTGGCAGAACAGGTGCCTTCCTATTCTGTCTACGCCGTCCTTGATGAATCCTACGATGACCATGTGAAAAACCCGGCGAGGGTAGCAAGGGAGCTTGGGCCGCTGATCGGCATGGAAGCGGCGGAGCTCGAAGACATGCTCGAACGTGACCAGTACCAGGTGGAGCTTGGTTCCGGGAGCAAGTATTTAACGCTGTCTGAACGAGAAGAAATTGAACAGCTTGATCTCGCAGGCATTCATTTTCGCGAAGAGCCGAGCCGCTACTATCCAAACCAGACGTTTGCAAGCCATGTGCTTGGTTACACGAATCGGGACATGTCAGAAGCTCAGATGGGGCTTGAAGCCGGATTGAATGAAGAATTAACCGGCGAAGACGGAACAAGAACAGAATCCGAGGAAAACGCTCTTCTTGATGAAGAAGAAACGACGACGAATACGGCCAAAGACGGCGAAGACGTTTACCTGACCCTGGACGGCAATATTCAAAGCGTGCTCGAGCAGTCGATGTCTGAGGTGGAAGAAAACTACAGCCCGAACAAAATGATGGGCATTGTGGCCGATGCAGACAGCGGGGAAATTCTCGGCATGAGTAATCGGCCGAGCTTCAACCCGAATGAATATGAAGAAATCGAAAACTATACCAACTATGCGGTTTCCGACCAGTTTGAGCCCGGGTCGACGATTAAAATGTTTACTCTGGCTGCTGCGATCGACGAAGGAGTATATGAAGGTAAAGATACTTATGAGTCCGGCACATATGAAGTCTCCGGGGAAACGATCCGGGACCATAACAAAGGAGAAGGCTGGGGAGAAATCACGTACAATGAAGGCCTCCGTCGTTCCTCAAACGTAGCATTTATGAGAATAGCTCTGGAAATTCTGCCGGAAGGAGCCTTATTTGATTACCTGGAGAAATTCGGATTCGGGCAGGAAACCGGTATTGATCTGCCGAATGAGGCGGACGGGGCGTTGGCAGAAGAAACGCCGTTAAATGAAGGTATTACTGCCTTTGGCCAGGCCTCAACGGTTACCCCGATTCAAATGGTTCAGGGAGCCACTGCTATCGCCAATGATGGCAAAATGATGCAGCCTTACGTGATTGATCATATTGAGAATCCGAATAATAACGAAACGACCTATCAATCCGAACCAAAGGAAGCTGGTACACCGATCAGTAAAAGTGCAGCCCGGGAGACCAGGGAAAAGCTGCAAACGGTCGTTGACGGGGAAAACGGCACAGGGGCACCATATCAGATTGACGGAGTTGAGGTGGCCGGAAAAACGGGGACGGCTCAAATTCCCGATCCTGAAGGGGGAGGCTACCTGAGCGGCGAGAACCAGAATATTTTCTCCTTCATCGGAATGGCGCCGGCAGATGACCCGGAAATTATTGTCTACGTTGTCGTGGACCGTCCGGAGCTTGAGCCGACGGAGACAGGGTCTGATGCTGTGAGTGCTATTTTTAATCCGGTGATGCAGCAGAGCCTTTCATACATGAATCTTACTCCCTCGGATGTTGAGGATACAAAAGCCTATGAAGAGTCAGGTATTGAATTTGAAGACTATACCGGAAAATCAGTGAATAAAGCTGAAAATGCCGCTGAGAATGCGGGGCTGGAGCCAGTGGTGATTGGCGACGGCAATCAGGTGGAAAGTCAGATTCCTACAAATACGGAACGGCTGATCGTAGGTGAAAAAGTAATCTTCCTGACAAACGGACAAAAAAGTATTCCTGATGTCAGCGGATGGTCCCTCCGGGAAATCCAGCGGCTCGAAACGCTGCTTGAAATCGATATAGACACCAGCGGATCCGGCTATGTCAGCTCCCAGTCGGTTGATCCCGGCACAGCTGTAAGTGCTGCCGGAAACATGGAAGTCGAGCTGGTGCCGCCGGACGAACTGCAGGAGCTGCAGGATGCTCAGGCAGAGCAGGAGGAAACAGAAGAAAATAGCGCGGAAAATGAAAACGGGGAACAACAGCCGGAAGAGGCTGAAGCAGAGGAATCTGAAACCCAGGAAAATGATACAGAGGAAAGCTCTGGTGAAGAGCAGCCAGAAGAAAGTGAAGCACCGGTAGAAAATTAATGACGATTGTCCCATGACATGTTTTATCGTTCACATTAGAATGAGTGAAGTGTACGCAGAGAACGAACATAATTCTCTGCGTGCATATTCATTAAAAGACAGCCGGGAAGAACGACACACATTTTTTCTATAATTAGTGGTAAACACTTGCTCCGGATAGAAAAGAGGCACGGAAATGAAATATATAACAGACATTATTCCAAGTATAATGGTGCGGATTGAGCGCGAAGACAAAGAAATAGAAAGCTTACATATGGATTCCAGGGGAGTGAGCCCAAATGGTCTGTTTTTTTGTATTGAAGGGACCAAAGTAGACGGCCATGATTTTGCCGCCCACGCAGTAAGTAACGGGGCGGCGGCTGTGATAGCGGAACGGCATGTCGACGTAGAAGCACCTGTGTGGCTCGTGAAGGATACCCAGAAGGTAATGGCCTACGCAGCGGATCATTTCTATGGGCACCCTACAAAGGATGTTCGCGTAATCGGTATTACCGGTACAAATGGTAAAACCACCACCAGCCATTTAGTCGAATCTATCCTGAACGAAGAACAGACAAAGACAGGCTTAATTGGCACTATGTATGCAAAAATCGGAAATGAATCCGTGGAGACAAATAATACCACGCCTGAATCCCTGGAGCTGCAGCAGCTGTTTGCGGCAATGCGGGATAAAGAAGTAAAAAGCTGTGTTATGGAGGTTTCGTCTCATGCGCTGCAAATGGGACGTGTACGCGGCGTCCAGTTTCGTACAGCGGTTTTTACGAACCTTTCACAGGATCATCTGGACTATCACGGTTCGATGGAAAGCTACAGAAACGCTAAAAGCCTCCTGTTTTCCCAGCTCGGAAACAGTTTTGCAGGAGAACTGAGCACTGCGGTATTGAATGGAGACGACGAAGCCTCTGATTACTTTCAGGCAGTGACTACAGCGCCGGTACTCACATATGGAATCAATGACCGCAATGATATCTACGCTGAAAATATAAAAACCACCGGCGGGAAAACATCGTTTACGCTGAATACCCCTTGGGGAAGCACGGAGGTGGAGTATCCGCTGCTTGGAAAATTCAATGTATACAATGCGCTCGCAGCCATTACTGCATGCATTGCAGAAAACGTTTCTGTCACAAGCATCGTTGACGGCTTAAAGAATGCACCGGTCGTAAGCGGCAGATTTGAAGCTGTAGAAGCAGGGCAGAAAAGCACAATTGTCGTTGATTACGCTCATACTCCAGGCGGTTTGGAAAATGTAGCTCAAACAGCCTTTGATATGACTGAAGGACGTCTCTACACCGTGGTAGGGTGCGGCGGAGACAGAGACAAAGAAAAAAGGCCAAAAATGGCAGCTGCAGCAGAAAAATTCAGCGATCTGGTAATTCTCACCTCCGACAATCCCCGCTCGGAAGACCCGGTCAAAATATTAGAGCAGATGGAAGCAGGGTTCACCGGTACAAAATACGAAATCATTGAGGACCGCCGGAAGGCGATCGAACGTGCCGTATTCCTTGCAGGGGCCGGGGACACAGTGCTCGTTGCGGGCAAAGGCCACGAAACGCATCAGGTGATAGGGGACCAAACACTGGAATTTGATGACCGGGAAGTGGCAAAAGACGCGGTCAGAAAGAAAAATAATAAACAGGCTTAGTGTTTCATACTGAAAGGAGCTCCCTTGATGGGTTTTGCAGCTTTAATAGTAACAATAGTTTCATTTATTATATGTGCGGTTTCAGCACCGGTTCTTATTCCAGCTTTAAAACGGCTGAAATTTGGCCAGAGCATCCGGGAAACGGGGCCGGAATCGCATCAGAAAAAAGACGGTACGCCAACAATGGGAGGCGCAATGATTATTGCCGGCCTTTTGATTACTGCTCTTATCGTGCTGCCGATTTTTGTCGGCTACACAACGGAAATATGGCTGCTCCTGCTTGTAACTGTAGGATTCGGAATACTTGGGTTTTTGGATGATTTCATTAAAATTGTCATGAAACGAAATCTCGGCCTTACAAGTATTCAGAAGCTGATTGGCCAGATTGTTATTGCATTTATCTTTTTTATTGTTTTGTATAATGGCACGTTTGATACGAGTGTAGCTGTGCCGGGAACCGAGTGGTCACTCGAATTCGGATGGGCATATTTCTTTCTTATAATTGTTATGCTCGTCGGTGCTTCCAACGCAGTGAATTTGACGGACGGGCTGGATGGACTGCTGGCCGGTACGGGAACGATGGCGTTTGCCGCTTATGCCCTGGTCGCCTTTTCGCTCGGGTATATGGACGTTGGGCTGTTTGCTTTTGCAGTGGTGGGCAGCCTGCTCGGCTTTTTAATCTTCAATAAATACCCGGCAAAGATTTTCATGGGAGATACCGGCTCCCTGGCCCTCGGGGGCGCGATTGCTGCTGTAGCTATTTTAACGAAAACCGAATTGACGCTGATTGTGATCGGCCTCGTATTTGTTTTGGAGACGCTGAGCGTCATTATTCAGGTGATTTCTTACAAATTAAGAGGGAAAAAGGTATTTAAAATGAGCCCGGTTCATCACCATTTTGAACTGTCAGGCTGGTCGGAGTGGCAGGTCGTTACTGCTTTTTGGGTGGTAGGAGCTGCCGCCGGGCTGTCCGGGGTCGCATTAGAGGTGTTTTTATAATGGATCGCTTAGAAGAATATAAAGGGAAAAAAGTGCTTGTCGTAGGTTTGGCTAAAAGTGGATTGGCCGCGGCGAAACTGCTGCACCGTTCTGGAGCGGAGGTAACCGTGAACGACGGAACAGAGGCGGAAGAAGGAGACGCGAAGATTCAGGAGCTTGAGAATCTTGGGATTCGGCTGATTACAGGAAGCCATCCGGTCTCCCTGCTCGAAGAACCGTTTTCGGTCATTGTTAAAAATCCGGGTATTCCCTATCACCATCCGTTTATCAAAAAAGCCCTGGAAAAACAGTTCAATATTATTACGGAAATCGAACTTGCGGCTGAGCTGTGTGAAGGGACGATGATGGCTATTACCGGCTCGAATGGTAAAACGACCACTACTTCTCTGATCCAGGCCATTTTCAAAAATGACCACAGAGAAGCTGCTGTAGCTGGTAATATTGGAAATGTGGCATGTGAAGTAGCTCCCCAGATTAAAAAAGACCAGATCATGGTTACAGAGGTTTCGAGCTTTCAGCTGAAAGGGACAAGGCAGTTCCGCCCGAAGGTCGGGGTGCTGTTAAACCTTTTCGATGCCCATCTGGATTACCATGGCTCGCGGAACGACTACGAGCATTCGAAAGCAAAGCTCTTTCAAAACATGACCGCAGAAGATACAGCAGTCTACAATTATGATCAAAAAGAGGTAAAACGAATTGCCGAAAACTCAGGCGCCGCACTTGTGCCATTTTCCACCGAGTCTGTCTGTGAAAACGGGGCGTATATTAAAGGCGGTATGTTTTATTATAAAACAGAGCCGGTGATGGCTGTGGAGCGTGCTTCTCTTCCCGGGGCACATAATAAGGAAAATATGCTGGCAGCAATTGCTGCAGCTAAAGTACTTGGTGCATCCAACAAAGCCATCGATTTGGCATTATCCGACTTCCACGGTATCGAGCACCGGCTTCAATTCAGCGGGATTGTGAACGGACGCAAAATTTACAATGACTCGAAAGCGACGAATATGCTTTCCACTCAAAAGGCAATCGAAGCTTTTGAAGAGCCGGTGGTGCTTTTGGCCGGAGGGCTTGACCGCGGCAACACCTTCGATGATTTAATTGAGTCTTTTCGGAAAATCAAGGCAATCGTTGCTTACGGCGAGACGCGGGACAAATTGGCCGCATCCGCTCAGGAGGCAGGGGTAAATGAAATCCACCGCACAGAATTTCTGGCAGATGCTGTGGACAAAAGCTTTCAGCTTTCTGAAAGCGGGGATGTGCTCCTGCTCTCACCTGCCTGTGCGAGCTGGGACCAGTTCCGGACGTTTGAAGAGCGGGGCCGGACGTTTATGGAATATGTAGAAAAGTATAAATGACATGGAGTGCAGGTTTGCTCCACTCCTGAAGCCACCTTTAGAAGGTGGTTTCAGGAATGGATCGAAATGATACATTCTACAAAAAGAGAGCATATAAAAATAAACACAAAAATGTAATGGAGAATCCAGGGAGCTTGAAATAAACAAATGATTAAACAGGAGGGGACCGTATGGGACAAGAGGCGGAATCAGCATGGAATTTCGAAGACTTTGGCAAAGTACTGAAGGATGAACCACTGGCGAAGCATACGACTTGGAAAATCGGCGGGCCGGCAGACTGGCTTGTGGAGCCGACAAGCGTGGAAGAGCTGGTAAACGCAATGGAATGGATTCAGGAAGAAAATCTTCCGTGGCGTGCCATCGGACGGGGATCGAATCTGCTGGTGGATGATGATGGGATTGAAGGCGTGGTAATAAAATTTGGCACGAAGCTTGCCAATATGGAAAACGATAACGGTATAGTCACGGTGGAAGCGGGCTATCCATTAGTCCGGCTCGCTACGATTTTAAGCCGGGACGGATACGGAGGCATGGAGTTCGCCGGGGGCATTCCGGGGAGCGTCGGCGGCGCAGTATTTATGAATGCAGGCGCCCACGGCTCTGATATGTCAAAGGTGCTGATAGAAGCGTTAATTTTATTTCCGGACGGAACAATGGAATGGATTCCTAACGAAGAAATGGGATTTGCCTACCGCACCTCAAGGCTTCAGTCGGACAAAGGAATATGTGTTGCAGCCAGGCTCAAGCTTGAGCAGGGGGAAAAAGACGTCATCTTTAAAGAAATGCAGGAATACAAAGAGTACAGAAGAGAGACGCAGCCGTGGGCTCATCCTTGTGCCGGAAGCGTGTTTCGGAATCCTCTGCCTGACCATGCCGGTGAACTCATAGAGAAGATCGGATTAAAAGGACACGTGATCGGCGGTGCGCAGATCTCAGAGCTTCATGCAAACTTTATTGTTAACACAGGGGAAGCCAAAGCATCTGATGTGCTTGCCTTAATTGAAAAAGCCCGTTCCTCCGTGAAAGAAGCTTACGGTATTGACCTTGAGACCGAAGTGGAAATCGTAAACAGAAGATCAGCTGACAGCTGATAAGCGGGGAAACAGAGGAGGACTGCGGTGTGAGGAAGCCAAATGATGGCAAACTGGTCTCGCTCGAAGAGCATCACCCCAGTTTAAAGGAGCAGCGCCGGCAAAAATCGCGGCGCCGGCTGTTTATCTATCTGGCTGTATTTTTTGTATTGATCGGACTGGTTATCTATTTTCAATCTCCGTTAAGTCATATCCGCAGCATTGAAACGAGCGGATCCCAATTCACAGAGAAACAGGTTATTAAAGAAGAAAGCGGGGCCCGGATCGGCACAAATATCTGGGAAATGGACAGAAACGTGATTAAGAATAATGTAGAGAAGCTGCCGGCAATTCAAGAAGCAGAGGTGACAAGGTCCGGGCCGGCGACGGTAAACATTGACGTTACTGAGTATGAAAAAGTTGCTTATACGCAGGCAGAAGGAGCTTACGCTCCTGTGCTTGAAAACGGCTATGCGCTGGCAGATGATGTAGACAGCGAACTTCCGGCAGATGCGCCGCTTCTACAGAATTTTGAGAACGAAGACAGACTTGAAGCGTTCGCAGAGGAGCTTGGTAAACTCGGTGAAGGGGTGACCAACCGGATTTCAGAAGTATATTTCGACCCCTCTGAAAACGAGGAGGATAATATCACTCTTTACATGAACGACGGTCTCGAGGTCCGCAGTTCTGTTTCTGGATTCTCAGAGTATATGAGCTCGTATCCATCCATTGCAAGAAATATTGATGCCGGCCAAAACGGGGTGCTTTATATGATGAGGGCGCCGTACTTTGAGGCAGCAGATACGGGAGATGGATCTGAGGAAGAAAATGAAGGGACCCAGGAAATGCCTGAGGAAAGTTTCATTGAAGGAAATGACACTCCTGAAGGAGCAGAAAGCGGAGCTGCTGACGGTGAAGAAAACGATAGTGCCAATGAAGCTCAGCAATAAAAGAATGAATATTGTTTGAAAATTGCCTTTTCCATTGAAGATAGTTGTTGTAGACTGAAAAGAAGGCGTATTTTTCTTAACCCAAACAAAGATACTGCCGCATATTATTAATGGAAGCGCAACCGGAAAAATTCTGGTGCGTATGGAAATATAAAGGACACAATAGTTATAAAATCGAAACGAAAATAGATCTATAAGGGGGTGCCCAACCTTGAACAGTGAAAATTTGTATGTCAGTCTTGATGTCGGCACATCGTCTGTCCGAGCGATTATCGGAGATATGAGCGGTGGAGCCCTGAAAATTATCGGAGTCGGCCGGGCGCCGTCTATCGGTATGAGAAAAGGTGCAATCGTTGATATCGATGAAACGGTTAAAGCGATTAAAGAGGCCGTGGACCAGGCGGAACGAATGGTTGATTTAGAAGTAAAGCAGGTCATTGTAGGAATTAACGGCAATCAGGTGGAAATGCGGGCGTGCAATGGAATAGTGGCCGTCTCAAGCACCGATCGTGAAATTCAGGATGAGGATGTGGAAAGAGTTATCGACGCGGCACATGTGATGAGCATTCCGCCCGACAGAGAAATTATTGATATTATTCCAGCCCAGTTTATTGTAGACGGGATGGATGGAATTAAAGATCCGCGCGGCATGCTCGGCACCCGTCTGGAAATGGAAGGAACGATTATCACAGGAGCTAAAACCGCTTTACATAACCTACTACGCTGTGTGGAGCGAGCAGGACTGGAAATTGCAGACATTGTGCTTCAGCCGTTGGCTTCAGGGAGCGTAGCCGTTTCAAAGGACGAGCGTTCTCTTGGGGTGGCCTTGATTGATATTGGCGGCGGCTCGACGACGGTCTCTGTATTCCAGGAAGGCCAGCTGCAGACAATGTCCTTTCTCCCAATTGGCGGCAGCCACATCTCAAACGATATTTCCGTTGGCATCAGAACGACCGCCGAAGAGGCAGAGCGTCTGAAGCTTGAGCATGGCCATGCCTTTATTGATGATGCTTCTGATGATTTGTCATTTTCCATTCAGACGCTTGGAAACAATGATCAGAAAAAATTCACGCAGCTCGAACTCGCAGAAATTATTGAACCGAGAATGGAAGAAATTCTTACATTAGTGCAGCAGGAAATCAACCGCATGGGTTATCATGATCTTCCGGGCGGTTATGTATTAACTGGAGGAGCGGTCATGATGCCGGGAACGCTCGAGCTTGCCCAGGATATCTGGAAGCAGCATGTCCGCCTTGCGATGCCGGACTATATCGGCGTACGTGAACCTACGTATACAGCCAGTATCGGCTTGATTGAATTTGCATATAAAAGCATGAAGGTTCATAGTGGAGAGGAGTCCGTTGTAGCAGCGGGACGCTCTGAAAAGTATGCAGAATCAGACCGCCCGGCTTCAGCAGGAGAAGCTAATTACCGCAATGGTTCAAGCACGCGCCAGCAAAACCGGACGAAAGAAAAAGATCCGGAGGAGCCTGGATTTAAAGAGCGGATGCGAAGCGTATTTAAATCTTTCTTTGAATAAGTAACGAAGGATAAAACGACTATATAGGAGGACCACATATGTTGGAATTTGAAATGGATATGGACCAGCTAGCCCAGATTAAAGTCATCGGTGTCGGCGGGGGCGGTTCGAACGCTGTGAACCGTATGATTGAGAACGGTTTACAGGGAGTCGAATTTATTGCGGTAAACACAGACGCCCAGGCGCTGAAATTATCAGAAGCAGAAACAAAGCTTCAATTAGGCGGAAAGTTGACGAGAGGCCTGGGTGCCGGAGCGAACCCGGAAATTGGTAAAAAAGCTGCAGAAGAAAGTAAAGAGCAGCTCGAAGAAGCGCTGACTGGTGCCGATATGGTATTTATCACAGCCGGCATGGGCGGAGGCACAGGCACAGGTGCTGCTCCGGTTATTGCTGAAGTAGCCAAAGAAATTGGGGCACTGACCGTAGGTGTCGTTACACGCCCGTTCACATTTGAAGGTAAAAAGCGTGCGGTGCAGTCCTCCAACGGTATTTCTTCTTTAAAGGAAAAAGTGGATACGCTGATTGTTATTCCAAACGACCGTCTGCTTGAAATTGTGGACAAGAGCACGCCGATGCTTGAAGCGTTCCGTGAAGCGGATAATGTTCTCCGCCAGGGCGTTCAGGGCATTAGTGACCTGATCGCGGTACCGGGGCTTATCAACCTCGACTTTGCCGACGTAAAAACAATCATGAGCGAAAAAGGTTCTGCATTAATGGGTATTGGTATATCCACTGGAGAAAACCGTGCTGTGGAAGCGGCGAAAAAAGCCATCTCAAGCCCGCTTCTTGAAACGTCCGTGGAAGGCGCTCAGGGCGTGCTGATGAACATTACCGGCGGCTCCAACCTGAGTCTGTTTGAAGTGCACGAAGCTGCTGAAATTGTATCTGAAGCTTCGGACACGGATGTTAATATGATCTTCGGCTCGGTTATTAACGAAAACCTGAAAGACGAAATCGTAGTTACGGTTATTGCGACAGGGTTCCAGGACAGTGAAGATCAGCGGAGTGCGCAGGGAACAAGAGGCGGAGGCCGTCAGACCGTTTCCCGGCAGCAGCCGACAAGACAGCAGGCCCCGCAGCAGCCACAGCAGCCTGCGCCTCAGCAGGATTGGAAGGAAGAGCCTGTATCTGAAAATGAACCGTCCAGAGATGGACAGGAAGAAGACGAAGGACTCGATATTCCAACGTTCCTGCGCAACCGGCGCCGCCGTTAAGCGTGGGCAGGCGATAGAAGAAAAAAGCGGGCCGGATACGGCCCGCTTTTCTTCGCTAAAGCTGATTTGTTTCCGATTAAGCCGCATAACTGATCAATAAGCAGAAAGGTCGTGATGGCATGCAGCCTGAGCCGTTTCACCTTTTAACAAATGGTATTCTCGAGCTGCAAATGAACAGCAAAGCAGCTGCCGCCGGCTTTACCACAAGAGTAAACGGCACGGGAAAGCCGCCTTACGAGAGCCGGAATACAGCTTTTCATGTAGGTGAAGACAGGAATGTAACGATAAATAACCGTTTGATCACTGCCGAACATATCGGCCGGCCTCTTTCTGCCTGGACTGCTGAAGAACAGGTTCATGGCAGCCGTATCGTGGAAGTGGGCCGCAGTGATGCCGGCAAAGGGAGTGAGCAGAGGGAAACTTCTGTGGCAGAAGCCGACGGCATGATTACCCAGTCGAAGGAAGTAACGCTTGTCAGTTTTTATGCTGACTGTGTGCCTCTGTTCTTTTATGCAGAAAACTCCGAGGTGGCAGGGCTCGCCCACGCAGGGTGGAAAGGAACCGCAGCGGACATTGGAGCTGAAATGATTCGTGCTTTTGCAGATAAGGGGGTCCCGCCTGAGCAAATATATGCGGCGATCGGGCCGGCCATATCCGGAGCTAATTATGAAGTGGATGAAACAGTCCTCTCAGCTCTTAAGGCACAACATGATTTTTCCAGCGGAAAGCCGTGGGTTCAAAAGGCAAACGGGCGGTACGAGCTTGATTTAAAGACAGCCAACAGACTGCTGCTTGAACAGGCAGGAGTCCTGCCTGAGCGTATTGCTGTGAGCGGTTACTGTACTTATGCCAAAGAGGAGCTGTTTTTCTCCCACCGTCGTGAAAACGGGAAAACTGGACGAATGATGAGTTATATCTATATTATATAGACAGGGAGGATGCTGCACTTTGAACACTGTGGAATCCAACTGGAAAGTGATAAAGCGTAACATCAGCCTCGCCTGTGAAGCATCCGGCCGGGACCCGGAGGAAGTAACATGCATTGCTGTTACAAAGTACGTGTCCCCGGAGCGGGCGGTAGAGGCAGTAGAAGCCGGAATAACCGATTTGGGGGAAAACCGTGTGGAAGGTGCGCTTGAAAAATACGAAGCTGTTTTCGGCCGCGCGGACATTCATTTTATCGGCACCCTGCAGTCAAAAAAAGCGAAAAAGATTATCGGAAAATGTGCATACATTCATTCGCTGGACCGCTGGAGCCTGGCAGAGGAGATCAATAAACGCTCCGGGGAAACAGTCACCGAATGCTTTGTGCAGGTGAATGCTTCGGGGGAAGAAAGCAAAGCAGGGCTCCCGCCAGAGGAAGTGGAGCCGTTTATTGAATCACTGGTGAAACTTCCGGGCCTTCGGATCGTAGGATTAATGACACTCGCTCCATTTGAAGAAGACGCTGAAAACACCCGGCCAGTTTTTCGTCAGATGAATGAGATGCGCAGGCGTATCCAGGAAAAAAACTGGGCGCATGCCCCCTGCGGTTATTTGTCCATGGGAATGTCCAACGACTATATGGTAGCTGTTGAAGAAGGCGCTACTCATATCCGTCTCGGTACTTCGCTTGTAGGTGAATAAAAGAATCCGGCGTTAAGTAACAAAACAGCTGGTATCTCTGTGTAAAAAGGAGAGGAGAAGATGAGTTTGCGTTCGAAGTTCCGGCGTTTTTTTGAGATGGACGACGATGTGGTCGAACAGGAAGTTCCTCTTTCTGAAGAAGAACAATATGCCCAGTATGAAAACAGGCAGGGGGCAGCGCCAAGCAATGTGGTGAGCCTGCAGAGTGTGCAGAAATCCTCGAAGGTGATGCTTCTGGAGCCGCGCAGCTACGAAGAAGTGCAGGATATCGCCGATCACCTGTGCAGCCGGAAAGCAGTAATCATTAATCTGCAGCGGGTGCCAAAGGAGCAGGGGCGGCGTATCGTTGATTTTTTAAGCGGCACTGTCTATGCCATCGGCGGGGACATTCAGAAGATCGGCAGCCAGATCTTTTTCTGCGCGCCCGATAATGTGGATATTTCGGGTGCTATTACAGATATTATGTCCGAACGGGACGAACACTATTAAAAAGAAAGGAGAGGGAGTATGCAGCTTATAGGTTCTTTGCTGATTAGTTTAATCAGTATTTACCGGATTGTGTTAATTGTATATATTTTCATGTCCTGGTTTCCAAACGCGAGAGAATCTACGATCGGCCAGTTTATCGGTTCGATCTGTGAACCATATTTGGAGCCGTTCCGCCGTTTTATTCCGCCTCTCGGCCCGCTTGATATTTCGCCGATCGTGGCGATCATTGTGCTCTTTTTTGCAGAATCAGGAATCCGGGCACTGTTTTTCAATGCCGGCGCGTTGTTTTAATTGAGGTGAATAAAACATGAATATGCTCGAACATTTCCGGCCGGAAGAAAGAGCCTGGGTGGAACAGGCATCAGACTGGAAAGAAGCAGTTGAAACCAACTTTGAAAGACGGCTGACCGATTTTCTCGATCCACGGGAGCGGGATATTTTAGCGTCAGTCATCGGAAAAGACGAAACCGTCCACTATGCTTTTGCCGGGGGAAGCGATGGTGCTGAGCGAAAGCGGGCGCTGATTTATCCATTTTACGAACAGCCGGAGCAGGAGGATTTTCAGCTGATATTGTTTGAAATCTCCTATCCGCAGAAATTCGCTTCTCTTGAACACAAGGATGTTCTCGGGGCACTGATGGGCATCGGGTTAAAACGGGAGAAGTTCGGTGATATCCTGGAAGGGGAAGGATGCTTTCAATTCTTAGCAGCTGCCGAAGTCCGCAGCTATATTGAGCTGAACCTTCCAAAGATTGCCAATGTTTCCGTAACGCCGGAGGAAAAACCGTTTTCCGCTATGCTGCCGATAGAAGACCAGTGGGTGGAGCGTGAAACCACGGTTTCTTCGCTTCGACTTGATACGTTTATGGCAGAAGCATACCGGCTTTCAAGAAGCAAAACGCTTCCATTCATAGAAAAAGCAAAGGTGCGCGTGAACTGGAAAAAGGTCGATCAGTCCTCCTATATGCTGCGTCCCGGGGATTATGTTTCGGTACGCGGGCTTGGCCGCTCCAAATTGATGGAGGTGCTGGGCCGCACCAAAAAAGATAAGCAGCGGATTGTGTATGGAATTAAAGAACAGAAAAGAAAAAAATAACCTTTTTTGTTTTGAAGGAAGGAACTGCCTTTTTCGCCGCGAATGTAGAAAAAGGCAGCAGGCTTTCGGGCCGGTATACATACTTGAATTGTAGAAAGGGTGAAGGATTTTGCCTTTAACACCACTGGATATTCATAATAAGGAATTCACAAGAGGGTTCCGTGGATATGATGAAGATGAAGTAAACGATTTTTTAAAGCAGCTGATTAAGGATTTTGAAGAGGTAATCCGCGAACGGGACGAGCTGTATGACCGTACAAAAGAGCTCGAAGACCGGATTAATCATTTCTCAAGTATTGAAGAGACGCTGAACAAGTCGATCTATGTAGCCCAGGAATCGGCAGAAGAGGTGCGGAAAAACGCCCAGAAGGAAGGACAGCTGACGGTGAAGGAAGCGGAAAAAAATGCGGACCGGATTATCAACGAAGCATTGAACAAATCCCGTCGGATTGAGCTTGAAATTGAAGAATTGAAAAAGCAGGCTTCTGTTTACCAGACCAAATTTAAAATGCTGCTCGAAGCACAAATGGAAATGCTTCATTCGGATGAATGGCAGAATCTTGCCGAGGAAGAACCGGCTGAGGCGGACGTTTATGCAGGCGACGGCGAACGTCTTGACTAACACCGGCAACTAGATTATACTTTTGCATTATCATATTCGATAAACGTTGAAGGGGAGCAGGCAGTAATGTACCGGTCTCAGCGATCTGCGGTTGGTGTAAGCGCAGAACCAGGACATTTTTGTTATCACCCCGGAGTTCCTTAACTGAACAAAGCAGTAAGTTAAGGCGGCTTTAAAAAAGCCGTTATTGCCAATGAAGAGACAAGCAGGAACCCGTATGGATTCCTGCACTCATCAGGGTGGTACCGCGAGTCATTCTCGCCCCTATGCACAGGGGCTCGGAATGGCTCTTTTTGTTGTAAGAAAAAAGGAGGATGCGGAAATGAGTTATAAAGAATCACTGTTAATGCCAAAAACCAAATTTCCAATGCGTGGCAATCTGCCGAATAAAGAACCGGAACGCCAGAAAACGTGGAACGAGCAGGACATTTATGAGCAGGTTCAGGCCCGCACCGCAGGCCGCCCGCTGTTTGTGCTGCACGACGGCCCTCCCTATGCCAACGGGGACATCCATATGGGGCACGCCCTGAATAAAGTGCTGAAGGACTTTATCGTCCGCTACAAATCGATGACGGGCTACCACGCCCCGTACGTTCCGGGCTGGGACGTTCATGGGCTTCCGATTGAAACGGCGCTTACGAAAAACAAAAAAATCGACCGGAAAAAAATGACCACTGCTGAGTTCCGCGCCGCGTGTGAAGAATATGCGGAAAAACAAATTGACCGGCAGCGGGAGCAGTTTAAACGTCTCGGGGTGAGAGGCGATTGGGAAAACCCGTATGTGACGATGAATCATGAATACGAAGCCCAGCAGATTCAGGTATTCGGGGAAATGGCCAAGCGCGGCCATATTTATAAAGGCAAAAAGCCGGTCTACTGGTCGCCATCCTCTGAATCGGCCCTGGCAGAAGCAGAAATCGAATACCACGATATGCGCTCGCCGTCGATTTACGTGTCGTTTGCGGTTAAAGACAGTAAGGACGTTCTCGAAGGTGATGAAAAGTTTATCATCTGGACAACGACCCCGTGGACGATTCCGGCAAACCTGGCAATCACTGTTCATCCGGAGCTTGACTACGTCGTTGTGAAGGCGAATGGAGAAAAGTACGTCGTTGCTGAAGGACTGCTCGAGGAGCTCGAACAAAAGCTGGAGTGGGACGGCTATGAGGTTACAAAGCGTATGAAGGGGAGCGATCTTGAATACGTAATGGCTGAGCACCCTATTTACGGCCGGGATTCCCTCGTCATTCTCGGTGGGCACGTGACGCTCGATGCCGGTACCGGCTGCGTACACACAGCGCCGGGCCACGGGGAAGAAGACTTTGTCGTAGGACAGCAGTACGGCCTGGAAACCCTCTGTCCTGTTGATGACAAAGGAGTGTTTACCGACGAAGCACCGGGATTTGAAGGAATGTTTTACGATAAGGCGAATAAAGCGATCACTGACAACCTCGATCAGCTCGGGGCACTCCTGCAGCTGAACTTCTTCAGCCACTCGTACCCGCATGACTGGAGAACGAAAAAGCCGGTGATTTACCGGGCGACCGATCAGTGGTTTGCGTCGATCGAAAACATCCGGGGCGAGCTTTTAGATGAAATCAGCCAGGTGACATGGACCCCGGCCTGGGGAGAAACACGACTGTACAACATGGTGCGTGACCGGGGCGACTGGTGCATCTCGAGGCAGCGTGCCTGGGGCGTGCCAATTCCGGTCTTTTATGCAGAGGACGGCGAAGCGCTTATTAACGATGAGACCATCCAGCACGTTTCCGAGCTGTTCCGCAGCCACGGCTCCAACATATGGTTTGAATGGGAGACAGCCGAGCTGCTTCCGGAAGGGTTTACGTCGGAACACAGTCCAAACGGCACCTTTACAAGAGAAATGGATATTATGGACGTGTGGTTTGACAGCGGATCGTCCCACCAGTCAGTGCTTGAGGCATCTCCGCTTCTGCAGCGTCCGGCTGATATGTATCTTGAAGGATCCGATCAGTACCGCGGCTGGTTTAACTCTTCTCTTACAACAAGTGTCGCGGTTACCGGAAAGGCACCGTACCGTTCCGTACTGAGCCACGGCTTTACGATGGACGGAGAAGGCAAAAAAATGAGCAAATCGCTCGGAAACACGATTTCGCCAAACGACATCACAAAGCAGCTCGGGGCGGATATTCTCCGGCTCTGGGTGTCGAGTGTCGACTATCAGGCGGACCACCGGCTGTCGGACAACATTTTAAAGCAAATCGCTGAAGCGTACCGCAAGATCCGTAACACGTTCCGGTTCATGCTCGGAAACCTGAGCGATTTTGATCCGGAGAAGCACCGGGTTGCGCCGTCGGACTGGAGCGAGCTTGATCAGTATATGCATCTGCGCCTGCAGGATTTAATCGCAAAAATCCGTGCTGGATATGAAGAATATCAGTTCGTGAATGTTTATCAAACGTTCCACAACTTCTGTACTGTGGATCTGAGCTCGTTTTATCTTGATATCGCCAAGGATACGCTCTACGTCGAGCATGAAGATGATGTCCGCCGCCGGGCTGTGCAGACAGTGCTGTATGACACGTTAACAGCTCTTGTGCAGATGATCGCACCGATCATCCCGCATACGGCCGAAGAGGTATGGGAATTTATCCCTCAGACAGAAGCTGACAGCGTCCAGCTGACGGATATGCCGCAGGCGGACCGTTCGACGGAGGATGAAGAGCTCCGCCGGAAGTGGGACCGTCTCATGGACGTCCGGGACGATGTATTAAAGGCCCTGGAGACAGCGAGAGGAGAAAAAGTGATTGGCAAGTCACTTGAAGCCTCGGTAGATATTTATGCAGACGGGGAAGTAAAAGACATGCTTCAGAGTGTAACCCACTTAAAGACGCTGTTTATTGTTTCGAAAGCAGAAATTGCCGGCTCAGCGTCAGAGGCCCCGGCAGAAGCGGCGAAGCTTGACGAAGTAAGCGTCGTTGTAGGAGCAGCGGAAGGTGAACGCTGCGAACGCTGCTGGGAAGTGACCGAAACGGTGGGAGAAGATCCGGCGTATCCGGATCTCTGCAGCCGCTGTGCTTCGGTCATGCATCAAAAAGAGAACGTCAGTCAGTCATAGCACGTGTTGAGCCCCTTTCCAGCAGGGGCTCTTTTTTTTGCGGAAAGTAACGGCCGGAAGGATCGCCCTGAGCGCTGTTCGCACCGGCGAATATATGCTAAAATGCTAAGGATGGAACGCACACCGCAAGAGAGGATGAAAGAGTCCGTATGAAAATTATTAAGTGGCATTACCTGCTGGCTGCGCTGATTATTATTTTCGATCAGGTGACCAAATACATAGTAGCTGCCTCCATGCGTATTGGAGAAAGCATTGAAGTTGTCCCGTCTTTTTTATATCTGACCTCTCACCGGAATGCAGGAGCGGCCTTTGGTATACTGCAGGGCCAGCGCTGGTTTTTCTTAATTATTACGATTGTCGTAATAGCGGTAGTGGTGTATTACATGCAGCAGTACGGTACGCTCTCATTTACCTTTGGTATCCCGCTGGCCCTTGTGCTTGGAGGAGCCATTGGAAATTTCATTGACCGTATGCTTTTCGGTGAAGTTGTAGACTTTGTTGATGTCTACCTGTTCGCCTATAATTATCCTATTTTCAACGTCGCAGACGCTGCCCTGACGGTAGGTGTAGTCTGGTTGATTATCGGTATGTTTTTAGATGAAAGATCACGAAAGAAGGAAGAAGCACATGAATCCACGAATTATTGATGAAGAAGAGCAGGGAACAAGAGTCGACCGTTTAGTGACAGACGAACTGGAAGAGTCGCGTTCGGTTGTGCAGCAATGGGTGAAAGAGGGATGGATCACGGTCAACGGCGACCGTGTGAAAAATAATTACAAGCTTCAGGCCGGTGACCGGATCGATGTCACTATACCTGAAGATAATCATGAAGAGATGACGCCGGAAGAGATGGATCTTGATGTACGCTACGAGGATGACGATGTGGTGGTGATTTACAAACCAAGAGGTATGGTCGTGCATCCCGCGCCTGGGCATGCCCGCGGCACATTGATGAACGGACTGCTGCACCGCTATCCATTATGGCAGCACCATCCGGAAGCCCGGGCAGGGCTGATTCACCGTCTGGATAAAGATACGTCCGGCCTGCTGATAGCAGCCAAGCATCCTGAGGCTTACGAGCAGTTATCCGCTCAGATGAAGGAACGGAAAATTGAGCGGAAATATAAAGCAATTGTGCACGGAGAGGTACCGCACGAAACAGGGAAAATTGACATGCCGATCGGACGTGATCCTCATGACCGTCAGAAAATGGCGGCGGTGCGGGAAAACTCCAAGCCGGCAGTCACTCATTTTCAGGTGCTGCAGTGGTGGCACAAATATACGTTTGTGGAGTGTGAGCTCGAAACCGGGCGGATGCACCAGATCCGTGTGCATTTTGCCGAGATTGGCCATCCGGTGGCCGCTGATCCGAAGTACGGGCGCCGGAAGACTCTTTCTCTTCCGGGGCAGGCGCTGCATGCGTACCGCCTCCGCTTTGAGCATCCTGTGAGCGGAGAGTGGGTTGAAGTGGAGGCGGAGCTGCCGGAGGAGATGCAGGCCGCGATTGATGAACTTAACAAAACTAGTTGACCGCACAGAAAAAGACTGTCATACTACGTAATAACGAAAAAAACGAATGCCTTTTTAACACAGTCCCGTGAGGCTGAGAAGAGGTGGTGACTGAGCGCAGAAGCACTCAGGGCGGCGTATGTGCAACTACCCGGCCTGCGGATGGATGTGCCCGGAGCCGCAAGCTCTCATCCTTACGGGATGGGGGCTTTTTTAATGAAGTAAAGGAGGATGGTGCAGATGGAACGGGTGCTTTTGGATGAACAGGCCATCCGGCGGGCTCTGACGAGGGTGTCGCACGAAATTATTGAACGAAACAAAGGCGTGGAAGACTGTATCCTGGTCGGAATCAAAACGCGCGGCATTTATATTGCCAACCGGCTCGCGGAAAGTATCGAACGGATTGAAGGAAATGCCATTCCGATTGGCGAAGTGGACATTACGATGTACCGTGATGATTTATCCCATAATAATAACAGCCAGGAGCCGGAGCTGCACGGGGCAGTGCTGCCCGTGGACGTTACCGGAAAGACAGTGATTCTGGTGGACGACGTATTATATACCGGTCGGACGGTGCGGGCGGCGATGGACGCCATGATGGACAGCGGCCGGCCGGCACAGATTCAGCTGGCGGTACTCGTGGACCGGGGCCACCGGGAGCTTCCCGTGCGGCCGGACTACATCGGCAAAAACGTCCCGACCTCCCGCGAAGAAATCATCGCTGTCAATATGGCAGAAGAAGACGGCGAAGACCAGGTGAGTATCCATTCTGCGTAACAAGAGTTCTCTTTAATTTGAACCAGTGAGTTCAAAAAGGGATGAGACGAAAGCGTTTCTTCCCTCCATGCCAATATTAATGGAGGTTTATCATGAAAAATAATGAAGATATCCACATTCAGACCCGGCCGGCTCCGGCTACGTGGCTGATTCTGAGCCTGCAGCATCTGTTCGCCATGTTCGGGTCTACGATACTCGTGCCGGCGCTCACAGGGCTCAGTCCGGCCGTAGCTCTGGTCTCAAGCGGTCTCGGAACACTTGCGTACCTGGCAATCACCAAAGGACAGATACCGGCCTATCTCGGATCGTCATTCGCTTTTATTTTCCCGATCATTGCCGCTTTATCCATCGGGGGACCGGGAGGCGTCATGCTCGGCTCGCTCGCTGCAGGGCTTGTTTACGGCATTACGGCGCTGATTATCCGTAAAGCCGGTGTAGGCTGGCTGATGAACATTCTTCCGCCTGTAGTAGTCGGCCCGATCATTATGGTCATCGGCCTCGGCCTTGCGACGACAGCAATCGAAATGTCGATGAACTACAACGCAGACACCGGAAACTACAATGAACCGATGCGGCATATGAGCGTAGCCGCTGTAACGCTTGCGATTGTTATTGTCGCTTCCGTGTTTTTCCGCGGGTTTTTCCGTATCATTCCCGTACTTTTCGGCATCATCGGCGGCTACCTGACGGCGCTTGCTGCCGGAATGGTAAATACAGGTGCCATCGGAGAGGCTGCCTGGATTCAGGTGCCTGATTTCTCCGTGCCGTTTGCCACGTACAGTCCGGATTGGAGCTGGAGCGTTATCGCGATCATGGCACCGATTGCGCTGGTGACGATCGCCGAACATATCGGCGACCAGCTCGTACTGAGCAAAGTAGCGGAAAAAAACTTTCTGAAGTCACCGGGGCTCCACCGTTCCATCATGGGCGACGGCGTAGCAACAATGCTTGCCGCCGTGCTCGGAGGGCCGCCGAACACGACCTACGGGGAAAACATCGGCGTGCTGGCCATCACCCGCGTATTCAGTGTGTACGTGATCGGCGGAGCGGCAGTGCTTGCCATCAGCTTTGGATTCATCGGAAAAGTGGAAGCCTTTATCGCAAGTATTCCCGGGGCTGTAATGGGAGGCGTTTCGATTCTGTTGTTTGGCATCATAGCCTCGAACGGACTCCGGATGCTGATTGATAACAACATTGACCTCGGCATTAAGCGAAACCTGATTATCAGCTCCGTCATCCTGGTAACCGGGATTGGAGGAGCGTTCATCGAAATCGGGGAATACTTTGAAATTTCAAGCATGGCGCTTGCCACAGTGATCGGCATGGTTCTGCACGCAGTGCTGCCGGGGAAGGAAGATTCCTACGGCAACCGGTCGATGTTTGAATCCGTAAGTACATCTACATCAAAAAATAAGGCAGCTTAATCATCCTTTAAGGAAGTACAGAGAGACATCCAAGGTTGAACGGCATGGAAACCCTTCCGTCAGCAGGCTATACTGCGCGGGGCGTTTCTTCATACCCGTACACCTGGAGTCTTTCCGACTCCGGGTTTTTTGTATAGGATCGAGGCGCTTAAAAAGGAGCGGAAACGATGATGAGTATGAAATCTTCAAAAACAGCAGCAGTCCAGCACGTACTGACAATGGAAGAGTGGGATGTGCGGCAGATTCATGAACTGCTGGCGAGGGCTGACGCATTCGCAGACATGGGCCGGGAACGGAAAAGCCTTCCTTTATACGCAGCGAACTTATTTTTTGAGCCAAGCACCCGGACCAAGCTCAGCTTTGAAGCGGCCGAACAGAATCTCGGCCTCGGGATTCTTCATTTCGATGCTGCCACCTCAAGCGTAAAAAAAGGGGAGAGCCTGTACGACACGGTGCGCACGATCGAAAGCATTGGTGCAGACGTGGTTGTTATCCGTCACGAGCAGGAACGGTACTTTGATGAACTGCGGGACTTTATCAACATCCCCATCATTAACGGCGGGGACGGCTGCGGGCATCACCCCACCCAGTCTTTTCTGGATTTAATGACGATCCAGCAGGAGTTTGGGCGGTTTGCCGGGGTGAAGGTCGTCATTGCCGGAGATATCCGGCACAGCCGGGTTGCCCGTTCAAACGTAGAGGTATTGGAGCGTCTTGGAGCGAAGGTATATGTATCGGGACCAAGAGAATGGATGGATGAAGCCATGAGCAGCCGCTTTATTCCGATGGATGAGGCGGTGGAGGTGGCGGACGTTATGATGATGCTCCGCATTCAGCATGAACGGCATACCGTCCAGCTGATCGCCGGACCGAAAGATTATCATGAAGCATACGGGCTCACCGTACAGCGGGCGCAGCGGATGAAGGACAAAAGCATTATTATGCACCCGGCCCCTATCAACCGGGGCGTGGAAATCGCGGACGAGCTCGTGGAAGGCAGCCGCTCAAGAATTTTTAAGCAGATGACAAATGGTGTATTTATCCGCATGGCTGTGCTTGACCATGTATTAAGACAGGCTAAAGGAGGAGATTGGAAATGAACGGATGGATTATTAATGCGCAGGTATTCACCTCCGGGGAAACCATCGAACCTAGGGATGTACTGATTGAAAACGGACGTATCCAGGAAATAGGCCGGGCGCCGGAGGAAGCTGAAGTGGTGCTCGATGCGAAAGGGCGGCTGCTCAGCCCGGGCCTGGTTGATGTGCATGTGCATCTTCGTGAGCCGGGAGGCGAGCATAAAGAAACGATCTATTCAGGTACAAAGGCGGCGGCGAAAGGCGGATTCACCACCGTTTGTCCGATGCCGAATACGTATCCGGTACCAGACTCCGCTGGAAAGCTTGATCTGCTTTATGAGCGCATCGAAGCGACAGCTGTGGTGCGCGTCCTTCCTTACGCCTCCATTACAGAAAAACAGCAGGGGGCTGAACGCACGAACATGAAAGCACTGAAGGAGCACGGGGCCTTTGCTTTTACAGATGACGGGGTGGGCGTGCAGGACGCCTCTGTTATGTACGAAGCCATGCTGGAAGCAGCAGCGCTCGATATGCCGGTGGTGGCGCACTGTGAAGAAAATACGCTCGTATACGGCGGCAGCGTGCACGCCGGCAGGTTCGCGGAAAAAAACGGGCTCAAGGGCATACCGGCGGTAGCTGAATCGGTTCATATCGCCCGTGACATTCTGCTTGCAGAAGCGGCCGGCTGCCACTATCACGTGTGTCACGTGAGCACGAAGGAATCGGTACGGCTGATCCGCGATGCAAAGCGTGCCGGCATCCATGTAACAGCTGAAGTCACACCGCATCATCTGCTGCTCAGCGAAGACGATATACCGGAGGTGGATACGAACTATAAAATGAATCCGCCGCTGCGCTCCCGCGGCGACCGGCAGGCGCTCCTTGAAGCCTGGCTCGACGGCACCATTGATTTTATAGCGACCGACCATGCCCCTCACGCCGCCGAAGAAAAAGCACGGCCTATAGGCGAAGCGCCGTTCGGGATTACGGGATTTGAAACGGCCTTTCCGCTTTTATATAACGAACTGGTATTAAACGGAGTATGTACACTGGAGTATCTGCTCGCATCAATGACAGGGCGTCCGGCCAAAGTGTTCGGACTTGCTGCCGGCACGCTTTCCACCGGCGCTGCTGCAGATCTGACGCTCATTGACCTGGAGCACGAAGAAACAGTCGACCCTGCTCAGTTTGTGTCAAAAGGGAAAAACACGCCGTTTGCCGGCTGGAAACTGAAAGGCTGGCCAGTACTCACGATCGTAGACGGACAGACAGTGTATGAAAAGGAAGAGGTGCAGCAATGAAGCGGAAATTAATACTGGAAAATGGAGCAGTTTTTCACGGAGAAGGCATTGGAAGCGAACGGGAAACTGTAGGGGAAGTCGTATTTAATACCGGGATGACCGGTTATCAGGAAATTTTATCCGACCCGTCATACTGCGACCAGCTGGTGACGCTGACGTATCCGCTGATCGGCAACTACGGCATTAACCGGGATGACTTCGAAACGATGCATCCGTCTGCCGGCGGGCTGATCGTCAAGGAAGCAGCTTCGCATCCGAGCAATTTCCGAAGCATCGGTACGCTCAGCGAATGGCTGCGTGAAAAAGACATTCCCGGCCTGTGCGGTATTGATACACGCCGCCTGACGAAAATGATCCGGACCGCTGGGACGCTTCGGGGCAGACTGTGCGCGGAAGAAGCGGAAGAAGAGGAAATTGTCCGGGAGCTGCAGCAGTGGGTCGACCCCCGGGACCAGGTGTCCAGGGTCAGTACGAAAAATGCCTACCATGCACCAGGCAACGGGAAACGGGTCGTTCTAATGGATTACGGGGCCAAACACGGTATCACCCGGAATCTGCTCAGCCGCGGCTGCGACGTGTTTGTGCTTCCTTACAACGCCACGGCGAAAGAAGTGCTCGCCCTGAACCCGGACGGAGTAATGCTCAGTAACGGCCCGGGGGACCCTGAGGACGTGCCGGAGGCCGTGGAAACGCTCCGGGGCCTGATCGGGGAAGTGCCGGTGTTTGGGATATGTCTCGGACATCAGCTGCTGAGTCTCGCCTGCGGGGCCACCTCGTCGAAGCTCAAGTTCGGCCACCGCGGGGGGAACCATCCGGTCAAGCAGGTGAAAACCGGACGGGTAGATATAACCTCCCAGAACCATGGCTATACCGTGGACCGGGATTCGCTGATGGGCACAGACCTGATCCTGACGCACGTCAACGTCAACGATGGTACGGTTGAAGGAGTCGAGCACCGGGAGTATCCGGCCTTCAGCGTCCAGTACCATCCGGAAGCATGCCCGGGACCGAGCGATGCCAACGACCTGTTCGATCAGTTTGTCCGCTTAATGAACCGCTATGAAAAAGTACCTACTCGAATGTAAAAGGGGAGTCACCATGCCAAAACGTACAGATATCCAAAAAATATTAGTGATTGGCTCCGGCCCTATAGTGATCGGCCAGGCGGCGGAGTTTGACTATGCCGGCACGCAGGCGTGCCAGGCGTTAAAAGAAGAAGGGTACGAGGTCATTTTAATTAATTCCAACCCGGCAACCATCATGACGGACACCAACATTGCCGATCAGGTGTACATGGAGCCGCTGACGCTTGAGTTTGTCGACCGGGTGATCCGTAAAGAACGACCCGACGCCATCCTTCCGACCCTTGGCGGCCAGACCGGCCTGAATATGGCGATGGAGCTGCACCGCCACGGGCTGCTCGAGCGGTACGATATTTCCCTTCTTGGCACCGAGCTGTCCGCAATCGAGCAGGCAGAGGACCGGGAGTCTTTCCGGAACCTGATGTATGAGCTGAATGAGCCGGTGCCGGAAAGCACCATCGTGCACAACCTGCAGGAAGCAGAAGCCTTTGTGGAGGAAATCGGCTATCCGGTTATCGTGCGGCCGGCCTATACGCTCGGCGGCACCGGCGGCGGCCTGGTGGACAATCACGACGAGCTCGTGGAAATTGTCGGCTCTGGGCTCAAATACAGTCCGGTAACCCAGTGCCTGCTTGAAAAAAGCATCGCCGGGTTTAAAGAGCTTGAATATGAAGTAATGCGCGACAGCTCGGGGCAGGCAATTGTTGTCTGTAACATGGAAAACATCGACGCGGTCGGCATTCATACCGGTGATTCGATCGTCACTGCCCCGAGCCAGACGCTTGCTGACCGGGAGTACCATATGCTCCGTGACTCGTCGCTGAAAATCATCCGCGCGCTTGAAATTGAAGGCGGCTGCAACGTGCAGTTTGCCCTCTCCCCGGACAGCTTTGAATACTACATCATTGAAGTTAACCCGCGCGTAAGCCGCTCGTCGGCACTTGCCTCCAAAGCAACCGGATACCCGATCGCCAAGCTGGCAGCAAAGATTGCCTCCGGCTATAAGCTCGATGAGTTAAAGAATCCGATCACCGGTACGACGTACGCAAGCTTCGAGCCGGCCCTTGATTACGTAGTAACGAAAATCCCCCGCTGGCCGTTCGACAAATTTGAAGCAGCGAACCGCCGGCTCGGTACGCAGATGAAGGCGACAGGAGAAGTAATGGCCATCGGACGTTCATTTGAGGAGTCCATTTTAAAAGGCATTCGGTCGCTAGAACTCGGACGGGCTTTTCTGACGCACCCGGACTACGCAGAAGCCTCTGAAGAAAAGCTGATAGACAAGCTCATTCGTGCGGATGATGAGCGGCTGTTTTATATCGGGGAGGCGTTGAAGCGCGGCTATTCGCTCGAACAGCTGCACAGGTGGACAAAAATTGATTTGTTTTTCCTCGAAAAATTTGCCGGCATTGTCAAAGTGGCCGAGATGGCACGTGCTTATCCAAATGATGAAGAGATGCTCCGGATGGCCAAGACGACAGGAATCGCCGACGAAACGCTGGCAGCCTACTGGAATACGACAGAGAAACAGGTGCGCAGCCAGCGCCTCAAGCTGGGTATTACGCCGGTGTATAAAATGGTCGACACGTGTGCGGCGGAATTTGAGTCTGAAACGCCGTACTATTATTCCTCCTATGAGGAAGAAAACGAAAGCAGCAAAACCGGGCGTCCGTCTGTTATCGTCCTCGGCTCCGGCCCGATACGGATCGGGCAGGGCGTGGAATTTGACTACGCGACGGTTCATACCGTCTGGGCGCTGCAGGAAGCAGGATATGAAGCGATTATTATCAACAACAATCCGGAAACGGTGTCGACAGACTTCAGCGTGTCCGACAAGCTGTACTTTGAGCCGCTTACAGTGGAGGACGTGATGCACGTGGTCGATGTGGAACAGCCGGAGGGCGTCATCGTTCAATTCGGCGGCCAGACCGCCATTAACCTGGCGGACGGCCTTGCCGAGCACGGCGTCAAGATTCTCGGCACTACACTTGAAGACATGGACCGGGCGGAGGACCGGGATAAATTTGAAGCGGCGCTGCAGTCGTTGAAAATCCCACAGCCGCTCGGCCGTACAGCCGTCAGCACGGAAGAGGCACGGGTGGTGGCTGCTGATATCGGCTACCCGGTTCTGGTACGCCCGTCGTACGTTTTGGGCGGACGGGCGATGGAAATTGTCGGAAATGAAAAAGAGCTGCTTAACTACATGGAGCGGGCCGTACGCGTCAACCGCAAGCACCCGGTGCTGATCGACCGTTATATGGTCGGAAAAGAAGTGGAGGTTGACGCAATTTCAGACGGAGAGACGGTGCTTATTCCGGGGATCATGGAGCACATTGAACGTGCCGGCGTGCATTCGGGCGATTCGATTGCGGTCTATCCATCGCAGACGCTCTCGGAGCAGACGAAACAAACACTTGCAGAGCGGACGATCGCTATCGGAAAAGGCCTGAATATTAAAGGTCTGCTGAACATTCAGTTCGTCATACACGAAGATGAAGTGTATGTGCTTGAAGTGAACCCGCGGGCGAGCCGTACCCTGCCGTTTTTAAGTAAAATTACCGGATGCCCGATCGCAAAGCTTGCCACCCGGGTCATGGTCGGCGAAACTCTCGCTTCCCTTGGGTACGAAAGCGGTCTGCTGCCGGAGGCAGAAGGCGTTTCGGTCAAGGTGCCGGTCTTTTCCTTCGCCAAGCTCCGCCAGGTGGAAATATCCCTCGGCCCGGAAATGAAATCAACCGGAGAGGTGATGGGCCGGGATCAGACGCTCGAGAAAGCATTGTATAAAGGACTGATTGCTTCCGGGATGAAAATTCCAAATCACGGCACCGTGCTGTTTACCATCGCCGATGAGTGGAAAAAGGAGGCGCTTGCGCTCGCCAGGAGGTTTCATGCAATCGGCTATACGATTACAGCGACCCAGGGGACGGCGGCTTGGCTGAACAAGGAAGGCATTCCGGCTTCCTCGGTCGCAAAAGTGGAGGAAGAGTCGCCAAACATTCTGGACTTTATCCGGGAAGGCAAAGCCCAGTTTGTCATCAACACGATGGAGAAACAGAAAAAAGCAGCGGCGGACGGCTTCAGAATCCGGCGGGAAGCGGTGGAAAATGAAGTAGTATGTCTCACCTCACTCGACACGGCGGGAGCTCTGTTGAAGGTGCTTGAAATGATTACCTTTTCCACAGAAGCTATGCCTGCGATGAAAGAAGACCGTACAAACGAGGTGATGGCGTGATTCAAAAAGAATGGATGAGCGTCGTGTCTATCGACGAAATCGCAGCATCGATCTTTGAAGTTGTACTCGAAGGCGATATGCCGGAGCGTATCCAGGCACCGGGGCAGTTTGTGCATGTGAAAACGTCACCGCACGTCGCCCCGCTTCTCCGCCGTCCGGTCAGTATTAGTGAACACTGGCCGGAACAGCGGCGGATGGCGCTTGTGTTCCGGGCCGAAGGGGAAGGAACAAGCCGGATGGCAGCCTGGCGTGCAGGCGATGAAGTGGATGTGCTCGGGCCGCTCGGCAACGGATTTGATACGAGTGATGTGGATGAAGGAGAAAAGGCGCTGATTGTCGGAGGCGGCGTCGGCGTCCCGCCGCTGCTGGGTCTCGCTAAACAGCTCGCGGGCCATGGCGTGCGGGTGCAGACCGTGCTCGGTTTTGCCGATGAACCCAGTGCGTTCTTTCAGGAAAGATTCAGCGCACTTGGAGACTGCTTTGTGAGTACGATTGACGGCAGTATTGGGGAGACCGGGTTTGTCACAGACGTGATTGACCGCCGGGGTCTTTCCTACGATGCTATTTACGCCTGTGGTCCGCTGCCAATGCTTCGCGCGCTCGACAGCTCCTATGCGACCGCAAAAGGGAAGCTTTCCCTTGAGGAACGTATGGGCTGCGGCATCGGTGCCTGTTTTGCCTGTGTGTGTCACACTGCAGATGACCCTGACGGAACAAGCTACCGGAAGGTTTGCAGCGACGGACCGGTCTTTCCGTGGGGAGAGGTGGTGCTGTCATGAAACTGCATGTGAGCCTGCCCGGACTTGAGATGAAAAACCCGGTCATGCCGGCTAGTGGATGCTTTGGCTTTGGAAAAGAGTTTGCCCAGCTGTATGACCTCAATGACCTTGGTGCCATTGCGATCAAAGCGACTACTGAAGAAGCGCGGTTCGGTAATGAAACACCGCGGGTGGCAGAAACAGAAGCAGGCATGCTGAACGCCATCGGTCTGCAGAATCCGGGGCTTAAAGGAGTAACCGAACAAGAGCTGCCGTGGCTCCAGCAGTTAGACACGCCTATCCTTGCGAATGTCGCAGGAACGAAAATGGAAGACTACGAAGCGGTGGCGGCCGGACTGTCGGAATCCGGAATGGTTGCAGCGCTGGAGCTCAATATTTCCTGCCCGAATGTTAAAGAAGGCGGTATTACGTTTGGGACCGACCCGAAGCTTGCAGCAGAGCTGACGAAAAGGGTGAAGCATGTGTCTGATGTGCCGGTTTACGTTAAGCTGTCTCCCAACGTGACTGATATTACCGAGATTGCCAAAGCGGTGGAACACGCAGGCGCGGACGGCCTGTCGCTGATTAACACATTATCGGGCATGAAAATCGATCCGGCGACGCGCAAGCCGCTGCTCGCCAATGAAATCGGCGGCCTTTCAGGACCGGCCATTAAGCCGGTGGCGATCCGGATGATATATCAGGTGCGGCAGGTAACAGAACTGCCTATTATCGGCATGGGCGGCATTATGGGTATGGAGGACGTGCTGGAGTTTATGATAGCCGGGGCTGATGCAGTGGCTGTCGGAACAGCAAACATCAGCAATCCGTTTGCCTGCCCGGAAATTATCCAGGAGCTGACAGACTGGGCCGGCACTGAACCGGCTGCGGACTGGGCCGGCTGGAAGCAGGGCGGGGTGAAAGCATGAACGACCGTCCCCTGATTATTGCAATGGATGTGCCGGACAAAGCGGAGGCGGATGTCCTGCTTGCTTCATTTGGGCAGAGACCGCTGTTTTTAAAAGTCGGTATGGAATTATTTTATAAAGAAGGCCCGGCGCTGGTGGAGGAATGGAAAGCTAAAGGCCACCGGGTGTTTCTTGACTTGAAGCTGCATGATATTCCCAACACGGTTCAGCGGGCCGCCGCCCAGCTCGCCCGGCTGCAGGTGGATCTTGTCACGGTCCATGCCGCCGGCGGCAGCCGGATGATGGCGGGGACTGTAGAAGGCTTGGAGCAGGGGACCCCTGCCGGTCAAAAGAGGCCTTCCTGTATAGCGGTCACTCAGCTGACGAGCACCTCCGAAACGATGCTGAATGAGGAGCTTGGCATACCGCTTTCGATGAATGAAGCAGTGGCGGCTTACGCGGAGATCGCCGAACGGTCGGGGCAGGACGGCGTGGTCTGTGCCGCCGGAGAAGTACCTCTTATTAAAAGCGCCCGCAGCAGCTCTTTTATTACCGTGACGCCGGGAATTCGCGGGGCCGGCGAGGAGGCGGGGGACCAGGCGCGGGTAGTGACCCCGGGCACTGCCGCAGATCTTGGCAGTGACGCGATCGTCGTCGGCCGCAGCATTACAAAAGCTGCAGACCCGGCTGCGGCTTACGAACAAATGGAACAGGAATGGAGAATGCCCAATGCAGAATGAAGCACTTCTCAGCAGGGACCTGCTGACAATCGAAGCAGTGACTCTACGCCCGGATGAACCGTTCACCTGGTCTTCCGGCATCCGCTCCCCGATCTACTGCGACAACCGGCTGACGCTTTCGTATCCGGACGTACGGACACGGGTGGCAGAAGGGCTGGCGGAGCTGATCCGGACCAATTACCCCGATGCTACGATCGTTGCCGGAACCGCGACGGCCGGGATCGCTCATGCGGCGCTTGCAGCAGACAAGCTCGGCCTGCCGATGTGCTACGTACGCGGCTCGTCCAAATCCCACGGTAAAGGCAATCAGATTGAAGGGCGGGTCACTCCGGAGGATAAAGTCGTAATTGTCGAGGATTTAATCTCGACAGGTAAAAGCATGATTACGGTCCAGCAGGCGCTTCTGGACGCGGGAGCCGATGTGCTCGGAGCGGCTGCGATTTTCACATATGAGCTGGAGGAAGCCGGAAGGCAGCTTAAAGAAGCGCAGCTGCCGTCGAAAACACTGACCAACTACTCTGCGCTGATCCAGATTGCTGCTGAGGAAGGCTACGTGCAGGAAAAAGACATCGAGCGTCTGCAGGAGTGGAAGCAGGCTCCGGGGTCCTGGGCGTAAATACGATTTAAAAAAGCTCCTCCCGGACAGCTGGACTGTGCCGGAAGGAGCCTTTTTTTATTTTGCAGCGGCCTGAGCCCTGGCCCGGTTTTTCATTTCGAGAACGAGGCTTTCCTCCGGGGTGACAAACAGGGTGGACTGCTGGTCGTAGGTTACAAACCCGGGCTTGGCGCCGTTTGGTTTTCGGACGTGGCGGATCAGGGTGTAGTCGACCGGCACCGAGGATGAGGAGCGCGCTTTGGAGAAATAGGCGGCAAGGACAGCCGCTTCCTTTAACGTTTCCTCGTCCACGTCTGTGGAGCGGATCACCACGTGGGAGCCGGGGATGTCTTTAGTGTGCAGCCATGTGTCTCCGGCGTTTGCCACCCGGTTGGTGACGTATTCGTTCTGGCGGTTGTTTTTTCCAACCAGCAGAAGCGTTCCGGCAGAGGAAACGTACTGCTCGACCTGCGGTTTGGTGTTTTTCTTCTGCTTTTTCTTTTGAACACGCTTTTTAAGGTAGCCGCCGTCCGACAATTCTTCGCGAATGTCGTCAATGTCAGATGGGGCGGCCGTTTCGACCTGCTGAATCAGCCGGTCGAGGTAATCGATTTCGCGCCGGGTCAGCTTAATCTGTTTTTTTGCCTCGGAAAGCGAAGTTTTGGCCTTATTATAGCGTTTAAAATACCGCTGGGCATTATCTGACGGCGATAGTTCAGGCTCAAGCCCAATGGTAAGCGTGCCGCCCTCCGGATCGTAGTAATCCGTTACTTCTATTTCGTTTTCACCGCCGCGGAGCTGGTGCATATGGGCGGTTAACAGCTCCCCGTATTTCTGGTAGACGAGGCGGTTTTCGGCCTGCGTAATCGTCTGGCGCAGTTTTTTCAGCTTGCGCTCGTTTTTTTCGCGTTCGTTCTGCAGAAATCGTTCGAGGTCATGGGCCTGCTGGTGTACGCGATCGCGTTCGGCTTTGCCGTTATGGTAGCGGTCGAGCATGTCGCTCACTGAGGCAAAATTTTCTTTCGCACCGTCTACATGCGTAAGGTCAATGGCGCTGTAATATTCTTTATTCGCTTCGGTGGTCACAATCTGCGGCTGGAAATTCCCGTTTTTAACGTCGTTCATGAGCGCGGTAAACGTATCGGCCAGCTTCTGCAGCGAACCGAGACCGGCCCGGTGCGCGGCTTCTTTGGCACTCTGGGGCGAAATCCCTTCAAACGCCTGCATCAGCTGGCGGTCGAGCTTGCCCTGGTTGGCGTCCAGTGCTCTCAGTACGTCGCCGGCTCCGGCCTCGAGGGGATTCGCCTTATGCTGGGACGGTGGTCCAATATACGCCTGGCCCGGAAGAATCGTGCGGACCGTGTTCTGCGCCGGAGAAATATGCTTCATGCTGTCCAGAATATGCGTGCGGTCCTCATTGAGGAGCACGACGTTACTGTGCTTGCCCATAATTTCCATAACCAGGGTCCGCTCTGTAAGGTCGCCGATTTCATCTTTGTTTTCAATGCGCAATGAAACGATCCGCTCAAGTCCCTGCTGCAATACCTCCCGCACGAAGCCGCCTTCAAGGTGCTTGCGCAGCAGCATGCAGAACATGGAAGGCTCTGGGGGATTCTGGTACTTTTCGTCTGTCAGATGCATTCTCGACAGGGAAGGGTTCACCGACAGCAGCAGCTGGTGGTTTTTGCGGTTCGCCCGCACTGTAATGACCAGATCGGTTTTGTAGGGCTGGTGTATTTTTGAAATCCGGCCGCTTTGGAGCGTCTGGTGGACCTCCTGGACAACGGCCTGGGTCATGATTCCGTCAAAGCTCACGTTCGATCATCCTTTACTCGTACAAGCAGAAGAAAACCTTCTGCTGCTTGCGTTCTGTACGGTGGATTATAGCATAATGAAAAGCGCGCCGTCTTGTTTGCTGAATAAACATTGGTTGTGGGCCGGAAAGATATTGTTTACAATATAGAAGTACATAATGTTCGGGCCTCGCCGCGAAGCATCGTTTGTGACGCTTGAAATAATCGTGCTATACTGAATCAGGAGAACAACTCGTCAGGAACCGCAGAAGAAAACATATATGAACCATTTTTTCAGGCAGCAGCTAGAGGGATGGTCCGACCAGGAGGGGTAGTTTTGAGCATTAAGCTAATCAACATTGGATTTGGAAATATTGTGTCGGCAAACCGGATTATTTCTATCGTCAGCCCGGAATCAGCACCAATCAAACGGATTATTCAGGAAGCAAGGGACCGGAACATGCTGATTGATGCCACCTACGGCAGAAGAACGAGAGCGGTTATAATTGCAGACAGCGACCATGTGGTGCTTTCTGCGGTTCAGCCGGAGACAGTCGCGCAGCGGCTGCATACAAAAGACGATGATTCATCGGACGAATAAGATTGTGAAATGAGGCGTGTCAACCTATGAAAGATGATAAAGGATTATTGATTGTTCTTTCCGGCCCGGCCGGTGTAGGAAAAGGTACGGTTTGCGGAGCGCTGCGCGAAGAGGATACCAACATTGAGTATTCCGTCTCCGCCACTACCCGGGCTCCCCGTCCGGGAGAGGAGCACGGAGTAAATTATTTCTTTCATTCGAAGGAAGAGTTTGAAAAAATGATTGAGGAAGGCCGTCTGCTGGAGTGGGCGCAGTATGTAGACAACTACTACGGGACCCCGCTTGATTACGTCGAGGAAACCATCGACCGCGGCAAAGACATCATTCTCGAGATTGAAGTGCAGGGCGCAGAAAAGGTGAAGGAGCGTTACCCGGAAGGAACGTTTATTTTCTTAATGCCTCCGAGCCTCGCCGAGCTCCGAAGCAGGATTGTCGGACGCGGAACGGAAACATCCGAGTTGATTGACAAACGGATGACTGTGGCCAAAAATGAAATTGACATGATGAAGATGTACGACTATGTAGTGGAAAACGATGAGATCGAAAAAGCGGTCTCGCGCATCCGCTCTATTGTCACTGCAGAGCACTGCAAGCAGGAACGCCTGATTGAAAAATATAAAGAATTAGCGGAGGTGGAATAATGGCTTCAAACAGAAACGACGAAGGAATGCTGTATCCGTCCATTGACCAGCTGCTCGGTCATATCAATTCCAAATATACGCTGGTATCCGTATCAGCACGGCGCGCGAGAGACCTCGAAGAAATCGACGGGGCGCTTCCAATGATCGATAATGCAAAATCCGTGAAGGCAGTAGGTATCGCTCTCGAAGAAATCCAGGCCGGCGTGCTCAGCTACCGCCAGGGTGACTATAAAGAACATGACTACGAAGAATAACGGAAAATGAACGGGCACCAGATAAGAAGAAGCAACCTATGGGATCACGTAGGTTGCTTTTTTTAGCCTGGAAGGGCCTGTAAAAGGAGGACAAAGCTGTGAAAGGCAAAAAAATTGTACTCGGGGTCACAGGAGGAATAGCTGCCTTTAAAGCCGCGGCACTTGCAAGCAGGCTGTATCAGGCAGGGGCAGAGCTGCGTATTATTATGACTCCGGAAGCCAAAGAGTTTATCACCCCGCTCACATTCCAGGCACTGACCCGCTCAAGAGTGTACGATGACACGTTTGCAGAAGCCGACCCCTCGGTCGTTTCCCATATAGATGTGGCGGACTGGGCAGATGTATTTATTGTAGCGCCTGCGTCGGCCAACACGCTCGGGAAGCTTGCGAACGGACTCGCAGATGATATGCTCACTACTACAATGATGGCGACACTTGCCAACGTCTACGTGGCGCCGGCGATGAATGTCAACATGTATAATCATCCGAGCTTTCAGCGCAACAAAGAAACGTTAAAGCGGGACGGGTACCGGTTCATTGAACCCGGAGAGGGCTATCTTGCCTGCGGATGGATTGGCAAAGGCCGGATGGCGGAGCCCGAGGACATTATGCAGTTTGTCCAGGATGCCGAAGACGTCGGCACTCCGCTTGCAGGCAAACGCGTGCTTGTTACCGCTGGGCCGACGCATGAGCATATTGATCCCTTCCGGGTCGTTACCAACCCGTCCAGCGGAAAAATGGGTTTTGCGATTGCGGAAGAAGCAGCCCGTCGGGGAGCAGAAGTGACGCTGGTGGCAGGACCGGTGACGCTCTCCACTCCCGGAGGTGTCCAGACAAGGATCGATGTCGAAAGCGTGGAGGATATGCGCGAAGCTGTGCTGACCCATTACGATACGTCGGATGTGGTTATTAAAGCAGCTGCTGTGTCTGATTACCGCCCGGAGACCGTTTATGAAAAAAAGCAGAAGAAAAAGGACGACGGCCTTGAGATACCGATGGTGAAAACACCGGATATTCTCCACGAGCTCGGGGAGAAAAAGACGCATCAGCTGCTGATTGGCTTCGCTGCAGAATCGGAACGCCTTGAGGAATACGCAGAAAGCAAGCGGCAGCGTAAAAACGCAGATTTAATTGTAGCCAATGAAATCGGTAAAGCGGGGTCCGGCTTCCGTGCCAATGAAAATACAATCACCTTCGTGGATAAAAACGGAGCTGTTTCTTTTCCCACCCAGTCGAAGCACGAGGCAGCGGCAGAAATTATGTCCTGGCTGCAGAAACGAATAGGAGACGCGTAACTATGTACGCCAAAGTAATTGTTGATATAGCGACCGGCCAGACGAACCGGGCTTTTGATTATCAGATTCCGGCTTCACTCGAAATGCTCGCGCGCCCCGGATCGAGAGTGACGGTGCCGTTTGGTGCCCGGAAAATTCAGGGGTTTATCTGGCGGATCGAAGACAAAACAGAGCTTGCCCGGGTCAAGCCGATTACAGACGTGCTCGATCCTCATCCGGTGCTCACGCAGGAACTGCTTGAGCTCGGAGAGTATCTGGCAGTGGAAACGGTCTGTTTTTTAATTACGGCCTATCAGTCAATGATACCGGCAGCTATCCGGGCAAAGCCAAAAAAGAAGATTGAGCTGCTCGTATCCACGGAGACCCTGCCGCCGGTACTGCAGGCAGTGTTTCAGAAGCAGACGACGATCGACTGGAAGGACCTCCCGGACGATAAAGCAGTGATGCAGCATGTGCAGGAAGCTGTCCGGCATGAACAGATCCGGATCGATTATCAGGTGAAGGATCAGACGAAAAAACAGACGAAGCGGATGCTGAAGCTTCATCCGGAGCACCGGACGCATGCAGCTTCTCTTACGGCGAAAGCGAAAAAACAGCTGGAGCTGTATGACTGGTTTCTTTCGATCGGAGACGAAGAAGCGGCTGTACCCGCGGCCCAGCTGCTGCATGAGCAGACGGCGAGCCGGGCGGTCATTCAGGGTCTCGTGGAAAAAAACATCCTTATGGAACGGAACCAGGAATCGTACCGGGACCCGTTTGAAGATCGCTCGTTTGAAGCGACCCCTCCGCAGGAGCTCACCCGGGACCAGCAGCGGGCACTTGACCCGATTACGGAAAAAACGTCGCGGGAGAAGCACCATACGTTTTTGCTGCACGGGGTCACCGGAAGTGGAAAGACGGAAGTGTACCTGCAGGCCATTGACCGCGTGCTGCAGCAGGGACGGGAGGCGATTGTGCTTGTACCGGAAATTTCGCTTACACCGCAAATGGTTGAACGCTTTAAAGGACGGTTCGGAGACCAGGTGGCGGTGATGCACAGCGCACTCTCAAGAGGGGAGCGTTACGACGAATGGCGCAGGGTACATGCCGGAGACGCGAAAGTGGCGGTCGGAGCGCGGTCGGCGATTTTTGCCCCCTTCAAAAATGTCGGTCTGATTATTATTGATGAAGAGCACGAAGGCAGCTACAAGCAGGAGGACCACCCCCGGTATCACGCCCGGGAGGTGGCGATCTGGAGAGGCATATATCACGGAGCGCCGGTCGTATTAGGGAGTGCCACGCCGTCGTTGGAATCTTACGCCCGTGCCGGCCGGGAGGTTTATCAGCTGCTTGAAATGCCGGAGAGAATCAACCAGAAACAGCTGCCTGCCATCGACGTGGTGGATATGCGAGACGAGCTGCATAAAGGCAACCGATCGGTATTTTCCGAAACGCTGCTTGAAAAGCTGAAGGACCGTCTGGAAAAAGGGGAGCAGAGCATTCTGTTTTTAAATCGTCGCGGCTACTCCTCGTTTGTCATGTGCCGTTCATGCGGCTATACTGCCGAATGCCCGCACTGTGAAATTACCCTCACGTACCATCAGACAAAGCATCAGCTGAAGTGCCACTACTGCGGCTATGAAGAAGCAATGCCTGCGACGTGCCCTTCCTGTGAAAGTGAACAGATCCGCTATTTCGGCACAGGCACCCAGAAGGTGGAGGAAGAGCTGACGAAGGTGCTGCCGGAGGCCAGGATTATCCGGATGGATATGGACACCACCACGAAAAAAGGGTCCCATGAGCAGATGCTTCGCCGGTTTGGAAACGGAGAGGCGGACATTCTGCTCGGCACCCAGATGATTGCCAAAGGCCTGGACTTTCCAATGATCACGCTGGTCGGCGTGCTTGCAGCGGATACAATGCTGCATCTGCCCGATTTCCGGGCGCCGGAGCGGACCTTTCAGCTGCTTACCCAGGTGAGCGGACGGGCCGGCCGGGACAAGCTGCAGGGCGAAGTAGTGATTCAATCCTACAGCCCCGATCATTACAGCATTCAGTTTGCCAAAAATCATGACTACCCTTCGTTCAGCCGGCATGAAATGGGCCAGCGCAAGCGGGGTGGGTACCCGCCGTACTACTATTTAACGATGGTCAATGTCTCTCACGAAGAGATCGGCGTAGCGCTGAAAACCGCTGAAAAAGTGACGAGCCGGCTGCGGGAGGAACTGTCGCCGCAGGCAAAAATTCTCGGACCGACCGTTTCTCCAATTGCAAGGATCAAGGATAGATATCGGTACCAATGCATGATAAAATACAGGGATGAGCCTGAATTAACGAAAATCCTGAATGATATTGCTGTACATTATCAAAAAGAAACAGCCCAGGATAAGCTGTTTATTACGATTGATATGTACCCGCAGTTGTTTCTATAAGGTAAACGCCAGCCCCGCTGCTTCGATAGTGACCGACGCACGGGGCTGTGTATTGTGAAAAGAGGGAGAAATATGAACATTTTATTTATGGGAACACCGGACTTTTCAGTCCCGATCCTGCGGCGTCTGCTTGAAGAGGGCTATACGGTAACTGCGGTGGTTACTCAGCCTGACCGTCCGAAAGGAAGAAAAAAAGAGCTGACCCCGCCGCCGGTCAAAGCAGAAGCGGAAGCGTGGAAGCTTCCTGTATTGCAGCCGGAGAAGCTGAAAAATGAAGCCTCTTTAAACGAAGTGCTCGCAGAAAAGCCGGATCTGATTATTACAGCGGCCTTCGGCCAGATTCTGCCGAAGAAGCTTCTCGAAGCCCCGTCCATTGCAGCGGTGAATGTGCACGCTTCCCTGCTTCCTGAATACCGCGGAGGCGCCCCGATTCACCAGGCGGTCATCGATGGCCGGGAAAAAACAGGCGTCACGATTATGGATATGGTGTCGAAGCTTGATGCCGGCGACATCATCCGTCAGCAGGAAGTGACGATTGAATGGGAGGATACGGTCGGGGATGTGCATGACAAACTGAGCATCGTCGGAGCAGATCTTTTGATCGAAACGCTGCCCGCGGTTATTGACGGGACGGCGGAACGGACTCCGCAGAATGAAAAGGAAGCAACGTTTGCGTCAAATATCCAGCGCGGTCAGGAAAGAATCGACTGGAAGCAGAGCGGCCGCTCGATCTATAACCAGATCCGCGGAATGAACCCGTGGCCGGTGGCCTATACAGAGAAAGACGGAAAGTCGATCAAACTGTGGCGGGCTGAATGGATTGACGCGTCCGTCAGTGCTGAAGGGGGCACCATTACCGCTATCGCGGATGACTACATTGATGTGGCAGCCGGTGACGGCACGGCGGTCCGGCTGTGGGAGATTCAGCCGGCCGGAAAAAAACGGATGAAAACGGCCGAATTTTTGCGCGGCAGCCACGGCTGGTCCAAAGGAGAGAATTTTAATGAATAAAACGGAGCCTTCCTATTCCCTCCGCTATACAGCCGCTGCCCTGCTCGAGCGGGTGGAGACCGGCCAGGCCTTCAGCCACCTGCTGCTCCATCACGAGCTCGCCGGGAAAGCATGGTCGAGGGAGGACGCCGGGCTGCTGACCGAAATTGTTTACGGCACCCTCCGCCGCCAGAACACCCTCGATTACGTGCTCGGGGTTTTTGTCAACAAACCGATCGCCAGGCTTGACGCCTGGGTACGTGTACTGCTGCGCATGAGCGTGTATCAGATGCGTTACCTTGACCGGGTGCCGGACCACGCCGTTGTGGATGAGGCGGTAAAAATCGCGAAGCAGCGGGGCAACAAAGGGGTGAGCGGTTTTGTGAACGGGGTGCTACGCTCCCTGCAGCGCAAAGGCTTTCCCGACACCTCCGCTATCGACAATAAGGAGGAACGTCTGGCCGTTGACTACAGCCATCCGGCATGGATGCTGAAGGAATGGCAGGCGGCCTACGGAGAAGAAACAGCCCTCCGTATTGCCGAAGCAAATAACGTCACACCAAAAACGAATGTGCGGGTCTCCCCGGAGGCTGAACTCGAAGACGTGCGGGAAATGCTCGAGCAGGAAGGCATTCAGACAACCAGGGGCGTTATTGCGGAGAAAGCATTAATTGTGGAAAAAGGGAATGTTCTCGTCACCGAAACGTACCAGAACGGCTATATAACGGTGCAGGACGAAAGCTCCATGAAAGCCGGCGAAGCACTGATGGTCGAAGAAAACATGGACGTTCTCGACGCCTGCGCCGCCCCGGGCGGAAAATCAACAGATGCTGCCGAACGGACCGGCCCGGGCGGAAGCGTGGCCGCCCATGACCTGAGTGCAAAAAAGCTTACCCAGATTGAAGAACAGGTGGCAAGACTGCGGCTTGAAAATATTGAAACCGCCGCCGGGGATGCACGTCAATTGACAACAACTTTTCCGGCGCGTACATTTGACCGGGTGCTCGTCGATGCTCCGTGCAGCGGACTTGGCGTTATCCGGAAAAAGCCCGAGCAGAAATGGGCCAAAAAAGCAGAGGATTTTGAACGTCTGCCGGAGATACAGCACGAAATATTGAATGAAGCTGTAAGTATGTTACGATTTAATGGAAGGATTGTGTACAGCACATGTACAATTCGTCCAGAAGAGAACGAACAGGTGTGGGAAGCGTTTTTGCACCGGCATCCAGAACTCTCGCCAGACCATGAATTGACCGACAAACTAAAACTTTCAGAAATAGAGCATTTTTCCAGCGACTACGGATGGTGCACGATTCTTCCCCACGAATACGGCACAGACGGATTTTTCATTGCCGCGGCGGTAAAAAATAATCAGGAAGAAACGGAAGGAGCATAAGCATGCAGATTTTAAAAAAGGAGGCGCCTGCCCCGCAAACGGACAGCCCCTCCATGTACAGCTTGAAATACGAGGAACTTGAACAATGGTTAAAAGAGAACGGGGAACCGGCATTCCGCGCGAAGCAGCTGTTTGAATGGATGTATCAAAAGCGCGTGACCTCATTTGAGGAAATGACCAACATCCCGAAAACGCTTCGCGAAAAGCTCGAGAGCACGTTTACACTGACGACGTTAAAAGAGGTCATCCATCAGCAGTCCCAGGACGGCACAATTAAGATTTTGTTTGAACTGCAGGACGGCTATACGATTGAAACCGTACTGATGAAGCATGACTACGGCTACAGCGTCTGTGTAACCACCCAGGTAGGCTGCCGGCTCGGCTGTACCTTCTGTGCTTCCACGCTCGGAGGCCTGAAAAGAAACCTTGAAGGCGGGGAAATTACCGCTCAGGTGCTTGAATCCCAGCGTCTGCTTGATGAAAGAGACGAGCGCGTCAGTTCTATCGTCGTCATGGGGATCGGCGAGCCGTTCGATAACTACGACGGCCTGATGAACTTTCTGCGCGTGGTCAATCACGACGACGGCTTAAACATCGGTGCACGCCATATTACCGTTTCCACAAGCGGGGTTGTGCCGCGTATTTATGACTTTGCCAATGAAAACATGCAGATCAATTTCGCGGTATCCCTCCACGCAGCAAACACAGAAACCCGGAGCCGGCTGATGCCGATCAACCGCGCATGGGATGTGTCGGAGCTGATGGATTCGATCCGTTACTATCAAAAGAAAACGAACCGCAGAATCACATTTGAATACGGCTTATTCGGCCAGGTCAACGATCAGAAAGAGGATGCAGACGAGCTCGCCGACCTGATCGGTGATTTGAAATGCCACGTCAATCTGATTCCTGTGAACGACGTGCCGGAAAGAAACTACGTGCGCACCACAAGAAACGACATTTTTGCGTTTGAAAAAGCATTAAAAGACCGCGGGGTGAACGTAACGATCCGGCGTGAGCAGGGGCACGATATCGATGCAGCCTGTGGACAGCTGCGTGCCAACCAGCGGAAAGAAGAAACGGAGGCAAATTCCGAGTGAACCATATGTTCTTGACAGACCGGGGGAAACTCCGTCCTCATAACGAAGATACCGGAGGCATTGTCACGCATGCTTCCGGCATTGTTTTAGCTGTCGTTGCCGATGGAATGGGCGGACATTCGGCTGGGGATGTGGCAAGCGCCATGGCCTATCAGACATTAAAGGACGCATGGGAGGAAAACCCGTCGGTCGATTCAATTGAAGAGGCATCCGAGTGGCTGACTGACAATATGATAAAAGCAAATGAAGCTATCATTCGCCATGCCAGGCATTATCCGGAGCATGCGGGAATGGGGACGACCCTTGTCGCGGCCATCTGCCACCCGTCGTTTACCGTGACTGGAAATATTGGCGACAGCCGCAGCTACATCTGGACGGACCGTACTATTCAACAGCAGAGTGAAGACCATTCCCTCGTGCAGGAGCTGTACAACAAAGGACAGATTTCAGCACTCGAAGCACAGTCGCATCCGCAGAAAAATATATTAACGAAAGCACTCGGCACGGACCGCGGCCTTTCCCCTGACATTTATACGTACGAATGGGGCGAAGGGGACGGCGTGCTTCTTTGTACCGACGGGCTGACCAACAAGCTCGGCGCCGAAGACATGGCCGGAATGCTTGCTTCTCACAAGCACCTTCGCGAAGGGGTGGAAGCGATGGTGCAGGCAGCCAACGACCGCGGAGGCGAAGACAATATAACGATTGCGGTGGTTATGCGGGAGGAAGAGGTATGGACCAACTGATCGGACGCCGTATCAGTGACCGTTATCATATTAAGCGTCTCCTCGGAAGCGGAGGCATGGCATATGTGTATCTCGGAGAGGATATGATTTTGGAACGGCTGGTGGCAATTAAAATTCTTCAGCCGCAGTTTAACGGCGATGAGGAATTTTTGCAGCGGTTCCGCCGCGAGTCACGGGCAGCCACTATTTTGGGCCACAGAAACACGGTCAATATTTATGACGTTGGCGAAGAACGGGAACTGCATTATATCGTGATGGAATACGTGGAGGGCCAGACCGTGAAGGAAATGATCCGCCTGCATGGGCCGCTGCCGCTTGAACAGGCGGTACATATGACCAAGCAGCTGCTTGAGGCACTGATGCAGGCGCACAGCCACGGCATCATTCACCGGGACATTAAACCCCACAATCTTCTTTCCAACGAGCGGGGAGAAATAAAAGTAGCTGATTTCGGCATCGCCCGCGCTGCATCTGCTTCCACGATCACGCAGACCAATACGATGATGGGCTCCGTTCATTATATTTCCCCAGAACAGGCAAGGGGCGGCGTGGTAAGTGCGCGCTCGGATATTTATGCAGCCGGCATTGTTCTGTTTGAAATGGTGACCGGAGTGATCCCCTACGACGCAGAATCCGCCGTAAGTATCGCCTTAAAACATATCCAGGAGCCACTCCCGGACCCGGCTCAGCTGCGACAGGGACTGCCGCAGAGTCTGTCGAACGTTATCTTAAAAGCTGCGGCCAAAAGCCCGGACGACCGTTACGCGGGCGCCGAAGAAATGTATGAGGACATCCGTTCTGCGCTGTCGGACGAGAGAAGAAACGAACATCCTTATTTCATCCAGGAGGGCCATGCCAATTCCAAGGAGCGGGAATGGTCGGACCCCCAGGTGGCTGAAGAGGATACGATGGTGGCGGCGCCGGCTGTGCAGGAAGACGGACAGGAGGATGTCGGCCCGGAAACGCCGGCGGACCGGCCACCGGAAAAAACTAAAAAATGGCCTTATGTTGTGGCCTGTATAGTTGTATTTTCGGGGGCGGCATTTTTTTACTGGCTGCTTCCGGAAATGTTTGTCGTGAGCGGCACAACGAAAGTAATTCCGGACGTATTGCCAACGCAGACAGCTGTGTGGGAGGCGGCCTGGGCAGGACAGGATCAAGTATTACAAGAAGGGGCGAAGGTATGGCGACAGGTCGAATTGTAAAAGCAGTCAGCGGTTTCTATTATGTAGACAGTGAAGAAGGATATTTTCAGTGCCGGGGCCGGGGACTGTTCCGCAAACAGAAAATCAAACCGCTTGTAGGGGACTTTGTGCGGTTTGAAGCAGAGAATCATACAGACGGATACGTACTTGAAATTAAAGAGCGGTCAAATGAACTGGTACGCCCGCCGGTCGCAAACATTGACCAGGCGCTGCTCATATTTTCCGCTGTCGAGCCTGGTTTTTCCACCTGGCTGCTCGACCGTTTTCTTGTGCATGTGGAAAATGAAGAAATCCAGCCGGTTATTTTAGTGAGTAAATGGGACAAAGCAGACGAGGCAAAAAAAGAGACCCTGCGGGCCATTCAGAAGGATTATGAGGGTATCGGCTATCCGTTCCACTTTTATTCGACGAAAACAGGCGAAGGCATCGAAGAGGCAGCCGCTTATTTTCCGGAAAAGTATTCTCTTTTGTCCGGGCAGTCGGGAGTGGGAAAATCTTCGCTCCTGAACGCAGTAGCGCCTGATCTTGATCTCGAGACAGCAAACATTTCCGGTGCGCTTGGGCGCGGAAAGCATACGACAAGGCATGTGGAGTTTTTGCGGGTGAATAACGGATGGGTGGCAGATACGCCAGGGTTCAGCTCGCTTGATTTTGGTTCAATTACAGCCGAAGACCTCGATATCTGTTTTCCGGAAATGCGGGCAAGAATGCCTGACTGCAAGTTCCGCGGATGCTCCCACCGGCAGGAGCCGGGCTGTGCCATACGGCTTGACGTGGAGGAAGGACGCATTCCTTCCCACCGCTACGAGCATTACAAACAGTTCCACGAAGAAATTTCATCCACGCCGAGGAGGTATTAATGATGATAAAAATAGCGCCTTCGATCCTATCAGCTGATTTTGCGGAATTGGGCCGGGCGGTGAAGGAAATTGACGAAGCAGGTGCGGATTATATACATATCGATGTCATGGACGGCCACTTCGTTCCGAATATCACGTTCGGGCTTCCGGTCATTGAGGCGATTCGTCCGTACAGCGACAAACCGTTTGATGTGCATTTGATGATTGAAAAGCCGGAACGCTATATCGAGGATTTTGCCCGTGCAGGAGCCGACATTATTTCAGTGCATGTGGAAGCGTGTCCCCACGTGCACCGTACGATCCAACAGATTAAAGAAGCAGGCTGCCGGGCTGGCGTAGTGTTAAATCCGGCGACACCGGTGGAAATGATCACCCATATTCTGCCGGATGTGGATCTTGTGCTTTTAATGACTGTGAACCCGGGATTTGGCGGCCAGGCGTTTATTCCAAACGTACTCGACAAAATTAGAGCAGTGAAAAAGGCGGCGGATGTCGTTAACCCGGAGCTCGAGATTGAAGTGGATGGCGGAGTCAGCCGGGAAACAGCCAAAGACTGTCTCGAAGCCGGGGCAAATGTGCTTGTGTCGGGATCGGCTCTCTTCAAGCAGGAGAATAAAGCGAAGGCGATCGAAGAATTAAAGCAGTAGATAATATTATTATGTAAACTAAAAACATTCATAAAAAAAGCGGCTCCCTGGCCGCTTTTTGCTTTATACGCGTGTGACTTTACCGGATTTTAATGCTCTCGCGGAAACGTATACGCGTTTTGGCTTACCGTTTACAAGAATACGGACTTTTTGCACGTTAGCTCCCCAACGGCGTTTCGTTGCATTGTTGGCGTGAGAACGGTTATTTCCGGCTTTAGGGCCTTTCCCTGTTACATAGCACTTGCGGGACATATGCGGCACCTCCTTATTAATATCAAACAAAATTACCCATACTTAAATATAGTAGCACAGAGCCTGTACACACGCAATGTTGATTCGCCAAAAATACAATTATGCTTTTCATTTGAGCCAAACGTGGTTATAGTGATAATGGCATAGTTACTTTGAAAAGAAGCTGGAGCGTCCGGATACATACAGCCGGCGTCTGGAAAGGAAGGAAACGAGACATGAGTTTCGAAATATATTCGTCAAACGGAACAGTCGATATCACACTCGAAGTGCTTGCCACTGCTGTGGGAGCGGCAGCCATGGACTGCTACGGCATCGTAGGCATGGCGTCCAGGAAACATTTCAAGGACAATTTGTCGGAACTGCTGCGAAGAGAAAATTATTCCCGTGGAGTAGTCGTCCGGGAAGAGGACGGTCTTATCCATATTGATATGTATATTATTGTAAGCTATGGTACGAAAATTTCTGAAGTGGCGCACAACGTGCAGCGGAAAGTGAAGTATCAGCTGCAGAAAATGCTCGGGCTGGACGTGGCCGCTGTGAATGTATATGTTCAGGGCGTTCAGATTGAATCGGCCTTACCATAGGAAGAGACGGATGAAGGAGAGAGAAAAATGGATCAATTAGTACGCGGTCCGGAGCTGGGAAGGATGCTGAAGCAGGGAGCTTCTGCATTGCAAAAACACAGCAAAGAGGTAGACGCATTGAATGTGTTTCCAGTTCCGGACGGGGATACAGGCACCAATATGAGTTTGACGATCCGTTCGGGCGTCGAGCATCTCCAGGAGAACGGGCACGCCGGGGAAACAGCCAAACACTTTTCCAAAGGATTGTTAATGGGAGCACGGGGGAATTCCGGCGTCATTTTGTCGCAGCTGTTCCGCGGCTTTGCCAAATCCATGGAAAAAAAGGCTGAGCTTCGTACCCCGGACGTGGCAGAAGCTTTTGAGCAGGGTGTGGACGCTGCCTACCGGGCAGTGATGAAGCCGGTGGAAGGAACGATCCTCACGGTCGCCAGGGAAGCGTCTCTTGCTATGAAAAAAGAACATAATGCCAGTGAGCTTGCGCTTGAAGAATGGATGCGGCGGTTTTTGAAAGCGGCAAAAGAAGCGCTTGCGTATACGCCCGAGCAGCTGCCGGTCCTGAAGGAGGTTGGTGTAGTTGACTCCGGAGGCCAGGGACTTGTACACATATATGAGGGTATGCTGCACGCGCTCACCGGGGAAGAGGAAGAAGAAGGAGAATCTGTGCCTTCGCTTGACCAGCTTGTGAAGCTCGAGCACCATAAAGACCCGGCCGCCCAGGGCGGAGCCGAAGCTATTACGTACGGCTACTGCACCGAAGTGATGGTCCGCTTTGCAGACAATGAATCCTCCTTTCAGGAAGAAGCGTTCCGGGAAGAGCTTTCGGCCCACGGCGATTCTCTTTTGGTTGTCTGCGATGAAGAACTGCTGAAGGTTCATATTCACGCCGAGGAACCAGGGAAAATTCTGGAAAAATCCCAGCGGTACGGAGAACTGATTCATATAAAAATTGAAAATATGCGCGAGCAGAACCGTGTCCTGCAGCAGGAAGGGCCGTCAGAAAGGCCGGGGACTCCCGCGTCTCTTGTGCCTTACGGCTTTGTGACCGTGACTACTGGTGACGGGGTAGCTTCGCTTTTTGAAAGCCTTGGAGTGCAGGAGGTTGTCCACGGCGGGCAGTCGATGAATCCGAGTACCGAGGATCTTCTCGAGGCGGTCACCCGGGTGCAGGCGGAGCATGTGTTTTTACTGCCGAATAACGGCAATATAGTGATGGCTGCGGAGCAGGCGGCAGACATCAGCGACAAGCAGGTAACGGTCATCCCGACCAAAACGGTCCCGCAGGGCCTCGCAGCAATGCTTGCGTTTGACGAAACGAAAGACGCTGAGGCAAATGAAGAAGCAATGAAAGAAGCCCCCCGGTACGTTAAATCCGGCCAGATAACCCACGCCGTCAGGGAAACGAGCATCGAAGGAAAGAAGATTCAGGAAGGCGATTTTATGGGCATCTGGGAAAAAGACATTGTTACCGTCCATCAGGAAATGAAACAGGCGTTTCAGGAACTGCTTGCACGGATGGTGGACAGCGAGAGCGAAATTATTACGCTGATCATCGGAGAAGATGTAAGCGAAGAGCTGGCGGGCGAACTTGCCGCAGAGCTTGAGCAGACGTACCCGGATGTGGAAATAGAAACGCATACGGGCGGTCAGCCGCTGTATCAATATATCGTTTCTGTGGAATAAGCTGCCCCCGGCGGCTTATTTTTTTGTTTAACGCGCGGGAGTACCTCTTTCGCGCGAAAAAGGAAACGTATATAATGAAAGGTGAACAACCGTTCGTATAATACAGCAAAAGCAGGAAGGAAGGGACGGTTTATGAATTCGACGCTTCAATCACCGGTCTCTGACTTAAAAGGTGTAGGAGAAGAGAAGCAGCGGGAGCTCGAACAGCTTGGTATTACAACGATTGACGACCTGCTGCATCATTTCCCCTATCGGTATGAAAACCACGAAGTGGTTCCTATAGAAGAATTAAAGCATCAGGAAAAAGTAACGATTACCGGCGAAGTGCAGTCGGAGCCGTCCGTGCGTTATTTCGGCAAAAAAAAGTCCCGGATGACCGTAAGGATATTAATTGATCATTTACTGGTGACGGCCGTGTTTTTTAACCGGGCGTTTTTAAAAAAGCAGATAGAAGTCGGCAGACAGGTGACTATCACCGGAAAATGGGACAAGCACCGCCTTACCATCTCAGTGCAGGATTTTCGGGCCGGCGCCCCCGACCCGGCAAAGCAGCTCGAGCCAATCTACAGCGTGGCCGGGAGTCTGACGGTCAAGCAGATGCAGCGTATTCAGGCAGAAGCCGCAAAACACGTCCTGCAGGTAGTCCCTGAAAATCTGCCCGAAGAAATCCGCGAACGATACCGCCTGCCGGGCAAGCCCGAAACCTTTCAGGCGCTTCACCAGCCGCAGAGCCGGGAACAGCTGAAGCATGCAAGAAGGCGCTACGTCTATGAAGAGCTGCTGTTTTTTCAGCTGAAAATGCAGATGTTTAAACGAATGGAGCGCCAGTCAGCCTCGGCGCAGCCGTTTGTGTATAATAAGGAGGCGACGGCGGATTTTGAAAAGCAGCTGCCGTTTCCGCTCACGAATGCGCAAAAAAGAGTGGTGCGGGAAATCCTTGAGGATATTGAAGCCCCCATCCGGATGAACCGGCTTTTGCAGGGGGATGTGGGCTCCGGAAAAACAGTGGTGGCCTCCATTGCCATGCACGCCGTATTTACCGGAAAGGCCCAGTCGGCACTGATGGTGCCTACAGAAATTCTTGCCGAGCAGCACTACGACTCTCTTCAGGAGCTGTTTGCAGGAACGGAGGTGAGTGTTGGACTGCTGACCGGTTCGATGCGGCAGAAGGAAAAGCGGAACGCCTATGAGCGCATTACCGACGGCACCATCGATATTATCATCGGCACCCATGCCCTCATCCAGGAGCCGGTGCAGTTTCACAATCTGAAGCTTGTCATTACCGATGAACAGCACCGGTTTGGGGTCGGCCAGCGCCAAATCCTGAAAGAAAAGGGGGAGGACCCCGATGTTTTGTTTATGACCGCCACCCCGATTCCCCGGACGCTTGCTATCAGCGTCTACGGGGATATGGACGTGTCGGTGATTGACGAAATGCCGCCGGGCCGGAAACCGATTGAAACCTACTGGGCGAAGCCGCAGATGCTTGAGCGGGTACTTCGTTTTGTGCAGAAAGAAATCGACCAGGGGCGGCAGGCCTATGTCATCTGCCCGCTCATTGAAGAGTCAGAAGCGCTCGATGTGCAAAATGCGATTGACGTGCATGCCCAGCTGATGCAGTTTTTCCCGGGCTATCATGTCGGCCTGATGCACGGGCGGCTCCCGGCAGAGGAAAAAGAGGACGTCATGCAGCGGTTTGCCAGCCATGAGCTTGATATTCTCGTTTCGACGACGGTGGTGGAAGTCGGCGTGAACGTGCAGAACGCCACGATGATGGTTATTTATGACGCAGAACGCTTCGGCCTTTCCCAGCTGCACCAGCTGCGGGGGCGCGTCGGACGCGGAGAGCACCAGTCCTACTGCGTGCTTTTGGCCGACCCGAAATCTGAAACTGGCCAGGAGCGGATGAATATCATGCAGGAAACCGAGGATGGGTTTGTCCTTTCGGAAAAAGACCTCGAGCTGCGGGGTCCGGGAGACTTTTTCGGGAAAAAGCAGAGCGGGCTGCCTGAATTTAAAATTGCGGATGTGGTCCATGACTTTAAAGCGCTCGAGACCGCCCGGGACGATGCAGCGAAACTAATACGCAGCGAAGTGTTCTGGAAGGATGAAAAATACCGGCCCCTCCGGGAATATCTTGAACAAGCCGGCGCCTTTCAAAAAGATAAACTGGATTAGTGGTTGAAATGAAAGAAATCGGTCTATATACTACTATTAGTACCTACTCATAGAAGTGGATGATTAATATGGCCCGAAAAAATAAAAAGGCAAGACAGGAAGAACTTCAGACTGTTATTGCCTCTAATCCTTTCATTACCGATGAAGCACTTGCCCGGTCCTTTCAGGTGAGCGTCCAGACTGTCCGTCTGGACCGCCTGGAGCTTTCGATCCCGGAGCACCGGGAGAGAATCAAGCACGTAGCCAAGGAAAGGCTCGACGAAGTCAAGGCGCTGCCGCTTGAAGAAGTGATCGGAGAGGTTATTGACCTCCATCTGGACCACGAAGCAATCAGCATGCTTGAAATTACGGAGGATCACGTATTCTCAAGGAACGGCATTGCGCGTGGTCATTATCTGTTTGCGCAGGCGAATTCCCTGGCTGTGGCTGTGATCAACGATGAACTGGCGCTTACGATGCGCTCCTCGCTTGAATTTAACCGGCAGGTGCTTCTCGGAGAACGAATTATTGCCAAAGCGGTCGTCACAAAAAAGACCGAAAGAAAAACATATGTTACGGTAACAAGCCGCGTGCAGGGGGAAGAAGTGTTTCAGGGCGATTTCGTCATGTACCGTTCCCACGCTGCTTCGGTGAACGAATAAGGAGACTAAAAAATGAGAATTGTAGTCGATGCAATGGGCGGCGATCATTCTCCTAAAGCCCAGGTGGCTGGAGCAATGGCTGCTGTTCAAGCTTTTAAAGATATCGAGATCACACTGGTGGGCTCTGAGCCTCAAATAAAAAAGCATTTATCCAAGACAGAACGTATTGATATTTTGCATACTGATGAAGTGATTGACGGGGACGAGTCCCCGACCAAAGCCATCCGTCGCAAAAAGCAGTCCTCGATGGTTCTTTCCGTGCAGGAAGTGAAAGAGGGCCGGGCAGCGGCAGGTATTTCATGCGGCAATACCGGTGCTTTTATGACGGCAGGTCTCCTGCATATCGGCAGAATACACGGCGTGGAGCGGCCGGCACTTGCTCCGACACTCCCGACAGTGGACGGCACAGGTTTTCTGCTGCTTGATGCCGGAGCCAATATGGATGCAAAAGCGAATCATCTGTACCAGCACGCGATTTTAGGCAGTACATATATGCAGCTGGTGCGTGGCATTGAAAACCCGCGGGTCGGACTTGTTAATATTGGCACGGAAAAGGGCAAGGGCAATAATTTAATGAAGGAGACGTACGAGTTGCTCGAGCATGCTCCGGTCAATTTTGTCGGAAATGTAGAATCAAGGGATCTGCTCGATGGTGTCTGTGACGTAGCGGTATGCGACGGCTTCTCCGGGAACCTCGTGTTAAAAGCCATCGAAGGCACCGCGTCCACCCTGTTTTCCCTGCTGAAAAAAGAATTTATGGCAAGCCTGCGGACAAAACTGGCTGCTGCCATGATGAAAACAGGGCTGATGCATTTGCGCGAGAAAATGAATTACTCCAATCACGGCGGAGCTACGCTTGTGGGACTTCAGGCGCCGCTGATTAAGTGCCACGGCTCGTCCGACCATATTTCCGTGTATCACTCGATCCGCCAGGCCCGGCAGATGGTCCAGGAAAACGTGACACATCTTATGCAGCAGCATTTAGAAGAGTAGGAGGCATCACAATGGGAAAAACGGCTTTTATCTTTCCCGGACAGGGATCTCAGTTTGTTGGAATGGGAAAAGAGTTATATGACAACGCTCCGACGGCCCGTACGGTGTTTCAGGAAGCAGATGAAGCGCTTGGATACAGCCTGACCGACATTATGTTTAACGGCCCGGAAGAAACATTAACCCAGACGGAGTACACTCAGCCGGCGCTGCTCACGATGAGCTCCGCCCTTCATGCGCTTGTGGAGAAGCGCGGCGTGCAGGCGGATTACACCGCCGGCCACAGCCTTGGGGAATATTCGGCGCTGGTGGCTAACGGTGCGCTTAAATTTGCAGACGCCGCTGCTGTGGTGGCCAAACGGGGAAAATGGATGGCTGAAGCAGACCCCGACGGTAAAGGGACCATGGCCGCAGTCATGGGCATGGAGCGTGAAGATCTGCAGGAGCTCGCGGATGAAGCGACAGAAGCCGCTGATAAAGTGCAGCTGGCCAACCTGAATGCTCCCGGCCAGATTGTTATTTCCGGGAGCCGGGAAGGCGTGCGTTATGTGGAGGAACAAGCCCCGGACCGCGGAGCGAAAAAAGTGGTGCCGCTTCAGGTGAGTGGCCCGTTCCATTCCTCGTTTATGAAGCCGGCGGAGGAAAAGCTGGCGGAGGCTCTGCAAAACGTTGAGATCCGCGGGCCGCGCCGCCCGCTCATAGCAAATGTGGATGCGAAGGAAACCTCGGACCCATCCGCCATCCGTCAGCACTTGATTGCCCAGGTGACCTCTCCGGTCCACTGGGAAGACTCGGTACGCCGGCTGATTGAACTCGGCGTAACGGAATTTGTGGAAATCGGCCCGGGCAATGTCCTGAGTGGAACGATCCGGCGGATTCAGCGCCGCGGCCTGGATGTACATGCAGTTCAGGACGAAGCATCGTTAGATAAATGGCTCGAAAAAAGGAGTGCATCGTCATGAATTTTGAAGGACAAAGCGTGCTTGTAACCGGAGCGTCCAGAGGCATTGGCAAAGCCATTGCCCTCGGTTTTGCCGCTCAGGGAGCGAACGTTGCGATCAATTATGCCGGCAGCCGGGAAAAAGCCGAGGAAACTGCTTCGCAGTGCGGGAAGCACGGTGTGAAAACACTTGTTATCCAGGCTGACGTGTCGAGTGAGTCGGATGTCAAGGAAATGCTCAAGCAAGTAACAGAGGAATTCGGCGGTATTGACGTGCTTGTAAATAACGCCGGCATCACGAAGGATAACCTGTTAATGCGCATGAAAGAAGACGAATGGGATGACGTCATTGATACGAATTTAAAAAGCGTGTTTTTAACATCCCGGGCAGCAGCCCGTCCGATGATGAAGAAACGGGGCGGAACGATCATCAATATGGCTTCTGTCGTCGGCACGACCGGGAACCCCGGGCAGGCGAACTACACGGCATCGAAAGCAGGGGTTGTCGGGCTCACGAAAACGCTCGCCCGCGAGCTTGCTTCGAGAAATATCCGGGTGAATGCTGTCGCCCCAGGCTTTATCTCCACGGAAATGACCGATGAACTCGAAGAAGGCACCAAGGAACAAATGATGCAGCAGATTCCTCTGCAAAAGCTCGGGGACACGGAAGACGTGGCCAATACGGTGTTATTTCTCGCTTCAGACAGCGCTAAATATATGACCGGCCAGACGCTTCATGTTGACGGCGGCATGGTAATGCCATAAAATATCGGTGACACAGCGGTTTCATTCGCGTTCAGAAGTGGAATGAATGCAAAGAAGCCGGAACGATTCTTTAAAGGAGGTGAAAGGAATGGCAGACACGTTGGAACGTGTGAAAAAAATCGTTGCAGACCACCTCGGTGTGGATGAGGCGAACGTCAATAAAGACGCGACCTTTAAGGAAGATCTCGGCGCCGATTCTCTCGATGTAGTAGAATTAGTCATGGAACTGGAAGATGAATTTGATCTGGAAATTTCTGATGAAGAAGCAGAAAAAATTCAGACAGTCGGTGATGTAATCAATTACATAGAGAAGCAGTAGTAGAAAGCAAGCCCACGTCCTGTGCAAGCGGGCTGGGCTTTTCTATGTAATATGCCGAAATTATTTTAAGGGAGGTTCATTTGTGCCAAAACCTACATCGTCCAAAAGCCAGTCCAGGGAGAAAGCGGTATTTACGATCAGACAGCATGAACTCATGCAGTCCATTCTCCGTGAACTGCAGGTTTCGTTTGCAGACGAACAGCTGCTGCGGCAGGCTTTCACCCACTCTTCCTATGTAAATGAACATCGTATGAAGCACGTAAGGGATAACGAACGTTTGGAATTTCTCGGCGATGCTGTATTGGAGCTGGCGGTTTCCAATCATTTGTTCCGCGAATTCCCTTCCATGTCGGAAGGCGATATGACAAAACTCCGCGCCGCAATGGTATGTGAAGCATCGCTAGCTAGCTTGGCCGAGGAATTGCAATTTGGAAACGTGGTCCTGATGGGCAAAGGCGAAGAAATGACCGGCGGCCGCACCCGGCCGGCGCTGCTCGCAGACGTATTCGAATCGTTTGTCGGAGCAATGTATCTCGATCAGGGACTTTCAAACGTCGAACAGTTTTTGGAGCGTTTCGTCTTTCCTAAGCTCGACGAAGGGGCGTTTTCCGTGACAGCCGATTACAAAAGCCAGCTGCAGGAATTCGTTCAAAAGGAAAACCTGGGCGTTATTTCCTACGAAATCACCGATGAACAGGGGCCTGCCCACAACAGGGAATTTCATTCTGCGGTCTCTTTAAACGAGGCGCGCGCCGGTACCGGCCGTGGACGCTCAAAAAAAGAAGCGGAGCAGCGGGCAGCCCAGGCTACCCTCGAACAGCTGCAGCGCCGCGAATAAAAGAAGTCAAAAAAACAACCGCCAATCGCTGGCGGTTGTTTAAATGTGCGGCTCAGCCTTTGCGTAGATGGCCAAGCTCGGAAACGATGGCCTGCATCTCGCTGACGCTGATATTATTTTTGGAATCCACCATGTCGTAGATTTCTTTAATCTCATGGTATTGATCGACATCGAAATGCTCCGGCTTCATAACAGAAACATTGACGATCTGTAATTTTTTCTGCAGATCGGTGATCATGTAATCCAGGTTATCACGGTTTGCTTGTTCTAAACTCATGCGAATTTCTTCTCCTCCACTCCGTCCAGTTTAAAAACCCGTGGTTCATCTCTTTGTAAGGCTTCCGCGGTGTTTTTATGACAACGTTAATATTATTGTAGTGGTTTTTCCTGCGTTTGACAAAGGGGGATTTAGGTCGAGTTCTGCCGGCGTGCGTGTTGTGATAAAATATAAACAGCGGAGGACAGCGGCGGGAGCTGTCAGCACATACTATAAAATAAGAGGGGGCATACCTTTGTTCCTGAAACGAATAGAAATTAAAGGGTTTAAATCGTTTGCCGATCGTTTACATATTGATTTTAACCCCGGCATTACGACCGTCGTCGGCCCGAACGGCAGCGGCAAAAGCAATATTTCCGACAGCATCCGCTGGGTACTCGGAGAACAGTCGGCCCGGTCGCTGCGCGGCGCCCGTATGGAGGACGTGATTTTTTCCGGAAGCGATACCCGCCGGGGACTGAATATTGCGGAAGTCACGCTCGTGCTTGATAATGAAGACGGAAGCCTTCCATATGAATACAGTGAAATAAGCGTGACGCGCCGTTTGTACCGCTCCGGAGAAAGCGAGTATCTGCTCAACCGGACAAAATGCCGACGCAGGGATATTATTGATCTGTTTATGGATTCCGGCATGGGAAAAGAATCGTTTTCGATTATCGGCCAGGGCCGGGTCGAAGAGGTGTTAAACAGCCGTCCGGAAGAACGGCGGGCGATGTTTGAAGAAGCCTCCGGAGTGTTGAAATACAAGCAGCGCAAGCAGGAAGCCGAAAGGAAATTTGAATCAACAGAGGCGAATCTGCACCGGGTAAAAGACATTCTGCATGAATTGAATGAGCAGATGGAGCCGCTGCAGATGCAGGCCTCGGCAGCGAAGGACTACCTGGCCAAGCGTGAAGAGCTTGAAGCGCTGGAATCGGCGCTGCTCGTACATGAAATTGAAGAGCTGCATTCCGATTGGAAAGCAGCCCAGGAGCAGGAGAAAAAAGAAGAGCAGCACAACAGGCGCTGGAAACAGAAAAAAGAACAGACGGAGGCGCTCTCGCGGAAAGCCCGGGCTTTCGAAGCCCTGCTTGCCCGGTTCCACCAGCAGGTGCAGAGCGGCTATGTGGAAGCGGCCAGAAATCTCGAAAAACGCGAAGGGGACCGCAACCTTTCAAATGAACAGGGAAAACATGCGGCCGAAAAACTCGAAGCAGAAAAAAAGGCTCTCCAGGAAGACGAGGCAAAGCTGAGCGAGGTAACAGACGCTTACCGGGAACAAAAGAAACGGTATGAAAAAGAAAACGAAGCGCTCACGAGCGGTATGAACGAGCTGCGGTCGGTGCAAAAACAGCTGCGCTCCTACCAGGAAATGAACGGAAAAGACCTTGAAGAAGAAAAAAGCGAATACATTGAAAAACTCAACGAACAGGCGTCCGTAGGCAACGAGACACGTTATGTGACAGACCAGAAAGCTTCTCTCGAACGACGCATGAAAGCACTGAAAGAGGACAATCAATCGTTTCTTGAAGAACGCGAGGATTCCGGGCAGCTCGTTGAAGAGCAGAAAAAAGAAGAAGAAGCGCTCTCCCTCCAAACGGAAAACGCGCGCGCAGAAGCTGAAGCAGCCAGCAAAGAAGAACAGCGCCTGGAAGAAAAATTGAAGGAGCAGGAAGATAAGCTGTATAAAGCGTACCGGTACGTCGACGAAAAAAAATCAAAAATCCGTATGCTTGAAGAAATGCAGGAGGAGTACGCCGGCTATTACCAGGGGGCCAAAGAAATTTTAAAAGCCCGGGAACAGAAGCTGTCGGGCATTATCGGCTCGGTGGCGGAGCTGATGGATGTGCCGGGGGAATACGTGGAGGCGATGGAAACGGCACTCGGTGCGTCGCTGCAGCATATTGTGACCCGTACCGAAAAAGACGCACGCGAGGCGATTGCTTATTTGCGCAAGCATCAGAAGGGCCGGGCGACGCTGCTCCCATCCGAAACGGTGCGGCCGAGACGGGCCGACCGGACCAGCTATGACAAAGCCCGAACATTTACCGGTTTTATCGGAACAGCCGGAGAGCTTGTGCATGTCCGCCAGGGGTATGAGCATGTCCGCGACCAGCTGCTCGGTCATATTTTTGTGGTGGACCAGCTGGAAACGGCGAACCGCCTGGCAGTGGCGTGCAGCTATAAAATTCGCATCGTAACTATCGAAGGAGACGTCGTAAACCCCGGAGGCTCAATGAGCGGCGGGAAAACGCAGAACCAAAAGGGAACGCTTCTCGAAAAACAGCGTGAACTGCGGGAGTTAAGAAATAATTTATCAGAAATAGAAGAAAAGACCGCAGCCTGGGAGAAAACAGTGGAGAACACAAAAGAGGCTGTGAAAAAGCAGAAAGCGACTGCCAGCGACAAGCAGCAGAAAGCCCGGGACTACTCCGGAGAGCTTGAGGAGAAAAAGGAAGCTCGCCGTAAAAGTGAGCAGGAGCACGACCGTCTTGATTCCCGCCTCGGTATGTTTGACCGGGAATATTCCTCGCTTGAGGAAGAGAAAAAACGTCTCGATGAACGCCTGCAGGTGCTTGAAGACAACCGGACGAGAGTCGAAAAAACGATTACAGAACTGAAAGCATCGATCGATGCGCTCGAGCAGGAATACTCCAGGCGCGGCGAGGAAGAAGCGGCACTCCGGGAGCAGGAGACAGAAGGAAAAGTGCAGACGGCAGCGCTCCGGGAAAATGTTTCTGCCCAGCATAAAGAAAAAGAGCGTCTGCACAGGGAAAAAGAAGAACTCGAACAGGCAGTGGCCGGGCGTAAAGAGCGGGCAGCTGGCTGGGAAGAACATTTAAACAACGACCGCAGCGGCCAGAACTGGGACGAGTTAGTCGAAGAAGCAGGAGCCGCCAAAGAAGAGGTCGAACGGCTGCAGGCTCGGCTGAATGAACAAAAGGCGCGTGCAGCCCGCGCTGCAGAACAGATCGAGGCCACAGCTTCGGTGCAGAACGACCGCTTTCAGGAGAGCCGGGACCGTCTTCATGAAACAACGGTGCGCATGAACCGCCTCGACGTGGCGCTTGAAAATAAAATCACCTACCTGCAGTCGGAATATGAACTGTCGTTTGAGCGGGCGAAAGAGAAGCATACGCTGTCTGTAAGCCCGGAGCAGGCCAAAGATGAAGTGCACCTGCTCCAGCTTGGCATCGAAGAGCTCGGAACTGTGAATCTCGGGGCGATTGAAGAGTGCGAGCGGGTTACGGAACGTCACCGCTTTTTAAGCAGCCAGCAGGAGGATCTGATGGAGGCGAGACAGTCGCTGCAGAATGTCATCGATGAAATGGACAAAGAAGTCACGGAGCGTTTTGCCGCTACGTACCATGCCATCCGCGAAGAATTTCAGCACGTCTTTGCGAAGCTGTTCGGCGGCGGGGAAGCAGACTTGGTGCTTACGGATCCGGAGAATCTGCTTCATACGGGAGTGGATATTTCCGCCCGGCCGCCCGGCAAAAAAAGGCAGCATTTGTCCCTGCTCTCCGGCGGGGAGAAGGCCTTGACAGCCATCGCGCTGCTGTTTGCCATTATTAAAGTGAAGCCGGCTCCGTTCTGCGTGCTCGACGAAGTGGAAGCTGCTCTTGATGAAGCGAATCTTGTACGCTTTGCGAAATACCTGCGCTCGTTCAGCGAAACGACCCAGTTTATTGTGATCAGCCACCGCAAGGCGACCATGGAGGAAGCCGACGTGCTTTACGGAATTACGATGGAAGAATCAGGCGTATCAAAAATGGTATCTGTCCGCCTGGAAGAAGCGGATGAGCTACTGGAAGTGTAAGGAGTGAAAAGCATGAGTCTATTTCAACGATTAAAAAAACGAATGGCCGGAGAAGCGGCGGAAGAAGAAGCCAGAGAGGAAGCGAAGCAGGAAGCGCAGCAGGAAGCGCAGGAAGCAGGCAAAGAAGAGGCTGAAGAAGAACAGCGCGTCTCGCTTTCAAGCCGCTTCCGTGAAGGGCTGGCAAAAACAAGATCCTCGTTTTCCGAAGCGATGAATGAACTGTTCGCCCAGTACCGCGAAGTCAATGAAGATTTCTTTGAAGAACTCGAGGAAATTTTGATCAGCTCAGACGTCGGAGTGGAAACCGTGATGGAAATCATCGACGAGCTGCGAAACGAATCGCTGCTGAAAAATATCCGTACGACGGAAAAACTCACCCCGCTGATCACCGAAAAAATGGCGGAAAAGCTGGACCGCACCGGAGAAGATTCTAAACTGAACATGAATCCGGATGGAATGACGGTCATGCTTTTTGTCGGCGTGAACGGCGTCGGGAAAACGACAACGATCGGAAAAATGGCCCATCAGATGAAAGCAGAAGGAAAAAAAGTTGTTCTCGCAGCCGGGGACACGTTCCGTGCCGGGGCGATTGAGCAGCTCGAGGGCTGGGGAGAGCGTGCCGGAGTGGACGTTATCAAGCAGCAGGCCGGCAGTGATCCGGCTGCGGTCATTTACGATGCGATCAAGTCAGCCAAATCGAGACAGGCAGATGTGCTTCTCTGCGATACGGCAGGCCGTCTGCAGAACAAGGTCAATCTAATGAATGAGCTTGCGAAAGTAAAACGTGTAATTACGCGGGAAATTCCCGAGGCGCCTCATGAAGTGCTTCTTGTCCTGGACGCCACCACCGGTCAGAATGCCATGAGCCAGGCAAAAACCTTCCGGGAAGCGACGGAGGTTTCCGGCATCATCTTAACGAAGCTCGACGGGACCGCGAAGGGCGGTATCGTGATGGCGATCCGCAACGAATTGAACATTCCGGTAAAAATGGTCGGGCTCGGGGAAAAGCTGGATGATCTGCAGCCCTTCGAAGCGGAGGATTTCGTTTACGGGCTGTTTAAGGATATGATTGAACAGACGCCGGCCGATGCAGAGGAGCGGTAGCATTCGGTCATGCAATTTCTTGACAAGAACCGCTGTGGTTCGTAAGATGAACTGTAAAGTAATTGCACTTAACGCCAGAGGTGGTCTGCATGCTCGAAAAAACAGTTCGCATGAATTCACTGTTTGATTTTTATCAGCCGCTGCTGACAAACAAGCAGCGGCTCTATTTGGAAAGGTATTATTTAGACGACTTTTCGCTGGGTGAAATTTCGGAGGAATTTAACGTCAGCCGCCAGGCTGTTTACGACAATATCCGCCGCACTGAAACGATGCTTGAGGAATACGAAGAAAAGCTTGGATTATATAAAAAATACCAGGAGCGCCTGGCGCTGTATGAGCAGTTAAAAGCGCTGGCCCCGGATGACTTCCCGGGGAGGACGCAGCTGCTTGAAGCGATAGAAACGCTGGAAAATTTAGAAGAGGAAGGGGTTTCGTAATGGCATTTGAAGGATTAGGCGAACGTCTGCAGTCCACGTTTGACCATATGAAGAGCCGTGGGAAAGTTACGGATGAAGACGTTAAAGCAATGATGCGCGAAGTACGGCTCGCGCTGCTTGAAGCAGACGTCAACTACAAAGTCGTAAAGCAGTTCGTCAACAGCGTAAAAGACCGTGCGACCGGCCAGGAAGTAATGAAAAGCTTAACGCCCGGCCAGCAGGTGGTCAAGGTGGTCAGCGAAGAGCTCACCCAGCTGATGGGCGGCGAACAGGCTGAAATCGCAAAAGCGGCTAAAGGGCCGACGGTAGTAATGATGGTCGGCCTGCAGGGTGCCGGGAAAACGACGACGTCCGCGAAAATTGCGAATTATTTACGAAAAAACAAAAACCGCCAGCCTCTGATGGCGGCAGCCGACGTCTACCGGCCGGCAGCGATTGATCAGCTCGAAACGCTCGGCCGGCAGCTGAACATGCCTGTGTTCTCTCTTGGCACCGAGGCGGATCCGGTTGATATTGCCAAACAGTCGCTCGCAAAAGCTAAAGAAGAGCATTACGATTATCTGTTTATTGATACGGCCGGACGTCTGCACGTGGATGATTCTTTGATGGACGAGCTGCAGCGCATGAAAGAAGCAGTCAATCCGGATGAAATCATGCTCGTAGTGGATTCGATGACCGGGCAGGATGCTGTCAACGTGGCAGAAAGCTTTAACGAACAGCTCGGCATTACCGGAGTGACGCTGACGAAGCTTGACGGGGACACCCGCGGCGGGGCGGCGCTGTCGGTTAAATCGGTAACGGATAAACCGATCAAATTCGCCGGTACCGGAGAGAAAATTGACGCCATTGAACCGTTTCATCCGGAACGGATGGCTTCAAGGATTCTCGGTATGGGCGATATGCTCTCCCTGATTGAAAAAGCACAAACCGATGTGGATGAAGACAAAGCCAAAGAGCTTGAAAAGAAAATGCGGTCGCAGGATCTGACGTTTGACGATTTTCTGGAACAGCTCGGCCAGGTGCGTAACATGGGATCGATGGAAGACATCATGAGCATGATTCCGGGCGCCGGCAAAATGAAAGGCCTCAAAAACGCCCAGATGGACGACAGTCAGATTACGCGGGTGGAAGCCATCGTGCGTTCCATGACCAGGGAGGAACGCCAGCAGCCGTCTTTGATGAACGCAAGCCGCAAGCGCCGGATTGCCAAAGGAAGCGGCACAACCATCCAGGATGTAAACCGTCTGCTTAAGCAGTTTGAAGACATGAAAAAAATGATGAAGCAGATGACTTCGCAGCAGAAGGGCAAGAAAAAAGGCAATTTCTCGATGCCATTCATGTAAAATTTTTATATGGCAAGGAAAAACACTTTACAGCACGCAAAGAAGCTATTATAATAAGCAAATGTGAGAAAAAAATGGAGGTGTTTGCATATGGCAACGCGCATCAGATTAAAGCGCATGGGCTCGAACAAGCGTCCTTTCTACCGTTTGGTAGTAGCGGATTCCCGGGCTCCACGTGATGGACGTTTTATCGAAGAAATCGGTACGTACAACCCGCTGACTAACCCTGCCGAGTTCCACGTGAACGAAGAGAAAGCTCTTAAGTGGATGCTCGACGGTGCTAAACCATCGGATACTGTTCGTAACCTGTTTTCGCAGGAAGGTCTTATGACCCGTCTTCACAACGAAAAGCACGCAAAGTAATAAGATAAAAAGATCGTCTGTGCCCGTCATTTCCTTATGAAATGAGCAGGGGAGAGGCGGTCTTTTTTTATGTATTCGGCATGCCTGCATGGCTTCTGTCTGCAGAGAAAGCACCGGGGCGCCCTTGTTTGTGATAAAATAATACATATCAGGAAAGGATGAGTGGATGAAATCTTTTGCCTACATAATATTGGAGCGGATCGTGGATTATCCGGATGATATAAATATGACGGAATCGGAAGAAAACGGCCGGTTGCTTATTGAAGTGAGGGTTCATCCGGAGGATGCAGGGAAAGTGATCGGCAGGCAGGGCAAAACGATTCAGGCGGTGAGGACACTCCTGCAGGCGAAAGCCTCGGCTGAAGGGAAAAACGTCCGTCTTACCCTGTTGAATGACCAAAAATAGCTCCCTGTTCAGCTGCTGCTTCGGGGCCCTGGTAGAGGTGATAGAGTGCGTGTAATGAAAAAAATGAACGTTCACCATATTCTGACGGAAACATTAAAAGAGGAGCTGCAGGAAAAATACGAGCAGCAGAAAGCCCGGCTGCTGGAGGAAACGGAACAGCTTCGTTTTCAAAAACAAAAGCAGAACAAGGAACGCGAGACCGAGAACGGCCGCTGGTCGGCCATGGATAAATTCAACAAAGAAATTGAAAAACGAAAAGAGGAGCTGCAGCAGCTCTATTTTCTGCAGAACCAGCTCGAGCATCTTCCGATCGGCTCGGAGCTGTTATTTGGCACGACGGAAGTGATGTTTGATATCGAGGTGGGAAGCCCGTGGCATGAAGGCGAGCACTGGGGAACCATTGTTGTTGAAGAGGGCATTGTAAAAGAAATCAGATCAAAACATAAAGCGAGTGACGAAGATGGAATGGTTTAATGTAGGCACGATTGTAAACACACACGGCGTACGGGGGGAAGTCAGGGTGAAATCCGTCAGTGACTTTGAGGAGGACCGTTTCCAGCCCGGGCAGGAGGTATACGTGGAGAAGCCGGAGACAGAAACCGGCTATGAACCGCTGGTCATTAAAAGCTCACGGCCGCACAAGCAGTTTATTCTGCTCACATTCGAAGGGTTTCACTCGATTGATGACGTGGACTGGATGAAAAATGCGGCGCTTTCCGTACCGGAAACGGCGCTGGCGCCGCTTGAAGAAACAGAATATTATTTTCATGAAATCATTGATGCAGATGTCTACACGGAAGAAGGCTCCCACCTTGGTTATGTGAAAGAGATCCTGACCCCGGGGGCCAATGACGTGTGGGTGGTGGAGCCGGCGGAAGGGCGGCAGGACATTCTGATTCCTTATATTGAAGAAGTCGTCCAGCAAGTGGATGTCGCCGAAAAACGTATTACCGTACGGGTAATGAAAGGAATGCTGCCGGAATGAGAATGGATTTTTTAACCCTGTTTCCGGGTATGTTTGAAAGTGTGTTCAGCCACTCCATTCTTGCCCGGGCCGCTGAAAGAGGACACGTCTCCTTTCATACCCATGACATCCGGGACTATACAGACGACAAGCATAACAAGGTGGATGACTACCCGTACGGCGGGGGCGCCGGTCTCGTGTTGAAGCCGCAGCCGGTGTTTGACGCCGCAGCACAGGTGAAAAGCGCAGGCGATGCTCCGCCGGACCGCGTCATTCTTCTCTGCCCGCAGGGAAAGCCGTTTAAGCAGGAAGACGCCCGGGAGCTTGCCGGGGAGGAGCGGCTGATGTTTATATGCGGTCATTATGAAGGCTATGACGAACGGATCCGGGAGCATTTGATTACGGATGAATACTCGATCGGCGATTTTGTGCTGACCGGCGGCGAACTCGGCGCCATGGTCATGGCAGACAGCATTACGCGCCTTTTGCCCGGAGTGCTCGGCAATGAACAGTCCGCTCATACAGACTCGTTTGAAGACGGGCTGCTGGAGTATCCGCAGTATACCCGTCCAGCGGACTTCCGCGGCATGAAGGTGCCGGACATTCTGCTGTCGGGTGACCACGGAAAAATCGCTGAGTGGCGGCAAAACCAGGCAAGGAAGAGAACAAAAGAACGCCGGCCGGATCTTTGGGAAAAATATACCGATCAGACGTAAATCCGGCGGTTGATTCCATCCGTGGAATGTGCTATGATTCATTTTGTGACTAAATAGTCATCAATTACGGTGCTCCGCTGTTTTCATCGTGGACAAGAGCATGCGAGAGAAGGAGGCGAATACAAATGCAACAACTTATTCGCGACATAACGAAGGAACAGTTAAAATCGGATCTCCCGGACTTTCGCCCAGGTGACACTGTAGCAGTGCACTTGAAAGTTGTCGAGGGCTCCCGTGAACGTGTACAGGTGTTTCAGGGCGTCGTTATTAAACGTCGCGGCGGAGGCATCAGCGAGTCTTTCACCGTGCGTAAAGTTTCCTACGGAATTGGCGTAGAGAGAACTCTTCCGCTTCATTCCCCAAGAATCGATAAGATTGAAGTGAAACGCCGCGGTAAAGTACGTCAAGCTAGATTGTACTATCTCCGTAACCTGCGTGGAAAAGCTGCGCGTATCAAAGAACTTCGATAAGACACAGGAAAAAAGCTGCAGCGGAGTATTCCGTCTGCAGCTTTTTTCATACGGATAAACTATATATAGAAAGGAATCGACCGCATGAATGAACGCCGCTTTCCCATCAATTGGCTGCATCTTCTGACAGTAATTATGATTGCATTACTTATTGCATTGGCAGCACGCTGGCTGTTTGTAGCTCCAGTCGTTGTGAAAGGCGAGTCGATGGAGCCGACCATTCATGATGAAGACCGGATGCTGTTGAATAAATCAAGCAAATGGCTGCACGAGTGGGACCGGTTTGATGTGGTCGTTTTCCACGCTAATGATAAAGATGATTACATTAAACGAATCATCGGACTGCCGGGTGATACGCTCGAATACAGGAACGATACGCTTTTTATTAACGGGAAGCAGGTGGATGAGCCGTTTCTCGATAAAAAGGCCCTGGCGGCAGGCCCGCCCCCGGCAACTACTGATTTCACACTGAAGGAAAAAACGGGCCGGAGCCGTATCCCTGAGGGACAGGTGTTTGTCATGGGGGACAACCGGCCGAACAGCTATGATTCCCGGGCTATCGGACTCGTAGAGGAAGATGAGATTGTCGGCGAAGCGGTAATAACGTTCTGGCCGTTCAATCATATGTGGACATCGTCATTTTAATTTGAGAGGAGGCAGAGGTATGGACATTCAATGGTATCCCGGACATATGGACAAAGCACAAAAAGAAGTGCAGAGCAAACTAAAGCAGGTCGATGTGGTCATCGAGCTCGCAGATGCAAGAATCCCCCGCTCATCGCGAAATCCGCTGCTTGAAACGATTATTCAGGATAAGCCCTCGGTTATCGTATTAACCAAAGCCGACCTGGCCGACCCGAAAGTAACGGAAGAATGGAAGCAGTATTACCGCGACCAGGGGATCGAGGCAGTAGACGTGGATTCCAAGCATAAGAAGGGCCTGCATGTGATTAAAGAAGCGGCGCTTCAGCAGACGGAACGGCTTCAGGCCAGATGGAAAAGAAAAGGCATTAAGCCAAGGGCCATACGGGCAATGATTATCGGCATCCCGAACGTCGGCAAATCGACGCTCATCAATCAGTGGATTGGCAAGAAGACGGCTAAAATCGGCGATCGTCCGGGAATTACGAAAAACCAGCAGTGGCTGAAAATGGGTAAAGAAATGGACCTGCTCGACACCCCGGGCATTCTCTGGCCGAAGTTTGAAGACCCTTACGTTGGTGAACGTCTCGCAGCGACGGGCGCCATCAAAGATGAACTGTTGGATCTGCAGGATATTGCTTATTTTATTATCGGTATCTGCCAGGAATATTACCCCGAAAAGCTGCTTCAGCGTTTCGGACTTGAGGATAAGCCGAGAGAAACGTCGCTGGAATGGTTTGAAGACATCGGCCGCAAGCGGGGAGCACTGCTTGCAGGTGCGGAAATCGATTACGAAAAAGCAGGGGAAATGGTCGTACGCGAGTTCCGTGGCGGGCTGCTCGGCCGCATCAGTCTCGAACGTCCGGACGATGAAATAAGCGAATAATTGAGCAGCAGAGGTGAAAATATTGGAGAAATGGACGATAACAGCTGTAAAGGAGTATTTGCAAACACATGAAGAGCCGGACGCGGCACTTCTGGAGGCCTGGAAGGAGGACTCCAGGGCCGGCGTCCAGAAGGAACTGCAGCGGTATGCCAAACGACAGAAGCAGAAGGAGGAAAAGTACGAAGACTTCTGCCGCCGGCTTTCGTTTGAGCAGGACTATTGGGGCCGGGGTTTCCAGGCGGTGGCTGGAGTGGATGAAGTCGGGCGCGGGCCGCTTGCCGGGCCGGTGACTACTGCTGCTGTTGTGCTGCCAAAGGACATCAGTCTGGTAGAAGTAAATGACTCCAAAATGCTTTCCGCCAGGAAACGAGAAGAGCTCGAAACAAAAATCAAAGAGGTGGCGGTCGCCTGGAGCGTTGTTCATATCGAGGCGGACGAAATCGACCGTCTGAATATATATCAGGCAACCAAAAAAGCGATGCGGACAGCGGTGGCGGACCTTGAACCTGCTCCGGACGCTCTGCTCGTAGACGCGATGACCCTTCCATTACATATTGAACAGCAGTCGCTGGTGCAGGGAGACAGCCGGAGCGTATCGATTGCGGCTGCTTCTATTCTGGCAAAGGTGGAACGGGACCGTTACATGCAGTATTATCATACGCTCTACCCGGATTACGATTTTGCCAGCAACAAGGGCTACGGCACCCAGAATCATCTGGACGGCTTAAAGCGTCTCGGCGGGTGTGCCATCCACCGGTACTCGTTTCAGCCGGTAGCCGGGTACCGCCGTTCGTAAAAGGAGAGAAAATCGATGAAGCTGTCGCTGCCATCCACGTATGCCGGAAACCATACAGGCCAAGAAGTGGTGGCAGAAATCTTCGCCTTTATCTACCGGATGGATAAAAACACAGCCGGTAAAAATGAAAACTAAACCGCGCAGCAGAAACTTTCACGGAAATGTTGAATTTTTTTCTAAATTTCTATACGATAAAGGATGTGTGGGAGAGAGCGAGGCCGTTTAGAGGCTTTCGCTCTGCCCAGATTCGATTTTGTAATCACTTACACAGTCGATAGAAGGATTCGTATTGTAACGGTGAGGGGGAAAAAGCATGAATATTCATGAGTACCAGGGAAAAGAGCTCCTTCGTAAATACGGGGTAGCAGTCCCTAATGGAAAAGTTGCATTTACGGTAGATGAAGCAGAAGCAGCCGCAAAAGAACTGGGTTCTGACGTAACAGTGGTAAAAGCCCAGATCCACGCAGGTGGAAGAGGGAAAGCCGGCGGGGTAAAACTCGCTAAAAACCTCGATGACGTCCGCAAATATGCTGACGAAATCCTTGGCAAAACACTGGTTACCCACCAGACCGGCCCGGAAGGTAAAGAAGTGAAGCGTCTTTACATCGAAGAGGGAAGCGACATCAAGAAGGAATACTACTTAGGTGTTGTGCTTGACCGTGTATCATCCCGCATTGTGATGATGGGCTCTGAAGAAGGCGGAACAGAAATCGAAGAAGTAGCTGAAGAAAATCCGGAAAAAATCTTCCGCGAATACATTGATCCAGCTATCGGTATGCAGCCTTACCAGGCCCGTCGTATGGCATTTAACATGAATATACCGACAGACCTTCTGAAAGAAGCAGTGAAGTTTATGCTTGGCCTGTCCAAAGTATTTATCGACAACGACTGCTCTATCGCAGAAATTAACCCGCTTGTAACGACCGGAGACGGGAAAGTCATGGCACTTGATGCGAAATTCAATTTCGATTCCAACGCACTTTACCGCCAGAAGGAAATACTTGATTACCGTGACCTCGATGAAGAGGATCCAAAGGAAATCGAAGCTTCCAAATATGACTTGAGCTACATTGCCCTCGACGGCAATATCGGCTGCATGGTTAATGGTGCCGGTCTTGCGATGGCTACGATGGACATCATTAAGCACTACAGCGGCGATCCGGCGAACTTCCTGGATGTCGGTGGCGGTGCGACCGCTGAAAAAGTAACGGAAGCATTTAAAATTATCCTTGAAGATGATGCTGTTAAAGGCATTTACGTTAACATCTTCGGTGGAATCATGAAGTGCGACATCATCGCTGACGGGGTAGTGGAAGCTACGAAGCAGACTGGATTAGAGATTCCGCTTGTTGTACGTTTGGAAGGCACGAACGTAGAAAAAGGCAAAGAAATTCTGGAAAAATCCGGATTGAATATTACGGCAGCGGACTCTATGGCAGACGGTGCGCAAAAAATTGTTTCGTTAGTTCAATAGAAAGGCAGGGACCATCGACCTATGAGCATTTATATTAATCAGGACACAAAAGTAGTTGTTCAAGGAATTACAGGATCTACCGGCCTCTTTCACACTCAGCAGGCGCTAGAGTACGGTACGAAAATCGTCGGCGGCGTGACGCCGGGTAAAGGCGGCACGGAAGTTGAAGGCGTGCCGGTTTTCAACACGCTTGATGATGCGGTAGAAGCAACCGGTGCTACGGTTTCGGTTATTTACGTTCCGCCTGCTTTTGCAGCGGACGCGATCATTGAAGCAGTGGATGCAGATCTTGATCTTGCCATCTGCATCACTGAAGGCATTCCGGTTCTTGATATGATTAAAGTGAAACGCTTTATGGAAGGCAAGCGCACCCGCCTTGTCGGTCCAAACTGCCCGGGCGTTATTACACCGGACGAGTGCAAAATCGGCATTATGCCGGGCTATATTCATAAAAAAGGACACGTAGGTGTTGTTTCCCGTTCGGGTACCCTGACGTATGAAGCGGTAGACCAGCTTACCAAAGCAGGCATCGGCCAGTCGACAGCTGTCGGTATCGGCGGCGACCCGGTAAACGGCACAAGCTTTACCGACGTGCTGCAGGCCTTTAATGACGATCCGGACACAGAAGCTGTGATCATGATCGGTGAAATCGGCGGCACAGCTGAGGAAGAAGCAGCTGAATGGGTCAAGCAGAACATGACCAAGCCAGTAGTCGGCTTCATCGGCGGTGCGACAGCCCCTCCAGGAAAACGGATGGGCCACGCCGGTGCGATTATTTCCGGCGGTAAAGGTACCGCAGAGGAAAAAATCAAAACGTTAAACGAATGCGGCGTGCAGGTAGCAGCGACACCGGCAGAAATCGGTGATACGATGATCAACGTTCTGAAAGAACGCGGACTGCACGAAAAATGCCTCACCCACGAACCACAAGTATAAACCAACCGCCCTCCGCTGCCTCTTTCGGGCAGGCGGAGGTTTTCTTTTTCTCCCCTGTACTTCCCCCAGCAACCATCATCCCCCAGGAAAGGACTCTCCCTCATGCAAAATCTCTCCTTTAATGAACGACTTCTGGCTGTCCACGAATTTCCCCATTTTCAATGGAAGCATGTAGCAGAGCTGCTACGCCGCGACCGCGAATTGCTTCTCCCTTTTACGCACCCTCATCTTCTGCCCGTAAACAGCGCCCATCTGACGGCCTGGCGGGAATACTTGTCCCAGCTTGCCATGCAGCGGCGGCTCGCGTGGTGCCGCGAGCAGGGCACCGGATGGATTACATATTTTGACGACCGTTATCCATCGTCTTTAAAATCAATTTATGACGCGCCGTGGGTGCTTTACACGAAGGGGAATACGGAGCTGCTGCAGGACAGCCCCCGGCTGGCGGTAGTCGGCTCCCGGAGCATGACTCCTTACGGCAAAGCAGCTGTGGAAGCGCTTCTTCCTCCCGGGCAGGTGCAGATTGTCAGCGGCCTGGCGAGGGGCGTGGACGGGCACGCCCACCGGCAGGCATTAAAAATGGGAGCCCCGGCTATTGCGGTGCTCGGCTCCGGGTTTGGCCGTATTTATCCAAAGGAACACCTCACTCTGGCAAAAAATATCGCTGCCTCGGGACTGCTTTTGAGCGAATATCCCCCGGACAGACCGCCAAGAAAGTGGCACTTTCCGGCCAGAAACCGTATTATCAGCGGCCTGGCCGATAAAATATTTGTGGTGGAAGCGGATGTGAACAGCGGATCTCTCATCACGGCATCGCTTGCGCTTGAACAGGGCAGGGAGGTCTGCGCGCTGCCGGGGCCCGTATTTTCCAGGCAGAGTGCGGGCACGAACCAGCTGATTTATGACGGTGCACTCCCGGTCCTCCAGCCGGAGGATTTAAGCATAGCCGGTAGTTGGACAGCGTCTCATAACCATTGACCGAATTGAAACGGAATTTTAAATTTTCCGTATGTTATGCTAGACACGTTCCGTAAACTGTGAAAGAATAATTGTGATTTCAGGCACAAAAGGGACTGAACCAATAAGAACGTAAAAGAATCACTATTTGACAGCGTAATTTATTCACGTTAATAATGGTAATATTTCATCGAGACAAAGGGGAGAAGAGGAATGGCCGACTATTTAGTCATCGTGGAGTCTCCCGCAAAAGCAAAAACAATCGAAAAGTATTTAGGGAAAAAATATGCAGTGAAAGCTTCAATGGGGCACGTAAGAGACCTGCCGAAAAGCCAGATGGGAGTCGACACTGAAAACAATTATGACCCGAAATATATAACGATACGCGGGAAAGGTCCAGTTTTAAAAGAATTAAAAACGGCTGCAAAGAAAGCGAAAAAAGTATATCTCGCAGCCGACCCTGACAGAGAGGGTGAAGCTATCGCCTGGCACCTGGCGCACAGCCTAAACATTGATGAAGATTCGGAATGCCGGGTCGTTTTTAACGAAATTACAAAAACGGCGGTAAAGGATGCGTTTAAGCACCCCCGTTCCATCAATATGGATCTGGTGGATGCCCAGCAGGCCCGCCGGATACTTGACCGGCTCGTCGGCTACAACATCAGTCCATTACTATGGAAGAAAGTGAAAAAAGGGTTGAGTGCCGGACGGGTACAGTCGATTGCCGTGAAGATGATCATTGACCGGGAAAAAGAAATCAAGGCGTTTATTCCGGAAGAATACTGGAGTATTAATGGAACGTTTTCGGACGGGGATGCGGAATTTGAGGCGAAATTTTACGGCACCGCGAAAGAAAAGCAGGCGCTTGCCTCCCGGGAAGACGTCGACGGCGTACTTCAAAAGATGAAAGGCGATCAGTTTGAAGTAACAAAGGTCACGAGAAAAGAACGTAAACGTAACCCGGTTCAGCCGTTCACCACCTCGTCCCTGCAGCAGGAGGCAGCAAGAAAGCTGAATTTCCGGGCGAAGAAGACGATGATGGTCGCCCAGCAGCTGTATGAGGGTATTGATTTAGGCAAACCGGCCGGCACTGTCGGTTTGATCACCTACATGCGGACAGACTCCACCAGGGTTTCTCAAACCGCCAAAGAGGAAGCCCGGACGTTTATTACGGAGAAGTACGGCGAAGAATACATCCGCCATGGAGAACGCAAAAATTCTAAAAACAGCAACAGCCAGGACGCCCACGAGGCGATCCGGCCGACGTCGATTATGTATGAACCAAAACAGGTAAAAAGCTCGCTTTCAAGAGACCAGTACCGGCTGTACAAGCTCATCTGGGAACGTCTGGTGGCGAGCGAGATGGCCCCGGCCGTGATGGATACAATGTCGGTGGACCTTGATAATGAAGGCGTGCTGTTCCGGGCCACCGGCTCCAAAGTGAAATTTCCCGGCTTTATGAAGGTGTACGTGGAAGGCCAGGATGACGGGAAAAAAGAAGAGGATAAAATGCTTCCGGACCTGCAGGAGGGCCAGATGGTCACCCGGACGGATATGGAAGAAAATCAGCATTTTACCCAGCCGCCGCCACGTTACACAGAAGCCCGGCTCGTTCGGACAATGGAAGAGATGGGCATCGGCCGGCCGTCAACGTATGCCCCGACGCTCGATACAGTGCAGCGCCGGAACTACGTAGCGCTTGAAGAAAAGCGTTTCGTGCCGACCGAGCTCGGCGAAATCGTCATGGATCTGGTCGTGGAATTCTTCCCGGAGATTCTCGATGTGGAATTTACCGCAAAGATGGAAAACGATCTTGACTATATTGAAGAGGGAAAACAAAATTGGATTGAGATTATCGACGAATTTTACCAGGGATTTGAGCCAAGGCTGAAAAAAGCCGAGGAAGAAATGGAAGAAGTCGAAATCAAAGATGAGCCGGCAGGCGAAGACTGTGAGCAGTGCGGCCATCCTATGGTTTACAAAATGGGCCGTTACGGAAAGTTTATGGCCTGCTCCAATTTCCCGGAATGCCGTAATACGAAAGCGATTGTCAAAGATATCGGCGTAAAATGCCCGAAATGTAAAGAGGGAAATGTCGTTGAACGCCGAAGTAAGAAAAAGCGGATCTTTTACGGCTGCGACCGGTACCCGGACTGTGAATTTGTTTCCTGGGATAAGCCGATTGCCCGCCCGTGTCCGAAATGCGAAAATATGCTCGTGGAGAAAAAGACGAAAAAAGGCGTCCACGTCCAATGCTCTGAATGTGATTATAAGGAAGAACCAAATTAAAAATGACTGGTTACAGCGCAGGTCTGACTGCTTCCGAAAGGAATAGTTGCCTGCGCTTTCAAAAGGGAAAGGAGTTTTTATCATGAAAAGTACACCTGTTCATATCGTCGGTGCAGGACTCGCCGGAAGCGAAGCGGCATGGCAGCTTGCCAAACAGGGCGTGCCGGTCATGCTTCACGAGATGCGTCCGAACAAACAGACGGCCGCCCACCATACCGATAAATTTGCGGAGCTCGTCTGCAGCAATTCCCTGCGGGCCAACAACCTTACAAATGCCGTCGGCGTATTAAAGGAAGAAATGAGACACCTCGACAGCGTGATTATCGAGGCAGCGGACGCGGCCTCGGTGCCGGCAGGCGGCGCCCTTGCTGTCGACCGGCATGAATTTGCCGCGAAGGTCACGGAAAAAGTAAAAAACCACCCGCTCGTGGAAGTCGTATCGGAAGAAGTGACCCACATACCGGATGAACCGGCGATTATTGCCACGGGTCCTCTGACCGCCGAGTCGCTCTCTGAGGATATTTTTAAACTGACCGGCGAAGAGCATTTGTACTTTTATGACGCAGCCGCGCCGATTGTGGAAACAGACAGCATCGATATGGATAAAGCGTATGTGAAATCCCGGTACGATAAAGGGGAAGCCGCGTACATCAACTGCCCGATGACCGAAGAGGAATTTGACCGTTTTTACGACGCGCTGGTGGAAGCAGAAGTCGTGCCGCTGCGTGAATTTGAGAAAAACATCTTTTTTGAAGGGTGCATGCCGGTCGAAGAAATTGCCCGCAGAGGCAAAAAGACCCTGCTGTTCGGCCCGATGAAGCCGGTCGGGCTGGAGCATCCGGAAACAGGGGAGATTCCGCACGCCGTCGTGCAGCTGCGCCAGGACAACCAGGAAGGGACGCTTTTCAACATTGTCGGCTTCCAGACTCACCTTAAATGGGGGCCGCAGAAAGAAGTGATCCGTTTGATCCCGGGACTCGAAAATGCCGACATCGTCCGCTACGGCGTGATGCACCGGAACACGTTTTTAAATTCCCCGAACTTCCTGAACCCGACCTACCAGACGAAGAGCCGCAGTGATTTGTTCTTCGCCGGACAGATTACCGGTGTGGAAGGATACGTGGAATCAGCTGCTTCCGGACTGGTCGCCGGATGGAACGCGGCTAAACAATATTTACAGGAAGAAACGGACACCTTCCCGAAAGAAACGGTGATCGGGGCCATGAGTCACTATATTACGACGGCCGGAGCCAAAAACTTTCAGCCGATGAACGCCAACTTCGGCCTGTTGCCGGCCCCGGAGCAAAAAATCAAAAACAAGCGGGAGCGCAATGAATACTACGCAGAACGGGCTTTGGCTTCCATTCAGAATTTTAAGAAAAAAGTACAAATATGATTGCTAGGCTGCAGGGTTTATGATACGATTTACTAGCTTTTGTCTTCATAAGGCGGTAACAGTCCCGCAGAAGGAAGCTGAAAGCGCAAAGGAGCAAAAAGCTGATGAACCCGTTATTAACCTGGAGGGAAGAATTTTTCCGCTATCTGGAACTCGAAAAAAACATTTCCTCCTATACGAAAACAGCTTACGAACAGGACTTGATTGAATTTGAAGCGTTTATGCAGCAGGAGGGCTGGAAGCACGTGGAGGAGGTTGATCCAACGCTCGTCCGCCTCTACTACAGCAGCATGTACGACCGCTCGTATGCAAGGGCGACAGTAGCACGGAAAATCTCCGCGCTGCGTGCGTATTTCCGCTATCTGCAGCGCGAGGAATATATTGAACAAAATCCGTTCATTGGTGCGAGCCACCCCAAAAAAGAGCGGCCGCTCCCCCATTTTTTATATGAAGAAGAAATTGAATCGCTGTTTGCTTCGTTTGATATGAGCAAGCCGCTTGATATCAGGGATAAAGCCATTATGGAGCTGCTTTATGCGACAGGCATGCGCATCAGTGAATGCCAGCAGCTGCAGGCTGATGACCTCGACGATTATCTTGGCACCATTCTCGTGAAGGGAAAAGGCCGGAAGGAGAGGTATGTGCCGGTAGGAAGCTTTGCCCAGGAAGCTGTTGAGCTGTACAAATCGAACGTGCGGCCGGAGCTTTCAGCCAAAAGCAAAGTGCCGACCGGCCAGCTGTTTTTAAACGCCCGGGGCGGCCCGCTGACCGACCGCGGGTTCCGCCATGTCCTCAACGAACGGGTGAAAAAGGTCTCAAGCACGCTCCGTATTTCCCCTCATGATCTGAGGCATACATTTGCGACACATCTGCTCAATCACGGGGCGGACCTCCGGGTCGTGCAGGACCTGCTCGGCCATGCCAATTTATCAACAACCCAGATCTACACCCACGTAACTAAAGAACGGCTTCAGGATGTGTACCGACAATCGCATCCAAGAGCAGAAAGGAAGCGTGAATAACACATGGAACCATCCTTTCACGCCACAACGATATACGCTGTCCATCACGACGGCAAAGGAGCGATGGCCGGCGACGGCCAGGTGACGCTCGGTCAGCAGGTGGTCATGAAGCATACCGCACGAAAAGTGAGACGGCTGTACAACGGGAAAGTTCTCGCCGGCTTTGCCGGGTCGGTAGCTGACGCGTTTACCCTGTTTGACTTGTTTGAAGAAAAACTCGAGCAGTGGAGCGGCAATCTGCAGCGGGCTGCCGTCGAGCTTGCAAAGGACTGGCGCAGCGATAAAACGCTGCGGCGTCTTGAAGCAATGCTCATTGTCATGGACAAATCCACCATGCTTTTGGTGGCTGGCACGGGAGAAGTGATCGAGCCTGATGACAACATGCTTGCCATCGGCTCCGGAGGGAATTTTGCGCTCAGCGCCGGACGGGCGCTTAAAAAGCATGCCACGCATCTGACCGCCCGGGAAATGGCCGAAGCTTCGCTTGAGACAGCAGCAGATATATGTGTTTTCACCAACCATGAAATCATTGTTGAAGATTTGGAATCTTAAAACATAGTCCGCTAAGGGGGCTTATTAATGGAAATTTCGATGACACCCAAACAGATTGTAGAACGGCTCGATCAATATATTATCGGCCAGAATGAAGCGAAACGGTCTGTGGCGGTAGCTCTTCGCAACCGGTACCGCAGAAGCAAACTGCCTGAACAGCTTCAGGAGGAAGTAACCCCGAAAAATATTCTGATGATCGGACCGACGGGCGTAGGTAAAACGGAAATTGCCCGCCGGATTGCGAAGCTTGTCGGCGCCCCGTTTTCGAAGGTGGAAGCCACAAAATTTACGGAAGTCGGCTATGTCGGCCGCGACGTGGAATCGATGATCCGGGATCTGGTGGAGGTCGCCGTACGTATTGTAAAGGAAGAAAAAACAGCCTCCGTGCAGGAGAAGGCGGAAAAAGCTGCGAATAAAAAAATCGTCCGGCTGCTCGCTCCGAGAAAACGCAAAAATCGTCAGGCGGACAACAACACCGGCAACCCGTTCGGAATGCTTTTTCAGCAGAATGATGACAACGATGAAGAAGAAGAGACAGACGCCCCGGACAACAGTGATCTGCGCGAGCAGCGCCGTCAGCTGCAGAAGCAGCTGGAAATGGGCGAGCTTGAAGACCGCAAAGTAACCATTGAGGTCGAGCAGCAGTCCGGCTCGATGGGAGACATGTTTCAGGGCGGCGGCATGGAACAGATGGGCATGAACATGCAGGAGATGCTCGGGAACATGATGCCAAAGAAATCGAGCAGCCGCACGCTCCCTGTGCGCGAAGCACGCAAGGTGCTGACCGAACAGGAAGCCCAGAAAATGATTGATATGGACGAAGTGAGCACAGAAGCTGTTTACCGCGCGGAGCAGTTGGGAATTGTGTTTCTGGACGAGATTGATAAAGTGACCGGTAAAAAGGAAAGCAGCAGTGCGGACGTGTCGCGCGAAGGCGTACAGCGGGACATTCTGCCGATTGTGGAGGGCTCCACAGTCAATACCAAGTATGGTCCTGTACGCACCGACCATATGCTGTTTATCGCCGCCGGTGCTTTTCATACGGCCAAGCCTTCCGATTTAATTCCTGAGCTGCAAGGAAGATTTCCGGTGCGTGTCGAATTAGATAACTTAGGAGCAGCAGATTTTGCCCGGATTCTGCGGGAGCCGGATCAGGCGCTTACCAAGCAGTACCAGGCACTCATCCGCACCGAAGGTATTGAAGTGACATTTACAGACGAAGCTGTCGATACTATTGCGGAATTAGCGGAAGCGGTCAATCAGCAGACAGAAAACATCGGCGCACGACGGCTGCACACGCTGCTTGAAAGACTGCTCGAAGATCTGTCCTTCGAGGCTCCAGAAATTACTATGGACGCTATCACCATTACGCCGGAGTACGTCAATGATAAACTGGCAACGATCGCCAGGGACCGGGACGTCAGCCGTTATATTTTGTAGCATAAATCAGGAGGAGAATCAGCATGGATTTGTTAACGAGAAGCAGAAGAATTAATGAAATGTTACAGAAAACACAGGGAGACCACGTCAATTTTAAAGACATGGCCGAAACCCTCCAGGAAATTATCGGAGCCAATGTGTTTGTGGTCAGCCGCCGCGGGAAGCTGCTCGGCTACTCGATCGAGCAGGAAATCGAGCACGAAAAAATGCAGCGGATTTTAGAGGAGCGTCAGTTCCCGCAGGAATACACCTCCGGCCTGTTCGGCATCAATGAAACCTCGCCGAATTTGGATGTGCAGAGCGAGTACACGGCATTTCCGCAGGAAAGCGCCGAATTATTTGCGTCCGGCCTCACAACGATTGTACCGATCGTGGGGGGCGGCCAGCGTCTTGGCACGCTCGTACTGGCACGGTTAAGCGAAACGTTCGATGATGATGATCTGATCCTTGCCGAATACGGGGCGACTGTTGTCGGTATGGAAATCCTTCATGAAAAAACGCAGGAGATCGAAGAGGAAGCGAGAAGCAAAGCGGTTGTCCAGATGGCCATCAGTTCCCTTTCCTACAGCGAACTCGAAGCGGTAGAGCATATTTTCGAAGAGCTCGACGGCAAGGAAGGACTGCTTGTAGCGAGTAAAATTGCCGACCGTGTCGGCATCACCCGTTCCGTGATCGTCAACGCCCTGCGCAAGCTTGAAAGCGCCGGCGTCATCGAATCGAGATCCCTCGGCATGAAAGGAACGTACATTAAAGTATTAAACAATAAGTTTTTGTACGAACTGGAGAAAATTAAAAATAACGATTAACGGTTTTAGGGGTCTGTCCAAAACACCGAATGACCACTCTTTTAAGCAGAAGCTGGATGATATTTTCCGGCTTCTTTTTGATTCTATAATATTTGTTGGGGTAGAGTATAAAAATACACGCAGATTCCAATGTCCTTTACAGCTGTGCCGAAGCGGCGCCGAAGGAATCGATGATGAACCGTGTTATAATGTTATACAAAGACGGATGGAAGGAAAAGGATATCGCGAAGACGCTGTCGATCGGCCAGCGGGAGGTGCATCTGGTTTTGCAGATGCAGGAAAAGTAAGCTTTAACATTGCGTCCTGCGGATACGTATGGTATATTACGTGTTGGTGTTAAAAACACACGCAACAGCTGATTTGTACAGAGGTGCTTTCCGCTTGGAAAGTTTTGTACAGACATGACGCTTGCGGTGGAAAAAACCTAAGGAGGAATTATTTTATGGCTGTTATTTCTATGAAACAGTTGCTTGAAGCAGGGGTGCACTTCGGTCACCAGACTCGTCGCTGGAACCCTAAAATGAGCCGTTATATTTTCACGGAGCGTAATGGTATTTATATCATTGACCTTCAAAAAACGGTACGTAAAGTAGAAGAAGCGTACAAATACGTACGCAGCATTGCAGAAGACGGAGGCAAAATCCTTTTCGTCGGAACGAAAAAACAGGCGCAGGACTCTGTTCGCGATGAAGCGATCCGTTCGAACATGTACTACATTAACCAGCGTTGGTTAGGCGGTACGTTAACGAACTTCGCAACGATCCGTAAACGGATTGCCCGCTTGAAAGACCTTGAAAAAATGGAAGAAGACGGTACCTTTGACATTCTTCCGAAAAAAGAAGTTATGCTGTTAAACAAAGAAAAAGACCGTCTCGAAAAAGTACTTGGCGGCATTAAAGATATGAACAAGCTGCCGGATGCCCTGTTTATTATCGATCCGCGCAAAGAGCGCATCGCGGTGGCAGAAGCTCACAAATTGAACATTCCGATCATCTCGATCGTGGACACTAACTGTGATCCGGACGAGATCGACAAGCTCATCCCGGGTAACGACGACGCTATCCGTGCCGTTCGTCTCCTTACAGGAAAAATGGCCGATGCCGTCATCGAAGCTACTCAGGGTGCAGAAGAAAAAGCCCGCGAGCAGGCAGCTGCCCAGGAAAAAGAACAGGAAGCAGCCGCAGCGGAAGAAGAAGGAAACACAGAAGAAGAGAGCGTTTCAAACCAGTAAGCTCTCTGCATAAATATAACGGGCCCAGGCCTGACGCGAAGGGTGGTAAAAGGGAAAAACCCTTTATCACCCTTTTTCTTGAAAAATAGCGCTCAAGCGTTTGTGCATGGAAAAATCGAAGGAGGAATTTAAATGGCTGTAACAGCAAGCATGGTAAAAGAACTGCGTGAAAAAACAGGTGCAGGTATGATGGACTGCAAAAAAGCACTCAACGAAACAGACGGCGACATGGAAGAAGCGGTCAACTACCTGCGGGAAAAAGGCATCTCCAAAGCAGCAAAAAAATCTGACCGTGTAGCAGCGGAAGGCCTTACGTACGCAACGTACGAAGGAAACAAAGCAGTGATCGTGGAAGTGAACGCAGAAACAGACTTCGTCGCGAAAAACGAATTGTTTAAGCAGCTCGTTGCAGATGTTTCCACGTACCTGTTGAAAGAACAGCCGGCTGACGTTGACGCAGCACTTGCCGGTGAAATCGAAAGCGGAGTAACGCTTGATCGTTACATCAACGACCAGATTGCCCGCATCGGGGAGAAAATTTCCCTGCGCCGTTTTCTGCTTGCAGAGAAAAACGACGGTGACGCATTCGGCGCTTATCTTCACATGGGCGGACGCATCGGCGTGCTGACGGTTCTTGAAAACACGGAAGACAGCGATCTCGCCAAAGACGTTGCGATGCACGTAGCGGCTATCAGCCCGAAATACGTTTCCCGCGAAGACGTTCCGAAGGAAGAAGCGGACAGCGAGCGTGAACTGTTGAAGCAGCAGGCGCTGAACGAAGGCAAGCCGGAAAACATTGTTGAAAAAATGGTGGAAGGCCGTATTGGCAAGTACTTTGAACAAATCTGCCTGCTCGATCAGGAATTTGTAAAAGATACTGAGCAAAAAGTAGGCGACTACCTGAAAAGCAAAGGCGCTACCGTGCGTACATTTGCCCGCTATGAAGTAGGCGAAGGCATGGAAAAACGCGACGAAAACTTTGCAGATGAAGTAATGAACCAAGTGAAGAAATAAATCGGCAGTATGGGAGAGTCCATATCGAATCCTCTAGGGTCCGTAGGCTCTCCTTTTTTCTGAAAGCAGAATCAGGGCAGAAGCCGCAGTGCTTCTGCGATACATAATATAAAGGCGGGGTTCATGACGATGGAGAGATACAATCGCGTTGTGTTGAAGTTGAGCGGAGAGGCATTAGCAGGACAGCAGGGCTACGGTATTGATCCGGAAGTCATTCAGTCTATTGCTTCTCAAATCGGTGAGATAGTAGAATTGGGAACAGAGGTAGTGATTGTCGTCGGCGGCGGAAACATATGGAGAGGCATGGCCGGAAGCTCGAAAGGCATGGATCGGGCCACTGCTGACTATATGGGCATGCTCGCCACGGTCATGAATTCGCTTGCGCTCCAGGACAGCCTCGAAGACATCGAGATTCCTACCAGAGTGCAGACGTCCATAGAAATGAGACAGGTAGCCGAGCCGTATATCCGCCGGAAGGCCATCCGTCATTTAGAGAAAAAGCGTGTAGTCATTTTTGCGGCAGGGACCGGCAATCCGTACTTTTCGACCGATACGACGGCGGCGCTGCGTGCGGCAGAAATCGAAGCTGACATCATTTTGATGGCTAAAAACAAAGTGGACGGGGTATATGACTCAGATCCATCCGCAAATGCGGACGCTAAAAAGTATCAGTCGCTCACTTACCTGGACATTTTAAATCATGACCTGAAAGTGATGGATTCGACGGCGTCAACACTTTGTATGGACAACAACATCCCGCTTCTCGTATTTTCGATTATGGAAGAAGGAAACATCAAGAAAGCAGTAATGGGAGAAGACATTGGAACAATCATAAGGAGGAACAACGATGGCTCATGATATAAAAGCAACAGAAGAAAAGATGAAAAAATCAGTGGACTCTTTAAGCCGGGAGCTTGCCACGCTGCGGACAGGAAGGGCAAACGCTTCCATGCTCGACCGGGTGGTAGTTGACTACTACGGTGCCGAGGTGCCGCTTCAGCAGCTTGCCACGATTACAGTGCCGGAAGGACGCCTGCTGGTTGTGACGCCGTTTGACAAAAGCTCCATCAAGGACGTGGAAAAAGGAATCCAGAAGGCGGAACTCGGCCTGAATCCGAGTAACGACGGCGAAATAATCCGCATTCCGATTCCGGCGATGACGGAAGACCGCCGCAAGGAAATGACCAAACTGATTAACAAGTACGCGGAAGAGGCACGGGTGGCTATCCGCAACATCCGCCGCGACGCCAATGATACGCTGAAAAAAGATGAAAAAAGTAATGAAATCACCGAAGATGATTTGAAGCGCGAGCAGGAGCAGGTGCAAAAAGCAACTGACAAATACATCGCCCAGGTGGATCAGGCAGCGGAACAAAAAGAAAAAGAAGTTATGGAAGTTTGATGCGAATCGAGTTACAATAGGAACAGACTGGAACCCTCTGCACTCAAGAGGGTTTTTTTGTAAGAACAAAACCGGCAGGAGTCATTTGTGCTGCCGGGAAGAAAACATAAACAGATATACTGCTTTCCGTTCTTCAACAATGCTGAGGCAGGAACGGTTTTTATATGGAATTGATTGAACACGCGCCATATAAATTATACAAAGGGGAAAAGGCTGGTGCCCTCGTTATGAACGATCGACTATTTAATCAAATAAATCCATGGGCGGAGGCGAACGCCACGGCAGTGAAGGTGAATACGCCTGCCCATGTGGCTATTATTATGGATGGCAACGGCCGTTGGGCAAAAAAAAGAGGCCTGCCCCGTGTAGCCGGCCACCGCGAAGGTATGAAGGCGATCACGAAGGTAGTGGAAAAAGCGCACGAGCTCGGTATAAAGTATTTAACGCTCTACGCTTTTTCCACCGAAAACTGGAAGCGGCCGAAATCAGAAGTGAATTTTCTTATGCAGCTGCCGGAGCGGTTTTTGGCCAAGGAACTGCCGAAATTAATGAAAAACAACGTCCAGGTGCGGATGATGGGTGATGCGGATAAATTGCCGGACCATACGCTGCAGGCCGTGCAGGAGGCTGTGGATGCCACAGCTGAAAACACCGGCATCGTGCTAAACTTTGCCCTTAACTACGGCGGCCGGCATGAGCTTGTCCATGTCGTGCAGGAGCTCGCCCGGGACGTGGAAGAGGGGCGGATGAAGGCAGAGGCCATCGATGAAGAGTTAATCACCAGCCGGCTGTACACGAACCAGATCCCGGACCCCGACCTGCTTATTCGCACGAGCGGCGAAATCCGGCTGAGTAATTTTATGCTGTGGCAGTTAGCTTATGCGGAATTTTGGTTTACCGAAACACTCTGGCCGGATTTTAACGAAGATGGCCTGGCAGAGGCTGTCATAGAATATCAGCAGAGAAAACGCAGGTACGGGGGCGTTTAACGACTGAAGGGGAGGTCTTGTATGGGATTGCGGGCGATTACCGGTCTTATCGGAGCAGTACTCGTCTTGGCGATTGTATTTGTGGGCCGCGAATGGTTTACTCTTTTGATCGCTTTGCTTGCTTCTGTCGCCATGTTTGAAATAATGCGTATGAAACGGATCCCGCTGCTGTCCTTCCGGGGTTTAATCAGCATGGGCTTTATGTGGATACTGCTCGTGCCCACAGAATGGATGGACTTTCCGTTTTTGCAGCATATAACGAAAACAGAGATTTTTTTAACGATGATTCTGGGCCTGCTTGCATTAACAGTAGTTACTAAAAATTCCTTCACCTTTGATGAAGCAGGGTTCGTCATTTTATCCTCTGTGTACATAGGGTACGGGTTTCACAGTTTGATTATGATCCGCCAGCTGCCGGACATCGGCCTTGCCGTTGTCATTTTGATTTTATTTTTAATCTGGGCAACCGATTCCGGGGCATATTTCATCGGGAAGAATTTCGGGCGCCACCGGCCGTGGCCGGAGATCAGCCCGAAAAAAACCATCGAAGGATTTGTCGGGGGACTTGTTGCGGCATTTATTGTCGGCTTCATCTTTGAGGCGGTCTATCCGGTATTTAATTCCTACCTGATAATGAGTGCTTTTATCGTCGTGACATCCATCTTCGGCCAGCTCGGGGATCTGGTGGAATCGGCGCTGAAACGGCACTACGCTGTGAAGGATTCCGGGAATATCCTTCCCGGTCACGGCGGTATTTTGGACCGGTTCGACAGCTTGATTTTCGTTATGCCCCTGCTTCATTTTTTCTATTTTTTTGGTTAATACCTCAGATGCAGGTTGCCAACCTAAAGGAGTTTAAACCATGAAACGAATAGCATTGATTGGGTCCACCGGATCCATCGGTACACAAACGCTCGACGTTGTTCGTCTGCATCCGGAACGGTTCCGGATAACGGCGATTGCTGCCGGCAGAAACGTAGACCTCGTACGAAAGCAGATTGAAGAATTCTCCCCTGAAATTGTGGCGGTTCATACAAAAGAAGATGCCGAAACGCTTCAGGCGGAATACGGCGGGCGTATTCGCACCGTCTGGGGCCACGATGGCCTGATGGAAATTGCGGGCAGCTCCTGTGATTTTCTGATGAATGCGGTCAGTGGGAGCATGGGGCTTGAACCGACGCTGCGGGCGATCGAAAACCGGGTGGATATCGGGATTGCGAATAAAGAGACGCTCGTCACTGCCGGCCATCTTGTGATGGAAAAAGCACAGGAGCACGGCGTACGCCTGCTGCCGGTCGACAGCGAGCATTCGGCGATTGCCCAGTGCCTTGAAGGAAATGAGTTAAAGGAAGTGAGCCGCCTGATTTTGACTGCTTCGGGAGGCAGCTTCCGTGACTATTCACGCAGCGACCTTGACGGAGTCACGGTGGAGGACGCCTTAAACCACCCAAACTGGAGCATGGGGGCCAAAATTACGATCGACTCGGCCACGATGATGAACAAAGGCTTTGAAGTGATCGAAGCTCACTGGCTGTTTGGTATTCCTTACGATCGTATTGATGTGCTGCTGCATAAAGAAAGCATCATTCATTCGCTCGTGGAGTATCAGGATACAAGTGTGATTGCCCAGCTCGGGCTGCCGGACATGCGCGTGCCGATTCAGTACGCCATGACCTACCCGGAGCGGCTTGACTATCCGGCCAAGGAATCGCTGAATCTGTGGGAAATAGGCACTCTGCATTTTCAGCCGCCGGATTTTGAACGCTACCGCAGCCTCCGGCTGGCCTACGATGCCGGCAGGGCCGGAGGCTCCATGGGAACGGTCCTGAACGCAGCCAATGAACAGGCGGTGGCTATGTTTTTAAACAGCCAGTGTGCTTTCCTTGAAATTGAAACTGCTGTGGAAGAGGCACTTTTGCGCCACGAGCGCATTGAACATCCGGACCTCGACACGATTTTACGCGTGGACCGGGAAACTAGAGAACACGTGCAGACGCTTTTAACGTGACGTTCTTTCACAAACACTCTATAATGGTAAGAAAGAGCAAAAGAAGAAGGTGAATAAGCTTTGGATACGCTGATAGCGGTAATTGTCATGTTCGGCTTATTGGTGGCCATACACGAGTGGGGCCATTTGTATTTTGCCAAAAAAGTCGGCATTTTGTGCCGGGAGTTTGCGATTGGATTCGGGCCGAAGATATTTTCGACGAAGCGCAATGAAACGGTTTATACCATCCGGCTGCTGCCGCTTGGCGGTTACGTGCGAATGGCCGGGGACGATCCGGACCCGGTCAATATTAAACCAGGCTATGAAATCGGCCTGACGTTTAACGATGCAGGAAAAGTAAAAGAAATTATCGTAAACAATAAATCCAAGCACCCGGAAGCAAAAGTTGTATCCGTGGAATCGATCGATATGGAGCGCGAGCTTTATATTGAAGCGGTGGAGGATGAAGAAGAATCCGGACTGAAGCGGTACGACATCGACCGGACGTGTGACCTGATTGTTGATGAGAAGCGTGAACAGATTGCGCCGTGGGACCGGCAGTTCGGCTCCAAGCGGCCTTGGAAAAAAGCAGTGGCCATTTTTGCCGGCCCGTTCATGAACTTTGTGCTCGCGTTCGTGCTGTTTGTTATTTACGCTCTCGCCAACGGACTTCCGCAGGATACCCCGGCTATCGGGGGGATTGCCGGCGGTTCGCCGCTGAGTGAATCCACGTTTGAAGAAGGCGATGTTATCACCACCGTGGACGGCGAGTCCGTGAACTCATGGAATGAAATGACCGGCGTTGTCCAGGAGCGCCCGGGAGAAGAAGTCACGGTCACCGCTGAACGCGGCGGAGAGACAATTGAAGACACGGTCACCATCGACGGCGTTCCGGTGCAGGAAGGCTCGAGTGAGGAAGTCGGCCAGATCGGTGTTTATGCCGAAACGGAACGGTCCTTCACAGAATCGCTGCAGTACGGCGGCACGCAGCTGTATGAGGTGTCCACGCTGATTTTCCAGACGCTCGGCACGATTGTGACCGGCGAATTTTCCCTCGATGACCTGGCCGGTCCGGTAGGTATTTATGATGCGACGGATCAGGTGATCGCGACAGGGCTTCTCACCCTTATTGCGTGGTCTGCCATGATCAGCGTCAACCTTGGGATCGTCAACCTTCTTCCGCTGCCGGCGCTTGACGGAGGACGGCTGCTGTTTATCATTGCCGAAGCGGTCCGCGGCAAGCCGATCGAACCGCAGAAGGAAGGCATGATCCACCTGCTCGGCTTCGCGCTTCTGCTGCTGTTGATGATTGCAGTGACGTGGAACGATATTAACCGCTTATTCACGTAATAAAAAACGGTGACGGAGCCAAAGCCCCGTCACCGTTCTTATGTTAAAATAACCAAAGAGCTTACAGACGCAGATGTATAAGAGAAAGAGGTTGATATAGTATGCGACAACAATTTTTATTCAGTCCCACTCTCCGGGATGTGCCGCAGGGAGCGGACATTGCGAGCCACCAGCTGATGCTTCGGGCCGGTCTGATTCGCCAGAGTGCAGCCGGAGTTTATTCCTACCTTCCACTCGGCCACAAGGTGCTCCGTAAGATTGAAGGCATTGTCCGCGAGGAAATGGATGCAGCAAGCGGCCAGGAAGTACTGCTTCCTGCCATGCAGCCGGCAGAGGTATGGCAGGCGTCGGGCCGCTATGACAATTACGGGCCGGCACTGATGCGCTTCAAGGACCGCCACCAGCGTGATTTTGTGCTCGGCCCTACGCATGAAGAAAACATTGCCGCCCTTGTAAAGGATGAGATGAATACATACAAACGCATGCCTGCGATTTTGTACCAGATTCAGACTAAATATCGCGACGAAGCGCGTCCACGCTTTGGGGTGCTTCGCGCACGCGAATTTATTATGAAGGATGCGTACTCGTTTGATACGTCCTACGAGGCGCAGAACGAAAGCTACTGGGCGATGTACCGCGCCTACGAGCGGATTTTTACCCGTCTGGGGCTGGACTACCGGGCGGTGCAGGCTGATGCCGGAGCGATGGGCGGACAGGGCGAAACCCATGAATTCACCGTGCTTTCCGATGTCGGGGAGGACACTATCGTGTATTCCGACGAAAGCGATTTTGCGGCAAATATTGAAATAGCCGCCATACCGGATAACGTCTCAAAGCCGGAGCCGGCCGCGGAAGAAATGTCCATGGTCGATACACCGGAGGAGCGCACGATTGAAGAAGTGGCTGCAAAACTAGGGATCAAGCGTGAGGAGTGCCTGAAAACTGTCTCATTTGACGCAGACGGCCGCCTGGTGGCCGTGCTTATGCGCGGCGATCACGACGTTAACGAAGTGAAGGTGGCAAACGCGGTGGGCGCTGAAGTGCTTGAGCCCGCATCCGCCGAGCGGATAGAAGAAGCATTTGGAGCAGAGCCCGGCTTTATCGGTCCTGCCGGTCTGCCTGAAGACGTTGAAGTGCTTGCCGATTACGCGGTGCGCGGCATGACAGGCGCCGTATGCGGAGCCAACGAAAACGGCCGGCACTATCAGAACGCGGTGCCGGAAAGGGACTTCCCTGTCGGGCAGTACGCAGATCTGCGTTTCATCCAGGAAGGTGAACCGTCTCCGGACGGCCGGGGGACGGTCCGTTTCGCCAAGGGTATTGAGGTCGGGCACGTGTTTAAGCTTGGCACGAAGTACAGCGAAGCGCTCGGGGCGACGTTTTTGGATGAAAACGGCAAAGCCCGTCCGATCATTATGGGCAGCTACGGCGTCGGCGTGAGCCGGACGATTGCGGCTGTTATTGAGCAGAACCATGACGAGAGCGGCATCTGCTGGCCGAAAGCAGCCGCCCCGTTTGATCTGCATCTGCTGGTGCTCAATCCGAAGCAGGACGAGCAGCAGCAGCTCGGCGACGAACTGTACGAGAGCCTGCAGAAAAGCGGTTGGTCCGTGCTGCTCGATGACCGGAAGGAGCGGCCGGGCGTGAAGTTTAAGGATGCGGACCTTTACGGTCTGCCTGTGCGTATCGCCTGCGGCAAAAAAGCAGGCGAGCAGATTGTGGAAGTAAAATCCCGCACAGCCGGTGAAAACGTGGAAGTCGCTGTCAGTGAACTTCCGCAGTATTTAGAAAAGCTGTGGGCTGAAATCCATTAACCCTTTCTGGTGACTCCAGGAGGGGTTTCCCTCTTCCCTGAGCCTGCCGGAAATGAATTTTTTTGATAAAATGAATTACAAAAGAACGAAGAAGTGAGGCGAGAAACGTGCAGACCGACCGTCACATCCAACAGGAACGTTTTGAGTTGCTACTCGAGCAGATTGGCATGCCGGAAGAAGAAACCAACCGTTATTTTACAGAAGGCCGCCTCGAAAAGCTTGTGATTCATAAAGAACAGAAGCAGTGGCATTTTCACCTGACGCTTGCAGCGCCGCTGCCGTTTACGGTATATGCGCTGCTGAAAGAAAAACTGCAGTCCGCGTTTGAAAGCATTGCCGCTGTTGATTTTACGCTTCATTACGAAGAAGGCACGACTGTTCCGGTGGACGCGATCCCGGACTACTGGCCGCTGATTATGCAGAAGCTTGAAGGCTATGACCCCCACCTGCGCATGAGGCTGAACGGAGGAGCGCCGTTTTTGCGGGAGGGGGAGCTGATTTTCCCGTGTAAAAGCGATATTGAAATGAATTCGCTCGGGCCGAAGCTGCAGCAGGCGATGAACGATGTCCTGCCGCTGTTCGGGCTGCCGGCTGCCGCCTTTACGATGGAAGCCAAAACGAGCGATGAAGAAAAGGAACAGTTCGAAGAAAAGAAAAAGCAGGAAGAACACTCCAAAGTAATTGAAGCGATGATGGAGCGCAAGAAAAAGGAAACCGAAGCCGACTCCAAGCGTGCGTCCCAGTCGATTCAGATCGGTTATCCGATCAAGGACGAAGCCGTGCCGCTTAAAGATATCCGCGAAGAAGAGCGCCGCATTACGGTGGAAGGCTACATTTTTGAAGCGGAAACGAAGGAGCTCCGCAGCGGCCGGACGCTGTTAACGTTTAAAATTACCGACTACACCGATTCGATTATGATCAAAATGTTCTCCAAGGATAAAGAACAGGTGCCGCTGCTTGAAGCGGTGCAGAAAGGCATCTGGGTAAAGGCCCGGGGCGGCGTCCAGGACGATACGTTCGTCCGGGACCTGGTCATGATCGCAAACGACGTGATCCAGGTGCAGGGAGCGTCCAAAACCGACGACGCCGAAGAGAAGCGCGTCGAGCTGCACGCCCACACGAATATGAGTCAGATGGATGCGACGGTTTCCGCCGGGGAATACGTGGCCCGGGCAGCCGAATGGGGCCACCCGGCGGTCACCATCACGGACCACGGCGTCGTGCAGTCGTTTCCGGAAGCATACAATGCCGGCAAAAAGCACGATATTAAGGTGCTGTACGGCATGGAGGCGAACCTCGTAGATGACGGCGTTCCGATCGCATACAACGAGGCGGACGTGGATCTTGAAACAGGAACCTATGTCGTCTTTGACGTGGAAACGACCGGCTTATCAGTCGTGTACGACTCCATCATCGAGCTCGCAGCGGTGAAGGTAAAAGACGGCGAGATTATCGACCGGTTTGAACGCTTTTCAAACCCGCATGAAAACCTGACCGACACCATTATTAACCTGACCGGCATCACAGATGACATGCTCGTCGATGCGCCGGAAATTGAACCGGTGCTTGAAGATTTCTACGCCTTTTCCAAGGATTCGGTGCTTGTCGCCCATAACGCAAGCTTTGACATGGGCTTTCTCCGGGAGGGATACAAAAAAATCGGTAAAACGGCAGACATGCCGGTAATCGATACGCTCGAATTCGGCCGCTTTTTGTATCCGAATTTAAAAAACCACCGGCTGAATACGCTCTGTAAAACGTTTGATATCGAACTCGTAAGCCATCACCGGGCGATATACGATGCGGAAGCGACCGGGTACCTGCTTTGGAAAATGATGAAGGATGCGCTCGCTCAGGACATCACGAACCATAAACAGCTGAACGATAACATGGGCCAGTCCGGCTTTCACCGGCTGCGCCCGTCGCACTGCACGCTGATCGCCCAGACGCAGGAAGGGCTGAAAAACCTGTATCACCTCGTCACGCTTTCGCATCTGGAGTATTTTTTCCGCACGCCGAGAATCCCGCGTTCGAAGCTGCAGAAGTACCGCGAAGGCATACTCGTCGGCTCGGCGTGTGACAAAGGCGAAGTGTTTGAAACGATGATGCAGAAGTCGGAGGATGAAGCGAAAAAAGCCGCTGAATTTTACGACTACCTCGAGGTGCAGCCGCCGGAAAACTATGCGCACCTGGTGGAAAAGGAGCTTCTGAAAAGCCACGACGACGTTAAGGATGTGATTCAGAAAATCATCCGCACCGGGGAGGAACTGAACCTCCCGGTCGTTGCCACCGGTAACGCCCACTACATGGATGAGCACGACTACAACTACCGGCAGATTCTGATTGCGTCGCAGGGCGGGGCGAACCCGCTGAACAACCAGACGCTTCCGCAGGTGCATTTCCGCACAACCGGGGAAATGCTCTCCTGCTTTGATTTTCTGGATGACCGTACCGCAGAAAAGATTGTAGTGGAAAACACCCAGGCAATTGCAGACCAGGTGGAAACGATCCACCCGGTGCCGAGCGACCTGTATACGCCAAACATCGAAGGCTCGGATAAAGAAATACGGGAAATGTGCTACCGCCGGGCGGAGAGCATTTACGGCTCCCCGATACCGGAGCTTGTGAAAACCAGGCTTGATAAAGAGCTCGACAGCATCATCGGCAACGGTTTTGATGTCATCTACCTGATTTCGCAGAAGCTCGTAAAAAAATCCCTCGAGGACGGCTATCTTGTCGGCTCGCGTGGCTCGGTCGGCTCATCGTTTGTTGCCACGATGACAGAAATTACCGAAGTAAACCCGTTGCCGCCGCATTACGTTTGTCCGGAATGCAGGCAGTCGACGTTTTTTGACGACGGCTCGGTCGGCTCCGGATTCGACCTTCCGGATAAGCTGTGCGACAGCTGCGGCGTGGACATGATTAAAGACGGCCACGATATCCCGTTTGAAACGTTTCTCGGATTCAAAGGCGATAAAGTGCCCGATATTGACCTGAACTTCTCCGGCGACTATCAGCCGCGGGCCCATAATTACACGAAAGAACTGTTCGGCGAGGAAAAAGTGTATCGGGCAGGAACAATCGGTACCGTGGCGGACAAAACGGCGTACGGATTTGTGAAGGGCTATCAGAGCGACCACGAGCTGCATCTGCGCGGAGCGGAGATCGACCGGCTCGTCAGCGGGTGTACCGGTGTTAAACGGACGACCGGGCAGCACCCGGGCGGAATTATCGTCGTCCCGGATGAGTATGACATTCACGATTTCTGTCCGATTCAGTTTCCGGCAGACGACAAAACGTCGGAATGGAAAACGACGCACTTTGACTTTCATTCCATCCACGATAACCTGCTGAAGCTTGATATTCTCGGCCACGATGACCCGACAGTCATACGCATGCTTCAGGATTTAAGCGGCATTGATCCGCAGACGATTCCGACCGATGACGCGGAAGTCATGAAAATCTTCGGCGGCCCGGAAGTGCTCGGTGTGACGCCGGAGCAGATTAACTGCAAAACGGGAACGTACGGCATTCCAGAGTTCGGCACCCGGTTTGTGCGCCAGATGCTTGAAGACACGAAGCCGTCCACGTTTTCCGAGCTGGTTCAGATTTCCGGGCTTTCCCACGGCGCGGACGTCTGGGTCGGAAACGCCCAAGAGCTGATTCAGAACGGCACATGCGAACTGAAGGACGTTATCGGCTGCCGGGACGACATTATGGTGTATTTGATCTATAAAGGCATCGAGCATTCGCTCGCCTTTAAAATCATGGAATTCGTCCGTAAGGGACGCGGCCTTGATCCGGAATGGATTGAAGAAATGAAAAACCACGGCGTACCGGAGTGGTACATCCAGTCGTGCCTGAAAATTAAATATATGTTCCCGAAAGCGCACGCCACTGCCTACGTGCTGATGGCAGTCCGGATTGCCTACTTTAAAGTGCACCATCCGATCCTGTTTTATGCAGCGTACTTTACGGTCCGGGCGGACGACTTTGATCTGCCGACGATGATCAACGGCAGCACCTCGATCCGCGCGAAGCTTGATGAAATTCAGGCGAAGGGCTTTGACGCCTCTCCGAAGGAAAAAAGCCTTGTGACCGTGCTGGAGCTTGCGCTTGAAATGACCGAGCGGGGCTACCGTTTCCAGAAGGTGGACCTGTACCGTTCGGAAGCAAGTGAATTTGTCGTCGACGGCGACCAGCTGATTCCGCCGTTCAACGCTCTTGAAGGCGTAGGGACGAACGCAGCGGTCAACGTGGTGAAAGCGCGCGCCAATGGAGAATTTTTATCCAAGGAAGACCTGCAGCAGCGCAGCAAGGCAACCAAAACAGTGATCGAGCACCTCGACCTGCACGGATGCCTCGACGGCCTGCCGGATACAAACCAACTTTCTCTGTTCTAAACAGCAGCGAGACTTGCGAAAATGCACAAATCGTGCTATGATAATGGGCAGTGAGAGGTATATCGAGACGGCGAAAGAGTGGGTGGATACCCACTCTTTCATTTATGGTTGAAGCTTTCTGCATAAAATAAACTATATACTATCATTGGAAGAAATGAAGATGATGACAAAGCAGCAGGGAGGTACGTAATGAAAGAAAGTATTAAAGACCTCGCAGCACGTCTGGCGCGGCCGATTGCTGAAGAACTGGACCTGGAACTCGTGGATACAGAATATAAGAAAGAAGGAAAAAACTGGTACCTTCGGGTATTTGTGGACAGCCCCTCCGGTGTGCATCTTGAAGACTGCGGACGGGTGAGCGAACGGCTGAGTGAACAGCTCGACGAAATGGACCCTGTCCAGGAGGCTTATTATCTGGAGGTTTCTTCGCCGGGCGCGGAGCGTCCGCTGAATAACGAAGCAGATATCCGACGTTCAGTCGGAAAAAACGTGTACATTACCACGTATGAACCCGTTGAAGGAGAAAAAGCGTTCGAAGGAAAGCTGAGTGACTTCAAAGACGGAGAGCTTTTGATTTCCACCAAACAGAAACAGACGGAACGCACGGTGCATGTACCGTACAGTAAAGTAGCTAAAGCAAGGCTCGCCATCATTTTTTAACGGTGCGGCGGGCATCGAGAAAAAGGAGGATCTGAATTCCATGAATGCAGACTTTATGGAAGCATTGGACGTACTGGAAAATGACAAGGGTATCGATAAAGAAATAGTGCTCGAAGCAATCGAGGCCGCGTTGATTTCCGCCTACAAGCGAAACTTCAACCAGGCGCAGAACGTCCGGGTGGACGTCAACCGTGATACCGGATCGATTCACGTATTTGCCCGCAAAGAAGTGGTTGAAGAGGTATTTGATCCACGGCTTGAAATCTCTCAGGAGGAAGCGCAAGCGATCAGCCCGTCGTACGAGCTCGACGACGTAGTGGAAATGGAAGTCACCCCGAAAAACTTCGGGCGCATCGCTGCGCAGACGGCGAAGCAGGTCGTGACCCAGCGCGTGCGCGAAGCTGAGCGCGGCATTATCTATTCCGATTTTATCGACCGCGAAGAAGATATTATGACCGGCATCGTGCAGCGTCAGGACCACCGCTTTATCTACGTGGACCTCGGGAAAGTAGAGGCGCTGCTGCCGCAGAGTGAACAGATGCAGAATGAAACGTACAATCATAACGACCGTCTGAAAGCATACATCACCAAAGTGGAAAAAACGACCAAGGGACCGCAGATCGTTATTTCCCGTACGCATCCGGGCTTGTTGAAGCGGCTGTTTGAGCTGGAGGTGCCGGAGATTTATGACGGCACGGTGGAAATTATTTCAGTGGCACGGGAAGCGGGCGACCGCTCGAAAATTTCGGTGTATGCTGACGATCCGGAAGTGGATCCGGTCGGTTCCTGCGTAGGCCCGAACGGCCAGCGCGTGCAGACGATCGTGAAAGAGCTGAAGGGCGAAAAGATCGACATCGTGCAGTGGTCAGATAATCCGGTGGAGTACGTGGCCAACTCGCTTAGCCCGGCGAAAGCCCTTGATGTTCAGGTAAATGAAGAGGAAAAAAGCACGCTTGTGGTGGTGCCGGACTACCAGCTTTCCCTGGCTATCGGCAAGCGCGGGCAGAACGCCCGCCTGGCCGCCAAGCTCACCGGCTGGAAGATCGACATTAAAAGTGAAACCGAAGCCGAAGACCTCGGTATCTTCTCGCCGGAGGATGCGGAAGAGATCCCGGTGACAAGCACAAGCATTGATTTAGACACAGAAGATTTGTAAAAATGAGGGTGAACGGCTATGGTTAAAAAAATTCCCATGAGAAAATGCATTATTACTGGAGAAGAAAAGCCCAAGAAAGAGTTGGTGCGAGTCGTTCGGGACCCGGATAACACCGTTTTTGTCGACCGCTCCGGCAAAAAGAACGGCCGGGGCGCGTATTTAACAGACAGTGACGATGTGTTTTTACAGGCGAAAGCAAAGGATTCGCTGAGCCGCCATCTGAAGGTGAAAGTCTCAAACGAAGACTATGACCGTCTCCTCGAAGAGCGCAGAGGCGCGGCTCATGAACGATAAAGCATTGTCCTTTCTCGGACTTGCCGCGCGGGCAGGAGAGCTGAAAAGCGGCGATGACACCGTTCTTAAAACCGTGCAGACCAAAAAAGCACAGCTGGTCATCGTCGCCGGAGATGCTTCTGCCAATACGATTAAAAAGTTCACGGATAAAACGGACTTTTATTCATGCCCTTTTCGTGTTGCCGGCACGAAAGCCGACCTCGGCGCGGCAATTGGAAAAGAATCAAGAACTATTTTATCCGTCACAGAACGCGGTTTTGCCAAAAAGCTGATAAAATTGATAGATGAAGAAATAAATTAAGAAGGACGTGTAGATGGACGAAAAACGAACAATATTCAGGAACGATATCTTTGGAAGGAAAGTGATGTCACTATGAGTAAAGTGAGAAGCAATAAAACAAGAAACACCCAGGGAAACAGAGGTCCGAGCAAGAAAAAGACCACCCAGAAACGCCCGGGCGGCGGCCGTAAAGAGCAGCAGGCCACACCGGAAAAAATCACGTTTGCCGGCAGTCTTTCCGTCGGGGAACTGGCAGATAAGCTGAACAAGGAAAGCTCTGAAATCATCAAAAAATTGATGAATCTCGGCGTGATGGCGACCATCAACGAAACGCTCGAGGCAGAAACCATTGAACTGATCGCCACGGATTACGGCGTAGCGGTGGAGCAGGAAGAAGTGGTGGATGAACTCGATATCGATAACTATGTCGAGCAGGACGATCCTGCAAAGCTGCAGGAACGCCCGCCGGTAGTAACCATTATGGGACACGTCGACCACGGCAAAACGACACTTCTCGACTCCATCCGCCACACGAAGGTAACCTCCGGGGAAGCCGGCGGCATTACCCAGCACATCGGTGCCTATCAGGTGGAAGAAAACAACAAGCTGATTACCTTCCTCGATACGCCTGGCCACGCAGCATTTACGACCATGCGTGCGCGCGGTGCTGAAGTAACTGATATTACGATTCTGGTTGTCGCGGCTGATGACGGTGTCATGCCGCAGACAAGAGAAGCCATCAACCACGCCAAGGCGGCCGAGGTGCCAATCATTGTCGCGGTAAACAAAATGGACAAGGAAGGCGCGAACCCTGACCGGGTGATGCAGGAACTGATGGAATTTCAGTTAGTGCCGGAATCTTACGGCGGGGACACGATCTTTGTGAACCTTTCTGCAATTAACGGGGAAGGCATCGATGAGCTGCTTGAAATGATTCTGCTCGTTGCTGAAGTGGAAGACTTCAAAGCGAACCCGGACAAACGGGCGCGCGGCAGCGTCGTAGAAGCAGAGCTTGATAAAGGACGCGGCCCGGTTGCCACTCTGCTCGTTCAAAACGGTACGCTGCATGTCGGCGAGCCGATTGTAGTCGGCAACGCCTTTGGCCGGATCCGGGCAATGGTGGATGATCTCGGGCGCCAGGTGAAAAGCGCAGGGCCGTCCAAGCCGGTGGAAATTATCGGCCTGAACGATGTGCCTCAGGCAGGCGACCCGTTTGTCGTCTTTGAAGAAGAGAAAAAAGCCCGCCAGATTGCCGACGCGCGTAAGAGCCGGGCAAAGGACGCCGAGCGTGCCCAAACCTCGAAGATCAACCTGGACGATCTGTTCAGTCAGATTCAGGAAAACGACATGAAAGAGATCAATGTGATCGTCAAAGCAGATGTTCAGGGCTCTGTTGAAGCGCTTCGCGGATCACTTGAAAAAATAGAAGTGGAAGGCTGCAAAATCAATATCGTACACGCCGGTGCCGGAGCGATTGCAGAATCAGACGTTATCCTCGCTTCGGCCTCCAACGCGATCATTATCGGCTTTAACGTCCGTCCGGACGTAAACGCCAAGCGTACGGCAGATGCAGAAAATGTGGATCTTCGTCTCCACCAGGTTATCTACAATGCGATTGAAGAAATTGAAACAGCCATGAAAGGCATGCTCGACCCAGTCTATGAAGAGCGCGTGCTCGGACAGGTTGAGGTGCGCCAGTTGTTTAAAGTTTCCCGCGTTGGTACAATTGCCGGAAGCTATGTGCTCGAAGGCAAAATCACCCGGAACTCCAAAGTGCGTGTCGTGCGCGATGGCGTTGTGATTTTCGACGGCGGCATTAAGGATCTGAAGCGTTATAAAGACGATGCCAAGGAAGTTGCAGCCGGCTACGAGTGCGGTGTGACCCTTGAAAACTTTAACGACCTTAAAGAAGGCGACATTATGGAGCCGTATATCATGGAGGAAGTTAAACGCACATGATCGGCGTGGTCCATGTAGAGTGCATGCTTTATGAAGCGAGTCACTTAAAGCAGAAACGGGCGGTGCTTCAGAGCGTAAAAACAAAGCTGAAGCAGCGCAATCTCTCCGTGGCGGAAACGGATTACCAGGAGCTTTGGCAGCGGGCAGCTCTTTCGATCGTCACCGTGCATAACGAAAAGGCCGGGGCGGAAAAAGAGCTGCAGCGTGCCATTCATATGATTGAAAGTTATACGGAATGGGAAATAACCTCCGTACACTATGAATGGTTATAGGAGGAACAGTGATGGCTAATATACGTGCTCAGCGTGTAGGAGAGCAGATTAAAAAAGAAGTATCAGATATTTTTTCGCGCGGAATCAAAGATCCGCGGGTGCAGTTTGTGACGGTGACCGACGTAGAGGTGACTGGGGATCTGCAGCAGGCAACAATCTTTATAACGGTTCTCGGAGAAGAAAAAGACAAAGAGGAAGCGTTTCAGGGCCTCGAAAAAGCCCGGGGATTCATCCGCAGTGAAATCGGAAAACGAATCCAGCTTCGCAAAACGCCGGAAATCTTCTTTTCTTTCGATGAATCGATCGAATACGGCAACCGCATTGAATCGCTTCTGCGCGATTTGAATGAGCGGGAGAAGTAGAAGAAAGAAGCTGTTTTAAAGTTGGAAAAGCTGTGCTGACTTTGAAACAGCTTTTCCTATGTATATGAATTCTGTAACGGAAGTGAGCGAAACAGCCCTATGATTGATGGAATCATTCCTTTGTGGAAAGAAGCAGGGGTTACGTCCCATGATTGTGTAGTGCGTGCACGCCGGCTGCTGAAAACAAAAAAAGTCGGCCATTCCGGCACGCTTGATCCATCGGTGACCGGGGTGCTCCCGCTTTGTGTCGGAAAAGCCACCAAAGTGGTGGATTACCTGCACGAAGCTCCCAAAGCATATGAAGGAATCATCACTCTCGGGAAAACAACGACGACTGAAGATGCCGACGGGGAACCGGTGGCAGTTCTTCCGGTGGAAAAGGCTCCGGCAAAGCAGCGCATCGAAGCAGCGCTTGAAGCGCTGACCGGTACGGTGACCCAGGTGCCGCCGATGTATTCAGCCGTCAAAGTCCGGGGACGCAAGCTGTATGAGTACGCCCGCGAAGGCATAGAGGTCGAGCGCCCTGTGCGCGAAGCCCAAATTTATGATTTCCGGCTGCTTGGGATGGATGCGGCTCCGCAGGACGGAGAGTTTTCCTTTAAAGTGCATGTAAGCTGCAGCAAAGGAACCTACGTGCGCACCCTGGCCGTCGACGCCGGGGAGAAGCTCGGGTATCCGGCGCACCTGCAGCAGCTCGTCCGGACGGCGTCCGGCGGGTTTGGTCCGGAGCACAGCTCCACATGGGAAGAACTCGAAGCCCTGGTTGCCGAAGGCCGTCCCGGAGACGCCGTGTACCCTGTGGACTGGGCTGTGGACCATCTTCCCGCGATTACAGTGTCGGAGGAGACGGCAGAGCAGATCAGCCACGGGCGCGTGCTGCCGGCGGAATGGTTTCAGGAGCAGACGATGGCAGTGAAGGCAGAGAGCGGAAAGCTGCTGGCCGTATATACGGCGCATCCAGATAAGCCCGGCATTTTCAAACCAAAAACAATGCTTCTTTGATAGCGTGAATGAAAGAATATCGGCAGGTGAAAATAATGGAAGTTCATCATCTTGTACATCCACATACGTTAACGGCTTCGCTCTCAAAACCGAAAGTGATGGCGCTGGGCTACTTCGACGGGGTTCACCGCGGCCACACAGAAGTGATTGAAAAGGCCCGTCAGACGGCAGAGGACAGGGGACTGCCGCTCGCTGTCATGACCTTCCATCCGCATCCGAAGGTGGTACTCTCGAAGCAGACGGAAGAAGATATGTTCTATTTAACCCCGCTGCAGGAAAAGCAGCGCGTGCTCGAATCACTCGGGGTGAAAGAGCTGTACATTGTGCGGTTTGACCAGAATTTTGCGGCCCTCGACCCTCAGGCTTTTGTTGATGCCTATATTATTGATCTTGGCGTAAAGCACGCGGTGGCTGGATTTGATTTTTCGTACGGTAAGTTCGGGCGCGGCACAATGGAGACGCTCCCGTATCATTCAAGGGACGTCTTTACATTTTCCACCGTATCCCCATATACCGAAGACGGAGAGAAGGTGAGCTCCACCTGGATCCGCCGGATGGTGGAAGAGGGGGAAATGGTCAAAGCCGCCCATCTGCTAGGACGCTGGTATACATTTGAAGGCACCGTCGTCGAAGGCGAAAAACGTGGACGGACGATCGGCTTTCCAACTGCCAACATTCAGTCTGAAGAGCCGTACCTGCTTCCAAACGACGGTGTGTACGCCGTGCGTGCGCTGATCGATGGCCGCTGGTACCGGGGGATGTGCAATATCGGCTACAAGCCGACGTTTCACGACGAACGGGACGGTCCTCCGGAAATTGAAGTTCATCTGTTTGAGTTCAGCGGAGATATTTACGGTAAAACTGTCCGGATTGAGTGGCGGGACCGGCTGCGCGGGGAAGTGAAATTTCCTTCTCTCGACGCGCTTGTTTCGCAGCTGCATGAGGACAAACGTTCCGCCGAGCAGGTGCTTCAGCAGGAAATCAGGGACTAAAACCCGTTTTCTCTTGCGTTTTTCCTGCTCAAAAGGTAAGATGGTTGATGTATGGAAACCACTTCTTGGCTTGCACGCGCCTCCTGCGGCTTGCGAGGAAATGGTTGAAACAAAATAACAAAAGGAGGTCGACTGAATGGCTTTAACACCAGAGCGTAAATCAGAGTTGATCGAAGAGTACAAAACACATGAAGGCGACACCGGTTCCCCGGAAGTGCAGATCGCTATTTTGACGGAGCAGATCGTTTCGTTGAACGAACACCTGCGTGAGCATAAAAAGGACCACCATTCCCGCCGCGGGCTTTTAAAAATGGTTGGTAAGCGCCGTAACCTGTTAACGTACGTTCGTAATCAGGATGTTACGCGTTACCGCGATATCATTAATAAACTCGGCTTGCGCCGTTAAGAATGACTGGGAAGCGGGAGGTATCTCCCGCTTTTTCTCTTACCTAAAAACAACCATGTGCATAACGTATGCGTCTGTGCGGTATGAATGATCCCTTACGCACATCTCACAAGCTTAGCGCGTAAGCAGCGGAGGCTTCCGCGCTAAGCTTGTGCGCACGAAAGGGTTTCCTGCCAGGAGGCAGTACCGGCGGGATGGAATATTTATATCCGGACAGGCAGACGTATACGTGAAAAAACGTATAGGAGGTCCTGAAATTTGGAACAAGAAAAGAAAACATACTCAATTGAATGGGCGGGGCAGACGCTGACCGTCGAAACAGGCCACATTGCGAAACAGGCAAACGGAGCGGTCATGATCCGCTACGGAGACACCGTGGTGCTCTCCACCGTGACGGCTTCAAAGGAACCAAAGGATCTTCCGTTCTTCCCTCTTACGGTAAATTACGAAGAGCGGCTGTATGCGGCAGGGAAAATTCCCGGCGGTTTTATTAAGCGCGAAGGACGGCCAAGCGAAACAGCGGTTTTAACCAGCCGTCTGATTGACCGTCCGATCCGCCCGCTTTTCCCGGACGGCTTCCGTAATGATGTGCAGGTAATCAACATGGTGATGAGCGTGGACCAGTCCGCCTCCCCGGAAATTGCGGCTATGGTCGGCTCGTCGCTCGCTCTCTCCCTGTCGGACATTCCGTTTTACGGTCCGGTTTCGGGTGCTGTGATCGGTCGGGTCGACGGCGAATTTGTCGTCAATCCTTCGGAATCCGAAGCGGCGAGAAGCGATATTGAACTGACGGTTGCCGGCACGAAAGACGCCATCAACATGGTGGAAGCCGGAGCGGACGAAGTGCCGGAGGAAACGATGCTTGAAGGCATTATGTTCGGCCATGAAGAAATCAAGCGCCTGGTGGAATTCCAGGAAGGCATCATCAGTGAACTCGGCCAGGAGAAAATGGAAGTACAGCTGTCCCAGACGGATAAAGACCTCGAAGAAACGATCCGCAGCCAGTTTCAGGACTCCGTGAAGGAAGCAGTAATGGTCAAGGATAAAAAAGAACGCGACGTGGCCATCCAGGAGCTGAAAACGCAGATCTCCGAGCCGTATGAAGATGAGGAACAGCATAGCGAAGTAAAAGACATCTTTGAAAAGCTTGTCAAAGCAGAATTCCGCCGCCTGATTACGGAAGAGCATATACGCCCGGACGGACGCGGTCCGGATGACATCCGTCAGTTGACGTCCGAGGTGGACATTCTGCCGCGCACGCACGGCTCCGGTCTGTTCACCCGCGGCCAGACGCAGGCGCTCAGCATCTGCACGCTCGGCGCTCTCGGAGAGGTGCAGATCATCGACGGCCTCGGCACCGAAACATCGAAGCGGTTTTTGCACCACTATAACTTCCCGAACTTCAGTGTCGGGGAAACCGGTCCGATCCGCGGGCCGGGCCGGCGGGAAATCGGACACGGTGCTCTCGGCGAACGCGCCCTGGAAAAGGTCGTGCCCTCCGAGGAGGAATTCCCGTACACGATCCGCCTGGTGTCCGAAGTGCTTGAGTCCAACGGTTCCACCTCCCAGGCGAGCATCTGCGCGAGCACGCTTGCCATGATGGACGCCGGTGTGCCGATCAAATCGCCGGTTGCCGGTATTGCGATGGGTCTTGTGAAAGAAGGCGACGACCTGGCCGTGTTAACCGACATTCAGGGCATGGAAGACGCTCTCGGCGACATGGACTTTAAAGTAGCCGGAACGGCAGACGGCGTAACGGCGCTGCAAATGGATATCAAACTGGCGGGTATTGACCGCGAAGTGCTCGAATTTGCCCTCAAACGGGCAAAGGTTGCACGCATGAAAGTACTCGAAAACATGCTCGCTACGATCAGCGAGACACGCGGCGAGCTTTCCCCGTATGCGCCAAAAATTATGTCCATGCAAATCAAGCCGGATAAAATCCGTGATGTGATCGGCCCGAGCGGGAAAACGATCAATCAGATTATTGAAGATACCGGCGTGAAAATTGATATCGAGCAGGACGGCACTGTCTTTATTTCCTCGACCGAGCAGGATAAGAACGAGGAAGCGAAAAAAGTCATTGAAGATTTAATTCGTGAAGTAGAGCCGGGCGAGACGTATTTAGGAAAGGTCAAACGCGTCGAGAAGTTTGGCGCCTTCGTGGAGCTGTTTAAAGGAAAAGAAGGCCTCGTCCACATTTCCCAGCTGAACCACGAGCGTGTGAACAAAGTGGAAGACGTTGTCTCTATCGGGGACGAAGTTATGGTCAAAGTAACAGAAATAGACAATCAGGGACGGATTAACTTATCGAGAAAAGCGTTGCTTGCGAAAGAAAGCTCCGACACATCTTCTCAGTAATCCAGCTATAGATCAGCAGGGACTTGGATTTCCAGGTCCTTTTTTTTATAAATATAGAGAGAATAAAAGAAGGAGGCTCAAGCAGATGGTGGAAACGAAATATCTTCCGAACGGAGTGCGGCTGGTGTCAGAGCAGATTCCACACGTGCGCTCGGTGTCGCTCGGCCTGTGGATAGATGCAGGGTCGAGACAGGAACGGGCAGATGAAAACGGCATGGCTCATTTTATTGAACATATGCTGTTTAAAGGTACATCCGAACGGAGTGCGGCAGATATTGCCGGCTATTTTGATCGTATCGGCGGAGAAATGGAAGCCTTTACGGCGAAGGACACCACCTGCCTGCAGGCAACGGTGCTCGATGAACACGCGGAACAGACGGCCGAAGTGTTTGCCGATATGTTTTTTCATTCCCGCTTTGATCCGGAGGACGTGGAAAAAGAACGGAACGTGATTTTGGAGGAAATCAGCATGGTGGAGGATACGCCGGATGACATCATTCACGATATGCTCTGGCAGGCTTCCTACGGCAGTCATCCGCTGGCCCGCCCGATTCTCGGCACGAGGCCGGTGCTCCGTGAGATAACCCGGGAGCGCCTGCTTGATTTTTTTCATGATCATTACACGCCGGAGCGAATTGTTATTTCGGCTGCGGGTAATGTGAGCGGGGAGCTGCTAGCCTGCCTTGAACGTTTATTTGCCGGCTGGGGCCATGGGCGCCGGGCGGCAAACCGGGAGGAGCGGGCTGTGTTTGTGCCGGGAAGAGAAGTGAAACACAGGGAAACCGAACAGGCCCACCTGTGTCTGGGCTTCCCGGGTGTTTCCCGCTTTCATGACCATTATTTTGCGGAAGTACTCTGGAATAACCTGCTCGGCGGTTCCATGAGCAGCCGCCTGTTTCAGGAAGTCCGGGAGGACCGGGGGCTGGCATATTCCATTTTTTCTTCGTTTGAAGCCTTTGAACGTACTGGCTTTCATACGATTTACAGCGCGGCGGCTCCAGAGCGGGTGGAAGAGCTGCTCGAGACAATTGATGGACTGTTTGAACGTTTATCCGCCGGAAACATTAAAGAAACGGAGATTGAAAACCACCGGTCGCAGCTGAAATCGGCTTTTGTACTGGGGCTGGAGTCGTCAGCAGCCCGCATGGCCCGGAACGCACGAAATGAAATGCTGTTTGGCCGGCACCCCGGCATCGATGAAACCCTGGACAGGCTCAGCCGTGTGCAGCTCGAACACGTCGAGGAGCGGGGACGGGCGATGATGCAGACGCCGCCGAGCGCCTCACTTATCCAGCCAAATGGCCATCTGCCGGAGCTATTGAAGAAAAACAGCTCCAATTTCAGCGTGAGTATCGAAGAATAAGCCAGAATTGCCCTTTTCAGTGCTGACAAGTGTGGTAAAATAAAGCAAAGTTTGTTTTAATAAATGTGAAATGGATGAACCAGAAAGGGAGAATGAACATGTCTAACGAAACATATACTGTAGCGGTCGTAGGCGCAACCGGCGCCGTTGGCCAGCAGATGCTGAAAACTTTAGAAAATAAAAATTTCCCCGTTGGAGAGCTGAAGCTGTTATCCTCGAGCCGCTCCGCCGGTAAAAAAATGACGTTTAAAGGCCGGGAATACACGCTCGAAGAAGCAACACCGGAATCGTTTGAAGGGGTTCAGATCGCCTTATTTTCCGCGGGCGGCTCCATATCCAAAGCGCTGGCTCCCGAAGCGGTTAAACGGGGGGCGGTTGTCGTCGATAACACGAGCGCCTACCGGATGGACCCGGACACCCCGCTTGTCGTGCCGGAAGTGAATGAAGAAGACCTGCACAACCACAATGGCATTATCGCGAACCCGAACTGCTCGACGATCCAGATGGCAGTGGCACTTGAGCCGATCCGTCAGAAATACGGGCTGAAAAAAGTGATCGTCTCCACGTATCAGGCCGTCTCCGGTGCCGGGCTTGACGCGGTCGAGGAAATGAACACCCAGTCGGCCGCAGTGCTGAACGGTGAAGAAGCTGAAGCTAACCTTATGCCGGTCAGCGGTGATGAAAAGCACTACCAGATCGCTTTCAATGCGATCCCGCAGATCGACAAGTTCCAGGACAACGGCTATACGTTTGAAGAAATGAAAATGATCAATGAAACGAAAAAAATTCTTCATATGGACGACCTGCCTGTAGCAGCGACGTGCGTACGTCTTCCGGTTGCCACCGGGCACTCGGAGTCGGTGTATATTGAAACAGAAACCGGCAATCCGGATGTCAAAGAGCTGCAGCAGACGCTGTCCGAAGGCGAAGGCATCACCCTTCAGGACGATCCGTCCAACCAGGTGTACCCGATGGCTGTTAACAGCGTCGGCCTGCCGGATGTATTTGTCGGCCGTATCCGCCGCGACCTTGACCGCGAAAACGCATACCATTTCTGGGTTGTATCGGATAATCTCTTAAAAGGTGCCGCGTATAACTCGGTACAGATTGCCGAAAGCCTGATCCGCCTTAATCTGATCAAATAACCTGTGAGGGAGCCGGACCGATGAATATAATCGTTCAAAAATTTGGCGGTACGTCTGTAAAAACGAAGGAACTGCGCGAGCAGGCCGCCGGCCATATCGAAGACGCGGTTCGTGAAGGCTATAAGGTGGTGGTTGTCGTTTCTGCCATGGGGCGGAGCGGGGATCCTTACGCCACCGATACCCTTCTCAGCCTGATCGATGAAAGCGCGCCGGGAGAAGGCGGAGCCGAGCGCGACCTGCTGGTGTCGTGCGGGGAAACCATCTCCGCTGTTGTGTTTACGGAGCTTCTGCGCTCGAAGCAGCTGAAGGCAGCTGCCTTAAACGGGGCGCAGGCCGGGTTTATTACCGACAGCAATCACGGCAGCGCCAAAATCATCGATATGCGCACGGAAAAAGTGGAAGAGCTGCTTGCCACCCACGACGCTGTTGTCGTTACCGGATTTCAGGGCGTCAGCGAGGAAGGTATGGTGACAACGCTCGGACGAGGCGGCAGCGATACGTCGGCGACTGCGCTCGGCACGGCCCTGAAGGCGGAATGGGTGGACATTTTTACCGACGTCGAAGGCATGATGACGGCAGACCCCCGGGTAGTGGAAGACGCGAGACTGCTTTCCACCGTCACCTATCAGGAAATCTGCAACATGGCGTACCAGGGGGCGAAGGTTATTCACCCCCGTGCGGTTGAAATTGCGATGCAGGGGAAAGTCCCGATCCGTATCCGGTCGACGTCGACCAAAGAGCCGGGCACGCTGATTACGTCCATGCTCGGCGGTGCCCCGGGCCGGGAGGTGGCTGAACGCCTGATTACCGGCATTGCCCACATTCCGTCGCTCACCCAGATCAGCGTCGCGGCGGACCCGGAGCAGTCAGAAGACATGCATGCCCGCGTGTTTCAGCGGATGGAAAGTCTCGGTTTGAGTGTGGATTTTATTAATATCGGGCCAGCAAGCGCCGTGTTCACCGTGCCGGATCCGCATGCAAAAATAGCGGTCGATGCCCTTGAAGAAGACGGCTGGAGCATTTCGGCGGTGACGCACTGCGCCAAAGTCAGCGTCGTCGGCGCCGGCATGACGGGCGTACCGGGGGTTGCATCTAAAATTGTTACCGCTCTGTCGGAAGCCGGGGTGCCGATTTTACAGTCGGCGGATTCGCATACGACCATCTGGGCGCTTGTGCGTGAACAGGATACGGATAAAGCAGTGTCCGCCCTTCACCGCGTATTTGATCTCGGGCGTGCCGGCGTACGCCCCCCATCTGTTTCCTAGTAAGCTGCAGAGTCTCATCACGATCCGCACCGATTCCCTGCAGATGAGAGAAAGGAGCCGACCTATGGCTTTTGGACAGTTACTTACAGCAATGGTTACACCTTTTCATGAAAATGGCGACATTCACTGGGAGCAAGTCGAGCAGCTGACGGAGCATTTGATTGCGACAAAAAGCGACGGCGTCGTTGTAGCCGGTACGACCGGAGAATCCCCGACGCTCAGCAGTGAAGAGAAGCTGCAGCTGTTCCGCCGGGTGAAAGACATTGCCGGCAGCCGGATGGATGTGATAGGCGGCGTCGGTACGAACAACACGGCGTACTCCGCCGACCTGGCGAATGAAGCGACAAAGATCGGGATTGACGGCCTGATGGCGGTAACTCCGTATTACAACAAGCCGAACCAGGAAGGCATGTATCAGCACTTTCAGCGGATTGCCGCAGCCACGACGCTGCCCTTGATGATTTATAATATTCCGGGGCGCTGTATCGTCAATCTGCTGCCGGAAACGCTGCTACGGCTTGCGGAGATCTCCAACATTACGTCGGTGAAAGAGGCGTGCGGGAACCTTGATCAGATTTCGCACTTTCTGTCTTCTGCGCCGAAGGATTTCCAGCTGTTCAGCGGCGATGATTCGCTGACGCTCCCGACGCTTTCGGTCGGCGGCGACGGCGTAGTGTCCGTGGCGGCGCACATTGCCGGGGAGGATCTGCAGCAGATGATGACGGATTTCTTTTCGGGACGCGTGCAGCGGGCGGCAGAAGCGCACCGGACGCTCCTTCCGAAGATGCGGGCCTGCTTTATGGCTCCGAACCCGTCTCCGGTAAAGGCTATGCTTGAACAGATGGGCGTTACCGGACGCTATACGCGGCTGCCGCTCGTGCCGCTGACGGATGCCGAAATCCGCCAGCTTGAGCAGTGGTTTACCGCCGCTTCCTAACGGTTATTTCTATCAGGACACCGGCAGCCCCGCTGCCGGTGTCCCGTTTTATATACATAGAAAAGTGAAGGGGAAATCGCTGGTGCGAGGCCGCTCAAAATGCTTGGGCGCAATAGTTTCTCTTGTATTTCAAAAACCGCCTGGGTTATACTGAGTATAAGTGATTTGTGCGGAAACCATTCACTCAAAGGGAAAAATGTTTCTTTTTGGGGCCGTAAATCGACGTCAGCAATAATTCATTTTTAATTTAGGAGGAAATATACTTTGGCCACACAAGCGAATGGTAACGTTCGTGTTTTTTCCCTTGGCGGCATCGGGGAAATCGGAAAAAATATGTACGTTATAGAATCAGAACAGGACATGATTGTCATAGACGCAGGACTAATGTTTCCAGAAGATGACATGCTCGGAATTGATATCGTCATTCCGGATATTTCATATTTAACCCAGAACAAAGAAAAACTCCGCGGGATCTTTTTGACCCACGGACACGAAGACCATATCGGAGCTTTGACCTACATTCTCCGCCAGGTGCACGTGCCGATCTACGGCACCAAGCTTACGCTTGGCATCGTAGAGTCGTACGTAAAAGAAAAAGGACTCCGCAAGAAACCGGATTTCCGGGTGGTGCACGACAACAGTGTGATCCAGACCGGTCAGCTGAAGACAAGCTTCTTCCGCACCAACCACAGCATCCCGGATTCGGTCGGCATGGTTGTACAGACGCCGGAGGGCGTTATTGTCCACACCGGCGATTTCAAATTTGACCAGACGCCGGTCGACGGGCAGTACACGAGCCTCGATAAATTGACCGAGATCGGCAAGAAGGGCGTTCTCTGCCTGCTTTCTGACAGCATTAACGCTGAAGTGCCGGGCGTAAGCCCGTCGGAAGCGATTGCCGGAAACGGCATCATGGATATCTTTTTAGAAACCGAAGGACGCATCGTAATTACAACCTTTGCGACCAACATTCACCGCATTCAGCAGGTGATCCAGGCAGCGGAGGAAAGCGGCCGCAAAATCGCCGTGAATGGCCAGGCGATGGAAAAAACGATTGAAATTTCGCGCCGGCTCGGGTATCTCGATGCCGAAGACGATATTTTCATTACAACCGATCAGGTTGAAGATACGGATCCGAAGAAAGTGGCGATTTTGTGCACAGGCAGCCAGGGCGAGCCAGTCTCTGCGCTGATGAATATGGCGAAGGGCGAAGACGACAATTTAACCATTGAAGAAGGCGACATGGTTATTATCGCCGCCAACCCGGTAGCCGGGAACGAAAAAACGGTGTCGCAGACGATCGATTTTCTCTACCAGATTGGCGCAGAGGTCGTTATGGGCGAAAACGTGCATTCCTCCGGCCACGCCCGCCAGGAAGAGCTCAAAATGATGCTGAACCTGGTGAAGCCGCAGTACTTTATTCCAGTACACGGCGAGTACCGGATGCAGTTTGTGCACGGGGAACTCGCGGAAGAGACCGGCATGGATCCAAACAACGTCTTTCTGCTTGATAAAGGGGAAGTCGTGGAATTCAGCAAAGGCAAAGCCGTGAAGTCCGGCAAAGTACCGGCCGGAAACGTCTTAATTGACGGCCTCGGCATCGGTGATGTGGGCAACATTGTCCTCCGCGATCGCCGCCTGCTGTCCGAAGACGGCATCCTCGTTGTCGTCGTGACGCTCAGCAAAAAATCCGGCACCATCGTAAGCGGTCCGGACATTATTTCCCGCGGCTTCGTTTACGTGCGCGAATCCGAAGAGCTGATGGAAAAAGCGCACAAAAAAGTATCCGAAACCCTTGAAAAATCGATCAGCGAGAATGTCAGCGAATGGTCGACGCTCAAAAGCAGCATCCGGGACTCCATGAGCCGTTTTCTGTTTGAAAAAACCAAACGGCGCCCGATGATTCTGCCGATTATTATGGAAATTTAAAAGCACGCGAAAAGCTTGCCATGACACACCCCTGCATTAGCCAGTTTGGCGGGCAGGGGGTGTTTTATTGAATAGAGTTTTTTTTCGGTAAGAAAGGAGCCAAACCATGGCAAAAACGGCGAAGCGGAAGAAAAAACGAACCTCGTCGAACAGAAACAGGCAGCCGGCGTTTTCATGGCCGGCGCTTGCGGCTGCGCTGCTTGCCCTCATATCGCTCGGCGGCTGGGGGTGGGCCGGGCAGCTGCTTCGCTCCGGTTCCCAGTGGCTCACCGGAGACCTCTGGTGGATATTGAACCTGCTCGTACTCGCGTTTTCCACTGTCTGGATGATCAACCGGAACATCGTGAAGCAATTTCCGATGCGGTGGACAGGCGGCGCCCTTCTTTTCCTTGGAGTGCTTCTTTTTACAGAGGTACGCTGGGCTTCGGGCCTCAACGATCCGGCGGTCTCTGTTTTTATGGAAACGTTCGGCCGTGACGGCTGGCTCGACCGCTCCGGAGCAGCCTCTATCGGAGGCGGAATGATCGGCGCTCTTATCTACGATGCTGTTCATTTTCTGATCGGGACAGCCGGGGCGTATATTGTGTCCGTGCTTCTCATGGTCGCGGGGCTGTTTTTACTTATGCAGTGGTCTTTCCAACATACAATGCAGACAGGCGGGGCATGGGTGGCCCGCACCTCCAGGCAGGGGGCAGCCCAGGCGGTTGAAAAAGGGAAACAGCGCCGGGCGGAGCGGAAGAAGCAAAAAGAGGTCCGGGACAAAGAAACACCCGCCCAGGCGGCTCCGAAGCAGAAGGAAAAGCCGGAGGCGCCTGCGGAAAAAGCGAAGGAAGGCGCAGAAAAGCCAAAAATCTTTTCGTTCACCGAACAGGCGTACCAGGAGCCGCCAACGGCCAAAGAGGCACCGAAGCCGGAGGAACCCGCACGCAAAAAAGAAGCGCCGGCGCCGGAAGCAGTGGAGGCTCCGGCCGAAGCTGAACCTGACGTGGACCGCTCGGATATGCTGAGCGTAACCGAGGGGGAGACGGAGAACAAAAATTACCAGCTGCCGGCGCTTACGATGCTGTCGGCACCGAAAAATCAGAACCAGCAGCAGGAGCGTTCGCAGATTTCGGCCAACGCCAAAAAGCTCGAGGAAACCCTGCAGAGCTTCGGGGTGAAAGCAAACGTCTCAGAGGTGCATTTAGGGCCTGCGGTAACCAAATACGAAATTCAGCCGGCCGTCGGGGTGAAGGTCAGCAAAATTGTGAACCTCTCCGATGATATCGCGCTCGCGCTTGCGGCACGGGACATCCGGATTGAAGCGCCGATTCCGGGCAAATCCGCCGTCGGCATTGAAGTGCCGAACCAGGAGGTGGCGATGGTGACGCTCCGGGAGGTGCTTGAGTCGCTCGATAAAAAGGACGACCACGTGCTTGATGTCGCGCTCGGCCGGGATATTTCCGGCGAACCGATTCTTGCCTCCCTGCATAAAATGCCGCACCTGCTTGTTGCCGGGGCGACGGGAAGCGGAAAAAGTGTCTGCATCAACGGCATCATTACGAGCATTCTGATGCGCGCGCGTCCACATGAAGTAAAACTGTTGATGATTGACCCGAAAATGGTGGAGCTGAACGTATACAACGGTGTGCCCCATCTAATGGCACCGGTCGTTACCGAACCGAAGAAGGCGGCCCAGGCGCTGAAAAAAGTGGTGGCCGAAATGGAACGCCGCTACGATCTGTTTTCGCACACCGGCACGAGAAACCTTGAAGGCTACAATGAATGGATCCGGAAGCAGAACGATAAAGGCGGGGCCAAGCAGCCCGAGCTTCCGTACATTGTCGTCATTGTCGACGAGCTTGCCGACCTGATGATGGTCGCCTCGAGTGAAGTGGAAGATGCGATTACGCGTCTTGCCCAGATGGCACGTGCGGCCGGCATTCATATGATTATCGCGACCCAGCGTCCGTCCGTGGACGTCATTACCGGGGTCATTAAAGCCAATATTCCGTCGCGGATTGCATTCGGCGTATCGAGCCAGACGGACTCCCGGACGATTCTTGACAGCGGCGGCGCGGAAAAGCTGGTCGGCAAAGGCGACATGCTGTTTTCCCCGATCGGCTCCAACAAATCGACCCGTGTGCAGGGCGCGTTTGTGTCCGACCATGAAGTGGAAGAGGTAGTAGAGGCGGTCGTTGCCCAGCAGAAAGCCAAGTACCAGGAGGAAATGATCCCCGACGAGCAGCCGGCGCAGGCGGAACGCCCGAGCGACGAGCTGTTTGATGAAGCGGTGGATATGATTCTGCAGATGCAGAGCGCATCGGTATCAATGCTGCAGCGCCGGTTCCGTATCGGCTACACGCGGGCAGCCCGCCTGATCGATGAAATGGAAGACCGCGGCATTGTCGGGCCCTACGGCGGCAGCAAGCCGCGCGAAGTGCTCGGCGACACCCGCGGCACAAGCAGCGAACCGGCTGAAGAAAAGGAAGATACGCACCATAGTTGAGGAGGATTTTGATGCAGCCAGTGACAACGAACACCAATATTCCGGTGCATTTATTTCAAACGAAACAGTTTAAAACAACGGCTGTCATTATGCAGTGCCGCGCCCCGCTGTCTGAACATACCGCAGCGGGCCGGGCGCTTTTGGCCAGAGTGCTGAAAAAAGGGAGCCTGCGCTACCCGTCGCAGTCCCATATAAAAGAAAAGCTTGACGACCTGTACGGAGCGTCGTTCAGCGTGGACGTCGGCAAACGCGGCAATTACCATGTGATGAGCTTCCGTATGGAGTTTGTAAACGAGCAGTTTCTGCCGGCGCAGGAGGACCTGTTTGCCGAAGCGACCGCATTTTTAGCGGAGATGGTGCACGCGCCTCTCGCAGAGAACCGCGCGTTCAACCCGAAAATTGTCGAAGAGGAAAAGCGGACGCTGCTGCAGAAAATCAATACGATTTACGATGAAAAGGACCGCTACGCCAACATGCGTCTCGTGCAGGAAATGTGCAGCGCCGAAGCGTATTCGGTGCATCCGCTCGGTGACGCCCACCGGATGGAGGCACTCGATGAGCAGAAGCTCTACGACGTGTATGAGCAGTTTCTCGCTGAAGACGCGATTGACGTCTACGTGGTCGGCGACGTGGAGTCGTATGACGTCGAGGCGGTTACAGGCCCGTTTCCGGAACGAAGCAGCCTGCCGCCGGTCGAAGACAGCGCAGAACGTCCGCCGCGTGTACGCTACGTGGAAGAGTCCGATGACATCCACCAGGGCAAGCTGCAGCTCGGCTACCGGACGACGATTACGCAGGACGATCCGCAGTTTGCCGCGATGCAGGTAACGAACGGCCTGTTCGGCGGCTTTCCGCACTCAAAGCTGTTCCAGGAAGTGCGTGAAAAACGGAGCCTCGCGTATTACGCCGCTTCCCGCTACGAAAGCCAGAAAGGGCTGGTCATGGTGATGACCGGCATTGAAAAGGAGCAGTACGAGCAGGTAAAAGCAGTGATCGGCGAACAGCTGCAGGCGTTGCAGCAGGAGCCCGTCTCTGAGGAACTGCTGGCGCAGACGAAGGGCATGCTCATCAACCAGATCCGCGAAACCACTGACGCCCCGGGCGGGCTGGCAGCTCTGCATTTTCAGGGGAAAATGGCCGGCCGCGTCCGCCCGATTGAAACATGGATCGAAGAAATTGAGCAGGTGAGCGCGGACGACGTGCTTGCATGCGCTAATTCGATCGTACTTGATACCGTATTTTTCCTACACGGAAAGGAAGATAAAGATGCAGAAACAACAGTATGATCAGCTGCAGGAAACCGTCTACTCGGAGGTCATGCCAAACGGCCTCCGGGTGTACGTGCTTCCGAAGCAGGGATTCAGTAAAACGTTTGCCACCTTTACGACCGACTACGGCTCCATCGACAACGCCTTTGTTCCGATCGGACAGAAGCAGAGCGTGGAGGTGCCGGACGGCATCGCTCATTTTCTGGAGCACAAAATGTTTGAAGACGAAGAGGGCGACGTATTCGATACGTTCGGCAAACAGGGCGCTTCGGCCAATGCGTTCACATCCTTCACGCGCACGGCGTATTTGTTTTCAAGCACCGACGACACCGCGGTGAATCTGCATACGCTGCTCGACTTTGTGCAGCACCCGTACTTCACCGAGGAAAGCGTGGAAAAAGAAAAGGGCATTATCGGCCAGGAAATCAGCATGTACGACGATGATGCGGACTGGCGGCTGTTTTTCCAGCTGCTCGGCAACCTGTATGACCGCCACCCGGCCCGGATTGACATTGCCGGCACCGCCGAGTCCATCAACCGGATCACGAAGGACGACCTGTACACGTGCTATCATACGTTTTACCATCCGTCCAACATGATTTTGTACGTGGCCGGTGCGGTGGAGCCGCAGGAGATTTTTGAGCTCGTGCGAAGCAACCAGGCGGAAAAGGAATTTGCACCGATGGACCACGTGGAGCGTATTGAAGTGGATGAGCCGGCGACAGCGCTTCATTCCAAGGCGGTCGAAAAAATGAGCATCCGTTTGCCAAAGGTGCTTCTCGGCTACAAGCTGTCGCTGCACAACGAAACGGACAACCTGCTGTATCAGGAAGCCCGGCTCGAGCTGCTGCTTGAAACGCTGTTCGGGGAAGGCTCGGAGGCGTATGAAACGCTTTACTCTGAAGGGCTGATCGATGACAGCTTTTCCAGCGAGGCGATGATTGAACGTTCGTTTTCACTCGCGGCGCTCGGCGGCAACACGCCGAAGCCGGAAGAGACCGAGGCGCGGCTGCTCGACATTATCGAACACGCCCAGACCGAAGGCATGGACGAACAGCGCTTTGAACGGATGCGCAAAAAGCTGCTCGGCCAGCTCGTCAAACAGCTGAATTCCACCGAATTTCTCGCCACCGAAGGCACGCGCTACGCGTTTCACGGCGCTTCGGTGATGGACGCGGTGGAGATTATGCAGCAGGTGACGTTTGACGATATTTCCGGACTGCTGCAGAGCGAATTCCGTATCGACAACCGAACAACATCGATTATCGACCAGAAGGCTGAAGCAGATGCCTGACTGGACGCTGGTTACCGGAGCAAGCGGAGCGATTGGAGGAGCAGCAGCCGAACGGCTCGCTGCCTCCGGCCGCCCGCTTCTGCTTCATTATTACAGGGAACATGAGAAGGCAGAACAGACCGCGGAGCGCTGCCGTCAGCACGGGCAGCAGGCAGAAACAGTTTACGGCGACCTTGCCACCGAGGCAGGCCAGGAGGCGTTTACCGCCCGGCTGCCCAAAAATATCGATACATATATTCATGCTGCAGGCATGGAGGAATACATACTGTTTCAGGAAACCACCTATGCGCACCGAAATGCCATTATTCAGACAAATGCGATGAGCGCGCTTGCCATCAGCCGCGCGCTCCTTCCGGAAATGCTCGCCGCCAGAAGCGGGACAATCGTTTTTGTAAGCTCCGTCTGGGCCCGGGAGGGGGCGGCGATGGAATCCACCTATGCGGCGGCCAAAGGCATGATGGAATCCTTCACCCGGTCGCTTGCCAAGGAAACCGGCCCTTCCGGGGTGCGCGTGAATGCCGTGGCCCCGGGGGCGGTTGCTTCTCCGATGCTCGGTCACCTGTCGGAGGAAGAACAGCAGGAGGTCGCCGGGCGGGTATCGCTCGGGCGGGTCGGCACGCCGGAGGAAGTGGCCGGTGCGGTCGCGTTTTTATGCTCGCCGGACGCCGCTTATGTGCACGGGGAAGTACTCCGCGTCGACGGTTTATTTCCGTCCTGAAACCCCCAGGCGTCTTCTGTTCAAATGGGAAAAAATGACGTACAATAAAAGCAATAGAGACAAAGAGGGGGACGTCTGATGGCCAACAATGAATGGTACGTGGAATACGAAATTCATCAAAACCGCCCCGGCCTGCTCGGGGATATTTCTTCGCTGCTCGGCATGCTTGCAATCAATATCGTGACCATCAACGGGGTGGAAGGCAACCGCCGTGGGCTGCTTCTGCGCTGTGACAGCTTTGACCGCATCCAGCGGCTTCGCGCCATCCTTGATACAATTCAGATCATTTCCGTACGGAAGGTCAAACAGCCGGGACTCCGCGAGCGGCTCGCTGTCCGCCACGGACGCTACATTGAACGTGATGCCGACGACCGGAAAACGTTCCGCTTCGTGCGTCCGGACCTCGGGCTTCTGGTCGATTTTATGGCCGAGCTGTTCAAAAAGGACCGTCATTATCTTGTCGGTATCCGGGGGATGCCGCGAGTCGGAAAAACCGAATCGCTGGTGGCTGCAAGCGTATGTGCCAATAAACGCTGGACGTTTGTATCGTCGACGCTGCTGCGCCAGACGATGCGCACCCAGCTCGGCGAAGATGAACGGACGAACAGCCACGTGTTTATTATCGACGGGATTGTCACCACGCTGCGTGCGGCCCGGAAACACCGCGACCTGGTGGAGGAGATCATGCGGCTGCCCGCAGTCAAAGTCGTGGAGCATCCGGATATTTTCATCCGCGAAACATCGTATACGGCGGATGATTTTGACTGCATGATTGAGCTCAGAAATGATGAAAGCCAGGTGATCTCATACGATACAGTGGATTCCGGATTTTCATCCTTTGATATTAGTTAAAGTTAAAGAGGCAGGTGAGCCGTTATGGCAGAGTTAGGACCGTACCTTCGCGGTGAACGCGAGCGCCAGGGAGCAAGCCTCGAGCTGATGCAGCAGCGCACGAAAATTCAACGAAGGTATTTGCAGGCGATTGAAACCGGTGATTACGGGGCGCTGCCGGGGGCGTTTTATGCCCGGGCGTTTATCCGCAGCTACGCTGAAGCGCTCGGCCTGAATGCCGAGGACGTTTTCCGGAAGTACGGCCATGAACTGCCGGCCCCAAGGCAGCAGCCGACAGAGATGCCGTCACGGGCGTCAAGGAAGCAGACGCGAAGCAGAAGCCAGCAGAAGCGGCCGCAGCAGAAACGGCCGCAGCAGAAACAGAAAAAAACATCCTTCCTTCCCTTTATTTTTGCGCTTATTTTTCTTCTTATCATTGGGGCAGGCGTCTGGGTGTTATTTCAAAATGTAAGCAGCGATACGCAGACTCAGCAGCAGAGTGACGAAGGGACCGGCGTCCAGTTTGAGTCCGGCTCTCCGGAGGAAGAAGACAGCGGAGCTGCAGAGGATAGCGCCGAAAACACACCGGAAAATAACGGGGGCTCCGGCGGGGAAGAAGACGAAAGCGCTGAAGAAGAGGAAACCACGGACGCCGATGTGCAGCTGGAGGAAACCTCCTCAGACGGGGACAACGCGTCCTATGATGTGATCGGGGCGGAAGCGTTTGAGCTTACAATGAGCTTCAGCGGCAACTCCTACGTGGATGTAATGGATGCGGACGGTGAGATGCTCGATATGTTTGCAAGCCAAGCGGAGGGCGATGAGCTTGAAGAAACATACGAGGCAGAAGAAATCACCGTCAACGTCGGTAACACGAACAATATGGAGCTGACCGTCAACGGCCGGGAGTTTCCCTATCCTTCAGATGGCACCCACCAGGTTATTACATTTACGGCAGTGCCAGAAGAATAAATCCGGCCTTCGCTTCTGAATTTTTCAGAACGAAGGCTTTGCTTTGCCATAAACAAATTGTGCGTTTTGTTCCATGGAAAAAAAAGATATGTGATACAATATGAAAGACTGGAATGTGGACGGAATAGCACGATTTGCAAGTAGGAGGACGCAGATGAACTTACCCAATAAAATTACAATTGCCCGTGTGTTGATGATTCCGTTATTCGTAATCGCCGTACTGGTGCCTTTTCCGTTTGGCACCTGGCCGGTTGGAAACGCCGATCTGCCGGTGCATCATTTCATCGGCGCGGTCATCTTTGCGATCGCGGCCGGCTCCGACTGGCTCGACGGCTATATTGCAAGAAAGTACAACCTGGTGACCTCGTTTGGCAAGTTTCTGGATCCGCTCGCGGACAAGCTGCTCGTTACGGCGGCGCTGCTTGTGCTGATTGACATTTCCATGCTTGCGTCCTGGATGGCAATTATTATTTTAAGCCGCGAATTTGCGGTCACCGGCATCCGGCTGGTTGCTGCCGGGGAAGGAAATGTTATCGCAGCAAGCGGACTCGGGAAATGGAAAACCACATTCCAAATGGTTGCTATCGTGGTGCTCTTGCTTCATCACTTTCCATTTTCCTATGCCGGCTTTCCGGCGGGCGACGTGCTCATGTGGATTGCTGTTATTTTAACGATCATATCCGGCGTCGATTATTTCTGGAAAAACCGCGCCGTGATTATGAAGACGATGTAAGCTGTATCGGAGGAACGTGTAATGAACGCTGAAATTATTGCAGTAGGAACAGAGCTCCTGTTGGGCCAGATTGCCAACACGAACGGCCAGTATTTATCGAAGGAATTAGCTTCCCTCGGGGTGAATGTGTTCCGCCATACGGTGGTGGGGGACAATGAAGCCCGGATGAACGAAGCTCTCGGGGAAGCCTCCGAACGGGCGGATATCGTCATTCTGACCGGCGGCCTCGGGCCGACGCAGGACGATATCACGAAAGACGTGGTGGCCGGTTTTACCGGCCGGAAGCTGCTCGTGCACGAAGCGTCAGCGCAAAAGATCAGGGATTATTACGAGCGGACGGGCCGGGCGATGCCGGCGTCCAACATGCGCCAGGCGCACTACGCTGAGAACAGCACGGTGTTTTTCAACCAGAACGGCATGGCCTGCGGAATGGCGGTCGAGGAAAACGGCACGCATTACGTTTTAATTCCCGGGCCTCCCCGGGAAATGAAATCCATGTATGAATATGACGTCGAGCCCTACGTGGCGGCGCTTGCCGGGAGCGGCGGGCTCGTTTCGTCCCGGGTGCTCCGCTTTTACGGCATCGGGGAATCCTCGCTCGAGGAAGAACTGCAGGATTTGATCGAAGCACAGACGAATCCGACCATCGCGCCTCTGGCCGGCGACGGCGAAGTCACGCTCCGGCTGACGGCATCCGCCGCGACCGAAGAGGAAGCGCTGCAGATGATTGCCGGCGTGGAGGAGCAGGTGCTCGGCCGTGTCGGGGAGCATTTTTACGGCTACGATGACGATTCGGTCTTTAACCATACGGTGGACGTACTGAAAGAGCGCTCGCAGACGATCGCTTCGGCGGAAAGCCTGACCGGCGGCTGGTTCGCGAAATCCATCGTGGACATACCGGGGGCTTCGAGCGTATTTCAGGGCTCGGTCACGACGTATTCCAAAGCAGCCAAGCAGCACATTCTCGGCATCGACCGGCCTCTTCTCGACCAGGAGGGCGCCGTGAGCGCAGCCTGCGCAGAAGCGATGGCCGAAAAAGTAAAAGAAAAATTCAACACCGACGTCGGTATTTCGTTTACCGGTGTCGCCGGGCCGGACCGCGACGAGGGGAAAGAGCCCGGACTCGTCTGGATTGGAATTTCCGGACCGCAGGGGACGATCTCAAAACAAATTCACATCGCCGGCACCAGGGATCGTGTCCGCTTTATGGCTTTATATGAAGGGTGCCGATTGTTATGGAAAGAAAAGGTGGTAGAAAATGACAACATTCAATGATTTTCAAATGAAGGACGAAATTAAGCAGGCTGTACGGGAGATGGGCTTTGAAGAGCCGTCCCCGGTACAGGAAAAAGCGATTCCCGACGCCCTCGAGCAGAAGGATTTGATCGGACAGGCACAGACCGGTACCGGTAAAACGGCGGCGTTTGGCATTCCGATTTTAAATAAAGTGACCGAAGAGCCGCACGTGCAGTCGATTATCATTACCCCGACCCGCGAGCTTGCGATTCAGGTGTCTGCAGAAATCCAGAAGCTCTCCAAGCATTTAAACATCCGTTCGCTGCCGATTTACGGCGGCCAGTCGATCGGCCATCAGATTAAAGCGCTCAAGCAGGGCGTGCAGATTGTCATCGGTACGCCGGGGCGGGTGCAGGACCACCTGCGCCGCAAAACGCTGCATCTCGACAAAGTAAATACCGTCGTGCTCGACGAAGCGGACGAAATGCTCGACATGGGCTTTGTAGAAGACATTGAAGCGATTTTAAAACAGGTGAATGTCGACCGGCAGACGCTTTTGTTCTCGGCGACGATGCCGCCGGCGATCCGCAAGCTGTCGAAAAAGTACATGGTGGATCCGGTGACGGTATCCATCAACAAAAGTGAAGTGACGGCGCCGAACATCGAGCAGTCGTACTTTAAGGTGCTCGAGCGCAACAAGCAGGATTCGCTCTGCCGGATTCTTGACGCACGCGACCCGGACCTCGGCATCATTTTCTGCCGGACGAAAAAAGGTGTGGCCGACCTGACGGAACTTCTGCAGGCGCGGGGCTACCTCGCAGACGGGCTGCACGGGGATCTGACCCAGCAGCACCGCGACGCCGTTATGCAAAAATTCCGGGACGCCTCGATTGAATTTCTCGTGGCGACAGACGTTGCCGCCCGCGGCATTGACGTACAGAACGTCACCCACGTGATCAACTATGACATTCCGCAGGATCCGGAAAGCTATGTGCACCGTATCGGCCGGACAGGCAGAGCCGGGCGCAAGGGCGAAGCATTAACGCTTGTGACGCCGCGCGAAATGAAGCATCTGCGTTCGATCGAATCGGAAATCAAAATGTACATTCCGTCGCACCGGGTGCCGACCATCGAAGAAGTGGTGGAAAAGCAGCAGGAGGCGTGGAAGCGCCAGATCGCCTCGCAGATGGAGGAGGAATCGGAGCTCGGGCTGTTTAATGACATCACTGACGAGCTTCTCACCGAGTACGAGCCGAAGGACGTGGTCCGTGCGCTGATGAAGCTGAACTTCGCCTCCACTGTCGGCGAGTCGGACGAAAGCTACAGCTTTGGCGAAACCGGCGGCGCCCGCGGCATGACAAGATTCTTTATCAATGTCGGCCGCAATGTAAACATGACGCCGAAAATACTGATCGAAGAAATTTCGAACGCTGTCGGCATTCCCGGCAAATCGATCGGCAAGATTGATATTTTTGATAAATTTACCTTTGTGGAAGTACCGCAGGACAGCGCGCCGTTTGTGTACGAAGCCCTCCGGCACGCACGCATCAACGGCACGCGCGTGAACCTCGAGCCGGCGAAGCCTCGTCCGGCCCGCCCGAGCCGGAACACGCAGCGCCAGTCCCAGTAATCCGTTCGCTCTTCAGCGGCAGCCGCCGCTGAAGAGTTTTTTTACCATCAGCCTGTCAGCGGCAGGGCCTTTCCGGGAACAGAAAAAACACGAATAAATGTTCGCATATCTGTTGGCAAATGGAACAAAAAAAGATATAATGTAGAAAGCAGGAAAACAGCGGGAACGCTTCCTGAATAACAGCAGGCATGTATGGATACGTTCTTCGTGGGGAAGAAAGTATCTGTTTAATAGTATATATCCTTGAAGGAGAGATAAGATGAACGAAAGAAAAGCCGCATTGGATCAAGCACTGAGCCGCATCGAAAAACAGTTTGGCAAAGGGTCGATCATGAAGCTTGGCGATCAGACCGACCGCCGCATTTCCACCATTTCCACCGGCGCCCTGGCCGTAGATATTGCCCTCGGGGTCGGCGGCTATCCGCGCGGACGTGTCGTGGAAATTTACGGCCCGGAATCCTCCGGTAAAACGACAGTGGCCCTGCATGCGATTGCCGCGGCCCAGCGCGACGGGGGCACGGCAGCCTTTATCGACGCTGAGCACGCTCTGGATCCAAGCTATGCGCGGGCCCTTGGCGTCAACATTGATGACCTGATTCTTTCCCAGCCGGACACCGGCGAACAGGCGCTTGAAATTGCCGAAGCGCTTGTACGCAGCGGCGCGATCGATATTCTCGTCATTGATTCGGTGGCGGCCCTCGTGCCGAAAGCGGAGATTGAAGGCGAAATGGGCGACAGCCACGTCGGCCTGCAGGCACGCCTGATGTCCCAGGCGCTGCGGAAGCTGTCCGGGGCGATCAGCAAATCGAACTCGATTGCTATGTTCATCAACCAGATCCGTGAGAAGGTCGGCGTCATGTTCGGCAGCCCGGAAACGACTCCCGGCGGCCGTGCGCTGAAATTCTACTCCTCGGTGCGTCTTGAAGTGCGCCGCGCAGAAACGCTCAAACAGGGCAATGAAATGGTCGGTAACAAAACGAGAATCAAAGTGGTGAAAAACAAAGTAGCGCCGCCGTTCCGTCAGGCGGAAGTGGATATTATGTACGGCGAAGGCATTTCGCGCGAAGGCTCCATTCTCGATATCGGTGCCGAGCTCGACATCGTGCTTAAAAGCGGTGCATGGTACTCCTACGAAGGCGAACGTCTCGGACAGGGACGGGAAAACTCGAAGCAGTTCCTGAAGGAAAATGAAGCAACGGCCGCGGCAATTGAACGGAAAATCCGCGACCATTACAAGCTCGACGACATCCAGTCCGAACCGGAAGAGCCGGAAGAACTGGAAGCACCTTCGGAGTCCGGACTGCTTGCCGAAGAGGAAGAAACAGCAGATACGAAACGCTAAAATACCACCGAGGCGCCGGAATTCCGGCGCCTTTTTTCGTATGGAACAAGGCCCGGCGGAAGCAGCAGGGCACGAAACACCGGCCGGGCGGGCAGAGAAAGCCGGGGGCCTAGAAGAAAGAAAACGGTGTCAATCCCCATAAAAACAGGGATTCCTGCCGGTGAGCTTTCTTGACAGCGCCCTGCCATAAAGATACAATAAAGAAGTGGAACGTTTGTTTTGTTCCGCACTTCGATGAGCGTATTAATTCGCAAGCAGAACAATGCGGACACGAAAAAGAATCATCAATGCAACTTTCGCAACAACCGAAAGTGAACAATCAGATAGCAAGAGGAGGTGACATGTATGAACACTGCAATCATCTCCATTTTGCTTGTTATCGGTGCATTGATAGTTGGTTTGATTGGATATTTTGTCCGAAAAGCGATTGCCGAAGCGAAATTCAAAAGCGCCGAGCACGAAGCCGGCCAGATTGTGAAAGAAGCTGAGCGGCAGGCAGAGACAATCTTAAAAGAATCGCGGTTGGAAGCTAAAGACGAAGCACATCAAATTCGGGCAGAAGCAGAGAGCACTCTGCATGAACGAAGAAATGAAGTTCAAAAACAAGAAAACCGCTTGATGCAGAAAGAAGAGACCCTTGACCGTAAGAGCGAGACGTTGGACAAAAAGGAAGAATCCTTGGAGCGCAGAGAGGAATCTCTCTACGAAAAACAACAACAGGTTGAGGAAAATAACAGCAAAGTGGAGGAGATTCTCGCCAAACAACAGGAGGAACTTGAACGTGTTTCCGGAATGTCGCGTGAGGATGCAAGAGAGTTGATCCGCCGCGAAACCGAACAGGAAATGGAACACGAAACGGCGCTTCTGATCAAAGAACGCACAGAAGAGGCCAAACAAGAAGCCAACAAAAAAGCGAAGAATATTTTATCCCTGGCCCTGCAGCGCTGCGCTGCCGACCATGTCGCCGAAACGACGGTGTCTGTGGTGAACCTGCCGAACGATGAAATGAAAGGGCGGATCATCGGGCGTGAGGGACGCAACATCCGGGCGCTTGAAACGTTAACCGGTATTGATCTTATTATCGATGATACCCCGGAAGCTGTCATTCTCTCCGGCTTCGATCCGATCCGCCGCGAGGTGGCGCGCATTGCGCTTGAACGCCTCGTGCAGGACGGCCGCATTCATCCGGCACGTATCGAGGAAATGGTCGAAAAAGCACGCCGGGAAGTGGATGAGTTCATCCGCGAATACGGCGAAGAAGCAACGTTTGAAATGGGCATCCACGGGCTGCATCCGGATCTCATGAAGATTCTCGGACGCCTTCACTTCCGTACAAGCTACGGCCAGAACGTGCTGAAGCATTCAATGGAAGTGGCGCACTTGACTGCACTGATGGCTGCCGAACTCGGGGAAGATGAACAGCTGGCCCGCCGCGCCGGACTGCTTCACGACCTCGGGAAGGCCATCGACCATGAAGTCGAAGGAAGCCACGTGGAAATCGGCGTCGAGCTTGGCAAGAAATACAAAGAGCACGAGGTCGTCGTCAACAGTATCGCTTCGCACCACGGGGATACCGAAGCAACTTCTGTGATTGCTTCCCTCGTCGCTGCCGCAGACGCGCTGTCCGCGGCACGGCCGGGAGCACGCCGGGAGACGCTTGAAACGTATATCCGCCGCCTGGAACGGCTCGAAGAAATTTCGGAATCCTTCAAAGGGGTCGAGAAAACCTTCGCCATTCAGGCCGGACGCGAGGTACGGATCATGGTGAAGCCGGACGTGGTGGACGATCAGCTGGCACCGCAGCTGGCACGGGACATCACGAAACGGATTGAAAGTGAATTGGATTATCCGGGCCACATTCGCGTAACGGTGATACGGGAAACCCGGGCAGTAGATTATGCAAAATAAAGCGGTGAACGCCACCGCTTTATTTTTTTATGCTTATACGCACGAAGAAAGGAAGTCACAGACATGAAATTTTTATTTATCGGCGACATCGTCGGCTCCCCGGGACGGAAAATGGTGGAGGAATATCTGCCGCGCCTGAAGCGCAGATACCAGCCGACGGTCACGATCATGAACGGCGAAAATGCCGCCCACGGCAAAGGCATTACTGAAAAGATTTACAAGCAGCTGCTCGAAGCAGGAGCGCAGGTGATTACGATGGGCAACCATACGTGGGACAATAAAAACATTTTCGAATTCATTGACGACGCTAAAATGATGATCCGTCCGGCCAACTACCCGGCGGGTGTGCCCGGCGAAGGGATTAAATACCTGCGCATCAACGACCAGGAGGTGGCGGTCATTAATCTGATCGGGCGGACGTTTATGGGCAACCCGAATGACGATCCGTTCCAGAAGGCTGATGAGCTCGTGACCGAGGCGTCGGCGCGCACGAACTTTATTTTTGTGGACTTTCACGCCGAAACGACGAGCGAAAAACAGGCGATGGGCTGGTTTTTAAGCGGCCGGGTGAGCGCCGTAGTCGGCACCCACACCCATGTGCAGACCGCGGATGACCGGATTCTTGACGGCGGGACCGCCTTTTTATGCGACGCCGGTATGACCGGGCCGAGCGACGGCATTCTCGGCATGGAGCGTGAAGCGATCATACGAAAGTTTCAGACGAATCTGCCTACCAAGTTTGAAGTAGCCGAAGGGCGGGAACAGTTAAATGGAGTCGTTGTGAAAGCGGATCCTAAAACCGGAAAAGCGACGACGATCGAACGCATCCGCATTGACGAAGCCCACCCATTTTTCGAATAAAAAAGAATATTTAGCAAAAAGCAGGAATCTGCCCCTTCTTTCATGAATTATGCCTAATACAATGGCCTTACCATTGATCCTACGCAGGGAGGTACTAGAAATGGAAGTATTAAAAGTATCCGCTAAATCCACTCCAAATTCTGTCGCAGGTGCCTTAGCCGGAGTTATTCGTGAAAAAGGAGCCGCTGAAATCCAGGCGATCGGAGCCGGCGCGATCAACCAGTCCGTCAAGGCGATAGCCATTGCCAGGGGGTTTGTGGCGCCGAGCGGCATCGATCTGGTTTGCATTCCCGCTTTTACCGATATTGAAATTGACGGCGAAGAACGAACGGCGATAAAATTGATTATTGAGCCCAGATAGGCGTTTTTCGCCGTATCCGGCGGCGCCCAGGCGCTGCCGGCAATTCTATACATATCACCGGCCGGTGGTACAACGAGGCGTCCATGCGGCGTCTTTTTGTATGCCGGCAGACCATGAGAGGAGCATAACAATGAAACAACTGATTCAAACGCTAAAACGCATCGACCGCAAAGGCTACAAAGCCTACAACGATATTAAAGGAACACACGAGTTTTCCGATTTTCAGCTGCATATGGACCACGTGCAGGCCGACCCGTTCGCAAGTCCGTCCCGTGCGCGGGTGACGCTTTCGAGAAAAGCGCTCGAGCTCGGCCCGGAGGTTGAGGAAAGCGACGCGCGCCGGGTGGCGGCCATCGACTTTTTCGCGCTCGCCATGCAGCAGGAGCTCCACAAGCAGAAGGGCAAGCCGGGCATTATTATCGACGGTCCCGGTCAGGAAATGATCGACCGGACGGCGGTGAAGCTGTCGAAGGATCATCTCGAGGTCCGGCTGTCGATCCACCTGCCGGCCCGCGGGCGCACGATCCAGGGCCAGGAGGCGATTGACCGGCTCACCAAACAGCTGCCGGAGGCGATTCAGCACGCCGTGCAGCAGTATTCCAGGCAGAAGCTGACCGCCCAGCTCGAGCTCGCCGACCAGCAGCAGGCGGTGCGCCGCTACCTGCAGGACAACGACTGCATCGCCTTTGTGGCCAACGGCTCGGTGCTCCCGCGCGCAAGCGGCGTCAGCAACCGTCCGATGAGCGGCAAGGAGGTAATCTCGTTTCAGTCGCCGAAGGAGCGCGAAGTGACGATTGATCTTCCGCACGGCGGACCGGTGACCGGCATGGCCGTGCCGAAGGGTGTTACGATCATTGTCGGCGGCGGCTACCACGGCAAAAGCACGCTGCTTGAAGCGGTCGAGCGCGGGGTGTACAACCACCGCGCCGGCGACGGCCGTGAATTTGTAATTGCGGACCCGAGCGCAGTGAAGGTGCGCGCCGAAGACGGCCGCTCGGTCACCGGGGTGAACATCAGCCCGTTCATCGCGAACCTGCCGGCCGACAAGGACACCTCATTTTTCACGAGCGAGAATGCGAGCGGCAGCACCTCGCAGGCGGCAAACATTATGGAAGGCCTTGAAGCAGGCGCCGGAACGCTTTTGATTGACGAAGATACGAGCGCGACCAACTTTATGATCCGTGACGCCCGCATGCAGGCGCTTGTCGCCAAGCGCAAGGAACCGATCACGCCGTTTATTGATAAAGTGCGCGCCCTCTATGACGACGAAGGCATTTCCACGATTCTCGTCGTCGGCGGAGCAGGAGATTATTTTGACGTGGCTGATTATGTTATCATGCTTGAAGAGTACGTGCCGTATGATGTGACCGAAGAAGCGCGCCGGATTGCCAGCGAGCACCCAACGAACCGGGCGAAGGAAGCCGGGGAGGCGTTCGGGGCCTTAACGGGCCGGCGCATTGCGGTTCACCGCTTTGACGCTCGCAAAGGCAAAAAGGAAAAGGTAAGCGGCAAGGGCCGTGATACGGTGATGTACGGAACGGAAACCATCGACCTGAGCGCGGTCGAGCAGCTGATTACCGGCAGCCAGACGAACGCGATTGCCGAGGCCATCCGTCATGCGAGCAGGCAGTTTCAGCAGCCGGCGCCGCTTCCGGAGGTGCTTGACTATATCGAGCAGACGATTGACTCCCAGTCGCTCGACGGCCTGTCGCCGTTTAAAAACCAGCACCCGGGGGATTTTGCACGCCCGCGCCGGTTTGAAATCGCGGCGGCCATCAACCGCTACCGTCCGCTCCGCGTCGAACGGTGATTGAGTTTTGCCGGTTTTCGGCTTATAATATGAAGCGACGATAAAATTCACGGGCGGCACCTCCGCCCGTACCTATAGAGAAGGGAGAGACCACCGTGACTGATAAAAAGCAAACGGATACGTCTGAACAAACGACTCCGGCGGTCGATCCGGCATACGAAAAATACTTTGATTTTTCCAAAGCCGAAGTGGAAAGCAACGAAGACGGCAAACAATACATGAAAATTGGCGGCCGGTCGATCGTCATCAACGACCAGCCCGACCATAAAGCAGGGCGCAAGCGGACGAAGCAGGACGCATCGGTGCACTACGACTTTGACATACCCGAGGACATGCGCGGCATCGGCTACGGCAAAAAGTACCTGATCCGCACGTACGGCTGCCAGATGAACTACCACGATACGGAAAACATGGCCGGCATTCTTGAGGAGATGGGCTTTGCCGAAACGAAGGACACCGAAGAGGCGGACCTCATCTTTCTGAACACGTGCGCGATCCGTGAAAACGCGGAAAACAAAGTGTTCGGCGAAATCGGCCACTTAAAGGCGCTCAAGCGTGAAAAGCCGGAGCTGATGCTCGGTGTATGCGGCTGTATGTCGCAGGAGGAAAACGTCGTGAACCGCATTATGCAGAAGCACCAGCACATCGACATGATTTTCGGCACACACAACATCCACCGCCTGCCGGAGCTTCTCCGCGACGCCATTCAGGGCAAGGAAATGGTGATCGAGGTCTGGTCGAAGGAAGGCGACGTCATCGAAAACATGCCGAAAAAACGCGCCGGCGGCACGCAGGCGTGGGTGAACATTATGTACGGCTGCGACAAGTTCTGTACGTACTGCATCGTGCCGTACACGCGCGGCAAGGAACGGAGCCGCCTGCCGGAGGATATTATCGCCGAGGTGCGCGAGATTGCGCGCCAGGGCTACAAGGAAATTACGCTGCTCGGGCAGAACGTGAACGCCTACGGCAAAGACCTCGGGCTCGACTACGGGCTCGGCGAGCTGATGAACGAGCTGCATAAAATCGACATTCCGCGCATCCGTTTTACGACGAGCCACCCGCGCGACTTTGACGACTACCTGATTGAGGTGCTCGCCCAGGGCGGCAACCTCGTCGAGCACATCCATCTGCCGGTGCAGTCCGGCAACAGCGACATGCTCAAGCTGATGGGGCGGAAATACACGCGCGAGGAATACGTCGAGCTCGCCCGCAAAATCAAAACGGCGATTCCGCACGCATCGTTTACGACCGACATCATCGTCGGTTTCCCGAACGAAACGGAGGAGCAGTTTGAAGACACGATGTCTCTGATGCGCGAGATGGACTACGACAGCGCGTTCACCTACATCTATTCCCCGCGCGAGCACACGCCGGCGGCGAAGATGGAGGACAACGTGCCGATGGATGTGAAAAAAGAGCGGCTCGCCCGCCTGAACGCACTCATGGGCGACATTTCGAACCGCCGCAACAAAGAGCTCGAAGGCAGAGTGCTTGAGGTGCTCGTCGAAGGCGAAAGCCGCAAAAACGCCGACGTGCTCTCCGGACGGACGCGGACGAACAAGCTCGTGAACTTCCGGGCGCCGAAGGACGTTATCGGCGAAGTTATCTACGTTCAAATTGACGAAGCCAAAACGTGGTCGCTCGACGGCCATGTTGTGGAATTCGCGGAGGTGTAAGCAAATGGCCTACACGAAAGAAGAAGTAATGCAGGAAGCCGGGCGCCTCGCCGAACGGCTGAAGGAAACCGAGGAAGTGGACTTTTTCATCCGTGCCGAGACGCAGATTAACGACAACGTGCGGATCCAGAACCTGATCCAGGAAATCAAGGACAAGCAGAAGCAGGCGGTCAACTTCCAGCACTACGAAAAAACGGAGGCCAAACGCCAGGTGGAAGCGCAGATTAACGACCTGCACGAAGAGATTGAAAACATTCCGATCGTCGGGCAGTTCCGCCAGAGCCAGACCGAGGTCAACTACATTCTGCAGCTGATCAGCGACCAGATCACTGCCTCGATCTGGGAGACGGAAGACGACAACAGCAGCTCATAAAAAGAACCGCTTTCCGTATAACGGGAGGCGGTTTTCTGCTTTTCGGGCTTTTATAAATTTCACATACTATAATTTAGTTTCTCCTTAAACAGTGATATAATATGAGGAACTACCGCAGAACGCTTCCCGTTGGAGAAGCAGATGGAACGATGTACAATAAAAACGCAGTGAAACAAACATAACGGAGGCTTTTTGATGCCAGAGACAGATACACCGATGATGAAACAGTATAAGGACATTAAAGCGGCCTACACGGACGCCTTTTTGTTTTACCGGCTCGGCGACTTTTACGAAATGTTCTTTGACGACGCGGAGCTTGCCGCCCGCGAGCTCGAAATTACGCTCACAAAACGCGGCCAGAAAAACGAAAATGATATCCCGATGTGCGGGGTGCCATATCATTCCGCCGAAGGGTATATTGCCACGCTGATCGAAAAAGGGTATAAGATTGCGATCTGCGAGCAGGTGGAGGATCCGGCCAAGGCGAAGGGGGTTGTGAAGCGCGAGGTGGTTCGCATGATCACCCCGGGAACGATCATGGAAGGGCGCGCCCTCGATGAGACGGAAAACAACTTTCTCGTGGCGATGGTGCCGAATGGAACGGAAACGGCGTTTGTCAAAGCGGACCTGACCACCGGGGAAACGGCCGCGGCGCTTCTGTCCGATGACGTCGGCGAATGGCAGCGCGAAATGACGACCGCGCACCCGAAGGAAATCGTCGTACCCGAGGAGCAGGAGGGCGTCATGGCCGACATGTACCGCGGCATGATCTCCACCGGATCGGTGCCGGAGCTGAAGCCGGAATGGGAGGAGCTTACCGGAGCCCTTGAGAGCGGCACGCTCCGGGACGGGGCAGCGCTTCTGTTAAGCTACGTGGAGCGCACCCAGCAGCGCTCGCTCGGCCACCTGCAGCCGTTTACGGTGTATGAGCCGAACCGGACGATGCAGCTTGACATGCACTCGCGGCGCAACCTGGAGCTGACCGAGACGATGATGGGCAAAACGAAGGACGGCTCGCTTCTCGGCGTGCTCGATCGCACTGTAACCGCGATGGGCTGCCGCAAGCTGCGGCGCTGGATCGAGGAGCCGCTCCTTTCCCGCCCGGCGATCGAAGAGCGCTACGGCATGGTGGCTTCGTTTGCGGAAAACTTCTTTGCCCGCGAGGACCTGCGCGAGCATCTGCGCGACGTGTACGACATTGAACGGCTCGCCGGCAAAGCCGTCTACGGCAACATTAACGCCCGCGAGCTCGTGCAGCTGCGGCGGACCCTGCAGGCGGTGCCGGCGATTGCCGACCTGCTCGGGGGCATGAACAACCCTGCCATCAACGAGCGTCTCGTGGACGTGTCGGCCTTTCAGGAGCTTGAGGAGCTGCTCGACCGGAGCCTGGTGGACGACCCGCCGTTTGGCGTCCAGGAGGGCGGCATGTTCCGCTCCGGCTTTCACGAGGAGCTCGACCAGTACCGCGAAGCGGGCCAGAACGGCAAGCAGTGGATCGCGGAGCTTGAACAGAAGGAACGGGCCGAGACCGGCATCAAGTCGCTCAAGGTCGGCTACAACCGGGTGTTCGGCTACTATATTGAAATTACACGGGCCAACACTCACCTGATTCCGGACGGCCGCTACGAGCGCAAGCAGACGCTCACGAACGCCGAGCGCTACATCACCCCGGAGCTGAAGGAAAAAGAGGACCTGATTCTCGGCTCGGCGGACCGCGCCGTTCATCTTGAGTACGAGCTGTTTCTTGACCTGCGCGAACGCGTCGCGGGCTACGTGCGTCCGCTCCAGGAGCTCGCGGATCTGCTGAGCGAGATGGACGTGCTGCAGAACTTCGCCCATGTGAGCGAGCGTCTGGGCTACGTGCGCCCGGCCTTCAGCACGGATAAAACGCTTGCGGTCCGCGGCGGGCGCCACCCGGTCGTAGAGACAATGCTGACCGCCGGCGAATTTGTGGCCAACGACACCCACATGGACGAGCATGGCATGCTGTTGATCACGGGACCGAACATGGCCGGGAAAAGCACGGTTATGCGCCAGGTGGCGCTGATTACGATCATGGCGCAGATCGGGTGCTTCGTGCCGGCCGAGGAGGCGGAGCTGCCGCTGTTTGACCGGATTTTCACCCGCATCGGGGCGGCCGACGACTTAACGAGCGGCCAGAGCACGTTCATGGTGGAAATGAAGGAAACCCAGCAGGCGCTGTTGAATGCGAGTGCCGACAGCCTGATCCTGCTCGACGAAATCGGGCGCGGCACGTCCACGTACGACGGCATGGCGCTTGCGCAGGCGATCATGGAATACATTCATGCAACCATCGGGGCCAAAACGCTCTTTTCCACGCACTACCACGAGCTGACCGTGATGGAGGACCACCTGCCGGCGCTTCGGAACGTGCACGTGCGGGCAGTGGAGGAGGACGGGGAAATCATCTTCCTGCACAGGGTGGAGCCGGGCAAGGCCGACCGCAGCTACGGCATTTACGTGGCCAAGCTCGCCGGGCTGCCGCCGCAGGTGATTGAGCGCTCCGAGACGATTCTGAAAAGCTTTGAGCAGCAGAAAACCGCCGCCTACGCTGTGCCTGAGGAACCCGCACCGGAAACGACGGTCCGGGAGGCGAAAGAGCCCGAACAGCTCGCGCTCTTTTCGATCGATGACGGCAGCGCCCGGGCCAAAGAAATCATGAGCGAGCTGAAGCGGACCGACGTGCTCCGCATGAGCCCGATGGATGCGATTGAAAAGCTGTACCAGCTCCAGCAGTACGCGAACCAGGAGGAGGAATAAGCGGTGACGTATGTAAAAAAACTCCCGGACGGCCTCGCCAACAAAATCGCGGCCGGGGAAGTCGTCGAACGCCCCGCCTCGGTCGTGAAGGAACTGGTGGAAAACGCGATTGACGCCGGCGCCACGACCGTCCAGGTGGACGTCGAGGAGGGCGGGCTGTCGCTTATCCGGGTGACCGACAACGGCCGCGGCATGGACCAGGAGGATGCGGAGCTTGCGTTTGAGCGCCACGCCACCAGCAAGCTGTCCCGGGAAAAGGACCTGTTTCAGATTGAGACGCTCGGCTTCCGGGGCGAAGCCCTCCCAAGCATTGCGGCCGTCTCGAACGTCACGATGGAAACCGGGGACGGACGCGAGGCCGGAGTGCTGATCCGCTACCAGGGCGGCAAGCGCATCGCCTGCACACCGTCCAAAAGCCGGCAGGGCACCCAGGTGGAGGTGCGCGACCTGTTTTTTAACACGCCCGCCCGGCTTAAATACGTGCGCACGATGAACACCGAGGTGGCAAACGTCGCGGACGTGATGAACCGGCAGGCGCTCGCGCACCCGGACGTCAGCTTCCGGCTGTACCATCACGGCAAGCAGCTGCTTCTCACGAATGGGAACGGCGGCCTGCAGCCGGTGCTCGCAGCCATTTACGGCCGGCAGACGGCGCGCGATATGCTGTACATCGAGGCGGAGACAGACGACTACCGGGTGAGCGGCTGGATCGCGAAACCCGAGACGTACCGCGCCTCGCGCCAGTACATGTCGACGTTTGTGAACCACCGCTACATCCGGCACTACCCGCTCACAAAAGCAATCGAAGCCGGCTACCATACGCTCCTTCCGATCGGCAAGCACCCGATCGCAGCCCTCCATATTGAAATGAACGTCGGGCTGATTGACGTAAACGTGCACCCGTCCAAGCTCGACGTGCGCGTCAGTAAGGAGGAGGAGCTGCTGCAGCTCGTCGAACAGGCTGTGCGGGAGCGGCTCCAGCAGGAGCGGCTCATTCCGGCGGGCGACCAGAAGCGGGCCAAATCGGCGCCTGCGTCCGAACAGATGAACCTCACCTTTGCCGAGCCTGCACCGAAGCCGGCACCAGAACCCCGGCGGGAGGAACCACCTGCACCAAGCGAGCCGGAACCGTCCCCGGTATCGCACGCCTCCGCTCACGAGGCGTCGTTCAGCGACGACGCCCCGGCCGAGGCGCCGGAAGCGGAGACCGTGTTTGAGCATACGGATGCGTGGCCCGAAGAGCAGGAGGCGCCGAAGCGGGAGCCCGAAGCCCCGGCGACGGAAAGCACCGGCCCGGAGCTGCCGGAGCTGCGCCCGATCGGCCAGTTTCACGGCACGTATATTCTCGCGGAAAACGAGGACGCGCTGTACATGATTGACCAGCACGCCGCGCAGGAGCGTATTTTTTACGAATACTTCCGCGTGAAAATCGGCGACGTGGACAAGGACGTGCAGCAGCTGCTCGTGCCGATTCTGCTTGAGGTGACGAAAGAGGAAGAAATCCTCATCAACGACCGCCAGAGTGACTTTGAAAACATCGGGATTTTCCTCGAGCCGTTTGGTGGCCAGACGTTCCGGGTGCACGCGCATCCGACCTGGTTTCCGGCAGGCGACGAAGAAAGCGTCATCCGCGAGTGCATCGAAGAAGTGAAAAACAACAAACGCATCAGCGTGCATGAGCTCCGCGAGGAAGCGGCCATTCTGATGTCGTGCAAGGCGGCGATCAAGGCGAACCGCTACCTGACAAAGGACGAAATCCAGGCGCTCGTCGACCGGCTGCGCACGTGCGAGAGCCCGTATACGTGCCCGCACGGCCGCCCGATCATCATCCACTTTTCCGACTACGACATGGAAAAAATGTTCAAGCGCATCATGTAGCTGCATAAAAGGGGAGAACGCCGTGATTATTACTACCGCCAAAAAACTGGACCCGGATGTGCGCGCGGAAGCCGAGGCAAAGGCACGGGCGTGGAACGCGCCGTATGTGCCGCGGGAGAAGCGATCGATCCAGCGCTGGCAGCGGGAGACGGATGAGGACATCTACATTGTGGCCACAGGCGGCGACACGTACTATCCGGCGACGGAATCCGCAGAGCCGCTCTCGTTTCACCCGTCGATGGCGTGGCTGCGCGGCCTGCACGTCCACCGGGGCGGGAGCGACCCGCTTCTTGAGGCGGCAGAAGTGCGGGAGGGCGATACGGTGCTCGACGCGACGCTCGGCTTTGGCGCCGACAGCATCATGCTTGCCCTCGGTGCGGGGAAGACCGGAACGGTGCTCGGCATTGAAAAACAGCCGGTCGTGGCGTCGCTTGTCCGCAAAGGGCTACGGCTTCCGGGGGAGTATCCCGGCTGGTTTACGGAGGCAATGCAGCGCATCACGGTCGTCCAGGGCGACAGCTTCCAGCTGATGCGCCTGCTGCCCGACAGCTGCATGGACGTTGTGTACCTGGATCCGATGTTTGCCGAAGCGGTGGACACAAGCCCGGCGATCGACCGGCTCCGTCCGGTGGCGGCTACCGACCCGCTGACAGACAAGTGGATTGAGGAGGCGCTGCGGGTGGCACGGCGCCGAATTGTCGTCAAGGACCATGCGGAGAGTCCGCATTTTAAACAGTATCAGTTAACCCCGGCCGGGCGGCGGAGCGCCGCAGTCCGGTACGGATGGAAGGAGGCATACACGTGAAGCAACCGGTACTCGCTGTTGTCGGCCCGACGGCGGTCGGCAAAACGCGGCTCGGCATCGAGCTGGCCCGTAAATACAACGGCGAAATTATCAGCGGCGACTCGATGCAGGTGTATGAAGGGCTGACCATCGGCACGGCCAAGCCGACGCTTGAAGAACGCCGTGAGGCCCCGCACCATCTCGTGGACATGCTGTCGCCGGACATGCCGTATTCGGCGGCGGACTTTAAGGCAAAGGCCGAGCCGATCATCGAGCGGCTGCACGGGGAGGGCAAGCTGCCGATTATCGTCGGCGGCACCGGCATGTACATCCGGGCACTCCTGCACGACTATTCGTTTTATGATGCGAAAAAGCAGGAGGGTGTACGCGAGAAGTGGGAGCTGTACGCGCGCCAGTACGGAAGCGACGCGCTGCACGCGAACCTTGCGCGCCGGGACCCGGAGCGCGCGTCTGCCATTCATCCGAACAACGTGCGCAAGGTCGTGCGGGCACTCGAAATTCTTGAAACATCGGAAGAAGGTCCAACTTTATCCAAAAAAATGCAAAAAAAGCATTCGCCCTACGCTTCATTCATGATAGGATTAACAATGAACCGTCCGTATTTGTATGAGCGGATCGAGCGCCGGGTCGACCGCATGATGGCCGACGGCCTCGAGCACGAAGCGCGCTGGCTGTACGAACGCTTCGGCGAGGAAGTACAGGCCGCCCAGGCGATCGGCTACAAGGAATGGTTCCCGTATTTCCGCGGGGACGCAGACACCGACTGGGTCGCCGAGCGGATGAAGCGCAATTCCAGGAGGTACGCCAAGCGGCAGCTCACCTGGTTCCGCAACAAAGAGGACGCACACTGGTATGATATTACCGATCGCTCCCGGCCGTTTGCCGACGAAGCGTTTGCTTCGATTCTGCGGCAGTTCGAGCGCGAGCATCGCTAATACATAAATCACTTACTAAGCCCGCAGTGGAAGGAGATTCAATCATGAAACAATCAGTCAATATCCAGGATCAGTTTTTGAATGTGGTACGCAAGGAAAAAATTCAGGTGACCGTCTTTCTGACGAACGGCTTTCAGCTGCGCGGCCTGATCAAAGCCTTTGACAACTTCACCGTCGTCCTCGACAGCGACGGCAAGCAGCAGCTCGTCTACAAGCACGCCATCAGCACCTTCGTCCCGCAGCGGACCGTCTCCCTGCAGACCGAAAGCGAGAGCGAAGAATAAAAAAAGAAGCTTCCCCGAAAGGAAGCTCCCGAAACCGCCCGTTCCTGTGGAAGCAGGGGCGGGTGGTTTTTAACTATACAGTGAAGACTTAATTACATTAACTAATTACAAATAAAGGGGTAGTATCAAAATGAAAATAGAATTAACTTGTTATCATCAAGATGATGTGCAAAAAGATAATGATTATAAAAAAGTCTTAGAATGCTCTAGTAAATTACTTTCATATTTGAATCAAGAAAGTACGCTTAAAAAAATAGATCAGGCTAATCAACCTGGTTCGAATAGCTTACTAGTACAAAATGCAATCAAAAAAGAGGTTCAAAAATTAGGTTTTATAAGTGAAAAAAATGGTTTATTTTCCCAATACGTGACCAAAGGTTTACGACCTGATTATTTTAAAAGAGTAAATGAAAGCGGAATATTATTTGAAGTCGAGCGAGGTAAGACGACCCAAAATAATATGGATCTGTTAGATTTATGGAAATGTCATATTTGTGAAGAGGCACATTATTTATTTTTATTAGTACCAAAAGCACTTAAGCAAAGTCCAAATAGAAATAGTACCAATACATACAATAGCGTTTGTGGTAGATTGGGGACTTTTTTTGAAAAACAAAACTACATAGATGTAAAAGCGGTTTTCATTTTTGGTTATTAAAAAATTAACCTATAGAATAATAAAAAAATATTTTATTATTAAAATGTTATAGGAGAAGAGAGAAAATGAACATTGATTATCATTTAAATAGAGCAAAGAAAATGGCGGACAATTACCAAAAGCTATACATAATTGAGAAGTACATGAAAGAGAGTTTGGTAAATAATGAATTGGAATCTAATCTATATTTTCATGAATATATTCCACTATTAAATGAAAATTATTTTGATAAATCTGTGAAAATGGATCTGTATAAATTAATAAAAGTAAGAAACAAAATTTGTCATATGGAGGTTTTAGATATTGAGGAAGAATCTCTTTTAAAAAAATGTTATAGAGATATTATAAAAAATAATATAAATCTTCATTCAAAATAAGATTAAGCTCCAAAAATTCGTTAAGATTAAAACATTTTAAACAATAGAAAGATTCTAGTTAGATTCTAGTTAATAAATACTAGAATCTTTTTTGATTTTCGCTTTATAAAAGCTACAATAGTTATATGAAAAATGCTAATAATGGAATAAAATATAATAAACTAAATGATTTGAAAATATTTTATACTATACATTTACAAGTAAATTGTGAAATTTTGGAGGTAAAAATGTATCTTACAGATATGAAATACGATGCTCAAAGAGATTGGATTAAAAATCAAAGAAGACACGGGCATAGTTGGGAAAAATTAAGCTATGCAAAAAGAGATTCCCCAGAAAAACTAGAGGAATTTTTAAAAAGTAGGGTTATGGACGATCATTGGGAAGAAATTTCAATAAATGAATGGTATGAGCTAGTTAAAAGTATAAAAAAAGTAGAAGATAGCTCCATTGAAGCTAGAGAAAGAGATAAAAGTGCCTCAATAACTGATGGGGTGCAAAATAATACTCTTGACATACCAAAAGATTCAGAATCCTCTTGGCAAATATATAAAAATAAACTATGGGAAAAAGGATTTACTGAAGTAGCAATAAATGAAATAGAAACTTCATGTATATTTATTTTAAAAAGGCTAAGTAGCAACACGAAAGACTCCGGCCCCATTAAAGGATTAGTAGTAGGAAACGTACAATCTGGAAAAACAGCAAATATGGCAGGTTTAATGGCCATGGCTTCAGACCATGGGTGGAATACTTTTATAGTATTATCAGGTTTAGTTGAAAACCTTAGAAAACAAACTCAAGACAGGTTAATTGAGGATTTGCATAATTCTGGGAATGTATCATGGTATTCTTTATCCGATGTAAAGGGAAATGCTCCAAGTGGAAGAAGAGCTCAAGATTTTGAGTTTAAAGAAGCCAAAGCTCATTTATATGTTTGTTTAAAAAATAGTAAATGGTTAAAAGGATTACTAGACTGGATGTATAAAGATCTTAAACAATATTCTAGAATGAAGATATTAGTTATAGATGATGAAGCAGACCAAGGCAGCATTAACACTGCAGACATAGAAAGCAATGTTAGAAAAACAATTAATCGTTTAATAGTAAACTTAGTAGAAGGGAAAAATAAACAAGATAAAGTTGTAGCTACTAAGCCTCAAGCTATGAATTATATTAGTTACACGGCCACCCCTTATGCAAACTTTTTAAATGAATATTCTAGAGAATCATTATATCCTAGAAATTTTATTCATTCACTAAGCACTACAAACGAATATTTTGGACCAAAAGAAATATTTGGGATAAGAGGTTCAGAAGATTTTGAAGGAATGAATATTACAAGAACTATTTATGAGAACGATATAAATCAAATTAAAGATATGCACAAAGGAAATAAAGATTTACCTAACTCCTTAAAAGAAGCTATTAGTTGGTTTTTATGTGCTGTGGCCTCCTTACGTTTACACAATTTTAAAAAACCATTAACTATGATGGTCCATTCAAGTCACAAACAAGACGATCATAAAAATACTTCTTATGCTATAAAAAATTGGCTGAAAAATGAGAAAGAGTCTATAATATTTGATTTGTGCAAGGAAGTTTGGAACAAAGAAACAAAATCTTTTACAAAAAAAGATTTACTAAATTCTTATGAAAATTACTCGGGTAATAAGGAGAAGATATTAGAGTTTCAACCTTTTTTAGAAATTTTGCCAGAGATTAAAATGTTAATTAAAGAAGTAAATCATATAGCGATGAATGAAGAAGGAGAGCCATCTTATAGCGAACATGTTCATCTTTGTGTAGATAACAGCGCAAATAACGGAATTAACTATGATGGTAATTACATGAGGCTATTATATCCAGATTCTAAAAAAGTTAAAGAAATGAATAGAGCTCCGGCATTTATTGTTGTAGGCGGCACCACGTTATCTAGAGGGTTGACAATGGAAGGGTTAGTAAGTACTTATTTCTTAAGAAATACAAAGCAAGCAGATACACTTATGCAAATGGGAAGGTGGTTTGGCTATAGGCCGAGGTATGAACTTTATCCAAGAATTTGGATGACTGAAAATACTAAAGAACAATTTGAATTTCTTTCCACTTTAGAGTATGAATTGAGAGCTACGTTAGAGGAATTTTCTAAAGCTTCAAAAGATCCTAGTGCGTACGCGCCGCGAGTAAAAAATACTCCGGCAGTTTCTTGGATGCGCGTTACGGCCTCTGATCGTCAACAAGCAGCAACAGAGATTGAAGTTGATTATACAGGTTTTAGCCCCCAAACTATAATTTTTAACAATGAGAAGAAAGAACAATTACACAATATTAATGTAACTGAAAATTTTCTATTTAGTTTAGCTGAAATTGAAGGGGCAAATAATTCTTCGGAAAATCAGTTTATATGGAAAAATGTATCTTTTGATTTCATCGCTGAAAATTTATTGAAGAAAATGGTTTTTCATCCACGAATGAGAACGTTTAATAAAGATGAGTTGAATCCATTTATTGAATGGGTTAAAGAAAAAACTAAAGAAGATGAATTGAACAATTGGAACGTTATAGTCTCAGGGAAAAAAATTAATAACTTGAAAGAAAATGAAATTTGGAATTTGCCTTTAAGGGGTAAGGTAGGAAAAGTTACAAGAAATAGAAAATCTACTTTTGAAGATGAAAAAAGTATTAATATTGGTGTTTTAAGGGATCCCTCAGACTTATATGCAGATATAAATTTTGGAGAAGAAGATAAAAAAGAAATAAGCAAGATAAAATCTAAAGCTCACAAAATAGGTGGGGTTGATGAGGTGCGAGCCTTTTATGGACTAGGTGATACTCCTCAATTAATTATATATCGAATCGACAAAAACTCTAAAACAAACGCCGAAAGAAGAGAAAATCTAGAAGCAGAAGAGGATATTATTGGTATCTGTCTTCGTATTCCTGGGATGAATTCTAAAAATGGAAATAGTTATGGTGCTTTACAGATACAAATAGAAAATTATGACGAAACCAAAGAATCGGAGGTCAATGAATGAAGGTAGAAATTGCTCCACATGAAAGAATGTCTGAAACTGGGAGTTCCTTGATAAGATTGATTCAAAGTAATGAGCTCCCTACTCTGGATTTATTAATAAGAGAAGCAATACAAAATAGTTCAGATGCTGTAAAAGAAGAAGCAGAGTCTGTAAAAGTAGCTTTTAATATAAGTAACTTTGAATCTAATAATTTAAGTAGGCATTTTGAAAAAATTTCTGAAACATTAAATGAGCAATTTAAGAACGAAACCAGTAAATATCTTGAAATTAGAGATACTAATACTACAGGTTTAACTGGTCCTCTACATCATAATGATGTAGAAGATAATGAGCTTGGTAATTTAATAAACTTAGTGTATGAAATTAGTAAGCCACAGCAAAAAGTAGGGGCTGGTGGTTCCTGGGGTCTGGGTAAAACAATTTACTTTAGAGTAGGCGTGGGACTGGTGATTTATTACACTCGTATTCTCAATGAAAATAATGAATACGAGTCTAGATTGGCAGCATGCCTGGTAGAAGATGAAAAAAAAGATAATTCACTGCTTCCAATTGAAACTAGAGGCCCAAGAAGAGGGATAGCATGGTGGGGAGCTCCCAGGGACGAAAAACACACTATTCCTATAACAAACGAAAATGAAATAAATGAAATCTTAAAAGATGCAAATGTAGAACCTTTTAAAAAGGGTGAAACTGGAACCTCGATTATTATTCCTTATATAGATGAAGAAAAATTAGTTCAAAGTGCTAAAGCAAGTTACGAAGAGGCTCCTACATGGACAAATAATATTGAAAAATATATAAAGAGAGCGACTGAACGATGGTATTCTCCCAGGATAAATAATAATTGCTATGCAATGAATAAACCTTTACTTGTTTCAATAAATGGTAAAGAAATCAATCCTAATGAAATGCTTCCTCTTTTTAGAGTGATGCAAGATTTGTATAACAAATCAAGCTATGCCTTAAAAAATAAAAGTAATATTTTACTTGAAGATAAACAATTAAATTTAGAAAAAATATTTGTGAGAAAAATTTTCAAAACAAATGGAGAAGCCGGGGAAATTATATTTACAAAACTTTCAAAAGCAGATCTACTTATGTTACCACCATATAATTATCCTTCCCACTATGATCAAGCGGCTTTAGATGTTTCAGGTGAAGTAAGTAACCCTCCAATGATTGGATACTTAAGAAAACCAGGGATGATTATAAATTACGACATTGAAGGAGATTGGGCTAGTAGCATCCAGACTCCTTCGGAAGAAGAATTTGTCGTGGCATTATTCGTTCCAAACTCAAGGAAAGAACTATCGGAGAATTATAATTCAATTTTATTAGAGGAATATCTACGTATGGGTGAAAAAGCTGACCATACCTCTTGGAATGATCAACCTATAAATGAAAAAAATCCAAAGCTGGTTTCTAAGATTAAAGGACAAGTTGCTCGAAAAATTAATCAATATTTTGTACCTAATAAAGATAAGGAAAAAAATGAGACCAAGCAAATTAAACTAGGAAAATCATTAGCTAATATACTTCTTCCTCCAGAAGATTTTGGAAAACGAACAAATGGAGAGGTAAATAAAGGTAATGGAGGTGGCCAAGGGAGAGTTAAATCTTTAACTAATAAATCTTCATTATCTTTATTGGGAGACCCCAAATTTTCTAATGGAGAAGTGCATTCAGATTTTGAAATAATAATAGGCAAATCATTAGAACAGACGACTTTAGAATTAAGAGTAATAACTGAGAACGGCACAATGACTTCAGAAAAATGGGAAGACGATAAATACATTGGTACAGCTTTTCCGCTTATCATGACAAGCTTCTATATTTCGAAAATTGAAGTTGATAATAAAGCGATCTTGTGTGAAAAAGTGCATGACTTTACCAAGGAATTGTTAGATTTAAACGAAGTAACGATCTCCTCGAAGAAAACTAACAAATATCAAATCAACAGCGGTATTGAAATTCACAAAAAAATTGAGGAAAGTTGTGTTATATATGGAACAGTAAGTTTTAAAGGAAACCAAAATAATGTTAAAGGATCTTTAACGATTTTTGATAAAGTTGGTGTGAAGTAATGAGCATAGCAATAAACTTTTATCCTACAATAAATGATAAATTAATAAACAAAATTGGTCTTCAAGTTGAAGATTATAAAGTTAGTTATTTAAAGGGGAACAATGTTGACATGGAGACCGAATCTATAAGGGAACGAGGTAAAACAGAGTATATACAAGTGATAGATAGTTCTTATGAATGGGATCCAGTTGAGTATGGACTCAGTATCCAGAGAAAGATTACTATTAATAATCCAAGATTTCTTTTTGGCCCTGCAGGTGTAGCACCCAAAAACGCTGTTATTTCATTGGGGATTATATGGTCCTGTAAATCTGTAAAAACCAGAGGAGCAAAAGAAATTTCTCAATTTGATGCTACAAATCATTCACCAATAACATTTGATTTAAAATTAGATTTTGATGAGGGATTCTTAAAAAAAGAGTTAAAATTGGAAATGGTACTATATATAAAAAAGCCAGGCGAATTATTTGAAGGTGAAGAAATGCTTGGCAATACACCCGGATTAAATTTAGGTTCAATTAGAGAAACAACTACTTTACTAGAGGGGAACGGTTCAATATTCCCTGTTGTAGAGGTGAAAGATTCAGGAAGTCCTCTCTGGTGGGTTGAATGTTCCTGGGAAGATCCACAAGAAGATTTATTTGATGAGGAGAATATAAAAATTTGTATAAATAAGGCTCATCAAAATTTCTCGCTTGTCTATGCAAAGGCAGAAAACATGTTAGATTCTCCTCTGCTTTTAGAAATTATAGCTTCTGCTCTTCAAATAATCATACAAGAGGTCCAACATTCTGATTACTGGGAAAATATTAAAAAAAATGAAAATAATTCTACTGGAAGTATTGGTGAGGCGGTGTACTATTTTTTAAATATGTTTAATTGGAACTTCACTTCTCCAAGATTGTTAAGTAAAACTATTCGCGAATACCTTGAAACAAGCATAGAACAGTGAAGGTGATAAGTTTTGAAATGGAATAAATTGAATAAGCAAGATGCTGAATTAATTTTTAATCAATGGAAAAATAGCGCACCAAAAGGAGAACCAGCCAGTGAAGAGGAAGAAAAACTTAGAAATAAACTATTATCAAGCTTCAATTTAATATTATCTGAGCTTAATATAGAAAAGGAAGAATTAAATAATAAATTCAGATATCAATTTGATTTAGAGTTTGGTTTAAGTTTATATAAAATTCTTAACTCTTATAAAAGTTTTACTCAAAGAGAAGCAGGCGATAATGATATTTGGAGATACATGTCTATTTATATTATTCCAGATGTTATTTACTACCGTTTTGGATTTAATGAAAGTAGATATTGGAAGAATTCTAGTAGACTATCCTTGAAAGTAATGTGGTGGTATGTACATTTATCCTGGCAGGGAACTGAGGAAGAAACTAGAAAAATTTTAAAAGGCAATAACACAGATGATATCGCACAATTAGTTGAAAGAGCAGGTCCAGAAGGCTACAGACCAGAATTCGCTAGAGAATTGATGAAATATTATGGTTCAAATGTTAAAAAATTTAAATCTAGAGACCCTTTTATTTTCAGAAAAGTAATGAGATTAAATACAGCAAAAGTCGAAACAATGGAACCGGGCTTGCATCCAGGAGGGGAAGTAGCTTATGTTAGAGAATTATTTAAGTTCTTTAAGTTATAAAAGTATTCAAGTCGTAGATTTATTTTCTGGATGTGGTGGCCTTTCTTATGGTTTTAAAGAAGCAGGATGTGAAATAGTCAGTGGAATAGAACTGGATACAGAAGCGGCAATTACCGCTTCTTATAATCTTCATTGGAAAGAAGGAGTAGATAGGGAACATTTTTGCAAAGATATACGGAATGTAAATATTAAAGAAATAAAGCAAACTATAGATTATAGTAGGCCTCTTATGGTAATAGGAGGACCTCCTTGCCAGGCATATTCTAGAGCGGGGATAGCTAAATTACGTTCGCTGGGAGAGGATCGAATACATACTAAAGATGGCAGAGGCATGCTTTATCAAGACTTTATTAACTTTGCAATCGAGTTAAATGCTGATTGGGTAGTTATGGAGAATGTATTAGAAGCAACAAATTATGGGGGGAAAAACATACCTGAAATTGCCTGCGAAATACTCAAAAGTAATAGTTATTCAGCAGGATGGACAATCTTAAACGCTGCAGATTTTGGAGTTCCTCAGACAAGAGAGAGAGTTTTTATGGTTGCATCGAAAAATAAAGAGGTTGGAGTTAATATTTTGCCTGCTCCTACACATAAAGCAATAAACAACAAAATAACTCAAGGAAAAAAAAGAATAAATAAATTCAAAAACCTTCCATTCTTCTTAGAACCCAAAGAGCCGCGTAAGCCAATTAATGAGTGGGTGAGTACTAGAGAAGCTTTATCAGATTTGCCTTCATTGCATAAAAGTTCAAAATCGAATTATCGTTATTATCCGTTGAATGTAAATCTTCCGTACATATCGGAGCCAGAAAACAGTTTTCAAAGATTAATGAGAAGAAAAAAATCGGTGTCAGATTCGGTAGTTACCGGCCATGGTTATCGAAAAACACTAAGAGATTTCCCTATATTTGAACGCATGGAGCCTGGTGACAATTATTTAAAAGCTCATGAAATAGCTGAAGATATTTTTGAAAAACACTGTGAGCGTTATGAAATCAATCCCTCAAAGCATTACAAATTATATGAGGAAGAAAAAAAGAAATTTGTACCTCCATACAGTCGTGATAAATTCTTTGGAAAATGGACGAAATTACACCCGGACTTAACGTCGCACACGCTTACTGCTCATTTATCAACTGATACATACAGTCATATTCATCCGTGGGAGTCAAGAGGAATTTCAGTCAGAGAAGCAGCAAGACTCCAATCTTTTCCGGATGATTTTATATTTCAATGTGGGATGAGTGAAGCATACAAACAAATAGGAAATGCTGTACCTCCTTTACTTGCCAAAGCTTTAGCTTCAAGTATTTGCGACTTTGAATTTCAAACAGAAATTGATAGTAAGGTTTCAGAAATGAGGAAATAATTCATGGATTTGAGACAAGAGATTGAGCGAAGTTTTGCCAATTTGCAAAAAGGTCGAGCTTCATTTATTGAAGAATACAATTGTGTGGTTTTTATATTCGAAAATGAATTATATGGAGTAGCCATACCGTATTTCGGAAAAAAAATAAACGAAAGTTTCGCTAATGTACAGTTTTATTCAAATCAAATAAATTTTGGGGACGAGGAGAAAAAGTATTTGATATTGGCTTCTAATAAATATCATTTACGAAACGAGTTTTCATTGATTTGTGCTAATTTTGCTGACCAAGGTTCAAATAATACTAAAAGATCTACATTGTTAAAGGATCCTTTAGATTGGTGGGAGAGATGGAAAGAGCTTTTAGGAAATACAGTAAGAAACAAAAAAACCTATAGTATAATAGCGGAAATGCTAGTAGTTAAATATCTTCATTTAAAAGGTGAAAAAGTGAAATGGAAGCCAAGTGATTATGCCACTCATGATGTTGAAACGGAAAAAGAAACATACGAAATTAAATCTACTTCGGTAAAATATAAAGAAGAAGTAACAATAAACAGCCAATTCCAATTAAAAGATTTAGATAACCTTATATTATGCAGATATGAGAAATCAAACAGTGGGCAATCAGTGGAAGATCTTGTAGAAGACTTAACGAATCTAGGGTGGGATAGGACCTTTTTAAATAAAGAATTAAACGAAGTTGGTATAACTGAAGGTTCTTCCTCGCGCAATCATAAATACAAAACTTTAGAAATTAGAAAATATATTGTAGATGACAAGTTCCCAGGAAAGGAATTATTAAATTTTTTACAAAGCTTCAATGATCCCTCTATTGGGAAAGTTTCTTTTGATATTAATTTAAAAGGAAAAGAATATAAAAAAATACAATAAGTGAAAACATTAAATCCATACTTTTTGATAAATCTAAATAGCAAGCACTATTGGAGAGAGGCATTCTCACTCTCAAAGTAATCTTTTATAGGCTATTAAATTTTTTCAATTGGCAAATAAACCTACAAAAAGCTTGTTAGTATTAGAAAATCAATATACGCATCTATTGAGTCATCGTTTTAAAAATATAACTTGTTTAAGCTAAATTCAAATTCGAAGATTTTCATATTGATTTTATTATGTAAAAAGGTAATTAATATTTTTCGTTCACGTACTTTAAAAAGTCATGTATAGACCACAATTTCTGTCTGTAGGCCCTGGGGTATTGATTATGGTAGGGTTTTGGGACTACCAGCTGTAAGTGAGCATTTTCCATTTCTTCTAATTGATTTTCAGATATTCCTTGCTGCAAAGTAAGTAAATGTTTCTGTGGTACACGTTCTCCTTCACTCAACACCTGTCTCCATCGGTCTTTACATGTTGTTTTGGCCCCTAAAAGAATCAAATTTTCTGGTGGGAATGCTAAATTTTGATATGCTTCGGTGGAAGGGAGGAGAAAATCAGGTTTTTTTCTTCCTTCCGTTTGTCCGGGATTAGCAAATGGAATATTTTGTTGAGTGAAAATATGATTTACATGATGTTCTAGACTCCTACCTGCGCGGCTTTTTCTTCTATTCAGCGCACTATTCGCAAAGTCTAACAATGACTGTAGGTCATAAAAAGGTTCAATAAGTTTATCTTTATAAACTTCTCGCTCGATCAGCCTAAATACGGTATATTCTGTGTCGATCCAATTAATTAAATCTTTATCGTAATCAATCGAGGTTTTATTATAATATTCCATAAAAGCTTTTCTGGAAATATGAGCCATAATAGATGTGTCCGGGAAGGCATCATAACCCGCTACCAACTCCAACACTTTATCTTCAAATGTTTGTGTTTCCGTAATGTAACCATACTCTTGATAAACCGAATAATTCCGCGTGAATGACAGTGAAAAAGTCTGAGTAAATTCCTCGATTTCTTCTTCAGTATTAAAAATATATACTTTATAATCTTCGTTGTTTCTTTTTGATAAAGGAATAAAAACAATAAGAGCTCCAACTAGATCATCACGTTCTTCGCGCTGAAAAGTACCGTTGGACCAAAAGCGAGTAATACGAAATTCTTTCTTCGATGTATAATATACGACCCTACTATCAAATGATTTCCCATTATGTAGGTCAATTTTAACAAGGCGCTCTTCTATCCCCGTTTCAAGGACAGGACGTTCGTTGAAAAAAATATTCCATGCATCCATACTGAGATAGATTCCGTCCTGATGAGAACCATTGCTACCAGTATCATTGGGCGATAAAAATTTGCAAAAAAAGCGACCGCTTTTTCTAGCCGCTTCAATGGCGTTAACCAGGTTTTCCAAATTATGCTCCATCAATAATCGTGCTCCCCGTCATCGTATGATTTGTTCAATACCTTTTCGTGGGTAGGTTTAAGTTGTGTTTTGTATTTGAATAAAGATCGCTATCGCGGCTTCGTCTAGATCATCATATTTTATCGAAGTTACTTGATGATTTTCATAGAACTGGACATGAATTTTTTCCTGGTCTTTGAGGAAAAATGCTCGGGCAATCTCGGCTTTGTCAGCATAGAAATCTTTACGGCTACTCGTTTCTCGTACCAGTTCAATCAACGATTGGTGAATATATTCCAGCGAAGTATCACGTGTCATGTTTTTGCTCCTGGTAATAGATACAGATAGTAGTTAAGGGACAGCTGGTGCAATTGGGCCTGGGGGTACAAATGGCTCTGGTGAAGTCCAACAGGGCATAATTAAACGTCTGATAGTCCGTATTGGGTGTAAGGTGGTCGGCCAGATCAATAAACCATTTTTTTCTCCGGGTTTCGGCATCGGTAGCAAAACCAAATACCCTTCCATACAGACGAACAACATTACTATCAATAATGACATCCCGATAACCCAGATGCAGAGAGCGATACGCTGCTGCAATGTAGGCTCCAACACCCCGTAACTGCAATAGTTCTTTTCTTTCTTCCGGTATGCCTTTTTCCATAAGCTGGGCGGCTAGGTCTCTCAGCACATTTTCCCTCCAGGTGAGACCGAGGGTATGAAATACCCTGGCCTGTTCATCCTGAAGGTAGTCACCGGGAGAGGGATATTTTTGAACGAAATCATTATATGCTTGTTCGACCTGATTGGCATTTGTGCGCTGAAGCATCATTTCAGCTACCAGGGCGTGCCAGGCGTTAGCTGTATACCTCCAGGGAAAGGGGGCAAAGTGCTTCTCTCCCCATTCAATTAACAGCGATCGAAACGAGGTCAATTGGGGTTCGGAAGGAGCATTCCATTCGGTCGGTTGCATCTGTCATCCTTCTTTCAAAATAATGGTCGGTAAGGGGGCCGTTTCTTTCACAACGGCAGGGAATATTCCGTCGCTAGATGTTCTATCACTTATATAGATATCTTTCCTTTTTGGCGCTTTTATCTTATCCATGTTGTAAGTGAACGCTGGAATTGTCCTGTTCTACCTGTTCAAGTTTGGTTATAAACTCCTGAGCTACGGCACTCACAAGGGGAACAGTAACCGAATTGCCAAATTGTCGATAGGCCTGGGTGTCAGATACTGGGATGGAAAACGTGTCCGGAAAGCCCTGCAGTCTTGCGCATTCCCGTGGCGTTAGCCGCCGGGGGTTTTTATTCCGCTGAGGAATAAGAATTTCCGACCCATCTTTATGATAACGCGCACTTAATGTTCTGGTGACTCCGTTCAAGTCTACTTTTCCAAAACCAAAACCGTTGCCTTTTGCTTTGTGTTTGGCAGAATACGCCTGCAGATAATCCCATAGTTTATCCGAGAGTGTATATTTTGGATTTACATTTTTCTCTAGAATATCTTTTACTTTTGCACTGGGTTCTGGTAATTCCAGTTCATCCAGCGGATTATTGACGTTCAATGATTCATGCACGCCGGCGATAAATATCCGCTCCCGGTGCTGTGGGACAAAATGCTGGCCATCCATGATCCGGGAGGAAACGGAGTAGCCCATTTCCTGAAGGGTGTCGCATATCACCCGGAAGGTTTTTCCTTTATCATGGCTGCGTAGATTTTTCACGTTTTCCAGTAAGAAGGCCTTTGGGCGTTTGTGCTTGATGATCCGGGCAATATCAAAAAATAAGGTTCCCTGCGTTTGATCCAGAAAGCCATCTTCTTTGCCCAGACTTCGTTTTTTGGAAACCCCGGCGATGGAGAAGGGCTGGCAGGGGAAACCGCCAACGAGCATATCATGGTCGGGAATATCGTCCACCGGGATCTGCGTGATATCTCCTTCCGGGATCTCTCCGAAATTTTCAAAATACGTTTTTTTGCAGAACTTATCGATTTCGGAAGAAAACAAACATTTGCCGCCAGCAGCTTCAAAAGCCAGACGCATACCCCCGATGCCGGCAAATAGATCAATGAAGGTGAACTTGGATTCCTCCAAGGGCAGTTTCATCTGATAGGTCAGTTCATCGTTCAGGGTCTTTTTCACGAAATCCTGTATGGACAGACCGTTTTTTTGAGAGGTCTGTTTTAATTTGGAATGTAACTGTTCGTCGAGTTTGATATGTATCTGTTTATCGTCTTTATTTGGCATTCTTCGTTCCTCCAGGCATTTTTATATACCTAACTTAACCCAAAAACCCTAGACATACAAGTACAACGTATTTGATAAAGCGGAAAACTATACTTACTAGAATTTATCGTAGTGAAAATTGTATTCAATTATCATTTAAATTAAATAAAAATCTTTTTGAAGATGACATAAAAAAGAAGTTATGTAAATTAGTAAAAATAAGAAACAAAATAAGTCATATGAAAACTTTGGATCCTATAGAAGAGAATGTCTTAATAGTTGTTCCGAAAAAGTTTTTTCAATAAAAGAAAACTTATAATTTTGAAAATAAATTCAAAATTAAATTTAAAATATTAATATAAAAAATACATTTGACTATAAGCAAAGGCCTCCGATTTTTATTTTCGGAGGCCTTTGTCTACAATCTAAAACCACTTTAAGGTGATTTTGGCTTTGGAGAGAAGAAGTTCTAGAAAGGGAAGTGCTGACTAATCGCTAGATTCGATAAAGATTTTAGTTACCCTTCGAGGTTCTTCATTTGATAGTTTAGGGACAAGTCTTTTAGAAAGAATACGTATTTAGAAACCAATCATAAACAAAAGTGTTTTTTTACAAGCGTTTGGCAGCTCCCAAAGGCACGTATATAAAACTTATAAATTTTCGCGCAGCCATGTAATAAAATTTATATAGTTGGAAATGAAGTTTTTAAATCTAGATTTAAAGTGTATAAAAATTATAGATTGAAGAACAATTTTTATTGATTATTAGTAAAAGTGTTGTACAAGAAAGTCTAGAGGACAATACTTTTTGTATATTTATGAATTTGCTCTTATGTTAAAATCAATTATCCATTTCAGTTTAGATTTATCACCATTTAAATAGGCGGAGATTATTTGTGCTAATTTTGGAGCTTGATTAATAGGGATTACATAATCAAAAACATTAGTCATAACATCTAGAGTAGCATTAGTCCATTCTCCATCAACAACAATAACGGCAAGCATATCTTTGTTTTTGCCTTTCCAATTTATAGCTGAAAACATTTTATCTTTAGCATATAAAGAAGCATGTCTACTAGATGACTTTCTAACTTCAATAAATACTTTAGGTGAAGTTGAATTCGGTAAGACAAAGTCTGCTCTGAAATTATAGACTACTCCCTCTATGTTATTGTATTCTTCTTCCCTTTGAAAATTCACTCCCTCTTCTTCTAAAGCATTTGCAACTATTGTTTCTAACATAATTCTACCAACTAAATCTCTAACAATACCTTCTAAAGTACTTCCTAATTTACCTAAGATAGTAGTTCTTTCAATACTTGATGAATCTACTACTTCATTTAAATAATCAGCTAAACGCATAGAAGCGGGTTTAGATATATTAGTATCACTAACAGTTCCTACTTGATTTTTTAATTTTGATTTACTTAGAATACCACCGATATGTTGATATAGGGGTAAGTAATAAGGATTCTCGTAAATAAATTCAGCATCAAATTCTGTAAAGTTGTTAGTATGGATTTCTACCTCGTTGTAGTAATTATTTAATGTGTCTTCTAATTTTCTATAAACACCGACAGTTATACTATTTTCTATATCAAACTTCAAGGCAATTTTTTGCTCATATTCTCGTAAAACTTCTTCAGGAGTTGCTGTAAGAGGGTTTTTTAAACTTCTAATGCCTCCTATCATTATTGAAATTTTATCGACATTATCAAGGTTTTTAAGTTCCACATAGTGAAAGTTAGATGTATCTTTTACTAATTCTAAATAAATTTTAGTTATTTCTTTTATCTTTTTTTTTCCGATGTTATATATGGTTTTTTCTAATTTACTGTTCATATAGTTCCTCATTTCTTAACTTTTGCTTGAATTAAATATTCCCCTAACCCTTCTTTAGCCCCTTCACGTTTTTCTAGTATCCACCTTGCTCCCCTATCACGAAGCTTTATCACTTCAATATTGTCATATCCAATTTCCGCCAATATACTTGCAAGAATATCATGAGCTTTAATGTGAATACCGTATAAAGCAGCATCTGAAATAATTATATTTATCTTTGAGTTATTTTTTAAAACTCTGTGAGACTCATTAAATATTTTACTCATTTGAGAAAAGTAAGGATAAATCAAGTTATGATATGGTTTTTTACTAGGTTTAGTTTTAGCTTTCTCTTTTAGTATTCTTTCTAGTAAATCAAGTTGTTTATGAACTGAGATAGGCGTTGTTGATCTATAGACAGGGATCTTCTCTTTATGCCCTTTAAGAGCAGTTGTAGTATTAGTAACTAATTTAGTTCTTACTTTGTCGGTAATTTCCCCCCAACTAGATGCGTACAGCCAAAAATATAAATACATTCTAGTCATTTCACCAAAATCAAAATTATTAATATAGGGCGGAGAAGTTACTAATAGATCACAACTGTTATCTCTTAGAAAAGACATGTCTTCAGAAGAATTTTTTATAATTTTCGCTTTGTTTTTCGGGGTTTTTTCTTTAATAAAGTTTAGGTCATCATATATTAAGTTATAGATGCTGTTAAGTGAATCATAATATTCTAGTGCATTCTTTTTAGAAGTAGGAGCTTTATATATACCATCCGTTTTTGAATGAGAGCATAAATCCAACATTTTAGATAGAACAAGGTGAGCTATCTTGTGCTTATTACCTGTATATGAATCTACTAATTTTCTTGCTAGTGCTAGTTTATTTAAAGAATATTCTGGTATAAGTTTTAGAAGATAAATTTTTGCAGAATTACTATAATCGTTGTCTAACACATATTTACTATCGTCAATTTCTTTCATTTCATTATATATTTCATTAATCACTTCTAATTTAATTTCAATTGAAATTTTTGCATCACTTATCTTTGCTAGAAAGAGGTGGGCTTCAAAACCAACGGAATTGATACCATGAAAGTTAGATTCAACTAGTGAAGTGCCACATCCCCCAAAGGGGTCCAAAAGGGTAGAATTTTTACTTAGATTAGAATCTGTTATACACATTTCGACAAACTCGGGGGAAAAGCCTGCCACAAAATTAAACCACCGATGCACTGGTGAATTCTTAGTAGTCTGGTTAGTCGGTAATATATCATTAGGAGTAGCATTTTTAAATAAGTCTAATTGTTGACTAAGTGCCATTATCATCACTCTTTCTTTGTTCAAAAATCAAATTATTGAGACACATATGAGGTACTAAATATTTCTTGTGGACTATTACATTAAAAAAGAAACCTCTTTCTATTAGCCCTTTCTATTAGATTGAAGATAGTTAATTACCTTCATAGAAAAAAGGACTTTTCTATGAATGATTTTACTACAGATATTGCTAATGCTCTAGCAAATATAAAGACGTAACGAGACCTCTTAATCTTACCTGGATTAATTATTAACCAACTATTTAAAATTGAGTAGATTTCCTTTTTGAACTGGGAAAAATAAATTGATACTAATATAGATTCCGTAAACTGCCGCAACGGCAGACTTGAATATCTTTAAAAAGCAGATTTGGAGGTAACTATCACTTGTAATTCCTCAATATCGAAATGGCTACTTTCACTAAAGAATGGTAGTTCACTACAAACGTATTAATTAAGCTTTAAAAATGTTTGTAATCATACATATAAAAAAACGTGAGAACTTTGAAAAACGGCGAAGTCTAAAACAAAGGTGAGGTATCTTCACAACATCTCACTGACGATTTCCAATAGGAAGCAAGTCAGGGATAAGTCTTGCAACATCGATTTCTCGCGAAATACTATGCTTGTATTTATCTGAATGCAATACTTCTATTGTTTTTCGAAAGAATTATCGTGGTCAAAACAGCCTTCTATATCGTTTACGACATTCAAAAGTCTCAAAAGAAGTACTACTGAAAAACCTTGCTGACTAGTCGGAATTAGCGAAAATATTCACGTCGTATATACTCAGTATCAAACTTCTTGAATACTCGTTAATTTCGGCTGTAAATTTCATGTATAAGATATTCTAATGTATGTGTTGCTTTCAAAGCTGTGTATCGGTTGAACAATTGGATGAAATCGTACAAAGCTTAAAGATGTTTATCGTTACGTGATTTTCATGTTTGTTATTGATTTCCAAATACTCGATGAATAAGCTACTTTATGGTTCTTCAACGCAAATCGGGCTTGACAAACTATGTCTATGAAAAAAGCGGCTCTTCCTTTATCTTGGTATTGGACTTGAACACCGAGAAAGGAAGAAGCCACTTGGTTACCCATTTTATCAAAGAATTGCTTCGCCTTCCAGCCTACTACTGGACCCAAACAACCAAGCAGCACGGCACTTGGATTTTCCACCTTTCTCCGAGAAATTTGTAGGTGGTCTATATGGTGTGCGGGAGTTCTTCGTAACGGAAGAAGGAAACCGGCCTAAAATTTTATGATTTTCTTTCAACACTTGTGAAATCTATGCTCAATAAGCTTGATTAAATTATGTAACAAACACTTGAAATAGTTTATATTTATAAAAGGCGAAAAACAAACAACGGAATCGCCGATAGTTTTGTATAACCGGAAACCTCTGTAGAATTTGAATTTTGATAAATTATACATTTATTTTAATTAAACTAATACAAACTTACTCAAATGCAGTAAAGTAGACCTTAACAATTCCCATTTAGAGGAAGGCGGTCTTTTTTATGTCTTTATATTCAACTAGTTCGGTATTAATTGTTTCAATATATTTAGAAGCAGAGGCAATTCTGGCGTACTTAAAAGAAAATTCTCGAATTGGAAGTTCAATTGAGGTAAAAACAACCTTAGATATCGCTTATGAGATTCTGCTGGAAACAAAACATGATCCTTTTTCTTTACTTAACTCAGCAAATACTGGTGCTTTGATTGAGTCTCTTATAATGGATACAAATTCTAATAATAGATTTCAGTATTTTAAAAATATTAACATTTCTAATGGGTTCGTCAAAGCAATGCACCAAGTAGTTAGTGAATTACGGCTAGACGGGTGGAACAGTGCAAATTTTCCAAGTGAGGATTTTGTTTCGGATGAAAAGGCTGAGGATCTTCGTATACTTCTTGAGGATTATGAAAAAAAGTTAGCAAAAAACCACTGGTTTGAAGAAGCGAGAGTGTATTCAGAAGCCATCGAAGCTATAGAAAAGAATGGATTAGATAATAACCATACATACTACATCTCGCCGACTAAAACATGTAGTTTTCTAGAAACCTGTTTTATAAAACACCTAAAAGTGGAGGGCGTAAAAGAATTACCTTTATATGAAGCCGCTGCTGTAGACCGCCCAAAATTATTAAACGAACATGCAGAATGGAACAATAATAACGAATGGAAAGACTTTTGGGGAGATAGTTCTCCTGCTATGAATATGCAGTTGTACCGAAGCGTGACGAAGGAAGTAGAAATAAAAGAAGCCTTTCAGCAAATCCATCAAAATACTACTACTGCTGAACAAACGTTATGGCTCTTTCCTGAGAACGAAGCTTATGAAAACCACTTGGCCCAATTCTTAGATGCCAAAAATGTCCCCTATACAAGCGCCAATGGATTTTCTGCAATAAAAAGTACGTCTGGACAGTTGATCCAGGGAATCAGCCATTGGCTCAACAGTCAATATAGCGCCAGTGAGGTATGTTCAATGTTGCGTGAGGGAATCATCGACATTAAACACCCAAACAAAATTGCTGCTTTATTAGAAAAAGCTGACATCCGTTGGGGAAAGCAACAGTATGAGAAAAAATTAAATGATTTTATAAATAGTTTAGAAGACGAGAGAGAAATCAAACAAGCCAGAAAGGCAAAGCGTTTTATTCGATCTTTTTTTAAGTATATACCTGAAGAAGGTATAGAAATAGGACAACAAGAGTTTATCCAAAGCATTATTCAATTAATCAATAAAAACAGTAAAGCATATAGCGCATTCGATGAAGTTTCTAAACAGAAGATCATCGAATATTTGCAGCAAACGAGTGAATTTAACAAAGAAGTAGCCACTTCAAAGAAATTGTTAAACGAACTCGTGGAGTCGTTGGTTTCTCTAAAAGTATTAGCTTCAGGACCTAAGGCCGGCTACCTGCATTTAGCCCCTTTTTCCAAAGGGCTGTTCGTGCAAAGAAACAACGTGCATTTCTTTGGGATGGATCAATCATCTGTGCCGGGCCAGGTAAAAGAAGATCCACTGCTGTTAGACAAAGAACGGGAAGCCTTGGGTGATAGCCTGCCTACTTCAAAAGAAAAAATGACTGAAAAAACCTTTTGGATTACGCAGCTTCTTCTACAGCAGCAGGGAAAAAATGTAGGTATGAGTTATACGACCTTTGATACGATAGCAAATCGCTCTGTCTTTCCATCTAGCTTTTTTCTCCAAGCTTTCCGAAACGTATATCAATTAAAAAACGCTTCACTAAAAGAGATGGAAAACAATCTGCCAGTTTTGGAACAAACATCGGAAAATACCACTGTAGAAGAAAACCTATGGAGAAAGGCACTCAAAGATCAGCAACATGTTCAAATTGGTGAAGATGCCCATGAATTATATCCGTCAGAAACAGCTAAACAAGAACAACGTCAGGCCCGAGAGCGAGAAATACTAACAGAGCATGACGGGAACGTACCACTTCAAGAAGATGCGTATGATCCAAGGGCAAATAATGAGCTTGCCATGAGTGCTGGAAAACTAGAACTGCTCGGCAAGTGCTCTTACGCATATTTCTTAAACAGTGTGTTAAAGGTGAATAAAAAAGAAGTACGGGATTTTGATCCATCCGTTTGGCTGGACGAAGCGGAACGAGGGACACTTCTGCACGAATTGTACGAGACCTTTGTAAATAAATCGTTTAAGAAGCAGTCTAACTTATCCTGGGAAGAGTTTTCACAGTTGGCAGAAGAAAGAGTCGAAGAATGGAAAATCGAAAATCCACCGCCAAGTGAGCATGTTTTTGAACGCACTAAGCAAACCATACTACGTGCCTGTTACATCTTCTATCAAAATGAGCAGGAGAATGTAAGTACTAGAGTGGAGGCGGTGGAATACAGCTTCGGAATAAATGAAGATAATTTTGCGAAGATTCCTCTTTTGGACGGAACGGCTTTTCAATTAAGAGGAAAAATCGATCGCATCGAAAAAGCGTCCGAACAGAGATTGCGCGTAATAGACTACAAGTCAGGGAAACCAAGGCGATATTCTATATCAGAACCGTATAAAGGTGGCCGCATGCTGCAGCATTATTTGTATGCAAAGGCCTTGGAGAACTTAATAGACTCAGAAGAAATAGTGGTAGAGAGCGGCTACTATTTCCCAACTGATCGAGGGTACGGAGAAACAGCAATACATGAAGTGACCAGCACCTATGAAGAACAAGGCGAAAATGTGCTCAACCAGATGCTTAATATTGTAAAGCACGGAGACTTCGTGATGACAGATGATCCTAAGGACTGTAACTTTTGTGATTATGCGACTATCTGCAAACGCGATCATTATGATGCAAATATCTTAAAGAAAAAAAGTCAGGATGATAATGCCGCAGGAGTTCGGGCGTACAGGGAGGCGAGAGAGGTTGAGTAATACAATAGCCGATCAAAAAGCACGGGAGCGAATCACCGAAGACCTGGACATGAACATGTTGGTAGAAGCGGGAGCAGGATCGGGAAAAACAACAAGCATGGTTGGTCGAATGGCGGCTCTGATTATGAATGGAAAAGCAGAAGTAGCACAAATAACTGCCATCACGTTCACGAAAAAAGCAGCTGATGAATTGCGGTTTCGCTTTCGACAAACGTTAGAGGAAAAAGTGAAAGAGGCAGGAGCGGATCCAGAACAAATAGACAGATGTCAGCAAGCGCTGTTTAAAATTGATGAGTGTTTTATTGGCACGGTGCATGCCTTTTGTGCTCGTTTATTGCGAGAACGTCCCATTGAAGCCGGGGTAGATATCGCTTTTCGAGAAATTGAAGAGGATGAAGATGAAGAGCTTTTATATGAAGCATGGGTCTCCCACATTGAAGAGCAGCAAGCAGTGTCTTCAGAGCAGTATAAGATTCTTCAGGATATTGGTGTTTCAATGAGTGACCTTTTTCAAAATCTAAAACTATTGAGTCGTTATCCTGAAGTGCAGTGGGTTCAAGAGCAAACGACAAAACCTGATATAGACGCTGAACTTTGGCAGCAGATGGTTAATTTGTGTACAGAAGCGCAAAGTAAAATAACTCTTGATGCAAGAAAGCCAGATGACCTGGAAAAAATAATTGTAGAGTTTTTGCGAGAATGCAAATTCGTAGAGAGCGATTCAGATAAAATATCTGCATTAGAATATTTTATGAAATCGACCAAAGTCACACAAAAAAACTGGATCTCAAACGAAGAAGCTAAAGCGTTCAAATCAAAATTTGATGCCATCATTGATCAAGAAATTGATCCGCTGCTTACACAAAGGTACGAGTATAACCATTCACATATTCTAGCTTTTTTGGAAGAGGGATTAAAAGAGTATGAGCAGATTAAATATGAAAAAGGCTGCTTGAACTATCAAGACCTCTTGTTAAAAGCTAAAAAGCTGCTCCAGTCACATACTCATGTGCGTGAGGACTTGCAGGAAAAGTATCGTTATCTGCTTGTAGATGAATTCCAGGATACGGATCCAATTCAGGCGGAAATCATGTTTTTGCTGACTGCGGAGGATCCAACGTGTAAAGAGTGGCAAAGATGTGCGCCGAAGGAAGGTTCGCTATTTATCGTTGGGGACCCGAAGCAATCTATTTATCGTTTTCGTCGTGCAGATATTGATATGTATTTAGCTGTTAAACAGCATCTTGAAAATACTGGTGGAAAAATATTGGCCCTAACGACAAATTTCCGAACGATTCCAGCCGTAACTAATCCATTTAACAGCTGGCTAAAATCCCAACTACCAGTGGAAGCTCATAAATATCAGGCCGAATACCAGCCGTTAATTCCAGATAAAAGTGATGCTGAAAATCAGTGGGAAGGCTTTTTTAAAAATGAGGTAGCTACTGATCAAAAAAACGAAGTAGTTGAAAATAGAGACGCTGAACAAATAGCCGCCCATATACAAAAAATGCTTAGTGAAGGACACGAGCCAGAAGATATGTTGGTGCTGCAACGAAACAATAAATCATTGACTAAATACGCACGTATTCTGGAACAGTATGATATACCCGTGAACGTGAGTGGGGAAATAGCGTATCAAGAAATCCCCGAATTTGACGATCTTGCTTCTATTTTTGAAGCCGTAGCGGATGGCAGTAACGAATTAGCTGTAGTGGCTGCGCTCAAAAGCGTATTTTTTGCAGCTTCGGATGCCGAGTTTTATGAGTGGAAGCATGCTGGAGGAGGTTTTCGAACGTATAGCGGGTCTCCGTTTGGTGAAGATACTACGATAAATACTGCTTTAGAGAAGCTACGTCATTATCAGCGGAATACTCGAAGTTATTCTGCTGCAGAAGTAATGGTAGCAATTATTAATGACATAGATTTGGTCAGACATCTTGCCTTAAATGGAAGGGGAAAAGAATCGCTGCAGGGATATGATCTACTGATAGAAACACTAATGCAGAAGTCATTTTCCACACTGGCGGATGGAGCCTCCTGGTACCGTGTATGGATAGAAAAAAAACAAAAAACCTTAGAGCAAAACATGCATGAAAATGCCGTTCGCGTAATGAATGTGCATAAAGCTAAAGGACTGGAAGCTCCTATAGTGTTTCTAGCTAATCCTAAAGGAAAATCGGATGCTAAAAACAGAATCGATGTTCATATCGAGAGAGAAAACGAGTTAACTAAGGGTTATATTCTTTTTCAAAAAACTAATGGTTTTCAGAAGCGTCCTATTGCCCAGCCACCCCAATGGGAAAATGCAAAAGCAGGAGAAGGCGAGTTTCAAGAGGCAGAAGCGATACGTCTTTTGTATGTAGCAGCTACAAGAGCAGAAAATATGGTAGTCATTTCATCCTCAGGCAAGAATACTAATAATTATTGGCAGCCATTGTTAGAGGAGATGGAAATCGCAGCGCTTGAAAATCAAGAGGTTGTTGCTAAGGAGATAGATGAACCGCTCCTTGTAGATAAAAACCTTGTTGAGATCAGCAGAAATTATGAAAGTGAACTAAATGAAGCAATTAAGCATTCGGTAATAGAAGAGTGGTCTCCTACAGGTGATAAAGATCAGCCAATACCAACAATCGCAAGAGAAGAAGGCGGAGGCACAGAGTGGGGTACGTTTATTCACAGCGTCTTAGAGAAGGTAGTGCAGGGAAAAGCTATAGATCGATTTATCCGGAATCTCGCTTTTCAGTACGAGTTCGATGAGGAGCAAATTCAAAAGGCATTTTCGATCATAGATAGTTTTAAAGCCTCCGATGTCTACCAGGAAGTAAAAAATGCTCAAGCTGTCTACACAGAATGGCCATTCTATTTTGATTTAAGCCCTGAAGAGGAAGGCTATACTGCTTTGTTTGGAGAAGAGAAAAAAGCAAAAAGAGTGAAAGGCTTTATTGATTTAGTGTATTTAACCGAAGAAGGATGGAAAATTGTAGACTATAAAACAGATTTGTATGTATACCAAGAAGACAAAGAGAAGCTTGAGCGTTTTTATCAAAAGCAAATTGAACAGTATAAAGTTATTTGGGAGCTATTAAGCGGAGAGAAGGTTCATTCAATGAACATTTATTTTGCTAGATAATCCTGCTTACCATTTACTTCATAAATCGAATGCTCAATACAATGACCGAACATTTTTCTAAAAATGAAACTAAAGCAGGGGAGCGGTCGCAATGTGGGTAACTGAAGATGTCAAACTCGATGATTCCATATTAGAAGCTCAATACAACGGTAACCTTGTTATATTTGCCGGTGCAGGAGTATCAATGGGAGGGAGTTCCAATCTTCCTAATTTTTTTAATTTAGCAGAACAGGTTGGAACTCACTTAGTCGAAGATCTACCTTCAAGAAGTACACCAATAGATTATTACTTAGGGAAAATTGAAAGAAAAGGAAGTAACATTCATGACGTTGTTAAACGTTTAATTGACAAAGATGATTCTCAACCAAATCAAATACACAAAAATATAGTAAATTTATTTAAACATTCAGGAGTTAGAATTGTTACAACGAATTTTGATGATCATTTTAGAAAATCGTTAAGGCATGAAGGATTAGAAGAAGAAGTTTATAAAGCACCAGCGCTACCTTTAGGTAAAAATTTTAATGGGATTGTACATCTACACGGTAATATTAACCAAAATTCTAAAGAATTGATATTTACTGATAGTGACTTTGGTAGGGCTTACCTCACTGAAGGATGGGCAAGGCAGTTTTTAATAGATTTGTTTATAAATAACACTGTATTATTTATAGGTTACAGCCACGACGATCCAATCTTAAAATATTTAGGGATGGGGCTGCCTCCAAACACAAATAGATATGCGCTTATCTCAAAAAATGATGATAATGATGATAAAGAAAAGTGGGATCATTTAGGTATTAAGGTTTGTGAATATCCAAACCTCGATGGAGACCATCGTAAATTGCACGAACTTATAGAAAAATGGGCTAAGCAAACATCTTGGGATATTAATACGGAAGAATCAGTAATTCAAGAAATTACAGAGAATAAGCCCCCTGTTGAAAAAAGTAAACTTTCTATTATAAAAAACTCATTAAAAACAGTACATGGAACTCGCTTCTTTGTACAAAATGCTAGGCATTATGAATGGGTTGAATGGTTAGAAAGTGAAAATCTCTTGGAATTTGTGTTTTCAAGAACACAGCCTGATAATGAGAGAAATAATTTACTTATAAAATGGTTAGTAAGTAATTTTATCGAAAGTAATAATGAGGATATTTTCCATCTCATATTTAAGAACTATAACAGTTTATCTCCGCGGTTATGGATAGAAATATGTAGTTATATAGCCCATTCTGAGGAAAAAATGCCTTCGGAATTACTAATAAAATGGGTAGAGGTTCTTAGGCATACTATTCCTTATAACATTCGTTATAAAGAAGAATGTGCAGAACTATTAAGCAAGTGTGTTTTGCCTAATGATCAAGATGCTTTAATGTTGCTCCTTGATACTATATTAACTCCTCACAGTAAATTAAACAAAAAACTATTAGTGAGAGATGAAAGACAAGTAGAATTTGAAATATCTTTAGACCTAGGTGTTTCCAATTATATACTTCAACAAAATTGGATTAATTTAATAAAACCAAACTTAGAGGTTTTAGCTCATAAGCTTTTTCCATTGCTTCAATCAAAGTGGTATAAGATAGCAATGATGCAAAAATCAAATAATATAGAAGGCACTTTTGACAGCATTAATTTTAATAGAAGTGCGATTGAACCACATGAGCAAGATGATCTCAAAGATGATTTTGATCTAATGATTGATATCACACGTGATGTTTTTGAGTATTTAGCACAAAGTGGAAACACTCTTGTTAGCTGCTTTTGTCAGACAATCTCTAACTGTGAATCATTACTACTAAAAAGAATGGGAATTCATGCGATGAACCATCTGGCCTCTGTTTCTTCATCAAATAAAGTGAATTGGTTACTGGATAATGATTTAATTTTCATGCATGAACTTAAACATGAAATTTATATGTTATTGAAAGAACATTATTCAAATATTGGAATAGATCTGAAGAAAAAATTATTACGAGAAATTAAAAATAAGTATAAGCTTCAAGAAAAATTTATATCGGATGAGGATGAACTACTAACTCATACAGGCTTTAAGTTAATTTTTTGGTTGCATAAAATAGATAAGGAATGTAAGTTAACTAAAGAAGAATTTGATGAACTTAGTGCAAAATTCCCTAACTATCAAATAGGAGATTACCCTGACTTAAACCATTATTCATTTGGGTTCGCAGGTTCAAAATCTTCGATTAGTGAAAAAGATATATTAGAGATGGATTTAGCGGAGGACCTTGATAAATTGTTAGAATATAAAGGTGATGAATCCATCTACCATAGTAGAGATGCTTTACTATCGAATATACAAAAAGCTACATTAAGTGACTTCCAATGGAGCATAAATCTGTCCAATTTATTGCTAGAAAGAGAAATATACGATACTGACATTTGGTGTTATATATTAATGGGGTGGGAACAAAATGCTGATTTATCCGATTATGAGTGGGGTAAAATATTTAACCTTGAGTTAAATAAAATAATTGAGAAAAATGAGCATTCACATCTCTATTTATCACGAATTTTGAGGGAATTTTCTAGAAACGTAGAGGATAGAGAAACTAGTTTAATTCAAAAATCTGAAAACATTGGGTTTTCCATAATTACCAATTTAAAAAATGATGAAACAGAACCTAAATATGAAAATATTATGAATGAAGCAATTAATGACCCTGCTGGAGTCTTAACATATTACTTTATATACATGTTATCTCACCATCAATCAAATGAAAGTTCTTTTCCTACTCAATACAAAAGTCTATTTTCAGAAATTTGTAGAGTTACTACAAATAACAAGCAAATCATGAAGGTGATTTTAGCTGAGCATTTGGCGTTTCTTTATTCAATTGATGAAAAGTGGTGTGAAAGATACTTGGTGCCGTTATTTAATTTTGAGGTTAAAGCTACAGCGCGTTATGTATGGACGGGTTTTCTTTTTAATCCAGGGTTAAACGTGCCTCTTATTAGTATTCTAAAACCATACTTTGCACAAGTTATTGATGATTTAAATTTGTTAAACAAAGAATTAAGAAGTAGATTTTGCGATGTTATAGCTTTAATAACTATAGAAGGCATATTTTACGAAATTGATAGACTTTGGCTAAATCATTTCTTAAAGGAACCTAGACAAGAGGATTTAATCAATTATTTAACTTCCATTAAAAATCGCTTAGAAAAATTACCATTGGAGCAGAAACAATTAGTGCATAAATATTGGCTGAAAGATTATATACAACTTAGGATAGATTTGCAGAATGCTACAGATAAAGAAGTGATTGAATTAATTCAGATTATAATTGAATTAAATGTAGATTTAGATACCTACATTCTCAAAATCACTGAAGATTTTAAAAAAGTGCAGTTTGATTATGAAGCTTTAAATTTTAATTTCTTATTTAGAAAAATCAATAAAAGCGATCAACTTTTACAAACGCACACAAGAGCGTTAGGTGAGTTATTGTATTATATTCTAAGGCGTATACATTATAGATTTTACGATAAAAGACAAATTTTTAGTATTATATCAAAGCTAGAACGTAATGACATTGAGGAAGAGTTATTAACAAGAATCCAGAATGAAATTAAAAGAATTGGTATCAAATAAATAAACTTGTCACATAAATTAAGGTAAAAAAACAAATAGCGTATGCTTAATATATTAGAAAACAGAGATAAACATTTTATAGCAACCTATTTAACTTTCCGAAAAACCGTTTCATAAATAGCAATGTAATCAAATGTTATTTTAAGCTTCCTGCAAGTTCTTCGAACTTGCAGGAAGCTTTTTAAGTTCAAATCTATTAATTGGAAATTTAATATAAGTATCATTTTGCAAATTCCTAATCTACAAATTTGAAACGTAGAAAGCCCTTACATAGTTGCGGTGGTTGTATTATAGTAACGGTATTCACTAGTGATGAGCAAATACAATTTGCAATTTGAAACAAAGAGGCGGGAGGTGAATCATCATCGTCCTGGATCAGCGCCGGACGGCGATCTTAAATTATGTGCTGCAGGCAGACACGGTTGTGGAAATGGACCGGTTAACGAAGCAGTTCGGGATCTCACAGCGCACCATCTATTACGACCTTCAGCAGATTGATGACTGGCTCGAGGAAAACAGACTGAAACGCACCCAGCGGATCTACGGCAAGGGCATCTACCTGGACCCGGAGACGAAGCGGAAGCTGCAGGATGTTACCCACATCGATAACGACTGGGACTACCGGTTTGACCAGTGGGAGCGCATCTACCTGATTGTGCTGCATCTCCTGGTGGCGAAAGCAAACGTTCGGACGAACACGCTGCTTGAATGGATTAACGTAAGCCGCGGCTCGCTGTTCCGGGACATGAAAAAAGCCGCAGAGTGGCTGGAGCCAAAACGCATCCGCATTAAAAACGAAAAGCACACCGGCTACTACCTTGACGGCAGCCGGGAGGACAAGCAGCAGCTGTTAAACATGATTATTAAAGACATCTTCTCGGAGCGCTTCTCCGACCGGATGGAGGAAAAAGCGCAGCAGATGCTGTCGCCGGAGGCGCTTCCCCAGGAGGATCAGCTGTATGACCTGATCGAACGCGAAATCCGGCGCGTGGAAGCGATGCTTGAAGTGCAGTACAGCGATGAAATTATCCGCTCGCTTGTGCTGCAGCTACTCCTGGCCGCGCAGCAGCCCGGAAGCGCCCCGGCCGTCGATATCGACGAGGAGGAGAAGGAAATCATCCGGCAGACGAAGGCATACCAGGCCGCCCGGGAAATCCAGCGCAGCCTGCAGGAGAACGGGCTGGTCGCCCTCGCGGAAGAAGATGTCTATTACTTCGCGATGCACCTGCTCGGCTCCCGGGTTCAGCGGGAGACAGCGAAGCAGTCCAAAACGGAGGAAGAACACCAGCTTCGCATGATCATCACAAAGATTGTCAACGACTTTCAGGTGGTCGGCTGCCTCGTGTTTGACGAACGAAGGCAGCTTGAGGACAACCTGCTGGCGCACTTAAAGCCCGCCTACTACCGGATGAAGTACGACATGCCGATTGCAAACGACTACGTGGCCGAGGTGCAGAGGGACTATCCCGAGATCCTGCATCTGACCCGGCGGTCGATTACCCACCTGGAATCCTATTTGGGCAAGCCCGTCCCCGAGGAGGAAGCCGCCTACATCGCGATGCATTTCGGGGGCTGGCTGCACCGGGACGGCGTCCAGACGAATAAAAAGTACACCGCCGTCGTCATCTGCGAAAACGGGATCGCAGCGTCCGCGCTGCTGCGCTCACAGCTCGAAGCATTGCTTCCGGAGCTGATGGTCGAAGACATTTTGTCCCGGCAGGAGTACGAGGCAATGGACCGGCACGTGGACATTATCTTTACCACCATTCCCGTACCGGAAACCGATACACCGGTGATCCTGCTCCCGCCGTTTTTAACCAGCGAGGAACAGGACGCCGTGCACGCCAGATTAAAAGAGGTGTTCGCCGACAGCAGCCCCGGGATGTTTGAAGAAGAGGCACTGCTGGATGTGATCAGCCAGCACGCAACCATCCATGAGCGCGAGCAGCTGGCCGACAAGCTCCGGCATTTCTTAAGGGGCGATATTTCAAAGGTAAAGGAGACAACCAAACCCATGCTAGAAGAACTGCTCAACGAAGACACGATCATAATGGAAGAATTCGCGGCGGATTGGCAGGACTCGATCCGCAAGGCTTCCACTCCGCTTACCGATAACGAGAGCGTGAATGCCTCCTACATCGAGGCGATGATCCAAAACATTGAAGAACTAGGTCCCTATATTGTCATCGCGCCGGATATTGCGATTCCGCACGCGCGCCCCGAGTCAGGCGTCAACAGGCTCGGTATGAGCCTGTTGCACCTGCAGCAGCCGGTCCATTTTTCGGAGGAGGCAAAGCACCAGGCGTCGGTCGTGATTGTGCTCGCGGCGATTGATAACGAAACGCATTTGAAAGCGCTGTCGCAGCTAACCGAGCTGCTGTCGGAGCCGGAGGCGAAGGAGAAGCTGTTAAACGCATCATCCAAGGAAGAAATTATGCAGCTGGTTAAAACGTATTCAACCCAATAACAACGAGGAGTGAGGAAAATGAAAAAGATTTTAGTAGTATGCGGCAACGGACTGGGAAGCTCGATGATGGTGGAAATGAACGTAAACAGCATTTTAAAGGAAATGAATGAAGAAGCGGAGGTTTCCCATACGGATCTGACGACCGCCAAAACGGAAAGCGCCGATCTGTACATTGGTTCAGCCGACATTCTCGGCAACCTCGACGATGGCACGCGCAACATTGCGCTTCTGAATAACCTGCTCGACAAGAAGGAGCTCAGGGACGCACTGGAAAAAAATCTGTAAAGCACCAGGGAAGTAAGAGGGGGAGGTTGAGTGATGGTAGATTTATTGATGAATGATTTGTTGGGCACACCGGAAATTCTGGTCGGGCTGTTTGCCTTTATCGGCCTGATGATTCAGCGGAAGGCAGCGTCGGACGTCGTGTCCGGCACGCTGAAAACGATACTCGGCTTTGTGATTTTAGGAGCGGGGGCAGCGGTGATTACCGGGTCTCTCGACCAGTTCAGCGCCATGTTTAACCAGGCGTTTAACGTCGACGGGGTCATTCCGAACAACGAGGCGATCGTCGCGGTTGCCCAGGACGCGTTCGGGGCGGAAACGGCCATGATTATGCTGTTCGGCATGATCGTCAACATTATTCTGGCGAGAATTACGCCGTTTCGCTACATTTTCCTGACCGGGCACCACATTATGTTCATGGCGTGTATGATCGCGGTTATTCTGACAACCGGCGGCATGACGGGCATTCCGATGGTAGCGCTTGGCTCCATCATCCTCGGGTCGCTTATGGTACTGCTTCCAGCCATGCTGCAGCCGTACACACGTGAAATTACCCAGTCAGACGACATTGCGGTCGGTCATTTCGGCTCCTTCGGCTACTTTGTTTCCGGTTTTCTCGCGAAGCGGATCGGCGACAAAAGCAAAAGCACCGAAGACATCAAGGTGCCTAAATCGCTTGGGTTCCTGAAGGATACCACGGTATCTGTTTCGCTGACGATGGTTATTCTGTTTGTAGTAGTGGCACTGTTCACCGGGCCGGCGTTTATTGAGTCGGAGGTGAGCGAAGGCCAGAACTTCCTGATCTTCGCACTTATGCAGGGGCTTACCTTTGCGGCCGGCGTCTACATCATTCTCGCCGGGGTACGGATGCTGCTCGGTGAAATCGTACCGGCATTTAAAGGAATCGCGGATAAAATTGTACCGAACGCGAAACCAGCGCTCGATGCACCGGCCGTGTTCCCATTCGCAAACAACGCGGTTATTATCGGCTTCTTGTTCAGCTTTATTGCAGGTCTTGGCAGCATGTTTATCCTGCCGTTGCTCGGCCTGGCTGTAATCGTACCGGGACTTGTACCGCACTTCTTCACCGGAGCGGCTGCCGGCGTATTCGGCAACGCTACCGGGGGAAGAGTGGGGGCGATTGTTGGAGCCGTGGCGAACGGCGTTATGATCAGCTTTCTGCCGGCACTTCTGCTACCGCTGTTGGGCGATCTTGGCTTCCAGAACACCACATTCGGCGACGCTGACTTCGGCATCATCGGCCTAGCACTCGGCAACCTGATTACGCTTGTCCAGTCGCAGTGGTTGTTCTCGCTGATTATCCTAGCGGTACTCGCAGGCATCTTCCTGCTCAGCTGGAACCGCAACAAAGGAAAGAAAAACGAAGAAGAGAAAGCGGCTTAACTTCAGTAGAAATAGTTATATATACGAAACCCCGACGCCGGAATGCGTCGGGGTTACTTTTATTCATATAATAAAGTATTTAAAATAGCACAGCCGCTTCTCGTTCATTTACGACCGCCTACGAATCATCGGCACCCATTTCATGTGCGTCCCGATCCGCCAGACCCATTCCAGCGGGCCGTAGTAAAAATATTTCAGCCACAGAGGGCTGGTGAGCATCTGTGCTGCAAACACCAGCAGGCCGATGAATAATGCGAACACGTAGCCCGGCGGGTCCCAAATGCCCATGCCGTTAAAAAATGTCCGTCCGCTCTCCCGAAACAGGCTCACGAAAATGACCGACTGCAGCAGGTAATGGGTGAAGGTCAATTTCCCGACGGCGGTAAATGGTATAAGAAAGTTGGAGATGCTTTTGCGGCTGGTGCCGGCCAACAGCAGTCCGAGGCCTACGCCTAAGCTCACCAAAAACGCGTACACATCGTCGAGATGAGCGACAAGCGGGCTGCTGGCTCCGGCATACAGAGCGGCTTTTCCCAAAAGACCGGCAAGCAGAAAGACTGCGGCGATCCGCCATTTACGATCGCGATCATCCAGGGCTCTTGAAAAGATGCCGCTGCGGTAGGCGTACATCCCAAAAAAGAAATAGCCGAGGTGGTCGATCATCGACGACCATTCAATCAGCAGGTATTCCACACCGGTCGGATAGGTTTGATTCGGGGGCAGGGCGTCCTTCATCCACTGCTCCGGATTCATCTGTACGGACGTGTAGCCGTCCAGCAGGTCGACACCGGTGGAATAGCCGAGCCAGAACAGGAACGCAAGCCCGAGCAGCCAGTTGGTCGGGAGCCGGAGGCAGATGAGCAGCACAAGCCCCGCGCTGGCGTACATGAGCAGGATGTCGCCCGCCCATATAAAATAGCCGTGCAGCCCCCCGACGAAAAACAGAATCACGAGCCGCCGGATAAGAGTAGGGTAGGGGTTCGTACCCTTCGTATGCAGCCGCCCGTAAATAAGCACGAGGCTGATGCCAAACATCATCGCAAACAGCGGCCGGGCGCTGTCCTCGAATACAACGGCAACGGTGGTTTCAATGGCGGTACCCAGCCAGGTCGGATTGGCCGGATTCACCAGCGCGAGGCCGAAGATATTCACGATAAATATCGCAAACAAAGCCGCGCCGCGTATCTGATCGAGTATATCTATGCGCGGGCCCTGAGCACTGCCCTGGGGAGTTGTCATAAAAAAACCTACTTTCTGCAAAGGGAACTTCTTCTCGGGTGTTCATCTAAGGCGGGCAAAGAACCCTTATAGAGAATAAACGACGCATGCGGTTAAATAAAGAGCCGGAAGTCCGGCAGGCTTTATTCACTCCGGGTGACCTTGTGTTACCGTCATCCGGAGAGCCAGGCCCCTTTCTTAACCAAAAAAGCTGTTCTTCTCCTTCACGTTAATTGCTACTTCCCCGTTTGGGATCTCACATTGGAGCAGCACGGATTTTGGTGCCTGATTTTCTTTGATGCTGTCCACAGCGCAGGCTGTCCAGACTGCCCTGGATTTCGAGAGCTCCAAAAGAGCGTAGCCGTGGGAGGTACTGTCGAATAATTCAATCCAGGGATTTTCAATTTTGATGGCGTTCTGCAGCTCTTTAAAAAGAAACTTTGTGGGAACGATACTTTCACTTAACGCGTCCGGCAAAAAGGTGCGAAAGATTTCGAGCGTCGCGTTTCGAGGCAGGGGAGTCGTGTGGTCGAACAGGTTATTCAGGTTTTTCTGCACCATTTCGTTCAGATTGCTCGACGTCACAGACCCGACCATCAGCTCCACCCCGAATTTATAACCATCCCGGCTGTAATCCTCCTGGAGGTAAGAGGCTTCAAAGGAATGAAAATCGCCTGTTAGCGCAATGAAATTCTGGACGCCTTCATTCATGACTGTCTGGGCGATGGTCTGTCGTTCGTGTGCAAACCCGTCCCAGGCATCAAGGTTAATGTACCGGCCCAAAAATTTCAGCTGGGTGAGCTGCACCTGGTTTCCCCAAATGTTCCATAAGCTGTTGGAGTTTTTTAATTCACCGAGAAACCATTCTTTCTGCTCCCTGCCGAGCATGGACCGGTCGGGGCTGTGAATGTTTTCGCAGCCACCGGTAAAATAGCGTTCCAGTTCCCGTTCGCCGCATGGATGAGCATCACGGTAAGCGCGCTCGTCTGTAACGTACAGCGTGGCAAGGTCACCAATAGTCATCGACCGGTACAGCTTCAGGGCATCACTCGATGACGAACGGGACGGGACATACACCCTCGAAGGCATGTATTCCAGCCAGGCACTGTTCGCAGAATGACGCCGCTCGGGATCGGGCTCGAGGCTGTCATCCGGAGCCACAGCCGGGGCATAGGTGTCGTTTGCAAATTCATGATCGTCCCAGGTGGCCACCATGGCGTGCTTTTCGTGAAGCTTTTGCAGATCGGGGTCTGTACGGTACACGTTGTACAGGTGGCGGTAATCCTCCAGGGTAAAGGCTTTGTCTTCACCGCTTGGAAGGGTAATCTTCCTTGCCTCCATACCGGTTTGGTACGAAGCATCCCCGGCGGCTTCATACACGTAATCTCCAAGATGCAAAAAGAAATCCAGTTGCTCGTCCGCCAGGTGGGCCAGCGCATTGAAATAGCCGCTCGTGTAATCCTGGCAGGAAACGTAGCCTATGGTTGCTGCTGAACAATCACTGCCTTCAGGCGGAAGAGTGCGGCATCTGCCGACTTTGCTCATCAGGCCGCCCTTTGTGATAAAACGGTAATAGTAAGTCTCATTAGGGTGCAGCATTCCATCCAGATCAATGCGGACTACATGGTCATGGTCTTTCCATATCGGAGAAAAACCGCTTACATCCACGAAAGAAAAATCCGGACTTGTACTCACCTGAAACATAACAGTTTTTCCCTGGTCGATGATCTCCGCTGAGGAAGAATCATTTTTGTCGTGCGGCTTTTTCAGCCAATGGAAGCCTTCTCCGTCGATTTCTGTATCAGAGACCCCCGCTTCTAACGAAGGATCTACTCTGGTCCAAAGCATCATTCCTGACGAAGTGGGGTCGCCGGAAGCGACCGATTGAGGAAATCCTTTTCCCACCGGGTGACTCGCGAAATGCGACTCGGTATCTATATCGGGTAAACCATCAATCACCTTGAATGCTGAACCGGTAAGAAAGGACTCGGGGAAAGAAGCCCTGTTTTCATCGTCCATGACTGAATCATTAAAATACAATATGGCGCCCCCCCTTGATTTTTTCGTTTATACTGGCTGTTTTGAATTGATGACAAATCGCCTTCTTTTTAACAAATATACCACGGGGTTCCGTGCCTGCGAATATATGTCTCTTTTTATCCTTAACAAAAAATTATTGTTGTAAAACCTGAGGGTCGATGAAATTAAACATAGATGAAAGAGCCGGAAGTCCGGCAGGCCTTATTTACTCCGAAGCACTGCTCTGCCAGTCTGCTTCCCGCCTCGGATCCCTCGCTCCGGAAAGTTCCCCGGTCTCCTGGTCGAGGGCTAATGCCTGGATCGACCCGAAGTAGAGCGGTGTCGGCTGGTCACGTATATCCTCGTACCCAATCGCGAGCAGCTCCTCGCGCTGCTCTGTTTCGGGCTGCTCTTCCATCACCAGCTCGTCACCGTCCAGGTGAAAACGCGGAGCTTCGACGGCTTCCGCAAGACCTGCGTCATTCTCCGCCCAGTCGGCAATTATCTGCGTGAGCATAATCGGAATCCGCTCGCCGCCCGGGCTGCCGATGCCAAGCACCGGCCCGTCATCATTGGCAACGAGCATCGGAGACGACCAGGTCACCGAGCGCCGGCCCGGCTCCGGTTCATTAACGCTTCCTTCGCCAATGTCGAACCGATTCATCTGGTTGTTCAGAAAATAGCCGTCGGCATATTTCCCGGACCCCCAGAAGTTGGTGAGCGTATTGGTCATCGACACAAACGTCCCATCCTCGTCAACGACCGTAATATGGGTCGTGTTGGGGTCTCCTGTGTAGGAGGAAGCTTCCTCCTCGGAGATAAGGCTGTCGCCGGAAATTTCCGCAGCCAGCTCCGCGTTCTGCTCCGGATCCGTCAGTTCATCGACCGGCACGTCCACGAAATTCGGATCGCCGTAGTCCGTTTCAATAAACTGGGAGGCGAGTCTCCAGGACATGGCGGTATCGTGGATAAAGTCCGTACTGTCCCGGCCCGCTTCCATGCTGCCACGCTCCTCAAGCATCTGCAGCATCTGAATGACGCTGATGCCGGGGAGCGGCGGGGCGGCGCCGATAATGTCATATCCTGCATATGATCCGATGGACGGGTCGTTCTGGCTGATTTCAAAGGCTTCAAGCGAGGCGGCATTTATTCCTTTGATTTGAGAAGCAAGCGATTCCCCGGCCTCTCCTTCGTATAAGGTGCTGCTCCCGTTGTCGCGGATGTCGCGCAGCGTATCAGCGAGTTCGTCCTGTTCCACGGTAGTGCCGGCTTCGAGAGGCTCCCCGTCGGGATAGAAATGGCTCAGCTTCCTGACGGGGAGCCTGTCCTCGCCCGATTCGAGCTGATCCGCCAAGAGGCCGGAGACCTCCGAGCTGTCGGCGAGCGTCACCGCAGGATCAAGCAGCTCCTCCCATTCCGCCGTTCCGTAGTCGGCATGGAATTCGTTCATTCCGGCGGTAAAGCCGGGCACGCCTATGTCAGAGGAGGGGATGCCGCCCTCGGGCACGACTTCGCGGTAATCATACGCCTGCGGGGCTTCTCCCTGCTCCTGGATCAACACGGATCCGCCTCCGCCGATACCGGAGGCAAACGGCTCGACAACCGAGACCGCGTAAGCGGCTGCGACAGCGGCATCAGCCGCGTTTCCTCCGTTATCAAGCACCTCCATGCCGGCTTCGACCGCCTCCGGGTGTCCGGCACTCACCCCGTAATCGGTGGTGGGTTCACTGGACGGCTCGGATTCTTCTTCCGCTGCCTCCTCATTTTCATTGGTGTCGGTTTCCTCCTCCGGGGGTGCGCTTTCATTTTCGCTTTCTTCATCTGACGAACATCCGCTGATGACTAATGCGGACAGAAGAGCTGCGGCGGGGGTGAAGCGGCGTATGTAAGCGAAATAAGGCAGGGGGGCGGTTTTCCATTCTGATATTTCCTTTTTATGAACCATGCATCATTCTCCTTTCCCGGTTCTTACTTGATTCTGCTTTGTGCCGGCAGCCTCCTGCCGTGCAGGTGTCGAATAAGTAAAAATAATCCTTAAATCTGCACAGTTGCTGCCGGTGCTTACAAGGAGAGAAAGAGAGCAGGACGTTGAACTGGTGGGAGGTAGAGGTGTAAGGAAAATATGTATATGAGTAAATGGGAGGTAAAAAAGTTTCTTCTCATTGTAATATTACCCCTATACCCTAAAATGCCTGCGTCAAAAGCCCGGGAAGGCCAGATTGACAGATGCTTTTATTATTTGAGCGGTTCAAAAACTTTCTTTTGCAAAAAAGACCCTTGCAGGCTTTCTGCAGGGTCTCCTTTGGTTCCAGACACATGTTGAGCCAGGAACGGTGAAGTTAATCCTCCGTCTTTTATCTAAAAACGATAAACTTCCCCGTCATCCGGTACCCAAACATTTGCCGAGATGCCTTTTTCTTCGGCGAATCTCTTTAATTCTTCCTTCGATAACGTCCAGTGGTTCACTGCTTCCATGTGCACGGCGATAATCCTCGCACCGGGGGCGGCCTGCTGTAATTCGTACACGTCTTCTTTGCCCATGACGAGCGAACCGCCCTCGGCGAACTGGTTGTCTCCGGCATTGACCACGATGATATCCGGCTGATGGAGGTTTACCGCTTCCTGGACGCCCTCGTACCAGACGGTGTCACCGGCCACATACAGCGTCTGCTCCGATTCGTGGCTGAATACGACGCCGCATACCGGTCCGGTCATTTCAAGGATGTCGCCGCGGCCGTGCTCGCCCTTCGTTTTGCTTAAGCTGATCCCTTCAAAGACGGTGTCCCCGTGCAGCACCTCCACATGCTGAAAGCCGTCGTTCCGGATAGTCTCCGCCTCGTCGGCATTCTGGGTAAACAAAGGAATCTCCTTGGGGAGCGCTTCTTTCGCGGCCTCGTCCCAGTGATCCGGGTGCGTGTGCGTAACGATCACGGCATCAATGCCTGCGGTGATTTCCTGCAACGAAACCGGCAGCTCGGCGACCGGGTTGTTCTGGTCGCCGTCTGGCGCCTGGGGCGAAGGGTTTGGCAGCGGTGGGTACGCGCCTTTTTCCCCTAAATACGGGTCGATCAAAAACTTCTTGCCAGCGTATTCGACAATGAGCGTAGCGTTGCGGATCTGCTGGATATTCATCTGGCAAAACTCCCTTTACGTTAAAAATATTATCGAGTCCTGTTTTATTGTAACCGAAACCTGCCAAGGAAACACATATACTGATGTTTCGAATACGACTGTCTGGGAATGGGAATTACGTCTAAGGATAGTTAATGGTTATGGGAATAGGAAACAAAAAGCTGCCCGCCGGGTAGTATTGGAGGAATAAAAATGAAGATTTTAATAACAGGAGCGACGGACGGCATCGGCATGGAAACAGCGAAGATGCTGACAAAAGAGGGCCACGAGGTGCTGCTGCATGGGCGCAGCGGGGAAAAGCTTGCGAATGTGGCGAAAGAAATTGGAAACGAAAACGCCGAGCAGTATGTGGCCGATTTGTCCCAGATGGCGAATGTAAGAAGCTTCGCTGAAGCGGTGAAGGAAAAGCACCATCATCTGGACGTGCTTATCAATAACGCGGGCGTTTATACTGCTTCAAGTGAGAAGACTGGAGACGGGCTCGACATCCGGTTTGCGGTGAATACAATGGCGCCGTATATCTTAACCCACGAGCTGCTGCCGCTTATGGATGAGTCGGGCCGCATTGTGAACCTATCATCAGCGGCCCAGAAGCCGGTGGATGCGAAGGCGCTTGCGGGTGATTCGGAACTTCAGGATGGCGAAGCCTATGCGCAAAGCAAGCTCGCGCTCACGATGTGGACGGTGGAGCTTTCGCACCGGATCGCCCCGGTCATCGTGGCCGTGAATCCGGGGTCCCTGCTCGGAAGTAAAATGGTAAAGACCGCATTCGGAGTTGAAGGCAGCGATATTACCATCGGGGCGAATATTCTGTATCAGGCGGCTCTGTCGGATACGTTTGCCGACGCGTCCGGGAAGTATTTTGACAACGACAGCGGCGACTTCGGCGACCCGCATCCGGATGCTCTGGACCGTGACAAACGCACCACGCTCATCGAACAGATAGAGGGTATTACCGGAAAATAAAAAAGCATGTCCTTATTCTCGCAGAACTCCAACGGAAAGGGGGTTCTGCTTTTTTTGTATGGCAGTTCAAACTTGCTAATCCCGGGGGAACGCCGTAACATGAAATTATACCAACCGATAGATAAAAGGTACGCCACAGAGGAGCAAACATGTGATGATAAAAGACCAGTTTATTTTATCAGAACGACAACGCAACGCAGTGACCTTTGAAAACCCGCTTCAGCAAATGTATTTATGCGTCTACGTTCTCGAAGACTTTCTGTTCCGCGTGACGCTGACCAAAGAAAAGCCGGACGTGGATATTCATACGTGGGCGGTGGCCCCCGGGGATACGGAGGTGCCGTTTGAAGGACTTGACCGGAATAATATCGCCGGCCTTTTTTCCCTGCCGGACGTTGACGTTACAGCGAGTCCCGGGGAATACGAAATCGAAACTGCTTCGCTGAAGCTGAAAATAAATACGGCAAGGCTTCACTGCCGCTGGTTCATGAAAACAGGCGCCGGAGAGGAAGACGTGCTTATTGCCGAAGACCGCGATACGCAGGCGTACGCCTTTCAGATTGCCGAAGCCGCGCCGACCGCCCACTATTTAAAACGGAGCGACAGCGACCGCTACTTCGGCTTCGGCGAAAAATCGGGCGAGGTGAATAAGCACGGGGAGCGCTTCCGGATGCTCAACATTGACGCCATGGGCTACGATGCTTCGAGGACGGACCCGCTGTACAAGCATATTCCGTACTATATTACGCATTCGCAGGAAACGGGCGTCGCCTACGGGCTGTACTACGATGATTACAATGAATGCCTGTTCGACATGGGACGGGAAAAAAACCATTACCACGGCCGGTACAGATACTTTGAATCCCGGTCTGAATATCTGGATTACTATTTCATTCTCGGGCCGGCGGTGGCCGACGTGACCCGGCGGTTTTCGTGGATGACCGGGCGCCCGTCGCTCATGCCGAAGTGGAGCATCGGCTATTCGGGTTCGGCGATGACCTACACCGAGGCAAAAAATTCGCAGGAGCTGCTGATGAACTTTGTGGAGGACTGCAAAAAGCACCGTATTGACTGCCGGTCCTTTCATCTGTCATCCGGCTATACCTCGATCGGCTCGAGGCGGCACGTGTTCAACTGGAATTACGACAAATTCCCGGACCCGAAGCAGTTTACCGACGACTTTCATGAAAGCGGCATCCATGTTATTGCCAATGTCAAACCGACTCTTCTGACCGACCATCCCCAGTTCCAGGAGGTGCTTGATAACGATTATATTGTATTGAACAAGTACGATGATCCGCTGTTCGAGCAGTTCTGGGACGGGCTCGGCGTGCATCTGGATTTTACGAACGCGCGCACGGTCACGTGGTGGAAGGAGCACGTGAAGCGCCAGCTGCTGGCGAAGGGGATTGACGCCATCTGGAACGACAACAATGAATTTGAGGTGTGGGACCCCGAAGCTGACATTCATTTGTTCGGCCAGGGGGCTAAGTTCCAGCCGTACCGGGCCATTTTCCCGATGCTGATGGCGAAAAGCTCGCTTGAGGCCCAGGTGGAGCATAACGACGATCTCCGTCCATACGTGCTCAGCCGCTCCGGAAGCGCCGGACTCGGACGGTACGCCCAGACGTGGACCGGGGATAATTTCTCGAGCTGGAAGACGCTGAAATACAACATCAAAATGTCGGTCGGGCTCAGCCTGTCGGGCGTGTACAACTTCGGTCATGATACCGGAGGATTTGCCGGCAACGCCCCGGGACCGGAGCTGTTTCTGCGCTGGGTGCAGAGCAGCGTGTATTACCCGCGGTTTACGATTCACTCGTGGAACGATGACGGCACGGTAAACGAGCCGTGGATGTATCCGCAGATCATCGACCGGGTGACTGAAGCGATGCGCTGGCACGACCAGCTTGCGGGCTATATATTTTCGCTGCTGTACCACTCGTCTGCGACCTATGAGCCCGTGATCAAGCCCACGTTTTTCGACTTTGAGGACGACGAACACACGTATGAGGAAAACGACGAATTCATGCTCGGCGAACATCTTCTTGTGTGCACGATGGTACGCCCGGAGGAACGGGAGCGCACGGTATACCTGCCGGAGCACGCTTCCGGCTGGTACGACATGTATACCGGCCGCTGGTACAAGGGAGGCTGGGTGGTGACGGTGCCGGCGCCGCTTGCCTACACCCCGGTCATGGTGAAGGGCGGGAGCCTGATTCCGGTCGAAGAGAACGAAAAGCACGTGATCGACCTGTATGTGTATCCCGGGGAAAACGGGGTAGAGACGTCGTTTACGTATTATGACGACGACGACAGGCGCAAAAATGCGGAGCAGCTGTGGATCACCTGGACCATGGTGCCCGGCGAAAAGGACATCAGCCTGACTGTTAAAAAGGAAGGGACGTATGACAACGGCTTTACTTCGATGTATGTACGGACGCCTATCGGAGATAACCGGCCGGTGACCATTAACGGCGTACGCAGGACCTCCTTCACCTGGTAACGAAATGTCAAAAAGCTCAGGAGTTTGTCAACATTGACACTCCTGAGCTTTTTTATGCGCTTCGGTCCAGGCTGCTGGGAGTTGTGGGGGTCACCAGCGGGAGAGGCCAGCATAGATGTTCCCCCTTGTACGTTACCGGTATCAGCTTTGGGCACGGGAGCCCTGAGTGCAATAACTTTTCCAGGAAGGAAAAAGATGCTGCGCTTCTGAGAGAAAATGAACGGCCAAGCCGGCTGTAGCGAATGGATATATGCTTTGGAACAACCGCTCCTTATTATTGTGGGTGGCTACCCAGTGGCCCTCCCGGTATTTAGAGAGACTGACCGGTGTGCCTATTACGATTTCTCTTCCATAAATGGCATATCCAAAAACGGTGGAATTCACGATGGATCGCTCCTTTCAAAGCATAAAAAAGTCATTCCTTCCCGTGGAAAGGAATGCCCTGAAAAACAGCTTTTTGGCTTTTTTTCGGTCATAAAGCTATAGATGTTTGTCATTGCAGTGTTCTAATGTAATTAAGAAAAAGTGAGGTTCCGGTTCTCACTGCGGCAGGGAGAGAGTCAGCATGGACATCCACCAGTGCCGGTAATACTCGTATTCGTATTTGTACGGGTGGGGACAATAGGAATGCCAGGGCTTAACCGGCCCATTAAAATGAGCGATAGCGGGAGAGCGGATCGCTTCTATAATCTGCTGGCCGGAAGCGTCTGCGGGAAGCGGTTCTGTGAACATGTCAGTTGTCGTATTCCATTTGGGATGGAGAGGGTGCTGTTTGTTGAAAAGCAAAGCATTCAGGGCGTATTCAAGAGTAGGGATTTTATTTTGTTTGTGCCTTTTTATATACGAAAAAAGAGTGTCAGACAGGCGTTCTTCTCTCCACTTTGGTGCATTGATCATGAGCACGCCGGTGTTAAAATATTTGTATTTTTTAGGAATACTTTCTATAGGAGTCCGGGGCGGTTCGTCAATATAATCGGTTGCTGCCACTAAAAAATCGTCCGGGTGTTCTTCCCAGAGAGAAGTCACGTCTTCCCGGACCACTGTATCTGCATCAATGTACAGAAGCCGTTCCGCTGAAGGATCCACGACGTAGGGAAGCAGTAAACGGCAGTAATCGACAGCAGATAAGTGACGTGCATGTTCGGGAGCAGACCAGTAAATATGGGGCAGGGACAAGTCTTCCACAGCAATAAGATGAATCTCTGAGTGAAAATAGTCCGCTATTTGCTGCAGGTAGCTTTTGTTTTTCTCAGAAAGTCCAGTATCGATAATACAAAATGAAATGTCGGCAGCACGGGCAGTGTGATGAAGAAGAGAGGTGATCATGACGCTTAAACATTCCCCGTAATGATTGTCGGCGATGGAAGCGATAACGTACTTTTGAGTGCTGTTCATATTGCTCCTTTCATGAAAACAATATAAAGAAGCCTGGAAGCCATGCGCCGCCCCCGATACTTACGGCAGGGGACGGTGTTGGTTCCGTACCACCAGGACATCGCAATGGGCTTTTCGCACAGTCTCCTCAGAAACACTGCCGAGGATGAGCCTCCGGGCACGGCTGATGCCTGAAGCTCCGGTGACAATCAGGTCAACGTGATATTTTTTGGCGGCACTGGCGGGAATTATTGTTTTCGGCGCCCCGTGCTCAACAGAAAATTGAATGGATTCCAGCACCGGCTTTTCGGCTTCGCTTAAGGTGCGGTACCTGTCGAGCAGTTCGCCGGCCCGCTTTTTGTAAATGCTTATGATGTCTTTGGAATAAGGCTCGACGGAAGACAGCGACGGGGTATTTAATACATAGGAGACCTGGGCCTGGCTGTGATGCCTTTTGGCCATATTCAGTCCGGCGTAAAAGGCACTTGTGGCGGTTTCGGACCCGTCCACGGCAATCAAAATCGATCGATAAAGTGCTGTGGGGTCGCTGTTTTTGATAATCCAGACATCACACGGCGCCCGTCGGACGATACCGGCAGAAACAGTGCCAAATAGTTTTCTTTCAAAGGTACCGGCGCCGGAGCCTCCGGCAATAATAAGATCTGCCTGAAACTGCTCGGCGATTTCCTCCGGAATCATCATTTTGGGAAGGCCTTCTTTCAGAAAAACACGTACGTCCCCGAGTCCGGCTTTTTCTGCCTGCTCTTTGCCTTGATGGACGATGTCGCTTCCCTGTTGTTTTAACGCCTCAAGCATCACATCCGGAGACTGCTTATGGAGTTCCTTGAGGTACTCATGATTAATGACGTGGCATACCGCGAGCACACTGTCGTATGCCAGGGCGAGCTCAATGCCTCTCGTTAAGGCGGCGGACGCTTCTTCAGAGCCATCGAGTGCCACGAGTATACGCCGATAAGGAAGGGGCATAGTGCTTCGTTCCTTTCTTCAATCATTCATTATTAATCAATCGGAATAATATGATTGTTTGTTTTAAACTGGACCTCCGCTGGTTTGGGAACGTTTATCGTTAATAAGCCGTGGGCGAACGAGCTTTTAATGTGCTGTTTTTCCACTTCTCCAATATAAAAGCGGCGCCGGAAGGAACCATACGTACGTTCTTTTCGAATATACCGTTTGCGGTCGTTCTGGGTGTCCAGTTCGTGTTCCTTTTCCCCGCTGATCTCTAAATAGCCGTCGGCAAAGGTGACGGTCAGATCCTGCTTGGAAAACCCGGGGAGTTCGACTTCAAACAAGTAGTGGTCGTCTTTATCTTCCACATCCACCTGCGGATATGGAAAATCCTCAAAAAGAAAATTCGGTTCTCCGAGGTGTTCCCACGCCTCCGGAAATAGATTGTCTCTTTTGCGAAAAGGTAATAATTTCATGAATGGTTCCTCCTTTTTTTAAAACGAATGGCTTCTCCGTCAGCTTCACTGGGAGTTTGAATGCCCTGAAAATGCCGATTGATATAAACGAACTTCATTTCATTTTTCAGCGTCAGTACACATTTTGCGAATTGTGGTATATAGGAGGTAGAAATAAGAAGCAAGAGCGGTTATCTGCACCACGCGCATTTTGGGACGAATGACCCGTGCGTAAGAAACACCAGTCCACACACCAATAGTAAATAAGCATAGTTTCAGGACGCCAAAATCCACTAAAGAATAGCTGCGTGCGGCTTCGTGCAGGCGGTCAATGAATCTTTTCATGGCGTGCCTCTTTTCTAATATATATTTTGGAATGTCTCTGGCCTGAAACAAACTCCTGTAACATGAGCGGCGAAAACAGCTCTTCTTCAGTATTAGGGCGCCCCGGCGAACTTTGGCCTTTTGACGGAGCGGACGCCGCAGCCTGGTATTGGAGGCAGCCAAGAAGCTGGGTTTCAGTTCAAAAGTGTCCGGTAATGGCTTTTCGGGATATCCGGTGGAGCCCTCATTCCTTTAACGCTTATTTGGTGATTTTGACCAGCCACTCTTTAGGATGGCAGTCTTTCACTTCGACACGAGTTTCGAAAAAACGTGTTCGCTCATACAGTCGATGGTATTTTCGAAATAAATAATAGGTCCAGTCTTCGAGGGGCATCGCTGTCTGGTGACTCTCGGGAGCAGAGGTTAGGGAAGCAGCACCGTAAAAAAAACGTTTGATTTGTTTGTCGGCATAAAGGGTGGGGGCGTCCAGCGCAATGTGGGCGGCGTAGTTTAAGGTGGAAAGAAGAGGATCATCGGTAACAAGCGTATATTCCTTCCATTCATGAGGATGGAAGCAGTACATGTAAAAAGGAAGAATCAAAGCAACCTCTTTACTTTGATGAGCGGATTTTATCAAAGCTTCTGTTTCTGTCGGAATTCGACCATCTGTGGCCTGAAACATCTCTTCGAAAACCGCATGCTTCATTTCATATTTCATTATTAGTCTCCTTTGCCCATTTGAGTATTAACAGAAAGGGAACAGCGGCCATTATGATTAACCACCAATACAGGTTAGAAATGAAAAGTTAACATGCATTGATTGAATAGTCTGAAACAAGATAATAGGATTAGGTCTTTGATCACTTACTATTTGATTATACTCTTAAAATAGGTAATTTCATGAGTAATAAGACACGGAAAGGAAAATCCGCGACTAATTATGCATATAAAATAATTATTTTATTAATTTATTGCTTTAAAGCAGTTATACGCATTTTCAGTAAACGAGCACGTTGATGGAGACTGCTGGGAGTGAAAAACAGCACCGGCTCCACAAAGATAAATGTTTGGTGTAATAATCATGCCAGAAGGAAAATAAAGTAAATGAATTTGTATAGCGTGTGGGAGTAAAAGAAATTTCGATTCCGATCAAAGTAAAAGAGGAATTTATCCAAATGGATGCAGGTTCGTATTATGAGATTGAAGATTAAAGAGAGGCCTTGGGGCGCAGCAGTTTCGGGAGGCGTCTGAATAAATGATCAGCAGCAAAATGCTGATCATCCATAAAGAAAATAAGTTCTGGCCCCAAGCGTCAGGGTGTCTTGATTTCCGGGAATATAAAAACGATTGTGGACATAAGAATCTGATAGACGCTGCCGGTGCCATACAGAAACAATGGTGCCGGCTAAAGTTGTTTCAACTAAACAATGGAGAATTCTGCCCTCTGTTTCTTCAAAAGTCTGGATGCTCCGGGACTGTTTATTGATATAAACGACCTTCATAGCAATACTCCTTTTTGCACAAATGCTTGGGCAAATAAGTTTTTGAATTTAAATGGAGAAATGTAAGGTGCGTTTTTAACTGGCATGAAAAAATAGCGATTGTAGATTTGTTGCTGATTTTGGCTAATCATCCGGTATGGGCGTTCTTTACTTCGGCACGGTGTTCGAAATGCGGGCTTGTTCATGCAGCTGATAATATTTCCGGAATAAATAATAGGTCCAATCCGGCACAGACATCGCTGTCTGATAGTCTCCGGGAATAGAAGTACTGGAAGCTGCCATGTAGAAAAATCGTTTGATTTGATCGTCGGCACGAAGAGTGGGGGCATCGAGGGCAATGTGGGCACCATGATTCAAGGCGGAGGGAAGAGGGTCGTCGGCAGCAAGCGTATATTCCGTCCATTCATGAGGATGGAAATAATACATATAGAAGGGAAGAATCACAGCAACCTCCCTGCTTTGATTGGCGAGTTTTGTGAGAGCTTCTGGCTCAGGCGGAATTCGACCGTGGGCTGCCTGAGACATCTCTTCAAAAGCAGCATGCTTCATTTCGTAATTCATTATTAGTCTCCTTTGCTCGTTCGAGTATTAGCAGTAGGGGGAAATTGTCCACTTAGACTAAATATCGATACAGGCAGAAACTCAGGAAAAATATAAAAATATTTCTTGAATATCTTAATCGTGATAATAAGAATGGGTCTTAAATCATTTATATCCTCAATTATACGTATGATATAGGGAATTACATGAATATAAAGGCTCTATAGAAAAATCCCCGACTAAATATGCACAAGAAATAAATATTAAAAATTTACTACTTTAAAGTATTCAGGTGTATATTGTTGGGAAACAAGCAGGTTGAAGGAAAAAGATGGCAGTAAAAAATATCAGCAGATTAAAAGATATTTAATGTTGTGTAATAATCCTTCGCCCGGAAAAAAAGGCCAAAGCTGAAAATTTACGCATCAAAAAAGGAAGCACCAAGCGTCTGATTGGCACGCTGATGCTTCCTTTCTATCGTCCTTCTATTGAAATGAAGGGTTTTTCTTATACTTTCGGTGCCGTCAGCCTGAGGGTGCGCGAGGTGGAATCATGCACCATGTCAAGCAGCTCAGGGTTGTCTTCGAGGGACTTGCCGTAGGACGGAAGGATTTCCTTCAGCTTCGGCTCCCACGCTTCCAGGTGGTCCGGGAAGCATTTGTTCAGAACTTCGAGCATGATCGACACGGACACGGAAGCGCCCGGCGATTCGCCGAGCAGGGCCGCCATCGTACGGTCCTCTGCATGAATCAGCTTGGTGCCAAACTGCAGGGCGCCCCGGCCGCCTTCTTCGGTATCCTCAATCAGCTGAACGCGCTGGCCGGCGACGAGAAGCTCCCAGTCCTCACTGGACGCATTCGGCACGAAATTGCGCAGCTCCTCCATCCGGTTGTCCTTGGTCATGCTCAGCTGCTGGGCGAGATACTTGAGCAGCGGTGTATTCTTCGCCCCGGCTGCAAGCATCGTCAGCACGTTCGTCGGCTTGACTGAACCGAACAGATCCAGCGCTGATCCCTGTTTCAAAAACTTGGGCGTGAACCCGGCGAACGGGCCGTACAGGAGCGTATCCTTTCCTTCAATATGGCGCCGGTCCAGGTGAGGGACCGTCATCGGCGGAGTGCCTTCCGGTTCTTTACCGTACACCTTGGAATGGTGTTTTTGGACAACCTCCGGATTGTCGCAGACGAGAAATTCGCCGCTGATCGGGAAGCCGCCGATATGCCTGCTTTCGGGAATCCTGGTTTTTTGCAGCAGCGGCAGGGCCCCGCCACCGGCGCCGATAAAGGCGAAGGACGCCGTATGTTCTTCGAGCGTTTCCTTTTCATGGTTTCGCACGTTTACTTCCCACGTGCCGTCTTTTCGCTGGGTAATATCGTTGACGGAATGATTGTAGCGGATCTCTACATTATCCTGCTTTTCCAGGTTGGCGAGCATTTGGCGCGTCAGTTCCCCGAAGTTAATATCGGTGCCGTGGTCGACCTTCGTGGCCGCTATCGGCTCGTCGGAGTCGCGGCCCTCCATCATTAACGGAATCCACTGCCTGATTTGTTCGGGATCCTCGGAAAATTCCATGCCCTGAAACTGGGGATGGCCGTCGAGGGCCTCAAACCGCTTCTTCAGAAAGTTCACGTGATCCTCCCCGTAAACAAAGCTGATGTGAGGGAGGGGACGGATAAATTCTTCCGGACGTTGAAGGTCGCCCTGGTCCACCAGGTATGCCCAGAGCTGCCTCGAGATCTGGAATTGTTCATTAATTTCAACCGCCCGGCTGGTTTTGAGGGAGCCGTCCGGCTGTTCGGGGGTGTAGTTGAGCTCGCAGAGAGCCGCGTGCCCGGTGCCGGCGTTGTTCCACTCGTTCGAACTTTCCTGTCCCGCGGAGTCGAGCTTTTCGAACAGGGTGATGTGCCACTCGGGCTCCAGCTTTTTCAGAAGTGTGGCGAGCGTTGCACTCACGATGCCGGCGCCAACAAGAATTACGTCTGTCGTAGTGTTATTATTGTTCATGGGTTTTCCTCCTTAAAAAAGCATAATTGTAAGCGTTTGCGTTAAGTAATATGGTCATCTGATGACTTGGTATTTATCATAACATAATCTAAAGGCGGTGCACAGATGGCTGGCACAAAAGAAGTGTATATGTTAAATTTACCTAACGTTAGGTAGGCAATGAATGCAGAAAAGGTGATGATTTAATGGAAACGCGCGAGCGTATTATTCATACGAGTCTGGAGCTGTTCACCGAGTGGGGCTACGAAGGGACAACACTTTCGGCGATTGCCCAGCGGATAGGAATCCAAAAGCCGTCGTTGTATGCTCATTTTGCAAATAAGGAAGCTTTATTTCTGGCTACGGTCAAAAAAGCAGTCCTTGAATACAACCGGATCGTGCGCAGTGAGCTGAAAGCGGCGGCAGCAGAAACAGCTGAGCTTCAGCTGAAAACATTATTATACCGGCTCGCTGAGGTGTATTACGATGAATACACGATCAGTCAGTTTTATTACCGGTTTCTATTTTTTCCGCCGCCGGAGCTGGCATCTCCAATGCAGGAGCTGATGGCGTATCACGGCAGTGCTGCGGACCAGCATATTGAAGCGGTCGTTCAGCGGGGCAAGGACGAAGGTGCGGTGGAGCCGTCGCTTGCCAATGAACTTATTACGGAAACCTATTTAACCCTGCTGAGCGGCATCGACTTTGACACCCGTTATTACGATTTTAATAAACAACAAATCCGGACCCACATTGACCGGATATGGCAGATATTCTGGCGGGGGATCCGGGCTTTTTGACTATACATGAAAGACGGAAGCAGCATAGATTTACAGGAGGGCACAGATGGCTGATTCATGGACTTCATTACTAAAAAATAAAACGTTTGTGCTCGTATGGCTGTCGGGCATGACGGTGATGCTTGGCTTTTCGATTTTCTTTCTCTCCGTTTCCTGGTTCGTCGTCGATGAAATGCAGCAGCCGGCCATTCTCGGGGTCGTGATGATGACGATTGCCATTCCGCGTGTCGCGATGATGATATATGGCGGGGTGCTCGCGGATAAAATCCAAAAATCACGTATCATGTTTACGACGAATGCGCTGCAGGTGGTCGTAATGGTCGTTCTGGTGGTGCTCGTGCAGCAGGACGCCCTGCAGACGACTTCTTTGATTATTCTGGCGTTTGTCTTTGGCTTTCTGGATGCCTTCTTTTTTCCGGCGGCTTCGGCCATGATTCCGAGTATTATCCCGGTCCATCAATTACAGCAGGCCAATTCCTGGTATCAGGGCTCCACGGAGCTGATGTTTATTATCGGCCCGGTGGGGGCGGGGCTGCTGCTAACCTTTGGCGGCTTTGCCTTTGCGTTTTCCGCGGCGGCTGTGTTGATCGCGCTGTCAACTATTCTGATTTATCCGCCGTTTTTAAAGGACCCGGTCCCGGAAGCGAGAAGCGGGCGTCCTACCGCGTGGATGGATCTGAAGGAGGGCCTCGCCTACGTGCGGCGGTCAGGCATCCACCGGTCCGGGACGATGGTGATTATTACGATTAATCTGTTGATGATCGGACCGCTTCTGATCAGCATTCCGATGCTCATCAGCGCACTGGGAGGCGCTCCGTGGCAGCTGAGCTTATTGGAAGGAGGATTTTCGACCGGCACCTTTCTGTTGAGCGTGCTGCTGGTTACATGGTCACTGAAGCAGCGACGGGGCCGGTGGGTGTTAGGTGCCCTCGGGGTAAGCTTTTTTCTCCTGCTTGTGTTCAGCCAGGTGGAGGCGCTGCCTGTGCTGGTTATTGTTATCACGCTGATGGGAGGGGCGGGGATGCTTGTATACCTGCCGACGATTACCATGATTCAGGAAAAAACCGACAACAACAAACTCGGCCGGGTGATGAGCCTCGTGAACTTTGCATCCAGCGGCTTTGAGCCTATTGCCTTTGCGCTCATTTCGTTTCTGGTCGCGGCCTCAATTTCAATTCAGACGGTGCTCATGTACACGTCCGTCACCGGGATGGTGCTGACCGGTCTGCTGCTTTGGCTGAGCCCCGAGTTCCGTCAGACCGATTAGGGCCAATGCCGAAAAAGTTGAAACGCTGCCTAAGCCTTCCGCTCCCCTGACAGAGGAGCCCGGAAGGCTTTTTTCATTCCAGAAAGACTGCTGCAAACCACAAATCAGCCGGGCTCTATCGGGTTGAGAGACATTTCCTTGGGAAAAAACGGGAAGAGACCATTAACGGCATACATAGATCACTACAATTTAGAGAGGGTGAAAAGCATGAGGATATTATACGCTGGCATGGAAAATGAACTGCTTGTACTGACGCAGAGTGGGGAGGGGTGGCGGACACAGACAAAGCTTAAAGGGACCCAGCCTGTCCGGGTGGCGGTGGATCCTTCCGATGCTTCTATTGTTTACTGTGCCACGTATGGGCATGGGCTATGGAAAAGCGAGGACGCGGGGGAAAACTGGCACGCACTGGGGAAGCCGCAATTGTATTTTGAACCGGCGGGCGACAACGGTATCCCTTCGCCTTACATCACGTTTGTCGGCACCCATCCGGTGAAAAAGGGGAAGGAATCGCACATTGTTTATGCCGGCACCGAGCCTTCGGCGGTGTATTACTCGGAAGACGGAGGAAAGCACTGGCATGAGTGGACCGGCATCCAGCATATGGCCTCCAGACCGGAATGGCAGTTTCCGCCACGTCCCCACACGCATCACGTCCGCTGGGTCGCGCCGGGCTACGGGAACCCGGATCATATAGCTGTATCCATTGAGTACGGAGCAGTGCTTTTTTCAGAGGATGACGGAAGCACCTGGCAGGACCGGCCGGAGCACAGCCCGAGAGATGTGCATACCCTGCTGGCCCATCCATCGGCTCCCGGCCGTTTGTACGCGGCCTGCGGGGACGGCTTTATGAATGCTTCGCATTCGTATGCAGAAAGTAAGGATGGCGGACGGCACTGGCATTATCAGAGCGAAGGACTGGAGAAGCATCCGTATCTTTATAATATGGTGCTGAATGCAGCGGATGCGGACGACCGATTCGTTTCCGCCTCCAAGGGTCCGCGGGAAGCGCACTCCTCCGGCGCCGCCAGCTCCGCCATTTACCGGAAGCAGGGGGAAGCTCCTTTTCGTGAAATGTCCCGGGGGCTTCCGGCAGGCTCCTTTACGCACGTCTTAACCCAGGACCCGGAGGACGCCAGCATTTTTTACGCGCTCAATAACCACGGCATCTTTTTCCTCCGTACGGACGGGGAGGAAATATGGAAGCCTATCAATATAGCCTGGAAGGATGCCTATAAGCACCAGCACCCGTCGTGCTTTGTGGCGAGTTCAAAATAACGATACAAATATGTTCTTTGAATGAACGTTTAAAATACAAAACAATCGGGAGCGTTCTGCTTAGCAGGGGGCGTCCCGATTGTTACCGGCCAGGAAGGAGAGAGGCATGCACTTATGCTTCCTGGTCAGTTTGTTCAATTTCCAGGTGATGGTTTAACCGGTCAGACAATTCCTGCACCTGCGCAGTATCCGGCATGTAATAATACGTGTCGTCCATTTCGCCGTCTTCCCCTTCAATTTCATGCTGCTTCACCTGGTCGAAGGCGGGCTGATAGTTTGATTGGACGGTCCAAACATCCTTCAGCTGGAAATTGGTGCGCACATGGTCTTCAACAACGGTGAGAATGCTTTTGATTTTCGGGACAGAAGAGATGTCGGTGCCTTTATCCATCATGCCAAGAAGAAGGTCGCGCTGCCGTTCCTGGCGTCCAAGGTCTCCACGCGGGTCGTCTTTGCGCATGCGTGCATACTTCAGGGCTTCTTCGCCGTTTAATTCCTGGGAGCCTTCGGCGAAATGGGTGCCTTTATACGTGAAGGCGAATGAGTTTTCGACGCTGACGCCATTGATGGTGTCGACCATGTCTTCAAAGCCGGCCATATCCGCCTGGAAAAAGTAGTCGACAGGCACATCCAAAAACTGTTCAACGGTGTGGATCGTTTCATCCTTCCCGCCAAATGCATAGGCGTGATTGATTTTATCCTTTTCCCCCTCCCCGGCAATGGTTGTGTAGGTGTCCCGGGGGATGCTTACCATCTGGGTGGATTTCGTGTCCGGATTGACCGTCAAAAGCACGAGCGCATCCGTCCGCTGGTTGGGGTCATCCGCGCCCCCGGATTCGTCCACGCCCATCAATAGGACGGAAAAGGGATCTCCCTCGTCAAAATTAATCGTGTCGAGCCGGTTTTCGGATTCCGCCCGGTCTACGTCTTCCTGGATGGCCGTAAAAGTGGTGGCAACCAGGTTCCACCCGTAGCTGCCGGCGACCACCAGCATGACGCCGAGGCTGGTGCCGATGATTAATACGATTTTTTTCCATTTCATTTCTCAGGCCGCCCCTTTGTATTTAATATTTCTTTCTGGATTCAGTCGGTGCCGCCTGCAGGTCGTAATGGTTTCCCGTGCGGGAGACTTTTTTCCAGTCTTTGTTGAAAAAATAAGCGATGCTTCCATACATGACAAAATACATCGTGATAAACCGGTGCACGAATACGTCAAAGACAATGGTCGCAAGCAGGCGGAGGCGGTCGCCTTTGCTAAACGTAAACCCGTAGTGGTTCACCTGGCGGAGGGCCAGCATATTATAAATGAAATTAAACACGAATATGTAGCTCATATAGACGACGATAAAGCCTACAAAGACAAACGCCATGTTCAGGAACGCATTGGCGACAAAGAAGCCGGCGGTAACGTAAGCAGCTAAAATGCCAACGACTAAGGACTCAATAATATAGAAAAAGGATACCGCCTTTGTGACGAGCGTCCGGGCAAAAAACGTACGAAAGTGCACGAGGCAGTCCATGTAGGATTTCTGCCACCGGATCCGCTGCTTAAACAGGTCCTTCCACGTTTCCGGCAGCTCGGTATAACTGATCGCCTCCGTCAGCAATAAAACCTTTTTGTTTTTCTGCCTGCCGATATAGCGGTGGATCTTCAGGGTAATATCGATATCCTCTCCCACCGAGGAGCGGTACCCCCCGACATCGAGCAGGGCGTCTTTACGAAAAATACCAAAAGCGCCTGAAATAATCGCGAGCGCCTGAAAACGGGCGAGCGACAGCTTGGTGACGTAGAATGCCTTCAGAAAATCGAGCATTTGGACTCGGAGCAGCATGCTGGTGCCTGCGAGGGTGAGCTTCCGTAATGGCGAGGCGGTTTTGGTCTGCAGGACGTGTACCATGCCGCCTGCGGCGACCACATCAGGATCGGAAAATTTGTTGTTGATGACGGGCAGCGCCTCCGGGGTGAGAACCGTATCAGCATCCAGCGTCACCACAACCTCTTCTGCGGCGTATTCAATACCGGCGTTCAGCGCGTCCGCTTTCCCGCCGTTCCTTTTTCGGATGACGTAGATGTTCGGATGCAGCGACGACCGGTACACCCCTTCCACGGGCTGATGAGGAAGAAAACCAAGGGCTTTTTTCTCCCAAAGGTGCAGATCCAGCTCCTCGTTCAACAGCCCAAAAGTATCGTCCCGGGAGCCGTCATCGATGTAGAGAACTTCGGCTTTTTCCGCATCCAATGCCGTCATGCTTTGAATGGAGGTACGGATGATGCCGGCCTCATTGTAGGAGGGAATAATAATGCTGATGCCTGTCTGGACGCCTGGGACAGCCGGCTGTCGTTCATCCGTTTCCCGGAACCAGGGAAGGCAGTGGAACAGGTGAAGCACAGGGAAAAATAAACACAGACAAAAAAAGATTATAAAAAATAATTGCAAATTGATGAACCTCCTTCATTTCTCATTATACGGGGACGGGGTTTGAAATAAAGACCGGAATTTTCTGAAGAAAGCGAGGGAAGAGCTCAGAGCAAAGGGAAATGGAAGCTTATAAAAAGAAAGAACATAAGCAAAAAAACCTGTTATGAAAGCAATTGGAACGTTTTCAATTCTCAGCATTAAAAGGTAAAAAATGAAAAAAGTAGCAGGCGCTGCAGAAAGAAAAAATAAGCATAAGCTTTAACGGGGGGAGTATGTTTATTGGAGGCTTCCTCTAGCGGCCTTTGTATCAAATATATTGATACAGGCAGTTTTATATTTCGACGTAAGAATGGATCGCTCGGAGCCACGGCCTTTATGTAACACCAGCAGAGTGGGCAGCGGTGGAATCGCAAATTCTCCGGCGATATAAGAATAGAGAAAAAAGCTATAGCGGCTGGACAAATAATGATTGGTTATTGAACGCACGGCATGTTTTACCTAAAGCTTAGGCGGGTAAATTTATTCTATAACGCAAAAATTACAACAGCTTTTACTGTTTTAAAAATTAAATGGTCGGCGGAAATGAATGGATATAAAAGCCAGTACATAAGCCGGAAAAAGGACTTCGTTCCTTTTTCTGGCTTTTTTTATTGGGAGCATACTGAAAAGATGCTTCCAACGGAGCCTGCGTTAAACAGAATGCGGTTAGTTATTACGGGAAAAATCATTCTTTATCGGTTTTTCGTTTGAGGCGTTAAAAATATGATGAGATCAAAGAAAGAGAGGAAGCATAAAAATGGAAATAGCAGCAGTGATTTTGTACGGCGTATTCGCGTCGCTTCTATTGATTAATCCAGCACAGGTTAACAAAACTAAAAGCCAGTAGCATAAGTACAAATGTGCTGGAGCGAGGCTGCCGGCATAAGCAGGGAGCAACGTTTGAGGAAGCCACATGCAGGAAATAGCAGAAAAAGAACGTTAGAAGAATAAGAATCAATCACCAGGGAGATGAAGGTTATGCTATCGTTTATTTGGAGTCTTATTATCGGCGGTTTGATTGGCTGGGCTGCAGGCACACTTACGGGCCGCGACGTGCCATTTGGTATTATTGGTAATATTATCGCCGGCTTTATCGGGGCCAGTTTAGGAACGGCGCTTCTCGGCAGCTGGGGGCCAGCCATTGGCGGCTTCGCGATTATTCCTGCCCTTATTGGTGCCGTTATTCTCGTATTGATCGTAAGTTTTATTGCTCGGTCCATCAGGAGGAAGAAATAAAGAAAAGAAAGGGTACGACCGGAAGAAAGCTGTCTTTAATACAGGCAGCTTCCTTCTTTTGTTGAAAAGCAAATAAAGCAGTTTTGAAAAATGCATCAAAAGCTGCCCGAAAGGAGAAAATTTATGAAAATAGATACATTCACAGACAAAGTAGCGGAAAAGTACGGTTCTACAGATGAACAAACGATTGTTAACGAAGGTGCTGCTTTTATTGCTGACCTGGTCAGCGGGATGCAAAAGCAAATCCAGACAAAAGTCGGTGCTAACGTACGGCTGACGGGAGATGAAGAAGCTGGATCGGTGCTTGAGGTAGGACCGGTGGAGCTGCTGTTTCGCAAGCATGTTGAGTCTCCAAAGATTGAAGTGCTGGTGTCCGACGAGACAGAAGGAAAAAACGGAGAGCGTTTTGATGTGCTGGAAGTGCCGGAAGGACAGGCAGCACTAATAAGCACGCGATTCCATCAGGAATTGAGTAAAGACGTTTTCGAAAAATATTTGAACGTGTTTCGGCACGTGGTTTAATAGTCGTTTCTGTTTCATATTTCAAGGTGAAATAAACCCAGGCGTGCACGTGTTGGCGTGATGCCTGGGTTTATTCTATTCAGGGAAGAGGGCGATGCGGCCATGACGATTGATTCTGTTATCATCGGGATCGGGTTCATCCTGATCCAGCTTTTCGCCACGCACGTAATTTCATCCACGAGTCTTTCCGCTTCTACGTGGCTTTCTCTTTGTGGAGGGGTGGCCATTGCTTACGTATTTGTTTATATTCTTCCAACCCTGCATAACGAGCAAAATCAGCTTGGAGGGGACAATGCCATTCAAGCGGAGCTGTACGTGCTGGGGTTATTTGGGCTGCTAGTGTATTTCACGATTTATAAACTGGCGGATAAACGGCGAAACGAGGGGGAAGACACCCGTTTTTACCTCGTCGAAGTCGGGTTTTTCGCTGCATATACGTTTATGGTCTCGTATATCGTTTTCTCATCTGATGTAGCGACTATTGAAGCTGCGTTCTATGGCCTGGCGATCGGGCTTCACTTCATCGGCGTCTCCTATAATTTATGGCTCGAAAATCACCGTCTTCATATAAAAGCGGGCCGGTTTATTCTGGCAGGCGCTACGCTGCTTGGCATCATCATTGGCTCTATCGGCCCGCCGAGCAATTTGTACGTGGATTCCATGATCGCCTTTACGTCCGGTGCCATGATTTTCAACGTCATCAGTAAGGAGATGCCTACTGAACGAAACACGCATTTGTACACTTTTTTAGGATCCGCTTCCATCTACGCTGTTGTGATCATTGCGTTAACCACATGGTTAAGCTTATGAGGCGCAGTAATAACAGTATAATGCATAAGAAAAATGCGGGCGGCTATTCCAGTGGAATACACTGCCCGCATTTTTTATGCTTCTATCGAAGTAGTGTCCGAGTAAATATGAACCAGCTGTTCATTTAGGCGTTTTTCCGTGCCGGGGGAGAAAACAGGAGTATTGACGGAGGATCCCAAAAGCCTTCTTACCTAGCGTTTGGAAATTACTGTAAAAGGAAAAATTTAATGATACAGAGAGGATGCTCCGGAGTCCGGCCCCACAAGCAGCCAAAAACCTGGCAGCCCTCCACGTTTTCGTTTTACTATATTTTGATAAGGAATGATGCCGTATCGCTGTATCTTTTATTTACTCGGTCGTGCTGGCGGCTGTAAGTACGATTCCCTCTTTTCCTGCAGACATGGAAAAAGCTCCTGTTCCTGAAAAAAAGTCCGAATGGTCCTATCAGGGAAGCACGGGGCCGGCGCACTGGGGAAGCCTGGACGCTGAATATACTACGTGCACCAATGGAGAAAGCCAATCGCCCGTAAACCTGCGGGAAGCAGAAACAAAACGGGGCAGTGCTGATGTACAGATGAATTACAGGCCAACCAGTTTCACCATTAAAAACGACGGGCACACCATATTGGCCGAACCCGAAAACTCCAAAAATACATTAACCTATGAAGAAGAGGAATATACGCTTTCCCAATTTCATTTTCATGCGCCAAGTGAACACCAAATCGACGGGGAATACGAAGATATGGAGATCCACCTCGTGCATGAAAGTGCGGAAGGCGAAATCGTCGTGACCGCGTTTATGCTTCAGGAAGGCGGCGGTGCTTTTCCTTCCTCGTTCTGGGACAAAATGCCGTCAAGCGAAACAGAAGCCCCGGCTTCTGCCGATAACCGCCTCAATCTGGAAAAACTGCTGCCATTCTCCGAAACGAACTTTCAATACGAAGGCTCGTTAACGACCCCTCCGTGTACAGAAGGTGTAAACTGGATCGTTTTCGAGGAGCCCGCAGCTGTTTCAAGTGATCAATTAGCAGATTTTCAGCAAATCTATGCTGACAACCACCGGCCGGTGCAGCCGCTTAACGGTAGAGAAGTATTAAAAGACTGATACATGTTATTTCAGTACTTTGAAGCACGCGAAATAAGAAAACGACAATAGCTGATTCTGATGACTTAAGGGTTGGCGAAAAGCTTGGCCTGTACTAGCAAATCATGATGAAATTGGATAACGCGTAATTGGCGAAGAGAGAAGTTTAGTTAAAACGCGAGTGAAGCAGGAATTGGCTGCTACCAAGAAGGGTCCGGGAACAATCTCCGGGCCCTGTTTTTATATACATATTATTTTTATCAAAATGCTACAAGACCCTTACCTGCAGAATAGTAGTCAGTGTGAATTTACATAATGCGTTTGAAAAATTTACGAATGCCCACTCCAAAAGGCATAAACCATGGCGGCAAGGAGAGCTGGCGAAATCCCCACAGCTATTTGCTCCGTGCGCGTTTCCACCGCTGCCTTCCAAAGAAAACCTGTACGCTTGGTTTCTCCCACGCACTCGTCTTTCACATAAATATGACCCTGGCCGTTCCACTGCAGCTGAATAGTCACCTCCGGCAGGTGGTTCATGCCAGAGAGTGTCACCGCGTATTTATGTTTAGATGAGTGCAGGCTTGTCATATCTGCAATGTGCATATGGTTTTGGAAAACGTGCCAGGTGTGTCCTTTGTCGAATGCTTGCTGGACGATGGCGTAACGATCGGCTGCTTCCATGACGATATTAACGTCGTGAACGGAGCTTCGGGAAGGACGGTCATTCTGTTCATGAAACCAGCGGTGCATCGATCCGACTTCTGCTTCACGATCGTACACGGAAAGGGGCTTCGTCGAAGCACCCCATAAAGGGCGGGAATACGTTAACAGCATGGCGGATTCTCTCCTTCTTGATTGCTCCAAAGAGAAAGTATTATATTCTTCTCTGCAAGGTTTTTGATATACAGCAAGTCTGCGGGGGGGGGGGCAGGGCATGAATAATTCTTCCCCCCGATGATACATGTCATGAAGATGCAAGTGAATTTCATTTTTGGGTATTTGGAAGAAAATTGAAACGGTATAAGAAGCAGAAGTTTTAAGCAGCAGGTATTTATTTTTTTACAGGTTCCTGTCCGGCTGAAACTGTAGGTGAGAGTGCTGAAAGAACTGTCGTAGATATGGAAGGAGGCCGAATGAAGTTCCCCGGGTCATGAAAAGGATACTGACGATATGGAATGCCAATAAGGCCACTCGCTCTCGTATTTGATTTAGAGATGCTTCTCTCAGGAACTGGCAAAAACAGCTATAGCTTTTGAATGTGGGTATCCTTAAAGTCGGAAGTATACTTCAGGCCGAAGCCGAGCATCCGGTCCAGGCCAATATGAACGATCCAGATGAAACTGATGAGCACCGGCCATTCAATAGAAAGGAGGTAACCTGAGAGTAAAAGTAAAAGGGGGAGAATATAAGTATGAGCGGCGTTATAGACATAAGCGCCTGTCTTTGAACTGACCGCATACCCGATCATGGAGACGTCGGGCAAAAAAAGCAGCAGAAGGAAGAGAAGCCAGGAGTAGCCATTGGAAAAATACAACACGGCTGCCAGGACAGCAAACATAAAGCCTTCTGCTTTAATTAACCTTTGATTCATGCTCGTTGTCTCCTTATTATTTCTCTTTAATTTAATGAAGATAAACTAATCATATAACGATTTGTTCGAACAGCCAATTGTTGAATCACTTGAAAATTTAAATGCATACCGAAGACTGCTAATTACTATCATTGTGTTAACGTCGGTTTTTTTCTTTATTTGTTAATATGCTGGCAAGCATAAACAGGGCATTTAAAATAATAGCCACCTGAAAGCTCAAAAAGAAAGCGGTAAAGCTGGAGCTGAACCAGAGGGTATAGATGTAGCAGGCGACAGCCGCCGCCCCCAGAAGAACGATGCGTAATAGAGACAGGGAAGAGATGGCCGTAGCGTTTCGAATAAGAAAAACAAGTCCGATGAAGGTAAATGGGATAAACATCAGCGTTAACATTAACATGACAGCTTCCTCTTTCTCACCGTCGCGTCTACATTGTTTGAAGAGCCGGTGTTGTTTACATATACGGACATAAAGGCATCGTTCGATAGTCGCCATCGTTAGCCATAGATGGGCAGGTATCCGTGGAGATGGGCCTGAAAAAGCGCAAAGCTTAATTCTCCGTCAGAAAACGTATTGTTTTTGACTTTATGTATACATTCGGTAATGGGAAGAACATAAACCTGAATGTTTTCGTGGTCTTCGAGCTGCTGCTCCTGTTGGACATTTAGGTTATCGGTAAAGAAAATATGGGTGCTGTCGTTACTCCGCCAGGAGGCCGGAAGCATCGTCCCTAAATAACTTAAGTCTCCACATGTGTATCCTGTTTCTTCAGCCAGTTCTCTCCGGGCAGCTTGAACGAGTGTTTCACCAGGTTCCACACCACCGCCTGGCAGCTGCACAACAACAGCATCGACTGCTGGACGGTATTGTCTGATAAGAAGAAAAGCATCTTCTTTTTTGGCCAGAACAACGACACCATCCGGTTCGTCTAACGTAATGTACTTTCTGCCCCGATGATCCGAAATGACGTGCTCACCCTGTGCCTGCTCCTCATCCATGATAACTGCCTCCGTTTATTAGTTAGTGACGATACATTTGTTGGTCGTGCTGCAAATTCCGAAGTTTGTCTGCTACTTCGTGCTCCGAGAAAAAGCGAATTATTCGCTTTTTCTATTTATTGTAAAAAAGTATCATAGAGGGAAAGAAAAGTAAATTCAATAGCTGGAAACATGGTTTACATAAAATGAGGCGGCTCTATTGTTTCTATTCAGAGCCATCTATATTTAAACAAGGGGGACTTACGATGCTACACCTCTTTCTTTATAGAAACATAGAGAGCATGTTGAAAAAAATCTGATAAGTATGCTGATTTATAAAAATTAGACCACATATTCGTAATATCTTCATAGTCATGGTTTTCAGAAATTTTGTATTAAGATACGATAGATATAAAGACAGTATATATATAAATATCATATACTTTTGGCACTGTTAACAGAGGTAGAGAGAAAAGATTTGTCTTAAAAACTAAACTTCGGACATTTAATTAAGCACATTTTACCAGGGCTATAAAACAATCACTTAAAACAGAACACATTTTTTCTTAAACCATAAAAGTAATGCGTTTTCACTCGGACGAAGCGGCTTTCTGCATCTATTAAAAAAATGAGCTGCCTGTATTCTAATGAATCAGTCCTGGAAGCCTTGAAGGAGAGATAACATGAGCCTGATGAACGAATCAGTGCAAGAAAATGAGGCCCTAGACCAGACCATTATTCAAACTATTGGCTACCGGGAAGCATTGATTCACTATGAATTGTATCGTCGATATCAGCAAGCCATCGAACGAGATGAAATGTTTAGTAATAACTGGTTTCAATGTTCAACTGCATGGCTTCGGGAGCGAACTAATTATTCAGATAAAGAAATCAAAACCGCCCTCCGCAAACTGCGAAGAAAAAAGTGGATTCAGCGGGTGGGTTTAAAAGGGCAAGTGGATCCTTTATACCTGTGGTTTGATGACTCCTTACAATCGATATTGGCCACGGTTCCTATCAAAAGCAAAAATATATATTATCTGCTGTTGGAAGAATATCGCCATTTAAACAGTTTTCATAACTACATTATCCATGGCTGGTTTGAGTATTCCATCAAACGGCTGAGTGACGAAACCGATATGTTTTACTTTGAAATACGACCTTATTTAAAAAAGTTAAAAAAGCATCAACTCATCGAACAAAAAAAGATTGGCCAGGTAAATTATTTTCGTCTTACTAAAAAGAGATGAGAACGAAAAATATTGGCAGAGTTGGCTTTGATAAAATAGTTCTTAATAATGATGAACTAAAGGAGCGTTACATAAAAGCAGTAATTATTAGTGGAATTGCAGGCACCGCAGCACTCATCGTCATCGTGGGTTACTTTTTGTGGTGCCATTTGTTGAAACGAGGGCGAGTGGAGAGGGCACGGCTATCCATAGTGAGGTACCAAGCTCAAGCGATGATCTTGCCAATAAAAAAGACGGGAAAAGCAGCAAATAGAAGAACGGCAGGAGCAATACATGGACACATTGAAGCAGGCTGTCGGAGCTCGGCATGAACGGTGGGAGTGGTTTGCAAATGACAAAGTAAAATTCGCTCAACCAGAGAAAATCTCCGAGCCGGAAGAAAAAATTGAGCGCTGGGAAACATTAGCAGCGGAATCACCTAATGAGGATCTGCAGAAAGATCTTCGCAATTTGGCTAGTTGGAGTAAGGTGTTCCAGGAACCGTCGATCAGTGAGGAGGATCGCGTGACAGCCGTTCGAAGCATCCACCGTATTCTCCACAATCTCGATGTGCATTACAATGGTCATGACCAGGAACCTTTTGGGGTTACTCATGTGCAGTATGGAGAAAACGTTGACGAAGTGGAAGGCCCTTCATAGAAAGTGAAAGTCAAAAAGATCAAGTCCAAGATCTCTGAATTTTGGACTTGGTCTTTTTGATATAAAACTAAAACAGTGTATCGAGTCTACTCGTATTATTAGTATCCTGTGTACGTGCTGTTTTGAAAAAAACAAATTAACCCATCCTTAAAATCCCTCGAAGAAGATTAAATACCTAATTGAATGGGTATTTAGTTTATAGGTCTTTAATCTAATTTTAGATTGGAGGATGACTTATGGGAAAATTAGAGGGGAAAGTTGCTGTGATCACGGGTGGTGCCCGCGGGCAGGGGGCGTCTCATGCACGAACATTCGTGAAAGAAGGAGCAAAAGTGGTTTTCACTGATATCCTTGTAGAGGAAGGCGAGGCGCTGGCAAAAGAACTTGGGGAAAATGTTAAATTTATGAAACACGATGTCACAAAGGCGGACGATTGGCATAGGGTAATTGATGAGACGGAGACAGCCTTTGGTCCTATTGATATTCTAGTCAATAACGCCGGTGTCGTGGTGACGAAAAATTTTGATGATCTTTCAGAAGAGGAATATCGAAAAGTGATTGATATTAATCAGGTTTCTATTTTCCTGGGGATGAAGACAGTACTTCCATCGATGAAAAAAACAGGGAACGGATCGATTATTAATATATCTTCTATTAACGGCCTTCGGGGTTCCGCTGGGAATGTCGCTTACGATTCTTCAAAATTTGCGGTTCGGGGAATGACGAAAAGTGCTGCATTAGAGTTTGCCGAATACGGTATCCGAGTGAACTCTGTGCATCCAGGGGTTATCCAAACACCAATGATTGAAGTTGAAGGTACAGAAAAATTAGTGGAAAAATTAGTAGCAACAATTCCAATGCAAAGAAAAGGACAGTCGGAAGAAGTATCAAAGCTGATTCTATATTTGGCCTCTGAGGACTCTAGTTATTCTACGGGTGCCGAATTTGTTATTGATGGAGGCGTCACGGCATCCAATTAAATCCTGACTAACCATGGATGTGGGCGCTTTTGTGACGAGAGAGCAGGAGTTGAGACATTCAGCAGGTTATTTCTAGCTTGCAGAAGTAACTGGATCAGAATTGATATGTTTGCACCTTTGAACGTAAAGATATCGTTGAGCTAAACTGTTATTCACTGTATTTTGAGAAAGTCAGCCTATATGGTTGGCTTTTTCTATTGTATGTGGTGTAACCAATGAAACAACCACTTTTACGTGCCGTTATACTACAGGCCGTTAGTGTCGCCCCGGATTTCAAAAAACAGCAAAAGCAGTGCCTTCCAAACAACGAAGGTTGACATATCGAGTTAACTCGAAATACAATGCTGTTTATGGAGCCAATAGATCTGTTTAAAGCACTTTCGAACGAAACCCGACTAAAGATTCTCTGGTGGCTGAAAGAACCTGAAAAACATTTTCCCAAACAGCAGGCCCATCTGCCGAAGGAGGTAAGCATTGAAGGGGGCGTCTGCGTGGGAGATATCCAGGAGAAAGTCCAGGCTTCCCAGTCCACGGTGTCGCACTATCTGAATATGATGCAGAAGGCCGGGCTGCTGGAATCTGTTCGCTACGGCCAATGGACATATTACAGACGCAATGAAGACACGCTTCAACGGCTGGCGGAGTATCTGAAAACAGAAATCTAGTCATTCAGGTTTCTGTTTTTTTATGGCCCATTAAATCGAAAAATCTAGATATTTAATTATAATGAAATGAATTGAGGTTGAAAAAATGAGTGTACATGAACAAGAAAATCATTTGAGCCGCAAACAAAAAGTGCTGGCGTTCACGCTGACGCTGCTGACGTTTGTGATGGGAACGAGCGAGTTTGTTATTGTCGGGCTGCTTTCAGAAATCTCCTCCGACCTGGGCATACGCCTGGCCACAGCTGGAACGCTCGTATCCGGATTCGCAATTGCGTATGCGATCGGCACCCCGGTATTAACCGCCTTTTTAAGCCGGTTTCCTAAATATAACATCATGATTGTCCTGATCATTCTATTTATCGCAGGCAATGTGATCAGCGCATTTGCCGGCACGTATGCGGTGCTGCTGTTATCAAGGATTGCTACGGCAATGGTAAGCGGTGTGTTAACGGCCCTCGCCATGTCGGTGGCAGGGGACACGATGCCAACGGCCAAAAAGCCGGCGGTGATTGCCTCTATTTTCGCTGGTTTTACGATCGCCAACGTGCTGGGCGTGCCTCTGGGCACGTTTATCGGGCAACTGTCGAACTGGCAGGTAACGTTTTGGGTGACAGCGCTTCTCGGGGTCGTTGCGCTCCTGATTAGTTTAGGCGTGCTTCCCAAGGATATAAAAAATGAAAAAAGCTCGATCAAAGACCAGGCCGCGCTATTTACGCAGCCGCGGATTCTGTTAGCCTTCTTCATTCCCATTTTCGGTATCGCCGGCACGTATACGATTTATACGTATATCACGCCGATCATTGAAGACGGGCTGTCGATCCCAAGCAGCTATGTGAGTGTCGTGCTGCTCGGCTATGGTGCTTTTTCGATTTTCAGTAACGTGCTGGCAGGAAAAATTGCCAGCCGCAACGGTATCTCGAGGCTCAGGTACGTGTTCGTTGTTCAAAGCGTAGTGCTGCTTTCGCTGTATTTCACGATGGCCTCCACCATCGCCGGATTAATCAGCATTATGTTGATCGCGGTCATGATTTATGCCATGAACGCCACCATCCAGCTGTATTTGATGAATCTTGCCGAATTATATTCCCCTTCCGCGAAAGACCTGGCGTCTGCGCTGACGCCCGTCGCCGTAAATGTCGGAATCGCTTTAGGATCTGCGGCAGGAGGAATCGTAGTGGCAGCGGGAAGCATTGCGTTCCTCCCGTGGGCCGGCGGTTTCTCCGCCCTGATAGCCGCAGGACTGGCTTCGCTGAGCTACGGCCTGGATAGAAAGGAAGCGCGAACTCGTACAGAAAGTATTCCGTCTGAATAAAAGGAGGATATATTACTGAAAAAGCATCTCCGGCTGAAAAGTGGAGATGCTTTTTTTGATTGGGAGCTGCAGCAATGGGTATAATAAAGCCAAACAATTTGCAGTGAAAGGCGGAGAGAAATAATGGATAAAGCAAAGCAGAATGGCGGTAAAATGAAAGCTGTACAGGTGACAGGCTATGGCGGCCTGGATAAGCTGGAGCTCGCAGAGGTCCCTGTTCCAGAACCTAAGGACGGGGAAGTTCTGGTCAAAGTAAAGGCGTGCGCGATTAATAACACAGAAATCTGGATGAGGGAGGGTGCGTACGGAACCGGAAAAGATTCCGGCTGGCGGCCGGAGGGCGTCCAGTTCCCGCGCACCCCCGGATCGGATATCACTGGGGAGGTCGTTCAGGCGGGGAGTCGGGAAAACGAAGACCTTCTCGGCAAAAGGGTAGTGTTGTTTCCGTTCACCTCCAGCGGGGAGGCCGGATTTGAGCATATTTCAGAGGATATGTCTTTTATAGGCTCAGAATACGACGGGGGCTATGCCGAATATGTCGTATGGCCGGCCGATCTGTGCTTTGATATGCCTTTATCCAGCTATTCAGACAGCGCTGCCTTCTCGGTGAGCGGACTGACGGCCTGGCATATGGCCCGGCAAATCGACATTCAGCCGGGAGAAACGGTTATGGTTACGGGAGCCAATGGAGGGGTCGGCTCGTTAAATGTGCAAATTGCCTCGAAGGTGTTTGGGGCCAGGGTGATCGCTCTCACAGGAGGTATGGAGCACGAGGAAAATCTTAAGGCCCTGGGCGCTTCCTGTGTGCTGTCGTACAAATCCGAACGTCTTCAGGAAGAAATTCTGGAATGGAACGGCGGGCCCGTCGATGCAGTTCTGGACGTAGTTGGGGATGCGCTGTTTTCCCTGTCACTTGAAGTGCTGAAAAAAGGAGGCCGGTTTTGTACTTCCGGATCCGCCGGGGGGCAGGTGACATCGCTTGATTTACGAACGCTGTATTTAAAGCATATTACAATGTATGGTTCTGTCCTGGGCACAAGAGCAGAATTTAAAGAATTGATGCAGGCGGTCGCCGATGGACAGATCAAGCCGGTCATCGACAGGTATTTTCCTCTGGAGGAAGCGAAAGAGGCACAGAAATACTTTAAAAATAAAGGCAAGGCAGGAAAAATCGTTCTGCTTCCTGAAGCTACAGGTTCCCAGTAAGTGATATGTCCCTTGAGGACAGTCGCCACTTCCGGATAAATTGCAGCAAATTATTAAACTGGAATCAGTGCCTGTTGAAGGGAGACGTATTTGATAAAGGGCGGCATCGCTTATGAGTCAAAAAATATTTTACGATCCCACTCACTTTATTTTCTATAGTCGTAGTCTGAGTAGTGATTTTTAACGGAGGGAAGAAGAGTAATAATCTGGATTAGGAGTCCGAGCAGAATGTAAAAGACGTGGAGAAACACAACTTCCTCAATTAAATACATTTGAACCGTAATCCATCCGATTAAGATAAATCCTATATACAATGAGCTGTTCCATGCCCCGTGTGCTTCTTTATAAAGGCTTAGCTTTCCCGAAACTCTTAAGGACTTTTCAGAAGCAAGGAAAATCGCCGTAACAACTGGAAGAACGCCCAAGCATGTAAACAAAATGATGCCCGGTATCAAAAAATTGTTAAAGGGAGTATTTCTCAGTATTTCTAACGGCATGGACGACATAGAGCCATCAGGAGAAATAATTAAAACTCCGCCACCAGCCAGGGCGCCAATTCCAAGAAGAAGATGAAAGAAAATTAACATGTAGCAGCCAGCAGTCTTCTGTTTTTTTACAACCAATGAGCTCACCTCCTGAGAGATATGAAAAACTTGTATTGAGGTTTTGTTGATCCCTCGCTTTTAGAGCACGGTTGTTTATCACGGGGAGGAGGAATGGTTTCGTACGAGAAGAACATCGCAACTGGCTGTTCGGGAGGTGTGCTCTGATACACTGCCGAGAATAAACGATTGATCATGGCCCATACCGGAAGCGCCGGCGATTAGCAGATCTGTTACAAATGTCTTTGCAATTACTTCAGGTATAACCTCTTTTGGTGATCCTTCCTGGATGAAAATACGTACATCATGAAGCCCGGCGTCTTCCGCCTGTGTTCTTCCGTGCGCGATGATATCCATGCCTTTTTGAAGCAGGGCATGAAGCATCAGATCCGGGTTCTGATTTCGCAGCTCCTGGAGGGTATGGTCGTCTACGATATGGCAAAGGGCGAGCGTGCTGTCATGCTTCTGGGCGGTTTCGATGCCGATGTTCAGAGCAGTATCCGATTCTGTGGAGCCATCAAGGGCAACGAGTATCCGGCGATAGGGGGCGGGCATCCGCTTTCTGTCCTTTCTTTATCCGTTCATTCAGGCAGCTTGATACGGCGGTTTTTATAATAATGGTCTCCGGCACCACAACGTGGAGGGGGCCAAGGCACAGGAGCATCATCATGTATTTCTCTTCCCGCATTTGACCAGGGAATGAAATAAGAATGTGCAAATAAAGGCAGCAGACTGTACTAGCCAGGCTTACATGAGAGGGAAATCACTGGAAGCTATGTAATATGTCATCACTTTTTCTGCTGCCGGCATTTGAGGGCATGGAGGCAGAGGGTTGATTTCGATCGCTACCACCTTCAGCACTGACTGCCGAAAATTGATTTCATCTCCCAATTCAAAGCAGACTTCCGTATAATCATCGAGAGACAGCTCTTTCTGAAGTTCCATGGTGGTGCCGATGAACCATAATTCATTTGGCTGGGCGTCATCCACTGCGAGGTACAAGAAGCGGATGATAGAGTATGGCTCTACTTGAAATGATTCAGTTGGATGATTCATTTTCATGGGCTCCATAGTAAGTCCCCTTTCCTGCGGTTGTAACGAACCACTCTCTGGGCCGGGGGCGCCTGGTGTGGGTCCGGCTTTCGAGAACTCTGGCTTTCTGATGGAGCGACTGGTACTGCCAGAAGATCCGGGAGGTCCACTCTTTCATAGAAGATGCTGTCGGCCGATTATCCGGAAGAGGAGGAGCAATGGCAGAAGCCCCGTAAAAAAACCGTTTGATTTTTTTACCGGCATGGAGTCCTTGTGCCCCCAGGGCCGTATGGGCAGCATGGTTCAAGGCGGAAGGGAGAGGGTCCTCGGTAAAAAGAGTGTACTCCTGCCATTCCCGGGGGTGAAAGCAATACATATAAAACGGCAAAACAGCAGCGACTTCGTTGCTTTGATGAGCCGCTCCCGTCAAAGCTTCTGCTCCTAATGGGATACATCCTCCTGTCACGTAAAACATTTCCTCAAACACGACGTGATTCATTCCGTATTCCATTATTAGTCTCCTTTAGCAGACGCGAATGTTTTAGATAATTTAATAAATATTTTAGTAATAAGATACTATATTGTTTTAAATTTTATTTGTGTCTTAAGTCATGACTTATTGCCATTATAGGTTAAAAAAAGTAAATTACAACCACAAAAAACCTTTAGGACCTTGTTCACGAATAAATATGCGTGGAAAATATTTATTTATTATGATGTCGCTTTAAAGTGATGAAGTAATATAAAGGAAAGACAGGGACTCTCAAGTTATCTGCGAAGTATATGTCTGGCTGAAAAAAATATAGAAAAAATTTTTATAAATATTTTAGAATATAATTCATATTTACAGAAAACGTTCAATTTATCTATTCGTTCAGCCGCCTATAGATGCTCCATTTCTCCAGGATATTTATGAAAGGTAAAAAGAAGGGCTGTTCCAGACTTACGGACGGCCCTCTTCGTGTACACAAAAAGAAAGGAGTACAGAAAAGGAGAACAGCTCTGTTTTTTTATGGATTAAGTGTGCAATAGCTAAGAAGGTTATAGTGGAAGAAAAGGGGGGAATGGTTGAATACCATCTATGCTGCATTCAACGATTCAGTGAGAAGGGCCCCCTTCATAGATAGATAGAAAGAGACGAAGCCCATGGAGCAATTTGAAGAATAAGGAGGAAAAATATGAGCCATTATCAACGGATTTTAGTAGGAATTGACGCTGTCGAGATCCCAACCTACAAGGTGTTCGACGAAGCAAAGGCAATGGCGGCCGAACACGGGGCTACTTTAATCATAGCTTTCGTGTTCGATCAAAAAAGATACGCGACGCTGGAGCGCATGGACCCCAAGGGAATCGAGCGCCTGCGGACGAAAGCCGCCCTTTATCTCGAAGCTTGCCAGCAGGCTGCGTGGGCCCAGGGGATCGAGCATGTGGAAACGGTTATGGATTCTGGGGCCCCGAAGAAACGATTAGCGACCGATTTAGCCAGGCGCTACGAGGCGGATGCTATCATTATAGGCGAAAGCGGTGGAACGCGTCTCGAACGCCTGGTATTTGGCCACACGTCTAAAGCTATCCGCCGAAAAGCGAAATGTGATGTACATGTGGTGCAAAATAGCTGAGGGACTGCTTCTTAGGTGTACGAAAAAAGGAAAAGGGCTGATTCGTCTCCCTTTTCCTTTTGCCATTTTGATTGCTTATATTTGAAAATAATAAATGAAAACTTATCTTAAGCAGCTACAGACAGAAGGCCCTCATTTAATCGTTATCATCGACTGTTTGAAAATAATGTTTAAGCCTCCGCAGCCCTTCGGTCAGTTTTTCAAATGAATGAGTGGCCTGGAGGGAAAGGCGAAGGTACTTTTGCTCCGACGATTGTCCTCCGCTGATAAAACGGTCGGAATCCAGTACATGCACCTGCTGTCATTTAATGTCTTCTTCGACCTCGCCACCCGGGGCCCTGAAGGAAATGGGAAGCCACCGGAAGTAACTGGGCGGAGTGTCCTGAGGCTGTCCGGCCGGGAAATACGAATCATATAGGTGGTTTTCCTGCTGAAGCGGGGCTTTTTTTGAAGGAAAGGATACATAGTCTGATTTCTTGTTTTTATATCGCGTTTTAAGTATCATTTTTATAGAACATGGAAAAACATATGAAATATACAGTGGAGGAACGATAATGACTACGATATGCACTTCATCAGCGGCAAAAAGAAGTGCCCTGGGGGAAACCAATGAACCGTGTGTCAATAAGGACACCTCATCTTCCCAGGACGCGGATGATTGGATACGGCGTTGCAGCCGCTGCCGAGTGGAGGATAGCTTATGTTAACGGCGATACTGCTGTTTTTGCTCGGCTGCCTCGTGATTCTTGCGATCATTGCCGCCAACGGGTATTTTGTGGCACAGGAATTTGCTTATATGTCTGTCGACCGTTCGCGGCTCGGGGCCCTGGCCGATAAAGGGGATAAAGCAGCTCAGCGGGCCCTGATGGTGACTAAACGAACGTCGTTTATGCTTTCCGGCGCCCAGCTGGGAATTACGGTGACGGGCCTTCTTATCGGTTACGTGGCCGAGCCTCTGGTTGGCCGGAGCCTGGGGGTGCTGCTCGGCGGCGTCGGTGTTCCGGATGCACTCGGTATCTCAGTGGGAACAGTGTTGGCGTTAACGGTGGCCACGGTGGTGCAGATGGTATTTGGGGAATTGTATCCGAAGAACCTGGCCATTGCGAATGCGGAGCCGCTGGCAAGATGGCTCGCCTATTCGACGAACATCTACCTGGTCCTGTTCGGGTGGTTGATTACGGTGTTTGATAAAGCGGCCAACGGTTTCCTGCGACTGTTAAACATTGAACCGGTTCATGATATTGACAGCAGCGCCACCGCACGTGACTTGGAGCACATTGTGGCCGATTCCCGTGAAAGCGGTGATTTGCCCAAAGAGCTTTCCATCATTCTTGACCGTATTCTCGATTTCCCGCAGCGTGATGTCGAGCATGCGATGGTCCCGCGTTCACGCGCGGACACAGTGGATCCGGAGATGCCAATTCGTGAGGTGCGGGCGTTGATGGCGGAAGCGCATACCCGCTATCCGGTCATTAACAGCGACGACGAGCCTGTCGGTATTGTACATCTGGTGGATGTCCTGACCACGCCCTCGGATAACGAGGCGCCCGTGACAACGATTATGCACCCGCCGCTCGTCCTTCCCACCTTGATGTCCCTGCCGGAAGCCCGCCGACGGATGATCGAATCGCAGAACAAACTGGCTTGTATCATTGATGAGTATGGCGGTTTCACCGGTATACTGACGTTAGAAGACTTGGCCGAAGAGGTGGTTGGGGAAATCTCCGATGAGCACGACGAGGAGGTCCCGGTCGTTGTCGAATCGAACGGGAAGGACACCTGGCAGATGCGCGGCGATGTTCATGTGGACGAGGCCGAACGTGAAATCGGCTATCAGCTGCCGCGCGGGGACTATGAAACAGTGGCCGGGATGCTTATCGACCATGATGATAAACTTCCGGCTGTCCATGAAACTATCCGGGTGGAACTGCCGCCTGATCCGGGAGACCTCATTGAAGAAGAGCCGGTTCGCCGGTACCTGGAAGCGCGGATCATGGAGGTGGATCAATGGGTGCCTACCCTCGTCCATCTGAGCCTCGGTGAAGTCGAAGACAGTCGGGACGTGGCAGTGGACCAGTGGAGGAGGGAGAAGAACCATGACTAACCCATGGGTTGTTTTAATCGCAACCATTGCTCTTATTGTGCTCAGTGCGTTTTTCGTGATTATTGAGTTTGCTCTCCTGGGCGCAAGACGTCACCGGCTGGAAGAAGCGGCGGTTACGAGCCGCGGGGCTCGTGCGGCCTTACGGTCAGTGAATGAACTGACCGTTATGCTTGCCGGGGCGCAGCTCGGTATCACTGCCTGCACATTCGCGCTTGGGGCGGTGACCAAACCGGCGGTCGATGACTGGCTTTCCCCATTATTTTCAGAGGCGGGCCTGCCTTACTGGCTGGCCGATGGCTCCTCGTTTTTCTTATCTCTGCTGCTGGTAACATTCCTTCATCTCGTGATCGGGGAGATGGCACCGAAATCATGGGCCATCGCGCACCCGGAGGCGTCGGCGATTATGATTGGACTGCCTGCCCGCGGCTTTATCTGGATTTTCCGGCCGCTGCTGTTGTGGGTCAACGCTATTGCCAACCGTCTGGTGAAGGCGTCAGGCGTGGAGCCGGTTGAGGCAGCCGCAATTGGCGGACAGGATGCTGCGACGATTCGCCACCTGGTGGAATATTCAGCGAATGTTGGGGCGCTTGACACCTCTATCCGCCGGCCGATTTCCGGAGCTTTGGATCTGGAAACCTTGCGCATTGCTGACTTGATCACTCCCGGGGTGTCCCCGACGGCGGTATCGTGGGAGGCTACTGCCTTTGACGTGCAGCAGGCAACTGAACGCTCCGGACACAAACGGATTCTCATCCGAAACGACAAGGAAGCCATCACGGGCGTTGTTCATGTACGTGATACGCTGCTCGAGCCGGCCTACCGGCCGGTGAAAGACCTGGCGCGTCCGGCGTTTGTTCTGCCATCTGATACGCTCCTTCATGAAGCGCTTCTCACCATGAGAAGGGCCGGGGAGCAAATGGCAGTGGTGGTCGATGGCTCCGACTTTCTCGGTGTCATGACCATTAACGACGCCCTGGATAATGTTCTCCCACGCCTGGAGGAACAATAACAACGTATCGGTGCGTGCGTAAACGAATATTTAAACCTAAGACAACCGTGTTTTTTAGGGTGGCTTTCTTATCAAAAACGGGCAGCGCTCCTTGAAAAAAGGAGCTGCTTGTTTGTTGTCTCTAATATGTCGGCCTGAAGGGTGGATTTCTTCCTTATTTTCAGTTATAAAATTAAATTTAATATAGATTAACAATGAAATTTTTTCATATCCGGTTGACATAAAAAAGCGGCCTGCGTATATTAGATGCAACTCTTTGGAATATACGGACGTGGTTTTCGTATTAATGACTGAAAATACAAAAAAAGCAGTTGCCAGAGGGAGAGTAGTTGGGAAATTTTAATAGGTAGAGAAAAGGATGGAGATTGAATGAAGCGAAGTTTACAGGAGCGTTTAGAGGCAGGACCGGTTATCGCCGGAGAAGGATACTTATTTGAACTGGAGCGTCGGGGATATTTACAGGCAGGCACGTTTGTGCCGGAGGTGGCACTGGAAAACCCTGAGGCCTTAAAACAGACGTACCGGGATTTTATGCGTGCCGGTTCGGATGTAATATTGGCGTTCACCTATAACGCCCACCGGGAAAAAATGCGGATTATCGGAAAAGAGGATCTGCTCGAGCCGTTAAACCGCCAGGCTATCCGGATAGCGAAGGAAGTGGCTAAGGAGCATCCGGAGGAAGAGGCGCTGGTTGCAGGCAATATTTCCAATACAAATATTTTCAATCCGGACGATGAGGATTCCAAAACCGCTGTCCGCCAGATGTTTGCCGAAATGATTGGCTGGTGCAGCGAGGAAGGCGTCGACTATATTAAAGGTGAAACCTTTTATTATCATGAAGAAGCGCTGATCGCCCTCGAGGAAATTCAAAAGCAGGGACTGCCAGCCGTTGTCACCTTAGGGTTAATGGGTGAAAACATCCTGCGGGATGGATATACGGTCGAGGACTCCTGCCGCATTTTATCCGACAGCGGGGCGTTAGTGGTCGGCATGAACTGCTTCCGCGGCCCGAATACGATGCAGCCGTACATGGAGAAGATCCGGGAATCGGTCGATGGATATGTGGCGGCTCTTCCTGTTCCTTACCGGACGACAGAGAGCCATCCTACCTTTTTTAATCTGCCTGATTCCGGATGCAGCTGCCACACTCCCCTGGAAACAACGTTTCCTACTGCGCTCGAGCCGCTTTATCACAACCGGTATGAACTGGCGGAATGGGCGAAGGAAGCGACAGACGGCGGCGTGAATTATATCGGTCTGTGCTGCGGAGCTTCCCCGGCCATGCTGCGGTCCGTAGCTGAGGCTGCCGGCCTGCAGACGTTAAGTTCAGAGTACTCCCCGAACATGGAAAAGCACTTCCTGTTCGGGCAGGATGAAACCCTGCAGGACCACAATACGAGCTACCGGACAAAAGCTTAATAAATAACGCCTTAAGATATTAAGAAAAAGTTCTCCCGCATTTACAGCGGGAGAGCTTTTTTTATTTAATAGGCATTTAGATAAAGGGTGAAGCTCCTTTTAGTTCATCGAATTTGCGATCTTTAAGGACGTCACCGGTGGGAGACTGGTCCGGACCGCATAGATCATATTCCCTTCCTGCCAGCGAATATCCATCGTAGCATCGTCACTGGCCGGAGCGTAATAAACATCAACAACGCCCTGGTTGGCGGAGGCAGGGAGGGGGTGATGCTGGAGGTGTTCTTCCATCCGACGGACAACATCTGAATAATCAAAATTCTCCGAAGACTGGGAAGTCAGGCTTAACACCCACTGGTCCTGTTTCATGCTGGAATGGTACTCTCCGGCTGCGCGTTGTTCATACCCGGCGACCCCGTGTCCGATTGGCTGGACGTTTTGTCCGGAGGGATCGACGATTTTTCCCTCCTGAAAATTTTCAATCTCCCGGTTGGCTTCCTCTCGGTCCATATACCGGGCAGCTGTAACATGTACTAAAGGGCTTCCGGTACTGGTTTGATACTGAATGCTGTAGGTATTTGCATTGTTGGAAGCAATAGATCCCTGAACCTGGCTGGTTCGCTGGCCGGGAAAGCGTGCAGGCAGTTTGATCAGTTTATCGTCCATCAGAAGCTCCTGTCGTAATTTTTCAGCGTCCCGCCCCGAGGGTGTAGGGGAGGTCTTATTTTCCTCTTGAGGCTTTGGCTGGTAGAAGAAAGATTCTTCAACGGAAGCTTCCTGAGCATTAGAGGGCTGGGGAGATTCTTTTTCGCTTGTACAGCCAAAAGCAATAGCGATAAGCAAGGTTCCTGACAGAAAACAAAACAGGCGAGGTTTTTTCAAACGGGTCCCTTCTTTCTATAGGGGAATGGCACAGGCCTAAATTGAAATTTTTTCCATAAACAAAGAAAAAGCCGGAAAAAGACTCGTGCTCTTTTTCCGGCTTATGGAGTGGCTGTAGTATCCATCCATTTCCACCTCGTATATTTTGGTAATTTCCCCGTTAAGAAAGCGATAAAACCGAAATACTGGCTGCTCTCTCACGGCAGCTTTTCAGTTAGTATTTAAGCTAGGACAACTGCGTGTCATATTAAAAAATTGCGTCATTTCTGATTTTATTATTCCAGCTTTTTATATTTATGATTTAAAAGGATTCCAGGAAGTCAAAAGAGAAAAGAATAAATAAAGAAGCGGAGGAAAGAACGTGGCAAAGGTATGTTTGGGGATGATTTTATCGCTGGATGGGTATGTCAACGACCGTCACGGGGGAATGGAAAAACTTTATGACAGCTTTGAGCCGAATGAAGCGATTGAAGCGGCGATGGCCAATACGGGAGCCGTGGTAATGGGGCGGAACAGCTTTGACGAAAGCGAAGACCCGGATGCCTACGCGGATGATTATGAATTTCAGGCACCCTTATTTGTGCTGACGCATCGTCCTCCTGCGAAACATCCAAAGGAAAATGACAACCTTACAATCACCTTTGTGACGGATGGCATTGAAAGTGCGATCCGCCAGGCTAAAGAGGCAGCCGGGGAAAAAGATGTTGTGGTGCTCGGGGCGGATGCCGGCCAGCAGTTGTTAAAGGCGAAGCTCGCGGATGAACTGCAGGTCGCATTTGCGCCTATCATACTCGGTCAGGGTCTGCGGTTATTCGGGCATCTGGAGGATCATGAGATTCACCTGGAGAAGCTTCGGACCATTGAGACCGCCCAGCAGGTGGAAATCTGGTATAAGGTTATTAAGGAATAATGAAAAAAACGTAATATTCGAGTATTATTTAAACAGCTGACTGGCTGGTGGGAATGAATTCGGTACCCCCGCACCAGCCAGTTTTTGTTTTACACGTTTGTTGGTGCATTAATGGTTATATCATACAATTTCCGGCTTTTCTTCTTCATTATATGATCACCCGGAAAACATTTCAGCACTCTGGGTGAACGCGTTTTCTTCTATTTCAAACCCGGCGTCCTCGATCATTTGAAGATCTTTTTTCCATGCCTGGCCCGGTGTTGTTAAATAATCGCCAAGGAAAATAGAATTCACCGCGTATAAAGCAAGCGGCTGCATGCTTTTTAAGTTCTCTTCGCGTCCGCCGGCTGCCCGGATTTCTTTCGAGGGGAGAATCATTCGTGCAAGGGCTAAAATACGGAGGCATTCCTCGGGCCGGAGTCCCGGCTGATGTTCAAAAGCTGTACCCTCAATCGCATGAAGGAAATTAACCGGAATGGAATCAGCACCAATCTCTTTTAAGGCATACAATACATCGATAATGTCCTCATCGCTTTCCCCCATTCCGGCGATCAATCCTGAACAGGGGGACATGCCTGCCTGAATAGCTCCGTTCACCGTTTCTGTCCGGTCTCCGTATGTATGGGTGGTTACAATGTTATCGTGAAAACGCTCCGAGGAATTGACGTTATGGTTATAGCGGTCCACGCCTGCTGCTTTCAGCCGCTCGCCCTGTCCTTCCTTTAAAATTCCAAGGCAGGCGCATACCTTTAACTGGCTCGTTGCTTTAATTTCTCCGACTGCCTCTTCCACAGTCCGAAGCTCTTTTTCCGAAGGGCCCCGTCCGCTTGCCACAATACAGTACGTTCCGGCTCCGCGCTTCTCTGCCTCCCGGGCCCCCTGCACAATATCTTTGGAAGGCATCATACGGTATTTGGAAATCACAGCTTTGGAATCAACAGACTGGGCGCAGTATCCACAGTTTTCCGAGCACAGCCCGGACTTTGTATTGACAATCATATTTAATTTTACCTGGTTCTGATAGTAGTGAGAGCGGAGAAGGTAGGCTGCTTCCAGCTGTTCGAGCAGCAGTTCCCGCGGCTCCTTCAGAAACGCAGCTGCTTCCTCCCACGTTAAATGTTTTCCTTGTTGTATTTCTTTTGCCCTCTCGATCCAGAATGTTCCCATATGCTATGCAGCTCCTTTTGATGAATTTATTCCTCGTTCTGTTTTTCGCAAAATACGCAGAAGGCGGCGCGCCAACCAGGCAGATCCTACAGCTAAAATAATATCCTTCGGCATCGGCGCGAGCATCCACAGCCAGGCCGTCGTGTACGAAAATCCGCCCGGCGCGGCAAACCACCATTCATACGCCATATACATCCAGTTCGTCCCGATCACATAGTTGAGCGCTGTTCCTATAAGTGCCGCTGTGCCAAAGGCTGCGGCCGAACGTCTTTGTTCGGAAAGAACACCTACAACGTAAGCAACAAGGATGTAGGAAAGTAAAAAGCCAAATGTCGGTGAAATGACAGCATCAAGCCCTCCCGACCAACGGGCAAACACCGGCATCCCGGCGAGCCCGATCAGCAGGTACAAAACCATGGCAAGCGGCGCATATTTTTTGCCAAGCAGCAGGCCGGCTAAAAGGCAAACCGCCGTTTGAAGCGTAATTGGTACGCCGCCAATCACAAAAATAGGAGCGATGGATGTGATATTCGCTCCAATCATCATCAAAGCCGCGAATAACGAGGCTAAAACGAAGCCGTGCAGTCGTGACTGAATCATGGACTCCCTCCTTTGCCCATTAGTATATATAAACTGGATTTAATTGTAAACTTAAAATTAAAATAGGTTAACAATTAAGGTGTGCTATTTGGTGGAGGATTAAAGAACCTGATCTTATCTTTTATTCCCAGGTGTGTGCAGAGGGGGTGGGAGGGAGCGGATTTTTAAATCTTTGAAACCCTTTGGTTAAATACAATTACTTGTAACCAGGTGTGGCGTGCTGCTTCTCCAGTCGGCAGAGCGAGTCCCTGCAGGACCACCATACGACCTGCCGCACAAAAACTTAATAACGCTTTAAGATATTGAAATAAGCTCTCCTGCATTTACAGCGGGAGGGATTCTTTTTTATGATTGCCTGCCTTTTAAAAAATAATGTAAGCCAGCTTACATTTAAGAATAGGCGAATACGGGAACAACACAGGAGAAAATCGTTTAAAGGAGGTTACTTCTGCTTGCCTTTTACTGAATAAAACCGTGAAGTAAATCGCCCTGACCGTTTAAACGTGTAAGAAAACTTAAGGAGGCAGAAACATGGAAACGAACAAAACAATGACCAAGGAAGAATTTAAACAACGTCAACAGTCGGTCATGCTGGATGGCATTGTGGATGAACCAGTGAAAGTGAATTATACAGATACGGGCTCAGGTCCGACGCTCGTGCTGCTTCACGGCATACCCACCTGGTCGTATTTGTATCAGGCTGTCATTCCGGAGCTGGAGGAAGAATACCGGGTGATTGTCCCTGATCTTCTCGGCTACGGTTATTCAGACCAGCGTGACCGCTTTGACCGCTCGCTTCATGTCCAGGCGAAATTGGTTGTCAGGCTGATGGAAAAGCTGGAGCTCGGGCAGGTGCATCTGGCGGCCCATGACATCGGGGGAGGCGTCGGGTTGATCCTTGCCCTGAATGAGCCGGAACGGATCGACAAGCTCGTGCTTTCCAATACCGTCGCTTATGACTCGTGGCCGATCGAAGAAATGCTGATGATGGGCCATCCGTCGTGGAAAAACAAATCCCTTCAGGAGATGGAAGACTTTCTCTCGAAGGGATATAAAGACGTATTTGCCCAGCGGGAGCAGCTGACGGACACCTTCTTACAGGGAATCACAGCCCCGTATTTGCATGAAGAAGGCAAAGTCAGCCTTGTCCGCAATGCTGCTGCCCTGAACACGAATGAAACAACCTCTATCACTCATAAGCTTTCGGATATTCAACACCCCGTGCTTCTGTTATGGGGGACGCAGGACCCGTGGCAGCCGGTGGAAACGGGAGAGATGCTGGATAGGGACCTTCCAGACAGCCGGCTGGTAAGGGTAAATCAATCGGCCCATTGGGTGCCTCAGGAAGCGCCGAAAGAGTTCGCCGCAGAAATTAAAAAGTTTATATAACCGAGATGCTTTTTATACTCTTAAGGGAATAACCAACGAAGAGACCAGCCCGGTGTGCTGGTCTTCTTTTTATTGCGCTGACATTTCATGTATTACGCATTTTTATGGAGGGATAGTTTGAAGGCTTGGTGAAAAAGCTGCCTGCGTTATTTATTGTTGCTCCTCATCGGGCAGACGGACGATTAAAACGTCACAAGCGGCCCGGTGCACGACTCCTTCAGAGACGCTTCCGAGAAAAAATCGTTCCGTGGTATTCAGGCCCGAGGCGCCGAGGACAATAAGGTCAGCTTTATACTTTTCGCCCAGCTCCTCTGCAATAACGACCTTTGGAGCGCCGTAGTAAATCGCTGCTTCGACGTGTTCAAGGCCGGCATTAAGGGCTTTTTCCCGGTGTTCTTCGAGCAGTTGTCCAGAGTATCTTTCCATTTCGGTAATCAGCCCGGCATCATACTGCTCCATGGAAGTGAGTACGACCAAATCGATCACATGCGTGATCAGCACAGTGGCATTTTCTTCAACTGCCAGTGCTATTCCTTTGTCAAACGCGTGCCAGGATTCTTCTGAGCCGTCGATAGCAATGATCATTTTCTTGTAATCACTGCCTGAATCTTTATTCCGGACGACGAGAACATCACATTTGGCATGACGTACAATACCTGTCGACACACTTCCCATCATGAATCGTCCGACCGTGCCTGCTCCGGAGGCGCCGGTAATAATCAAATCGGTATCATGCTCTGGGGCAAGCTCTTTTGTGATGATAAACTTTGGCATGCCGTGTGCCATTCTTGTCTGGATCTCAACGCCGGCTCCCTCGGCTTCTGCTTTGTATATATTCAATAATGTCCTGCCCTGTTCGCCAGCGGTTTCCACGATGGTTGGTATATAATGAATCAGGCGGTTCAATGTTTTGTATTCTATGACATGAGCTACTGTCAGCTGGCTGTGGTGCTTTTTGGCGAGCGACAGACCCCGGCGGAAGGCCTGCATCGATTCGTCTGAGCTGTCCACGGCTGTGAGAATGTTTTGGAAATGGTTGGTCATGGTAATGCCCCGCTTTCTTTGCATCAATATTTTTAGAGCACGAATTGACCGAATACAAAAGCGTAAGATGTTTTCTTCCTAAGTCTACCATGAAGCATAGAGAAAAAAGTGCTAATATGTATAATTTTGCAAAAAAGTATAATAATAAATCTGGACATTTATTTATAAAAAACTTTAAATAATAAGTATTTAATGGTGGATATAAAACTATTTCAGACACGGGGAATAATTATAAATATTTGTACTATTGTATAATTATAGAAAATTAAGTGTTATAATAAATATAGACGTAAAGATGAAGACCGACAAATGGGGCAAAGCTGTAAATAAGGAAGGGAGAGCAAAGAGATGACAGAGCCTTATAGAGCACCATTTTACGCATCTTTAGAGATTGATCGGATGATTAATGAAGGCGGCCATGTTGATCCGGCGCGGGATATGGAGTCTTTTGTTTGTGAGGAAAAGGAAGAGAACGATTTAAATTAAAGATTTTTTGTAAACGCTATCATAAATGATTGTTCCTCATAAGACTCAAAACGAAAGAAAGATAAACGTAATGATTGGTCATACATTAACATTCGTTTAATTCCTGAAAAAATTCTTCAAATTCTTCGAGCAATGACCGTACCCCATTAGTTACTATTTATATAAAAACCTCTTCCACCACCGGGACGTCTCATATCTCCGGCATGGAGGAGGTTTTCGCGAGGTTAGATGAGTTACACGAACAAAAATTCTTTAAACACAGTAGAATGTGATAAACCCATGAAGGAGGCAGATTATGCATACGATGAACGTTATTTTAGTTGCTGTGGATGGTTCCGAGGAAGCAGATTACGCGTTTGAAACGGCTCTTCCCATTGCCAAAGCTCAGGAGGCGCAGCTTGTAATCACCCAAGTGATCAACCGCAATGCCTACCGGCCGATGAGCAGCTATGATTCTACCATGATTGGCAATGTGGAGGATGAAGCCCGTCGGCTGCTCAACAAATACAAAAAGCAGGCGGAAGAATTCGGCCTCACCGATGTGGTGGCCGATCTTGAATACGGTTCACCGAAAACAGCGATTCCGCGCGATATTGTGCCAAAATACCACGTGGACTTGATTGTCACTGGCGCTACCGGACTAAATGCCGTAGAGAAGCTCTTTCTAGGCAGTATTTCTGAGCATATTACGAAAAATGCCGATTGCAGCGTGATGGTAGTTCGGTCGTAGCCCGTATTTTATCGCTGCCTGCGGAGGCATCTGCCCAAATTTAAGCTCCCGGCAGATCTGCCGGGAGCTGCAGTCGTATTTCAAAGGCCTGAAAATATCCGCATGCTGACAAAAGAAAAGTTTATCAATAATTATTATACAAATAATCCCCAGTTATATTGAGGGACCTGAATAAATGAGACAGATAAAAGCACCTCTCACGTCGTATTCGCAGTAGGATCGACAGATGGAGGTGTTTTTCTTGTGGGGGAAAACACGAACATAGAAAAGCACTTCGGCAGGCCGAATCCCTGCAGGACCACCATACGGGCTGCCGTACGAAAGCTTAATAATAACGCTTTAAGATACTGAAAAAAGCTCTCCTGCATATAGCGGGAGAGCTTTTTGTGGTGCTGTGACTAACACTGCCTGTATTTGCAGCCGTCGGATTCGTGCTGGGTGAGAATAAATAAATGTCCGGAGATGAAACGTGGGCATTAATCCAGTACTTGAATGCCTTCCTGTTCATATAAAGTTTTAATGTCTGCAGGCATGGCTTCCGTAACTAAATAAGTCAATTCATTGGCCGGGGAAACAATGCAGTTGGAAATAGTATTTAATTTATCAGAAGTTGCCATTCCTATTACTTCTGAGGCGATGGAAGCCATTTCCCGTTTAACTAAAGCTTCCGATAAGCTCGGAACGCTTATTCCCGAATGAATATCGACTTTATAAATCCCCATTATGTATACGTCCACCCTGAAATTTTTTAATGCCTGTACAGTATCTGTCCCTAAATTAACCATTGATTGTTTAAATAAAGTGCCTCCGAGCATAATGACTTCAATATTCTCGTGGCTTGATAGAGCCATTGCTATTGGAGGACTGTTTGTAATAATTGTGGCTTTAAACGATAAAGGAATTTGATGAACCATGTATAAATTAGTCGTGCCTCCATCGATGAGTATCACCGTGTCTTCTCTGATCAAATCCAAAACCGTATTTGCTAAACGAAGCTTGATCTCATAAGAAATATTCTGCCTTATAGAAAAATCAACTACAGGCGGGCCCACTCTTAAAGCCCCGCTGTGAACACGTTTTAGCGATCCCTGATTATCCAGTTCTTTTAAATCTCTTCGAATAGTATCTTCAGATACGTTTAGGCGTGTACTCAAATCCTTGGCAATAACCTTTTGTTCGTCATTCAAAATTTGTAAAATACGCTGCTGTCTTTCTTCTTTTAGCATTAAAACACCTCTTTTAGTTTTGATTGTAGCATAGCTGTAATTATCATCCAAATAAACATGCAAATGTAATTACAAACATGCAAATTTAAGCTTGACTCTTGCATGAAAACGCATTAATATATAATCAAACAAGCAAATAAACGCAAAAGGAGATGCATAAACGTGCAAAAAGATATTACAGTGGTTCCTTCTATTATGTGTGCAGATCTTTGTAATCTAGAAAGGAGTGTTCAAGAAATAGAAAATGCGGGATTTGACACGTTGCACATTGATGTAATTGACGGCCATTTCAGTCCCAGCATGCCGCTTGGCATTGATACCATCAAACAATTACGCCAGGTTACTGACATGAATTTTGATGTTCATATTATGGCTGACAAAAATGAATTATTTATTGAAGAAATGATAGCTGCAGGGGCCCAGCAAATTACTTTTCACTTAGAGACGAGCCGTCACGTGGACAGGCTTATCAATCTCATCAAAAAAAGCAATATAAAGGTCGGGGTGGCATTAAACCCAGCTACGTCACTAACTGCCCTGGATTATGTGCTCGACCAGTGCGACACGGTTCTGCTTATGCTGATTAACCCGGGTTTTGCTACCGATAAAAATGAAAAGCAAGTAACCTACGCTTTAAAAAAAGTGAAAGAATTACATTCTTTGCTTCAGGAAAAAGGGCTGACGACAAACATTGAAGTCGATGGAAGAGTATCTTTAGAAACGATCCCTCAGTTGGTAAACGCCGGGGCTGACACGCTGGTTGCCGGGAGTACCAGTTTATTTATGAAAGGAAACAGCCTGGAAGAAAATAAACAAAAATTGGAAAAGGGCATTTCAAAAGGTCTGAATGGAGGAGTTTTTTATGATGAATTACTACGATAGCACCAACAGTATTATTGACGAACTTTCTAAATCTTTAAACAATATTAATGATGAGGAAGTAGTCAACTTATTTAATGAAATTCAAAAGGCAGATAAAGTATTTTTTGTAGGTGTGGGACGTGTACTGCTTTCATTAAAATCCGTGGCTAAACGGTTGGCTCATCTTGGGGTGAAGACGTATATCGTCGGCCAGGTAACAGAACCAGCTATTACCAAGGATGATTTGTTAATTGTCGGTTCAGGCAGCGGGGAGTCAGCATTTCCGTTAACCATCGCCAAAAAAGCAAAACAGTACGGAGCTAATGTAGCGCATATCGGAGCCAATAAAGAATGCTCAATGCAGACTTACTCTGATGTTTTTATTAAAATCCCGGTCAGCACTAAACTGCAGTTACCTCAAGAGATCTCTTCTGTGCAGCCCATGACTAGTTTATTCGAACAGAGTTTACTGCTGTTGGGAGATACCCTGGCATTAATGATGGTGAAAGATCAAAACATTGATATGACTGAGTTGTGGGAGCATCATGCTAATTTAGAATAGGGAGGCTTTTCATGCAGGCATTGCATTTTGGTGCGGGTAATATCGGAAAAGGATTTATTGGTAAAGTATTAAATGATAGCGGTTACAAAATGTGCTTTGTAGATGTAGATGAGGATAATATTAAAGCCATTAACCGGTATAATGAGTATATAGTAGAATTTCTTGATGAAACCCGCAGCCAGATAAAGGTAGCTCCAGTGGAGGCGTTGAACAGCCGTACACAAAAACATGAAGTGATTGAAGCTGTAATAAGTGCTGACTTGATTACCACTTCAGTGGGAGCAGCCAATTTGTCCAGTATTGCCGGGTTGCTCGCGCAAGGGTTAATGGAACGGATGAGCAGGAGAAAGAACGAAATAGACGTTATAGCTAATGAAAATGCGATTAACGCTTCTTCCACATTAAGAACAGAGATTAGTAAACATGTTTCTCAAGAACAAATGAACAAGCTTGAAGACTTTGTTGGTTTTCCCAATACAGCTGTTGACCGCTTAGCATTATCCAAAGAGGGAGACAAAACAGTGCCGCTTGTCGAACCGTATTATGAGTGGGTCATTAATGAGTCTGAAATGAAAAACAAACAGGCACTTCCTATTTCAAATGCTAAGTATGTGAAAGACTTAAGATATTTTATCGAGAGAAAATTATTTATCGTAAATATGGGGCACGCAGCGACTGCATATTTGGGCAGTGCAGCTCAAAAATCAACCATACAACAGGCGCTGGAAAGTATTGAAATTAAACAATGTGTAAGAGAAGCGATGAAAGAATCTTCACAGTACATTCAAAACGAATTCAGCATCGGGGAAAAAGAAATGGAATTGTTTATAGAGGAAACACTCGGTCGTTTTGAGAACCCGCGCGTTAAAGATGATGTAACTCGGGTCGGGAGAAACCCCATTAGAAAACTGGGGGAACATGAACGATTAGTAAAACCACTGCATGAGGTGTTAAAGCTGGGGGGCACTATCGAACATTCAGCTATAGTTATTGCAGCCGCTTTTATGTATTCTAATCCAAACGATGAAGAGGCGGTAAGATTACAAAAAGATGTAAAGACTCATGGCTTAACAACAACCATTGTGCGATATACCAACATTAAAAACAAAAGTGCTCTTACAAAAATAGAAGAGGCTTACCAAAAACTACAAAACAATGACGGAGTAATTATTTGAGGAGGGGCTGGAATGTTAAGCGATTATTTGAAAAATAATATTCAATTTTTGGATAGCGTATCATCCTGGGAGGAATCCATTCAAATTGGTGCTGCACCTTTACTGACAAAAAATAAAATCACCAGTGAATATGTTCAGGAAATGATTAGTAACGTGAATGAAAATGGTCCTTACATTGTGATAGTACCTGGAATCGCGATGCCTCATGCGCAAAACCAGGGCAGTGTGCTGGAAACTGGAATTTCACTGTTGAATTTGAAAGAGCCAGTACTATATCCAGAAAACAAAGAAGTGAGAACGATTATAGTTTTAGCAGCTGAAGACAGTGAAGGGCACCTGGAGTTAATTTCAGATTTGTCTTCTGTACTAATAGACGAAAGCACAATGAACGAGTTTAAAAATGCTCAAAGTGAAAATGAAATTCTCGAATTATTAGACCGGGAAGAGTAGTTATTTAAAATAAAGGAGGAGTTAACATTGGCTAATCCGGAGATGGAAAGTCCCGCGAACTCGTCTTCCCGTTCTGCGAGGGCGAAAGTTCAGGCATTTGGCGGTTTTCTGACGAACATGGTCCTGCCCAATATTGGTGCGTTTATTGCGTGGGGGATTTTAACAGCTTTATTTATCCCTACAGGCTGGATGCCCAATGAAAATCTTGCAAGCATTGTTGATCCTGCTATTAATTATTTATTGCCGCTGCTATTAGCTCATACTGGAGGAAAGCTTGTAGCTGGTAACCGCGGTGCTGTAATGGGAACAATCGGTGCTATTGGTCTTATTGTAGGAGCAGACATTCCCATGTTTTTAGGAGCCATGATTGTTGGTCCTTTAGGTGGTTTAGTTATTAAGAGGTTTGACCGGTTAGTAGAAAATAGAATTCCCGCCGGGTTTGAAATGATTGTAAATAATTTCTCGATAGGGATTTTAGGCTTCTTATTGATGATATTCTCATTTAGTTTTATCGGTCCCGTCATTGAAGCAGTTAACAATGCTATTACGGTAGCTATTGAAGCGTTAGTTGCGACAGGCTTTCTTCCTTTACTATCTCTTATTAATGAACCGGCGAAAGTATTGTTTTTGAATAATGTTATCGATCAGGGGATTTATTATCCATTAGGGTTTCAAAGTGCTGCTGAGACAGGGAAATCGATTTTCTTCACCGTCGCTTCAAATCCTGGTCCAGGGCTCGGGCTGTTGTTAGCTTTTACAATATTCGGAAAGAAAACTGCCAGACAGACGGCCCCGGGTGCTGCAATTATTCACTTCTTTGGAGGGATACATGAACTATATTTTCCATATGTATTAATGAAACCGATTACATTAATTGGTATGATTGCAGGGGCGATGACAGGAATTGTAGTATTTAGTGCCTTTGATGCCGGCCTGGTGGCAGGGCCGAGTCCGGGGTCAATCATTTCCTATTTAGCTTTAACTCCGCGAGGAAGCTATATTGGGATTATCCTGGGTGTAGTCGCCGCCGCCGCAGTTACTTTTGTAGTCACTTCGTTTTTCCTGAAGCTGGACAGAAAAAAAGATAATGATGAGGATCTAGCAAGTTCGATAGAAAAATCAAAAGCTATGAAATCCGAGGGAAAGAAAGTATTAAACTTTTCCAATGACAATGAAAATAAAAATGAGATCAGCAAAATCTCTTTTGCCTGCGATGCGGGAGCTGGAAGCAGTGCGTTAGGAGCCACCACCTTCCGGAAAAAATTACAAAAGAAAGGGATCGAAGGAATTGAAGTGAAGCATTATCGTATTGAAGAGGTTCCTGAAGATACAGACTTAATTGTTGTGCATAAAGACCTTTCTGATAGAGCGAGGAATGCAAATAAGCACGCCAATATTGTAACTATAGAAAACTACATTAACGATGAAAACCTTGAAGAGTTATTAAATGAATTGGAAAGTGAACATCAGAAATAATAGAAATTGCTGTTAAGCCGGGCATGTCCCGGCTATTTTTTTATGATGAGAGGGAAATACGTTTTATACCATATCTTTGTTATTTCGGTTCGCATTATTTTATAGTATGGTAAAGTTAAGAAAATTTATTAAACAGAAAAGAGTGGGCACTGGCATGGCAAGCATTAAAGAGGTGGCAAAAAGAGCAGGCGTAGGATTGGGCACGGTGTCCCGTGTCATAAATAATAGTGGTCCTGTCAAAGAATCTACAAGAGTGAAAGTGGAACAAGTTATTGCCGAGCTTAATTATAAGCCCAATGAAGTAGCACGCAGTTTTAAAAGAAAACAAACACAGACCGTGGCACTTATCGTGCCTACGCTCTGGCATCCGTTTTTCTCCCAATTTGCATACCATACGGAAAAGTTACTGTCGAAATTCCACTATAAAATGATTGTATGTAATTCTGAAAACAAAGTAGAAAATGAAATAGAGTATATTTCAATGCTTGAGCAAAATAAAATTGATGGGATTATTGCTATTACTTACAGCAAAGAAATCGATCAGTATATATCCAGTCATCTCCCGATTGTAAGCATCGATCGGCATTTTACAAATGACGTTACGTATGTCAGCAGTGACAATAAAGCGGGAGGCAAAATAGCTGCGGAAGAACTTCTTCGCCGGGGAAGTAAAAGCCTGGCTTATTTAGGCAGTGTGTCAGAAATTAAGAACGAATCATTCAAACGGTTTACTGGTTTTGAGGAAGAATTGAGAGAGAGAAATTATTCATTTGAAAAAATGATCATAAATGAACCAGTGGATGATATTAGATTTCATGTTCGCCGTTTTCTTGAACAAAATAACGAAATTGATGGCATTTTTGCGATGAACGATAAGTGGGCTAAAATCACCATTGAAATACTGCATGAATTAAATAAAAAAATCCCGGAGGAAGTTCAGGTGGTTGGTTATGACGGCCTTGCTTCCAGTAAAGATGATGAATTAACCTTTTCCACCATTGTGCAGCCTATTGCAGGCATGGCAGAAAAGGCGGTTGAACATTTGATTCACGATGCTAAAGCGAAAGAGGAAGCGAAGCAAATCATCTTACCTGTTTCATTTTATGCCGGAAATAGTACCAACGAATTTTATGTTGACAAGTACAATAAAAGAAGATAATATTTAAAATAATAAAGCGCTTCCAAAAAAGCCTTTATTTTTTACCCCAAAAAGGAAACGTTTCCACTTTATCCAGGAAAGGTTCCCTTTTATTATATCTTAAAATGGAAACGTTTCCGTTAAATTGTTTAGGAGGTTAATTGATGGCTAAAAATGCAAAAAAAGTAGCTGAAACTATTCTCGCCAGCATTGGGGGAGAAAAGAACATCCGAAAATTATCCCACTGTGCTACACGCTTACGTTTGGAATTGCATGACGATAAACTGCTTAATAAAGATCGGTTAGAAACGGTGGATGGCATTAGCGGTTACTTCTTCAAAAGTGGACAGCATCAAATTATTTTAGGCACTGGTTTCGTGGATAAGGTATTTGCTGAACTAATTCGTATGGGAGTGAAGGAAGAATCGGAAAGCGGTGAATCGGTTTCCGATTCTTCCGAGGCAGACGAAGCAGGAGGGAGGAAGTCCTCTTTCCAGCAAATGACGAAAACATTTGCGAATATTTTCATACCGATCATTCCCGTTCTTATTGCGACAGGACTGCTGATGGGGCTTCGGGGGCTGTTAGTAGATGGTCTGGGCATTGAATTATCAGACACACTTCTGAACCTTTCTCAAGTATTAACAGACACTGCCTTTGTCTTTATTCCCGTTTTAGTTACATGGAGCGCTATGAAACAATTTGGCGGGTCCCCTATTATAGGTATCGCTTTAGGTTTAATGCTGGTTTCTCCTGTGCTCCCGGATAAATGGGACGTTACTTTTGGCGACGCGGAACCATTGATTTTTTCACTGCCCGGTTTTGATATCCCGATTACTGGTTTTCAAAGCACGATTTTACCAGCCGTATTCATGGGATGGATAGCAGCGAAAATTGAAAAAGCGGCAAAAAAAGTAATACCGGATCTATTGGATTTGTTATTGACTCCGTTTCTCACCCTGCTACTTTCAATGTTACTTGGGCTGGTTATTGTCGGACCAGTGATTTTAAGTATTGAAGAAATGCTTTCTTCCTTTATTCTGTTCTTTTTCGAGCTGCCATTTGGCCTTGGTGGAGTTGTATATGGAGGGCTCATCCAATTTTTGACCATTACAGGAATGCATCACACCATGGTGCCGATTAGCGTACAGATGGTGGCAGAATCTGGATATGATCTTATTAATCCAATCGGTACTGCTGCAATCGCAGGACAGGCTGGGGCAGGATTAGCTGTGGTTTTTCATCAACGAAACAAAATTAAGCGAACCAATATGGTGGGATCAGTCATTCCTGCATTTTTTGGTATTACAGAACCGGTTATGTTTGCGATTAATCTGCCGAAAGTCAGCCCGTTTCTCCTCGGGTGTCTTGGTGGGGCTGTAGGCGGATGGCTGGCATCTTTATGGGGATTAGCCGCTGCCGGTACTGGCACAACAATGCTTCCAGGCGCACTTTTATACCTTGGAGACGGATTCTTTCTGTACATTGTGGTAATCCTTGTAGCTCTGAGTACATCGCTGCTCAGCACGCTCCTCGTTTTTCGCGAACCATCACCAACGCAGCAGGAAGTCTCAAAAGTATAAACACGTTGTGAAGAAAGGATTGTTTTGCCGTGCTATCACCGATCGACTTTACGAACCGAAAAAACCGTTTTCTTTCCATGCAGGATATTTCTGCTGATTATGTAATAGAGATGAAAAACAAAGTCAGCAACGATCCTTATTATCCCAGTTACCATATTGCACCTAAACATGGGCTGCTGAATGATCCTAATGGTCTCGTGTACCATGAAGGCCGTCATCACATTTTCTATCAATGGTTTCCACTCGGGCCCGTGCATGGTTTAAAACATTGGTATCACGTATCTACAGAAGATTTCATTACATTTAAAGACCACGGCTTAGCCCTGGCTCCAAGTGAAAAATTTGATTCTCATGGTTGCTACTCAGGATGCGCCTATGTAAAGGATAGCGAGGTACATGTACTTTATACAGGAAACCATTTAACCGAAGATGGGCAAGTCGAACAAAGTCAAATTCATGCTCTAATGAATCAGGAAATGGAGATTTCGGACAAAGCGCTCGTTCTCCCGGAGCCGCCAGACCATTTTAAAGAAAATTTTCGTGACCCTTTTATATTTGTTCATGAAGAAGAATATTATATGCTGGTCGGTGGCGAGCAAACAAATGGCTGCGGGGCGCTGGCTGTTTATAAAGGAGAAAGTATTGAGGACCTTCATTATCAAGGAGCATTACAAACAGGATTTGGTCAGCTGGGATTTATGTGGGAGTGTCCGAATTACTTTGAGGACCATGGTCATGGGGTATTAATTTTTTCTCCCCAGGGCGAGATGCCAAAAACGAAATACGATTATAATAATGTGTTTTCCTCAGTATATGCTGTAGGGAATCCAATGGACAAAAAAACGATGTTTTTTGACGCTGTGGAATACCAGGAAATAGACAAGGGGTTTGATTTTTATGCCCCGCAAATATACAAGGATCATAATGACCGCCGTATTTTAATCGGGTGGCTCGGCAATTCTAAAAGTGCTTACCCTACCGACAAAAATATGTGGGCCCATATGCTGACCCTGCCCAGAGAAATTCATGTTAAAAATCAACGCATGATTCAAACTCCTCTGGAGGAGCTGCAGGAATTACGCTCTTTTCAGGAAACTATCCGTCCGGTTCATGAGATACAAAATGGCTCTTTTGAATTGGAGATACAAATTGAAAAGGACTTTGAAATTAGTTTTATGAACAGTGAAGGAGATGCAGTTGTTTTTTCCTCGAATGGAGAAGAATACTGTTTGAATCGTTCCCAAATGACACAATTATACGCCGAAGCATACGGAACGGTTCGTTATGCTCGACGCCAGATGAACTCTAGTCATTGGATTAGAATCTTTACAGACCAATCGAGCCTGGAGATATTTTGTGATAACGGAGAAACTGTGTTTACCAGCAGATTTTTTATTGAAAATTTAAATACTATTAGGTCAACTGGAGTGACAGGGTGGCTATATGGATTAAAAGCTATTCATATGAGTGAAGAGTAGTTTATTTGATTCTTATTCTAAACAACAATTAAATAAAACAGAACGCAGCAAAAAGTATACTGCGAAGCCTGCCACGCTGGGGGAGAATTTGTAAAGTCCACCTTCATATTTACAGTCATCGGCTATAAAGAGATGTATGGTGCCTCCCGAGAAGGACCGTGATTAGTTTTAACAAGGTATACCCTGAGAAGGAAAAGGTCATATATGAACCGATGTCAGACCCTTATGAATTCATTGCACGAAAAACCACACGGGCTGACAGGTAGTGAACTTTTCCCTGTGTCATCAGGCGCGTGTCATTCTGTTTTGCGGCAGACAGTAAACAGGGACCGGAAACAGACGATATAAAGAGTAAGGACGTCTGGGAGGGATACAAATGCCAGCATCTTATGAACGATGCCTGCCGCCACAGCGCGGAGGCTCGATGTTTTTTGAAAACGACGAGTCTCCGGCGGACCTCGCCGCCTACTTTTCCACATACAAAGAAAACCAGCCGGATAATGTATATACGTGAATCCTCGTGGAAAGCACCGGGCTTTGAGTATGTGTTTCACTTTCTGGCTATTCGTCGTCATAGGGGGATCCTGTATTTCCTTTACCTGTTATTTATGGGCGTACTGATTGTCGACAGCTTCGTGGCGATAGATCTGCCGTGGCCGGTGCTGGGCGTTTGGTTGTTATTTATCAGCAGTGGTCTGTATTGGATGCAACTGGGAGCCCGGCGTCGCCAGTCGGTTCCGCTGACGTTCTTTGTGATGAGCTGTATGGGCTGGTGGGCCGGCGCTGTTCTTGTTACCGGGGGTTTGGATAGCCCATTCGTGCATTACGGCCAGGTGTTGTGGGTATTGAGTGCCCTATCGGCGTCGATTCGGCTGAATATCGTGGGTGGGATAACTCTGGGGTTGACGCTGCTGATTAGTCTGGGCAGAAGCCCTGTAACGGGAAGCGACGTGCTGGAGACCGGCAGCGTTGTAGCGATTCACGGGTTGACGCTCGCCTTTGGCGTGCTGATAGCCGTGGCAATGCAGCGGTACCAGGCATGGATGTCCCACTGGCAGGAGCAGGCGCACACCGATCATTTGACCGGACTGGCAAATCGGCCCGGATGGTTGGCCTGGTGGCAGCGCATCGCACCAACGAAGGGCTGGCTGAGAGTCATGGACCTGAATAACTTCAAAGCTTTGAATGATACGTACGGTCATGAGCGTGGAGATCAGGTTTTGGCGGCGGTCGCCGAAGAGCTGTCGAATGCCTTGCCGACGGAAGCTTTTGCGGCCCGCATTGGCGGGGATGAATTTTTGATCTATCTTCCGGGCGGGCAGACGGAATCCGAAGCAGGGGAAACCGTACGCCGGTTGACCCTGCGTGCGGGCCAGGCGGTGCAGCTGCCGGTAACAGCAGCGCTGGGGTTAGTGCAGGTGACCCCGGGGCATTGCGACTTTCAAGAGCTGTATCGGCGGGCAGATGCCCATATGTACGAGCAGAAACAGACCCGGGCGTCTTTTACCGTGGATGCTTCGACCCAGTCCCGAACCTAAATGAAACCTCCCTCAGCGTCCGCGCTGGGGGCTGTTGTCGTGTTTCAGCTACGGCTCGTGGAGGAAAAAAGAATAAGCTGGAAAAGAAGATTTTGGCAGGACTCTTTTAGACTTTTTCCAGTAAGCAGCATCGCCAAAGGAACTCTTCCTAATAAAGCGGGTATGCTCAAATATTAAAATAAAGACGAGCAGGTAGGAAACCTACGATACTCGCCTTTGCTCCCTTTTATCATGCCATTTATTTGAAACGTCTGACTGAAGCTTTTAGTTTTGCCCCACGAATAAAGAATAACTGTTCACCCTGGCATGAAACGATACTTACGCCTGGGGGACTACTTTTGCTACTTGTACGGCCCATATAACGTTATAAATCATGATTACGATCTGAATAAATGCAATGGACGAAAAGAGGAGCCAGAAAAGAAACGAGTACATAAATACACCGTCGGACAAGTATACCCAGAAGCTGAGGCCAAGGAACATCAGTGCGGGAATCAAGTGGGAAATCAGGGCCCTCCTGGCATGGGACCGGGAAAAATCGTCCCCTGCGATGAGAACAATCAAGGGCAATAAAACTGGGGCAAAAAACACGCTAATATAGGAAATAATAGAAGAAATTTGGGAGGACGTCATCGAAATCACCTCCTTTCGCTAAGCTAGAGGCAAGTTCTGTTCCTGGTTAGCTTTATGGAAGTCGGACTTCAATTGGCTGGGATATTTCCTGCAGTAGGCAAGGGAATATTCATCATTCATCGGCTTCATGTGTTTCACCACACGGCACGGTCATGAAAACATGAAGAGTGGGGCGGATATAAAAGGTGATAAATCCATTCCTCGAATGGCATGGCGTTGGGGTGGTCATTGGGAAGAGGAGCGAGCAGGGACGTGCTGCAAAATAAACGTATAATAGATGGGCCGTCATGCGGCGAAGGGGAATCGACACTCTCTTTTCCTTATTTGAAGCGCCTGTGGTAACTGCATGGAAGAGAAGAGGAAGTTGTAGGTTTATGCCAGTAAAGAAGTCTCGATAAACTGTATACATTGAGAATATAAGGGAGGCTTCCTGTCTTGTTAATTTCCAGTATGCAGGTTTGAAAATGATTTTCATCCACCCAAACAACGGATGAGAGACTCATCCTAAATGCTCAAGCTAACTATTTCTATTTGTACACGGGAAAATCATCCATACCATTTGTCTCGTGCGCTAAAGCAGGAAAATTGTCCTTAAATGAATCATGGGTCATTAGTCATTTGATTTTATCGTGTACCAATACTGCCCCCAATAAGAGTTAAAAACACCATGGTGGTTTTATTTTTCTATCTTCTCCTAACATAAGACTTAGAGTGCTATGGAAAACTACCCATTTACTCTGGTTTTTTCAGAAAACAATTCAAAGTGATTGATATTAATGTAAGGTTTAAAAAACAGAAACGACAGAAAGAAGCTGGCTTCTTTATTATGTCTTAAAAAAAGCCATTCAAAACACTGCCTGGAGATTGGTGGCAAGGCCATGACTCAGTTGAAGAAGGGAAGCTGCCAGCAGCAAACTCATAGAGGTCATTAGCTGTTTTTGTCTGCGTATTTCTTTTGGTTTTCGGTATTCCCGAAACATTATGATGCCAGCGACAACAATAAGTAAAAAGCAAACAGCGTATATGATTATGCTAATTCCACTCATGCTGTCCCTCCTTTATTGGACTTCTCCCCGTGTATTTTAAATGTATCCCCTTTAAGTTACAATCATTTCCATCAAAGATTGCTTTGCAAAATTTTTGCTTGCTTGAATTTATTACATAAATAATATGGGGAAATAAGAATAGAAAATTTTCATTATTAAAAACAGAAAAGTTTCATGAAAACTTGAAAATCTGATTTAAATATCAGACAGTTTGTTAATAGGTACAGGTCATTTAGGAGGTGGTTTTGGATGAAATTTGAACGTTTATTGGGGCTGTTTGTTGCCTTCATTGTCGTTTTAAGGGTGTTTTTTCTCGATGCCCGGGCTTCACTTCCTTTTGTTATTCTACTGGTCATAGCTGTTGTCGCAGGCGTTGTCGCAACGTTCTTGGGACATAGGATTTTTCGCCAGAAGAAAACATAAAAGAAGAAGCAGGAAGGAAACAGATGCTTATCCTGCTGTGGTGGCGAAGAATTGTTTCATTTTTTCGCATTGCTTTGTATTATCATTTACATCGATGTCGATGCCTGGTTGATCAAAGCAACGGAACAAGTCTATCCGTATTTTTCGGCGATGGTAATTGGAGCACTATATGTATATGTGCCTAAATGGAAGGCCCGCCGGAAATATCGACATGCTGGAGAAAGAAGCATTTTTTCTAATCTACACCTGTGTGAATATTCATTCATCTACTAATAGGTTAACTATAGTTCATATCGGGCACGGTCTATGGCATTTTTAAATAATTGCTTCAACATGAAGCAATTATTTAAATTTGTTTTTTTACATACAGTTACTGGCGGAAAAATAAATTCATTTTACTATATAGCTTTGAAATCGTTTACATTTTTTGTATTAAGTGATAAATTTAGAACTGTAAGATGAGGATAAAGAAGGGGGTACATTTATGGTGAAGGTTTAGCAGGACAAATACTGTGGGAGGTTGGACATGGAGATTATTTCATACAATGATTTAAAGAATATTATTACCACTGGAGATATTATTTCCGTCGCAGCTTTATCTGTCGGAAATTTACCAGCAGAAATATTAAAACATATAGTTGAAGAGTACGATGAAACGGGAAGCCCGGATAACCTTACATTTATCATGGCAAATGATATAAGTGATTACGAGGATGGTATTGATCTTGATGCTTTCGTTCAGCGGGGAATGATCAAACGGTTAATAACAAGCTTACTCACAGCATCACCAGCTACTATTGATGCGATTAAAAATAATGCAATTGAGACGTATTTTTTTCCTCAGGGCATTCTCGCCGTACAATATCGGAATCACTCCGTTTCCTCTCCGGGGATGATTACAAAAATAGGTTTAAATACAAGTGTCGACCCTAGAATTTCGGGCGGAACGGTTAATGATGCTACTAGCGAGAACTTAGTCTCTGTATTAGAAATCAAGGGTGAAGAATATTTACACTATGACTTCCCTGGCATTGATGCAGCCCTTTTACGGGGAACTTTTGCTGACGAAAAAGGGAATATTTTCATGACTCATGAGTCCCATTTGGGAGAAGGGTACAGTGTAGCGGCTGCCACGCATCAAAATGGTGGTAAGGTGATTGTTCAGGTTAAAGAAATTGTTCAAAGCGGCAGTTTTCCCCCTTATGATGTATTTATTCCCGGTGAACTGGTGGATTACGTGGTTATAAATGAAAACCCCGAATATCATAAGCAGGTGATGCAGGCTTATTATGATCCAGCTTTATCAGGCCACTACCGGGTGCGTGATATACAGGAGCAGCCTATGAAGCTTAGCTCCCGTAAAATTATTTTAAGACGGGCTGCCCAGTTTTTAAATGAAGGGGATGTAGTCAGTATTGGTTTTGGTATAAATAATGAGCTGCCAAATGTATTGATAGAAGAGCAGGCGGAGGATTTGGTGCAGCTGAATATTGACACCGGCATATTCGGAGGAATTATCGGCAGCAAAGACCGCTTTGGAATGAACTATAACCTGGACGCGAGAATGCGTCATGAGCTGACTTGGGATTTTATATACCATGGCGGCCATGATATAGCCTATCTCAGTTTTGCGGAAATCGACCGGCTGGGAAACGTCAATGTCTCCTGTTTTGGTAATAAAATGAGCGGAAGTGGCGGGTTTATAGACATAAGTCAAACTGTGAAGACTATTATTTTTTCGGGAACCCTGGTTGCGGGCAGCCAATCTTCTTGTGAAAATAACCAGTTGATCATTGAACAGGAAGGTCACTCGCATAAATTTGTAAATAATGTACAAAGTGTAGATTTCAACGCAGCGTATTCGAGAGAACTGAATCAACAGGTTTTTTATGTGACTGAACGCGCTGTATTCCAATTAGTGGAGGAAGGCTTAAAATTAATTGAAATCGGTCCGGGGTTGGATTTACAGAAGGATGTTCTATCAAAGATGGATTTTGATCCTATTATTTCTGACGAGTTGAACATTACGGATCAAAATATTTATCAAAATGACTGGGGGGAATTGAAGCAATCGATCCAACGTCGGAATCATATTGATAAAGGAGAAGATAAATATGAATTATGATTGGATTAAAACAAGATCAGATTTTGACAAAGTGAAAGCAGCGGTTATTGATCCGGGCAAGGGCACAGAATGGTCGTACCAGGATTTAAACATCCGTGCAGAGAATTTAGCGAATTATTTGCAGGATCAGGGAGTAAAACGCGGGGATGTAATCGGTATATTCGCACCAAATGATGTTGCGATACTGGATTTGCTGTTCGCCTCTTTTAAACTGGGGGCCGTTTTCCTTCCTATTAACTGGCGGCTGAAATCTTTAGAGATTGAAAGCATTATTTCGGATTCTAATGCCAGGCTGATTTTTTACGCCTCCAATCATCTGGAGTCCTTGAGAGGAATACCCCAGGACCTGATCCATATGGATGTCGATTCGCCGGAGTATGATGACATTGTTAATCCCGAAAACCACCGCCCGTTTAAAAGTGTCGATGTAGAAAGCGACGACCTTGCATCTTTAATATATACGAGCGGGACAACAGGATTACCAAAAGGGGTTATGTTCACTTACGAGTCGTTTGTCAATAACATGATCAATACCGCATTGACGTATAAAACACATGCCGGTTACACAACGATTGTATCAACTCCAATGTTTCATGTGCTGGGATTTAATGATTTGTCGCTGCCGTTATTAATGGCTGGCGGAACATTGATTCTGCATCGCTATTTTGACGGGAAGGAATTAAATGATCTGATGGTAAAATACCAGCCCGATTATTTAATGCTCATACCAACTATGTATTACGGCATGCTGGCAGCTGGTAATCTTGATATTCAGGGCTTCAAAAATATTGAGTTCTTAATACAGGGTGGATCTTCACCGCTTCCAGCTGTACAGAAAAAATTTGAAAGTATGGGTTACACATTAGTCAACGGCTACGGTTTAACTGAAGCTCCGCTTGTTATGGTTAATACACCTCATAATGCAATGAAAAAACCAATGAGTATTGGCAAACCTGTCATGTATATGAATGTGCGTCTGCTGGATGAAAATCATAACGATGTTGAAGCTGGTGAAATTGGGGAATTGGCCATCCACGGTAAAAACGTTACACCAGGTTATTGGAACAAACCGGAGGAAACAGAAAAATCATTTGCAGGCAGGTATTTCTTAACAGGTGATTTAGCCAGGCAGGATGAAGATGGAGATATCTTTATCATCAACCGGAAAAAGGAGCTCATTATTACCGGGGGTGAAAATGTTCTGCCTTCTGAAGTGGAAGGTGCATTATCAGAACATCCGCTTGTGAGGCAAACGGTGGTAGTGGGATATGAAAGTCCTGAATTTGGAGAATCTGTTTCTGCAGTAGTGCAATTGAAAGAGGACGATCCGGATTTCGAAGCTAAACTGGACAAACATGTGAGAGAGCACCTGGCAGGCTACAAAATACCGCGAATGTACTTGAAAGTGAAAGATATACCATTAAACTCAACCGCAAAACCTGACAGAATAGAATTACAAAAAATGGTGAATCAAAAAGCACAGGAAGCAAATCAGGAAAACGAATTGCTTTAAGCGATTTTGAAAACGCTATCAGAATATACTGGAGGCTATACTATGGCTGAAAAACAAGCATTGATAAAAGAATTATATCCTGAAGATTTATTAAATATTTCTAAAGAGTTAACTGAAGGAGAAGTTCAGGTTTTAAAACAACTTAATGATCTGCTGGAGGAAAAATACCGGGATTCAATTAATGATCACTGGGCTAATGCAACAGTGCCTGAAGACTTTTTTAATGATATGGGTAAATTGAATTATTTCAATAACCCTTTGCTGTTTGAAGGGCGGGAGGGCGAACGGACTGCGAGTCAGCTGTTTCAGTTTTTCATGTTATATACAGTGGCAAGGTTTGATGTTTCCTTAGTTACTTTGATGGGCGTGCATCAGGGTTTAGGACACAATGCGTTCCTGTTTGGTGGAAGTAAAGAACAAGTGGCGTACTATGTGCCGAAATTACAATCTCACGAACTGAGGACCTGCTTTGCTTTAACCGAACCTGAACACGGATCGGATGTAGCTGGAGGTTTAGCAACGACGGCTAAGCGTGAGGGAGATAAATGGGTAATAAACGGTGTGAAAAAATGGATAGGCGGCGCCACTCTTTCGGATGTCATACCAGTTTTTGCTACAGATGTGGAGACAGGTAAACCAAAGGGATTTATCATTAAGCCTGACCAGGATGGCGTAGATATAGATATCATTCAAAACAAAATCGCTTTAAGAATTGTCCCAAATGCCAATATTCACTTAAACAATGTTGTCGTACAAGAAGAAGAGAGGCTGCAAAATATTAACAGCTTCAAAGACATTGCGAAAGTGCTGTACTCAACACGTGCTGGTGTGGCCCATATGGCGACAGGAGCGATAGCCGGGACTTTGCGGGCAACTCTGGATTATGTGACCGAACGTAAACAATTCGGCAAAGAACTTAGTAAATACCAGTTGATTCAGGAGAAGCTGGCAATGATACAGGGTAACTTATCCCATGCAATGAGCCTGTCTGCACAACTCGCCCGGATGCAGGGGAACGGGGAGTATGACGAAGTGGCAACCTCAACCGCAAAAATGATGAATGCCTTAAGATTAAGGGAGTCTGTTGCAATGGGACGGGGCATTACAGGAGGCAACGGTATTCTTGCCGAATATGATATCGCGAGATTCTTCTCTGACGCTGAAGCCATTTACACCTACGAGGGAACTCATGAAATTAATGCCTTAGTTATTGGCAGAGCATTAACAGGGGACTCTGCATTTATCTGATTGCAGGGAGCGGCTAAATAAATTTCAGAAATATGGAGGTTATTTCATGACGATGAGAAAAGCAACCGTTTTAGGAGCGGGGTTAATGGGCAGCCAAATTGCTGCCCTTTTGGTAAATGCAGGTTTAAAAGTAAAGCTGCTGGACATGGCAGTTGATGAAAATGATCCAAACAAGATTTCAAAAAAATCCTATGATATGATTACCGATCCGAAACGGCCGCAATTATTTGATTTAGACTTCGCCTCTAATCTGACTTATGGCAATTTTGCAGAGGATTTATCTGGGCAGGATGACTCGGATATTTTCATTGAAGCTGTAAAAGAAGAAGTGGAAATAAAGCATAGCATTTGGGATCAGGTGAGACGTGTTGCTAAAGATGATGCTTTATTTGCAACAAATACTTCAGGGATTCCAATAAAGGCAATATCCCGGGTATTTGATGATACGGAGCAGAAAAGATTTTTCGGCATGCACTTCTTCAACCCGCCCCGGATCATGAAGCTGGTAGAAGTGATTCCTGGGCCTAATACATCTCCTGAAGTAACAAACAAAGTCCAGGCTTTTGCTGCAGATGTGTTGGGAAAAGGTGTCATCATAGCAAATGATGTGCCTGCATTTGTTGCTAACCGGATAGGGACACAGACAATGAATGATGTTATGTATCGTGCAGAGAAAACAGGCCTGTCCATTGCGGAGGTAGATGCACTCACGGGACGTGCTATCGGAAGGCCAGGCCTGGGAACGTATGGGCTTGTTGATCTGGTAGGGCTTGATATTGCGACAACCGTGATCAAGGGCCTGCAGCAGGATCCAGAAGAGCAGGAATTTTTCCATGAGACACGTACTGCAGGAAAACTGGTGGAAAACGGTGCGTTAGGGAGGAAAACCAAGCAGGGTTTTTATAAGAAAGACAAGAAATCACTGCTGGTTTTTGATCCTGAAAGCAATGAATATGTACAGCCGGAACAGCCTGATTTTGAGTTGCTGAACAGTTTCAGTAAAGACTTGAAATCAAATATGGACATCATCTACAACGCTGAAGATGAAGCGGGCAGGTTTTTATGGGAAACCCTTAGAAACAATTTCTACTATTGTGCGTTGAATGTGCCGAAAGCGGCAACGGACTTTAAAGATATAGACCGAGCCATGGTATGGGGATTCAACTGGAAAATAGGGCCTTTCCAGCTATGGGACCTGATGGGATTCGAACGCGTTAAGGAACGTATGCAGCGGGAGCTGGGGTCATTACCAGAATGGATAGAAAAACGCAGTACATCATTTTATGCTGAAGGTGAGTCGATTGAGCGTGTGACTCCTGTATCAGCGTTTACGGATAGCGAACTATGGAACAGGGAAGACTCCAGTCTTTCTGTTGCAAATAAAGACCAGCTGTTACTGAAGCTGCAAAGTACGAATAATATTATTACCGATGGCTTTGCTGATGATTTAATCGAGTCTATCGATCTTTTAGAAAATCAGGATTACTCGAGCATGGTAATCTACGCAGAAGGAAACAACTTCAGTGTGGGCGCCAATCTATATCTGATGAAAAAAGCACATGAAGAAAACACAGTGGAAGAGACCGTGGGGCCTGCAATTGAAAAACTGCACGAGAGTTTCAGCCGCCTTAAATATGCACTTAAGCCCGTCGTGACAGCCGTCCACGGAAAAGCTTTAGGTGGCGGTTGTGAATTGGTCCTTCATTCACCGATTGTAGTAGCTGCAAGTGAAACGTACATGGGACTTGTGGAAACAGGAGTAGGACTGCTTCCAAGCGGTGGAGGCCTTGCCGAAATGGCGGACCGGATTCTCGGAACGAACCATAAGCACAACGATAAACAGGAATCGATGACTAAAGTACTGACGAATGTAGGGTTCGCAAAAGTATCAACGAATGCTTATGAAGCGCTCAGGTATGGTTATCTAAGAGAAACCGACACCATTATATTGAATACAGAGAAAAGAGTGGAAATAGCATTAAAACGAGCACGGTTTGAAGTGGAGACAAATTATGTTCCCCAACCGAAATTGAACTATTTTGCTTTAGGAAGAGATTATAAAGCACTCGCTCAAGGCCAATTGGATGCCCAGCGTGCCGGAAACTTCATAAGTACTCATGATTATACAATCACTTTAAATGTTGCCGATATTTTATCCGGAGGAGACCTTCCGCGTAACACCTATATAGATCAAAGATATCTTCAAAAGCTTGAAAAACAAAAATTCTTAACGCTGTTACAAAACGAAAAAACGTATGATCGAATTACTCATATGCTGGCTACAGGCGAGCCTCTGCGAAATTAAAAATTGTGGTAGCAAGGAAAGGGTGAAAGTCAGTGCAAGATGCGTATATAGTAGCTTATGGGCGTTCTGCTTCAGCTAAAGGAAAGTTAAATGGTGCTATGGCTCACGAAAGACCTGATGAAGTTGCAGCACAGGTACTGAAAGGGGTGCTGGATCGGGTAGGTGGTCAATTCCATCCAAATATGGTACAGGACGTTATCGTTGGTAATGCTTTTCCTGAAGGCCTGCAGGGACAAAACATCGCACGTTCGATTGCATTGCTTGCCGGGATGTCGGAAGACGTTCCGGCCCAGACGGTGAACCGTTATTGTTCTTCAGGGCTTCAAACAATCGCGATGGCGGCTAATCAGATCGTGTCTGGCCAGGCAGATATTATAGCAGCCGGCGGGGTCGAGCTGATGAGTGCCGTTCCGATGGGGGGAAATGAGCCGGTCAACAGTCCAATACTCCAGGAGGAAGAGGCCGGAGTATCCTACCCAATGGGGCTGACGGCCGAGATGGTAGCCGAAAAATATAACGTTTCACGGGAAGATCAGGATGCTTATGCAGTGCAAAGTCATCAGCGTGCTAAAAATGCCCAGGATTCAAGAAAGTTCGATGACGAAATTATTCCCGTCAATGTAAGTAAGGTCACGTACAATAATGACGGCCCAGTAGTAACAAAAGATATATTTGATACGGACGAACTGGTGCGCCCTGATACCAATATGGAGGATTTAGCGAAGCTGCCTACTGTATTCAAAGCCGATGGGACAGTAACAGCCGGTTCATCTGCCCCGCTTACAGATGGCTCAGGTTTTGTAGTTGTAATGTCAGGAGACAAAGTTAAAGAATTAGGCGTCACACCTATTGCACGATTCGTGGGCTTTAAGGCAGCGGGTGTTGATCCAAAAATCATGGGGATTGGTCCGGCTTATGCAATTCCGGATGTGTTAAAATTAACTGACCTAACGGTTGATGATATGGATTTAATCGAACTAAATGAAGCATTTGCAGCACAAACGGTTGCCTCTATCAGAGAGACAGGCTTAGATATGACTAAAACGAATGTTAATGGAGGCGCCATCTCATTAGGCCACCCTCTCGGGGCATCAGGAGCAATGCTGACTGCAAAACTGCTTGCTGAAATGAAAAAAAGACCAGATTCCAAGTATGGCATGGTGACCATGTGCATTGGGGGAGGCATGGGGGCTGCGGGTATATTTGAATATATCAGATAGTTGACTCCGATATTTTAATGTGTCAGTTATCTTTGTCCGCCGGGCAGTAATCAGGTATCCATAAATATCCAGGGGGCTGTCCTATTTTTGGGACAGCCCCACTTTTGTTTTAAACAAAACTGCTGATAATCGTCTGTATGTTATTACAAGACTCCAGGGTGATTAATGTTCTATAAATCTATATTGCGCCTGATCGCTATTACACAAGTACATGGATTCCTGTCGAAATAAACTCAGAAAAAACTGCTTTATGGTCGTCTGTGCTGATAATTGCGATTGTGTTAATTGAATTTTTCGGTAAAATATGTAGATTTCGTGAAACCAATATGATAACTGATTTCTTCATAGACAATGGTACAGATCGTATACTACATACATTAGAAAATAGCAGTTCAAATACGTTCACAGCACACGTAACGTATGATCGAGTCTATCATGTCCTTCCTATAACTAACGCTATTTCATTCTTCCAACGTTGTTAATATTACAATTATTTCCATTTTCAAGGTTTTTGTGGCAAGTTGCAATTCAAAATAGCAATTTTTTCTAGGATCTTTCATTAAAATTTCATGAAGTGTAATAATTTCCATATTAAAAACATTATTATATGAGGATAGGTGTTTTGAACCCTGAGACCACTAAAAACGGTTAATTCATCCCCTAAGAAAAGCCGGCATTCTCCAGGAATGGATCGAACAATCATCCGTGGTTCTAGCTATTATGTTCCTTTTATTGGATGGTATCATGAAGGAGGCTGGGGGAGGAGAAAGGAGGTTTTCATGAATGAAAATTGGTGGTTTCTTGTAGAACTTGTGCTAAGCTTAGGACTGATTTTGAGTGGCGTCGCTCTGACTGTCACGCTGGCCCGAAGATGGTATATGAAGCGGAATGGTCACGAACGTTCCGAACGCTACGCGAATGATACGCATTGAAAGATAACCCTTTGGTTTTCCTTCCTGATGGTTCCCTTTTTGTTTATCATCAATCTGGAAAAGGTTCCCGGCCATCTCATCCTTCTTGTGGTCATTTTTCCTCTATTTTTGCTGTACATGGCTATCAGTACCTACTTATGGAAACAGGAGAGCGACAATAAAGACAATTATTTGTATGATTGGTGGAGCACGGGCGTAGGCGTTGTTTGGCTGCTGCTCGTCATGCTTGGTTATCAATGGTGGGGGATATAAAAGCTCTCATGGAAAACCATAATAAAAGCAGCATGTTCGTTTTTTTATGAATAAGCAGCAAATAAAAAAGATTAATTTTCGAATTCGGGGAAAGAAGTTTACTTTGTTAGGAGTAGGCATCTTTTTTTATCATTGGCATATCAAAAAGTACGCCTTTTGATAGACTTGATCGATTTTTACCTCCAGCATATTGCTTGCTCCAATATGTTACCGACGACTTTTGAAATCAACCAAATAGCGGGATGACGTTTTGGTACAACCATGACTATGGAGTATCAAGAGTACGGCTGTCGTGGTTCCACTCCCATTCAAAAAGGCTTCCTGGAAGGAACCAACAAGCCTTTCTCTTTTACTATTATAAGGAAATTTCTCTACGCGCTTGATCTAATAATGGTATCTGCAGGCAATAATACTAAGTTGCTGCTCATCCACGGTGTACACCAATCGATGTTCGATATCGATACGACGACTATAAAAGCCGGCTAAATTGCCTTTTAATTTCTCTGATTTCCCAATACCGTCCAACGCACCATCTCGTTCAATGCTTTTAATCAATTGATTAATGCGTTTCAACATTTTTTTATCTTTGGTTTGCCAATACTGATAATCCTGAAACGCATTATGAGTGAATAAGACATTCAATTTACTCATCGATATCGATGGTCGTGGTTTCTTGCTGGTTTAATTGGTTGATGGATTCCGATAGATGCTTGGCATTGCTCGGGTTGTTTAACAGATAGATGGTTTCGAGATATTGATTGTATTCGTCTTCCGAGATAAGGACAGCGTTATGTTCTTTGGTTGTGATGGTGACGGCTTCTTGGTCGTCGTTGACTTTATCAATCAATCCCTTAAAGTTCTTTCGCGCATTTGAGTAATTTATGACGGTCATCGTTATCAGCTCCTTCTTTTTTATTGTACAATTAAACGTACAATTTGTCGATGATACTCCTAAAGTATTACATAAGGAAATCAAGCCTTTCCTTAGTTGAAAATGAGCATACTTGACCTCGTTTAAATGAACGAGGTTTCAACATGATTTTTCTATAAAAATATTCGGTTTATTCGTCGATATATTACAAATTATGGGGTTTGTATTATACTGCATGCGTGTAAAAAGACCATAAATCAAGGAAGAATATAGAGGGGTGAATGCAATGAATGAAACGGGGGAGACGACAGAAGAATTAGGTAAAAAAATAAAAAACACTCTTATTATGTATTGGGCTCTTATCTTCGTAGGAGTGCTTTCTTATTACTTTTCATTTATTGAGTACGGATTTCTCATTACAGTGGGGATCACGTTCTTTTGCGGTCTGTTTGCCGTTTTGTTTGCAATTGCAATTAAAGATGTTATAGCAAGAGGTCGTTTATTGATAACATTAGGTGTTTTATTATCTTTTAGTTCTCTTATTTTTGTGGGTATTTTAGCTTTAATTGAGATTGTTATATTTGGTAAACGTTTTTAGGCGTGATGCGTATATATAAAACCCTTGATGATCGTTATCGGATCAGTCAAAGGTTGGTTTGTTTCTTAAAATCAATGCTTGAATGAATTAGAACTATTCGGAAATAGATAAGATAAAATTGGTTATGATAGAAAAAATTTTTACGGTATGCAGGTTGTTGGTTAGGCAGGAAATCGCCAGGTACTCCGATTCTTGCATAATGCCGTATAGATTATACGACTTGTTCTTCCCATAAGCGCAATTATGTAAATGACTAAGAGAAGCATGCATGCCTGGAGGAATATATGTATCCAGGTATTTTTTGTTCACTCCGTATTTTTCTTTTTTAATTGATGATCTATTATAATATAGACGAATATTCCTATTACTGCGGAGAACATGGGAACATTAGCAAGTTCTATATTAGAATTCGTCATATTGAATAGATATAACAAGGATAAAGCAATAGTTGCTACAGCATTGATCATCACCCATACCATCACAATATATTTTAGTACTTTTAATAGCTTCACTTTATCTTCTCCTTAATTATCCCTCTTTTTCTATGTTTCATTGCTCACAGAATCCCTTAGAGGTTCGGAGCGCCGAACTATTCCGCGTCTCGCTTCCTTTTCGCATAAATGGTCGAACGGGGAACGCCCGTCACCTTCACAATATCGTTCACGCTCATCTTATTCGTGGCACGGTTTTCGAATAGTTGAAGGGCCTGCTGAACAGCTTTATCCAATTGCCTGGGACGGCCCATGTGCTTCCCCTGCGCTTTCGCGCGTTCTCGTCCTTCTGTGGTGCGCTCCCGGATCAGATCGGCCTCAAACTGCGCAAAACTCCCCAGCACATTAAACAACAGCGTCTGCATGCTGTTGGTGTCCTCTCCGCATGAAACTCCATATTATCTTTCAAAAATAACACCGAGATACTTTCTGCAGCCAGTTCATGTACGATGTTGTTGAGGTCGATAATCGAACGGGCCAGGCGGTCAATTTTCGTCACCACTGGGTATCACCGGGGCGGGCGTACCGAATGGCCTCTCGCAGCTGCTCCCGTTCGGTGGTCGTTGTGCCTGCCACCTTTTCCGTAAAGATTCGATAGCAGCGGGCTTCTTCCAACAGCTGCTGCTGGGGACTGAAATCCTGGTGAAAGGTAAAAACGCGTCCGTAACCAATACGTTGAGTCATAGGTCTTTCTCCTAAGTGTCTAAAAGTTAAGGATTTTAAACAAAATTAAATTTAATGTTTTAATTATCTAAAAACTGTTGACGACTATTCAAAAAGTTGTATACTTGTATTACAACTTTTTGATAACGCTTACATAAGGAGGGCTTTTATTGACGGTTTTTGATTTGACTATTGATGTAGGGTTAATTTCATTATTGCTATTGCTTGGTGTCATATTACGCGCGAAAGTTCGGTTTATTCAAAGGTTCTTTATTCCTGCAAGTATGATAGCTGGGTTCCTGGCATTAGGCCTGGGCCCTAATGGATTGCAGATACTGCCATTTTCCAGCGCTATTGCGGATTATCCTGCCATTTTGATCGCGGTGATCTTCGGATCTATTCCGATAGGAGCCGGCCAGGTGAACTGGAACCAGGCTTTTCAACGTGTTCGAAATATGTGGGCCTATTCCATGTTTTTGACTCTTCTCATGTGGGGAGGAGGCGCATTCATTACATTGATTCTGATTCTGCAATTCTGGGACATACCAGCGGGATTCGGACTGGTGCTGGGCGCAGGGTTCCTAGGCGGACACGGGACGGCCGCGGCTATAGGCGAAGCTATGGGAAATATGGGATGGGAGGAAGCAAGTTCACTCGGATATACATCTGCGACCGTTGGGCTTGTCTGTGCGATCGTAGGCGGATTGTTAATCACCAAACAGTTTGCTAGAAAAAACCAGACCAACTTCATTTCCGATTTTGATGATTTGCCCCGTCAATTAAGAACAGGTCTTGTACAGCCTCATGAAAGGGAGTCGTCTGGAGACGATACGGTTTCTCCTAATACAGTGGATCCTTTATTCTTTCATTTGGCTATTATTGGTGTAGTCGTAGTCTTCAGTTATTTTCTGCAAAACAGCCTGCAGAGTGTCTTCCCTCAAATTAGTGTGCCTTTACTGAGTATCTCGTTTATTGTTGGTTTGCTCATTCAATATGTGCTGAAAAAACTGAAGGCTAACGAATATGTGGACAAACGTGTTATAGGTAGAATCAGTGGAACAGCTACTGATTTAACGGTAGCCTTTGGGATTGCTGCCATCAATCTCACAGTAGTCGCTGCCTACATGGGCCCTCTTATTATTTTGTTTATATTTGGCATCCTCTGGGCTTACGCTATTTTTCACTTTATTGCTCCAAGAGTTTTTCACCAGCACTGGCTGGAGAATGGAATATTTGGATGGGGCTGGAGTACAGGAACGGTGGCCATGGGAATTGCTTTATTAAAAATTGTGGATCCAAAAACGGAAAGCACGACACTGGACGACTATGCTTTGGGATATATAGGAATGGTACCAGTTGAGGTGGTCATTATTACTTTTGGTCCGTTACTGGTAATGTCAGGTTTGGGAGCGGTGTATGTTATCGCTCTACTAGGGAGCGCCGCTGCGTTATTTGTCATCGGCACGAAATTTAACTGGTTTGTTAACGCGGATACGGTCAAAGCCAGAAGAAAGATATCTTACGCTGATAAGGAGGGCAAATATTGAAAATCGAGAGAAAGAAAGTTTCTATGCAAGTATTTGATCACATTAAAAAAATGATCAAAGAAGAACAATTACGCCCAGGGGATCGTCTTCCTTCCGAGAGCCATTTCACAGAAATGTTTGGTGTGAGCCGCACTCCTGTACGGGAAGCACTAAGCGTTTTGGAAGCCAGTGGCTTAATAGCTTCCAAACAGGGGGGAGCGAGTATTATTCAGCCTACCTCTGTTTCCAACTTACTCGAAGAGACTCAGTACGAGTTTATTAACCCGGAAGATGTTATCAATTTGCTTGAGACAAGAATGATTGTTGAATCAGGGGCTGCGTACTATGCAGCGAAACGCAGAACAGCCAAAGAAGTACAAGATATTTACGAGGCTTTAAAACTTGTTTGTCTGGCGCAGCAACAGGAACAGATTGGCTATAAGGAAGATATTAACTTCCACCAGGCAATCGTTCGGGCCTCCCATAACCCTGTACTTATTCAGACGATGGAGAACGTTTCATTTCTTTACGAAAAAGCGGTGAAATATTCTCTATCTCAAAACATCGGCTGGGAGGAAAAGCAGAATCAGATCATAGAAGAGCATGAAATGATTTTCCAGGCTATTGAAATGCAAAATCCGGATCAGGCACAGGAAGTAATGAATAAACACTTGGCTGGGGCAAAGGAAAAATTGATCGCCGCCTTACCATTACAATTAACAAAGAGGAGTGAAAGCTAATGATAGAAAGAGAAATTTATTTTTATAGTGAAGGTTGTCGTTTAAAAGGAACACTGTATTTTCCGGAAGGTGCAAGCGCTGAGTTTCCGCGCCCGGCCATTATCCCGAATTCTGGATACCAGGGATTTAACGAATTTTATCCTAAAATGTTTGCTAAACAGCTGGTAGAAGCAGGATATATTTGTCTCGGGTTTGATTACCGGGGGTTTGCAGATAGTGAAGGGGAAAAAGGAAAAGTGCTTATTGAACAGCAGGTAGAAGACATAAGAAATGCTATCACGTTTCTCCAGCTTCAAGAAGAAGTGGACCATGAAAAGATCGGTTTAATTGGTTGGGGAATGGGGGCTGCAAATGTAGTTTTAGCCACGCAGGAAAATGAAAATGTTTCTGCCGTGGCTTCACTGAATGGGTTCTACCATGGAGAGCGTTGGCTGAAAACGATACATTCTTACACAAACTGGAGAAAAATATTGGAAGAAGTAAAAGCCGATCGTATCCATCGGGTAGTGGAAGGAAAATCGCAGTTGGCAGACCCTTTCATTCATTATCCCTTAGACCCTGCGACCAGTGATTATGTACAAAAAGAATTAAGCTCTGTCTATGGTTTCGGGCATCAGACTACCTTGCAGTTTACAGAATCCATCATCGGGCTGAATGCGGAAAAAGTGGTAGCAGATCTTGCACCAACACCGTTGTTTATAGGCCACGGCGTAGACAACCTGCTACATCCTTATGAAGAAGCATTATCACTTTATGAGCACGCGCAATCGCCAAAAAAGCTCTATACGATTCAGGGGCAGCATAATGACTTTATGTTTAGCGATCATCCGGTGTTTCTTCAATTAATGCATGAACTAGTTCAATTCTTTCAACAGGCTTTTCACGAACAGGAAGCGCCTCTTTATGAGGAAAAGCTTTCATGACAGTAAATCAAAAGCATCATCTGTTAGAAGGAGCTATGGAGCTGCATGCTCATTCTTCACCCAGTATTTTTCCCCGAAGACAAAACGATTGGGAATTAATCGAAGACGTGGTAAAAGCGAACATGCACGGGATTGTACTAAAAGCGCATGAAGGAGAAACTTACAGCCGGGCAGCTCTGTTGAAAGAAAAATACCCTTCTATTGATATTACCGGTGGCCTCGTATGCAATCTGTATACCGGAGGGGTTAATTCGTTCGCCGTGGATATGGCTTTGCGTATGGGAGCCAGAATTATTTGGATGCCTACGATTTCGGCTGCCCAGCACCAAAAATATTTCGCCCGGCACCATAAGCCAAACATTTTTAACAGCGAAAAGGCCCTGGATGATTCTCACCACGGTTTATCAGTGATCAATCGTCAGGGGAGCGTGAAAGATGAAGTAAAGCAGGTACTAGTGCTTATTGCAGAGCATGAGGCTGTGCTGGCCACAGGGCATTTGCACAGCAATGAAGTACTGCCGTTAATCGAAGAAGCAAAAAGACAGGGCATCGAGCGTTTATTAATCCAGCATGTCGATTTAGGCATATCCCCTTACACGCTGGAGGAGCAAAAGCATTTGGCTGGCTTGGGCTGTCTCCTGGAAAAATGCTATCTGGCGTGCAGTGAAGATTTCCATGATATTACTATTCAAGATATGGCTGCCTCCATTCAGCAGATTGGAGCAGAGCATTGTGCCCTGGTCACAGATTACGGCCAGGCTCATCATATACCTGTGGTAGATGCTTTGGGTCGTTTCATCGAACAATTAATGGAAGCAGGAATGACTGAAACGGAAATAATTTCAATGGTTCAAACCAACCCTAAAGCTCTTATCAGCTATGGAAGGGAGCGCATACATGGAAGCTAAGTGGATAGACGATTTAAAAAAAACATTAGGAAAAGACCACGTGCATACGGCCGTGGTGGATCGCCACAGTTACAGCTATGATGGATCTTTTGGGGAATATTTGCCCGAAGCTGTTGTGCAGGTGACTTCTGCCAGCCAAGTAAGTGGTGTCATGAAAATTGCTAATCACTACCGTGTACCTGTCACGCCACGAGGGCAGGGGACTTGCTTAAGCGGAGGACCCCTTCCTGTCCACGGGGGTATTGTGTTGGATACAAGTCAATGGCCTGCAAGCATCGAAGTATACGCAGACGATTTGATTGCGGAGGTATCCCCAGGGACCCTCACCTCAGCGATCCATCGGGAGGTGGAAGCTTACGGCCTGATGTATCCGCCAGATCCCAGCAGTGCGCATGTTTCGACTATAGGAGGAAATTTGGCGGAAAACTCCGGAGGTCCACGCGGATTAAAATATGGGGTGACTAAGGATTATGTCATTGGACTGGAAGTAGTCACCCCGGAAGGAGAAATTACGCGAACAGGCGGGCGTACGATTAAAAACGTCACCGGGTTAGACATCACAAAATTAATTGTGGGCTCTGAGGGAGTATTAGGTGTAATTACGTCCGCTACCCTAAAGCTCATTCCAAAGCCTAAAGCCGTTCAAACCATCATGGTGGCTTTTGCTTCCATGGAGATAGCCGGAAAGGCGATTTCCACCACTTTGACGTCAGGAATCCTTCCTTCAAAAATGGAATTTATTGATCACGCCTGCGTTCAGGCCGTAGAAGAATACGAACCATCGGGACTGCCTCAAAATGCGGAAGCCGTGTTAATTATCGAACTGGATGGTCATGAAGAAACGATCGAGAAGGAATTACAAGAAGTATTACTCATCATGAAGCAACTGGAAGCGACAGATATTCAAGTGCCGGAAACAGCTGAAGCCGCAGCGAGAATATGGAAAGCAAGGAAAATGGTATCACCGGCTATAGCGACGATTAAACCTACCAAGGTTTCGGAAGACGCAACGGTGCCCCGCAGTCAAATTCCTTTGATGATGAAAAAACTTAGCGATATACGTGAAAAGTATCAGATAAACTTAGTCGTGTTCGGCCACGCAGGTGATGGGAATCTCCATCCTAATATTCTATGTGACCAACGTGATCAAGAAGAAATGAAACGCGTCGAGAAAGCAGTAGAGGAAATTTTTCAGGCGGCCATTGATCTCGGGGGGACCTTATCCGGCGAACATGGAATAGGAACCATGAAATCACCGTTTCTGGAAAATGAAATTGGTATCACGGGAGTTGATTTAATGAAGCGCATTAAGCAAAGTTGGGATCCAAACAACATCATGAACCCCGGAAAAATCTTTGCAGAACCGGGACAAAAGCTGGCGTTAAGTCATGAATGAGCCCGAAACATTAAAAGATATGATGAACTATGAAAAAGCATTTGACTGCGTGCAATGTGGTTACTGCCTTCCGGCATGTCCCACGTACGAGACTATGGAAACAGAAACCCACTCCCCACGAGGACGTATTCAACTTATGAAGCTGGCGGCAGAAGGGAAAATATCTCTCCACGAATTAGAAGATCCAGTAGAAAAATGCCTTGGGTGCATGGCCTGCATGACCGTATGTCCAACAAATGTCCAGTACGATCAAATGCTCGAAGGTGCCAAACATGCCATTGAGGAAAATAAAGAGAAGCCAAAGCACCAGACGGCGATCGAAAAAGGCTTGTTTGAACATTTCGTTCCTTCATCCAAGATGATGCGCTCGGTGGGTAATTTAACATGGGTATACCAAAAAAGCGGCCTGCAAACTTTTGCCCAAAAACTTGGCATATTATCGAAAACGCCGTTGCACCTGGGAGAGTTCGCCAGTGTTTTACCGCCGATGCCCTCGCCTAAACAACGGGCTTCGCGCGAAAAGGTGCAGCCTGCCAAGCAGAAAGAAAAACTGCGTGTGGCCTTTTTTACAGGATGTGTTATGGACAGCGTGTTTTTTACCATAAATGAACAGTCAGTTGAATTATTAACCTTGGCAGGGGCTTCCGTGGTCATCCCGGAAGAGCAGACCTGCTGCGGGGCCTTACATGCCCATGCTGGCCGTCATGACGAAGCAGTAGCCCTGGCCAAGCAGAATATTCAAATGCTTGAAGACCTGAACGTCGACCGGGTTGTTAATAATGCTGGTGGCTGCGGCGCACAAATGATTCGGTATGATCATCTGTTTGAAGAAGGAAGTGACTGGCATCAGCGGGCGTTGGCTTTCGTGGAGAAAGTGGAAGATATTACGAAGGTGCTTGCCGAATTGGACGGGCTGCAGTTTACCAAGCCCCTGAATTACACGATTACCTACCAGCCCTCTTGTCATATGACCAACGTGCAGCGGATTACAAAAGAACCGAGGCAGTTGATGAATCAATTACCGGGGGTCTCGGTGAACGAAATGAACGATCCGGATTTTTGTTGCGGATCGGCCGGAATTTATAACATTGTACAATATGACGAATCGATGAAAATTCTCGATCGTAAAATGGGAGATGCCGAAGCCACGAATGCCCAAGTGATTGTCACCACCAATCCAGGATGCTTATTACAAATGAAGTACGGATCGGAACGGGCTTCCACCGGCCAACGGGCAGTTCATCTCATTGAACTATTGGCAGAAGCTCGACCAATAGCTAAATAAAAAATAAACAAAAACCGATTATTTTAAAGTGATTTGTGAAGGCAATCAGTTACTCCAAGCATTTCGATTCCGATGGAATCGAAATGCTTATTTTTTAAATAAAAGACTACTGATAAGCGTCATATGTAAAGAAATCATTACTGACTAAAGAGGCAGCAGAAAGCATTTACTGCAGTAATAGATGCAGTTCAAGATAAAAAACGATTTTAATACCAACCGGTACAGCGAGCCATGTAAAGAGGAGGTAAGGAAAATGAGTCTTAAACCAATATATGATGTAAAAAAAGCACTCCCACAGTCCAGAGAACGAGAATATTAAAGAACACTGGAGCCGGCCATTGATCATCGCTGTAATTTTCCACGATCGTGCTGCCCTCAAAGAAAAAAGTGAGGGGAAAACAATTATTGCTGTAAGGAAAAGATTGTTCAGCATGATTGCCAAAGAGAAGAATTACGAAATACTAAATAAAAACTAAGAAAGAGAGAACCATTGCGTTAGAAATGGCTCCTCTCTTTTTTTAATGTTAGTAAAGCGAGTTTCATCAAGACTAAGAACGCAGTGATTCGTAAATGATATCCTGAAAAGCCTGGAAGGAGCGGTGCTGTTCGCTTGCCGGGGAATAAACAAAGGAAATATCCACCCGGGCTTGGGTTGGCGGCACCGGCGTGCAGGCGATGTAATCATCCTGAAACGAACGCACGTATCGTTCTGACAGCAGGGCGATTCCCATCCCGGCCCGGACATGCCCCAATAATGATTCGAGGTTCGAAAAGGTGATTACCTGTTTCGGGATGAGGCCTTCCTGATGAATCATCTGCAGCAGGCGTTCGCGGAACATGCACCCTGGTTCCAGGACAAGAATAGTCTGCTGATGCACGTCCTGAAGACTCTCGAGCGGGAGCACCAGCGGGTTGGAAACGAGAGTAAGGGTTTCTGTGGAAAACACGTGCTGATGAAGGACAGGGTGACGCACAGGTCCGGTGACAAAGGCTCCCTGGCATTCATGCTGCAGCACCTGCTGGACCAATTCTTCCGTAATGCCGTAGCGCAGGGTCACATCGATGGATGGAAGGGCCTGATGAAGCGACGACATTAACGCTGGCAGGTGGGTTGCCGCCATGGAATTGATGGATCCGAGCACCAGGGGTTCATAGGGCAGTGATGAATGGGAAACCGTATCCTGTAAATGCTCCCATGAGGCAAGCATGTCCTCCACGGAGGCAAGCACGTAGGTTCCCTGCGGGGTGAGCGTGAGGCCTCTGGAATGCCGGTGGAAAAGAGGAACGCCGAGCTCGTGCTCCAGCCGTTGCAGGTGGCCGGTCACATTCGACTGCACATAGTTCCATTTGCTCGCGACCCTGGAGATGTTTTGCTCATGTGCCAGGGCACGAAACAGCTGTAGTGTCTGAATGTTCATAGCTCACCTCTTGATATCTGTTTTTATGATAGCTTCTATATCATTTTATCATTATTCATGATCGATTGGGTGATGTATTGTAGAACCTATCATAGTAAGAGGGAGCGAAGGAGCATGAATCATGAGGAAAGAATGTGCTGGATTCTTGCGGGTTTTCTGGGAGTTGGGATCGGCATCTGCTGGCCGTGGCTGTGGCAGGTGACACAGAAATTCCCGGGCTGGTGGACAGCGGCAGGGATGACGGCAGGTGGCGGAGAGATCGTAGTGCCTGTCTGCTCCTTTATCCTGGCGGCTCTGGCATTGGGCCGGCGGCCACTGGCTGCATACTGGGCCGCAGGAGTCGCGGTGCTCGGCACGATATACTTATCTGTGTTATGGGTTCTTCCAGGCGCGTTGAGCTGGACGGGATATGTGTTGTATCAGAAACGTCATAAGCTAAAAAGCAAGAAACGTTGGGAAGAGGAAACATACGATCAATAGGTTTTAGAAATAAAGGGGGGAGAACGAGCATGGCCTGGCTGTTAATAATACTATGCTTTACCGGAGGGGCGGCGCTCGCGTTCCAGGCCGGTGTGAACGGAGAAATCGGGAGTAAAATAGGGAGTTTGGAGGCGGCCTTTATCGCTTATTCTGTCGGGACCGTTTGCTTGTTCGTGAGCACGCTGGTGCAGGGAGGTCTCTCGTTTTCGTTGCCATCCTTCTCATTGTGGAAATGGACAGTGGGGGCACTCGGCGCTTTTTATATTGTCTGTATCATTCTGGCGGTGCCGAGGATCGGGGCATCAGCGGCAATTACCGCTGGCATTGCCGGACAATTGCTGCTCGGCATGCTTCTGGACCATTTTGGGGCCTTTGGCACGCCGGAAATTCCGATGGACGCCTCGCGCCTGGCAGCGATCGGGTTAATTGGAGCGGCACTGTATCTGTTTTATCATTGAAGAAATTTATCCGTTGGAACAGACAGCTATTCTGGTCTGATTGCTTCAAAGAATGTAGTACATAAAAAGGCCCCGAAGCGTTGGACGCTCGGGGCTACATAAGCTTATGCGTTAGATAGCATAAAGGGGCGTATATACTGGATAAATATATACATATTGGACCTTCCTTCCATTACATAAAGTCAAACATGGTTTTGCAATAAATTATGAATATTTTTATCGATCGTCCGGCGGCACAAACATACGGAGTTCATGCGGCAAGACGGCGGCGCTGAAAGGAAGCGGGCGTCCTTCGTCTCCGTCAATATTGACGATATGCTTCTCATCGGTATGTGCCTGCAGCGTGGTGGTAGTAAAGTATTCAATATCCTGGTGATGAGAAAGATTTCCCTGCAGCAGCTCCGGGATCATTTGGGCGACATTGGTTATCCCGAACTGCTTAACAATAAACACGTGGAAACACCCATCGTGTATTTCTGCCTGAGGAGCCAGCGACTCGATGCCTCCCACGGAGTTGGTTAAAGCGACGAGGGCAAGATAAACATCGCCCTCCCAGACGCCCTCATCGTGGGTGAGCGTCAGGGAAAACGGTGTATGGTTGCGGAAGACCCTGGTGCCTTCCATATGAAAATGGTTTCATAAAAACATAAAAAACCAGAAAAAGAGAAAATTCTCTTTTTCTGGCTGATGGCCTAGCTTTAACATCTATCCATTGCTGCCGTATATAAGGGAAGGAGTGGTGCTTTCCTAAAAGAACCAGAGTCATTTCTTAAGTAAATTACCCGGTGGGGAAAGCGGTAAAACGTGGGAGGGGCCACTCGTTTCAAAATGCCGGAGCCCGAAAGGGTTTCGGCATTTTTAAAGCCAATCGATCAAAAAGTGTGCGCGAAAGAGCGTGGTGGCTATGTTTGTTTCTGGTTCTTCCTGTGAAAGAAGAGGTTTACCACCTTCTGTAGAACAGGTAAAGGGGTATCATTAATCACAATAAGAAATACACCACCATAAATAAAGCACACTTACTCACAGAAAAATTGGCGCTGCAGGAAGGCTGTAATCAGGGGAAGGTGCCCCGCGGTGGTTTTTACCAAATTTATGATAGTGCGTGTGTTTCTTAGCAGAGGATTATTAGAAAAATAAGCAAGGAGTAAATAATATGTCTAACGAACGTCCGTTTACCATGGTCACGGGAGCTTCCTCAGGCTTAGGGCTGGAGCTGGCAAAATTGTTCGCCCAGGATGGATATGATATCGCGATTTCAGGGTCAAGCGATCGTATTTTTGAAGCGGCAGAGACTATCAAAAGCTACGGAGTGGAGGCATATCCCCACCAGGCGGATGCATCGACGTACGAGGGTGTTGAAGCATTTTGGGAGTTTGTAAAAAGTAAGGAAAGAGAGCTGGATGCGGCTGTTTTGAATGTCGGAGTCAGCATCGGCGGTTCTTTTTTAGAAAATGATTTGGAGGAAGAGCTGAAGCTAATAGACATTAATATTGCGGGGACGGTGCATATGGCGAAACGCGTCGTACAGGATATGGTTCCGAATAAAAAGGGAGATATCCTTATCGTTTCTTCTGTGTCTGCGACACTGCCGACCCCTTACGAAACAGTGTACGGTCCGTCAAAGGCATTTGGATTTATGTTTGCCGAATCCTTAAGAGAAGAGTTAAGAGACACAGGCGTCAATGTAACAGCCATGCTTCCTGGTGCTACAAATACGGATTTTCACCATAATGCGGGCATGGATTCTACGTACTTTGGCGATGAGCGAAACAAAAATGACAAAGAGTTAGTAGCACAGCAAGGGTATGAAGCGTTAAAAAATAAACTGGATCACGTGGTCTGTGGCGATGAAGCTACGAAGAAAGCAGCAGAAGACAACAGAACAACGCCTGAAGAGGTCAAAGCAGCGGAGCATGCGAAAAAAGCAAAGCCGCAGTGAAGAAAAAAAGCTTGGTGATTATTTATACCGGTCCTGGGAAAGAGCCTGGGTCCGGCTTTTTTATTGTTTCTCTCAATTGGTTTTCCTCCTTAATAACACTTTTAATATCTAAAATAAACCGAGTGAGAGTAAATTTTAGGTGTGTTTGAAGTATAGGAATATTTCTTTTAAACCATTAATACATACATATATATACTTAAAAAATATAAACAAAATTAAATATAAAAGAATTGACAATTAAAGCTTAAAATTGCAAACTACAACAAATATTATGATACAAAGTGGTTACAGGTGGAGGTATAAGAGTGTATACATATGAACCAATAAATTATCAGCATGACTTACCAATAAATATATTCACCCAGACTATTGAACGCTATCCCTATCACTGGCACGAGGATCCAGAATTATTATTTGTACTGGAAGGTTCGTTAGAAGTACGATTAAATGGAAAAAATTATAAGTTGAACGCCGGCGATTTGTTTTTTATTAATAGTAATGAACTGCACTTTCTTCATTCACTTGACCCAGGCAGAAGACCGCACATATTAGTATTGCAGATCAACAGTAATTATCTGAAACAAAAAAGCATCAATGTTAATAAAAAACGATTTTTCCTCGATACACCTTATTCATCTTCGGGTGAACGCGCTAAGATTCAACGCTTAAAACAGCTTTTAGCCTTCATTTTAGACCTGCTGATTAATAAAAAAGATAATCATGCTTTGAAAATTGAAAGTCTGCTTCTCGAAATAATAATTATACTAAAGGAAAATTTTGAATACTCAAATCAAAAACTTGATCAGCATCTACTCGACGATAACCGGCTGCTTGAAATAATGAAGTATATGAATGAACATTACAGTAGAAGTTCTTTGAGCCTTCAGGAAATAGCTGATGTTTTTTCTTTAAATTCGCAATATTTATCAAAGTACTTCAAACAGAGGGCGGGAACTTCTTTAAAAACAAAACTCGATACGATTCGAATGGATAAATCCCTATTTGTATTACAGACAACAACTAAAGCTGTAACAGAAATAGCGCTGGAGTTTGGCTTTCCCGATGCTAAATCTTATTACCGGGTATTCAAAGAACATATGCTTATGACTCCCGGCCAGTACCGTAAAAAATATCAGTTCAGCATAGATTATGATATACCAAAAAACTATTTGAGCATTAACAGCCGGGAATCATTGAAAAAGCTGTTTTCGTACATGGATATAAAAACGACGGAAGAGAAGACAGTGAACCCTGAGTTTAAAAGCATTGATTTTTCTGAACCTACTAAAATCATACATCATTCCTTTACATCTTTAGCTACCTTTGGTGATGCCACACAGGCTTTGCGAAAAGACTTTGTGGAGCAGCTTCACCAGCTTCAAAAGGATATAGGCTTTCGCTATGTACGATTTCACAACATCTTCTCGGACGAGCTGGAAGTATATAATGAAAGGCCTGATGGTTCCTGGTACGTTAATTTCTTTCATATTGAAGCACTGATTGATCAATTTCTGGCAAATAACATAAAACCATTTTTAGAAATAGGATTTATGCCAAAGAAGCTTGCCAATAGCTCACACACTATTTTTGAAGGAAAAGCAACGGTCTCGCCCCCCAAATCAATGGAGCGGTGGCTGGACCTGCTGGAATCTTTTATCAGGCATCTATTCAACCGTTACGGCTCCGAAGAAGTAAAAAGCTGGTATTTTGAATTCTGGAATGAGCCAGAAGTTGATTATTTCTGGCCTGGTTCAAAGGAAAAATTTTTTTCCTTTTATGCTCAAAGCTACCAACGTATTAAAGCGATCGATCCCGAACTTTGTGTTGGCGGTTTCGGTACTGTTGGCTTTGGCGGGAACAGCTCCTGGCTAAACGATTTTCATGAATACGCAGTTAAGGAAAATGTGGGTATCGACTTTTTTTCGTTTCACGTGTACAACCTGATGAATAACAAGAAGAGCGATACAGCTGATCCCTCTAAAAAAACGGGCAATGGCAGTAAGGTTACAGAATATCTGAGTAAGATAACAATGATTGGAGATGAAACTAACTTTACCCGCTCAGTAGATAATATAATTAATCACACAAAAAGCTTAAGTACAATGGATCAGGAAAAATGGATCACAGAATGGAATGCAAATAGTGACCACGGTGACCCGCTTCATGACACCTGCTATATGTCAGCCTTCATTGTCAAAAATGTCGTACATAATTTCCAAAAAATACGTGGGATGGGGTACTGGACCTTTACAGATATTTTCCGGGAATTTAGTAAAGAGCCGGCTTTATATCACGGTGGATTTGGATTAATGACATATAATGGTATAAAAAAAGCCAGCTATCATGCTCTTGCTTTTTTAAGTAAATTGGGAGAGGAACTTGTAACCATAAAAGAAAACATGATCGTGACAAGGTCGGCCGACAAGTTTCAGATCCTTCTGTGGAACTACAGTCATCCGAACCGTTTATACAGATCGTTTGACTATTCCCAGTTAACTGCCACCAGTCGTTATAACGTTTTTGATAACAGCAGCGTGCAGTCCCTGCAGTTACATTTAAGCGGGCTGCAGGGAAACTACCGAATGAAAAAGCATTTTGTTAATCAAAAACACGGATCTTCCTACGACGCATGGGTGGAACTTGGGGCGCCAGAGATTATTGACCAGGAACTGAAAAGGTACCTTCAGTCAAAAGCAGAGCCCGGGCTCCGAACCGATTATTTTAAGGCAGAAGATTCTCCTGTACTTCAAACCACACTCGACGCTCATGAAATTCAATTGATTGAGCTTACAAAGGATCACAAAAAATGGAACGAAAATTGAATATGTTTTAATTTTGCCAATACTAATTGAATAAAAGGTTAATTTTTGGAAAAGCATTCCTCTTCAAATGGGAATGTTTTTTTTATTTATTCTTTATATACTAATTGCAGTTAAGACATAGATAAAAATGTCAGCGCTTACAATCAGGGGGGAGGGTTCATAATCATGGACCGGTCAACATTTAAAAAGGCAGTAAAAGAACAAAAACAAGATGCCAAAAGGAAAGTTAAAGCATTAAGGGAAGAGAAAAAGAAACGAAAACCGCTTACCAGAGAAGAAAAGAAAAATCTTCGAAAAGAGGATAAAACTAAATTAAAGCAATGGAAGCAGGATATTAAAAATACCGAGGACAAAAAGGAAAAAAAAGCGAAAAAGAAAGGCTACAAAAAATACAAGAAAATCAGGCGGCGTCCGTACATACTAATGTCGTTATTACTGGTTATTCTATTGATAGGAGGCACCTTTCTCAACTGGTATTTAAGCGCTACAGCGCCATTAACCGATGAACAGGCAGGAGCAGCGGAGGAATCAAGGGAGGTCGCAGAGCAGATGATGGAGGAAAGCATTGTCATGCTGAAAAATGATGATATTCTTCCGCTCGAAGATAAAAAGGTAAACGTATTTGGTACTGGTTCAGCGCGGCCGGTATTCAGCGGGGGAGGCGCCGGGTCTATCGATGACACGAAGGCTGACGGACTGTTTAAAGCGTTGGACGACGAAGGCATAAGCTACAATTCCACTCTTTATAATGTCTATAACAACTATGAAAAAGAAGAAGTAGCTTCCACAGAAGATTTCGAGCCTTCGGATCCGTCACTCCTTCAGACCCTTCTTCCAAACGCGGTTGGCTTTTTGCCGTATAACCCGGAAGAAATGCCTGTTTCAGAGCTTCCTGATGACACCCTTGAGGAAGCAGTAAACTATTCGGATACAGCCATTTATACCATTTCAAGAGTAGGTTCTGAAGCGGTAGACTTGTCAATCGAAGACACACAGCTAAGAAAAGAAGAGGAAGAAACGATTGCAGCATTAAATGAAAACTTTGAGCATGTCATTATTCTGGCAAACACGTTTAATGCCTTTGAATTTGGGTTTATTGAGGAATACGAAAATATTGACGCCCTTCTCTGGGTGGGGGGACCAGGGCAGTACGGAACGCATGCGATTGCCCGGGTATTAAATGGAGAAACCTCTCCGTCGGGAAAACTTCCGGATACTTACGCTTATAATGTTGAAAGCAACCCTGCCATTGAAAATACGGGGGACTTTGAATATGTAAACGAAAATGGGGAGGAGACCGGCCGTCATTTTGTTAACAACGAGGAAGGTATTTACGTAGGCTACCGGTACTATGAAACCTTTCTGACAGATGAAGAATATGAAGAAACTACTCAATTTCCATTCGGCTACGGGCTTTCCTATACAGAGTTTGATTGGAACGTTGAAGAAACAAACTTTACAGATAACGAGATTTCTTTTGATGTCAATGTTACGAATACAGGTGATGCTGCCGGCAAAGACGTCGTTCAGGTCTATTTTTCTCCTCCATACAGCGAAGGGGGCCTGGAAAAGGCTGATACGGAACTGGGAGGATATGCGAAAACCTCCGAATTGGATCCAGGGGAATCAGAAGTGGTGACTGTCAGTTTCCCGGTAAAGGACATGGCTGCCTACGATCAGGAGAATGAAGAAGCCTGGGTGTTGGAGGAAGGGGATTATGAGCTGAACGTTTCTTCTCATATCCGGGATATCAAAGAGTCTTCCACATACACAGTGGAAGAAACCGCTGTTTACAATGAAGACGGGGCAACTGGCACTCCAATTCAAAACCGGTTTGAAGACGCTGAAGGTGATTTAACGTATTTATCCCGGGCGAATCCGGAGGAAACCTATCCTGAGTCTCCTGCGGAAGACGACTTATTAATTCCGGACATTGTGGAGGAAACCGCTGATTACGAGCATGAATCAACGACGGAGGACACTCCTCCGACGGATGTAGATAATGATATTATGCTGGAGGATCTTCAGGGACTGGATTATAATGATCCTCTTTGGGAGGACTTTCTGGATCAATTTACCGCTGAAGAAATGATTAAATTAGCAGGTGATGGCGGCTACTGGTCTGTTCCTGTTGAACGATTAGGCATTCCGGAAACATCTATGTACGATGGGCCTTCGACGATTAAAAACTTCTTTGATTCATGGTCCTCGGTGGCTTTTCCGGCGGGCATAAATGTGGGAAGTACATGGAACAAATCATTAGTTGAAAATATGGGTGAGTCCATGGGGCAGGAAGCCAATGCTTATGATGTGGAAGCTGTTTATGCCCCGGCACTTAATATGCACCGCACACCTCTGGGAGGCAGAAACTTCGAATATTACTCGGAAGATCCGCATCTTGTCGGTGAAACAGGGGCTGCCTACATTAGAGGCTTGGAGAGCACTGATACGACCGCTGTCATGAAGCATTTTGTTGGAAACGACCAGGAAACGAACCGGGCGAATAACGGCCTGTATGTATGGTCGAATGAGCAGGCTTTACGGGAAATTTATCTTCAGCCATTTGAAACCGCGGTGAAGGAAGGGGAGCCTCACGGAGCGATGTCCTCCTTTACAAGAGTAGGTCCTACATGGTCCGGCGGCAGTGACGAATTGCTGACTGGAGTACTGCGTGAGGAATGGGGTTTTGAAGGCTTCGTTATCACCGATGCGGGCATAGGACCGCAGGGTGAACACTTTGACCCGCTGCAGGCGATCCATGCTGGAAATGATATGATGCTTGCTTTTCCGATTAACCTGCCTACGGCAAATAAATTCGAAGAAGAACTGGCAGAGCACCTGGAAGAAGATGAAACAGAAACAGTGGCAGGGCTGAGAAAAGCAGTGCACAACATCTGCTACTACATTCTTCAAACAAATGAAATGAAAAAAGATGACGAATGATACGAATCCTACAAGGTGGTAAACAGAATGCTGAAAAACCAAACAATTATTGATCAGATGACGCTGGAAGAAAAAGCTTCCATGATGTCCGGAAAAAACTTTTGGAACACGCAGGACATCGAGAGGTTGAATATTCCTTCGATCATGCTGACAGACGGGCCCCATGGTTTAAGAAAGCAGGGGGGAAAAGCCGATCATCTGGGGTTAAATAAAAGTATCCCTTCCACATGCTTTCCCACCGCTGCCACGCTGGCGAACAGCTGGGATGAAAGCCTGCTGCACGATGTTGGTCATTATATCGGCAGCGAAGCCGTTGGTGAAGATGTAAGTGTATTACTTGGGCCTGGTTTAAATATTAAGAGAAACCCACTGGGCGGCAGAAATTTTGAATACTTTTCCGAAGACCCTTTTCTTAGCGGTAAATTGGCCGCAAGCATGACGAGAGGCATTCAGAGCAATGGTATATCAGCATGCCCAAAGCATTTTGCTGTTAACAGCCAGGAGCATTTGAGAATGACCATCGATGAAATCGTCGATGAACGGGCTCTCCATGAGATATATTTAGAAGGTTTTCGTTTAGCTGTCGAAGAGGGTAAACCGAAAACGTTGATGAGTGCCTACAATAAAGTAAACGGTGAATACGCCAATGAGCACTTGTATTTGATGCAGGAAGTGCTGTATAACCAATGGAATTATGAGGGCGTTGTCGTTACGGATTGGGGAGGAAACAATGATCGTATCAAGGGGCTGCTGGCGGGAAACCAGCTTGAAATGCCCTCGACTGGGGGCATCACCGATCAGGAGATTGTGCGCAAAATAAAAGCGGAGGAACTTGAGGAAGAGATCCTGGACGAAAGCGTGGACCGTCTGTTAACTTTAATATTTGAAACCCAGGTTACCGGTGCGAAAAAGCCAGTGATAGATACGCAGGCTCATCACCAGGCAGCAGTAGAAGCAGCGAAGCGTTCGATGGTTTTGCTTAAGAACGAACAGGATATTCTTCCGCTTAAAAATGAACAAAAGGTTGCGGTCATCGGTGATTTTGCAGCTGTCCCGAGGTATCAGGGCGCAGGAAGTTCCCTGGTACAGCCAACCACACTGTCGAGTCCATGGGAAGCGTTGCAGAAGACAACGTTAAATCTTTCAGGCTATGCAAAAGGATTTAAGAGGTTTGGTGGAAACAGCGCAAAGCTTAGGGGGGAAGCTGTTACGCTTGCCAAAGAGTCAGACGTTGTTCTGCTGTTTCTCGGTTTAGATGAAGGAAGTGAAGCGGAAGGCATAGACAGAGCGGATATGAAGTTAAGAAACAACCAGTTAAAGCTGGCCGAGGAGCTGACGAGCACTCATGATAACGTAGTTGTCGTTCTTTCAGGCGGTTCGATTGTTGAAATGCCTTTCGCTTCGAAAGTTCAGGGTATTATCCATGCTTATCTTGGCGGTCAGGGTATGGGAGAGGCTTTGTGTGATGTGCTCCAGGGGATATATAATCCAAGTGGAAAGCTGGCGGAAACGTATCCTCTCCAATACAACGATGTACCATCAGCTCCGTACTATCCTGGCTGGGAAGCAACTGCTGAACATAAAGAAAGTATTTATATTGGCTACCGGTATTTTGAGACCAAAGAGGTGCCAGTGCTGTTCCCGTTTGGATTTGGGCTGTCGTACACCAGCTTTGAATACAGTAATATGAAGGTTAACAATGAGACTATTTCATTGACGATAAAAAATACAGGGGCCCGGGCAGGAGAAGAAATTGCCCAGCTTTACGTTGAACCGTTGGATTCGCAAATCTTTCGGGCCCGAAAAGAATTGAAGGGATTTGTAAAAGTACATTTACAGCCCGGAGAGGCTAGAGAAGTAACCATTCCGTTTAATAATAAACAGGCTGCCTACTATAACTCAGAGATTCACGCATGGTGCCTGGAAGGTGGAAGGTACACATTAAACATTGGGAGCTCTGTGCAGGATATAAGACTGGCCCAGACTATAACGATTGAAGGAGAGGGGCACCCTCTGCCCTATAATAAAGAAAAACTGCCTTCCTATTACAGTGCAGATGTGCATCATATAAGAGATGAAGAATTTCATGCTCTTTTGGGCTATACACCGCCTCCACTCAAATGGAACAGAAAGCAGAGCCTGAGCCATAACGATACACTTGCTCAAATGAAATATAAAAAAGGGCTGGGCCAGCTTGCCTATCTTTTAATTGTGTCGATAAGAAAAGGGTTGAAGGCAGCTAATGAGCCGTTACAGGCAAACAATGTGATGTTCATCATGAATATGACCTTCCGGCAGATTCCACGATTTACAAGCGGTAAAATCAGCAAAAAAGCAGTCAGCCGTGTATTGAAAGTAATTAATTTAGGACGATAACCAGGTGAAAGTGCGCTATTTTTGCATTTCCCCCTAAGGTCGAAGGTTTCTCTTTAGCCCAGCCGTTACGGCTGGGTTTTTTAGGTTGTTTGCATTTATGAGGAAAAAATAAAAATATTAGCTGCTTAGCAGAACCTTCGCACAAATAATCGGTATAAGAACTAAAAAACGCGGGCCAAATGGACCGCGAAAAACAGCTTTGTTTTTTTATGGGGGTAAGAGCCCATGGCCGAATTAGAATGTAACCGGCAGGGATTCGAGTCCCTGAGAAGATAAAGTGAAACTCCACGCTATCTTGTCCTGGGGATATTTCAGCTGCAGATGTGGCATTCTTCGAAAAAGCGTCGAGAAAGCCACATCTCCTTCCACCCGTGCTAGAGGGGCGCCGAGACACATATGAAGGCCCTGCCCGAAGGCAAGGTGACGATCAATATCACGCTGGATTTCCAGGTCTTCCGCCTGCGTAAACTTTTCTTCATCCCGATTCGCTGATTTAACGATCACAAGGACCATGTCCCCTTTAGCAATAAACTGTCCGGCGATCTCTGTATCCTGAGTTGCATAACGCGGGCCGACACTTGTGGACGTGCCATTGAAGCGGAGTAATTCTTCTACAGCTGCCGGAACAAGGCTGAGATCATTTTTTAATGCCTGAAGTTCTTCCGGATGATCGAACAATTCAAAAGCACCAGTCGCAATCAGGTTGGACGTCGTTTCATGACCGGCAAAAATCAGCAGGGTGATCATCGAAATCAACTCTGATTCACTAAGACGGTCTTCCTCTTCTTCGATTGTTACCAGTTTACTTATTAGATCATTCTCGGGATTTTGCCGCTTGTTTTCCACCAGCTGTTTCACATAATTACCAAACTCCTCCAGGTGTACGGCGACGGCCGGGTCCTGTCTTCCCCAGCCCAGGCCTTTCGCAATAGCCGAAGACCATGTCTGAAGCCTTCCCCGGTCTGCCTCCGGCACTCCGAGCATTTCACAAATGACGTTAATCGGTAGAGGATAAGCGTAATCTTTCACGAGGTCCATTTCGCCGTAAGGCTCTACGTTATCAAGCAGTTCGTCTGCAATTTCCTGCACACGTGGACGCAGGCTTTCCATGTATTTCGGGGTGAAAGCTTTAGAGACTAAGGAACGGAGGCGCCGGTGGTCGAATCCGTTGACAAAAAGCATGGATTTTCCAGTAAAAAACGTATCCGGGGCCTCGTCATCCACAGATCCGGACATGTTTTCCCGGACTCCTTCCGCTTCGATAGAGGAAGGATCGACGGTAAAGCCTTTTTTATCTTTCAGCACCTGCAGGGCTTCATCCATCTGAGTAACGAGCCATGCCTGATGATCCTCACTCCCCATCGGATGGGGAATGGATAACACCGATCCTTGCGCCCTTGCTTCGGCAAAAACCGAAAAGGGATCCTCCACACTCTTTCCGCTGAGTATTCCTAACACTCTTGTCTGTACAGAATCGTTGGGTTGGTCCAAAGTGATCGTCCTTTCGCCATTGAGATTGTATAGGAGGGATAGATTGATACCTATAAATCAAGTATACTAACAGTATGTATGATAATGAACACATTGTTCGATAGAAACTTTTAAATAACGAACAGCTGCAGACATTTGTGTTCGTTAGCCATAAAAATGTCACATTCAGCAGGGAGAAATGATGAAATCTATATCTAAAATTGACCGAAGAGTAAAGTATACAAAAGCAGCTCTTAGAAAAAGCTTATTTGAATTAATGCAGGAGAAATCCATTACATCGATCACGGTCACGGAGCTTTGTAAGCAGGCCGATATCAACCGTAACACCTTTTACTCTCATTATCGGTCCCCCGATGAATTACTTTCCAGTATTGAAGGGGAGTTCACCCGGGCTTTTATTCATAAAGTGGAACAGTCTCTCGACCATCCTCGATATAACGATCTCATGTACAGGCTGTGTGCCTACCTTGAACAGAACCGGGACACATGCAGGGCCCTGGTTAGCCTTGAAAACAACCAGGAGGATGTATTTGCCCGTATTCATCATTACTTTCGTCCTCGTATCGTAAAAAAATGGGCCGCGGAAAGCGTCCTGGACTACTCAAAGGTGGATTCGTTTTATGTGTTTATTGCAGGAGGGAGCGGGGCTCTCATTAAAGAGTGGGTGGAAACGGATTTTCAGCAAAGTCCGGAAGAGATTTCGAGCATGATCGAAAATATTATGATTACCCTGCATAAGCATATGCTTTACAATTAATGTTTGTATTCTGATAGAAAGATAACATGGTGAAATGTGCTGTTTTAGAAAGGAGCATTCATATGGAGACAGTATACCTTGCCGGCGGCTGTTTATGGGGCGTGCAGGCGTTTATTAAAACGCTGCCTGGCGTGGAGTTTACAGAGGCGGGCAGAGCAAATGGAAGCAGTTATACACTGGACGGTGACTATGATGGCTACGCTGAATGCGTGAAAACGGGGTTTGATCCGGCGGTGATCACCATCACGGAATTGATGGAATATTTATTTGAAATCATTGATCCGTACAGCTTGAATCAGCAGGGAGAGGATATTGGGGAGAAATACAGAACCGGTGTGTACAGTGAAAAGCCGGAACATTTAACAGAAGCTGAGGCGTTTCTTCGGGAGAGAACGGATTACGACCTTATAATGGTGGAAGTGCTGCTTCTTACTAACTACATAAAAAGCGCCGAAGAGCACCAGGACAGACTGGATAAACACCCCGGCGATTATTGTCACATTTCAAGAGGATTATTACGTAAATATAATCGGTGAAATCCTTTTTCTCCCCTGATGACGCCCAGGCTGGTTAGGGAGGCTAGAATGTAGCGAAAAAGCCTGCCAGGAACAAAACTGCGACGACAGCAGCTATCACGGTAAAACAAAAATACGTAAAAGCGATCGTTAAGGATTTCGGTCTGCTCGTATTTGCCGCAACCTGGATCGTGCCGACGGCAACGACAAATATCCAAATGAAAGAAAGCCATTCCAGTACTCTATAGACATTCGTAAATAATGCCGGAGTGCTCCCTTGCGTTAAAAACAAAAACAATCCAATAAGCGCAACCGGCAGCAAAAAAAGAGAAGGAATAATAGTTAAAATATTTACCCAGAAAGCTTTTTGATAGGAAAGGGAATGATCATATATACTGCTCGCCCCTTTCAAAATTACGGGTAATATAAAAACAGAGATCCCGCCAAACAGGACCGCCAGCACTAAAAGCCAGGGATCGTCAGAGAAAATTTGAGATTGATTAGTACCAAGGGAAATATAATTCGTAATAAACGTATGTAGAATACTGATACTCAGGATAATGGCTGCTGCCAGTGGAAGCGGGTAATGATCTGTTAAAAAAGCGAATTGCTTCCGGGGCTTAAAAGGAAGCTGAAGGATGGATGTAAACATAGAAGTCCTCCTGCAATTTTTGTAATTTAATTACACTTAAAACATTAATATACATTAATTGGAGTGGCAATCCTTCATTCGGTGATCTGGATGATTTCATTACTGGATATATTTGTTAAAATAAAAGTCCAGGAATGGTTTGAACTTTTATTATTGGGGTGCGCGGACAACTATGAATAAATTCTGGGATGTTTTATATACTTCTGTCGTCAGCTTTTGGGTGTTTGGAACTGTGACTCTTATTACCTGGCTGAGTGTTACCGGTTATTTGGGCCGTGTGTATGCCAGTATGCTGTATAACGGCGTATTCGCTTTAGCGAGCTTATATTTATGTGTGGTTAACTGGGAAAATAAATTCAAAAAGAATTCTGTTATTTTCCTTGTCGGCTCCTTTTACTCCCTGACAGGGGTTATTCTAATTTTCTACTACCGAATCCTTGCTTAAATAGTTACATAGGAGAACACTTTTAGCTTTTACGCTCGACTCGAGTTCTATATATCGTTAGCTGTGTAAAAAGTACAATAGTACAAAAGAAACGTCAATAACATTTATAGCGGGGAGACACCTCTTAAAAATCCTTTAATAAAGTTCAATTCTGACGATTTACCCGAAAGGGGGAAGGGAAGAGGAAAAAGTCAGCAATACTAACCAATGGAGGGGTTGGATGAAAAGTACAAAATCCATTCTTTATTTGTATGGAATATTTTTATTCCTTTCATGGAATCTGGTGCTTTTACTGGACCAGACCCACTACGATGCAACGTACAGGATAGAAGGTATTTTATTTATGACTGCGGTGGTGGCGGTGTTATTTATATGTAATTTCTTTTATCACAGGAAGCGGACGGCAGAGTAACGGCGCAGCAGTGCATAACGATGGTTCCCCGGGACAGGAAGGGGAACCATTTTTTCATGTACCGACGAAATTACAAAAGAATAAATTATCAAATAAAACCGGGGTTGCGAAACATTCAGGAAAGCCTTATCATAAAGTAAATAATTAATTTGTTTACACTACAAATTAATTAATCGGGCAGTGATTAATCCAAAGAGGGTGAATATATGTTAACGACGAAGGACCAGTTTTATTTATCAGCGCAGGAGAATAACGTGCTGGTTTTTGAATCGCATGTGCAGGAAATGTACTTTTGTGTTTATGTACTCGAAGAGAAGTTATTCCGGGTTACGCTGACGAAGGAACGGCCCGGGATGGATATACATACATGGGCGGTGGCGCCAGGTGACACGGAGGTGCCGTTTGAAGGACTGGACCGGAATCGTCTAACTGAGCTTTTCTCGCTGCCTGATTATGAAATATCCGAAACGCCGGAAGATTACACGATTGAAACGGCATCGCTCAAGCTGAAAATAAACATGGTTAAACTCCACTGCAGCTGGTACGACAAAACAGGCGGCAGTGACATATTAATTGCCGAAGACCGCAACACTCAGGCCTACGCGTTCCAGATTGCAGATAATGCGCCAACGGCCCACTATTTAAAGCGTAACGACACAGACCGTTTTTACGGCTTCGGGGAAAAAACGGGAAAGGTCAACAAGCACGGCGACCGCTTCCGGATGCTCAACATTGATGCAATGGGCTACGACGCGGAAAAAACCGATCCGCTGTACAAGCATATTCCTTACTATATTACCTATTCCCCGGAAACCAACAAGGCTTACGGACTCTATTACGATGACTATAATGAATGCGCTTTCGACATGGGGCGGGAAAAAGACAACTACCACGGGAAGTACCGGTATTTTCAAAGTAATTCACCCTTTTTGGACTTCTATTTTATCTTCGGACCGGACGTTGCTGACGTCACACGCCGCTTTTCCTGGCTGACCGGACGCCCGGCTTTGATGCCGAAATGGAGCATCGGCTACTCCGGATCGACGATGACCTACACGGACGAAGAAAAATCCCAGGAGCGCCTGATGAACTTTGTGGAGGATACCGGGAAGTATGATATCCCGTGCGAGTCCTTTCATCTGTCTTCCGGGTATACTTCGATCAACCATAAACGGTACGTCTTCAACTGGAACTACGAAAAGTTCCCGGACCCGGTAAAGTTTACCGAAGATTTTCATGCGAACGGGATTAAAATCATCGCTAACATCAAGCCGAGCCTGCTGATCGATCATCCGAAGCACGAGGAAGTGCTTGATAACGACTATATTATCCTGGATAAAAATGAGCGGCCGCTCCTGCAGCAGTCCTGGGATGACATGGGCGTATACCTGGATTTCACGAATGAACAGACAATTGACTGGTGGAAGGAAAACGTGAAAACGGAGCTGCTTGCAAACGGCATCGACGCCACCTGGAACGACAACAATGAATTTGAAATCTGGGACCCGGAGGCGGACATTCATTTGTTCGGCCGCGGCGGCAAATTTCAGGAGTACCGGGCGATCTTTCCGATGCTGATGACGAAAAGCTCGCTCGAAGCACAGACCGAATTTGACCCGGAAAAACGGCCGTATCTGATCAGCCGGGCAGGGAGCGCGGGACTCAGCAGGTATGCCCAGACGTGGACTGGGGACAACTACTCCAACTGGGAAACGCTTCAGTACAACATTAAAATGGCGATCGGCTTAAGCCTTTCCGGCATATACAACTTCGGACACGACACGGGCGGCTTTTCCGGCAATGCCCCGGAGCCGGAACTGTTTCTGCGCTGGATCCAGAGCAATATTTATTATCCGCGATTTACGATTCATTCGTGGAATGACGACCAGACGGTCAATGAACCGTGGATGTACCCGGAAATTGTCGACAAGGTCTCCGAAACCATTCACTGGCATCAGCAGCTGTCGGGCTACATATTCTCGCTGCTGCACAAGTCGTCGGCCAGCTACGAGCCCGTGATCAAGCCGACCTTCTTTGACTTTGGCAATGACGCAGCGACGCACGCCGACAACGATGAATTCATGCTAGGTGAAGAGCTGCTTGTCTGCACGATTGTACGACCGGATGAACGCGAGCGCACCGTGTATCTGCCTGAACATCCGCACGGCTGGTACGACATGTATACCGAACAGTGGTACGCGGGAGGGCGTAAGGTGACGGTTCCGGCCCCGCTCGAGTATACGCCGGTGATGGTAAAAGGCGGCAGCCTGGTTCCTATTGAAAACAAAGCCGGGAACCGGATCGACATGTATGTGTATCCGGGGCAAAACGGCGAACAAACGTCGTTTACGTATTATGACGACAACGACAGGCGGCACAATTCTGAAGTGCTTTCGGTTACGTGCACGATGACAGCCGATGAAAACGGCATTCATATCGAAGCCCGTCAGGAAGGATCGTACGACAATGGCCTTACGTCCATGCAGTTCCAGCTGCCAAAGGGAGAAAGCAGGCAGGTCTTTATCAATGGAAAAGGAGGCAAGTGGTTTTCGTGGGAATGAGTGTCGCTGAAGCTATTTAAAGGAGGGAATCACTGTGAAGAAATGGATCAGCCTTGTCACGATTATGGTTCTGGTTGCTTTAACAGGCTGCCAGAGCGCAAGTGGTGAAGAAGAGCAGAATTTCACGCTCGCGCACAACCAGCCGACGGATCACCCGGTGCATCAGTCGCTTGCACGGTTCGCTGAGCTCGTGGAGGAAAAATCAGAGGGAGCCATGAGCATTAAGATTTACCCGAACGGAGAGCTTGGAAGCGAGCGGGAAGTCATTGAAGGCACCCAGACCGGGGCCGTTGATTTCAGTAAGGTAAGCGGGAGCGCCCTGGAAAGCTTTGAACCGGCCTATTCCGTCTTCAGCCTGCCGTATTTGTTTGAAAGCCAGGAAAGCTTTAAGCGTGTCATGAACAATGAAGAAGTGACAAACGACATTTATATGGAATCCGCAGACAAAGGCTTCCGCGGGCTGACGTATTATGATGCCGGCGTCCGTAACGTTTACACGAAAAGCAGAATGATCGAAACGAGCGAGGACATGAGCGGGTTAAAAACAAGAGTACAGCCGAGTCAGACGAGCGTGCAGATGATTGAAGCGATGGGAGGCACACCGACGCCGATGAGCTACGGGGAAGTATACACCGCGCTGCAGTCGGGCGTTATTGACGCTGCCGAAAACAATGCGACGGCGCTTACGAACAGCAACCACGGGGAAGTGGCGAAAAACTATTTCTACACCGAGCATGCCATTGTTCCCGACATGCTGATTGCTAATGAAAATATTATGGAAGACATGTCTGATAGTGAGTTGCAAATTATTGAAGAAGCTGCTGAAGAGTCGACCAGCTATCATGAAGACCTGTGGAACGAGACGGTGGAGGAAGCCGAAGCGACAGCCAAAGAGGAAATGAATGTAGAGTTTTATGAAGTGGACAAACAGTCGTTTAGTGATGCAGTCCAGCCGCTGCACGAAGAGTTCCAAAACGACCCGGACACCTCTGATATTTACAACAAAATAAAGGAGGCCGAGTAGGATGCAAAAGGTCAAAATGATTCTCGACCGTGCGCTTTTAATCGTGAATGCCATTTTAATTACCTGCATGGCACTGCTTTCGATCTGGCAGGTATTTACGCGGTACATCCTGGACGCACCGAGTACCACAAGCGAAGAAATCATCCGCTTTATGCTCATCTGGTTCACGCTGCTTACAGCGGCTTACGTGTTTGGACAGAAAAAGCACATTGCGATCGTGTTTCTGGTGGAAAAGTTCCGGGAACGTTCGCAGCGCCTTATCGGGCTTGCCATTAATATTTTATGGGTGTTTTTAGGAATAGTACCGATGATTATCGGCGGCATTATTCTGCTGTCTTATACATACTCGGAAACGGCTCCGGCAACGGGCTTGTCCATGCTGTTTGTTTACAGTGCCGTGCCGGTATCGGGCGTATGTATCGTGCTGTATGCACTAATTGATATGCTTCGGGGCGGCAGCCGGATCGGCACTGCCGGTGAGGGGGAAAAAGGATGACAGTTACTGCAGGGATTTTATTATTCGCATTGCTCGGTATACTGCTCGTGTTCGGCGTGCCGATTGCGCTTGCGATTCTGCTGAGTGCGATGGTTACCATTTCGCTTGTGATTCCGTTTGATGTGAGCATCATTATTACCGCTCAGCGGCTCGCGACAGGTGTAGACAATTTCACCATTCTGGCGATTCCGTTGTTTGTGCTTGCAGGTATTATTATGAACAACGGCGGTATTGCTTTCCGGCTTATTAACCTGGCAAAAATCATTGTCGGCAGGCTGCCCGGATCACTCGCTCATACAAACGTTGTCGGAAACATGCTGTTCGGCTCAATTTCAGGGTCAAGTGTCGCAGCGGCTGCTGCGATGGGTAAAATCATGACACCGATGGAAATGAGACAGAAGTACTCCCTGAGCTACTCGGCCGCGACGAATATCGCATCGGCGCCGGCAGGACTGCTGATTCCGCCAAGCTCAATGCTGATTGTGTATTCTCTCGTCAGCGGCGGTACGTCGATTGCAGCACTGTTTATGGCCGGCTACATACCGGGGATTTTATGGGGTCTTTCTGTCATGGCCGTCGCTTACGTCTATGCGAGGAAGCATAAATATCCGGTATCCGAGAAGGTCAGCTGGAAGGACAAACTGTTTATCGTGTTTGATGCGATTCCGAGTCTGCTGTTGATCATCATCGTTATCGGCGGGATCGTTGCCGGCATTTTCACCGCCACCGAAGGCGCGGCGGTTGCCGTTATTTACGCTCTGCTGCTGTCGCTTTTATACAAGCAGCTGAAAAAAGAGCAGTTTAAAAACATTTTCAAGGAAACCATCGAAATTACGGGCATGATTCTGCTTTTGATTACAGCCTCCTCGCTGTTTTCACTCGTGATGAGCTATACCGAAATTCCGGCAGGCATCAGCAGTGCGCTTCTTTCGATCAGTGCGAACACGATCGTGATTCTGCTGCTCATCAACCTGATTCTGCTCGTGATGGGAACGTTTATGGACATTACGCCGGCTGTGCTCATTTTCACGCCGATCTTTTTCCCGGTAGTGACCGAGCTTGGCATCGACCCTGTTCACTTTGGCATCATTATTGCCTTCAACCTTTGTATCGGCAACATCACTCCCCCGGTCGGAAGCGTACTGTTTGTCGGTACAAGCGTAGCCAATGCAAGACTCGAAAGTGTTATCAAAACGCTGGTGCCATACTTCATCGTTCTGATTGTTATGGTGCTCGCCGTCACCTTTATTCCGCAGCTCAGCCTGTTTCTGCCTCAGCTGTTTGATTTGATGTAGCTTCGTATTACTGCGGGGCGGGGAAGGAGGCGGAGTGGTCCACGTGGTGAACGCCGAGAAACTTTTTAAACGCAAGCGCTGCTGCCCCGAGCGCACAGGCGTCTTCGTTCAGGCTCGAGATTTTCAGCTCCTCGTAGTTGTTAAACTTCGACTGCAGCGACGCCTCGACACGGTCCAGGAGCTCCGGCTTGGAGGCAAACAGCGGGCTGTTAATGATGATACGCCCGGGATTGAAAATGTTAATCACATTATTCACTCCGATCGACAGGTAGAAAATGTATTCGTCAATCTCCTGCTCAGCATCCATCGTTTCAAGATGTTTACTTACCTGCTCCTGGGTATGAAACTCATCATCGTTTTCGTGAAGCAGCTTGAAAAATGCCTTGTTGGAGGCGTACAGCTCCCAGCAGCCGTGGTTGCCGCACGGACAGGGCTTGCCGTTCGGTTCGATGATCATATGGCCGATTTCACCGGCAAAGCCCTGATGGCCGCGGTAAATGACCGAATCCTTGACCATGCCGAGGCCGATGCCCGAGTAAAGAGTCAGGCAGAACAGGTCGGACACATGTTTTGCGTAAACGTGCTCGGCATACACCGCCAGATTGGCGCTGTTATCCACATGAACAGGAGCGTCAAACGCTTCTTCGAGACGGGTCTTCACGTCCAGGTCAATCCATTCCTGCTTCGGGGTGTAGACGATCTGGCTGTCGTTATTCACGATCCCGTGAATGCCGACCCCGATCCCGGCGAGCGGCGGGGCGGAGGTGCCGTGCTGAAATACATCAATTTCTGTTTGCAGCTGATGAATTAATTCGTCAAGCATGCTTTCAAAGTGGTACGTGTCCAGATGCAGCTGCTTTTGATGAAGCCGGCGGCCCTTCAGGTCGCAAAAAATGATATTGGTGCTGAGCTCGTCAATATCCACCCCGATCGTAAAGCCGGCGCGCTCGTTCATCTCAATGATAATCGGCTTCCGGCCGGGGGTGTCGAGCGCCTCGGTTCTCGTTTCAATCACGAGCCCCTGCTCAAGCAGGTCATGAATCTGCGTGGAAATGGTCGCTTTGTTTAAACCGGTAATCCTCGCGAGTTCGCTCCGGGAGAGGGAAGCATTTTTCACGATTTCTTCGAGAATCACCCGCCGGTTTAAGTTTCGTATATAGTTCCAGTCACCTTTATGCAAGGAAGATCCCTCTTTCTATTCGTACTGCGTGTGGTAGTAATATGAATGCTGCTGTGTTAAAAGTATAAATTCAATAGTTTGCATAGTAAACAAATTAATTAGGAGATGACAACATGACTGCGTTTATTCACGAAGATTTTCTGCTCCAGTCGCAAGTGGCACGCACGCTGTATCATGATTACGCGAAGCATCTGCCGCTCATCGATTATCACAATCACCTGCCGCCCGGCGAAATACTTGAGGACAAAAACTTCGACAACCTGGCCGGGATCTGGCTGAGCGGCGATCATTACAAATGGAGAGCCATGCGGGCGAACGGAATTGCGGAAGAATACATTACAGGGAACAAAAGCGACTACGAAAAGTTTCTGGCGTGGGCGGAAACGGTGCCGAACACGCTCGGGAATCCGCTGTATCACTGGACGCACCTGGAGCTGTCGTCGTATTTTGGCATCGATACGCTGTTAAACAAAGACACGGCGGAAGACATCTGGAAGGAAACCCGGGAAAAGCTGCAGTCGCCGGAGTTTTCCACCCAGTCGCTGCTACGAAAAGACAACGTTGTTTTTCTCGGAACAACGGACGACCCGGCAGATGCGTTAACGACACACGAACAGCTGGGACGAAGCAGCCTGCCGTTTGACGTGTCGCCTTCCTACCGTCCGGACCAGGCGCTGCACCTGGAAAAAGACAGCTTTCCGTCCTGGGTGGGGCAGCTGGCAGGCCTGACAGAAAAAAGCATTTCCTCCTACGGGGAGCTTTTAGCCGCGCTGAATGAAAGAATCGAGGCGTTTGATGCGCTCGGCACCCGCAGCTCTGACCACGGGCTGACGGAAATGGTGTACGAACCAGCCAGCGAAGCAGAAGCGGCGGCCGTTTTCCAAAAACGGATGAACGGAGAGGCGGTGACAGCGGAGGAAGCAGCCAAATATAAAACGTATACGCTGCTGCATCTGGCTGAAAGGTACGCGGCAAAGGAGTGGGTGATGCAGCTGCACCTGCATCCGCTCCGCAACACAAATACCAAAATGTTTCAGAAGCTCGGCGGAGATTCGGGATTTGACGCCATCCACGACCAGCTGCCTGCCCGGCCTCTTGCTGCGTTTCTCGATCAGCTTGAACAAAACGGGGGGCTCCCGAAAACGGTGCTGTACAGTGTGAATGCCAATAACAATAATACGCTCGCGGCGATTGCCGGAAGCTTCCAGAACAGCGAAATCCCCGGCAAGGTACAGGTTGGCACCGCATGGTGGTTCAATGACCACATTGACGGAATGGAAAGCCAGATGACGTCTCTGGCCAACATTGGCCTGATCAGCAACTTCATCGGCATGCTGACCGATTCGAGAAGCTTTCTGTCATTTTCACGGCACGAATATTTCCGGCGCATCCTCTGCAACCTGATTGGCACATGGGTGGAAGAAGGAAAAGCGCCGCACGACTTGAAGCTATTAAGTACGTACGTCGAAAACATCTGCTACTATAACGCGAAAAAATATTTTTCAATTTAAAGGAGGAACAGCCGATGGAGATGAGTTTTCGCTGGTACGGGACCGAAGACCCCGTCAAGCTCGAACAAATCAGACAGATTCCCGCGATGAAGGGAATTGTATCTGCTATATATGATCTGCCGCCGGGCGAAACGTGGCCGCGGGAGACCATCAAAAGCATGAAAGCCGAAATTGAGCAGCGCGGACTGGTGTGGAATGTGGTGGAGAGCGTGCCGGTGCATGAAGATATTAAAATGGGCAAAAGCACAAGAGACAGCTGGATTGAAAAGTATCAGGAAACGATCCGCAATCTCTCGCATGAAGGTGTTAAGACCATCTGCTATAATTTCATGCCGGTGTTTGACTGGACCCGCTCCAAGCTCGACGCGCCGCTTCCCGACGGCTCGCATTCCCTCATGTATGATGAGGAGCTGATTCAGCAGATCGATCCGCTCGACGGGAGCCTGACGCTTCCGGGGTGGGATTTATCCTATCAGAAGGACGACCTGCGGGTCATCATGGATGAATATAAAGAAATATCGAAAGAGGACCTGATGGAGAATCTGGTTTACTTTCTGGAGCGTATTATTCCGGTTGCGGAGGAAGAGGACGTGCTTATGGCGATTCATCCCGACGATCCACCCTGGGACATTTACGGCCTGCCGCGCATTATCACAAATGAAGCCAACGTCATGACGATGCTGAAGCGGGTCAACAGCAGGAACAACGGGATTACCTTCTGCACCGGCTCCTACGGCGCGGACCGGAACAACGATTTAATCAGCATGATTGAACATATGAAGGACCGCATTCACTTTGTACACGCGAGAAACGTGCGGTGGACGAGCGAAAAATCGTTTCAGGAAACGTCGCATTCCGTGCACGACGGCTCACTCGACATGGTCGGCATCATGCAGAAGCTGATCGAAGCAGGCTACGAAGGCCCGATCCGCCCGGACCACGGACGGATGATCTGGGGCGAAGAAGGCCGGCCGGGATATGGTTTGTACGACCGCGCGCTCGGTGCGGTATATCTTAATGGCATTATAGATGCTGTGAGGGAAAGGAGATAAACGATGCAGACCCCATTTCAAATACCACTGGAGGATAAAGTTGTCGTCATCACGGGCGGAAGCGGTGTGCTCGGCTCTGTGATGGCGGAGGCACTCGCCGCCAATGGAGCCAAAGTAGCGATCGTTGCCCGCAACAAAGAAAAGGTCGATCAGGTGGCCCGGCGGATCAGCGAAAACGGAGGAGAAGCCGCCGGCTACAGCGGCGATGTCACGGACAAGCAGGCCATGGAAGCAATTTACGAGGACGTAAAGAGCCGGTTCGGGCCGTGCGACATTCTCGTAAACGGAGCGGGCGGCAACAATCCGAAGGCAACGACCGGGGAGGAATACTTCAATCCGGAAGCGCCCGACAGCGGCGGCACCTTTTTTGACCTGGATCCTGCCGCGGTGGATCAGCTGTTTTCGCTGAATTTTCTCGGCGCGTTGATCCCGTCGCAGGTATTCACCCGGGATATGGTGTACGACCGCCCGGGCTCGATTATTAATATTTCGTCGATGAATGCGTACCGGCCGCTCACAAAAATCCCTGCCTACAGCGGGGCAAAGGCGGCCGTCAGCAACTTCACCCAGTGGCTGGCCGTCTATTTTTCCAAGTCGGGCGTGCGCGTGAACGCCATGGCGCCAGGCTTTTTCCTCACGGACCAGAACCGGGAGCTGATGTTTTCGGAGGAGGGCGTGCTGAGTGCGAGAGCGGAAAAAATACTGTCCCAGACGCCGCAGGAGCGCTTCGGGGAGCCGGAGGAGCTGGTGGGCACCCTGCTGTGGCTCGTTGACGAAAAATCGTCAGGCTTTGTAAACGGCATTGTCGTACCGATTGACGGCGGATTTTCCGCCTACTCTGGAGTGTAAAGGAGAAAACGATGAGAGTATTTCATATTCTGAATCAAATGATTGAAAACAAAGTGGCGGTCGTCATCCGGGGCGACAATCCGGATCAGGCAGTGAAGACCGCGGATGCCTGTGTAAAGGGCGGCTCCCGGACGCTCGAAGTCACCTTTACCGTGCCGGATGCCGATGACGTACTGCGGACGCTCATTCAGAAGTACCCCGAGGCCGTGATCGGAGCGGGCACGGTGCTCGACAGCGAAACGGCCCGGCTTGCGATTATCCGGGGAGCGTCCTTTATTGTGAGCCCCTCCTTTGATCCTGACGTCGCGAAGCTGTGCAACCGCTACGCCGTCCCGTATCTTCCGGGTATCATGACCGTCCGGGAAGCAACCGAAGCGATGGCTTACGGCGCGCAGGTGGTCAAGCTCTTTCCGGGGGAAATGTACGCCCCTTCCTTTATCAAAACGCTGCGCGGCCCGCTGCCACACCTTCAGCTGATGCCGACCGGCGGGGTGGATCTCGGCAACGTCCAGGAATGGTTGCAGGCCGGTGCCGTGATGATAGGTGCCGGCGGGTCGATCACCGGATCGGCCAAGAGTGGTGATTACGAGGAAGTTACCCGGCTCGCGGCCGAATTTCAGCGATTGGCTGAGGAGGTGTAATCGATGGCACGAATATTAACCATGGGCGAAATCATGATGCGGCTCACCCCGCCGTCCCACCAGCGGCTGGTTCAGACGAACGATTTTCACGCGTATTTTGGCGGCGCGGAGGCCAACGTAGCCATGAATATGAGCCAGTTCGGGCACGACGCTTCGTTTTTAACGGCGCTGCCGGCAAACGCGATGGGCGAGGCCGCCAAGCGCCGGCTGCGGGCGGCTGGCGTGGAAACGAATGCGATCATGAACCAGGGTCGTCGGCTCGGGCTGTACTATTTTGAAGAAGGCTATTCGGTCAAACCGGCAGAAGTCATCTACGACCGGGCGGATTCCTCGGTATGGGAACTTATGGATGCTGTTCTCGACTGGGACCAGCTGCTTGCCGGCGTGGAGGTGTTTCACGTCAGCGGCATTACGCCGGCCCTCGGCCCGGAGATGCATAGCCTTACGATGACAGCCCTGAAAGAGGCTGCAAGCCGCGGGGTGCATGTGAGCTTTGACTGCAACTACCGCGCGAAGCTGTGGTCGCCAGTGGAGGCGAAAGCGTCCTTCGAAGAAATTCTTCCATACGTGGATGTGTGTTTCATCGGCCACAAGGATTTTGTCTACCTGCTCGGGGTGGACGGGGACGAAGCATTTTCCCCGGAGCAGCTGGAGCGATTCTACGAACAGGCGGCGCGCGTGTACCAGATTTCCGCGATGGCGAGCACGCACCGGACGGCGGCTTCGGCGAGCTCGAATACCCTGACCGGCTACTACTACGACGGAAGCCGGCTTCATGCGAGCAGCACCGTTTCGTTTGATCTGCTCGAACGGGTCGGCGGCGGGGACAGCTTTGCCTCCGGCATCCTGCACGGGATGCAGCAGGACTGGGACCCGCAGGCGATCGTTGACTTTGCCACCGGCTCGAGCGTCCTGAAGCAAATGGTGTACGGCGACAGCAACCAGTTTGACGAAGCGTACGTGCTCCAGTTTGTCGAAAATCAGGGCAACGATGTGAAACGCTAAAAGTGATTGGGCAAATGCATTAAATACTCTTTAGTTTTCGAAGTTTTACAAATTTAAGCAATTCTTATCATAGCTTGTGCAGTGCCTGGCCTGTTGCCGGGAGCTGCGCAGGCTTTTTTTTTGGATTTCAGGAAGGCTGGTTTCAAAAGCCTGGCGATTGAAATTAATGTTTATTATGACAGCCCCTGCTTTAAAATAACCATTGTATTTAATATAGTAGTGCAGGAAGCAATAACTTTTTTCAAAATCAGCCGGCTCGCTCAAGTATAAAAACTAGAGTTATAATGGGTAATATATGAAAGAGCGATTGATCCTGAACAAAAAATCGGAATCAAAAGGGGGGATAGAATCATGATCAATGAAAGACAGACAAAGCTGCTGCAGAAATTGCTGCTTCATTCGGACCTTTTCTCGCATATTCAGACGCTGGCGGAGGAGTTGCACTGCTCGGAAAAAACCGTGCGGAATGATTTGAAAACGCTGCATTATTTTCTCCGGGAGCACTCGGGGGCTGAGCTTCTGCGAAAACCCGGTCTCGGTGTTCAAGTGTCCATCACTGAGGAAGAAAAAAATCATCTTTTCGGGCTTTTACATAAAAAATCTTCACATGAAGAAACAGATCACCTGCTTGAAATAGGATACCGTCTGCTCGTCGAGGAAAAATCCCAGACCATCCAGGGGCTGGCCGGGGAGTTCTTTATGTCTGTGAAAGAAATCAAAGAGAGCATTGCGGTCATTTCGGACTGGCTGGCAACGTTTGATCTTGAATTGATATCCAAACAGCGTCTTGGCCTCGCCATCGCAGGGGACGAATTAAAGAGACGAAGTGCTGTTGCTCATTTATCAGAGCTTGTAGCGAAGGACAAAGCGGCTTCGGACTCCCTTGTCCGTCTTTTTCCTCAGCATGAGGTTAACTTTATAAGAAAAGCCATTGCTGACCGGCTGGACGCATGGAACTGGGAGATAGCAGCCGAAAAACGGGAGAGCCTGATGATCCATGCGCTCATCATCATGAAGCGTGTGAGGCAGTCTTCGACGATTGTAATGAAGGAAAATGAGCGAAAAGAGGCGAGAGATGCCGAGGAATTTACGATGGCAGAAGAACTGGCAGTGGTTATCAAAGATAAGCTGAAACTATCGCTTCCTGAATCGGAGAAGGTATACTTTACGCTTCATTTGATCAGCTGCTCGGATTCTTACTTTTTGCGGCAGAACGATAATAAAGAAGCATTAATGAATGGCATTGTCGAACAGCTCACGACCCAGCTGCAAATTTTGACGATGACAAATTTCAAAGAGGATTTGATTCTTCTCGAGGGGCTGAAGGTGCATCTTCCTTCTACTATTCATCGCGTCGTGCATGGATTTGCGATCAGAAATCCGATGCTTGAGGAAATAAAGAAAATGTACCCCTATATGTTCAGTATGGTGGTGATGGCGCTTGAAGAAGTGAATGACAGCTATGGCATTTACATACCGGAGGATGAAGCAGCCTATCTGGTGCTTCATTTCCAGGCGTCCGTTGAACGTCTTCAGAAAAAACGGGAGCAGAAAAAAAGAGTGCTGATCGTTTGTGAACTGGGAGTCGGCATGTCTCAACTGCTAGAAGCGAAGCTCGAACAGAACTATAAAGGCATGGAGGTGATCGGCAGCATCGGGGCACAGAAGCTTGATGATATGCTCGAAACCTATTCGGTTGATCTCGTTTTATCCACGAGAGAGCTGACGAACCAAAGGGTGCCTGTATTGGTTATCTCTCCATTGCTCCAGGCAGAGGACCGGAGGAAATTGGATGACTACCTTCAATACGAGGAGCAAAAGCCGTTGTTTTCCAGCTCGATGGCGGATTGGCTGAAAAAGGGTGAAACAGCGATAGGTATAGAGCCGGTGCACCGGTACGAGCTGATCGAGAAGCTCGGCCGGGAACTCGTAAAGAAGGGCACCGTCTCAGAGGACTTTCCGCAGCGGGCGGTAATGAGAGAAAGAACGTCCTCCACGTCGCTTGGCAACGGGATAGCTATTCCGCACGCTCCTCCGGAGGAGATCTACGAGTCATCGGTGTCTCTTGCTATCTTCAATAAACCAATTGAATGGGGAAAGGAACAGGTGACGATTGTTTTTCTGCTAGCGATCGCCGAAAAGGATCAGGGAAGCATACGCCCGCTTATGCATATGATTTCGAGAATGGGAGCGGATGCGAGCGTCCTCGACCAGCTGAATCAGGCACGAACGCTCGAAGAAGTAGAGAGCATCTTTAATAATCATTCGTATTACCGGAGCAGCGGTAAAAATGAATGATTATTTTTTTTGATTTCCGTTTTATGATGAATACAGAACTTACAGAGGAGGGAAACGGATGAAGGTACTAGCGGTCACCGCCTGTCCGGTTGGCATTGCCCATACATACATGGCGGCTGAAAATTTACAAAAAGCCGGGAGCGAGTTGGGCATTGAAATCAAAGTGGAAACCCAGGGCTCCATCGGTGTGGAAAATGAACTGACAGAGCAGGACATTGCGGAAGCAGACGGCATTATTATTGCCAGTGACAAGGAAGTTTCCAAGGAACGTTTCGGCGGCAAGCCTTTACTGGTTGTAGGCGTCCAAGACGGGATACGTCAGCCGAAGGATTTAATTGAACGAATTACGGAAGGAAATGTATCCGTTTACAAAGGCGCGATGCCGAATGCGGAAACAGTAAAAGCCAACAAAAAAGATAAGGAAAACCCTGTATATAAGCACTTAATGAACGGTGTTTCCTATATGATCCCGTTTATCGTGGTCGGGGGCCTGCTCATTGCTATTTCTTTAGCTTTGGGCGGCAATCAGACGCCTGAAGGGATTCAAATTCCTGAAGATTCATTCTGGAAGCAGATTGAAAATCTTGGGGCAGCTTCATTCAGCTTCATGGTTCCTATACTGGCCGGCTTCATCGCTGTAAGTATCGCGGACCGTCCGGGACTTGCGCCGGGTATTATCGGAGGCTACATTGCAGTCAATGGAAGCTTTTACGGAAGTGAAGCCGGGGCCGGCTTCATTGGTGGTATTATTGCTGGTTTTCTTGCCGGGTATATTGCCCTCGGTATTAAGAAAATCAAGGTGCCAAAAGCAGTACAGCCGGTGATGCCTATTATTTTCATTCCGATCCTTGCTTCTCTCGCGGTCGGACTGCTGTTCATCTTCATTATCGGGGCGCCGGTCGCCAGCATATTTGAAGGATTGACGCAGTGGCTTGAAGGCATGCAGGGCACCAGCTCTTTTGTACTTGCGCTGATTCTGGGCGGAATGATTGCTGTGGATATGGGTGGACCGTTCAATAAAGTAGCATTTCTATTCGGAGCTGCGATGATTGGCGAAGGAAATTACGAAATCATGGGTGCTATTGCGGTGGCCATTTGTATTCCGCCGCTCGGCATGGGACTTGCGACATTTTTGAATAAAAGGAAATACCAGCAGGCAGAACGCGAAACAGGAAAAGCCTCGTTTACGATGGGTCTGTTTGGGATCACGGAAGGGGCCATTCCATTCGCGGCCCAGGATCCGCTCCGGGTAATACCGAGTATCGTAATCGGATCGATGACTGGCTCTGTTATTGCTATGCTTTCCGGAGTCGGTGACCGGGTGGCACACGGCGGTCCTATAGTGGCAGTACTCGGTGCGGTGGATAACATACTCATGTTCTTCGTCGCTGCGATAGTCGGTACCATTGTGACAGCGCTTTTGATAAATTCCCTGAAACGGGACGTAGCATATGCGGACGTGCCGGAGGAAAATCAATTCGGAGCAACCGCCGAACAGACAAATACAGAAGCGGAGCTTGCTCCGGAAACGGCTTCAGAAACGAGTCATAACAAGGATAAACAAATTACCCAGTTGAAAGATATTATGACGCCTGAGCTTGTAAATACAAACCTGCATGGACAGACGCGAAATGAAGTAGTGGATGAAATGATTCACATGCTCGACAGGCAGGGGATAGTAAAATCAGAGGAAATGTTCAAAAATGCAATTCTGGCAAGAGAGGAAGAAAGCAGCACAGGACTTGGCATGGGAATTGCTATACCTCACGGAAAATCGGACACGGTGAAAGAGCCCGCGGTAGTCTTTGGAAGGCAGACGCAGGGCGTCGATTGGGACAGTGCGGATAAGACGGAAGCCAATCTCATATTCATGATTGCTGTCCCTGTAGAGAGACAGGGAGAGGATCATCTGAAAATACTTCAGATGCTGTCGAGAAAGCTGATGGATGATTCCTTCCGTGAACAATTATTAAATACTGAATCTGATCGGGAGGCTTATGAGCTGTTAAAAACGATTCAGTGACAACAAATCAATAACACCAACGTGCGTAAAGCATCCTGGCGACAGGGTGCTTTTTTTAAATGATTGTCATGTCGCTGTATTACATGGCCCGTGGCTGGCAACTCGATATTTTCAGCGCCGAGCGGGAAATGCACGACCGCACCAGCCGAATTCCGATGACGGCGAAAAATTTTATTTATGCCGGAGCCGGAGGCGTAGCATTTTCCCTTTATCTCGGCACACGAAGCGCTATTTTATATGCGGAAGGAACAGCACAGAGCATCAATTACTTTTTCCTTGTGGCTGTTGTAAGCCTCATGATTTATATTCCACTGTTGATCGGCCTGGCTTTTTTGATCGATGTAGTTACAAAATCAAGACATACTGAATAAAAAGGACAGGAGTACAGATGAAAAATTTAAAATTAAAAGCAGCGCGGGTGGAGAAAAATTTATCCCAGCAGGAGCTTGCCGAACAGATTGGCGTCTCCCGCCAGACGATTGGACTGATTGAGCTCGGCAAATACAACCCGAGCCTGCAGCTGTGCCTTGCGATTTGCAAGGCCCTGGCCAAAACGCTCGATGACTTGTTTTGGGAGGAATAAAGCCTCCAGCCCGGCGACTGGATAAAAGCGCAGAAATATTTATTAGAAAATTATGAAATTAATGTTTGGAGTGTGGAAGAAAAGGTAATAGTACAAGCAACTATGATTCTAATAGTTGGTTGTAAAGTACCCGCCCCGGAGAAACACATCCTATTAGAAAGAAGGCGGAGAAATGAAAAAAGTTGTTGGATCCATGTTAACTGGTGCGCTGGTGTTTAGTTTAGCTGGCGGAGGCACAGCGTTGGCCGACAGTCATGATACGGAAGAGGGCGCATCGGAAGACAACGGGATGGTAAGAATTGTGCATGCCTCTCCTGATGCACCCGAAGTTGATGTGTACGTTGATGGAGAAGCTGTAGTCGAAGGGGCGGCTTTCAAGGATGCAACTGATTATTTGGAAGTACCGGAAGGCGAGCGCGAGATAGAGATATTTGCTGCTGGTGAAGAAGGCGAAGGCGATCCTGTATTGTCCGGCACGCTTGATGTGGAAGAGGGCGAAGCTTATACAGCTGCAGCTACAAACACGCTGGAAGACATTGAGCTGAGCGTACTGGAAGACAATCAGGAAGCAGCAGAGGGAATGGCGAACGTAAGGGTTGCGCACTTTTCTCCTGACGCTCCAAATGTTGATGTAGCAGTAACAGACGGAGATATTTTGTTTGAAGATGCCCCGTTCACCGGTGTGACGGATTATATGGAAGTGGAAGCCGGATCTTATGATCTCGAAGTACGGCCGACAGGAACCGAGGATGTAGTACTCGACCTTGCCGGTACGGAGCTTGAGGAAGGCATGAATTATTCTGTACTTGCTGTTGGCTTTGCAGAAGGCGATCCTGAACTTGATGCCATTATACTTGCTACCCCTTCCAGTGAGAGTATGCCATCTGAAATGCCGCAGACTGGAGCAGCCGGAACAGATAATACGATGATGTACGTATTGGCTGGCCTGTTAGCAGCTGGTCTTGGGGCTGGATACTATGCACGCCGCCGCGCGGGCGCTTCTTCATAGCATTCTCTTCGCTTTCCTGGTTCTTTTTTTATCCGGTAGCTCAGAGGAATTCACGGAAGCGGAAACAGCTTATTCGGAAGCGTCAATAGAAGGGGCAGAAGCTTCGGAGGTCGGGGAGCGGACAGAGACAGAGACACAGACAGCTTCATCAACTCAGTCGATTTCACCGGCATCAATCAGGATAAGCTCGATTGGGCTGGAAGCGGCAGTGGATGATATGGGATATACGGAAAGTGGGGGAATGGAAGTGCCGGATAACGGGGAGGATACCGGATGGTTTTCGCCGGGATTCAAGCCGGGGCAGCAGGGGAATGCGGTCATCGCAGGCCATGTGAATGACCGTTCCGGTCCTGCTGTGTTTTACCATCTGGATAAACTCAGGCAGGGAGATTTGATTGAAGTAATCGATGAATCCGGGGAATCGATTACTTTTGAAATGGAATCTGCTGAATCTTATCCGTATGACGATGCTCCGATCCAACAGATTTTCGGTGCCTCGAGCGAACGTTCGCTGCAGCTGATTACATGCACCGGAGAGTTCGACGATGAGGCCGGCACACACCGCGAAAGGCTGGTGGTCACCGCTTCCGTAGTGGAAGAGTAACGAAAGCCTGCTTTGGATTGAACGAAAACCTGAATTCTGGACACAGAAACAAGTGTTCATGATTCAGGTTTTTCATTTTTTACGACAGTTTTGCTGTTTTATTGAGGGGGCCAAGGCCGGGGACGGCGGTAAAAGTTGAAGGGAGAAAAAGAGCAGATATAAACCTGGGTTCAATACAGCAGCTGATTAAAAAAGATAGTTAAACGGTACAGATTTTTGTATGATGGAATAAACAGAAGGAATATTTTTCAAGTCAGAAAAAGTTTCTCAGCCGCAGTACTACCTTTTGCAGAATCGGGCGATGTGTAATGACTTTTCTATCATGGTTGATGCGGAGCATGACGCCTCCGCAGATTCTTGCCTCCGGCTTTCTTATTGTTATTACGACAGGGACGGCGCTGTTAATGCTTCCGGTGTCCGTAACGAGCCCAATCAGTATAATTGATGCGCTGTTTACGGCGGCCTCCGCCACGACGGTGACCGGCCTGGTGACGATCAGCCCGGGAAACGGCTTCACGGTGTTCGGCCAGACAGTGATTATGGTGATGATCCAGCTCGGCGGACTCGGGTTTATGGCGGTCACGGTTTTTATTGTGCTTCTGCTCGGTAAACGTATTGGCCTGCGCAGCCGGCTTCTCGTTCAGGAGTCGCTGAATCAGCCGGCGATGGGCGGGGTCGTGAAGCTTGTAAAGATTCTGGTGATTTTTTCTTTGAGCGTGGAATCGCTTGCAGCAGCCGCACTTGCCACCCAGTGGGTGCCGGAGTACGGGTGGGGCGAGGGCCTGTTTTACAGCGTGTTTCATGCAGTCTCAGCCTTTAACAATGCCGGGTTCTCGCTCTGGGACAGCAACCTGATGCAGTACGCCGGCAATCCGGCGGTGAATATTGCAATCTCTTCTTCGTTTATTATCGGCGGCATCGGCTTTACGGTGTTGTATGACGTGTGGGAAAAGCGGAAATTCCGAACCCTGACGCTGCATTCGAAATTGATGATCGTCGGCACGCTGGTGCTGAATGTTGCAGCCGTGACTATCGTATTTTTGTTTGAATATATTAACCCGCAGACTGTTACTGCGTTAACGCTTGGGGAACAGCTGTGGACTTCCTATTTTCAGGCGGTATCGCCGAGAACAGCCGGGTTTAACACCGTCAACATTGCTGATATGCAGATTCAGACAATTGTCTTCATTATGATGCTTATGTTCATCGGTGCCGGCAGCGCCTCGACCGCAAGCGGTATTAAGCTGACAACGTTTTTGGTGATCATTCTGGCCGCGGTTAAATACATTAAACGCGAAGAAGATTTAACTGTTTTCCACCGCCGTATCGCCCCAGCCATTATTGAACGGGCGCTCGCGATTACGGTGCTCGGATTTGCCGTCGTCTTTTCGGGGATATTTATTTTGTCGCTGACCGAGCAGGCATCATTTGAATACATTGTATTTGAGGTGTTTTCGGCGTTCGGTACGGTCGGCCTCACGATGGGGCTCACCGAATCTCTCAGTACGATTGGAAAAGTTGTGATCATCGGTATCATGTTTGTCGGCCGTGTCGGCTCGGTGACGCTCGCCTTTTCTCTGGCCAAACCGAAAAAAACGCACGTGCGCTATCCTCGGGGCGATATTTTTACCGGGTAAATCCTGCAGCCTGAAAATATAAAATAAAGCAGCCGTTTCCTGAAAAGCAACAGGAGCGGCTGTTTTATTTTATTGAAAAGCTACTGTTTCATTCGTTAATTCGCCCGTTTTTCCTCCCAGAACCGCTTGCGCTCCTCAAAACTCACTTCCTCATACAACTGGTGCAGCATCCAGATATAGCCAAAGGGATCCATAAAAATAGCATTTGCTACGCCGTGATCAGGCAGGTTCGTGACCGGCTGTACTTCATGGCAGCCCGCGTCGATGGCTTTGGCATAGGTCTCCTCGATGTCTGGTACCGTGATGTTAAACCAGAGGGTTTTTGGGTCGTCCGGGGTGGGGGCGGTCAAGTGGAAGGCCGGGTTTTCATCCAACAGATGGAACGGGACATCGTACAAAGTGAAGAGGACTTCATTTTCACCCCGGGAAAAGTCCGAAACCTCCACTGTTTCAATATCAAATATTTTTTCATACAGCTCCAGCGCTTTTAAACTGTCGGTAACCACCATATCGATTTCGACGCCAACCATAATACACACTCCCTCTCCAGGTTAGTAAGTATCTCCTCATATGGTTAATGCAAGTGTATTACTGGTTTCTACTTCTGGTATTAAATTTCCTTTCTCCTTCAAGTTATTCCTTGAACTCGCTATCAGCAGGGTAAATATTTTCGTCCAGTGCGCATAGCGTAATGATTATTAATTTTTATATGAAAATACTTTTGGATGTTTCAAGTTGTCATGAAAAGGAAATGAAAATGCATATAAATAAGTTATGTAAATAAAGGAGATTTTCAGCATGACACAGGATCCACGCAAACAGTATTATCATGACGACTATCCAAAGCAGTACCAGGATCCGCCTGGTGTGCAGAAATATATGAATCCGCAGCCGGACTGCGGCGAAAGCAGCTATGAAGGCACCGGACAATTAAAGGGACGAAAAGCGCTCATTACCGGCGGCGATTCCGGTATCGGCCGGGCCGCGGCGATTGCGTACGCCCGCGAAGGAGCCGACGTAGCGATCAACTATCTGCCGGACGAAGAGCCGGATGCGCAGGACGTAAAAGAAATGATTGAACAGGCCGGGCGTAAAGCGGTGCTTCTGCCGGGAGATCTGAGAAGCGAAACATTCTCCCGCGAACTCGTACAGTCCGCAGTGGACGAACTCGGCGGGCTGGACATTCTCGCGCTTGTTGCCGGCAAACAGCAGGCTGTGAAAGACATTGCTGACCTTACGACCGAACAGATCGTCTCCACGTTTGAAACAAACGTATTCTCCATGTACTGGATGACCCAGGAAGCGCTGCCGCATATGCCGGAGGGCGGTTCGATCATAACAATGACTTCCATTGAAGGCTATAATCCATCGCCGATGCTTCTGGACTATGCCGCTACCAAAAGCACTATCATCGGGTTTACGAAAGCACTGGCCAAGCAGGTGGCCTCCCAGGGCATCCGCGTAAACTCGGTCGCACCGGGACCATTCTGGTCGCCGCTGCAGATTTCCGGCGGTCAGCCGGGCGAAAATATCCCGAAATTTGGGGAAGAAACGCCGGAGACGCCGCTCGGGCGTGCCGGCCAGCCAGTGGAGCTTTCCGGAGTATATGTATTTCTTGCCTCCGATCAGGCAAGCTACGTGACCGGCCACGTCTACAGCGCGACTGGCGGCTTAAACGCCAATTAATAAAGACAGACAAAAAGCACCCATTTTCCGGCTTCACGGGAAATGGGTGCTTGATTTATTTAGGACAGCTTTTCTTCCTGCGCCCCGGGCTCCTCTGCCTGCTTGCGTGCGACGTGAGAGCTTCCCCACTCGTGCATCGCTTCGAGAATCGGCTCCAGGCTCCGGCCATATTCGGTAATGGAATATTCCACTTTGGGCGGAATCTCCGGGTAAATGACGCGCTGGATGATGTCCTCATCCTCGAGCTCGCGCAGCTGCTTGGTGAGCATGCGCTGGGTGATGCCCGGCATTTTTCGTTTTAATACGCTGAAGCGCTGCGTGCCGTCATTAAGCAGATGCACAAGAATAACAGGCTTCCATTTGCCGACAAGTATGCCGAGTGCCTCCTGAAACTGACAGAATTCGGGTTCTTTTTTCAATGGTGCCACTCCTTAGTATGATTTTATAAAGCAGGTATGTAGGTCTTTGCTTACATGCAATCCAGTATGTACATACTACCACGTCCTGTCCGGAAAACGAATTGTTTTGCTTCTGCCCGCGGGAAGCCGCCATTGGTACCCTCGAGGGAACTATACCACTTTTATGTGCGTACTTGTTTTCGCGTCCGGAGCGGCTAAAATAAGAAGAGCAGAGAAAATTAATCATTTAAGAAAAAGAGGGATAGCTGTGAACGTATTACTAGTAAAAGCAAACAACCGCCCGGATGGCATTTCCACGAAAATGTACGAAACGTTTCTGGCAAACGTGCAGGACGCGGGCGCATTGAACGTGCAGACCTACGACGTGTTTGAAGAGGATACACCGTATTTTGGCCAGGACTTCTTTGACGCCTTCGGCCGCCTTGCGACAGACGGTGAGCCAACCGAGATGGACCGCCGGGTACTTGCTGCGAAGCAGAAAGCAAAGGACGCCTTCAGCGCGGCTGATCTGGTCGTATTTGCCTTCCCGTTGTGGAACTTGACGATCCCGGCCAAGCTGCAGACCTTTATCGACTATATCGCCGAAGCCGGCTACACGTTTAAATACAGCCCGGAAGGCGCGCTTGTGCCGCTCATGCCGGAGAAAAAAGTGATCTTTCTGAACGCCCGCGGCGGCGTGTATTCCGCTCCGGAAATGGCTGGCATGGATATGGCGCTTGCGTACATGCAGAACATTTTTGGCGGCCTGTACGGCATGGATATTGTAGATGAAGTGGTAATTGAAGGCCATAACGCCAACCCGGACCAGGCAGAGGAAATCATCGAAGCAGGTCTGAAGGAAGTTGCTGAAGCCGCTTCACGCGTGGCTTACCAAGAAGTATAATGAATCGATCAACCCGTTCGGCAGGAAACTGCCGGGCGGGTTTTTTCATGCGGAAATATAGAAGCAGGATACATAAAAGGAAATTTATGCTAAATTGCATTTATAATATTTTAGGTAATGGAAGGTAGGGGAAGAGCATGGAAGCAGGGCGCACCCGAACGCGTACGACGCTTGTTTTCTTGTTAAACGGCCTGGTTTTTATTTGGTTGTTTATCTTCAATATTGTTGCATTCACGGGGCATATCTATCTGGGAAATACCGCCATGTCCTTCCCACTATTATTGATAGCCAACGTTCTGCTCATATGGAATTACACCGGCGGGGCGAAGGAGAGCATCAACCGGAACGAAGCGGCATTTTTCAGGATACTGGCGGCGCTTCTGCTTATGAGCACGATGAGCTTCGTGCTTGCAGAGATAATTAATTGATTCAAAGAAAGGTGATAGCATGCCGGAATTTTTTCCTATCGCAGGAGTTCTTGGTCTCCTAATGAGTTTTCTGCTTAAGGTATGGATCGTCCCAAAAGAAGCAGTATTGCTGAGAGACACTAAAGGACAATATGAAGTATCAACACAACAGGTTATTTATTTTCCTGAGAGGGGGCTTTCCAATGACCATCCGGCAAATAACGGTTCTTAGTGCATTGATCATATCAATTGCTGTACTTCTTTGCATGGCCTATTTTGAAACGGAAATACTCGCCGTTATGATACCGCTGGCTATAGTGGCTGTAATCGGGGCAGGCTCTCTTACAGCTGATGTTATTAAAAATAAGCGGCAAGGGGAAAAGGAAAACTCATGACGATATTTACCGAAGCATTGCTGATTCTGCTGTTGTTATTGATTCCGGTGGGGCTTGTATCCATCGCGTTATATGCAGTGCTTGCGCCGGTGAACTGGAAAATACATATGCTGCTCACGCTCGGATATGTGCTTATTACAGGCGTAGTCTCTCTGGTAAGTGCAGCCGTTGCGGGCTGGCGAAGCGGAGCATTTGAAGCAGGGGAAGTCATGTACACGTTTACCACGATTACAGTTTGTATGATTGTCGGCCTTGGCGGCTATTCTCTGTTTCGGCAATATTTATAGCTGAGCGCTCCAGCATTTAAAAATTAAAGGGAAATATCCATATTTATGTGTAAATATAGAAGCACAACAGGCATTTTATCGTGAAAATTTGTTTGAAATATTAATAGTTCGGAAAACATATATGTATGAGCAATTAATATTAAAGCAGAATTATCGATTCAGCGAACGAATGCCTACAGCTGATGGTACGATTAAAGGAGATGATTATATGGCAGAGGAAAACAAGAACAGTAAGGAAAATAAGGGCTACGGCTGGGTGGCTACAGGCAGCCTGATTGGCGGATCCCTTCCGCTTATCACACGTAAAATCAAAAAAGGCCTGACGCCGGACGGCGACGATAAAAGCAAGAAAAAAGACAAAAAGAAGAAATCGAAAAAACCGCGTTATATTTTGAACAAGAAGAGTGCGCCTAAAAAATTGGCAAAGCAGAAAAAGCGCCTGAAGAAAAAGGCGAAAGGCAAGCTGCCGAAAAAACTGAAAAAATAATTGCAGTACAAAGCCCTCCAGCTTCCTGGAGGGTTATTTTTTTCGGGAATTTTACAAAAAAATTAGTTTCAACATTGAAATATGCATATATAATTAATAGTGAAAACACCATTACTTTCGAATAAGGAGGAAAGCATGATGGCAGATTTAACACCTAATCGCCGTAATCGTGGATTTTTCCCGGACCTTTCTCGTGGTTTTGGATTTGGAGATTTGCTGAATGACCATTTCCTTGAGCCTCTGCAGGACATGAACAAGTTCAAGCTCGACGTTCGCGAAGAAGACAAAGAATATGTAGTCGAAGCGGAACTTCCGGGCTTTCACAAAGAGGATATCCAGGTGGAGTACGGTGCACCGGTACTCTCGATAAGCGCGAAGCGGGAGGAAAAGCAGGACATCGACCATGACGACTACGTGCACCGAGAGCGCAGCTACGGCGAATTCCGCCGGCGCATAACGCTTGAGAATATTAAAGAGGACGAAATCCAGGCTTCTTTTAAAAATGGCGTATTGAAACTGCAGCTGCCAAAAGAGGACAAACGGTCTGTAACTAAAAAACAAATCGATATTCAATAGAAATATTACAGTCAAACTGTAAAAATTCGTTTTCGTACTTGAATATGTTGAAACTACTGGTGTCAGCGTATTAGTTGCTTTGAATCAAGAGGAAATACCTGCCTTCATTTTGAAGGTGGTAATCTGATTGTAATATTTTATGGGAAATATTGGTTGATAAACCGCTGAAAATATCCTTTTCCATTTTTGAAGCAGGCCAAACGGTCTGCTTTTTTTACATAAAAAGGAAGTTTATTAAGAGGAGATTACAACTGAATTAATGCTGTTGATATTTTTAACCCCCCACGTCATAATCGGAAGCGTTGTGTTTGAGAGAAAACACATAAGTAATTCAGCAATCAATTACATTTAAACAATCAACCTATCCATGCAATAGTGACGTAAAGGTAAGTAATCATATAGGCAAACAGTTCATTGGGCATCGTCATTAGGACGAAAAAAATATCTTTACCTCGGAGGTTGAATCAATATGATGAAAAAAACATTATTTGGAACAGCAATTACAGCAGGCGTAGTATTCGGAGCACCACAGGCAGCGGACGCATCCATCAGCGACCACGGCCAGTTGGACAGAGGAGACGTTAACTCTTCTGTTGCGGAGCTTCAGGACACGCTGAAAGAAAAAGGCTACTTCAGTGGAAACACCGGCTCTACTTTCGGACCTAGAACAGAAAGTGCTGTCAAAGACTTTCAGGCAGATAATGGCATTTCTTCTTCTGCCGGCAGCTACTTCGGCGTAGCAGGACCGGAAACACAGGCAGCTCTCGGTGGATCTTCCGATTCTTCCAGTGAAGAAGTTGCTGGCGAGTCAACTTCCGAGTCTTCCAATAGCACCAGTGGCGGCGAAACCATGAACGTGGAAGCTACTGCCTACACTGCTGAATGTGCAGGATGCAGCGGCATCACGGCAACAGGCAAAAACCTGAACAACGACCGTGACGCTAACGTCATTGCCGTAGATCCGGACGTAATCCCACTCGGCTCCACAGTAAAAGTGGAAGGCATGGGCACTTACGAAGCAGCTGACACAGGCGGCGCAATTAACGGCAACCGCATCGACGTTCACGTACCAACGAACTCCGAAGCACTTTCCTTCGGCCGTCAGGACCTTGAAGTAACAGTAATCGACTAATCAATAGCATCTAACAAAAATCCTCTCCAAAGCTGGAGGGGATTTTTTTGTTTCTACATTTCACCTGGAGCATATATTAAAAAGAAGGCAAAACGTTTAAAATATGAAAGAGATAGAATGAAAATTATCGTTATGCCGGAGGGAAAAGATGATACATATTGAACAGGCCGGACCGTCGCATGTTTCCGGCATCATTTCTGTCTGTACGAAAGCGACGTGGGCAACGTACCGGGAACTGTGCAGTGACGATTATCTCGAGCGGGTGTGCCGGGAATTTTATAATGAAGCCAGGGTACTCGATGAGGTGAAGCATACAAGCCTCGACTGGGGCGGCTATTTCACAGCCGTGGAAAATGAAACGGTGATAGGAGTTGCAGGCGGCGGTATGACGGGGGAGAAGGAATCCGAATTGTACGTGCTGTATCTGGATCCGGTCCGCCGGAATGAAGGGATCGGGACGATGCTGCTCGGGGCGGTGACGAGCCAGCAGCAGAGCTGGGGCTCGGCGGAGCAGTGGGTTTCTGTCCAGAAGGGCAACCAGCTGGCGATTCCCTTTTATGAAGCGAAAGGCTTTACGTACGAAGGAGAGCGTATCGGATATGCAAACACTGAAGACGAAGATTATGTATCGCTCCGGTACAGGCGTGATATTTAAATAGAAGAAAACCAGCTGCGAACCGGGCAGCTTGAGGAGGAAGAAAATGCTTATCATGCTTATGGTGCTGGGCTTCGCGGGTGTGTTGACAGCGGTCAGCTTTATTCCTAACAGCCGGGTGCGAAAAATTGCCGCTTTCAGCAGCTATACGTTGTTTCTCACAGCGCTCGCTGTTTTGACGTTAGGGTAGCTGCAGCGAAATTAAAACGACAGTCGTTTTATTGTACTACATGTAACTGTTTTGGTTATAATTAACAATAAAAATGGAGGGATGACAGATGAAAGCATTAGTAACCGGAGCCACAGGCAAATTAGGATCCCAGGTGATGCAGTCGCTGCTGAAGAAGATGCCGGCGGACCAGCTGGCCGTCAGCGTCCGGAACCCGGATAAGGCAAAAGATCTGAAGGAAGCAGGGGTGGATGTGCGCCGCGGCGATTTTGACGAACCGGAAAGTCTGGACGAAGCGTTTGCCGGCGTCGACCGCCTGCTGATTATTTCAACCGACGGGGATAATGACACGAGAATCCGCCAGCACACGAACGCAGTGGAAGCAGCGGCCCGGGCGGGTGTCTCCTTTATCGCCTACACAAGCATCGGCCATGCGGAAAGCAGCACGATGTTTTTGGCTCCGCCGCATAGAGCAGCCGAAAATGCGATTATTGAAACCGGAATTCCACACGCGTTTCTGCGCAACAACTGGTACCTCGAAAATGAAGTGCCGGGCATTCAGGGAGCTATGAACGGGGAGCCGTGGGTTACTGCTGCCGGAAACGGCCGGGCAGGATGGGCACTGCAGCTCGATTACGCGGAGGCCGCTGCCGCCGCTCTCGCAGGAGAGGGTGAACAGCAGTCGGTATACGAGCTTTCCGGCCGCCCGCACACCCAGGATGAACTCGTTAGTGTACTTGGAGACGTGCTTGGAAAAGAGCTTCCGGTGCAGCACGTGGACGATGATGAATATGCGGAGATCATGAAGGAAGCCGGCATGCCGGAGGCAGTTGTACCAATGCTTGTCAGTATCCAGCAGGGCATCCGCAGCGGCTCCCTCGACATTGAAAGCAATGATTTTGAAAAGCTGCTCGGCCGTCCGGCCACGCCAATGCATGACGCGCTTGAACATCTCGTGCGGACGCTTCCGGCCGATTCTTAATTATCATAACGCCTCAGGCGGTACGCTTTTGAAGTGCGGGAGCTGATCGCAGCCTCCCGTGTTTTTTCGTGAGCAGGGAAAACGATACACATCCGCCGATGACGATCGCACTGCCGGCCGCCTGCGGCCAGGTGAGGTGTTCGCCAAACAGCACAAAGGCAAGCAGGGCGGTAAACAGCGGGTTGAAGTTTAAAAACAGCCCGGAGGTCGTCGCTCCCAGATGCTTCACGCCGATACCCCAGAGCACCATACAGACAATCGTTGCAATGATGCTTAAAAACAGCATCGACCCGATAAAGGCGGCATCAATCTGGTGCACGGGGGTTCGAAAGCCGTTAACCGGAAGCAGCAGGAGTACGCCGAACAGTCCGGAATAACAGACCGACATCATCGGAGACACCATGGTGGTCGCCCAGCGGCTGCAGATGGAGTAGAGGCCGAATACCAACACTGCCGCAAGCATCCACACATCGCCGGAGGCAAAAGAAAAGCCTGCGAGGCTCCCGTCCGTTACGACGAGCAAGACGCCGGCGGTGGAAACGAGCATGGCCGTGATCTGGACGCCACGCAGCCGTTCACGGAGAAGAAGTGCGGAAAACAGGGCGATCGACAGCGTATTCATTGTCGAGATAATGCTTACGTTGGTAGCGCTCGACGACGTGAGCGCGGTGAACTGGAGAATATTAAACAGGGCAACGCCTGTGATTCCCATCAGAAGAAGCGGCACGATCGCTTTTCTGCCGGGGAGCAGGCGTTTTTCTGTGACCGCGATAATTGGCAGAAGGCAGAGAACGGCGATGCCGTAGCGCAGAATCGTAAGCGTCACGGGAGAAGCGTAGGTGGTCAAGCCCTCGCCGACGATAAAATTGCTTCCCCAGCACAGGCTTGCGAGCAGCAGCAGTCCGATGTATTTCATGCGTTTTCCCCTTCCGTAGTGTTGTACGGAATAAATGTATCATGTAAAATGATTACATAAAATAAAATTCTGTATAAGTTAATTAATTCAAAACATTATTCGTTAATATAAATTAAATCGGAATTTATTTTTGTTAAAGGTGAAAGAAGCGCGCTGAAAACGAATATTATTCGGGAGGGGAAACGCATGCTTGATGACGTGGACATACATATTCTCGATTTACTGCAGACGGAAACGAGGCTCAGCAACCTGGAGCTTTCCCAGCGGGTGAATCTTTCCGCGCCGGCTACCCACGCACGGGTTAAACGGCTCGAACAGGAGGGCTATATTGATTCCTATACGGCGATTCTCAACCAGGAAAAGCTCGGCTATGATCTTTTGTGCACGGTATTTATGAGCACGGGCATTCACCAGACGCAGGAGATAAACGAGCTCGAACGTCATTTATCGGCGATGCCGGAGGTGATGGAGTGCTACTGCATGACCGGGTCGTTTGATTATATGCTGAAAACCATCCACCGCAGCCGCAAGGAGCTGGAGGCGTTTATCCGGGAGCTGAATCAGCTCGGTGTCTCCCAGTTGCAGACGAGCATTGTGCTCCGCGAGGTCAAGGCTTCGACGGTGCTTCCTTTGCGGAAGTAACATTAATTTAAAAGTCAACATAACAAGAGGATGAGGAGTGGGACAATGCCGGACTTAAGCAATAGCGTCATTTTAGTAACCGGGGCCAATAGAGGCCAGGGAAAAGCGATCGCCGGGCATTTATTGCAATTGGGAAGCACGGTCATCGTCGGAGCACGTGATTATACAAAAGCGTCGGAGGCAGCTGAAGCACTGCATCCGGAAAACGCGTATCCCGTCCAGCTAGATGTAACGAAGGAGGATGAATGGAAAGCGGCCGTTAAAGAAATCATTGCGACGCATGGGAGAATTGACGGTCTGGTAAACAACGCGGGGATGCTGACGCGAAAGCCGTTCGCGGAAACGTCCGCAGAGGAGTATTTTCAGTTAATCCAGGTTAACCAGGTGGGCACTTTTTTAGGTATGCAGAGCGTCATACCGTTCATGGAACAACAGCAGAAGGGCGCTATTGTGAATAATGTATCCGTGTCCGCTTTTTCCCCGATTGGTGGCTCATCTGCGTATGCGGCGAGCAAAGCTGCTGTAGTAGCCATGTCGAAAGCGGCTGCAGTTGAACTCGGGCCGAAGGGCATCCGGGTGAACATGATCCATCCGGGCGGGGTAAATACAGAAATGGCCGGCAAAAGCGAGGAAGAGCTGGATGCCTACAGCAGTGTTCCGCTGCAGCGGATCGGGGAACCGGAAGAAATCGCAAAAGCCGCCGCTTTTCTCCTGTCGGACGACAGCTCCTATTGCACCGGCGCCGAGCTCGTGGTCGACGGAGGTATGACGCTGGGAAGCGCCGATTATTGATTACGCGTCTTTTAAAATTTTTAAGTCATTGATTTTTTTCAAATCCATCAGCACAACGGAGGACATTCAGATGCATACCGAAGATTTTATCAGTATTATGATTCACCAGACCGATTTGAAATTAACCAGCTTTATTAAAGAAGAACTGCGGATGTTTAACCTTACCCCGGAGCAGAACCTTATCATGATGCTTCTGTGGGAGGAAGACGGCCGCACCCAGAATGATATCGCCCGGAAGCTGCAGAAGGATAAAACCAACGTCGCCCGGATGGCCGCCCAGCTTGAAAAAAAGCAGTTGGTGCGGCGAGCGGCGGGGACCGAGGACCAGCGGGCCATGCAGCTGTTTGTGACGGAAGAAGGCAGGCATCTGCAGGAAAAGGTGCGCCCGGCAGCCGAGCGGTTCAACGCTGCTGTGACGAAAGGAATCAGTACCGAAGAGCTCAAAGCGCTTGAACAGATGCTTGCTAAAATAAATAGAAACGTCTCCGAGAGTCTTCGGGAGGAGTAAAGGCTCTCGGAGTAGATTCTTTGCAGGACCCGGAAAAATATGTTGTACTGAAGATGTAGATTAAATGAAGCGAATATATTTTTTGGGAAAATAGTTGCTACGCATACTAAATTGAAAAGCGAGGGGTTATCTATGGAACATCAACAGAATTTGTTTCAACGCCGTATCCGCGATAAGTGGACGGTACAGTACGAAGAGTTCGGTTTTCCGTCCATTCAAAAGGGCTGGGTGCTGCCGGTGGACCGGTGGAAGGATTTTGATCCGTTCATTTTAATGGCCGAGGACTGGTTCAAGAAGGGCACCTTTCCGGATCATCCGCACCGCGGTTTTCAAACCGTTACGTATGTCGTGGACGGACGGCTCGAGCACATTGACAACGGTGGCGGACGCGATATTCTCGAGCCCGGCGACGTGCAGTATATGAATGCCGGCTGGGCGGCCCGCCATGCGGAGGACGGGGTGGAAAATGACATCGCCCACACGCTGCAGCTGTGGCTGAACCTGCCGAAGGACCAGCGGAACACCGATACTATTTACCAGAACGTTTACGGGGAAGAAGCGCCGACGGTGCAGATTGACGGCGGGTATTTAAAGGTCTTTTCCGGGACCATCGCGGGGAAAGAGGGGCCGCTGAACTCGCTCGTTCCAATCACACTGACCGAAATTAATTTATCGGAGGGAGCCGAATACGTGCATCATCTGCCGGAAAACCACAATGCCTTTCTGTACACGCTCTCCGGCAGCGCCGATGTGGCGGATGGTACTGTCAATAAGCATGACGTCGCGACGCTCACGTTCGAGGAGGACGGGGACCCGGAAGCACTCTCGACGCTCCGCATCAAAGCCCATAAGCGCCGGACCCGGCTGCTCGTGTATTCCGGCGAGCCGATCCGCGAAGAGATCGTGCCGTACGGCCCATTTGTGATGAGCAGCATGGAAGAAATCAAGCAGGCGTACCGGGACTTTCACCAGGGAAAATTCGGGCCGCCCGCAGAATAAATCAGACAGGCCGTCATTCAGTATGAAGGAGATGAAGCAGAGTGGATGCACTGACAGCAATTCATTCACGCCGCAGTAACGGACTCGTCGAAGAAACCGAAGTGCCGGAGGAGGTCATTATGCAGGTGCTTGAAGCCGGCACCTGGGCGCCTTCTCATCACAAAACGGAGCCGTGGCGGTATTTCGTCATGACCGGCGACGGGCGCAGGCAGCTCGGGGGAGCGATGGCGGCCATTGCCGCGGAAGAAATGACGCCAGAAGAACAAGTGGAAAAGCAAAAGAATCTCGAAAAGCAAAAGCAGAAGCCGATGCGGGCACCGGTGGTAATTGCAGTGGCGGCGGAGCCATCTGAGGAAGAGCGGGTGGATACGCTTGAAGAGTACGGAGCAGTATACGCGTCGATCCAAAACATGCTGCTCGCCGCGCATGCCCTCGGGCTGGCGGCCTTCTGGCGCACCGGGATGCACTGCTATCATCCGAAAATGAACGAGCTGTTCGGCCTCAGCGGGCAGGGCAGAGTACTCGGGCTGATTTATATCGGCTATCCGGTGCGGGAAATGAAGGAAGGCAGACGGAGGCCGGTGGAGCAGGTGACCACCTGGATCACGGAAGAATAACTAACCATAAAAAAGCAGGCAGCGGGGCGAATCCGCTGCCTGCTTTTTGTTATTTTTCATCATGTTTTTTATTCAACTGCTGGCGCAGGTTCAAGCGCTGCTGTAAGTATTCCCGCAGGGAAATTTCTTTTTGGGCCCATTGCTGCTTCAAAGCGTAAAGCTGGTTTAAAAGATGATGTTTATTCATACGATCCTCCTGCAACGATATTTCAATTGTACTGTATCCGGCTGGCGGCTGGTTGAAACCTCAAATTGCGTGTGAAAATGAATGAAAATTGTAAAAATTGAACTTTTTTAGTTTGAGTGTCAAAGCCTTTAGGGAATATGGTAAATAAATACAAGCCAGTACGGCGGAAATGTCAGGAATCCATAAGCCTGCACCATAAGCCAAAAAGCACCGGAAAAGGGAAACCTTCGTGCTTTTTGGCTTTTATTATAAAATATAAGAAGGTGAAATGGAATGAAACAATACACTCATATCCTGGCCGCGCTTGATGTTCTCAATAATCCCAGTGTCGATGCCTTTGACGAAGCATGCCGCGTCGCTGTCAAACACGGAGCCGATTTAACGCTTGCCTACGTGTTTCATTATAACGAATACTCGTCGCTCGGGTGGATGGATCCGATCGGCATTAAGCGGCTGTACGCAGAGGCCGAGTACCAGCTCGAAGCGTACCGGAGACATGCCGAAGAAAAAGGTGTTTCCAAAGCAAAAGCCGTTCTGGATAACGGCGCTCCCAAAAAACGCCTGGTAAATCAGCTGTGTGAAAGAATTGAACCAGATCTTATCGTCGTCGGCCAGTCCGGCGGTAACGTGCTCGAACAGGCCATGCAGGGCAACACTGTTACCAAAAAGGTACAAAAGCATGCGCCGTGCGATGTGCATGTCGTTGATCCGGCCATAGCTTCGATCCAGCGGGCACACACCGCACCGCTCCAGTAATTCAAAAATGCTCCGGCCGATTTTAAAAATCAGCCGGGGCGTTTTACGGACAATTATAGAGTGTAGTGGTTTTTATCGTCCCATTTTTGTTTAATCACAGGGAGTTCACTGACGGTAGTAATGATGAGCTCTTCATCCCGAAACGCGTTTAAACTGTCGAGCAGTTCATCCTCCGAACAAAAATAAACGGGCTCCTGGCTGCCGAAGCGTGAACGAATATCGGTGGCTGTTCCTATGTATACCTGATTTTTGGGGCGTTGAAGTACATATGCAAAATGGTCGATAATAATGACCTCCTTTGAAGGGTCTTATAACAAGAATAGCACGGGTGGGACAATACAGAAAGCAGAATGCCTGGAATTGGAATAAAGCTGAAGTGTCATATCATGAAAATGGGCTTGAATCTGGTGTGCTCCATATTCAAGCCTTTTTGAATTGCGGGAAAATTTCACGCCTTATCGGTTTTTGGAGGATAAAAGCAGAGAACGCCTAAAAGAAAGGCGAACACCGCTATAGCCCAGTACGTAAACAGCATGCTGACGAGAGTGAGAGTGCCGAACCAGATTTGAAAAAAGCGTCGTTCGTTCATAGCTTCACCTCTTGGATGGAATTAGCGCGCAGTGGTCATAAAGTACAGGGGCGCTGATACAGCCTCCGGGCGGCTTCTTTTCCCGTCGGCGTCTGGGCAAGCCCGCCTTCAGCGGTTTCTTTCAGGCTGCCGGGCATGTCGCGGCCGATAGTGTGCATCGTCTGAATGACTTCATCACACGGAATGCGGCTGGTAATGCCCGCTAACGCCATGTCGGCTGCAGAAAACGCGATGGACGTACCGATGACGTTTCTTTTCACGCACGGCACTTCGACGAGCCCGGCGACCGGGTCACATACAAGACCGAGGAGCGACTTCATCGCCATCGCTGTGGCGTGAGCCGCCTGCTCCGGAGTACCCTGCTGCAGCTCTGTGATCGTGCCGGCGGCCATGGCCGTCGCTGAACCGATTTCAGCCTGGCAGCCGCCGGCGGCCCCGGAAATAAAGGCATGGTTTGCGAACACGTAGCCGATGGCGCTCGCTGCAAACAGCCCCATTGTCAGGGTGTCATCATCGACGCCGCGGTTGTCCTGAAGAGAAACCATCACCCCGGGAAGAATGCCGGCAGACCCTGCCGTAGGCGTCGCTACAATAAGCCCCATTTTGGCGTTGCTCTCCGAGGTGGCCATAGCGGCTGTCATCGCCGTGCTGATCACCGGACCGGACAACGGGGCGGTGTTTTGGTTATACTGATGCATCCGGCAGGCGTCGCCGCCCGAAAGCCTGCTTTCTGTTTCCGTGATGTCACTCAATCCGTCCCGGACGGCCTGCTTCATCACATGCAGCCGCTCCTGCATGCGCCCGAAAATCTGCTCACGGGACGAACCGGAGCGATCCACTTCACGACGCAGCATCCATTCGCCGATGGATACGTCCTGGGCCATGCACTCCTGCACAATGCTCTCTATAGTATCTTTCATCTAAATGGAGCCTCCTTTTTTGTCCGGGCAGCGATCGAGGAAATCTCCGCCCCCGTTCCCAAATTAATGCTTGTGTGATGTCCGTTGATTTTATAAATGTAGGCAACGCCGCCCCCGATGGAGGCGCCGGATGCGTGAACATTTTCTGTGCTGGACGAGGCCTGCAGATGCACTGTGTTTGGGTGGCAGCCGCCCGGGATGTCCGTGCAGAACTGAAAATCGTAGCGGAGGCCCTTGTCCTTTGCCAGCGCGTACGCACTCCGGACGTTGATGTCGTGTGCGGATAATCCGAGCAGGCCGCCGAGTATGGCTTTATCCGAGCCGTGTCCCTGGTAGGTGGAGGCGAGAGAGCCGTAGAACGTGATTGTTACATCGGCGACCTCTCCGAGCCAGTCGTGCACGAATTTCCCGATCGATACGACCCCCGCAGTATGCGAGCTCGAGGGGCCGACCATAATCGGGCCGATAATATCAAAACAGCTGTCAAACTCCATAACGATTCCTCCATATCTGAATTGAAAGCGATTACAAAAATGAAAAAAAGACAGAGAAGCGGCCTGGGGCGCCGTTTCTCTGTCTGTGTGCCTGAAAGATTTCATTCTTTGACAAGAATTTTCTTCTTCGGCAGGTACGTATACCTTCTCCAGAGGTGCATCCTGTACTGGTCCTGGTACCTGAGAGTTTTTTCTTCCCGGCTGGTGGGAAGAATTGCTCCTTCGGTGCTGTAATATATTCTACAGGCTCTCCCAATACGTTCATCTGCAAAACCAATATTTGTGTTACTTTCAGTTTAAACACCCCATATGGAAAAGTAAACCTATTTTTTGACAGTTGGAACCAAAACGATATACTGGATGCAGCCTGTCGGTTTGTCATCATAAACCAATTTACGAAAAGGAAGGAAGGGATACGACTATGACTGAACAAATTATTCTGCGCCCCGTGGCAGCGGAAGACGAAAAAGACATTAATATTCTCCGGCGCCAGCCCTCTGTCATGCATTATGCGCTGGGACTTCCTTCGGAACGGAGAGCTTCCAATCAGTCGTATATCGAAGGGCTGACGGAAAACGATCATGTTGTTGTCGCAGAATACGACCAGCATGTCGTCGGTATCGGCTCCCTGGAGGTGCTCGGCGGCAGGCTTCATTACTACGGCCGGACCGCCATGGCAGTACACGATGAGTTTCAGAACCAGGGAATCGGCAGCCTTCTGCTTGATCAGCTGCTGGATATCGCCGACAATTATTTAGGCTTATTGCGGCTGGAGCTGGACGTGGTGGAAGGAAACGAGCGCGCAGTTCAGCTGTATAAAAACCGGGGGTTTGAAACAGAAGGTACGCTCCGTAAAGCTCATTTTGCCCGGGGCTCGTATTACAATGTGCTGGTGATGGGCCGGCTGAACACCGCGTTATTCCCCGAAGACTGAACACTTCGCTGGAAAATGCAGCAGTCATCGGGATTGGTACTTCCAAAAATTAGTTTATTATGAAAAAATAGAAAACAAGAAATTATCACAACAATGACTAAAGGAGCGTTTGTATGCAACAGGAACCTGCGGGGCTCGGGACCCGGCTGCTCAGTAATTCTTGTCCGGAGGGATAAACGGGCGGTGCATGATTTTCTCGCGGGCACCCGGGTGGTGAAAAAAAGCCGGTAGCTTTACTATTAGAACGACAACGGTAACGTCAATCATGGGAGCGGAGGAAATACATAATGAAAAAGATTTTTCCTGCCGGAGCGGCCGGTATGTTTATCCTTTTAAGTGCTTGTTCCGTTCCTGTTTACTACACGGAGGAAGAGGAAAATGTTCCCGGAAATATAGAAGCGGAATGGGGAGAAGAAGTGCCTCTTCCATCTTTTAGCGAGTCATCGATTTCGAGGGCGCAGATCAACGAGGATGATGAAGGAGAGCCCGAAGATTTGGAAATTTGGTACAGCGAAGAAGAAGAGGAGGAGCTTTTGCCTCATTTTCAGGACGCCGGCAACCGGCACCGGTATGAAGAAGACTACAGTACGCGCCTGGTGTACGGAATTTACAGCAGTGACATTCACATTATTTTAAATTACGAAGCGGGCGACCAGATGGTCTTCGGAGCTCATGATGATGTGCTCAGTATTGGCGGACGCCCGGTGGGACGGGACATTCAAAGCGGTCCTATGATTTATACGTTTCATGCGAATGGGGGCACCTATTCCATTTCATACTCGGAGGAGGCGAGGGCGGACACCGACGCCCACCGCGAACAGATTAAAGTCTTTTTACAGAACAGCGGGTAGATAGAAAGCACATAGTCCCAAGGAGGAAAAACCATGGCCGTGTTTATGGATCTGTTGATATTCGGCGCTCTTTTGATGATTGCTTTTAACATGAAAGCACTTGGCGAACGGATGAACCACGCAAACAAAGAACAGCTGGATGAACGTGCGTACGAGCGGCTGAAGGCCGAAATCAAAGAAGAGCTGAAAAGTGAACGGGAGCATTAACAAGGGCAGGGACCTCCGGGTGCCTGCCCTTATGGTGCTGCCTGTTTACTGCTGCAGGCGTTAGTCTGTTTTTACAAAAAGGTGCGGTACGGGCTTTTCTTTTAAGCGGTTATGGTTCATGATTTATGAGAGAGAGATTGAACACTTTGTAAGTTCACGGAGAAAGAAGGAAGGATTTATGCCCCGGAGAATTAAAAATATATTAAGCATACCGCAGGAGTACAACAATCAGTCGCTGAAAAAGGATATGGCTGCGGGCTTTACGATTTTTATTTTGATCGTTCCGCAGGGAATGGCCTACGCCGTACTCGCCGGCCTGCCGCCGGTGATGGGGCTGTATGCTTCGCTGCTTCCGCTTTTAATCTACGCCCTGTTCGGGGGATCGAAGCATCTGGCTATCGGGCCGGTGGCGATGGCGTCCATTCTTGTTTTTTCCGGTGTGTCGCTGTATGCGGAGCCGGGGACGCCGGATTATGTGGCGCTCGTGCTGCTGCTTACGGTCATGGTCGGGGTGATGCAGGTGGCGCTCGGCCTGCTGAATGCAGCCGCGTTTGTAAAATTCATTTCGCCGAACGTGATCAGCGGTTTTACATCGGCGGTGGCGATCGCGATAGGCATGAGCCAGCTCGGCCAGTTTATGGGCATCAGCGTAGGCAGCCAGACACAGATTATCCCGCTGCTTCGGGATGTGATCGTCCATCTCCCGCAGGTACATATCCCGACCCTGCTCGTAGGAATCTTGAGCCTTCTGGTGCTGATCGGGGGCCGGAAAGTAAAACGGAATCTTCCGGTTTCCCTTATTGTTGTGGTGCTGAGCATTGCGGCGGTCGGTCTTTTCCGCCTCGACAACCAGGGCGTGAGCGTCGTCGGGGATGTGCCCCAGGGCCTTCCGGATTTTACCGTGCCGGGCTTTAACCTTGCGGATGTGCAGGTGTTAATTCCGACAGCGCTGACGATTGCGCTGATTGCGATGATGGAGACGCTTGCGATTACGAAAACGCTGAGCGACAAAAACGATACCGGTGTCGACCTGAACAAAGAGATCCGGGCAATTGGGTATGCAAATATTGCCGGTCCGTTCTTTTCCTCCTATGCGGTCACCGGAAGCTTTTCAAGAAGTGCCATCAGCTACCGTTCAGGAGCAGCCTCGCAGGCGGCGATGATTATTACCGCTGCCGGGGTGCTCGTCACGCTCCTTTTTTTCACGTCCTTATTCTACTTTCTGCCATACGCGGTGCTCGCAGCGATTATTCTCGTTTCGGTCACCGGCCTGATCAACACTCGGTCGCTGAAGGACGCCTTCCGGGTTAAGCCGGAGGACGGCTGGGTATGGATCGTGACGTTTGCGGCGACGCTTCTCGTCGGCATCCAGTGGGGGCTTTTGATCGGCATCGGCTTTTCCATCCTGCTGCTTTTGCGCCACATTTCCCGGCCGAACATTGTGGAGATCGGCTATGAGGAGGATACCCACAGCTATCTTGATCTGCAGCGGTTCCCGCATGCGAAGCGGGTGCCGGGCACGGTGCTCGTCCGGGCGGATACGCGCATTCATTTTTCGAACGTCGGCTATTTTGTGAAAATGGTGGAAAAAACGATTCAGGATCGCCGCAAAACGGAGGGTGGCGGGCTGAAGGCCGCGATTGACATGTCCGGGGTGAACGACATTGACACCACCGGCATCGGCGCTCTCGAACAGATTATTGAAATGTTCCGCCGGGACCCGGACGTGCAGGTATGGTTTGTCGAGCTGAAAGGCCCGGTCCGGGATCTGCTGCTTAGGGCCGGATGGGATGAAAAATACGCCGAAGCGATTAAATACCAGACCCTCGAAGGCTTTCTTGAACACGAGGGCAACGGCCCGTTTAAAACGCCCACAGAGCCGAAGCAGGACTCCTGGGACTATATGATTTAACATGCGTACAGCAACGAACCAGGCCGGCAGGGAATCCCCCGCCGGCTTGTTCTGTGTTCCCATAGTATCAAAGGCACAACCTTTGTAAGACTGATATGACAGGGTATATAGCTATGTACTTTAAATTTAAAAAATTCAGAATTATCGTTTTAACCATTATCAACCCGGGTAAAAATGAGTAGATTTTCTAAAGGAGGTATAATTACATTGAGTAAAGACCGCAAAAACGAACGCGAACACGACGAAGAAAAAAACGACGATAAGCAAAATACAAATGAAGACGGAACGTTAACGACAAGACAGGGCCATCCTGTCCGGGACAACCAAAACTCGAAAACCGTAGGCAATCGCGGACCGACAACGCTTGAAAATTATGAATTTCTGGAAAAAATCAGCCATTTTGACCGTGAACGTATACCGGAGCGTGTGGTGCACGCCAGGGGAGCAGGTGCGCACGGCTATTTTGAAGCGTATGGTTCCTTTGGCGATGAGCCGATTTCCAAATATACACGCGCAAAAATCTTCCAGGAGGAAGGCAAGCAGACACCGGCGTTTGTACGTTTTTCCACCGTTATCCACGGCGGGACTTCCCCGGAAACGCTTCGGGATCCGCGCGGATTTGCGGTGAAATTTTATACCGAGGACGGCAACTGGGACCTCGTCGGCAACAACCTGAAGGTATTTTTCATCCGGGATGCCATCAAATTTCCGGATGTCATTCACGCATTGAAGCCGGATCCGGTCACGAACGTGCAGGACAGTGAACGGATCTTCGACTTTATGTCGCAGACACCGGAATCGATGCACATGCTGACGTTTTTATTCTCCCCGTGGGGCATTCCGGCCAACTACCGGCAGATGCAGGGCTCCGGGGTAAACACGTACAAATGGGTGAACGAAGACGGTGAAGCGGTACTCGTAAAATACCACTTTGAACCGGTTCAGGGCATCCGCAACCTGACCCAGGAAGAAGCGGACAGCATCCAGAGCAAAAACTTCAACCACGCCACCCAGGATCTGTACGAAGCCATTGAGGAAGGCAACTATCCGGAATGGGAGCTTCGCGTACAGGTGATGAGTGACGACGATCATCCGGAGCTCGACTTTGACCCGCTTGATGATACGAAGCTGTGGCCGAAAGAGCAGTTCCCGTGGATCCCGGTCGGCAAGCTCGTGCTTGACCGCAATCCGGAGGACTATTTCAACGAAGTCGAACAGGTGGCCTTCGGTACCGGCGTCCTTGTTGACGGCATGGATTTCTCCGACGATAAAATGCTGCAGGGCCGGACGTTCTCGTACTCGGATACGCAGCGGTACCGCGTCGGTGCCAACTATCTGCAGCTGCCGATCAACCAGGCGAAGAAAAAAGTTGCAACCAACCAGCGCGGCGGACAGATGTCGTATAAAGTCGATAATGACGAAGGGCAGAATCCGCACGTGAACTACGAGCCTTCCACGCTGAATAACCTGAAGGAAGCGGAGATGAGCGGCAAGCCGCACACTCCTTATACCGAAGGGGAAGTGAAAAAAGAAGCCATCGACCGCCAGAATCCTTACCGGCAGGCGGGAGAAACGTTCCGCAAGTTTAAGGAATGGGAAAAGGACGAATTAATCAAAAACCTCGTCGACAACCTGATTCCATGTAAAAAGGAAATCCAGGAAGAAATGATTGCCCACTTTAAAAAATGCGATGAAGAATACGGCCGCCGGGTTGAAGAAGGGCTGAAAAACAGCAGCTCCGCAGACGGCGCAGACCAGGATTCTACGCACGGCGGACCTGCAGGCGCCACGAAAACAGAAGAAGGCGTGAAGCAGGCTGAAGAGCACGGCGTTCCATCGGATCCTTATTAATCCGAAGAACTCTGAAAAACAATAAAAGCTGAAGCTGGAGAATAATCTCCGGCTTCAGCTTTTTACTTGCCGCTGGACTTCGAAAAGTCATATTATTTTCCGAAAGCCTGTTGGTCGTCATCCCTGTTAAAAGCGTTGCGCGTGTGAAAGCATGGCGGCTGAGGGCGGTGGCTTAAATCATAGGAAGCCCACGGAGCCTTCAACACACGGGCGTCAGCCAAAAAGCATATGGAGGTGCCGTTCACCGCGAACGGATGAAGAGTCTGAAACAATTTGTCGATGCTTTCGAACATTTTTGCTTTTTGTCCCTGAAGATACGGTTCTAAGCTGGCCGCTGTCCCGACGAGCAGTTCTTTATCATAAAAAGTATAGCCAAACACGATGGAAGACATAAAATTAAATACTCCTTTAAATGCAAACAAAAAGGCAGTTTCTACCCGGAAGACAGAAACCTCCTGAAAGCATTTTTCCTAAATCAGACGTATATAAAGCTTGTTCAGCTGGCTGTGATAACAAAAGTTTAAAGAGAAGGGTCAATACCCATATCTGTATGTATACCCCTTTTTTCCAATAATTACTCATGCTAAAAGACCTAATATAAAGGAGCAGGCTGTAAGCTTGGTGCTAAGCAGTAATTGAATACACTGCTGAATGTATTAAATGAGTTCCGTCCGCGGATCGTTCGTCATTTTTCAGGATACCGTCCAGCTGAAAGCCGGCCCTGGCAAGCATTGCCGTGCCTGGATAGTTTCGTTCGTCTGTCCAGGCTTCGATTCGGTTCATTCCCAGCTCCTCCAAGGCGTAACGGACGACTTCCGTGACAGCTTCGAGTGCAAATCCTCTGCGCTGGAAAGGGTCCAGTATCCAGTAGCCCAGCTCACAGCGTGGCACGTGCCAGGCAATTTCCTGAATAACTATGCTTCCAACGAAGGTGCCATACTGCTTTTCAAACAGTAAATAGCGGAGCTTCTGCCTGGTTGAAAATTGCTCACAGGCTTTCGTTAAAAAGGCTTCAGTGCCCGCAAGCGTGGGCTGGTCCTGAAAGGCGCTCATCCATGTTTTCAGGCTGGAATGGGAGAGCTTGATCCCCTGAAAAACGGTGCCTGTATCCTGAATAACGTCTGGAATTCTCAACCGGAGACGCCCGGTTTCTAATTTCTCCTTCACGGAGTTTTCCTCAAACATAATGCGACCTCCTGCACCGTGGTATTTAAACCAATTTTATCCAATAAAAGGAAATTGAATAAAATTATATCATGAAAATGAGTGCAATGGGTGAAAAGCTGAACAATATTAAAAAGTATTCATTTACAAATGTTTGCAGAAAAATCATTCAAGGAATTAGAACAAAGGAATTGATATAACAGACGGTGACCGGACAGCCAGAGGAATTTTTAACACACAGGGGGCTTTAACAATGGAATATGTTTATTTAGGAAACTCCGGACTGCGCGTGCCGAAGTATATACTTGGGACCATTCCCTTCAGCGGCACGAACGGATTTGAAGCAACAGGAAATATCGATGAAAACGACGCCCGGCGCATAGTGGATATATCACTTGAAGCAGGTATGAACATGTTTGATACAGCGAACCTGTATTCGAAGGGCGATGCTGAACGCGTGTTGGGCTCCGCGATTAAAGGACGCCGGAACGAAGTGCTTCTGACGTCCAAAACCGGCTTTCATTTTGACAACGACCCGAACGCTCTCGGCGCATCCCGCAGCAACATCGAAGCGTCCATTGACCGGACGCTCGAGCGGCTCGGCACCGATCACCTGGACGTATATTTTGTGCATCTGTGGGACGGGCGCACACCTATAGAAGAAACCGTGGAAACAATGACCAATCTGGTGAAATCCGGAAAAATCCGGTACTGGGGCGTCTCCAACTACAGCGGCTGGGCGCTCGCAAGAACATTTTCGGTCGCGGAGCGTCCGGGCTACATCCCGCCGGTTACCCAGCAGATCTACTACACGCCGGAGGCAAGGGAAGCAGAATACGAGCTGCTGCCGGCAGGCCGTGAGCTTGGCGTAAGCTCAATGATCTGGAGTCCGCTTGGCGAAGGACTTCTTAACGGCAAGATCGGCCGGAATAAAAAAGCCCCGGCCAATACCCGCCAGGGCGAAGGCTGGCCGGAGCCGTGGATTCAGGACGAAGAACGCCTGTATCAGGTCATCGACGCGCTTGAAGAAGTAGCTGAAGGACGGAGTGCAACCGTACCGCAAATTGCCTACGCATGGGTCAAGGATCGCCCGAACGTCGGTCCGATCGTCATTGCGGCCCGCAACGAAGAGCAGCTGCGTGAAAACCTGGCGTCGGCAGATATGTACCTGACGCAGGACGAGCATGACCGGATTGAATCCGTCGCACGTCCGGCACCCCTTTACCCGTTATGGCACCGGACGATGGCCGGCTTTGAAATGGGAAGTCCGTCCGAAATGCCATATCTGGAAGGATACAGGAAGTCGATGGGAATGGACGAATAAATTTTATAAAAAGAATCAGATTTGTTAAGCAAAACTGGTTAAAGAAGCCGCTTACGAATATAAGCGGCTTCTTTTTTATGCTTTTTAACGAAGGAATAATTTAATCATTCAGAAAATTTATTTGTCTTACAATAAAATAATTTTACAAAACAGATTGACTTTTTTGTCTATTTGTCTTACATTAAAATCACGAAATGAACAGAAAGGAGGGTAAACATTGAAAGAGAACGATCCGTTACAAATAAAATCAGTAAAAAGAAAAACGTTAGCCAATCAGGTCATTGAACAAATTATTGATTTACTGTTAAGCGAACAGTTAAAAGCGGGGGACAAGCTTCCTTCAGAAATGGAACTGATGGAAATGCTTCACGTCAGCAGGCCGGTACTCCGGGAAGCGTTAAGCTCGCTGGAAGCCCTTGGTATTATCAACCGGAAAACGAAGGAAGGCACATTCTTTTCCACTAAAGTTGGCAGCGAGCCATTTAAGATTATGCTCGCTTTATCCGTAGGAGATATTGATAATGTCATAGAGATCCGTCTGACTCATGAGCTGGGATTAGTGGGTCTGGCAGCAGAAAAAATATCAGAGCTGGAGCTTAAAAAGCTCAGCGAAAATATTGAAGAAATGGAACAAACGAATGAAGATTACACGGAAATCGACCGGGAATTTCACCGCATCATTGCTTACAGTGGCAGCAATTCCTTAACAGAAGGCATGATTGATCCGATTCTGAATATGTATGACAAAACGCTCGAAAATATCGCTTTAAAGGATCGGAGCAAATCAAAAACGGTCCAGCAGCATAAAGACATCTACCATGCATTGCTAAACCGTGATCCGATTGAAGCTTACAGAAGCATGTATAACCATCTTGATCATGTGCGTGACCGCATAGGCCGATCGGTAGAAGACAGAAGAATTAACTAAAAGGAGGAAGAGAGTATGCCAGCAGACCGTACCCCGCCGACTGGAATTTCAGGATTTCCGGTTACCCCCTATTTTGAAAGCGGTGCCATTGATGAACAGGCGCTGCAGGAAAACATAGAATTTTTGCTTGAAGAAGGATTAGAGTCCATTTTTATCGCCTGTGGGGCAGGAGAAATTACTAACTTAAGTACCGAAGAGTTTGATAAGGCAGCTCAATTAGCCATTTCAAAAGTAAACGGCCGGGTTCCGGTGTACACCGGGGTGGGTGGAAACCTGCTCGACGCAGTGGAAAAAGCAGAGATTTCCGAAAAACGCGGTGCAGACGGCTATCTGGTTCTTCCTCCGTATTTAGTTGAAAGTGAACAGGAAGGCCTCTATGAATACTACAAAGCTATCGTTACCAGTACAGATTTAAATGCGGTGTTGTATCAAAGAGCGAATGCCGTCGTGAATTTGAACACGCTGCAAAGGCTGACGGAATTTCCTCAGGTTGTAGGCTTGAAGGACGGCGTCGGGGACATGGAGTTAAATGTGGAGCTCACGCAGGAAATTGGCGATCGCCTTGGGTGGCTGAACGGGATGCCGATGGCAGAAGTAACAATGCCGGCCTATCTGCCGCTTGGATATAACTGTTATTCCTCCGCCATTTCAAACTACATTCCGCACATTTCCAGAAGATTTTATGATGCCCTTCTGGAACAGGATCAGGCAACAGTAAATGATATCTACCATAACATTATTCTGCCGATTAACCGTGTAAGAAGAAAAAGAAAGGGATACGCTGTTTCTTTAATCAAAGCCGGAATGGAAATTGTAGGACTTCCTGTAAGGAACACGGTACGCCCGCCAGTCGTACCGGTGGAAAAAGAGCATTATGAAGAATTGAGGCAGATTTTAAAAACAGCACATGAAAAATATCCGTCCAGCCGGAAAGTATCTATTTAATTTTTAAAAATGGAGGGGAAGCTTTTATGCAGACAGCAGCAAAAAACGCATTTTCGAACTATATTAACGGTGAATGGGTAAAATCCAGCACCAATGAAGTGAGCACGAACAAAAATCCGGCCGACCTTAATGATGTCGTAGGCACCATTCAAAAATCAGGAGAAGAGGACCTCAACCAAGCTGTGGAAGCAGCGGATCAGGCCAAAAAATCCTGGGGCAAATTAGCAGGAGCCGACCGGGGACAGTACTTATATAAAGTGGCGGAAATTGTCGAGCAGCGTAAGGATGAAATTGCCGAATGCATGACCCGGGAAATGGGAAAAACGCTTCCGGAGGCCAAGGGAGAAACGGCACGCGGAGTAGCGATTCTCAGATACTATGCCGGCGAAGGCATGAGAAAGATTGGGGATGTGATTCCTTCGTCAGACAAAGATGCATTGATGTTTACGACCCGCGCTCCGCTTGGCGTTGTAGGAGTTATCACGCCCTGGAACTTCCCGGTAGCAATACCAATGTGGAAATCTGCGCCGGCGCTCATCTACGGCAACACTGTCGTTATTAAACCGGCAACGGAAGCCGCCTTAACGTGCGCGAAGCTGATGGAATGCTTTGCCGAAGCGGGAATGCCGGCAGGCGTCATTAATATGGTTACCGGCCCGGGCTCTGTGATCGGCCAGGGAATTGCTGAGCACAGTAAAGTAAACGCACTGACATTTACGGGCTCGAATACCGTAGGGAAGAAGCTTGGACAGATTGCTCTCTCCCGCGGAGCCAAGTACCAGTTGGAAATGGGCGGAAAAAACCCTGTCATCGTCGCAGAGGATGCAGACCTTGATTTAGCTGTCGACGCCACAATCAGCGGCGGCTTAAAATCCACCGGACAAAAATGTACAGCCACAAGCCGCGTTATTGTTCATAGCAGTGTTTATGAAACATTTAAAGAAAAATTACTGGAAAAGACGAAAGAAATTACTGTTGGAGATGGGCTGAAGGAAGGCATCTGGATGGGACCAAGTGCCAGTGAAGCTCAATTAAACACTGTACTTTCCTATATTGAGAAAGGAAAAGAGGAAGGCGGAGAACTCCTCTGCGGGGGAAACCGGATAAAAGAGAATGGCTTTGACCAGGGCTATTTTGTAGAACCAACCGTTTTTGACAATATTACTTCGGATATGACCATCGCCCAGGAGGAAATATTCGGACCGGTGCTTGCGTTAATGAAAGTAGACGATCTTGAAGAAGGCATCGAGCTTGCAAATAACGTGGAGTACGGACTAAGTGCATCGATTTTCACCTCCAATGTCCAGAAAATGCTTTCCTTTATTGATGATATGGATGCCGGACTTGTGCGGGTGAATGCCGAAAGTGCAGGCGTTGAACTGCAGGCACCGTTTGGCGGCATGAAGCAGTCCAGCTCACATACGAGAGAGCAGGGAGAGGCAGCGAAGGAATTTTTCACCGCCGTGAAAACGGTGTTTATCAAATAAAAAGGGGGTCTCTCCCCTTTTTTAAAGAAAAATGAAAGCGTTTTAATAAAAATTTGAAGAGGTGAATGCGATGAAAAAAATGATGGCTTTAGTTTCTGTTGGTTCGATGGGATTTATGCTGGCGGCCTGCGGGACAGGAGATTCGGGAGGGCAAGGAGAACAAACGAGCGGCCAGGAGGGCAGCAGCACAACCATCGATCCCAACCGGGTACGTACCGTGATTGGTTCTTCCTCGACGGGAGGCGACACGTATCAGACTGCGGATGCTGCGACGAGGAATCTTGAAGAAGTCCTCGATACTAATATGCAGGTGGATGCGGTTGGAGCGGATCGGGCGTTCAGCGAAATGTCCGGAGCTCAGGATGATGGAAGCACTATCATGTATTTCCACGACATGGCTTATCTTGGGGTGGAATACGGAAGCTTTAGCGAAGATTACGAGCTGGAAAACTGGACGATTGGACCTATGGTGGCGACAAATCCAGGGAATGCATTTTTAACCTCTGCCGATGCCCCTTACGACACCATGGCAGAGTCGATCGAGTGGCTGGAGGACAATCCGGATGAAACGGTATCGGTAGCTCTGGAAGAGGGCGGCGTTTCTGAAATCGTATTCGACGGCTACTACTTGTGGGCTGAAGAAGAATACGGGTCAGAAATAACGGATCGGATTGAAGTGTACGTAACGGGCTCTCAGGAGGATAAAAACCAGGCTCTGTGGGATGGTAACGCTGACATTATCCACGGCTCCATAGGGGCTAATAATGAATACACCGAAGACGGCGTGGAAGACGATATCAAAATGAAGTTCCTGGGTGTAACTACGGAGGAACGTGTAGATGGATTCGATATTCCGACCTTTGCGGAGCAGGGTATTACGGTTGACGGAGAAGAATTCGTGTTTGAAAAAGAGTTTTTCTTCCTGCTTCCTAAAGACATTGATGAAAGTTACACCACGGCTTTGGATAACGCGATGGCAGAATTAGCAGAAGATGAAGAATTTGCTGAGGCTTTGAATAAAAATACGTATACAGTAAATCATATGCCTTCTGATGAAGCGGAAGAGCATCTCATGGAAAAACGTGAAAACATGCAAAGTATTATTGAACAAGCTCCTGATCTGAACGACCTGGCTAAATAATAATAGAGAGAGGCTGGCTGTGCAGCTGAACCTGCACAGCCCTGCTTTAAAAGGGAGGCCGGCAGATGACTATTGCTTTTTTCACTATGGATATATCGTTTAATGAATACCATTTGATTTTCCCCCGGATTATCATCGGCGCGCTGATTATTCTGGCGGTCGCATTGCTTCTACAGAAAGGAATACAGCTGCTAAAAAGAAAAGAAAAGCGCCCAAAGCCATTTCGTTTCTTTTCCGAAAACTACGATGCAAAAAAGTTTTACGCCACGCTGGTTTTGCTTGTTCTGTATCCGCCAGCGCTCAGTTTATTCGGTTTTTTGCCAGCCAGTATTCTGTTTATGTTTTTAATTACGATTCTCTATGCGGGCCAATTTAATAAAAAGACCATCATTGTATCGATATCGAATTCGTTGGCTTCGTCCATTGCTGTATGGTATGTATTCGGCCAGTTATTCGATATAACTTTACCGTAAGGAGGGGAGTCGAATGCTGGCTTTTGAAATAATTACACCATTCACCGTTCTATTATGTTTCCTGGGTGTATTCATCGGCATTATTATGGGCGCGATTCCTGGCATGACGGCTACCATGGCGATCGCAATCTTTCTGCCGCTCACCTACGTACTGGAAATGGTGGATTCTATTGGGCTGTTGATAGGTTTATACGTTGGTGGTATCAGCGGGGGGCTGGTCCCAGCCATCCTGCTGAACATACCGGGAACACCTTCCTCGCTCTGTACGACATTTGACGGTTATCCGATGACGCAGAAAGGCGAAGGAGAAAAGGCGTTAAAAGTAGGTATCACAGCTTCAATTATCGGAGGGTTTTTCAGTTTAACGGTTCTGTATCTCTTTGCTCCTTTTTTAGCTTCTGTGGCTATTGATTTTACCTCGGTGGATAAATTTTTGATTATTGTTTTTGCGCTCACCATTATCGCATCTATCTCTAAGGGAAGCCTTATTGGCGGATTGTTCAGCGGAGTACTGGGAATATTCATCAGTCTGATCGGCCGGTTTCCGGATAATAACGAAATGCGCTTAATGCCGCCAGGTTTAGAGGAACAGCTGGTTTATGGGTTTTCCCTGCTTCCAGTATTGATCGGCCTGTTTGCTGTAGGGCAGATTCTTCAGGAAGCGGAAGAGGGAATGAAACCAGCTTCCCATCAAAAATTAGATCTGAAGAAAACCGAAAAAAATAAATTCAGTCTGAAAATATTTAAAGGCCAGTATATCAACACCGCCCGCTCCTCCTTAATTGGTACGTTCGTCGGTATGCTTCCTGGTGTAGGCGGCAGTGCGGCCTCCATTACGGCCTACTCTCAGACGAAAAACTTTTCAAAGCATCCGGAGCGGTTAGGTACTGGAGAGCCGGAAGGGCTGATTTCGAGTGAATCGGCCAACAATGGGCTGATTGGCGGAGCATTAATTCCGCTGCTTACCCTCGGCATTCCAGGCGACAGCACGACCGCCATACTAATTGGTGCATTTTTACTGCAGGGAGTTCAAGTCGGGCCGCTATTTATTTCCTCAAATCCGGATTTATGGAGCGGTATCGTTATCACTCTGGTCGTGGCAAATATTGCGATGTTTATATTAATGTTTTTCTCTATTAAATATTTCGCGAAAATTGTTTTTATCCCCAAATACATCATCTTTCCTATCATTGTATTGATGTGTGTAGTTGGCTCCTACGCAATTAACAGCGGCATTATGTTTGACGTCTGGACGCTCCTGATATTCGGCGTATTAGGTTATATTTTTCCAAAAATAGGAGTGCAGATTCCTGCATTTTTAATAGGCTTTATTCTGGGCATGGAAGCCGAAAAGTATTTTGTGGACAGTTTAAAGGGAAGCGGAGGCGACCTGACGGTATTTTTCACACAGGGACCGATCGCGATTGTGTTATGGATTTTGATCCTCGGTTCGCTCGTTTATGCGTTTATTGACAGCCAGAAATCAAAGAAAAATCAGGCAAGCACGTAAATGACAAGATAAATTGATAGGAGTGGATATCAATGCATACGAAAAATGAAACGCAAACGCAGGCTCCAACGATCCGTGAAATACAGGTTTTTCCGGTTGCCGGCCGTGATAGCATGCTGCTTAACCTGAGCGGTGCTCACGGCCCGTTTTTCACAAGAAATATTGTCATTCTTAAAGACAGCAACGGCAACACCGGCGTTGGGGAAGTGCCTGGCGGAGAAAAAATTACGCAGACGTTAAGAGATTCGGAGCAATTACTTTTAGGCGCCCCGATCGGAGACTACAAAAATATCCTGAAGCGGATCCAGGAATCTTTCGAGGACCGGGATTCCGGCGGTCGCGGGCTGCAGACCTTCGATTTGCGGGTGACCATTCATGCTGTCACCGCTATAGAATCGGCGCTTCTGGACCTGCTCGGCCAATTTCTGCAGGTTCCGGTAGCTGCGCTGCTTGGTGAAGGCCAGCAGCGGGAAAGTGTACAGACCCTGGGATACTTATTTTATGTAGGGGATCGCAGAAAAACGGATATGCCCTACGTACATGAACACGACGCCGAAGACGAATGGTCGCGCCTGCGCCGCGAGGAAGCGTTGACCCCGGAAGCGATTGTCCGTCTAGCCGAAGCAGCATACGAGAAGTACGGCTTTCAGGACTTCAAGCTGAAGGGTGGGGTTTTGGAGGGCGACGAAGAAATGGCGGCTGTTCAGGCGCTGGCAGAAAGATTTCCGGAAGCCCGGATAACGCTGGATCCCAATGGGGCCTGGTCCCTGGAAGAGGCCATCCGTCTTTGCAAGGGCCAGCATGAAGTACTCGCTTACGCCGAGGACCCTTGCGGAGCAGAGAACGGCTTTTCGGCCAGAGAGGTTATGTCTGAATTCCGGACAGCTACCGGCCTGCCGACGGCGACGAACATGATAGCCACTGACTGGAGACAAATGGGGCATGCCATTCAGTTAAAAGCTGTCGACATTCCATTGGCCGATCCTCATTTTTGGACAATGCAGGGATCGGTTCGTGTAGCCCAGATGTGCCGGGACTGGGGCCTGACCTGGGGCTCCCACTCCAACAACCATTTTGACATCTCGCTTGCCATGTTCACACACGTAGCTGCTGCGGCTCCGGGAACGATTACACCTATTGATACGCATTGGATATGGCAGGACGGGCAAGGCCTGACGAAAAATCCATTTCAAATCCATGATGGAAAAATTAAAGTGCCAGAAACACCTGGGTTGGGCGTGGAAATCGATATGGATAAGATTATCGAAGGAAATGAGCTTTACGAGCAGCAGAACCTCGGTGCCCGGGATGATGCCGCCGCCATGCAGTATTTGATTCCTGATTGGTATTATGATCCAAAGCGTCCCTGTCTGGTCCGGGAATAGAATTAATGTTTCAGCGTGCAATTTCACTCCCAAAAAGCAAAAGGAGGAAGGTCTGCTATACCAGGCTTTCCTCTTTATTATTGGGTTAATAAATTCCTCTTTAAAAGAAAAAAATGAAAATCCCTTATTTTTAACAGAAATGATGATTTATTAACAGTTAATGGGATATAATTGATAGATCAAGCGCGTGTGTTGTAGTACGTTAAGAAAGGCAGGCCAATACATAAAACAAAGGAACGTCCGCGATGAGTAAGGATTATGAACGATTCCGTTCGCTGTACGAACAGGAAATAGAGAAGATGGAACAGGCGGAAAATGAAGAGCTCGTGCAGCTGTATATGGCACAGAACCGTTTTTTCGACTGTATTTTCCGAAGTCGGAAACAGGAAGCCAAAAAAGAGCTGGCAACAATTTACCGGATTATTACGCTTGAGCCGGAAAATGACAAACGCCTGCAGGTGCTCAAGCAGTATTATTTCTTTTTGATCGGTGGTTTTCTGGACCGGTACACCCAAACCTTTTCATTTGATAAAAAAGCGCTCGCCGCCGCGGTAGCGCTGATCAATGTGATGGAAGAATGGAAACGGGAAGAGGAGTTTTACGAAGGGATCCACGTGCTGGTCGACGGGATGCTCGATACCACCTGGAATGAAGATATTGATACCTACAATAATCCGATTATTTCCAGGTTTATTACGCTTGTGGATCAGCAGCTCTATCAGGTGTTGAATACGGACGTTCTTGCAGGGCAGCTGGAGATTTCCCGCAGCCATATCTCCCGGCTCGTGAACGAAGAGCTTGGCACGTCCATTCCGAACTACGTGACCTATAAACGGATTCAGGAGTCGGCATATCTTCTGCAGACGACCATAAGTCCGGTGAAAGTAATCGCCGGACGGCTGGGGTTTTCAAGTGCCAGTTATTTCGGAGTGTGCTTTAAAAGCATCTATGGCTGCACCCCGAGGCAGTATCGTACATTTACTTCCCAGCGGTAATGCATACAGAAAACAGAGGGATAGGACCGGCTGCATGATTTACTGATAAACCACGAACAGGAAAGAGGAAAAAGAGATGCACGCTCAAAACTTGAAACAGGCGATATTAACCTGCCTGGGAGCTAATGATGGTGAAATGGAAATGTCTTCGTTAGTGAGGCATGTGACTCAGACGCTGCCGTTTCCAGTACATGCTAAAGAAATAAGTGATAGTATCAGCAATTTAGAGCAGAAAGACGCCGTGAAAAAAGTCAGATCTTCATCAGGATCGGTGACGGTCGTTTTGCAAAAGAAAGTCTCTCATGGTGCCGGTTTACTGCATAATGGCTGATCTGAGTAAGAAAGAAGCCCTGGTTAGCAATGCAGTCAGGGCTTTTTCGTATTGGCAACTGCTGCCTGAACGCTCCGTATCTGCTAAACCTAATATTTGATTACTCAGGCACCAGCTCAAAGAACTAAAAATTACAAATAATATGAAATTTTAAGAAGAGATCTTTTTCTGCAAAAAAGAATTGACACTTTTCAAAGGCAGGAGTACATTATGGCTTAGACAAAACAAGCTATCCCTTTGAATCGCTGAAACGGCCGGTTTTGGCCGTGCGGGGGACCCACACGTTTTCCCTATGGGGGTGAACCTTTTCAGGCGGAAGACTCTCGCTTCCGAACCCGACAGCTAACCTCGTAAGCGTTAAAAGAGAGAAAGGGTCTTTTATTAAGACCATTGCTTTGTGATGCCATTATGCAGAGGAGTGGATTTTTTTATGCGAAAAAAGATCAAAAAACAACAGTACGCCGTCATTGGCCTCGGCCGCTTTGGAGGAAGCGTGTGCAGGCAGTTATATAATGACGGAAATGAGGTGCTGGCGATTGATAAAGACCTGGCAACGCTCGAGGGATACACCGAATATGCCACACAGGTGACGCAGATCGACACCACCGATGAAAAAGCCCTGCGCTCGATTGGAATATCGAATTTCGATCACGTCGTGGTGGCGATTGGGGAAGACATTCAGGCAAGCATTTTGACGACGCTTCTGCTGAAGGACCTGGGGGTGGCCAAAGTGCACGTGAAGGCTCAGAATCACTATCATCACCAGGTGTTGCAGCGGATTGGGGCCGACCATATCATTCATCCCGAGGTGGACACCGGGCGGAAGCTTGCCCGGCATTTATCGACCGACCGAGTGGTGGACTCCATCGAATTATCGAAGGATTACAGCATTGTGGAGCTGATTGCCACGCCGAAGTGGGATCACAAAAGCCTGCTGGACTTAAACGTGCGTCAGACGTTCGGGATTACGATTCTCGCGATCAAGCGGCAGGAGGAGCTGACGATTGCTCCGGAACCGGAAACTCCGTTTGTTACCGGGGACGTTTTAACCGTACTCGGACGGAATAAGGATATTCAGCTGCTGCAGGCAGAGGGCTTTTAAGCATGCAGGGGCGATGGAAGCATATTAAAGCGCCGTTGAGTCCGGCGCAGACGCTGTCACTGGGATTTCTGATGACGATTGTTATAGGGACGTGCCTGTTAATGCTGCCGGTGGCGACGACGACCCCGATTAGCTTTATCGACGCGTTGTTTACGGCGACGTCGGCAACGACGGTGACCGGGCTGGTTGTCGTAAGCACCGGGCATGACTTCACCACCTTCGGACAGGTGGTAATTATGGTGCTGATCCAGATTGGCGGCCTGGGGCTGATGACATGCGCGATGCTGATTGTTATTCTGCTGGGCCGGAAAATCGGCCTCAAAAACCGGATTCTGATTCAGGAGTCCTTTAACCAGACCTCGGTCGGCGGCATTATCCGCCTAGTGAAAGTGTTATTTATTTTCGCCATTGCGATTGAAACCGTTGCAACCGCGGTGCTGGCGACCCAGTGGGTGCCGGAATATGGGTGGAGCGAAGGCCTGTACATCAGCATTTTTCACGCGATTTCGGCGTTTAATAATGCGGGATTTTCTCTTTGGGATGACAGCTTGATGGGCTACGCAGGCAATCCGGTTGTCAACCTGATCATTACAGCTTCGTTCATCATCGGCGGCATCGGGTTTACGGTGCTGTATGATGTATGGAAGAACCGCCGGTTTAAGGACCTGGCGCTTCATTCCAAAATCATGATTACCGGCACGCTCGTCGTGAACGTGTTCAGCATGCTCCTGATTTTCGCGCTGGAGTTTCACAATCCGAATACGCTTGGCGCGCTGTCGTTTGGCGACAAGCTGTGGGCGTCTTATTTTCAGGCGGTTACACCGCGGACGGCCGGGTTTAATACGCTGGATACGGCGAGCCTGGATCCGGAAACGACGGTGTTTCTTCTTGCATTGATGTTTATCGGGGCCGGCAGTGCCTCGACGGGAAGCGGCATCAAGCTGACCACGTTTCTCGTGATTGTGTTGACCATGATCGCCTATTTGAGGGGGAGAAAGGAGCCGGTTGTTTTCAGCCGCTCGTTGTCTGTTCCATTGATTGAACGGGCGCTCACAATTGCGTTGATTAGCGGGCTGGCTGTGTTTGTCGGTATATTTTTTCTGACGATGACAGAGGAAGCACCGTTTAACGAAATTATTTTCGAAGTGTTTTCCGCTTTTGGCACGGTGGGGCTGTCGCTCGGCTTAACCGCTGATCTCAGCACGTGGGGGAAACTCGTGATCATTGTAATCATGTTTATCGGAAGGGTCGGCCCGGTGACGCTGGCCTTCGCGCTTGGGAAGCCGCGCGAGGACCGGGTGCGGTACGCTAAAGGCGATATCTTTACCGGTTAAACCAGTCAGCAGGCAAAGAGCTGTCTCTACATAATAGAGGCGGCTCTTTTTAAGGTTCATGGCGGGAAAAGTGTAGTATTTCTGCGATGAATTGAAGAAGGGTTAAGCCTTTTTCTTGTTTTAAAGTGGACTTTAAGGGTTACACTGAATGCATCACTCATCCAGGGATCTTGGAGAAGTGAGGATAAGAACAAACATATTAAGGATAAGGTGGGACTCAGTTATGAAAGCAAACATTATGTACGAAGCGGGCGACGTCCGCGTGGAAGACGTACCGAAGCCACAAGTGCAGGAGCCGACAGACAGCGTGTTGAAGGTCGTCGCTGCCTGCATATGCGGAAGTGACCTGCATCCGTACCGCCATATGCATGCCCATGAACAAGGCGGAGGCGAACCGATGGGCCACGAAGTCATCGGTCGAATTGACGAAATGGGCTCCGGCGTGACGGACTTCAAAAAAGGCGATCTCGTCGTAGTGCCGTTTGCGTATGGGGACAATACGTGCCCGTACTGCCAGGAAGGGCTGCAGACGTCCTGTGTGAACGGCGGATTTATGAGCGGCTGCCAGGCAGAATACGTACGCATCCCGCAGGCGCAGGGAAGCATGTTTAAGCTTCCGGATGAAATCGGTGATGATTCGCCGCTGCTTCCGTCCCTGTTGACGATTTCGGATGTTTACGGTACCGGCTACCACGCAGCAGTCATGGGCGGCGTAAACGAAAATACGACCGTCACAGTAGTGGGCGACGGAGCTGTTGGACTGCTTGCTGTGCTGTCCGCGAAAAAACTCGGCGCGCAGAAAATTATTTTAATGGGACGCCACAAGGAGCGTACCGACCTCGGAGTGGAATTCGGTGCCACCGACGTTGTTTCCGAGCGTGGGGATGAAGGCATTGCCAGAGTCCGCGAGCTGACGAACGGTGAAGGAACCCACGTTGTGCTTGAGTGTGTCGGGCTGATGCCGGCGTACGACATGAGTGTAGGAGCTGTCCGTCCTGGCGGCGTAATCAGCCGTGTGGGCGCGCCGCAGTATGAAGAGGCGGCGGTAGGTTTTGGAAGTCTTTTCAGACACAATATTACGCTCACGGGAGGTCCTGCGCCTACCCGTGCCTACATGGAGGAGTTGCTGCCGGATATTCTGGACGGCTCTCTCAATCCGGGCCGTGTGTTTGACGTCACGATGGGAATCGAAGACGTTCCGGAGGGCTACCGGGCCATGAATGACCGCGAAGCGCTTAAAGTATTGGTCAAGCCGTAAGATAAGCGAATAACTGCCAAAGGGAAAACACATTCATTTGTGTTTTCCCTTAATTTTTTCTATGAATAATTATTTTTACATAAAGAGTTTTAAAATACGTTTTGTCATTACTGAAGCTGATTGCGTATCTTTACCAGACGAGCTGCTGTCAAACCGCTCCTTATGATGGAATTAATCATCTTCACGTTTTCTTTACATGTCGGTGTCAATATATAAGTACGTAGACAGTAAGGTTTAATCCGCTCACGAATTGGTGAAAATTCATTGCTTAAAAGTAAACCTATATACCCATTAAGGGTATATAATGAAAGTAGGAGGAGGGATAGCTATGATGAATGGAAGCATGGCAGTAATGTCTCTTGGCATGTGGATTTGGATGTTTTTTCTTATCGCGCTTGTAGCTGTGGGTATTTATGTTATTGTTCGATTAGCAGTAAAGTCACAAAACAGCAGCAACGATCCTTCATTAAGTACGCTTCGGCAGCGTTTTGCCAACGGGGAGCTGACGGAGGAAGAATTTAAGCAAAAAAAGCGTGTGCTTCAAAACAATAAATGAATGGTGCCCGGGAGCCTTCTTTCATCATTGAAGAGGGCTCCCCCTCATTTCGCTGCGGGATATTGTTGTACCCGGGCCGGACTCAGTGCCCGTTACATAGGGAAGGGATGTGAAAATTTGCGCAGGATGCTTCGAATGTTTTCCGGGCATATTACCATAAAATTAGCAGCTATTTTGTTCTCATTGTTTTTAGTAGTGTTGATCCCTCTCGCTTTCGTTATCCATGAAGTGATTTCCGGTTTTTTCTTTGAGCATGAGGTGGAAGAAATGAAGCAGAGCGTGTCTCATTACGAATCGATGTACGAAGAAAATGGCACGATTGCAACAGGGGTTCTGGAAACACTGACGAAAGAACACCAGGACGTTTATGTATTAAATGAATCCTTTCAACCGAACCGGCACGTGGGCCAGAATACTGATGATTTCATTTCCGGCATTCCGGACGGGGAACGCGAGGAAATACAGTCAGGCGGGATGGTCGAGCGGGAATACACAGACGAAGCGACGGGGGAAAAATATTTTGTGGTCGGCAGTCTCCTGCAGGACGGCGGGGAGGAGTCAGAAAGCATTTATCTTTTTTCATCCCAATCTGCGATCGAAGCAGAAATCCAGGAGGTGCAGCGTCTCATTACGCTCGCGGTCGTCGGGGCATTCCTCCTTGCGTTTGCCTGTATCATTATTCTCGTCCGGCGGATCACTCTTCCTTTATTACAGATGGAACAGGCAACCCGGCAAATCGCAAAAGGAGAACTTGAGGTGAGGGTCCACCATCCGTCTAAAGACGAAGTAGGGTCACTCGGGACGGCAATTAATGACCTGGCTGAAGATTTAAAACAGTACCGGGATGCCCGGAGAGCTTTTCTGGCGGATATCTCCCATGAGTTACGGACGCCAGTCACATACATTAAAGGCTATTCCCACATTCTGAAGGAAAAACTGTACGATCAAAAGGAGGAGGAAGATGCGTACCTTACGATTCTCTCCGACGAAGCTGAACGGTTAAATCGTTTGGTGGAGGAATTGTTCGATCTGGCGCAAATGGATGACGGTCATATGAAATTAACCAAAAAACATCTGGCGTTAGCTCCGATGCTCGAGCGGATTGTCAAAGGGTTTGCTCTGCCGGCCCGCCAGCAGGGACTGGAACTGGACATAGACGTAGAGGAAGGACTGATTGTCTACGGAGATGAACTGCGGCTGGAGCAGGTATTCATGAACCTGATGACGAACGCCCTGCGTTACACGGAAAAAGGAAGCATCTCGATTCGCGGCGGCCGCAACTCCGCTCATCAGCCGGTCATCACAGTAACAGATACAGGCATAGGAATCCCCCAAAAGGAACTGCCGTTTATTTTCGACCGGTTTTATCGTGTAGACAAATCCCGGTCGCGCGAAGGCGGGGGTACGGGCCTGGGACTCGCGATTGTGAAGCAATTAATGCATGCTCATGATGGCGATATTCAGGTTTCGAGTGTCCCGGGAGAGGGCACGTCATTTATATTAACGTTTGCCCGACCCGAAAAAAATGCGCAGTGAGGAAAAAATTTAATGCTCTTCACAGTTTCTTCACATCAAGTGGGCACAATAAAACCAGGCAGGCGGGAGAGGGAATATCAAAAAAGAGAGGATGGTTTCAATGACCTACGAAGAATGCGTGCAAGAGTGCCTTCGTTGTATGGAACAATGCAACCGCTGTTTTGATGACTGCCTGAAAGAAGACGATGTGAAGATGATGGCAGATTGTATCCGTCTCGACCGTGAATGTGCGGATATGTGTGCCTTTGCAGCAAAAGCAATGCAAAGCAACAGTCCTTTTGTGAAAGAAATCTGCGCCCTGTGCGCAAAAATCTGCCGCGCCTGCGGGGATGAATGTGCCAAGCATGAGCATCATCAGCACTGTAAAGATTGCGCTGACGCCTGCTACCGCTGTGCAGAAGCATGCGAACAGATGGCAAAATAACATGAAGGTACAGGGAACCGCTGGACCACGTCCGGCGGTTTTCTTCTATTATATAATGAACGTACATAGACTACTGATGATAAAAGGAAGTGAAGGTAATGAAACCTAAGGAAACCTACCACATTCTGGTAGTCGATGATGAGTTTCCGATGAGGCAGATGCTTCGTATCTACCTGCAGCACGGAGGCTATCAGGTCACAGAGGCTGCCGGAGGAGCAGAAGCGTTAAACCAGTGGCGAAAGCAGTCATACGACCTGGTGATACTAGATCTTATGATGCCTGGCACAGATGGATGGACGGTTTGTGAAACGATTCGTTCTTCCAGTGCTGTGCCGATTTTGATGCTTACGGCACGCGCCGGCCTGGAAGACAGAGTGGAAGGTCTGGAGCTGGGAGCGGATGATTATCTGGCCAAGCCATTTGAAGCCAAAGAGCTGCTTGCCCGCGTGCAGGCGCTGCTCCGCCGGTCGTATGATTTTCCCGTATCATATGAACCGTCCCAGGAAATTGAACGGGGGGCGCTGCGGGTGAATCCGGAGAAACGTTCGGTGTATGTATCGGAAGAAGAAGTTGTATTGACGCCGAAGGAATTTGAACTGCTTCATACACTGATCGCAAAGCCAGGGAGGGTCTTCAGCCGGGAATTGCTGCTCCAGCAGATTTGGGGCATGGATTACATGGGGGACGTTCGTACAGTAGATACGCACATGAAAAATCTCCGGCTCAAGCTGAACGCGTTCTATCACGAAAAAAATCCTGTTCACACTGTATGGGGTGTCGGCTACAAGTTTGAAGAATCATAATGCCACCCGCGCCAGGGCAGTCAGAAGCGGGAAGGGGGAAAGGACAATGAAGTGGTTGGAATGGATAACGGCAGGAGTATTAATTATTGTTGGCCTGGGCTGCTTGACGATGTCTGCAGCATGGGCTGCGCCTTTTACGAACGTGCATACGTTTATGCATCAATTGTTTCTGGTGTGCTCCTGGGTGTTTCTGCCGCTCGGTGCTTTTCTGCTTATTTATTACGCGCTGATGAAAAAGTAGAGACTGTAGAAGGAGGCTGCACATATTAAAGCGGATCTATCCATTGACTGATCCGGACGGTTTGATCGACAGGAAGATAAAAGGCTTCGTGTGTTTGTATGTCCCTAACAAGCGGCAGGGTGGGAAGATCTTCATCAATATCGGCGATAACTGCCGTGGCCCCGCTCGTTAATTGGACGGTGGCGCCTGTTGGAAAGATCCCGAGAAATTCGCAGAAAACGCGAATATATTCAGGCTCCAGCGGCCCGGCTTCCTTTCGTAGCAGATGCACCGCCTGAAGCGGGGATACAGCTCGAAGGTAAGGCCGGTCCAGCGATAGAGCGGAATAGACGTCAAGCACAGATAACAACCGGACAGGATCTTCAAGCTTGGAGGCCGGGGCTCCATTTGGATAGCCGCTGCCATCCATGCGCTCGTGATGCCGGTAAGCCATGGATGAAATAAATTCAGAAAACCCGCGGTCTTTTAATATGCTGTACCCCTGCTTGGCATGGCTTTTTAACATTTTCCATTCCGCCAGCGTAGGGGTTTTTTGTTTTGTTAAAACAGTACGGGGAATCGCAGTTTTGCCAATATCATGAAGCAGCAGCCCGCAAGCTATTTCACGTATGTTCGGCCATTCCAGCTGCTGAGCAACCAGAGAGCCGAGAAGAAAGACGTCAAACGAATGCCGGTAGGTATACATATCCCAGGCTGCCAGCTGTTGAAATAATTGGCGCACGGCCTTGTCCTTCAGCAGCGAATGGAAAAGATGCTCGAGCCAATGATAATAGGCGGGCTGCTGTAACTTGCCTCCTAAACGAAAGCTGTTGTCGAGGCCTGATGTATTTTTCAAAAACAAGCGGCGGTCTTCAGGGCTGATCGGCATGTTTGTCTCACCTCTTTTTTTATGGGATATAAACATAATCGGAGCTGTGTTCGGCGGTTTAAAATAAACCAAAAGCCCCTGGTTGAAGGGGACTTTTGGTTTGACGCCAGTGCAGCTGCTCCGTAAAACGCCGGTTATTGGCTGCGTAGTTCGCTTTCCGTGAGCCATTTGTGATTTGTCACTTCTTCGCCGCCCGTCGTGGTAAAGTCCACCATGTAAACAGTAGTGCGTTCCGCTCTGTCAATGGTGGCGGTGGCACCTTCCATGCCCTCCATGTGAGTGGCATCAATTTCCGCTGTGTCTCCCGGCTGTAACGATCCCTCCCCTGCGTTGTTTAATTCTTCATGGATAACCCATTTGTGGTTCTCCACAGGTTCTCCGCCATCTGTAGGCTCGAAGGTAACTGCATAGGCGGTGGTATCGTAAGCACCAGCGATAGTGGCGGTGGCACCTTCCATGCCTTTCATGTGGTCGGCTTCAATTATGGCTTTATCGCCTTCCCCGAATTTAGGATTTTCCTCTTGCTGGAGAGCCTCCGGCACCTCTCCCGAACTGGAATGATTCATACCGCCGTGGCCATCCATGGATTCGCTCATTTGGTGATGGGAATCGTTCCGGTCATTGTTCATCATTTGCTGATGGTCTTGTTGATCCATGTTTTCCATCATGTGTCCCATAGTTTCCGGCCCAACGATGCCATCAGCCTGAAGGCCGTGTTCACGCTGGTAGTGCTTAACGTTCTCCTGCGTTTTTGGACCAAATATCCCGTCCGTTTTAGTTTCAATGTTCTGGTCGGTTAATAGGCGCTGAACATGGTATACGTGCATGCCGGAGTCTCCGGTGCGTAAAAGCTTCATGTTTTCGCTCATGTGGCTTTGAAACGCCATCATGGTTTGTGGACCAACGATGCCATCGGCAGTTATGCCTGCCTGTTCCTGAAAGCTTTTTACGCTTTGTTTCGTTTCAGGACCAAACAGGCCGTCTGCCCTGGTGAAAATCCCGTAGTCCTGCAGTGTTTGCTGGAGCATGTGTACCGTTGGTCCCTGCATGCCTTCGTCCATCATACCGGAAGAATGCATTTCTTCATGATGGTTTGACATGGAGCTTTCAGCATGCGGGCCATCACTTTGAGAAGCGTCCATCGTTGCCGGGGCAAACAAAAGGCCAAAAGCAGCTGCCGTTGCCGCCCATTTTGTGTGTTTTTTCATTGTATTGTTTTCCTCCCTGGCGTATAAAAGTGGGTACACTAATAGTTGTACCTCTTAGGTATGGAGAAACTGTGAAGATTCTGTAAAAAACTTTATTGAAAGTGTTATCCATTCCGGAATTGTGTGCGGACGGCTTTCTGTAAACCACTCCTTAATACCTGGCCTGAAAGGGAAGCGTTGCTCAGTAGAGGTACTGCAGTGTTGTTATTAACGAAAAGCTGCTTCCAAAATTTTCTGGAAGCAGCTTTTTTCGTATGCTGTTAGCTGTTGGCAGGTCTCAGGAGCGGTACTCCTGATTGCGGGGACGTTTGCGAATCATCGGCACCCATTTCATGTGCGTCCCGATCCGCCATACCCATTCCAGCGGGCCGTAGTAAAAGTATTTCAGCCACACCGGGCTGGCAAGTAGCTGGGCGGCAAACACGAGCAGGCCGATGAATAACGCGAACACGTAGCCTGGTGGATCCCAAATGCCCATGCCGTTAAAAAACGTCCGTCCGCTCTCCCGGAACAGGCTCACGAAAATGACCGACTGCAGGAGATAATGGGTGAAGGTCAATTTCCCGACGGCGGTAAATGGTATAAGAAAGTTGGAGATGCTTTTGCGGCTGGTGCCGGCCAACAGCAGTCCGAGACCTACGCCTAAGCTCACCAAAAACGCGTACACATCGTCGAGATGAGCGACAAGCGGGCTGCTGGCTCCGGCATACAGAGCGGCTTTTCCAAGAAGACCGGAAAGCAGAAAGACTGCGGCGATCCGCCATTTACGATCGCGATCATCCAGGGCTCTTGAAAAGATGCCGCTGCGGTAGGCGTACATCCCAAAAAAGAAATAGCCGAGGTGGTCGATCATCGACGACCATTCAATCAGCAGGTATTCCACACCGGTCGGATAGGTTTGATTCGGGGGCAGGGCGTCTTTCATCCACTGCTCCGGATTCATCTGTACGGACGTGTAGCCGTCCAGCAGGTCGACACCGGTGGAATAGCCGAGCCAGAACAGGAACGCAAGCCCGAGCAGCCAGTGGGTCGGGAGCCGGAGACAGGTGAGCAGCACGAGCCCCGCGCTGGCGTACATAAGCAGAATATCGCCCGCCCATATCACGTAGCCGTGCAGGCCCCCGACAAAAAACAGGATCACAAGCCGCCGGATAAGGGTCGGATAGGGATTTGTGCCCTTCGTATGCAGCCGGCTGTAAATCAGCACGAGGCTGATGCCAAACATCATCGCAAACAGCGGCCGGGCGCTGTCCTCGAAGACGACGGCGACGGTCGTTTCAATGGCGGTGCCCAGCCAGGTCGGATTGGCCGGATTCACCAGCGCGAGGCCGAAGATATTCACGATAAAAATCGCAAACAGGGCGAAGCCGCGTATTTGATCGAGCATGCTGATGCGTTGAGCTTGATCGTTAGGATATGGGGTAGTCACTGGAGATCCTTCTTTCTCGTTGGGAAGCTCTTTCTCTAAGACGTCGGTAAAATACAAAGCGTTTACAGCAAACCCTTATTATCATAAGCGAAAAATGTGAAGAAAGTATGAAGTCTTTTATTTTACTGCCTGACAGTAAATAAATATCAATTAATGTTTATAAATGCACTTGGATAAAATTTCAATTTATAGGATGATTAAAGAAATGATGGATGAAGGAGGTGGGGAAGATATTGTCTCCAAATACTACATTTTTATACTTTTTACTGCTGCTTTTTTCTATTTTAATTGTTATGGGAGTACTGGTTCCCTGGCTCGCCCGCAAGTGGTATGTCAGGCGAAACAGCCATCCGAGGAAGCGAAGGCACGCCAATGATACTCATCGGAAATTGACATTTGGAGTCGTCACAGTAAGTATTTTCGTATCGCTGTTTGCGAATGTTCTGCAGCTGCTTCCTGCCTTGCCGGGTTTAACCCTGCTGCTTGGCTGCTTATTCATTTATGTCACAGGGAGCACGTATTTATGGAAGAAAGAGAGCAGCAATAAAGACGATTACCGCTATGAGCTGTTGGTGAACGTGGGAGCAGTGATCGGGGGCGGCCTGCTTATACTGGTATGGGCCGTATTCATATTTTGAGGGAACAGCTTACATATATTGCTCAGCAGTAATCACCAGTAAAGGAGAGTACGTATGGTTACCATTTTATTGCTCTGTATAGTGCTTGGAGGGATTGGGCTATGGATTCACGGCCGAAAGAAAAGCTCACGAATGACAGGGTTTACCGGAGGCCTGGGAGTGGCCGCGCCGCTGCTGTATGCCGCCGGGGTCGGGCTGCTGTTACCGTTCGCCCCGCTGCTGGCGCTTGGTGCTGCATATTGGATGGTAGAGAGCACAAACAACAGATAAAATTTTCGCAATTGAGCATGAAGGGTCTGGAAGGGCGAGCTTTATAGAAAGGAGGCAGTTATTATGATAGAGAAGCTCGCTTACACCTTTTGCTGGCTATTGCTGGTGGCCGGGTTTTCTTTTTACACGCCGTGGGTGCCTTTTGGATGGTCCATCTACGAGGGCGGGATTGGCTTATTCATACTAATTGTTATTAATTTCTGTTTGTTTGGCCTCTTTGCCTGCACGCTGGCTCTGGCTTTACAAAACAGACTGCTGGTTATGCTCAGCATCCTGCTTTTGCTGATGCCGTTTATTACCGTCGGCGTCTGGATGCTGCGGTAGGTATCTGATTAATCACCTAGTTTACTGTATAAAAAATGTAATTAATCCTTTTACTGACTGAATTTTTCCATTTTTTATAGGTTGCGGATGTTTTTCAAGTGTGCGTTGTTGAAATCATCAACAGACCTGTGAGAGTATATAAAAATACTAAGCAGCAATCCTCCTTAGCCGGCAAATTATACCAGTAAATTCCCTGTCTGCCACTGGATAAGTACGCAATCATAATTATCATGTTTAGCAATATTCACAAGGGGTTATATATAAAGATATTAAAATGAGCAGACAGTGGGGCTGAAAGACGGAGGAAAATTAAGCAGGCGCACATAATCAAAATATAACTACGGGAGGAAGCAGAGAAGGCGTTACACAGAAAGGTAACGGAAAACAAGGAAGCATGCGAATCGTGCTGCAGCTTTGTCCTATTGAAAGGGGTATTTTTTATGCAGGAGCAATGCGAAAATATCACGCTGGACGACATTATGTTAACGTGTGACGGATACTTACATGTAGTAATGGAGGGGGAGCGGTCGCTGCACTTAAAGGACAATGACGGCTTTCGTTACTACTACGATAAGAAAACCCAATGGATTTACGCGGAAAACGGCAGAGGCGGCTGGAATTTCCTTAGCGTTGTTGAAAAACCACAAACCGCTTCACATAGAAGCAATCTGCTTGAACGGGTGAAGCTGAGGCTCAAAAAGTGGAAATGGGCTTTTGATAATTAATAAAAACTGAGCGCCGCACTAATGAAGATTTATGACAGACAGGCAGAGGTTTCCTTTTTGGGAGCCTCTGCTTTTTATATGCCCAAAAAAGCGGCCCCCGTTTTGGAGGCCGCTTCCGGAAAAGCAGTGTTATTTCATTGCCTGCTGCATGGCGTCAAATACTTCTGTATTCTGTAAATTTCCGGAGAAGGCTTCTTCGCCCGGTCCTTCAGCGTACACGGTAATATCCAAAGCCGTATGGTCGTTACTCGTCCAGTCAATGCCGGTGCGTTCGCTTAACACGTGGTTAAAGCCGCTTTCAAGCGTTTCGGCTTCTTCCACTGTCGTTTGTTCCCCGTCGATCATCGTCATGCCGGTATGTTCTTCAAATACTTCGGCGGGGGTCTTATCGCCGAGAAGGACCTGCTCCTGCATGGCCGCACCGGTTGCTTCCACGTCCTTTTGCTTCATATTAAGAAGCTTTCGGCTGCCGGATTTCAATTAAACGAATATTTGACTGTTTAACCAAAGAAGCATAGAATTCAATTAAACAAATATTTAATTGTTAAAGTGAAAGGAAGATATATATGGCTAAAACAAACGACCAGTGTGACATATATTGCTTTGATCCGGAAAAAGTGGCGCGTGTTCAGAATCAGGTGGGGCAGGTGGACGCACGCAGCGCTTCGCAGTGGTTTAAAGTGCTTGCCGATGAGACCCGGTACAAGGTAGCCTACGCACTCAGCGTCGAAGGCGAGCTCTGCGGCTGTGACCTGGCAAATATTCTGGGCACCTCGACGGCCACGGTTTCTCATCATCTGCGGATTCTGCGTCAGGCAGGTGCTGTCACCTACCGCCGCGAAGGGAAGCTGGTTTTCTATACACTCGCCGGAAATCAGATCACTCATCTGCTCGGAGGCATGGAACCGGGAATGGAGGAGAAGCCGCTTGGCATCTAAAGAGGAAACGTTTGAACGAAAAACAGCGGAGAAAGGGTGCTCCTGCTGCAGTTCGGATAGTGAGAAAGAAGACTGCTGCACGCCGGAGGAGGATCATGCAGACGAATCGGCTAATGATACTCCAGCCAACGCGTATACCTTCCAGGTGGAGGGGATGGACTGCCCGTCGTGCGCGTCCACGCTGCAAAAGGGGGTCTACCGTTTACCGGGCGTCCAGGAGGCGAAGGTGCAGTACGCGACCGGCAGTATGCAGGTGTCCACCGACGGGACGCTGGCTCCGGCAATGATCAAGCAAACGGTGCAGCGGCTCGGGTATAATACAGAGCTGCCGGCAGCGGATACCGGGGAAGCCTATAACATTTACGGGATGGACTGCGGCTCCTGCGCCGCGACTGTCAGCAAACACTTTGCGCAGCTCGACGGCGTGCGGGACGTCCAGGTGCAGTTCGCGACGGGGAAGATGACGCTCGACCACGAGCTGTCGCAGGAAAGGGTGAAAGGGGAGGTCCGCCGGCTCGGGTTTGAAGCGGCTCCGGTCACGGAGCGTCGTTCTTCCTCCAGCCAGCCGGAAACTTCCCCGCTCCGCGGAATGACGAACACGATCATTTCCGGTGTGCTTCTGCTGGCCGGTATTGCCAGTTCGCTGACACCGGCTCCGGCGATCATTTCCATCATTCTGTATCTTTCCGTCATTGTCGTCGGAGGCTATAAGCCGGCGAAAAGTGCCTATTTTGCCATTAAAAGCCGGTCGCTTGATATGAACGTGCTCATGATGGGAGCTGCAATCGGGGCTCCGCTCATCGGGGAGTATTTTGAAGGGGCGCTGGTCGTCTGGCTGTTTGCACTCGGCAACGCGCTGCAGCAGTATTCGGTTGCTAAAACGCGCAAATCGATCAGCCATCTGATGGACCTGGCTCCGGCGGAAGCCTGGGTGAAGGCAGGAGACACATGGGTCCGGCGTCCGGTGGAGGACGTCGGCCTCGGACAGACGATGCTCATTAAGCCGGGAGAAAAAATTCCTCTGGACGGTACGATTCGCGAAGGAAATTCGATGGTCGACCAGTCGCCGATCACCGGGGAATCGCTCCCGATCGATAAAGCATCCGGAGATAAAGTATATGCCGGCACGCTGAATGACTTCGGCAGCCTGGAGGTTGAAGTGACCGCGCGTCCGGAGGACACCACGCTTGCGCGGATCATTCATTTAGTGGAAGAGGCGCAGGGACAGCAGGCACCGACCCAGAGCTTCGTGGACCGGTTTGCGGCTGTGTACACCCCGATTGTTTTTGCCGCTGCGATCGCGGTGATTGTCGTACCGCCGGTAATTGGTATTGGCGGCTGGGCGGACTGGGTGTACCGGGGACTGGCGCTTTTAGTCGTGGCCTGCCCGTGTGCGCTCGTCATTTCGACCCCTGTCGCAATCGTGTCGGCTATCGGCAATGCGGCCAAGCAGGGTGTACTGATTAAAGGCGGAGCCTTTCTCGAGGCGGCCGGCACCCTGAACGCCCTGGCCTTTGATAAAACCGGAACACTCACGGAAGGCAAGCCCGTCGTGGAAAAAGTATACGCGGCAGACGGCGATGCGGACCGGCTGCTTTCGATTGCGTCGACCCTGGAGGCGTACTCCAACCACCCAATCGCCCGCGCGATTACGGCGCATGCCGGGGAACAGAACGTATCGTCTTTTGAAGGGGTGAACTTCTATGCGGAGCCCGGCAAAGGCGTATCAGGCACAATCGAGGGCAAAGCGTACGCTGCCGGAAAGCCCGAATGGCTGGAGGAGCAAGGCGTCGAGCTGAAACACGTCGAAGAAGAAATCCAACAGCTGCAAAACGAAGGCATGACCGTCGTTTTGATCGGAGACGGAGAGAGCGTTTTGGGCTACGTAGGCGTCGCCGACAAAATCCGGCCGGTGTCTTCGGAAGCGGTACAATCGCTTCACAAAAACGGCATCCGTGAATTGACCGTCCTCACCGGAGACAATGAAGGCACGGCCGCAAAAATTGCGGGTCAGGCGAACATTGACCGGTACATGGCCGGGCTGCTTCCGGAGGACAAGGCAAAAGCAGTACGCACTCTACAGCAGGAAGGCCGCCGGGTCGGCATGGTCGGCGACGGCATTAACGACGCGCCGGCGCTTGCCACCGCCGATATTGGCATCGCCATGGGAGGAGCCGGGGCAGACACGTCGATGGAAGCCGCCGACATCGTTCTGATGGCGGACAATCTCGAAAAGCTGCCGTATACGATCCGGCTCAGCCGCAAGGCGCTGCGCATCATTAAGCAGAACATCTGGTTTGCCGTACTGATAAAAGTGGCCGCACTGGCGCTGATCGTGCCGGACATGTTAACGCTATGGATGGCGGTATTGAGTGACACCGGAGCGGCACTCCTTGTAGTCGCAAACAGCCTGAGGCTGTTCCGGCTGCGTGGATAGCTGGCAGCAATATAATTTTAAAAGCCAGGCGGGCGCCCGCCTGGCTTTTACTGTTTACTGATGTAACGCCTGCTCGAGGCTTTCAATGTTATCCTCCATTAAAGAGACGTAGGTGGCGTCATTTTCAATATCTTCTTCCATCACGGTGGAGAGGTTATGCAGGTAGGCAACATCCGCGCCAATTTCCTCCCGCACAGTTTCGGCTGTTTTCGATGGGATGTTTTGCTCGAGGAGCACCGTGTGAATATCATTTTCCTCCGCCGTGGCCACAATATCATTGATTTCCTGCACGGAAGGCTCATCCTGGGCGTTAATGCCGCTGACTGGGATTTGTTCAAAGCCGTACCGCTCCTCCCAGTAGCCGTAAGCTGCATGAGAGACTATGAATTGGTTTTGATCGCTGTCTTCGGCAACATCTGCGAATCCCTGGTCAATTTCTTCAAGGTCGGACACGAGTGCCTGGTAATTTTCCTCGAATGTTTCTTCCTGATCCGGCATTTGTTCCACTAATTCGTTTTTAATACTTTCAGCAGCCTCCTGGGCACGGACCGGATCGAGCCATACGTGAGGGTCCACGCCGCCGTGGCTGTGGCCTTTTTCGTCATGGCCGTGATCGTGGCCTTCTTCCTCGTGGCTGGGATCGTGCTCCTCCGATGTTTCCAGAAGGTCCATATTATTTGTCAGCTCCAGTACTTCCACATGTTCGCCGTCTACCGTACTTTTCGCTTCATCAGCGAAGCCTTCCATACCACTGCCGGTCATAATAAACATGTCACCCTCAGCGATATTGGTCAGGGTCTGGGGCGTCGGGTCAAAGGAGTGGGCGTTGGAGCCGGGCGGAACGACGTTTTCCACATTCACGTAATCGCCGCCGATTTGTTTCGTGAAATCCTCCCAGGCAAACAGTGTGGTGTAGACGTCCAGCTTTTCGTTTTGCTTCTGCTGATCTTCATTACTGTCACCGGAGGCGTTTTGCTGAGTATTGTTACTTGTGCTGCAGGCCTGGAGCATGAGAGCGCCGGCCACGATCGAGGCGCCTAAAGCAGCTTGTTTTTTCATCGTATTCGTTCCTTTCGTAAGAAGCATGCTGTTGGAGGCGGGATTAATGCGCAATCATTTCATGAGTAATTTCTTCGCCGTCCATGTCTGACGGATAGTAGGTTGGCCAGTTTTCCACTTCCTCGAGCAGTTCGCCGTTGTCATCGCCCCAGTAGAGGTGATAGTGGCCGGCATCGGTCGGATTGATATCGTGGTCGCTGAATTGAATGTACTGCGGCATGCCTCCGTCTCCTTCATCAAGTTCAAAGATGTAGCGGACCCCGCGGTTGCCTGCTTCATATTCTAAAATTTCATGGCCGCCCGAAACGTATTCGCCGTTCATTTCTTCCCCGTCCTTAACAAAGGTAACGGTGCCATCCTCTTCAATGGAAATTTCACTTACGTCAGTCTGGTAGCCTTCCTCGTAGTATTCCTTATATTCGTCTTCCGACATTTCTTCGTCTTCCTCCGCCTTATGGGCGAACACTTCATCGAGCGTGCCGTCTTCCAAATAAGGATAAACAGACTGCCAGTCACCGGTCCAATCGGAAAGAGGGCGATCTTCTACTTCATCATTATAGAAAAAGCCGTTATAAATGCGCTCGGATTCGGCGTCCTGGCCATGGCTGTGATCGTGGCTGTCACTTTCTTCATCATGGCTGTGGTTGTGCTCATGCTCCTCGCTGCCATCACTGCCTGCGTCCTCATCGTCGCTCTGTTCCTGTTCATTGCTTTGGGATTCTTCGTCCGAATGCTCCTGATTCTGCTCCTCGGATTCCGAACCATTTTCGCTTCCCGAGCCTTCGTCAGAGGCGTTGCCGCATCCTGTAATAATCATTGCGCTGACCGTGAGGGCACTTAGCCCTTTTATTGGAAATCTTTTCATGAATACCACTCCTTGCAGTTAATCGTAGTCATTACGATTTATTGGTTAAAAATATACAAACTATATGAACACATGCCGGGCTTCCTGCTGAATGCAGGCAGCTGCCGTACGGGCTCCGGAAATGTTCCGGGCGGTGGGCCCAATCGCAAAGTCGGCAAGCGGTCCGCTCACGTACAGTCCTTCAGCCCATGCGAGCGAATGCGAAGCAAGCGCCGGGTAACCGCAGGGGGTGAGCGGCAGCCGGCACGAATCGATAAGCCGGGCGAGAAGGGGACTGCGGGACGGATGGTACTGGTCGCCGGTAGCGCAAAGAATGGCACGGGCTTCCCATGTCGTTTTTTCTCCGTGAATAAGCCAGTTCGCCGTGCCGGGGGCGACGCTTTGAACTGCTTCCTGTTTCACCTCAAGGTGTCCAAGGTTTTGCTCCCGCCGGACCTGCCGGTAAAGGTTTTTCGTAATCGATCCCGTCCGGCGGGCCCGGCTGATGACGTTTCTTCGTTCGGAAAATGTTGAAACCCGCCTGCACAGTTGTTTGTATTTGCCGCCCATCCATTCGGGGGCAGAATCATATTCCCATACGCGGAGCGGGTGGCGGATAGCGAGCGTAACCTGGGACGGATAACGGCGCCCAAGCTCCAGAGCAGTCTGCACGCCGCTCATCCCGCCGCCGATAACGGTGGCGGGATGAGCAACGGATGAGAACTCCTGCTTTTGATGAAGGTGAAAAGCACGTTGATCACCGTTAGAAGGAAGCCAAGACGGTAGCTGGCAGTGCTCTTTCGTTCCCGTCGCAAGCACCACTTGTCTCGTGAAGAAGATTCCCTGATCGGTTTCGATTCGCCACCCATCCGCACAGCGGTCTATGTGGAAAGCGGAGGCCTGTTCGAAACAGGGCATAAGGTTCATCTCATCCAGTACTTTCGCACAATGACGGCGAAAGAGGGGGACCGAGGGCTTTCTGCTTGTACCGGAAAAATGATTCAAATCATAATCATTACGTTTTGCGAAGCGAAATAAATCCCTGGCATCGGGATGCAGGTGATGAACGCCAGGCGAGCGCAGGTATTTCATGCCTACCCGTTCGGTCAGCCTGTCCCAGGCCGAAAGCGGCTTGGCCTCGGAATCAATCAGCAATAGTTTTTTGTCGCGTGTCAAAGAGGGATCGGCATATGCCAGATGGGCGGCCGTCGTACATCCGTGGATGCCGGCACCGATAATGAGCCATTCAAGCATGAGGGTGTTCGTCCCCGGCATGTACATGATCGGGTGGAGAAACGAGCCAGGGGAAAGGATCATGAAAGGTGCTTTCGTCCAACTGCTGTTCCTCTTCAGTCAACAGGCACGCCGTCAGCTCCCGGGTTACCTTCTGCTGATCCAGATGCTGGCCGATAATCACCAGCTCGGTGGACTTGTCACCGACTGCCGGGTCCCAATTGGCTTTTAACTCCGGCTGTTCGCCGAGCATGCGCTGCTGCTCGCCGGAAGGGAGAGAGGATACCCAGTACGACACCGGCTCAAGCTGTATGGACGTGCCGGCCTGCGAAAGCAAAAGCGCTGTATCATTGCGGGTGACGCACCAGATAATGCCCTTTGCCCGGATCACCTGCTGAGGGAAGGCTTCCAGATACTCCATCAGCCGACCCGAATGAAAGGGAAGGCGGCTACGGAAAATGAAAGAAGAAATATGGTACTCCTCCGTTTCCGGCTCATGCACCTGGTCGAGCTCCTGCAGCCAGCCCGGGGCCTGGAGAGCTTCATCAAATGAAAATTTTCCTGTTCCGAGCACCGTGGAAGAATCCACGCGGCCATACGCCGTTTCAATGATGTCTGCTTTCGGCTGAAGCGCCCGCAGCATGCTTGTTAAATGCTGGATCTGCTCCCGGGTAAGCAGGTCTGTTTTGTTTAAAATCAGCACATCGCAAAACTCGATCTGCTCAATCAGCAGGTCGGCAATTTCGCGCTCATCATCGTCTCCCGCACTTTGCTTGCGCTCCTGCAGCGTTTCGCCCGACGTGTAATCGGCCCAAAAGCGGGCTGCATCGACCATCGTCACCATCGTGTCGAGCCGGCAGCTGCCGGTAAGGTCGATCCCCGACGCCTCGTCCTGATATGTAAACGTCTGGGCAACCGGAATAGGCTCACTGATGCCGGTGGATTCGATCAAAATGTAATCCGCGCCGCCGCGCTCAGCAATCCGCTGGACTTCCTGAAGCAGGTCATCCCGAAGTGTGCAGCAGATGCAGCCGTTCGACATTTCCACCAGATTTTCCTCTGTGCGGGAAAGAGAGCTGCCGCGTTCAATCAGATCGGCATCGATATTGATTTCGCTCATGTCGTTGACGATCACAGCCACCTTCCAGTCGGACTGTTCGTGAAGCAGGTGATTCAGCAGGGTCGTTTTGCCTGAGCCCAAATATCCGCTCAGTACAGTCACCGGGATGGTTGAAGACATGGTTGACTCCTCCTTGTGTAAAATGTAAATCGTAATTATTACGATTTGTATGCTTCACTTACTCTATAAAATATTTTTTCTGCTGTCAACGGCTGTTTATGTATTTTTTTACAGAAGCTTATCAGCTCAAAAAGAAAAAATCCCTGTACAAAAGGGATTTTCGGAAGCTGTTCACGAATCAATTTTTTATCATGCAAGGAGATTTACAGGTCGGACTCATGATGGTTCCGCACCACCAAAACATCACAGGAAGCCCGGCGGACAATGCTTTCAGACACGCTGCCGAGGATGAACCGCTGCGTGCGTCCCATTCCCGAAGCCCCGGCGACAATCAGATCCGTCTGATATTTACCGGAAGCATCGCTCGGGATGACTGTTTTTGGCGTGCCGTATTCGACGGAGTAGTGCACGGATTGGAGCCCGTGGTTTTCTGCGCCGCCTAACGTCTGATATTCCTGAAGCAGTTCATTGGCCCGTTCTTTATACTCGCTGACGAGGTCTTCGGTGTAGGGCTCGAGCGATGAGAGGGACCGGGTATTCAGCACGTAGATGATCTGCGTCCGGCTCTGGTTTTTTTTGGCCATGTTCAGCCCGGCATAAAAGGCGCTTTTAGACACATCCGAGCCGTCGACGGCGATTAACACCGAATGGTAGACGGCTGCGACATCGCTGTTTTTAACGACCCAGACGTCGCAGGAGGCGCGCCGGACGATACCGGCAGACACGCTGCCGAACCGCTTTTTATCAGAAGTGCCGGCACCGGAGCCGCCGGTAATTACCAGGTCCGGCTGAAACGACTTTGCAATGTCCCCGGCAATGATCGTTTTTGGAATGCCTTCCTTAATAAAGATGCGTACATTCTGAATCCCTGCGTTTTCGGCTGTTTCCTTCCCCTCAGTGATGATGGCGCTTCCCTGCTTATTCAGGGCATGAAGCATCAGATCCGGGTACTGCTTCCGCAGTTCTTTAATGCCGTGGTAATCCACGATATGGCAGAGGGCGAGCGTACTGTCATAAGCCAGGGCAGTCTCAATGCCTTTGGCGAGGGCAGCTTTCGATTCATCCGAGCCGTCGAGCGCGACGAGTATCCGCCGGTAAGGGAGGGGCATATGGCTTCTTCCTTTCTTAAATCCAGCATTTGTGAATCGATGGAAAGGCCTGCTTATTTTTCGTCCCTGTCGTCACACATTTTGCGAAAGGTGGTGTAAAGAATGTAAAGGTAGGACGTGAGGGCAGTGGCCTGCACCAGCCGAAGCTCTGAGCGGAGAGGACGTGCGTACTTAACACCGGTCCATAAACCAATTGAAAATAAGCAGATCTTCAACACGCCAAAATCTACAACGGAATACATGCGGGCAGCCTTGTGTACACGTTCGATCAACTGTTTCATTACGATCCTCCATCTTAAATGTAGTAAGAAACAAAAGCGCTTGCCAGATTACATGAGGGGGAAATGCTCTGAGGCTAAATAGTACGTAATCAATTTTTCATCTGCCGTGTACGAAGGGCAGGAGGAAAGTGGGACGGATTCAATCGCCACCACGTGCATGACCAGCTTCCGGAAACGAATTTCCTCCCCCAATTCGAAGCTGACCTCTGTGTAGTGCTCGAGAAAAAGTTCCTCCTGCAATTCCATGGCGCTGCCGATAAACCACAGTTTATTCGGCTGCTCCGTGTTTGCTGCAAGGTGGACAAACCGGACGAGAGAGTGCCGTTCTGCCTGAAAAGGCTCACCCGGATATTTTTGTTCCGAGACATTCATTTAACCTACTCCTTCCGGTAGTTAATTAGCGGCCTGAACCAGCCAGTTCAGAAAATATGTAGAAGATAAACAGTAATAAAAGCCGGGGCCTTAATACCTCTGTAATTACCAGTATACACTTAAAATAGGCAATTGCATCGTTAAAAAGTCATTAAACAATTACTCACGACTAAATGCATATAAATAATATTTATTTTACCAGAATTAAGCTTTAATATAGAAGGGCATTTCATCGAAAAAACACTCGTACGAAAGAAAATCACAAGCAGTTACGGTCCGGGCGGGGCTCAAATGATTTAATTTCCGTGTAAAAATAATAACAGATGATAGTTGAAGGAATAATTTACCAGTAGTATTCTTGCTTTAAAGCGAAAGAATAAATGGAAAGAGGTGAGATGATGCCATCTGAAGCAGCATTCAGTTTAAGAATACTGATCCTGGCCGTGGTCGTAACGATTGCCTTCATTGCTGCGATTTACTGGCTGAGCCGGAAATGGTACATCAAGCGCAACGGCTGCGAGAGAAAGAAAAGCTGCGCCAGCAGGAGGCACCTTATTATCCGGTACATCTTCTCCGGTTTGTTTTTAGCAGGAACCTTTCTGGTAAACGCCTTCCAGGATTTTTTTGAGCCTTCCATCTTTATTGTCTTTTTGTTGTTTTACGCGGTGTATACGCTAATAAGCGTGCATATGTGGAAGCAGGAAAGCGATAATCCCGATGATTACCGGTATGAATGGTTCGTGCAGGGCGGGACGCTGGTCGTTGCCATCATTGGCCTTACTGCGACAATGCTGGCGCTGGAATATGTATAAAGACTTACCGGAGAAAATAAAAAGAAAGCCCGGCTGCGGCAGTCCCGCAGAGACTTTCCTGTCGAAAAGGTAATGAAACATCAGAAAACGGCTATCGTTAAGTTGCAAAAAAAAGCTGCCGGCTCAGCCGGCAGCTTCTTCGTTGACGTAGCGGATGTATTTGGTGAGCGTCAGCATGGACTGCAGCCCGAGCCGGTCCATCAGTTCTTCCGGTGACACGCCGCTTTCGAGCTCACGCACGATGTAGCTGTTGCGGAAATGGGTGGCGGAGATGGCCCGTTCGATGCCGGCGCGCTTGCGTTCCTCGCGGATCATTTTCTGGATGGCTACTTCGGTTAAATTTTTCGGCTGGTCGTTTTCATAGCTCCAGCGGTACGTCTGGCGCTGAAAGTCAAAAGCCACAAACAGCGGCTCTCCGTCAAAGGACGGCCGTACCGCCTGCGGGATGACATCGAGGTAATAGTACAGCTGCTTCTGCAGCTCCTTCGTCAGCTTGAGCGTCCGCGGGTTGCCCTCGGTAATGTCGAGCTCCCCGCGGGTCAGGTGCAGGTGCTCAATCCGGATCGAGGCGAGCTCATGCATGCGGAGCCCGTAGTCGTAAAACAGCTTTAGGATCACGATGTTTCGCGGGGCGAGCATCGGGCGCACGGCCTGCTGCTTGTCCGACAGTCCGGAATCGGACTCCAGCGTGTCCATGAGCCGCTTCATTTCCTTCGGGGCAATCAGCTCTTCTTCCTTTAACACGTTCCAGACGCTGTCATCGACCGGAAGCTCCGCCATCGGGTTGGAGGCGATCCGTTTCGTGTCGCGAAGAAAACGGAAGTAGCGGACGAGCACGGTCTGGATGCGCTTCAGCGTCCGGAGCTGGTAGTGGCGCTCCTCGGCCAGAATATGAAAATAGGTGGTAATGTCGTCGGGAGTGACGGCCGCCTCCTCGCCGTCGAGCACCACATCGATAAACCGGTGAAAGTCGGCGAGGTCGTATTCGTAGCGCTTCAGGGTGCTCGGCTTGCGCCCCCGGGACTGCAGGAAGGAAAGAAAGGCCTGCATGCCGTCCGGAAGGAGCTCGGGTTGCAAATTCATCATCATTCCTCCTGCTTTGGCTGTCGATTAAGCATCGCGGCTTGTTTGTTTGGCACTTAACCCATATTATAGTATGTAGAGGACAGGAAAAACAGGAGGATCTAAACTATTGCAGGATTTTGAGAACCAACAGGTAGATAAAGAACGGGTGGTACTGGTTGCCGTCCACAAGGATGATACCGATGAAGCGACGTTTGAAGCGTCCCTCACCGAGCTCGAACAGCTGGTGGAAACAGCAGGGGGGACGGTCACGGCTGTCCTGACGCAGAACCGGCGTTCGCTCGATTCGAAGACGTACGTCGGCAAAGGCAAGCTTGAGGAAGCAGTGGCGACCGCCGAAGAGCAGGAAGCGGATCTTTTGATCTTTAACGATGAGCTCTCGCCGGGCCAGATTTCCACGATTACCAACCAGACCGGATTGTATATCATTGACCGCACGCAGCTGATACTCGATATTTTCGCCGGCCGTGCAGCTTCAAATGAAGGGAAAATGCAGGTCGAGCTTGCGCAGCTGAACTACATGCTGCCGCGCATCCGCGGGCAGGGCGAATCGCTCTCCCGGCTCGGCGGCGGGATCGGCACACGTGGTCCGGGGGAGACGAAGCTTGAGACCGACCGGCGTCACATCCAGAAGCGGATGGACGACGTGCGCAGCAAGCTCAAGCAGGTGAAAAACCGCCGCGAGCAGTACCGTGAACGGCGCAAGGAAAAGAACGTGCTGCAGTTTGCGCTCGTCGGCTACACGAACGCCGGCAAATCGACGATTTTAAACGCGCTCACCGAAGCGGATACGCTCGAAGAGAACGCGCTGTTTGCCACGCTTGACCCGCTGACGCGCCGGGTGGAGCTGCCGTCCGGCCTGGAAGTGCTCGTCACTGATACGGTCGGGTTTATTCAGGACCTGCCGACGGCACTGATTGCGGCGTTCCAGGCAACCCTGGAGGAAGTAAAGGAAGCCGACGTGCTGCTTCATGTGATTGACGGCTCGCACCCGAGGGCTGCCGAGCAGGCCGCCACGGTGCGCCGGCTGTTAAAGGAGCTCGAAGCAAGCCACATTCCGGCGCTTACGGTCGTTAACAAGCGCGACGCCGTTGAAGACGAGCCGGTCGTAGCGGCAGACAAGCCGTCGATTTCCATTTCGGCCCGCAAGGACGAGGACGTGGAGCTGTTGCGGGAGTCGATGGAGAACGTGCTGCTCGAGCAGCTTGAGCCGTACGACGTTGAAATTCCGCTTGCCGATGGCCACGTGATGCAGCGGTTCAAGCATGAAACCGTGGTGCGCGAGGAAACGCTCGATGAAGAAAATGAAAGCTGGATTTTGTCCGGATATGTGCAGAGCGACCAGGCGATCCACCGGGAAATCAAGCAGTATGCCAAAGGAGATGCCGGGGCCAAATGACACGCGAGATGATGGAACAAAAGCAGCTGCAGCAGGCCGAGCGCCGGATTGCCCCGCAGCTCGAAGCAATTGCGGAGCGCGAGCTTGTGAACCAGCAGCGGGTGCTTGATATTTTCCGGAAGCACAACGTGTCGGCGTTTCATTTTCAGCACTCCACCGGCTACGGCTATGACGACACCGGACGCGAGGTGCTGGACCGGGTGTACGCCGATGTGTTCGGCACCGAGGCGGCTGTCGTGCGCCAGCAGTTTATTTCCGGGACGCACGCGATCAGCACGGCGCTGTTTGCGGCGCTCCGACCGGGCGGCCGGCTTTTGTATGCGACCGGTACGCCGTATGACACGCTGAACACGGTCATCGGTCTCGACGGCAGCGAAGCGGGAACGATGAATGAATGGGGCATCGGCTGCGACGTGGTGCCGCTCGCCGGCGGGCATGTGGATATGGACGCTGTGCACGAGGCGGTTACGCCGGACACGCAGGTGATTGCGTTTCAGCGCTCGCGCGGCTATGACGATCGTCCGTCGATCGGCCTCGAAGAAATGAAGGGGTACATGGCGGAGCTCAAAGCGGCGTATCCGAACGTCGTCCTGTTTGTGGACAACTGCTACGGGGAATTCGTGGAAACCACCGAGCCGGGTCATATCGGAGCGGACCTGATGGCGGGCTCGCTCATTAAAAACCCGGGCGGCGGCATCACCCGCACCGGCGGCTACATTGCCGGCCGAAGCGACTTGATTGAAAAGGCAGGGGCAAGCTTTGCCGCGCCGGGGATCGGTCTTGAAGGCGGCGCGACGCTTGGCATGCTCCAGGAAATGTTTCAGGGGCTGTTTCTGGCGCCGCACGTTGTGGCGGAAGCCCATAAAGGGGCGGTGCTGACCGCGGCGCTGATGGAGGACGCCGGCCTGCAGGCATCCCCGGCCTCCGGGGAGGAGCGGACCGATCTGATCCAGTCCGTGCAGTTTGGCGACCGGGACAAGATGATCCGGTTCTGCCAGGCGGTGCAGCAGTATTCTCCGGTCGACTCCGGCGTAATGCCGCAGCCGAGTGCGATGCCCGGCTACAGCGATGAAGTGATCATGGCTGCCGGTGCGTTCATCCAGGGCTCAAGCATCGAGCTTTCCGCGGACGGACCGATCCGTCCGCCTTATACAGCCTTCGTGCAGGGCGGATTAACGTACGCGCACGTGAAAATTGCCGTAAGCGAAGCGTTAAAAGCGATACAATAACCGACAGACAGGCAGGTCCTCCGGGAGAGGGCCTGTTTTTTCTGTACAATTGGCTGGAAATAGGCGAAAATAGAAAAAAACAATAAGTTCTGAAAATTTTGATGTAAAAATAGCTTACATGAACTTGACGGAAAAGCTTACATATTGTAGGATGTACTTAGTTTCAATGAAAGGGGGCGTAACGCATGAATGATCATGTACGCCGGAATACCCCTTTATTTCCGATTGGTATCGTCCAGAAACTGACGGAGCTCACCCCAAGGCAGATTCGCTACTACGAAGAACACGGCCTGGTGTTTCCGACACGGACCGAAGGCAACCAGCGGTTGTTTTCCTTCCGCGACGTGGACCGTCTGCTTGAAATCAAAGCGATGATGGAGCGGGGCGTAAACCTTTCAGGCATCAAGGAAATCTATGAGTTAAAAACGTATTCAGAGGAACCGAAGCAGCCAAGTGCACCGAGAAGTCATGATATGACTGACCGTGAACTGCGCAAGCACCTCCGCAAGGAAGTGATGATGGCAGGCAAATATTCGCGTCCGTCCATGATTCAGGGACAGCTGTCGCGGTTTTTCGACTAACAGCAGGATTAACTTTTTCCCGGCTGCGGCCGGGGGAAAGATCTAATAATTCACTATTCCAGTTTTAGAGAGGAGTCACAATTAACATGGCAAACACGAAAAAAGACATTTTAAAGTTTGCAGAAGAGGAAAACGTTAAGTTCATCCGTCTTCAGTTTACTGACTTGCAAGGAATTATTAAAAACGTAGAGATTCCGGTGGACCAGCTTCATAAAGCACTGGACAACCTTATGATGTTCGACGGTTCTTCCATCGAAGGATTTGTGCGTATTGAAGAATCCGATATGTACCTCTATCCGGATCTTGATACGTGGATCGTCTTCCCATGGACGCCGGAAAAAGGCAAAGTCGCACGTTTAATTTGTGACATATATGAGCCGGGCAAGCCTGGCGAAGAGCCAACGCCATTTGAGGGTGACCCTCGCGGTATTTTGAAGCGTGTACTTAAAGACGCAGAGAAATTAGGCTTCTCCGCCTTCAATATTGGACCGGAGCCTGAATTCTTCCTTTTCAAAAACGATGAAAAAGGCGAGCCGACCACAACCTTGAACGACAAAGGCGGTTACTTTGACCTTGCGCCGACAGACCTCGGTGAAAACTGCCGCCGCGACATCGTGCTTGAGCTTGAAGACATGGGATTTGAAATCGAAGCTTCCCACCACGAAGTGGCGCCGGGGCAGCACGAAATCGACTTCAAATACGCAGACGCTATCACAGCCTGCGACAACATCCAGACGTTTAAGCTCGTTGTTAAAACAATCGCGCGTAAGCACGGCCTGCACGCAACCTTTATGCCGAAGCCATTGTTCGGTGTAAACGGCTCCGGTATGCACTGCAACATGTCCCTGTTCAAAGGCAAAGAGAACGCCTTCTACGACAAGAAGACCGATTCTCAGCTGAGCACAACGGCTATGCAGTTCTTAGCAGGTACACTCGAGCACGCGAAGGCGTTCACGGCGCTGACGAACCCAATCGTCAACTCCTACAAGCGTCTTGTGCCAGGCTACGAAGCACCAGTATACGTAGCATGGTCCCTGCGTAACCGCAGCCCGCTCGTACGTATTCCGTCTTCCCGCGGTATGAGCACGCGTATTGAAACGCGCAGCCCGGACCCATCCGCGAACCCGTATCTTGCCATCGCAGCAATGCTTGCTTCCGGCCTGGACGGCGTTAAGCGGAAACTTGAGGCTCCAGAGCCGACAGACCGCAACATCTACGTGATGGAAAAAGCAGAACGCGAAGAACTCGGCATCGAGGACCTTCCAGCAGACTTGAACGAAGCGCTTCAGCACCTGCTGAACGACGAAGTTCTTGTCAACGCCATTGGCCCGCACGCCATCGAGCACTTCGCCGAAGCAAAAGAAATCGAGTGGGACATGTTCCGCAGCCAGGTACACCCTTGGGAACGCGAACAGTTCTTGTCCACGTACTAAAATGGAGAAAACCCTTCAGCCACAATGGCTGGAGGGTTTTTTGTGTTTTATATTAGAACTTGAGTGCGCTTCATTTTAGGGGTGCGCCCCTGATTCGCCCCTAACTAAAGAGAATCTACATCAAAAATACGTTTGGTGGATGCTTCGTATTTTTTCATATAATATCTTCATCCACGCACGAGACCGGCGCATTAAACTGAATATCTACCTGGAAGGCTTCCATGATCCGCCGATACGACGGCTTCCTTGTTAAATCCCCATACCGATATAACGCTTGTACAAACTCTTCCAGTGCCGAGTATTGATACATCACGCTCACCCCTATATCTCTATATTCGCCCTGTTATAAGAACGTATGTTCTGTCTTTGGTTGTAAGAAAACCCTGCTGGAAAGCAGGGTACATTTGTTAGTCCGTGACTTCGATCTCTTCATCAATGTCCTCGGCCCCGTCTACAGGTTCAAATGTTTCTTCGCTGAATGGTGCGTCGGTCGTGAATCGGATCGATTCAATGGCGTCTGCTTCTGCATCCGGAAGCAGGAAGTACACATAGCCTTCTTTTTCCGTTTCCGCTAAAAACTCCGTGCCAAACGAATTACTCATGAACATATTGGCATCCACCTGATCCCCTTCGCTCGTCGAAATGGTGGATTGATCCGGGTAAAAAGAAATATCTTCCTCCGATGTATTCTCTGCGGTCACACGGACCTGCACGTAGGTAATGTCTGCCGGCATCTCTAAGATTTGCTGATAGTCCGTGCTCAGGGTAGTATCCCAGGTGGATACTTCCGATAAGGTCATATCAATCGGGCCGGAGGACGTTTCCACATCTTCCTCTCCTACTTTGGCGAGCGTGGTCTCGCCTAATTCATTGGTGTAGGTTTCCCCAATATTTTCCCGCAGATTCTCCGTGCTGGTCCCATCACTAGATCCATCGGCCGGCGCTTCTTCGGCGTCAGCACCTTCCTCTTCGGCTTCTGCTTCCTCCTGGCTCGCTTCTTCCTCTTCCAGGGCTTGCTCACGTTCTTCTAATTCCTGTTCCTGTTGTTCGAGTTCTTCTTGAGTCGGTTCGTCATCATTACTTTCTTTATTAGAAGAATCATTGCTTTCTTCGCTCGAACCACTTTCTTCGGAAGACGCTTCTTCATTCCCAGATGATTCGTCAGAACTGCAAGCAGATGTAACAAGAACAGCTGTCGCAACCCCCGTCGCCAGCAAATACTTTATCATGGAATATCCCCCTTTATATGTAAATGAATGAACCTTTTTCATTTTACCAACACATAGTCCTAGAAACAATTACGTGCAAAATTTTTATTATGTATTTTCCGTTCTAAAGTAATAGGAAATATTGTATTTATTTTGTCAGGTGGGGTTGGCGCATGGTGTTAGGAAAGCCTTTTGTGCATAAGTGTAAAAATACTTGAAAGCAAAAGTTCTAGCGTAAAGGGGCTGGGTGGATGCATTACGAACCAGGTACAAGGGTGTTTAGCGAAGAGCGGCAAGTAGGGGCGTGGTGATGTTTCAGACGATGCACAAAGGACCGGAGATGTAATACTGCAAGTTTACGCCGCTCCGGTCTGGCTGGCATCACTTCAGCGATATATGGGAACCGGGCGAGTTGTTTGCGTATAGCTGGGATCGGCACAAGGCAGGGCAGATTTAAGGAGGGGAATCTATGGAACGATTCGGGAGTATACTCGGCGGAATACTGATCGCCATAATTTTTACGGTGCTTTTGGCGATTGTGGCTGGTTTAGGATGGAACGCGATTCAGTGGGCGTGGAGCTAAAACACAGACAAAGGGGCGGTTTCATGGGCGAACGCATGAAAGAAATTCACTGGGATAAAGTCACAGGGCAACTAAATTTTGATATACTTAGGACAGAAGAACCAGTCGTCCTGGTGGTGTCGGAGGGGCGCGTTCGTTGCGCTCCTTTGCCTGCGCATGGGGAGACCAAGATTGTAACGCACCAGGGGAAAGTGAAGCGGGTGAAATGGGATGAGGGGGAAGAGTTCTGAATGGATTTAGAGGGTAGTTGAGCGAAGCGTCCTTGGGGGAGAAATACACGATCCTGCGCGAAAATAACATCCTGCCGGTGGAGACGACCGAAACGATGAGCCAATCGAAAAAAGAAGAAACCGTTACCGAACGATTGATGCACTGGGACCTGGAGCATTGGGACGGCATGCCGCTCGAGCCGATTCATGCCGAAACCGTCGAAGAATACAACAAACGAAAGGGTGAGGAACATGAGTAAGCATCGTATTGTCATGGAAGAAATCATGCACGTCGTGGAGAAACGACCGGTGACGGTGGTGATTGAAGCGGAGACGGAAGAACGGGCAAAAGAACTCAGTGAACGGCTGCACCAGTATGGCATGCCAAGAGACGGCGACCCGGAATGTCCGTTTGTCCAATCGGAAGATGAATTGAAAGCCACATGGCTGGAAACGATTGAACATCCGGATGAAGACATGTACCGGGATGTGGTGAACACCGAAATCATGCGGTGGGAAGGACCGCCGACGGAACCGATGCCCCTGGAGGACGAAGACACCCGGAACGCGCAGATGGAGAAGGTGGTCTGGGATGAAAACCTGCCGACCAATCGGTTGTTGGTGCAGGCGTCGGAAGCGGTTGGCATCGACATTGACGACATCAAGCATATCAATGACATCGATCACGTGGTGCCGGAAGAATGCCTGGTGGATGTAGAAACGGCGATGAAGCATGTGCAGGTGGCGGACGGTGCCCTGCTCGGCACGAGCGACGACGTGTATGACTACAACGACAGCCGCGTCCGAGTGAGCGGCGTGTTGGTGAAAGACGAACAGAACATCCGGCGCCTGGCATTGGAACTGGTGGATGCGGACGACCCCAAGCTGGTGGTGGCGGAGTTGACGGTGCCGGACGAAAAGGCGGAACTGGGCGAAGTGCTGCTCACGCATAACCCGGAGGAAGAAGGCGGCAAGCAGTGGCTCGAAGCCCGCGACATCATTCCCAAGCAGATTGCCCGGGTAGAAATGGTGGCGGATCAGATGCTGCAGGCAGTGGTATGCCCCCGGCACTTTGGCATCACCCACCAACTGGAAGAGGAATTTCGCAAGTGGAACAACATGCAACCGCCCAAGAAACCGAATCCGTTCTTCCCGTCTCTGGATTACGAAACGAGCAAGCGGGCGTACGAGGAAGACAAGAAACCATTAAGCGGAAAGGATGAATGACGCACGAGAAAAACTAAGGGAAATACTGAAATATTTAAAAATTGAGCTACCGAAAGATTTTGATCCAAAAAATTAAATATATAAGTTCTACCAGCCCACTGGAGGACACTGAACGACAGCACAACGCTGTGGTTCAGTGTCCTCTTTTTTTGTTAGGAGGCATCTATGAAAAAGAAACCGCGGGAAAAGAAGCAGCAGCTGATGGAACGAGAAGTCAAAGAGTTGATGGGCATACACAAGCAAACATACAAACGAATCAAAGGCGGGGCACTGAGAGCAAAATAAAGGGGCGATTGGATGGCGGCAGTTAGGGGCGAAGAACAGAAAAACAAAGAAGCAGCACCATCGGTAGCACAAGTGATGGAATGGATCCAATACTACAAAGCCAACAAGAAGAGCGTGGCCATCCTTCAGGGGAAATATCAGCACGCAGTGCAAGGAAAATTGATCTCGCAATGAGGATTAGGGGCGGTGATGCCTAAACCACAGGGCGGCGGACATAGTGACCCCGTTTACGATTACGTGGAAAAGCAGGATTTTCGCAACTACCAGATCAGCAAGATGGAACGGGGCGTACGATACATTGAGCACCGCTGGCACCGCATCACGAATGATCGTCAGGCCATGGCGTTTATGCTTCGCCTGGAGGCTTATGATTATGAAGAGATAGCTGTCGTGATGGGCGTGCGAAAGTCGCGTGTTCATCAGTTGATTGAAGAGTGTGCTATGACATTAATGGGAGGCGAAATGTATGTTTGAGAAAACAATGAATTGGAGCTTTGCAATTATGGCGTTAATGATATCGGTGATGAATGGGTTTTTAGGTGTCGGGCTTGCGTGGTTGGTTAATTTGATTCCTCAAGCCGAGTTTTCCATATGGTGGGGAATGGTTCTTGCAGCTCCAATATTGCTCATTGCTATTGTCCAGCAGGTAGTATTTCGGAAAGCACAGAAAGACTTTGACTCTTTTTTCGATAGAAAATAGTTATCCACAAAAATAGTGGAAAGACTGGAAGAACGTGCAGTGAAAAAATTCCATTGATACACTGGCGGTGGTAGGGCAATCTTTAGACCGTGCGCTACACCTACAAAACCCTCCGGCGCTCTTGCGAGCGTCCTTTTTTATGAATTTATGTAAGGAATTTGCAGGGTTTCTCCCTAATGATGTGGAAGTTGGAAGAGCATCATAATTTAGGGAGGTATTCTATATGAGTGAAGCAGAACAGCAAGATAAGTACATTAGAGAATTAGTTGATGAATTAGGTAAAGACGCACATAGCGTGCACGATGCTTTAGGTGGTAGTACTTCAGCGAGTCCTCGATTTGATGATAAATATGCAGTAGCCGCCAGTTTTTTATCAATAGCGAACAACACGTATCTTGAGTTGCTGAAGTTTTATGAATTGAATCGAGAAGATCTGCTGAGACAAAGTACAGAGGAGTTGCTTGAAGAGTTTAGAGAATTTAAGCATGCTGCGAAGCGGACGATCATGGAGCACAGCGACCTTTATCAGAATAAGTTAGATGAAAAACATCGTAAAATTCACGAGAGAGTGAACAATCAATAAGCAAACCAAGCATCTGCCTTCGGGTGGGTGCTTTTTAGCAAACAGTAAACATATTGAAAAACAGCCGATATAATAAATAAACTGGCTGGTGTGTCTTGTGATTACTGAAGAAGATGTGAATGAGTTATTGCAAAAATTGGATGAGTTATTGAATAAATGTAAGAATGTAACAGGAAACCTTCTAATATGTGTAGAAATTAAGTAAGGCATTAAAATATTAGGAGGATTAATAAATGGTGTTTACATTTGAAGAGTTTGCTACTGAAACAAAACAAAGCGTTAAAGCAGGGCAAAGTAACGAATTGAAATTTATTAATTATGTTATTAAAGAAGAAAAGAACTTTCCAAATGATTATACTTTCTATCCAAAGTATATATTTACAGGAGAAGCAACTGAGGCAGAAATTTACTTTATTTATCCTGAGAAAGTAATTGTTTGTTGGTCGGAAGAAAATCAAGATTTCAAACGTAATTTTTACACAAGAAGTATATATTCAAAATTAAGAGAGTCATTTTTTACCTCAGATACAGACTCTAAATTTGCTGGAAGTTTGATTTACGATAATTTTACTTTAGATTTAGATGCATACACAGATACAAATGAAGCACATGTGCCAAAAGCTCGTGAAGCAATAGAAAGAATTAGTTCAGAATTATAATTTAATGTACTAGTACAATAACTAAAGCACTCGCTCATTAAGCGGGTGCTTTGTTTTGTCTACAGGGATTCTTCGAAGCGAACAGCTACGGCGGCTTCGTCCCTGTAGAGAGAATACAAATAATAAACTTAACCACGCTCTTCTAATTTTTGAATCAAGAATTTGATTCTTGCATCCACGTCTATATCTAAATCATTAGACAATTCATCCCTAACTTCATAAGGAGTTATGCGTTCGCGGCTTTGAATATCTTCAATTAGCATAATAGCATTGCGCGCTACTACTTTCTTATAGACCAAATATTGTTTTCCGCCTTCATCAACAATTGCAGTTTCAACCCGACTGTTTTGAAATCTAGTATCACTCATAAAAAACCACCTATAAATAATAATATTGTAAAACTATTCCATTTTAACATGAAAGGTGGTGATGGAAAGTGGCGAAGCGACAATTGACTCCCAAACAGAAGAAGTTTGCTGATGAGTACATCATCACAGGCAACGCGGAAGAGAGCGCACGACAAGCAGGTTATTCGGCTAGAGGGAACACAAGCTTTGTGCTGTTACTGGTGTAGAAATGGAAGAAGGAAGATGCAGTCAATCTATCGGGTGAATATGTATTGAAACCAGAGCTTGATGGAAATGACGGTAATAAAAAATACGGTAGATTATCTGTCGTTTTTATTGTTGTTCTTGTCAAAAATTGTGAATATAAAAGGAAAGTTAATGCTTTTCATCAAAAATTCACAGGGAGGTACAACATGAAAGTAAAAAAACCGACATCAGAACAATTAAAAATAATTGCCAACCAATATCATTTAAACTTGGAGGAGTCAGATATTGTAGCTTATCAGGATCTGATAGAAGGCACATTGGGTTCCTACGAGCGACTTAATGAATTATCAGAACCATCTCTCCCAGTTAAATATCCACGAAAACCTGGCTACCGACCTTCCGATGAAGAGAACAAGTATAATGCATGGTATTGGAAATCAGAGGTAACGGGCGAAAAAGAAGGACCGCTTGCAGGAAAGAGAGTCGTTCTCAAAGACAATGTCAGTTTGGCAGGGGTCCCGATGATGAACGGATCCGCATTGTTAGAAGGATATGTCCCAAATGAAGATGCCACGATCGTAACCGGAATATTGGAATCCGGGGGTACGATTGCGGGAAAAGCGGTCTGCGAAGATTTTTGCCTGTCGGGTGGCAGTCATACCTCTGCAACAGGCCCCGTATTAAATCCACACGATGAGAATCGATCTACCGGTGGATCTTCAAGTGGTTCCGCTGCGCTTGTTGCTTCTGGAGAAGTAGATATGGCCATCGGTGGAGATCAAGGAGGTTCAATTAGAATGCCGAGCTCCTGGTGTGGTATTTATGGATTGAAGCCCACTCATGGACTGGTACCGTATACTGGCATTATACCGATTGAACAAACGTTAGATCATACTGGGCCTATGGCTAGTAGTGTTGAAGATGTCGCTCTGCTGCTCGATGTACTTGCTGGGGAGGACGGACTGGACCCAAGATAAACCGGACTGGAAAAGAAAAATTACAGCGATGTCTTTAAAGATGAAGTGTCGTTAAAAATAGGTGTAGTCAGTGAAGGATTTGAATGGGACATTTCTGAAGAGGATGTCAGTCGAAAAGTGAGAGAGACGGCCGAATCACTGAAAGAATTTGGAGTAACTGTTGAAGAAGTATCTATTCCAATGCACTTAGATGGAATTTATATCTGGAATGGCATTGGTATTGAAGATTTGACGTCCATGACGATAAATGAAAATGGAATGGTTAAAAACTGGAAGGGTCATTACAGTACGTATTTGCTTGATTACTATGGAAAGTCAAAGAAAACAAGGGCGGATGAGTATTATGAAACGGTTAAGATGATTATGCTTCTTGGTGAGTACATGCGGACTCAGTACAAAGGGAAGTATTATGCGAAGGCACAAAATCTCGCTCGTACGTTGAAAGCGGCCTATGACAAAGCTTTTGAAGATTTCGACATTCTTGTTATGCCGACAACTCTTATGAAAGCGACGGAAATTCCTCCCGCAGACGCTGCTCGTGAAGAAGTGATCGGCAAAGCGCTAGGTATGATACAGAATACAGCGCCATTCAATATTACAGGCCATCCAGCGATGAACGTACCGTGTGGGACATCAAACAGCCTTCCAGTGGGAATGATGCTGGTTGGGAAAACTGGCATGGACGAGCAAGTTCTGCAGGCAGCCTATGCGTTTCAATCTAAACTGACATCGGTACAATCAACGCCCGTATATAATCATTTTACGAAATAGCTCTGTATGAGTTTTAAGTAGCTCACACAGGGCTTTTTTAGATTCCTCCGGCCGATTCGTTGTGCACGGGCTTCCAGCGTCCGTATAAACTAAGTGAATCAATCGTTATCATTTATTTTATCGTCTATCGTACTATAAAAGCTCAGTTCTAACACAAATTTCACAGACGTGATCTTGTTTGGAATAGATGGAATTAATACGATTGAAAATATCTTAAATAATACAAAAGTGATTTAGGAGTTTTTATGCATCTGAAAAGTACATAATCAAGCAGACTTTTGTAAGTATCTCTTCGCCGAAGCATTTTGCTCCTTCAGGCGAAATAAACTCATAAGCTTTGCGAGGATAAAAGGCTAAAAAAACAGAGAAAGCTTCTTAAGCCTTCTCTGTACGATATATTTTGAATGAAATTTGAATAAGTATTATCGAAACCACGAGTGGAGAAGACTAACCAAAAAAAGAGAACCCCGAATTGTCCTCATGCAGATCCCGGACTGAAAACAAGACGCTGCAGATTGAATGAAATAGCGCATTCAATCTCGAGAGCAAAATCCCAAAAGCTGTTCGATTAAGATTATAATTAAAGAAATCGACAAAGCCAACATCATTCGACTAGCCATGGTGGTCTTTTTTGCTGCGGTCAAATTAAAGTAGAAACTTTTTCAAGTTGAGTCTCTGCGAGACATCACCGATGCGATTGCTAGCTCGGTTGGCTCTGATTTTGTAGTATATGCAACTTACAAAAACGACTATTTATTTGGAAAAGGTAAAAAGCAAAAAGAGTTTCTACAGGAAAATAGCGTGAAGTAAATGAAAGTCTTACACTTTTGATATCGAAACCCGTATACTGGCAAACTTCCGGGTGAGTAAACAAAAATATTAAATCGTAGATGACTTATTAGATTTGTACGGGAAGTTTTTATTAGATATAATTAAATAATAAAATTTATTTATACTGAGGTAATTAAATGAGTCTAAAAGAAAAAGTGGAAAAAAATCTCAAAGCCGCCGAATTGTTAGAAAGTGAAGGATTGTACAATGCCAGCTGTAATAGGTTTTATTATCATGTATATCAAAAGTTTTTGCATTTGAACCAAGAGTATTTAGGATACAGTTATGATAAAGAAAGAGGAAGTTCACATGTAGCGCTAACAAATTATTATAAAAGTAAAATGCATAATTACGCTTTTAGTAATTTTAAAGAGAGAGCAAGGGTTAATGATTTACCTTCAACATTAAATGCTATAAAAAAGTATAGGGAAATTGCTGATTACGAAGAAGATGATATTTCGGCTAAAGATATTAATTCTCTCCGTAAAAAAGTGGCTAGATTTAATGAATTACATAATATTGTCTTAAAGAACTTAAAATAAAATATAGGAGGGATGATCATGCTAACTCATATTGCTACAGATACAGATTCAATAGTAAAAGTATTTATAGAAAAAGTGATAAATAGAGCAAATTTGTCTATTACCGATATAGCTTATTACTACGAACCGGAGTTAGATTGGTATTATATATATCATAATTTTTCTGATCGAATATTTGACGATGATGACTTTGCGGAACTTATAGGCGAATTAACTTATAATAAGCTGATTTTGAAAGGAATTAAAAACTTTAGTATCTATGAAAATATTGAAGAACTATCTAAACTAACTAAAAGCTATTTTGAAGATTCTTCAGAAGCTTTTGCGTATGAAGAAATGGGAAAAATAAATCAAACTTTAAGTGGAGAATTTAATTCTATAGAAGATTATGATATGGAAAGTTTATCTAGTTCAGAAGATGAAAAAAGTAATTAACGTTGGAGGGAATAAAGAGGGCAGATTTGAAATAAAAAAATTAAGATTAAAAAGCCTTAATTATGATGTAATTGATGAAGAAGTTTTAAATGAAAATAAAGGAAAGATAGATATACGGTTTAATATCGGTAGTACTAAAATAGTGATTATAGAAGAATAAAAACAAACACCACAAAAAAACTTCTACCCTTTCTTTGGGAGTAGAAGCAAAAGCTTATAAGGAAAAATATGTAATTGATATTGTTATGACAATAGAAGGCATCTTTTTAACTAGCAACAATGTTATAGACAAGGATGTTTATTCAATCCTTTTTTGATTAAAACGAAAGTCCTGCATAGTGCAGGACAAAACGATTAAGCAGTCACTGCTTTGTTTTTGCCGAGCTTGCGAACGACGAAAACATAATGCAGGACAGCAAAAATAATACAGATAGTAGACCAAATGTTTAAATCGGTATAGTTGCCAGCAAGCATAAAGCCGAACAATCCTGCTAACAACCAGAAGATAGCGGCTGTCATATGAGTACCTCGACTTTTCCCGCCGGCTAATGCGACAATACCGGCAACAAGCATTGCAATCGAGACCAATACACCAGCAAAACCACCAACGCCGCCGACGTTTTCTAGAGCATCACCGAGCATAGCGACTAGCGATTGAAAAAAGACAATGATCGACAAAATAATGGATAGAATACCTAGTATTAAACGCATTAGTTACCTCCAGTGAAATCAATTTCTTCTTCAACACTCTCGCCGACATCTTCAAAATCTTCATTGACGGGAGCTCCAATACGCAATGTAGCGGATTCAATTTCTTCAGCAGTAGAATTTTCCAAGATATAAATGCTATTACCTGTTTGGGTTACAGCGTCTAAAAACATTCCATCGATCGGCTCCCCAAAGAACATATCTGATTCTAACTGCTCGCCTGTATTTGTTGTAATAGTCCCTTCAGTGGCGTAGAAATCCACAGGCGCTTCTTCTGTATTTTCAGCGGTCAAATCAAATTGAATATATGAAATTTCGGCGCTCTCGCGTTCTAAAATTTCTTGATACTCACTATTTAATTCACCTTGGATAACTTTTGCTTCGTCAATGTCCAGGTTAATGGGCCCGGTTTCAACACTAGCTGCGTCATCTACCCGTTTAACTACTTCAAAGGTGCCTGCTTCATTTTCTACTGTATCACCTTCTTGATTTTCAACATCTCCGGCAGAGGCTTCTTCGGTATCAGAAGAATCGCTATTGTCGTCTGACTCTTCATTGTTGCTTTCATCAGAAGATTCTTCTCCAGATGGTTCTCCCTCGCTGGACTCCTCAGAAGAACTACTCTCTTCTCCGTCGTCAGAACTTTCTTCACTACCACAAGCGGTGGCGACTAGTGTGAGTGACGCTATCCCCGTAGCCAGCAAATACTTTTTCATGGAATATCCCTCCTATATATGTAATTTATTGAATCCATTTCATTTTAACACCAAACATTTGTGCCTACAACTTTTTTTCTGCGTCATAAGTCCTTGATTTCAATTCAAATTTTTAGATGAATTTATTATCTTTATCGGATTGTATTTTTCGCTAGGTGTACCTTGAAAAAATATCTATTTATTAAAGCCTCAGCAGCAAATATCTAATACTAGCTAGTTTTTAGTATATTTTTCTTTTCCTTCCGTTAGCAGTTAATTGATTTCAGCGGTTCGCAAAAGAAATTAAATCATTTTTTAAAGTCATATAAAAAGGAAGCTTCTAATTTTTATATGACTTTCATACCGAAATTGAATTGAGAAGTTTGCTTTCCCAGTATAAAGAGGTAGAGAGGAAGACATAAAAAAATAAGGGATGATAAAAAATGAATAAAGCACACTTGATTACGGAGAAACTGGCTCTGGAGGAAGAGTACGATAAGGGCGAGGTTCCGCACGACGAATTTACCGAACGCATTGAGGAATTGCAGGAGCAATTGGAGCAGCCAAACGTTGTAAAATAAATATAATTATAAAAAATTAGTATACTATGGTAATGTGTAAGCAGAAGGTGATAAAATGAGTAACTTTGCTTACACTAAACGCGGAAAAGCCAATGAAATTCTCATCGGAGCGTACAAGGAAATTATTAATGCGTATTACGGAGAAGAAATTTATTCGTTTGAAACCGAAGAGGAACTATTTCACAGCATTCAAACGTACCGCCAAAAAGAATATATTATTACCCGCCTAAGTGAATTGCCCATCATCGATATGATGTGGAAGAAGGAAGGAAGTGCCCGCTACAATACCGAGTAGCGGGTTTTTTTGTGTCCAATTGTAGGCTTGGTTAAATCAGTTCATCAACGCGAAAAAATTCGCCTTACATACATTAATTTTAATCATCCGAAAAGATAATTATGGGCAATGTACAAGATGGGGAAGACGAAAAATAGATTCGGCTTCTTTTTTTGAAATCTATATCGAGGTGAAAAGCATGAGCAAGTATCAGGAACTGCGGGACATTATTAAGAAAATGAGCGGACAGGATCACATAATCACGGTGCCGCGTATCTTTATCGAATTTTTGGACGGAGACTTGAATACGGCGCTGGTTTTAAACCAGCTGGTGTTTTATGCCGACAAGACCAAGCGCACTGATGGCTTCTTTTATAAAAGCTACGGTGAATGGGAGGCGGAAACAGGCTTAACCCGGCGGAAAATTAAGGGGTCGATCGATAAGCTGATCAACAAAGAACTGGTGGCCACCAAGCTGAAAAAAGCGAACGGAGCGCCGACGCTTCACTATGCGCTGGATTACGACAAAATGCTCGCTTCCATTATGACAAAATGTGCAAATCCATCCGAACAACCTGTCACTAACCCGGATTCGGACAACGTGTCGGATTCCATAACAGATGATTTGCAGTTGAATTCGACAGATGAATTAAACAGTAGTCCCCGCGCTATCGGAAGCGTTGTTCAGTTTTATGACGAAAACTTTGACGGGACGATGACAGCCTATCACCGGGAACGGCTGGAGAATTGGTGCGAGGCTCTTTCCCCGGAGATTGTGCTGCGGGCCTTGGAGATTACCATTCTTCAGGATGGCCGCAGCCTGAAATACGCTGAGCGGATCCTGAATGATTGGCATCGGTTCAGTTGTCGCACGCTTGCCGATGTGGAGAAATACGAAGAAACGAAAAAACAGCAGAAGGAGGCACGTCGATATGGACGGAACAGCCAGAGGCATTCAGGAAGTACTCGCCAGTCTCGAAAAGAAATCAGTGGAAATGAAAAGCATTCCACTCTCGGCCGCGGATGGTTCCGGGCGGGAAACTGAGCACCAATGCTCCATATGTAAAGATCGGACCGGCTGGCTGGAAAACGTGGAGGGGGTGGAGAAATGGGTCATCTGCCCATGTATTCGCGAGCGCCGGACGCAGCGGTTACTCCAATTCAGTGAAATTACCGAAAGCTTCCGCAACGTCACCTTCGGGCAGTTTCAGACCGACAACGTGGACCCGCAGGTAGCCAGTATGAAAAAAGCCGCGCTCGCCTACTACAGCAATTACCAGGATCTCCGGAAGCAGCGGGAAAACAGCATGCTGATCATGGGCGTTCCGGGCTGCGGTAAAACGCATATTCTGACGGCGCTAAGCAACAATCTGATGCAGCGCAAAAAGATTCAGGACGAAAACGGGCAGCAAAGCGTATCCGTGCAGTATTTCCCTTATGTTGAAGGGTTCAACGACCTGCGGGACGACTTTACTCTCCTGGAGCGAAAAATGAAGCGCATGAAAAAGGCGGATGTGCTGTTTATCGATGATTTGTTCAAGCCGGTGAAGCAGTGGACGAAAGACGGGTACCAGCGCATTCCGCGGGCAACCGCCTGGCAGATCGAGCAGATGTACGCAGTGATTAATCACCGGTATCTGAATCACCTGCCGATTCTCGTTTCCACGGAGCTGATTATGGAAGAGCTCGTTGATGTTGATGACGCGCTGGCGTCCCGAATCGTGCAGATGTGCAAATCCTTCCTGGTGACGATCACCGGCCCGAAGAATGACTTAAACTACCGACTCAAAGGAGTGTATTAAATGGTGCCAGCGTGTGCGATAGTGATGCAGGGAAGAAAGCTGAACGAAGTGGAAGAGCAGCTGCGAAAGGAGCGGGTGCAGCGGAATTTGGAACGCTTTAAAGAAGCAGAACGGAATTTTGAAAAGCAAAAACTGGTGGTGGAAGGGTGAAATTATGGTTCGAGAGATGATAGTTATTAAACATAAAATCGAGTTAGACCATCCAATAATTAGGGGATAGATTAATAAATAATGGGGTGGTTTCATGAAAAGAAGACTCAAGCTCACGGCAATTTACGGCGGCACGTTTTTCGTTATTAGTATTATGATGGGTTACATATTCGACGGGGAGCTGGATGAAACGTTTGTGGCGGGTCAGACTATCGCAGGAATTACGATCGGATTGTTCATAGCTCCGCATTTTCAGCAGCATTCCGGGGAGAAGACACAAAGGCTGGTGCGCATTAACAGGATTATCACCAACATGATATATATTTTTCTGGTAATCTTTGTAATCATGTTCAGCTTAAGTTTTATATCCGGTTCTATCGATTGGAGAGCTGTATCGTTCTTTGCGCTTCCTCTAATCATAGCTATAGTCATCAAACTTATTTATCGATGGCGGGTGAAGAACGTTTTGGGTAGGGGAAATTGCCGCATGCATGCGTTAAAATGAAGAACTCCCTGCAGTCATTACGGCTGCAGGGAGTTCTTGTTTTCGCTTAAATTCGCATTCGTTTAATCTGAAGTTTCGAGTTGAACATCCTCTTCCGGCTCGTTCTCAACCTCAATGTCGCTATCCTCTGCAATGTCTCCTAAAACGAGCGGTACTTCCGTGTTTGGTGCAAACCCATCGAAGCCGCCATACAAAGCTATGGTTAAACCAACCTTTAAATAACTATCCTCGGGGGCAGTGACTAAATAAGTATCTTTATCCTCTGAAGGTGCATGTATTCTGTAAACACGTTCTTCATAGGGATTAAGGTTCTCATGGGCTGAATATTCATGAGTGATCTCTCCCTCTACAACGATAGGGGCGCCTTCATGCATACCTTCATAATATGGTTCAGCCGCGTTCTTTAAATTCTCCTCAAAATCGATTTCTTCGGACGGCTGGGCAACTGATTCCTCCTGTGAAGAACTCTCCTCCGTATTTTCAGCGTTATTATTTTGTTGTGGTTCAGAGGTTGCCTGCTCGTTGTTTTCCTCATCGTCCGGGGAAGCATTCTCCCCCAAGCTACAGCCCGCTGAAAAAATGCCGAAAGAAACTCCCAGTGCGAGTAAGATAGTATTCTTTTGCATCGAACCCCTCCAGCCTGTGCTAAATATAAAAGCATTCGTTTCATTTATAATACTACTGTTTAGATTTTCATGCTTTTTGCGTGGGTTGCTGTATTTAGGGCAACTGCTTGCAGGGCAAAAAAAAGCCCTGAGAAATTTGTCAGGGCTTCTACATTCAGATATATTTGAGGACTATTCACAACCTGTGCTAGAAGGATAAATCCATAACCGGGCGCATACGGAGCCCCGGGATTTGTTGATATCATCCATGCCTTTCGCTTATTACTGAGCCTCCTGGATTACTTCAATAATTTTGCTTTCTCGGCCTCGAATTCCTTTTCAGAAAGGATACCTTTTTCTTTTAAACTTTGGAGACGCTCGACCTCGGCATATTTATCAAAAGCTGGCGCCGCCAATTTTTTATGTCCGAATTTCAGGTAAGAACCCGTCTGAAATTCGGACAGTTTACTGAATTTTTTGCGGTTACATTTGGCAATGACCGCGTGTTTAGTATTATTTTCTTTACTGATAAGAAAAAGCACAGCCGTAGACAAATCCTTTCCTGAAGTGGAGCCGGTGGCCATAGCCATTGCTCTCTGATTTCCTTCTAGAAATTTACTCAGGTTTGCATTTTCCAGCGCGTGATAGGTGCTTCTTTTGATGTTCTGGGTGCGGTCATAATCGTACAATTCAAAAAGGGTACTGGTATTTCCCGTTTCTTTAAAATAAACGTCCCCGCTTTCCAGCTGAATCAATTCAGCAGTTTTATATTTAAGGCCGACTTCTTTATGACCGTTTACGAATTCCAGTGAAACCTTTTTAGAGATTTTTCCTTCGAGAGTGCTCGAAGGAGGGGAGTGAAGTTGAATTTCTTCGATCTCCGTTCTCGTTTTTTGAGCTATAGTCTGAATAGATTGAAAATTTAACTTATTATTTGGAAAGGATAGTTGAACCCTTTCTGCATCATGGTTGAATTCAAATATAATCTTTTTCGAGTCTGTGCGTATGCCTGAAAATATTTCCCTAGAGGAAGAGTAATTAATTATTTTGGATTTTTTCAATCCCGACGAAATTACATAGATAAACCTCATGTCTGTCAAAGCGAGAAGCTTTAAATCATCCGTCATTTTAGCAGATGTACATAAAGCAATTAATGTTTCCTTCCTGTCCAGCTCTTTTGAAAGCAGTTTCGCTTCTTTTCCCAATGCTTTTGATGCGACCCTGCCATAAGGTGCCAAGGCCGTATCTATCGCTGCGTATCGAGCCACTATTATTCACCCCGGTTTTTTTGATATTTCCTTATTTATGGAGGGCGGTAATGATTTGAAATGTTCAACTTCTATGGTTAAATTTTACTATCTTAGAGGGAAAAAAGATAGTCATAAGAAACTCCGGAGAATGAGGTAAGTTCGTCCTTTTTTATGAATTAATGTAAGAAAGTAGAAGGAAATCCTCTGGAATTGGCGAAGATTATGGAGTGATACTACTATTCAAGGGGGATTGAAATGACAAAAACGATTCAAGTAGGAGACACGTATCGCGATAGGGACAGTGGAAAGGAATATAAGGTCACGAGTTTTAACGGTAATTCAGTCCTGCTCACAAAAGAAGAAATGTCATTGGCTGTGATACCAGTTATAGACGAAGAGGTTCATTTACCAGGGTTTGTAAAGATATAAGTCACTATGATAATTCAACGTGTTGGCGCTCTACCAGGAGCGCTTTTTTATGTGTCCAAAGAAAAAATGCACCTCCATTAATCTGATCCCGGCTGATTACTGGCATAAAGATCCAGTTGCCAAGCTCCCTGAAAGTGTCGTTTTCCCAGAACCCGGTCGGCCAGTAACAATGAGTAAATTAGGCTTTTGACATGAATTTCACACCTTTAAGCAAAATTAAAAACATAAAAGGTTTCCCCCTGACGATTAAAGGCTATAGGGACCACAAATAGCAGTGGGAGGGATTTAAATGAATGAGAAAGAAACAACTGCAAAAATAGAGGAACTCGAAATTGGGCTGGATCGTTCAAGTGATACGCTGGAAAACGATCACGACGTGCCAGTGAATAAAACAAAGGCGGACGGCGGGGCGTCTGTAACTTATGAATATGGGAACGGGGATAAAACCAGTGCCACGCAGGAGCAGACCAATCTTCACGTTAAATTTGACAGGGAGCAGACCGATGAATTCAACGCGAGGGCTGTTTTCCAGACGAACAGACATAACAAGGAAATTGCGGGCGGGGAAAAGCCGTTTGAAGCGTTATATTTAACAGAGACGGGCACATGGAACATCAATGCAGCTGACGGCAAAGAGTTGGAGCAGAATGATTTGGAAAAAATCATCGCCTACACCTTTCAAAGCTATTTACTGGAGTAAGTAACTCCGGTTCGAGGTGCTTCTTTGTATAGGAATAAAAAAAGACCCTGTGCGCACACAGGGCAAGCTGAGGGAATATACCTTTGCAAACTACATCGTTTCCTTCCACCAGGGAGATTAGTGTGGGAAAGTGGTATATGCTTTATATTAAAGCGCTTTCATATAAAAATCACGAGGCAATAGTCCCTTTTCATGAAATGAGACTATTCTGCTGTACAAAAAAAGCCCCGCGGGGAACACGGGGCCAGTCTCAGGAGCGGGATGAAATATCCATCCCACATGCACTTTAACGGATGAATGGTATTCACTAATGAGTCGTTGGATAGAAATAATGTCAAAAATCTTAAAAAGGTCCTAGGCCTGCTGCCAAGTGGAGCTGTTAACGATGGCTCGCTTTTTGAATGGCCTGTTCGACCTTTTCTTTAGGGACATCAAATTTGTCAGCAGTCGTTTCCACCGGGCTGTTTTCCGAATCGCTGCTTTGTTCGTACGCCGGACCTGCCCAGTAAAAGTACATCTCCAGCTGTTTTTCAGTAGGGTAGTTTTCCTCCTGCTTTGGCAGTCCTGCATTGTTAATGGATCCGTACACGGTGCTGATCTCGTGGTCGCTGTAATCGCCGGTTTCATAATCTTCTGCTGCATTGATTTCCCCGTGAGGGAAGTAATCCGTTTTTCCGTAAATGTATCCGCCATATTCCATCGCTTCTTCTGCGTCGACAAAGCTGATTGTCAGCAGGTTAAATTCTTCTTTATCTTTTACGTTCATGATCACTTCGTCACTGATGGTATCAATATCCGTTTCGTCAATCGAGGTGGGTTCCACGTCCGGAATCACATAATAATTTAAATAAACGCCATTATCGTAAGTCGTGTTTTTACCTTTGTGCAGGGTGTAGGAGGGAATGTCTGCTTCAGAAGCCTCGCCGGTCTGTTCCTTTTCATAAGCAGTGAATTCATGGCTCATGCCTTCAGATAAAACGGCGCAAGGCACCCCGTCATTATTCGCATCAAGACTGCTCGGATCATTTTCAGAGCTGAATTCATTCTCTGTCCAGTAGTCATACAGCTGTTGATCGTCTTCGAAGTCACTGCAGTTTTTTAATGCTGTCACTTCATCCGCTGCTTCGGTCTCTGTAGAAGCATCCTCTTCACTGAGGTTTTCTCCCGTATTGTTTGACGGCCCCCCGCTAAATACGGCAGTGATGATGCCGATAAGCACCAGGGTGTAAACAAGTGACGCTGTCACAAGCTTCCACCTGGTGCCTGACCGGAACCCGGGCAAACGCCGCCATTTCCTTTTTTTCTGCATGAAACTCCCCCCTGGATACATTGCCTGTACCAATGAAACTATACGCGATTTGTCTGTTTAATCCTTTTTAAGAAATTCGCTTCTTTCGATTTGAATTCGAGTTCACTGACTTTGCTTAAAACAAAATGGTATTTAGAAATTTCGCCGCTGATTTTTAAGCCCCTTAAAAAAGCATCCGCTGCCTGTCTGATTTCTGCTGTTTCCCATAAGCTTTCAAACACGATGACGTTCCGGGTAACCTGTCTTGCTTTGTCGTGTGCGGATAAGTGCGTAATTAAATCAAGCAGATCGTCATAGTTGCTGGTTTTGGTGTTGTTGATTAAATCGACACTAATCAGAAAAACGCCCACGAAGCATCCCCCCTGGAAAGAATGGGCCGGCTGATTGATGCCACTTCAATCGCCGTCCCTAAAAACCCCGTTTCCTTCAACGGGGTCAGTCCTGCTTGGCCTTTTTCATTTTCGCGTACGCTGTCCAGCCGAGGTAAATGACAATCAAAGCGGCAATCATGGAAGCCATCGTGTCCCGCCTCCCGTATTTTGTTAAGCCCATTGTACCACAGGAAAATAGAGGAGGGGGTTGTCAAATACGACTGCAGACTGCCTTTTGAACATGCAGCTGAAAATAAGAATGCAAAGGGGCGGTTACTTTGAATTACGAACCAGGCACGCGGGTGTTCAGCGAAGCGAGGCAGCAGTGGGGAGTGGTAATGCTTCAAAATCATCATAAGGGACCGGAATGGTACTACGCTAAATTTACGCCGGTCCGCTCGGGATGGCATCATGAAAGCGACCTGTGGGAGGCGGAGGAGGTGTTCGCATACTGCTGGGACCGGCACCGGGCCGGACAGATCTGACCGCGGCAATACAATTTTTTCTTAATTGGTGGTCGTTTTCCCCGATTATATGTAAAATAGATGGCGGTGCTTTAAATTTGGGAGGGATCGTTATGTACACATCTATTATCTTTTTCATCGAAGACGGGGACCGGCTGATCGTGCCGAAGTCCAACGAGACCCCGAGCGTGGATGAAATTATTGAAAAGCTTAAAAAAGGCAAAAAGCAGGATCTGAAAATGTCCGAAGCATTCAGCGAATGGTTCAACACCGAAGTGGAATGCAAAAAAGTAACAAGCGTCAGCGTCAACTTCATTTAACAGCGAGCATCTGCCTGCGGGCGGATGCTTTTTTTATGGTTTTTGACAATTGATTAAAAAAATTTCGGCCGGTGGTTGTAAAAAAGAACGTTCAGGTTCCTTTACTGTGTAGGACGGCAAAAAGCCGGCACCTATTCGCTTCAGGAAAGGATGATGAGCATTGGCACAAACATTGGGGCACCAGCTGATTACGTACGGGGAGGATCATCTCGGCACGCCGTATGAATTCGGCGGCGACGGCACGGACACCTTTGACTGCAGCGGCTTTGTCCGCTACGTGATTGAGTATGTAACCGGCGAGATTATTCCGCGGACTGCAGCCAGTCAATCGGAAACAGGGACAGAGGTTGCGGAGGAAGATCTCCGCACCGGCGATCTGCTGTTCTGGAAGGACACCCGCTCGGAGGATCTGAACCATAACGAAGTGACCCATGTCGGCTTCTACGTGGACAAAGAGACGTTTTTAGGCGCACAGGCATCCACCGGGGTGGCGTTCGCCGATTCGACGCGCGACTACTGGCAGACCCGCTACGTCGGGGCACGGCGTGTCATCGACAGTACAGCAGATCCGCTCACTAATATAGGCGGAAAGGGAGATCTGCTCCGGGTGATCGCAAGCCAGGTGAATTACCGCAGCGAACCCTCCTGGGACAGCGAAGCCGTTGCGGGTAAAGTCACTGAGGGACAGGCGTTTACGATTGAGCGCCGCGTGCCGATGGAGGAACGCTCGGATCTGTTTGAGCTCCTTTCCGGCACGTATATTACGACGCATGAAAATTATGTGGAAGTGGTGCCGCAGGGATAAGGGCATTACGCTCCCATGAATAGAAAGCAGGCCCGGCGTACACTGCCAGGGCCTGCTTTTATTTTTATTCTGTTTACGTTTCGCAGCCGACGCCGTCCCCGTCACGGTCGAGGTGGCCGCCGTAGCCCGGGTCGCCTTCTCGGACCGGGTCAGCTCCGGCTTCGCGGGCAGCGTCGCAGTTTTCATAATACACGTCATCAGAGGAGTCTTCGCTGTCGGAAGAGTCAGAGTCTTCCGAAGAACCGGAATCCCCGGAGGACTCCTCCGGTTCCTCGTCCTGCTCCACGTAGCCGTCGTCGGTCACATAATCCTCCAGCGACCAGATGCCGATGCCGGCCGACCGGGCTTCTTCCTCCGCGGCTTCAAATTCATCGAGATACTCTGTGTTCGGCGGATAGACGGATACCCGGGCGAGGCCTTCCTCAATCAGCTGCTGGTTGAAGTTTTCCCCATCAACGAACACGTAGGCAAGCAGCCGGTCGTAATAGTCCCGTTCTTCGACGCCGAGTTCGAGCCGTACGTCTTCGCCGTCCAGCTCACTTGTCGTGAATTCTGTAGCCTCCGGGCCGAACGGCTGCACGCCCATCTGCGGGTGCTTGGTCTCCGGGGTGTCGACGAGAATGAGGCGGATGCGCTCCTCGCCGCCTTCGTAGTCCACATCGATTGTATCGCCGTCGACAACGTTGGTTACTGTCGCGTTGGTGTCGTCGGCATCGGAGTCAGAATCGGACGACGTGTCTGCCGATGCTTTTTCCCCGGTGCTGCCGCTGTCTTCCTCTGACGCAGTGTCGCTGTCGTCAGAGGAATTCCCGGTAGACGCTTCTTCGCTGTCGCTGGCATCTTCCTCACTCGAAGTGTCTTCCTGCTGTTCTTCCCTCGTTTCGTCGTTTTCACTGTCGGAAGATTCCTCGTCTTCAGTGCTTTCGTTATGTTCTTCTGTCTGCTCTTCCGAGTCCGTGGCGCTTTCTTCTTCTGATGCTTGGTCGCTCGTCTGTTCTTCCGCGGCGTCACCGCCGCTTTCCTGGCCGGGCTCTTCACTGCATGCAGTCAGAAAGAGCGTGAGTGCCAGGGTGGAGGACAAAAGCCTGACTGGTTTTTTCAATAGAATCACCCCGATGCATAATTGGTTAGCACATAGATAGGAAATAGATGGACGTAATCTATGTAAAAAGTAGTGGTTATTAGAGTTATTAACAGTGTACAAGAAAGCATGTGAAAAGAAAATAACCAATCCGGCAGTGTTTCTCGTCGTCTGTCAGCAACTGAATATAACTACAATAAAAAGTATACATTTTAATGATATTTTTCCGTGAGGCCAAAAGTAAACAAAAAGAACCCTGCGCTTCTGCAGCGCAGGGTCCGGCATCAATGTTATTTCGGGAGATAGTCGTTTCGGATAATCAACACGTCGCAGGCGGCCCGCCGTACAATTCCCTCCGACACGCTGCCGAGAAAGAGGCGCTCGGCGCGTCCCATACCGGAGGAGCCGGCCACAATCAGATCCGTTTCGAATTTTTTGGCTGCCTCGGTCGGAATCACTACTTTCGGTGCTCCGTATTCGACGGAAAAATCAATGGCCGATATATCTTCTGCGGCGCTCAAATTCCGGTATTCCTCAAGCAGTTCCTTTCCGCGTTCCCTGTACATCTGGATAATATCCTCGGTATGGTATTCGGCCGAGGAAATAAACGGTGTATTAAGCACATATACGACATGTACCCGGCTTTTCTCCCGTTTGGCAATGTCAAGGCCGGCATACAAAGCGCTCGTGGAAACCTCGGAGCCGTCGACAGCGATTAAAACAGAGCTGTACGGCTTTGGCGGCTCTTCGTTTTTGACAATCCAGACATCACAGGAGGCGTGGCGGACGATGCTTGCGGCAACGCTTCCAAAAATTCTTTTTTCAAACGTACCGGCCCCGGAGCCCCCGGACAGGATCAGATCGGCTCCAAATTCATGGGCAATTTCGCCGGGAATTAATGCTTTGGGAGGCCCTTCCTTCATAAACGTCAGCACTTTTTTTACGCCCTGGTCTTCAGCATTTTTTTTGGCCCGATTCAAAATGTCGGTACCAATGTGCTCGGACGCGCTTAAAAGATCCGGAGACTCCTGGCGGAGCTCGCGGATATTGTGATAATCGATAATATAGCAGAAAGCAAGCGCACTTCCATAAGTGAGTGCGGTTTCAATCCCTTTTTGAAGCGCGTATTCGGCTTCATCCGAACCGTCGAGAGCGACGAGGATGCGTTCATAGTGCAGCGTCATGGCAATCAATCCTTTCTGGCTTTTGGTGGTGTATCTATAGTTTACCGTATTTTTTCCTCCGGACGTGTGAGGAACCTCACATCCAACTGGGACTTTTCTATTTATACTGTCTCCATAAGCAGTTAAAAGTGAAAACTATTACAGCCTGAAGGGGGCTGCGAAAATACAGCACAAAGGAGTTTCGGTATGATGGATGGATTAAAGCAGATTGTCTGGAAGGAAATGTTGAACGAATGCGGCCAGGCGATTCCGCAAACCTTGCCGGAATTAAACAGTAAAGCGGAAGACAATCCGGAAATCGCCTGCCTGATGCCCTTTTACGTGTACTACTTTCATACGTATGAATGGCAGGAATACTCGTTAATGACAGAGCATGCGCTTCCGGGGACGCTGAACCACGCTGCCTTTATAGCACTAGACACCCCGTCGCTGCAGGCCTCGGCGCAAATGAAACGGTACTTTTACGGGCTTTCTTTCATCAGCAGGATACCGGAAGAAGGAGAGACGGCGTTTACTCTGGAGGAATGGACACTGCATGTATTCCGGAAATACTATTACTTAACGACAAAAGCAGCCCTCCCGGCAGGGGACGCGAACGTAAAACAGAGGCGCTCCGGCACCTGGACCTTTCGGGTCATGTAGGCACTGACGGCAAAAATGAGAACGTTTGCGAAGAAGCGCACAAGTAATAAAGGGGGACTGCTTGAATATGCAGAAGCACCACTACGGATATGCCGGGAAAAGCACGGCAGAAGCGCGAGAAGAAGAGTATATACGGTTTGTATACATTTTTGACGAGCCTGACCGGCGGGAGGAAGTGCTCTACATCGGTACGAGGGAAAACGTTCGACAGTGTGCCCGGGTGGATCTTTTAAATATCGAACTCGAACTTGCGGACGCTGTCACGGTGGGAGACCGGACGTTTAAAATTGTCGGAATTGAACGGGTGCCTCCGTTTGAAACGGTACAGCGGACGTACCGGGGCGGCATGGTAACGTATTATTTTTCGGAAGCGGGTCTGCCGCCATCCTGAAAGCTGAAAACACAACAGAAAATAAAACATACAGAGGAGATGCGATATGTATAAAACAATTCTTGCTGCAGTGGACCGGTCAGAAGAAGCAAAGCGGGCGGCGCGGACGGCCATTTTGTTTGCCAGTAAATTTGAGGCAACGCTTGTTTTTGCGCATGTGGTGAACGAACGGGATTTCAGCGCTTTTCAGTATTATGTGCCGTCCGCCTGGGAGGAAACGAAAAAAACGAACGAGGCGATGCTGCAGCAGTTTACATCCGAAGCCGAAAGCGGGGGAGTGACGAAGGTGGAGACAGTGCTTCGCTCCGGCGCCCCCAAGTCGACGGTGGCGAAGGAGCTTGCTCCAGAGTTTGCGGCTGACCTGCTCGTTACCGGGGCTTCAGGGATGGGCACCGTGGAAAAATTAGTGATGGGGAGCGTGTCGAGCGGCATTCTCCGCCGAGCCAGGGAGGACGTGCTCATCGTCCGGAAGGAAAGCGCAGGCGGCTATAAAAAGATCCTTATAGCCGTGGACGGTTCAGAGGAAGCGGGACTGGCGTTTGAAAAAGGCGTACAGCTTGCGCTGCAGACGGGGGCAGAATTGTTTATTGTGCACGTATATAACTCAAATCTGCTGTATTCTACAGTACTTAATACCGATGTGCAGAAGTTTATGGAAGACGATGACCGAAAAATGCTTGAGGATTACAAAACCCAGGCGGAGCGGCTCGGCGTCGCTCATGTAACGACGTCTCTGCTGTACGGGGCGCCAAAGCTTATTATTCCGCAGGAATATGCCGTGCAGCATGAAATTGACCTGATCGTAAGCGGCGCGTCCGGAGCAAACAGGACGGAGCGGCTGCTGCTCGGAAGTGTGGCAGAAGGAATCGCACACCGGGCGATCTGTGACGTGCTGGTGGTACGGCAGCCGCTCGAGCATAGGGAACAGTAGCATTATTATTTGGAATGGATCAGACCGGTTTGATAGGCGTACTCCACCAGCTCCTTCCGGGTTTTCATCGCGAGCTTTTCCATCAGATTGGTGCGGTGGGCTTCGACGGTTTTAACGCTGATCACGAGCGTATCGGCAATTTCTTTATTGGCGTAGCCAAGCGTTATATAGTAGAGCACCTCCCATTCCCGTGGGGAGAGCCGCCTCGGGTTTCGGACGGCAGGCGGCACGCTTTGGGCCTGCATTAAGGCCTGGAAGGAAGCAGAGGCGTAGTGCGTGCGCCGGGCGGCGGCCCGGATAGCTCCGTATAAATCGTCAAGGGGATCGGTGTGCAAAAGGCACCCGGTGGACGCTCGTTCATATACCTGCTGCAGGAAAGCAGGCGTTTCCTCCCCGGAGACTAAAAATACGGCTGGAAGCAGGGGGCGGCTGGCAATGGCCGGCGCAGGTGATAGCGTCCCTGCATCGACGACACAGACAGTCCGCGGACTGCCGGACGGAAAAGCCTCTGCAGAAGGCCAGTCAGCTGCCTCCTTGATGACGGTACAATCAGGGGCTTCGTCCAGCAGTGCTCTTAACGCTTTGCGGTAAATCGGACGTCTGCTTACTAAAACGATGGAAGTCATACTGTCACCTTCTTACGCAAGGTTAGAAGTTCATAGGATAAGACGCTTCGGGAACTCCTGCCTAAAGGATTAACCATGAAGTGTAAAAAATGCAGGAAAAAATAATTAAGGGTTTTCCCTTATATTTTTTAAAAATGGCCTTTGATAGTATCAAAGTAATACTATCGAAGGAGATGGAAATAATGAGCAGGCCCCTTCAAAGTCTTCCAGCGCACGAGAAACCGAGCGGATCTTTTGCAAGTATGCTTTCTCCTGAAGAGTTTGACCGTTTTCAGGCGCGCACGCAGTTGTCGTATAAACGGGCCGGCACGTACCTGTATTCAGAAGGAGACCCTTCTGATTATTTCTATTTTCTCTACAGCGGAACCGTGAAAATTCAAAAAAGCACGAGCGACGGAAAGGAACTGACCATTACGCTGCTCGGCAGCGGAGACTTGGCAGGCGAATACGGAAGCCTTCAGGCAGTAAGCCATGACTTTTCCGCTAAAGTTACTGCCGACAGTATGGCCGGTGTTATTAAAAAAACGGAAGTCGAAGCGCTGATTAAAGAATCCGGCACCTTTTCTTTGAAAATGATGCAGTGGATGGGAAGCAACACGTTAAAGGAGCAGTCGAAATTCCGGGATCTGCTGCTGTACGGGAAAAACGGCGCGCTTGCATCCACGCTGATCCGGCTCAGCACCACGCACGGCATCGGCAGTGAGCACGGAACCATCGTGCTGCAGCTGAAGCTCACGAACGCCGAGCTCGGAGAATACATCGGCTTATCGAGAGAGGGCGTGAACCGCTGCTTGAACGTGTGGAAAAAGGCCGGTGTCATTTCCTATGAGAACGGCTGCATTGCTATTCATGACATGCTCTATCTGCGCGGGCTGTGCAACTGCCCGCTTCACAATCTCTGCTCCAGCGAAATATGCCGCCTGTAGCGACGATCTAATTCCATAAAAACAGGAACCCCGGTGCCCCCTTCAGGCGCCGGGGTTTTTAGTGTTTGCCCGGATTATAATCGTACGACCATCACGCTGCAGTCAGCATTTTTTGTAATGTGCTCGGAAACGCTGCCAAGAAAAATCTTCTCGACGGCGTTTAAACCAGTTGCGCCTGTGACAATTAAATCGACGTTGTATTTTGGGACAATATCGCGTGTAATAGCCGTTTTTGGCGATCCGTATTCGATATCGGTCACCACATCCGTGATACCGAATTCTTCCGCCTGCTTTTTATATTTATCGAGCAGCAGGCGTGCTTTGTTTTCCACTTCGCCGATGAGTGAAGAGTCATAGTTGCTCAGCGGCCGGTAGGCGTTGCGGTTGATTACCTGGGTGACTATAAGCTGCGACCCCTGGGATTTAGCGATTGGCAGAGCTGTTTCAAACGCGTAATCTGCTTCCTCGGAACCATCCACAGCAACTAAAATAACGTTCATTGTATGCATAATCTGCCTCCTAAAGAAATAATTGTGTTTCTACTATACTTAATTCCCTACTTCTAGTTTATATATGTATTTTCCTGTGTCAGTGACTAAAAATTCTATATTGACCGATTAAGGCAGAAGTGTGCCGGGAATTATCCCGGTAAACGCTCCCGGGAGGTGTTTAAACATGCTGACTGTTACCTCGGCAGAAACAGATCATACGATCGAAATCGAAATCAGCGGCAAGCTGACAGAAGAAGATTATGAAACGTTCCGAAAATGGTTTGACGCCGTGAAGCAGGACGACGCCCCAATCAATCTGCTTGCGGTGGTGACCGACTGGAAAGGAATGACGCCCCGTGCGGTGATAGAGGACCTGAAATGGCTGAGGCGCATAAAAGAATTTCAAAAAATGGCGCTTGTCAGTGACGAAAAAGGCTTGAAAGCAGCGGAAGCCTTCGGCAAGCTTCTGCCAGGAATCGAAACAAAGCATTTCGGGCAGACAGAAAAGGAACAGGCGCGTGCATGGCTGGCACGCTAACCAGCTACGTCGCTGCTTAATTTTTATATAATATAATTATGTTAACTAATATCGGTATAACAAAATATCTTTGAGCTGACGCAGAAAAAGGATTACTCCGGCAGTAAAAGCGGGTAAAAGTGACTAACGACCATGATACGTACTTCTAAGGAGGGATCGCGGTGAATAAAAAGCAGAAAAAACAATTGGACAATTTGATTATCGATTATTTGAGAGACAGGGGAAAATCCCATGAACTGAAGGTGGCGGACGATCTGTCGGAGCGGTTTGAAGGAAAGCTGCATGCTGCTACAGTACTTGTAAGAATCGACAGAATGAAAAAAAGCAATGAACTGCGCCATGAGGCCAAGGCTGTCCATGACACCATGGTCTGGGCAAAAAAACTGTAGTTTCATTCATAAAAAAACGGGGATCCTGGTTTTTAATCCAGCCGGAACAGGGAAAGACGGGAATAGAAAGAACGGCAGACAGAACCTGCGCTGCCGCACAGCATACGGAGGAGGACACTGTGAATGGAAAAACTGGAATTTCAATTTATAACGTGTGATAAACGGGGAGAAATCCCGGTAGAAAACGGTATATTGACTATCGAAGACGACAATACATGGCAGGCGGAATTAATTAATTTCACCGGCGGTATGGAGTTGTTTTCGGACCAGGGCAATGAGTTCCGTATTAAGGATAACAGCCTGGTGGAGTATGAAGGAAAAGGCAGGGCGTCAAAAGCAGGCGATGAAGAAGCGGAAGGAAATATTATTATTAAAGGCCAGGGGAAAATTAGCAAGTACTAATAAAGCATCCCGGACGGGGTGCTTTTTCAGTGCACATACCGGCCGCAGAGGAGGGTTTTTGTGGACACGTATTATGAACATCCTGAATACCGTCCGTTTTTCCCGAATGCCCTGAATGCTTCGCACTCTATAGAAATAATGGATTTCGACGGGCTCGCCCTGCTTATCCAGATGACCGATGAGGCAGTGGAGTCACCGCAGCGGCCGGACAAAGCCAGTCTGCTGCACTGGCTGTGGAACACCGGGGTCGATTATTTGGAGAAAAATGACCCCGATGAGCGCCAGCGGATGGTAATTACAGAAGCAGATTTGGAAAACGGCAAATTGAGTACTCCCTATGAAAATCTTTTAAAAGAATTCGACGGTTCCGGGTACTGATCAGCAGCGAAAAAAAATTTTCCCAGGAGGCAAATATGTCATTTCGAAATTCAATAGGAAAAAATATTAGAATTGCTCTCGCGGATGTAGCAAAGGAAGATAAAGTACTGCAATTGATTCTTGCGCCTAAAACGATGGAAAAGTTTATTATCGTAAAAATCGATTCCATCGATGAAATGGGCGTATGGATAGAACACGAAATAGAAGCCGAACTCGATGAGAATGATGACGGGGAAAAACTGCTGCAGACGCAGCGCGAGAAAAAGTTTGTCCGGTCAAAATTCCTGATCAAGTGGCACTACATCGAAGGTGCCTACGCGCCGCTAGATGATGACGTTAACAGCAAAATGAAATTCCTGCGGTAAAAGGAGGAGTCTTATATGGACGATTGGATTCATCAATTATCAAGCACAGCCCGCCAGAATAAAAAACAAACGACCACCGTGGAAGAAGAAAAGCAGATGGAAAGCATACGTGCCTGCTCCGAGGAGCTGACCGGCATGTTCGATGAATTAATGGGCACCATTAACGGCCGGTCGGATTTAAAAGTAGAAAAAGTAAAAAGCAACAAGCATGTAAAATATTTTTATGGCGTTTCTGAGCTCATTATTGAGACCGGCGAGGTGTTCACCCGTAAAGGCTTTTTGGAAATGAGCTTTAAAATCCGTATTAATGACTCTGCCTACAACGTCAGTGACGTCCGGCCACGCAGTGCTTACCTGAAGGACTTAAACACATGCAGATGGGAAACGGAAACTGGTGCTGTATTTAATGAAGAACAGGCGTCGGTTTTATTTAAGCAGGCACTGCTGCCTTATATCGAAGAATAAAAACAACACCTACAACCCGGAGTTACTCTGGGTTGTTTTTTTGTGTCGATTTTGAAATGTGTCGATTTTGAAATGTGTAGATTTAATCAAGTGATGATTTATGGAAACAATTAAAAATACATTCCATCTAAAAATATAACGACAAAACATATACAAGTGTCAAAAGACTGAACCAGATTAAAAGGAATCAGAAAATAAATTCCTTAATTTGAAAAATAATAGTACTTTATTACTTGAAATTGAAGTATTATTAAAGAGAGGGGGATAAACGATGGCTACCGTGTATGTCAACTGTCATGTCCGCTATGTGCAGGTACTGTTAAGCGATGAGGGGAGTCTGTTGCACTGTTTAACCTGGGAGACCGAAGAGGGGTTTGTGTTTGACATACATGCGCTTGATGACAGCTCGTTTTCCCCGAAGTACGACCGGATCTATATGCCATTTGACCAGGAAACAATGACGCTTCATGGAAACACGTATATTCTATATTAACCATAACCTGGCTGGTAATAAATAAAGGGATGCCCAGTATTGTCCGGGCGTTCCTTTGTATTTATTTATATACATATTTATCACTATAGAAACTGTGTATTGTAGTGTGTATATGAATGATGAATGAACTTTGTGTTTTTTTATATACATACATGCTGAAAAACGGAAACTGTGTAATTTTAACAGGGTTCTGTATGCTTACTGGGGCGGAGGGCGGCTGTTTCCTATGCAATAGGGAGGAGTAGTGTTATGCTTTGGGCAGAATAGAAGTTGAAAGGAGCATGCGCTATCTCTCAATTTTCTTACGTGATCGATGAAGAAGGAAATGAAGTGTTCGTAGGGACAGAAGAAGAGATTAAGGAAAAGTTTCCGGACCGGGAAAAGCATATTTTTAACACCGAAGAAGAACTGCTGAGAGGCATACGCGATTTCCGGGAAAATGAACGAATCATATCTGTGGTAAGTGATCTGCCGGTTTTAAATGAACAGTGGAAACACAAAGACAATATGTAGAATGATTCGTTTATGGGGGCACCGGATCAGGCGGACATTTTATTTTTTACTGAGACGGGGCCGGACTTTTTCCAGAAAGTCCGGTTTTTTTATTAGGTGGGAGACTTTTAGAAGCGCTGGCGTAGTATAATGAACAAAGCACCTCCCAGTCTTTGTCAGAGAGGAAGATGATGATGAACAAGAAAAGAAATACCGCCTGGCTGCTAATGCCGCTGCTGCTGCTCCAGGCCTGGTGGCTTTACCGGGAAGCCGAAAAGCAGGGAAAAGCCAAATGGAAGTGGGGCCTGTGGGGATTAACACAGTTTCCAACCCCGGCAGTGGCTTTTTATGTTATTCACAAATGGAAGGAGTGAACCGGGTTTTCTGCCCGGCTGCCGCTCTTCCGAGGTTTTAAACCGGCGTCCAGGTGTAATAGCATAAAAAGAAGCCGGGAACTCTTCCGGTACGTGCAGCACCTATTTAGAGTGAAGGAGCGACAAAAATGAAACAGGAAACCCAGGAAATTAACGAAATTGTACTGGACGAATCGGAGCTGCGATTTGATTCTGCGTACTTGTATCTTGAAACGTCCGACCCGGACCGGATCGGGGAAAGCGCCTGGACGGTAGCCATTTATAATGCAGAACAGGAATTTTCCGGGGAATTCACGAATCGGGACAGCATCAGCATTCGGCTCAAAACCGAAGAAGCAGAGTATCAGGGGCTCGTTCAATTTAAAAATATTGAAGGCGGCGAGAAAAAGCATTGCCACCTTGACGGTCTCGATGAACTGGTGCAGATATAAAACAGGCATGAAAAACGGGTGGCAGCGAAAGCTGGCGCCTGTTTTTTTTATATATGCCGGAGCCGGACCTCCGGGTGAACGTTTAATACGCGTAAATTCGGGGATTATAGCTGTGAAAAGATGCTCAATGACTGGAAAGGAGAGAAAGCCATGAGTCCGAGAAAAGAAGCGATGGCCCAGCTGGCCGGAAGAGTCGAGCGAGGGGAAATCGGCGCCGAATGGAAGCCGGCAGATGAAATCGAGCAGGATCGTTTTCAGGAGCTTGCGGAGCACGGATACGTTACGTACGACGATGCCTCCGGAGAAAAAGACGAGGCGGTTTACAGCGGCATTAAAATCACAACGGAAGGCCGCGAGCTTTATGAAGAATATAAACGGCAGGTAGACGAATAGAAATTAACGCATCCCGCGGGCGGTTTTATACAAGCCGCCTTTTTTAAAAGAAGAAAATGAAAAAATAATGACACCCAGGAGGGCGCGATGCCGACATTAGCACTAGAAGCTGTTAAAACAATCTCCACAGATGAAGTGATTCACGTAAATGAAGGGCAGCTGCTGGCCGGCGATGGTCCGCTTGAGCGTTGGACTGTTTCCATTACAGGTTGCGAAAACGAGAGATTTTTCCATCAGGCGTTCGACAGTGTTTCCCCTGCGCTGGATTTGTATTTTTACACCCGGGAAGGGTTTCAGTTTGGCGGGCAGGTGTACATCACCCGGGCAGATCAGGAAGGGATTGAGCTTGAAGGAAGCAGTGCGCTTCAGGAACAGTCTTAATTGAATAAAAGGAGGAATGACGATGGCACAGGAACCGGATTTTTCCCAGGAAGGACTGAAAGGCTACCGGGTACGCCCGCTCCATTTTGCCGGTGAGTCCGTCGAAGTGTATCAGGAAGATGAGATGGCGGTGCTCGTTCAGGTGACTACCTCGGCGATGGCAGCCGAAGCAACTTTAAAGGAAGAAAACGTGCCGGAGTGGTTATGGGGTATCGGCATGGACTATCTGAAACAGGGACAGCCGGAGGAAAGAAAGCGTCTCGTCATCACCGTTCAGGACGTGACGGACGGAGAAGTAAACAAAGCGTACGATAATTTATTGAGAGATTTCGAAGCACCCTTCAGCTGAGAGGGTGCTTTTTGTTTCTATTTATATAGAAGAAACAGGCTGAATGCTCCTTTGCGGGCAGGAGTCGTGAGAAACGGTTTTCACTGGCTCCAAAAGGAAATTCTTTCTGAAAAAAACCGCCGGGTGTCTTCTCGAACAGGACAAACTGTGGTATAAATAAGTGGAGGGGGTGGATGACAGTGGCTTTAGTGGAATTCAAATGCAGAACGCAGCCGCAGGTGACGTATAGCAGTGACGGTCATGAAATTCATTACAAGGTGATTGAATACGCCGATGGTTATGAAGTGGTGCTTCATTCAATGAGTGATTTTCAGCCGGCCGATGAAAAGCTGTTATTTCATCAGGGAAGTCAGGTCATTCACGCCAAAGAGCATACTTATGTATTGGATACCTGCGATTGTGTGTACAGCGGTGAATCCGATGAAACGATTGATCATTCAATCTGTCACAAACCGTATTCTAAATCCATGTAAACAAACGTTAAGCGGAGCTTTCCTTCCCGGGAGGCTCTTTTTTGTGACGGACGCAGATGTAAAAAATATTCCGGATAATAGAAAGGGGCATACAAATGCTGCATTTTGAAAAGAAGGATCTTCACAATTTAAACCACGCGGAAGCGCCTTATGTATCCATTTACCAATACGGAAAAACGGACATCAGCAGCCATCCATCCGACAGCAGCCGGGTCGGGCTGTCCAAGCAGGGCATGATGAAGCTGATGAGCTACTGGATCGCGGAAGGCAACCTTGATGATAACGACAAGCAGCAGATTAAAGAATGGCTCGACCAGTAACCTTTCAGGAAGTGGCGGAGAAATTCGGGTTTAGCAGAGGTGCTGCCGGGAAAAGGAATCACAATTCACCAATAGAAAAACGAACTTCAGGCATGTACCTGCGCCGAAGTCGTTAAAGGGGGAATCGTGATGGCACGCCTGCTTGACTTTTACCACGGGCCGTACGAAGGCAGCCCGGGAGAGTCTGAACATTTTAATGGACCGGTGCTTCACATCTTTGAGCGCGAACAACTGCTGCTGTCGATGCAGATTACGGCAGAAGCGCTCCAGAAAAATGAACTGAGCGTAGATATGACAACGGTGTATGAATGGCTCTGGCACCGGGGGCTCGAGTTTATTGAACAGGAAAATATTACGTCAGCCACAGTGATAGTGATTACCGATCGGGATATTGAAGAAAATAAAATTGTTACGGCATACCGGACACTTGCTGACCGGGCATAATATATAACAGGCCGCCTGCTTTTGAATATAAAAGCAGGCGGCCTGTTTTGTGTGATTAAAAGATGGTGCGGAAAACGCCGGTGACTCTGCCAAGTATCGTACAGTTTTCTAAAATGATCGGATCCATGGTAGCATTTTCAGGCTGCAGCCGGATAAAGTTTTCTTCTTTATAAAACCGTTTAACCGTCGCTTCCATTTCATCCGTCATCGCGACAATAATATCGCCGTTGTCTGCGGTCTGCTGTTTTTGAACGACGACAAGGTCCCCGTCAAAAATCCCGGCTTCAATCATACTATCCCCCTGGATGGTGAGCATGTATACCTGTTCTTCATCGGTCACCATGCGTTCCGGAAGAGGAATGTATTCTTCGACATTTTCCACCGCAGTGATCGGCTCTCCAGCTGTGACTTTACCGATCACCGGTACGTACACAGCTTTGCTTTCGTGAATTGGCTCGCTGCCCTGCTCTTCAAGTTCAAGCACTTCAATCGCCCGCGGTTTGGTAGGGTCGCGGCGGATTAAATTTTTATTTTCAAGGCGGGCGAGGTGCCCGTGAACCGTTGAACTCGAAGCGAGCCCCACGGCTTCTCCGATCTCCCGGACCGAAGGCGGATAGCCTTTTTCTTTTACTTCTTCTTTTATATAATCAAGAATTTGCTGCTGGCGCTTGGATAGCTTCATCTCCGCACCTCCTTTTGAGGAATTTTTCTGAGTAAAGTATAGCATGAGGGGAACAAAAACGCAAACACCCGTTCTAATATTTCTGTTGACGGGAACAGGTATTCTGGTATACTGAATGAATATAAGAACATACATTCTCATTCAGGGGGAACATGCATATGAATAAACTCAAAACTTTCACTTCAACGGACTGGACCATGCTTGCCTTATTTGCATTTGCACTTTTATTTTTGGTATATTCAGCGGACGCTTCCATCACTCCGGACACGTTGGGCGGCACGGAAACAGACCGTTCGGCAGAAATCGTCCATGAACAGGAGCACCCGGTCCTAAAGGACAGGCCGGGGTATCAGGAACAGCCGTGGGAACGAACAGTTTCGTTTGACGCTCCCGGAGAGTAAAACACGAACGGAAAGGATCGCAGACAAATGAAAACATGCATCATTTATGCCCGGGTAAGTACGGAAAAAGAAGAACAGCAGTCCTCGCTTGCCAGACAGCAGGAAGAGCTGGAGGCTCTTGCCGCAGCGAATGGCTGGACGGTACAGCAGACCGTTACGGAACAGGAGAGCAGCTATTCCGTGGAACGGGACGGGCTTCTCCGTGTGTTCGAGCTCCTCGATGACACCGGGGCGGATACACTGCTGATCACCGATGACACGCGGCTTGGGCGTGGAAATGCTAAAATCGCCGTGCTCCATGAACTGCAGAAAAGGGGCACGTTTATCTATACAGTGAAGGATGACGGGGAACTCGAGATTGCGGATACCGACCATATGATTATGGAGATTTTGTCCATTGTGGAAGAGCATCAGCGCCGGCTGCATAATTTTAAAATTAAGCGGGGGATGCAGCGGGCGGTGGAAAACGGGTACCACCCGGAAGAAAACTTCGGGTTAAACCGAAGCGGGGGGCGGAAAAAAATAGAGGTGCCCATTGAGGAAATTGTTAAGCTGAAACAGCGGGAGCTGACGTTTAAAGATATCGCTCTGACGCTCCGGGGCCTTGGCTACGACATTTCCAAAGCGACGGTGCACCGCCGTTATAAAGAACATGAAAAACAGGCGGCAGAAACAGAACAAAAGTGATTTGTTTGCGGGAGCGCCCAGTTTTTAATATAATAAAAAAGGAACGCACATTTTAAGGGAGGCAACTTATGCTTTCGAAAGAAAAAATTGACCGGATTAATGAGTTGGCCAAACGCCAAAAATCGTCAGGGCTGACGGCGGAAGAAGAAGAAGAACAGCAGGCGCTGCGTCAAGAATATTTAAGCAAATTCCGTTCTTCATTTAAAAACCAGCTTGAAAACGTCAAAGTGGTGGATGAAGAAGGCACGGATGTAACTCCAAACAAGCTTGAACGTGTCAAACGCCGGAACCGCAGCTTCCGGCATTAAGATAAAAGAGGGGCCTGGTCTTAACAAAGAGCAGGCCTTTTGATTTCTTTTTTCTCTGCTGACCCGCTTGTGTAATCGTTTTAAAACCTTTATCATAAAAGCGTACAAGAACACGGAAATCCCCGCGGAGGCAACTCCCAGGCGCGGGTTTCCACCCAAAAATACATACAGTGGAGGGACATATGCATGGCAATTAGCACAGAACAGTTAGCAATCAACACGATCCGGACGCTGTCCATCGAAAGCATTGAAAAAGCCCAGTCGGGTCACCCGGGGCTTCCGATGGGCGCCGCGCCGATGGCGTACGCGCTTTGGACGAAAGCGATGAACCACAATCCGGGCAATCCGTCCTGGTTTAACCGCGACCGCTTCGTGCTGTCCGCCGGACACGGATCGATGCTTCTATACAGCATGCTGCACCTGAGCGGCTACGACCTGTCGCTCGAGGAACTGAAAAACTTCCGCCAGTGGGGAAGCCAGACGCCGGGCCACCCGGAGTACGGCCACACCGCCGGCGTAGAAGCAACCACCGGCCCGCTCGGTCAGGGCCTGGCCATGGGGACCGGCATGGCGATGGCCGAACGCCATCTGGCGGCCAAATACAACACCGACGACCACGCGGTGGTCGACCATTTCACGTACGTGCTCTGCGGCGACGGCGACCTGATGGAAGGCGTGGCTTCGGAATCGGCGTCCCTTGCCGGCCACCTGAAGCTCGGCAACCTGGTCGTGCTGTATGACTCCAACGACGTTTCCCTGGACGGCGCGCTTCACCAGTCGTTTTCGGAAAATGTCCTGCAGCGTTATGAAGCCTACGGCTGGCACACGGTCTTTATCGAGGACGGCAACGACGTCGATGCCCTGGAGGCAGCGATCGAAGAAGCGAAGCAGTCCCCGAAACCATCGATGATCGAAGTGAAAACCGTTATCGGATACGGAGCACCGAACAAAGGCGGCACGAATGCGGCCCACGGCGCGCCGATCGGCGAAGACGAGTACAACCTGGTGAAAGAGGCCTACCAGTGGGAATACGACGCATTTCACGTGCCGCCGGAAGTGACCGAGCTGTTTGACGAAGTCAAAAAAGCCGGCGCGAAGGCCGAACAGGAATGGAACGAGTTGTTTGACGCCTACAAGCAGGCGAACCCGGAACTCGCTGAAGAGCTCGAGCAGGCGATTGCCGGCAGGCTGCCGGAAGGCTGGGATGCGAAACTGCCGGTCTTCACGGATGAAAAAGTCGCTACCCGCGCCGCTTCCGGTGACGCCCTGCAGGAAGTAGCGGCAGCGGTGCCGTCCCTGTTCGGCGGCTCGGCGGATCTGGCCGGCTCCAACAAGACGCTGATCAAAGCGGAAAATGACTTCAGCCGCAACGACTACACCGGCCGCAACATCTGGTTCGGGGTCCGGGAATTTGCGATGGCTGCAGCCGTGAACGGCATTCAACTGCACGGCGGCTTGAAACCGTTCGGTTCGACATTCCTCGTCTTTTCCGATTATCTGCGTCCGGCGCTGCGCCTGAGTGCCTTGATGGAGCTTCCGCTCACGCAGGTATTTACGCACGACAGCATCGCTGTCGGCGAAGACGGTCCGACGCACGAGCCGGTCGAACAGCTGGCGGCGCTCCGGGCGATTCCGAACCTGAACGTTATCCGTCCGGCGGACGGTAATGAAACGGTGGCTGCGTGGCGCGTGGCGATGGAAAGCGAAAAAACGCCAACGGCGCTCGTGCTGACCCGTCAGGGCGTGCCGACGCTGGAAGACACGAAGGAAAAAGCAGTCGAAGGCGTACGCAAAGGGGCCTACGTGATCGGCGAACAGGCCGAAAACCCGGATCTCCTTCTCGTCGCTGCCGGTTCCGAAGTGTCCCTCGCGGTGGATGCGAAAGCCCAGCTGCAGAAGGACGGCCTGACGGTCAACATCGTCAGCATGCCGAACTTCCATGCGTTCGATCATCAGTCCGAGGACTACCGCCGCTCGGTGCTCCCGGACGGTGTACCGGCCATGGCAGTGGAAATGGGATCGTCCTTCGGCTGGTACAAGTACGTCGGCGCCCACGGCTCCGTGTACGGCATTGACCGCTTCGGTGCTTCCGCGCCGGGTGGGGAAGTCGTTGAAAAGTACGGCTTCACTCCGGACAAAGTCGCCCAGGCAGCCAGACAGTTGATCAAATAAGCATGTGTTGGGGAAAAGCAGTCCGCAGGCTGCTTTTCCTTATTTTCATCCGGGCAGAAAAACAGGCACCGGTGCTGAATCTTTCGAATCGGTGCTTTCTTTACATAAAAGAATGCGTTATAATAAACAAGGTCTGTTTTAGAGACACTAACAACACACACATATATGTTAGGTATTCGGGAAAGGGGTAAGACACATGGGCTGGCTATGGTTAACAATTATCGGCATCGTCATTTTACTAGTTGGTATAGCCATCGGTTTCTTTATCGCAAGAAAAACGATGATGAACTATTTGAAAAAGAATCCTCCAATCAATGAACAGATGCTGCGCGTCATGATGATGCAGATGGGGCAGAACCCGTCCCAGAAGAAGATCAACCAAATGATGAAAGCAATGCAGCGACAACAAGATAAGAAATAACGATCAGCACCCTTCTAGCTTCTAGAGGGTGCTTTTTTATCCATAGAGAGAGGGTGAAACGGATGCGCGCTTTTTGGGATTTACGCTGGTTTTTCTGGCAGGAGCGGTTTAAGTACAGCTTCGGGATCCTGCTGCTCATTATTGTGGCACTGCTTTCCCTCCTGCCGCCGTATGTGGTCGGGGTGGTGGTCGATGCGATCGAACAAAACCGCCTGACGACCGGGATGCTTGCCGGCTGGATGGGAGCGATGATTGCGGCAGGGATATGCATGTACGTGCTCCGGTACATCTGGCGTATTATGATTTTCGGTTCCTCGCTCCATCTCGGCCGCACGCTCCGCTACAATCTGTATCAGCACTTCACACGGATGAGCAGCGATTTTTTCGGGCGGAAGCGGACCGGGGATTTAATGGCCCACGCCACCAATGATATTACTGCGGTGCAGATGATGGCCGGGCAGGGCGTCCTGACGATAGTGGATTCGCTCGTGATGGGGGGATTCGTCGTTTTAGCCATGGCGGTCGGCATCAGCTGGCAGCTGACGCTGATTACGCTTCTGCCGATGCCGCTGATGGCCCTGTTAACGAGCTGGTACGGCCACCTGCTTCATCAGCGGTTTGGCGCCGCCCAGCAGTCTTTTTCGCAGCTGAACAACCGGACGCAGGAAAGTATTTCCGGTGTGAAAGTAACCAAAACGTTCGGGTACGAACAAGAAGACATCGAAGCGTTTGATGCCCAGTCCCGCGACGTCGTAAACAAAAACGAGCGGGTTGCCCGCATTGACGCCCTGTTTGATCCGACGATTACGCTTATCATCGGCGTCTGTTACCTGCTCGCGATCGGCTTTGGTGCCGGGTATGTGAACGACGGGTCCATTACCATCGGGCAGTTAACGACGTTCAGCGTCTATTTGGGCATGCTGATCTGGCCGATGCTTGCGTTTGGCTGGTTTTTTAACATTATTGAACGCGGGCACGCGTCGTATGACCGCATTCGTGACCTGATGGCCGAGCGGACTGACATTACCGACCAGAAAGCTGGAGTGGAGGATGTGCCGGCCGGGGCGGTGCAGATAGACATAGACGAATTTTATTACCCGCGGTCGGAAACGAAGGCGCTGCACGATATTCACGCGTCCGTGCAGCCGGGACAGACCATCGGAATCGTCGGCCGGACCGGCAGCGGGAAAACCACGCTTTTGCGGCTGCTTCTGCGGGAGCTGAAAAGCGGGGACGGGGCCATTACGATCGGCGGAACCCCGGCGGAGGCCTATTACCTGGACACATACCGCCTGGCGTTCGGGAATGTGCCCCAGGAGCATTTCCTGTTTTCGATGACGCTTGCGGACAATATCGCCTTTTCCAACCCCGAAGCCACCCAGCAGGACATTCAGCGCGCGGCCGGGCTTGCAGCCATTCATGATGATATCGTGGCGCTTCCGTACGGGTACGCGACAGCTGTTGGTGAGCGCGGCGTCACGCTTTCCGGGGGCCAGAAGCAGCGGATTTCAATTGCGCGGGCGCTTCTCCAAAACCCGGAAATTCTCATTCTGGATGATGCCCTTTCCGCCGTGGATGCGAACACCGAGCAGCAGATCCTCGAAGCGCTGAAGCGGGAGCGGAGGGGAAAAACGACCTTTATCGTCACCCACCGCATGAGCACGGTGAAAGAAGCGGATGCGGTATGGGTGATGGCGCACGGGACCATCGTTGAAAACGGCTCCCACCGCGCCTTGATGGAAGCCAAAGGCATCTATGCAGAAATGGTGAAGCGCGAAGAACTGAAGGCCCAGGTGGAAAGGGGGAACCGCTGATGCTGCACGAAGATAAAGTGTTAACCAAACAGGAGCAGCGGGCAATCGTGAAGCGGCTCTTAAAGTACGCGGGTGTGCACAAGCGGCTGCTGGCGTTTGCCTGTACGTTTCTTGTGATCGGCGTCGGAGCGGAGCTTCTCAGTCCGTATCTCGTGAAGATCTTTATTGACAGCTACGTGACGCCGGGAGTGTTTCCGGCAGACGAACTGACGTGGCTGGCGGCCATTTTTGCAGCGGCCACTGTTCTTTCCGCGGTCATGGTGTATTTTCACACGTACTGGTTTCAGCGCATCGCGCTGAAAAGCATCCAACAGATCCGTGTCGATGTGTTTTCGAGCGTCGAGGGGGCATCGATGCGTTTTTACGATCAAACGCCGTCCGGAGCACTGGTGAGCCGGATAACCAATGACACCGAGCGGATCCGGGAGCTGTACATGGAAGTGCTCTCGACCTTTATCCAGAACGGGGTGTTTCTGGTCGGGGTGCTCATTGCCATGTTCTTTCTGGACGTCCGCCTCGCCGCCGCAGCAATACTGATTATGCCGCTGTTGCTTATGCTGATGATGCTCTACCGCCGGTACAGCGCGAGGTACTACGGGGAGATGAGCGGCAAGCTGAGCCGGCTGAACACGAAAATTAATGAAAGCCTGCAGGGCATGTCGGTGATACAGCTGTTCCGGCAGGAGAGCCGGATGAAGCAGGAATTTTCCGGGATTAATGATGCCCATTATGAAGCCGGCCTGAAAAGCATGAAAATCGACGGCCTGCTGCTTCGCCCGGCGATCGACCTCGTGTCGGTGCTTGCTCTTGTCGGCGTGCTGTCGTATTTTGGCATTTTATCCATGGAAGGGGCCGTGCAGGTCGGGGTGATTTATGCCTTCGTCAACTATTTTGAACGCTTCTTCGAACCGGTGAATGAAATCATGCAGCAGATGTCGTTGTATCAGCAGTCGATCGTCTCCGCCGGCCGGGTGTTTCATTTAATGGATGTGACCGGCCAGGAATCAGCAGTGGTCCGCGGCCGGCAGACCGGGCAGGCCTCAGAGAGTGGGGAGATTGAATTTGATCACGTGACGTTCAGCTATGACGGCGAGCATCCGGTCCTCCGGGACATTAACCTGTCGGTAAAAGAAGGCGAGACCATTGCGATTGTCGGCCATACCGGCAGCGGTAAAAGCTCCATCATTAACCTGCTGCTCCGGTTTTACGAACACGATGCCGGCACCATCTTTCTCGGTGGAAAGGACCTGCAGCGCTGGCCGGAAGAGGCGCTGCGCCGCCACGTTGGACTCGTGCTTCAGGATCCGTTTTTATTTACCGGCACAGTGCGTGAAAACATTGCGATGCACAACCACGGGCTGAGCGACGAGGAAGTGCGGCAGGCAGCTGCTTTTGTCGGCGCAGACCAGTTTATCGAAGCACTTCCGGACCAGTACGACGAACAGGTGGGGGAGCGGGGGAGCTCGTTTTCGAACGGTGAAAAACAGCTGATCACGTTTGCCCGGACCGTCGCCCATGACCCGAAAGTACTTGTGCTCGACGAAGCGACGGCCAACATTGACAGTGAAAGCGAAGCGGTGATCCAGCAGGCGCTTGCCAACCTCGTGGAGAACCGGACGACGATCATGATTGCCCACCGGCTGTCGACGATCCGGCATGCAGACCAGATTATCGTGCTGCATCAGGGAGAAATTGCCGAACGCGGGACGCACCGGGAACTGCTTGCCTCCGGGGGGCTGTATGAAAAAATGTACCGGCTGCAGCATGAAAATGAAGAGGTGCTGTAAAAGAGGGAACAATTGCGAGCCGCCGCTGCGGGGTGTATCATAAAGGCAGGAAAGCCTTCATATGATACACCCTATTTTTATAGAAAGGAAGGCGGCCGAAGTGAGTACACTGCTGATTATTACGACCCTCACGGCCTTTCTTATGGCTTCTGTCGTGATTGTTATCCGCATGAAAGCCATCAAGCAGCCGGCAACATTTAAAAAAATCGTGCTGCCGCCGTTTTTCATGGCGACGGGGGCGCTGATGTTTGTTTACCCGCCGGCCCGTCCAACCGGGCTCGAAGTCGGCGAGGCGCTCCTCGTCGGGTTTGTTTTCTCCTTTCTGCTGATGGCCACCACGTCTTTTGAAATACGGGAACGCCGGATCTTTGTACGCCGGTCTAAAGCCTTTTCATTTATTCTGGTCGGCCTCTTGATTGTAAGGACGATTATTAAGCTGATTATCGGCGATGCGATTGAACCGGCAGTACTTGCCGGAATGTTCTTTCTGCTGGCATTTGCCATGCTCGTGCCGTGGCGCGTCTACATGGCCGTGAAGTACAAACAGTTCGAAAAGGTTCTTCAGCGGGACCTGGAGCCGGACAGCTCCGTTTCTTCCCGCCATTCATCTTAACGAAAGGGAGAAGTGCCCATGTCTAATGATGTAAACGAACACCTTCAAAATGAAATACACGGCAAGAAGCTGCCCAATGAAGCGGAGCGGCGTCTCTACCTCGATACGTACCGCGAACGCGTCATCCTTGCACTGACGAAAAAACAGGTGATGGAAAAAGGAATACGCCAGGAAGTGCTGAATGCGATGCACGACCGCAAGGCCAAAGAAGTTCTAGTCGACGGCCACCTGAGCCTCGAGGCGCTGCGGCCGTACCGGAAAGCAGCCGAAACCCGCCGCGTTCCCTACCGTCGTGTCACACTCGACGACCCGGAGGGGACGTACGGCCTGGTCGTTACGTCCGACACCGCCATTAACCGCGAGGACGTGTTCGCGGAGGATGAACCGGAAGCAGACACCGGAGACCCGGATGCGGGAGAGAAAAAACCGTGGTGGAAAAAGCTGCTTGGCGGCTGAGGAAAGAAAAAAGAAGCAAGCGTTTTCCGAATTTTTACCCGAAAATATTTATCTTTGAGGAAAGTTTTGCTATTCTATGAAAGTGGGTCGAGAAACAGATCAAGGAAGGCAGGCAGCGAACGAATACAGCTGCGGGCCTTTCTGCTTATCCTCATCTACTTTTTCGACAACGTTATTGAATTGTTGTATAATAGATCTAGAAGGAGGGGTACATATGGCTCAAAATCAAGACGTATTCAATGCTCGCAAGGCTTTTGAATCGAATGGCAAAACGTATTACTACTACGACATTAAAGCTATTCAGGATGCAGGAGTCGGCGATGTGTCGAAGCTGCCATATTCCATTCGTGTGCTGCTCGAATCTGTACTAAGACAGTTGGACGGACACGTAATTAAACAGGAACATGTAGAAAGCTTAGCAAAATGGGGATCGGAAGAAGGATCCAAGTATGACGTTCCATTCAAACCGTCCCGTGTCATTCTCCAGGACTTCACCGGGGTGCCGGCAGTCGTGGACCTTGCATCGCTGCGAAAAGCAATGAATGATTTCGGGGGAGACCCGGATGTCATCGACCCGGCGATTCCGGTTGATCTTGTGGTGGACCACTCGGTACAGGTGGACCGTTACGGTACTGAGGACTCGCTGAACCAGAACATGAACTTTGAATTTTCGAGAAACGAAGAGCGCTACAAGCTCCTCAGCTGGGCAACCAAAGCGTTTAACAACTACAGTGCTGTGCCGCCGGCTACAGGCATTGTGCACCAGGTGAACCTGGAGTATCTTGCCTCCGTTGTACACACGAAAGAAACAGAAAACGGCGAAGTGGACACGTATCCGGATACACTCGTCGGTACGGACTCCCACACGACCATGATCAACGGCCTCGGCGTCCTTGGCTGGGGTGTTGGCGGTATCGAAGCGGAAGCGGGCATGCTGCAGCAGCCATCCTACTTCCCGGCACCGGAAGTGGTCGGCGTTCGTCTCGTAAACTCCCTGCCGAATGGTTCAACAGCGACAGACCTGGCGCTGCGCGTTACCCAGCGGCTCCGGGAAACGAACGTTGTCGGCAAATTCGTGGAATTCTTCGGGGAAGGCCTGGCGGAAATGCCGCTTGCTGACCGTGCGACGATTTCCAACATGGCACCTGAATATGGCGCGACCTGTGGATTCTTCCCGGTCGACGAAGAAGCGCTCAACTATCTGCGCCTGACCGGCCGCGACGAAGAGCATGTGCAGCTTGTTAAAGACTACTGCAAGCACAACCACATCTTCTTTGATCCTTCCGAAAAAGAACCGCAGTTCACTCAGGTGATTGAAATTGACCTGGCGGCTATCGAACCAAGCCTGAGCGGTCCGAAACGTCCGCAGGACCTGATTACTTTAACCGACATGAAAAAACAGTTCAATGAGGCGCTGACGGCTCCAGCCGGCAACCAGGGATTCGGCCTGTCTCCGGAGGAGATCGACAACGAAGCGACTATCGAACATCCAAACGGCAAAACGTCGACGATGAAAACCGGGGCGCTTGCCATCGCGGCCATCACAAGCTGTACGAACACGTCCAATCCATACGTAATGATCGGTGCAGGCCTTGTTGCCCGTAACGCGGTGGAGAAAGGGCTTGAAGTACCGGAATACGTTAAAACGTCGCTCGCTCCGGGTTCTAAAGTTGTTACCCGCTATCTCGACGATTCCGGCCTGATGCCATATCTGAACGATCTCGGGTTTAACCTGGTCGGCTACGGCTGCACGACGTGTATCGGCAACAGCGGCCCGCTGCTCGAAGAGATCGAAAAAGGGATCACAGACAGCGATCTCCTCGTTTCCTCCGTGCTGAGCGGTAACCGTAACTTTGAAGGACGGATTCACCCGCTTGTTAAAGCCAACTATCTGGCATCACCGCCGCTTGTTGTAGCGTACGCGTTAGCTGGTACGGTTGACTTTGATATGTACCGTGATTCGTTCGGCAAGGATAAAGACGGCAACGACGTATACTTTAACGACCTGTGGCCGTCTGCGACCGAAATCAAAGACTTTATCACGCAAAACGTGTCTCCAAACCTCTTTAAAGAAGAGTACGAGAATGTCTTTGACAACAACGAGCGCTGGAACGACCTGCAGTCAGATGAAAATGCGCAGCTGTACGATTTTGACGATGAGTCCACGTACATTCAAAACCCGCCGTTCTTTGAAGAAATGTCCAAGGAGCCGGAAGACATTAAACCGTTGACTGCTCTGCGTGCCGTGGCGAAATTCGGCGACTCGGTTACGACCGATCACATTTCTCCGGCAGGGTCCATCGCGAAGGACAGCCCGGCCGGCCGCTACCTGATGGAAAAAGGCCTGAAGCCGGCACAGTTTAACTCGTACGGTTCCCGCCGCGGTAACCACGAAGTGATGATGCGCGGAACATTCGCCAACATCCGGATTAAAAACCAGCTGGCTCCGGGGACTGAGGGCGGTTATACGACCTACTGGCCAAACGGTGAAGTGCTGTCCATCTATGATGCAGCGATGAAATATAAAGAGGAAAACACTGGCCTGCTTGTAATGGCCGGCAAAGATTACGGCATGGGAAGCTCCCGTGACTGGGCAGCGAAAGGAACAAACCTGCTCGGCATTAAGACCGTTATTGCGGAAAGCTTCGAGCGTATTCACCGCAGTAACCTTGTGCTGATGGGCGTGCTCCCGCTGCAGTTCCAGGAAGGGGAAAACGCTGATTCCCTTGGTTTGACCGGGGAAGAGCAATTCGATGTGAAAATTGATAATACCGTTAAGCCGCATGACATGATAGATGTCGTCGCCACTGACGAGGACGGCAAAACGACTACCTTCCAGGTGGTTGCCCGTTTCGACAGTGACGTCGAGATGGATTACTATCGTCACGGTGGTATTCTGCAGATGGTTCTCCGTAACAACCTTGAAGCGGCAGAAGCAAAACGCAATCAGTAATTGTTAAAAGAAGGTCCCGGTCCGCCGGGGCTTTCGTTTGACAGGCATTTAAAATTTCACATACCGTAATGATAAAATTTGTCACACATTCCTCAACCTCTTATAATAAAAATAAGGACTAATGCGTGTTCAACCAGGGAATACGATAAAGATGACTACTCATTTTCGTCCTTTTCCCGATAGGGGGTGCCTTTATTGCAAATTAACGAGCAAAATAACATTTACGATATAATCGATAGATGGGAAAAAGAAGAAAATAATATCACAGTCAAACGGGCCTACGAGTGCATCCGGACGCTTGAGGAAAACGAGCAGCCTTCCGGCTGCGCCCGCGTGTACGCGCTCATGGCCAGAGACCGGTGGAAGCACCAGCGCCGGTTTGATCCGATGATCCGCAACTGGCTGCAAAAAGCAGAAGAGCTCGACGATTCGGTGCCGCTTCTGCAGCAGCTGCGGCCAATGGAGCGGATCGACAGCATACAGGAAAATATTCTGGATACCCAGCTGACGCCGCTCCGCGAAACGGATCCGGCATCGGCCCGCTACCGCGTGGCTGAACAGCTGCGGGAGCAGTGCCGCCAGATGATTCAGTATCTCGATGATACGCTTGACACGTGGAATCCGGAAGAATTGACAGTGGACTTTTTGAATGTGGTGGAAAACGAACACCTGCGCGAGCTCCCGTTTCTGCTTGAAAACATCAAGCAGGCATGCGAACGGCTGGCGTCGAGCGCGCAGGCCTATATGGATACAGCGTCGGGCTCGTTTTATTCGCCCGAAGCCGTGCGCGAGATTAAAGAAGCGATCAGTCACGTGGAGCAGCTGAAAGAAAAGTGGAACGAAGCGTCGAGCTCACTCACGAAGGTGGGCGAGGAGTATGCCGACCCGCTTGAAGAGCTCAATGACATGATCGGGCTTCACGGCGTGAAGTCCCGCGTGCATAACATGTATCATTATCTGCAGTATCAAAAGCGGCGCAAAGAGCAGGGATACCAGTGGAAGGATGAACGAAGCCTTCATATGATTCTGACGGGCAATCCCGGCACGGGCAAAACCATGCTCGCCCGGCTGCTCGCTAAAATTTATCACCAGCTCGGCCTGCTGCAGCGTGATGAAGTGCTTGAAACCGACCGCTCCCGCCTCGTCGGCTCCTACGTCGGCCAGACCGAGGAAAAAACGATGGCGCTGATAAAAGAAGCGGTCGGCGGCGTGCTGTTCATTGATGAAGCCTACAGTTTAAAACGCGAAGGCATGGCCGGAAACGACTTTGGACAGACGGCGATTGATACCCTGGTCTCGGCTATGACGAGCGGGGAATATGCCGGTACGTTCGCCGTTATTCTGGCCGGCTATCCGGAAGAAATGCGGCAGTTTCTGCATGCCAATCCGGGGCTGCGCAGCCGGTTTCCGGAAAGCAACCATATCCATCTGCCCGACTACAGCATGGATGAGCTGATGGAAATCGGCGAAAAGGTCGCGCTTGAAAACGACTTTTTCCTGAGCGAGGAAAGCAAACGGGTCCTCGAAGAGCGGATTGAAAAAGAACAGGTGGATGAAACGTTCGGCAACGGCCGGACCGTGAAAAACATTGTGCTCGACAGCATTTTCCAGAAAGGGGCGGCGATCGGCAATCAGGACTACATCGGCATTGACGACTTTTCGCTTTTGACCGCCGATGACATTCAGGAGCCTGAAGGCGAACAGCCGAAGGACAAACGCTCCGCCGTCCAGCAGCTCGATGACTTCATCGGCCTCGATCACGTGAAGCAGGAAATGAAAAAGCTTGCCTCCTTTATCCGCGTGCAGCAGCAGCGCCGCGAAGAGGGAGCCCCGACCGTACCGATCCAGCTGCATACTGTGTTTTCCGGACCGCCGGGCACCGGCAAGACGACGCTTGCGCAGGTGTATGCCGGCATCCTGAAGGAATACGGGTTTTTAAAGCGCGGCCACTGCATCGTAGCCGGCCGCAGCGACCTGGTCGCCGAGTATGTCGGCCAGACGGCCGCGAAAACAAAGCGGAAGGTCCGCGAAGCCCTCGGCGGGGTGCTGTTTATTGACGAAGCATACGCCCTGATGTCGAGCTCGCGGAGCGACTTCGGCCGGGAAGCGCTGGATACGCTCGTCGAGGAAATGACCAAGCATGACGAAAACCTGGTGGTTGTGCTTTCCGGCTATCCGGAGCCGATGCAGCAGCTGCTTGAAATGAATCCGGGGCTTGAATCCCGCTTCAAAAAAACCTTTTACTTCCCGCCGTACACGCCGGAGGATCTGGCCGAGATTACGGAGCGCTCGGTCGAGCGTTTCGGCTATCACTTCGAGCCGGAGGCGCGCGAGCTGCTTAAAAGCAGGTACGCCGTCTCCAACACGGACGGCAACGCCAGGCTCGCCGAAGATGTGGCCGAAGAAATCTTTCAGCAGCAGGCCTTCCGGCTGTTCCAGTCGGAGCAGAGCGATGAAGACCTGCACGAGCTGACGGCCGAAGACGTGAAGCATGCGCTTGAAGTACGGGTGAAATCCGAAGGAGAAGAAGGACATGAAGAGCGTTCATACACCAATTGAAGTACGATATGCTGAAACGGACCAGATGGGCATCGTCCATCACGGCTCCTATGTGGTCTGGTGCGAAATTGGGCGCACGCACCATATGAAGGAGATGGGCTTTCACTACCCGGATATTGAAAAGGCCGGCTATTTGTTCCCGGTGCTCGGTATTAATATCGATTACGAAACGCCGGCCGTCTACGGCGAGGACGTGGAAATTGAAACGTGGATTGATTCTTATGACGGAGTGCGTGTAAAATATGGGTATATTGTGACTAACGCCAAAGGAGAGACGTGCATCCGGGCGTTTTCAAGCCACGTGTGTGTCCGCAAGGAAACGTTCAAGCCGGTGGCCATCCGAAGGGCGCTGCCGGACTGGCATGAGGCATACAACCGGCTGGCGGGGACCGCAGCCGCCGGATCTGCCAAAGGTGGTGGCGACGATGGCGTTTGGCATTAAAGCCCATGAACTAAGAGCCTGGAAGCGAAAGGCTTCGGCGGGTGAAGTGGCCCTGCTGACGCACTACTGGTACGATCCGCGCTTTCCCGACTGTGATACGGTCACAAAAGCCTCCTGCCGGGACGTGGAAACACTTGCGCGCTGGGGCAGGCAGTACGGGCTGAAAGCCGGCTGGATCCATTACCGCGAAGACTACCCTCACTTTGACCTGCTGGGGGATTACGAAGCGCACATTCTGTCCGAAGAAAAACAGTGGACGCAGATGCAGCGGTTTGGTATCCAGGCTCCTCGTTCAAACAAATAATTTAATCTGGAGGCACGAACTATGAATGCAACACAGAATGAAATTATTGAAGCACTGCAGACAACGCCGGAGATTGACCCGAAGCAGGAAATCGAACGCCGGGTGCACTTTTTAAAGGAATACGTAAAGCAGGCCGGGGCCAAAGGCTTTGTACTCGGCATTTCCGGCGGCCAGGATTCGACGCTCGCCGGCAAGCTCGCCCAGATGGCTGTGGACGAGCTTGAAACCGAGCAGGCCGTGCCGTTTAAATTCGCTGCGCTCCGTCTGCCGTACGGCAAACAGCATGATGAAGACGATGCATCGAAGGCCCTTGACTACATCGGGCCGCAGGAAACGTATACGATCGACGTGCAGCCGGGCGTGGACGCGTCGGTGGAGGCGTTTGAGCAGGCCCTTGGGACGACCATGTCCGACTTTATCAAAGGCAACACGAAGGCCCGGGAGCGGATGAAGGCCCAGTACGATGTCGCCGGGGCCGAAGGGCTTCTTGTGCTAGGCACCGACCATGCGGCAGAAGCGGTCACCGGCTTTTACACGAAGCACGGGGACGGCGCCTGCGACGTGGCACCGCTGTTTGGGCTGAACAAGCGCCAGGGCAAAATGCTGCTGCGCGAGCTTGAAGCGCCGGCATCGACGTTTGAAAAAGTACCGACCGCCGACTTGGAAAGCGACCGTCCGGGCCTTCCGGACGAGGAAGCGCTCGGGCTGACGTATGATCAGATTGACGACTTTCTCGAAGGCCGCAGCATCGATGCCAAAGCCCATGACCGGCTGGTGGATATGTATAACAAAACGGCGCATAAACGGGAACTGCCGGCAACGTTATACGATACGTGGTGGAAAGAATAACAAGCATCTGCGGATGGTCCCTTGCGGCCATCCGTTTTTCACAAATACGGAAAGACTGGACGCCGGCTGTGATGTTTGATATACAGATAATAGAAAGAAAAGGAGAGAACACCGAAATACGCTAAAGGAGTACGATAGTGCATGCCTATTAAAGTGCCTGACTATTTACCGGCCAAGGATACGCTGGAAAAAGAAAATATTTTCATCATGAACGAAAGCAGGGCCTATCTGCAGGATATCCGCCCGCTGAAAATCGTCATTCTGAACCTGATGCCCTTAAAGGAACGGACAGAGACCCAGATTCTGCGGATGCTCAGTAATACGCCGCTGCAGGTGGACGTGTCGTTTCTGCATCCGGATACCCACCGCTCCAAAAATACGCCGCGCGAGCACCTGTCGTCGTTCTACAAAACGATTGATGAAGTGCGGAGCAGAAAATTCGACGGCATGATTATTACCGGTGCTCCGCTTGAAAAAATTCCATTTGAAGAAGTGGACTACTGGGAAGAGCTGCAGAGCATTCTGGAGTGGAGCGACCAGAACGTCACCAACACGCTGCACATCTGCTGGGGCGCCCAGGCCGGCCTGTATCACCACCACGGCATCGATAAGCATCCGCTCCCGAAAAAGCAGTTCGGCGTGTATCCGCACTATATTAACGGCCGTAACGAAAAGCTGTTGAGCGGGTTCGACGATCTGTTTTACGTGCCGCATTCGAGGTACACGGAAACGAGACGGGAGGACGTGGAAGCCTGTCCGGACCTTGACATCCTGTCGGAATCCGACGAAGCCGGGCTGTACATCGTAGCAACGAAGGACCGCAAGCGGATTTACGTGACGGGCCACAGCGAATACGATGCGGAAACCCTGCGTGATGAATTTGAACGCGATATGCGTCGCGGCCTAGGGACAGAGGTGCCGGAAAATTACTTTCCGGATGACAATCACCTGTATTCCCCGCTGAAAATGTGGCGCGCCCACGCAACGCTGTTGTTTACGAACTGGCTGAACTACTATGTGTATCAGGAAACGCCGTTCGATTTTGCCTAAAACTGTTTCCAAAATTGGAAACAGTTTTTTCAGTCGGCGGAGAAAAGATGATATAATAGACGCGTGTGTGAACAGCAGGGAACGACAAATTGGCAGAGCCGCCGAAAACTGAGAGCGGAAGATTGGGTGATGGAGTTGGATGCGCTAGACGTATTGATGAATAAAGAACAGATCATGGTATACTTTCAGCCGATACTGAGTGCCGATAAGCTGGAAATTTCTGCGTATGAAGTGCTTGGCCGTTTCCGGAACGATAACGGGACTGCCGAAACGCTTGAGGACTGCTTTGGGGACCCGGGTGTGCCGTGGGAGTACAAACAGGAAATCGACCGCGCCGTGCACCAGGCTGCGCTGGAAACCTTTGTGGCCGAAGAACGGTCGGACATGATTTTTTTGAACGTGGATGCGGCCACCATTCTGGGAGACGGAGGGGACGGACTGGTCGAATTTCTGCTCGGGTACGAAGAAAGGGGCATAGCCCCGACCTCAATCTGCCTGGAGCTGAAGGCAACGGATTTTCAGCAGGACCTGTCCCGCCTGAAGCATTTTATGCAGTACGCCCAGAGCGCCGGTCTGTCGATTGCGATTGACAACCTCGGCAAGGAAGCGATTCATCTGGAGCAGATTGCCTACTTAAAGCCCAACGTGCTGAAGGTGGACGTGACGTTTTCTGAAAATTTTGCCGTTCCGAGCATTTACCGGGACGTGCTGCATTCGTTATCGACGCTGTCGAGGAAAATTGGGGCTTCGCTTTTATTTGAAAAGATCGAGTCGTTTAATCAGCTGAATTATGCTTGGCGCAACGGTGCCCGGTACTACCAGGGATTTTATCTCGACAAACCGAAAGAGACGTTCATTGAAAAAGATCAGTTTCAGGAACGGATGAAAAAAGATATTCACCATTTTATTGACGTGGAACGCAAAAAAATTGAAGCCCAGATCCAGCTCACCGCTGAGCTGAACAAGCGGCTGAACGACCGGCTTAAGCACGTGGATGTGATGGAGGACATCGACGGCTGGACGATGAAAACCGCAGAGTCACTCGAGGAAATGAGCTTCCGGGTGTATGTGTGCGACGGGGAAGGGTACCAGCTTTCCGGAAACGCCTCGCGCCAGAACGGCGAAGCGTGGGAATACCGGACGGAGGAGCGCAACCGCAACTGGAGCTGGCGGCCGTATTTCCTCGAAAACATTGTGCGCATGAATTTTGAACACCGGGGGATTCTTTCCGATATGTATACGGATTTTCACAGCGATGAAATGATCCGGACGTATTCCCATCCGATTACGGAGGACCTGTACGTGTTTGTGGACATTCCCTACGCATTTTTGTACGAAAAAGATTATCTGCTGTAAACAGCGCCGGCTTCTCCTGCAACGGGGGAGCGGCGTTTTTACATAAAAAGGAGCGGGGTAACGGTGCAGCGGCCAAGTCTTGAAATATATCAATGGAACAATGACACGGTCCGGGCCTTTTTTTCCCGGCATACGTTTTCGCCGGCGGCGGTCGCGGACGGCCTGGAAAAACTTCAGGCCGTGGCGGCGCTGAGCGAAGAGGAGCAGAAGGACCTTCAGCGGCTGAAGACGAAAAATAACGCGTCGGCCTACCATGTCCTCGTCTGCGGCCATTTTTCCGCCGGTAAAAGCACGCTGATCAACCGGCTGCTGGGCGGAGAATGGCTGCCGGCCCACCCGGTGCCGACGAGTGCAAATATCGTTTCCTTTACGACCGGAAGCACTTCCTCCTATGAGGTGACCACCGGCGGAGAGACAACGGCCATACCGCCCGAAGAATGGACGAATGCATGGATGATGGCCGGAGAGACCGAGCGAGTGGAAGTGAATCATCCTGCCCTTCCGCTGCCGCCGGGAGTGACGCTTTTTGATACGCCGGGCATCGATTCCACCGAAGCTGCTCATCAGCGGGCGGCGGAATCGGAATGGATGGTAGCTGATGAACTGTTTTACGTGACCGACTACCAGCAGGTGGAGTCGGAAGAAAATTTCTTATTTCTGCAGCAGCTGAACGAGCAGTACGTCCGCCCAACTCTTATCGTCAACCAGGTGGATAAGCATGAGGAAGAGGAGCTTTCGTTTCAGGCGTACCAGGACCGGATCCGGCAGAGCCTGGACCGCCGGCAGATCGAATACGAAGCCATTTTCTTTGTGTCCGCCCTTTATCCGGAACGGACCGCCGGTTCCTGGAAAGCCCTGCGGGAGAAAATGCTGCCCGAGGGTACCGGAGAGCGGGAGGCACGCATCCGCCAGACATGCGCCGCGAGGGCGTATTACATCACGGTTTCCCATTTGCGAAGCCGCCTTGCTGCCGCGGAGCCGGGCGGGGACACGCAGCACATCTGGGACACGTTTTCCACGCCGGGAGCCCTTTATGAGGCGCTCGAGGCCGACCAGGAAGCGGCCGGGCAGTTCAGGCACTGGGAAGCGAAGGCGGAAAAGGCGATGCGCCGGACCATCCTCGATGCTTTTGCCCGTGCCAAGCTGATGCCCTATCACACCCGGGCAGTCGTGCACGCGTATCTGGAATCCCGTCTTGTCACATTTCGGGTGAAAAGCTGGCTGGGCACCCAGAAAACAGCCAGAGTGCGGAAAGAGCGCGAGGCCCGGGTGATCGAAGAATTGAATGAAAACATTAAAAACGAGCTCGAAAATCATTTAAAGCGTGACATGAAGCAGACCGCCGAACGGTACGCCGGCAGATGCCAGGAGGTGGAAGCCGCTATTGAGGCCATGGAGGTGCGCGCGGGCACCGCGATGCTCGAGGAAGCGGAAAACAAAGGGGCGCGTCTCACGGAGGCCTATGCGAGAACCTACTGCCGCACACTGGAAGAGAAAATGCAGACGGCGTACCGCCGCCAGCTTGCCGAATGGATGCCGCTGTTTTTGGAGAAGGCCCGTGCCCAAAAAGAGACGGAAGCCCTTCGGCAGGAAACAAAAGCGGCAGCCCACCAGCAGGCATGGGAGGCCTATGAAGCGTGGCGGAAGGAATTTTATCAGTTGAAAGAACTGCTGGAGGCGCAGCAGCAGTGGTGGGCCCACGAGGCGGTTCCGCTGGCGCAGCAGGCAGAGCGTGAGCCAGTCGCGCAGGCCGTGGCTCCTTCGACGGGCGAAGAGGTCTATTCGGTGCAGGAATGGTACCGGGACTATCTGGACAGTGCCGGCCGGGAGCGGGAAACCCGCGAAGACCCGGAGGCCGCGGCAGATAAATGGCAGAAGCTCGCCCGGCTCGTCCAGCCGTACGCGCCGCTTGCAGGCTTTGCCCGGCGGCTTGAGGCCCGGGCCGGACGGCTTCGGGAGCAGGCGTTCCGCGTTTCCTTTTTCGGGGGATTCAGCGCCGGGAAATCCACCGTGGCCAACGCCATGGCCGGAGAAACAGTACTGCCGGTGTCGGCGAACCCGACCACAGCGGCCATCACGCATATCAAAGCGCCGGACGGCCGGCACCCGGATCGGAGCGCGGTGATTTATTATAAACAGCAGGCCGACGTCCTGCAGGACATGAATGACCTGCTTGCCCCGTTCGAGGTGCGTCTTTCGCATGTGACGGAGTGGCACAGCCGGTACGCCGCCTATGAAGAAGAGGTGCAGGAGCGCGCGGAAAAAGCAGAAAAGCAGAAACGGACGGAACTCGAGCAGCAGCACCTGGAGCCGCTTGCATTCGACGCCATGCGGGAGGAAGAAAAAAGGATGCTTGATCAGTATGTATCCTCCTATGAAAAGCAGCAAAGCCGTGCCGGACGTCCGAAAACGGTGTCCCTGGAAGCTTTTCAGCAGGCCGCGGGAGCTGAAGAAGCTGCCATGATGATCGAGCGGGCGGATGTGTATCTTTCCACGAGGTGGACCGGCAGAGGGATGGAAGTCGTCGATACCCCGGGCATCCATTCAGTGTATCAGCGGCATGCAGACATTTCGTTCCAGGAAATGAAGCGGGCGGACGCTATTTTATTTTTGTCGTATTACAACCATGCGTTTTCCCGCGGGGACAAAGCATTTTTGGAACAGCTGGCGGCGGTGAATCAGACATTTTCCTATGATAAGCTCATTTTTTTAGTCAATGCAGCGGACCTCGCCGCCGGGCGGCGGGAGCTCGAGGAGGTTCTCCGGTACGTCCGGCAGGAGCTGGGCGCGATTGGCATCCATGATCCGCTCGTTCTGCCCATTTCCGGGAAAGTATCGCTCCAGGACAAGACAGCCGGCGGCCTGGAAGGATTCGAAGCCGTGTTTGAGCAGTTTCTTTCCTCTACGCTGGAGACGACTGTGATGAAAGAGGGCAGCCGGGAAGCAGCGGAGGTCCTGGACTATGTGGCACGGACACGGGCGCAGGCGGAACGGACGGATGCCGAACAGGAGCGGGAAAGGCAAAACGACATCGCGCAGCTCGAGCAGTTCATCGCGCAGAACAAACGGACGGAATCATGGAAACGGATCGAAAAGCGGCTCACGGAGGAAACGGAGGAGTTGTTTTTTTACGTGCGCCAGCGCCTGTTTTATTATTACCGGGAAGAATTTATGTTTTGGTTTTCGCGGGCGTATTTTCACGATCAGTCGTCGTTTCGCTCCCAGCTTCGCCGGAAAACGACGGAGGCGGTCCAGCAGGTGCTGCAGCGGTTCTTACAGGAAACAAGGATCACCTCCGCCCGGATTGAACAGTGGATGCACCGTACCATGAACGAAGAAGAGCAGTACTGGAGGACTCAGCTTCCCGACCATTTCCGTTATGTATTTTCGCGGGAGCCGGCGGCTTTCCCGCCGATCGAATTCTCTCCGCCGGAGGTGCCGGCGATCGCAGAAGCAGTCGAAGGCGAGTGGAAGACGCTGACCCACCATGATTTTTTCATGAACGAACAGAACAAAGTGTACCGTGAAGTGCTCGAACAACAGCTGCGCCCCGTCGTCGAAGACGAGCTGCAGGCCGTGAAAGGAGATGTCTATGCCTGGGCAGCGGCAGCCGCATCGGCCCGGTGGGAGCAGCGCACCGCCGACTGGGAGACGGCGGCCCGACGCCAGGCGGACTGGCTCAAGCAGGAAAGAACAGAGGAAACCGAGCGGGAGTGGGCCCAGCTTGAAGCAGACCTCCGGAAGCTGGTTGGACAGACAGAATAAGTGTGTTATAATACAACTACTCTGTAAGATAAAGGATGGGGACATGAACGGAACAAATATTTTTTTAGACGATGTCCGCCAGTCTCCGGATAATCACGTATTAGTGAAAACAGCGGAAGAATGTATGCGATTACTGCAAAATACGGCTGATGTCAGCCATCTGTCGCTTGACCACGATTTGGGAACGAAGTACTTTAATGGTTTTTCCGTCGTGCTGTATTTACTCGAAAAACAAATTATACCTTCAAAAATTACCATACACTCGGCTAATGCAGTCGGCGGTAAACGGATGTACCGGAGACTGATGGAAGCACGCAAGTCCGGGGAACTTCCCGAACGGGTGAAGATTCTGCACCGGCCGCTTCCATTGAATGCCTAAAAAGAAGCCTTTCAGGGCTTCTTTTTTATATTCCGGGAAAAGCTTTGCTATAATGGACAGGTAAAAGGAGGCACAGTTTATGCAAATACACGTAACGGACCGTGCAGCGGAGGCGATCCGCGGGCTCGGGGACAACCAGACGATGACGATTGCCTACGAATTCACGGGCGGATGCCAGGGTCTTCAGGAATTCCAGCTGCACGCCTCACCGGGTACAACGCCGGAAGTCCGGGCTGCCGACGAAGATACGCTGCACTTGATCGAGCCGGCGCCGGTGCTTGACTATCACCCAACGCTCAAGTGGCTGCTGAAAAACAAAAATCAGACGATCGCAAACAATATTCATTTGTATGAACACACCGAAGCGTAAGGAGGCCAGGCGATGGAGCGTTTAGTGGATATGAACAACGTCAGCGTGCGGACCAACGGACGGGTCAGGCTGGAAAACGTTTCGTTTTCGCTCAATCAGGGTGAGCACCGGGCACTGCTCGGCTTGAACGGATCCGGCAAAACCACGCTGCTGCAGGCGATTTTAGGACAGGTATGGGCAACGGAGGGGGAGGTGCACACCTGGTTCGGCCGTCACGGCAGGGTGAACATGCAGGATCTCCGCCGGGAAATCGGTATCGTCAGTAACGCGCTGGACGATCAGTACCAGCACCGGGCAGGAGAAACCGCCTTTAATGTAGCCTTAAGCGGTTATTTTGCGAGTATCGGTATTTATGAGCAGGCACCGGAGAGAATCACCGCACGTGCAGAAAACGCGCTGCACACGTTTGGGGTTTCACAGTACCGGGACGTGCCGTATGTAGCGCTCTCGCAGGGGGAGAAGCGGCGGGTGATGCTTGCGCGGGCGTGGACGACTGGAGCGAAGCTGCTTCTTCTTGATGAGCCATGCACCGGGCTTGATGTAAAGGGAAGGGAAGAGCTGATCGAAGGGCTTGAAGCGTCGCTTAAAAGCCCGGAGGCCCCGACCGTGCTGTATGTGACCCATCACCTTGAAGAACTGCCGGGAGCCGTCGAGGCTGCGACGATCATGAAAAACGGACGGGTGCAGGCGGATGGAAAGAAAGAGCATGTCCTGACGGATGAGGAAATTTCCACCGCATTTGACGTGAGCGGAAGCATCCAATGGCACGAACAGCGGCCATGGTTTATTACTGGGGGAGCGCCCATACGCTGACGACCGAACATAGCTGTTCGGTTAGTAAATAAAATTTCAATTACCGTATTAGTTATAAAATTAAAATTCATAATTAAAGAAAATAGAAAAAATCACCAAAAAATAAGCCCCTTCCTAAGACAGGAAAGGGCCGAAAAACATAGTTATGCCTCGAGCGATGCCACGATTTTTCCGCGTGTATGACCGTCCTGCATATCTTGTAACGCATCCGGAATATCACTGAAGCTGACGATCCGGCTGACGGAAGGTTTCACTTTTCCCTGGGAAGCCAGTTCTCCAAGCTCCCGGGCGATAAACCCGAGATCTTTAATCTGTGCTTCGTCATCGGAGCGGTACACAAATCCAAGTGCCACTTCATGAATGGATGGGGCGAGCGTTTTCGCTACGTAGTGGGAAAGGTCCGGCCATTCCACAACAGCAATCAAATGCCCGTTGAAGGCGAGATAATCCAGCGCTTCAGTGGCCGTCTGTTGTCCCACCAGATCAAGAACTGCATCAACGCCGCGGCCATCCGTCCATTTGTGTACTTCCTCCACAACATTCTCGCTGCGGTAGTCCACCACATGATCGGCGCCCAAGTTTTTGACATAGTCCGCATTTTCGCCCGAGCACGTAGAAATGACCTTAAGGCCGAGATGTTTGGCGAGTTGGACGGCAAAGCTTCCGACACCGCCGGCTCCGGCCTGAATCATAATCGTCTGTCCGGGACGAAGCGGAGCCTTCCGATGCAGCGACTGGTAGGCCGTGAATCCGGCTGTCGGCATCGACGCCGCTTCCACATGCGTCAGTCCTTTCGGCACAGATGAAACCACATCCGCCCGGGTCGTGGTAAATTCAGCAAATCCGCCGTCTTCCGTCATATTTCCGTGATAATACACTTCATCGCCGACCGACCAATCGGTGACATCCGCGCCGACTTGATCGACCACCCCGGAAACATCCAGTCCCGAAACATGTGGGAAAGACCATTCCGGGAGAGGGGACGCCATTAATTTATAATCGACCGGGTTTAAGGCCACGGCGTGTACTTTGATCCGGAGCTCATGAGCTTCCGGATCCGGCATATCGATATCTGCTTCCTCTAACTGGCCGGGGCCTCCGGCTTCATTTATCACAAGTGCTTTCATTCTATCAGCCTCCTGTTCTCCCTATACCTTCCGTCCGCGGGCAAAAAACATCCAAAAAATAAAAACTCCTGCCCGGATGCCTTTAACACCTGCTGACCGGGGTCGATATATGAAGTAAAGAGACCAGGAGGGAAACGGCATGTCTTTAGCAAGCGAAAAACATATTTTATTAGAATCCGGAACGAATGAGCTCGAAATCGTTCTTTTTTCCATCGGAACCAGCCAATTCGGCATCAATGTGTTGAAGGTGCGTGAAATCATTCATCAGGTGGAGGTTACTCCCGTACCCAACCGCCACGAACACGTAAAAGAAATTATCCGGATCCGCAATAAAGTGATTCCGGTGATCGATTTAAAAAAAGTGCTCCATCACGACGGGGCGGATGACGACCGGCACGACAAATACATTATCGCAGAGCTGAATCAGGTAAAAGCAGCGTTTCACGTGGAGGAAGTGTCCCGTATCCACCGGATCAGCAACCTTCCTGTCATTATTTTTTCTTCGCTGGTCACGGCCGATTTGTTTCATAAGGGAGAAAAAGTCGGAGCCGACGCCCAGGTGAGCAATCCCGAAATTAATACACTGGTAAAAACCATCGACAGCTGCCTCCGTGCCGCATCTGGCCGCTGAGCCGTACACAGAGCCTCTCTGCCACAGGGCAGAGGGTCTTTTTTATAAAAAATTCGGAAAAATTAACAAAAAACCATTGACTGTATTATAACAACGGTGTATAGTTTGAATTACACTATAACAACATTAACGAAAAGGAGCGATTTTAGGATGCGTCATTTCACAAGATCGAAAGAAGACCGTTATACCCCGGAAGAGGAAAATCAGACGATTCTCGACATGATTAATGACTATCACACCAACACTAAATAACGCTCACGCCCAGAAAAGGCCTCCCGCATACCGTTGCGGGAGGCCTTTTCTGTGTTATAACACCGAAAACAGCCGGGATAGAAAAACAAACATACATTCGCTATAATGGGAATATGCTGAGGTGAGCAATCATGAAAAAACAATCCTTACAGGAGTTAATGCAGTGGATGAAAACTGACGCATCCATTGCGCCCAATATAGAATTCTGGCATACCGTGGAGGAACGGCCGGCTAGAACAGCGGCGTTCCCGGAACAGCTGCATGAGCGCCTGCGCGCCGGTCTTGCCGCCCGCGGCATCGATTCGCTGTACACTCATCAGCATTCGGCGTTTGAAGAGGCTTACGGCCGGAAGGCCAATGTCGTCACCATTACGCCGACTGCTTCCGGGAAAACTCTGTGCTATAACCTGCCGGTGCTGCAGACGATCATGGACGAGCCGGAAGCGCGCGCCCTGTATCTGTTTCCGACCAAGGCCCTTGCCCAGGATCAGAAAAGCGAAATCAATGAATTTATCGAGGAGATCGGCGCTTCCATCAACAGCTACACGTATGACGGCGATACGCCGCCAACCATCCGGCAGTCGATCCGGCGTGCCGGACATATTGTCATGACCAATCCGGACATGCTGCACTCGGCCATTCTTCCGCACCATACCAAATGGGTGTCGCTGTTTGAGCACCTGCGCTATATCGTGATTGACGAAATTCATACGTACCGCGGGGTTTTCGGGAGCCACGTGGCGAACGTCCTCCGCCGGCTGCTGCGGATTGCCCGCTACTACGGGGCAGAGCCGACATTTATCACGACCTCCGCGACGATCGCCAATCCGCGTGAACTCGCCGAGACCCTCACCGAACAACCCTTTGAACTCGTGGACAACAACGGGGCGCCGCAGGGAAAAAAACATTTTGTGTTTTACAACCCGCCGGTGATTAACGAAGCGATGAATATCCGTAAGGGCGTCCTTTCCGAAGTCAACCGGCTCGCCAACACGTTTCTCGAGCAGCACGTCCAGACGATTGTGTTTACGAAAAGCCGGGTGATGGTGGAGGTCATTTTAAGCCACCTGCAGCATTTAAACAGCAGACAGACCGGCCAGCAGAGTCTCGTGACCGGCTACCGCGGCGGCTACCTGCCCAACCAGCGGCGGGCCATTGAGGAAGGGCTCCGCTCCGGCGAGATTATGGGCGTGATTTCCACCAACGCGCTCGAGCTCGGCGTGGACATCGGCCAGCTGCAGGTGTGCATCATGTCCGGCTACCCGGGCTCGATTGCAAGCGCCTGGCAGCAGGCCGGGCGCGCGGGCCGGCGCCAGTCCGAGTCGCTGATTGTGATGATCGCAAGCTCCAATCCGATCGACCAGTACATGATCCAGCATTCCGATTATTTTCTGGAGAAAAACCCGGAAACGGCGCGCATCCATCCCGATAACCTGATCATTCTCGTGGACCATGTAAAATGCGCCGCCTTTGAACTGCCGTTCCGGGACGACGACACGTTCGGCGGCGTCGATGTGAGCGACGTGCTTGAGTACCTGTCGGAGGAAAACGTCGTGCACCACCGGGGCTCCAAATGGTACTGGATGAGCGATTCGTTTCCGGCGCACGGCATCAGCCTGCGCTCGGCCTCGCAGGAAAACGTCGTCATCATCGACCAGACGGTGCCGTCCGCGTCCAAGGTGATCGGGCAGATGGACCGCTTCAGCGCGATGACCCTGCTGCATGACGAAGCCATTTACATTCACCAGGGCGTGCAGTACCAGGTGGTTTATCTGGACTGGGACGAGAAAAAAGCGTACGTGGAAGAGGTGCGGGTCGACTATTATACCGATGCCAACATGGCCGTCGAGCTGAAAGTGCTCGAAGAGGATAAAACGGCCGACTACCCGTCCTACCACGCCGGCTTCGGCGATGTGATGGTGCATGCCAAGGTGACGATCTTTAAAAAAATCAAGCTGACGACGTTTGAAAATATTGGATCGGGAACCGTGCACCTCCCCGAGGAGGAGCTGCATACGAATGCCTGCTGGATCCATTTTCCCGGGGATACGGTGCGGGAATTCGGGCGCGACACCCTGGAGCAGGCGATGATGGGTCTTGCGAATGTCCTCCGGCACACGGCGCCGGTGCGGGTCATGTGCGATCCGTCCGATATTCACGTTGTGCCGCAGATGAAGGCCACGCATTCGGAGCAGCCGACCATCTTTTTATACGACCGCTATCCGGGCGGCGTCGGGCTGTCATCCACCATTTTTACCGACCTGCCCGACGTGCTCCGCGACTGCGCCTCGTTGATCGATTCCTGTCCGTGTCAGGACGGCTGCCCGTCCTGCATCGGGTCGGATATTATGCTGAGCGGAAACACGAAAGCGACCGTGCTCGCATTCATTCACCGGCTTCAGGCCGAACAGGAGGTGAGTTCAAGCCGTGAGCATGAAAAATAAACTCAAACGAATGAAGACGCATCTGCAGGAAGAGGCCCCGTCCGCTCCCGCTCCTTCCGAAGAGAAGAGGGAGGAGGCAGGCATTCTGCACCTGGACGAATGGCAAGCCTTTGGGGCGGTGCCGAAACACTACGACGGGGAAACGATTTTAAAACGGACCGTCACGTATCCGCTTGACTACACCCACGGCAGCGCCTCATTTGGTGAGCTGTTTACCGTGTTTGAACGCTGGCAGCAGGAGCCCGCGTTTCATCCGCTGCATCCGGAGGGCCGGCGGCCGGAGGACCTGCTGTTTTTTGACACGGAAACGACCGGGCTGAAAGGGGGGACCGGCACCACCATCTTTCTGCTTGGCGGCGCCCGGGTATACGCGGACCGCGTCGAGGTGTCGCAGTACTTTCTCCCCGGGCCGGAACATGAAGTGGCGCTGTATCATTATTTTCTGACCGAATGCTATTCGGCGGAAAACCTTGTCACCTACAACGGCAAGTCGTTTGACTGGCCGCAGGTGCAGACCCGGCATACCCTCGTGCGCAACCAGGTGCCGAAGCTTCCGGCTTTTGGCCACTTTGATCTTTTGCACGCGAGCCGCCGCCTGTTTGCCGAGCGGCTGGAATCATGCCGGCTTAGCGTCGTGGAGCGGGATATTCTCGGGTTTGTCCGCCGGGACGACACCCCGGGCTACCTCGCTCCGATGCTTTACTTTGACTACGTGAACGAAGGCCTTCCCGAGTTTGTGACCGGGATCATGGAGCATAACGAGCAGGACATTCTGTCGCTGATCACCCTTTACATTGATATTTCCAAACGGATCCTCGCCGACGGCACAAGCGAAAAGCAGTCGCTTGCCGTCGCCAAATGGTTTGACCAGCAGAAGGAGTGGACCAAAAGCGCCCAGCACTATACGGCGATGGTCGAAAACGGAGAAGAGGACGGCGAAACGATGCACCGCTACGGCGTCAATTTAAAAAAACAGCAGCGGCATGCCGAGGCGGTTTCCTGGTTTGAGAAGGTCTGGGAGCGCAACGAGGATTCGCGGTATACGCTCGAGGCCGGCGTCGAGCTCGCCAAGTGGGAGGAGCACCGGGCGAAAAACCCCGAACGGGCGCTTCTGTACGCTGCAGGGGTCCAGAGCAAGGCCGAACGGGCAGGACTCACGCTTCCGGCCGGGCAGCAGGCGGACCTGCACAAACGGCTCGAGCGCCTGATGAACAAACGGGGGCGGACGTCTTGAGGCGCCTGGCCGCGACCGGCTACAAGCCGGCAGAACTCGGGATCTTCAAAGACGACGCCCCGGAGATTGCCTATATCCGGAAAACGCTCGAAAAGCGGCTGCGGGCCCTGATTGAAGAGGGAAGCGAATGGCTGATTATTTCCGGGCAGCCCGGGGTGGAATGGTGGGCGGCCGAAGCATGGAACGGGCTGCGGGCGGAGTACGACCATATCCAGCTCGCCGTGCTCGAGCCGTTTCTTGAACAGGACTCCATCTGGCCGGAGCACGTCCGCACCGCCTATGCGGAGCTGAAGCAGAGCGCGGACTACGTGGATGCGATTTCGAAGCGCCCGTATGTAAACCCGTCGCAGTTGAAGGCCAAAAACGACTTTATTATCTCCCATACGGATGCCCTCCTGATTCTGTATGACGAGGAGCAGGAGGGCGTGCCCAGGTATATGCTCGCCTCCGCCGAGCGGCGGCAGCAGAGCGATCATTACCCGGTCTATACGATCGTTCCGGAGGACCTCGAGGAAACCGTGCGCGAGGAAGCGGAACGGGAATGGGACGGGTAGGCGCGGGAAGGAAATTGACTTTTTTTATGTATTCTGAAAGAATATAAGCAGATAAATGCGCGGTCGTCCGCCTGGCAGGCGCCGGCGGCCGCGAATGTATCATACAAATAAAGCAGAGGTGGTCCTTGCTGATGGAACAGACACAGTTATCTGCCAAAGACATTTTAGACAAAGATTTCAAAAACAGTGTCAAAGGCTACAACAAAGACGAAGTCGACCAATTTTTAGACATGATTATTCAGGACTATGAACGGTTCGAACAAAAAGTGCGCGAGCTCGAAGACCAGCTGAACCGCTCACCGGAACAGCGGACAGCCGCGTCGCCGGAGGGGGATTCCCGCTACCAGCGCACCGTGACGTCGTCGACCTCCACCCGGTCCGAAAGCGGCGCCGGCAGTACGGACACCGCTTCGAACACCACCGCCGCCGAACCGGCCGCGGGGACAACCAATTACGATATTTTAAAACGGCTCTCAAACCTCGAAAAAGAAGTATTCGGCAAAAAACTATACGATTAAAGGCGGGGACGCGTGAATATGCGGACGATTCATATTGACGGGGCGAGCGCCGGCCAGCCCGGGCCTTCCGGCATCGGCATATTTGTAAAACACGATGACGGCAGCGTGGAGGAATTTTCCCGCCCGCTCGGGTGCCTGACCAACAACGAAGCGGAATTTGAAGCGTGCGTGCATGCGTATGAGCTCTGCCGCGAGCGCGGCTGGCATTCGGCCTCCATCCGGACCGATTCGCAGCTCGTGAATGCGTCAGTGGAAAAGCGGTTTGTGAAACGAAAGCTTTATCAGCCGTATTTAACCAAAATCCTGCGCGCCGAAGAGGAGCTGCCTCTTTGTTTTCTCAAATGGGTGCCCTCCCGGGACAACCGCGCGGCTGACCGTCTGGCCAGACAGGCCGTGCTCGCTTCGGGCAGGAGGGACCCGTGCTGATCCCCAGTTTCTTTGCTTGCTTCTTCCGCCCGGAACCGATATAATAGCACCTGGCCATAAAGAGCCGGGACCCGTTCAGGTAATCGCTGTATGTACCCATACAGAGGAAAGTCCATGCTCGCACAGCCTGAGACGGCTGTAGTGTTCGTGTCTGACGAAACCATAAGTCAGAGCAGCTTCGTTTCGGAGCTGACGGCGGGGAAACAGCCTGTGTCCTTCCGGATATGGCTGGAGTCCCCTGAACAGTGCCACAGTGACGTAGTCCGGCTGGAAACGGCCGGAGTGGAACGCGGTAAACCCCTCGAGCGAGAAACCCAAAATTAGGTAGGGGCGCCTTTCGGAAGAAACTCAACGGAACGAAAGGGCAGAATTTTTTCTGCAGATAGATGATTACCACCCGAGTGCAAGGTGAACAGCCGCTGGCAGCACAAGGGAACAGAACATGGCTTACACGAACGGTCCCGGCTTCTTGAAGCAAAACCCCTGGAGTAATTCAGGGGTTTTTTTAGTAGATATGAACGGACCTTTACGTCCAAGGAGGAACCTATGACCGAACCAACATACACCTTAATCGCGACCGCGACCATGGGTCTTGAAGCCCTGGTCGCCAAAGAAATCAAAGCGCTCGGCTACCGGCACCTGCGGACCGAAAACGGCCGGGTCGAATTCGAAGCTCCCGCCGAAGGCATTGCCCGGGCCAACCTGTGGCTCCGGACCGCCGGCCGGGTTAAAATCAAAATCGGCTCGTTTACCGCCGAAACGTTTGATGAGCTGTTCGAACAGACGAAGGCCCTTCCCTGGGAGCAGTTTCTGCCCGAAAATGCCGAATTCCCCGTCAGCGGACGATCGGTCAAATCCACGCTGTTCAGCGTGTCGGACTGCCAGGCGATCGTCAAAAAAGCCATCGTGGAACGGCTGAAGCAGTCCTACCAGAGCGAATGGTTCCCGGAAAACGGACCGCTCTTTAAGCTCGAGGTGGCGCTGCATAAGGACGAAGCCGTGCTGTCGCTCGACACGTCCGGCGCCGGGCTGAACCAGCGCGGCTACCGGGAGACGCACGCCCAGGCGCCGCTCAAGGAAACGCTGGCGGCGGCCATGATTATCCTTGCCAACTGGCATCCGGACCGCCCGCTCGTGGATTTATTCTGCGGCTCGGGTACGATTCCCATTGAAGCGGCCATGATTGGCCAGAACATGGCCCCCGGCGTGAACCGCTCGTTTGTGAGCGAAACGTGGCCATGGGCCGAAGCCATGCAGTGGGACGCGGCGCGCCAGGAAGCCGAAGACCTTATCCGCGACGACCAGCCGCTCATGATTACCGGCACTGACCTGAATCCGAAAGCGATTGAAGTCGCGCAGGAAAACGCCAAAGAAGCCGGCATGTACGGCCTGATCACATTCAAGCAGATGGCGGCGCGGGACTTTAAGCCAAAGGTCGAGTACGGCGCCGTTATCAGCAATCCGCCGTACGGGGAGAGAATCGGGGACCAGGACGAGGTGGAGGAGCTGTATCAGACGCTCGGCCGCATCGCCCGGGCTACGCCGACCTGGTCCTATTACGTGCTGACGTCCCATGAACGGTTTGAAGCCCTGTTTGGCCGGCAGGCGACCAAACGCCGCAAGCTCTACAACGGCAACATCAAAACCGATTATTATCAGTACTGGGGGCCGAGACCGCCCCGTCCGTCCTAATTGTTCGGATGATCGGTGTCCCCGAGCCGGGGATTGTCAAAATGAAGGTAGTCGATAGCCGGATGATAGCTGATCGTCATGCCGTCGAGATACCACTGGTCCTGCGGCTCCACAAAAAAACGCAGGCCGCCCGCGTCAATCCGGTAACTGGCGCCCGAGGGATCCCCGGGTTCCACCCCGATGGAAAATCCGCCGGAGCCGACGCCGCCGATGCGGACAAACAGGCGTACGGCTGCCCCGTCAGCCAGGTCCATTTCCTGTTTGTAGTGACGCCCTGCTTCTTCAGTAATCGTCATTTGCATACGTATCTTTCGCTCCTTTCCACTCTTTGTTATATCATGAAGGAGGGAGTCAGACCAAACACAGTTCATACCAAGGAGGAATCGCTATGCCGGATTATGTACAGATCGAACGGGATTTTTTGACCGAGCAGCGCAGCCTGAATGCTTACGACCAGGCCCTCAGCCTGCTCGGATGGGACGCACGGACCGGAGCGCCCAAAAAAGGGGTGGAGGAACGCTCCGAAGTAGTGGGAGCTCTTGCCACCGAGCTGTTTGCCCGGAAAACCTCCGGACGCCTGAAGGAAATGAGCCAATACCTGCTCGAGCCGGAGGCAGCAGCGCAGGTGTCTGCGGTCGCACGGAGAGCCGCGGAAGAAACCCTCACCGAGGTGGAACGGATGGAACGCCTGCCCCAGGACGAGTATCAGGCGTTTACGACGCTTACGTCCAAAACCGAATCGTACTGGGAAGAGGCGAAAGCGGCCGGGGACTTCGAAGGGTTCCGCCCGTACCTCGAAGAAATCGTCGCCTACCAGCGCCGGTTCGCCGATTACCTCGGATACGACGGGCACCCGTATGACGCGCTGCTGCATGACTTTGAGCCCGGCATGACCGTCTCCACCCTCGATACGACCTTTTCCAGGCTCCGCGACGGCCTCATGCCGCTCGTGGAACAGGTGAAGGGATCCCCGGCGCGGCCCGACACGTCGTTTCTGCATGCCCATTTTCCGAAGGACCGGCAGCGTGCTTTCAGTGAGCACGTGCTCCGGCAGATGACGTACGATTTTGATGCCGGGCGGCTCGATGAAACTGTGCACCCGTTTGCGGTCGGCCTGAACCGGAACGACGTGCGGGTCACCACCAAATACGACGAATCCGACTTCCGCACCGCCGTGTTCGGCACCATTCACGAAGGCGGCCATGCGCTGTATGAGCAGAACCTCGGCCGGGATCTGGCCGGGACGGTTCTCGCGGACGGCGCGTCCATGGGCATTCACGAATCGCAGTCGCTGTTCTGGGAAAATTTCGTGGCACGGACCCGTTCCTTCTGGGAAAACAACTATGACAAGCTCCAGGAGCTCAGCGGCGGCCAGTTTCAGCACGTCGCGCTCGATGACTTTTATTTTGCCGTCAACAGCGTCGAACCGTCCCTGATCCGGATTGAAGCTGACGAAATGACCTATTCGCTGCATATCATTCTCCGCTATGAGCTGGAAAAAGCCCTGATCGAAGGCAGTCTCGAGGTCAAAGATCTGCCCGAGGCGTGGAACGAAAAAATGAAGCAGTACCTTGGTGTCGTCCCGTCGAATCACTCGGAAGGCGTGCTGCAGGACGTCCACTGGGCCGGCGGCGCTTTTGGCTACTTTCCGTCGTATGCACTCGGCTACATCTATGCCGCCCAGTTCCAGCAGGCCATGAGGCGTGATCTGCCGGCGTTCGACGAATTGATCGCAAGCGGCGACCTCGCGCCGGTCCGGCATTGGCTGACCGAACACGTGCACCAGCACGGCCGGATGAAGCGGCCGGCCGACATCGTTGCAGCCGCCACCGGGGAAGGGACCAACCCGGAGCCGCTGCTTGCCCACCTGTCCCATAAATACCAGAGCCTGTACCGCTGGTCCTGATCCCGCTGCCCTGTGCAGCGGGGGTTCCGCCCCGGGACGTTTGAAGGATGCGCTTTTGTGAAATAAAGTAGAGACTCTAATAATTTAGATGTCCCTTGCACCAGAACCATTAGAGGGGGATTGGCATGATTACATTCACTGACATTGCAAAGACGTTTCCCGGCACCGACGACCCGGCTGTTCAAAACTTTAACGCGACGGTCGAGCAGGGGGAATTTTTCGTTTTGATCGGCCCGAGCGGGTGCGGCAAAACGACCACGCTGAAAATGATCAACCGGCTGATTGAACCAAGCACCGGCACGATCCGTATCCAGGACAAGGATATCCGCGATTGGGACCGCCACGAGCTGCGGTGGAACGTCGGGTACGTACTGCAGCAGATTGCGCTGTTTCCGACCATGACCATTGCCGAAAACATTGCGGTCGTTCCGGAAATGCGGCGCTGGAAGAAAAACGAAATCAAAGAACGCGTCGATGAACTGCTGCAGATGGTCGGCCTCGATCCGGATACATACCGCAACCGGAAGCCGTCGGAGCTGTCAGGAGGCCAGCAGCAGCGGATTGGGGTGATACGGGCACTCGCCGCGGATCCGGACATTATCCTGATGGACGAGCCGTTCAGCGCGCTTGATCCGCTGAGCCGCGAACAGCTGCAGGAGGACATCCGCGCCCTGCAGCAGAACATTCAAAAAACGATCGTCTTCGTCACCCACGACATGGACGAGGCGCTCGCCCTCGGTGACCGGATCTGCCTCATGAAAGACGGCGACATCGTTCAGACCGGCACGCCGCGCGAGCTTAAAAATGAACCGGCCAACGATTTTGTGCGCGACTTTATCGGGGACCGCCGGGACGAATGGGACACCCCGGTCCGGTCGGTCATGAGCGGACGCGACAGCCAGTACATCGCAAGCGTCCACGACATGCCCGAAATGCCTCTCTACCCGGCGCCGCTGTATATCTTCGACCAGAACGACACGTTTCTCGGCCGCCGGGACGGTGACTCCATTGCGTCCCAGAAAACCGTCATTTCCCCGGATCACGTGCTGTACGACGCCCTTAAGACGTTTAACGACACCGACGCCGAAGCGCTGCCGGTGCTCGAAGAAGGACGACTCGTCGGCGCGCTCAGCTACAAGGACGTGATGCAGTTTCTGCAAAAAGCGAAGCTCGCATCCGCGGGAGGTGACTCCAGGGCATGAATTTACTAGAAAATACGTACCAGCTGTTTACCGATGAGCAGGCGCAGTTCTGGACCCTCGTGTGGGAGCACGTAAACATGAGTCTGATCTCGCTTCTGTGCGCGTCCTTTATTGCGGTCCCGGTCGGCGTGCTTCTGACCCGCCGCCAGTCGATTGCCGAGCCGATCATCGGCATCGCCGCTGTGCTGCAGACGATTCCAAGTCTGGCCCTGCTCGGGTTCATGATTCTCATTCTTAATCAGATCGGTACCGTGCCGGCGGTGGTCGCTCTGACCGCTTACGCGCTGCTGCCGATTCTGCGTAACACGTACACCGGCATTGCCGGCGTGGACCCGGCCCTCGTGGAAGCGGCCACCGGCATGGGGATGAATTCCTTCCGGCGCCTGCGCAAAATTGAGCTGCCGATGGCCATGCCGGTCATCATGGCCGGCATCCGGACGTCCATGGTACTGATTGTCGGAACCGCCACCCTGGCGGCTCTGATCAGCGCGGGGGGCCTCGGCGATTTCATCATGACAGGCATCGACCGGGCGGACAATGCCTATATTCTGCTCGGTGCCATTCCGGCAGCTCTCCTGGCTCTGTTTTTTGACCTGGTGCTGCGCATCACTGAACGCACGTCCCAGGGCAAAGCGCTTGCCCCGGTGGCAATTGTTCTCGGGGTGGCCCTGTTAGTCGTCATCACTCCGGCGCTTGCCTCGAACCAGCAGGAGGAGCTCGTGATCGGGGGGAAGGAAGGGGCCGAACCTGAAATTCTCGCCAACATGTATTCGCTGCTGATTGAGGAAAACACCGATCTCGAAACGAGCGTTGACGCCGGCCTGGGCAGTACAAGCATTGCCTTTAACGCCCTCGAGTCCGATGATATTGATATTTATCCGGAGTTCACCGGTACTGTCACCGCCAACCTGTATGATCAGGGCGTACCGGCCGGAAGCACCCGCGAAGAAGTGTACGAGGAAGCGCGCAGCCTGCTCGCCGATGACGGCCTGGCCTATCTCGATCCGATGGAATTCAACAATACGTATGCCCTGGCACTTCGCGAAGAGGAAGCCGACAATCTTGGCATTGAAACCATTTCCGACCTCGAGCCGCACACCGACGAGCTTGTGCCCGGCTTCACCTTTGAATTCGCCGACCGTCAGACCGACGGCTACCCCGCAATTGTCGACACGTACGGGTTTGAGTTTGACGAAGTGGAAACCCTCGATGCCGGCCTTCGTTCCAATGCTCTGCAGGAAGGCCAGATCGATTTGATTGACGCCTACTCCACCGATGCGTATATCATAGAGTACGGGCTTACCGTACTTGAAGATGACGAAAATGTGTTTCCGCCGTACCAGGGCGCTCCGCTTTTAAAGCAGGAAACCCTGGATGACAACCCCGGCCTGGAAGAAGCGTTAAACCGCCTGGGCGGCCAGATTACCGATGAAGAAATGCAGGAGATGAACTACGAGGTGGACTACGAAGGCGCCGACCACCGGGAGGTTGCCCGGGACTACCTCGAAGAAAACAACCTGCTCGGCAGCAACTAAGGAGAAGCCCGATAGTACCTTAAGGAGGGACAACCAATGAAAAACCCTGAACGACAAGAAATCCGGGCCATTCTCGACCGCAGCAAGCGCATCGCGGTCGTCGGCCTGTCGGATAACCCGTACCGGACGTCGTACCAGATCAGCAAGATCATGCTTGAAGCGGGCTACGAGATCATTCCGGTCAATCCGACGGTGGAAAAAGTCTTTGACATTCCGGCCGTTGATTCCCTGAAAGACATCGAGGGGCACATTGATATCGTAAACGTGTTCCGCCGCAGCGAGTTTCTCAAAGGCGTGGCCGAGGAAGCGGCCCAGGTGGACGCAGACGTCTTCTGGGCCCAGCTTGGCCTCGTGAGCGAAGACGCGTACGATATTGCGTCGAATGCAGGCATGACGGTGATCATGGACCGCTGCATTAAAGTGGAGCATGCGATCGCCTGACACCGATATAGCGAACAGCATCCAACCTTGGCGGGGCTTCCCTGCCAAGGTTTTCCTGTCTGCAGAAGGGATTGCCCTGAAATCGAAACATATGTTCCCGTTCATTGACAAACTGTGTTAGTATGAAATATAACTAGAACGGAGAACGAAGAAGGGAGAGACAGGAGTGGCAGCAGATAAATCCTATCAATACAATGATGAATCCATTCAGGTACTGGAGGGGCTCGAAGCGGTACGGAAACGGCCGGGCATGTATATCGGCAGCACAGACAGCCGCGGGCTTCACCACTTGATTTTTGAAATTCTTGATAACTCGGTCGATGAAGCGATCGCCGGCTACGGCAGCGTGATCGAAGTGACGCTGCATAAAGACGGAAGCGTATCCGTGTCCGACCACGGCCGCGGCATGCCGACGGGCACCCACAGCTCCGGCAAGCCGACTCCGGAAGTGATTTTGACCGTGCTTCACGCCGGCGGAAAATTCGGACAGGGCGGCTACGCCACGAGCGGCGGGCTGCACGGCGTCGGTGCCTCGGTGGTCAACGCCCTGTCGGAATGGCTTGAAGTCACCATTTACCGGGACAACCAGATTTTCGAGCAGCGCTTTGAAGACGGTGGACGTCCGGTGACGACCCTTGAACAGAAGGGAAACACGAAAAAAACCGGGACGACGATCCGCTTCAAGCCGGACGCTTCCATGTTCAATTCGGTGCACTACCAGTTTGATGTGCTCGCCGAACGCCTGCGCGAAGCCGCGTTTCTGTTGAAGGGCACAAGCATCCGTCTGCATGATAAGCGCGACAAGGAACCGGTGACCGAAGAATTTCAGTTCGACACCGGCATCCAGGCGTTTGTGGAGTATTTAAACGAAGACAAGGAAACGCTTCATTCAGTCGTCTCGTTTGAAGGCCAGGCCCAGGATATCGAGGTGGACTTTGCGTTTCAGTTTACCGACGGCTATACGGAGAACATGCTGTCGTTTGTCAACAATGTCCGCACCCGAGACGGCGGCACGCATGAGTCCGGTGCCCGTTCGGCGTTCACCCGGGTGCTCAACGAACACGCCCGCAAGCTGCAGCTGCTAAAGGACAAGGACAAAAACCTCGACGGCAGCGACATCCGCGAAGGGCTGACCGCCGTGGTCTCCATCCGGATTCCGGAGCATCTGCTGCAGTTTGAAGGGCAGACGAAAAGCAAGCTCGGCACCCCGGAGGCCCGCTCCGCGGTGGACCAGTACATCACGGACCGCCTGACGTACTTTCTTGAGGAAAACTCGACGGTCAGCACGATGCTGATCAAAAAAGCCATCAAAGCCGCCCAGGTGCGGGAAGCCGCACGCAAAGCCCGCGAAGAAGCCCGGAATGGCAAAAAGAACCGGAAAAAAGACGCGCTGCTGAGCGGGAAGCTCACCCCGGCCCAGTCCAAAAATCCGGACCGCAATGAGCTGTACCTCGTCGAAGGCGATTCGGCCGGCGGCTCGGCCAAGCAGGGGCGCGACCGCAAATTCCAGGCCGTGCTTCCGCTGCGCGGCAAGGTCATTAACACAGAAAAAGCAAAGCTCGATGACATTATGAAAAATGAAGAAATCCGCACCATCATCTATGCCCTCGGAGCCGGGGTCGGCACGGATTTCACCCTCGAGGACCGGAATTACGACAAAGTCGTGATTATGACAGACGCCGATACCGACGGGGCACACATTCAGGTGCTTCTGCTGACGTTTTTCTATCGCTACATGCGGGAGCTTGTGGAATCAGGGAAAGTCTATATTGCCCTGCCGCCGCTCTATAAGATCAGCAAAGGGAGCGGCACCAAGCAGAAATCCGAATACGCCTGGGAGGAGAACGGCCTCCAGGAAGCCATCCAGCGTATTGGTAAAGGATACGCCATCCAGCGCTACAAGGGACTCGGGGAAATGGACGCTTCCCAGCTGTGGGAGACGACGATGAATCCGGAGAGCCGGACCCTTATCCGGGTTACCGTGGAGGACGGCGCCCGCGCGGACCGGCGCGTATCCACCCTGATGGGCAATAAAGTGGAGCCCCGGCGCAAGTGGATTGAATCCAACGTGGCGTTCGGCATGGAAGAGGACTTGAATATTTTGGATAACACTGATTTGCAGATTATTAAGGAGGAACCGTAAGTGGCTGACGCAGAACAATACTTGGATCTGCGCCTCGAAGACGTTCTCGGCGAACGCTTTGGGCGCTACAGCAAATACATTATTCAGGAACGTGCCCTCCCGGACGCACGGGACGGGTTAAAGCCCGTCCAGCGCCGCATTCTGTTTGCGATGCTTCAGGACGGCAACACCGCGGACAAACCGTTCCGGAAAGCAGCAAAAACGGTCGGGAATGTGATCGGGAACTATCACCCGCACGGGGACTCCTCCGTGTATGAGGCAATGGTGCGGATGAGCCAGGATTGGAAGGTGCGCGCCCCGCTCGTCGAAATGCACGGCAACAACGGCTCCGTCGACGGCGACCCGCCGGCGGCGATGCGTTACACGGAAGCGCGTCTCGCAAGCGTCTCGTCCGAACTGCTGAAAGACATCGAAAAACAGACAGTGGAGCACGTGACCAACTTTGACGATACGCAGGAGGAACCGACCGTCCTGCCGGCGAAATTTCCGAACCTGCTGATCAACGGCTCCACCGGTATTTCCTCCGGCTATGCGACCGATATTCCGCCGCACCAGCTGGGGGAAATTATTGATGCCGCTGTCGCGCAGCTCGAAAAGCCGTCGGTGTCGACCGAGGAATTGATGCAGTACGTGCAGGGACCCGACTTTCCGACCGGCGGGGTCATTCAGGGCAAGGACGGCATCCGCCAGGCGTATGAAACCGGACGGGGGAAAGTCGTCGTTCGTGCCAAAACGAGCATCGAACAGGTGCGGGGCGGCCGGGAACAGATTCTGATTACTGAACTGCCGTATGAAGTAAACAAATCCACGCTCGTAAAGAAGATGGATGAGCTCCGGTTTGACCGCAAAGTCGACGGAGTCGCGGAGGTGCGCGACGATACGGACCGGACCGGCCTCCGGGTCGTTATTGAGCTCAAAAAAGATGCCGATGCCCAGAGCGTGCTGAATTTTTATTACAAAATGACCGACCTGCAGGTATCGTACAATTTCAACATGGTCGCCATTAATGACCGGACTCCGCAGCTGATGAATTTAAAGCAGCTGCTAGATGCCTACATCATCCACCGGCGGAGCGTTGTCACCAACCGCTCCCAGTTTGACCTCAACAAAGCGGAGCAGCGCCAGCACATCGTGGAAGGCCTGATTAAGGCGATCAGCGTGCTCGACCAGGTGATTGATACGATCCGCCAGTCGGAAAACAAGAAAAACGCGAAGGAAAACCTTGTGGAGCAGTTTGCCTTTACCGATGCCCAGGCCGAGGCCATCGTGAACCTGCAGCTGTACCGCTTAACCAATACCGACGTCACCGAGCTCGAAAAGGAAGCCGGGCAGCTCGAAAAAGAAATCAAGCGGCTCCGCGGCATACTGTCGAGCGAAAAGAAGCTCCAGCAGGTCGTGAAAAAGGAACTGCAGGAAGTCAAAAAGCAGTATGATGACACCCGGCGCACCGTGATTGAAGCGGAAATCGAAGAGCTTAAAATCGACCGCGAAGTAATGATTCCGTCCGAGGACGTTATTGTTACCGCCACGGCAGAGGGCTACATTAAACGTACGAGCCAGCGGTCCTACGCGGCTTCAAACACTGAACCTCCTGGAATGAAAGAGGAAGACGCCCTGTTGTTTTTCAGCGACATGAATACGACAGATATGCTGCTGTTGTTTACGAAAAAAGGACAGTTTATCTACCTGCCGGTACATATGCTATCCGAGATCCGATGGAAGGATAACGGCCAGCATATCGGCAACATTTCCCCGTTGGATCCGGGAGACGCACTGGTGGCCGTAGTGCCGGTTCAGGAGTTTACCGAAGAGGATTATTTTGTGTTTATCACCCGCCAGGGCATGATCAAAAAAACTGTGATGAACGCCTACCAGGCTTCACGCTACGGGCGATCCATGATCGGAGTGAATGTAAAGGACGGGGACGAAGTGCTAGCTGTGTACCAGACGAATGGGGAGCAGGAGCTGTTTCTCACGACCCATCAAAACTATGGGCTCCGCTTCCATGAACAGGAGGTTTCCCCGGTCGGTGTCCGGGCGGCCGGCGTCAAAGCCATTGATTTAAAAGACGGGGATGTGGTGACCGGGGCGCATGTGACCTCGGCCTATGAAACCGAGGATGCGATCATGGTCACCCAGCGCGGCGGCGTTAAACGCATGAGCCTGGATGATATTCCGATAACGAACCGGGCCAAGCGGGGCGTTGTCCTTTGGAAAGAAGTCAAATCCAGGCCGCACCGGATCCTCGCGAGCTATATAATGGCCGGTGAGCCATTCGTGCTGCAGGCCCGGACGAAAAACATGACGGTCACGATTGACCCGTCCAAATACCGGCGGGTCGACCGTTACAGCAATGGTTCCTATGTTATTGATACGAAAAAGCACGGAGTGATTGAAGCCGTATGGAAGGATATTCCGTACCAGTAAACAACGCTCCGCTTGCTTTCAAAAAGGACGCTGAACAACCATGAAAGCAGGAACACATGTGATCGGAGCAGTTACAGGCGGCCTGGCCGTTCAGTGGCTGACGCCTGTGCCGTTTGCCTTTTTTGAATGGGAGACAAGCATTTATGTCGCAAGCCTGGTTTTCGGGGGTCTGGCCCCGGACATCTGCCAGCCAAATTCGTGGATGGGGAGGCGGGTGCCGGGCGTTTCCCATCTGATTTCGAAGCTGGTGGGGCACCGCACCTTTACCCACAGCCTCCTGCTCGTGCTGCTCGTCTTTCTGTCGCTTGCCCAGTGGCAGGAAGGATGGGGCCTTGCGCTGCAGTGGGGCATCAGCCTCGGTATTGTGAGCCACATCGTGCTCGACATGATGACCACCAAAGGCGTCCATTTGCTGTTTCCGCTGCATTATGCCTTTCGGTTCCCATTTACGACAAAAACCGGATCCACCTTTGGCGAAGGGCTGATTAACGCCTTGCTCATCGCCGGATTATTTTACGTGAGTTTTCAGCTGTTTTCGATTGATCTCACGCTGTAAATCAATACAATAAAAAGCAAAAAGCCAACGAGGAAGCATCAGTAATGATACTGGTGTTTCTTATTTGTTTTGTCTCAAAACACGAAGTTATCTTTATTATTGAAACAATACATCACTAACTTCCGATAATATATATTATGTTAACTAGAAATAAATAACATACGAAGGGACTCATTTTAACGTTATATCTCCGCCTTCCCTTTCAATCATCAGCTTTGCTATATGGTGTTTTTAATCATCATTTCACTTCTGTTCACTTCTGTGTGTTCTCCAGTAGATTTTATAAATTCTCTGCTGTTCGTTTCAATTTGCGATAATTGATAACTTTCATGCTATGCTAAGTTTTTCTTTGCCGTACTCATTGCCTAACTCTGTAGGAATTGCTGCCCGTGCCTAAGGCGCGATTATTTATTGCAACTGCCAGCAAACTTATTATTGGAATCGTGATTTCTTAATCCGTCTGCTGCGACAACAATATTTTCATCAGTTGTTCAAAAAAATCATGGCAAATGTCCGGCAGCTTTTTATTCGATTTCTTTCCGCGCATTTTTATTTTCTCTATAATACATTCCTTTTCCCAAGAGCTTTTTGCATCATTTGCTATTCAATAATTATAATTTAATTCTCCGCTATCTTTGCATTACTTATCAATTCTGCCTCTGTCTCAGAACCAAATGAGACGATCCCTGTTTCAATCCCTCATCCTCTTGATCATTTGACGCCGGGAAACGTTTCCGTATCCAAATACAACAAAAAAAGACCCCCGAAGGAGTCTTTTCAGTTTATTTCCGGCAAATCTACCGGCAGGATAACGTTCCCGCTCTGCGTGGCCTGCTAGCAAAAGCTGTTTTAAGTGCCCGGAGACGCCGCTCCCGCTCCGTGCTGCTTCAAAGGCACAATACATACATGTACCTGCTGGCAGTGAAATCCCTGAGAGCGCACGGCTCATATGATAAAGGAAGTTGCCAGCCGCTCTTCGTTTGATTGAAAAACTGGCGTAATCCCTACCACGGCTGGTCAGTGATTTCCTGCACCGTGCCAATATCTTCGCTGCGGTTGACCGTGAAGCTGATCTCGTCGCCTTCCTGCATCAGCACAGCGTCGGCGTCACTCGACGTGTTGTAGACGTAAAGAGTTTCATCGTCCTCAAGCTTAAACTGGACAAGGCTGGCGTCTTCGGCACCGGATGTGATGACGACCCGGTCGACCGTTCCGTCCGCTTCTTCCCGATCAGCTTCACTCGCTTGCACGCCTTCATCGGTGGAGGCAAGTGCGGAGCGGTAATTTTCCAATGCTCCCTGCGCGGTATCGCCAAAAGCGTATACGTCGGCATCGTTCGCTTTAATGTAGGCGTACTGCCGGAACAGGCCAGCCGGATCAAGCGTATTAACCACCCAGGTCGCGTTGCCGTTAATGTTGTACATGATCGGCATGCTGCCAGTCCATTCTTTCTCGGGGAACTGGCGGTTCACGATCCCGCGCGCTCCCTGCGTATCCATGGCGCCTGTGTATTCCTCGCCGTTGTAAAGACGAAGCTCTCCGGTGCGGGCATCAATAAAAGATACGCCGAGCGTGGAGTCCGAATCTTCATTTGGACTCGTAAAGTCCGTAAAATAGCTCATATTCCCGTCTGCATCAAAGACAGGCGTGACCTTATTTTCCGTGCCGTTTTCATTTGGGATCAGCACATCTTCTTTCCCGAACATGTAATTAAGAAGGCCCTGCCCGTATTTTCCGTACTTGTCATTCATGTCACTCGCCATGGCGGGACTGTACGCACTTTCAATAAACGAAGGGGCATTATCCGCTTTGTACTTGGACGCCTCCCCTGTTTCCGGGTCAACGACCACCACCTGCGCGTTGGTGTGATCCGTATGCCACGTCCAGGCGCGGTTCTGATAGACGGTTTGCACGTACCACGGCTTCCCTTCCTCATCCACCTCCAGATAGGTGCTCCCGCTCTGGTACCAGGACGGAAAGGCGCTATAAATCACCCGGCTCAGTTTCTCGTTGAAAAAACTGCTGTTGGTGTATTGCATGGAGGATTCCACGAAGGTCGGATTGTCGTTCGGGTCGACCGCAGAAATCTGGAAATAACCCGGCGTTCCATCACCACGGAACCAGCGGAACAGGTTCGTGTAATCCACATTGGCGACATACATCGGCTCCCCATCGATCACCTGGGCCTGAATGTCTCCAAAGTCATAAAACTGTGCATTATCCACTTCCGACATCGCTTTTTGCATTTTATTACGGGCGGATTCAGGAGCCACCTGCACAGGCGTATCCTCCTCCGAAAACGACGGGGGGTTGTCCGCCACCTGACTGTTGTTGTCGATCGCTTCATGAGTCTCCTCGTAGCCAAACAGGCTCCGCACCAGAAGCACAAGCAGAAAGACAAGAATCACCGCGCCGCCAAGAGCGGATAGGCTGATGCTTTTATCCGGCACCCCTTCTCCTGAAGTCCTGGCCAGGGCGTAAAAAATGGCGCTGAATACCAGAAGGGCCACGAGGTTGGGCCCAGCCAGCGACAGCATCGTCCATACCGGAAGGAAGAAGTAGCTGGCCAGGACACTTAACACAAACGTCAGCCCAAGCGCAGGCAAGACGGATTTAACCAATAACCGCGGGCGGATAATAGCAATAACCAGAGCGGCAATAAAAGAAAAAATCATCACAAGTAAAGCAGACAGTAAAATTGTCAAAAAAACACTCCAAGCGTCATAGAATTAGGTTCGGTTAGCATCAGAGAAGCATGATCAGCTGCCAGCGATCATTACTCAACAGCGGACACGCCGGGTTTCTTACAGGGGCTTTTCGTTTAACGTTTATATGTATATCTTTTAACTGCTCCTGCTGGCCTGGAGCAGTACCGGGGTCTCGTGTTATGAGGTGACTCCCGTTTTTACCTGACTTGATTATCGCCTCCTTCGTCCTGGTTGATGAAAGACCTCCCCACTCCACCATAGCATATGCGTATACCGTGCCGCTCGTATTTTTCAACGGCAGAAGGGCCCGAGCACTCTCCGGAAATATGCCCCCCCTTTGAGATAAATTTACGAAATACACACTGAAAGCCTCTGTGAGCAGCAGAATGACGCGCCCTTGTTTCCGATTGCTGCTCTCCATGAAATAGGATATTCGTACACCCCTAAAAATGGAAATAAAAACCTTTACAGGGGAAAGGTGTCTTTCTACGCATACTACGCATAAAAAATCTCTGCCTGCGTCAACGACATCGTCCCCGTTGCAGGGCAGCGTTCAGGCAAAGGAGAAATGACGAAGAGACGGACACAAGACATTATTATATCAGCCATCTTACTGTAAAAAAATGGTTTGCTTTGTAAAATAAAAAAGCCCTGGTGCCAGGGCTTAAAATTCCACTTGATCCTGATTGGTCACAACAAGCAGCGTCTTGCCTTTTTGCAGTTCTTCCTCGAGGCGCTCGGACTTTTCCGAATCAAAACCGAGCTTCTGCAGCTTGGTTAAAATGGTTTTCGATTTTCCCCGGAAGACGTTTTTCAGGCTCGTGCCAAAACCGACCACTTTTACCCCTACTTTTTTGGCGTCCGTTTCCTTTCTCGCCCGGCGGTCGTGGTCATTATCGTACGCCAGGATGTACATATCCTCGTCCCGGATCCCGTCATTACGAAGTTTATCAATCGTTTCACTCAATGTTTCGTCGTTGTGGAAAATTTTGAACTTAGGTTCCATTCGCTTCACCTCATAAAATTAGTGTAGGTTCATTTAGGTATTAGATGCTTTTTTTAGTTTCTTTATCTTTTTTGCCGGTTTTTTCGTCGAGGCTTTCGTGCCTTCAAATTTTTCTTCTTCGTATTCCTCTTCCTGTTCCCAGGCGTCTTCGCTCCCGCTGCTGCTCCCGCTGCTCTCAGAAGTTTCTGCAGCGCTCTCTTCCGTTTCAGACGAAGACGGTTCTCCGCTGTTTTCACTTTCTGCAGCGGTTCTGTCAGGGTCATATGCAGGACCCTGGATTTTTTCGCCGGTATGGATGACCGCTTCCCCGACGTGATAGCGCAGGGTGTAGATTTTCTTTTTAATTTTTTTCGGCACCTTGGCCATCGCAAACGCAGCCGCTGATACTTTGGCGGCCCGCTTGACGGTTTTCACCGTGCCTTTGGCTTTTTTCTCCATGCCCTGTCCGGATTTAATGGCCTGACTCAGCGGTTCCGGGCTCAGCTTCCGGGCTTTTTTTGCGGTCTGGTTGACGTTTTTTTCTGTTTTTTTGCCGGTATCTTTGCGCAGCAATGGCAGCGCCCCGCCGATTAAACTGCCGGCAGCCATGAACGCGTAGGTAAGATTGTCATTGCTTTTGGAGCTTTTCTTCTTGCTGCTCACTGTCCCACCACCATTCAAAAGTATGATTGCATGTATCATACCCGTATCTGTTTGTTCTTAAGCCAAACTCGTATCATAAACATACTTTAGGTCTAGAACCACCGGGGCCATGCTCCCGCTCAAGCTAAAGATAGGCCCGGTGGCTAACGAATTGGTGACACAAAAAAAGCGGCCCCGGTGAGGTCCGCTTTTTTATCCTTATACGCTGCCCGTCAACGTAAAGCCTGAAGTCATTAATCGGTGCGCTCCTCCGAAGACTCCAGGATCAGGGTATTGTTTTCCTGACGGATGCGTTTTTCCTTCAATAGCGAACCAACCGCCCGCTTGAACGCCGCCTTGCTGAGACCGAATTCCTTCCGGATGGTTTCCGGACTGCTCCGGTCCCCGAACGGAAGTGTGCCCCCCTCCTGCTGGATCCGTTCCAGAAGCAGCCGGGCGTCTTCGCTAATCGCTATTTCCTTCGGCGGATACATCGAGGCGTTTAATGACCCGTCCTCCTGGCGGTGGGTAATCCGCACCTTCAGCTCTTCGCCTACGCGCGGCCGGTGAGTCCAGTCCGATTCATGAACAAAGATTTTATAGCGGTCGGTGGTTAATAAAAAGGCACCAAACGGTGGTGAACTGTAAACCGTGGCGCTGACCCACGTATGGTGAAGCTCTGCCGGTGCCGGCGCCATCAGCTGCTGCACGTCGTCTTCACTGGCCGGAAAGGCTCTCAGACCGCTGGCCGTGTACTCCAGGTGCACAAACAGAAACTCCCCCGGAGCGGGCCAGTAACTTTCATCCTGCAGGTAGTCGTGACGTTCGACGGGTGCCTTCCACCGTTCGTCGACCGCTACTTCGATGCCGTGATCCGCATCGCTTGTCACGACTGCCCGCCAGGCAAAGCCTTCCTCTTCTACTTCCGGCATATGCACATCCAGCCGCTTGTTTCCTTCTTCGTCAAACCAGCTGATCGCCTCCACCTGGTCCCCGGAGGAAAGCTCCCCGTCAGTATCTTCTTTATACAGTCGGGCAATCTGGGCTCCCGAAGCGAGAACATAGTACTCGCCTTTATCATTCAATACGTTCCATCGCTGCATGCGTGAGAATAGTTGTTTCAATGGATTAGTCCTTTCGTTGTTCAAAATGTTTGGATAAAGCGACAATCATGGCACCCATCCGTTCGTTTTCCGGCACCACGTAGTCATCGATGCCTCTTTCCCTTAATGCCTCCGCTGTTACTTTCCCGACCGCCGTCGGCATCACCTGTTGGCGAAGTGCCTCCTGCAGCTCCCCAGTGCGCTCGGTCTGTCCGGCGTACTGAAAGAGAGCGTGCACCTGGATGGCGGTCGTAAAGCAGATAGCGTCGCTGCCGGCATTCAAAATGTCTTCGAGGCAGGCCGCTGCCACGCTTTCCTCAGGAGGGGTATGCTGATACGGCAGAATGTCATACACTTCGGCACCGTGCTCCTCAAGGTACTGGCGGAGTCTCGGATTTTCAATGCCGTGCAGCTGCACCATCACCTGCTTCTGCCGGAAATCGTGGCCGTCCAGGGCCCGGATCATGCCTTCGGTCGTACCGTCATCATCACGGGCCGCAATATCACAGTCCAGGCTTTTTAAGACATTAGCGGTCTTGTAGCCGCGGGCCGCTACTTTTGTCTGCTGGATTTTTTTTATAAATTCTTCCCGGAGGCCTTCCTCCTCCGCAATATCAAGCATGGCATTCAGCCCCATGCCCGTCATGAATATGCTCCAGTCCACCGGCTGCTCGAGGTAGGCCCGCATCGGCGCCCGCAGCTGTTCTTCATTTAAAAATGATGTTCCCTGGAGCGGATAGTTTAGCGGCTCTCCCCCCTGCCTCCGAATCAGCTCTTCCATTTCCTCTGTTTTCCGGGATGCGGCAAGAATCACCTGCCGTCCGCTTAATCCTTTGGCCACCGAAAATGCCTCCTTTGGTCTCTATCCGTTTTCTGCATTTACTATATCATGCTTTTTCTCTAACTGACAGCAGTGCCGGTCTACTTTTCTGCGGAAAACCTTCCCTTCCCCTGTTCATTTTGAACCGCTGCGTGTTAGTATGAAACAGACTGTTATTTATAAAGGAGATATGAACATGATCGATGTACAAAACGTTGGACTCCGGTTCGGGGATCAAATTTTATTTGAAGACGTTAATATAAAGTTCACCCCCGGCAACTGCTACGGCTTGATCGGAGCGAACGGGGCCGGCAAATCCACGTTCTTAAAAATTCTTTCCGGGGAAATTGATTCCCAGAGCGGAAATGTAATCATGGATAAAGATTCGCGGCTTGCCGTGCTGAAACAGGACCACTTCGCGTATGAGGAATATACGGTCATTGATGTGGTCATTATGGGCCACAGCCGCCTGTATGAAGTGATGAACGAGAAGAACGAAATTTATATGAAACCGGACTTTTCCGATGAAGACGGCATGAAAGCGGCAGAGCTGGAAGCGGAATTCGCGGAAATGAACGGGTATGAAGCGGAAACAGAAGCCGCCCAGCTGCTGCAGGGTCTCGGGATTACCGAGGATCTGCACCAGAAGCCGATGTCATCGTTGAGCGGTTCCCAGAAAGTTAAAGTCCTGCTCGCGCAGGCACTGTTCGGCGATCCGGACGTTCTGCTCCTGGACGAGCCGACCAACAACCTGGACGTGCAGGCGGTTCACTGGCTCGAAGAGTTTCTGATCAACTTCGAAAACACGGTCATTGTCGTTTCCCACGACCGTCACTTCCTGAACCAGGTGTGCACGCACATTGCGGACCTTGACTTTAACAAAATTGAACTGTACGTCGGCAACTATGACTTCTGGTACGAATCCAGCCAGCTCGCCCAGAAGATGGCACGTGAACAGAACAAGAAAAAGGAGGAACAAATTAAGGAACTGAAAGACTTTATCGCCCGCTTCAGCGCGAACGCCTCTAAGTCTAAACAGGCCACCTCGCGGAAAAAGACGCTGGATAAAATTTCTCTTGATGACATCAAGCCGTCCTCGAGAAAGTATCCGTTTGTGCAATTTAAGCCGAACCGGGAGCTTGGTAAAGACCTGCTGACAGTCGAAAACCTGTCGAAAACCATTGACGGCGTCAAAGTACTTGATAACGTCAATTTCACTCTTAACAGCGGAGACAAAGTAGCATTTGTCGGCGAAGAGGAAACGAAAAAAACCGTTCTGCTGCAGATTTTAGCCGGCGAAATGGAGCCGGACAGCGGTGACTATAAATGGGGGCTAACCACGAGCCGCTCCTACTTTCCGAAAGACAACTCTGCTTACTTTGAAGGCCTGAACATCAACCTGGTGGATTGGCTGCGCCAGTATTCCCCGGACGATCAGAGCGAAACATTTATCCGCGGCTTCCTCGGACGGATGCTCTTTTCCGGCGAAGAAGTATTTAAAAAAGCGGATGTGCTTTCCGGCGGTGAAAAAGTCCGCTGCATGCTTTCCAAAATGATGTTAAGCGGCGCGAACGTTCTTATTATGGATGAGCCGACCAACCACCTGGACCTCGAAGCCATCCAGGCGTTGAATAACGGCCTGAAGTCGTTTAACGGCTCGGTCCTCTTCACGTCCCATGACCATGAATTTGTTCAGACGATTGCCAACCGGATTATTGAATTCACTCCGGATCGTATGATCGACAAAGAAATGAGCTACGATGAGTATATTGAAGAGCAGTATGCTCGCGCATAACATTTTTATGTAATCTATCAGGCACCAGGGTGTTCGCACCCCGGTGCTTTTTTGTTTCTCTAAAATTTTCTACTTCTTTCTTAAGTGTATTATTTATTTTTGTAATAAATACGGTAAATGAAATTTTTATTTATTTAAAATAAATACCGCGAATCTGCACCATCCACGGTATTTTTGCCGCTTTTAATCATTTTCACTTTGAGCGATTAACTCGTGCACCCGCTCCACCGGTACCGCAAGCCCGTAGCGCTTCCCCTGCTGCGAGCTGCTCGCAAATACAACACCGGCCACCTCTCCCGCTTCTGTCAGCACCGGACTGCCGCTGCTTCCGTTGAACACAGGAGCATCAAGCACCAGCCGGTCGTCCTCCCTCTCGATAATGTCTCCCCGATTGGCGACATCTGAAAAACCGAGCGGATTTCCGATCACGATAACGTCCGGATCGGCAGATGCGCTCGTATCCGCAAGTGTAACGCCGCCCCCTTTCCACTGTTCTTTTAGCGTCACAACAGCCAGGTCCCCCTGCGTATCTACAGCTTCCACTGCCGCTTCTGCAAGGTTCCCCTCCTCGGTTTCGACCGCTACACTGTCCGCTCCTTCAACTACGTGATAATTTGTAATGAAAACGCTGGCGTCTTCTACGAAAAAACCAGTCCCAAAAGACGATTCCCCGTTCTCTACCGCCTGTATTTTCGTAACCGCCTCCTGCCACTGCTGTACATCCTCCTGCTTGGAAAGCTGATACGAAGCAGTTAAAAAAGACCACGCATCCAGACGGAAGGTGTCAATTAAATAATAAGCGGATTGAAAAACCAGCATCCCTGCCATCAGCACTGCTATTACCCGGAACAAACCACGGCGCTTCTTTTTCGGCTTCCGCGGCGGCCCCGGCTCAAAGTCTTCCGGATCCGGTTCCCCTTCGAGGCGTTCGTACCGTTCTTCGTCTCTTCTCATACACCTCTCCTTTTCCGCCTCTTCTCATTCTCTACTTCTGTATTATAATGAGAAAAAGAGACTTCCGCAAAAAGGAGGATTACCTTATGCATTTTCTCCAATCTTTCTTTAAAAAAAGCATTGAAGATAAAATCTATGACATCGCGGCCCAGCTGGCTTATTACTTTCTTCTCGCTATGCTCCCTCTGTTAATGCTGTTGATCAGTATTATCGGCTTTTTTTCCATCAATACGGACGATATCCTTTCACTTATAAGCACCTATGTCCCAGGGGGAGCCTTTACGATTATTCAGAACAACCTGAATGCAATTTTAAATTCACAGTCAGTAGGCCTGGTGTCGCTTAGTACAGCCGCTACACTCTGGCTGAGCCTTATGGGTACACTTGCCATTATCCGTGCAATTAACGCCGCCTACCGCCTGAAGCTCCCTTCTTTTTTAACCATGGTGGGAAAAGGCATCATTATCGTTTTGTCTCTGCTGCTCGCCATCATTTTATCCCTGCTGCTTCCTATTTACGGTGAACCGCTCGGTGCTTTTCTTTTTCGCTTTATCGGACTCGATGATTATTTCCTGCAGCTGTGGAGCTGGATTCGCTGGGTCATCAGCTTTTTGGTCATAGGTGCGATCCTTGCCATGATTTACAAAGTAGTGCCCAACCGCAGAACTACCTGGAGGGAATCTCTTCCCGGAGCTACAATTGCCCTGTTCACCTGGCAGGCAGCTTCTTTTGGTTTTTCGTTTTACGTCAGCATCAGTGATTATTCCATGATATATGGCAATTTGGGCAACCTAATCGTGCTGATGCTCTGGTTTTATCTTACAGGATTTGCAATTCTTCTAGGTGGAGAATGGAATGCCTGTCTTCATGAAAGAGACAAAAAAACTATTTGAATATAACTTTAATTTCAGCCTTGTCCCTCTCCCGAGGACAACAGATGTTCACACCAGGATCCTGAAGGAATAAGTGGATAGCGCTCTGCCTGCAAAAGGGAGTACGTGTATATCCACCCTTCTCTTTCTCCCTCAGCATCCTTCACCCACACCCTTTCGTATTCATTCACCTGCCCAGGCTGCTCGTACTGTTCGAGCCAATCCAGCACACTCATAGCTCCATCATCTACATGTACCCATTCTCCTACAACATTCATTCCGTTCCTATCAATAACAACCGCAGGATACGGACCTGTATTGTATAAAAATCCCTTTACTTTCCCTTGTTCTGTTTTATATACACTGTTTTCAATGTAATGATAATTGTTTAATTTTCGCAACAGCGTGCCGTATACAAATACTGTCTGCATTTTGGCCCTCCTTAAATTGACAAACTTTATGTCTGAAGCTATAATAATCCTTAGTAAATTAATCAGAATAGTTAACTTTAAAGGAGGAATGTTCATGCCTCAGGTTTCCCGGGTGCTTCCTGGCGCTGAATCGCTTTATTTTCCTGGTGGTGAAACGGCTGTACTCGTCTGTCACGGTTTTTTAGGCACCCCGCAGAGTGTACAGTATGTATGCCGCCAGCTGGCTCAAAATGGATTTACTGTTTATGCTCCCAGGCTGCAGGGCCATGGCACTTCCTATAAAGATCTTGCGCGTTTTACGCACCAGGATTGGATCACGGACATTCATACCGCGTACCAGTCGCTCCGCGCCAAGCACAGCCGTGTCTTTATTGCAGGGCAGTCCATGGGAGGAACTCTCGCCCTTCACACCGCTGCTTTTTTTCAGAATGCTGCGGGCATTGCTTTAATAAACCCAGCCATAGACGTTCCGGAAATGAAGCGTGCAGTTATGCGAACGTCTGATACCTTCATTAAAGAAGGGCGCCCAGATATCCGGACTCCCCAGGAAGAAGAAATTACGTATTCGCATGTGCCGACAGCTTCGGTATATTCTCTGCTTGAGTTAACCGCCGCCGTGCGCCCGCAGGTGCCTTCCATTTCATGTCCGGCGTTTGTCGCAGCCTCACGGGTCGATCATGTGGTGCCGCCTGCAAATGCGGTCGCTATACATGAAAACCTTTCTTCTTCTTCCAAATCATTTGAATGGCTCGAACATTCCTATCATGTAGCGACGCTTGACGCTGACCGGGATTTTCTCGCCGGTCGTTTATCCTCCTGGATGTCTTCGGTCGTTGCTGCTGATTCTATCTCTTCTCATAATTACATTATGTAAATCAAAGGAGCTGCAGTCGCTGCAGCTCCTTTTTATGCTTCTTCAAAGTAGTCCTTATAAAATCCGCCGATACGGCCGGTATTGTCGATGATAAAAATGAATTCATCTGTTTCGTTTTTCACCGGATACTGTTTCCCCGGGGTCAGCACGCTGTCGACCTTGTATTTGGCTGCGTCAGCATGCCGGCATGTCACATATTTTAAAGTTTCACTATTTTTCCACTGCTCATGAATCATGGTAGACCTCCTAATCATTTGAGTATTTTTTTATTGTAGCATATCACCTGCTGCGACGCCGTAATTGATACAAAAAAGCGCCCCTTCGAAAAGGAGCGCCTGCGATGGTTCTGAATTTACAGTACAAACATGCCGGCAATCGATGCACTCAAAAGCGATACTAACGCCCCTGCTGCTACTGCTTTCAGTCCCATTTGGGCGATATCGTTGCGGCGCGTCGGCGCCAGCGAAGCGAAGCCGCCTAGAATGATAGCCAGGGACGAAAGGTTCGCAAATCCACAAAGCGCAAAGGTAATGATCGCCTGGGATTTTTCGCTGAAGGAATCAATTTCCGGTGCAAAGTTCGCGTATGCGACAAATTCGTTTAGTACTAGCTTCTGGCCGATAAATCCGCCGGCCTGGAGAGCTTCGCTCCATGGAACACCAATCATAAAGGCAACTGGGGCGAACACATAACCAAGAAGCAGTTCAAGCGTAATGCCATCAGCGCCAAACCAGCCTGTGATCCATCCAAGCAACAAATTAATCATTGCAATTAGAGCGACAAACGCAATAAGCATCGCCCCGACGTTCAAGGCAAGCTGCAGGCCGGTAGAAGCTCCGCGGGCTGCCGCATCAATCACGTTGTGGGACTCAGTATCTTTTTCTATCTCGATTTCATCCGTGGTCTGGCTGAGGTCCGGCTCCGGGAAAATCACCTTAGCGATAATCAGGCCGCCCGGCGCAGCCATAAAGCTTGCTGCAAGCAGATAATCTAATGGAATACCAAGCCCTGCGTAACCAAACAGCACCGAACCGGCAACCGACCCGAGTCCCCCGGTCATAACAGCAAACAGCTCGGATTTAGTCATATTTGCCAGAAACGGCCGTACAACGAGCGGAGCTTCTGTCTGTCCAACGAATACGTTTGCTGCCGCGGACATGGATTCGGCTTTACTCGTTTTGAGCATCGCAGAAAGTATACCACCGATAAACTTGATGATTACCTGCATGACCCCAATGTAGTACAAAATACCGATCAGCGAGGAGAAAAAGATAATAACCGGAAGTACGGTAAACGCAAACGCGCCGGTGTCTGTGATCTCTTCTCCAAATAGGAATATGTACCCTTCCTGAGCCGTATCAATAACGTCCTGCACGCGGACGACTAGCCACTCAAAAGCGGCCCTTCCCCACGTAGATCCCAGCACTAAAAATGCAAAAACGAGCTGGAACAGGAGTCCTACGAGTACGGGACGAAAACGAATTGACTTTTTACGGGAAGATAGTAAAAAAGCTAAAAACAATACAAAAACAATCCCCATCAATCCCCATAATATGTTCATATACCCACCACCATGTATGTAAGATTGATCTAATCCATAAAGAATAGATCAAAGTTAATGTATCAAAAGGCGGGCATGAAGTAAATAACTATCTCCTCTTATGGTTAAAAATTGTGTAATTTCTCAATTGTCAGTCAGTTTAACCCGTTGTTAATAAGAAAGCGGTTACGAAATTCGCAGACGATAAAATTAGAAAACCCTGGCAAATGCACCAGGGTTTTCTGCAAAGTATAACATTTACTCCACGCTTAAGCGCAGATCCGGTAAGTGGTTTAAGATAAACTGAGCTTTATTTGTGTCTACCTTCATTTTAAACTGGCGGTAATATTTCAATGCTGTTTCAAAATGTGCAGGCATATGGTGATATTCGTCCATGACGCGGTCAAAGGCGTCGTAGGCGAGCATTAATGAACTGACCATCTCTGTAAGCGGTAAAATATATTTATCAGTGCCGTGGTGCGGAGATGTGCACAGTGTCATCTGCTCTACCTGGTCGTCAAAAAAAGCAGCAGCATCCTCTACGTACGGACGGTACACGGATTGAACACTTTTTGCTTTTTCTTCAAAATACGAGCGCCATTCGCGACAGAAGCTGATCATGTACGGAAGGTCGTCCCGCGTAATAACGATATCAAAGCCTGCCTGGCGGACACGATCCATACTCATTGGTTCCATCTTCTCCTGGTGTAAAGGCAGATAAAAGAATTTGCGACGATACGCTTTCATGCTGCACCCCGTCTTTCTACTATTTTCGAGCATATTTTAAAATATTATAACATCTTGCTCCAGTGTTTCCTACTATTTTCCCTTACTTTTTTAGATTGTCCGTGTCTTGTTTACCACTCAAAGGAAAAAGGCATGTCCGTATCCACGGATCCCCGGATTTTTGTGATCCGCAGCGGCTCTTCGTTCAGCCAGCCCGCAAACGGCAGAAGTACCGGATACCGGTTCCCGCCGATTCCGACGTATATCTTCTTTTCCGCAGGAAGGTACTGCGCTGTATGAATAGTGCCGGACCAATGCTCGTAGTCATTCGAATAAATGAAGTCGGTGTCATGATTAAAGCGAGCGAACGCGCTGTAGGCCGTTTCCCGGTTCCAGTCAATCGAGCGGATGCGAAATTCGCGTTCCCGGGAGTTGCCCATCAAATGGCGGTTTTCCTGCTGCATAGACGGCACATTAAAATGATTGGTGCAGGCTACTTCCCCTGCGGGACGCACAGCAGTGCCGCGGGGTGACGCTTCCACCACTGCACCCTCTCCGGAGGCGTCCATCATGGAATAGTTGAACGAATGCCGGTGCGGAAGCTCCTGCAGAAGCCGGACCGCCTCTGCGGTGGTCCGGCACGTTTCGAGCACAATCCGGAGCAGATTGGAGCAGACAATCCCCGGCTTTGGCTTAATACGGTGGACGAAATGATAGCCGAGAGAAAGGCCGTATTCATTCATCGCATCCGAACGGCCGATAATCCGTTGGGCAAACCCCGCCGTACCAGGCCCATCGACTGGCTTAATAAACAAAAACCGTCCTTCATACGTACTCGGCAGGTAGTCATAGTTACGAATGTACATGCCGTTTGCCATCAGTCCGCTACAGCCGGAACGCACCTTCGATGCCTGATAGCCGCTGAATTCCTGGAGCACATCCTGAAACTGCCATTCAAGTCCTTCAGCCAGCCCCTTCATTTCTTCCCACAAACCAGGCACGTACAGCTGGTAAAGTTTTTTTACGTCTTCTAACGGAACATCAAACTTTGCGAGCGAACGCTTCAAACGTTCATTATAATGGTAACGAACGAGCGGCGTATGTTTTAAGTATCGGCCCTGCTGATAGCCGATGTCTGCATAGGTTCCTTTGTATGCTTTTACGTCAACATGAATATTTTTCATCGATCTTTTGGACCCCTTTGCCCTGCTTTTCTGTTCGCTTTTAAGTATAGAAAAAACAAATCTATTTATCGAACCATATGCATATCAGCATAAAAAAACGCCCAAAAACCGGGCGTTTAAAAAATTTTTTAAATTTTACAGGCAGGACCAGCGTCTTACATCACTGATGAGTTCAAGTGTTTCGCTGTCACGGAAAGCAGTCTGCTCGAGCGTTTCTTTGAACAGATAGATAACAATGGTATGGCGATCCCGGTTATCAATCATTTCTACTCCGGTTTTTCCTTCGTTACCATGTACAATATCGAGATCCAGGCGTTCACTTACATCTTCAATGGAAGTTCTTCCTTTCGGAATATCAAGTACCACTTTCAGGAAGTTTTCCCTGTCATCATTAATCATGCCCCAGCGTTTTCCGAACCATGCCCGGCAGCCGGTCATACTTACTAACGTATATCCATATGGAGGAGTCGGGACAAGTTTTGTGCTGGCCCACCCTCTTAATTCCATCGCGTTTGACAATTCTTTCGCCTTTTCCTGAACGAATGTCAGTTGATTTTCCTGTACTTCCATTTTATAGCCTCCTTAACAATCTCGTTTTACCGCTTGGTTTGCTTACCACTCCCCACGATATACATTCGTCCATGTGTGTACATAAATATACCATAATTGAAAGCGGTTGTCGATAAAATGAAAGAAAATTCAAATAACGTTCATCGCCACATTCGCGAGAACGCTTTTTCATTATACCTTATTTTCACACTTTTAAAACATCTCGTAAAAATTGTACTTTTACTGTTAGAATACGACAGAGAGTGTTAATATAAGGAGATGAGTTTTTGAGCTGTTCAAAAGTGAAAGTTCGAGGCGTTTCTTTAGATGAAGAAACAAGATGCGCCCATTATCATACATCTGTCGATATTGTTGCCATGAAGTTTTATTGCTGTGGACGCTGGTACAGTTGCCACACCTGTCATGAAGAAAGCGAGAGCCACCCTATAGAACCCTGGCCTTCTTCTTTATTTTCCGAAGAAGCGGTTTTGTGTGGAAAGTGCCGGCACACTATGAGCGTGTCCGCTTATCTTCATGCTGATCATCGATGCCCGAATTGTCATGCCGCATTCAACCCAGGATGCCAGCGCCATGCTTCCATCTATTTTTCGATGTCACAGGGCTGAGAAATTTTTGAAAACCATTAGGTCTTCCTGACCTTTCTTTTCAACATAAATGCCTTTATTATAGATAAGTCGTTAATAGATGAAGCACAGGCGGTGTCAAATGACGTTCAAAAACTACTCAGACCACCCAGAAAGGAGTTTGACCCGACCCGTGAATTCTCAAAAGATAACGTACATACTTGCTGCGGTAGTCGTTGCAGGACTGCTCATCTACGTAGGAGTAACAAATTTTGGAGGAAGCGATCAAAGCGGTTCCAGTTCAGAAGAAGAAAGTGCTCAAAATGACTCGAATTCCAGTTCAGGTGCTTCTAGCGACATAGCCTCCGGTTCCGACTATGAAGGATACGGAGTCAGTACAGATAATGAACTTGCTACAGATGCAGGCATGGAAATCCTTGAACAGGGAGGAAACGCAGCGGATGCCGCAGTTGCCACCTCCTTCGCCCTGACGGTAACTGAACCATACGGTTCCGGCATTGGCGGCGGTGGTGCAGCTCTCGTGATGAATGGACCAAACGATGAACCTGCTACGTACGATTACCGGGAGGAAGCTTCCACCACTAGTCGCGATTTAAACTCAGCGGTTCCTGGCTTTGTCAGAGGGATGGAAACCCTGCTTGAAGAAGAAGGCAGCGGACAATTCACTCTCGCTGAGCTTATGGATCCTGCCATCGAATATGCAGAAGAAGGGTATGAGATCAATAACTACCTGGCTCAGCGCATGGCATTTGCTCAGCCGCGGCTGAATCAACAAAATTCTCCTGACTTCTTTGGCGAGGACGGCGATCCTCTAGGCGAGGGCGAAACGCTTGTACAGGAAGAGTATGCCCAGACGCTCCGCACGCTTCAGGAAGAGGGGCCGGAGAGCTTTTACAGCGCAGACGGGACCATTGCCCAGCAGCTGACAACAGATCATCCTCACATAACTACGGAGAGCCTGCAGCAGTATGATGTACAGACTCCGGAAGTCGCTCAGGGCACATTTGAAGGGCAGAATGTATACAGTGTCCCTTCTCCTCTGTCCGGTGTAACTTTAATCCAGATGCTCGGCATGGGCGAGCGCCTGAATATCGGTGAAGCGCTGCAGGGAAATGAAGCAGATTATATTCACACCATGAGCGCCATTACACGGGAAGCTTATTATCAGCGTCTTGAAAACTTGGGAGATCCGGCGTTTAATGAAATCAGCACTGAGGAATATGTGAGTGAGGGTACCATCGATGATTTAGCACAAAGTGTCCGTGAAGACCGGCTTGATACAGAAGAGCTCGAAAACGAAGTAGGATACGAGTCTTCCGACGGACAAAATACGATCACCCACTCCAGCACCACCCACGTTAACGTAATGGACGAAGACGGAAACACAGTAGCCCTTACGAATACGCTTGGTAATTTCTTTGGCAGCGGACAGACGTCCGGCGGCATGTTTTTAAACAACCAGTTGAACAACTATAATGAAACGGAGTCTTCCCCGAACAATATTGAAGTCGGCAAGCGTCCGAGAAGCTTTATTGCTCCGACCATCATTCAGGATCCGGAGGAAGAAACGGTGATGGGTGTTGGTTCCCCGGGCGGGTCACGCATTCCGGCTGCTATGGCAGAAGTCATTTTCCGCATGGAATATTTAGACCAGAGCTATGAAGAAGCTTTCGCAGCGAACCGTTCCTTTGTGGACGTCGTGGAAGGCCAGGCAACACTGGCAGTAGAAAATGGAGACCAGGCGGAGAATGCTGAGCTTATTGAAGAAATCAATAACAAATACGGGGACCGCTACTTTATCGCCCCGGACAAAGGTCCTTCCTATTTCGGAAACGTCACGGCTTTGATTAAAGATTACGACGATGAAGAAATGCAGGGCATCATAGACCAGCGCCGTGGAGGCTCTGCTCAGACTCAGTAAAGGAGAAGTGAATGTGAACATTTTAAAGAAAATCGGCCCTTACCTCTTTTTGTTTGCTTTAGTACTGTTTATGTATTTCTTTAAGGTGGATGCTGAGTTGTCTACGACAGAAGAACTCGAAATCAATAACGCATTAAATACCCCTCCTGAAGCAGAAACACAGGAAAGTTCAGATACACAGTAACTATTTTCTTAAATTAGCGTCTTAGTAAAGGCATTGTTTGCAGGAGTGTCTCTTGAACATGAGAGACACTCTACGCTTGCAATGAGACGATTACTCTTGACAGAAGCGGGTATGGAATACTGTTGGTGTTATTTGACATTCAAAGGGAGACAATAATTAGAGAGTACCGAGGAGGTAAAGCGTCGGATGTTATTATTATACGGTTCATGTATAGCGATCGCGGCAGTAGGCATTTTTGAACTGCGCCGGCACCAGAAAAGGATCGAGCAGATTCCGCTCCGCGTTAATGTAAACGGCGTTCGCGGTAAATCAACAGTAACCCGATTGATTACGGGGATGCTGAGCGAGGCGGATTACAAAGTAGTTGGAAAAACGACAGGAACACAGGCACGCACTATTTACTGGGACCGAACGGAAAAGCCAATCGAGCGTTCACTCGAAGGCCCGAATATCCGGGAGCAGAAAGAGATTTTGAAGCATGCTTCAAATCTTGAGTCCAATGCATTTGTCAGTGAGTGCATGGCGATTAATCCAGACTATCAGCGCGTGCTGCAGGAAAAATTTCTTCAGGCGAACGTCAGCGTCATTTTAAACGTATTTGAAGACCATATGGAAACGCTTGGGCCAACGTTAAAATACGTAGCAGAAGCATTCAGCTCCACTATTCCGTACAATGGCAAACTTATTTTGTCCAACGGTCCTTATTTCCACTATTTCAGTGAAATAGCTGAAAAAAGAAATACGGAAGTGTACCTTGCCAACCCGGAAGAAATTCCGGACGGTTTTATCGACAAATTCGATTACATGCTTTTCCCGGAAAACATTGCTGCCGCCCTCGCTGTAGCCCGCGCGGTCGACATCGATAAGCGTACAGCCCTTTCCGGTATGCTCAATGCCAATCCAGACCCTGGTGCTCTTCGGATCGTTACTCTTGAAGACGGCAGCCGGAAACGCTCCCACTTTGTGAACGGCTTTGCAGCAAACGATGCCCGGTCCACGCTTGAGATCTGGTCACGCGTACGGTCGTCAAGCTATATGACCGACAACCCGGTGATCATTATCAACTGCCGTGAAGACCGGGTAGACCGGACCGAAGAATTTACAAAGTATGTTCTGCCGTATTTACCGGCAGAGAAACTAATTCTTATCGGCGGAAATGTACGGCCGATCACCCAGGCGTTTGATCAGGGCGAACTGCCATTTAATTCCGTTATCAATCTGGAAGGCGAAGATGCAGATGCCATTTTGGCCCGGGTGAAACGGGAAGCTTCCCATTCACTTATTTTCGGAATTGGAAACATTCACGGTGCTGCTGAAGAATTTATGGAAAAACTTTATGATTCACCGGAGACACTCATTAGTAAAGTCGGCGAGGAGGCCATGTAACATTGTTTGGTACAGATCTTTATATCGCATTAGTCGTAGGAGTTATTATTAGTTTGATATACGCAGAAAAGACAGGAATTATGCCGGCCGGGCTGATTGCGCCCGGCTATTTGGCAATTGTTTTTGATCAGCCTGTTTTTCTGTTAACGATTTTTCTCATCAGTTTTCTAACGTATTTGATTGTTGCCCACGGATTGTCCCGTATTATGATTCTTTACGGACGCCGGAAATTTGCAGCCATGTTGTCTACAGGGATTGTGTTAAAGTTAATCTTTGACTACTTTTACCCTATTCTTCCTTTTGAAATATACGAGTTTCGTGGTCTCGGGGTTATCGTACCGGGATTGATTGCAAACGCGATGCAGCGCCAGGGCGTCGTCCCTACCGTGGCAAGTACACTGGTTCTTACCGCTGCGACATTTGTAATCATCACGTTATACTACTTAATTTAGGGGTTCTTACATATGGCCAAGCGATTATTAAACTTCAAAGAAAAGTATTTAGCCTATACCAAACGCCAGCGGCGAAAAGCTGGCAAACATGCTGTACTCGGCATTATCATTTGTTTGGTGGCAATGACCCTGATCCGTGTTGTAGAGCCCTCTGCTGCTGAAAGCGAGTACGAGCAGGAGCAGGATACCATCTTTACTTCTGCCATGGTCGGTGACATGATGACCGGCCGTCACGTAGAGGAAGTAGCCGAGCAGGAAGGATATGAATCTCTCTTCCAATATGCAAAACCAACGCTCGAAGCTGCTGATTATACGATTGGTAATTTTGAAAACCCGGTCGTAGATAATCCAGACGAAACCGAAGAAGCCGACAAAATTATTAACCTTTCTTCGAAATCAGGCGCGATTGACGGTTTGGAAGACGCCGGCTTTGACGCTGTCAACTTGGCGAACAATCACCTGATGGATTATCAATATGAAGGCTTGAATGAAACCCTGCAGGCATTTGAAAATTCGAGCATCGACGTGGTTGGCGCCGGCTCGAATGATGATGAAGCCCATGGGTATACTATGAGTACGCACAATGGCATGGATGTGGCTGCTCTAGGCGTGAACGATATTACGTACGCGAATATGGAACAGGCTGGCCCGAGTTCCCCGGGAATTTCGACAAGTCAGGATCCGAGTGCCTACATTGATGCTGTGCAGCAAGCTGATGAAGAAGCAGACCTGGTTATTGTGAACGTCCACTTCGGTCAGGAGTACGACAGTACGCCGACTACACGCCAGCGTCAAATGACAGAAGCCATCGCGGATGCTGGTGCAGACGTTATTATTGGTACTCATCCGCACGTGCTTCAATCTGCAGAAGTATACAACGATACATTCATCATGCACTCCATCGGTAACTTCGTATTTGACCAGGGCTGGACAAGAACGAGAGACAGCGTCATCGCGAACTACTCTCTTGCCTCTGACGGTACGGCTCATCTGGAAATGCAGCCATTCCGGGTATTTGAAGCATCACCCCGCCCGGTCGAAAGCGCGTTCCACCGTGAGCGGATCTTCCGTCAGTTGACGAAGGATACACAAAACAAAGATGCCATCGTTGAAAACGGGGAACACCTCGTGTTTGAAGCAGACCACTCCAATGTAATTGATAGTATGGAGCAGAGTGGCAATCAAAATAACAACCAGAACAGTACTCAAAACTAATAAAAATTACACTTGTGCACCTGCCGGTTTAAAACTGGCGGGTGTTTTTTATTTGGATTTTAAAACAATTACATTACAGTAAATGAAATTTTTATTAGCTCTATAAAAAACCCCTGATTTCTCAGGGGTTACATTGTTTCCATCATTATAGTTGATCCATTGCCTCCAGGGCTTGCCGGAGTAACCATCAGCCGTTTTGGCACCCGCTGCTGCATGTCCGGCACATGGCTGATAACCCCTACCGATAAATATTCCCCGTGAAGGTTTTCCAGAGCTTCCATCACCGTATCAAGCAGGTCCTGATCGAGCGTCCCGAACCCTTCATCCAAAAAGAAGAATTCCAGCGGATACTGCCCTTTCAGCTGAATAGACGTTGAGAGCGACAGCGCAAGAGCAAGGGAGGTTAAAAATGTCTCTCCTCCGGATAGGGTGGAAACCGGGCGATAGACTCCTCCGTTGGCATCATCACGAATAACGAAGGTATTCTGCTCATTTACTTCAATGGCATAGCGCCCTCTCGTTAAGGCATGCAGCCGCTGGGAAGCTTCTCTTGTCACCTGTACCAGCTGTTCTTCAGCCAGAAACTCGACAAATTTTCTCCCCTTCATAATCTGATCGAGATCTGCCAGCCGCTCTTTTTCCGCCTGTCTCTCGATCCGGTTTTGTTCGAGCTCCTGATAACGTTCTACTTTCCGTTCGATATCTTCAAGCTTTTCTTTGATGCCACCGAGCGTTTCTTTGTAATTATCCCACTCGTCCGAAGCTTCGTGGTACTGCTGTTCTATTTTATTAAATGCCTCTTCGTTTACCCGTTCGTTTTGAAGCTTTGCCTGCAGCCGGTTCTGTTCGTACTGCAATTCTTTTTGTTTCGTGTCAAACTCTTCCACCTGACGCTGCAGCTCTGTTTTTTGTTCTTCCGATAACGAATAGGCAAGCACCTCTTCTGGAGAAACCGTTGAACCTTTCTGCTGTTTCTGGCGGAGCCACTCGGCTTCAGCCGCTTTCCGTTTGGCCTCAGATTTTTGCAGTGATTCAGCGCTCTCCCTGCTTGAGGCTTTAGTGCGCTCGTATTCCCTTTCAGCTTCTCTCTGCAGCTCCTGCAGCTCTTCTTTGTCCGTTTTAAGCGCATCCTCCCGCTTGTCGACCGCGTCTTTCCATTCCTGTTTGGTTCTGCCTCCAAGCTGTTCATTTAGCTTGTGTTCCGCTTCCTGCCTGGCCTCTGTAGTCTGCTTCCATTCTGACGCCGCTACAGCCTCCCGGCTTTTCATTTCATAGAAATGGCGCTCCCGGGCTGCACGTTCGTCCCGTTTTTCTTCCAGATACTTCTGGCCGTTATCAATGCGCTCCTGGATACCTTTGATGGTTTTTTTGCGCGCTTTCGCCCGTTCGTATTCCGCGTCAAACTGATCCAGGCGAAGAGGCGAAAATGTCTGTTCCCACTGCTTTTTTTGCTCCTGCCACTGCTGTTCAAGCTGTTTAAGTTTATTTTCCTGCTCTTTGGCTTCCGCTTCCTGCTGGGCTGCTTTCACAGAAAGACGGTCTTTCCGCCGGTTCCACTCCTCCCAGGAACGGTTCAATGCCTGCGTCTGCTCCTTGAGCCGGTCTATTGTCTCCATCTCTGCTTCCCAGCGGGCAAACGCGAGGCTTTCCTCAGTCTCCTCCGGAGAATCTTCTTCTTTGTGCTCTTCTCCGGAAGGGAGCGTCGAAGCCACATGCTGCAGGCCAACTTTCGTATGCTCCCAGGCGGTTTTCCACTGGCGCAGCGCTTCGATTTCTTCCCCGGTGTGGCCCTCTGCTGCTTCTTCCGGTCTGGCAGCCGGTGCCGGGTGCTCCACCGCTCCGCAAACCGGGCACGCTTCTCCGTCTTTTAGTTCTTCTGCGAGCGCATGCAGCTGCTGTTTCTGTTCGGCCTGCTGCTTTTTTTCAAAACGCCTTAACTCCTGCTCAATGAGCCGGATATGCGCTGCCGCCCGGCTATACCAGTAATAGATATTCTGCGCCGACTCCTTCGTACGTTTCTGAAGCGCCTGTTGTTCTTTTTCTGCCTCATTGGTTTCTGCAGCTGCCTCCGCCAATTTTTCTTTAGCCGAAGCTTCCTGGGAACGCTGTTCATTCAGCTGCTGGTGAAGGGCATCAAGCCATTGCTTTTTCGACGAAGCCTCCCCCATATCCGGCAGGTGCTCTTCTTCTTGTTCGGCATCGGCATATTCCTGCTTGAGCTTTTCGAGCAGCTCCCGCGCTTCCTGCTCTTTATTCTGCAAGTCGGTCACCTGATCGGAAGCTTCCTCGTATAACCTGCGCTGTTTTTCGACTTCCTGCAGCTTTTGTTTCTCCAGTTCATGGTGCCGCTGATATTCAGCTTCAAGCGTTTCGATCTGCTCGACCCGGCGATGCCACTGCTGGAGCAGACGCTCTTCCTCTTCCCATCGTTTTTCGTTCTGCTCTGCTTTTTTTCCGGCTTTCTGTTTTTTGCGTTTTGCCTCTTCGTGCGCCTTTTGTTTTTCTTTTAAGTCGTGCTCCTGCTCCGCGGACTCCTGCCTTGCTTTTTGAAAGCTGTCCGCATACGGATACAGCGCTTCATACATTTCATTTTCTTTTAACGTATGCCGCTTATGTTCAATCGAATGTCTAGATTTTTCCCATTCCTGCATGGACGCTTCCAGAAGCTTAAGCTCTTCGGTCCAATGAAATTTCTGTTTCGCTTCTTCGTACTGTTTTCTTCGCTCTTCCACATGCTTCTGCTGCTTTTGAACGAGCTGAACCCAGCGGGCGTGCTCTTCCCCGGCTTTTTTTAGATCCTCCCCGGAAGCCGACCCGAGCCCCTGCTGCTCCGCTTCGATGTTATGTACGTCCTGCTCAGCAGATGCTTTCCGAGATTTGACGGAGGCAATCAGCTGGTTACCGTAACGCTCAAGATGAAACAGCCGCTCGAGCATTTTGCTTCGGTCACTGCCCCCGAGATGAAGAAATTCCGCAAATTTCCCCTGCGGAAGTACGACCGCACGGGTAAAATCCTCGAGGGTCAGGCCGAGAAGTTCTTCAATTTTCTGATTGACCGCTTTTGTTTTTTCTGCGAGCACTACCGGCTCCCCGGTCTGATCGGTTAACCGGCACAGCTTTCCTGCCATGGTCGCTTCCCCTGTGCGCTTATAGTGGCGTTCGATATGATACACCGACGGGCCGAGCGAAAACGTAAAGGCGACGCGCAGCTCGTTTTCCGACTGGTTCATGATCCCTTCGGTTTTGGACGCCCGCTCTACATTTCCGTATAAGGCTAACGTCATGGCATCGAGCAGCGATGATTTTCCGCTGCCGGTCGGTCCGAAAATACCGAATACCCCGTTTTCGCAAAGCGTTTTAAAATCCACCGTCTGTTTTTGGCGGAAGCTGTGCAGTCCTTGTATCTGCAGTTGTAATGGTTTCATGTTATCCGTCCTCTTGCTGAATAAGTTCTAAAAAGAGATTGGTCACCGACGGGTCAGGGACTGCTCCGCCGGACTGCTTTTCATAAAAGCGTTCAAACAGCTGATCGATGGGGATATGTTTTTTGCTTTCCACGGGGTCAAGCTCCTGCCGGGAATATACCGGACGAATCGTCAGCAGGCCGGTATGCTCTGTCCGCAGGGCATGAATGTCTTCAATGGACAGCTGGTTCTCCACGTACACATCCACCTCCACCCACGCATTCCAGTCCCGCTTCTCCTCCACCCACTGCTGCAGTTCCGCGAGCCCGTTTCTTGCTTTCCATATGCTGAGCGGCTTACCCGCCGTTAAAGGAATCGTGGAAATACGAGCTTCGTTTTGATTGTCATTTGTGTCAACAATTGTCACCGACTTCTGCTGCCCAGCTTCGGAAAAGCTGTAGGCAAGCGGGGACCCGGAGTACCTCGCCGGGCCGCCTGCTCCGCGTACATCCTGGGGACGGTGCATATGGCCCAGGGCCGTATAAACTGCGTGCTCCGGGAGGCTGTCGGCGGTTACAGTATAAGCTCCGCCCACCTCGATCGGCCGTTCAGAATCAGTGGCATCGCTGCCGGCGATAAACAGATGACTCATGCCGACAAGCGTATCCCCCGCCTGCCGGGAGGCTGCAAGCCGCTGAAAAATCTCCTGCACTTTTTGATTGTAGGCATCGCGGAGATCTATTTCTGTTGCTTCCTGCATAAATGCCTGCTTCAGCCTCGATTCTGAAGGATACGGAAGCGTCTGCACATACAGCCGTTCTTCCGAAAGCGGGACAATCACCGGGTCGATCCCCGGGTATCCGCGCAAATGGATGCCGTGCTTTTGCAAAAGCGTCCGCGAGGCCGCCAGCCGTTCCGGATGATCATGATTGCCGGCAATAACGATGACCGGCACCCGTCCGTTATCGCTCATCCTCGCCATTGCCTCATAAAACATTTCCTCTGCGGCGGCAGGCGGATTGACAGAATCAAACACGTCCCCTGCCATCAGGACCGCATCAATATTTTCTTCTTCGATAATCTGAATGATTTCATCAAGTATTGCCTGCTGCTCTTCGAGACGCGAACGCCCTTCAAGCGTCCGCCCTAAGTGCCAGTCAGCGGTGTGCAGTAAGCGCATAAACTATTGCCTCCTCTTCTTTCTCTTATCGGCCATTCATTGGAATGGTCTGCATCCCGTCAAAGGCAAAAATGTATGCTTCCGGTATAGCCGTTCCCCATATGCTCTCCAGGGAGGAGCGGTATAAGTCCAGCTGGGTCTGGTAGCGCTCCCGCAAAAATTCCTGCTGCTGCTTGGGATTTCCCGGAAACCGGGACTGCACCCGGTCGGTTTTATAATCAATCAGCACCCAGCGGCCGTCTGCTTCCTGTATCACGAGGTCGGCAATCCCCTGAAGCAGCTGCCGGTTCTCAAGTCCGTCCCCCGTTACTCCAGCCGTAATAGGAACTTCTTTCTGGACTGTTTCGGCTGCCAGGACACGCCGGCCCAATTCAGTTTCGAAAAAGGCAGTGACTGCATCGGTATCGACGCTTTCCGCCTGGGCGGCGGTAATGTATTCTTCGTCCGTCAATCTGCGCAGCAGCCGATCCACCCGTTCTTCGTCCGGGGCGCCGGTAAAAGAAAGCTGCTCCATGACGATATGGAGAACAGTGCCTTTTTCTGCCGGACTTACGGCTTCTTCCATCATAAATGACGGTCTTCGTGCATAGGAGGAGGTAAAGGTGGTAGCATGCCGCTGTTCAGCCTGGGGATCTTCCGAGCGTCGTTTCCATTCACTCACCGAAATTTTGGCCGCATGACGGGTGTCTTCCTCGTAGGAGTAACGCCAGTACATGCGGCGCCTGACTTCTGTGTCCCATTCCTCACCCGCGGGCACCTCTTCTTTATCTTTTACCGCCTGCAGCCAGTCCTGCGCTGGCGCCTCCTCCAGCACTGAGCCGATCTGCAGGGTCGATGCCGGTACAATATGAACCTTCCAGGAGGAATTGTCCGACCGGTTTCTGACCGTCTGCTGCTCTAACGGATCCACTTCAGCGTGCTGCAACAGGACGGGCATCAGCCAGTCAAATGCGTGCTGGGCTTCAAGGCGGTCGTGCAGTTCAAGGGTATTACCGGCCTGGGCACTTTTCTGCTCCCATTCTTCAAATTTCTTTTCTACCTTCTGCATCGAGCTTACTAGGGTCAGGTGTTCTTCTGCTCTTGTAAACGCTACATACAGCACCCGCAGTTCTTCAGCAAGGCTTTCCGTTTTCATCCGGTGTTTGATCGCCGCATGCGGCAGTGTCGGCCAGCTGACGCGCTGCTTTGGATCCACATATTTCATGCCGATGCCAAGCTCTTTATGAAACAGGAGCGGCTGCCGCTGATCCTGCACGTTAAAGCCTTTCTGCAGTCCGGCAGCATAAACAATTGGAAACTCCAGTCCTTTGCTTTTATGAATGCTCATAAACCGGACAACATCTTCCTGCTCCCCAAGCGCCCGCGCGGTGCCCAGGTCTTCTTTCCGGTTTTTCATGCCTTCAATAAAACGAAGGAAGCGGAACACGCCGCGAAACGACGTTGATTCGTACACACGGGCACGGTCGTAAAGGGCAAGAAGATTCGCCCGTCGCTGTTTACCACCGTGCAGGCCGGAACAGAAATCCAGGTAGCCGGTTTCTTCGAGCAGCGCCCATATGAATTCTGACAGCGGCTCGTACTTGGACCGGCTGCGCCAGCCTTCCAGCTGTTCCAGAAACGCCTCGGCCCGGGGCTGCATACCGGAGGTGCCGGCGGCAGCCAGTTCTACACACTGATAAAAGGAAGCATTTTTGTCCTCCAGCCGCACCGCTGCGAGCATTTCTTCATCCCAGCCGATAATCGGCGAACGAAGTACTGAGGCGAGCGGAATGTCCTGCAGCGGATTATCAATAATCTGCAGAAGGGAAATCATAATTTGAATTTCAACCGCCTGAAAATATCCGCCGGACACTTCTGCGTAGACTGGAATGCCATACGCCTGCATTTCCTCCATCATTTCATTCACCCACGGCATCGAGCGCATTAAAATCACGTGATCCCGGTATACTGGACGGCGCTTTTCACCCGTCTCCTGATCGGTCACCCAGCCGTTCTGCATCGAATGACTGACCGCCTGCGCGATCCACCGGGCCTCTGCCCGGGCGTTGGTCAGCTCCGCTGCCTGCGGATCGTTGTCGGCAACGTCCTCCTGATCGATAACGGCCACTTCGGTTACCATGTCCCCGATGTCCGGATACTGATCATTGCCCCATTTCAGCTCTGCCTCCCTGTCATAGGCAATGCCGCCAAGGTCGTTATCCATCAGCTGGCGGAATAAGTAGTTGACGGCATCAAGCACCTGCCTCCGGCTGCGGAAATTTTTATCGAGCATAATTCGTTCGCCGTCGTCGCTTTCCCCGTACCGCTGGAATTTTTCCAAAAACAGATCCGGCTCCGCCAGACGGAAACGGTAAATGCTCTGTTTAACGTCTCCGACCATAAACAGATTATCACCGGAAGCGAGCTGAGTGACGATTTTTTCCTGCACAAAGTTGGTATCCTGGTACTCGTCCACGAGTACTTCCTGGAAAAATCCCTGGTAATGATCGGAAGCTTCTTCAAAATCCAGAATCTGCAGGCATGTATGCTCCAAGTCGGAAAAGTCCATCATTGCCCGCTTTTGCTTCACCTGGTAGTACCGCTCGCTAAACGTCTGCACAAGCCGGCACAGCTCCCGGACCGACGGATATAGAGCCGCAATATCGCTCAACGCATCCTCAGGATTTTCCGCCACCATTTCCTCCTGAAGCTTCTGAATGACCTTTTTGGCCCCGTCCCGGTTGTTTTTTATCTGTTCCCGCCGTTCCGGTGCTGCGTCCGCCTCCTTTTTGCTGCCCAGCTTTTTAAAGGTGAACCCGGCAAGCGTCTGCTGCATGTCTTTCCACGTAGTGGCTTCGAGAGCCCTCCGGCACGTATCAAGCTCCTCCTGCAGAAGCCCAAGGTTTGCTTTCGGCCCGTCCGGCTGACCGGCAGCTGCAATCGCGTTTTCATATTTGAGCACAGCGCCGGCAAGAGAAGTTTCTGCCTGCTGCATCATTTCACGTCCCCATGGAAGCTCTTCAATCGACCTGCTTCCGTCTGTCCGGTACTGCTCTGCCACCTCCTGCAGCCATGCCGCCGGATCCGCGTGTGCCCGGGAATACTGAAACAGGCGCAGTACTGCTTCACGCAGCGAGTCGTCGCTCCGGTCTTTATTCAGCCGGTCGGCAAGCAGAACAAAATCGTCGTTGTTTTCGGCCGCATAGTTTTCCTCAAGCAGTTCCTCAAGCAGCTCCTCCTGAATCATGGCCCCTTCATTCTGGTCCATAATCCGAAACTGCGGGTCCACATCCACAAGGTAATAATACGTCCGGATAACGTTCATACAGAACGAGTGAAGCGTGGAGATCGATGCCCGGTTTAACAGCGCCAGCTGCCTGCGAATGTGCAGGTTGGCAGGGTCTGCTTTTAATTTTTCCTCGAGCGCTTTGCCCACCCTTGTTTTCATTTCTGCTGCGGCTGCGTTTGTAAACGTGACGATCAAAAGCCGGTCTACGTCCACAGGCTCTTCTGGCTGCGTAATTTTTCGGATGACCCGCTCCACGAGCACAGCGGTTTTCCCGCTTCCTGCAGCGGCAGAAACTAAAATATTTGATCCTTCCGCCTGTATTGCTTCCCACTGGCTGTCCGTCCAGCGGGCGTCTGTCGGTTTTTCAGGAATGGTCCTCAGACTCATCGTTTTCCTCCTCCTGGAACAGCGTTTCCCATTTCATGCCACCGCTCCGAAAGCTCCGGAATTCGTTGCCCGGAAACCCGCGGTCGAATTGGCATACAGAATGAAATTCACAGTAGTCACATGCTTTCTTTTGTTTCATTTGAAAAGGCTGAATGCTCGTATCGCCCGCTCTCAGCTGTTCGCCGATGTGGCGGATTTTTTCACGGATATGGCCGCGAAGACGTTCAAATTGTTCTTTTGAAACGACCGGTGATTGTTTGTTAAACCCTCCGCCCTTATTCAGACGCGCAGGGACGATAAACGAATCGGTGCCCGCCTCAAGCCGTTCATCCATCATTTGAGCAATACCGGGATCGTCCGGCAGAATGCCTTTCATGCGGAACTGCTTCATCATCTCCTGTTCAATATCCTCCGGAGACCATGATCTTCCCGCCTGGATAATAGGGTTGTGTACGTTGAAATACAGTACACCGGCCGGATCTGCTTTCGTGCCGAGCCATTCTTCGGAAAAGGAGAGCACCACATCCAAATAGACGAGCATCTGCAGCGCCAGGCCAAAAAATACTTCTTCGGGGCGCAGATCTTTATCACTGGATTTGTAATCAATTACCCGCAGCAGCACCCCGCTGTTTGACACCGCCTGGTCGACGCGGTCAATTCTTCCCGCTACTTCCATCTGCGTACCGTCAGCCAGTTCAAATAGAAGCGGCGGAATTTCCTCGCTCGGTCCAAAGCCTACTTCAAGTCCGATAGGCGAAAAACGGCTGGACTTCGCCTGCCGGCTCAGAATCATCGAAGCCCGCTGCACAGTTTCTTCGAGCTTTTTCAATAAATACTGGTGCCTGGAATTGCTTAAAAGAATCTGGCGCTGAATAGCCGGAGCCAGTTCATGCACTGCTTCTTCGGCATAATCGCGGGCGTTTTGTTCGGAAAGCTCCTCCCACGTCCGCCCGTCCCGGTACACCGCTTTTGTTACGTCTTTTAGAGCCGCGTGAAACAGCTGCCCGATATCCGGCGCTTCGAGCTTGTACAGCTGTCTTTCCTTGAGCTTTAAACCGTACGAAGCAAACTGCCGGAAAGCGCAGGCTTCGTACTGCTCCATCCGCGATACGCTCGTTTTCATTTTCCGCCCGTACAGTTCCCTGGTCGTATCTCTCGACAGAGCTACGGCTTCATTACGGTAAAACAGACTTTTCGTCAGTTTTTCCAGACGGTTGTTTTTGACAAAAACATTGTACACGCTCCACCAAAGATCAGCCACATGCTCTCCCTGCTTACAGCGTTCAAGTTCCCCAATCAAAAAGCTCATCGTTTTCATGGAAGCATTCACAAAATGCAGCTGTCCCTCTTTATTGTAGACACCTGGTTCGTTTTGAACTAGCACCGGCGCCTGGTCCGGGAACATATCGAGCAGCTGCTGAATGACGATTGAAGGCTGCAGCCGCTTCCCTTCTTCATCTGCCATCGGGTAGCTGACAATCAGTCTGTCGGAGGGCAGACTCATCGTGCGGTAGATGAGAAAATTTTCATTTAGAAGCTTTGCCTCCCCGCTTTCTTCAAGCTCAATGCCCTGCTGCTCGAGCCAGGCACGGTCTGACTCCTGCAGCATGCTGCTTTCTTCGAGGGCAGCCGGAAGTATGCCTTCATTTACGCCGAGCAGATACACCACTTTAATACCTAGGAGCCGTGAACGTTCCATATCAGCTGCAGTTACCTGATCCAGGGAAGGAGGCACAATCGAAAAAGTCGCTTTCGTAAAGCCTGCTTCCATCATCTGTTGAAAGGTCTGCATGCCTGCTTTATCATCGCCGGCAACCTCCACCATCTGCTCCAGCAGGTCCACAGTCATGTCCCAGATCTGCTCATGCTCCCGCGCCATTTCCAGACGGTTATGCCTAAGGCAGTCATCACGCATCATTTCGAGTTTTTCCGGTATCCGAAGCTCTTCTAAAAACGTAAACAATGCGCCCGCTTTTTCCCGTACAGTACGGGCTTTTTTCAGTCTTGCCTGCAGCGAAAACAGCGGAGCACTCAACCGCATTCGTGTTTGATGAATATCTCTTTCGATCTCATGGTTGTCTTTATGCTCCCAGTCTTCCTCCACATTTGTGGCATGGTATCGGTATACCCACTGTTCTTCGCTTTTCCAGTCCTTTTCTTTAACATTTCGCGCGAGCACATAGTTTTCCAGAAAGTCCACCTGTTTTCTCGCTTCCGTCCAGGACTCATGCACATCAAACAGCATATCTGTTTTGAATGTCCGGAACACCGACTCGTATCTCCACCGTTCTGCAATTGTCTCAAGCGCCGATCGGATAAATTCTACTACCGGGTGATTCAGCACCGGACGCGTTTCATCCACAAACACCGGGACCCGGTAATCCTGAAATACAGTCTCGATGATATGGTTGTAGTCCCCCGGATTTCTCGCTACGACGGCAATGTCTTCATACCTGTAATCATGATCACGGACAAGCGCTGCGATATCACGTGCGCATTCCTCGACTTCTGTCCGGCGGTTGACCGCATTTTTAACCGTAATGGCATCTCCGCCCGAACTCGTTTTATAGGAACGGTTTTCCATGAACCTCTCTAAATGCTGCAGCGCTTCGTGCTTATTTGTCGCGCCGCCATTAAACCAGTACGGCTTATTCACCGGTACAGCGTGCTCTTCTGCCAGCCCGCTCAGCTGGTAATACGTTTTTGCAGTCTGTCTGAACATATCCGGAGCCGGATGTACGTCTTCCTTGTTCGTTAAATCATCGAGCGTCAACGCGACCCGCACCTCCTGCGAGTACTGAAGCAGCTCCCCGACTACCGACAGCTCCTGCGGGGTGAACCGGTGAAAGCCGTCAATATAGACGACTGCTTCTGCAAGATGAGCAGACGAGGCCACTTTTTCAGTCAGCCAGAACAACTGCTCTTCACTTCCAATGTAGCGGTCACCGATGACCTTATCCATCTCTTCCCAAATCAGCAGAAGGTCCTGCAGCTTTGCTGTCAAAATGCGGTCAGCCCCGGTTGCTCCGCTGCTTTCCAGTTCGTCCACCATACCGTGCATAGCCGTTTTGGATACGTTATGAGTTTTCCATTCTGTAATTACTTCATCCACCTGGTCAATGAAACCATCCGTATAGCTCGACGTTTCATACAGCCGAAAATGCTTACGCTGTTCACTGATCACTTTGCGAATCAGCATCTGTTTGCCTGTTTTCTGAAGGGCGGTTTTGGCCGCTCCTCCTGTTTCCTGAAAAACCTTCCACGCAAGTCTCGGGAAGCTGTAGACCTGGGCTCTGGTCATCCCTTTGTCCGACAGGCGGACAAGCTGCTGTTCTACCTGGAAAGTCATCTGGTCAGGGGTAATAACGATTACCGGCGGTCCGTTGGGATCACGGGTAATCATTTCATTAATCTCTTGATGCATGGCGGTGGACTTGCCCGTCCCGGAACGCCCAAGATAAAATTGTAGGCTCATGAACATTCTCCTCTGCCGGATTAAAAACCGGATCATATGTTTGGTTTTATTATATCAGATTTTTATTTTCTTGTTTAATACAGTATGTGAAATTAATTAATTTCTATACAAAAAACGCCCTGATGCCAGGACGTTTTTTAACTTATTAGGAAACAGCATTTGCTGTTTTTTGTGGTTTGCTGAATCGTTTCACTCCGGCGCAGTTGAGATGTTCGAACGGACCGAATCCATGGAGGAATAGGCGCAATTCTTTTTTCAGCTGCAGGCGTTCATGGACGTACACAGAGATATCTTCAAACTGGTAACGCGTATACATGGCAGTTTCAGCAGGTGTGCCTACCTGTACTACTGTATCGACTGGGCCTTTGTCTTTTTTCTGATTCCAAAAATAAAATGGGTCCAGCGTAACTACGCCTCCATCTCTTCTAATACGCGCAGCTGTTTTTCGGTCCATTTTAATATTGCTCATACTATCCCTCCTTGGTATATCGTGTTCTCTCAACGATCACATATGTGATTATATCAATAGATAGAAACGGAACGCAAGCGTTAAACGAAGAAAAAATCATTTATTTTCATTTCACCTCTATTTTTACGATAAAATGGCTGAAAATCAGAGATTATCGCGAAATATCAAAAAATATGTGTTTTTTTATCGTTGGCCGCGCCCCGGCAGAAGTCATATATTCTTCGTTTCTGCAAAGAAAAAAGCCCGCCGGGAAGCGGGCTTTTTCATCGTGTATTATCCTTCAAGCAGAAGGTTTTCCGGATCTTCAAGCAGCTGTTTCAGCGTTACGAGAAAACTTACTGCTTCTTTTCCGTCTACGATGCGGTGATCGTAGGATAGAGCTGTATACATCATCGGCCGGTTCTCCATCGTATCCTGGTCGATGGCCACCGGGCGCCACTGGATCGTGTGCATCCCGAGTATACCTACCTGCGGGGCGTTCAGAATCGGCGTCGACAGCAGCGAACCGAAAACGCCGCCGTTCGTGATTGTAAAGGTACCGCCCTGAAGATCTTTCAGGGTTAATTTATTATCGCGGGCTTTTAAGGAAAGATCCATAATTTCCTGTTCGATTTCAGCAAACGTTTTGCGGTCTGCGTCCCGGACTACCGGTACAACGAGGCCATCATCAGTGGAAACAGCCATGCCGATATCATAGAACTGCTTTTTAATCACTTCTGTAGCCTGAATTTCCGCATTCAGCAGCGGGTATTTTTTCAACGCCGCAATAACACCCTTCGTAAAGAAAGACATAAATCCGAGGCGCACGTCGTGCTGCTCCTGGAACGTATCCTTCCGGCGCTTTCTCAGGTCCATGATTGCCGACATGTCCACTTCGTTAAATGTCGTCAGCATCGCTGTTTCCTGCTGGACTTCCTTCAGCCGGCTCGCGATCGTCTGACGGCGGCGGGACATCTTGACCCGTTCAACCGGCTTGCCTTCGAATTCGTCCTTTTCGCTTTTGGCAGCAGGCTTTTCAGGCTGTTTTTCTTCCTTTTTACTGCTTCCTTTTACTTCATTATCCACATCTTCTTTGCGGACGCGTCCCTTTGGATCACTTCCGGACACTTCGTTCAAGTCAATGCCCTGCTCGCGCGCGTATTTGCGCACAGAAGGAGAAGCAACCGGCCGGTCTGCCGGGGAATCTTCTTTCGATTCTTCTTTCGTACCTTCTTCCGATTTATCCGCTGCCGGCTCTTTGGAAGCTTCCTGCTTTTCTTCGCTTTCCTTTTCCGGAGCCGATTCCTCCGAGCTTTTCTCTTCTGAGCTTCCGCCGCCGGCTTCACCGTTTTCGTCCACTACGGCAATTACTTCGCCGACCTCTACGTTGTCGCCCTCTTCTTTTAACAGTTCCTGGAGGACACCAGTTTTCTCCGATGGGATTTCCACATTCACTTTGTCAGTTTCAAGTTCAGCGATGTTTTCTCCCTGTTCGACTTTGTCCCCTGGTTTTTTTAACCATTCTGCGATTGTTCCCTCTGTTACGGATTCGCCTAGTTCTGGTACTTTGATCTCTGCCATGACTGCGTCCTCCTTATTCGTTTCCTTTTAGGGCTTCCTGAATAATGCGGTTCTGTTCTTTTTTATGGATCGTAGGATCGCCTTCTGCCGGGCTTGACCTTCTGCGGCGTCCGATATAATCCACCGATGCTCCTTTTGGAGCCAGGTTATGCAGAAGCGGGTACATATAATACCATGCGCCCATATTTTTCGGCTCCTCCTGAACCCATTGGATCGATTTTACGTTTGGATACGTTTCTAGGATGTCACGGATCTCTTCTTCCGGAAACGGATAGAGCTCTTCAATGCGGACGATATGGATGTCGCTCGGCACTTCCCCGTCGGCCAGTGCTTCATGCAGGTCGATGGTCATCTTTCCTGTCCCTACGAGCAGACGTTTGACCTTCTTTTTGTCTTTGCCCGTCAGCGGGTCCTCCACTACGGATTGAAAAGCACCTTCTCCGAAAGCCTCCGGTTCGCTCGCTACGGTCTGATTACGCAGCAGGCTTTTTGGTGTCATGAGCACAAGCGGACGCATTTCGTCTTTTCCGAGAAATTCCGCCTGGCGCCGGAGCAGGTGAAAGTACTGCGCTGAACTCGACAGATACGCGACATTCCAGTTATTTTCCGCTGAGAGCGTCAGGAAACGTTCGAGCCTTGCACTGGAGTGTTCCGGCCCCTGGCCTTCGTAGCCGTGCGGGAGCAGAAAGACCATACCGGACTTTTGTCCCCACTTGGCACGGCCCGCAGATACAAACTGGTCAAATATTACCTGCGCAGCGTTACCGAAATCGCCAAACTGGGCTTCCCAGAGTGTCAGCGTTTCCGGAGCCTGCACATTATATCCATATTCAAAACCGACGATACCGTTTTCGGAAAGCGGACTGTTATAGAGTGCAAAGGCTGCATTTGCTTTCGAGAACGCATGCATTGGGGAATAAATATCACCGTTTTTATGGTCATGGAGCACCAGGTGCCTCTGCGCGAATGTACCACGCTGGGAATCCTGGCCGGTTAAACGTACCGGTGTACCGTCCGCCAGAATCGTTGCAAAAGCTAACGCTTCAGCATGGCCCCAGTCCACTTTGCCGCCTTCTTCCATAGCCGGACCGCGTCGTTCAAGAATTTTTCTTAATTTCGGAAAGACGTTAAAGTTTTCCGGCCAGGTAATAAGCTCCTGGTTAATTTCTTTCAGTTCGTTTAAGTCATAGCCGGTTTCGACTTTAGGAAGTCGTTTTTCCACTTCTTCCGGCACCGGTCCAAGCTCGGTTTCCGCTTCTTTATCTTCTGCTACTTTATTGTATTGATCCCGCAGATGATTGAGCGTATCCTCTTTCAGCTGATCGGTTTCGGATTTGTTCCAGAAGCCGATTTGATCCAGGTGATCCGCGTAATGCTCACGAACAGTCGGATGCTCCCGGATCAATCCGTATAAGTAAGGCTGCGTTGCTGCCGGCTCATCTGTTTCATTGTGGCCGTAACGGCGGTAGCCGATCAGGTCGATCACAAAGTCTTTATTGAATTTGTTTCTGTATTCGTAAGCCAGCTGCACAGCCGCAAGACAGGCTTCCGGTTCGTCTGCGTTCACATGAATAACCGGAATTTCGTAACCTTTGGCCGGGTCGCTTGAATAGGTGGTACTTCTTGCATCGTGTGTATCGGTTGTAAAGCCGAGCTGGTTATTGGCAATAATATGCACGGTTCCGCCCGTCTGATACCCTTTCAGCCGGCTCATGTTCAAGGTTTCTGTTACGACACCTTCACCGGGAAAAGCCGCATCGCCGTGCACCAAAATCGCCATGGCCTTAGAACCGTCCTGCTGCGGAAAGCCCGGTTCACTGCAGTCATCCTGCGCGGCTCTTGTATAGCCTTCCACGACCGGATTGACGTATTCCAGGTGACTCGGATTGTTGGCCAGGGAAATACGGGATTCAAACGATTCCTGATTAATGTTTTTATCTGCTCCCAGGTGATACTTTACATCACCCGTCCAGCCGTAGTTGATCCCGACGGAACCTTCCGAAGGTACGAGGTCTTTGTTTGGAGAGTGCTGAAACTCGGAGAAGATCAGGTCATAAGGCTTCCCGATAACTTTTGCCAGAACGCTCAAGCGCCCACGGTGGGCCATGCCGATCATAATGTTTCTTGCCCCGTCCTGCATCGCGCTGTGGGTAAGCTCTTCCATGATAGGAGCAAGAATGTCAATTCCTTCTATAGAAAAACGTTTCTGCCCGACAAACGTTTTCTGCAGAAACTGCTCGAATGCTTCTACTTCCGTAAGGCTTTTCAACAAAGCTTTACGTTTATCCTCCGACACAGCGCTGTAAATTTCATCTGACTCCACCTTGCGATTGAGCCAGCGGTGTTCTTCCACATCATGGACGTGGTCGAATTCAAAAGCGATGGTTTTTGTATACATCTGCTTTAAATGCTCGATTGCTTCGAGCCCGTCTGAAACTGATTCCGGAGCGTCCGGACATAGGATTTCCTTCGGGATGGTACGAAGATCTTCTTCACTTAATCCGTATTCTTCTATGCGAAGAAATGAGGTTTCCCCGTTTGGTTCCTGAAGCGGGTTAATGTCTGCAGACAGATGGCCGTGAATGCGGATGTTCTCAGCAAGCTTGACTGCATCCGCGATCTTTTCCATATTGAGTCCGGCACCGACTGCCTGGTCTTTTTCATCCACAGCAGGAGCATATTCGGCTGTGGCTTCCCCATTTGAAGACGGCGGGCCGTACTGGTCAAACCAGCTTTTAATCTCCGGCTCCACGGCGTCAGGATCTTCTTTGTACACGTCGTATTGTTCCCACATATAACCCAGATTGGGACCATAAAATTCCTGCCAGGCTTCTTCAGCCCTGGATTGATGCTTACTCATCGAGTGATACCCCCAGCTTATGTGATCAATAAGTTTTCTTAACTATCATATTAGTCGTTTAATATCTATGAAGGTGAACCATTTGAAATGGAGTTTCCACCATCACTTCCCTTCTTCGACTCAACCAATTCTTCGAGAACATGCCTTTTCATAAATCAGACATATTTTAACATGCTTAAAGCAGGTGCTCAAAACCTTACACAGCCAAGTATACGAAAAATATGTATGCTCCTCGCTGCAGGAGACCGAAAATACGTCTGATTTCTGTTTTCCGGCATCTTTAAAGCGCCATTTCCTATGAAGCGTTCTCACACACCTACATTGTACACTAATTCTTTTCACTTGACAGTCCCTAAACTGAATTATTTGCTTTTCCGGATGGAACGGCATATTTCTTTTTCTTAAACATTAATCGCTGTGCTATGATTTATACATACATTTTCACTTTTACAGGGGGATATTCATGAAAACACTTATTTTTGATTTAGACGACACCCTGCTATGGGATAAAAAAAGCATCACTGAAGCGCTGCGGGCCACGGCCTTCGACGCCGAGATACGCACCGGGGTGCAGGCGCCGCTGCTCATGGAAACCGTGCAGCAGACTGCCCCCGAACTGTACAAGAACCTCTCTGTATATGATTTCACTAAAACGATAGGCATTAACGCGTTCGAAGGTCTCTGGGGACACTTTGATGATATTGAACACCGGCGCTTTCAGGAGATGAGCCGGCTTATTTCCTCTTATCAAAAAGAAACATGGACACGGTCGCTTGCAGCTCATGGCGTCCATCAGCCTGAAACAGGCGAATGGCTTAAAGACCGCTTTATTATGCACCGGCGTCACCTTCCTTACGTATATGCTGATACGTTTGAAGTCCTTCATACATTAAAGGATGACTACCAGCTGCTGATGCTCACAAACGGTTCCCCAAGCCTGCAGCGGCTGAAGCTGTCACTGACCCCGGCGCTCGTACCTTTTTTTGACCACATTATTATCAGCGGCGAATTCGGCACGGGAAAACCTGACCCTGCCATCTTTACTCATGCGCTGCGCCTCGCAGGAACTGCGCCGGAGGATACGCTGATGGTCGGTGACAACATGAACACCGATATTGCCGGGGCAAAAAAAGCCGGGATCAACAGCGCCTGGATCAACCATCATGGGAGCGTCCCGTCCCATGAATTCCGGGCGGAACATGAGCTGACGTCCCTGGGGGATCTGCTGCCCCTGCTCCGCTGAGCAAGCGCCCGCACCGCCCGGCTTACAAAAACGGACGAAGTTTTTTGACGTAGCGCTTCACACGGAAGAGCACCTCCCGCTGCAGTGCGGGGCGGGGGATCTGGGAAGCGACTGCTTTCACATCAGGATAGACCCCGTAAGCATGGTAAGCCACCGGAATGACAGCTTCAAATAAAACATCCCCCCTTTCACGGTGAATTACTTCAGTTCTCACCTCCGCGATATGCGTCCGGAGTTCGTCTTCCGGCTCTTTTAAATACACGGATTCAATATCAAAGATATATTGCGGCATAGCCTGATCGTATCTCCTTTCCCTTGAGACGGATAAAAATGTTCTTTGCAAATGGCGGCTTTCGTGTTAATTTAGTACAATGTTTGTAGTAATTATACATAAAACTGTATGAATATCGAGGTGAAGAAAATGAGTTCCACTCCATCCACCAGGGCCTCAAGCGCCCTTAAATTTATTATTCCTTCATTGATTGGGATCTTTTTATTTATGGTCCCCATCTCCACGGACGACGGGTTAACGGTTCCGGTCGCCCTTCTTGCCGGTTGGCTCGAAGGTTTGCTGAGCGGCGTACTGCCTGCTTTGGGAGTTATTTTTATCGGCATCTCCGTAGTCGGCGCCGTTATTGCCCGGTTCCGGCCGTTTTCCTCAGGTATTGCCGTATCACTGTTTCATGTAACCAACGGCTGGCTGCTCATTCGGATTTTAGGTTTCATTTTTGCCTTTTTGACTCTTTTTCAAATTGGGCCATCCTGGCTTGTCGGAGACGCTACCGGTGGTCTGCTGCTCTATTCCCTGATTCTTCTTCTAATTACCGTCTTCTTTTTCGCCGGTTATTTTCTGCCGTTTCTGCTTAATTTCGGTCTGCTCGAATTTTTCGGTTCGATCCTGACGATTTTAATGCGCCCGTTATTTACCCTTCCGGGCCGCTCCTCGATTGACGGTCTCGCTTCATGGTTAGGAGACGGAACAATCGGGGTGCTTTTAACGAGCCAGCAGTACGAAAGCGGCCACTACACGCAGCGCGAAGCCGCTGTTATCAGTACCACGTTCTCTGTAGTCAGCATCACGTTCACTATCACGATTCTCGGGGAACTTGACCTGCTTGCCTACACACTGCCGTATTATCTCACCATCGTTGCAGCCGGCGTGGCATGCGCACTCATTATGCCCCGGATCCCTCCGCTGTCGCGGAAGAAAAACGAGTATTACAATCAACAGCCCGCAGAGGAAATCGCCAATGGACATACTGGCAAAAACCCTGTTTCCTCCGGGTGGGAGAAAGCGCTCGATAAAGCTTCACGTACCCATTGGTCTTCCGTCCTGATCAGTGGTACAAAAAACGTACTCGATATGTGGATCAGCGTCATCCCTATCGTTATGGGCCTTGGCACCATCGCTGTTGTTATTGCAGAATTCACGCCGTTGTTCGCCTGGCTTGGTGCTCCGTTCGTGCCGCTCCTGCAGCTGATGCAGGTGCCGGAGGCAGTTGCAGCCAGCGAAACAATGCTCATCGGGTTCGCGGATATGTTCCTCCCGGCTATTCTCGGTACGGATATTGAAAGCGAAATGACCCGCTTCATTATCGGGGCCCTTTCGGTCAGTCAGCTCATTTACATGTCCGAAGTCGGCGGGTTGCTGCTCGGGAGCAAGCTGCCTGTCCGTTTTATCGACCTTGTACTGATCTTTCTGGAAAGAACCATCATTTCACTTCCAGTCATTGTTTTGATCGCTCATTTTATCTTTTAACAAAACAACAGACATTTATAGAAGAAATCATAAAGAAAGCCGGCGGGGCCCCGCCGGCTTTCTTTATGCTTCCGTACGCTGTTTTCCGTACCAGTCATCGAGCACTTTTGCATCGAGCACTTTGCTTTCAATAAACTTCTGCTGTTTCGTTTTGAACTCTTTCTGCCAGTCGATATTTAATTCCTCTGCGAGCTCCACAGTAGTGAGCAGCTCCTGCCAGGCTACATACCGTTTATACCAGAAAAACTGCGGCTGCTCATTCATATAAGGGTACAAATCGTCAAAAGCTGTGTGTTTACAGTCGATGGTGCGCTCAAATTGAGTTTTGGCTTCCTGCAATTTGCCGGCAAAAAACGTGCTGAGATTCGGTTCGTTCTGACTCATCCGCTCTCCATCCCTTCTGTATATTTACCTACATTCTGCCACAGAAAAGCCCGATCGAAAAGAATTATGTTCCCGCTGAGTTTTCAAAGCAATAAAAAACACTGCATCTCTGCAGCGTTTTTGTCGTCTATTAACCAATCCGGTCAAGCCGGCGCTCCATCCGCTCAAGCTGATGGTCCCCCGCTCTCTTTTTATTTGAGGATTTAATTACTTTCTTCAGCTTTTTCTTCGTCGTTCCTGCCGGCAGAAGGCCTTCACTGACCAGAAACTTGTAAAAGAAGTCGAGACGTCCGGTTTCTAGCTGATAAGCACGCGGTACCTGCTGCAGGTACGAACTGACGGCATCTGATAAGGAAGCGTTGTGAGCATCTAATTCGCTGTAACGTTCTTTATACATGCGGTAATTGTTTTCACTGAGGCGGTTCATAAGCGTCAGCAGAAAACGCTCTTCATTTCCCTGAAGCTGAAAGCCTTTCTTTTCAATCAATCGGAGAAATACCGCAAGATCCGTGTTGTAAAAGTCAAGCGCAAGCTTCATTTCACTTGTGACAGAAAGCGTCAGCGAATACTTTCCCTGCGCACGGGCAAGCAGCCGGTTGTAAAGCGCCCGGTTCACACGGTCGTTTAAAAGAAACGACGGATGGATCGTATATAAATATTTTTCAATATCTTTATTGAGAAGTTCATCAGTCCAATCATCATTTTCACGTCTCTGCCTCATCTGTACCTGCAGATCCATATTATAACCCTGAATCCGTTCTTCTGTTTGACGGGCGAGCTGGTCGCGCTTGTCCATCCATTTTTGCTTCATTGCTTTAAGCATATGAAAGCCTCCCTTCCTTATCCTCTCTCTTATAGGCTGGTTTATCCAACCCTCTCTTTATTTCCTAGAGCAGTGTATCACATCACAACTTAAAATAAAATAGAGCATTTAAAAGTTTTTCGTATGAATTTACACCTTTGCGCTACTGAGAGCTTTTATTAGACTCACAGGAGTATATATCGCATTTTAAAGGCATTCACTTCTTTTTTTTCAGCAAAAAAACCTTTCCGGGCCGGAAAGGTTTTACGTATCAATATGCAGGCGGGGGCCCGCAGTCGTTATGTATGATAGTTTAATTGAACTCATGCAGGCCGAGGCTTATTTCCAAACCTTTACGCACCTGCTCCATGGTTTCATCATCGAGGTGGGTAATCTTATCAGTTAACCGCTGCTTATCAATAGTGCGAAGCTGCTCGAGCAGGATAACGCTGTCACGGTCAAACCGATGCTTGGCTGCATCAATTTCTACATGTGTCGGCATTTTTGCCTTTTTAATCTGTGCCGTAATAGCAGCCACAATCACCGTGGGACTGAAGCGGTTACCAATATTATTTTGAATGATAAGTACAGGGCGGACGCCTCCCTGCTCTGATCCAACTACTGGAGACAAATCCGCAAAAAATACGTCCCCCCGTTTAACTACTTTTTTGTGATGCTGATTGTTTTGTTTCGAATCACTCAAACCACCCATTCACCTCCTTTTCCGGTTGCGCGCTTATGCTGCCGGACAGGATGAACAGCTAGTCTTGTTCGTTCAGCCGTCGTTCTGTCGTCTGTGTAGATTCTGTTTCGGCATGTTCAAATTCAGCGCATATTTCAGCATTTAGTGCAGCCATTTCTGCATATCCGTTCTTCAATTGTTCCTGCATGTCTGTGGATTTTTGTTTTTCAATCTGATCTTTTAACACCTGATGAAAAAAAGAATCCTTTTCTGACTGGGACAGATGTTCGATTTCCGTATAGAGTTCTTCTGGAAGTTCTAGAGCGATCTGCTGAAGCTGCGACATACGTAATTGGCCCCCTAATGTTCTGTTTTCCCTCTCTCATTATATAAGAAAGATTCCCTAAAATGAAATGTGTTTTTAAATTTTTTTTGCCAGCATCAGCCGGAATCCGCCAAAACAGTTGCAGCGGTGGGATAAACAGACAATATTTAATTATGTTTACTCACGCCGGAATCAGGCAATACAGAAAATACAATTGATTTTCAGCCGTACTATTGTCTTTCGGGGCGTTATCTGCTATGGTGTAGTTAATTAATTTCATATCCTGCTTCTTTATTTGAAGAAGTGAGGTTAGAGGCTGCGAAAACTATTAGTACGCTTTAGGAAGAGAATGAGCTCTGGTGATTAAAGCGGAAAGGGGTTTTTGCCGAAGCTGCGGACGACTCAATCGTTCAACGCTGGTCTCGTATTGAATAAATGCGGGACTGTCATACAGGTTTTCTGTATGGAGGGCTATCTCACGCACGTGCGGTTCTGCTTAACAGCTGAAGCGTTCCTGCAACGATGGGCTCTTTCCATGGTTGCTTTTTTCGTGTCCGGACGGAGACGAAAACGTGAAACCGCAAGCCCTCTCTTTTTAGGAAAGACTATACTTTTAAGAGGGTGAGTAAACATGAATTTTGGAAGATTGAGTACAGCGATGGTGACTCCATTCGATGAACACGGAGATATAGATTACACTGCATTAACCAGACTGATTAATCATTTGATCAGCACAGGAACAGAAAGCATTGTGGTGGCAGGGACAACCGGCGAATCTCCAACGCTTTCCCACGAGGAAAAAATCTCGCTGTTCCGTCACACCGTTCAGACTGTAAACGGCCGGGTGCCGGTCATTGCAGGCACAGGCTCCAATGATACAAGGGCTTCCCTTGCATTGTCCCTTGAAGCAGAAAAAACCGGCATTGATGCCGTAATGCTTGTTACTCCGTACTATAACAAGCCTTCCCAGGAGGGCATGTACCAGCATTTCCGTACAATTGCTGAAGGAATTAACACTCCGGTTATGCTTTATAACATTCCGGGGCGAAGCGCGGCCGGCATGACGCCGGAAACCATTGTAAGGCTGTCCCATGTCAGAAACATCTGCTCCATTAAAGAAGCGAGCGGGGACCTCGAGGCTGCTGCCTATATTCTGCAGCATGCACCACAGGACTTCACTTTATACAGCGGCGATGACAGCCTGACTCTTCCGCTTCTGTCTGTTGGAGCTACCGGCGTCGTTTCTGTTTCCGCCCATGTGGCCGGGGAGAGCATGCAGGATATGATCCAAAGCTTCTTTAATGGCCATCCGGTCTATGCCGCTTCCCGGCACCGCGATATGCTGCCGCTGATGAAATCCATGTTCGCGGCACCTAGTCCGACTCCGGTCAAAGCAGCTCTTGAGATGCGCGGCATCATTTCCGGCGATGTCCGCCTCCCGATGGTACGCTTAAACGCGGAAGAAGAAGCACTTCTCCGCCAAGTCGTTCAACCAGCAGCCTCCTTCTACGTCGGCTGATACAGGTCTACGATTGTAAACCCCGCCGGTTCAGGCGGGGTTTTTCAGTTCTGCTCTTATTTGTGCTAAGCTTTAAGTGCAAAAAACACTATAGGAGTGCGTATGTATGAAAAAATTGATGGTGTCTCTGATCCGGCTGTATCAACGTTATATTTCCCGGTTCACACCTCCTTCCTGCCGGTTTTATCCCACCTGTTCCCAGTACAGCATTACTGCCTTTGAGCGTTTCGGTTTTTGGAAAGGGGCCTTTTTAACGGTCCGGCGCATTGTCAAATGCCATCCCTTCCATCCGGGCGGTTTTGATGAAGTACCAAAAAAAAAGCAGGCGTCCGCTAAGCATCATACTTAGCAGGCGCCTGTTTTCGTTTTTTTAACAGCAGCTGGTCTACCCAGCCGGTGCCAAGCAGCACTCCGGCCACAATAAATATGAATCCCCCAAGCTGGGCCGGTGATACGTTTTCTCCAAGGATAAGCGCTGAGCTTAACAGGCCGAAAAAGGGTACAAAGTTATTAAATATGGCTGTTTTCCCCGGACCGATTTTTGAAATCGATGCGTTATATAAAATCTGGCCGAGGCCGGTGGCAAATACTCCGGAAAGTAAAAACACGAGCCATACCCAGCCGGGAGCCGTAATATACGACTCCCACCCGGAGGGAGCCAGTACAAAGCTGACCGCGAACAAACCTACAGAGCCGAGCATCAGCGTATAGATCGTTAATACTCTCGGTGCCACCAGTTCTGATGCTTTTTTAATAAACAAAAAGCTCACCGCCTGGGCCGTCATTGCTGCAAAGATAAACGCATCTCCCCTTGCTGCACCCTGAACTGCCTCCCCGCCTTCTCCTGTGACATTAATAAGTACTGCCCCTGCAAACCCGGCAAATACCCCGAGCCAGCGAAGCTTTGTAAAGGCATCTCCCAAAAACAGCATGGACAAGAGCGCTGTTGTAATAGGAAGAAGCGCGAGTATGAGCGAGCTTTTCACAGCGGTGGTTTCGCTCAGCCCTATAGCTAAAAACGTATGGTGGCCGGTCATGCCAAAAGCTGCGGCCAGCAGAATATACATAAAAGCAGTCCGCGGTACCCGCTCATGCTCTTTGCGCAGAAAAACAAACAAGGCGACAGACAGGCCGGCGAGCAAAATGCGGGCGGCCTGCATATAAACCGGGTTTATTTCAGCCACCAGCACCTTCAACGCCACGACATTAAGTCCCCACATCAGCATGACAAGCATGACGGATCCGTATAATTTTCCCGCTTCGAGTGGACGCATGCTGCATTCTCTCCTTCATTTTTACATTACCGTTTCTCCCAGTACAAATAACACAAGGCTCAACACGACCGCAGCGCTTAGAATAAATGCTGTATTTTTCCTGATTACCTGAATAGTAGTCGCCCCCATTAAATGAGACGTCATAAGTATAGCTCCTGTAAACGGAGACACCTGGACCCCGAGCATCCAGGACATGAGCAGCAGCACAGCCATAAACGGTGCCCCCACCCCGAAAATTTCCGGCGAAAGGGCCCCTCCGAGGCCGGTGACAATTATTACGGGATGAATGCCCACCGCAGAGAGCCCCATCACGATAGCTACCACCCAGGCAATCAGCAGAATCATATAGCCCTGTGACAAAAAGCTGATGGCTTCAGAAAGCCACACCCCGGCATCGCTGCTCCGAAGCGCAACACTGAAAAATCCAGCCGTCACAAAAATACCAATTTCGTTGTACAGGCGTTCAAACGAACCGCTTACGTGTTTCCACGTTGACTGTGCAAACGAGGCGCCTTGTTTTCGCGCAAGAGCCCACACCCACGGATACAAAAGAGCCAGTACTGAAACAATCGTCAGCATGCTGTAGGGAAGCAGTGCTTCAAGCAAAAAAGAAGCAGCAAGCAGGACGCCTAAAAATAGTAAAAATGTGCGCATCGAAGACACCGGCGGATTGGTTTCTTTTTCTTTTTCCGGGACCGTCCAGCTGTCATCGGCAAATGCCGACGAACGGAAAAATACAACGACCAGACCAGTCAATACAGCAGCCATCACGAGCCCATACGGTCCGACTTCTCCCCAGTTCAAATCATAGATGCTTAAAATCAGAGCCATATTTACAAAATACGGCGACCAGAGCATACACGATCCAAATCCTCTGAGCACCGTTAATGCCATTCTTTTTTGTTCAAATGACGGAAAGCTTTCTTTGGCAATACCGTACACAAGCGGCATGGAGCCGAGATTCAGAATGGCACCGATGCTTGCCGTTACGCCGTAGCCAAGCCGGTGGGGCGGCACTCCTTTTTTTTTCGTTCCGGCGTTCGAGGTACTGCTGAAAAGCATGCAGATGCCCCGCTTCCGACATGTATGTCCCAATCAGCGGCACCGTCAAAAAGAGGGCGAGCAGCGGCAGGTTTTCCCCGAAGCTTGTCCACACCGTCTGCCAGGAGACACCGTAAGTCCAGAACAGAGCAATACCGACAGCAATCAGCACGTAAACCACCCGCCGGTTCAAGGGCGGCATCACAGGTATTGATGCCACAAGCAGCACACCGGCGATAAAGCTGTACCCGTATTCGACAAATGGAACGCTGAAAAGCACTTCTAAAAAATAGCAAAATACAGCCGCAAAAGCTGCAGCTCCCAGTGTTGGTTTTATGTAGGCCTGCCGGTTCATGATCATTCCTCTTTTTAGTCAAGTCGTCATTGCAAACACCTTTATGCTACCACTATCCGGAAAAAATAGCCAACACCTTCCTGCCATTCATAAAAAAGCGGACTCCTTTTTACGGGAGTCCGCTGCCTGTTTCTCTTATCTGTAGTGTGCATTTATACGGTTTTCCGCAAAACCATCACCGAGCACCCCGGGTTGTTTGATATACATATCCCGCGGCACGTGGCTGAGCAATTCACAGCCATTTTCCGTGATGCGGATTGATTCAGTAATCTCCACCCCGTGGTCATCGAGCCAGATGCCAGGCATCAGGTGAAACGTCATATTCGGCTGCAAAATAGTGTGATCGCCCTTCCGGAAGCTGACCGTATGCTCACCCCAATCCGGGGGATAGCTGAGTCCGATGGAGTAGCCAAGGCGGGATTCCTTAAAATACCCGCGTCTTGCGATCGTCCGGCTCCACACACTTTCCACCTCTTCTGCCGTCATCCCCGGCTTAATTGCATCCATTGTCGTTTCGATGCCTTCAACGACCGTTTCCGACAGATCATACATTTTTTCGGGAGCCTGGCCAATCGCCATCGTCCGCGCCATCGGGGTATGATAGCGCATATACGCTCCCGCAATTTCAATCGTTAAAAAGTCCCCGTAGTTATACTTTCGGTCCGTCCATGTCAAATGCGGCGTGGCTGTATTTTCGTTCGCGGGAATCATCGGCACAATCGAAGTATAGTCACCGCCGAATTCCTTTGTCCCGAGAATCTGGGCATTGGTGATAGCCGCAGCCACTTCATTTTCACGAACACCAACATCTACCGTATCAAAACCAGCCTGCATGGCATTTTCGAGTATCCGGCCGGCGCGGTACATGCATTCAATTTCCGCTTCTGATTTTATCAGCCGGACCCAGTTGACGAGCGTGCTGAAATTACGGAATTCGGCATTTGGGAGACCAGCCTGGATTCGTTCGTAGCACATGGCGGTGAAATAAAATGCATCCATCTCCAATCCGATTTTCCGGTTGCCCTGGCCGATTTCGGTCAGAATGTTTGCTGCAAAATCCATTGGGTGCTTGATCGTCGACTGCACAAATTCATCAGGATACGGAATGATATGGTCGTCATCAAGCCAGGTGGTGACCACGGCACTGTGGGCATCCATTTCCCGCCCGATCCATAATGGCTGATCTTCATCAATCATTACAATCACCATTTGATGCACATAAAACGACCATGCGTTATATCCTGTTAAATAGTACATGTTGGATGGATTGGAGACCAATAGCACTTCAATACCGTATTCCATCATTTTCATTTTCGTCTGGTTCATTCTCATCAGGTACTCATCTTTTTCAAATAACATGAGCTGATCCCCCCTTTTATCCCGTCTACGTTTAGTTATTCATCAATGGTAAAGCATACGAGCCGTTTTTCCGACATTTCTTCAATGGCGAAAGCTACGCCTTCACGGCCGATGCCTGAATGCTTGACGCCGCCAAACGGCATGGCATCGATCCGGAAATCGCTGCTGTCGTTTACCATAACGCCGCCGACGTGAAGCTTACGTACAGCCTTCAGCGCCAAATTAATATCATTCGTATAAATGCCGGCCTGCAGGCCGAAAGGCACACCGTTTGAGCGTGTGACTGCTTCATCAAACGTTGCCACAGAAGCTAGTATCACTACCGGCCCGAACACTTCTTCTTTTACAATCGTTAAATTCTCCGGCACGTTCGACAGGACGGTCGGCTCGATAAAGGCCCCGTGCCGTTTACCGCCGGCAAGCACTTTGGCTCCTGCGTCCACCGCTTCTTCAATCCAGCTTTCAATCCGTTTGGCTTCTTTTTCATTGATGACCGGGCCGATATCCGAATCCTTGTCCATCTTTTTGCCGGCGCGCACCTGTTTGGCTTTATCCACAAACGATGCTTCAAACGCATCGTAAATTTCTTCATGAGCATACACCCGCTGGACACTCAGGCAGTTCTGGCCGGCCGCTCCAAACGCTCCGTCCACCCCTGACTGGGCCGCCTTTTCGATGTCTGCATCCTTCCAGATAATAAACGGGGAATTCGAGCCGAGTTCCATGGACAGCTTTTTCAATCCTGCTTTATGAGCAATGCTTTTTCCTGTTTCATAGCCTCCGGTAAAGCTGATCATCTGAACGTCTTCTGCTTCAACCAGAATGTCACCGATGTCACGACCTCTGCCTGTAATCACTGTGAGCACTTTTTTCGGGAGGCCGGCTGCAATAAACGCTTCAGCCAGCTTTAATGCGCTGAGCGGTGTTTCTGTCGCCGGCTTCACAATGACCGCATTCCCGGCGGCAATCGCCGGTGCTACCTTGTGGGCCACCAGATTTAACGGATCATTAAACGGCGTGATGGCTGCTACAACGCCTACCGGGAAGTGATAGTAGTAGCCCATCCGGTTCGTATTGCCTTCCATCTGGTCGAAATTAATCGATTCCCCGGAAAGGCGGCGTGCTTCTTCCGCCCCAAGACGTATCGTTTCAGCGGTCCTCCGTGCTTCGCCGGACGCTTCCGCTATCGTTTTGCTTCCTTCAAGAGCAATGGTTTTCGCAAACTCCTGTGCATGATCGAGCACATAATCCGCCACTTTATTTAATATATCCATACGTTCCCGGACGCTTAGCGCTTCGGCGATTTCCTTTCCTTCAACAGCGATCCGCACGGCTTCGCGCGCATCGTCACTGCTTGCCATCGGCACAGTGCTGATAACAGACTGATCTTCGGGATTGACGACGTCCAGCGTCTGCTCCCGGCCGACCCATTCTCCGCCGAGCAGCATCTTTTGCTCTGTAATTTTTGTTGTCATATTATCCCGCCTTTATATAGTATTTCGGTCCATGTTAATCAAATCGATCAGCAAGGCAAATCCTGTTTCCGGCACGCCGGCCCCGGCGCCCATCAGCGTGATCGGGCCGCTCAGGTCGCATTCATAGGTGACAGCATTTACCGCGCCTCCCACGTTGGCGAGGGCGTCGTCTTCGGAGAGCAGCTCCGGTTTTACCGACCCTTTGATTGTACCGTTGTCATTTTCAACGCGCCCGATCAGCTTCCAATGCTTATTTTCTTTTTTTGCCTGCTGCATATCTTCTGCAGAAAGAGATGTGATTCCCTGGCGTTCTACATCCTCTTTTTTCAAATCTGCTCCCATGACGACATTGGCAAGAATGACTACTTTATACAATACGTCATAGCCTTCAACATCGCTTGTAGGGTCTGCTTCCGCGTATCCGCGGGACTGGGCTTCTTTTAAAGCCTCGCTGTATTCCATGCCCTGCTCCATCTGGGTGAGCATGTAATTTGTCGTTCCATTCATAATTCCCTTAATGGAGGTAATCCGGTTACCGGAAAGACTTGTAAGCGGCATCCGGAGCGCCGGTGTTCCGCTCATGACCGTTCCTTCGAATAAAAACCGTACACCGTTTTCCTGCGCCAGTGCCTGAAGCTCTTTGTACGCAAGGGCCACAGGGCCTTTATTCGTAAGAACAGCATTTTTCCCAGCCTTGAACGACGTTTTGCAGTGGTCAATCGCCGGCTGCCCGGTCTCCACGTTGGTGAATGTAATTTCGATTACGGTATCGGCGTTCGACTGGGTAATCGTTTCGATGCTGTCCCACCCGCGAACGAGTCCTTGGGTATCAGGATAGTTTTCGACCGTGCCGTCTTTTTTCAGGCAGTCGAGCACCTTCTGCATGTCAAGGCCGTCCGGATGGTGGAGCGATCCCTTATACAAATCGGAAACAGAAACTACCAAAAAGTCGGAACCAAACGTTTCTTTCAGCCAGTCCCCTCGTTCCAGCAGTATCTCTGCAAGGCCTCGGCCCACTCCGCCAAACCCGATAAAATCTAATTTATGCGGCATATTTTTTCCTCCCAGTCTAATCTGTCTTGTGCTTTGTCATATATTGTACAGCTGCTCCTGCAAGCAGGGAAGCGCCAATTGGTAAAATGGTTTCTTCAATATCAAACTGGGGCATGTGAAGCCCGCTGTCTGCGCGATCAGGGTAGCCTGCGCCGAGAAACATCATGCAGGACGGCACCTGCCGGGCCATGTAACTGAAATCTTCTCCACCCATGCCGTAGGATTCTTCATGAATAATCGTTTCCGGGTACAGTTCTTCAAGCACGTCCCGGTAGATTTTTACTGCCTCAGGACTGTTGACGAGCGCCGGCTCTCCCTCGGCGATTGTTACCTCCTGGGATGCATTCATCGTTTCTGCTATACGGAAGGCCTGCTGCAGCTCCTCGCGAAGCCGCCTACGGGTGGCGTCCGAATAGCTGCGCATCGTGCCCCGGATACGGACTTCGTCCGGTATGACGTTGGTCGAAGCTCCAGCCTTTAATTCGCCGATACTCACGACAGCCGGTTCAAGCGGGGACGTCCGCCGTGAGATAATCCCCTGCATCGCCTGCATCACAAACGTGCTGATCCACACCGGATCGGTGGCGAGATGAGGATATGCCCCGTGGCCGCCGCTTGCACGAATGACTCCTTCAAACGTATCAATGCCTGCCATGCTCGGGCCTTCCTGCAGCCTTACATGACCCGGCGTGAACTCAGGGTCCATGTGCAGGGCAAAGGCTGCCCGGGCTCCCTCGAGCCATCCACGCCTGATCAAATACGGGCTGCCGGTGCTTCCGTATTCATCTGTATCTTCTTCTGCGGGCTGGAAAATGAAACGGATGGTTCCGTGCACATGCTCCTGCTGCTTATGAAGCACAAAGCAGGCACCGAGCAGCATAGCGGTATGGGCGTCGTGCCCGCACGCATGCATTTTCCCTTCGTGCGTGGAAGCATAGTCACAGTCGTTTTCTTCCTGGATCGGTAGGGCGTCAATATCTGCGCGCAAAATGACGAGAGGGCCGTCACCGGCCCCAAGCTCTGCAATCACGGCCGTATCGAGACCCGTTTCCTCTCTCCCGCTGTATACTGTTAAATGCTGAAGTCCGGCAAGCGTCTCTTTAATAAACGCTGCTGTTTCATACTCCTCAAAGCTCAGCTCCGGGCGGCGGTGCAGGCCGCGCCTCCATTCCACCAGCCGCTCTCTGATCGCTTCTGCTTCTTCTTTAATCGTTTGTGTCGCTATAGTCATCGTTCAAACCGTCCTTTAGTTTTGCACGCTTGCGGTTTTTGGCAGCGAAGCCAGCGCCTGTTCCAAATCGTTAATGAGATCGTCTGTATCTTCAATACCGACCGAGTAGCGCACAAGGCTTTCCGGAATACCGAGAGCTGCCCGCTCTTCAGGCGTATTTTCCACGTGGCTTGTCGTTCTTGCCGGCCCTACCGTCGTTTCCACCGATCCCAGGTTTGCTGCCCGGTTGGCGTACTCGAGTTTTGGCAGGAACTGGCGAACAGCATCCATTCCTCCTTTTAACGAGAAGCTGAACATGCCGCCAAACTGGTTCATCTGTTTCGCTGCAATGTCATGACCGGGATGGGTTTTGAGCCCCGGATAGAATACCTGGTCGACCTGCTCATGATTTTGCAGATGTTCAGCGATTTTCATCGCGGATTCACACTGCTGGCGCACCCGGAGATGAAGCGTCTTCATGCCCCGGATCATCAGGTAGGCAGCCATCGGATCCATCGTCGCTCCGTTGATTTCGCGGTAATGGAAGATTCTCTCCACCAGATCTTTCCGGCCGCATACCGCTCCGCCGAGGGCATCTGCGTGCCCGCCCAGAAACTTCGTGGCACTGTGAATAACAAGATCCACACCAAATTCGAGCGGGTTCTGATTGATCGGGGTGGCAAATGTGTTGTCAACAAACACAAGTGCTCCTACTTCCTTTGCCACTTTGGTCATTCGTTCGATATCAGTAATTTTCACCGTCGGATTGGTTGGTGTTTCCAGGTATAAAATATCGCAGCCTTTACGAACTTCTGCCTCAATCTCTTCATGGTTACCCGTTTCACAGAGCGAGACATCAATATCCATGTGTGGCAGAAATTCGGTAAAGATTTTATTTGTACCACCGTACGTATCCTTCATGGATACTACCCGGTCGCCGGGACGGAGGAACGTAGCCAGGGAGTTGCTGATTGCAGCCATGCCGGTCGAAAAACTTGTAGCCGCCTCAGCATCTTCCAAAATTCTGATTTTTTCTTCAAACGATTGCAGGGTAGGGTTAGTATTCCGACCATAGATATGCCCTTCTTTTTTTCCTGTTGCCACGTCATACCAATGGTCTAAATCGTCATACGTATAGGCAACACTGTGGACTACCGGAACCTGGGTAGCTCCAAATGCCCGGTATTCTTTTTCTCCTGCCCATACTGCTTTTGTCGAACGATTAATGTGTGTGTTTGTCATGATTGAACACAACCTTCCCTATTACTATTTTTTCTCTATCTTCAGTGTATAGGTTATCTGTTCAATTTCCATTCACACAATTGTATGAAGTTTCGCACTTTCTTTTGCACAATGTGCATGACACATTATCTTCCATGCAAATATGGTAAAATAATAATCAGAAGATTAATTTACGTTTTTGGTATTGTAAAGGGGTGTCTGGCGATGATTTCTATGCAACAAGTATTACAGCTTCCGATTATGAACACGGCCCTTCCATTGACATCGAATGCCGATTCAAACTCTATTACCGTTTACTGGGCATCGGTTATAGAAACACCTGTGGAGGATTTCGTCCGGCCCAGGGAATTAATTTTAAGCTCGGGGATCGGCTGTCAAAACGAAAGGGATCTGCTTGAATTTGTTGAAGAGCTGATGGAAGCAGGAGCGAGCGGTTTGATTTTATCTGTCGGCCACTACATCTCTTCCATTCCTGACAACGTGATCGACTTTTGTGAAACAAAAGCGTTTCCGCTCGTGGAGATCCCGTGGGAGATCCGCTTTTCGGACATCACAGAAGCAATTTCTGAAGCCCTTCATAAAAGCTCTCTGCGCTCCATCGACGTTTCGAATAAAATCCGTACAGACCTTCTCGAAATTATTCTTGAAGGCAAGGGCATGGAGGCAATCGCCTCCTACGTATACGAACAGCTTCATATACCAATGCTTGTGGTGGATAAGCGTGGACGCCTGAAGACCCAGACGGACCAGTCGTCGGGTCTGGCCGAATGGTGGAACCAGTATTTAAGCCAGGGAGGGAATCCGCTTTTTCCCCCGTTTCAGCAGTCAGATCCCGAAAAGAGCCTGCCGGCGAACATGGAATGGATGGATACAGACACTGGCACTCTGCTGCGTTTAACCGTGCAGACGACCCAGGACATCCAGGGCTATATGATCCTCCAGTGGCCCACTCACAAAGAAAAGCACGATGTATTTGAAGAATATACCCTGCTTCTGCTTGAACACTCAGTCACTACTTCCGCTCTCTGCTTTTTGCATGACCAGACAGCACTTGAAACCGAGATGCGCCTGAAGGATGATTTTGTCTGGAGCCTGGCAAAGGATAATTATGAATCCCGGGATCAGGCGCTTTCGCGCGGAAAGTCATTAGGCTATAACCTTGAACTTCCTTATATCTGCTTTGTGGCCAAACCCGAAAATGTCGAACGGGTCTTTCATGCAGAATCCCCACCGCTTTCCTATGACCACTGGCTCGAACAGATTGGCTATATGTTTGAGGAAGAAGTTTCCCACGCGAGCCGTTATTTAAAAGCACGCGTCATGAGTACTTTCCAAAAGTCTGAACTGATAGTATATCTCGAAATGCATCCAACCATGATGTATGACACAGTATATTATTTTGCAGAAACGGTGCAGTACCGCCTCGAACAAAAAATCCCCCACCTCGTCATTTCCTGGGGGGTAAGCAAGACAGCCGCGCCCTGGGAATTTGTAACAAGCTTTTCGGAAGCTTCCTCTGCTCTTGATGCCGGACGCAGGCAGCGGGGATTCGGCTACATTCATACGTATGAAGACACACGCTTTGACCGGGCTCTGATGTCTCTCTCCAAAAATGAGGAAATCCGTCAGATCGCTGAAGCTACAGTCGCCCCCCTCCATCATTATTCCGTCGAACGGGGCATTGATTTAATGAAAACGGTCCGCACCTACAATGAATGCAAGGGCAATGTCAGTCAGACCTCCCGGGAGTTAAACCTCCACCGGCAGTCCCTGTTGTACCGTTTGAAAAAAATCGAATCACTTACGAGCTGTGATTTGAATAATTCCGATGATCTGTTTTTAATTGAGCTTTCCATTCGGCTGCACACGGCCGGGGCTCTGTTTGTCACCGATGAGCGCACTCCTCATGTATAAAAAGAGAAAAACACGAAAATAACTCTGCCCGCGGGCAGAGTTATAATAGTTTTTGCCGTTCATAATCGGCTTTTACTGCATGGAGCGTTTTCAGCGATTTCTGGGAAAATTCATCCTCTTTACTTTCGAGCTCCTGCTCGTAAGCATCAAACGCCTGTCGCAGAGACTCCTTATACGTCATGTCCGGTACTGTTTCAAGCGGCTTCACCGCTTTTTTCTGCACCCAGATCTTTTCTTTTTCCGCCAGCGCCCTGCGTTCGTGGAAAATCGGCACGTTTGTCTTCTTCGGCTGGTGCAGGTCTCCCTGCCGGGGGTGCTCAAGTACTATTTGTACTTCCATCAACCACTGTTCGGGATTTTCTTTTACAGGGATTCCAACGTAAACTCCTGATTTATAAGGAAAACGATACTGCTCCATCTTTTTTCCACCTTTCCTGTCAGCCTCCCGGCGTTATAGCAACGAACCATTCCCACAGCATTTCTGCCCAGGGCACCAGATGCGTGTTTGTCCATTCATTGTATTCGTTCCATCCAAAAAGCACCTGGGCCATCTCCCCGGAAAATGAAACCATTACAAACAATAACGCCGTTGCCAAAATAAGTACGATAATGACTGCATAAACAATTACTGCTGTTAAAATCCCTTTTGCAACTTTTCTCAATGTGACTCCTACCCCAACAAAGTTTTAATCTATTGTATCAGATTATTAATAAAAATTCATTATAGTACGTGAAATTTATAAATCTTTTCTTGAAAAAGTCCGGTCAATCCGGACTTTTTCATTCTACTGCAGGTTAGTCGTTCCCATTAAGAAACGGTCACACTCGCGGGCTGCTTCGCGTCCTTCATGGATAGCCCATACTACAAGGCTTTGGCCGCGGCGGTTATCGCCTGCTGCAAATACGTTTTCATGGTTTGTAACATAGCTTCCGTATTCGGCGTTTACCGTACTTCTTTCTGTACGTTCGATTTCCATCTGTTCCAGCAGTTCCTGCTCAGGACCGGTAAAGCCGACGGCGAGCAGTACGAGGTCAGCTTTCCATACGCGTTCGGTTCCAGGCACTTCGTGACGGACTTTTTTGCCGTCTTCAAAGACCGTTTCCACTTCCACCGTATGAATTTCTTTTACCTGACCTTTTTCGTTTCCGACGAATTTCTTTGTCATTACTTTGTATGCACGCGGATCCTCGCCCTGAAGAGCGGCTGCTTCTTTGTGCCCGTCCTCCTGCTTATAAACAAGCGGATACAGCGGCCACGGGTTGTCTTCCGGACGGTCGTCGCCTTTTTCTTTATTAATATCAAACTGTGTCAGGGAGGCGCAGTTGTGACGAAGTGAGGTCGTAATGCAGTCCACTCCGGTATCCCCGCCGCCGATGACGATCACATGCTTATCCTTCGCGCTGATATACCGGCCGTCTTCAAGGTTTGAATCCAACAGGGATTTTGTATTTCCACGCAGAAAGTCCATCGCATAGTGGATACCTTTTAAACCGCGTCCTTCTGCCGGCACATCGCGGTGATTCTGGGCACCGGTACAGAGAATGACTGAATCGTATTCTTCATCGAGCTGTTCGGAGGTAATATCTTTTCCTACGTCGATACTCGTCCGGAATTCGATGCCCTCTTCTTCCATAATATCTGTTCGTCTTGTAATTGTTTCATTTTCAAGCTTCACTTCCGGAATACCGTAGGCAAGCAGCCCGCCGATGCGGTCGTCTTTTTCGAATACCGTCACCGTGTGGCCGGCCCGGTTTAACTGCTGGGCAGCGGCAAGCCCTGCCGGCCCGGAACCGATCACTGCTACTTTTTTGCCAGTTCTTGTTTTTGGCGGCTCAGCTGAAATCCAGCCTTCCTTGAATCCTTTTTCCACAATGTGGTATTCAATGGATTTGATGGTTACCGGATCATCGTTGATGGCTACTGTACAGGAGCCTTCACACGGAGCCGGGCACACCCTGCCGGTGAATTCCGGGAAGTTGTTCGTTTTATGCAGACGCGTCAATGCTTCCTGCCATTTTCCGCGATAGACAAGATCATTCCATTCCGGAATCAAATTGTATACGGGGCAGCCGATTTCATCAGAACCAACCATGGAAGTACCAGCCTGGCAGAATGGGATCGCGCAGTCCATACAGCGGGCGCCCTGTTCCTGAAGCTTGTCTTCCGGCATCATGATTTGGAACTCCTGCCAGTTTTTCACACGTTCGAGCGGGTCCAATTTACTCGGAGCTTCTCTTTTATATTCCAGAAAACCTGTTGGTTTCCCCATTTCCCTCACTCCCACTTTTAAAATCGTTGTATGCTGTTCATTCAACGCCTTTATTCGAAAATCCAGGAAGGCTGTGAAAGCCTTCCCGGACTATTAATTTCCAGTGACTTTTTCTTTATCTTTATCCTCTTCCGTTGTTGCTTCCTGGAAAGCTTCGAGCACAGCATCCGCTTCGCTCAAGCCGTTGTCCATTCTTTCCTGGATCGACTGCAGCATTGCCTGGTAGTCGTATGGAATAACCTTCACGAAATGTTTGCGTTCGGTCTCCCAGGCGGCCAGGATGCGTTCTGCTGCTTCGCTGCCCGTCTGTTTTCCGTGCGTTTCAATCATCTGCCTGATCTCCTGCTCATCTCCGGCAGATTCGATCGCTTCAAGGCCTACCATTTCGCTGTTGTATTTACTTTCAAGCGTATGGTCAGGGTCGTACACGTACGCTACGCCGCCTGACATACCTGCTGCAAAGTTTTTCCCGGTAACACCAAGATTAACGACAACACCGCCGGTCATATATTCGCAGCCATGGTCCCCGACGCCTTCGACTACGACTCTTGCCCCACTGTTTCTGACACAGAACCGTTCGCCGGCTACCCCGCGGATGTAAGCCTCTCCGGAAGTAGCTCCGTAAAACGTCGTGTTTCCAATAATAATGTTGTCTTCCGCATCAAATGTAGAAGTATCCGGCGGCGTGACGATCAATTTTCCGCCTGACAGTCCTTTGCCGATATAGTCATTGGCATCGCCAACCAGGCTCATCGTCATGCCTTTAGGAATAAACGCCCCGAAGCTCTGTCCGGCCGAACCGTAGAAAGTAAACCTGATGGTATCCTCCGGCAGGCCTTCGGCACCGTACTTCTGCGTAATTTCGCTTCCGAGCATCGTCCCGGCCACACGGTTGGTGTTTTGAATGTCAAACTCTCCGAACACCGGCGTCTGTGATTCAAGGGCATCCTTTGCCGCCTGCTTTAACGTCGTTTCGTCAAGAGAGATATTCAGTTCATGGTCCTGTTTAATATGGGCCACGTGCTTGGATTGGTTTTTCGATTTCGGGCGGTGAAGCAGATTCGACAGATTCACGGTCTGCGCCTTTTTATTGTTCACCGAGTCCACCTGCTTCAGCACTTCGGTATGCCCGACCATATCATCAATGCTTTGGAAACCGAGTTCTGCCATAATTTCACGAAGCTCTTCGGCCACAAAGGTCATGAAGTTTACAACATTGTCCGGTTTGCCCATGAACTTTTTACGCAGTTCAGGGTTTTGTGTCGCCACGCCCACCGGGCATGTATCGAGATGACACACACGCATAATGACACAACCGAGTACAACGAGCGGCGCCGTGGAAAATGCATATTCTTCCGCACCGAGAAGAGCGGCCACCGCTACATCACGGCCTGTCATCAGCTTGCCGTCTGTTTCCACCGAAATCCGGTTCCGCAAATTATTCATTACAAGCGTCTGATGCGTTTCTGCGAGTCCGATTTCCCACGGAAGTCCGGCATGCTTAATGCTTGTGCGGGCAGCGGCACCTGTGCCCCCGTCGTAACCACTGATGACTACATGATCAGCACGGCCTTTCGCAACGCCGGCAGCAATTGTACCAACACCGGTTCCTGAAACGAGCTTCACACTGACCCGGGCATTCGGGTTGGCATTTTTCAAATCATGGATCAACTCCGCCAAATCTTCAATCGAATAGATATCATGGTGCGGAGGCGGCGATATCAGGCCTACACCTGCAGTCGTGCCGCGAACTTCCGCAATCCACGGATATACTTTTTTGCCGGGGAGCTGGCCGCCTTCGCCAGGCTTTGCCCCCTGGGCAATTTTGATTTGTATTTCGTCGGCGTTGACCAGGTAGTGACTCGTAACACCGAAACGTCCCGAAGCTACCTGTTTGATCGCACTCCGGCGCAGGTCCCCGTTTTCATCCGGAGTAAACCGCTCTGGATTTTCCCCGCCTTCGCCCGTATTTGACTTACCGCCGATACGGTTCATGGCGATGGCAAGTGCCTCGTGAGCCTCCTCGGAGATAGACCCGAATGACATTGCTCCGGTTTTGAAGCGTTTAAAGATATTTTCTGCCGGTTCCACTTCATCGATACTGATCGGTTCGCGGACTCCTTTGTTAAATTCAAGCAGGCCGCGGAGCGTTGTCTGCTCCTGTTCCTGTTTATCGATAGCGTCTGAATACTTTTTAAACAGCGTAAAATCGTTGGTTTTTGCGGCGTGCTGCAGCATATGGATCGTATGCGGATTGTATTGATGAGGTTCACCGTACCGTCTCCACTGCAGGTCATCCCCAGGGTCAAGCGTCATATCCAGCCCTTCGCGGTCATTATAGGCCCGGAAGTGGCGTTCAAGAACGTCTTCAGCAATAATTTCTGTGCTTACACCGCCGATTCTCGAGGACGTCCATGTGAAATAGCGGTTGATTACTTCGTCATTAATACCAACGGCTTCAAAAACCTGCGCGCCCCGGTAACTCTGCACCGTGGAAATGCCTATTTTTGAGAGGACTTTCATGATGCCTTTTGTGGCACCTTTAATATAAGTGCTTACCGCTTCAACATACGAACCTTCCATTAATCCTTCTTTGATCATGTCATCAACCGAATCAAATACAAGGTACGGGTTGATCACTTCGGCGCCGTATCCGAGCAGCACTGCAAGATGATGTACTTCCCGGGGCTCCGCACTTTCAAGCACCAGACTCACGTCTGTACGGCGGCCTGTACGGATGAGATGGTGGTGCAGCCCGCCGACCGCAAGCAGCGCCGGTATCGGAGCATAGCTCCCATTCACATCACGATCGCTTAAAATAAGGATAGTCGAGCCTTCATCAATGACCTTGTCCGCCTGCTCAAATATACGTTCGAGGGCAAGTTCCATTTCATTGGCTCCTTTTGCTGCTTCAAAGACGATGGAAAGCGTAGAAGCTGCAAATCCTTCCAATTTATTGGAGCGGAGCTTGGCTAAATCCTCATTGTTGACAATCGGCTTTTTTAAATACAGCTGCTGGGCATGTGATGGCTTTGGATCGAGCAGGTTGCCCTGTTTTCCAATAGTCGTGCCGACAGCAGTGACTATTTCCTCGCGGATAGCGTCTATCGGCGGATTTGTCACCTGTGCAAACAGCTGTTTGAAGTAGTTGTACAAAAGCTGAGGCTTTTTCGAAAGCACTGCAAGCGGAGAGTCGTAGCCCATCGAGCTGACCGGATCTCCTGAACCAGTGGCGAGTGGCTTGACCACTTTTTCCAATTCCTCATATGTGTAGCCAAAAGCAAGCTGACGCTGCTCTAATTTTTCAAAATTAGTATTGTATACGTCCTGGCTTTCAAGCACATCCTCTAAATCCGTCAGGTATTCATCGGTCCATTCCTGGTACGGATGCTCGCCGGCAATTTTATCCTTGATCTCCCCGTCAGGAACGATACGTCCTTCTTCAAGATCTACAAGCAGCATATGACCGGGATGCAGACGTTCTTTATATAGGACGTCTTCCGGAGCGATATTAAGCACTCCCACCTCTGAAGACATGACAATCTGGTCGTCTTTAGTAACGTAATAACGAGCCGGACGCAGCCCGTTTCTGTCGAGACAGGCGCCGATCTGGCTGCCGTCAGTGTACGCGATGGCTGTAGGCCCGTCCCACGGCTCCATTAGGCAGCTGTGGTACTGATAAAACGCACGTCTTTTTTCATTCATGAGCGGGTTGTTCTGCCACGGTTCAGGAATCATCATCATCGCAGCATGAGGCATTTTATGTCCCGAGAGCGTCAGAAATTCAAACGCGTTATCAAACATCGACGAGTCACTGCCTTCAGCATCCACCACCGGATGAACCTTCTCCATGTCGCTGCCAAAGAGATCTGATTCAAACTTCGGCTCTCTGGCATGCATCCAGTTAACGTTTCCTTTAATCGTGTTAATTTCCCCGTTATGAATAAGGTAACGGTTCGGGTGCGCCCGCTCCCAGCTTGGAAATGTATTTGTGGAGAAACGGGAATGCACAAGTGCCAGCGCCGTTTCAAACTGCCGGTCGTTTAAATCTTTATAGAACTGGTTCAGCTGTTCTGTCGTAAGCATTCCTTTATACACAATCGTCCTCGAGGACAGGCTTGCAAAATAGAAGCTGTCCTGGTCATGAAGCTTAACCCCGTGCTCATGTTCGGCCCGTTTTCTGACAATATATAATTTTCGCTCAAAATCTTCTCTCGTTTTTACATTTTCCGGACGTTTAATAAACAGCTGGCGGATCGCAGGCATGGCTGAGAGTGCCGCGTTTCCGAGCATCGAATCGTCAGAGGGCACTTCGCGCCATCCAAGCAGCGGCAGTCCCTCTTCTTCAACCATTTTTTCGATAGCCTGTTCACACTGGGCACGCCGGGTGTGATCTACAGGCAGAAACAGCATCCCGACCCCGTAATCGCCTTCGTCCGGCAGTGAAAAACCGAGCTCATTTTCTTTATTTTTAAAGAAACGGTGTGGGATTTGCAGAAGCATTCCCGCGCCGTCCCCGGTATTTACTTCATCACCCTGGCCGCCGCGGTGGTCCAGGTTTCTTAAAATTTGCAATCCTTTTTCAACAATGTCGTGTGACTTTTTCCCTTTAATATCCGCAAGAAAGCCTATCCCACAGTTATCCTTCTCAAACTGGGAGTCATACAAGCCTTCTTTATAATTTTTTCTAGGCAATAACATATACCCCTCTCCACCTCTCTCCATGGTGTCCAAATTTAAATTGGTTTGCATATTATATCATTTTTCTAAACATTCGACAAATTAAGATTTGAGTTTCACTAGTCATCTGAACGCTTATAGGCAGGGGTGAACGATTTTATTCCTTTAACACCTTTTTATATTCATACGACAAAAAGAATAAATATTCATATTTATACATGCCATTCATAATGGCCTGTACCGGTCCGGGCGTCTGTCATCCGCTCGAGCATCGCAATTTTTCCGTCTTTTCGCACAATAAACATGGTCTGGCATCTCGTTTTGTATTCCGGGAGATCAATAAACATCGACGAGAGCTGTTTCTCAAGCTGTTTGTCTATTCCTGTATCAGGAAGATCCCGTTCGGCGGCCGGCTCTGCATCTTGCATTGCTTTAAAAAAGGAGTCAGGGTCGATCGTCCTCCCTGAAGAAGCAAGCAGCGTTTCCATGAGCTTTTTTGCTTTTTCGACCTTCGGCCACGGCGTATTAAGAGACGCATTACTGAGAGCGTGAACACCGGGTGCAAGACGCTCTATATGCGGCCCTTCTTTGTGATTATGTAAATAAAACATTTCCTTATCTGAGCCCGCAACCATATTGAACCCTCTGTACTCGTCCCGGTCTTTTTCCACGGATTCAAGCGCCTGCTCCGTTTCGCCCCGCAAAAATTGCAGCGGCAGATGCCCGCGTGATTTTTCCCCGGCTTCCATGCCCGGCCTGCGGATATTTGTCACAGCTGCAAACCGTCCGGAAAGACTGCCTCCCATCCATGTACCACCCTGCTGTAAATCTTTCCCCGCCACGATGCCTTCACCCTGCCATTTATGAAGACGTTGTGTCGGCCGTTCTAAAAATTCATCCCGGTTAGAAACTACAACAAGCGGAAACCATGGATGCATCTGATACGCAAAAGCAATTAAACACATGCCATTCGTTCCTTTCTTATTCCTGCGGATGGTCTCCGAACGCTGGATCTGATTCGTCGTTTAGCCGCTTTCGTTTTGTAATAGAGCAAATGCTTCTTCTATTGAATTATATTTGCTGAACCCGGCAATTCTCCCTGAAAAAGCCCTCTGGCCTTTGTCGACTGAATTATATACTGCTTCTATAATATGTTACAAAAAATTTTCAAAATTGCAAAGGAAAATGATTTATTCTGTTCATCCGGGCACGTCTTTTCTAATGGACATTTTTTTACTATTGCCCGCTCTAATGCTAAACTGTAAGTATTATACTTCCTTTTTATAAACTATTGTTAATGATCATACGATATATATATAAAGACCCCGCCGAATTAATTATGAGGAGGAATCCATATGACTGATGAATCCAATACAAATCAAGAAGATTTAACTCCCTCCACAAACGAAGGGAAAAGCAAGCAGGAAGCTGAAAAATTCATTGAACGTTTCAAAAATGAAAAAGATACAGACCAGCTCGTAAGTACTCTCGGCGGTCTTGGAGAAACGGAGCAGCGCAAAGCCGGCGACTCCCTTGAAGCATTGAAGCGTCCCGTCCGGGAAATGATGGATCAGAAAGACAATGAACTCCCCGGTAAGCTTCATGAATTAAAAACGGTGGTCGGCGAACTTGAACCGGAATATTTAAAAGAAGGCCGCCTGCAAAAAACGATGAACAAAATTTTACGCCGCGATCCAGTCGAACAATACGCGAAAAAGTACGAAACAGTGGAATCCCAGGTGGACAATATTATTCACGGTCTCCTCGCCGGCCGGGACAAGCTGCAGGAAGACAACGTCATGCTTGAAGAATTAAAAGAAACGGCCATTAAGCGCATTGAAGAACTTGAAATGCAGATTGAAACCGGCAAGCAGCTGAATTCCATGCTTGAGGAGGAAATGCTTGAAGAACAATGGCGTGACAACCCGGCCGCTATTCAAAAAGGGCAGCAAAAAGTAATATCCCGTGTAAAAAATATGACCCAGGCGGTTATGGTTCTTCAGCAGTCGATTGCTTCGATTGATCTTATTGTCGATAATAATGGAAAGCTTGAAGAAGCGATTTTCAACGCCATTACCATGACAAAAAACATCGTTACCGTCACCGCTTCCATCCAGCTTGCTCTTGGCAATCAGCGGAAAGTGATCAATGCGGTTCAAAGCGTCAACGAATCTACCGAAAACATGCTCACCAACAATGCACGCATGCTGAAAGAAAACACGGCCGACACCCTGAAGACACTCGAAGAGCCGGCTATCGCTCTTGAAACGTTCCGGCAGGCTTATCAGGATGTGTACGAAGCCATCCAGATGACCGAGCAGTCCAATGAACGTATTGTCGCCTCAAGTAAACAGTTTATTTCCGAAATGGACGAATTAAACAACCAGATGAAACACAAATTGTTAAACTGATAGATACCAACGTATAGGACGGTGAATCACTTGGCTAACAGATGGTTCGAACATCCCTGGGTTGAACGCTTCCTGCCGGACCATATGCGCCCGGTGGATGATCATATCTTCTCCGACAGCCACGGGCTGTTTATCGTGGAGGAAATGGAAGCAGCAATCGACCGGGTAATTGCCCGGGCGGATGAACTCCGGCAGTCCAGGCGCCTGAAACGCGAAAACGAACTTTTTTTGTTCCGCATGAAGCTGACCGCGCGGCGCATCCGCATTACAAGCTTTGAAAAAGAACGGTCCCAGGCCGCCATTCAAAAAACAGTGACTATTGACTACGTACGAAGTACTGACGCACACGCCCCGGCTTTTTTGCGGGAAGCACTGGTGCATTATATGAAAAACGGCAAAATGCATGCCCGGAACATTGAAAAATCGTCCTACTTTCAGCACATTTTCCGTAAGCTTGAAGTGCTCGATTACACCCTGCAGGGCCGGCCCCCCCGTGACATTCAGCTGCAGACAGCCGAACCGGTACACGCAGAAGAAGTGCCGGAAGAGGAGCCAGTAAAATGGCATCAGGCACTCGACCGGTTTCATCAGCACTACGTGAAGCAAAAGAACAGTCTCCCGGCGGATATCCATCAGGAACTGCTGCAGATTGACAGGGAGCTTGAGGAGCTGCGCTCTTCGCCTTTGCTGCAGTTCGATGTGGAGGATGAGTATTTGGTCGAGCGTATGCTCGGCCGTGAAATACCGGATCTCATCGAAACTTACAGGCTGCTTGAACCAAACCACAGAAACGAGCAGCACGGTGCTCTGCTGCAGGCGCTTGAAGCGATGCGCGGGCGGATCAGCTCAATGCGCATGGAACAAAACGATGTGCACGCCCGGAAAATGCGCCAGCTGTTGAAAATAAACGAAAAAAGATACCGGCAGGAAAAGAAATTTTAAAGGAATAAAGCGAGGTCCATTATGAAACGACAAGAAGCATTCGAGCATCAAGGCCGCCCCGTGGTTGTCGATTACGGCAGATCCGGGGCCTATTACGGTATTTTAGAGCAGACATCCGCCGCTCCCCGGAAAATTTGGGAAGGGCGTGTCCGGATTCAACAGGCCCACCGCCTTCCGGACGTGGAAAAAAAAGAAGCAGTGCATGATTTTAACCTCGAAACCATTACTGTCCCGGGAACTAAAATTTACGCTGCTGACGACCGCACCCCTGCTTCCTATGAACATTCCGTCGTGCAGCTGCTTGAAAAGGAAATCTCTTCTCCGCTCGTACCCTACAGCGATAAAAAAGAGTGGAAGCACCTGCTGCATTCTCTTTCCGTTACTTTTACACCGGAACCAAAAGAGCCGCAGGAAGAATCTTATATTTATTATGAAATCCACCGCTCGCGGGGAAACGTATTCCTGCGGGAGGCGCCGGATGGCCAGGCCCTCGACATCGAAGACTGCCCGTTTGAACTCGAAATTTCCCCGGCTGGCCTGCCCTGGCGCCGCGCGGTCCATTACTACGATATGTATTTCCGCAACGATCACGGTCAGATATTTGAGCTGCAGGAGCATGATCATGTCCGCATTCACAGTGATCAATTCCGGCCGTTTGCCATCTTTTTAAATGAGCTTGAAGATCCTTCCCGTTACAGCCTGGTTAAAAATATTCACTCCAACGGATTCAGCAAAGAAGATTTGATTGAATGCCACAATCATCTGCTGTATCAATTGATGCAGGAACCCGAAGAAACTTCTTTTACCGGAGTGAATTTTCTCTATTTCCGAAAACAACAGTCCGTACTCATCGTGCAGCACCATTATGAACGGATCCTGCACGCAGAGGACGAGGACTATGTGTTCGACCGTTTTGAAATTACGACCGATAAGGGCGTCCGCAACCTGTTTATCTATACAAACTCGTTTGCCCGCGGACAGTAAACCCCTATTATACAAAAAGGCTTTTGAACCGAGGTTCAAAAGCCTTTTCTTTGTGTTTTTGCATCATGATCCCACGTTTTCTGATACCAGGAAAAATAGGCTGCTTCGTCCTTTTCATCCACGTCCCGTAAATAAACTGTCCGTCCGGTGACGCTGCTGATAACCGAAGCCGAGATCGTATACAGTCTCCGTCTCCGTTGGAAAAAGGACTGCGTGTTTTCCAAATATTGAATCCGTCGTTTTGGTACAAAATTATAAATGACACTCCAGGCTCTTTCCCGGACAATCAGCTGCTTATCTTCCACTTTCATACCGGAGCCTTTATAGCATATCCAGCCCCACCAGGTGAAAAACAGCGGCACTGCTGCGGCTGCCCATCCGTACGGCACCCAGATGGCCGTCGGAATAAATACCAGCCACCAAAAAACCGATGCCCGGAACATATATCTTCTTGCAGCCCGTTTTGGCAGTTTATTTACCTTTTCCGGAATCAATGCCGTATCATCAATCTGATCCATAAAGGTATGTAGCTGCTTTTGGTGAATCAGCGGCAGCAGCATGATCGAATTCTGCCCCCGTTCGGTGCTTCCGCCGGCGCTGTCTATATAAACCGCCCACATGCCGAGCGCCTGTCTGGCCGGGTTACTGATAAAACGAATACACGTTATCCGGTGCATTTGAAGCGTAATCTGTTTTCGTTCGAGGAGTCCCCATGTAATTTCAAGATCATTCCCGGTCCGGTTCACTTCGAAATTTCCGTGCTGCACGAGCGTCCATGCCGACGAAGCAAGCCAGCTGAGCAGCGCAGTCACTAACAGCCCCCCGATAATAAACCAGTAGCTGAGCTCGATCAAAACCCCAATCGACTGCTCGACCCACGCATCGGGAAGAAAATTTCCCACCTGGGAATACAAGCCGGCAAGAGCCGCAAAAATAATCCCCGCCCGGCCGGAGGTGAGCCCGGCCGTGAAAATGGTACGCATCGGCACTTTCCAGGAAAACGACGGTTCTGCCGGCTCCGCGGATATGCCGTCCCCGGAAAAATCTTCCGCTTCTTCATCAGCTGTATGAGGGGATTTTTGAATCAGAGCCGCCTGAATAATGGCTGCCTCTTCCCGGCGGATCGCCTGAATTGAAGCTTCCGCTTCAGCGCCTCCGCCCGCTGTTTCAATATTAAGACGCACAAGACCGAACATGCGCTGAATGATCCCGGCAGTGATATCTACCGATTGGACGCGCTGGCTGCGGATGAACCGTTCTTTTTTTACAAAAATACCGTAATGGATCTGAAGCTCACGCTCAATCAAACGGTAACGAAAAAAGATCCATTTCATGATGCTGCTGACTACGATGAACAGTAATAAAAGCAAAAAGATCCAGTTGACTGGAAGTGGGCCGGAAGCTGTACCGCCAGCAAAGAACGTAATAATAAGCGGAAAAAGAAAATCCTTCAGCTGCCGGAAAAATACGGTGACAATGGCCGCCGGGTGCATCCGTCTCCATTCATTCATCGTCATCATCCGTTCCCGCCAAAAAGGCGATCCGGTTGCGCAGCTCCGGCGCCGTCTCTTCTTTAAGCGCTGGTATCTCATGCATGCCGGCTGCGGTGGAAATAGTCACGGTGGAAAGCCCATACCGCTTGTATATCGGCCCCTGGGCTGTATCAACGTGCTGAATGCGCACCATCGGGATCAATACGTGTTTAGAGATGATTACACCGTACTGAAGCTCTACCTCTGTCTCGTACACCTCGTAGCGCCAGCGCTGCCATTGCCATTTCGGCAGCACCCATGCGTACCAGGCAGAAAAAAAAACTAAAAATCCCAGGATCGCACCGAGGGCCCACCGGACCCATTCGGGCCACCCGAACCAGAAGGCAAGTACAAGTAAAGCAAAAGGGATGAAAGAAACAACGGCCATTTCAATCATCCCCTTGAAGCGCCAGACCGTCAGCGCATCTTCAGATATGCGCTGCGACGGCGCCGGCCTCGTTACATTTTCTTCCTCATGGATGCCGTCATTCATTCCTCATCCTCCACGTAAATAATCGTGACTCCTTCGTCCTGCAGCACCTTCAGCACTGCATCGTTCAGTGTTTCATCACGAAGAAGACCGAGAGAGGCGGCCAGCTCAAGCTCTTTTAGATCACCGTTTTCTGCGTCTTCGATCAGCTCGAGCACTTCCTCCATGTTTCGTTTTTCAAGCTGCTGTCGTACTTCTGCTTTCGTCATCGTTCAGGCTCCTTTCCTTCTCGTTTACGACCGGGGCTTTCGCTCCTGCTCCATTTTCTCACTCATCTGCTTCCAGATGGAGCCTTTTGCTTCTTTCCCGCCTTCAATTCGTTTCAGTGCGAGCTTAATTTGCAGATCCACTTCAAACTCCGGGTCCCCGTCGGCTTCTTTTAACGCCTCCACGGCCGAAGTGTCACCGACTTCATATAAAAACATTGCCGCACGCCAGCGCACCAGCTTGTTTTTGTCCCTCAGCGCTTCGATCATGTCCGGGATGCCCGCAGGGTCCCCCAGATCAGAATACGTATCTGCCGCTGTTCTTCGAACGGTGACAGATGGGTCCTGCATCGCTTTTTGAAGGTCCGGCAGCACCTGAGAGTCTTCAAGCATTCCTAAATACACGACCGCCAGCCGGCGGATGGCCGGTTTTTCATCTGCAAGCCCTTTTTGTATCACCGGCAGATCTTCCATAGAAGGATCCATTTGGTCAAAGGCCGCATAGCGCTGTTTCCAGTCCGGCTCCTCCATCATTTCCATCGTTACTTTTTTAAACTTTGGTTCTGTGTGTTCTGCTTCCGGAGTATTTGCGATCCGTACCAGTCGTTTCAGCCGCTCTTCCGGATAGGCAGCAGCAATTTCCTCTGCCATATCGCTGCCGATCTGTGCCAGATCCTGGCCGTAACGGACTCCGTAATCCTCCCATTTGCGCTGCATAACGATGTTATCATCTTCAAGCTGGGCTTCAAACGCAGCAGTCTGAAAACGTTCCGGCAGGCCCTGGCGTTTTTCTTCATCGCCGGACAAAAGCTTTATCTGCATCGGTATGTTTTTAAACATCTGTACCTGAGCCTGCACTTCCCCGAACGCTTCCTGAGGCTCCTCCGACTCTTCGGCCGGCTGCTCCACCTCTTCGCCGAACGCCTGGCGCACCTGGGGCAGCAGCTGCTCCCAGTCGGCTTTTGGATGGCGCTCGAGGGCCATAAAGTCGGCTACGTGATAGACACCTTTAATGCCTTCGATCTCCAGCAGCTGCTGGATCGGCGCCGGTGCTTCTTCTTTATTTTCCGGTTTATAGTTGCTGCTCGTTCCGGCGGGCAGCGATTCGTTAACATTCAGCTTCATCGTATGAGGACTCGGTGTTGGCTCAATGGATGTAATATGCATGATCAATCTCTCTCCTTTAAAATAACGTCCCGATTTGCACGTCTGATTATAGCACAGGAGAAGCCCCTCCTGCCAACCGGTTTGTGCATTTGCATTCCAAACCAGCCCGCTGTTCTGATACACTGTAATAAAGACTGTTTCAAAAGTTCATGAGGAGGTTATTACGTTGCAAATTGCACTTCTTTCAGACGTACACGGTAATGCTCGTGCATTAAAAGCTGTTTTAAACGACCTGCACGCCTTATCGGTAGACCATATGTATATGCTCGGAGACCTTGCTTTCCGCGGCCCGGAACCAAAAAATTCGATTGAAACTGTTCAATCCCTGCCTGCAAAAGTATTGAAGGGGAACGCAGACGAATGGATTGTCCGCGGCGTCCGGGAAGGAGAAGTCCCCGAGACCAAACGCTCGATCATGAACCAGGAACGGGACTGGGCAATCGAGCGGCTCTCCACTAATGACGTTAAATACTTAGAAGAGCTTCCCGAATCATTTCTTGACGAGTACGATGGCTTCCGTTTGTTCGCCTTTCACGCGGTACCCGGCAGCCTGTTTCCACCGGTTCCGGTCGATAGTGAGGCTTCCGTTTTTGAAGAATCATTTTTTCAGAAGCAGGAAGCAGACATTTATGTGTACGGGCACGTGCACACCCCCTCCATTCGAAAAATTGGGGCTAAATGGGTGATCAACACAGGAAGTATCGGCCTTCCGTTTGATGGGGATCCGACACCGTCATATGTTCTTCTGACCATCGAAGACGGGGATATCATTCCGGAAATCCGCCGGGTGCCTTATGATACAGATGAAGTTTTAGCACAGTTTGATGCGAACGATTATCCGAACAGTGATCAGGTGAAACGCATTATTTCTTCTGGACGCCCGCCAAAGTAACGTTTGTCCAATAAATACAAAAAAGGCCCGCCGTCCGCGGCGGGCCTTTTTATATGCTGTTAACCTTTTGCAGGCTTTGCATAATATCAATAAACGATGCTTTATCTCCGTACTGCGCCACAATGTCACCATGCTCATCAATAATAAACGTGCTCGGCACTCCTTCACATTTATAGCGTCTGTACGTATCCACACCTTCGTCCTGAAGCACTGGAAAACGATAGTTGTTGTTTTCCACATACGTTTTAGGATCTTCTTCCCGCCGTTCGCGGCCGGTCACATTAATCGTAACAAACTGCAGCGGGCTGTCTTCATTCATTTGTTCATAAAACCGGTTCTTCTGTACCAGGTCCGCAGAAGAATCCGGGCACCAGGATGCCCAGAACGTTAAAAGCACCGGTTTTCCTTTCAGCTGTTCAAGCGACCATTCAACGCCGCTCGACATTTCTTTGAGTTGAAACTGAGGGGCCTGCATAGGAATCCTCCTTTTTTTCTGTTAAATCTTTTTTCAAATACGGATGCAGCTGCTCAAGCAAATACGAACCCGACTGCATTTTGTACAGCCGCTCTCTTTCCTCCCCGCTCTCAAATACGATTAAACACGGGACACTCTGAATTTCGAGCTGACGGGCCCGTACAGGAGCAGTATTGATATCCACTTCCAGAAAAGAAGCACCGGCGTACAATTTTTCTATTGGGGCAAGCATACGCTTTGCCAGTTGGCACGTGCCGCACGTCGGGGAGGTAAACAAAACCACCTGGCGTCCTTCCCCCGCTTCGAGCATCTGCTCAAGCTGTTCGTTCGTTATTCGTTCCAATTTGTTTCACCCGCTTTATATCCAAGACCGCAAACGGCTGCATCCTTAAGACACAGCCGGCTGTTTCGGTTTTTTCTTTTTACTGCGTACGAAAAGCTTCGACAAGCGCCTGATTATACGCTGGAATATCCGGCGGACGCTGACTCGAAACGATATGGCCGTCTACGACGACTGGCTCGTCCGACCATACGGCCCCGGCGTTGGTCATATCGTCTTTAATACCGGGAGTGCTCGTGACATGAACACCCTGCAGAATGCCTGCTGAGGAAAGAACCCAGCCGGCATGGCAGATTTCACCAATGATTTTTTTATGCTCATCCATGTGCCGGACGATGGTGAGCACTTCACTGTAGCGGCGGAGTTTATCCGGCGCCCACCCTCCAGGCACCAGCACCCCGTCGTAGTCTGCCGGGTCCACATCGGCAAGTGCTGCCTCCGAGACGGCCGGAACCCCGTGTTTTCCTGTATACGATTTGCCGTTTTCTTTACCGGTAAGCAGTACTTCAGCGCCTTCTTCGCGCAGGCGCATGACCGGCACCCACAGCTCCAAATCTTCAAAATCGTCTTCGACAAATGCAATAATTCTTTTTCCCTGCAGTGTCATCGTGATTCCTCCTTTATCGTGCTTTCAGCAGCTATTCGGCAGGCTTTAATGTGACCCGGCGGCTGTCCGGCTCCACGTTCCACAGCTCCTCCGGCGCCTCAAGCGGCTGCTGTACACAGCGCCGCTCCACCTCGACGGTAAAGGATTCCGTGAACGGAAACGGCTGCAAAGCTACCGTCTCTTCGTCTTCCCAATGGGCATAAATCGTTTCATGATCAAGGGAGGCGAATGTCTGGCGGAAGCCGTCCCGGAACCAGGGCACTTCCTGCTCTTTGGACGCTCCCGGCGTATTCATGCAAATATAAAGGGACAGGTCATCAAAAAACTGAAGCAGATGAAAATGTTCAGCTGCCATCAGGAAATTCCACTGGTATCCGACAATCAGCCGCTGCTGGCGGGCGATCTCCTCCTGCATAAAGGCAATTTCCTCCGGCACCTCGGAGTCTTTAAAAAACGAGCCGTAGTGGCTGCTGATCAAATACGCCTGGTACGGATCCTCTTCTTCAAGGGCGTTGATGGTGTTCCGGTAGGCGCCGAGCTTCGGCGGGACCGGATAATGTACAAAAGATACCGGCCACCCATTTTCATCAAGCATCGGCTCTTCGTCCAGTGTTTTCCAGGCATCATCGTGGCGGGCCGCAGCCTGGAGCGCCGACGGCCAGGACGGCTGTTCTTTAAACGTCGTATGGTGCCAGTACTTCATGCACTCCCCGGAGAGAGCCGCGTGCTCCTGCTGCATCATCACTTCCACCCAGCCGTTGCGATTCTCGCTGATCATTGTATCCGCTCCCTTTCTGCCCGTGTGAACCGTCTCAATTAGATAAGGAAATTAAACAGCGTTTCTTCTTTGTTGATTTCTGTATATTTGATGCCCCGGTCTCTCATTCTCGTCAACAGCTTATCGTAGTCCGACGGATAGGTTACTTCAATGCCGACAAGCGCCGGTCCGTTGGATTTATTGTTTTTCTTGTTGTATTCAAAGCGGGTAATGTCATCGTCCGGTCCGAGCACATCATGTAAAAATTCCCGGAGTGCGCCGGCACGCTGCGGAAAATTCACAATGAAGTAATGCTGCAGTCCTTCATAGATCAATGATTTCTCCCTCATTTCTTCCATGCGGCCGATATCATTGTTTCCTCCGCTGACAATACAAACGACCGTTTTTCCTTTAATCTCTTCTTTGTGAAAATCAAGAGCCGCAATCGATAAGGCTCCCGCCGGTTCAGCCACGACGGCATTTTCATTGTACAGCTCCAGAATAGTCGTACATATCTTGCCCTCAGGCACGAGCGTAATGCTGTCAAGCAGATCCTTACAAACGTCATACGTCAGTTCCCCGACCCGCTTCACAGCAGCTCCGTCAACAAACTTGTCAATGTAGTCGAGCGAGACAACACCCTGATTTTCAATGGATGCTTTCATACCCGGAGCTCCGGCCGGCTCGCAGCCGATAATCTTCGTTGAAGGGGAAATGGAGTTCACGTACGTGCCAACACCGGATACAAGTCCGCCGCCGCCGACGCAGGAAAATAAATAATCGATCGGCTCTTCAATATCGTTCATAATTTCCATTCCGACCGTGCCCTGACCGGCGATCACTTTTTCGTTGTTAAACGGATGCACAAATTCCATGTCGTGCTCTTCGCCGTAAGCGTTCGCTTCGTAATAGGCATCGTCAAACGTATCGCCTGTAAGTACTACTTCCACGTATTCCTTCCCAAATAACTTCACCTGCGAAATTTTCTGGCGCGGAGTCGTGTTCGGCATAAAAATGTGGCCTTTTACTTTCAGCGCCTGGCAGGAGTACGCCACGCCCTGGGCGTGATTTCCGGCGCTTGCACATACCACGCCGTTTTCAAGCTTGTCCTTTGGAATGCTGCTCATCATATAATACGCCCCGCGGATTTTAAATGAGCGCACTACCTGGAGGTCCTCCCGTTTCAAATAAATATTGGCCCCGTAACGCTCAGAAAGCACCTGGTTTTTCTGCAATGGGGTATGCGTGACCACGTCTTTCAGCGTTTGATTTGCGATGATAATGTCTTCAATGTGTATATTCCCCATACAAGCAACGTTCCTTTCTACTTAGCGTGCGTCCACTTCAATTGTGAATGCCCGGTTAACATGATTAGTGTAAATGCCCGAAAGCGGCGGAGATGTTCTCCGCCGCTTTTTGATCCCGTTCAAACCCTTACTATTATAACATGAATATGCACACTGAAAAGCCGTGCGTTTTCCTGCTTTGTGCGAAGGGTACATAAATGATAATCCCGGCAGTTCTTTACCCGCCCTATTCTTTGGTATAATGTTAGCAGTACAATTTTTAACAAACTATAAAGGGGGATTTTTTTATGAACGACATGCTGAAAAAAGGATTTTTCCTGGGACTCGGAGCGGCTTCATACGGACGGGAAAAAGTACAAACATATCTCGATGACCTCGTCACCAAAGGGAAAATTACACCTCGGGAAGCGGACGAATGGAAAGAGGAAATGATTCAGCGGGGATCGGCTCAAAGCGACTCCTGGAACAGTCAGGCGAAAAACTCCTTCGAAAACCGGGCGGAAAGCATGGGTATCGCCACAAAACGTGATATTGACCGTCTCGAACAAAAGCTCGATGCCATTGAAAAGGCGATGCACAAACCGGACGACGAATAACCGCCAATTCTAAATAAAGGAAGGAACGCTTCATGGCTATAACAAAAAGTATCCGGCACGCAAATCGATACAGAAAGATTGCTACTACGCTTGCGAAACACGGCTTCGGATATATTTTGCAGGAAGTGGGACTTTTTCATATTCTTTCTCTTCCTAAGCGGATTATGTCGGATCCCAATGACTGGAACACGCAGTCTATCGGGGTCCGTCTTCGGCTTGTCGTCGAGGAGCTCGGCCCTGCGTTCATTAAACTCGGGCAGCTTGTAAGCACCCGGAAGGACATTTTCCCCCCGTCTATTGTTGATGAACTTGCAAAGCTGCAGGATCACGTTCCCCCGTTTCCATATGAAACGGCCAAATCAGTGATCGAGCACGACCTGCATGAACCTCTCGGCAATATTTATTCCTACTTTGATGAAACTCCCATAGCCGCAGCTTCCATCGGCCAGGTACATAAAGCAGTCCTTCATGACGGCCGGGATGTTGTCGTGAAAATCAGCCGGCCGCATATTAAAGAGATTATCGAACAGGATATCGATATTCTGCGGGATCTGGCCCGGCTTCTCACCCAGCGGTTTCAATGGGCCCAGTTTTACCAGCTTCAGGATATTGTAGAGGAATACGCATCTGCAATACGGGATGAATTTGACTACTTTACTGAAGCCCGCAATGTGGAAAAAATGGCCCGTTCCCTTCAGCATTTTGAGTCTGTCCAGGTCCCCGAAGTATATGAAACCTGGTCGTCACGCCGCGTGTTGACCATCGAATATATCGATGGCCATAAGCTTTCCGAGCTTGAATACTCCACCGTCGAATTTGATAAAAAGAAGCTTGCTCACCATCTGGTGGATTCCTTTTTACACCAAGTGCTTCGCACCGGCTTTTTTCACAGTGATCCCCACCCCGGGAACCTGCTTTTTAAAGAAGGAAACGTTGTCGTCTACATTGATTTCGGCCAGGTCGGCCGCTTAAGCAAAAGTATGCGCAGGCAGTTCATTAACTATGTTATCGCCATGACAAGGCGGAATACCCGGGACGTAGCAGCAGCTATTTATGAAATGGCCGACTTTCCGGAAGATATGGAAACGGAAATTTTTGAAGAGGATGTGGAATACCTTTTATCCAAATATTACGAGACGCCGTTTAAGGAAATTGAAATCGGTGCAGCTATCAATGATGTTTTTTCCACCTCGCACCGCTATGGCATCAGCATCCATAAAGAATTTACGATGCTTGCTAAAGCCATCATTACCATTGAATCCATTGCCACCGAGCTCGATCCGGACTTAAGCATCGTGGAAATTGCCGAGCCATACGGCAAGATGCTCGTGAAAGAACGCCTGAACCCGCGGGACCGGATCGAGGACGTTTTCCGTGAAGGCAAAGAGCAGTTTGGCTATATCCGCGAGCTGCCGAAAGAAATTCGTTCTGCACTGAAAAAAATCAATGATGATGAACTCGGCGTCGACATACGCATGCCCCGCATTAATATTTTGATGAACAAGCTTGACCGTATTGGCAACCGTCTGAGCTTCAGCGTCATTCTGCTTGCCTTCAGCATCGTGATGGTGGGCTTGATCGTCGGCTCCACATTCGGGGATAACAATTCGATTCTCGTACAGCTGCCCGTCATCGAAATCAGTTTTATTGTGGCGTTTTTTCTCTTCGTCTGGCTGCTGTATGCCATTTTCCGCTCCGGCCGATTTTGACCTCCGATACAAAGCAAAGCTGCCGGCAGAAGCCGGCAGCTTTTGTGTTCTCTTATAACCTGTTTGGCTCTTTTTCGATCGGAAGGTCGGGATAGGAAATCCAGTCGCTCCAGCTCCCGTTATAAAGACGTACCTGCTCGAGACCGGCCTCTCTCATGCCGAGCACATTGACGCAGGCCGTGATACCGGAACCGCAGTAGGAAATAACTTCATCAAATCCCTCAAGCTCCTGAAAGTGATCACGCAATTCACTCTGCGACTTCCATGTGCCGTCTTCCCGGAGCACATCCTTCCAGAAATAATGATAAGCACCGGGAATGTGACCGGAAACGGCGTCCACTTCGTCGTTTTCCCCGGCGTAGCGCTCATAGCTTCTCGCATCCACCAGCGCTGCATGTTCATTGCGCAGCTGCTGCTTTACTTCTTCAAGGTGGACCAGCTGATTCGGCTCGCGGTCGATTATCATCTGCTTCATGAGCGGCGTCGGGATCTCCTCTGTTGTCGGAAACCCTTCCTCCACCCAGTGGGAATAGGAACGGTCGAGGACATATGTATTCGTATGACCCGCATACTGCATCAGCCACCAAAAACGGGCTGCCCCCATACCTCCCTGATCATCATAAGCTACCACGGTAGTCTGCATGTCTATCCCCCGTTCCGAGAGAACCTGAGCGAAAAAGTCCATATCCGGCAGCGGGTGACGTCCCCCGTGGGTTCCTGCCTGAGCGGATAAATGCTTTTCCACATCGATAAAGACAGCACCCGGAATATGATGTTTGACATACGCTTCATGTCCCGCTGCTTCATCTTTCAGTTCAAACCGGCAGTCCACCACCCGGACATGTTCATCGCGGCGGTGTTCATCCAGCCATTCAGAAGAAATTAGAAAGCTCAACTTACTCTCCCCTTTCTAGGATTCCTGTGTTAACTGTGTTTGAATGCTATTTAAAATAAACTCTACGGCCTGCAGCGTTTCCTTGAACTGTTTTTCTTTCGTTGTCCGCTGGTAAGCCTGGAGAGAGGCATTCATGATGTTATCATATGTGTCTTCCATCTGGGATTCGTGCAGGTACGGATAGCTTGTCGTCTGCACCCAGGCAGAAGCTTCCTCTTTCCATACATCTGCTTCCCCTTTTACCTTGTCGACAAACGGTTTCACTTCCTCATAAAAATCGGGGCGGTCATCCCGTTCCTGTACTTCGTAAAAAATCTGCTCTGCTTCATCCATGCGCCGTTTCATCTGGTCACAGCTTTCGAAAAGCCCGGGCATCGAAAAACCCCCTCTGATACAAAGAACGCTTCCCTTTAAAGGAAAGCGAATATTTTTAGGATGTGCTTTCTTCCTGATCCTGCTGGTTGCTCACCCGCTGGGCTACTGTTTCCGGCTGAATAGCCGACAAAAGCACATGATCGCTGTCCGACAGGATAATGCTTCTGGTTTTCCGTCCATTAGTCACGTCGATGAGCATTTTTCTTTCACGTGCCTCCTGGATTAAACGTTTCGTCGGGGCAGAATCAGAGCTCACAATTGAAATTACCCGTTCTGCCATCACCATATTGCCAAATCCGATATTAATCGGTGTATCGCTCATGCTATCCCCTTCCTTTCTCGTTCTTTTCTATCCTAACACGAATAACCGAGGCTTTGTCTATCATTCTAAGCACGGCATACGTAATATCCGGAGGAAATTATGGTAAAATAGCAGCAGGCAGTAAATTTTAGCAAAGGAAGATTCTCATGGCTTACCGCTACCCAAATGGAAAAGTATACCGTCCGAAAAAAAATGTTTCCTCCCGCCAGGGCCCTCCTGCGGAAAAAAGCTTTGCCAACCGCGGCATGACGCTTGAGGAGGACATTAATGAATCCAACGAATATTACATCGCACACGACATCGGCATCATACATAAAAAACCGACGCCCGTACAGATTGTCGATGTTCATTACCCGAAACGAAGCGCCGCGCGCATTACCGAAGCTTACTTTAAGCAGGCTTCCACCACGGACTACAATGGTGTTTTTGCCGGACGCTACATCGATTTTGAAGCAAAAGAAACGCGCAACAAAACAGCTTTTCCCCTGCAGAATTTTCATGACCACCAGGCGGATCATATGCACAAAGTCCAAAAGCAGGACGGCATCGCATTTGTTCTTCTTCGTTTTGCCGTACATGGGGAGACGTATTTATATGACGCTTCCCATTTTCTTCACTGGTATTACGGCCAGACAAAGCGGAAATCCATTCCCTATCAGGAGATCCAGGCGCACGGCCATCCAGTTTCGCTCGGTCTTCATCCGAGACTTGACTACTTAAAGACTGTGAAGGATGTTTATTTTTATTGAACACACGTGTAACAAAACAAAAAATTGGTCGTCTAATGCCTGGGTACACAGAACTAAATGTTATGTACAACGAAAGGACGAACGTCAATGAGCGACAATTACCGGTCCCGCCAGGAAAAGCGGACGGCCGACCAGAAAAATCCTAAAAAGAAACAGAAGAAAAACCGCAAACGACCGCTCTGGCAGACATTCATCATCTGGGCGCTTTCACTCATGCTTGTCTTCATGACTGCCGGCGTCATCATTGTCGCTTATATGATCAATCAGGCCCCGGAGTTAGATGCGGAGGCGATCGTATTATCAGAAGCGGCTACTGTATATGACCAGAACGATGAAGAGATTGCCCAGCTGCAAAACAGCAGCAACCGTGAACTTGCCGACATAGAAGAAATGCCCGACTATGCAAAGGAAGCATTCATCGCTGTCGAAGATGAGCGTTTTTACAGCCATTTCGGCATCGACGTCCAGCGGATTTTCGGTGCATTATGGGCAAACGTGACTGACGGCTTCGGCTCCCAGGGGGCAAGCACGATCACCCAGCAGGTCGTGAAAAACGCGTTTCTTTCACCCGATAAAAACATATCACGTAAAGTCCAGGAACAGTATTTAGCCATCAAGCTTGAACAGCAGTACAGTAAGGATGAAATTCTCGAAATGTACGTTAATCTGATCTATTTCAATCAGGGAGCCTACGGCATCACCCAGGCCGGGCAGACCTATTTTGGAAAAGAGGATCCAGGTGAGCTCACTATCGCAGACGCCGCTCTACTCGCAGCCATCCCGCGCCGGCCTTCATACTACGATCCGGTTCAAAACCCGGAAAACGCCGAGGATCGAAGAAATCAGATTATTTCCATGATGAATGAACAGGAATACATTACAGACGAAGAAGCCGAAGAGGCATCAAGCACTCCGGTGGACGAGCAGCTTAACTACCAGCCGCCGGAAAACGGAGTTGCCTATGATTCGTTTATGTCCTACGTGCAAAATGAGCTCGAAGAATTTGACGGCATTGAGGCGTCAGACATATACACAGCCGGGCTGAAAGTATACACGACGCTTGATACCGAAGCCCAGGAGCAGGCTGAAGAGCTCATTCAAAACCAGGAGGCGCTCGACAGTTTTCCAGACAATGAAGAGTTTCAAATCGGGTTTACGCTTCTTGACACCCAGACCGGAGCGGTGAAAGCCATTGTTGGAAACCGGCAGAATCCTGATACGGCAATGAGCTATAATTTCGCCACCGACCCTAATCAGCCGGGATCAACCATTAAGCCCGTCCTGGATTACGGGCCCGCCATTGAAAACATGCAGTGGTCCACGTACCATCAGATCGAAGATGAAGAATATCAGTACCCGGATACAGACACCGACGTGCGAAACTATACCCGGGACTATCGGGGCAGCGTGAGCATGCGTGAAGCGCTGACGGATTCCCTGAACGTCCCGGCAGTAAAGACGCTTGAGGAAGTCGGCCTTGATAACGCCAGGTCGTTTGCAAACGGACTCGGCCTCGGCCTTGAAGACGTCTACTATGGGTCAGCTCTCGGCGGCCTTGAGGAGGGGGTTTCCTCTGAACAGATGGCCGGAGCCTACGCTGCTTTCGGAAACGAAGGAGTTTATAACGACCCTCACTCCATCCGGCGGATCGAGTTTCCGGATGGACGAACGATTGACTTTGAACCAGAGCAGGAGCAGGCAATGGAGGACTATACTGCCTATATGATCACCGATATGCTTAAAGACGTCGTTTCTGATGGCACTGGCACCGGTGCCCAGATTGACGGGCTTCCGCTCGCAGGCAAAACCGGAACCACCAATTTCACCGCGGACGAAATGAGCACGCTGAATATCCCCGACGGTGGTGTCCCGGATGTGTGGTTCAACGGCTACACTACAAACTATACGGCTTCTGTCTGGGCCGGTTTTGAAACCCGGTCGGAAAATAATTATCTTGTAGACGGACAGACTGATGCTGCCAAAGATGTTTTCCGCGAAATCATGCAGCAGGTCAGCAGCGGAATCGACACTTCAGACTTTGAACAGCCGGACTCTGTAGTATCAGTACGGCTCAATGAAGAGACCGGGGAGCGTGCTACGTCAAACACCCCCGACGCTGACACAATTACAGAGCTGTTTGTAGAAGGCGAAGTGGACGCCCAGGTCACTGAACCATCCTCTGATAACGGATCGGATGACAGCGGGGAATCAGACAGCGGAGAACCTGCTGGCGACAGCGGCTCTGAGGAAACAAACGACAATCAGAATGAGTCGGAACCGGCAGAGGAACCAGCGGAAGAAACTGGGGAAAATGAAGAAAATACAGAAGAAACACCGGAAGAAAGCACAGAACAAAACACGGAAGAAAATGATGGAACCGAAGAAGCTCCGGCGGATGAAGATTCCGGCTCCTCCGAAGAAGGCCGTGAAGAAGAAACAGATACCAGCGGAGAGGAGCCTGCAGAATCCGAGTCAGACACCGGCGGAGAAAGCGACACCGGCGAAAATACCGAAGACGAAAGCTCCGGTGATACAGAAACGGAAACGGATCCCCCAAGTGAAGAAGAGCCTGCGGATACGGAAGACAGCACCTCTGCACCGGAACAGGAATCCGAAACAGACGAATAATAAAAACCGCACTGCCGAAAAGGCGTGCGGTTTTTATTATACCTGAACGTGGTCTTCTTTTCCCGTTAATGGAGCAAGTTTCTCCCATTCTGTCTGTAATACGGAGTAATAGCTCTGGTCATACCACGTAGAAAGTCGTTCGAATTCTTTATCGAGCGCCTGCTTGTGTTCAGCATAAATATAATCAGACGCCGCTATAACACCGTCCTCTATTTTTGCTTCAAGCTCCTGCGCCACTTCTTTCGTTACTTCCGCAGCAGCGCTTTGGATATTTTCCCCGTACGCCTCTTTCAGGGTTTTTATTTCCTGATGAACAAAGAAGTCCTTTGCCGAGCGGAAGTACGTTTCAAATGCTTTCGCATCCACCTCTAAGTCAAGCGTTTTTTCTGGTTTTGGAATAAAGGAGCGGCCGGCATCAGGAACCTGAAACATCGGGAAGTCCGCCTGTACCTCCCTGTACTGTTCTTCGGCCTCCTGCTTCAGCTGCCGTTTCATTAATTCCTCCAGACGGATGAACGCCGTTTCTCTCTCCTGCCCTGCCTGCACCAGTATCTCTTCCTTAATTTCCATCAGTCGCCCCGTCAGCTGCCTGCGCTGTTCTTTTCGTGAGGAGCCGTCTATAGTGACTGGATTCACCACTTTATTAAAGTAGTCCTGATAGAATAAATACAGACGCTTGCGCACATGAATCAGCCGTTCTTCGGTGTCTGAAACAAGTTCTTTCCGCAAGCGTTCCATATGAAAACGTTCCGGCACTTCTTCATACTGCCCGAGCTTTTGTTTAAGCCGCTCTGCTTCTGCAGCAACGCTTTTCGCATCATGCTTTTGCACCTGCAGCGCCCGCCCGAGCTGTTCTTTTAAATTTAGCGCCTGTTCGACAACATATTGCTGCTGCACGACAAGAAGCTCCTGCCAGATCTGTCCGGATAAATAGCTTTCAAAGGCTGAAAACATGTCGTCTTCCCCGCCCTGCTGCTTTTCCTGCAGGCCGCGCTGGCTTGAAACAGGAAGCAGAAACGGCTCCTCAAACCCATTCTGCCGCAGCTGACCGCGCACATGGTTAACAACCTGACGGCGCTCGTTATCATCTCTTGCCAGATCTGCGGCATTGATCAGAAAGTACAGCTTATTTTGTTCAAATTCTTCATTTGCCCGGGAAAGCTGCTGGATGAAACGTTCATCGGCATCCGAGAACGCATGATTAAAGTACGTGACATAAAAAATGGCGTCCGACTGGCGCAGGTGATCAAATGCGACATTCGTGTGGCGTCCGTGGATCGAATTCACGCCCGGCGTATCGGTTAACACCAGTCCCCGGCTCGTCCAGTAGCTCTCGTAATATAGCGTCACCTGTTTGACAAGGCACGCCTTCTGCTCATCCGCCACCCAGGAGCCCCAGTCCTCCATGCCAATCGTGCGGGTCTCCCCGAGCGAGGAATGGTGTTTTTTGACGCTTTCCTGCAGGGTGAACATATACTGGCTGTATGTTTCCATCCGTGCGTCCCGGGTGTGGTTCGGCTTTCTCCATTTTTGAATGGAGGCAAGCGTGTACACTTCTCCGAGCTCTTTCGATACGGCCTGAATTTCCTCGTCCAGAAAAGCTTCATCCTTCAGCTGCAGAATAACCGTACCGTGTGTGCAGTCCTTCTGCGGAGCACGCACAATATTCACGGCTGCTGTGGTCGGATGCGGCGACACAGGAAGTGCCGGAGCACCGAGAAGCGCGTTGATAAAGCTCGACTTTCCGGCACTGAAAGCGCCAAAGACCGAAACGTGAAGTTCCTGGTTCTGCAGATTCTCGCATAAACGCTGCAGATGCTTTTTTTCCTCTTCGATTAACGAAGATTCGGAAGATTCGGCAGCGAAGGCTTCCACCATCTGGATTTCTTCCCTGTACGAAGGAAGCTCCTTTTGCCCGGGAGAGGCACTCTCCTGCTCTTCTACCGCTTCGTCCTCCCGGGAAATGGAAATCTCCGGAACATCGGACGGTGCCTCTTCACTCATCATGTGCCGGATTTCCTGTTCCCATTCCCGCCGGGCGGACACGCTTTCCATCTGGCGCTCCACCTGGGCGATTTCCTGCTCCAGGCGTTCCTTTTCCTCTTTCCAGCCATTCTGAAGTTCATTTAATTTCGTCTGCTCTGCTTCTGTCAAAGCCGGGCCTGCGGCTGACGTAAGCACACGCTCTTTTTCTTCAAGCAGCGGCTCCGCCTGGTCCTTGAACCGACGGGTAATCACGCCGGCCAGCTGGTCGGTCACTTGAAACACATACTGCCTGCCGGTTTCCCCTTCCGGAATAAAGGCCTCCAGATCCGCGCGTTCAAGCTGGACGTCAATGTTTTGCACCTGGTCAACATAATCAGCGCTGTGGGAAGAAGCGTCCTGCTTTTCCGGCTGCAGCAGTTCACGCACGTGGAACGTCAAAGACGCTTTAATATTTTCATTTATATCTGCAAGCAGCGCGTCCGCCCGTTCCCTCCGGGCTTCTTCCGTTTTTCGTTTTTTATTAAACAGAGATCCTGCTTTGAAGCCTGGCTGCCAGCTTTCAAGCCAGTCCCTGGCTTTATCCACGGTGGAGGCTGGAAACAAATGAGCCTGGTCGAGCGTACGCTTCCATTCCCTGAACCAGCTGTTCCACCTTTCCTGACTGTCCGGCTGGGCGTTTTCGTCAATCAGCTGTGCAGGTACGCCGGCATGATCCGCCCGCTCCTGCCAGTCTTCGAGGGCTGTCTGCTGCTCCTCCCGCAGCCTGTCACGGATTCGTGACAGCACGGTCTGGCGCATCCGTTCCTCGCTTCTTTCAAGCAGTTCGCTGCCGTGGTACAAAAGGCTGCGCACATGCGAGGAGAATGTCTTCAGCTCGTTGTCCGGGTGCTGCTCGTCGCGCATGGAAATATAATACGTGGCAAGCACGTGTACCTGGTTTCGTTCAAGCGTGGCAGCAATCTGATTGCGGTAGGACCGCAGCGTGATTTCTTCTTCCCGGTGTTTGTCCATCTGATTAACGACAAAAATAATCGGTTTGCCTTCCGCTGTCAGCTGCTGTAAAAACCGGATATTTGTTTCCGACTGGGCATGGTTGTAATCCGTTACGTAAATAACAGCATCGGTCGACAGCAGTCTCTCCATCGTCACTGCCTGGTGCAGCGGATCCGTCGAGTCCACCCCCGGCGTGTCCACCATCCGGCTGTAAGACCCTAAAAACGGAAGCGGGGCCTGCATACGGAGCGAGCGGATGTCCGCCCCGTCCCTGCCCCACTTTTGCACCTGCCCCCACGGAATATCAGCTTCCCAGGTTTTAGTTTGGCCTTCGCTCGTTTCAACTTCGAGCCCAAGCTCCCCGTTTTCAATCGATATAATATTGGCGCTTGTCGGAATCGGACTCGCGGGCAGAAGATCGTTTTGAAGCAGGCCATTTAATACGGTCGACTTGCCGGCCGAAAAATGCCCGCAAAACGCAACTTCAAAATAAGGGTGTTCAATTTTTTCCTGCACGTCTTCAAGCATCGCGGTTTCTGCCGGATCCAAATGCATGTCTGTCTGCAGCCATTGTTGTTCCCAACCGCTCGTATATGCCATATTTTACTCCTTTATCATTCGTGATTTCGGGATCGTTTTGCCAGCGCTTCTTTTTTCTTCACTTCTGTATAAAGCTCCTTCAGCTGAAGGTAGGAATGAAAATAATTCGGATACTCAAGCAGAAAGCCGAGTCTTTCCTCTACGTTGATCGGCTTATGCGCGAGCTGCCTGCTTTCTGCGATCAGTTCCTCCGGCTTTGCCGAAGGCACCGGCCGTTCGTTCATCCAAAACAGCGTGCACAGCCAGTGGGCGAGCCCGAGTCTCATGTATGGAGCTGCCTTTTCCTTGTCTCTTTCGTCCCAGCATTCATCCAAAAAAGGCAGATGCTCTTCCCACCACTGCATAAATGCTTTAATGTGCTGATTAATGTTTTCCTGCCACGGAGGTGTACCGGCGATGCCGTTATCATAGGCGATCTCATACCAGAACGGGTGGCTCAGAGCCGCCGTCTGCCGGTCTGTTTTTTCATCTACTTCGATCTGCGTTACCGTATAAAAAATTTCGTGCTGAAATGAGGATGGAATTTGTATGTTTACCATGCTGCACCTTCTTTCCGCATCCGTTTTTGTCCTTCCCTGCAGTAGTCAAGCACTGGACAGGACGGACACTGGGGGGCCTGGGACTTGCAGTGATAGCGGCCGAAAAAAATAAGCTGGTGATGCATCTGGGACCATTTTTCTTTTGGCAGCCGCTTCATCAGCGTCTGCTCCACCTGAGTGACATTGTCTTTCCATCTGCATATGCCTAAACGCTTGGACACCCGCTCCACATGTGTATCCACCGCAATGGCCGGCACCCCGAATGCTACTGACGCTACAACATTCGCCGTTTTTCTGCCGACGCCGGCAAGCTTGACCAGCTCTTCCTGCGTTTCCGGCACGCGCCCGTCATGGCGTTCGAGCAGAGACGCCGAAAGCTTTTTTAAATTTTTCGCTTTATTGCGGTAAAGTCCAATCGAACGAATAGCCTGTTCAATATCCTCAAGCGGTGCCTCAGCAAAGTCTTCCGGTGAGCTGTACTGTTCAAACAATCCAGGAGTTACTTTGTTCACCAGTGCATCAGTTGCCTGGGCGGAAAGTACGACTGCCACCAGCAGTTCAAAGGGGTTGCGGTGGTTCAGTTCACATTCTGCTTCCGGAAACATATGCTCGATCCGTTCAATCACGACTTGTAAATCTTTATTCGTTAATGCCATTTTTTTCTCCTCTACTCTTCATCCAGCCAGTTAATATTGGGATATTCCGGCAGTTTTTCCGACTGGGCCGCCTGCGTGCGCCGTCCGCCCTTTTGTTTAAACTGTTCGGTCTGCGCTTTAGCATCTTCTTTGGTCTGAATGCCTTTGCGCTTCCATTCGTGCAGCATCCGGTCCATGTAGCGAAGGCTGAATTTTTGATTCATGACCGCTTCTTTCAGCGCAATCTGGATCATATCCGGCGAGTAATGATCCTGGTCGAGCCAGACATTGATCGTTTCCCACTCCATTGGGGAAAGCGGGCGGGAAAACTCCTGCTCAATGTTTTGAAACAGATGCTGCTCTTCAATCTGATCCCCTTCCCCGGACGGAACCTCCGCTGTAAGGGCCTGACGGAAAAACGGATAGAGGGAGTATGATTCCTGCCGGATTTCATCGCGTTCAAATTCATCAATCTGCAGCAGGTTCCGCTTAATCATCGAGCGCAGGCAGCCTGCACATTCATTTTCATCCATACTCATTTTTTCAGCCAGCTCTTTCGGTGTTGGAAGCGGCACGCTGATCTGGCCGAAACGGTATATATGCAAAAGCATCATTGCTTCTGTCTCATTCAGCCCAACCTGCTGGTATTTGTCCAGAATAATTACTGGAATGGAAAGGTGGCCGTGCATGAGTGCTTCTATTTCTTTATCTTTGTTCATCTGTTTGTCCTCCTTCTCACCCGGCCGGCTGTCGGCAAAGTGCATAAAGGAAAACCCCCGGGACGGGGGCTTTTTCTCTTATGGATACAGCCTGTTTAACAAACGCGGAAACGGTATCGTTTCCCGGACGTGTTCGGTGCCGGCAATCCAGCCGACCGTCCGTTCGAGCCCGAGACCGAATCCGGAGTGCGGCACGGTGCCGTATTTTCTTAAGTCCAGATACCAGCCGTAGGCTTCTTCCGATAAGTTGTGTTCTTCGTACCGCTGCTTCATAAGCTGCGGGTCATCGATGCGCTGACTGCCGCCGATAATCTCCCCGTAGCCTTCCGGAGCAATCAGGTCGGCACAGAGCGCGGTTTCCGGATAGTCCGGGTCGGGCTTCATGTAGAAAGCTTTGATTTCGAGCGGGTAATTAGTAATAAATACCGGCTTTTGAAACTGCTCCGCTATATACGTTTCGTGCGGCGCTCCAAAATCCTCACCCCAGCTTACTTCATAGCCCGCCTCCTGCAGCATCTCTACTGCTTTGTCGTACGTGATGCGCGGAAACGGCGCCTGAATGGTTTCGAGCTTGGAGGTGTCGCGCTCCAGCGTCGTAAGCTCCTGGCGGCAGTTGGCAAGCACCGCCTGCACGACATGGGAGACGTACTGCTCCTGAATTTCGAGACTTTCATTATGGTCGCAGAAAGCCATCTCCGGCTCAATCATCCAAAATTCAATCAAGTGCCGGCGGGTTTTTGATTTTTCCGCCCGAAATGTCGGGCCGAACGAAAACACGCGCTGAAAAGCGAGGGCCGCTGCTTCCATATACAATTGACCGGACTGGGACAGGTACGCGTCTTCATCAAAGTATTTCGTATGAAAAAGCGATGTCGTCCCCTCCGCCGAGCTTCCGGTCAGAATCGGCGGATCCACCTTAATAAACTGATTCTCCCGGAAAAAAGCGTAGGTTGCCTGAATGATTTCATCGCGTATACGCAAGAGCGCGTGCTGCTTACGCGAGCGCATCCACAGATGACGGTTGTCCATTAAAAATTCAGTCCCGTGCTCTTTCGGGGTGATCGGGTAAGCCTCCGCTTCCTGGATAATCTCAAATCCGGTCACCTGAAGCTCCACTCCGGTTGGCGAACGGTCGTCTTCCTTTACTGTCCCGTCCACGTACAGCGAGCTTTCCTGCGGAAGGTTCTTCGCCTGGGCGAACAGCTCTTCGCCGACATCATTTTTCACAATGACCCCCTGCACAAAGCCGGTGCCGTCCCGCAGCTGCAAAAAGGCAATCTTGCCGCTGGAGCGCTTATTGGCCAGCCAGGCGCCAAACCTTACCTCCTGGCCGATATATTGATTCAAACGTTCAATGGTTGCTTTCACGTTAGTCCCTCCGGTTCGTCCTGTTTATGCTGATCGAATTATTTTTCTACGAAACGGCGGATTCTCGCCACCGCTTCTTCAAGCTGCTCCAGGGAAGTAGCGTAGGAGAGCCGGACGTTTTGCGGAGAACCAAATCCGCTGCCCGGAACGACCGCCACGTTTTCCTCCTCGAGCAGTGCCTTTACCCATTCGTCGACATCTTTATACGAAGCAGCTGCCTCCTCGACGTTCGGGAACAGATAAAAAGCACCTTCCGGTTTCACGCAGGTGATTCCCGGAATCGAAACGAGCTTGTCATAAATGGTGTTCAGCCGTTCACTGAATGCCTGGCGCATCGTTTCTACAGCGCCGTCATCCTTTGTATAGGCAGCGATGGCTCCGTACTGGGCATTCGTTGTCGGGTTGGACGTTGAATGGCTCGCAAGGCTCGTCATTGCCTTCACAATGGCACGGTTGCCGGCTGCGTAGCCGATTCTCCACCCGGTCATTGAATGGGATTTGGAGACACCGTTGACGACGATGGTCTGCTCCTTTAATTCCGGGGAAAGCTCTGCGATGGATGTGTGCTGCTTGTCCCCGTAAATCAGTTTTTCATAAATTTCGTCGGAAACAATCAGCAGACCTTCTGCCCTGGCGGCTTCGCCGAGCGCCTGCAGCTCCTCGCGGCTGTACATGGTGCCGGTTGGATTGCTCGGAGAGTTAATAATGACGGCCTTCGTTTTTTTCGTTACCGCCCCGCGCAGCTGCTCTGGAAGAATCTTAAACTGGTTTTCCTCCTTGCCGTCCACAAATACCGGGCGCCCGCCGGCAAGCTTAACCTGTTCCGGGTAGCTGACCCAGTACGGCGTTGGAATAATTACTTCATCCTCCGGGTCGAGAATGGTTTGAAACAGCGTGAACAAAATGTGCTTGGCGCCAGTACCGACGATGATTTGATCGCGGGTGTATTCCAGCCCCTGGTCCTGCTTAAACTTTTGAATGACCGCATCCTTCAGTTCCGGCAGGCCGCCGGAAGGAGTGTATTTTGTTTTTCCTTCCTGCATGGAACGAACAGCTGCATCGATTACGTACTGCGGAGTATTAAAATCCGGCTCGCCGGCGCCAAGGCCGATAACATCCTCGCCGGCTGCCTTTAGTTCATTGGCTTTGGCGGTAATCGCCAGGGTTGACGAAGGGGTAATTTCTTTCACTCGTTGGGACAATTCCATACTCTTTCCTCCTCAATGGTTTCCGTGCTCAATCTATCCATAGTTAGTGTAAAGAAAAGCGAAAAGGAGTTCAAGCGTGGTTTCCGCCGCTTAACCGCGGTCCAGGCTGAAGCTTTTCACAAATTCTCCCGTTTCCATATCAATGTACACATAATGCTGCTGGTTTTCTGTCCGGTATTTGCCTTCATATACCGGACGGTTGTCTTCGTAGCCGGGCGTCACCATCCGCACAGCGTCAATTCCCTCTTCTTCCACTATACGATCCTCAGCCTCCTGGATGCTCAGCGTATCAGCCGCCGCCAGGCGTTCGAGCAGTTCCCCGTCGTGGAAAAACAGCCAGTCCCTGCTGCCGTCATTGGTTTCGACGCGCGCTGTTTTTACCGGCTGTTTGCCGTTATATATAAACGTATTCTGTACTTCGGCGACATTGTTTTCTTCAAGCGCCAGTGCTTCTGCCCGCTCCCTGTCGTCAGCGAGGGGCGCACGGGCCTGAAAGTAACCGACCAAGAGCCCCAGAACGACCAGAAAGACAATTAAAAAAGCCGCGATCGTTATCCAATTTTTCACGACATATCCCCCTATGTGCGGTAAATGGTAAACACCATCTGCTCTTCGTTTTCCTTATCAAGAGAAAGGCCGAACATTAATTCTTCCTGCTTTAACGTGCGATTCAGCGTATCAACAATTTTATACAGATCGGACGACGCTTCGATTTTGACCGACGCGACGACTTCAAGCTGTTCGTTTCCCATCGTTTCACCTCACCCGGCGTACTATAAGTACGCTTCATTTAATTTACGGTAATGGCGGTTGGCCTCGGCGTTAATTTTTTCTTCATCGAGCGTCAGAAGTTCGCCGTCTTTCATCAGCTGTCTGCCGTTCACAAAGCTGTCCGTCACATCCCGTCCGGAAGCTGCGTACACCAGATGCGATAAAATATTATCGTATGGCTGAAGCGCAAATGATTCACTGTCAATCAGAATAAAGTCCGCCGCGGCCCCAGGCTCCAGCTTGCCGCTGTCGCTAAATCCCATCGAAGCGGCCCCGTTTTCGGTTGCCATCTTCCAGACTGCTTCCGTTTCAATCGAGCTCGGGTCCTGAAAGGCGACCTTCTGCATCAAAGCGCCCAGTCGGAGCTCCTCAAACATATCGAGGTTGTTGTTTGACACAGCGCTGTCTGTGCCGATCGTGATCCGGAGACCGCGCTTGAGCATTTCGGGAATGCGAGCGATACCCGATCCGAGTTTGGCATTGCTCATCGGATTGTAGGAGATGGTCACTTCCGGCACGCTCATGTCGTCAAGGTCTTCATCTGTCGCGTGCACGACATGCGTAAGCATCGCCGGACGTGTGTAAAACCCGATCTCTTTTAGCTTCTTGGCCGGAGTCATCCCGTAATCACGCCGATAATCCGCCACCTCTTTAGCCGTTTCCTCCAGGTGAATGCCAAGCGGCAGGTCGTATTGGTGCCCGGCATCAACGGTCTTTTCCAAAAACTTCGGCGTGCACGTATACGGTGCGTGCGGGAAAAGCATGCCCGTTATCCGGCCGCTTGAGTCCTGCTCCCATTCATTTAAGTCCCGGGCCGCCGCTGCCAGCTTTTCGCTCTGCTCCTCCGGCGTTCCAATACTCATCATCCCTTTGGAAATCATGGATTTGATGCCGGAGCTTTTCACGAGCTCGTACGTGTTCTGCATGCCCATGTGATACATATCAAGAAACCCGGTCGTTCCGGTGCGGATCATTTCCGCAAGAGCAAGACCCGTACCGGCCTCCGCTGTTTCGTTGCTAAACAGACGCTCGCGCGGCCATACATGGTTGTTCAGCCATTCCTGGAGCACTACATCGTCCGAAACGCCCCGCATCATCGTCATCGGCGTATGTCCATGGGTGTTGTACAGGCCCGGGCTGAGCCACTTGCCCCGTCCGTCCAGAATATCGACGCCGTTCTCTCTCTCCGGATAGTCTCCAGGCTCTACTTGAACAATTTTACCGTCCTTGACTTCAATATGGCTTTTGACTGCCTGAACACCGCGTGCATTCGGGATTGGGTAAACGTGCTCGATTACAAAGTGTTTCATCCCCACACTCCTTTTCAACGTTTTTTTACTTCTTTAAAAAAGTCAGCGATACGGTCCAGTACCGCATCCATCGGTTCATAATACGTATTCGTCCGCGGAATCGAGTCAATAAATGACGAGCCGTAGGAAGCTTCCATAATCCGCTTATCGAGTACTGTTACCACACCCCGGTCCTCGGAATGACGGATCAGCCGGCCAAAGCCCTGTTTGAACCGAAGGACGGCGTGCGGCAAGGCCTCTGCGTAAAACGACCTTTTCCCCTGACGCTGCATTTTATCCGACACAGCTTCGTAAACGGGGTCTGTCGGCGGGGAGAAAGGCAGACGCACAATTATCACGTGCTGCAGCTTTTCCCCGGGGATATCGACGCCCTCCCAGAACGCATTGGTTCCAAGCAAAAGCGCATTGTCCTGCTGCTGAAACAGCTTGGTCAGCTTGGCATGGGTGCCGCTCGTAATCCCCTGACCAATGACGCTCAGCATTGATTCTTCGGTCCACTCCTTCAGCTGATGGTACACCTGCTTGAGCATGTTAAAGGAAGTAAACAGCACCATCGTTTTTCCTTCCGTAATGTTGACAGCATGAAAAATATATTCGGCCGCTTCCTGCGCAAAGTCAGCGTGTTTATCATTCACTCCGGAAATGTCCTTTGGAACGAGAAGCTGCGTCTGCGAAGCATAATGATAGGGAGAAGCAATCAGGCTTGTCTGCGGCAGAAAATCGTCCAGCCCCATTTTTGATTTCATGTATTCAAATGAGCCGTTGACTGCAAGGGAGCCGGAGGTAAGCACGACGCTGTCTTTTTTCATAAACAGCTGTTCACTCAGCTCCGAGGCCACCTCCACCGGCCGGGCGTAGATGTACGCAGCATTTTTGGCTCCGCTCTGCTCCGCTTCCACCCAGTAAACCTGTTCGGATTCCCGTTCAAACAACAGATGGAACAGATTGTCCCCAAGTCCGTCCAGCCGCTCCATGTAGGCGTTCAGTTCGGCAAGTTCGTTTACAAAGCTTTTGGCAGACGGCTGCGTCTCCCATGCTTTTTCGAACGTTTCCCACGCCTTAAATTCCTGTTCCAGCAGGGTGAGGAAACGGCGCCCAGCTTCCTCCACCTGCTCCCACACGGGGCCGGTTTCCCCGCCGGGTATGAAGCGCTGGCTGTACCGGCCCACTTCCGAGCGCCGCCGGCCGGAAGCCGTGCGGCACCACCGCGTGAGCAGGCGAAAGAGCTCGTCGCATTCATACATCAGCACCGCATGGTTATCCTCGCGTTCCTGGTACCAGCCGGGCTCAAACACAATCCCGGCTTCTTCACCAAACCAGATGAGCGGGCGTACAACGCTCTGCTTTGTATCCAGGCCGAACCTGCGGAGCAGCCGGTTTGCTTTTGTATAGTGAACGGACCTGCCTGCATATTTTCCCGCTGTTTCCGGCAGGTGATGCGCTTCATCAATGATTACGTTCGGATAGGCGGAAAATAAATTTTTCCCCTGGTACATATCGCTCAAAAGCATCGCATGATTGGTGACGACGATATCAGCATATTCGGCTTTGCGGCGGGCGCGCGCATAAAAACAATACGCCTCCCATCCTCTTTGAGCGTGCTCATCCTGATAATGATTCTGGCGAAGACTTTCCCAGAGAGCATTCCTGCGGCCGCCGGCCATATTAATTTCATCAAGATCTCCGTGCCGGGTTTCCGTCAGCCATATCAACACTTGGCCGAGCCCGAGCGCTTCTTCGAGCGAAAACTGGCGGTGCTGCAGCCATTTTTCAAACCGCTGCAAAGAGATGTAGTTGCCGCGGCCTTTTAAAACAGCCACAGACACCCGGTCGTCAATCAATCGCTCAAGCAGCGGAAGATCTTCATTCATCAGCTGCTCCTGCAGGGTGAGCGTCTGGGTGGAAATTAATATTTTTTGATTGTATGTACGATGATATTTTACAGCCGGAAGCAGATAGGCGAGTGTTTTCCCCAGACCGGTGCCCGCTTCTATAACAGCGTGAGAGCGTTCCTCAAACGAGGCATAGACCATTTCTGCCATCTCCAGCTGGCCCGGACGCTCTTCAAAACGGTCCCAGCCCCGGCTTTTAGCATGACTTCCGCTCAGGGTCTCCTGCAGCGATACATTCCTCTGCTCCGGTTTTTCTGCCGGAAGCTCTTTGCGGAACACAATGCCGTGGTTTTCCTCTAAATCATAGGGAAGCTGCTGCGGTGCTTTTGCAATGCAGCGCTCAACATACTGGTGAAGATCACTGTGCAAAAAGGCAGCCAGCCGGTCCAGACGGTGAAGCACGGCCTTTGGAAGCACAGCTAATTTTTTACGGATGGATATCCACAGCTCTGCAGTGACGAGGGCATCGCTGTCCGCCCGGTGCGGACGCTCATGGTCGAGATCCAGCCACGACGTGATCTGCGACAGCCGAAAACCCGGCGCTTCCGGATAAGCGAGTCTCGCACACTCTACTGTATCCACCACAGGTCCCTGAAACAGTGGAAACCCGGCTTCCTGCATGCCTGCATTGATAAACGCCAGATCAAACTGCACATTATGCCCGACAAAGGCAGCATCCTCAAGCCAGGCGGTTAACGTGGGAGCCACCTCAAAAAACTCCGGGGCATGCTCCACGTCCCGGTCCCGGATACCGGTAAACTGTTGGATAAAAGGAGGGATCGGCATATGCGGCTGAACAAAGGTGGAAAGAGTGTCAAGTATTTCTTCATCCTCCATCAGCACTGCGCCGATTTCAATAATTTTTGCTCCTTTTCTCGGAGACGTGCCGGTTGTTTCTACATCTATGACTACATATTTCTGTCCCATCTGCCTGCCTCCTTTCTTCCGCTATTCCGGCGGGGGACCGTCCAGAATTTCGCCGCTGTGCACCGTCTGAATACTGCCGTCTGTCTTTTGAACCTGCAGGGCCCCTTCGTCCGTTATACAAAGAGCTGTTCCCTCCACTGTCTGCCGGGAGGTTTCCACCTGAATAAAGCTTCCCAGCGTATCTGTTTTATTGGACCAGGCAGCTTTGACTGCACCGAATCCATTCGTTAAGTATTCATTATACCAGGACTCATAGCTTTTTAAGATAGATGCAATAATCTGCGGACGACTCTGCCGGACTCCTGCATACTGCCGGATGGAAGCCGCTTTTTCCGCAAGCTCTCCGGTAAAATCCCCATCAGCCTGGTTTACATTAATACCCATGCCGACAATAACTGTCTGTACTTCATCCATGTCTGCCTGCATTTCCGTCAGTATACCTGCTAACTTCCTTTTATGAATACGGATATCGTTCGGCCATTTAATCGCAGTCGGTTCCGGAAGATAGCCGTCAAGCGCCTCGGCAAGAGCCACTGCCGACAGCAGGGTGAGCTGCGGAGCATAGCGGGGAGGCACCTGCGGGCGGAGCAGCAGACTCATCCAAATGCCCTGTTCCGGGCTGCTCTGCCACGAGCGCCCGAGTCTCCCCCGTCCCTCCACCTGTTCATTTGCCACAGCAATAAGGCCCTCCACGCCTCCTTTTTCAGCCTGCTCCCGTACAATTTCCTGGGTGGAGGTTACGGTATCGTTATAAATAATCGAACAGCCAAGACGCTCAGTTGTAAGATGAAGCATAATTTCTTCTGTGCCGACCCGGTCGGGAAAACGCACCAGCCGGTAACCGCGCCGGGATGCTGCTTCGATTTCATATCCATTTTTCCGCAGCTCTTCGATCTGCTTCCAAACTGCGGTACGGGACACCTGCAGTTCGTCGCTGATCTCCTGCCCGGACACCGGACGATCCCGGTGGGCCATCAACAGCTGCAGCAATCGGTTTTTATTCATCGTACATTTCCTCCAAATAGGCTAACAGCTTGTGTTCACTGTTTTCTACCTTTTCATTCACGACCGCCTGCTCTAAAAATGCGATCACCTGCCCGATTTTCGCTGTGCCTTCGTAAGCCGGCATTGATGCGATTGACTTCGGCGGAAGGGCGAGTTCCTGCCTGGAATGAATCGGAAGAGCCTCCCATGTCTTTTTCCATTCTGCGCATGTCCGCCCCCGGTAAGTAAAATACTTCCACTGTTTGAGCTTCTCCAGATCTGACACCTGCTTTGGACCGAAATAATACAGCCACTGCCGCCACGTATCGGGAGAAGCCGAAACATCGACTCGCTCGAGCAGCCAGCGGCACTGCTTTCTTGCCTGATTGGAAAACCGCCACCCATTCAGCATGTCCAGGCTTTTTCGTCCGTACAGGGCGTACAACAGCGCCGCCCATGAAACTTTTGCGCCCGCCGGGAACTGTACAAGCGTGGGATGGTGAAAAAAGGGGGAGCCCGTCCGGACTGCCTCCGGAAAATAAGAAAACAAACGCAGCTCTCTCATGTTTTCGAGGGCGCTCAGGCGCTTCTTTCCTTCAAGCAGTTTGGTTATTTCATCGCGTATTCGTTCCACGGCGGTATGTGAAAGCCCAGCCGCAGCTGCTTCCGCTGCCCGCTCAGCTTCCGGATCCAGCGAAAAACCGAGAACCGCACTAAAACGGAACGCCCGTATCACCCGGAGTGGATCGAGGAAAAAGGCTCGTTCAGCTGACTCGGGCGTGCGCAGTACCTTCTTACGGATATCTTTCTGTCCGTTAAATGGGTCTATCACTGCGCCGCGTGCATCTGCTGCCATCGCGTTGCATGTGAAATCCCGCTGCTTCAGGTCCTCTTCAATTGTTTTTGCCCCTTCCCGGAACGGGGTAACTTCCACGATACTGTTTCCGCTCTTCACAAGCAGCGTACCGAATTTTTCCGACGGCTTCACTGCGTTCGGAAAAACAACCGAAAGCTCTTCAGTGGTCGCAGCCGCTGCTATGTCCATGTCGCTCGGCGCCCGGTTCATCAGCCGGTCACGTACGGCTCCGCCTACAATATAGGCAGTAATACCGGTTTTTCGTAACGTCTTAATAACAAGCAGCGCCTCTTCCCACGTCTGCTGCCCGTTCATTACCCGTCCTCCACAGTCCGGCGGTACACTTCTTCATATTGGGCTACGATGCGCGAGGAGGAGAAATTTTCTTCCACCACGTCGAGCGAGCGCTGTTTAAACCTTTTCATCCTGTCTGGATCCGTCAGCAGTCCGACCGCCTGCTGGGCAGCCAGTTCCACTGCCCCAAGCGGCACAACATAGCCGGTTTCATTATGAAATACCACCTCAGGAATACCTCCGATATCTGTGCCAATGACTGGCACGCCGCACGCCATCGCTTCAAGTGCGGCCAGGCCGAAGCTTTCTTTTTCCGAAAGCAGCAGCATCAGATCGGCAATGTGCAGATAGTCGGCTACCTGCCGCTGATTGCCTAAAAACAGCACGTCCTGGTCAACGCCGAGCTTTTTCGCCTCCGCCCATGCCTTTTCCCGGTCCGGTCCGTCCCCAAGCATAACCAGCTTACAAGAAACCTCTGCCTGTACTGCTGCAAATGTCCGAACGACGTCTACGACCCGTTTCACCGGCCGGAAATTAGAGACGTGCAGAAGCACCTTTTCGTCCTCGTCGATGTTGTATGCTTGTTTTAAATTCTTCTTTTCCGTTTTCGGACCGTACACCCGCTCATCCACGAAATTGTAAATCGTATGAATATCACGGCCGACTTCAAGCATCTGCTTTGTCTGCTCCACCAGAGCGTCCGATACTGCCGTCACTTCGTCCGATCGCTGAATGGCATAACGGATAATATCACGAAGCGAGGAATCATGGCCAAGCACAGTAATGTCTGTACCGTGCAGCGTTGTTACTACCTTCACGGGATGATCGGTCATGTCCCTGGCCAAAATCGCACAGACAGCGTGAGGCACGGCGTAATGCACGTGCAGGACGTCGAGCTGCTCCCGGTTGACAACTTCCGCCATTTTGCTTGCAAGCGTTAATGAGTACGGCGGGTACTGGAAAACTTCGTATTGGTTTACTGAAACTTCATGGTAATAAATATTCGGTGAGGTTTCGGTTAAACGATAAGGGATGGCCGAGGTGATGAAATGAATTTCATGGCCTCGTTCAGCAAGCAGCTTGCCAAGCTCCGTCGCAATCACTCCTGATCCTCCCACCGTCGGGTAGCACGTTATTCCAATTTTCACGCTTAGTCACTTCCTTGTCTGCCGGGCACCTGTTGAAAAAGCATCGGAGTTTCGGCGATAAACCCTTCCGCGTAAGTCACTCCCGTTTCTTTGCCGAATAGTCTGTCTCTTGCCTGTATCGTTTCGAGGTACCCGTCCGTAAGCGGTGTGCTTACGGCCTCTTCTCCCGGATTAAACTGGCTTTTATACGCCTTTAACGCCGCTTCTTTGTCGCCGGCGGCCGCGGTGATGTCCACATAAAAGGCGGGCCGGTGGTAGCCGTTGATCATGTAGTAGTACATGTTTGGCACCTTGTGGGCGTTTTCGTCCACGCCCGGATACAGCTTGACCCCTGCATCAAACACAGCCCGCTTAACAATACTTCCGGCGTCACCGTGGTCCGGGTGCCGATCGATGTAGTACGGCGCGAATATCGTGTCCGGCTGGATGCGGCGGATCAGCTGCACTAGCTGGGTGTACTCTTCCTGGGTTACTGCTGTAAGCATCCGGTCCCTCCAGGTAAGCTGGAGCCGTCCGGCACCGAGGATCTCTGCTGCCCGCTCTGCTTCCTGCTGCCTAGTTTCCACGGTACCGTTGGATGAAAGATCTCCTTCTGTAAGGGAAAGCATGTAGACATTGTCGGTTTTACTGTGCAGCGCTACCGTCCCGCCCATCCCGATTTCAATATCATCAGGGTGGGCCCCGACGGTTAACAGCGTTCGTTTATGTGTCATATTGATCTGTGGACTCCTTTAAAATATCCCGGAAGGCAAACAGCCCGTGTTCGAGCCCTTTGATCAGCACCTCAGCTGCGGCCATGTTCGTCGCAAGCGGCACCCCATGTACGTCGGCGAGTCTCATCAATGCGGTGATATCAGGCTCATGCGGCTGCGCGGTCAAAGGGTCCCGGAAAAAGAGCACCAGATCCACCTGCTGTTCTGCAATTTGTGCCCCGATCTGCTGATCGCCGCCGAGCGGCCCGGACTGGTACTGTTTAACATTCAGGCCTACCTCCTCCTTCAGCCTCCCGCCGGTCGTTCCGGTTGCTGAAAGGGTATGGCGCTCGAGAATATGCCTGTATGCTTCGGCAAACCGGATGAGGTCATCTTTTTTCTTATCATGGGCAATCAGTGCGATATTCATAAAAGTTTCCCCTTTACTCCAGAATGTTTTCGAGGCCGTACACGAGTTCCTTCATGGTGACTACCCGTTCAATCGCAAATTTGACACCCGGCATAAATGACGCCCGGTTGATTGAATCGTGACGGATCGTCAGCGTCTGGCCTTCGCCGCCAAACATCACCTGCTGATGAGCCACCAGGCCGGGAAGGCGCGTACTGTGAATCCTCATGCCGTCGAGCTCTGCTCCGCGCGCTCCCGGCATCGTTTCTTTTTCCTCCGGATGTCCCTGTGCTTTTTTGGTGCGGTTTTCCTGAATAAGCTTTGCTGTTTTCACAGCGGTGCCGGACGGGGCGTCAAGCTTTCGGTCATGATGCAGTTCAGTAATCTCAACATCCGGGAAGTAGGCCGCAGCCATTTGCGACATTTTCATCATCAGAACAGCACCGATAGCAAAATTCGGCACAATAAGCACTCCCCGTTGCTGCTCTTTTGCTTTCTGACGCAGGCGGTCGAGATCTTCATCGGTAAAGCCGGTCGTACCGACGACCGGTGCAAGGCCGTAGTCGAGTGCTTTTTCGGTATGTACCTTTCCAATTTCCGGTGTGGTCAGGTCTACAAAAACTTCTGCTTCGACTTCGCCGAGGCACTGGTCAACGTCCGTATAGACACGGGCCCCGGATTTTGGCATACCTTCGATTTCCGACAACAGCGAGCCTTCGTATTTATGGTCCACAACAGCGGCGAGGTGCAGGTGCTCCGCTGCTTCAATCATATGTACAGCTTCCTTACCCATGTTTCCTCTCGGTCCGGCAACGATAACGCGGATTAATTCAGTCATTTGTCATTCTCCTTTTTCGTCCATCTATCCTGATCTCTTGTTTCAAACTTTTCCATTACGATACGGAACGCTTCATCCAAATCAATATCAAGTGAGTTCGCAAAGCAGATGAGCACAAACAGCAGATCGCCCATTTCCTTATTCAGTGATTTATGCTCTTCGCTTTCTTTTTTCGGCTTTTCCCCGTAGTAGTGATTAATTTCTCTGGCAAGCTCTCCAGTTTCTTCTGTCATTCTTGCAAGCATGGCGAGCGGACTGAAATACCCTTCTTCAAACTGGCCGATGAAGGCATCCACTTTTTCCTGCATTTCTTTCATCGTCATTTGTTCCTGGTCCATTCCGGCGTCCTCCTTTCAATCGTATAAAAATCAATTCAGTTTGACAAACATAGATTGCCTCACGCCCCGGGCTTTACTATAATGTAACGGTTGATACAAGCTTTCCGGCCGGAGAGGAGGAACCATCGTGAACATTTGGATACATACCCGCAATATCTTTTTTGTCGTGCTCGGCTCTGCTATTATGAGTTTTGGACTTGTCTATTTTAACATGCAAAACCAGCTAGCGGACGGCGGCTTTACTGGTATTACCCTAATTCTTTATAATTTATTCAATATCAACCCTGCCTTCAGCAACCTCGTGCTGAATATCCCTGTCCTGATTCTGGGCTGGCGTCTGCTCGGGCGCCACGTCTTCGTTTATACGTTAATAAGCACGGCAGCAGTCAGCTTGTTTTTATGGCTGTTTCAGGAGGTTGAGCTTCTCCATCTGCCGCTCCAGGATGATCTTGTTCTTGTCGCCCTGTTTGCCGGCGTTTTTGTCGGCTCGGGCCTCGGCATTGTTTTCCGGTACGGCGGCACCACCGGAGGGGCTGACATTATCGCCAAGCTTGCGAGTAACGTGTTCGGCTGGACGATGGGACGCTCGCTGTTTATGTTTGATGCTGTTGTAATAACCGCTTCCCTCCTGTATTTAGACTACCGGGAAGCGATGTACACGCTCGTGTTTGTCTTTGTGGCCGCCCGCGTCATTGACTTCATTCAGCAGGGAGCATACTCCGGCAAAGCCGCTATGATCATTTCCGACCTGGCTCCGGAAGTAGCAGACGCCATTCTGCAGGAGATGAACCGCGGAGCGACTATACTAAATGGGAAAGGCAGCTTCACCCGCCAGGAAAAAGAGATTCTTTACTGCGTCGTTGGCAAAAACGAGCTGATGCGCCTGAAACACCTTGTTGAACGGGTGGACCCGCACGCCTTTGTTACGGTTAACGATGTCCAGGATGTTATCGGCGAGGGCTTCACCCTCGATGAAAACAAAAATCCGCTGCAATAAGGCGTCTCAGCTCCGCATTTTCATCAGCAGCAACACACAAAAAACACCTGCTCCGGGCATCGGGCAGGTGTTTTTTACTATTCTTCGCTCGTCATCAGGAACATGGCGATAAAACGCCCCAGTTCAAGCACGGCTACCAGAGCAGCTGCAACGTACGTTAATGCAGCGGCATCGAGCACTTTTTTCGTTTCCCGCTCTTCATTGTTGCTGATAATACCGGTCGCAACAATCTGATTCATGGCCCGGCTGCTGGCATTAAATTCCACCGGAAGGGTGACAAGCTGGAACAGCACGGCGGCCGAGAAAAACACGATACCGGCCAGAAACATGCCGGTTGACTGCAGCAAAATACCGGCGAGAATTAAAAAGAAGGAAAGGTTGGACCCGGTCGAAGCCACAGGGGCAAGCGTAGAACGGAACCGTAAAAACGCGTAGTTTTCCGCATCCTGAATCGCGTGCCCCACTTCGTGGGAAGCGATCGCCTGAGCCGCTACTGTCGAATTGTAATAGTTATCCTCCGACAAGCGGACAACTTTTTTCGAAGGATCATAGTGATCCGTTAATTTTCCTTTGGTCGGCTCTACTCGTACGTTATAGATGCCGTTTTCCTCCAGGATTTTTTTTGCCACAGAGGCTCCTGTCATGCCGGATGAATTGCTTACGTTCGAATATTTTTTGTATGCTTTTTTCACTTTGGACTGCGCCCAAAGCGGAATGAGGATAAGCGCTGCTAAATATAACAGAAGCATTCCCATTTTTTCTCATCCCTCCATTTATATATACTTATATTGTATGCAGACGGGGGTATATTGTCAAAGGTTCTGCTCTATTCCTCCATGAGCCGAAGTTTTGTCCGGCCGGGGCTGAGCCTCCACCAGAGCAGTATTCCTGCAGAAATAATACTGAGCCAGAACGTCCCATAGCCAATCAGGGAAATATACGGCTCGAGCGACGCTGACACCCAGGGATACATTCCAAAAACGTAGTCAATCACATCATTATGTAATGTCCATACCGCTGCTGCCCCGATATGCCAAAGCTTCACCCGGTAGTACGGCAGATACAAAAAAGCCTGCAGCGCCATGCCGGCGTGAGAAGCAATAAGCATGTAGTGCTGCCAGCTGAGCGCCTCTCCGGCCACGCCGGAAAACACGTTCATTCCTACCGCCCAAAGCCCGTACTTTACAAGCGTTATAAAAGCGAAGGCTTCCGCCAGTCCGCTCCTCCTGCCGATAATGTACAGCCCGAGTACAATCGTAAAAACCAGGCTTGCCGTCGGACTGTCCGGGACGAAGGGCAGAAACACAGCCGGCGTCTGCTGCAGCTGCTGGCCGTACCAAATGTAGCCGTAAATGGTGCCGAGCGCGTTAATGATAAAAAGCGGGATTAACACGTAAGGCGTCCCAAACCATCCAAGTAGCTGTTTCACTGTATCATCCGCCTCGTTTGATATGTAGGAAAAGACACGAATTTCGTGTCTTTATTCGCTCATGCGAAGGTCTTCAAGCAAAAGCTGAAGCTCTGTGTTGTCCGGCTGCATGGCTGAAGCCTGTTCCAGGTGCTTCAGCGCATTCTCCCGGTAGCCGAGTTCAAGCAGCAGACGGCCGTATTCTTCAAGAAATACTTCGTTTTCCTGATATACGCTGTACACTTCTTCGTATTTTTCTTTCGCCTCCACAGGCTCGTCCTGAAGGTTTTTAGCCCGGGCATAATACCACTGAAAACGCACATCCGGCTCGCCCATTTCGTATAAATGATCAATAAGATCAATCATCGCCTCCGGTTCCTCCTGCTCCATCCACATGCTGAGCAGCGCATTCGCCGCTTCAAGATGTGCCGGATTTAAAGCAAGTGCCTCCCGGAGATATTTTTCTCCCTCTTCTTCATTGCCAAGCGCCATATACAGCTTCCCGGCCTCGGTATATAAATTTTCATTGTATTCATCTTCTTTAATACCAGCCTTCGCTGCTTCCAGGGCTTTTTCATGATCTTCGAGCCCTTCGTAGCTTCGCACGAGATATGGATAGAGTGCCACAAAGTCTTTATCCATGTTCCGGAGCTCTTCGAATTTCTCCGCAGCCAGCTGATAATCGCTGACCTGCAGCGCCGTATAGCCGTACCCGAACAAGGCATGGAGTTCAGTGTGTTCTTTCAGTCCGGCCTCGTAGTAGCTCAGCGCATCCTCAAACGAACCAGTCACGCTGTATGCTTCAGCGAGACGAAGGCTCAGACTGCCGTCCGGAAATTTAAACCCGGCGCCTTCGGCCTGTTTCAGATATGGAATACTTTTAGCGTAGTCCCCCCGGGATAAATAATAATCCCCAACGGCGGCAAGCAGTACCGGCTCTTCAGGACTCTGCTTTAAGGCATCCAGCAGCTTTTGCTCCGCTACTTCATCGAGCCCCTGCATCTGGTACAAATCAGCAAGCAGCAGCTGCGCCCGCAGATACTCTTCGTCCGACTCTTTCACCTCGAGCAGCCATTCAATCGCCTCATCTTCATCGTCCAGGTCGATCGCATTCTCGGCTGCTGTCGTCAGCAGTGCCCCCTCATCGGGATAGCGCCCGAGCAGATCTTCAATCAGCGGCTGTGCCTTATCTGAGCGTCCCAGTTCCTGGTACATTTCCACTATATCGTATTTTTCCTGATCGTTCGCAGAGTGGCTGTATTTCTCCATCTCTTCGAGCCCTTTTTCCGTATCGCCGTTTCTTATCGTTTCAAGGATCGTTTCTAAATTCACGCCGTCAACAACCTTTCTTCCAGGTAAATCTCGTTTAGCACTGTGTAATTATAGCAAACATTGCCCGCTGTGACGAACAGAAAACCTTCCCCGTACCGATTCTGATAACGTTTACAAAAACAAAAAAAACACCTGATGTCTACTCATCAGGTGTGCCGCCACATCGGCTAGTTTTAAGATAAAGAGTATGGATAGGAGTGGAGAGAAACCATACGCTAATATTAGTATAACGTAATTGTAAGCGTTGTCAATGTTTCTCTCCTATTTTTTTCATTCTTTTTTCCTTTAACCGATGTAGGATTCATAATCGTGCTTTTCGAGCTGCTGCATGCCGGCCCGCCGGTCTTCTTCCGTACGGAACGTCAGCTGTAGCACGCCCATAATGTCCTCTCTCGTTTCAAGGATCCGTATATTGATAATACTGATCCCGGTGCGTCCAAGAATTCCGGTGACGTCCGAAATAACCCCGGGATGGTCCGGCACGTCGACAAACAGGTCATAAATGGACGGTATGGCTCCCTGTTTTTTCGCGGGCAGACCGTCACGATAGGATTTGGCGTGCTCAAAAAACTGGTATATCTGCTCTTTATCCCCCGCGGCAAGCATCTGTTCAATGGCACTCATCTGCTGCTTCCAGTCTTCCATCAGCTGACGCATGACGTCATTATTTTTCAGCAGAATATCGGTCCACATTTCCGGACTGGCTGAAGCGATTCTCGTAATATCCCGGAATCCGCCGGCCGCGAGCTTTGTCACCCAGGCCTGTTCGTCCTCCATTCCCTTCACCTGATGCACGAGTGCCGATGCTACGATATGCGGAAAATGACTGATTACTCCTGTCAGCAGGTCGTGCTGCTCGTAGGACAGCTCTATAAACTTTGCCTGCGTGCCCTGAAGCCAATCTTTGATCTCCCCGATCTTTTCAGAAGAGCCCAGACCGTTTGGCACCAGCACGTAGTACGCATTTTCAAACAGGCGGACACGGGCGGCATGGACGCCGCTTTTATGCGATCCGGCCATTGGATGGCCGCCGATAAAATGAACGTTTTTTCCCGAAAGAACGTCTGCCTGCTCGCAGATCGATGTTTTTGTGCTGCCGACGTCGGTAACGATTGCTCCAGGCTTTAAAGCCATGCCGGCCAGCTGCACGAGCAATTTCTCAGTGGTGGCCACCGGAGTGGCAAGCACAACCAGATCTGCATCTTTTACAGCCTTCTCCAGCTCCGGGGCAGCCTCGTCGATAACATTCAGGGATACCGCGAGCTTTGTCTGGGCTTCATCTACATCTGTTCCTGCAATATAAACACCGGGATGTTCCTGTTTGATGGCAAGGGCAATTGACCCTCCGATCAATCCCAGTCCGATAACTGCTGCTTTTTTCTGCATCTGTTTCCCTCCAGACCTCTCTTTGTTTCCATACATAAAAACACCCGGCCCCGAGCGGAGCCGGATTCCAGGTGTTGTCCGCTAAAGCCTGGCCTGCTGATGTTCAAGCACTTCACTCAGCGTCTGGCGGAAAGCTTCGTTCTGCTCCTCGGTCCCTATCGTTACACGGATCGATTCCGGATAGCCGAGGGCTTCTCCTGAGCGGATGATAATTCCCTTTTTCAGCATTTCGTCAAAAACAACGCTTCCTGCCACTCCTGTATGAATCAGCAGAAAATTAGTCTGCGAAGGCACATAGTCCAGTCCCAGCTCTTCACAGAAAGCCGTCATTTTATCGAGTTCAGTTTTATTTTTCTCCCGGCACTTTTCAATAAAACCGCGATCCTTCAAGGCAGCCGTTGCTGCCCGTTGGGCCACAGCTGTAACATTGAACGGAGGCCGGACCGGATCCAGAGACTGAATCAGTTCTTCATGGCTCACGCCGTAACCAACCCGGAGCGATGCCAGGCCATAGGCTTTTGAAAATGTACGCAAAAGAAGAAGGTTTGGGTATTCCTGCAGCAGCTTCAGCGTATCCGGATAATCCTTCGCGGTCACATACTCAATGTAAGCCTCGTCCGAAACAACCAGTACGTTTTCCGGAACCTGATCGAGGAACGCCACAAACGCTTCATCATTAATATAGGCGCCGGACGGATTGTTTGGATTACATACCCAGACAATACGTGTCTGTTCGTCAATCGCTTCAAGCATGGCATTCAGCTGATGCTCCCCGTCCACTGCCGGAATTTCACGGACCTCCGCTCCTTCAATGGCGGCATTATGCTTGTACTGCGAAAACGAAGGTACCGCCATAACGGTATTTGTATCCGGACCAAGCATGGCCCGGCAGAGCATTAAAATAACCTCGTCGGAACCAGCTCCAAACAGCAGCTGTTTTTCTCCGACATTCAGCTCTTCGGCCACTGCCTGGCGCAGTTCAGCTGCATAACCATCCGGATAAATTTCCGGATCGGCGGCCGCTTCTTCGATTGCCTGTTTGGCCTGAAGCGGAGCACCGTATGGATTTTCGTTGGATGCCATTTTATGGACAGTAGTCAGCCCAAGCTCCCGTTTTACTTCTTCTATTGGTTTTCCCGGCTGGTAAGGCGTCATGCCTTTAATTTGTTTTTTGATATACAACATTGTCACCTCGTCTTTGTATGCTGATTACTATCTTACGACGAAATTAGCGTGGAGACAAAGGTTTTAATTTCGTTCAGCGCCTGTTCCCGCTCTGTCTTTTCAGCCGAAACGAGTGCCTCCTGCTGTTCTTCGACGATTTTCATAATCGCACTGCCGACGACAATACCGTCGCTCACGCCGTCAAGCAGCTCCACCTGCCGGCGGTTGGATATGCCAAAGCCGACAGCGACCGGCACCGTGCTTGCTTCTTTTACTTTGCGGATAAACGCGTAGGCTTCATCCGGGAAGGCGTCCCTTGTACCAGTTACGCCAAGACTTGAAACGCAGTACAGAAAGCCCTGGGCCTGAGAGGCAATTTTTTCAATGCGGTGGGCAGACGTCGGTGCCACGAGTGAAATGACCGACAGCCCCTTCTCCCTGGCAACCTCACTGATAAAACTGCTCTCTTCCATTGGAAGATCCGGAATCAGCACCCCGTTAGCCCCGGCAGATGCCGCTTCTTTAACAAAAGTCTCTTCTCCCATACGGAGGACCGGATTCACATAGGAAAACACGACGACCGGAATCGTCAGTCCGCGTTCTCTCATCGTCCGGATCATGCGCAGAGCCCCTTTCAGGCTCATGCCTCCTTTAAGTGCGCGCTGGGCTGAGCGCTGAAGCAGCGGACCGTCAGCCAGCGGGTCAGAATACGGAATACCGAGCTCTAAAATGTGGGCGCCTGCCTCCTGAAGCGAAAGAGCAATCGAAATCGTCGCTTCTTCATGCGGATCCCCTGCCATAATAAATGGCACGAACAAAGGGTATGACGCCTGCGCTGCCGCTTCTTCCACAGTCAGCACGTTTGTTGCTTTATTCATCACTGCTCTCCCCTTCCATCCGGCGGCGGATCGTTTCAACGTCTTTATCTCCACGCCCCGAGAGGCATATGACGATTCGTTCACTTCTGTCCATCTGTTTAGCTTTTTCAAACGCCAGGTAAAGGGCATGGGAGGTTTCAATCGCCGGAAGGATGCCTTCTTTTTTTGTTAACAGCGAAAGTGCTTCCAGTGCTTCTTCATCTGTCACACCCGTGTATTCCACGCGGCCGCTTTCAGCCAGATGGGCGTGCTCCGGTCCAATGCCCGGATAATCCAGTCCGGCGGAAATAGAATACGGCTCAATGATCTGTCCATTTTCATCCTGGATTAAATACGTCAGTGACCCGTGGATCACCCCGCGGGTGCCTTTCGAAATCGTTGCTGCGTGCATAGCTGTATGAACGCCCATGCCGGCTGCTTCCGCACCGTAAAGCTTTACATCGTCTTGCAGAAACGGATAAAACATGCCGATCGCATTGCTTCCTCCTCCCACGCATGCTGCAATCGCATCCGGAAGAGACCCGCACCGCGTCTGCATCTGCCGTTTGGTCTCATCTCCAATAATCCGCTGATAGTTCCGGACAATCATTGGATATGGATGCGGACCAACAACCGAACCGATCAGATAAAACGTATCTTCAACGTTTGTCACCCAGTAGCGGATCGCTTCATTGGTGGCGTCCTTTAAAGTTTTGTTTCCGGACGATGCAGGCAGCACTTCCGCTCCAAGCAGCTCCATCCGGAAGACATTCAGTTCCTGCCGCTCCATATCTTCTTCACCCATAAACACCTTGCACTCCAGCCCAAACTTAGCACAGACGGTCGCCGTTGCCACGCCGTGCTGGCCGGCGCCTGTTTCTGCAACAATTTTTGATTTCCCCATCCGTCTGGCCAGAAGCACCTGGCCGATGGCATTGTTTAATTTATGGGCACCGGTATGAAGCAGATCTTCCCGTTTTAAATAAATTTCTGCTCCGCCCAGATGCTCCGTCAGGTGCCCCGCGAACGTCAGCGGGGTTTCCCGGCCGGCATATTCACGCAGAATGTCCTGGTACTCCTCGTGAAAGGATTCATCCTCCCAGGCAGCGTTAAATGCCTCTTCAAGTTCCTCTAGTGCATACATGAGTGTTTCCGGCACATACTTTCCGCCGTAATCCCCGTACCGTCCGTGTTCATCGGGATATATCTGCTGCATAGCTATTCAACCTCTTCTCTAATTGTTCTAATAAGCCGGCATCCTTTACTCCGTCTTTTTCGAGCCCGCTGGAAATATCAATACCCGCCGGATGATACGCAAGCAGGTCTTCAACATTTTCCGGACGGACTCCTCCTGCAATAAATAACGGAAGACGGTGGGCTTTTCCAGCTTTAATATAGCCGGGCACGTGCTCCCAGGCGAAGGATTCGCCGGAGCCCCCGAACCGGCCATCAACTTTGGCGTCGATGATGAAACCATCAACGTAATCCGCATAGGCATCGATCTGCTGATGAGTATATTCTCCGTGCGGGAGGGCTTTCCACACATCCTTCCCTGTACGGTGGCGGATGATCGCTGCTTCTTCCGGCGGTTCCTCACCGTGCAGCTGAATCACGTCCGCCTGTATTTCTTCAACGGTCGCAATCACTTTTCGCACCGGCGCATTCACAAACAGGGCTGTCACCTTTTTACCGTGCAGCGGATGAGCCTGCAGCCATTCGCGCACGGCTGTCGGCTCAACTTCCCGTTTCCCCGGGGCAAATACAAACCCTGCGAACGACGCGGAGGAAGAAGCTGCAAGCCGCACATCATTTTCGGAATGCAGGCCGCACATTTTAAACATCGGCGTCTGTGGAGGCATGGTTGCTCACTCCCCGCAGTTTTAGTAAAGCTTCTCGTACATCCGGCTGTCTCATCAGGGATTCTCCGACGAGTGCCGCCTCTGCCCCGAGCAGCTGCACATAATCGAGGTCTTCGTCTGTACGGATGCCGCTTTCACTCACGAGCACACTGCCTTCCGGTATAAACGAAGCTGCTTTTCCTGTCTGCCCGAGTTCTGTATGGAACGTATGAAGATCACGGTTATTGATACCGATAATTTCCGGCGTAAACTGATGGAGCAGGTCGTGCAGCTTTTCGGGCGAATGTGCTTCTACAAGCACCTCCATCCCGAGCTCGTAGGCCTGCTGGTATAATTCGTGCAGCTTTTCCGGGGCAAGGGCTTCTGCGATCAGTAAAATAGCATCTGCCCCCATCGCCGCACTCTCCTCCACCTGTCTGGCATCGATAATAAAGTCCTTGCGCAGTACAGGCAGAGAAGAGATTTTTTTGACCGCTGTCAGATAGCTGCTGCTCCCCTGGAAATACGTTTCATCCGTCAGCACCGACAGGGCGGCGGCGCCTCCCCGTTCATAGCCAAGGGCGATGGCTTCCGGATCGAAATCACTCCGTATCAGCCCTTTGGAGGGCGAAGCTTTTTTGACTTCCGCAATAATCTGTACGTTCGGCGGATCCTGCTGCAGTGCTTTTTTCAGTGAGTAAAAAGGTACATCGGGACGCTCGCCAATCGTAATACGGGAGAGTTCTTCCTGTTTGGTTTGCAGTATTTTTTCAAGCATACGTTGAATTAACCTCATTTCCCCGCAGGCGCTGCAGCTGCTGTTCGGCTTTACCCCCGCGGATGGCTTCTTCCGCAAGCTGTACACCGTCCGCGATAGTTTCTGCCCGGCCGGCAGCATAAAATGCAGCGCCCATGTTTAATAGTAAAATGTCTTTTGCTGCCCCAGTTTCTGATCCGTTAAAAATATTTTCGATCAGCGCTGCGCTTTCTTCCGCTGTTTCCACCTGCACTTCTTCAACGGGAGCTCTCGTTAGTCCCGCCTCTTCCGGCGTAATTTCATATTTCGTAATTTCACCGTCGCGAAGCTCTGTAATATACGTACTGTCTGAAATCGTCATTTCATCAAGTCCGTCTCTGCCGGTAACAAATAACGCCCGGCGCGCACCCAGGTTTTTCAGCACGTAGGCCATTTTCTCCCCGTATTCCCGGTCAAACACGCCGACCACCTGAATATCAGCGTTTGCCGGATTTGTTAACGGACCGAGCACGTTAAAGATTGTACGAAAACCCAGTTCTTTTCTCGGGGTGACGGCATGCTTCATCGCTACATGGTAGAGCGGGGCAAACAGGAAGGCCAGTCCTTTTTCCTGCAGAGCCTTTACCGCTTCCTCAGGTCCTGACTGCACGGGCACCTGCAGTGTTTCAAGCACATCGGCGCTCCCGCTTTTGGATGATACCGAGCGGTTGCCGTGCTTGGCGACCTTAATCCCCGCTCCGCTTAATGCGATCGCAGAAGCAGTGGAAATATTGTACGTTGAACTTACGTCGCCGCCGGTGCCGCACGTGTCGAGAAGAGAAGGCTCCTCATGCTCTAAAGAAAGGGCGTGACGGCGCATACTGCGGACAAATCCGGTCAGCTCTTCCACCGTTTCGCCCCGGAACCGCATGATGGTAATAAGACCGGCAATCTGGCTTGGTGTAGCCTCTCCCTGCATAATAAAGTCCATTGCCTGTTCCGCTTCCTGTTCTTTTAGTGTATGCCCCTCAATGCATTTATTCAACAGTGCTTTAAGCATGAATATTCTCTCCCTTCTCATCGGTGAACATTGCTTCGGCAGCGGCTACAGTACGGAGAAGAGCTGCTGCTTTATTCTGCGTTTCTTCGTATTCCGATGCCGGGTCCGAATCAGCAACGATGCCGGCTCCGGCCTGGACCTTTGCCGTCTGATTTTCCACAAGCATAGTCCGGATGGCAATGCAGGAGTCAATGTTGCCGTCAAAGCCCATATAGCACACAGCCCCGGCGTACATTCCGCGCCTGGTCGGCTCGAGTTCTTTTAAAATTTCCATTGCCCGGATTTTTGGCGCTCCGGAGACGGTTCCGGCTGGAAAAGCGGACTGAAGAGCCGCGACCGGAGAAACGAATGGGGAAAGCCTTCCTGTCACTTTGGAGATAATATGCATTACGTGCGAGAAGCGGACTGTTTCAAGCAGCACCGGCGTTTCCACCGTACCGTAGGAAGCAATCCGGCCAACGTCATTTCGCGCCAGATCAACGAGCATAAAGTGTTCCGCCCGCTCTTTTTCATCGGCAAGCAGTTCTTCTTCGAGTGCTTTATCTTCGCTGTCTGTCTGTCCCCGTTTGCGGGTCCCGGCAATCGGATGGATTTCCACGTGACCGTCGAGCACCTGCACGAGCCGTTCCGGAGAACTTCCCACCACTTCTGTTTCCCCGAGCCGCAGGTAAAACAAATAGGGCGACGGATTAATCATGCGGAGCACCCGGTAAAGGTCAAAGCCGCTCACCGTTGTCGGCAGCTCAAAACGCTGGGACAGCACCGTCTGAAATACGTCTCCGGCTACAATATATTCTTTAATTTTCTCCACTGCATCCATAAAGTCTTCCTTCGAATAATTAGACTGGACCCGGCTGAAGTCCACTGCTGTATTTTTTTCAAGCGGCGGGTACATTGCGGATCCGGAATTTCCGTTCTGAAGACTTTTTTGAAGCTTTCCGACCGTGGCCTTTGCTTCCTCAAAGCGTTTTTCAGTCTCTTTATCTGTATGTTCATCGTAATAGATGATCGTCAGCTCTTTGTTCGTCTGATCGAGCGCCATAATCGTGCTGCAGTACACAAAGTGTATGCGTGATTCCGGGGAGCTGTCCGGAGCGAGCTTCGGCTCGAACAATTCCACAGCATCGTACGAGAGGGCCCCGACAGCGCCGCCTTTAAATGGGAGATCCACCTCCGGCAGCGAAGGATCAATATAGTCTGTCGCCTGCTGCATGCAGGCTTCCAGATTAGAAGCTGTAAGTATGAGGGTGCCGTCCGTTTTCTCAAGACGGAACTCTCCTCCCTGTTCTACAATCCGATAGGAAGGATGAAGCCCGACAAACGAGTAGCGGGACCACGGAGAGGCTTCGTCTTTACTTTCCAGCAGATATACAGCGTCTTCCTGAAAGTGGCGAAACACATCGATGGGGGTGAGGGTGTCGGAAAAGTAATGCTCCATATAGGGAATTGTACGGTGGGACGCACACGCGTCAGTGAATGCCTGCTTCGTTGTTTTGGTCACGGTTTTTCCTCCTTTGATAGGAAAAGCATGCCAGAACACGAGAAAAACCTCTCTGCGGACAGAGAGGCATGATAGAAGAGAACCCTGCATATAACTACGCAGGATTTTTTGGTTAAATGTATTGTCAGGTATCTTCTATTCTCTGCTATTCTGCCTCTGCTCTTCTAACTCTCTATGCTGCCTCCGATGGCAGCGCTCATCTATACCTTAACTGTCGTTGCTCTAAACTTATACTTATCCTACTAGGAATCCTTCTGCTTTGTCAAACCAAGGTCCGGACGAAGCGCCACCGCTTCGTTTAAGAAGATATGCTGCACATCTTCTGCAGGTACATTTACTTCCGCAGTCATCATCACACGGATGCACCGCTCCAGGCTCCCGGGCACCGGAATTTCCTGGGCACACATTACCGGAACAAACTCCCACCCGGGAATTTTCCTCGCTGCTTTTGCCGGAAAAGCAGCATCGAGATCAGAAGTGACCGTAAACCAAATATGCGAGACCTGGTCCGCAGTAATGTGATTTTCCGCAATCATCTCCTCAAGCACGCGGCCGGTTTCCTCCCAGATCTCTTCTGCGCGGTTTTCTTTTACCGTTGTTGCTCCCCGTACACCTCGTATCACTGTTGTCACCTGCCTATTTGTAATAGCGATCGAGCAGCTGCCTGATCGTGTTTTCTTCCACTTTTGCTGTCATCGGCTTTCCCGGCTTCTCGAGCAGCACGTAATGGATCTCCCCGTGGGAAGCTTTTTTATCTCTTTTCATCGATTCCACTATCGTGTCAGCCGAAAGCCTTCCGGGTGCGTCCACCGGGTACCCGAGCGATTCGAGCCACGCTTTTTCTTTTTCCAGATCCCAGTGGCCTGCACCTTCGTTATTACTTACCGCAAGAGCAAACCACAGCCCGGCTGCCACTCCTTCTCCGTGAGTGATGCGCCCGTAGCCCATTTCTTTTTCCAGGGCATGGCCAAGCGTGTGCCCCAGATTTAAAAATGCACGCACGCCCTGCTCGCGTTCGTCTTCTTCGACAATACGCGCTTTAACTTCAATCGACCGTTTAATCCACGAAGCAACCTCCGGCGACTTCATGTCCTCCACGCTCTGTACGCGGGCTTTTAAATCCTGTAAAAAGGCCTCCCCGTCAAGGTAGGCGTGCTTGATCATTTCGGCAAAGCCGGAGCGCCATTCAGCGTCAGGCAGGGTATGCAGCGTCCCGGTATCATATATGACAGCCAGAGGGGGATGGAAAGCCCCGGCCAGATTTTTGCCTGCGTGCAGGTTAATCCCCGTCTTTCCACCCACGCTGCTGTCCTGGGCAAGAAGAGTAGTCGGCAGTTGAATATAGTCCACCCCACGCATGTAACCGGCCGCCGCAAAGCCGGTCAAATCTCCGGCCACTCCGCCGCCGAGCGCCACAAAGACTGACTTTCTGTCCATTTCGCTTTCCGCTGCGAATTCCCACAGCCTGGAAAGCTCCTCCACCGATTTGGACTGCTCCCCTCCAGGCATTACATAGGTGCTTACGGGAAGCAGACGGGCGAGCTGGCTTTCTGTTTCTTCCCGGTAAAGAGCGTCCACAGCCTCGTCCACGACGAGCAGGAAGCGGCTCTTGCCAGCTGTGGTTTCCTTTAAAACATCTGCAAGCTGATAGCGGAGCCCTTCCCCGATCATTACCGGGTAGCTTCTTTTCTCCGCCTGTATCTGCACAGTTTCCATCAGTTAAAAATCCTTCGCTTCCTGCACGTACTCTTCAAAGTTCCGGCGGATACGGTCCACATTATCTGTACCGAACATATCCAAAAAGGAGACGGCTACTTCAAACGCCACGACATTTTCCATTACAACCGAAGCAGCAGGCACCGCACAGCTGTCCGAGCGCTCAATGCTCGCTTTAAACGGTTCTTTGGAATCAATATCTACGCTTTGAAGTGGCTTATAGAGGGTCGGAATCGGCTTCATCACGCCCTGGATGACTACCGGCATACCGTTGGTCATCCCGCCTTCAAACCCGCCAAGGTTGTTGGTGCTCCGGTAATAGCCGTTCTGTTCGTCCCAGACAATTTCATCATGCACCTGGCTTCCCGGCCGGTTTGCCGCTTCAAAGCCGATACCGACTTCAGCCCCTTTAAAAGCGTTAATGCTTGCAACCGCACCGACGATTTTGCCGTCAAGCTTGTGATCATACTGCACATGACTGCCCAGTCCCACTGGCAGGCCTTCCACTACGGTCTGTACGACGCCGCCAATGGAATCGCCATCAGCCTTCGCCTTGTCGATCGCTTCCATCATTTGTTTTTCCGCTTCCGGATCCAGACAGCGGACCGGCGAAGCTTCTGATTTTTCCTGAAGGTCCTGCATAGAGGAATAAGACGTCTGTGCTGAATGGATACCGCCTATCGTAAGAACCTGGCCGCCAATTTCTATTCCGAAGGTTTTAAGAATTTTTTTCGCCAGCGCACCTGCCATTACCCGCGCAGTTGTTTCTCTCGCCGAGGAACGCTCGAGCACGTTTCTCATGTCACGGTGCCCGTATTTAATAGCCCCGTTCAGGTCTGCATGCCCGGGACGGGGGCGTGTAATTTTCCGCTTCACTTTTTCCGCTTCCTCTTCGGAGAGCGGTTCGGTGCCCATAATCTTTTCCCAGTGCACAAAATCGTCATTTTCGACGACCATCGTAATCGGCGCTCCGGTCGTTTTCCCGTGCCGGACCCCGCTTAAAAACTTCACTTTATCTTTTTCAATCTGCATTCTGCGGCCCCGGCCATATCCGCCCTGGCGTCTTGCGAGTTCCTGGTTGATATCTTCTTCAAGAAGCTCCATCTGCGCTGGGACTCCCTCAACGATCGTTGTCTGCTGTGGTCCGTGTGATTCTCCTGCGGTTAAAAATCTCATATGTGCCTTCTCCCCTTTGCTCCATACGTATCTCTTTAGTGCTTTTATGCAGTAAATGATAACATAATCCTCTATTTAGCGAAACTGCCTTCTTTCATCTTCCTGAAAAGCTTAGCTTTTTCGGTAAAAAAAAGTTCCGGCCGGCTCAAACTTATACTTTTCCGGATGAAACATCTGCTCTGTGCTTCCGACAAACAGCACACCTCCCGGACGCAGTGCGCCGTAAAACTGCTTATAAATATAATCCTTCGCTTCTTCTTTAAAGTAGATCATTACATTTCTGCAAATGATAACATCTACCTCCCTTACCGGATTGTCTGCAAGCAGATTCTGCTTTTTAAAGCGAATATCCCGGGCAGCCGCTTTTGTGTCAAACTGGTAGGCCGGCGGGCCCGCTTCGAAATATTTCTGCAGATATGCCGGTGGCACGTTTTCTACGGCACGGCTCGAATAGATACCCATCTGCGCCTGTTCCAGAATACGGCTGTCTATGTCTGTCGCCGTAATAGAAAAGGAGAACCCCGGAAATGTTTCTTTCATCATCATCCAAAGCGAGTACGGTTCTTCACCGGTAGAACACGCTGCAGACCATATGTGCGGATTACTGCGTTTGTTAAGTATTTCCGGCAGAATCGATGTCTGCAGCACCTCCCACCGGCAAGGATTACGAAAAAATTCAGAAACATTGATAGTCATCCGGTCAAGTATTTCCTTCAGAAGCGCTTCATCTTTTTGAAGCCCCCGTTCAATTAAATCTGTAAACGAATGAAAACCTTTTTTCTGTAAAAAGGAAAACAGCCGCTGCTTCATCTGCGCCTCTTTGTATAAGTGCAGATCCAGGCCGGTCATGCCCTTCATTTTTTGCACGAATGCACCGTAATCCTCATTCAATTGATTTTCCACTGCTCCGTTTTGTCTGCTTGGCATCATATCCCCACTTTGCTGAGTATCGTTATTATATCACGGCGGCCTTGTTTCTTCAGGTTCCGCCTAAAGATCTTTTTCATTATATCGACCAGCGAAAGGGGAATGTTCACTTGAAAAGCAGGTGCCGGTGAATTATAAAAAAAGCGGCCCCCAGCAGGGACACGCTTTAGATTAATATCTTTTCGCCCGTTTTTCCGCTTTGGAGTCCGCTACGACGAAGCAGGCGTGAATGGATGCCGGCACCCAGAAGACCAGGAGCAGCAGAAAATTGATAAATGCCTGAAACGGCCGGCCGACGATCAGCACCGCCACCGGCGGCAAAAGTATTGCCAGTAAATACATCATTAGTTATCACCCTTATCTTGAATTGTCTATAAGAGTGTATTCCCAGAAGCGTGGCAGATTAATCTTGTTTTACAGCCAGGCATCGATGGAACGTTCATATTCGAGCACTTCTTCCGGTTTAAAAAATAAACCGATCTCCCGGTCCGCGCTCTCAAGGGAATCTGAGCCGTGAATAACGTTTTTCTCCTTCACATGCCCGTAATCACCGCGGATCGTTCCCGCCGGTGCTTCTTTTGGATCTGTTTTCCCGATCAGCAGCCGGGAAATATGTATGGCATCCTGGCCTTCGAGTACTACGGCAAACACGGGACCCGACGTAATAAAACCGACCAGATCATTAAAAAAAGGCTTTTCTTGATGTTCTTCGTAATGCTTTTGGGCTAATTCAGGTGAAATGTGCATAAATTTACCGGCGGCGATTTTCAAGCCTTTTTCTTCAAAACGCTGAACAATTCTGCCAACCAGTCCACGCTGGACTCCGTCCGGCTTTACCATTACAAACGTGCGTTCACTTGTCATATTTCTTCCCCCATCCATTACTATTTACCAAAATTAGTATAGCAAAAGTTGAAAGCGTTAGCAATTACACGCTGGACGGGGAATTAATATTTTCTGCCGCCGATATACGCAGCAATGTCCTTTAAAGAATCCTTTGCCTCTATGTCCGGCAAAGTGGCGATAGCTTCATAGGCTTTCTCCAGATACCGCTCACTCATTTTCTTCGCATATTCGATGCCCCCGGAATTGGTGATTTCCGAAAGAATGCGGGACACCTGCTCTTCGTCGACAGCCTCTTCCTGAATGGCCGCACTGATTTTTTCGTGCAGCTGTGGATTCTGATGCATCGCATACAGCGCAGGCAGCGTTACATTTCCCTGCCTCAGGTCGCCCCCGGCAGGCTTTCCAAGCTCTTTTTCGCTGCCGGTAAAATCGAGAATATCATCGATAATCTGATAGGACATGCCGAGGTGATAGCCGTACCGGTAAAGCTGGCGCTGCGTCTTTTTTGATGCTCCGGCGCTTGCAGCACCGAGTTCACAGCCGGCCGCAATCAAAACTGCTGTCTTTCTCCGTATTCTGCGCAGGTACGTCCGCAGCGGCTGCTCCCAGTTGTACTGGTCCCGGATCTGTTCGATCTCGCCGACGCATATTTCGATCAGCGTCTTTGAGATAATTCGGTTGATCACAGGATCCCGGTAGTAGGCTGCGCACTCGACAGCACTTCCAAAGATATAATCACCGGTATACATCGCTACTTTGTTATCCCATGCTGCCTTGACTGTAGACTCGCCCCGGCGCAGCTCGGCGTCATCTATCACGTCGTCGTGAACAAGGGAGGCCATGTGTATCAGTTCAAGCGAAGCGGCAGCATGTTTGATATGCCCAATATCATAATTTCCAAATTTCGCACTTAGCAGCACTAAAACCGGCCGGATGCGTTTGCCTCCAGCTTTTAATAAATGATTCGACGCTTCAGTCAGGACGGTGTGCTTCGAATCCACCGCTTCTTCAAGCGTTTTTTCGATCACTTTAATATCCGGTTTTAAATCTCTGTACAGATCCATCAGCTTCATCTTATTCACCTTCAAAATAAATAATGCACCTCGTCTCCCGGCTGCAAAATATCTAAACTTTCAACTGCTTCATTTAAATATCCATACTTATAAGCGAGATGGTAATAATAAAGCAGGCCCTCCTGCTCCCTGGCTCCAAGCGTGAAATGAAGCCCCCGGAAGTACTCCTGCCAGTACGCCCTGCTGCCTCCGAGCTTGTGACTGTAATCACTGGCCATTCCGGCAAAATCGTCCTGCTGCGCAGTGCGGCGGCTTTGCAGAAAGTCGTGATGCAGAGCGGACCACGTGCTCCCGTCCTGTTGGAACGATTCATTTTGTACGGCAAATACAGCGTAAACCATCGGCAGGCCGGTATGAGCATACCACAACTCGCCGAGATCGTAACGGAACCAGTCACTTTCCTCCCAGGAAGCCTTGATGGCGTCATCGCCAATTAACAGGTAAGCATCGTTCTGCTCTTTCATTTTCACCGGGTCGGGTGCCTGTGTTCGATACTCCGCCTCTGTCACCTGATAGAATTCCTGAAGAATAATTTTCAGCAGGTGAACGCTTGTCGCACTTGTCGATGTCAAAGCAATCCGTCTCCCCGCAAGCTCTTCAAGAGGGTACCGGGAGTAGAACAAAATGGACCGTACTTTGCCGGCAGAAGCTACACAAAGAGACGGCAGAAGCGAAAGAGCACGCGTACTGGACCCAAAAGCAAACGAAGATACAGCGCTTCCGCTCAGCTTTTGTTCTTCGAGCTTTCGGTTCAGCGAAGCAGGTACGTCCTGTTCGAACCGTACCCCTTCCCGCTCGAGCTTTTGCCGGTCAAGATAATAAAAAAACGGTTTTGCATTCGTATATGCGATTTCTCCCATTGTTATGGACATAACCATCTCTCCAAATCGTATACATCTTCCCTACGCAGGTGTACATATTTTTACATTAAAATATCTCCAAGGGTAAATACTAATATCACAATACTGATAATCCCGTTCATGGGAAAAAAAGCGACCCCGACCTTCGACAAATCGTAAGGCTTCACCAGAGAATGCTCGTAGATCATGATCGCAGCAGCCGCGGCAACCCCCACAAGGTAAAACCAGCTGAGCGGCGATAGCAGATACAGGGCCAGAAGGGAAACCAGACTGACGAGATGGAACCCCCGGGAGATGTAAAGAGCTTTCGCAATACCGAAGCGGGCCGGGATGGAATTCAGCCCGACGCGCTTGTCATACTCCGCATCCTGTGTCGCATAAATAATATCAAATCCGCCAATCCACATCGCCACCGCCGTAAACAGCAAAAATGCCTCCGGCTGAAGCGTGCCGGTCACTCCTACCCAACCGCCAAGCGGAGCGATGCCAATTGTTACTCCTAAAAACAAGTGGCAGAGCCACGTAAAGCGCTTCGTGTATGAATAAAGCGTCATAAAAAAAACAGGAATTGGCAGAAGGTAGACCGCCAGCATGTTTAACTGAAACGCAGCGACAAATAAAATAAAAAAAGATCCAAGCACAAACAAAATGGCTTGACCTCGTGAAACGTCTCCTGCAGGAATGGCACGTGTTTCCGTTCGCGGATTACGGGCGTCTATTTCAGCATCAATCAGGCGGTTCAACGTCATTGCAGCGCTTCGGGCACCAAACATTGCCAGTGTAATCCAGATCCAGTCAGCAATGGAGGGCCAGGAGCCGTTGATCATCAGGCCGCCGAGCGCCGCTCCCAGAAAAGCAAACGGGAGGGCGAATACGGTATGTTCAAATTTTATCATTTCTAAAATAGTTTTAATTTTACTCATTGGTTCAACTTCCTTATCACTGTCATCTTATCATTTTTTGCGGGCGATATGGGCGCAGACTGTTCCGGCAGAATAAGGAGACATCTGCACCTGGCTGAACCCTGCTTCCATGAACATAACCCCAAGTGTTTCTTTCGAAGGAAAGGCCAAAGTTGATTCCTGAAGCCAGCGGTATTCGTCGTACCGGTTAATCAATACTTTTCCTATCACCGGCATGACCGATTGAAAATAAAAGGAATAAAATTTTTCCACGATGCTGTTTTCCGGCCAGGACGTTTCCAGGCACACAGCGGTGCCGCCAGGCTTCAGCACCCGCTCCATTTCCTTAAGCACCCGCAGATAATCGGATACGTTCCGTAGGCCGAAACCTATCGTTACGTAATCAAACGAGTTATCCGGAAATGGGAGACTGTTTACATTTCCATGTATTAAATCGATGTTTGCTAGCTGTTCCCGGTGCACTTTCTCCCTGCCGACTTCAAGCATTTTTTCACTGAAGTCGATGCCGGTGGCGCTGCCGCCTTTTCCTACTGCTTTACCAAGCTGAATCGTCCAGTCTGCCGTCCCACAGCATAAATCGAGAGCTTTTGCTCCGCGACGGACGTTCATCTGCTTCATTGTTTTTTTCCGCCAGCGCTTATGCAGCCGGAAGCTGATCACGCTGTTCATATGATCATAGTTGCCTGAAATAGACTGGAACACCTGATATACTTTATTTTCTTTTTGGGTAGCCATTATTGAAACCCCTTTTTACTCAATACCTACAGCTATCCATTCATCCATTAACGATTGCAGCTTATCAGAGAGCTGTTCGTCTTTTTCGACATGCTGATGAAAAAAGCTGTGTTCTTGATCGATTAATTGTTTTAATATTTGCTGTGCGCTTTGCGACTGGCCTTCCCAGTACTGTACCTGGGCGGCACAAGCTGAAAATTCTTCGGTACAGCCAAACCACTCCCATTCATGAAGCAGCCTCTTTAAGGCAAAAATAGACGAGGAAGCTACTGCAAGATGCGGGCGTCCATAAAAATGGATGACCGCTTCCACAATGCCCGCTTCACTCATTCTAAGTGTTTGAAGCATATCGGTATGGTCCCGGCACTCACCAAAATGCAGTTTCATTTTCGCTTCGTTCATGCTTCGGATTGCTGATGTAAAAACAAGAAGGATTTCCTGATGAAAGGCGGTACTGAGCAGACGGTAGTAAAGACTGCTCATCAAATCCCCGTTCAAAATCGTCAGCTGCCTTATTTTTTTGTCATCGCCGTCGTTATGCAGCTGAATCTGTTCATGAGCTTTAAATGCTGACTGCACAAGCAGTACAGCTGCAATTTGTTCCACCATCCGTTCCCGGGGCACTTTGGCTTCTCTTAACGCCTCAAGCAGAAGATGGATCGTCTCTTCGTGCGCTTCCGGCAGCCCGATTTTCTGCTCAATATACGAGTGCTGGGTCAGGCGCTGAAACTCTTTTTTTATTTCCTCTGCACATGGTGTCCAGTAGTTGTTCATGCCGCTTCCCCCAACCCCTTAAATGCTGGTGATTTCATTTCTTACGTCCTATGCTCTTCAATTATAGCACAGCCTCTTTGTTTCCAAGAAAGATTACGTTAATCTTCCCCGCTTCCTGCCTTCATTTCGCCGTAGCTTGTTTGTATAACCGCGTTGCCTCGCACCTTAATCGCAGATGTATGTTCGGTAAACTGCGCGATGAGTACTTCTCCGCCATCTAATTTTTCCAAGTGGTGAAAACGGGTGTCCTTGCCGCGGGTCAAGCCCATGACGTTGACACCGTCTTCTTCTGCCCGGATGACGATAAAATCATCTCCATTCTGCATTTAAGACCCTCCCTGTTTTCGGTTTTTGCCCATGGTAAAGCGCCTGCTCACTGCAGGCGCCCCTTTTTTATCTGCTGGTGATCAGTGCTTAATAAGCGACAGAACTTCGCTCCTTGCCGCCTGATCTCCTTCAAATGTTCCTCTCACCGCAGAGGTTACCGTCATAGACCCCGGCTTTTTCACACCGCGCATCGTCATACACATATGTTCTGCTTCCAGAACGACCATCACTCCGTGAGGTTCGAGTGTCGAAACAATTTCGTTTGCAACAGTATAGGTGATACGCTCCTGAAGCTGCGGTCGTTTGGCAATTGTTTCTACGGTGCGGGCCAGCTTGCTGAGACCTGTCACCATTCCGCCTTTCGGGATGTAGGCTACGTGAGCCTTACCGAAAAAAGGAACTAAGTGATGCTCGCACATCGAAAAAAACGGAATGTCTTTTACCAGAACCAGTTCCTCGTGATCTTCCCCAAATACGGTTTTTAAATGCTCGTTCGCTGATTCATGCAGCCCGGCAAAAACCTCCTGGTATAAACGCGCTACTCTATCCGGGGTGTCGAGCAGGCCTTCGCGGCCGGCATCTTCGCCAACGCCCTCAAGAATCAGCCTGACACCTTCTTTTATTTTTTCATGATCGAAATTAGCCACCGTAAGTCCTCCAATCAACTTCTGCTGCCTTCAGCCGCTGCTGTTTGTCTTGAAAAATTTTAGCACAAGCCCTATTAGAAAGCAAAAGGGGCGCCTTTAAACGTAACCGGCGCATTAATTATTATCATCAAGCAGCATGATGGAGTGCTCTTTTTCATTTTTCTTCCCGCGCTCCATCAGGGATTTCGCCATTTTTTCCGGTGGCACGTGTTCAAAGAGTACTTTGTACAACCCTTCCGTAATTGGCATCTCCACTCCAAGAGAGCGGGACCAGTGGTATACAGCTTCAGTTGTGCGCACACCTTCAACGACCATCCCCATCTGCTCCAGAACGTCTTCGAGGCTTTTACCTGAACCGATTTGATTTCCAGCCCGCCAGTTCCGGCTGTGTTCACTTGTGCATGTAACGATCAAATCCCCAAGACCCGAAAGGCCGGTAAAAGTAAGCGGCGATGCGCCAAGATGGGTACCAAGCCGGGTGATTTCCGCCAGCCCTCTTGTCATTAAGGCAGCTTTTGCGTTATCGCCGTATCCAAGTCCTGACGTAAGACCGATACCAAGGGCAATAATATTTTTCAGTGCCCCGCCAAGCTCGACACCGAGAAAATCATCATTTGTGTATACACGGAAAGCCTGGTTCATAAACAGCTCCTGCACACGGGTCTGGACCTGCTCAGACGTGCCTGACACCGCGACAGTGGTCGGCTGCTGCTCTGCCACTTCTTCTGCGTGGCTTGGTCCTGAAAGCACTGCCATTCCCTGAAAGGACAGACCCGCCCACTCTTCTTCGAGAATTTGCGACACCCTTAAAAACGATTCAGGCTCGATACCTTTAGCCGCGTGTACAATAATAGTATCCTGCTGAAGATACGGCATTAAGTCCCGGGCGATTTTTCTGACTGCTCCGCTCGGGACCGCAAGAACAATGTAGGAAGCCTCTTCTGCTGCTTCCTTTATGTCAGTGGTAGCCATTATATTTTCCGGCAGTACAATCCCTTTTAAATAGCCTTCATTTCTGTGAGTGGTATTAATCTCTTCAGCCAGTGCTTCTCTTCGGCACCAAAGGCGCACCGTGTGCTGATTTTGTCCCAACACGGAAGCCAGGGCCGTTCCCCAGCTCCCTGCTCCAATAACAGCTGCCTGTTTCTTCATGTTTTTAACTCCTTTTATCCTTCACTGCTCTTTTTATACAATGAACTTTCATTGCCACGCAGCAGGCGGACGATATTTGTACGGTGCTTCCATATCGAAAGAAGGCCGAGAAAAACGGTTAAATACAAATAGGTCTCTGGATGTCCGTTGGTCGACTGGGTATAGAAAACCGCCACCGGGGTTAACACAGCAAACAACAGAGAGCCAAGAGACACGTAACCGGTAACTGCAATCGCTGCAATCGCTATAATCCCGACATAAATTGCCGGAAAAAAGACGAGTACACTGATAACTCCGATGGCCGTTGCCACACCTTTGCCTCCGCGGAAGCCAAAATAGACCGGCCAGTTATGCCCAAGTACAGCGGCAAGACCGCCAAGAGCGGGAGCCAGGCCATCCACCTGGCTTAACGACAAAAACCCGGGCAGCAGGGCCGAGGCTGTCCATTGGAAAAAGAAGCCGAGCCAGACCGCCACCATTCCTTTCAATACGTCCAAAAGCAGTACCACCACCGCCCATTTTGTTCCGAGAATCCGGCGGGTATTGGTAGCGCCGGCATTGCCGCTTCCAACAGAACGGACGTCCACCTTTTTTATATGCTGTACAAATAGATAACTAAAACTAACTGAACCGATTAGATAGCCAATCACAACTGCAAGAATTACTCCCATTGCACTCTCCCCTTACCAAACCATTTCCGTCTGCTATTCGTTTTTCTTTCTGGCCACAATTCGAAGCGGTGTGCCTTCAAACGAGAAAGCTTCGCGGCATTTGTTTTCCAAATACCTGCGATATGAAAAATGCAGAAGCTCCGGGTCGTTCACAAATAACACAATAACCGGAGGGCCTGAGGCCACCTGTGTTGCAAAATTAATACGCAGGCGTTTGTTACTGTGGGTTGGGGTCGGATTCATAATCACCGCATCCATAATAACTTCATTCAGCACATTGGTAGGCACCCGTACGTGATGATTTTCAGCCACCTGCCGCACTACCGGCAGAAGGTTCTGCATTCTCCGCTTCGTCTTCGCAGACAGGAAAACGATCGGTGCATAGTCCAGGAACTGGAACTCCTCCCGGATTTCTTCGGTGAACCGGTGCATCGTTTTGTCGTCTTTTTCCACCACATCCCATTTGTTAACTACAATAACGATAGCCCGGCCGGAGTCGTGCGCGTAGCCTGCTACTTTTTTGTCCTGCTCCCGGATACCTGCTTCTCCGTCCAGAATGACGACAGCTACATCGGCCCGTTCCATGGCACGCATCGCCCGGAGAACACTGTATTTTTCTGCTTTTTCATACACTTTCCCCCGCCGGCGCATACCCGCCGTATCAATGATGCTGTATTTCTGTCCGTCTTTTTCGAACTCTGTGTCCACCGCATCCCTCGTCGTACCGGGAATGTCGCTCACAATAACGCGTTCTTCTCCGAGTACTGCGTTCACGAGAGAGGATTTCCCCACGTTCGGCTGGCCGATGACTGCCATATGAATCGTATCATCGTCCTTTTCTTCTTCATCCTCCACGGGAAACCGTTCGAGCACTTCATCAAGCAGATCACCGAGGCCGAGGCCGTGCGAGCCGGAAATCGGGAATACTTCTCCCAGGCCAAGGGAGTAGAACTCATACATCTGCTCCCGCATTTCATAGTTGTCTATTTTATTCACGGCCGTAATGACCGGTTTTTTGGATCGAAGCAGAATATCTGCGACTTCTTCATCTGAAGCCGTAATGCCGTCCCGCCCGTTCACGATAAAAATAATGACGTCAGCCTCGTCGATAGCAAGCTTAGCCTGCTCCCGAATTTGAGTGAGCAGCGGTTCATCATTCAGTTCGATGCCTCCGGTGTCAATCACGTGAAAGAAGCGATGCAGCCATTCACCTTCCCCGTAAAGCCTGTCTCTTGTAATACCCGGCTCGTCTTCGACGATAGCCATTCGTTCTCCGATAATACGGTTGAATATTGTTGATTTGCCGACATTTGGCCTGCCGACAATGGCGACTGTAGGTTTTACCATCATTTTGATTCCTTTCTGTCTCTAAATCTATCTTCATTATCATAACATGAAACAGATCCGTTCCTCTCCCCCAAATTTGTATCCGGCGGGTAAAACAAGGAAAAAACCAGGCACGCAAAATGCGCCTGGTTGCTTTTACTTAATTTATATCGAACGCCGGCTGTATACAGACGTATCAATGCCGCGTTCTTTCAGCCAGTGGGCTGTTTCTCCGCGCAGAACAATTGGAGCCCTTTGCAGCTCATTAATGTTTTGAGCCCCGACCGCTGTCATTACTGTTTTCAGCTCCTCCTGCACCTGCCGGAGAAAAGAAGCAGCGCCCTCCGCTCCGCTGTCTTTCGCTTCCCGGAGGACGGCGCCTGCCATTCCGCTGGCACTGCCGCCAAGCGCAATAATCCTTGCGACGTCCAGGCCGTGCCTTACGCCTCCTGAACCGATAACACTCCCAGGATGCCAGGCGTGCACGGTTTCGGCGATGGCAGCTGCTGTCGGGATCCCCCATTGATCGAAAAAAGCAAACGGACGCTCCCGTCTTTTATTTTCAATCATGGAAAAATTTGTGCCCCCGCTGCCGCCCGCGTCAATAACGGCTACTCCGGAGCTGCGCAGCTTGGCTGCCGTTTCAAAAGAAATGCCAAACCCTACTTCTTTTACAATTACCGGAACAGAAAGCTCATTTGCAATACGTCCGATCCGGTCCAGGGCCCCCTGAAAATCCCTGTCACCTTCAGGCATAACAAGCTCCTGAATGACATTTAAATGAATCTGAAGGGCATCAGCCTGAATCATTTCCACCGCCTGAGCTGCCTGCTCGACGCTTACTTCACTTCCTGTATTGGCAAAAATAACACCGTCAGGATTTTTTTCCCGTACGACTTTGTATGTATAGGATTCCTGCTCATTTTTGATGGCCGATGTTTGAGATCCGACTGCCATAGCAACGCCGGTTGCTGCTGCAGCTTCTGCCAGTGACGCGTTAACAGCGGCTGTTTCGCTGCCGCCTCCACCCGTCATTGCATTAATAAGAATCGGCGAACTTAACGAAAGTCCGCCGATTTCTACTGATGCATCTGTATAAAGAGAAGCTGAGTCAGGCAGACTTTGATGGACAAATTGAATGTCATCTAAACTGCTTTCGGCTGAAAAACCTGTGGATAAAGCATATTCAATGTGATCCTGTTTCCGCCTAGCCCGCGACACAAGCAAATCTCCTTACTTTTTATATTTTTTCAACTGATCGCCGACCATATCTCCAAGGGAGAAGCCAGCGTGATCTTCTTCCGGTGCTTCGTATTCGCTTTGAACCTTCGAATCACTGGTTTCAGGATTTTCAAGTTCTCTGATGCTTAAGGAAATACGATGCTCCGCAGGGTTAATATCAAGCACTTTTGCTGTAACTGCCTGACCTTCTTCAAGCACCTCTCCCGGCGTTCCGATGTGACGGTTCGCGATTTGGGAAATGTGGACAAGACCTTCCACTCCAGGAGCCACTTCAACGAATGCGCCGAAGCTGACCAGCCGTTTCACCTGACCGTCGATAACATCTCCGGCTTCGATTTGTCCTTCAATGGTCGTCCATGGTCCAGGAAGGGTATCTTTAATCGACAGAGATACTCTTTCGCTGTCCGGATCAACAGCTAAGATTTTCACTTCGATCTCATCGCCTTCGTTGACGATTTCTCCTGGTGATTCTACACGGTGGTGGGCCATCTGCGAAATGTGGACAAGACCGTCGACACCGCCGACATCCACAAATGCGCCAAAGTTGGTCAGGCGCTGAACTGTTCCTTTCACCGTATCTCCTACATTCAAGTTTTCAAGTACTTCTTTCTTCTTCACTTCGGCCTCCTCGTCCAGAACGGCACGCTGAGATAAAATCAGCTTGTTTTCTTCCGGATCTATTTCTGCAATTTTTAGTCTTAATGTTTTTCCCTGATAATCTGAAAAATCTTCCACATAATATCTTTCTACGAGCGAAGCCGGGATAAAGCCACGCACGCCTAGATCGACCACAAGCCCGCCTTTAACAATTTCAGCCACCTGGGCTTCAATAACATCGCCGGATTCATACTTTTCCTGAAGCTCCCCCCAGGATTTATCAGCAAGTGCTGCCCGGCGGGAGAGAACCAGCTCATCATCTTCCATTTTTGTTACTTTGAATTCGAGCTGATCTCCTTCCTTGAGCACATCGTCTACTTTTTCTACATGCAGGCTTGAAAGTTCGCTGATCGGAATAACCGCATCTACTTTATAGCCAGCATCCGCATACGCCTGTTTTTCCTCTACCTTTGTTACTGTGGCAGTAATGATATCTCCCACGTTAAACTCTTTCATACCTTCAAGTTCGTTGTTCATTTCATCTGCCATTGACCATTGCCTCCTTCAGTGTCCTTAAATCCTGTCTATGGGGTTTTTGGGGATTTTGAAGTATTAACCGGACTGCAGCCGGCTGGTGCCTGTCTTTGCCTGCTGATGAACGGCTCTGATTTCTTCCATGATTACTTCGGTCGCTTCTTCAGCTTTCGCCTTATTTGTCCGAAGGTCCTGCATGGGCACCGGCCGGCCTATCACTACATTCACACGCCTGAACAGACCGTAGCGGCCGCTGATAGCAACCGGAACTACTGTTGCGTCTGAACGGAGAGCAAAAAAACCGGCGCCAGTTAATCCTTTTCCTATTTCCCCGCTTTTACTCCTAGTACCCTCAGGAAAAAGACATAAAACCTGTCCCTCGTTTAAAAATTGAATTCCCTGTTTTAATGACTTTCGGTCTACCACGCCTCTGCGGACGGGAAAGGCTCCGACAAAATACATAATAAAACCCAGAATTTTTTTGTTAAACAATTCGCTTTTAGCCATAAAGTGCACTTTTCTGCGAATATGAGTGGCAAGCAGAGGCGGATCAAAGTTGCTGATATGATTCGAACAGATCAGAACCGGACCTTCCTTCGGCACGTTTTCTCTTCCGGTCACCCGGACACGCATAAAAATAACCGCAAGAAAGTAGGAAGAATACTTTACGATATTATACATCATGGGACTGATTCACCTTCTCTTCTGCGAGCGCTGTGATCCTGCTGATGACTTCCGGGACGGTAAGAGCAGTGGTATCAATTTCCACAGCATCCTCTGCTTTTTTTAACGGCGAATGCTCCCTGGCTTTATCGAACTCGTCCCGGTGAATGATTGCTTCATAAATTTCATCGTAATCCGCCGGGGCGCCACGCTCCTGCACCTCCTTGTACCTTCGCAGTGCACGCTCTTCTGCAGAAGCAACCAGGAATATTTTTAATTCTGCATCCGGAAGGATAGTAGTGCCGATATCCCGGCCATCGAGCACCGCCCCTTTTTCCGCCGCAAGCCGGCGCTGCTTCAAGGCCATTTCCTCACGTACACCAAGGTGGGCCGCGGTCAGGGATACGACGCTGTCCACCTCGCTCGTACGGATAGCTTCAGAAACGTCTTCTCCGTCGAGGTAGACTTCGCTCACCTTCGGATTGCCGACAAGACGGATACTGGCGGCTTTTAACAGCTCCGTCATTTTCCCGCCGTCATCCAGGGGTGTACCCGTCCGCAGCGCCTTTAACGACAGCGCCCGGTACATTGCTCCTGTATCGATGTATGTATAATCCAGCTGAACGGCACATCCTTTCGATACAGTGCTCTTTCCAGCACCGGCCGGCCCGTCGATCGCAATATTGATTTTCCTCATCCTCCTGCACCCCGCCCATTAGATTGTTGAACATGTAGCATTTGCTCATCATTTTCAAAACTAACATATTTCGTCCCGTTTGCATATATTGCACCGGCCGAACTTTTCATTTCCCGGCACTTTACAAAAAAGAAAAAGACCGCTTCGGCGGTCTAATGCACTAGCTTCCTATTCGTTTTTCCTGATTTGATGCGGACCGCTGCCGTTCAAAGCAGTATCTGATCAGGGCCTGACGCTCTTTTTCGGCTAGGTCCAAAAACTCCATGCTTGCCCGTTTCGGCCGGCGCTCTTCTTTTTACTATTTATATCGGATAAAAAGGAAAATTGTTAAATTTCTTTTACGCCGGCACTGGCCTGCTCCCGTACATATTTTGTCAGCTCGGCCGTGATTTCATAACGCAGAAACGGCGTGATTAAATAAATGCCGTTAAAATAACGAAGCGTTTCATCAATCAGTTCTTTTGCGATAGCGATGCCTTCCCGTTTGGCTGCTTCGGAATCGTTCCCGCAGGCCGCCATCCGTTTCCGCGTATCCCCGGTTAACTGAATGCCCGGTACTTCGTTATGAAGAAACTCTGCATTCCCGGCGCTCACAAGGGGCATGATGCCGATAAACACGGGGGCACCCAGTTCCTTGACCGCTTCATGAATCGTCTTGATCCGTTCAATGTCATACACCGGCTGGCTCATAAAATAATGCGCACCTGCATTCACTTTCTTTTCCAGCCTTTTTACTGCTTTGTCGATATGAAGCACGTTCGGGTTAAACGCTCCCCCGATGGAGAAATTCGTTTTTTGTCCAAGGGACTTCCCGGAAAACAGCCGCCCTTCGTTCATTTCCCGGATCAGGGAAATAAGCGATACGGAGTTGGCATCATATACAGACTTCGCCCCCGGAAAATCCCCAACCTTCGAAGGGTCGCCGGTAATCGCCAGCAGGTCCCGCACACCAATTGTGTGAAGCCCTAGCAGATGGGACTGCAGGCCGATCAGATTCCGGTCCCGGCAGGCGATATGCAGCAATGGCCTGGCAGAAGTCTGCTGCCTGAGCATCGCTCCCATAGCGAGATTGTCAATCCGGGGAGAAGCAAGGGAATTATCGGCAAGCGTAACTGCATCCGCCCCGGCGTCATGAAGTGCCTGGGAGCCGCGTATAAATTTTCCTGTTTTCAGCTTTTTCGGCGGGTCAAGCTCCACGATGACCGTTTTTTCGTTTTTTACTTTTTCATGAAGGGGCACGAACGCCTCCTTATCGGCTGTAGCCTCAGCCGCCGGGGCCTCCACCTTTACCGGTCGCTTCGTCTTTTCCGGAACGTCGTGTTTAACGGCTTCCGCTATCATGCGGACATGCTCAGGCGTCGTGCCGCAGCAGCCCCCAATCAGACGAATCCCCTGTTCTTTAAAACGGAACGCCTGCTTATAAAAGTACTCGGGGTTGGACTGGTACACGTAACGACCGTCATACCAGTTCGGCAGACTGGCGTTAGGATAGGCGGAATAATAAGCCCGATCGGTTAATTCCGCCTGCTCAAGTGATTTCAATATATGATACGGACCCATCCGGCAGTTGAGTCCGACCACTGAAGCTCCGGCATCCTCGAGCCGGCTGAAGGCTTCACTGATCTGCACTCCCCCGTGCATGACACCGACGTCTCCAAGCGCCACCTGGGCAATAACTGGAATCTCTGCATCTTTACTGCGAATGTAGCGAATGATCTGCAGGAGCTCGGGCAGATCATAAAACGTTTCGAGCAGCAGGCCATCCACCGGTTCCGCCAGAAGGACATCCACCTGCTCCTCCAGCGCATTTCTTAAAAAGTCATCCGAATATTCGCTCACCTGGACGCCTTTAATCCCTCCGACTGTGGCAAATACATACGCTGATCCGCCGGATGCATTTCCCGCCAGCTGCACCCCGGCCCGGTTAATGTCCTGTACTTTATCCTCCAGGCCGTAGCCTTCAAGCTTCACCCGGTTCGCCGCGTAAGTGTTTGTCTGTAGAATATCCGCCCCGGCTTCTGCGTATTCCCTGTGAGCATGCTCCACAGCCTCAGGGTCCGTTAAATTCATAGCTTCAAACGAGCCCTTATAGCCTTTCTGGTAAAGATACGTGCCCATTGCCCCATCGCCGATCAAAATCGAAGAATCGAGTTTTTCGAGTACGTTCATAGCCTTGCCCCTCTCCAACTTATGAGTTACAGCGCTCTGAGCGCCTGTTCGAGATCTTCAATTAAATCGTCCTTATCCTCTATGCCGATGCTGAAGCGGAGAAGACGGTTATCAACGCCGTTTTGGACCCGTACCGCTTCCGGCATGTCTGCATGCGTCTGCGTTGCCGGATACGTAATAAAGCTTTCAACCCCACCCAGACTCTCTGCAAATGTGATGATTTTAATGTTTCGTAAAAATGAATCCACCCACTCTTCGTTTTCAAGACGGAAGGAAAGCATGCCGCCCCGGCCCGAGTAAAGCACATCTGTTACCTTCTCGTGACGGCTGAGATACTCTGCGATGGCTTTGCCGTTTTCTGTATGCTGCTTCATGCGGAGTTTTAAGGTTTTCATCCCGCGCATCAGCAGCCAGGAATCAAACGGGCTTAAAATTGTTCCCATGCCGTTTTGCAGCGCTCCAATTTTTTCAGAAAGCTCGTCCACATTGGATACAATCAGCCCGGCAATCAAGTCATTGTGCCCGCCTAAATATTTCGAAGCCGAGTGCACCACAATGTCCGCCCCTTCTTCTATCGGGCGCTGAAGCACTGGCGTATAAAACGTATTGTCTACAATAAGCCAGGCCCCGTGCTTTTTCGCGAGCAGCGACAGCTCCTTTAAATCTGCTTCCTGCATCAGCGGGTTCGTCGGCGTCTCAATAAACAACGCCTTCGTTTTATCTGTTATCAGCTGTTCAAAGGCTTCGAGATCCCTCGGGTCACCGTATGTAACCGTCACGCCCCAGTGCCGCCATCCTTCTTCAAACAGACGGTACGTACCACCGTAAATATCGCTTGTTGCAATCACTTCATCACCGGTTTCAAATATCGCAAACAGCGTCTGGATCGCAGCCATCCCCGAGCTGAGGGCAAACCCATGTTTACCTCCTTCAAGCGCGGCGATACCGTTTTCAAGCAGGTCTCTCGTTGGGTTCGCCGTACGGGAATAGTCGTAACCTGTGGACTCTCCAATGCCTGTATGTTTATACGCTGTGGAAAAATAAACAGGAGGGTTGATCGCTCCGGTCCGCGGGTCGGAATTATTCCCCAGTTGTGCCAGGATGGTTTCTATCTGCAGTTGCTTTGACATGTCACAGCCCTCATTTCTGTAAAATTAATGCATTAAATGTACGAAAAGGCCTTCTTCCTTAGACAGAAGAAGACCTTGGCATGCAATACTTCTTCTCATCTCGCAAGCACTGCTTGCAGGAGTTAGCACCTGACCGCATCACCTGCGGCTGGTTGCTGAGACTTCCAAGGGCCGATCCCTCCATCTCTCTTGATAAGAAACGTTATATGATTACTTTCCAAAGTACATGAAACGAATCGATATTGCAAGTAACCTTTTTATTCCGGCGCAATATCAACATGCAGCTGGTTTTCATTGCCGCAGACGCAGCGGCGAAAACCTGTTTCCATTTCCCCGGCTTTATTCTTTCTGCCGCGAAGAATGTACTTTTCCCCGCATTTCGGACAGCGGATAACAACGCGGTAACGGCGGTCTTCTGACATAATAGCTTCGTCCTTTCGAGTTGTTATTTCGCATTGGCTTTATTTGCTTTCGACAACGCAAACCACCACAAAAATAGCATGAACGGGATAAGATAATACAGAATATTACCTAAAGAAGCACTTAATATATAGTCGTACAGCCCGTGGAAGATAAGCGGAATAGCGAGAGCAAGAAAAAAAGAGAAGAGGCGCCTGCCATGACGGGAGGCGCGCTTCGCTGATACCGCATAGTATCCCATAATCACACCCAGAAGCGCATGCACCGTTACCGGCAGCAGAGCTCTGGTGAAAGCCGTTTCAATGCCGTTTGCAATTAAGTACAGGATGTTTTCAAGCGAAGCGAAGCCAAGCGACAGGGAAAGCCCGTAAATAACGCCGTCGTAAGTATTTTTAATTGGGGCAAACCGAAGCACAAATGTATACAACAGAAAAAACTTGATGCCTTCCTCAAGTACGGCGGCCTGGGTATACTGCGCCGCAAAAAGCGGCATGCTTACCCCTTCCGTTTCAAGCGCATGCTCGATCACAAGCACCGGGAATACAATCAGCACCCCTATGACAAACGCACGGATGACCGGCAGCCTTCGCTCTACGTCCGCCCGGCGTTTTAATGTGAAATATATCAGTAAAGCAACAGCCGGCGCCAGAGCCGCCATAATCAGTGCGATCACCTTTCGTTCTCACCCTCTCTTGTTAAACGTATCGTATCATGCTATGTTCAAATTCGTAAAAGAATAACGCCAGTCACAGCCGAGCCGACGAGGAGGAATTGAAATGAAAAAAATATTAGTTATCCACACAGGCGGCACGATCGCCATGACCCAGACGGAAGAAAGCGGCGTGGAACCGGGACTTCACAACCCGTTAAGCCACTGGAGCCGCATTGCCAATCAAATTGCTGAAATTGTTACGAGCGATTTCCTGCATCTCCCCTCTCCTCACATTACTCCGGAGCACATGCTTTCTTTGCATGAGCATATGCTTGAAAAGCTTTCCGAGGATACATATGACGGCGTCGTTATTACGCACGGCACCGATACCCTTGAAGAAACCGCCTATGCGCTCGATCTTTTTCATGACAAAGATCTGCCGGTGGTAGTGACGGGCGCCATGCGTTCAAGCAATGAAATCAGCGCTGACGGCCCGCAGAATTTCCTGGCCGCGGTCCGTACTGCCGCAAGCGATAAAGCCCGGGGCATCGGCGTCCTCGTCGTTTTAAATGACGAGATCCATTCTGCAAAAAACGTGACCAAAACCCATTCATCCAACATTGCCACATTTCAGAGTCCGCAATACGGTCCGCTCGGCTTTGTGACAAACAACGAAATATTCATCCATCACTACCCGGCAAGCCGCGAGCATTTTTCGCCGGTCCATATGAATAAGAAGGTGCTCCTTTTAAAAATGGCAGCCGGCATGGATGCTGCTCTGCTTTCCCCGCTGCTCGACCAGCCCCTTGACGGCATCATTATCGAAGCATTCGGCCAGGGTAATATTCCTCCAACCATCGTGCCGCTGCTTGAGGGTTCGATTGCCAAACAGGTTCCTGTAGTCCTTGTCTCCCGCTGCCACAGCGGTGTCGTCCAGGCTACCTACAGCTATGAAGGGGGCGGCTACCAGCTGAAGCAGAAGGGCGTTATCTTTACGAACGGGCTGAACGGCCAGAAAGCGCGCCTGAAACTGCTCGCTGCCCTGGATGAAAAGCGTCCGCTCGAAGCTATCCGCGACTGTTTTGAAAATATTGAATAGCATACCGCACATATCAAAAAAGCCACCAGTTTATCCAAACGAAGTGGCTTTTTTTCGTGCTATATTTTCCGCTATTTTTTCTCCATGAAAGCGGCCGTTTTCGATAAATATCTCATTTGCTTCATCCCCTGCGGCGATGACACCGGCAATGTAAATGTTTTCCCGGTTTGTTTCCATCGTTTCTTCGTCAAAGGAGGGACGGCCCGACTGTTCATCAACAGCAATACCGAGCTGGCGGAAAAAAGCCCTCGAGGGATGATAGCCGGTCATGGCGAAAACAAAATCAGCCGGCACGGAGTGGGAGACGCCCGCCTGTTCATAAATGACCCGCTCGGGATCAATACGCACTACGTCCGCTTCAAATTCCATACGGGCTGCGCCGCGCCGGACCATTGCCTGAAAATCAGGGAGGATCCATGGCTTAATGCTTTTGGAATACTCCTCTCCCCGGTAGAGAACCGTCACCTGAGCGTTCACCTGCTCAAGCGCAAGAGCAGCGTCCACAGCTGAATTTCTTCCGCCGATAATAACAACCTGCTGATTAAAATGAGGATGGGCTTCTTCAAAGTAATGCTTTACGTGCGGCAGGCTTTCTCCAGGCACGCCCATATGGTTGGGATTATCATAATAGCCGGTGGCTATGATAACGTGAGGAGCTCTCCACTCCCGGGTCTCGCCCTGAAGCGTTTCGGTTTGAACCAGATAACCGTCCTCCGCTTCCAGGATCGTCTGTACTTCTTCATAGTTATAAATACGCAGCTTTTCCGCTTCCGCTACTTTGCGGTAATAAACTAAAGCCTCCTGGCGCCGGGGCTTCCGGTCGACAACAGGGAAAGGGTGGCCGCCGATTTCGAGTTTATCCGCAGAGCTGAAAAACGTCTGGTGCACGGGGTACTCATAAATGCTGTGGACGATATTTTTCTTTTCGATAATGGCTGCATCAATTCCCCGGCGCTTTAAAGCGATAGCTGCCGCCAGACCGCAGGGACCGCCCCCGATAATAATTACTTGTTCATTCATATTCATACTCCTTTATTCACTGTCAGAATGACTGCTTGTCAGCACAAACACGTGCGTTTCCGCCGGGGCGCCGTGGCGCATCGGTATGCTGGTCGTGCCGTAGCCGTTGCTGATAAACAAATCCTGGTGCTTTTCATCATACCACCCGCCCTTTAATTTCGGTCCCCAGCCGAACAGCCGGATCTGACCGCCGTGGGTATGTCCGGTAAGCATATAGGCCGCACGTTCTGAAAAAGGGCCGTACCGGTAATACGCTTCCGGATTGTGGGCGATTAGCAGGTCTGCATCCGGCACATGTGCCGGGTTACGGTAGGATTCGTAAAAGCGTTCTTCTCCAAAGGAAGCGATCGTAAAATCACTTTCGTTTAACGTGCAGACGTTTTTTTCGAGAATTTCGATCCCCTCCTGATGCAGAAGCGGCCTCAGCCATCTGCGGCCCACCTGCAGGTCATGGTTACCCCATACAAACACGACCCGTGCATGGCTGCGGAGCAGGCGGAGGTTCTGTCTGATGCGTTCAGCCGGCACCCCCAGCTCGGCCAGGTCGCCGCCAATAATAATCAGGTCAGGCTCCTGTTCGAACTGCCGGAATAATGCAGGCGACACCCGCCGGCGATGAATGTCGGTAATGAAAAAAATGGAGCAGCCCTCCACCTCCGGCGGCAGGTTTTTGTATTCAAGCTCATGAGTTCTCACTTTATTCTGCCATGTTTCCTGCAGGACTCTGCCGGCATACAGCACAGAAAAAAGAAGAGGAGCCAGCAGCCATTTTTTCATGATGGAACCCCTCTTTTCCTTTATAAAATTTGAACGTTTCCGGACAATTTAAAAACGAGTATACGTATACCGTTTATCTCCGCTATACTTATGTAAGGGAAAAATTGACCGGAAAGAAGGTATTTAAACGATGGATCTTATTGTCTTTTTAGCAGGAGCCGCTTTATTTGGAGGAGGCTTTTTTTTGCTTTTATATTTTTTATTCAGAAAAAAACCGCTCACCTGGCCGTTTGTATTAATGATCGTTGGCGTAATTGCCTGTTTTGTCGGCCTTCTTTTATCTTCACCGCTGACAGAAACGTCTGCCGCCTTCATTTCTACTGAAACATACTTATGATGAACGGGGATGCCAAGGCGGTGATGACAATAAATATAAACGCAGCCAACAGCGTATGGGGAAGAGTCAGCATTGGGCTCTCTTCTTCCTCCGGCTCTTCATCTTTTCCGGAGTAGCGTGAACGCCTCAAAGTCTCTCCGTGCTCCTCTTCACCCGAAACCTCCCCGCCTGCACTGCCCCGGCGGCGGCCAAGGCGGCTCCGGTCTGTGTCCGGATGCTCTGCATTTTCCTCCGCACCGGCGTTTCGCCTTTCCATACGTGTTTTATTCATGCTTCGCTCTCTCCCTTCCGAAAAACAGCTCCTGCAGTCGTGTTTCCCACGGGGCTGTTTCTTTTTCTTTCTCTGCTCCCTGATGCTCACGAAAAGGAAGCCTGTGCCCGCACATATCGCAGCAGGGTTCGGGACGTTTCCTTAATGCTTCCCCAAAAACCTGCAGTAATAAACGTCTCCGGCAGGCTTCGCTATTTTCTAACCATTGTATCATAACCTTCAGCTTTTTCTGCTTTTCAAACCAGCGCTGCTGCACCTGCTTTTCCAGTTCTTCACGAAGCTCTGCCCCTGGTTTCTCCGGATATTTTTCAAGATAGTACGCAAGGAAACGAGCAGCAGTTTCTGTCCATCCCATACTGTTTATCAGGTCATCTGTTATTTCTCCCCGCCTGCTTCCGGATGCCGTTTCCAATGCGGATCCGAGTTCATTCACAGGTGGAAGCTCCGCTTCCATCAGCATCTGCGGAATAATGATGTCTTCCTCCATGTAAAGCACCGCCGCCCATGCCTGTCTTCCGTCCCTTCCCGCTCTCCCGATTTCCTGAATATACGATTCTGCATCTTTTGGAAAATGATAATGAAGAACAAATTCGACGTCGGCTTTATTCAGCCCCATGCCAAAGGAATTTGTGCATACTACGACGTCCAGGTCACCGTGTAAAAACTGCTGCTGGATCATTAATCTGGCCTCATTTTCAAGCCCGCCGTGGTAAGCCTCCACCCGGTGGGATGTTTCTTCCTGGAGCAGCGCTTTAAGCTCTTCGCATCTTTTCCGGCTCGATACGTAAACCAGGCCGGGGCCCGGGGCCTTCTGGACGAGCTGGATCATTTCTTTTTTCTTTTCCCGTTCGCTCGTGCACCGTTGAACAAACAGAGCGATATTCGCACGATCCACCGAATGAATGTACTCCGCCGGCGCTTCCATCTGCAGCTGTTTTTTAATGTCAAGCTGCACTTCCGGGGTTGCCGTTGCTGTAAAAGCTGCCATACAGGGACGTCCCAGCGCCTGCCGCACCGGCCCGATTTTCAGATAATCCGTCCGGAACTCGTGCCCCCACTGGGAAATACAGTGGGCTTCATCCACTACCATCATCGACACTTTTACCGTCTTCAGCCGCTCTACGATAAACGGCAGCGAGAGAGCTTCCGGAGAAATATACAAAAGCTTTAACGAAGAAAGCCGGCTGAGCACCCGGGATTTTTCCTCCGGGCTCATAAAGCTGTTATAGGCGGCAGCTGTTTTAATATGTCTTGCCCGCAGCTCCTGGAGCTGATTATCCATTAATGACAGCAGCGGGGAAACGATAATCGTCAGGCCGCTCTTCATTAAAGCGGGCAGCTGAAAACAGATGGACTTGCCGCTTCCAGTCGGAAGCACGGTCAGGGTGTCCGTGTCTGCAAGCAGTGCATCCACGATTGGCTCCTGGTACTCATGCAGAGAAGGAAAGCCAAAGTATTTATTCAGCGCTTCTGTTTTTCCGCTCACCTTTCTCCCCTCCTTTTGCCAATGCAAGCCGGATCGCAAAATATGTCACATCACTGTCCAGCTGTTCTTTCAGCGCTTTCAGTTTAAATGTATCAAGAGAGGCAGCTGTCCGGCGTATTGCTTCCTGCTGTTCTGGCGGCACCAGATCGTCAATGGAAAATCCTTCGATCTCACCGGCGATTTCCACAAAATGGTCTTCAATGGTACTTTCCTTTAACCGGCGGGCATGTGCTATTCCTTCGAGCGACAGTCCTTTGTTTATGAAATCAAGCGTCTTTTCAGCTGTGACGGTAAGCTGGGGATTTCCTCCGGCATCCAGGCATTCATGAAGAACCGTGCCCGGATGGGTTTCCGCTTTTTTTATTAAAGCGTGCACCGTCCCCTGAAACAAGTACTCAATTTCGGCCTTTTCCATACCCTGGAGGCGCGCTATCTGCTCTGTCGTTTTCCCCAGAGTTTCCGCCCCCGTCAGCCTGTATGCAAATATAAATGCCTGCACCTCTTTCAGTTCATGCAAACAGTCCGTCATTTCTTCATATAACCTGGTCATGACCGTATATTTTTCCGGGCCCCAGGCCCCGAGCTTTCGTTTTACCCACTGCTGTGCTGCCACGTCCTGAATAATAGGAACAAACTGTTTTTTCTGCTGATACAGGTGGGAGAGCGTCTGAATCAACAGAGCAATCCTTCTCCAAAACTGCCGTCCCGTGTCGCGGTACGTCCATCCATCAAACCCTGCTTCTTCCACTATCTTCTCCCGCGGCTCGATGGCAGCGGAAGCTTCTGCACCCGGCACTCCTCCGGCCTCCAGCCAGCCGCGTTGATAAAAAGAGGAGGTAATGCTTTCAAACTGCGGCTTATCGAGCGCAGGAAGGGCACCGAACAGGTCCTTCGATTGAAACCACTTGGCATCTGTGATCGTCTGTGAGGATCGCTTTCCGGACAAAAGGTGATAGGCAGATGCGTCTGTACGCTCTCCGCGGAGCCTTTTTAATGCTATCAGGATCATCGCCTCTTGAAACAGCAATACGCCTCTTCCTTTCTGTTCGTTCATCAAAATGCCACAAGTTAGGCTGTGTGGGGCATTTCATATCTGTTGAAAAGTTTATCATGAAGAAATACAATATGGAATAGACCTTACGGCGCTCATCGCTCAAGCGCATGAGTTTATAGATATTTGATTACATGGAGGGACACAGATGGCGAAATACACCATTGTTGATAAAGATACATGTATCGCCTGCGGTGCCTGCGGAGCAGCAGCTCCCGATATTTTCGATTACGATGAGGAAGGCCTGGCCGAAAACATCGTCGATGACAACCAGGGCACAGAAAGCATTCCGGACGACCTTGAGGAAGATATGATCGACGCTTTTGAAGGCTGCCCGACCGATTCCATCAAAGTCGCGGAGGAACCGTTCGGCGGTGACCCGTTTAAATTCGAATAAGTACCGTGCCCCCAGGCCGCTGGGGGTTTTTTTACAGATTCTGTTCCCTGCCTTTCTTCCGGGTTTCATTCCTGCTATAATGCAGAAGATGTTTACTATACATATTGAAGGAGGAGATTGCCTTGGCAGAAAACAAAGAAGTGGAAGTGCTCATTGAAATTCCGACAGGCAGCCAGAACAAATACGAATTTGATAAAGATAAAGGGGTCTTTAAACTCGACCGCGTGCTTTTCTCCCCGATGTTTTATCCAGCAGAATACGGCTACATCGACGACACGCTTGCGCTCGACGGCGACCCGCTTGACGTGCTTGTACTCGTTACCAATCCAACATTCCCAGGCTGCGTCATTGACGCCCGGGTCATCGGCTATTTAAACATGATTGATGATGGGGACGAGGATCAGAAGCTGCTGGCTGTACCTACGGAGGACCCACGTTTTGAAGGAGTAACCACGCTTGAGGACGTGCCGCAGCACAAGCTTGATGAAATCTCCCACTTTTTCCAGACGTACAAAGAGCTTGAAAAGAAAACGACTAAAATCGGCGGCTGGGAAAACGAAGCAGAAGCAGCTAAGCTTGTACAGGAATCCATCGACCGTTACAATAACCAGTAATTATCAAACGGGCCGGCAGCGGGAATTTTTCTGCTGCCGCCGGTTTTTTATACATGCGCGTAACCGAAGAGGCTGAAGACCAGTCTCTTTTCGTATTTTCAGCGGCGTCAGGTAAATTGACACCTGTACTGGAGTATGATAAAGTTCTTCCCAACTACGCATAGACATTTGTCCTCCAGAGATATACATTTGGGCATTTAAAGCACAAAACGTCAACAAACTTTTTGTGAATGAACGAACAAGGGAGTGGAGTAACATGCAGAAAACTATGAACGAAGAGGAAACAGTGACAAGCAATCAGACGTTTCGTGTGCTTGTATCCGATGCGATGAGCAGCGAGGGCCTGTCGCCGCTGCTTGAAAGCGATCAGGTACAGTGCGTTCAACAGCACGTTGACGAGGCAGAAGGACTCGATTCGTTTGATGCCCTGCTCGTCCGGAGCGGTACGACTGTGACGGCGGAAGTGATGGATTCCATGCCGAACCTCCGCATCGTAGCCCGCGCCGGTGTCGGAGTGGATAATATTGACATCGATGCCGCTACCAAACGGGGAATTGTTGTGATCAACGCCCCGGACGGCAATACAATCTCCACGGCCGAGCATACATTTGCCATGATGGCTTCACTCGCCCGTAAAATCCCGCAGGCGAACGCTTCACTGAAATCCGGTGAATGGAACCGTAAAGGCTTCCAGGGCACAGAGCTTCGCGGAAAGACGCTTGGCATTGTAGGCTTCGGCCGTATCGGTTCTGAACTGTCCAAGCGGGCCCAGAGCTTTGAAATGAGCGTGATCGTATATGATCCATTTTTGACAAAAGAGCGGGCAAACGAAATGGGCGTAGATCTCCGGGGCTTCGAAGAACTTCTCGGAGAGGCGGACGTAATCACCGTTCATACGCCGCTCACGAAAGATACCAAAGGCATGCTCGGCCACGAAAACCTCGGTAAAACAAAGCCCGGAGTTATGCTTTTAAACTGCGCCCGCGGCGGTATTATTGATGAAGACGCCCTCGCCCATTACCTTGAAACAGGCCATGTAGCAGGAGCAGCTCTCGATGTTTACGAAGAAGAGCCGGCGAATGAAAACCCTCTCGTCGCATTCGACCAGGTCGTCAGCACGCCGCATATTGCGGCTTCAACAAAAGAAGCCCAGTTAAATGTTGCTTCCCAGGTTTCAGACGAAGTGCTTCAGTTTCTGCAGGGGCTCCCTGCCTTAAACTCTATTAATCTCCCGACAATGTCGAAAGAAAAGTTTGAAGCGATACGCCCGTACTATGAATTTGCCCGCCGCATGGGCAATATCATGTCCCAGAGCGTAAAAACACCTGTTCAGGAGCTGAACGTGCGTTACAGCGGCAATGTCACCGACCTTGAAACGTCTATTCTGACCCGTTCCCTTCTTGCCGGCTTTCTCCAGAGCCGCATCGACGCGCCGGTTAACGATGTGAATGCTTCCACGATCGCCAAGGAGCGGGGTATTGACTACGGAGAGCAGTTCGGCTCCCAGTCGCTTGGTTATTCCAACCTGATTCAGGCAACCGTCGAAGGCGAAGGCCGTTCGTTTACGCTGTATGGTACGTATGTGAAAGAATACGGCCCGCGCATTGTGCGCATCAACGACTTTAATGTCGACTTCTATCCGACCGGTCACCTTATTTATATCCAGCATACGGATAAGCCGGGGGTTATCGGTAAAATGGGACAAATTCTCGGACGGCATCAGATCAACATCGCCACCATGCAGGTAGGACGCCGCGAAGAAGGCGGGGAGGCTATCATGATGCTCGCCGTTGATCGTGAAGCCAATCAGGATGTGGTAAAAGATTTAACGTCCATTGAAGAAATTTCTCTGGCTGATACGATTGAACTGTAGCAATAATACGAAAAAGACGTGCCCGCGGGCGCGTCTTTTTTTACAGTTTCTCTACTATCTGTTCTCTTTTTTTAAATAAATATCGAAATGATACATTTCTTCCCGCTCTCCCATTGATTCGTAAAGAGCCACAGCGGGCGCATCTTCCTTATCCGCCTGAATGAAGACAGCGGAAGCATCAAGATTTTCCGCTTCCTTCAATAAAAAAATTAATAGAGTTGTGGCGATTTTCCGCCTGCGGAATCCGGCATCCACAGCGAGATCATAAATGTAGATTTCACACGTTTCCTCTTCCATTTTATTCATCACGTAGGCCGTAAGGCCAGCAACAACCAGTTCGCCATAGACCGCTGTACAGACGATCATCCTGTCGTTTGAGAGCTGCTTCAGAAGATAGCTGTCCGAGGGCTTATTACCCGTATACACCTCCTTTTCTTCAAACGCTTCAGCATAAATCTCGTTCAATTTCCTCATCTGCTTTAAGCCGGCCCCGTTGTTCTTTAGCCGCTGGCAGGTAATAGCCATAAAACAACTCCTCCCCGGATGAGCTCATGTGTACTGCTCCGCTGCATTAACTGTGAATCACTTCAAGCTGCCTTTAATATATCCAGTTTTATTGAAAATTACAATTTAAATTCTTTTACTGATATCAAAAACGACGAGCCCCAGGCCCGCCGTTTTTACCATTTTTATGATTTTGGCCACAAATAGCCGAGCAGCTCGTTAAGCTGTTTTTCCCGGGTTTCGTTCAAAAAAGCACCGCCGTTTCGGGTAATAAATGCATGCTCCCCGTCTTTTTGAATCCACTGCTTCTGCATGGCCATCTGCTCTAAAAAGCAGTAAATGAAAATATGTTTTGTTTTTGTATGCTTGCCGTGCTTCTCCAATTTCAGCGATTTCTCCATGACTTTCCAGAAGCGCCGGTGGATATGCCCGTCTTCATCAAGGCGGATACGTCCATGCACCCTCAGGCGGGTCAGAAAAAACAAACATGCAGAAAGCAGCCAGCTGTCCCGTTCTACTGGCCCGCTCTGCTCATTCAGCCAGCGAAGCAGTCCCACGTCAATGAAAACATCTTCACCACTCAGCTGTGTTTGAATAGTCTGTGCCGGAAGCTGCTTCATTTTTTGTTTTTCCTCTCCTGCTCAGTAGTAAATACTTCTGCACTTCGTTCGTATTCAACGTCCGCTGTGCCCGCACGGCTGTTCGCAATTCTCGCGGCACTGAACAGGTAATCCGACAGACGGTTCATATACATAAGCACCGGGGCGGGCACGTCTTCGGTTTCGCCTGCCCGAACAAGTTCCCTCTCCGCCCGCCGGCAGACGGTTCGGGCAAGGTGAAGCTCTGCTGCCAGCGCCGTCCCTCCTGGAAGAATAAATTTTTTCAGCGCCGGGGCTTCCTTCGTGTATTGATCAATCCGGTGTTCGAGCCATTCCACAGTCGAAGCTGTGACTTTCTTTACTGCTTCCGGGCGGATGTCAGCTGTATCACTGCCACAGTCAAATAATTCATGCTGAATACGCTCAAGATCCTTTTGCAGATCTGACCCGCTTTTTTCCTCCGCTGCTATCAGCTGCGCCTTGCCAATCAATGCGTTTACTTCTTCAAAGGTTCCAAACGCTTCAATTCTCGCATCACCTTTGTTTCTTTTTCCGCCTACTACGGAGGTATCTCCGTGGTCTCCCTGTTTGGTATACAGCTTCATGTTTTTCACCCTTTCTGTCCGGAAGCCGAATTGTAGTCATCTAACAATGATTCTATCAATTCTCCGATGTGAAGGTAGTGCCAATGTAACTGTTCTTCCGAAAATGCTTCATTCTTTTTCACCGGTGCTGTGACCATAATCTCGTTGAGCGCCCCGTGCGAAAGACCGGTACACCCGCGGTCATGCATCCATTCGAATGCTTTTCTTTGTATGTACAGCTGTAAGGCTGAAACCTCCTGGGACGGCCAGCCTGCGGCCATGTGGATCCACAAAAAGCATGACCTCCCGGATCCAAAAACAGCCTCCCGGCTGCCTGTGCTTTTTCTCCATACACGCATATCCGGGGAAAATTGGATGGTATGAGCCGGCCGTCCGTCATCAAAAATACGTACAGCACCGTTTATTTTATCCACTGAAAGCACCGATCCATAAACCAGCTTTTTTAACGAAGGAGCGTATACATTTAAAGCTGCATTTGAGGCTGCTTCGATTTGATACGCTGTTTCCGACCATGAAAGCGGTGCGTCCGGACCATGATTTTCCGGCTGCGGCGGGCGCCAGTGAACGGCTGGTGCTTTTATTTCATGCTGCAGGCTGATATTAATATCGGCCTGGTACACTTCCGACAGACGGCGTTCGGTAAAAACAGCCGTTGGTTCATCAAACGCTTCTGTTCTGCCCTCTGAGAGCATCAGCACCCGGTCGCAGTATAGAGCAGCCGCCTGAATATCGTGCATTACGACTACCACAGCCCGGTTTTGTTCCGAAGCCCAGCTGCGAATGTAGTTTAACAATTCAATCCGATAGTGTATGTCCAGGTGGTTAGTCGGCTCATCGAGCAGCAGACACTCCGGCTGCTGTGCCAGCAGTCTTGCAAGCAGTACCCGCTGTTTTTCCCCACCGCTTAAAGCGTGGAACGAATGGAATCTTTTGAACCATACGTGCATCTGCTGCATCGCGTTTTGAATAACCTGTTCATCTTCTTTATTGTTCGCTGCCGGCCACAGGCTTTTTTGATAGGCATACCTTCCCATCTCTACGACCTGGCGGGCCGAATAGGCGGCTGTCAGTTCGTCAAACTGCGGCAGGTAAGCGACAGTCTTAGCCCGTTCCGAAGAAGTGAACGAGCTCAGAGGTTTGTTTTTATACCGAACGCTCCCGGACGAGACCTCATGCAGACCGGCCATCACACGGAGCAGTGTCGACTTTCCGCTGCCGTTCGGCCCCACAATGCCAATCATCTCCCCGGCCTCAACGTTAAAGGAGACCCGCTCAACGACCGTACTGCTCTTCCCGTAGCCGGCAGTTACGTTTTCGACTTGGACTTCCGCCATTTACTGCCACCGCCTTCTTCGCTGATAAAATAAAAGCAGAGCAAATACAGGCGCTCCGGCCAGAGCCGTAATCACCCCGACCGGCACCTCTGCCGGAGCTGCGGCCGTGCGCGCGATCAAATCCGCAAGCATTAAAAACACTGCCCCGCCGCCAAAAGACAACGGCAGCAGATGCTTATGATCCGGCCCCCACAGCAGACGTATCATATGCGGAATCACGAGCCCTACAAAGCCAATGGTACCTGAAACAGCGACCGCTCCTCCTGTTAGTACTGATGCGCCGATTAGAAGCAGCAGCCTTGTCCTCGGTACATTCACCCCTACCGAGGAAGCACTGTCTTCGCCAAATGCAAATGCGTTGAGCGCGCGGGCCTGCGGAAGCAGAAGCAGCACTCCTGCAAGCAGACACGGAACGATCAGCTGAAAATAATCCCATCCTCTGCGGCTCACGCTGCCAAGCAGCCACTGAATAATCTGCCGGAGTTCTTCTCCGCTGAATGCAATCAACAGCGACATAAACGCACTGAGAAATGCGGTGATGATAATACCTGCAAGAATCATCGTTTCAGTGCGTACTGCCCGTTCCACGGAATAAACAAAAAGAAGCAGAACAGCAAGCGTTAAAAAACCGCAGATGATGCTGACTGCCGGCAGGGTGAACCCACCGAGCAGAGGTATCTGCCATCCGAAATACAATACGGCAACCGCGCCGAGCGAAGATCCTGAGGAAACGCCGAGCGTATAAGGATCGGCAAGCGGGTTTCGCAGCAGCCCCTGAAAAACAGCCCCTGCAAGCCCCAGCGCCCCTCCTACTGCGGACGCCAGGAGTACGCGCGGCAGCCGCACCTCCTGAATAATCGCTGCAGCGCCGGCCTCTGTTTCAAGTGAGAGAGGAAGAAACGGAAAGATCTGGAGCAGTACCGCTTTGATGCTTACAGACAAAGGCACTGCTACGCTCCCGGCGGAAACGGCGAGAAGCAGTACGCCGGTAAACGCGGCGAGCATCAGGAGATAGGCACTTGTGTAATTATCTTTCAGCCATCGCATCCGGATGAATTCTTTCTGCCATTTCTTCGAGCCCTTCAGTAAGACGCGGACCCGGACGGCTCACTTTATCGCTGCTCAATGCGTATACTTCTTCATTTTCCACTGCAGGCAAAGTACCCCAGCCTTCTCTTGAAGCAATCGTTTCAAGCGGCTCCTCTTCTGTCGGATACGTCGTTAAAATGATATCCGGGGAAGCATCAATGATTTCTTCTTCGCTCACCATCGACCATCCTTCCAATTCGCCGGCAGCGTTCTCTGCATGCACAGCCGCGAGCATTTCATCAATAAACGTGCCGCTTCCTGCGGTATACAGATCAGGGGAGGCCCCTGCTTCCACATACACCTGCCGGTCCGCATCTGCTTCTTCGGTGGCTTCCTTTACGTCTGATACATCTTCTTTCATTCCATCGATAACTTCAGCGGCTTCCTTTTCCTCTCCGATAGTACTGCCAATCAATTCGATGCTGTCATATACAGCGTCAAATGACTGCGCGTCCGGCACGGTAACTACCGGAATTCCCGCTTCCTCCACCTGGGAAAGAGAGTCTTCAATGCCGGAGGAGGCGTGGGCAAGTACCACATCCGGATCCATGGCAATAATCTCCTCGATATTTGGTTCAAGGCCCGAACCGACACTTTCGATATCTGTAACTTCCTCCGGATATGTATCTGCATCGGTCCTTGCTTCGATCCGGTCGAGCGCTCCCAGCTCATAAACTATTTCTGTATTGCTCGGTATCAGACTGACAATATCTTCAGGCGCCTCGTCGAGCGTAACTTTCTCTCCGGAAGCATCCGTAACTTCAATGGCTTCCGTGTTTTCATTACTGCTTCCATCCCCGCTTTCTCCATCAGTGCCACAGGCAGCAAGCGCACCTGCTGCCGGTATTATCATCAGTGCTTTAAATTTCATTCATGTTCTTCCTTCCTGCTTATTGTTCTGCAAGCTGGGCGATAAATATCTGCCTCGGGGAAGTTTCTAGTTGAAAGGGAGACGCATCGTAATCACCGTAAAAAGCGTGAATCTGCAGTCCGTGCGCTTCCATCATGCTGCGCAGCTGGTTTTCCTGATACATTTTTACTTTTTCCATGTACCTTCTGGTGGAGTCCCCTTCTACTATACTGATGCGTTTTACAACAAATTCATCCTGAATGCTCCGCTCCTGATAAATTTTCAGTCCATCCTTCACCGTTTCATCCCGGGGAACAATATGCTGCTTAATATACTCCGGGTTCAAATAATCAAAAACAAACCATCCGCCCGGCTTTAACGCAGAGGCCGCCTGCTGGAATATTAACTCATTTTCTTCATCGTCCGGAAAGTAGCCAAAGCTTGTAAACAAATTAAACGCCAAATCGTATTCTTTCCGGATCTGTACGTTGCGGATGTCGCCCCGCTGGTATTGCACCGGCAGGCCGTTCGTCAGTTCAATTGCTTTTTTCAGCAGCGCCGGCGAGAGATCGATGCCGGTAACGTCCACACCTTTTCTCGCCAACCAGCGGGCATGACGTCCGTTTCCACAGCAAAGATCAATAGCCTTGGCCCCGGGCGTCAGCGGGATTTTTTCCATAATCGTGTTCAATTCACTGGCCGCCTTTGTTTCATCACGGTGATCGTAAACTCGTAAATAGTCTTCCTGAAAGTGCTCTTCGTACCAAGCTTTCATGCTGAACCGCTCCTCTGGGCTTTACTTATTCGGCAGATCAATATAAAACGTCGTTCCCTCGCCAGGCTCACTTTCTGCTGCAATAGCCCCGTGATGGGCATCGACAATATTTTTAACAATGGCAAGTCCGAGCCCGGTGCCTCCCTTGCCCCGCGTCCTTGCTTTGTCTGCTTTATAAAAACGTTCAAATACATACGGCAGGTCCTCTTTCGAGATACCGCTGCCTGTGTCGCTGACTTCCATATGCAGCGATTCCCCGTTCACAGCCCTTATGGTAATGGAGCCTCCCGATTCGGTATGACGAATCGCGTTATGGACCAAGTTTGTGAGAATCTGCTCTACCCGGTCAACATCGATATAGGCGTATTTCTCCGGAGCATGCAGATCCAGAACGAGCTGCACCTCAGATTCATCAGCAAGGCCCTGGAACTTCCGCTCCACCCGTTGAAAAAAGGATGCGACTTCCTCCTCTTCTTTTTCGAGCTTCAGATAGCCGGCTTCCATCCTGGCAAGGTCAAGCAGCTCATTCACCAGACGCCCCATACGCAGCGATTCATCGTAAATGATGCGGCCGATCTCTTTCTTTTCTTCCTCCGTCGCTGCAATATCATCCACGATGGCTTCACTGTACCCCTGAAGCATACTGATTGGTGTCCGCAGTTCGTGGGATACGTTGGCGATAAAGTCCTTACGCAGCTTATCGTGCCGGCGTTCTTCTGTCATATCCCTGACTACAGCTACCGCCCCGCGCACGTCTTCGTTGCCGTAAAGCGGGGTGACCAGCACCGCAAAGCTTCGGCCCTGCACCTCGAACTCATCAAGCTGCTCCATTTCTGTCTCCACCGCTTTTTCAAACAGGCTGGTAACCTCGGCCGGAAGCGAGCTTGCTTCCTGTTTATCCTCGAGCCGGTTCAAACGGATAAAGTAATCCGCCGGGGGATTGGTCAGCACCATAGTCCCTCCCCGGTCAAACGTGATGACACCATCAGCCATGCTGTGCAGAATGCGGCTCAGCTGTTCTTTTTCCTGATTTAACGCTGTAAGGTTATACGACAGCTCCCGGCGCATCCGGTTAAATGCGTTGCCCAGCTGACCAATCTCGTCATTACTGACTACCGGCACTTTGGAGTCGAAATCCCCCTTCAGCACATTGAGGGCAAGCTCACGCATTTTCCGGAGCGGTGCCGTAATACGGGTACTCAGAAAAAAAGCAAAAACGGTCGTTAAAATAATTGCAATACCGGCTGAAAGCAGAATTATCTGCTTTGTTTCCCCGGTGGTCTCTTCAATGACTGAGAGCGACTGGTACACATACACTTCCCCTTCACGGCCGTCATTAGTTGTAAACGGCTCGCCGACAGCAAAAATTTCGTTTTCGCCGCCATCCATGGAAAAGGTGTCGTGAACCGTTACCTGCTCCCGCTCTCCGGCCACCCGGCCGAGTTCATTACTATTCTGAATATCAGAGGCAGCCAAACCGTCCCCGCCCCCTGAGCCGTACCACAGGGATCCATCGATAAATACCATCACTTCAGAATTGTACGTGCCGGCAATTTGATCGATGACCGGCTGCGAACTCTCCAGGGTATTTTCTTCCTGCAGCGATGTGGCTATGATCTCAGCATTGTTGGTTAACTGGTTTTCTGCTTCCGAAATATTAAACTGCTCGAAAAACTGGAGCAGCAGGATGGTAAGAATTAACAGGACTACCGTTAACAGACCCAGTATAGTCAGCCAGAGTTTTCCGACGACGCTGCGCCAGATCATTGCTTTTGTTCCACCTCGAATTTATAACCGACGCCCCAGACTGTTGAGATCATGTCCGCTGCGTCTTCAGAAACCTTATTCAGCTTTTCACGCAGGCGCTTTACGTGCGTGTCCACCGTCCGGAGATCCCCAAAAAAATCATATTTCCATACGTCCTTCAAAAGCTGCTCCCGGGAGAATACTTTGTCCGGTGACTGGGCCAGATACAGCAGCAGCTCGTACTCTTTCGGCGTCAGGCCGATGATTTTATTGTCCACCGTCACCCGGTGGGCATCGTTATCAATCGTTAAATGAGGGAAAACCAGCACTTCGTTGGCAGATGCCTCCGGCTTCATGTATTTAGTGGAGGAGGAACGCCGGAGCAGTGCTTTTACGCGCAGCGTTACTTCTCGCGGGCTGAAAGGCTTGACAATGTAGTCATCCGCCCCTACTTCAAACCCCTGTACTCTGTTGGATTCCTCTCCTTTGGCTGTCAGCATAATGACCGGAGTCGCTTTGGTTTCACGCAGCTGTTCACATACTTCCTCGCCGTCCATGCCGGGCAGCATTAAATCAAGCAGAATAACGTCGTAATCCTTTTCGAGGGCCATCGCAAGAGCGTCCTCACCGTTTTCCGCTTCTTCAATCAAAAAATCTTCGCGCTCCAAATACATTCGGATCAGCCGGCGGATCCGGGCTTCATCGTCTACGACTAATATTGTTGTCTGCTGGTCCATGAAATCCTCTCCTGTCTAAAAAGCTTATGCATTCATTTTACCCGCCGCCAGACCAAGATTCAAAGCGGCAGGTCTGAAACATTGATGAACTTTTAGGCCAGATCCTTGAGCTGTTTAACTTCCTTTGGCTTCAGCGGCCGGGTTTCTCCGGGATTCATTCCGAGCAGATCGAGCATGGCGTACTGCTCGCGCTTCAGCTTTTCCACCGGGTGGCCGATCTTTTCGAACATGCGGCGGATCTGGTGATTTCTTCCTTCATGAATCACAATTTCAATAATTGAACTGTTGCCTTTTTTATTGGAAGATTTAACATTCACTTTCGCAGGGGCCGTTTTCACGCCGTCAAGCTCAATACCGTGACGGAGAAGCTGCAGTTTCTCTGCTGACGGTTTTCCCGTCACCTTCGCGATATACGTCTTTTTGACGTTGCTTTTTGGGTGCATCATTTTATTGGCGAACTCGCCGTCATTAGTTAAAAGCAGCAGTCCGGAAGTGTCATAATCCAGCCGGCCGACGGGAAAAATACGTGCCTTTACTTCGGGAAAGAAATCGGTGACCACTTTGCGGTTTTTATCATCCGCCACCGCAGAAATAACCTGCTTCGGCTTGTATAGCAAATAATAGACCGGTTCTTCCTTCGTAAGTGGAATGCCGTCCACTTCCACCTGGTCATTGATACCGACCTTACTGCCGAGCTCTTTGACTGTTTTGCCGTTCACCTTCACCCGGCCGTCCGTAATATAGTCTTCTGCTTTTCTTCTTGAAGTGATGCCGGCCTGGGCAATCACTTTTTGTAATCTTTCCATAGATAGGCCTCCTCATCCATTTTTTCTGCTTATTTTATTTTCGTCCTGCTTCCGCTACAATACGGAGAAAGGAGCGTTCCACATGACATTTCATTTTTTGATTCTTTATGCAGCTCTGCTGCTGCTTGCCGGGATAACCGCCTGGTCCGCTGTCCGCACCCACCGTACAAACAGGCGGCTGCAGCACGTGTACCAGCGCGTAAACCAACTCGAAACCGAGGCGGAAACCATCCGGACACAAGCTTATACTGCCTCCGTCGAGCAGGACATCTACATCAGGTTTATGACGGTTAAAGATGCTCTCTTCCGGCAGTTCAATGCGCCTCACCCCCGGGCTGCCCGGGAGTCCGAACTCGCTCTGTATTCCCCGGAAGAACAGCTGCACACCGTCTTTTCCTCCGGCAAAGCAGACGAACTGAGGCAATTTTTTCAGCGCTACCGCCTGTACCTTGAGTCGTACTGGAAAACCGGCGCGAGCGGCGGGAAAGCCGTATTTGTGTCAAACGCACAAAACGGCGCTGACAGTTGGGAAACTGTCCACGCCGCCACTAAGTCACTGTACCAGGAAGCAGAGCGCTTATCAGCGCTTTTCACTTATTCTTCATCTTGATACAGTTCCCGGAAAAACAGATCCGCCTGTTCCGGCTGTTCTTCATCCTCGAGCGGCGGCAGTTCTTCCAGGGTTTCAAGTCCAAAATACTCTAAAAAGCGGGTGGACGTTACAAAAGACATCGGCCTCCCCGGCTTCTGTGTACGCTCAAATTCTTTGACGAGTCCTTTGGAGAGCAGGGTCTGCAGCGCACGGTCCGATTTTACTCCGCGCACCTGATCGATGTCCGCCCGCAGCACCGGCTGATTGTAAGCAATAATGGCAAGTGTCTCCAGCGCTGCCTGGCTGAGTGTCTGCCGGTTCTGCTGCTCACTGAACTGCTCAATCGCTTCCGCCGCCTCGGGCACCGTCGCGAAGAAAAATGTATTTTCCGCCTGGGTAATCTGCAGGCCGCCTTCCCGCTCCGCCCAGGCATTCTTTAAGGAGATTAAGTGTTCGCGTGCAGTCTCTGTTTCTATACCGAGCGCTCTGGCAGCCTGTTCTGCCTCCAGGCCTTCATCCCCGCTAATATACAGCAGCGATTCCAGCATCCCCTCAATCGTTTTTTCCCGTTTCATACCTTCACCTTTTCTGCCAGTTGAATCGTTATATCATCAAAATTGTGCGCCTGCTCGCAGCGAATCTGCTTTTGTTTCATCAGTTCGAGCAGAGCAAGAAATGTTACCACCATCTGTGGTTTGGATCTCGTTTCTTCAAACAGCTGGTAAAACGAACAGGCATCGAGCCGTTCGAGCTCTCCCATTACCTCTGTCATCCGGTCTTCCACCGAATATTCATCCGTCCGGACAGTGGCCTGGGGAGGATGGGCGTTTTTCGCCCGCTCTTTCATTTTCTGGAATGCCGCCACCATGTCATACACCGTCAGCCCCTCCGGAAGACTTTCTTCCTTTTCTTCCTGGGTGAACCATTCACTGAGCGGTTTTTTGTACACCTGCTGTTGTTCCTGTTCTTTTTGCTGCAGTTTCCCGGCTGCTTCTTTATAGCGCTTGTATTCTTCAAGCTGCTCGATCAGCTGTTCTTTCGGGTCTTCTTCCTCAACCCAGGCCTCTTCATCAGGTGTCACAGGCAGCAAGGTCTGGCTTTTGATCTGCAAAAGCGTAGCCGCCATCACGAGGTACTCCCCCGCCACATCAAGCTCAAGCTCCTGCATGGTCCGTACGTATTGCAAATACTGATCCGTAATGGCAGCCAGAGGAATATCCTGGATATCCATCTCCGCCTGCTGGACAAAATGAAGCAGCACATCAAGCGGACCTTCAAATTGATCAATTTTTACTTTATACTGCTCGGACATAGTTCCCATCCTTCATCACTTGTTGAGTGCTGTTGCAAGTATATCATATCCGCTGTAGGCAGGGCATGCGTTTTCCCTGGCTGTTTTTGATACAATCAGTGCTATCAATGATTTTTGAAAGGAGAAATTGCCGTATGTATCCGGACGCCTATATTCTATTTCTTGTCGAGTTCCACAGCACCCGCGACTACTTTGAATGCCACGAAATACTCGAAGATCACTGGAAAGAGGCTCCTTCCGCAGAACGCGATCCTGTATGGCCCGGCCTGATTCAGATCGCTGTTGGTCTGTACCACGAGCGGAGGGGAAATCTTACCGGTGCTTCCAAATGCCTGAAAAACGCCGGCGTGATTCTCGGGCCGCTGCCTGACCGTCTGCAGGCGCTCGGACTCGACGCTGACAGGCTCCTGCAGATTATCCAGGAGCAGCTCGACCATCTCGGAGAACCGTTCCGGGATATAAACCTGCCGATTACCGATCCCGGTCTCGAAGCCCAGTGCATCCGTCTATGTGAACAAAAAAAGACGCCCTGGCTGCAGGCCTCCCCGCTTGAGGATACGGACCTCGTCCACAAACACGTGCTCCGTGACCGCACCGATATTGTTCATGAACGCGACAAGCAGCTCCGCATCCGGGATAAGCAGCGCCGAAGCCGCGGTCTTTAATATATCCATTCTCCGTATTTCCATTAAAAAACCCGCCGTACACCGGCGGGTGGGTATTAGTTCACTTCATTTTCCAGAATATCTTTTTGATGTTCATCGCACACCTGCAGGAACTGAACCGTTTCCTTGCTGGCGACCAGGTCCCGATCGAGACGGCCTCGGACGGCCTGCACCATTTTCTTTCCGATGCCTTCGTCCCGGTAGGATGGATTCACGCATACATGGTGAAGCTCTGCCTCTCCGTTATCGGTGTAACGCAGACCGACGACTCCGACAATATCATCGTCTTCCTTCCACATAAACAGCTGCCAGTCCTCTGTTTCTTCATATTGCTGGACCGTTTCCTGGAGCTTTTTTACATCTTTTTCTTCCGGCATGTATGAAAGAAGCCCCATCGCTATTTTTTTGTAGGATTGTTTATACTTAATCAACATAACCAATTATCCCTCTTTGTGATCAGAATTTCAGACAAATTTGTCTTCATTTCCATAATTTACGCAAACCAGTATCCAAATTCACCATTGACCATACACGCTTTTGGACAGAAATGCAAGAGGAATATAGGTAATTATAACTGAAAGCCGCTCATCACCGCTCATGCACGTGTAATCACTCAAACCAAAATCACACGGCTCTGAACCGTGTGATTTATTTTACTCCATGCGGATTTTTTTTGCAAGACTGGCCATTTCCACCGCTCCCATAGCTGCCTCGGATCCTTTGTTCCCGGCTTTTGTACCGGCCCGTTCAATCGCCTGTTCAATGGATTCCACCGTGATGATGCCGTTAATAACCGGAAGCTCTTCCTGAAGGGATACATTCGCGACTCCTTTGGCGGATTCGCTGCATACATAGTCAAAGTGCGGAGTTGCGCCGCGGATAACGGTACCGATTGCCACAATCGCGTCGTATTTTTTCGTTTTGGCTGCCTGCTGGGCGGCAAAAGGGATTTCAAATGCCCCGGGCACCCAGATAACGTCTATATCTTCTTCCTTCACCCCACTGCGGATCAGCGTGCTTTCCGCTCCTTCAAGCAGCTGTTTGTTAATAAATTCATTAAAACGTGCTACGACGATCGCTATTTTTTGTCCACTGCCGTTTACGTTGCCCTCAATAGTAGTTGTCATTTTATTTTCCTCCTAAAAATGAAGCATGTGTCCTAGTTTTTGGAACTTCGTACGCATATATTTCTCGTTTTCCTCCTGCAGCGGCAGCTGTATCGCAATGCGCTGCGTTACTTCAAGGCCGTAGCCGGAAATGCCCGTTATTTTCCGCGGGTTGTTGGTGAGCAGCTTCATTTTCCCTACGCCGATGTCGCGGAGCACCTGGGCACCAATCCCGTATTCACGCAGATCATCCGGAAAGCCGAGCTTTTTGTTTGCTTCCACCGTATCGTAGCCCGCTTCCTGCAACTCATACGCTTTTAATTTATTGATCAGGCCAATGCCGCGTCCTTCCTGGCGCATATAAAGCAGTACGCCTTTGCCCTCTTTTTCGATCTGCATCAGCGCTGCCTGCAGCTGCGGCCCGCAGTCACAACGCTTGGAACCGAAGACGTCTCCGGTCAGACATTCCGAATGGACCCGGACCAGTGTTTCTTCCTCGGGATCGATCTTTCCTTTCACAAGCGCCATCATCTCTTTCCCATCAATGGATGAAGTGAAACCGAGCGCACGGAAGTCACCAAATTCGGTTGGAAGGCTCGTATCCGCCTCCCGCTTCACGAGTTTTTCGCGGTGGCGGCGGTAGCTGATTAAGTCTTTGATCGTTACCATTTTCAACCCGAACCGGTCAGCGATTTCGCGCAGCTCCGGCACCCGGGCCATTTCCCCGTCTTCTCTCGTGATTTCACAAATCGTCCCTGACGATGTTTTTCCGGACAGGCGTGCAAGGTCAATCGCGGCTTCTGTATGACCGGCCCGCTGCAGCACTCCGCCTTCTTTTGCAATAAGTGGAAACACATGGCCCGGACGCTGAAAGTCTCCCGGTTCTGCGGTCTGATTGGCAAGATGCTGAATTGTCAGCGCCCGCTCGGAAGCACTGATACCAGTTTTGGACGACACATGGTCGACGCTCACCGTAAAAGCAGTGCCGTGCGGATCAGTATTTTGATCAGCCATCGGCTGAAGCTGCAGACGCCCGGCCTGCTCTTCTGTAATCGGCGTGCAGACGAGCCCGCGGCCATGCGTAATCATAAAGTTAATTGTCTGGGCATCAATGTTTTCCGACAGGGCGACGAAATCTCCTTCGTTTTCCCGGTCTTCGTCATCACAGACGATCACAACCTGCCCGTTTCTCAGTTCATCTAACGCTTCTTCAATGGGGTCAAACCAGCGTCGTTCCTCCATGGTATCGTTCCTACTTTCTTTGCAAAGGTTTTATTTATCTACAGTCAACAAACGTTCTGTATATTTGGCAAGCATGTCACATTCAATATTAACCAGATCGCCGGCCTGTTTTTCTGCCAGGTTGGTTACCTGCCACGTATGCGGAATAATCGACAGGGTAAACGTTTCTTTTTCATCGTCCACTCCGAAAATCGTCAGGCTGATACCATCGACCGTGACCGATCCTTTATTGGTCATGTAGCGGAGCTGATCCTTTGGTGTCTGTACATGCACGTAAATCATGTTTTCTTCCTCTTCAATGGAAGCAATGGTTCCTGTGGCATCCACATGTCCCTGGACAAAATGCCCGCCAAATCGTCCTCCGGCCTGCATCGCAAGCTCCAGGTTTACGCGTGTGCCTTCTTCCATGTATTTCAGGCTCGTATGCTTGAGCGTTTCAGCCATCACGTCCACGTAGACGCACCGGCCGTTTTTAGCCGTCGCCGTCAGGCAGATGCCATTTACCGCGATGCTGTCGCCAATTTGAATACTATCCATATCCAGATCACTCTCAAGCTCCAGCTGAATTAAATTTTCCTGATGCGTCATTTTTGACACTGTTCCTGTCGCTTCTACAATTCCCGTAAACATGCTTTCACTCCCCGGCCTGCAGTATATATTTTCGGTCCTGCCCGAATGTCTCTTCCTTCATCAATGAAAATGCCCTGGCTTTCTGTAGCGCTGAAACACCGCTTCCCTGATATACTCCGGGTGCATTTTCCCCGCCAATCACAATCGGCGCTACATACATTAAATATTCCTGAATCACTTCAGCTTCCAGGAAAGAGCCGAGAACGCCGGCCCCTCCTTCCACAAACAATGAAACGATTTTCTTTTCTCCGAGCACATCCAGCACCGCGGAGATATTTTTCACGCCGGAAGCGACTGGAACTACTTCAGCCCCCGCTTCTTCCAGGCGGCGCTGCCTTTGAGCATCAGCCGGCCCGTTCGTCAAAACGTAGACCGGAGCTGCGTCGTCTTTCAGCATCCGGCTGTTTTCCGGCATCTGGAGCTCACTGTCAAGTACTATCCGTGCCGGCGTCACTCCGGTTTCCGGGACCCGGGCCGTAAGGGACGGATCATCGCTCAGCACAGTTCCGATGCCGACTAATATGCCATCGCACCGGCGTCTCTCCCGGTGGACGTCCTCCCGGGCTGGTTTTCCGGTAATCCACTGGCTTTCGCCTGTGGCCGTAGCAGTCTTTCCGTCAAGGGAAGAAGCTGTTTTAGCCGTCACGTAAGGGCGTCCGGTTTTAATAAAATGAAAAAATTTCCGGTTTAAATATGCCGCTTCTTCCTCACCCACTCCGGTCACCACTTCAAGGCCTGCTTCCTCCATCATCTGTATGCCTTTGCCGGCTACAAGCGGATTCGGGTCTGACGCTGCCACTACCACTTTTGCAATGCCCGCTTCAATAATCTGTTTGGCACACGGCGGCGTGCGGCCGTAATGGCTGCAGGGCTCGAGAGTGACGTAGATCGACGCTCCTTCTGCTTCGTCTCCTGCCATCGCGAGCGCATGGACTTCTGCATGTGCTTCACCAGAGCGAAGGTGCGCCCCCATTCCCACGATTCTGCCATTTTTAACGACAACGGCACCGACCATTGGATTCGGGTAAGTCTGCCCTTCTGTCGAGCGTGCCAGTTCAAGTGCTGTGTGCATCCAAGTATGATCCATATGGCCGGACCTCCTTTATTTTTTACTTGTTTTTATTAATTAAGAAATAAAAAAAGCCCCCGAATGAACATCCGGGGGCTTTTATACATACGTATCCAAAATAATATTCCAGTTCTCTTCAGCGGCCATTGCGGCTGCAGACAGAAAAACAGAATTTTTTCGAATACGGTTTTCCTTCTCCCATCCAGACTGTTACTGTCGGCTTCAGACTTACACTGAATCCACCGTCCACGCCTGCAGCGCTTACCGGGTCACGGACTGAAAAGCATTCGCTTTATCACCGTCGGTTGGGACTTTCACCCGACCCCGAAGGATGTTGATTGCAATCAACGTACCGTATGAAGTTAAAATACATTTTATTACTTTCTTATATATCCGTCAAAAGATTCAGCTTATGCTTCGTCCCAGACCCGCACTTCCTTCATTACGTCCTGCGCCTGGATACGGTCCACCTGGTCCATGTTATCTGTCACACGGCCAAATACCGTATGCACGCCGTTCAGGTGCGGCTGCTGGTCAAACAGAATAAAGAACTGGCTGCCGCCGGTGTCTTTTCCAGCGTGCGCCATCGACAGATAGCCTCTTTCGTGGGTGCGCGGGTTCCCGTCCGTTTCACACGGGATCGTATATCCTGGGCCGCCGTCCCCGCGGTTGTTCGGGCATCCGCCCTGGGCAACAAAGCCTGGGATGACGCGGTGGAACGTAAGGCCATCATAGAAGCCGTCATTCGCCAGACTTTCAAAGTTTTTCACTGTGCCCGGTGCGTCCTCCGGGAAAAATTCCAACGTTACTGTTTCTCCATTTTCAAATGCGATTTTACCTTTTTTCATTTCTCTCTACCCCTTTTTATTTGGTTTTTGCCTTTGCTGGCGCATAGGAAAGATCGTACTGAAGAATATCTTCGTACGTTTCCCCGCGGACTACCAGGTGCGATTCCCCGTCTTCGGCGAAAACGACCGGCGGACGCGGGAGGCGGTTGTAATTGTTGGCCATGGAGTACCCGTAGGCTCCCGTACAGAAAACCGCCAGCGTATCATTGGTTTTCACTTCCGGAAGCGGCAGATTCCAAATCAGCATATCGCCGCTCTCACAGAGCTTGCCGGCGACCGAAAACGTGTCATCGGCTTTTTCATGGCCGCGATTGGCAAGAATCCCCTCGTACTCCGCCTGGTACAGTGCCGGACGGATATTGTCGGACATGCCGCCGTCCACCGAAATGTACCGGCGGACGCCGGGAATATCTTTTTTCGATCCTACGTCATATAACGTCGTGCCGGCATCGCCGCTGATGGACCGTCCTGGCTCAATCCAAATTTCCGGCACGTCCATGCCGGTACGGAGCGCTTCCTGTTTGACCGACTGGATCATATCCTGGACGTACTGTTCCGGCGCGAGTGGTTCGTCCCCTTCCACATAGCGGATTCCAAAACCACCGCCGCAGTTCAGCACCTCCGGCGTGAACTGCAGATGCTCCTGCCAGTGCACAAACTGGTCAAACAATTTTTTGATAGCCATAGTAAAGCCGCTCGTTTCAAAAATCTGCGAACCGATATGGCAATGCACGCCTTTAATGTTGATGGACAGACTCTGCTGCAGGCGGTAAATAGCCTGGTCTGCCTGTCCGGATGTCAGGTCAAAGCCGAACTTTGAATCCTCCTGGCCGGTGGAAATGTATTCATGTGTGTGCGCCTCGATGCCTGGAGTCGTCCGGATCAACGCTTCCACATATGTCTGCTGCCTAGCCGCCTGCTGCTCAATCAATTGAATTTCATGAAAATTATCAATCACAAAGCAGCCAATGCCAAGCTCAATGGCAAGGGCGATTTCTGCCTCGCTTTTATTGTTACCGTGAAAATGAACTTTTTCCATCGGAAAACCGGCTTTTGATGCCGTCATCAGCTCTCCTCCGGAAACCACATCCAGACTGAGCCCCATTTCTTTCGCCAGCTGTGACATTGCGACGCAGCTGAATGCCTTGCTCGCATAGGCAACCTGGTACGTCATCCCGTTATCTTCAAAAGCCTGCTGAAACCCCCGGGCCCGCTCACGCATTAAAGCGACGTCGTAGACGTAAACCGGGCTTCCGTACTCCTGCTTTATGTTAACGGTATCCACCCCGCCAATCTCCAGGTGGCCGTGTTCATTTATATGGTGCGTTCCATGAAGCTGCATATTATTCTCTCCTTCGTTGCTCCTCCTAGTTCGTTTATTTTAGCACGCTTCTGAAAAAGACAAAAGCTTTATGCAAGTAAAGAAACCGCGCAATTAATGCACGGTTTCATAAATGAGGACTGGTTTTTCGACTGCAGCTTCTGCAATCGTAAAGGCTTCGGAAATTTTCCTGGCACTTTCAGCGCTATCCTGAGCATTTACATGCATGATCGCAATAGTATCGCCTTTTTGTACAGGGTCACCGATTTTTTTCGTCAGTTCGATGCCTACACTGTAATCAAGCACATCGTCCTTGGTGGCCCGTCCGGCTCCGAGAAGCATCGCACTTACGCCGATTTCTTCGGCTTCAATGCCGTGCACATAGCCGGAGGCGTCCGCCTTCACTTCTACGCGGTGCTCAGCAGCAGCAAGACTCTCCGGGTGATCCACAGCGGAGGCGTCACCGTGCTGATTTTTCACAAATGCTTTCATTTTTTCAAGCGCGTCCCCGTTTTCAATCACCTGAAGCACCATTTTTTCTGCCTGCTCGAGCGTGTCGGCTTTGCCGCCGGCGACAAGCATATAGGAAGAAAGCGTGACGCTCAGCTCGTGAAGGTCTTCCGGCCCGTTGCCCTGCAGTGTTTCAATTGCTTCTTTTACTTCGAGTGCATTTCCGACGGTCCGGCCAAGCGGCTGATCCATATTGGAAATGACCGCCATCGTTTTACGATCGAGGGACTGGCCGATTTCCACCATTGCTTCCGCCAGACGCTTGGCTTCCTCTACTTCTTTCATAAAGGCACCCGAGCCTGCCTTTACATCAAGCACGATCGCATCTGCGCCGGCAGCGATTTTTTTACTCATCACCGAGCTTGCAATCAGCGGAATCGAGTTTACGGTTGCTGTCACGTCCCGGAGCGCATACAACTTTTTGTCTGCCGGGGTGAGATTGCCGCTCTGGCCTGCGACAGCAATTTTGTGTTCATTAACAAGATTGACGAACTCTTCCTTCGGAATCTCTGTTTCAAATCCACGGAAGCTTTCGAGCTTATCGATCGTGCCGCCGGTGTGCCCGAGCCCGCGTCCGGACATCTTCGCTACAGGAACACCGCATGCTGCTACAATCGGTCCGATTATCAGCGTCGTTTTGTCGCCGACGCCTCCGGTGGAGTGCTTGTCCACTTTGATCCCTTCGATCGCCGACAGGTCGAGCTGATCGCCGGACTCTGCCATCGCGTAAGTGAGCGCGGCGGATTCCTTCTGGGTCATATCCTGAAAGTAAATCGCCATCGCAAACGCCGATGCCTGGTAATCCGGCACCTCGCCGTTGCTGTAAGACTCCACAAACCAACGGATTTCTTCTTCACTCAGTTCTTTTCCGTCACGCTTCTTTGCAATAATATCCACCATTCTCATAGTATGGCCCCTTTACACAGTACTGTTGATTACGTATTTTTAACGATTTCTTTCATTAAAGAGATGAAAATCGGTTTGGTTTTAGCCGCCGTCTCCATCACTTCCTCGTGGGAAATGCTGACGATTTCTTCGCCGATGGCCATATCAGTAATGCACGAAACACCGAGAACCCGCAGCCCGGCATGCTGGGCCACAATTACTTCCGGCACCGTGGACATGCCCACCACATCAGCTCCGACATTCCGAAGCAGAATTAACTCTGCCCGGCTCAGAAAGTTCGGGCCGCCGATGCCGCCGTAGACGCCACGCTTCAAGTCAATTTCAAGCGTTTCAGCAGCCTGGAACGCTTTACCACGGAGTACTGGATCATACGCCTGGCTCATATCGGGAAAACGAGGGCCGAGATCGCTGTCGTTCGGTCCGATCAGCGGATTGGTTCCGGTAAAGTTTATATGGTCTTCAATAACCATTAAGTCTCCCGGCCGGAACGACGACTGCATCCCCCCGCACGCATTGGTGACAAATAAAAACTCGGCGCCGAGCGCTTTCATTACCCGGACCGGGAACGTCACCTCCTGCATCGAATAGCCTTCATAGTAGTGAAAACGGCCCTGCATCGCTACAACTGTTTTTCCTTCAAGCTCACCGAGTACAAGACGCCCGGCATGACCTTCCACCGTAGAAACAGGAAAATGCGGAATGTCTTCATACGGAATCACGGTGCCCGCTTCAATATCGTCAGCCAGGTCGCCGAGCCCGGAGCCAAGAATCATGCCGACCCCAGGCGCTGCGCTGTATTTCGACTGGATATAATCCTTTGCTTCCTGTATTTTTACTGCATCCATTCAGGCATCCTCCCGTGCGATCCGCCGAAGGGTTTCTTTCATTAATCTCAAGAAATCTTCCTGGACCTTTGATGTGGTATCCATGACTTCATCGTGGCTTAACGGCTGGTCAAGTATGCCCGCAGCCAGGTTTGAAATGCAGGAAATACCGAGCACTTCCATGCCCCCGTGAACGGCAACGATCACTTCCGGTACCGTGGACATACCGACGGCGTCTGCCCCCAGCACACGTGCCATTCGTACCTCTGCCGGGGTTTCATAGGCCGGGCCGGTATTTGCCATGTACGTACCGCGCTGAATACGAATGTTCAGCGAAAGCGCCGCCTCGTCAGCAATTTTGGCGAGTCCTTTCGAATACGCTGAACTCATATCCGGAAAACGGGGACCGAGCTCTGCATCGTTTTCTCCGATGAGCGGGTTAGCGCCGAGCCAGTTGATGTGATCATCAATAATCATTAAATCACCCGGTTCAAAGTCATGGTTCACGCCGCCCGCAGCGTTAGTGACAAGAAGCCGCTTGACTCCGAGTGCGTTCATGACGCGGATTGGAAACGTCACTTCCTGGAGGGAATACCCTTCATAGTAATGAAAACGTCCCTGCATCGCCGCCACCTGCATGCCTTCAAGCTCACCGAATACAAGCTGGCCCGCGTGGCCCTCCACCGTAGAAACAGGAAAGCCGGGGATGTCTTCATATTTTAGGACGACTGGGCTTTTAATCTCATCGGCCAGGACCCCAAGACCGGAACCGAGCACGAGCCCGGTCGACGGGACGACAGAGATATTGGACTGAATGTATTGAACTGCTTCTTTGGTTTGCTGCTGGATACTCAAGTTATTCACCCTTCCTTTTTAATTGCTGTAAAAAGCTTGTGCCGTACTTCGGCATGGATAGACGGAAATTATCCGCTACCGTGGCACCGATATCGGCAAATGTTTTCCGAGTGCCAAGCGGCGCTGGTCCGGTGCTTTTACTGTAGGCAAGCAGCGGCACGATTTCACGGGTATGATCGGTACCGTGATGGACGGGATCATTTCCGTGGTCAGCAGTAATAAGCAGAAGGTCATTCTCATGCATTGCTTCGAGCAGCTCCGGAAGCCGGGCATCAAACTCCTCGAGCGCCTCCCCGTATCCCTGTGGGTCACGCCGGTGGCCGAACTTAGCGTCAAAGTCCACCAGGTTTAAAAAGCTGAGGCCCGTAAAGGATTTCTGCGCCGTCTCCGTCACACGGTCCATGCCGTCCATGTTGGAGGATGTCCGAATCGATTCCGTCACCCCTTCGCCGTCATAAATATCGCTGATTTTTCCGATAGCAATGCTGTCAAGCCCAGCATCTTCAAGGTCATTCATGACCGTTCGGCCAAACGGCTTAAGCGCGTAGTCGTGGCGGTTGGACGTCCGTTCGTAGTTTCCAGGGGACCCTTTAAATGGACGTGCAATTACGCGCCCGATCATATACGGCGCTTCGTACGTCATCGCCCGGGCTTTTTCGCAGATGTCATACAGCTCTTCTATTGGCACCTCATCCTCATGGGCGGCGATTTGAAGCACCGAATCCGCCGATGTGTATACGATCAGCTTGCCGGTTTTCTGGTGCTCTTCGCCGAGTTCTTCAATGATCTCTGTACCCGAAGCTACTTTGTTTCCGAGAACACCCCGTCCGGTTTCCTGTTCGAGCTGCTGTAAAAGCTCATCTGGAAAGCCATCCGGAAATGTGCGGAACGGCTCGTCGATATAGAGGCCCATGATTTCCCAGTGGCCTGTCATCGTATCTTTGCTTCGCGACATTTCTTCCATATAACCATACGAAGCGATTGGTGACGCTGATGCCTCTACGCCCGGGATTTCCCTGATGTTCCCAAGGCCCATCCTTTCAAGGTTGGGGATCTTGATTCCGTTCATATGCTGGGCGATATGACCGAGCGTGTCAGCCCCTTTATCCCCGTACTCTTCGGCGTCAGGAGCTTCGCCGATGCCGACAGAATCCATAACAACTAAAAAAACGCGTGGATACTTGTAGTTTTCCATTGCTCTCTCTCCTTTTCTGCTATGCTCTTGGATGAGCCTGCAGGTATACATCTTTTAATTTGTGGTTGGATACATGGGTATAAATCTGGGTGGTGGAAATATCGGCGTGCCCGAGCATCTCCTGGACCGCCCGCAGATCTGCCCCGTTTTCAAGCAGATGGGTGGCAAAGGAATGCCTCAGGGTATGCGGTGTTAATGCTTTTTCTATCCCTGCTTTGCCTGCTGTGGCTTTTAATATTTTCCAAAAACCCTGCCTCGAAAGCGGATTGCCGTGATGATTAACAAATAACAGCTCATGACGTTTGTTTTTCATCAGGGTACTGCGTCCGTGATGTATGTACGTCTCGATAGCCTCGGAAGCCACTTTCCCAAGTGGGACGATCCGTTCTTTGTTACCTTTGCCGACACAGCGGATAAATCCCATCTGCAGATGCACATCAGACATTTTCAATTCACACAGCTCAGTTACCCGCAGACCGGTAGCGTACATGCATTCAAGCATCGCCTGATTCCGTTTTGCAAAGGCCGTCGTTCCTTCGGCTGCTGTGAGCAGCCGCTCAACTTCCTGAGTGGACAGCACGGTCGGAAGCTTCTTTTCCCCTTTCGGAATCTCAATCAATTCCGCAGGATCCTTTTTTACCACCTGTTCACGCAGAAGAAACTGGTGGAACGCACGCACCGAAGACAAAAAGCGCGCCAGCGTAGCTGTAGAGCGCCCGGCTTCTTTTTGAGCATACAAAAAATCCACGATATCCGCACGTTCGGTGTCCGCCCATGATTCCTTCTGTCGAAGCTGCATAAATTTTCTATAGTGTTCCAGGTCTCTTTGATACGACTGAATCGTGTTTTTGGAGAGGCCCTTTTCAACTTGGCAATAATGTATAAAATCCAGTACCTCCGTGGTCATACGACCGCCTCCTGCTTCCCAATCTTCCCTTCTAAGAATAGCATAGTCGCTTATTACTAGGGAAGGGCGAATACACCAGTAAATATACCGCTTTCATTCTGACGCATAATAAAAAAAGCACCGCTCTTTGTTAAAAGACGATGCCCGTGCATATGTTAATTCGTGTGCAGCGAAGCAGCCTCCGCACTTTCTTCGTTCTTTTTTGCCTTCGCCTGACAGCGGTGGCAGACACCGTGGAACGTTAAACGATGATCTTTTACTTTAAACTGATAGTCTTTTTCTACAATCTTTTCGACCTCTGCAAGCAGGTCCTCCTGGATCTCATCAACTGTTCCGCATTCAATGCAGACGAGGTGGTGATGGGAGTGGCTGGCTCCTTCTTTTCGCAGGTCATACCGTGAAACTCCATCACCGAAGTTGATTTTGTCCACGACTTCAAGTTCATTAAGTAATTCCAGTGTTCTGTACACGGTGGCAAGACCAATCTCCGGTGCTTTTTCCTTCACCAGAAGGTACACATCTTCTGCACTTAAATGATCTTCTTCATTTTCCAAAAGCACCTGTACAGTCGCTTCCCTTTGAGGGGTCAGCTTGTAGCTTTGTTCATGCAGCTGTTTTTTAATACGTTCTACCCGATTTTCCAATTATCGCTACCTCCCTTATTCCTTCAAGGGTAATAAACTTATTATAATAATTTTAAATAAGGCTGTCAATATAAAACCGATAACCATTCTCAGTTTAAAATCATTATAAATAATTTGGCATGAAAATTGCATATAAACCTTATTTGTCCCGCAATCTCAGTAATTGGGGCACTGATTATCAACGAAACCCTTATGTGACAGAAAAATGACGATATTCAATCTCAATTACCGCTGGCCGGGAATAGTTTTTACATACTGCACCGCATACATGGTTTTAGCGTCATGAATTTCTTCTCTCTGGATCAATTCATCTGCTTCCTTCACGCTTACCTCCATCAATTCAATAAATTCATCCTCTTCGGTTTCCGGTTCGCCGGCCTTCAGTTCAAACGCCTCGTACAGATGCACGATTTCGTCTGCAAATCCGGGAGATGTATAAAATGAAGCAATTTTCTGCAGGCGCCCTGCCGTGTACCCGGTTTCTTCTTTTAATTCCCGGGCCGCTGTTTCTTCCGGGCTGTCGGTGCCTTCGAGTTTTCCGGCCGGTATTTCCACCAGCGGCTTTTCGAGCGGCTTCCGGTACTGCTTCACCATAACTATTTTCCCTTCCGGCGTGACCGCCACCACGGCGACTGCTCCGCTGTGATTAATCACTTCCCGTTTGCTGCTCCTCCCGTCCGGAAGCGTTACGTCATGCACTGATAAATCGACAATTTTCCCTTCAAATATCGTTTCCTTCTTCGTTGTTTTTTCCGTAAAATCCATCGTTAACGTCCTTTCTGCATCAAATATGATTCATTCGTTTTAGTTTACCAGTCTTTAACTGTCTGTGAGAATAGTCATTTGCTTATTTTCACTCTTCCTAATTATCACCAGATTTGCTACACTGTCCAAGTAATCTGATGGAGGAGTTGGACCCCATGAATATTTTTGAAGCTATATTTCTAGGAATCGTCCAGGGAATTGCAGAATTCCTGCCGATTTCAAGTACCGCCCATATCATCATCGCAGAATTTCTCCTCGGCCATTCGATCCCCGGCCTCTCATTTGAAATTTTTCTGCACCTGGGATCAATCGTAGCCGTAATTTTTTATTTCCGCAAAGACATTATTCATCTGATTCAGGTATTTTTCCGGTACATCGCCAAACGGCGCCGGGAGGACCGCCCAGAGTTTTTCCTTTGTTTGTACATAGTACTTGCAACCGTTATTACCGGCATTCTTGGTGTTTTCCTTGAAGATTCTCTTGGCAGCGCCCTGAAAACACCAGTGATGATCGCTGTATCACTCACTCTTACCGGCATTTTTCTCATCATCATCGAGCGGGCCTACACAATTGGCAGCCGTACGGTTAATGAAATGACGACGCTCGATGCGGTCATTGTCGGGCTCGCGCAGACGGTGGCTGTCATTCCAGGCATTTCGAGATCCGGAAGCACACTGATTGCCGCTTTGTTTTCCGGCCTCGACCGAGAAACATCGGTCAGGTTTTCATTTCTGCTTTCGATCCCTGTCATTTTAGGGTCCACCGTTCTCGCTCTCGGCGATATTACGGACGGCAGCCTTGCGTCAATTGGAGCAGTATCGCTTATTGCTGCATTCATCGCCTCGCTGATCACTTCATGGCTCGGCATCGTCTGGCTGATTAACTTCCTGAATAAAGGAAAGCTCACCTACTTTGCGATCTACTGCTTTCTGCTTGCGCTTGTGACTATTTTATTTCTCGATCCGGGCACTACTGTAGGCTAATAACAATTTATAACATAAAAATCCAGCCGGAGCCGGCTGGATTTTGTATTTCATTATTTTTTTACAGTTACAGTCGCTACAACAGTTTCTCCCGCTTTCAGGCGGTTTTCACTGTTCATCTGAATATTTTCGACCTGATCGCCTTCCGTAAACACGACTGGCGTGATTTTGCTGGCAGCTTTTTCACTGATCACATCCATATCAAACTCCATCAGCAGATCGCCTTCCTCCACGCTGTCCCCTTCGGATACTTTGCATGTAAAGCCTTCACCGTCAAGAGACACCGTTTCAAGGCCAATATGAATTAATACATCCAGCCCTTCCTCTGAACGGATGCCGATGGCGTGCTTCGTTGGAAAGATCTGTTCTACCTTCCCTTTAACCGGAGAAAGAATAATTCCCTCCGATGGATCAACAGCAAAACCTTCTCCCATCATTTTTTCTGAAAATGTCGGATCCGGCACTTCTGTAATATCAACGAATTCGCCGCTGACCGGTGATTTTATTGTAACGTCTACAGGTTTTTGTTCTTTTCCAAATAATTTTTTTAACATGTCTTCACTTCCTTTTTAAATAGTCACAACTGCATTCAAGCTGTGCGTATGCTTTAGTAAGTGTAACGAATTTCGCGCCTGCGCACAAACTTTCCGGAACGTCTTTACCATTACATTCGGGAGCATCCCGGATAAAACGCCCTTTTTTGAACGTTTATACAATACGTTTTAAATGAGCGCGAATAAGGAATAGAACTCTATTCTAATTGTATATACCTTCTTTTTATAACAGTTTAAACTTGAATTCTATACATACAGCCAAACACAGGAGGTGCGCAGATGATTACAGAAAATAAACAGCCGCTTTTTGAAAAGTTGTTTTATTTGTATGACCGGCGCTTGATCCAAAAGCATTTTTCTGCCGTACATATGCACAACAACAGCATCTACACTGACGATGCTGCGCTTTTTTACGTGAACCACAGCAACTGGTGGGACGGTCTTTTAATCTACTTTTTAAATAAACACTGGTTCCGTCATCCGGGCTACGTCATGATGGACGAAGAAGGCCTGCGTGAATTTCCTTTTTTCCGAAGGCTCGGGGCCTACTCGGTGGACCGGAGCAGCCGCCGTGATGTTATCAATGCCCTCCGCTACACAGAGGATAAGCTCGTGAACGGCCATCACGTCTGGCTTTTTCCCCAGGGGGCAGAAACCCACGCCGATCAGTTTCCGATCACCCTCCAGCCCGGCATTTCCTATCTTCTTCCCCGGGTGGATGTTCCGTTTGTACCGGTTACGATGCATTACACATTTTTGCACCATCAAAAGCCTGAAATCTTCATCAATATTGGCCCGCCGCTCCCGCGGACGCCGGAAAACCTCGCTTCGAGAGCGGCAGCCCAGGACGCGCTGGAGCGTCATCTGCAGCACCAGTGGGACGAGATGCGTGAAGACATCGCTTACGAGCATCTGGAGAACTACACCACCGTTTTGAGAGGTTCGCAGACAATGAGCAGCTGGTGGACCTCCCTCCGGCAGAAAAAATAGAAAGGACTTCCGCCATGTTCCTATGGATTCTCATATGTATCCTCAGCGCCTGGACGGTATTTACGATCATAAACGTGTGGACCCTGCCCTCTCTCGCATCTTTTTCTGTGCCGAAGCGCCCGGGCGTAATAAGCGTGCTTGTACCGCTTCGGAATGAAGAACGGAACGTGCCGGCGCTTGTGCGGAGCCTCCGCCAGGCGGACGACCTAAAAACAGAATTCATCTTTCTCGATGACCATTCGACTGACCGCACAAAAATGCTCCTGCAGGAGGCTGTACGCTATTGGCCTAATGCCCGTTACATTGAAGGGGCCGCGCTGCCGGACGGCTGGAACGGCAAAGTGCATGCGTGCCATCAGCTTTCCCAGGAAGCTGCCGGCCAGTATTTGTGCTTTGTTGATGCTGACGTGCGGCTGCACGAAAACGCCCTCCGCTGGGCAGAGGGGGCTCTCCGGAAGCATGATGCCGGGCTCGTTACCGGATTTCCTCATTTTAAAACAGAAGGGTTCTGGGGCCGGCTGCTTGTGTATATGCAGCATTTTGTCGTATATGCCCACCTGCCCGTCGCAGCTGCCAACCGCACCACCTGGCGGGCCTTTACCGCAGCACACGGGGCTTTTTTATTTTTCAGCCGGCCGGCCTATGACCAGGCTGGCGGCCACGCCGCTGTTAAACAGGCGCTCGTTGATGATATGGCACTTGCCCAAAATATAAAATCACAAGGTTTGAAAACACTGCTCGTTTCTCCGGGTCCTGCTGTTACCTGCTATATGTATACGTCGAGCCGGGAAGCATGGCTTGGCTTCAGTAAAAATATTTTTCCGGGAATCGGCCGCTCCGCGGTCATTGCTTCAGCAGTCATCGCTGTTCACACTCTTTTCTTTATCGTGCCCGCTTTTCTTCTGCTGGCTGCCATTGCCATGCCCGAATGGCAGCTTGTCATTCCGTATGTGCTGACAGCTGTGCTTCGCGCCGGGATTACGATAAAAGCTTCCCACCCGTGGTGGACAGTACTCGTTCAGCCTCTATCTTCGGGGGCCATGATCGCTGTGCTGCTGTACTCGATTTATCTGGATAAAACGAAAAAAGGCTATTCATGGAAAGGGCGGAGCTATCAATGACAACTACTGCTGTTATCGGGGCCGGGCTCGGCGGCTTAAGCGCCGCCATCGTCCTCGCCAGAACCGGGCAGGATGTTACTGTATTCGAAAAAAACGAACGGGCGGGAGGAAAACTCCGCCCGTTTCAACTGGGCACCCACGCATTTGATTATGGCCCTAATACCATCACGATGCCGGATATATTTCACCGCGTGCTTGCTTTTGCCGGCAAAGAACCCGAAAATCTCCTCCCGTTCAAACAGCTGCCGGAGCATACCCGTAATTATTTCCCTGGTGGCAGTACACTCGAGGTTTCTTCAGACGCCGGAGAAACAAAACGGGCCATTGCCCGTCTTTCGGAAGCCGACGCCAACCGGTACGATGACTACCTCCGGGAAGTCAAACGGCTTTACACGCTCGCCACTGAAAATTTTCTTCAGCGCACCTTCGAGTCGCCGTTGGACTATCTTTCACCGGGGCTCGCCCTTGCTCTTCGCAAAGTCCGCCCGGCCACTACCATGCATGCTTTCCACCGGCGGTTTTTCAAGCATCCGGATGTGCAGAAGGCGTTCGACCGCTATGCGACCTATATCGGCTCTTCGCCGTACGACGCCCCGGCAACTTTCGCGCTGATTGCCCACCTCGAGCTTTCTGACGGCGTGTACTATACCCCGGGCGGAAACGTGAAGATTGCCGATGCGTTTTATGAAACGGCCAAAGAGCTTGGCGTCAATTTTTCGTTCAATGATCCTGTCCACCACGTTTCCACGCGTAACGGACGTGCTCAAACTGTGCACGCCGCCTCAGGCTCTCTGGACGTGGACAACGTAGTATTGAACGGTGATCTTCTCAGCCAGTATCCGTTACTTTTCCCGGCCTTCAGTGAGAAAAGCCGGACCGTGCCGAACCATCCCGAACCGTCTATTTCAGCGTTTGTGATCATGGTCGGGCTGAACACCCGCCTGCCGCAGTTAAAGCATCACCAGGTGTATTTTTCTGCGGATTATCCTGAAGAGTTTGAACAGCTCAAGCACGGAGCGTTTCCAGATGATCCGACCGTTTATATCAGCAACTCCTCCTACAGTGACCGAGGCCAGTCCCCGGACGGCGACAACCTGTTTATTCTTATTAACGCCCCGGCCCTTCCCGGCGGTGCCATGACGGAAGAGGAAAAACAGTCCTACAAAAACCTGGTTTACGACAAGCTAGAGGAGTTTGGCCTTTTTCTGCGCCCGCATATTGTGGAGGAACAAGTACTCGGTCCGTCTTATCTCGAAGAAACGTTCGGCGCGTACAAAGGCTCCATTTACGGCCTCGCCTCCAACCGGCGGCAGGATGCGTTTCTGCGGCCGTTCAACCGCTCCCAGGATTTAAAAAATGTCTACTTTGCCGGCGGCTCCACCCATCCCGGCGGCGGATCACCGATGGTAACGACCAGCGGCATTCTTGCTGCCTCCGCCCTGCTTAAGGACAATGGTATTCTCCTTGATTTCTGGGGGGAGACATGAGTTGAAAGGCTTTCTGGTTTCCTAATACATCAGCGCATGAAAACAGCCCCGCTTTTATCGTCAGCGGGGCTGTTTTCAATAGAAAGATGATGATTACTTCTCTTCCTCCACCGGAATCCATATCTCACTTTTGAAATCAGGCTTGTCAAACTGATTTCCCTCCATCCATACCATCTCCGGCCCGAATGCCTGCTGATAACCGGAAGAAGGAAACCATTCCGAATATATTTGTCCCCACGTTGTTTGAAGATGCTTTGGGAACGGTCCCTCAGAGGTAAAAACAGCCCAGGTGGAAGCAGGTACTTCCAGCACGTCCCACGTTTCCGGGCTTTCTTTATCCGTAATTACACCAATATAATGATCCAGCCCTCCCTGTTCTTCCATGCGTGCTTCAGAGAAATTTGCTGATGCTTGAATTATCCCTGTCGGTTCCCCGTTCGACAGCGCAAGCAATTCATTTATTTTCTCTTCGTTCAATGATTTCCACATGGCATTAATTTCAGGGTTCTCTCCCTCAAAGATGATAGGGACTCTTTTACTTACACCGACGATTCGAAAAGCTTCTTTGTTCTCTATACGGTAGTTCATTTCGTTTCCTCCCTGGACAGATAGTTGAAAGGTCAGCCTTGGATATGCTTTTAAAGAACTTCCGTGCCGTTTTACTTCTGAAGGAGTTACTCCGTGCAGCTTCTGAAATGCCCTCGTAAATGCATCGGGCGAATCGTAACCATATTTTAACGCTGTATCGATAACACGTACCTGGCGATGCTGAAGATCCAGCGCTGCCATCGTTAATCGGCGCCGCCGGATATATTCTGACACCGGGACACCTGCTAAAGAAGAAAACATCCGCTTAAAATGGTACTCCGAGCAGCAGGCAATACGGGCAACTTCCTGAAAATCGATTGCCTCCGTTAAGTGATTTTCAATATAATGCAGGGCATTGTTCATTTCCTGTAATCTATCCATAATGACGACCTCTCTTAATTTAGAGAATACCAATTCCCTTAAATATATTCCCTGCTTTTCGTGCCTGATAAAGTCGGATAATAACTGATTACTTTTTATATAGAGATATTTACCCTCCAGGTTAAAATTATTATATAAAAATGCGCCACTGTGCAGCTAAGGAGCTTCGGAATTTTCCGAAGTTTTTTTATTATACCATTGACTTTAAAGCAATTAGTTATATACTTATATATATAACCATATAACTTTAACAAATCAAGGCGGTGAACGCTGTGGGTACTGATTTTCATGACAAAAAGCCGATTTTTCAACAAATTAAAGAGCAAATTGAAGATCAGATAATGGATGGACGCTTAAAAGAAGAAGAACAAGCACCTTCGACCACCCAACTGGTCTCCTTTTATAAAGTGAATCATCTGACAGTTGCTAAAGGGGTTAACGAGCTGGTGGAAGAAGAAATTTTATATAAGAAGCGGGGAGTGGGCATGTTCGTTACTTCAGGAGCTAAAGACAAGCTAATTAAAAAGCGTCGAAAAGCCTTTGGTGAGGACTATGTAGAAGAACTTATAAAAGAAGCCAAAAAATTGCGCATGTCTGAAGAAGACCTGGTACGGATGCTCCGGGAAAGGATGAGAAAATAATGGAACTAAAATTGAGCCATGTAAGCTTAGTTTATGGGAAAGAACAGGCACTGGATGATGTGTCCCTCCAGCTTCATTCGCCAAAAGTTTACGCCTTGATCGGTCGAAATGGTTCAGGCAAAACCTCTCTTCTTTCTCTTATTGCCAATTACCGGCAGCATTCTTCCGGCCAGATTATGCTGAACGGAGAGCCGTTATTCGAAAACAGCCGCCAGACAAAGCATGTTCAGTTTCTTTTCCAACGCAATTTTGATGAATACGATGAATCTGGAGAAGAGCTTCTTCAAACTGCCGAAGATTTTATTGCTTCCTTTGATATAGAAGCAGCCCGAAGGATTGCCAGCCGATTTGGCCTTGATCTGAGTATCCCCATGAAAAACCAGTCCACCGGCAGACGGTCTATGTTTCAAGCAATACGCGGGCTTGCATCCCGGGCTCCAGTGACCATTTTTGATGAAGTCTATACAGGAATGGATGCCCCCTCCCGTGAAATATTCTACGAAGAGATTTTGAAAGAGCAGGAAAGTCATCCTCGATTGATTATAATATCTACGCACCTTATCTCTGAAATGGAGCATCTGTTTGATGAAGTAATCATGCTGGATCAAGGGCGCGTGGTGCTTGCAGATGATTACGAAAGCGTAGTATCCAAAGGGATCACACTCACTGGAGAACTCGGTCTGGTTGACAGGTTCACCGCTAATCTTCACGTGGTCAAAAGCCGTGAGCTTGGAGGAACCAAATCTGTCGTTATTTTTCAACAAATGGAAGAAAGCCTGCTGAAAGAAGCAGAGGAACTTGGTCTTGAAATAGGCAGGGTCACACTTCAGGATATTTTCACCAGTGTGACGAAAGGAGAAGATCCTAATGAGGGACAATAAAGCTGTTCCGGCATTAATCAAAGAGCAGTTCAAATGGACACTCTGGTTTCTTGGCATCCTTTATCTCATCCGGATTGCTGCTCATTTTTTCGAAATGTTTTTTTCAGAAGCAGAATTTAATATTGCTTTACTAAACTTCGCTTATGAACCGAGTAAGATTTACATGCTTGTGATTGGTTTAATATCTGTCTATACGTTTTTGGGCTTCTGCATCGAACATGGTTTGACCAGAAAACATTATTATCAGGCTGCGTTTATTTCTGCCGCTGCCGTTTCTCTGATTATCACTGTTGCCATAGCCGCCCTGAATCTTATAGATACAATTATTTTCGACACCAACGCAGCTGTATTTTATTTGATAGAGTCGGATACGCTTTTAGAAGTGCTTTTGCCTGGAAGTGCAGCTTACTTTATAACTGTACTATTATATTACCTGCTCGGCATGTTCGTCGCTTCCGGTTTTTACCGGTTCGGATGGCTCCCCGGTCTCGGATTTATTGCTGCCGGGCTCTTCTGCCTTTTGATTGAAAGCATAATTTGGGGAACAGCCTTTACTCTCTTTAATGTCGGGATAGTTACTGAAGGTCTGCCTGTTGTGGCAGCTATTTCAGCTACAGCTGTTTTAACCATTATTGTTTACCTCTCCTCTGCGAAAAGTCTTCAACGTACCCCAGTTAAAATTGCTTAACAGTTAAAATTCAGCCTGCGTAAAAAAGGAATAGAAGCCCCCCGTGCGGGATACTTCTATTCCTTTTCATTATTTGTTTTTAAAATTGCCTTTTTTATTTTGGACAGTTCCTTTAATGTTGTCTTTCTTTCCTTCACGCTGCATCTTCGAATTATTAGTGATGCTGCCTATCCGGTCTTTTGCTTTACCTTTAAATTTATTCATGTTTCCTTTCAGCTTGTCACTAAAGCCTTTTTTACTGCTCATCTGTCATCCCTCCAAGATGTCTGTCTACAGCAGCAGTTCCCTTCAGCAGCCAGCGTCAAACAGAAGAGTTTCATCGCCCTGCCGGTTTTCTTTATGCGTGTATTGGATGGAAGTCATGAACTCTCCCTCCAGTGATTGTTATGAAACACCGGTTAAACTACCATGTTCAGAGGAAAACTGGTTGTCTCCGCCCTCGTTATCTTCGTCCATTTGAGCATGGATCTGGCGCAGCACTTCCATTTTGCCTTTTTCGTCTGCATTAAAACCGTAGTGACAGGCTTTCTTTATCAAGTCCAGTGTCCAGTAAGGATCATTTCCTTCTAAGACGATGTTTTTGTTTGTGTATTACGAGCAGCTTCTCACCAGACAGTCCAGCCGCCATCGACGACGATCGTCTGTCCGGTAACCATATCAGAGGAAGCAGAGCTGAGAAATGCTACCGCTCCGAATAAGTCCTCGGGGCGGGCCAGCCTGCCAAGCGGAATTCTTGCAAGCACTTCCTCTTTAAATTCTGTATCCTCAAACATTTTTTCTGTCATTGGTGTTTCAATAAAGGTCGGAGCTACAGCATTAACATTGATGCCGTCAGAAGCCCACTCAATAGCCAGCGATTTTGTCAGCTGCGTAATGCCTCCCTTGCTCGAGCTGTAGGCAGCGCGGTTGTAATAGCCCACAAAAGCCATCTGCGAGGACATATTAATAATTTTTCCGTGTCCCGCTTCACGCATCCATTTTCCGGCTGCCTGACAGGCAAAAAAGACGCTTTTTAAATTAATGTCGTGGATACGGTCCCACTGCTCCTCTGTCACCTCTTCCGCCGGGACCGGAATATTCGTGCCGGCGTTGTTCAGGAGCACGTCGATCTGGCCAAACCGTTTGTAAATACTTCCGAACAGCTCATTCATGTGTTCAACTTCGGTTAAATCAAACGGAAATGACTCAGCCGCCCGGCCTTTCTCTTGAATAACCCGGGCCGTTTCCTCTAAAGCCTGCTCATCCCGGGCTACCAGAGCCACGTTGGCATCGGCTTCAGCCAGCATGACCGCTATTTCTTTCCCAATGCCTTTATTAGCACCAGTAACGACGATCGTTTTACCTTCTAACGAGAATAGATTAGAACTGATGGCTTTTCCTCCTTTTTGAATGCGTATTCAACATAAACTAAACTAATTATTTTGTAAACGCTTTATTAAATAACATGGCTTTTTTTCATAGAAAATACGACGCCCGTTTATCATTAACAGGCACCGTACAATTAAAAATCAACCCCACACTTTTATTTCATTTTTACCGGGCTGCAGCTGCCCGATCGGTCCAGGGACGTCTGCTTTGGCTTTTTGTTCTCCGAAGAAGTCGGTGTCCAACCGGAGTTCGCTTCCGTCCGGGTTTTCAAAATCTGCATCCACGATACGCGCCCGATCCAGATTTCCCGTATGCTTTATCTCACCGCGCATTTGTTCAAATTCATCGGGCAGTTCGCATGACAGATACACTGCATCCCCTTTTTCGATTATCGTAAGCTGGGGGTCAAAAGCGTCTTTGGTAAATGCCTCATTTTCTCCTTCAAATGGAACCGCTCCATTAAAGTAAGCATTATGATTAATATAGACCGGCTGCTCGATACTGTGGAACGCTTCATGGTCGCCGCCTACACGGTCAACAGTTTCGATATACTCCTCAAGCGATGCCGTATATCCGTTGAAATGGGAGGTACCTACATTATCCAAATCCGTTTTTCCCACAAACATGTTATTGTAAAAACGGTCGTCTCCGCCGTAGGTGGCTGCAAACCCTGCTACCTCCGTGCTGTGGGGTACGTGATACGGTGTGGCCCGGTCCAGCATTTTCCGGTGGACCATTCTGCCCGCAATCAGATTGTTAACGTAAGCTCCGCCCTGCGCATGATTATCCAGGGCATAGTCTGCTGTTAAAATATTATGGTCCACCACATACGGACCGCTGCTCACTTCTACAAAAAGATCGCGGCTGTTCTCGTAAAATAAATTTTTACTTACTCTCGTGCCCTGGGTCTGCCAGTCGAGCCATACCCCAAGCGAGCAGTGATGGATGCGGTTGCTGTGAATCTGGACATCAATCGCTGCGTGCAGTTTAATCCCGGCAATTTCGTGGCCAAAAAACTCACGCTTTAATGCGATATTATAAATGTGGTTATGATAGATATCGCTGAACACACAGCCCAGATGGCCGACAATCCCGTTCTGGCCGCAATCATAAATGGTATTGTTCCGGATGATGTGAGAGCCGATCCGTTCCTTGCTCCAGCCAATCTGCCGGGCAAGAAACACGGATTCCAGCTGGTACTGGTAGCCTGGTTTGTCCTTTCTTATCGTCCGGTAGTTATCGCCGGTGGAGGCTTCCTTTCCAATACTGATCGCACTGCATTTGGAATCGTGAATGACGTTGTTTTCAATAATCCATCCTTTGCTCCAGTTCGGCCCGATCAACCCCGGCTGATCCGCTGTCGGAGGCGTCCACGGTGTTGCTGCCTGAGCCATTTCAAACCCCTGCACCGTAATATAGTTAAGCCCCGTCACTTCGGGGTAAAAGCAGGCTTTCCGCACGTTGATTTCCACCAGCTCTTTATTGGGGTCAGCTCCCTGGAAGTTGGCAAAAATCGTCGTATGGCTGCTGTCTGCTTCCGCATACCAGCGGTACGTTGTCTGCTCCGGATAGAGGACAGGAACAACCGTTTTTGTCCAGTGGTCCAAAACCTCGGTCTGCTTTTCAGGATTCAGCACTTCGGCAAAGGTTTCTGCTTCGTAAAAAGACATTCCGTTTAAATACACATCTCCCAGATGCCTGCCCGGATTGTGTACGATCCAGTCGCCGAATATCTTTTCCGTAAATGGATTGTAGTCGCCGAAAAACGTGTTTGGGAGGACGGCCTTCCAGACCGTTCCTTCCACCTGTTCCCAGTAGTCAATTTGTTCCGAACCCTTAATCACTACTTTTTCTCCGGGAGCAGCGGTATATGTAATTCTTCGATCCTCACTCCGGCCTCCATTTTTCGGTTTTACCCATTCTCTGTATTCACCTTCATGCACTACTACGGTGTCCCCCGCTGTGACTGTTGAAGCCGCTCTATTAATTGTTAAAAACGGGCTTTCCAGTGTACCTTCGCTTTTGTCAGAGCCATTTTTTGCTACATGATATTCATATGCCATGAGACTTCCCCCTTCTATCAATCTATTTTTATTATAGGCGGGAAGCTTCTTATGCTTCTATCCAAAAAATAGTATAATATAAGACAATATTAGTGTTTATGAAAGGGGAGCCGGCTGTGGTCTTTTTTGAGCCTCACGGAGTCGAAGAACAGGAATCATTTCAAAGTGTTACCTTAACCAATTTCAGCTTCCCGCTTCATTTTCATCGTGCCTATGAACTGATCATCGTTCATGAAGGCCGGCTGCGGGTAACCATTGACCAGAAAGAGTATCTTCTGCAGCAAAACGGGGCGGCCTTTATTTTTAACAATCAAATGCATGAATTTACAACAGTCGGGCGTTCAGTAATTACCATCACTATTTTTTCCCCGGAATTGATCGGCCGTTTTTTTATGGATTATAAAGGCTTTATCCCCGTAAATAATACGTTCTCTCTTTCGCCGGACATGCAGCTGCCGTCCCGGGGCTCCGTCTACAGGCAGAAAAGCTTTTTGTACGGCATATGCAGTACTTTAGAGGAAAACACCGATTTCAAGCCCGTACAATATTCTGCGAAAACGAAAATTCTTCATCAAATGCTTCTGTATGTGGATACTAATTACGCCGCCGAGTGTACGTTAAAAGCCGTGGCTGAACATTTGCAGTATGACTATCCCTACCTGTCCAAGCTGTTTGTTCACATGGCCGGCATGACCTTTACCGAATACTTAAACTATTACCGGATCTCGCGTGCCTGTTATTTACTGAAAAGCAGCCAGCAGCCGATCGGGGAGATTGCTGCAGACTGCGGCTACAGCAGTCTTCGCTCATTCAACCGGAATTTCCAGGCATTCGTCCGCGATTCACCCCGCAGGTTTCGGGAGCTGTCGTCCCAACAGGCTTAATTACCGACGGAGGATTTCGTGATTCGGAGAAACGAATTCGCATTCCTTTGAAATTCATACGAAACAGAGACCTCTTCCACCATATAGCCCTTCGCCGTTAAATATTCAATCACTGCATCCAGATGTTCGTACCGCTCGCCCTTTAGATCCACCAGCGGAAAAATGCGCACTTCCTCTTCTGCCACTCTCAGCAATTCTGTGAGCGTATCGATGTGAAAGTCATAGCTCAGACGGTCGGCATACATAAACAGAAAATGGGCGGACAAAACGATGTCGAAGGCGCTCTCCTCAAAGGGAAGCGCCGGAAGTTCCGCTGGCACATACCGGCCTCCCGAATTATACATATCTTCCGAACAGTCGTGCAGCGCCTGTTTGCGTCTGCTTTTTAAATCTTCAACACTACGAATGTAATCCCATTCGTAATTATCTTCAGCCTTCGTTATGTGTACCGCCGCGTGCTCAATATCCTGCAGTCCTTTTTGTTTCAGTTCTTCGCCCCGGTGATCATACGCAATATCGCAGGCTGTCACCTCTGCCCCCAGACTGTTTGCGATGGCCGTAAACGAACAGGCCCCGGCCGGACAATCAAGAATGCTTCTTCCCTGGATACTTGCTTTGGAAAGTGCAAACATATCCAGGTATTCGTCAAATGTGCGTCCGATAAAAACAATACGATTCAAATCAAGCTTCGTCTTCTTTTCTCTGCTCAACTCTGCTCACCTCAAATAAAAAAGATTACCCTCAAGGTAGCATACGATCTGCTCCCGGGGTAATCCTTACTGGAAAAATAATCTATTTTTAACCGTTCTTCTACTGACTGTTAAGCTAACGATCCTCCGTCGACGACCATCTCGTCACCGGTTACAAACCGGGATTCATCGGAAGCATAGTACAGAGCGGCATAGGCAATGTCCACTGCTTCCCCGTGATGAGGAGGAAGAGGCACAACGTCCTGGTTGTCTTTGGAAATGGTTTTCTGCCGCTCTCCCATAATTGGCGTCCGGATCGGTCCGGGATGAATGCTGTTCGCCCGGATGCTTTCTTCGGCAAAATGCGCAGCCACGTGTGTCGTCATCGAACGCACTGCCCCTTTGGCCGCACTGTAGGCTGTACCGTTTCCGCCTGCCGCTCCGGACCCGGTTAATGCAGCCATCGATGCTATGTTAATAATGGATCCCTGCCCAGCCTTCTGCATTTCCGGAATTACCTCGCGCATGCCTAGAAAGTACCCTGTGGAATCCACGTTCATGACTTTGTTCCATTCCTCCAAGGAGGTTTCCAGAATCTTGCTCGGATAATGGATGCCTGCGTTATTTACCAGGACGTCCACCTGTCCGTAGGTATCTACCGCTTTTTGAACCGCCTTTTTCCAATCCCCCTCTGAGGTTGTATCCAGTTCAAGGGCTGTAATGTCTGCCCCTTCGTCCTGTATTTTCTTTACTTCTTCCTGCAGCAGGTCGAGCTGGACATCGGCTGCTATAACCTTCGCTCCCTCTTCTGCAAACAGTCTGGCGGTGCCAAGACCAATGCCGCCGGCTGCCCCGGTCACAATCGCAACTTTATTTTGTAAACGTGCCAATCTATTTCCTCCTTCGATGATTCAGACTCATCCGTTTTCTCTCGTATAAATACCCATTATATGCAGTGGGTAATCAATGCCCTTTGAATGGTATAATTTAGACAAATCCGTAAAGTCTTAAGGAGGGATTCGTATGAATCAGAAAAACAATTCAGATCAACAACTTACTCCCGAAGAGAAAAGAGAATTGCTGACAATACTCGAAGACCGTTTCGGGCAGCACATGCACCGCCATGAAGAGTTAGCATGGACTTCTGTTGTGGAAAAGCTTGAGGCAGACGACGAAAAACTGTGGTCACTGAACGAAATGGAAGCGACCGGCGGAGAACCGGATGTGATTGGCTATGACCGTGAAGAAAATAAATATTTGTTCTGTGACTGCTCGCCAGAAAGCCCTAAGGGTCGCCGAAGCGTCTGCTATGACCGCGAAGCACTGGAAGCAAGAAAGAAATATAAGCCTAAAACAAGTGCTGTGGACATGGCCGACGCTATGGGCGTCGGACTTTTAACCGAAGAGCAGTACCACACTCTTCAAAAGCTGGAAAAAGTCGATACGAAAACGTCAAGCTGGATTCAGACACCTGAAAAAATAAGAAAACTGGGCGGTGCTTTGTTTGGTGACCACCGGTACGGCCGCACGTTCATCTACCATAACGGCGCCGAATCGTACTACGCCGCTAGAGGCTTTCGGGGGTTATTGAAAGTATAAAATACTACCGCTCTTCTTCGGCACTTGCTTTGATACGGGTATTTACAATCTGACTGCTGCGTACAAACGTTTCCGATTCAATCATGCTTGGCTTTCCAATAGCGACTCCCTGAACAATGCGAAAGGTATTCCACCCTTCTTTTACTGGGGGCAAAACTTTATGTGTCATAAAATAGATGCCTAAGGCTGATGCAGTCCCCCGGAGAACCGGCTTTCCGGAGAAACTGGCGTGCCTGCACGTCTTGTTTATTTTGTTTTTATGCTTTTTTTGTTAAACTCCTGTTGAATTTCCATCATCATCATAAATCTTGCAACCTCGCCGCCGTTCGCCGCTGCCGCTATAAGCTGGCTGCCAAAATTGTCCTTTGCTTCTCCTGCCACATACAGCCCTTTAACGGAGGTTTCTCCGAATTGACCGACCACAAATCGGCCGTTTTCATCCCGCTCCACGTCCAGATTGTTCAAAAATTCATATTTGGTGTTCCAGTATACATACGTAAAGGCGCCCTCCACGTCCACTGTTTCCCCGTTTGTCATTCTGACAGCCTGCAGTTGCCCGTTCTCTCCAGACATTTCGGCGATTTTCTCCAAATGGTAAGAAATATTCTTATCCTCGAGCACCTTTTTGTTTTCCTCCGTCAGGCTGTCGTGGCCGTCGGTGAATACTTCGAGTTTGTCTGTCCAGTTGGAAAGAAGCGTAACCATATGCATAACCCGCTCATCCGGATTGATGATGGCAAGCTTTTTGTTTCTCATTTCCCAGCCGTCGCACCACGGGCAGTAAAAGACGCTTTGCCCGTAATAGCTTTCGATATTTTTAATGGCCGGCAGTTGTTCGATTAAGCCCGAGGCGACCAACACCTGCTTTGATTGAAACCGCTCCGCCGGCGTTTGAACTATAAAGCCGTCGTCATGCTTTTTAACCTCCGTCACTTTGTCATTGAACAGCGTTGTGCCCTCATATTTCAATGTGTCCTCTTTGGCCCGCTGCCGGAACGTCTGCGGACTCACCCCGTCCTGGGTTAGATAGGAATGCGTTTCATGCGTCACGATGTTTCTCGGCTTTTCTTCATCAATAATCAGCGTTTTCTTCAGTCCTCTGCCAAAATACAGCGCTGCACTTAAGCCTGCCGGCCCTCCGCCGATAATAATTACGTCATAAATCATTTTAAAACACCTTCCTGTATATTAAAGATTCTTATTATCTATAATTATAATAAAGTAAAAGGATTTGCTACACCGTCAAATCCTTCAGCTTTTTGTTTTTTAACGTGCTGATTAAATTTTCCTGCGCTTCCATCATGGCCGCCTGGATTCTGCATTCACTTCCGTGATCAAAGCTGTCCTCAAACAGAGTCTGCACGCCGTCGATCGCAACTACAATATCGTACACGCTCACGTTTTCCCAGTTCTGCTGCAGCCTGTAGCCGCCCTTGGCGCCGCTGGTGGAAGTAATATAATTCGCCTTCACGATACGCGTTAATACTTTGGATAAGTAGGTTGTAGAGACATTCAGCGCTACAGATAAATCCTGTACCGGGATTTTTACAGTGTCCCCGTCACGGTGAATCATATACACCAACGCATGCAGGGCATAATCCGTCGCTTTTGAAAATTTCATACCGCTTTTCACTTCCAATTAAAGATATTATAAGTCTATTATATACTTAAAAGTTTGCATTCACAAGTTTAAATGCTTAAAAAAATCAAATAAAAAGACTGATGAGGGAGTGTGTTCTCCAGCACCAGTCTTTTATCAGTATCATTCCCTTTTGATTCTTATAACGAGTTACGCTACTGTGACGTCCACTTCAATGTTTCCACGTGTCGCTTTCGAATACGGGCAGTTCTCGTGGGCGCCTTCGGCGAGTTCTTTCGCCTGCTCTTCCGAAACACCTTCCACATGAACCGAAAGCTGCACAGCCAGGCCGAATCCGCCTTCGTCCTCTTTGCCGATGGAGACGTTGGCTGTGATTTCCGTATGCTTCGGCTTGATTTTTTTCTGACGGGCGACCATGTTCAGGGCACTTTCAAAGCACGCAGCATAGCCGGCGGCGAAAAGCTGCTCCGGGTTTGTCCCCTGTTCGCCGTTGCCGCCAAGCTCTTTTGGCGTACGAACGTCAAGGTTTAAATTACCGTCCTCCGAAGTGACACGACCGTCGCGTCCTCCGACAGCGGTAGCGGTTGTTGTATAAAGTGGCTGCATGTTAATTCTCTCCTTTTTGAATATGTTCCGTAATTTGGTGCAGCTGACGAAGCAGTTGCTTTGCACCTTTCTCATCAATCCCCAGGCGGGTGCCGAGACGCTCAGGCAGACACGCTGCGTCACGTTTTAACAGGCTTCCCTGCCCGGTAAGATGAACCAGCACGCTTCGTTCATCCTCCGGAGAGCGCTCCCTGGTTACCAGGCCGGCGCCCTCCATCCGTTTCACCATTGGTGTCAGCGTCCCGGAATCGAGATACAGCTTCTCGCCAATGGCTTTCACGGACTGATGATCCTCCTCCCACAGGACAAGCATCATCAAGTACTGCGAGAAGGTGAGCCCGAGCGGCTCCAGTTCTTCGCGATACATTTTCGATATTTCCTTGGAACAGGCATAAACAGCAAAGCACAGCTGGTGATCAAGCGATAATGGTGAATCATTCATGCGGATGGCCATCCTTTACATTTAATTGTGCACAATCAAATAGTACACAACTTTATACTTGAACACAAATAATGTGCTCATTTGATCATCCAGGCAATCAGGCTCTTATCCCTCCGGTTTTTTGGGAAAAGAATAAGAGCTCAGCATACAATTGAAAGGAGGAAAATATGAAATACGATATAGTCATCATCGGCGCCGGACACAATGGCCTCGCCGCCGCCATTCAGCTTGCCAAGCAGGGAAAGCAGGTGCTCGTCCTGGAGAAGGAGCCCCGTCCCGGAGGAGCCGCTAAATCCGGAGAAGTAGCCGCTCCCGGCTTTATTCATGATTTATTTTCCATGAACATCAGCTTGTTTTTGAAATCCCGATTTTATGTAGAAAATCAGCACGAGCTCGCCGCGAACGGCTTTAATCCGGTCTACAGCCCCCACCCGTACGCAAGCGTTTTTCCTGATGGCGACGGTCTCGCTATTGATACGGATGCAGAGAAAACGCACCAAAACCTCGCCAGCTATTCCACCACTGATGCAGAGGCCTGGAAAGAATTTGATGCCTTATATGATCAGGTGGCTCCTTATTTGTATAAACTCATGCAGCGGGAGCTCCCCTCTCTCCGCGCCGGCCTCATCATATTCAGGGCACTCCTTGACCTGAAAATAAAAACCGCCCTGAAGGTCTCCAGCCAGCTTGCCAAATCTCCCCGGCAGTTTGCTGATTCCTGGTTTGAAAGCGATAAAGTAAAATCACTGGTCGTTCCCTGGGGATACCAAATGGACTATGCACCAGATATCAGCGGAGGAGCCGCTTTTCCTTTAATAGAAGCGGTGGGTCACTACCGGGAGGGAATTCCATTCGCCCGCGGCGGGATCCAAACGATGATTCAGGCGATGGTAGCAATGCTCGAAGCGAGAGGCGGCGTCCTGCAAACCGATACCTGGGTAAATGAAGTATACGTCGAAGACGGCGACGCCAGGGGAGTAATCCTGGATGACGGCACGTATATAGAAGCCGGGGACGTGATTGGCACCGTTACCCCAACCCAGATAGCCGGTCACCTTATTGATACCAAACACCTTCCGGCCTCCTTTGTTTCTAAAGCAACGAATTATCAATACGGGCCGAAGACGATGGTCATTCACCTTGCGCTGAACGAGCCAATCCAGTGGACGGCTGGAGAAGAAATTGCCCAATCCGCTTATGTGCATGTAGCACCGTACGTGGAGGACCTGGCCCGCACCCATACCCAGGCGCTGAATGACATTCTGCCGAACAGCCCCCTGCTGATCGTCGGCCAGCCAAGCGCCATCGATGCCAGCAGAGCACCGGAAGGAAAGGCGGCGGTATGGATCATGGTTCGCTCCCTTCCTGCTCACCCTAAACACGATGCGCTAAATGAGATGGAGCCGGGTCCCTGGTCCTCCATCAAAGAGCAGTACGCCGACCGAATCATCGACAAACTGGCGGAATATGCTCCCGGGGTGAAGGACACGATCACAGGTCGGCACGTCTTTTCACCGGAGGATCTGCCGAAGGAGGATCCGAACCTTGTCGAAGGTGACCATATGGCCGGCAGCCATCAGCTGTTTCAGCATTTTCTTTTCCGCCCTGTCGTGGGCTACTCCCGTTACCAAACACCGATTAATCATTTCTATATGATCGGGGCATCCACATGGCCTGGCGGAGGATTAAACGCAGGTTCCGGATATTTGCTGGGGAAAAAGCTAAAAAGCAAGTCCTTCTTTAAGTTTTCGGCTTTGTAATTGGAGCGCTGTCGCCTATATTTTCCATCTCTTAAATAGTTCATTTGAAAAACCTGCAAGAGTTTGTCCACTCCAAGGAGGAAATTTATATGAAAGCTATTGTAGCGAAAAAATACGGTTCAGCAGAAGTTCTTCAGCTCAAGGAAGTAGAAAAACCTATTCCCAAGAACGATGAAGTACTGATTAAAGTATATGCAACTACTGTAACAGCCGGAGACTGTGAGCTGCGCCAGTTCAAAATGCCAGCCTTGTTTTGGCTGCCCTTGAGAATTTATTTTGGCATAATCAAACCAAGAATTAATATATTGGGACAAGAGCTATCCGGGGAAATTGAATCTGTTGGTAAAGAGGTTACTGAATTTAAAAAGGGAGACTTGGTTTTTGGTTCTACCCAGATAAGGTTCGGTGCTTATGCCGAGTACGTTTGTCTGCCGAGCAAATATGCAATAGTGATTAAGCCAGACAATATGAGCTTTGAAGAAGCTGCTGTCCTCCCTACTGGAGGTCTAAATGCATTACATTTCATTAGAAAAGCAAATATCCAACAAGGACAAAAGGTTCTTATCGTTGGAGCTGCTGGAAGTATAGGTACTTTAGCAGTACAGATGGCCAAATCAGCTGGAGCTGAAGTAACTTGTATTGACAGCACGGAGAAATTAGATATGCTTCGCTCCATTGGTGCAGCCCATGTTATTGATTACACTCAAGAAGATTTCACTAAAAGCAGTAAGAATTACGATGTAATTATAGACGTAGTTGGAAAAAGTCCGTATGCACGAACAGTAAAGTCACTGAACCAAAATGGACGTTATATTTTAGGCAGTCCAAGTCTTCCAGGGATGATCAGAGGGCTGTGGACTTCAATGACATCAGACAAGAAAATTTTATTTGAGTTAGCAGGTTATAAAAAAGAAGACTTATTTCATCTCAAAGAACTTTTTCAAGCTGGAAAGATTAAACCGGTCATAGATAGACGCTATCCATTGAAACAAATGTCAGAGGCACACAGGTATGTTGATCAACAGCACAAAAAAGGGAATATCGTGATCACAATCTCGGAACAGCCTACAGGTCAAGGCTATTGAGTTCCATTAGGGTGACCAGACAGCTTTTGCTTTTAAACGATACGATATACACATTTAAAATTTTCTTATAACAGCACATCGAACAAAAGGCTTGCTGGAAGAAACCAGCAAGCCTTTTTAAACGTAATGGAAAAACGCCGGTGGTAAAAATCGGTGAACTCTCAAAAAACGTACTTTTGGGTAGGCATACACATAAAGAAGCCAATCTTGGCACAGTTTGGCTTCTTTATGTGTATGTTGCCGATGTGCTGCAAGAAAATCAGTCATAGCGAGGATACATCAATGCTTTGTTTTTCGCCGGAATGATGATTGGAGGTGTTCTCTGCTTCCGGTTTGAAAAAGATCTTCAAGTAAAAGCCCGGTATTTTTTAATCGACAGCTCCTTTTGTGTTGCGGCATTCACCTTTTGGTTCGCGTTTCCAACTTCCAGCTTTTTCGCCCTGCTCATTTCCATTTTGATCGTTATTCCAACACAGGTTCAGGAAGTCACGCAGATTACTCTGATTATCGATAAATCTCCTTTTTATCATAAGAACTTTTTTATTTCGTAGTAAAATAAGCTCGTCTAATATAAACATTAAGATGTACGTAGTATGATTTCGGGAATATATAAACAACGAGAGCTGGCAGTGATTAGGTGACCGCTGCGTGCGGGGATCGCCTGCAAAAGACCAGTTTTCGATCGTATTCGACATTGTTTCGCGCGTAATCGACTCGGACCCGCTCGCATTTGAATGTATGAAAGGAGGAACAGAATGAAGGTTTTAATTGTTGGCGGCGGTATCGCCGGCTTAACACTAGCCGATTGCCTGCTTCGCTCGGGACACAGCGTAACTATCTTGGAGAAAGCGTCAAAGCTTCGCACAGAAGGCTATATGATCGATTTTTTCGGTCCGGGATACGCGGCAGCTGAAAAAATGGGGCTGCTGCAGGAGCTGGAGAAGATTCATTATCCAATCGAATCATTGAAGTTTCTGAACCCGGATGGGAAGGAGAAATCATCCATTCCCTACCAGTCCCTGCGAAATATGGTTCAGAATAAGCACTACAATTTCATGCGGGGAGAGTTAGAACGCCTTTTATATAATCGTATCAAAGCGCAGGTTGATTTTCGCTTCGGAACCACGGTTCAATCTATTACACAGCGTTCCGAAGAGGTAGATGTCACCATTTCCGACGGGTCCTCTCTCCCCTGTGATCTGCTGGTAGGAGCCGACGGTATTCATTCCAAGGTTCGTTCATTAATTTTTGGAAACGATCCATCTCCTCTCCATTTCCTTGGTTATAACACCGCTGCCTTTATTTTGGACGCGAAACAAATGGAAAAGAAATACCATCATTCTTTTAATATGTTGATACGTCCCAATCGGCAGGTTACGGTCTATCCTATCAGTGGGGGGAGACTGGCCACTTTTTTCTTATATAAATCACCTAAACTGGAAAAGCCGATTACCAGAGAAGCGATTGCCCGGGATCTTCGGTCCCATTATGGTGATCTGGGATGGATTATACCCGAACTGCTCGATTCGGTCGAAAAAGCGTCGGATCTATACTTTGACGAAGTTTCTCAGGTTCAGATGCCTGAATGGACAAAAGGACGCGTGACCCTGATAGGCGATGCTTGCCAGGCAGTCTCCTTGATCGCAGGACAAGGAGCTTCCATGGCGATGGCCGGGGCCTGGGTCCTTTCCCGCGAAATTGAAAAAGATACGGATCTTTCCGCTGCCCTGCAGCATTATGAGCGCCTGATGCAGCCTGCCATTGCTGACATCCAACAATCCGGCAGGCGGTTTGCGAAATGGTTTGCGCCAGAAAATCATGTGACCCTTTGGATCCGGGAGATCGGTATGCGGTTAGTTTTCACTCCTCCAATCCGCCGATTCATTAATCTGAATAGAACGAAGCTTCCTGAATAGTAATATACAACATACTGTCAGATGGTTTCTTGTTTTTTGAAGAGTCTCTTATGATCCATGCGACGATACCGAAAGTCGAGCCGGGCATGAAAGTATTAAAGGAAAAGTGTATGTCAAATTGCTTTATGCACTAGGCGAACCGGACGACGTATCTCCTGTTTATAAAGCGAAACCGAATGAAGGATTGCTTTTGCGTTAATCGAGTCATTTCCTCCACAATAATAGAAAACATGATTAAAAGACTAAGAGTTGGCCTCCGTAAACGCTTAACTTTTAGTTTTTTATGAACGATGAAAGCTTTCTAGTTCCTTCCAGCAAGCCTTTTTGGACGGAATTGGAACAACGGCTTTCGTGCTCTTGATGTTCAGGAGATATGAGTGGACCAAAACGTTCTTTATTCTACTAGGTTGGTTTCAAAAGTCAGATGAAGTCTCTCAAAAGGTGTACTTTTTGATATGGTATTAAAGAAAGAAGCCTCCCTCGTGAAAAAGTAGACTTCTTTGCTCGAATCGAATATTAATCCCTGTTTTTTTGCAAAATGAAATAGCTCCCAATACTCGATCCGAACCCACACCCTACGGCTGTTATCCAACTGCTTGATAGAGGTAGTAACCCTGCCAACAATCCATAAACAGCGATGCTCAACACACCGGCACTCAAGGAAAGCATAACTCGTTTCATATGTATCACCTGCTTCTCTCTATGGACTCCTGTCTTTCGTTCAGCTACCGGCTTCCCTCAGGTCTGTTAAACCCCAAGCCATTGCATACCACTCATAATAAGCATATACCACACTAGAATTCCTCCTAAAATCCACCAATCATACCGATAATCATCTTTATTACTGCTCTCGTTTTTCCATAGATATGTACCAATACCTAAGTAAAGCAAACAAAAGGGAAAAACAATAAAAAGGAAGCTCCAGTGGCGCGATGGCGTCATATCCAAGTTTATGCTGGGAATTAAAACAACAACGGCCACGACAACAAACCCCAGTGATACTTTTCGATGGGCCTCATTCGCATAATTTTGCAAACGATCCTGCCCATTGCGCTTCACATACCAACGACGCGTTAGAGTCATCGTTAAGGCCATGCCGCCCGCAAACAAAAACAAAAACGAGAACAGTTCCACGAGAAACCATAAATTTTCATTCATTAGGCTCCTGCCCTTCTATTTTTTTCTTCATAATACCATCTAAGAAAAGGAAAAGAATATCTCGAAAAGTGGGATTACTGTTCAATCAACCCTAGAGAAATGCCCGCGTTCTTTAGGATTTATTAGAACCTTATTAAAGTCATAAAGGGGGTGATGATATTTGTTACTTTATATACGGTGCATGAAATTTTGGAAAGAAACAAAAATACCAACCATGACGGCTGGTTAGCATGGCAAGTGTATAACGATTAAGGGAATAATCGGGGGGAGACGTATAACTCCCACGCTTAACCTATCACGCGTTGGCGCTATTGGCTATGAGAACGCAAAGATCTTTACAAACACTTTAAAAACGCAGGGGAAGCACCTTTGCCTGTAGGAGAAACCAAGCGCCCGAGATATTCGTCGATTGATCAATGCCAACCATTTCTTCCTCCCCTATTCTTTTTCTTGTACTATAAAAGAATTTATATTAGCATATGATTATATACATATATATCTTCTCGTATAATGCTCGTTTTCCCTTTGCCGGCCGGCACAAAAATACGACGTCTTTCTTTAATTTCTTTCCACAAAAAATCGTTCAAGTTCTGCATAAAATAACCCGCACGCACAAATGTATAGGGAATGCCTGATTTTTTTTTCTCCATTTTATAGTGATGAATAAATGGCATAAACTGCACATCCTTTAACGATAAATAAGAAATATGCTGAATGCCATGCTTTTTAGCCTGTTCTAAAAAGCTGCCGAATTGCAGATTATTTCCCGGGGGATACATTAAAAATATACGATCCACCTGCCCAAGAGCTTCATCAAATGTATCAGGCTTGGAAAAATCAAGCGTTACAAATTCATAACCATCCCCAAATTCCGCTTTGGCTTTTTCGGGATTCCGCACAGCACCCACAAAAGGAATATTATTGGCCATCAGCTTTTGAGCAGCTTAAAATCCAACCTTTCCTGTAAAACCTGTAACTAAAACCTTCATGACCACTCCCCACCCCTTTAGGCAAAACACTGTCACAACTGTTCTGCGCCGCTCGTACGTCCTTTTTCCAGAACCACCGCTCGTCCCCGGTAATGGGGAAAGTTCATGCGCAAGTGCCATACCAACAATACCGCCACCAATAATCAAAAAATCAATCATCTGTCTCACTCCTCTTTGGAAACCCTAATGGTGAATTTCAACAGTCTGCAAACAAGAAAGCATGGTCTATGCCTCCAGGCTTTTTTTTTCTCATTCCCCACTCTCGAGTGGCATTTTTACTCCGAGGATATATATTCACCTACTGGCGTCCTCAATCAGGAAAGGAATTAAGTATAACCAGCCCACATCCGGCACAGCACAGGTGCGGGCTTTTTAAATGTTACGATCAGACAAGCCTCTGAGAACCATGATTAGTAGCGGTGCCAATACAAAACAGCTCAGTCGTTTTTTGTTTCCTGTTTGTTCGCAAGACTGGACATTGTTTTGACAGCAAAGAAGGCAATAAGCCCGAAACCAACTTTATTCGTTAAGTCGGCGAAGTTATAAATGAGCTCTCGGGTCAATTGTACTTCAATTCCTGAATACAGTAATGTTACAGCGTATCCGATGGGATAAATAGCCCACCCGATTAAAATGAAAAGCCGCATATTCATCAGGGCTTTTTTAATCGGTGCTGGTTTCTTTTTGGCTGCTGCCGTAACACTCGTATACAAAAGATAAATGATATAAAACCAAGCTGCCGTTCCAATGACAAAGCTCCATAACCCCAGCTGAGTGAATCCTCCAGCTGCATTAATGGATGTTTCACCAATGTAGCCGGATACGATCATAATAACGTCTGCAATCAGGAGTTTTACCAAAAGAAGGTTTCCCACTTTTCCTTTTAAGCCAAGTAGGAGTGGGAACTTAATTAATAATAACGGAGTTGTAATAAGCCAATCGACATAACGTATTTCCGTCGGGAACGCTTCTATTTCTGAAACGAGTCCGGAGGTCCCCACCGCATCTTTCATAAAGTAATAATGCACGGCTGCTACAAACGTCACAAGGCCAGCGACAGTTGCCGTCGAACGATATTCAGGATTAAGGCTGCTTCTTTCGACTAAAAAGAACAGAGTAGCAGCAGCCATCCCAACGAAACCAACCCAGAACATATACTGTGTGGCAAGAACTAAAAGATTTACTTCTTCCATTATACTTCCCTCCTTGGTCAAACTCTAAAATCATCCAGTGAAAGACCAGAAAACGGAGTACGAAGAGAATAAAAATACATAACTTCCTTCAATAATGAGGAAAGAAAATAATGTTCTTCCTGAGGATCGTGTATGAAAAAATAATGAATACGTGAACAAAATCACATAATAAAGTGCAGATGACTACATGAAAAATCAAATTGTTTTATCAACGATTAACAATTTTGATTCGATAACCTCGTGTCTGGGAGACTTCTTTTTTTGTAACGAACAATAAGTCCTCCGCAAGCCCTAATAAATGACTCTAAAATATCAGGAGTAGTAAAAGCATACGAGGACCAAATATACTATTTAAACCATGAGCATTCACCTCCCTTTCCGTTCATTTTTTCATCATGAAATATGAGCGCCCATATATCATTTTCTATTTATTTCCATTCGTTTATGTGATTTAATTATACAATAAAAACAGAATTTTAAGAAAACATTAGACTCAAGAACATACTGGCCATTTATATGGTTCAGTTGAAAGATGAAATCATCCTTACGTATCACGGCGAGTATGATGAAACCCTTGATGTTCTTTCCTATTTTTCATCTGTCTTTTCATGTTACCGATGATGTGCAATCATAAGAAGGAGTGGATGGATTTATTGCAATCAATACCCACTTCGTTCATGATCGGCCCATGTCTTGACCTTATTTAAGCCTTTTCATTTTTAATGTAGTAAATAATTAATGTATGATGAAGTAGTTCACCTAGTGAACGAAAGGGACTCTATAACGAGAGTACGATGAAAAGACAGCTCCGGGGGCTGTCTTTTGTCGTTCCTACAGGTCTATTTTTCTTAAGATAAGATTATCATTGAATATTATTTGCATTAATCGTTGAGCAAAGAGGTATTCACTCCCGCTTTTACACTAACTGAAACGTTCATGCCACAACATAACGTTTTTTAGGACTTCTACTTAATTTATTATCCACTTTTCGATTTACATAATCGCGATTATCAGCAGAGACTACTATAAAACAGTATTTTTCTGCAGTTATAGTGTACTTTTCGATACGTATTTTAATAAAGCAGCCGACCTTCATGAGCAAGTCGACTGCTTTACGAGCTATGAAACATAGAAATTATGGGGAATTTCTTGAAAGTGAAATAATAATAGTAATGTAGTATGGTGAATGAAATTTTTAAAACTCGCTCATTTATTTTTTAGTCCATTCATCATCGCCAACCAGACTTGTTTTTCTGTATAACTAACTATTTCCTGAATCACAGGCACTGACAAACCTTGACGACCACTTACATCAAAAACGGCTTGACGTAGAGATTCCTCTTCGGTTGGAGAGTCTTGTTGGTTCCAGGACCTCCGCCATTCTTTCCATATCTGATACTCCATCGCATGTAACACATACCAAGCCTGATAAACTTCCTCCGCTATATATGGAAGTCGGGCAGCAACCGTGGTTACGCATACATATTCCCTAATTAGCATATTTCCCTCCTTGATAGTATTTAAACTTAACTACACGTCGGAAGTAAAAGCTTGGAAAAAAGAAAGTTTTTATTCGATTTTCTTCATGCTATGCACTTTTAAAAAAAGAAATGAAGTTAACCATTAATGTGATATATTAATTGGCCAACTTCATCGCTACTTGAAATAAATGTTTAAAGAATTACACTAGACCTTTCATCATCCCATGCCAGTACATCGCAGGCAAACCGTATTTTTTCATTAGGAACATCGAATACCGTTCCTTGCTCTGATCGATCGGGAAGGTTTCCGATGGAACATTTCCATATTTGAATTCCGCCATGATTAACGATGAATAACCGGTCACAACCGGACACGATGTATACCCGTCATATTGTTTCCATGGCTGCTTGTTGTCCATTAGTGCAAGCATGTTACCCACCACCGTCGGCGCCTGTTTCCGAACCGCGGCTCCGGTCTTAGACGTAGGTGCACTGCACACATCGCCCAGGCTGAAGACATTCGCGTAGGTATTATGACGAAGCGTATACGCATTCACGTCCACCCATCCATTGTCATCTGCCAATGGACTGTTGGCGACAAAATCCGGAGAACTCATGTAGGGCACCGCATGCAGCATGTCATAAGAGACCGTTTCTTTTTCTTTGGTATTGATATCCTGAAAAGTGGCTTTTCGATTTTCTCCATCGATATCAACCAAGTTTTTTTGGAAATGAGTATGAATGTCTCGATCTTCGATGATTTGATTCAATACCTTTGTATACTTTTCAACCGAGAATATGCCCGGGTTCGCTGAATAAAATGACACATTGGTAAGGTCCCGTACCCCCTGCTTGCGAAAAGCTTCTTCTGCCAGATACATGATTTTTTGAGGGGCACCACCGCATTTAACGGCCGATTGTGGATAGGAGAAGACGGCGTTCCCACCTCGAAAATCACGAATACATTCCCAGGTGTACTGGACGTGCTCGTACGAATAGTTGCTGCAGACCCCATTTTTCCCCAGGTTTTCTTCCAATCCCTCAATTTTATCCCAATCAAGCTGTATTCCCGGGCATACTACCAGGTACTTATAATGCATGATAGAGCCGTCCTCCAGCTGAATCGTATTTTCTTCTGGTTGAAAGCTTTCCGTCCGTTGCTGATACCAGGTGACTCCTTTAGGAATAAGCGATGCTTCGCTCCGTTCCGACTTGCTTTTATCAAAAATTCCTGCCCCAACCAATGTCCATAACGGCTGATAATAGTGCTTGTCAGCCGGATCAACAATCGCTACATCAATGCCTTTCGCCTGTCTTTTTAACTGGGCAGCGACCGTTATACCCGCTGTTCCTCCCCCAACAATGACGACTTGATGAAATTGTTCCATAGATACGTCCTCCTTTAAAAATACATGTAAGGATAAGGTACATATATCCCTTACATTTATTATACCCCATGGTGTATATAGAACAACCCTAAATTGGTACCGCTTTTTAATTATGAATTCAATAGTTAGATAAATTCTATTATTCCTTATATGACAATGTTTCTAACCCATCATCATAGCAGCATTTATAAATCCTCAGTATTCTTATCTATATGGTTATATACCCATACCCGTAATGTTAACATTCAATGACAATTCTTTTGAACGCAAAAATTGATGCTTTTGATGTGATATATATTAAATATAGCCTTTGTATAAACCATTATTAATTACTTGTAAAAAAGGAGAAGATCAAATCATGGAACAACAAGAACAACTAACACAAGCCCAGAGCCTTCCGCGTATCGGAGAGCAGGCACCTGTTTTCGATGCGGTAACGACGCACGGAAATATTTCGCTGAACGATTATTCCGGGCAGTGGCTCGTGCTCTTTTCTCATCCGGCGGACTTTACTCCGGTGTGCACCTCGGAATTTGTTGCTTTCCAGGATGTGTATGGCCGACTGAAAGAAATGAATACGGAATTGCTGGGGCTAAGCATTGACAGCGTAAGTTCGCACATCGCCTGGGTCCGCAACATCGAAGAAAATTTCCAGACCACGATTGAATTTCCAATCATTGCGGATCTGGATCAGAAGGTCGCTACCCAGTATGGCATGGTCATGCCGGAATCCACGGGTACGGAAACGTCCCGGGCGGTCTTTGTCATTGATGACAACCAAAAAATCCGGGCCGTGATTTACTATCCTCTCTCCACCGGACGGAATATGGAAGAAATTGTCCGCCTCGTCGAAGCCCTGCGCACCACGGATGAGCATGGCGTTTCCACTCCGGCAAACTGGAACTCCGGAGACAAAGCCATCGTGAGCCCACCAAAGACTAAAGAGGAAGCGCAGGAACGGATGAACAGCGATGAATACGACTGCGTGGATTGGTACTACTGCCAAAAAGACATTAAATAAGGAAGAGGCTCCCGGAGATGTCAGCCGGGGGGCTTTTCCTCGTTTCAAGGAGGCCCTCAACATGGGAGACAACCAGGAAAAAAAACTGGCCATTGTAGCCTTTATCGCTGCTTCGTTATTTTTACTTTCATTAATTGGACGGCTATTTTCATAGCTGATCTTCAGGGGGGATACAATGATTGATTACGATCCGGCCACCTACAGCCGTATTTTGACAGGGTTAACACTGGGCTTTCATATTATTTTCGCCACCATTGGTGTTGGAGTACCATTAATGATTGCCCTCGCCGAGTGGACCGGTCTCCGGAAACGGGATCCGCACTATACCCTGCTTGCCCGGAGGTGGGCCCGGGGGTTTGTGATAACCGTTGCGGTCGGGGTGGTAACCGGGACATCGATTGGTTTACAGTTGAGTCTTCTTTGGCCCAATTTTATGGAGCTAGCAGGCCAGACAATTTCTTTGCCGTTATTCTTAGAAACCTTCGCCTTTTTCTTTGAGGCTATATTTTTAGGCATTTATTTATATACATGGGACCGGTTTAAATCGGGCTGGCGGCATTTTTTACTCGTCATCCCTGTGGTGATTGGCGCCTCGTTATCGGCTTTCTTTATTACCACCGTGAATTCTTTTATGAATCAGCCACAGGGTTTTGAACTGGTGAACGGGGTGATCACCGATATTAATCCACTGGTAGCGATGTTCAACCCGGCCACCCCGACGAAAACGGCTCATGTGATCATCACCTGTTATCTGGCATCCGCTTTTGTGCTGGGGGCAATTGCGGCCACCAAAATGATTCGGGGCAACCGCCATGCTTATCATAAAAAAGCCCTCCACCTGACCATGGTTTCCGCTTTCGTGTTCGCAGCAGCTACGGCCGCTATCGGTGACTTGTCCGGCAAATACCTGGCGGAATATCAGCCGGAGAAGTTAGCCGCTGCCGAATGGCACTTTGAAACGGAGGAGCAGGCGCCACTGATTGTCGGTGGATTTTTGACAGACAACCAGGAGGTCAACGGGGCGCTGGAAATTCCCTATGCCCTTAGTATTCTCGCCCATAGCAACCCCAACGAAGAAGTAATTGGATTAAATGAATTCCCGGAATCCGACACCCCACCATTATATATTCATTACTTATTCGACGGCATGGTGGGCATCGGCATCTATTTGCTGGCGATTTCTTTTATGTATTTACTCATTCGACGGGTAAAGCCGGCCTGGCAGTACAATAAATGGCTGATGCGCGGCATCGTCGCCGGCGGCCCGTTAGGCATTTTAGCCATTGAATTCGGGTGGGTATTCGCCGAGGTGGGACGTCAGCCCTGGATTTTGTACCAGATCATGCGTACACCGGAAGGGGCGACCACGGCCGACCATGTGGATATTATGCTTTACCTGTTCATTGCCCTGTATATTGCCCTGGGTGTGACCGCTACTGTGGTACTCCGCCGGATGTTTAAAGAAAATCCAGCCGCTCATGAACTCGAGCAGCGGTACGGGGACAGGGGGGATGACACATGAACCTGGAAATCCTGGGCATGGGCGTTCTTTGGCTGTTTTTGTACGGCTACATGATCGTCAGTTCGATTGATTTTGGCGCCGGTTTTTTTCACTTTTTTAATAAGATTTCCCGGAAGGACCATCAGGTCAATTCGCTCATCCAGCGCTATTTGTCTCCCGTATGGGAAGTCACCAATGTCTTTTTCGTGTTTTTCTTTGTCGGCATCGTTGGTTTTTTTCCGTCGACCGCCTACTATTTTGGCACCGCCTTACTGGTCCCGGTCAGTATATCGATCGTGCTGATTGCGATTCGCGGGTCGTATTACGCCTTTAATACGTACGGAGCCAAAGACAGCCGCATCTATTCGTTTTTGTACGGGGCGACGGGTCTTTTAATCCCAGCTTCGCTGACCATTGCCCTCACCATTTCCGAAGGCGGTTACGTAGATGTTTCCAACGGGCAGGTTCGCCTGTTATACGGCGAATTGTTTACCAGTCTGTATGCCTGGAGTGTCGTGATTCTGGCGATCATCAGCGTGCTGTTTATCTCTTCTGCCTTTCTGCAGTACTACGCCCACAAAGCGGGCGATGATAACTCGTACCAGTTATTTCGCCGGTATACACTGCTCTGGTCCCTACCGACGATCCTTGCCAGTGGCCTAGTCTTTATCGGCATTCGTCAGCACAATCCGGAACACTTTTCCAGTATGCTGGATATCTGGTGGATATTTGGGCTTTCCTTCCTGTTTTTCGCCTTGGTCGTCTATCTCAGCTACCGGGGCAAGCGATTAGGAACAGCTTTTGTGTTCGTCATGCTGCAATTTTTCAGTGCGTGGTTCGGATACGGCGCCTCGCATCTGCCATGGCTTTTGTATGATGAGTTGACCATTTATGATGGTTTCGTTAACCAGACCATGGCCTGGTCGCTGATCGCCGCGTTTATTGCCGGCTTCTTATTACTCATTCCATCGCTGTATTTGCTCATGCGGTTATTTTTATTTGATGCCGCCTACATTCGAGGAGAAAGGAAGTAACCTATGGAATTTTTTCTAGTTATGATTGCTCCCCATTTGATTTTGGCTGCCGCCGTTCTAGGTGTGTTTGCCTGGTTTGGCCGTCGGCCTGCATCGGAAGAGAAGGAATAAAAAGAAGGCGAAAGCATGTCCGTCTCGTTTTTGTTAACGGGTATTTGTATTAGGAGCGGTGGGCTCCTACATTTCCGGTCTGGTGGGCGTCGGCGGTTCCATTATCAATTACCCTTTGCTCTTATATATGCCGGCGCTGCTCGGCGTTGGCCCGTTTACCGCCCATGACTTGTGCGGGGTGATTACGGTGCAGGTGTTGTTTGCGACCATTGGGGGTTTATGGGGCTATCGGAATGGCTCGTACCTGCATGCCCCCCTGATCGGATACATGGGCACCAGTATCATCATTGGCAGTTTACTTGGCGTCCTGTTTTCCGGGGCATTTTCCGAAGACATGATTAACATCACCTATGCCTTGCTGGCGACTATTGCTGTCATCATGATGGTGCTTCCGCAACAATCCATGCAGTGGGAAGCACAGGAATCCGTATCGTTTTCCCGTTGGATGGCTGCCAACAGTGCGTTTGTCGTAGTTTTCACAGTATGTTGATCTATTTATATAACGGCCCTTATCGGAAGTTACTAAGCATTATAAGCAGGCGCAATATTTTTTCTGAGCGATTGTTTTTTTGAATTTTTCTTTGAAAATTATTTGATTGTTATCTTTACTTGCTTTTTTCGAGAAGCACTATTAATCTACTGGTTTAATTGCGCGTCCTTTATAAGAATGTCATATGTAACCTTTATTGCGAGATGCTGCTCATGGTCTTTTTTGCTGGGTATCTTTAAATGAATCAAGTAGTCGTAGTATTGGTGCGGCGGGGTTCAAATTTATGCACACAAAAATAAAAGCATCCCGGAATATTTACGGGATGCCTGCATGCGCTCTTATGGTTTTTTCGGACAGGCAGCGCAGTAGTTGCCGCAGTCATTGACCGCATAGTTAAAACAGCACGTCCTGCGCTCCCGGATCCACTCGCCTTCTTGAGTTTTCTGGAGCTTTTGATGAAAGAGGCGAAAGGGGTTATTCCGTTCTCCGAACAATTCTCCCGGCGCTTCGTAAACGAGATAATACAGGTCCTGCTCCAGCCGCTCAATCTCAGCGAAAGAGGCGGAGTTTCGAATTTTTTTCTCATACAGGGAAAACACCCGGACAGCAGTATTTTCCCACAAAATCGGCATCGGCAGATGGGAAATATGGGAAAAGAGCTTCCAGACCGGCGTCAGGTGCCCGGCGAAGACCTGCTCTGTTAGTATCGCACGCTTTTCCTGATAAGTGCTTTTCTTTTGGCCCGTGGACTCTAGCAGATGAAATTCGGGTTTCCAGCTATCTTGGGAAAAATCCGTATAGAGGACGGTGTTTTCCGGGGATAAATCCAGCATCTTTTCGTCCATTGTCAGTGCTGTAAAGGCTGGCTCCGTGACAAACCGGGCGTACCTTTTCGAAAACTGGGAAGCCGCCACCATCTTTGACGGAGCATTGATCGCGGCTGTTACGTTCTCCAGGTACGGCTGGGCACTCTCCTCTTTCATCAATTCCGTTCCGTAAATGATGTCATTCTGCTTCGGCAGCGGCGATGGCCCCATACGGCTTCCTCCCTTTTCCGTATGGAATCACCATCGGGGTATCAAATATTGGATCGGCAGCTATGTGACAATTCATGTGAAATACTTGTTTGACCATGTCATTGGTGACAATATCCTCGGGACGACCCTGAGCAAACACGGACTTCCCCTGCATGGCTACAAGGTGGTCGGCGTACCGGCAAGCCAGATTAATATCGTGCAGCACCATTACAATTGTACTTCCTTCCTGTTCGTTCAACTCATGCAATAGATCAAGAACATCGATCTGATGGGCCATATCAAGATAAGTGGTTGGTTCATCAAGCAGCAGGGTGTCTGCTCCCTGCGCTAAGGTCATTGCTATCCAGGCACGCTGGCGCTGGCCGCCGGATAAATCATCAACGGGGGTATTGCGAAAAGACGTCACTGCCGCTGCCTCCATCGCGTTTTCCACCATTGTTTCGTCTTCGGGCGACCATTGCTTTAACCAGGATTGGTGTGGATACCGCCCCTGTTTTACCAGTTGTTCCACCGTAAGTCCCTCCGGTGCGGTAGGTCCCTGCGGCAGGATCGACAACTGTTTGGCTATTTCTTTCGTTTTTAATTCAGAAATACTCTTCCCACTTAGCAGAACAGCGCCCTTTTCAGGCTGGATCAGTCTTGCCATTGTCCTTAAAAGGGTGGATTTACCGCAGCCGTTCGCGCCAATAAATACGGTGATTTCTCCTTCCGGTACTCGGATCGACAAATCACGGAGCACGGTTTCTTTTTCGTAGGAAAAGGTTAGGTTCTTCGCTTCGACACTCATCTGATTTCGCCTCCTTAAAAGTGGTTGCGGTTTCGAAACAACAAATACAGAAAGAAAGGAGCACCAATGGCGGCTGTAAATACCCCGGCCGGCACATCCACGGGATAAAAAATCGTGCGGGCAATGAGATCAGCAGCAAAAAGCAGGATTGCCCCGGTGCATGCAGAAGCCGGGACCAGTGCCCCGTAGGAGCGTCCGATAAGAGCCCTTGCAATGTGAGGGGCAATCAATCCAATAAAGCCAATGGCTCCTGCTACCGCTACTGCCGTACCGGCTAAAACAACGCTCAGGAAGACGACTACTATCCTATCCACCTGAATCCTTACTCCCAAGCCAGCGGAGGTGTCATCGCCAAGCTGCTGGGCATTCAGGCTGCTGGAGAAAACCACCGCGAGTGGCAGGCCCAGGGCGATGACGGGAGCGATCGTAAAAATATCACTCCATGACGCTCCGTAAATACTGCCCGTTAACCAGACATAGGCATCTGTCGCAGTAACAGCGGAGCTTACAATAATCATGAATGTCACTGCCGCACTCATGATCGCTGAAATGCCAATTCCTATCAAAATCAGTCGGATAGGAGACACTCCTTTTTTCCAGGCCAGCGCGTAAATCAGCGTGGATACGAGGAGCGCCCCGCTAATGGCAGCGAGTGGGATCCATTGAATGCTGACCGCCCCGGCACCAAACGTCATAAACGCGACGGCAGCTACGGAGGCTCCACCAGTAACTCCGACAATGTCGGGAGCAGCCAGCGGATTGCGGACCACTCCCTGCAGCAGGAGACCTGAGACACCAAGAGCTCCGCCCGTCAGAAGAGCTACCAGCGTGCGAGGGACCCGTGAGTTATTGACGATAAATTCATTTGCACCGCTGCCACTGCCCATCATCGTTTCCACGACTGTAACAGGGCTTAACATCGTATTTCCTAACGAGGGACCGAGCAAACAGGCGGCCAGTACCGCCAGTACAAGCAGGCCCATCCTCCGTATCGCTCTCATATCCATTTGTACCGAAAAGAAGCGGGTGCGCCATGTCGTATGCCGTTTCATAAATTCGACACCCCTCTTCTTGCGATATATATAAAGAATGGGCCGCCCACAAGTGCTGTCATGACACCAATCGGTACTTCCTGCGGCATAATTATCAACCGGGCAAGCACGTCAGCCGAGACGAGCAGCACTGCCCCCAGCAGCGCTGAAAAGGGCAGGACCCAGCGATAATCGTGGCCAACAAAAAATCTCGCAACATGCGGAATTACTAACCCAATAAACCCTACCGCGCCTACCACAGCGACAGAACTCCCTGCCAGCAGCACCACAATTACGCCGATGACTGCTTTCAGGAGAAGCGTTTTCTGCCCCATCCCTTTGGCAATGTCATCGCCGGTAATAAATAAATTGATCGCCCTTCCGAGCAGCAGCGCCGTTATCATGGCTATCACCATAAACGGCAGCACCGGAAGCAGCATATCGAGCGTCCTTCCGCTTACCGACCCGGCGAGCCAGAACATGACGTCCTGCAGCCCTGCCTCATCGAGCACCAGAATTCCCTGTGTATATGATTGAAATAATGCGCTTATTGCCGCACCGGCGAGCACGATTTTCACTGGAGTCAGCCCGTCCCGGCCAAGCGAACCGAGAACATAAACTACAGCCGCAGCCAGCGCTGCTCCGAGAAAGGCCATGCCCATTAAAGAGACAAGCGATGATAAAGATAAATACACTACACCGATGACAACAAAAAAGATAGCCCCCTGGTTGATCCCAAAAATGCTTGGGGATGCCATTGGATTTTTCGTCAGTGCCTGCATCAGCGTACCCGCCACCGCAAGACTGGCCCCTACCACTGTCGCTATGACAGCACGCGGCAGACGGTCTGATTGCACCACAATATGGCTGGTTGCTTCATCATTAAATGCCGAAAAAGATTTCCACACCTCACCAGCCGTAATGGGCGTCTGGCCAAATAAAAGACTGGAGGCAAAGGAAAGGAGAAACAAGAAAAAGATCAGGAAGAGAGTGAGGACCCTCCTCCTTTTCGGAGCCATTCGATTCTTCATAATCGTCCACTCTTCCAGGTCCTATTTTTCTTCTTCAATATCAAACGTCTCATAAAGGTCATCAAGCATTAAATTCGCCGCCATAATACCGCCGCCGGCATTCCATGTTTCTTCTTCCACCATATGAACTTCGTCATTTTCGACCGCTTCAAGCTCCTGCCAAAGCGGATGGGAAGTCCATTCCTCGTAGGTTTCTTCAATTTGTTCCGTTTCTGTCCCGGAATTAAAGTTGAATATCATTTCCGCATCCGCCTCAGGAATGCTTTCTTTAGAGGATAATTTGATGCCCCATTCGTCTGTGTCCTCGTGGCCTTCCGGACGGTCAAATCCAGTGTCCTGTAAAATACTTCCGGCAAATCCCATATAAAAAATCCGGGCATGATCCGCGCGGAAGTTCGTAATGGCTACTTCGATCGGCAGCTCATCCCCCATTTCTTCTTGGAAATGTTCGGTTCGCGCCTCGTAGTCACTGAGCAGTTCGTCGGCTTCTTGTTCCTTGTTTAAAACTTCTCCTGTCAGCTCGAGTGTATCCTTCCACTCGTAAACCTGATCTGTAGTAACTGTTGGCGCAATGGCGGAAAGATCATCATATATGTCTTCATGTCTGGATTTATTCGCAATAATTACGTCCGGATCCATCTCTGCTATTTTTTCCAGGTTCGGCTGAATTTCCTCCCCAACCGTTTCGGTTCCTTCAAGATCATCGCGTAAGTATTTGTAAATCGGCTGCTGCGTCCACGATTCAACAATTCCTACGGGCTCAACGTCTAACGCTGCTGCTGTATCATTGGCTCCCTGATAGAGCGTGACTACTTTCTCCGGTGTTCCTTCGATTTCTGTGGTCCCCATCTCATGGTCCACTGTTCTTGTTTCTTCGCTTTCCTCTTTTGATGAGCTGCCTCCGTTTCCTTCTTCCCCACTGCTGCTTGATTCTCCCCCTGTACCGCATGCTGTTAACAGCATCGACGCAAGAAAAACGGTAGAAATACCTGCTTTTTTCTTCATTTCCTCTAACCCCCTGCATGTAATTGATAATGATTATCATTATCTATTATTGTATGATTGATATTTACCTTTTTCAAGGTTTTTTTCGAGAATAAATGATAAAAAGAAATTTCTATTGTTCCAATCACGCTAAAAATCCCGCATTCTAACGTACGCTGAAATTGTTGCACTGATCTAAAAGTATGAAACAAAATGAAGCACCTTGAACCCTTTTAAAAGCAAAATACTTGTTAGACGTTCGATGATCGACGCTCCTACACATCCTCTTTTATTTAAAGATGCCTGGGTGCATATACTCCTCTAAGCATTCATTATTCTCCTAGCCTTATACATAATCGCAATTATCAGCAGAGGCGACTATCAAAAGGAGGGAATTTCACACCCATACCTACCTAGCTTGACCTCTCTCATGATGAGTGAAAAATTTGCCATTATCTTTGAAAAATGACAAGATGGGGCAGCCTTCTTCGTGTGAACTATGTATCAATATCAAAGCCTACGTGCCACATCCCCTATAAGCCTTTCATCGATGTTTGTGTTAGGGGGTGTGATCGTCGTATGGGTATTTTCACGTTCCGGCAGGCTCATTATGAGGTTATAGAAAGGAACGACGCGTGATGTTTATGTCTATTATTATCTCTATTGGCATTGGGCTGATCGGGATCATTGTCATTACTCGACTGTTGGGGAAAAAGCAGCTCGCTCAAGTCACCCCGTTAGATTTCGTCTACGTCTTAGTACTCGGAGGCATCGTCGAACAGGGATTATACAACACCGATATCCAATGGTTCCATATGGTATTTACCTTCGTCCTTTGGGGCTTCGTGATCTATGTGCTAGAAACGTTAACGCAAAAGTACGATGGATTCCGCTGGTTTATTAAAGGAGCAAACACCGTGCTGATGCAGGACGGTCAGGTCTACCACCACAATCTCAAGAAAAATAAACTGGAACTGGAACAGCTGCGCATGCTGTTGCGCACCCAGGGGATTTTTTCTTTTCGTGATGTCGAATATGCGACCCTGGAAACCAGCGGAACGCTCAGTGTCTTGGAAAAAGCCGGAGCAGCCCCTGCCTCCATGAACGATGATCCAGGGGCACCTGTACGAAATGAACCCTCTTTTTTGCTCGTGGAAAATGGAGCCATGCATCTATCTAATCTTCAGGCATCGGGGTGGGACGCGCCCCGCCTAAAGGAAGAATTGCATCACCTCGGCTACCAGTTGACCGATCTTTATTTTGCGGAATGGACGAGCCAAGACGGCTTTTTTGTTCAAACAAAACAACAGAAGTAATTATCCATTCCATGTTTCACCGGAGCTAAAACAGAAATACGTCGACCAGGAGCGAGGATCATAAGCTTTGCTCTTTCATGCTACACGTGTTCCTCATGAGCGCTCATGAGGAAAGCGATACATACAGTCAACGACAAACCTGGTATATCGTAACGAAGCAAACGGCCATACATTCGTGAATGTATGGCCGTTTGCTTTATTCCATTAGACGTTTCCATAAAATCACTATGGTCTACCAGCTGTTATAAACGCATTGACATAACCGCCCTTATCGGAAGTAAGGTCAATATATTGGAAATAGCCTGGAATAATGATTACACGTGAGTAACTTATGAGTCGTTTTGCTATTTAAGAAGATACCAATATTTAATCAACCATCAAATGGCTGCTGTTTTTTTGTTTCTGTATCAACTGGCCCTTTTCTTATAGAGAGTAAATTTAATTTCTTATTTACCCATAATCCGCTTCAAAATTATTAGTACTGGGAAACCAGAGAAATTAAAAAGAAATTCAGGCGGCTTTTACAGTCACCGCATCGATATCGAACATCAATTGGTGTAGACAGCAGTTGAGCAGCAAATTAGTACTATTACCTCCCGGTATCATTATTAGTTCAATCACGTCCAGAGCTGTCCATACAGTGAACAAAAGGTTCATCCTTCTCCCCCCGGTTCCCGCCGTTCCAACAAGCAAGCCTTGAGTCAGTCATGCCTCATGGTCGGGGAGATCCCATGGGTGCTGTCTCCCAAGTATTTCTTCTGAAGTTACGATGGAGCGGGAGTTTTCATCTGTGAAAACGTAGTTAAACAGGCTGCCAACCTTTTGCTCTTATATTTTATTCCCCACGAAAGAAAGCCAGCCATCTCGGCCGGCTTTCCAACGGGGTATCATTACTCAAGGGGAGTAACGGGGAGGGATATCGCTCCCGAAACTACCTTATCATGCAGGCAGGCGTGTCACGACCCTCGCCGATTAATCTTAACAAACGTTTAACAATCTTTATGTGATTGAAGATCCTCAATTTAACATAAGCGGTTATCAGCAGAGACGACAATAACACAGTGTGCTTCAGAGTTCACAGTCTACTCTCTGACATAACATTTAATTAAAAAGCTATCCTTCATGGAAAAGTCGGGTTCTTTACTAAGCATGAAACATAAATGATTTTCTTGTTTTATAAAATACCCATAAAAATGAATCCGCTAATACCGACCAGGACCCCGTAAAGGAGCGCCGGTCCTAAGGTTTTTCGGATGACATTTCCTTCTTCTCCCTGCATGCCTACGACAGCGCTGGCAGCGACTACGTTATGCACACAGATCATGTTTCCTGCGCCAGCTCCCACCAGCTGCGCGGCAAGCACCACGTAGACATTCGCGCCTGTAGCTTCTGCGATATTGTACTGAATCGGGGAGAAGGTAAGTGTGGAAACGGTAGCGCTTCCAGTAATAAAAGAGCCCAGTTCCCCAAGAAACGGGGCTGCAAATATCCACATCGGACCGAAGGCGGCTGCCATCCCCTCCGCGATGTACTCCGGCATGCTCATCAAATCGCTCCCATTCATCCCGGAATTACTGAACACATGAACCATGGCAAGCGTTGCCGCCAGGGTCAAAGAGGTAATTTTAATCGTCGACAACGACTGCGTCGCCGCCCGCCCAAAGTGACCCAGCGATTTTCGTTGAACAACGACTGCCAAGATGGCCGCGATCGTAAGGACTGTGCCGGGGGAATAAAGCAACTCCCACTCGGATGTAACCCCTTCCACCCCTAAAATATTCGTCCAGGTTAAATCAATGGCGGTCTGAGTGAATTCCTGAAACCAAGGAACAATACGAGTGAGAAGCAATAAAATAACCACAATGATGTACGGAAACCATGCCCTGATCAATCCCATCTCGGCTCGTTCGCGACTTACCTCGAAATCCTCCTGCATAGCATCGGTCCATGTGGAATTTGGCAGCAGCCACCCCTTTTTAGCAGTAACCGCGGCCACCACCAGTCCCGTTAATGAACCAAGAATTGCTACAAATTCCGGGCCAAACAAATATGCGTATACTAATGCGGATCCGTTATAAGTGATGCCAATAAGTAGTGTCCAGGGCAGCATCACCACTGCGTCTTTGATTCCCTTTCCTTTACCAAAAAATAATGTCAGAACAAGCATCAAAATAAAAGGAATAAACGTGCCCGCGAATAAATCAATGAGAGTTACCGTAAAACCAACATCCTGATAAAAAGCGGCATCCGCTTCGGGCAAGGTGCTTAACCCGACCAAAACGGGCGTTCCCACCGCTCCAAAGGCGACGGCGGTACTGTCAGCAATGAGGGCCGTCGCTACTGCTGCCATCGGCTTGAACCCCAGCGCAAGCATTAACGGCGCCGTCACCATAGCCGGGGTGCCAAATCCTGCCGCCCCTTCGATTAAAGAACCAAATAAAAAGGCAACAAAGATCACCTGGACCCTCATATCCTGGGAAATACTTTGGAATCCCTGATTAATGCGATTCACCGCCCCCGTGTTACGGAGGGTATTCAAGAGAACAAGAGCCCCAAACAATATCAGTAAAATAGTCAACGTTTTATGTACTCCCTGCAGGATCGATGAAGCAATCACCTGGCTTTCCATCCCCCATACGGTGAATCCTAATAGAATTACAATTACGGCACTGATGGACATCCCTTTAATCGCTGGCATTCGCAGCAGGACCAACAACAGAAATGGGACAATCACAGCGCTTAAGGCTACTATCATTAACATTTATTTTCCTCCTTTTTGATATCTTGATGCTTCAGCTATTACCGTTCATCAGGGATGAAGTAATATGGTCATCAGATGACCATATTCCATATAGTAACCGCTTACATGTATATTTGCAACATGTTTTGTGAATGAATTTATATCTTTCATCTAATGACCATATCGATAGAAAATTGGAATGAAATAATTATCCTGACGTCTTTATACTTAATCAAAAGCGGTCAAACGGAAGAATGCAAGGAACCAGTTCACATAGTGATCTCTAAGCATTCAAGTAATAAGCAGCTCCCACATATTAGTTTTATAAACATGTCCCATTCATGTAATGTTATGGGTAAAAAAGAAAAAACATGACCCCCTCTTCTATTCCATCGTCCAGACCGGTAATAATGTTTTTTGAAGCCAAACGTTAGTAAAATTTGCTAAAAATAACATATAAGTATAGTGTTATATCTGTATAAGTCAGAAAATTCTAAAATTTAAATCGGAACAATTTGTTCACGGTCACGAAAAAGCGAAGAAGGGAGTTTTTCTCTATGAAAGCCAGCGTGCATAAAACGTACGGTCCCCCGGAGGTTATGGAGGTTACAGAAGTAGAACAGCTCGTTCCCAAGGATGATGAAGTACTGGTGAAAGTACATGCAGCCACAGTGACTTCCGGAGACTGCAAGGTGCGGAAAGCGGATCCGTTTCCTGTCAGGTTCTTCTATGGCCTGAAAAAACCAAAAACCGGAATATTGGGCTCGGAGTTTTCTGGTGAGGTGGAAGCGACCGGAAAAGATGTAACGTCGTTTCAAAAGGGAGAGGCAGTCTTTTGCGGTACAGGCGTGAAGTTGGGCGCCAATGCCGAATATGTGTGTGTGAAAGAAAAGGGAGCCATCGTCGCTAAACCCGGTAACATGACATTTGAGGAAGCGGCTTCTGTGCCTTTCGGTGCTACTACCTCTTTATTTTTTCTGCGGGATCAAGGACGTATTAAAGAAGGCCAAAAAGTGCTTATATACGGCGCTTCAGGAGCGCTCGGCACCTATGCCGTCCAGTTGGCCAAAGCCTTCGGGACAGATGTTACTGGCGTCTGCAGCACCAATCACGTAGCGCTTGTAACATCGTTGGGGGCGGATCAGGTGATCGATTATACCCAGGAGGATTTTACGGCATCCGGTCAGACGTACGATCTTATTTTTGACACGGTGGGCAAGACCTCCTTCTCGACATGCAAAAACCTTTTAAGCACCAACGGGATATATGTGACAGCCGTTGCAGGAGTTCCTCAGTTTGCTCAGATGATGGTGACGTCCCTGATCGGCAGTAAAAAGCTGAAAGGCGGCTTGGCATCGATGCGGAAAGAAGATCTGCTGTTCCTTAAGGAGTTAATTGAATCAGGAAAAATCCACTCCGTCATAGACAGACGTTATTCCCTGGATCAAGTTGCTGCGGCTCACAGTTACGTGGAAACCGGCCATAAACATGGAAGCGTCGTCATCACGTTGATCCCCTCTCCTGCCTTTTAAATGCCCACAAACATCATTAGAAGCAGTTCGCCTATCATAGAGAACTTCGTTGACTCTCCCTTCTTCTTTTCGTGTTGAAAAGTTACTTTGCTGATTCATTTATAAATCTGCGGCATATCATGCGCTGGTGTTTTCTCCTTTTTGTGTCTGGCTGGATATGATCATTCGGTTCGTGGTCCCTTGAGCTCGCAGCCTATAATAGCATCCGGGCGGATGAGTAATGAATCTCCTAACGCCAATACCTCATGGTCACGCTCATTAATCACTGCTGTCATAGCCTTTTGGATATCGAAATACGTTTCCAGGGCTTCCTCTTCTTCTGATACTTTGTACGACATTTCACGACCGTTAGTTAACGTTACTATAATTTTAAACATTCCCTCTCTCCTTTCAGGATATGTAAAATCGCAGACAAGCAGTAGTGCTCGCGGTTGGGGCGCACAGTCCAACAGGATCAAATGCATAACCTTTCAAGAAACGACCCTTTGTTGTTTCACATAGAGAACAGCTTAATACCATGGCGCCCCGCCTAATACGTTTGTTTCCATTATATTCCTTTATTCCCCTGCTATAAAACAAAAAAAGAACCGAAAAGGAAAACACTTGCCCCCTTTTCGGTTCCTGTTATGCATTTTTTCATCCGTGTCCGGGTCCCGAAACATGCCAACAGCCGGCCAAGGAGCTATCTCTTTTTCCCGGGCTCCAGAGCCAGAACCATGTATCCTTTATCTCCTGCAAAATCCCAATCCAGGAAAACCTCCGAAATTTTTTTCTGCAGAATCGGCTCCATGTACTCCTCTTTAAACAGGCGCCGTTCCATCGGCCGTTTGGCAATTTTCAACTGTTCCTCGAACCCGGCGCGAATGAGTTCCTGTTCAATTTCAACAAAGACCCCGGAGCGGTAAACCACAATGGCCCGCTCATCGATCCAATACGCTTTCGTATAGTCCGGCTCTTTTTGTCCTTTCGTGCTGAGGTTGACCACTTTTCGTTCGAACGTCCGCTGACTAAGCTGACCCGGCCAGGAAAAAGTGGCTGCCGGCTCCTCATCCAGGACAGCCCAGATCATGCCGCTGCGCGCTTCGAAATTCCAGTCAAAATACCATTCTTTAATCGACCCATTAATCATCTCTTCGATATCCGGCTGAATCCCGGGACAAAATTCCTCCATAATGCATGCCCTTGATTTCACAATATGCTGTTCTTCGTTTTGCTTCAGCAAAATCGTTTCCATCGGCATTAAAAAGTCTTTCACGTACAGGATGACAAACGGGCGCTTCAGAGAGACATGCACGTTCACCGGTCCTTTGCCAAAATGATCCCTTAATGCTTTGCCGGTATACGCCGCAATCATCTGGGCTTCAGTTTGTTGTTGTTCCATAAACGCTCCTTTTGGTTCTGAATCGAGTTTTTCTTTCTTACTTGTCATGATACTAGCAAAGGAGCTTTGTATATACGTATTTTCAGAAAATTGAGACCTACAGGCCATTCTCAGTAAGTACAATTCACTCTTTATGGTAAAGAACGTCTTTGTTTTGCCGGCGAAATGCCCGACTTTTACAGGGAAGAAAAAACAACATTCGTATGTCCAGCAGGTAATTTCCAAATGTTTCAGCCTATTACTCTATATTAATCCTCCATTCAGCAGCGTATCATGAAGGATGGAAGGCACAAAGAATGGTGGCTTCTACCTAGTACAAAGCGCTTCCTACGCCGGCGGGAAGCGCTTTTATGCTTTCCAGGCAAATCTTCCCCAGGTATCCACACTCCATACTACGAAAAAATCAGCCAGAATCCCTCATCCCTTTTCCCATCTCTTTTACATGCAGGCTCCTCGTCGAAAGTTCGTAAACGAAATATGAAAATCCTGATATTGTGATTGAATTTTTATAAATAATCCGGTTTTTAGGTGCGGAAAAATCTCCTGGAACAGGTATTACTCCCAAAATGACTGCCTTTCAAAATTGTGTCTGCATTACAAATAAAATCTATATTTTTTATGAATATTTAGTCGCAGATATTATTTTAGGCCTTAAGTATGGTTGAAAATCCCTTTTATACCACTATAATGGTAATCATATCAATCGCAAGTCACTAGATCTATTATCATTTTTCTTTTGTTTGCGTGGTTTCTCCCTAATTTGACTCGTATCTTGTATGTTACGAGGTGGTGACCAGACTCGCGGATGCCGCTTGTTTTCCCTCCCATCACCTCGTAGCGAACAGCTGGATGTTTCATGGCTCCCTTGGGCCTCTAACATCATAGAAAGATTGTTCCTCTACAACGTTCCATTGAATAACCTTATGGTTAAGAAAAGAGACGGAGAGCTATTTTCGGGCCATTCCTTTCCCATGCACGGGGAAGGAATGGCTTTTTTGCGTTCAGAAAGGAGTATTCGTGCATGGCTACTTGTACCTTCGGATATATGATTCACGGAAATATCATCATTGTAGGGACAGCGCTCGAACTCGCGTATTATCCGGAAGGCCAATGCGTGGCCTCCTATGCCCTACCGGATCATTTGTTTTATTCCTTGTACCCCTTTGCCCTGGCCGGCACCTGCGTTCAGTTTCTTCCGGGGGCCGAAGCCCTGTCTCCCTTGTGGGAGAACTACTGCCGGCAAGGGGTGGCTTCGTCCCATTATGCGTTCATCACCACCAAAGGAGGTCTCCGCTGATGAGTTCTGTACTGATTATCATAGTATACGGATTGTTCTGTTGGACGATCATTGCGGACCCTGCCCGCTGGCAGCATCAAAAACGATAGCGCTGTCATGAAATCAGAATGGATGGCTTTCGTCCGGGTGGCCGCTTCGACGCCCCGGCCACACCAAGACCTACTTGTTGGACCAACCTTATACTAGAAATTAAAGGAGCATCACCATGAGAGAAGCATTCAAGCACACCGTTTCGATGGAAATGATGCAGGCCGCCAACGGTCGGCTGCCCGCCAATACTGAATCCCTCATAGAAGCGGCCCATCGAAGCAACGAGATCGCTGTTCTGCTGCCTTTTTACATGTATTGTTTCGATGCCCGTGGATGGCAGGAATACACTCTGTTCGCCGAAGATTCCCTGCCGGCCGTCTTAAACCATGCCGCTTATATCGCCCTTGGGGCCCCGGCGCTCCACGCAGATAAAAAACTCAAGCGCTATTTTTACGGTGCGGCTGCCATTACGCCGCTGCCGGAAGACCGGCAAACCGCTGAAGACATGAAAACATGGGCCTGTAGAATATTTCGTCAATACCAGCTGCTTCGTCAGCGCACTCGTCCCGGGGACCTCCGCCCCAGTGTCAGGGACCGGCACGCCAATGCATGGGTCGCCAAAACCTGGAAAAGGGAGGCGTCCAATGGATACTACGGCAGGGAAAAATATGAATGAATCATGACCGGTCGAATCATACGTGCTTGTCCGCTTCGTCCATGTGACGTTGCGTCCGACGCAGCCGGCAAAAATGTTTATGAACAAACCAGCAACGTACGTTATTAAATTCATGAATGACCCGAAGAAGACTTCCTCGAGTATGAACCAGGGACAGCAACGAAAGGAGTTTATAATGTCACGCACCATGAACTATGTGGTATTAAACGAAATTACTCACGCCATCGAAGGCCAGCGGCCTGCAAGCATTGAACGGTTTGTCCAACTGGCCTATGCCCACCAGTCAGCGGCTCTGCTTCTTCCATTTTATATGTACAGCTGGCATCCCCATGAATGGCAGGAATACACCTTATGGGTCGCCGACCCGTTGCCGGCCATTCTCAATCATGCCACTTACATGGCAGTGGATGCGCCTGCGTTGCATGCAGCATCCTCAATTAAACGCTATTTTTACAGCGCCTCCATGATTGCTCCGCTGTCGGAGGCCAATCCCACGGCCCGGTCTGTGGAACATTGGGTTTATCATTTGTCCCGGCAATACTATCGTCTGCAGCAAAAAACCCACTTGATCGACACTCATCACCAGATCCCATCGACCTGGCTGTCCCGCCGGCAGAAAGCCCTTCTTCATAAGGAGGCCTGATTCCATGGAAACCGGTGAGCATCTCTTTGCCATCACACGCGACCTGTGCGTTCGCTTTCTGGTGATTGCCCTCACGGCTGACCAACGTGGCGAGGAGTTGACTCAGGGGGTCCGTCCGGGAAACTTAGGACGAATGACTGTCATCGTCCATATCCCCGTCATTACAAGAAAGGAGCACATATGAAAGCTAACTATACCTACATGATCGCTTCGATCGCCGATCATCATTATGCTGATTCGCTGGGCGTCGCCATGATGTCCCTGCTGTCGAACACTTCGCAGCCGGACCGTCTGGTCTTTTGCATCGTGGACGGCGGTCTCTCGCTCAAAGACAAATACTGCCTGGAGCAGCTGGCGCAGCGTTTCCACGCCACCATTCGCCTGATCCCCGATGAATGGGATTTTTACTCCGGCCAGACCTGGGCCGACCTGGAGCATTATCCCCACGTGTCACGGTTCGCCTCCTACCGGCTGCTGCTTCCGTACCTGATTGAGGAAAAGGTGGATCGGTTGTTGTACCTGGATAGCGATACAATGATTCGCACGGACATTACCGCCCTGTGGGACGAGCCCATGGGCACCCGGGCAGTGGCCGTGGCCGAACCTGGCCCCGATACCGAACGGGCGGCCGCCCTGGGACTGCCGCGAGTGCACGGGAGCCTCGATCCGGGCCTGATGATGATCAATGTTCCGCAGTGGAAAGCCCAGCATCTGTCCACCTCCGTGTTTACGCATATGACTACCCTGGGACACACGTTTGCAGACAGCCTTCACTCCGTGACATATTCAGACCAGTGGTGGTGGCACCCCAGGTGGAATACCACGACCGACATGTTTACGCAGCCGCTTCCCTCACACGCCTACGGGAACCGGGTGGTGGAAGCACTGCAGACTCCGTCCGCCGTTCATTTTAACGGCCCGGTAAAGCCCTGGCACGCCTACTGCCCGCACCCGTACAAATACGAATATACCTATTACCGTCACCAGTTGCTCTCGCTGGTCACTTTGACACCGCCCGTATGGACGTCGCCCCCGCTCCAGGAGAGCGATCGAAGCCTTTGAGTCTTACCGTAGTCTCACAGCCTTTGATCAATCCTTATAGGGCGAGATATTTCTTCCGTCCGTATGCCTCACTCCATGTCTTTGTTTTATAAAGCCATTTTTCACAAATAGATGCCTGGGGAAACAAATCCCCCAGGCATCTACTACTCTTATTTTTTATACAACCGTAATTGTCATACCACGTTCTATATAATTTTTGCTCAATAAAAATAACAGAATTAACTTTATTTGCGTTTTTTGAACCCGGAGGCGTTTTGGGCCATATGCTGGTAGGCCTGAACCATCTCCTGTTTTTTCGTTCCGGCAGCTTCCGCGAGCCTGAACGCCTTCTTCATCTGCTCTTTTTGTTCTTCCCGGGACTGTTCCGGGTCCATCACGTAACGGAGAATGGATGCAGTCCAGGCATCCTGCGAAGAACGGTTTTCCCGTTGGTATTTCCATAATAAAACACCCGCCCCGAGCATCATGAGGCCGCTAATTTTCCCTAAACGACGGCACCGATAGCTGTCTGCATACGTTTTGTGCATCTGCTCATTCCCTTCTATAGCTGAATCAACGAATATCATTATTATATTTTAGCATACGGGCACCTGTATTTAGGAGCCCAAAATTTTTTAAGAAAATTGGTTGACACTTCTGTTGGTTTATTTTAAAGTATTCATATACCCCATAGGGTAATATTTTTACGAAGGAAGGAACGCCTGATGGAATACACGGATCAAATGAAGCACCGGGTCAAACGTGTGGAAGGTCAAATACGTGGTATTCTCCGTATGATGGACGAAGAGCAGGACTGTAAGGAGCTGGTGTCCCAGATGAACGCTGCCCGCACAGCCTTAGACCGCGCAGTGGGCCTGGTCGTCGGTTCGAATCTCGAACAATGTGTTCGGGAGCAGACAGAAAACGGGGAAAATGATGAACAGGTTATTCAGGAAGCCGTGAATCTTCTCGTGAAAAGCCGTTAATATTTTACCCCTTGTATACCCTTACCGGTATATGTATAATAGGAATCAGAAAAGGAGTTGATTGGATGGCGGAAACCAAAAAGACCACCATTGTATTATTCAGCGGCGACTACGACAAAGCCATGGCAGCGTACATTATTGCCAACGGCGCTGCCGCGTATGACCACGAAGTTACCATTTTTCATACCTTCTGGGGATTGAATGCTCTCCGCAAACCGGAAAAGCAAAGCATCGCCAAAGGAAAACTCGAAGCGATGTTCGGCAAAATGATGCCCCGCGGCGCCGACCGCATGGGTCTTTCCAACATGAATTTCCTCGGCATCGGACCGAAGCTGATCAAAAAAGTCATGAAAAAACACAACGCCATGCCGCTGCCGGAACTGATCGATATGGCCCGTGAACAGGACGTAAGGCTGATCGGCTGTACCATGACCATGGATCTGCTCGGACTTGATGAAAAAGAACTGCGCGATGACATTGAATACGCCGGCGTTGCGGCCTATCTGGGCGAAGCATCCGATGGGAACGTAAACCTGTTTATTTAAACGGTATTCGCCGGACTACCTAAAGGTCGGAACGTTAACAGATTCTGACCGGTACGAATCATAAAAATTAATTTAAAGGAGAAATGATCTATGGAACCAAAGACAACGATTGATGCGAAGGGGCTAGCCTGCCCGCAGCCTATTCTGAAAACCAAAAAAGCCATCAAAGAGATGGACAGTGGCGAGGTGCTTGAGCTGCACGCGACTGATAAAGGCGCGCAGAGTGACTTAACGGCCTGGACGAAAGCTGGCGGCCACGAGCTGCTGGACCACACCGAAGACAATGGCGTATATAAATTCTGGATTCAAAAAGGCTAACAATATCGTCACCCGGGGAAGTCATGGATTTGCTTCCCTGCAAGGGAGGTTTTTCCATTGTCACTGCTGTTTATCGTCGTGATTTTCCTGTTGGGGTTTGTCGGTTCCTTTGTTTCCGGCATGGTCGGGATCGGCGGCTCGATCATCAAATACCCCATGCTGTTATACATCCCCCCGCTGCTCGGCGTGGCGGTCTTTTCCGCTCATGAAGTGTCCGGCATCAGTGCCGTGCAGGTCTTTTTCGCGACTATCGGCGGTGTCTGGGCCTACCGGAAAGGCGGCTATCTGAATGGGAAGCTGATTCTGTACATGGGCGCAAGCATTCTGATTGGCAGCTTTATCGGAGCCTATGCCTCGAATTTCTTCAGCGAGAGTGGAGTCAATATGGTGTACGCCCTGCTTGCGACCATCGCCGTGGTGATGATGTTTGTACCGAAAAAAGGGCTGGATGACCAGGATCTCGCCCGTGTCACCTTTTCCAAACCTCTTGCCTCAGTGCTGTCCTTCGTGGTCGGGATCGGATCAGGCATTGTCGGGGCCGCCGGCGCATTTATCCTGGTGCCCATTATGCTCGTCGTGTTAAAGATTCCGACCCGGATGACGATTGCGACATCGCTCGCCGTGACCCTGATCTCGTCTATCGGGGCAACCGTTGGTAAAGTGGCTACCGGCCAGGTGCTGTACGGACCGGCCCTGATCATGATTGTCGCCAGCCTGATCGCAGCGCCGCTCGGGGCCAAAGCCGGGCAGAAGGTCAACACCAAGCTGCTGCAAAGCATATTGGCGGTCATCATTTTAGCTACGGCCATTCAAATATGGATTCAGATCTTTACCGGATAACGTGTTTAATTTTATACACCCCAGGGCATAGCAGGAAGTAGAGAGTAAATAAGGAGGCATTCACATGTTTCATTACACCGTCACTACCTCGAAGACTGTCCCTACAGCCGTCGAAGATCTCGAAGCCAACCTTAAAGACATTGGTTTTGGCGTGCTTTGGAATTTTGATCTGCAGAGCAAATTACAGGAAAAAGGCATCGACTTTCAGGACCAGCACCGGGTGCTTGAAGTGTGTAATCCGAAAGAGGCTGAACAGGTATTAAACAAAAATAAGCTGATCGGCAATTTTCTTCCATGCAAAATAACCGTGTACGAAGAAGCAGGGTCAACGTATATCAGCATGCCCCGCCCGTCCGTATTGATGGAATTGGCCGAAGAGCCAGCGTTAACAGCGACCGCTGAAGATATCGAACAGCGGTTGATACAAGGCATCGATCAAACGGTATAAAATTTTTTGATCCCTTTTATACCCTACCCCGTAGGTAGTATTTGGACCATGAGAGCACAGCAGCAAGAACCACGAAAAAATAACATTCAACAAATATGAGGTGAATATAATGGCAGATGAAAAACGTATTAAAGAGGTACAACCGAAAGACGTTCAGCAAAAGTTTGAAAAAGAGAACGGTGCTTTTCAGGTGATTGACGTCCGTGAGGACGAGGAACTCGACGAAGGACGCATCCCGGGATCGGTTCATATACCTCTCGGCACGATTCCCGACCGGATGGACGAGCTCGATCCTAAGCAATCCTATGTGACCGTATGCCGCTCCGGCAAACGCAGTGCCCAGGCGGCGGAAGCGTTGCAGGATCAGGGCTTTGAGGTCCGCAGCATGGCGGGTGGCATGAACGAATGGACCGGAAAAACCGAGTAAAAATCTATTCTACCTTTAAGGAGCGATGATTGATGTATTTGAAATATTTTTATGACACGTCGTTAGCCCAGGCTTCCTACATGGTCGGCTGCCAGGCCACCGGAGAGGCGGCGGTGATCGACCCGTCCCGCAATATTGAAGACTATCTTCAGATTGCCCGTGAACAGGGCTTCCGTATTACCGGGGCGTTTGAGACCCATATTCATGCGGACTTTGTTTCCGGGGTGACCGAGCTTGCCCGCCGGACCGGCGCCACCATCTATTATTCCACCGAAGGCGCTGAAAACGGCGGCTATGAATGGGACCAGGACCTGCCACTGCACGGAGTGACGCATGGCGAAGAAATTTATATTGGCAACATCAAACTGAGAGCTCTGCACACGCCTGGCCATACGCCGGAGCATGTCTCCTACGAGCTCACCGACGGCGCGGCTGCCGATCGCCCGATGGGGGTATTTACCGGCGACTTCGTCTTCGTCGGCGATGTCGGCCGTCCGGACCTGCTCGAAAAATCGGTTGGCGTCAAGAATTCAGCGGATAAAGGCGCCCGGCAGATGTTTGAGTCCCTCCAGCAGTTCAAGAAATACGGCGATTATATGCAGATCTGGCCGGGCCACGGCGCCGGCAGCTCCTGCGGTAAAGCACTCGGTGCTGTGCCAACGAGCACCGTCGGCTACGAGCGGATGTACAATCCTGCCTTTCAGCCGACCGAGGAGCAGGCCTTCGTGGACTTTCTTCTCGACGGCCAGAGCGAGCCGCCAACGTATTTTGCCAAAATGAAAGAAGTGAACAAGCAGGCCATGACCCCGCTCTCCGAAATCCCGGCTGCAGTGGAAATGCAGGGCACCGGAGATGACGTGGCCGCACTGGCCGAACAAAACCATACGATGGTCGTTGACACCCGCAGTGCTGCCGCCTTCGCGATGGGAAGCATTCCGGGCACGATCAACCTTCCGTATCCCGGCTCGTTCGCCGAATGGATGGGCCGGCTCGCCGACTATGAGGCGGATATCTACCTGATCGCCGAGCCGCATCAGTTTCCGGAACTGAGCCGGATTCTCACCGGCATGGGCATGGACCGCCTGAAAGGGTTCTTTGCCACTTCGATCGTCGCCAGCACCTCGAACCTGCGCACGTACGTGAACGAAACGCCGAAGCAGGTCGAAGAGCGTCGCCGCAACCAGGACGTGCAGATTCTCGATGTCCGTTACCAGGACGAATGGGACCAGTCGCACGTGCCGGACGCGGTGCATGTGTCGCTCCAGCAGCTGCCGACCCGTACCGATGAGCTTTCCACGGAGCAGCCGGTCGCCGTCCACTGCGCCTCGGGCAAACGCTCCGCCATCGCCGCCAGCATCCTTCAGAATCACGGCTTTGACGTGATTAACGTGGAGGGCGGCTTCATGAAATGGAAAAAAGAACAGCTCGAAACAACCAGCTAAACGTGAGGGCAGTACAAACGAAATACCGGGGGCTCTGTACCATGCAGGGTCCCCTTTATGATGCAGAAGGAGGAGATTGTATGAGTCACCGCTTTGACCCTTCCAAATCCAAAAAACTCCGGAGTGAAGAACGACAGCAGGCCCTTCCGATGGCGAAGCTGCTTCCCCTCATGAATATTCAGGAAACGGATCTGATCGCGGATGTTGGTGCCGGGAATGGATACTTCACGATCCCGATGGCCGAACGGGCCCGCCACGTATACGCTGTCGATATCGAGGACCAGATGTTAACCGAATTAAAGGCCTATGCCGAAGAAGCCCGTGCCTCCAATATCACCCTGATCTTATCCGGCCTGGAACAAATCACCTTAACGGAGCATCAGGTCCACAAAATCGTCGTCGCCTTTGTGATGCATGAAATCGATGATATGGATCAGGCGTTCGCCGAATTCCGGCGTATCCTGAAGCCCGGGGGCACGATTTTCTTTTACGAATGGGAAGCCACAGCTACAGAATCAGGGCCTCCGCTCGAGATCCGATTACCTTCGGATGCTTTTGCCCGGACTATTGAGAGTTACGGCTTTACCACCACCCTCCATGTCCTGAATGACGGCCATTATATGGTGGAAGCACTGAAAACGTAAAATCTCCTGCGAAATCATGGAAGACTCCCTCATTCTATCAAGCAAAGGAGGGTTAAATGATGACATCCAAAGCGGCTTCCATCGGTATTGCTGAAAACCGTCTTCCCTTTTTTCTATTGGTCCTCATCAACGTCTTTGTCGGCTCCATGGTCGGATTGGAACGTACTGTGCTTCCGTTGATCGGCGAAGAGCTGTTTGGCCTCGCATCGGCCAGTGCCGCCCTCTCCTTTATTGTCAGCTTTGGGTTTTCCAAAGCCCTCGTCAACCTCCTGGCCGGTACGCTTGCCGACCGCTTCGGGCGCAAGGAAATATTATTAATTGGATGGGCGTTCGGCTTCTTCGTCCCTCTCCTGATTATTTTTGCCTCCGCCTGGTGGATGATCATCGTCGCCAACATCTTCTTAGGCATCAACCAGGGACTAACCTGGTCGATGACCGTAAATATGAAGGTGGATCTGGCGAAACCGACTCAGCGCGGGACAGCTGTAGGCCTGAATGAGTTTGCCGGCTATACGGGGCTTTCCGTTATGGCCGCCGTTTCCGGCTACGTGGCTTCGACAACCTCTTTGCGCCCCGAGCCCTTCTTTCTTGGCTTCGGAATCGTTGGCATCGGGTTCCTGCTTTCATTGTTCGTACCGGATACAAGCAGGCAGGTGGCCCGTCAGACCGCTTCCGGGGAAGCCTCCCTGCCCTTTTGGAAGGCGTTTGCCCAGACAACCTGGAAGCAGCCCGCCCTGTCGAGCTTCAGCTTTGCCGGGCTGACAACCAACCTCAAGGATGGCATGGCGTGGGGCCTGTTCCCGCTCTTCTTCGCTTCCGGCGGATTATCCGTCAGCCAAATCGGCGTAATCGTGGCGGCGTATCCCCTCACCTGGGGCATGGCCCAGCTGTTTACTGGCCCCTGGAGCGATGTGATCGGGCGTAAGCGTCTCATCGTCGGCGGCCTGTGGCTGCAGGCCCTTTCGCTGTGGGCGCTTCTGGCCGGAGCTACCTATGGATGGTGGCTCGGAAGCTCCGTGCTGCTCGGCCTCGGGACAGCAATGGTGTATCCGGTCCTAATCGCTGCGGTCAGCGACACAGCCCCCGCTCCCTGGCGGGCTAAAGCGAACGGGGTGTACCGTTTTTGGCGGGACAGCGGGTACGCCTTCGGGGCCCTACTCGCCGGCCTGTTTGTGGACACGCTGAACGTTTCATGGGCCATTGGCCTCGTAGCTGTGCTTCCATTTGCCGCCGGCATCGTCACGCTCGTTCGGATGCAGGAATCCTTGAAGAAGGAGTAATAGGATACGGCTATCTTTTCTATCTGCCTGTGCTGGACGGTCCCTGTCGCCTGCGTAGTGCTTTTAGTGTTGAGTTTAGGGTATTTTCGAATATATGTGTAAAGAGATAACAATCTACTGGAGGTGGTTTGAATGATGAACGGTGGCAGCGGCATGATGAGCGGCGGAATGGTTGGCTTTGGCTTTATCGTACTCATTCTTCTGGTTCTTATCGTTCTGGTGCTTGTCTGGATGTTTCGGCCTTCGACCAAGCATTCGTCCCGGACCAAATCGGGCACCGCATTGGAACGGCTCGATCAACGTCTAGCGAACGGAGAAATTTCTGAAGAAGAATACGACCGTTTGAAACGAAAAATCAACGACCATTAAATGAAGGAAGGCGGGAGCTCATGCACCGACTATGGATAGGAAGCGCCTTGATTTTAGGCCTGATCGGCATTGGCATTGGCAGCTACTTGTTCTTCTTTTCTTCCGGCTCGGGGTCCCTGCCGGACGGCGTTACCCGGGGCGGGCAAAGCATTGCTTCGCTCGAAACCACCAATGCCGCCGACCGGCCGGAAAAAACCTTTGCGCTGACGGCCGAGGAAAAGGAATGGACCATTGAGGAAAAGGAAAGCGTGGAGGCATGGACCTATAACGGCACCGTACCCGGCCAGGAACTCCGGGTGGAACAGGGAGATTTTGTGCAGGTGGATTTAACCAACAACCTCGACGTACCGGTGACTATTCACTGGCACGGGGTGAACCTGGCCAACAACATGGACGGGGTCCCCGGTCTCACCCAGGACGCGGTGCAGCCCGGCGAATCGTTCACCTATAAGTTTGTGGCCGAAGACGCCGGAACCTACTGGTATCATTCGCATCAGCACAGTTCCAAGCAGGTTGATAAAGGATTATACGGGCCGCTGGTCATCGAAGACCCGGAGGAAAACGGAGACTATGATGTCGAAGAAACGCTCATGCTCGATGAGTGGCCGGTCCACCAGGCCAAAGATGGGCCCGCCAGCCGCCAGGGAATGATGGAAAGCCGGCGGTCCGGGGACGGCGAAGCAGATACCAAGGATCTGTATGATACCTTCACCGTGAACGGAAAGGCCGGGGAAGCGATCGATCCCCTCGAGATGGAGCAGGGCGAGACCGCCCGTTTACGCCTCGTTAATGCCGGCTTTCAGCAGCACCAGCTGGCGTTTCCGGAAGGGTCCGCGGAGGTGATCGCGGTGGACGGAGAAAAAACATCGTCCTCTGGCGACTCCTCCGCGAATATCGTGGAAATCGCCCCCGGCGAGCGGATCGACGTCGCGTATACGAAGCAGGATCAGACTCCCGTCTTCCTCGGGGAGCCGGGAGACAATGAAAAAGCCCGCGACATGCGTATCCCGGTACTGCCGGAGGGCACTTCCCGGTCGGAGGCTGCGATGGCTTCGCCGGAAACAGAGACGACTGCCCGCGGAGCCGACCAAAGCACCGACACCATTCTTTTTGATCAGGTGCCGGAGCCGGACGTCTCCTACACGATGGACTTGAGTATGGGCATGGATATGGGCGGCGGGGGCATGAGCTTTCAGATTAACGGCCGCACCTTTCCGGATACCCCTCCCATCCAGGTCCAGGACGGGGACATCGTCAAAGTCGAGATCGAAAACAACGGCAGCATGAATCATCCGATGCATCTGCATGGCCACGACTTCCAGATTCAATCCAAAGATGGAACCACCCTGGAGCAGCCAGGTGTGAAGGATCTGGTGCATGTCAAGCCCGGAGAATCCTACACTATTTACTTTGAAGCCAATAACCAGGGCGAATGGCTGTTTCACTGCCACGATAATAACCATGCCGAGTTGGGAATGAGCACCATCGTCGATTACGACAGTGTTTATTCCCCTTATGACCTCGGAGGCGATGCGGACAATCATCCGAGTTAATAAGCTTTCTCATATTAAGCATCCGGGCTGTAACAAGGCTGTCTGTTCAGGGCAGTCTTCTTTTACAAATTTTTATTTAACATGCGCAGCCCATTCAGGATCACAAGGATGGTGCTCCCTTCGTGTCCAATGACGCCAATGGGAATGGTGATTGTCTGCGTAAAGTTTAAAATAAGCAGCAGTACAATGATACTTATCGAGAAAAATATATTCTGTTTAATGATTCTTTCCATTTTACGGGCTAATTTTATCGAATAGGTAATCCGCGATAAATCGTTTTTCATTAAAATGATATCCGCTGTTTCAAGGGCCGCGTCAGTTCCTTCGCCCATGGCAATGCCGGTGGATGCTGTGGCAAGTGCCGGGGCGTCATTGATTCCGTCCCCGATCATGGCCACGTACCCGTATTGTTCCAGCAGTTTTTTAATTTCCTTCACTTTATCTCCCGGCATACAGCTCCCAATGTACGCATCCACCCCGCTTTCACCAGCAATCGCTTTCGCCGTCTGTTGATTATCCCCGGTAAGCATAATGCAGTAAATGCCGAAGCTTTGCATCTCACGGATGGAGGTTCTCGTATTGTCCCGCACGGTATCCTTTAAAGCAATCGCGGCGGCTATACCTTCACCGTCCCGGACAAAGATAACCGTTTTTCCATCATCAGCCAGACGGGCCAGCAAGCCGTCCTGGAACGCCTCTGCTTCCTGTATCTTTACAAATGCAGGTTTTCCAATCAATATTTCTTCGCCATCAATCGTTGATTTTAATCCATTTCCCGGAACATCTGTGATCTGCAGATCCTGCAGCGGGGCAATACCTTCCGCTTCAATAAATTTCGTTACGGCTTTGGCAAGCGGGTGATTGGACTGCGATTCCAGCCCAGCAATTTTTGCCATCAAAGCTGTTCGGTCCGTTCCCTTTCGCAGAACAAAATCAGTCACCTGTGGACGCCCGCGGGTCAGCGTGCCGGTTTTATCCAATGCGATGGCCCGGATCGTGCTGAGCACTTCCAAATGTACGCCGCCTTTAATGATGACCCCGTTCTTGGCAGCATTTGATATGGCAGCCAGTGTAGCCGGCATGATGGAAGCTACAAGAGCACACGGAGAGGCAACGACAAGAAGCAGGATCGCCCGGTAAAATGTAGTATTCCAATCCCATCCGATAACATAGTGCGGGAGAAAAAGCATCAGTGAAAACACAAGTAATACTACAATCACGTACCGTCCTTCAAATCGCTCGACAAACTGTTGGGAAGGCGGCTTTTCGTTATGAGCGGTCTGAACGAGATCGATTATTTTCTGCACAAGTGTTTCTGCGTTAGGAGTCGTCATCTCCATAGTAATTGTGCTGCTTAAATTCACCGTAGAAGCAAATACATCATCGCCACTGTTTTTGGACACTGGATTCGACTCACCACTGATGGCTGATTCGTCCACTACGGTATGGCCTTTCACCAATTTTCCATCTGCCGGCATCCGTTCCCCCGGCTTCACAACAAGATTATCTCCGGATGCCAGGGAAGAAACAGCTACACGGCTGGTAGTTCCATTTACCAGCAGCCACGCTTCCTCCGGCTGAATCTTCATTAAAGCGGACAGTTCCTTTTGGTTTTTATTCATCGTATACGTTTCAAGCGCACCGCTAAGAGAAAAAATAAAAATCAGAATAGCGCCCTCCGTCCAGTAACCGATTATGGAGGCGCCAATGGCCGCAAGAATCATCAACAGTTCCACGTTCGGCCTGCGGTCCTCGAGCGTCTTTTTCAATCCGTATACTGCTTTTGCATATCCACCTATCAAAAAAGCCAGAATATACGTAACGACGGAGAACGTGTTGATTTCCAGCACCTCGAGCGTGTAAGCAGCGCTTATTAAAATACCGGAGATGACAGCGGCGGCTAACTCCAGATGCACCTTCCATTTTTCCATTTGCCTCCCCCTCCCTGCAGAACCCTATATGACTAATGTACAGCATACAGCTCTCTTTTGGCTGAATAGGCAAAAATTCATGGAAATATTTTCTTTCGGTCATTCTTTTCTATTTTCATGATATGCTACCAAAATTACCCTGAGGGAGCACGGATGGTGTATGCGATCAGTATTTCAGACGTCTCTCACTACACCGGGCTCACTAAAAAACAAGCATGTCGCGTCTCTCGGACCGACATGCTTGTTTTTTGCCCGGCAGTTCAAGGCATAGTCTTTTGTGCAATGGAAGTGGATCAATTCTAGATCATCATGATACGTTTTGCTGAAAGCTTCAACGAATATCCGCTTGTGCTTCACGCTTGTGCTCCACCAATTCCCTGTGGAACCGTGGTTTCTTTCAACAGCTCATAGGGGGTGCCAGTTTTTTTGACTTCCCCCTTGTCTACAAGAACGACACGGTCGGAGAGCACCTTTGCATCCTCTTGATCATGGGTGACAAAAATAGTCGTCGTACCAGTGTATTTAATCGTCTCCCGCAGTTCATCCCGGATCCGATGCTTCAGGTGGGCATCCAAATTACTGAACGGCTCATCCAAAAGAAGCAGCGGCGGCTGCGGAGCCAGAGCACGCGCCAGTGCAATCCGCTGCTGCTGGCCTCCGCTAAGCTCATGCGGATACCTTTTTCGGTATTCCGTCATATTGATGAGCTCGAGCATCTCCTGAAGACGGGCCCGGCGGGCCGGGCCCTTCCATTTATTTAAACCATAAAGAATATTTGCCCCGACGGTCATATGCGGAAACAAAGCATAATCCTGAAAAACCATCCCAAGGCCCCGTTTTTCCACAGGAAGTATTTTTCCGCTCTGGTCGTCCACATACGTATCTTTTCCTACGCCTATCTTTCCCTGAGACGGAGTTTCCAGGCCTGCGATCAGACGAAGAATCGTACTTTTCCCACTCCCGCTTTCCCCAAGAATGGAAACAATTTCTCCTTCATTCATATGAAGGTTGAAGTTTTGAACGACTGCATTCGATGCTTTTCCATAAGAGAATTCGAGGTCAGTAATCTGAACATGCATTTAATTCGGCTCCTTTTCAATGAGAATGTGGAAAACAAACATCGCTATGGCGCTCACTAAAATAATAGAGAGCGATGGCACTGCTGTTTCCTGGATGCGCTCATCGCTTGCATAACGGTAGGCGGTTGTCGCGAGCGTTTCAAAATTAAAGGGGCGGAGAATCAATGTTAACGGCAGCTCTTTTAAAATATCGACAAAAACAAGTATGAAACCGCTGAAGACCGCGGCCCGGATCATCGGAAGGTCGACTTTAAAAAAAGTCTTTATCCATCCCATGCCAAGCGTCCGGGAGGCTTCTGAATAACGGCGGCCTATCTTCTCAAACCCGGATTCAATTGAATTATATCCTACAGCCATAAATCGAATAACATAAGCAAATACAAGCATTACAAGACTCGTGCTCAGCATCAGTTCAGTAGATATCCCTGCATAAGCATAAAAAAGCTGCAATTGTGTTTCAGCATAAAGAAAAAAGCTGATAACACCTACCGCAATCACTGCTCCGGGGATTGAATAACCAAGCACAGTAAATCTCGCGATAACCGTCGAAAACCAGCCGGATGCGACGCGGGTGAAGTTTGCGATAATTACAGCAAAAACCACCACCAGCAACGAACTGATACCTGCCGCAATTGTAGAATTACGAATTAATGAAACAAACTCGGCAGAGAAAATTGCTTCATAAGTCAGCATTCCCCAATACAGCAGCTGAAAAATGGGCAGAATAAACCCGAGAAGAAATACGACGCCGCTGAAACTGAGAGCCGTCCATTTTTTCCAGCCTTCAAGCACCTGCGGCTTCAACGGAGAAGCCTTCGCCGAAGTGTAGCTGTACTGCTGCCGTCCGCGAAACACTTTCTCCAGAAGTAAAAATACGAGCACAATTCCCATTAAAATGCCAGCAAGCCGAATGGCCGAATTCAGGTCATCGAGAGCATACCACGTTTGAAAAATAGCCGTACTAAACGTCTGAATACCGAAATAATTAACAAGTCCGTAATCGTTTAGCACCTCCAGCATTACTAATGTCACCCCGCCGACAATTGCTGCCCGGGAAACCGGGAGCACGATCCGGAAAAATGTACGTACCGGTCCGCTGCCGAGAACGCGGGCATTTTCTATGAGCGTGGTTGCCTGACGGGCAAAAAAAGCCCGGGTAATCGCGTAGACGTAGGGATACAGAAAAATTGTATAAATAAAGACAGCGCCGGGGATATTCATAATGTCAAAGTACCGCTGGGATACTTCTATATCGAACGTCGTCCTGAGTGTCCGCTGGATAAATCCTGTATAGTTAAGCATGCCGTGATACGCATAGGCACCGATATAGGGCGGAATAGCAAGAGGCATGAGCAAGGCCCATTTTAATGTATTTCTAAATGGAAACGTATACGCAGAAATAAGCCAAGCCAGGGTAGTTCCAAGCGCAATGGATAACACACCTACTGAAACAGCCAGAGTCAATGTATCAATTGTATAGCCAAGCAGCATATACTCTTGAATATGGTTCCAATTTTCACTCGGAGGCTGGACAATGCGGTACAAAAGAAAACCAAGCGGCAGCAGAAGCAGGAGAACAAAACCGACCGCTCCACTTCCCCATCCGACAGCCGCCAGTGAGGGACGTTTTAAAAAAGGCATATTAATCTGTCCTTTAGCAAATAAGAATAAGCATCATTATCAACGATAAGTGTACTGGAGAATTTTTTTCTTGTCACGAAAAGACAGGCATAACTGAAGAATTTCTTCTATATAATAGAAAAACAGGGCAGTCCCGTGCCTGGCAGGACCACCCCTTTAACAATTTCATATCAGACAGTAATTCCTATTCCCACCCGGCTTCATTCATCAGCATCTGTGCCCGGGCATTATTTTCACCAAGCGTTGTCAGGTCGATGTCCTGCTCTTCAAAATCTCCCCATGACTGAAGCAGCTCCGATGGCTCGACGTCCGGGTTTACCGGATATTCATAGTTAGCTTCTGAGAAATCCCCCTGTGCTTCTTCACTGGAGAGAAACTCAACGAACTCCACCGCTTCTTCTGAGTTCGGACCGTGCTCGGTTATTCCTGCACCGCTGACGTTTACGTGGGTGCCGTCTTCTTCCTGGTTAGGAAAGAATACTTCGAGGCTTTCCGCCGCGTCTACTTCTTCCTGCTCAGAGGAGTTCACCATCTGGCCGAAATAGTAAGAGTTCATAACAGCAACGTCGCCTTCCCCGGATGCGACTCCAAGTGCCTGGTCCCTGTCTCCGCCTTGAGGGTCACGAGCCATGTTATCCACTATTCCTTCTGCCCAGGCTTTTGCTTCTTCTTCCCCCTTCATTTCAATAAACGAAGCCATCAATGATTGGTTGTAAATATTTTCGGATGAGCGGATCAGAACACGATCTTCCCATTTTTCTTCGGTAAGAGCTTCGTATGTAGACAACTCGGATTCATCTACGCGTTCCGGGTCATAAACAAGCACGCGGGCCCGTTTAGTCAGACCGAACCACTCGCTATCGGCATCACGATAATTTTCTGGAATATTTTCATCTAATACTTCAGACTCCGTTGACTGAAGAAGGTCAGCCTCTTTTGCACGATGAAGACGGCCGGCATCGGCGGTGATAAATACGTCCCCTTCTGTGGCTTCTCCTTCACGCTCCATCCGCTCAATGAGTTCATCAGCCTCGCCCGAAACAACGTTGACTTCAATTCCCGTTTCATCAGTAAACTGTTCATAAAGCTCCTCGTCCGTGTCGTAGTGGCGGCTGGTGTAAAGGTTGACTTCCCCGCCTTCAGCACCTGCTTCCTCGTCTTCTCCGTTCTGTTCTTCAGTGCTATTTTCTTCGGCGCTGTTTTCACCGGAAGTATTTTCTTCACTTTCATTATCGCCTCCGCAGGCAGCAAGTGCCAGCAGTGATACTGCAGGAATAAAACCTGTCAATAAACGTGATTTTCTTTGCATAATAGACCCCCCTAAAATATAGAAACAATGGTAAATGATAATGAGAATTATTTTCACCTGATTCACTATTCATTCTCATTGAAAATCATTATCAAGTCAATAGATTTTTGAAATTTTTTACCCGGTTGAAATATGTAAATGACGTGTTTATTTTAAAATCCTGTAAAGCGCGTTTCTTGAACCGGGAACAAATGGCTGGAAATATAAATAAGATGCCCTACAAAAAAAGCCCTCTTCCAAAAGAAGAGAGCTTCTTGTCTGTTATTGAAAATCAGCTGCATACTCATCGTATTCGGTATTTTCCAGTTCATCAGCCGGAATAAATTCCATCGCTGCTGAATTCATACAGTACCTAAGTCCTGTCGGCTCAGGGCCGTCCTGAAACACATGTCCCAAATGAGAGTCCGCATGCTTGCTGCGCACTTCCACACTCGTTCCGAGAATGCCGCCGTCTTCTTCATACGTAATGTTGGACACTTCCAGAGGCTTCGTGAAGCTCGGCCAGCCCGTACCGGAATCATACTGATCACGCGTGCTGAATAAAGGCTCTCCGGAAACAATGTCAACGTATATTCCATCTTCCTCGTTGTCATGATAGGCATTATCATAAGCGTGCTCCGTTCCGTCTTCCTGCGTCACTTCATACTGCATGCTGTTCAATTCAGACACAGCCGCCTCTTTATCCTCCACGGCAAACGGGGAATCCGTGCTTACTTCGTACTCTTTATCCTCTCCCCATACGTCATCCAAATAGGCATCGCGTCCGGAGTTGTTGCGGTAATATTCATACCGTCCCGGATTTTTCTTATAATAATCCTGATGGTATGCCTCTGCTTCGTAAAAAGTATCAAATTCTTCAATGGAGGTCACAATGTCTCCATCAAACCGGCCGGAGTCCTCCATTTCCATTAACGATGCTTCCGCTGCCTGCCGCTGGGCCTCATCATGATAAAATACGGCTGACAAATACGGCTCTCCTTTATCCACAAACTGCCCTTCGTCATCCGTCGGATCAATTTGGCGCCAGAAGATCTGCAGAAGGTCTTCGTAGCTGATCTGCTCCGGGTCATACGTAATTTGAACTGCTTCCTGGTGGCCTGTTTCTTTATTCGCCACTTCATCATACGTAGGATTTTCTTCCTCACCGCCCGTGTAGCCGGAAATCACGCTGACAACGCCGGGCTGGGATTCAAATGGCGGCTCCATGCACCAGAAGCAACCCCCGGCAAACGTAGCCTGCTCCATTCCTTCCAAATCCCCCTGCAGCTCCGTTTGTTCCGTCGCGACCACTTCTTCATATTCCGAGGCCGTAAACGCCTGATATAAATACCAGCCGCCTGCCAGAAGCACAACTGCCATTATACTAAAAAACCACCGTTTTTTATTCATATAGCTCCCCTTTAAGTATCTTTTCTTTCATTATAAGGAAAAGGGAAGGACTTTAACATTATTCCAACTTGTTAGTATTCGGGAATCCTTTGCAGCTCTGAAAACACAAATAAATGCTTAAGGTATGGCCTTTTAGTATATGGTAAAATCAGGTATTACCAGCACTGATACAGTTAAACCATATATGCTGGAGGTGTAACCCATGACGTTTATAGCGCAGTACGGCTTCTTTTTCGCTATGTTAATTATTATTGGCGCAATAATATTTTTCAGCTACCTATTGCCGAAAACAGAGAGATTTGTGCATGTTTTGACTGCTTTATTGGTATTGGGAGGAATAGGGATTATAATTTATAGTTTTCTGGGTCCAGATGATCCCTTTACAGGAATTGCTTTAGCTGTTCTAGCATTTTTTATCTGGTTAGGTACGGGATTGGGCTGGATAGGAATTTTCATCCATCAAGCAATGCAAGAACGAAAATCCTATTGATTAAAGCTCATCCTTTAACTCTTATTTTCGTTCGATTTTTTCCCCAGTAATAGAGAAATATTGCAGAAGCTATACTTCCCAGTACGTAAAAAATACTCATCCATGCTTCTCCCCTTGTTCAACAAAATTGTTTCCAGGGCATAACAGTTCGCCTTATTAATTTATCAATTGCAGTAACAATGCTCCTACAAGCATGCCAATAAGGAAATACGCCAGAAACCGTATGTACTTATTTTTCATTTTCAGCTGCCTCCCCATAATTATGATTTAGTGGTTCTATAAAAAAGCTCTCATTGCCCGATACTTTCTTCTTTTTTCTTTCTCTGGTTTATCCAAATAATAATTGTTGATATAAGCAACACAGCTAGCATCCCATTAAAAAGCCAGAAGGGTATAGTAATAACTCCTGTAAAGTCCAATCCGATCAAAATAAGAAAAACAATACAAAACGCCTGGTGGCATAATGTCATAACCTTCATTTTTATCTTCTCCCTGTCACGTAATGAATCCTTTAATTCTTTTCCCTGCTCATCAAGCCTATGTATTTTTACGTTCGAGCGGTCTATTACAGCTGCCACAATAAATAACAGAACAGCTAATGTAGCTATATTCGTGATAACCACTCACCTGATCTCCTTTCCCATAAAAACCATACGGGAGACTCCCGGGGCCCATCTTCATGCACCGTAGATAAATGAGCAAATAACGGACGCTGCAAAAGATCATCTAAAAGTTCTTCCGGAGCGCTGGGGGGTGAGGCATCACGTAAGATTTTCATCAGAGCGTTCCTTTCTTTATCAGGGCATTCTTCATGAAGAAAACAGTGCGTTTCACCCTGCTTATTTATTCCTTTAGCCACCAATGCTTTTCAGGCTTTCCCATTCTCTTCTTAATATTCCCATTTTGATCGAGTCATAGTAGCTACCCTGCCAGTATCTCGCCTCCCGAATACGAGCCTCTTCCTTCATCCCTAATTTTTTAGCGACCTGCACCATGCGTTCGTTCGCTGACCAGGTGGTCATGCCTAAGCGGTGAAGATCCGTGTAGTGAAATAAATAATCAATCCATAAGTGGTAGGCCTCTGTCCCGTAACCACCGTTCCAATAGGCAGGATCGTAAATGACAATACCTGTTTCCATCCAGTATGTATCAGCATCCACCCAGTAAGATCCTGTATAACCAATCGCCTGGTGATCAGCGATAACAGCCAATGCCGAAGGGGTACCGGGAAAAATTTCTGCCTGCCACTGCTCTTGATAGGCGGAAAAGGAAATGGTATCTTCCGCGATATACGGCGCATTCCATTTTTTTGCTTCCTGATGCTCGTCGATGTACTTCCATTCGTACAGCTGCTTCATGTCAGTCTCGCTAGCTTGTCTTAAAAATACTTTGTTACCATCCAGTTCACTCATTCCCTGCTCCTTTTGATCTTTCGAAAAAATTCTTCTATGATACAGCTACATCAAAACTGGTCACATAAACCGCACGGCCGGTAATACTCACATCAACATTATCCTGATGCTTTGCGACCTGTACGTGAACCCTCCCATCTTTATTCATCTCCTGCCCCTGCTCTATGGTAAGCTGCAGAGGCGAACGAAAGCTTTCATCAATATATGCTGCCCAATAAGCTCCCATAACCCCGGAGGCTGTGCCTGTGACAGGGTCTTCCACTGTCCCCGAGTACGGGGAGGAAAAATGCCTCGCATGCATATCAGCTGCTTTATCATAAGTCTCCAGGCAAAACGGATGAATAGAAGCTTTAGGCATTTTCGTAAGCACGGCTGGAAACGCTGAATTATCAGGCCTCATCTTTTTAAAGCTTTCTATGTGAGAAACCGGCACCAGCAGCGTCCACGTGCCGGTATTTCCATAGACGATGGGCAGATCAGTGTGAATATCATTTTCCTCTATCCCCATCGAAGCGGCCAGAGAAGCCCGGGATCCATGAAACATTTTAAATTTTGGCGGCGCCTGGGTCATCGTAATTGTGTACTGTTGATTTGCAGACGTTTGTATCCTGACCGTTAGTATACCAGCCCTCGTTTCTACCGTGATACGTTCTTTTTCACCAAGCAACCCTTTGCTTTTTAATGAATAAACAGAAGCCAGCGTGGCATGGCCGCACAAATTCATTTCGTGGCCCGGTGTGAAAAAACGCAGTCGTATATCTGCTGATTCGGAAGGTAATATAAAGGCCGTTTCATTGAACCCAACCTGATATGCCGCTTTCTGCATCTCTGCTTCTGTCATGTGGTCTCCGTCAAAAACGACACCTGCTGGATTCCCTTTATGCGGCACCTCACTAAACGCCTCATAATGATGAACACGGATTTTCTGCATTTTTTCGCACTCCCTCAATTAGTAACAACTGCATTTTAATAATCGCCTGTTTTACTATACCTTCCCTTATGATACTTTTTTACAATAAATGGTGAAAGAGAGAAAAACTTTTCCCTTTTTACTCCTCAAATAAAAAAGAATAAAAGGAGATCTTTTCATGATCGGACACATCCATCATATCGAGCTTTATGTATCCGACCTCGAACGGTCGAAGGCCTTTTGGCAGTGGCTGCTGGAAGACCTAGGCTATCACCTCTATCAGCAATGGCCGGAGGGGATCAGCTTCAAATTAGATGCCTCCTACATCGTATTTGTACAGACGGAGGAGCATTTTTTGGATGTTACTTATCACCGGCGCCGGACGGGGTTGAACCATATTGCTTTTCATGCCCGGTCGAAATCTCATGTGGATCAAATGACCGGGAAGCTGCGGGCAGCGGACGTTCCCATTCTTTATGAAGACCTGCACCCCTTTGCCGGAGGTAACGAGCACTACGCGGTCTATTTTGAAGATCCTGACCGTATTAAAGTAGAGCTCGTGGCTCCTTCAGAATAGTTAACCGAGACAGACACATTTCATAAAATAGTAAATACATCTGTAAAAAAATATCGCTGGCAGTTTGGCTCTCTTTTTTCTTATCCGCGCTCTCATATTCAAAAAAGCCTCTATGTGTGGGAACATAGGGGCTCGGAGCCGGTTTTGAACAATTTTTCATAGAGCGTTTCTTGTTATCTTTTTTATCCCTTGTCTATAAATATGGATTCCCGTATTTTTCAGAGTATTTATAAAAGCCATGTCTATACATATACATGGTCTTTTCAATCTCTTCCGCCGTGTCAAAATTAATCATGTGCAAAATCAATTCGGTAAATTCTATAGGTGCCGTTCCATTTGCAGTCACCAGGTTTTTATCTTTCACAGCCTGCTCTTCCATAAATTCAACATCCGGCTGATAGTTTTCATAGTTCTGCCAGAAGTAAACCGAGTTGCCGGTATGCTTGAAATGATTTAAAAACCCATTCCTCGCTAAATAATCCACCGCCCCGCATATGGCACCGACTGGAATGTTTTTATTGAGCGTTTTGTCCACTAAATGAAAAATGTCTTCACTTTCAATGTCCCACGTGTTGCCGCCTATTAATACCAGCAAATCAAAATCCGGATGGTTGTTGATTTTATAATCCACCGCTGTTTTAAAGCCTCCAATGGATGTAACGTGATCGTGCAGAGAAATTGTACTAACCGCCCACTCCTTGCCTTCGTTCAGCGTTGCTGACAAATAAGCGGCTTCCCAGTCAGCGTACTCATCTAAAAGCAGAAATAATGCTCGTTTCACAGTAAATCCCCTCCTAAAATTAAAATCATCTAATTACTGGAAATCTTTAATGATCCAAATGCCTAATAAGCCGCGCCGGGTTTCCACCCACCAGCGTCCGGGCAGAAACATCCTTTGTGACGACCGCGCCGGAAGCGATCACTGCGCCGTCTTCAATGCGAATACCGGGATTAATAATGGCTCCTCCCCCAATCCACACATTATGTCCGATCGTCACAGGTGAGCCGTATTCATGGAGCGTCGCGCGGGCGGCCTCCTCCATCGGGTGATTTACGGTATATATGTGCACTCCCGGCCCCAGCATCACCCCGTCACCGAACGTGATGGGCGCCTCATCGAGCATGACGCAGTTGACATTGGCGAAAAACTGGGCGCCGAGGTGAATATTATAGCCGTAGTCACACCAGAACGGCGGACTGATACGGGCTTCTTCTCCCATCGTTCCCACGATTTCCTGTAATAGCTGATTGCTTCTTTCCTTCTCCCGGACACTGATGGAATTGTATTCTTCAAGCAGCAGCTTCGCCTGCATCCGCTCCGCTGCGAGCTCAGGATCATGAGGCAGAAACAGCTCTCCGTTCAGCATTTTTTCCTTCTCACTTTTCATTCAGTCACCTCTTTTATTTTCGCTTCTTGAGCAGTCAATGTTTCTATACGCCCACTATACCACTGTTCGTTTAACCCGGGAGATTTGTTTTGCATAATGTTCCAGAAATTGCTTTTCTTTTTTAACACAGTTGTATTAAAAAATGATATACTGGCTTTAATTTCTAAACCACGGGGTGTGCTATGCCAAAACTCATTGACCACGAAAAGAAAAAAGAGCAGATTGTTGAATATACGTGGCAGTCCATCGTAAACAGCGGTGCGAAAGGCGCGACGGTAAGAAACATCGCAAAGCTCGCGGAAATGACGCCGGGCCAGATCCGCTACTACTATCCCACCCACAGCTCGCTGCTGAATGCGGTCATGGAAAAAGTAAATCATAAAGTTGCCCAGAGAATCCGGGAGATTTTCGGACAAAAAAATTTAACCGAAAAGGAACGGGTCATCCAGGCAATACTCGCAGTCCTCCCTTTAGACGATGACCGCTACGCGGATATGGAGGTGTGGATGGCTTTTCAGTACGAAATCCATGAAGCAGGCACCAATTCCATGGGAGACGAGATACGTCTGCTCATTCAAAAATCCTTACAGCACTTAAACGAAAAACAGATGCTTCAGGAGGATTTGCCTGTGGAGCTCACTGTAATGCGTGCTCACGCCCTCATTGACGGACTTGCCCTGCATAAATTGTTAACCCCCGACCGCATAGATAATGAAAACGCCATGAAACTGATTCGTGACGAAGTTCATTCCTGGCTTCAGGAGGAGTATAGATGAATCTCATACTGCTGCTGATTATTGGGATCGAAATAGCCTTCTGGATTGTTATTGCCGCCGGATTAATCGTTCGCTACGTGTTTCAAATGCCCAGACTGGGATTGTTCTTTCTCGCCTTAACGCCTGTACTGGACCTGGTGCTGCTGATTGCGGCCAGTGTGGATCTTATGCGCGGGGCGCTCGCTACCACGGCTCATGCCATTGCTGCCATTTATATTGCGGTCTCTATTGTTTTTGGAAAACAGATGATCCGCTGGACCGACGAACGGTTCAGGTATTATATTATGAGGCAGGGCAATAAACCATCCAAACTTTACGGCTATGCCTACTCCCGAAAATACTTTAAGGACTGGCTCAAACACGTATTGGCGTATGTCCTGGGAACGGGACTGCTGTGGATAGTTATTTTTCTCGTAAATAACGCAGACAGAACTGAAGCATTGAGCAGCATTATTAAACTGTGGTCTCTCGTCGTAGGGATCGATTTAGCTCTCTCCATTACGTACTTTATATGGTCGAGCGAGGCGAAATATAAAGAAAAAATTCATGAATAACACGCCCGGAAGATTTTTTATAAAGATTTATACTTAAATATTGTCGTGGCATAGCCGATCACAGAAGCGGTAAGAAACAGCATATGATAGCCAAGTTGCTTTATTGTTTTTTCTTTCTGATTTTTTCTGCCGTGTCATTTAAAAATTCATCTATATTATATTCTTTGTAATCGTCACGAATTTCAGCGATAACCATGCTTTTCGCTTCCTGTTCTGTTTTTCCTTCCTTCATTAAATCCAGCAACTTAACATTATAAGCACTCTTGTACTCTTCTTCACCTCCGGAAATATTTTCAGCATCCCCGCCCCATATAATACCGACAATTTCTTCTAAAAACTCCCCATATTCCATATCGCTCCCCCTTTTCGAATAATGTTTTATGATTTAATTATACTTTACCCTTTCAAATGTAAGTTGAAGAAATTTTCAGAAAATAAAAAAGAAGAATTTTCTTTCCTGTTCGTCTTTTTATTATTAAATGGTGCCTTTGGTCTTTTGATGAGAGCATTAAAAGGGAATAACAGTATTACCACTACGAAAAACGGAATATCAGTATGCTTTTCGGTATAGCCATACGCACAGGAAATGGGTTCTTTAATCTGGAGGTGCAACTGATGAAATTTCTTTATTTTATTATGATTTTCATTATTATATTAATTCTCGGAAAATGGCGTTTTAACTATTTTACAAATAAAGAAATCGCTTCTCTGGCCGCTGCCAGTGAAAATGATCCAGCTATGCCGGTAACACAGCAAAGAATCGAAGCTCTACCTCTCCCTGTAGCGAGGTGGCTCACAACTACCGGGATGGCAGGCAAACATGAAATACAGTCGGTGCGGTTAAAACAAACGGGATTAATGAAATTGAAGCCTTCCCAGAAAAACTGGTATCAATCAAATGCGGAACAATATATCACAGTCAATGAACCAGCGTTTCTATGGAAGGCGGAAATAAAAATGCTTCCCTTCCTCAAAGTAGTCGGAAGAGATCTTTTTAAGCATGGCAGAGGGCACATGACCATTAAAATAGCTTCGCTTATTCCAATCGTGGATATCGCTGATAATGAAAAAATAAATCAGTCTACCATGCAAAGGTATTTGCTTGAGCTCCCCTGGTATCCTTCCGCTGCGCTCAGTCCGTACATTCAATGGAAACAGCTCGATGAATTTTCTGCCGAAGCCACGATGGATTATAACGGCGTTTCGGGGTCCGCCACTTATCAGTTTAGCGCTGAAGGAAGTGTAGAAAAAATCAGCGCTCTGCGATATAAAGATAGCAGTAAAGATGCAAAACTTCTGGAATGTGTCGGAGAAGTTGTAGAAAGTTCCAGGATTGAAGGAATAGAGATTCCTACAGCGTTAACTGTTTCATGGATGCTGGAAGAAGGCAGATTCACATGGTACAAAGTAAAGGTGGAAGATATTAAATTTAATGAATAACCATGAATAAAGCAAAGGGCTGCCTCTATTTTTATAAAGAGACAGCCCTTTCGTGTTCACGATTTAAAGACATGCTTTACCATAAGCACCCAGAACGGGATAACAATGATGAGAAGTAAAACAATAGCAACCGCTGATAATAGATTGGAAATGAAAGAGTTTTGAACAATCATTAAATAGATATTAAAAAAAATAACAGCCGTGAGAAAAATTCCTCCAATGACTGAACCAGTATTCATCGTTTGTTTCAATTAAACACCCCCAACTATAGAAAAGAACGAACCCTCGCCAGGTTCGTTTTATCCATTATGAAAAATTCCAGGAAATTCAGCAGCGGTACAGCGATGTTATGTTCTATTCTTACTCATTATAGCATTTGCCAAGCCTTTGATTAAGAAATAACTATTGAGGATACCGAAGTTTACAATGAAATATGTCTTTATATAAGTGAAACACTTGATTGATTATTTTCTTTTCCGGCGATTTCCTACTTCGACCAATGTGTGAGTAACGTAAAATAATCCAATACCAACAAAAATAATAATGAATACATTTACTACAATACTCCATAAACCATTTACCGGGAGATACGAAAACAGCCAGGCCATCGGGAGCAAAAAGATAAGATCATATGTATTAATTTGAGCAAAAGTATGTTCAAGGGTTTCCTGTTTCTTATCTCTCATATTTGCCCCCCTGCTTTAGCTTAATCGTTTTTAACTTTGAAACACGGCTGCTGACTTCGGACATCTATGTCCTTATTGAATCCGGCGGTCCTTTCCTGAAATTCATCGCTCGCAGCAAGCCGCTTAAAATCGTTCGTGGTTTGCTCGTAAATACGAACAAAATCGCCGCGCAGAAATGAATTTCCAAACTCCTGTGGCTGTATTAGATGATCCGGAAATGTAGACGTCATGACATCTTTCATGACTAATCATATATTTCTTATTCCTTCATCATATCAGGAGTCAGTAACATAAGGAATATTATGGATGTTATTTGTTTCGAATTAGAAAGTTTATTTTCCTGGTTTTGATTTGAAGTTCTTTTAGAAACCAATACTAGCCGTGGTTCGACAACAGGCAGGTCTATTTTTGTATGAAATTTTAAAACAAAAAGAGTCCTTAGACATTTATCTAAGAACCCTTATTAACTGCTTCAATTTATTTTTTTATACGCAGTCTTACCATATTCCAGGACATGCGTGGCAGCTCTGCCTGCAACTGCTTTTCTTCGAGCACAGCATTTCCTCCGCTGTGCGGTGCTACTTCTTCCTTGTCTTTCGTGTTCACCGCTTTTGGATCATCATGTTCGAGCACGACATGCTCCACTACCTCCGCCTGTTCAAATGAACGCAGGTCATATGAAATGGACAATGTTTCTTCTAAATGCCTGTTGGTCATAAAAAGCACCAACTCGTTTCGTTCTTCATTTAGTACAACGGCGCTATCTAAATAAGGAACATCTGTAAACTCTCTGGAATCGTATTTATCCGAATGAATAATCGGCTGCAGCGCTTTTCCCCGTCCGTAGACCGACAAATAATAATACGGATAATAAATCGTCTGCTTCCACGCCCGGCCCTGATTTTCAGTCATAATTGGGGCTATCACGTTTACCAGCTGTGCCATGCAGGCAATTTTCACCCGGTCGGCGTGGTTAATCAGCGTATGAACCATATTGGCAACCAGCAGGGCGTCTTCGAAATTATAAACATCTTCCAGCTGCGGCGGCGCCTCCTGCCAGGACTCCAGTTTTTTATCCGCTTCGGTGGAATGAAACCATACGTTCCATTCATCAAAGCTGAGATTGATCGTTTTTTTGCTTCGTTTTTTGACTTTGATGTAATCGCACGTTGAGATCACCGTACGAATGAATTGGTCCATATCTAACGACTTAGCCAAAAAATTAGCCGTATCGTTATCGTGATTCCCATAATATTGGTGAAGCGAAACGTGATCGGCAAATTCATAAGTGTGCGAAAGCGTTGTTGCTTCCCATTCCGGGAAGGTTGGCATCGCGGCGCTTGAGCTTCCACAACTCACCAGCTCAATTGATGGGTCCACGGTTTTCATCGCCTTGGCTGTTTCATAAGCGATCCGCCCATACTCTTCAGCTGTTTTACCGCCGATCTGCCAGGGGCCATCCATCTCATTGCCAAGGCACCATGTTTTAATATTGTGCGGTTGCTCATAGCCATGGGTTTTCCGCAGATCACTATAGTACGTACCACCAGGGTGATTGCAGTATTCCAGCAGATTTCTTGCAGCATCGATGCCTCTTGTGCCAAGGTTTACAGCCATCATAACATCGGTCCCGGCTTTTGCCGCCCAGTCAGCGAATTCATTTGTTCCCACTTCATTTGTCTCTATGGTGCTCCAGGCAAGCTCGAGCCGTCTCGGCCGTTCGCTTCTCGGTCCCACGCCGTCTTCCCAATTATACGCAGAAACCATGTTTCCTCCTGGATAGCGAACGATGGGAACCTGCAGATCCTTAACCAGCTGCATCACATCCTGGCGAAAGCCATGTTCGTCTGCCTGCTCATGCCCCGGCTCATAAATGCCGCCATACACAGCCCGTCCCAGATGCTCAATGAAAGACCCGTAAATACGCTCATCCACCTTGGAAATAACGAAATCCTTATCGACAATAACTGAAGCTTTAGGTTGTTTTTTCACCATATTCTGTACGCTCCTTGATTATGCTGTAATTCGTAAATTCCTGCTCTCGTACACTTTTTTCTTCCAGCCGCTGGTACAGATTTTTCGTAATAAATACGGTTGCTAATGATGAAAGACTGCCGTAGAAAAAGAGAAAAAATGCCGGCAGCGTTAATGCTCCGTAGACTAAAGCAAAATGGACTGCTATTAATGAAACAGTAATATGCATTTTTGTTATTCCAATAATCAAAGCGTTTTTAAAGTAAGTTAAAAGACTGGTTTGAAAGCTTGAATATAAAGCAAACAAATGCACTGTCAGTGAACTGTACACTACTAAAATAACGATGTAGAAAAATATCGTTAATGCGTTTGCGGAAAAGCCGTTATTCAGTGCCACATAGTTAACCAGAATAAGCACGGCGCCTCCCAGCCACAGGAAACCAAGCATGTTTGCCTGGACAAAATCCCGCCTGTAGAACTGAATGAATTTTTTTCCTACTTTTACCTCCCTGCTGTTTAAGAGCTCCTTTGATACACTAAGCGCTGCTGTAAAAGCCGGAAAAATACCAAACGCTATCAATCCGCCAAGCATTCCTGCAATCCAGCATACGTTTAATATAAATAATTTATTGATCCACACGAAAATCATATTTAATTTTTCTAATGGGAGCTTTTTCATACATTTTCCTCCCCCTGGAGTAATCAGCCTTTAACACCGCCGACAGTAAGTCCGGATATGAAGAACCTTTGAAAGAATAGAAACAGAATGACAATAGGAACGATCGTCAGAACTGATCCGGAAAATAAGAGCTCATAGTTATTGCCATACGGAGTAAGTAATGTGGCCAAGCCCACCGGAAGCGTGAACATTTCATTCGACCTTAATACCAACAGCGGCCACAAAAAGTTATTCCAGCTGGTAAGCCCCTGTAAAATAGCCATTGCCGCAAATGATGGACCCATGAGCGGGGCCATTATTTTGAAAAAGATACCGTACTCTGTGCATCCATCAATCCTTGCCGACTCCATTAATTCCTTAGGAAGTCCCAGACAGTATTGTCTAAAGAAAAACACTGCCACTGGAGCGACAATCAAAGGAAGCATGACGGCAAAGTAGGTGTCCACCAGGCTTAAACCGATCATCATCTGGTAAAGGGGAAGCATCAAAATTTCGAATGGCACCATAAGTACAAACAATACAAGCAAAAAGATAACTCTCGAGCCTTTAAAATTGTACATCGCGAGCGCGTATCCCACCATGGAGGAAAAGAATAGCGATAATACAATTAAGCCTCCGCTAACAATGAGACTGTTCATATACCACTGCCAATAGCTGGCCCCTTCCTCAGAAAATACAGCCAGGTAATTACCAAGATCCAGGGTAGCCGGATCGAAGAAAAAGGAAAGGCCCTGCCTCATTAATTCTGATGAGGGCCGCATGGAAGCTACAATTAATGACACTACCGGGGTGAGAGCAATTACGGTTATTACTGCAAACAACGCAGTTAATAAAATTGACACCCATTTTTTATTATTTTTGCCCATTATTCTCTAATCCTCCTTTTTGAAGGCGCCAAAGAATTTCAATTGGAGCATACTTACAACAAATATGATCAGCATCAGCACAACTCCGATAGCTGCGCCAAATCCCATATCATTTTGTTGAATGCCTTCTCGGTAAATATATCCTACAATGGTTAAGCCAATATTGCCGGGAGAGCTGTTTTCCCAGAATACAAAGCTTTCTTCAAACATCCGGAAGCCGTTAATGATCGTAATTGTAGCTACGAATATGATAACAGGCTTTAAAGCCGGCATCGTAACGAATAAAAACTTCTGCCAGGCGCTCGCCCCGTCAATATCAGCCGCTTCATATAACTCTTCCGAAACGTTCTGCAGACCAGCAAGAAAGTATAATATGTTCACACCAATCCAGCGCCATGAAGCAAGCAGCACCATTAAAAACATCCCTGTGCCTGCTCCGTACCTCCACTGCACTGGTTCCATACCAACAAGACCGAGCAATTCGTTTACAAAGGAGTTTTCCGACTCCCCAAACATCATCCGGAAAATAATACCTGCGACGATAACCGAAGTAAGGGCCGGTATAAAAAGTGAAGCCCTAAAGAAATTTTTAAAATAAAGGGATTTACTGTTTAAAAATACCGAAAGCACAATCGGAATCATCACTAATATAATGACCGTAAAAAACACGTAGGTTGCTGTATTTCCCAGTGCCTGAAAAAAAGTCGGGTTCAAAATCCGCTGGTAATTATGAGTTCCTATAAAGGTAGTCTGGCCGGGAAGAACCTGCTGAAAACTCATAACGATCGCCTGAATCATTGGATACAAGTACAGTACCAGAAAAGATACAATGAAAGGCGATACAAAAACATAAGGAGCAACCTTTCTTGAATTCAGAAAATGCAGAATACCTTTTAAGGAAAAAGTCTTTTTATTGGCCATTGTTTCTGAACGTTCCATTTTCGGCTCCTTTCCGTTAAATAATGATAGAAGGAGGGCAAAAGCCCCCCGTCCTATTCTTCTGTCTGCCCGCTTCTTACTGCTTCTTCAGCCTGCTTCAATGCTTCTTCCGGATCCTGATTCTGCTGCCTGACAGCGCTATTCAGCACATTCGTGTGAATTTCGGACTGCACATCCGGTAGATCCGGTGTAATATTCAACGCTTCGATTTCTCCATTTAAGTCCAGAAGAGTATCAAAAATATCATCATCAAAGTAGTCGTAGTAAGGGTTAGGTTCATCCATAGCTTCATCATCCCAAACGGTGTACATTGGTGGGTCAAAACCTAATTCCTGCCATAGTGCAATATTTCCTTCTTCAGACAATTTCGCATAGGCTAAAAATTCCTTAGCCAGCTCCGGCTCTTCCGTCTGATTCGTCACTACTGTACCTGTACCACCCATTCCAGCTGTGCGGTTTCCGCCTTCTTCCCATACCGGTAATGGACGAATTTCCATTTTCCCTTCGAGGTCAGGCATATAATCAATAAACCGACCCATGTACCAGGTTGGCATCATTAACGAAGCGGCTCCTCCGTCATTCATGTAGCCATAGTATTCTTCAGAGTGATGAAATCCGCCTGGTGTCACTTCTGCTACTTCATCTTCATTCACCATGTCGCTCAGGAATTGAAGGGTATCAACGTTAGTATCATCCGCCAGGGTCAGATCGCCTTCGTCATTGAAGTAATCAGAGCCTCTTTGGCTGATTAAAGGCCAGAAGCTGAAATGCTCATCCACCTCTACGGTAGTCATCATAGAGTCTGTATTTTCTACCACCTGTTCTCCTGCTTCTACGTAGTCATCCCACGTGACAATTTCATCTATATCCACGCCGGCCTCTTCCATAATGTCCGTATTATAGTACATTACTGTAGCGCCAACATGGTAAGGCATGCCGTAATAATTATCATCCTTGGAATAAATATCAAAGCGCTCTTCCACCATATCGTCGAGCACTGGCTCTACGTGTTCGTTCATTGATTCTAACTGAACGTCACCTTCGAGGAAGTTGGCAAAATAACTAATTTCTATGTCCGCCATGTCAGGAGCTCCAGATCCCGACTGGAGAGAAAGAAGCAAATTATTGTTCATCTGCTCGATAGGATAAACCTCAGCCTGCAATTTAATCGGCCGGTCTTCATACTCCTCGTTCCATCTCTCTACTGCATCTTCATAAATACCGATATGTTGTTCGTTGAATGTCCAAAAAGTTAATTCAGTAGCATCCTCACTATCTTCGCCGATTACTTCCACTTCATCTGCTTCGCCTTCTCCTCCTTCTTCACTTCCTTCACTACCGCTTCCGTCGCCACTCCCACCACCACAACCTGCTAAGTAAACCAACGACAGCATTGCACCACCAAAAATCGACCAATGTTTCATAATTCTCCCCCTCATCTGTTTTCCTAACTTATACGTACAAGTTATTTTTTATTTAACCATACGGGTGTATCTTTTGCAAGCGCTTTCCATATATTTATTTCAATATTAAGATAGCAAATGCCGGTAAATACTGACATAACAATTTTCCTTCAGTTGTACGCATGTGTATGATACGATAAAAAGAAAAAGAGGTGCATGATGGTCTCAAAATATAAACAATTAAAACAGCACATCCAATCCAAAATTTTGGACGGCAGCTTCCGTCCGCATCAAAAAATTCTATCCGAATACGAATATGTAAAGAACTTTGAGGTAAGCAGACATACGGTACGCCAGGCTATCGGTGAGCTTGTGAGCGAGGGATGGCTGTACCGGGAGCACGGCGTGGGAACATTTTGTGCAGACCGCTCTAAATTTTCTTCCCCCTCCACCCGTAAAAATGTAGCCATTATCACTACGTACATTTCAGATTACATTTTCCCCTATATTATCCGCGGAGCTGAACGGTATTTAAGCGATAAAGGCTATAATGTTATTCTCATGAGTACCAATAACGATTTTGATAAAGAAAAACAGGCACTCGAAAATATTCTTACCCAGCAGGTTGATGGTCTGATTATTGAGCCGACGCGCAGCGCTCAGGCTAATCCCAATCTAAATTACTATCTGAATCTCGAAAATGCCGGTATTCCATACGTCATGATGAACGCGTATTATGAAGAGCTTGAACCGCTGAGTTTAACCTTAAACGACCAGGAAGCCGGCTTTCGGAATGCGGAGCATTTAATCCAGTTGGGCCACCGGCGAATTATAGGGTTATTTAAAACTGATGATATGCAGGGCGTGCAGCGGATGAAAGGTTTCCTTAAAGCTCATCGGCATTACGGCTGTCCGGTAGATCCATCCCTACTGATCACGTATTCCACCGACGAAAAGTATTCCAAGGCTGCACAGTCTGTTGAGCAGATTTTAAGGGATCAGACTGACGGGCCTACCGGTCTTGTAACCTATAATGATGAACTCCTGCTGCAGCTTCTTGACGTGCTCCGTGACAAAAACCTGCAGGTTCCTGAGGATATTTCTGTTGTAAGCTTCGATGATTCCCATTTCACCCAAATCTCCGAAGTGAAATTCTCTTCCATCGTACATCCCAAAGAACGTATGGGAGAGGACGCAGCCAAATATGTAACTACTCTCATTGAACAGCCGGGTGCTGCTCTTTCCTCTATTGTATATGAGCCGCATTTTGTCGACCGCCATTCGACGCGAAGCCTCCAATTCACACCAGCGTTAGAAACAGAATAATTATTAAATGCAGACAGGCGAAAAGCTGAACTGTATTCAAAAAAGGAAGCTGCCTCTTTTATTACTGGGCAGCTTCCTTTTTCGTCTGGTTACAAGTCGTAATTCCAGTATATATTATTGTAAAGCACAGTAATTCCAGCCTTCCCCGGGCTTTCAGACCGTTTATTTTTCAAAGCGATAGGCTTTCTTGGCAGGCTCCCATATTGTTTCGATTTCTTCTAAAGATTTATTTTTTGTTTCAGGCACTATGGTCATCACAAAAACAAAACAAATAACGTTAATAACCGCAAACATCCAGAACGTAAACGCGCCTCCGGCGTTGTTGATGAGCACAGGCGTGAACTGCCCTATCGCCCAGTTGGCTCCCCATAAAAACATGGTCGCAATTCCGACCGCTTTTGCGCGCATATGGTTTGGAAAAATTTCCGGAATCATTATCCATGGAATTGGCCCCATTGATATACAAAAAGCTGCTGTAAAACCCATGATAAAAAGCAGCGCCCATATTCCATTGCCTACATCGAAATAGAAAACGCTTCCAATAAGCACCATAAATATTGCCATCAAACTCGATCCTACGCCCATCAAACGTTTTCTTCCTGCTTTGTCGATTAATAAAATAGCAACCACTGTAAATATTACCTGCACGGTCCCTATTAAACTCGTAGCCAGAAATTCAGTATTGTTCTCAAATCCGACCAGCCGGAAAATTGTGGGTCCGTAATAAGTTACAGCGTTCATTCCGATAACCTGATTAAATAAAGCCAGAAAAATACCGACTGCCATGGCTTTCCGAAGTCCCGGCTTTAACAACTCTCTAACCGATGTGCTTGATTCGCTTCGAAGAGAGGTTTGAATAGCTTCCAGTTCCAGTTCAGCGGTGCGCGTGTTATTGATTTTTTCCAATGTGTGGAACGCTTCTGTATGCTTTTGCTTTTTCACTAAATACCTGGGGCTTTCAGGGATAAAGATAAGCATGATAAAGAAGAGAACTCCTGGCACTACTCCGTATCCGAGCATCCACCTCCAGCCTGTTTCCACTCCCCATCCATAGCTGCCGGAGTTTGCCACAGCAAGATTAATATAAAACGTAGCGGAGATACCAATGATAGTGAACAGCTGATACATAGAAGCCAGCCGGCCGCGTATAGCAGGCGGGGCACATTCAGCAATATACGTAACTGACAAAGCAGAGGCAAAGCCAATGCCGAGGCCGCCCAGGACTCTTGCGAGAATAAGGGAAGTAACACTCATAGCGAGCGCAGACCACAAGGCGGAAACAGCAAAGAGAATTCCCGACAGCATTAAAATCTTTTTCCTTCCAAAACGATCACTTAAGTAGCCGGACAGGCCAACCCCTACAACTCCTCCTACCATAACGCTTGAAATAATAAATCCTTCCATAGCCGGACTTAAATTATAAAGCTCCTGCAAAAAGCCTATGGCACCTGAAATCACTGCGGTATCAAAGCCATACAAAAACCCTGCCATTCCTGCTGCGGAAGCTATCAACAACACATACCAGACTGACTGCTTCTCTTTCATGATGTTCAATGTCTCCTTTCAATAATTGGAAATGATAACGATCACAAGAAAATTACCATATGTTCGTACAAGTTTCAATAACATGGGTTATATTTACATTTAATGCATACAAGCTTGCTTTCAATAAAAAACTATCGACAATTTTTTGCACCACTTTTTCTAATTATGTTGTTTAAAAAGGATAGAAAGCGGTTGCAAGAATCTTCGTTTCATGGTTAAATGAACTTAACTTATACGTACAAGTTGTGTTTTATTTGTTTGTAAACGTCATTAAAGCAATAAAACAGAAATGAGAGATTCATTCGAATTACTAAAATTGCTTTTAAAAGGAATGAGTCAAAATGAAGCAGTCAGACATGAAACAAGCCATTACTCAAGGAGAAACGTCACTAGGAATTGAATTGGGCTCCACGCGTATTAAAGCAGTACTGATGAACAACAATTTTGAAACAATCGCAGCCGGCAGTTATGAATGGGAAAACCAAATGAATGACGGGTTTTGGACGTACCATCAGGCAGACATTATTGTTGGTTTGCAGCAGGCCTACGCAAACATGAAATCCGAAGTGGAAAGCGCGTACGGGGCCACCCTCCGCACCATTGGTTCGATCGGGATTTCAGCTATGATGCACGGCTATATGCCATTTGATCATAACGGTGAGCTGCTCGTCCCCTTCCGGACGTGGCGTAATAACACTACCAGCGCTGCGGCCAGCGAATTGACAGGCATGTTTCAGTACAATATCCCGGAACGCTGGAGTATCGCCCACCTTTATCAGGCCATACTCGATGAAGAAAAACATATACCGCGTATTCAGCTGATTACGACTTTAAGCGGATACATCCACTGGCTGCTGACCGGAAAACAGGTAATTGGGGCTGGAGATGCTTCGGGAATGTTTCCAATCGACGAAACTACTCAAAATTACAACGACTTCATGCTCGAGCAGTTCGACAGCCTCATCAAAGAAAAAAATTATTCCTGGAAAGTAAAGGACATTCTTCCCGAAGTTCTTACGGCCGGTGAACAGGCAGGCACCATAACCAATGAGGGCATCAGAATTCTGGACAAATCACAAAACCTGGAGCCGGGGATTCCGTGCTGTCCGCCGGAGGGTGATGCCGGAACCGGTATGGTGGCTACGAACAGTGTGAAAAAACGGATCGGAAACGTTTCTGTAGGAACATCTGTTTTTGCGATGATTGTACTGGATCAAAAAATCTCTGACACTCATCCCGAAATTGATTTAGTTACTACACCAAATGGAAATCCTGTTGCCATGGTGCATGCGAATAACTGCTCAAGTGATTTGAATGCCTGGCTCGGTTTGTTCCGGGAATTTTCAGAAGCTGTGGGCCAAAAACTTAATTCTAATGAATTATTTGAAGTGATGCTGCAAAAAGCTCTCGAAGCAGAACCCGATGGCGGCGGCCTGCTCAGCTATGGTTATTTCTCCGGTGAAAATATTACAGGGCTCGAAAACGGACGACCGCTGTTTGTCCGCTCTCCGGAAAGTAATTTCAATTTAGCTAACTTCATGCGGACGCACCTTTTCTCTGCTTTCGGTGCCCTAAAAATTGGCATGGATATTTTAACAGACAAAGAACAGGTGGCGATTGATAATATCTTCGCTCATGGTGGCTTATTCAAAACTCCAGTAGTTGGACAGCGTATAGTTGCTGCTGCAATGAATACCCCTGTCTCAGTCATGAATACGGCTGGAGAAGGCGGGGCCTGGGGAATAGCTGTGCTTGCCTCTTATATGAACAACAAAGGCCCGGATGAGACACTGGAAGAATTTTTGGATAATAAAGTTTTTAAAGACATCGAAACCCGGGAAATTCATCCTGACCGTGCTGATGTGGAGGGTTTTGAAGTCTTTATGGAACGTTATAAGAAAGGGCTCATCATCGAACAGACGGCGGTTGATCATTTAACGACAGCCAATGCAATCGGCGAACAAGTCAAAGTAAATTAAACTTTTAATAAGAAAAGAGGATACTTATGCCCGCTATCGAAAAAAAAGAATTCTGGTTTATCGTCGGTTCACAGCAGCTTTACGGAGCAGAAGCGCTGAAGGAAGTAAAGGCTCATGCCCAGCATATAACTGATGCATTAAACGAGAGCGGTATTTTACCTTACCCGCTTGTTCTACAGGAATTAGCAATCAATACCGATGAGATTACACGCACCATGAAAGAAGTAAACTATCGTGATGAGGTCGCCGGCGTCATCACGTGGATGCACACCTTCTCCCCTGCGAAAATGTGGATTCGCGGAACGAAAATACTGCAAAAACCACTGCTTCATCTAGCTACCCAATTTAATGAAAGCATCCCCTGGGAAACAATCGACATGGACTTCATGAACCTGAATCAATCAGCCCACGGGGACCGCGAATATGGCTTTATCAATGCCCGTTTAAATAAGCAGAACAAAGTGGTCGCAGGTCACTGGGAGCATGCCGGCATCCAGGAGGAAATTGCCCAATGGATGAACACGGCTGCAGCCTATAACGAGAGCTTCAACATTAAGGTTGCCCGTTTCGGCGATAACATGCGTAATGTAGGCGTTACGGAAGGCGATAAAATTGAAGCACAGATTCAGTTCGGATGGGTTGTCGATTACTACGGGATTGGAGACCTTGTGGAGTACGTCAATCGTGTTACAGACGAGGAGGTTGAGGCACTCCTTTCGGAATACGGAGACCTTTATGAATTTGAGTACGGCACCTATACAGAAGAAAAATGGAAAGACAGTGTAAAAGTACAGGCCGGCTATGAAATTGCTATTAAACGCTTCCTGGACGATGGAAGCTACAATGCTTTCACGACCAACTTTGAAGATTTACATGGAATGAAGCAGCTGCCCGGCCTGGCAGTTCAACGCTTAATGGCCCAAGGATACGGCTTTGCTGCTGAAGGGGACTGGAAAACGGCTGCTCTTGACCGTTTGATGAAGGTGATGAGTCATAACGAAGCAACAGGTTTTATGGAAGATTACATCTATGAGCTGTCGACTGGAAAGGAAGCTATTCTTCAATCACATATGCTTGAAGTGGATCCCACGCTGGCAAACCACAAACCAAAAATCGTAGTATCTCCATTAGACATTGGAAATAAAGAAGACCCTGCACGCTTAGTTTTTGATGGTAAAGCCGGAGACGGGGTCGTGGTTTCCATGGCGGATTTTGGAACACATTACAAGCTTCTGATTAATGAGGTTTCGGCATTTGAACCGCCTGTGCCTGCACCGAACCTTCCGGTAGCTCGTATACTCTGGAGCGTTAAACCAAACCTCCAGGATGGGATAAAAGCCTGGATAGAAAATGGAGGCGGCCACCACACCGTCGTTTCATTAAATGTAACCACAGATCAGATTATAAATTATGCGAAGCTGGTAGGTCTGGAGTACGTCGTTATCAATTAATGTATTTCAGCTTAAGCTATTAATCATTTAAGGAGTGGGCTTTATGGAGAACTTGAAAAACCCTATTGTCTTACAAAGAGCGGACCCATTTGTTTATAAGCATCATGACGGGTTTTATTATTTTACCGGCTCGCACCCTTCCTACGACCGGATTATTTTGCGGCGCGCTGAGCATTTGAATGATCTGTATGACGCAGAAGAACATGCAATCTGGCATAAACACAGCAACGGCCCGCAGAGCCACTTAATCTGGGCGCCTGAAATTCACCGGGTAAACGGGAAATGGTATATCTATTATGCCGCTGCTCCTGACGACAATATTGACGATAATACCTTTAATCACCGAATGTTTGTAATTGAAAATGAAGCAGACAACCCCCTCGAGGGCGAATGGAAAGAAAAAGGTGAAATAGATACAGGATGGAGCACATTCGCGCTTGATGCCACCACCTTTGAGCATAATGGCATTCAATATTACGTATGGGCTCAGCAGGATATAAATGTAACGGGCCATTCAAATATTTATATTGCTGAGATGGAGAACCCATGGACTTTGGCAACTCCCCCCGTTTTGCTGACTAAACCTGAACTGCCCTGGGAAATTAAAGGCTTTTGGGTCAATGAAGGACCCTCCGTTTTGATTAGAAACGAAAAGGTTTTTATTACGTATTCAGCAAGTGCCACCGGCATCGATTACTGCATGGGCCTACTGACAAGTGATGCCAAGGCAGATTTATTGAATCCAAATTCCTGGACGAAAAGCTCAGAACCAGTTTTTGAAAGCTATTCACCAAATAAACAATACGGGCCGGGACACAATTGCTTTACCGTGTCCGAAGATGGCAGCAGCGATATTCTGGTTTATCACGCCCGTAATTATACTGAAATCGTTGGAGATCCCCTCTATGACCCGAATCGTCATGCACGTGCCCAGGAAATCACGTGGGATGAAAACGATAATCCGGTGTTTGGCATTCCTGTTTCAGATGAACGGTGGACACCAGACACGACAACAATTTTAACAACAGAAAATTCAAGTGAATAATTTCCTGAACATACATGTACGTACATTGAAGGAGGTTTCCCATTGCTGGAACTATTGAAGCAGCAGGTGTGCAGCGCAAACCAGGGACTCGTTGATCATGACCTCGTTACTTTTACCTGGGGGAATGTCAGTGGCTTTGACCCCAAAACAAAATTATTGGCCATCAAGCCTTCCGGGGTGCCTTATGAAGAGCTCTCCCCCGGGGATATTGTATTGGTGGATTTAAAAGGAAACGTTGTGGAAGGCGATTTAAAGCCCTCCTCTGATACGCCTACTCATATCGAGCTGTATAAAGCTTTTCCTGGCGTCCGGGGTATTGTTCATACGCATTCTGACTGGGGCACGGCCTGGGCACAGGCCGGTAAAAGCATTCCATGCTCCGGGACGACCCAGGCGGATTACTTTTACGGGGATATCCCCTGTACACGTCAACTAACAAAAGAAGAAGTGCAGAATGGTTATGAAAAAGAGACCGGGTCGGTCATTATAGAAGCAATGCAGGGAAAAAGCCCTGCGGAAGTCCCGGGAGTCGTTGTTCACGGGCATGCACCATTTGCCTGGGGCGGTTCTCCCGAAGATGCCCTTCATAATGCCGTGGTGCTTGAGAAGGTCGCAAAAATGACCTTTCTGTCCTACCAGCTTTCGGGTGAGCTTCTCTTGGATAACCATGTGCTGCAAAAGCATTATGAAAGAAAGCACGGAGAAAATGCTTATTACGGGCAGTCTAAATAAATAATTTCTACTTTGAACGGGCAAGCCATAATTTAAACAGGCTTGCCCGTTTTTTGTTTAAACATCTGAAGAGATTACATACCTCTTACCTTATAATTATTTTTCACGTGATAAATTAACTTACTTCATATACCAGTTTAACGCATTCGAATACAAAATTTTATCGGCTGCTTTTGCATCAAACAAATTTTGAACCAGTTCAATATCTTCATACTTGAAAGGCCTGGGGGCTCTTGTCGATGGCAGGTCTGTGCCAAACATCAGAGCCTCTGGGTTCGCGTCATTAATAGACGTTAAAGCATTCGCGACATTTAGTTCCACGCGCCCAAAGCCGGTGGCTTTCACCCTGAGGCCTTTATCCACTAATTTCAAAAGACGAGGAAGACCTTCCTCTGACAGTCCCAAATGATCGATGGATACAGCAGGTAAATTTTCAATAATAGAGGCCAATTCCGGCAGCCCTTTGGCATCCATATAAAGTTCGCTGTGCCACCCTGCTGTCTCATACACTCTCCGGGCCAGGTAATCGAGCCTGGAAATGTCTTCGAATCCGCCCCGCCGGATATTAAACCGCAGCGCTCTCACACCGTGGTCGTGCAGCCTTAAAATTTCTTCATCACTGACACTGAACGGCAGCTGCGTCACTCCGCAAAACGCCGGCCCCAGTTGTTGAAGGGCTTTTATTAAATACCCCTGGTCAAATCTCTGAAACGAACCCGATACAACTGCCCCGCCCCGGACATTATACTCAGCTGTGTCCTTCTGATAATCGTTTGCAATGTACTCCGGGGGCGTGTAGTCCTGATTTTCAGAAACGGGAAAGTCAAAATCAATAATGTGGAAGTGCGCATCAAACATCCTCATATATATCCCCCCTTCCCTTCATTATAATCATACCCTGATACAGCTTGTCTGATCAAAAACCCTTCCAAATGTGCGCCCCTTCTCTTCTCACAAATAGTCATAAATATAAGATTAATATGTAATATATTTTTGACATAATGTTAAAAATATATTACCATAAACCTAAGGAGGTCATAGATGAATGAATGAACTCGGTGAATTAACTAATCAACTGTCGGTATTCCGGGCCAAAGAAGGCTATTCCCAGGCAGAGGTTGCAAAGAGAATTGGTGTGAGCCGCCAGACTATTATTTCCTTAGAAAAAAACAAATACAGCCCTTCCCTCAAATTGGCATTTGAACTGGCATACCTGTTTGATACGGGCATTGAAGATATTTTTCAATACAATCTGAAAGGAGAGGATTAGCATGGAATGGTTTTTCTACCCGTATTTAGTCGTTGTCATATTCTCTATCATCGTATGGCTTCGTTTTCAACACGGTGAAGAAGGCAAGGATGAACGCGGCCGTGAAATTATTAACCGCTCGTATTCGATTATTTTCCCTATGTTTCTCGTCGGCTGGGTTGTAGTCAGATTGATCGAGGACTTCATCGTTCCACTGGACGGAGATGCGTGGCGGGACGCCATGTGGTATTTGATTACCGGGATTATGATTCTTCACTCCGTGCTTATCTTTATCTTCAGGAAAATTTATTAACAAATAGACAATGCTATTAATTATCTTAATTTTCAAACCTTTTCCTGAAGTATGTACTTTATGTTTACACCGCAATATCATCTGCCACATCGCCTGAAAAAATAGCGGTGTGGCCTTCGTTCAGATGAAAATCGCTCCCCGTCACTGAAAAATTTCAATAATGGAGAAACTGTATATCAATTTTTTTTGATTTATTTATTGTTTTTTCATATCGCTCCAGCCTATACTTTTATTACATCAAAATAAATTGATATAATAAAGGAGCCCTTTTATGAACTCACTACCGTCTCCTTCCAAATCTGACGCAGCTTTTCCATTCACTGTCTATGAACAGCAGTTCAAAGCCCTGGCCGACTCCCAACGGCTAGAGATTTTGCATCATATTACAGCAGCAGGCAGCGTGTGTGTCTGTGATTTGACTGAACGTATGAATCTTCCGCAGTCCAAGCTTTCGTATCATTTAAAAATTCTGCTCGATGCTTCACTCATCGATCGCGAAAAACACGGCACCTGGAATTACTATATGCTGAACGACCAGGCCCTAAATCACCTGTTGTCTGAAGAATTGTGCTGCCTCTTCCGCGGAAAATAAAAAATTCCACTTGAAAACCAGGAGGTTGAATCATGAAAATTCATATCGGATTAAACACCAGCAGCCTTTCCAAAGCCGTAGCGTTTTATACCCATCTGTTTAACGAACCCCCGGTCAAGCATAAGGAGGATTACGCCAAATTTCTTCCAGCCGGCGTGCCTGTGAATTTCACCTTAAATGTTCATCCCGATGTGACCGGCAACCAGGTGGAGCACTTTGGCCTGCAGCTCCCGGACGCCGACACCCTCGCCTACCATAAACAGCGCCTGCAGCAGGAAGGATTTCTCGCCCGTGAAGAAGCAGATACGACATGCTGCTACGCTCTTCAGGATAAGTTCTGGGTTACCGACCCCGACGGCAACGAATGGGAATTCTTCTATACTAAAGCAGACGTTGAGACTGCCGCCAGAGAATCTGACTGCTGCGCTTTCTAATGTCAGCGATGATTTATATGTTAGTATTTAAATCAAATTATAAAGTAATATAGTGTAAAAATTACTTCCAAATGGCGTTTGGCTGTGCTTAAGGTAATGATAAAAGCGCTGTGACCAGTAAATATCAGCTGATTCTATGCAATTTTTAGCTCCAACTGCCGATATTCCTGCGCACCCAATCCAGAACTTCTTTAGCCGATCCCGATGCTCCGCGTTCTCTATGTTCTGCAGTACTCTGAAAAATAACCCATTTACATACCTGTCCCTTTTTTGCTAACATCCTGTAAAATTCCTCATCCAGTACTGCTACATACAGAACGCTAATCGCCAACGTAAATTATTTACTCATTTCTAAAGCTTTGAAAGTTAATTCTGGGTGACTTAATTTATAGAATTGGAGAATTAGCATTTAATTTAAAACCAGGGAAGGCTGGATCAACTCCAGCCTTCCCTGATTATTTCAATTATTTATTTCTTCTTAATTCTCTATTAAATATGCTCTTTGATTTTTTGAATAACCTGGTTGGTAGCATCTTCCCCGTCCTCTGCCCGGATGGGATCTACTTCAATGTAATTGCTCCGGTTGGTCAACTCTTCGGCCCAACCAATAAAGAGATCTTCTTCATCGTCCTTGTCCACAATGGAAATCTCCCAGTGAACACTTTTATCCTGACGCTTCAATTCAAAATAATACTTTGCGATTGGCATTAATTCCGCTTCGGCTGTCCCGTCAAACTGCTCTTCTAAACTTTTCGGCTGGTTAGCCATTAAAATACTCCTCCTGTTTAAACACTTGCGTGTACAAAAATTTGAAGCAGCAGAAACTTAACTGCTTCTCTTCGTTTATTTCCGTTTAGGTTCTTCATTAATCATTGAATGTGAAAGTTCGCACTTTAAAAACGCTGGTTTAAATAAATCAGTACTGCTTTCTTATATTATCCGGCCGGCCTTGTCCAAAGCAGATAAAGATTTCCCAACTGGGCCCGTTCATGCTTTACAATTTGCAGCTCCGAAGCCTCGACTATTTCTAAAATATCCCGGTCGTGATGACAGCCGTATAATTTTAAAAGTAAAGGATTCAGGTAATGCTGCAGCCACCGCAAACCTTTATTGTCCATTAATCCATGCTCAAGCAACAGAATCTGGCCTTCATGCCTGCACCATGTGTTTAAAAGATTCAATACCCGAACTGGATCTTTGTAGCAGCAAATTGTTCCTGTGGAAAGAATCGTATCAAACGTATTTTCCGGAAATGATAAATGCTCTATTTCAGATAAAATAAAATCAGCATCTATTTTATATTCTTTTGCCCCAGCCGCTGCCACTTCGAGCATATCCGGACTGAAGTCAACCCCGGTATAATCAGAGTCGTAAGGCAGAAAAGCATAATTCATCCCTGCCCCAACCGCAATTTCCAGTGTTTTTCCTTTTACCGACCCGCATATCTTTCTTCTCCATTTATTATCTGCTTCATCTCTTCTATGCTTTTCGTGCTTATGAGCCTGTTTGTTGAATTTCTGCACCAATTCTTCATTGTTCATTTTCAGCCCTCCTCTTTTTTCCATGTACTTATGGTTCAGAGATGACTGTTATTAAAATATAGAGTCTTTCACTTCGATTATACTATTTTCTATTCCTCCGTTCGTTAAATTTTCCTCATCATTTCTACAGCTGATATGCTTTCTGCTGCTGAATTAAAAATAATCCAACACCGAGCAGCACGATAATCCCACCGATAATCTGCAGGGCGACCACTTCTTCTCCCAGAATGAAAAACGCCAGAATGGTAGCTCCAACCGGTTCTCCTAAAATCGTCATGGAAATGGTGGACGTGTTAATAAAGTTCAACAGATGATTGTAAATGACGTGGGCGATCGTCGGAAGAATCGCAAGCAGCATAAATATCTGCCACTCTTCAGCCCCGTATCCCCTTACTGGAATACCGGAGACTGCATTAAAAACATGCAGCGATATCCCTGCCACAAAAAACACAATAAAGCTGTACAGCCAGTGCGATACCCGCTTCACGACGCGCTGGCCGATCAATAAATAGACGACCACCGCTATCACGCTCAAAAAGGAAAGCAGGTTGCCGAGTAATGCAGAGCTGCTGCTGCGTCCAAGGTCTCCCAGTCCAATAATCACTACCCCAACAATCGAGAGGCTGATCGTGATCAGCTGCGGCACACTGATTCGTTCTTTATAAATCAAAAAGCCGCCGGCCAGGGCTACTACCGGCTGCAGGGCCAGAATAATGGTGGAGCTTGCCACCGTGGTCAGCTTTAATGAGCCAAACCAGAGCGCAAAATGCATACCAAGGAAAACGCCTGAAAAGACAAAAAGCACCCACTCCTGTTTTTTGATGTTTTTGAAATCATGCCTTTTTAACCAGACAAACGGGAGCAAAAACAAACTGGCAATATACATGCGGTACATGCTGAGAATTGTGGCCGGTGCTTCGGACCATTTTACAAATATCGCCGCAAAAGAAATCGCGATAATAGAAATTATCAGTAAAAATGCTGTTGATTTATTCATCCTTTCTTCTCTCCATCCTTTATTATCATCTCTTTTTGTTTTGATATAAAGAATCTTATCAAACCAGCGTTTAAAATTCCGGTATATAATTTCCTATTTTCAGTTACTTTTTCCCGGTGCTTAAATTCCTATAAATGCTTCTTATAATATTTACAAATTCAAAACGAATGGAAACAGAAGCACGCAGCGGGCTCCGGCCCTCGATGCCCTTCTTCGCAGCGATTGTGTATACTGTTGTTGCTTTAATAATAACGATCCACTATTACCGGGGTTACTTTTTCTAAATTTATGGGAATCTTTCGCATGTCACTGATTACTTTCAGCTCCCATCAAAAAAATCCTCTTTTCAGCTGTTTAAACTGAAAAGAGGATTTAAAATAATTAACATCGTAATTACGTCATTTGCGGCTGTTTTTGATTTTTCAATCCAAGCACCTGCTCGGTAGACTTGTGAATTTCCTCAATCATCTCTGGATTTTCTGACAGGTTAATGCCGTATGAAGGGATCATTTCTTTTAGTTTTGGCTCCCATTCACCGAGATGCTGTGGGAAGCATTTCTCGATGATTTCGAGCATCACAGAGACTGCAGTCGATGCGCCCGGAGATGCTCCAAGAAGCGCAGCTATAGAGCCATCTTCCGCGCTGATCACTTCTGTGCCAAACTGCAGAATGCCTTTTCCTTCCTCGGTATCCTTAATAACCTGGACCCGCTGGCCCGCTACAAGCGGCTCCCAATCTTCAGTTTTGGCGCTTGGAACAAATTCTCTAAGCTCTTCCATCCGCTGTTCCTTTGACTGCATTACCTGCGAGATCAGGTATTTCGTTAATGGAATATTTTTGGCTCCCGCCGCCATCATTGTAATCAGGTTATCCGGCTTGACGGAGTTCAATAAATCCATCAGTGAACCAGTTTTCAAAAACTTTGGAGAGAAGCCGGCAAACGGGCCGAACAAAAGCGTCTCCTGATTATTAATGTACCTCGTATCCAGATGCGGCACAGACATTGGCGGTGCTCCCACGGGCGCTTTGCCGTATACTTTACCGAAATGCCCGTTTACGACCTCCGGATTCTGACAGACCATAAACTGGCCGCTTACTGGAAAACCACCGATACCCTTCCCTTCTGGAATACCGGATTTTTGCAGCAGATGCAGGCTTCCCCCGCCTCCGCCAATAAACACAAAATCGGCCTCGTGCAGTTCAAGCGTTTCTTTTTGATGATTGCGCACCTTCACTTCCCAGGTGCCCTCTTCGTTACGCGTAATATCATCCACGTCATGGTTGTATTTCATTTCTACATTGTTCTTTTCCAGATGACTAAACAGCTGACTCGTTAACGAGCCAAAATTCACATCGGTGCCGTCTGCAATTTTAGAAGCAGCTATCGGTTCTTCAATCTGACGGTCCTTCATCATTAACGGCATCCACTTTTCAAGCACTTCCGGATCCTCCGAAAATTCCATTCCTGAAAATAATGGATGCGCAGACATTTTTTCGTAACGCGTCCGTAAAAATGAGACGTTATGATCGCCGCGCACATAGCTGATATGCGGCAGAGGCATAATGAAGCCGCGTGGATTATGGATCAAGTCGCTTTTCACCAGATAGGACCAAAACTGTTTGGATACCTGGAATTTTTCATTGATGCTGATAGCCTTACTGATATCAACGGAGCCGTCCGGCTGCTCATTCGTATAATTTAATTCACATAGAGCCGCATGGCCGGTTCCCGCATTGTTCCATTCATTCGAGCTTTCTTCTCCCGGCTTTTCCAGCTTTTCAAACACTTTGATATTCCAGTTCGGGGACAGCTCTTTCAGCAGTGCACCTAATGTTGCACTCATGATACCGGCCCCGATTAAAATGATATCTTTTTCACCCTGTTGTTTATTCATTTCTTTCCTACTCCCTACATAATAGAAAAAGACGTCTCCTTTTGGCGGAAATCTTCCAGCCATATTTTGTTCACGTCAGGGAGGCATCTTTTCCAATAATTTTACACCAAATATAGATTATCATTATTAGACACAGATTAAAATCATTATTGCTAATATAATAACCGTTTATGACTCAAGAAAAACAATTAATACAATACAATAACCGCTATAACCTTTTTCGAGCCTAAAAAAACCGAAACCGGGAACTAATCCCCAGTTTCGGTTCGTTTATTATAATGATTAGTCGACTACTGTTACTTCAACGTCCTGACGGCCGAAGGAAAGTGCTTCGGAGTTGGTTGGTACGTGAACGTCGATGCGGTTGCCGTTAATTGCGCCGCCTGTGTCTTCTGCTTTATACGTGCCCATGCCTTCCACTTCTACTGTGGAGCCGAGTGGGATTACGTCCGGATCAACAGCGATAACGTTGGCGTCACGGTCGTTGTTCAGGTTAACGCCTGTCGCAGTGATGCCGCTGCAGCCTACACATTCAGCCGTGTATGCTGTAGCTTCCACTGTCATGGTTTCGCCGCCGCTGGTGCTGTCGGAAGACTCAGAAGTTGAAGCGCCTGCTACTTCTTCACTGGAAGAATCAGAAGATCCACCGAGAGCTGCCTGTGTTTCCGGTCCTGCTACGCCGAAGTAGTTGCCGGCTGAAGAAGAAATGCCGTTATCTGCCTGAAAGTCTTTGACAGCACTTTCTGTTCTAGGTCCGAAAGTGGAGCCGGTGTTTCCGTGGAAATAACCTTTTTCCTTCAGCGTATCCTGAAGCTCCGCAACAGAAGAGTTAACGTCGCCTCTGTCCATTTGACCGTGGTCGCTGATGGATGCGTCCGCTGCCTGTGGTGCTCCGAATACTACGCCTGCTGTAATTGCTGTACCGAATAATGTTTTTTTCATCATGTGAATCGTCCCCCATAAAATATAATTAATTTGTTTATTCGTCCTAATGACGAAATCCATTGAAAAGTGTACCTATATGTTTACTTGCCTTTACGTCGTTACTGCATTGATTATCGTGTTGTTTTACTGCTGATGTTTTTTTGTGCTGTCTCTCAAACACAACGCTACCGATTATGCCTTGAAAAAGCACAAATGGCAATAACATTAATTTAGTTGTAATCTAACCTTAATAGTTTTTCATATTATGTAAAATTGACGGGCCTTACTGCACATATTTCACGAAAAACTTCCGTATTTTTACTCATTACTAAAGAGAATACATTTAAAATATTACGCGATTGTTACAATAAGCCCGTTTTTACGTAACATTATTAGAAACAAACAAAGAAAATACTTTTAATTTTTGCTTGCAGGGGGTAAATTTATTGATTTTACGCATTGCAACAGCATTTCAATAGCTAAAAAACCCCATGCAGCTCTTCTTTTTGAGAAGACTGCATGGGGCCGTGTACCTTTGAATCTCTATAGCAAGATTTATTTCACCTGCTTGTATGAAGTAATCTCCAGGTCTTCGTCTACGGTGGCTTCGTACGTTTCTACTTTCGTTTTTCTGCCATCGTTGTTCAGCACATCAATCTTTATGTGCCATATGCCGTCTTTTTCTTCCGTAGAAGTAATACGCTTTGGTTCAGCTACATAGTTTTCGAAAAATGCATTGACGCTGTCCATTACTTCGGTAAGCCGCGGTCCATTCTGTTTGGATTTTTTCTTTTTAGAAAGCGCCGGTTTTCCTTTCGCGGGGGAGTTCTGCGTGCTCCCTGCATTTTTCAATTGCGGCCTGCCTTCATTTTTAGAAACCATTCTTGCTTTTTTAGGTGTCTGTTCTTCATCTTTATTCTCTGAGGATGATCCTGACATGCCGGGAATTTTCACTTTCGATTTTTCTGCGGTCTGCTTTACGCTGTCTTTGGCTTCCCCAGCTTTTTTTAAAGGCTTCTTCAAGAAGGAAGCTGCTGCCCCGCTTTCATTTTCTTCCTCCGAAGCATTGGTATCTTCCTTCGAATCTTCAGAAGATTCGTCTTCGCCGTCGTTCTTTTTCATTCCCTTTGTGATCATCGGAATAGCTCCTCCGATCAAACTTCCGGCTGCCATCAGCCCGTAGGTAACTTTATCTTTTTTATTAGTCATTATGTTTTCCCCTTTCTTTACTGCCCGAATCTGAATAACCCTGCCGAACCTTTATTTGTCGGCACGGGCTTTGATAGACGAAGCTTTTTTTCCGTTTCTGCTGTTTTTCGCGGCATCTGCTTTAATTTCTTTCATTAAATCGTCCCACGAGTTCTCCATAAAGTCGTTTTTCACCTGCTGCTTGAGCTCTTCTCTGAGCTTTGTATGCATGTCGTCCTTCCATTCTGCAGCCAGGGTACGTGTAATACTACGGACGAGACTTTCATGTGCAGCTTTCGATAGGAAAGAGGTGGACGTTGGAGCTGAGCTTTCTTCGCTGCTGTTATTCATTTCATTTCCAGACTCGTTTTCGTTATTATTCTCAGCCGGAGCTTCTTTTGTCTCTTGATACGCTTCGTTAACCTGCTCCATAATCTCCTGAATCATACCGTCTTTATCTTCTTTCGTTATTTGCAATCCACTGTCTACCGCCAGTTTTTTTACAGCCTGCTTGTCTATCGAATACAGGTTAATCTCTTCTTCATTTCCATCTTTATTCGTAATAATGACTCCGGCATAGTTTTCTTCATTTTTTTGACTCGCAGACGCGTCTTCTGCATTTTCTGTTTCCTCTTGTTGAATCGTCAGCTTAGCACCGGGGGCCTGATCTATAATTTCATCAATCATATCCTGTTTTCTGGTTGATTTAACTTTTAAGCCGCTGTCTTTTGCCAATGCTTTAATAGCTTTATTACTCAAAACGCGAAGATTTACCCTTTCTTCCACTCCTCCATTATCGACGATGACTACTGCCGATTGTTGATTTTCATCGGAAGTTGATTCTCGTACAGCCATCGGTTATCCCTCATTTCCCGCCCGTTTCCGGAGATTTTTCATAAATTTCTTCACATTTAAGCTACTTTACCTTATATACCCATTAATCAAACTTAGTGAGTACAAAATTTTATTTCACGTACATTGTTCAAAAGCCTACACTAAATAAAACAGCCGCCTTAAATAAAACAGCCGCCTTTCTCTCGAAGAGAATAAGACAGCTGTCATTAAAAACGGTTTTCACTTGTTTATAAGCTTAGGTCTAAAGAACTCCATCAAACTATTTCATAAAATAGTTAACATAATGATCAAGCAGACATACAAAACAGCCCTTCAAGTTTCAAGAAAACTCAAAGGGCTTATTAGATATATTTATGGTTTTAAGTACAGCACTCATAAAAGGACCTGTAATCGAGCAAAACCTTCCTCTTTTTTTCATTATACAGCCAAACGATAGTAATTAAGATTCTCGCCATACAGCTTCCGTTTCTCTATGAACCCTAATCGTTGTAATTTTCTAACTTTTTTACGCAAATAACGCTCTGTCATTTCTGTTTGAGCTGCAAGTTCAGTCTCCTGGCAATGAAACCATCCATCTTCCAAAAATCCAAAATAAGCAGTTTGATCTTTAAATTCGTTTACGAGCGCACTGTATATTACCGCTTCCCCGTATCCAACCTCTCTTACAATTGCTGGATTGACATCTTCATTTAGTGATTGTTGATATTCTCTATTTTCCAGCAAAAGCCATCCCTCCATTATTTCCAGATTGTTTGGCGCGACTGCTGCTTTCGGTTTTTCCAGATTAATTCCAATGATTATATTCTCTCTCCACCGATTCTTTTCCCCATCCTAGCGCATAAAAAAGCTTTTGAAAACCATTACATTACAAAAATGTAACAAGAAATCTGCTTTTGTTTGAAGTTGATTGCAGCCTTTGATTGTAACTTTTTAAACCAGACAAAGCCCGATGCTTCAGCACGTCCTGCCTTATGATATAGTTATTTTATTCCAATCAGTACAGTGATCAAAAGGAGGGATGTCATTTGGAAAGATGTTCGTGGTCCCAAAAAAATGAACGTATGCAAGAGTATCATGATAATGAATGGGGACGTCCGAATACAGATGACAGTTATTTATTTGAGCTGCTCACGCTGGAAGGCGCTCAGTCCGGGCTGTCCTGGAACACGGTGCTCGCTAAACGGAACCATTACCAGGAAGCTTTCCGGCAATTTGACATTCAGGAGTGCGCCTCCATGACAGACGAAGACCTGGAGCATATCCGGCATCATTACGGCGTGATTAAACATTCTGCCAAATTAGCCTCTGTGCGGAACAACGCTGCAAAAGCCCTGACAATTCAGGATGAATACGGAAGCCTGTCTTCCTTTTTTTGGCGGTATGTTAATTTCACCCCGATTATCCATGAGCGCAAAGAAGAAACAGAGGTTCCTTCTTCTACAGAGCTGTCCGCCCAAATAAGCAAGGAATTGAAAAAACGGCAATTTAAATTTGTCGGGCCAGTAACGGTGTATTCATTTATGCAGGCCATTGGTATGGTGGATGACCACGTTCAAAGCTGTCCTTACCACTCTAAAAATATTAATGCTTGATTTGGAAGAAATTTAAAGCCTTCGTCTTTCTTCAAAACAGTCCTGTCGCAAAATCAAAGCTCTCCTCTCTGTTAATACTTTTATTTTTGCTTTTCGCCGGGAATATGAGGCTTAGATTTCATCCAATAATTTAACCGTTGTACAGAAAGAAGGGCGACTGCTATGGAAGAAACAAAATACCGGACAGTGATGCTTCAGGAAGACGGCACGTTAGTGGAACGGCACTACACCCGGGGACAGTTGTTCGGCCTGGGACAAAACGTAAACCTTCGGGACAGCCACTATCATGTGCTCCCAGATGTATGGGCTGTGGGATTTTATGAACTGCCGGTAGAAATTGGAGAGGTTTGGGCTGAAACAAAAGAAGCCTCCTTTCCTCTCCCGGCTATTTTTTTCAGTTATAACCCGCATACCCAGGCCATGGCTAATATGAGTGACAAATTGATCGAACTAACGAAATCCGAAATACAGCAGGCTGAGATCAGAAAAAGCCATTAGCCACAAAAAAGCAATGCCTTTCCTTTTAACGGAGCGGCATTGCTTTTTATTGGATACAGTTTTTGACGTCTCATTGCGCTGGCTCCTGCAGGCTCAATTTGTTTTCGGCTGTAGTTTGCCGTACTTTTAGTTCCGGAGTCAGGATAATCGTTCTGTTTGACTGTTTTTCATAACACAGACTCTTTCAAATGTTTTTCTTCCATTTTTGTGAGTTTGTATACTTTTACTTGCACTGATGAATCGTACTATTTATTATATAGAACTGTGATTTTCTCGGTATGTATTTATGTACTGAAATAAAAGTATAAGTTTTTACATAAAATTGATTTGTTTTTACATGAACGCTTACTCCCCCAAGGTTTTTTATTTATATACATAATTGGCCTGCTCCTAAATCATGTATATATTATGCGTGTTTTTACACAAGTGAAATTAAGACCTTAGATATGAGTAAAATCTCATTAAGCGGGAAAATAATTTAATAAATAAAGATTTTTATAGTTTTCAAAATTTTGTTATAAAGCGGGTTTGGCATTTCATCCTTTCCGCTATTCAGCCCGAGTTGTTTATATTTGAAATAAAAGCTTATCTATTATTGAAATGCTGCAGGCCCGGAGAAAGGAGCAGCATTTATGAAATACGAAATGAAACATGCTGTGTATGAAGAAATGATAGAGCACCTTGACCATAAAGAACCTTCAAGCGTGGAAGATTTTGTCCAGCAGGCAGCAGAGGATTTTGAGATGACTCTGCTGCTTCCTTTTTATATGTACTATTACCACCCTCACGAATGGCAGAATTACTCCCTGTTTGCTGACGATCCTTTACCAAAGACGCTGAACTATGCCGCCTATATTGCACTTGATGCTCCTGCACTTAATGTAGACCCAAAACTTAAGCGATTCTTTTATGGCACCTACTGTATTACTTCCTCACCCCCCGACGACCGGACGATGCTTTCACTGGAGGAATGGACAATGCATTTATTCCGGAAATACTGGCAGCTTTATCAGAAAACCTCGTTTTTCGGGAATCGTGTAGAAGTTTTAGATAGCCAGACGTCCCGTTGGATTCCAAAGACTACTCCGAGATAACAGCAAATACAGTTGGCCGGGAAAACCGAAAAACAGCTGTTTTCAAACCATTCCCAACTCAAATTGAGAAACGGCCTGGGGTTCCCAAGGAGGGATTATTCTATGACTCCGCTGATTATCGGCTACACCATCCAGGGGACGGAAATTATTGTAGGCACTCCTGAAAGTTTAGCGTCGTTTGCAGACGAACCCTGCGTGGCGGTTCATGAGGATATCGAAGTGTTGTTCCGTACTTTGCATCCATTTGCTGTCAAAGGAGTGACCATTCGTTTTCTCCCTGATGTTCAATCATTAAAAACTGCCTGGGAGATTTATGATATCAGTGGTTCTTCTTACCGGTCACCTTATCATTAAATGTTTTTTCAGTTGAACGTAAAGTAAAGCAGACTCCATTATGCCGGAGTCTGCTTTACTAATTATATAGATATGAAAGGAAGTCTTTTTCCCCCGCTCCCCTCTCCTCCTACCTGCCTTTACAAAATCTTAACAATTCCTTTATTTACACTACGGGTTCTCATGCTTTAAAACTGTAGAGGGTATTGCAGTAACCTGTTTTAGTTAGACATCAAGGGGAGGAATCATTGTTTTGGATATTCAATCGCTTTTGTTTACGTTTTTCGGTGGTTTGGGCATCTTTTTATTCGGTATTAAATTCATGGGAGACGGGCTTCAGAAGATTGCTGGTGACGGTCTCCGCAACCTTTTAGACAAATTTACGAGTAATCCGTTTCTGGGCGTCCTTACCGGGATGGTTGTCACGATTCTCATTCAGTCGAGCTCGAGTACTACTGTCTTAACCGTGGGGCTGGTCAGTGCAGGGTTTATGACCCTTCGGCAGGCCATCGGAGTTATCATGGGCGCAAATATCGGTACCACTGTTACGGCTTTTATTATCGGTATCGACCTGGAAGCTTACGCACTGCCAATTTTATTTATTGGAACAGTACTGATCTTTTTCTTTAAAAACAAAAAAACCAACAATATCGGTCAGACATTTTTCGGCTTTGGTGCCTTATTTTACGGTTTAACATTGATGGGCGAAGGCGTCGCACCTTTAGAAAACCTTCCGGCCTTTAACGATTTAACTATCAGTATGAGTACTAATCCACTTCTTGGCGTACTGGTCGGCGTGTTATTCACCGTTGGCCTGCAGAGCTCGTCGGCGACCATCGGGCTGCTTCAGGAATTGTTCAGCCAGGGAACCATTCCACTTGATGCCGCGCTGCCAATTCTATTTGGCGACAATATCGGCACGACAATTACGGCCGTGATTGCTGCCATCGGTGCCTCTGTCGCAGCCAAACGGGCAGCGATGATTCACGTGATTTTCAACGTCCTGGGTGCGGTAATTGTGTTGATACTGCTTGTTCCTTACACTGCATTTATCAGTTATCTGCAGGACGCCTTGCAGCTTAATCCGCCAATGACGATTGCGTTCGCGCACGGAATTTTCAACGTTACCAACATGCTGATTCAGCTGCCGTTTGTCGGTGTGCTTGCCTATATCGTAACCAGGCTGATTCCGAGCCGCGAAGAGGAAATTGACTACCAGACAAAGCACCTCGATCCATTGTTTATACAGCAGTCTCCTTCTATCGCACTCGATCAGGCAAAACTGGAAACTTTGCGGATGGCAGCTTACGCTGAAAAAGGACTGAAACAGAGCGAAACGTATTTAGAAACCAAGAACAAAAAAAATGCGGAAAACATTGTCCGCTACGAAGAAGCCGTGAATAACCTGGACAAAAATATTACCAATTATTTAACTGGTATTTCTTCAAGGTCTCTTTCTTCCGAAAGCTCACGCCAGCATTCGGTTCTGATGGATACCACAAGAGATATCGAACGTGTGAGCGACCACGTGGAAAACCTGATGGAGCTTGTTGATTACCAGGTGTCCAACAAAGTGACTCTTTCTCCGGAAGCTTACAAGGATTTAAACCAGATGTACGAATTAACGATGAGTACATTTTCTCAATCAATTGAAGCGCTCGAGCAGGATAATCATGAAATTGCCAGTCAGGTGCTGAAGCAGGAAGAAGAGATTGACCGGCTGGAACGGAAGCTGCGCAAAAAGCACATTCTGCGGCTTAATGAAGGCCAGTGCTCCGGTTCCGCCGGCATTGTATTTGTAGACTTCCTAAGCAACCTCGAACGGATCGGTGATCATGCGGTAAATATTGCAGAAACCGTTCTTGATGACGATCACAAATTGAAACAAAGCAATTGATAAAACAGGCAGCGCCCTTACAGTTTGGGTGCTGCTTTTTTTATCCAAATAACTAACCTCTACAGTAACCTGTCTTTACTTTTCATAAATGATAAAGCCTATACTCTCGTGCTTATTTACCATTTTTAAACATATAAACCATTTATCATCTAAATACCTATTGTAAAAGCTGTAAAAATCCAACATACTGGGATTAGTGATAACTTTCAGAAAGAGGGGCTTGAAATGAAAAAGAAAAATAGTACAGACTGTCCAAAAGTGTTGGCCGAGCTGGATGAAAAACAAGCGCGTCTCGATAAGTATCGGAAAGAAATACGGGAAGGCAACAATAAAGATGTGAAAGATCTTGACGATTTAAACAAACCTCTTCAAAACAAAAAAGGTTGAACTGAATTTTATATACCACTGTGAATTCAGCGTCTTAAAATATAGAAGCATTTAATTGATACAGCTTTTGAATTAACAGCTTTTCATTAAAAAGAGCAGGTCTGCTTTTCTGGGCAGAACCTGCTCTTTTTGGTATTATTATTTTTATATGCGCTGCCTGTGTGCATACTGTCTTTCACAGTTGATTTTCTATTAAAACCCTTTTACAGCAGTAATATTCACCTTTCCCTTCGAAAGGAGCGATCAAAGCTATGTGGCATTTTATCAAATTGTATTTAGGACTCGCAGTCGGGCTCGCAGTCTTTTTTGCTCTTGTGCTGTTAGCTGCCGGTGCCTACGGATAAGTTCTCCTTTTAAGATTTTCCTGCCCCAGGTTAGTTAAAAAAGCCTTTTCGATGTCTCCTGTGGAGCTCTAAAAGGCTTTTTTCTTATGAATTTTCGCTTTAGCTTTAATCCTGCTTATGCAGTTCCATCTCAATATTTATTTTCACATCTTCGCCAACCAGTACCCCGCCTGTTTCCAGTGTGGCATTCCATGTTAAACCGAATTCTTTCCGGTTGATGGTTGTCTGGCCACTAAAGCCGGCTACCATATTTCCGCTCATCGGATCTTTGCTTTGTCCCTCAAATGTAACATCTACAGTAACTTCTTTGGTTGTGCCTTTAATCGTAAGATCTCCGGTCACGTCATATTCACTTTCTCCTGTTTTCTTAATCTCCTTGCCTACGAATGTCATGTTAGGATAGTTTTCAGCATCAAAAAAGTCTGCAGACCGTAAATGACCGTCACGGTTTTCGTCACCGGTATTAATACTCGCTACATCAATCACCACTTCAATTTCTGCATCTGTTAAGTCTTCCACGTCCACCTTTAACGTGGCGTCAAATTTGTCAAACGTGCCTTTTGCTCTTGAGATCATCATGTGCTTTACCGAAAATCCAATTTCACTGTGCACAGGGTCAACGGACCAGGCTGTTTTTGCCATAAGTAACTCCTCCTAAAAATTCGTTCAATTCCATCAATGAAACTACAACTAGTATAAAGGTATCAAGTCTTTAAATCTACTCTTCCGCCTTGAAAATAACAAATATTCCGTCATTTCCAAATAATTTCTCTTTATTTATTAACGCTATTTTTGTTTTTTATTATGATTATGTTTTACAATAACTGTGAAGGCAGTCGTATATTTCGTCCCAGCTGTCGTGGCACTTCGCAAGCTGTATTAGCATGAAACATCGTATACTAATATCGAGAGGAGAGTTTACTATGAAATTCTCAGCATCAGCACTTTTCCTTGCCCTATTTGTTTTTCTTTCCGGGTGCGGCGGCAGTGATGGAGGCAATGAATCCGAAAGCACCAGTGAAAACGCCGAGGCTCAAGCAATGGATGTTACCGCTACTGACTTTGAATTCGATCAGGAAGAATACACAGTTAACGCCGGGGAACCTGTCAACGTCAGCTTAACGAGCCAGGAAGGCGGACACGGTCTTGCTATTGACAACTTTGATGTAGACATTCAGGGGGAAGGAGAAGCAACGTTCACCCCGGAAGAACCTGGGGAGTACAACATCTACTGCAGCGTTCCATGCGGTGAAGGACATGCAGACATGACCGCTACCCTAATTGTTCAATAAGGCCGGAGTTTCCGTTTCTATTTTTATTTTTCCTGCGGATAAAAAAGCCGCCGTGCCTGTATTTAGGCGCGGCGGCTAATATTTTAACCGTATTTATTCTTTAATTGGAAGCGGCGCTTCGGGTGAAACCAGTTTTTCTTTACGAAGCTCCTGCCAGAAAGCAGCTGGAATGTCTGCGTTTAATGCTTCAAGATTGTCCTGAATACGCTGCGGACGACTCGCTCCCGGTATAACAGCTGCCACTGCCGGATGAGCGGCTGAAAACTGCAGGGAGGCTGCAATCAGGCTCACACCGTGACGTTCTGCGATGGATTTCATCCGCTCGACACGGGAAGCAATTTCCGGCGGAATATCCGAGTATTCGTATGTGGAGCCGCCGGCGAGCACCCCTGATCCGTAAGGAGCTCCGACAATAATGCTTACATCCTGAGCCTCCGCTGCCGGCATTAAGCGTTGAAGGGCACGTTCATGATTTAGCAGCGTGTAACGGGTCGCCTGGAGACTGATATCCGGATTGGAGTCTTCAAGGTCGAGCGCCAGCTCTATCGGCTCCGTCCGGTTTACTCCAATGCCCCAGGATTGAATGACACCCTCTTCCCGGAGTTTGGTAAGTTCACGGAATGCACCTGTTCTTGCCTCTTCAAATTTGGCGAGCCATTCGTCTCCTTGAAAATCCGGAGAAATGTCATGCACATACACAAAGTCGATCCGGTCCATCTGCAGACGCTCCAGACTCTGCTCAATCGACCGGCGTGTGCCTTCTGCAGTATAATCATCAATTACTTTATTTTTACGGCCGTGAGCAAACAATCCTTCTTTTTCCTCCGTTTCTTCGGAAATGTAACGGCCAACTTTTGTACTTAAGACAAAATCGTCGCGATTATGCTTCGCCAGAGCTTTTCCTGTACGCAGCTCCGCAAGCCCCGCTCCGTAAAAAGGTGCGGTGTCAAAGTAACGGATGCCGTGTTCCCACGCTGCTTCAATTGTTTTTAAAGCTTCATCCTCTGGGATATCGCGGTACATATTCCCAAGCGGAGCGGTGCCGAAGCCAAGCTTTCCTTCCTGCTTCAAATTAATCATAATTTTCTTCCTCCTCTATATAAGTGAATCCATTTTTTACATTTAAGTGGATGGTCTGACGCATCTCACCTGTAACAATCCAGGTTCTTACCAATGAGCACTTTATTTTAGTTACCTTTCACAGTAAGATTTAAACATCAATGTTTAAATTGATGTTATCTGCCATCCACTTTCGCTCTTTAAGGAAAAATTTCTCATTTAACACTTGAATACATCGTTCTCCAGCCGATATTATTATTAAAACGACATCATTTGGAGGTCATCTATGAAGAACGGTTGCGACGTTTGCATGCCCGGACACCAGGGCTATACTTTCATCTTTGAAAACGACCAGTCTCCTGCCCTGCTCCATCCTTATTTTAGTGAATACGGCGAAAACCAATGGCAGGAAGTAAACAACCATATGGTATGGATGGATGAAACCATTGCTTTTGCTTTACTGGATTACCTGGAAGTTCATTATAATCCTGAAGAAATTTTTATTTTTCCTGCAAAAAAGAGTAATCCTTTGGAAAACGAAGCCAACAGACAGCCGCTCCGCTCCCTCAACGCTTATAAAGAAGCAGGCTGGATTGATAACATTATCGATCAGGAACAGATACAGTCGCATTACCAGCCTATCGTACGGCCAGAAAACGGAAGCTATGCTATTATTGGGCACGAGATGCTTTCCCGCGGAAAAGCAGCAGATGGAAGTACGATTGCCCCATTTTTCCTGCTCGAGGCAGCGCGTACCCGCCACCGGCTGTTTGCGCTTGACCGCGCCTGCCGGATCGTTTCTGTCAAAAATGCAGCCCTTATTAAAGACAAGCTCATTTTTATCAATTTTATTCCGACTGCTATTTATGTGCCTGAACACTGTTTATCGACCACTATCCGCCTGATCAATGAAATGGGCATTTCGCCGGGAAACGTAGTTTTCGAAGTTGTAGAAAGCGATGAAGTACAGGATGTTGATCATCTGAAACGTATACTCAATTATTACCGGAAGAACGGTTTTAAATATGCTTTAGACGACGTAGGCACCGGGGCCAATGACCTCAAAAAACTATCTTACCTTGAACCGGATATTGTTAAACTGGCCAGAGAATATTCCGACGGCGTAAGCCGGGATCCCAAAAAAAGAAAAGTCGCGGCGTCGCTGCTGCAGGTCGCTGCTCATACCGGCTCTCAGCCGCTTGCTGAAGGAGTTGAACATAAAGAAGATGCCGATTACTTAGCCGACATGGGATACGAGCTGTTTCAGGGATATTATTTCGCCAAACCGCAGGAGCAGCCTCTGGATTCTCTTCCCCACACTGTTAATACGAACCATTGATCTTAAAAAGCATGTGGCAGGCACATGCTTTTTTCTATAAAAGGGTTTAATCTGGATGATGCCGAATCCGCTAGTACCGAGCAGAAGCAGGCTATCCCAATGAACCGCTACGGGGAGTCTGAAGATATTGCAAACCTTGCTTTATTCCTTACTGCTAACGAATCAAGCTTTATCAGTGGTTCCGAGTATCGTATTGACGGCGGTATGGCAGCGCAGTAAAAATGATTCTCCTGTACAAATGGCCCTCCGGCTTCAGTGCCGGGGGCCATTTTGTATTACTGCCATGTAGATAATTTTCAGCTGTCACGAGGCGGCTTGAATTATACATCAATAAAGCGGCTGCCCTTTTCTGTCACCACCGGGTCCACATATTCGACTTTTTCTTCCTCGTCTGTTACTTTTTCTGCTTCGAGCATCGCTTCTTTGATCAAATAATCAAAATGCGCTTCTTCATTGGAATCATCCGGGGTAATCGTTCCTTCTTCTTTAGTGGCAATACGGGCAATCAGCAGCAGTTCTTTCAGTAAATCGTTATCCATACAAACCCTCCTCTTGTATCTACATATTGGATGAACAGAAATTCTCAGTGCCGTTGTCTTAACTCTGACGCTCTTTTTGTTCAATGTTCAATTGATGGACCGTGCGCACCAGGTCATTTTTTTGATCGTTGACTTCGTCCGGGAAAAAGACGCCGTAAATGCAGCCGCCGCTTTGTTTTTCTTTTCGCTTTATATGTCAGTGAAGGATAAAGTTTTTATAGAGCGAACGAAAGGAAAAAGTCAAAAGTACCCGGTCTGTGACCGGCAGATTCAAACGGGAAAAGAACCGCATGCCCCCACCGGAAAGGTCATGGATAGTCATATCACCTGCTGCGCTGTTCACGATAGTATCGTCCATCCGGTAAATGAAAAAGGTCCCGTGTAGTGGTTGATGTTCGAAATAGTAGCGTAGGTTTTTTCTTGAATCGGGCATACTCTTCTCCTTTATCTTCGCGTGAAATATGTGCTTTATCCATAGTATATAGGCTCCACCGCTCGATTTCAAAAACGTTCTCGCGGCAGTATGACGGGTCGTCCACCGCCCTTTTAGCTTTGCCTTTCCTTTCAAATAAAGATTGACTTTATCTGCGCCCCGGAATATGCTTAGTATAGAATAAAAGGGGAGTAGCTTTCCTGCATCTGCATCGTCATGACGGGCTTTGACGCCCCGGTGCTGATGGTAGTTACCATACTATAAGCGAGACCTTTTCTTCTCCGCAGCAATTTCGGAGAGGAAAAGGTTTTTTTGATGCCTTTTCCTTCGAATCATTCAGGGAAAAGGCTCTTTTCGTGTCTTTTCTCATAAGGGGAGAAACGAAATGGATGTAGGTTTATTGATGGAATACAGCTGGGTTCTGGTTATTCTGGTCCTGCTTGAGGGTGTGTTAGCAGCTGATAACGCGATGGTTTTGGCGGTAATGGTTAAGGATCTGCCCGAAAAACAGCGGAAAAAGGCTCTTTTTTACGGATTATTTGGCGCTTTTCTTTTCCGCTTTGGATCACTGTTTATCATCAGTTTTCTGGCAGGTGTGTGGCAGGTTCAGGCTATTGGCGCGGCCTACCTTCTTTATATCGCCATTAATCATATTATCAGGCATATGGTCCGCCACCACCAGCAGCAAAACGTGATTGCTGCTGCACCGGAAACTAAATCGCCCGGCTTCTGGAAAACTGTTTTTAAAGTAGAGCTTGCAGATATTGCGTTTGCCGTCGATTCGATTCTTGCAGGTGTCGCTCTTGCTATTACGCTTCCGGCCTCCGGGCTCCCTGCCATCGGCGGCCTTGATGGCGGGATCTTCGCAGTGATTTTATTTGGCGGATTAATTGGGGTAGTCATTATGCGTTTTGCTGCCGGTAAATTTGTTACCCTGCTGGAAAAACGTCCAGGCCTTGAAATAACTGCCTTCGTTATCGTTGGCTGGGTCGGTGTAAAACTCGCAGTTTATGCTTTGAGTCACCCTTCACTGCACATCATTCCGGAAGCATTTTCCCATTCGCCGCTGTGGAAGGCTTCCTTCTATATTGTCCTCGTAATGATTGCGGTCAGCGGCTGGTTTTTATCCAGCCCGAAATCAGTAGATGAAACAGCGAAAGAACATTAATTATTGATACAAATGCATTTTTGCATATAAAGCGAGGTACCCTTAAGCAGATGAAGCTTAAAGGTGCTTTTTTTATATCATAGACACTCTTTCCAGTTCTGGAGTTTAGTTATATAGATTGAAGGTAACAAGATAAAAAGAATGGATTTTTTAATTTCACGGCTGACGAAAGCCAAAGGAGCCTGTTTATGCCATATTTCACTTCAAAAAACACATCACTCTATTATGAACAGCGGGGCCAGGGGCCTGTGCTTGTATTTATTTCCCCTCCCGGACTCGGCTGTACGGCCTTTGAGCAGCAGCACCCGCTGGAAGACCAGTTTCAGGTTGTTAGCTTCGATCCCCGGGGGAACGGCAGAAGCGAATGCGGTGAAGCTGCCGACGGCACCATCAAACAATGGACGGAGGATATTTACGCCCTCGTATCTCATCTCGGGGCTGACCAGGTCATTCTTTGCGGCTATTCTTTTGGCGGGCTTCCCGCCCAGGAATTTGCTTACAGATATCCCGAAAAGACAAAAGCACTCGTATTAATCAGCAGCTTTCCAAAAGTAAGGACGTTTATGCTGGCCGGAAAATTCCGTCTTGGCATTTGGAGCACGTATGAAAACCTGCTCGGAACGCTTGGCAAGGGCCTCGCCTTTTCTCATACCAAAAAGCAGGACCAGCAGGAGCGCATCGAAAAAAATATTGAAAACAGCGACCCAGGCGTTATGGAGCAGATGTATTTGAACGGCTTGCATTACGACAGCACCGGCCTTCTCCCCCATATTACCTGTCCCGCGCTTACGATATTTGGCAGCAACGATGTGTTTGTAAAAAAACATCAGCATGATTTTCAATCCCGGCTTCCCAACATGCGCAATGTTCATATTCAGGGTAAAGTACATCAGCTTCCCACCAGAGCCGCCGGTGAAGTGAACGCTATCATCAGAAATTTTGTTAACAACGACGTTTATGCAGACATTTCGCAGAATGTTTACTGAAGAAGCATAAAGGATATATGTTTATAGTTCGCTCTTCATTTTCAAGTTATAGACGTGGCGGTAATGGTTGGATAATAAACTAACCCATGAGCCAGCAAAAGAAAGCTTTTTCTTTGCTGACTCTTTTTTTAATTTTCCGAACCACCGCTTCCATATTTTAAACAAAAAGGAGTAGATATAATGAGTAACACATCAACCAGAAAGACACTGCCAATTATTGCACTTTCAGCCGCTGCAATCGGAGGAGGCGTATACTGGTATACGAAAAGCTCCGGAAGCACCAGCAACAGTGAGAGTGAAAGCAGCGAAGGCATGAGGGATAAAGTAAATCAGGCGAATCAGGAAATCGACAAGGATGAACTGAAAAACCGCTTCCAGCGTACAGTAGAGCTTACCAAGCAGGCAACGGCCCAGCTGCAGGAGATTTACAATGATTACGGCAAAGACATCATTCAGCAGATTCAGCAGGTGAAAAAAGACTCTGAAGGTGTAGTATCCACAGCTAAAGAAGCCGGTGATGAGTTGAAGGATGTCGCTGACACAGCCAAAGAAGCTGAGCAGGAGCTAGAAGGAGTCAAGGAGCAGGCAAAACAGGGCGCCGAGCAGGTTTCTTCTTCTGATTCTTCCTCTGACAATTCCAGCGCCTCTTCTTCTGAAACCAGTGCCAACCAAAATATCCAGGAGTCTCCGGAAGAAGAAACTAAACGAAAAGACAACCAGGCTGATATTGAGCCTCAGGAAGAAGGAAAAAATCATCGGGACCCAAACAGCAAAGGCAATAACTAAGCTTTTCTCCACGGAAAAAAAGAGATTTCCTAAAACGAGTTAAACCACCGGGGCCGTCCCCGGTGGTTTACTTTATGTCCCGCTCATATATCAGTCTTTTCCGCATACTGTCCGTCGTCCACGTGCGTAACGCCAAACGGCTCTTGCCCGTGGCCGTTATAGTATACATCCAGATCATGAAATATACGGTGAATCGTTTCTGCCGTTTGTTCTTCTTCTGTATCAGACTGCTCTTTCTGCTGAAAGCGTTCATTCCACCCGGCAGCATTACGAAGATCCCTGGCTAAATCCGGGTTGTCCGTCTGCGCAGCCAGTGACTTCAGTTTTTCAATTTTTTCTTCAGGCTCCTGAATGTTTTCAGCCTCCACCATTTTTTCACCCCCGTAGCCCGTCAGTTCATTCCAGCGGTCATGCCGGGCGGCAATGTAATTTTTCATTTCCCCTTCCCGCTGCACTTTCTTTTCTGTTTTTGTCAGCTGATGCTCCTGGTCTGCCTCTTCCTCCGAGTCGTTTTCATTTTCCTGCTCTGCTCCCGCTGTCTGATTTTCCATTTCTTCAAGCCATGGATAAACTACATAAATGCTGAGCACGGTGATGAAAATGATGATCCCGGCTGCCAGAACCGTGACACCTTTCTTCATGAATTTCCCCCCTGCTGCCTCTGTATATAAGCAGACTAAAACCGCCGGATATAATAACATCCCGCGGTTCTAGTCTTATGTATTCATGTCTATTTCATCATACATAAAATACCATTTTAATACTCCATTTTCCAAACAAGAAAAAACAGGCAGAGCTTCTGCCTGATTCGGCACTCTGCCGGCCCTGCTTTAACATCCTTTAGGAGGAGAGCCTTTTTAAAATACTCCATTTGTCCCGTTTGGACACGTAGGCCCGCTCCTTAAACACCTGATAATCGTTTTTCCGTACCGATTCCAAAATTGCCTGATACATATAAGCAGCGCCTTTGACGGGATACCTTGCATCCTTCGGATATTGTTCAATAGATTCAAGTGCCTCTGTATACAGCTCTTCCGCCCGCGCAGCAGCCTCTTCCCACGCCCGGACAAATGACGGGTCAAGGCGGTGCTGGTAAAGATTCCTGGTGGTATAGCCGTGCTTTTCAAGTATTTCAACTGGAAAATAAATACGCCCCCGTTCCAGATCTTCACCTACATCCCGAAGAATATTTGTCAGCTGCATCGCCTTTCCGAGGGCGATTGCGCCCGGCTTCAGGTGTTCAAAACGCTCCGGGGAAAGGATAGGCAGAAGCATCAGCCCTACAGTCCCTGCTACATAATAGGAATACCCTTCAACTTCTTCCAGTGTGTAATAAAAAATTTTTTCCAAATCCATATACTGCCCCTGAATCATATCTATAAAGGGCTGTACTTCCATATCGAATCGTTCGAAAGTATCCCTCAATGCAATCCATTGCAGGGACGGCTGATAAAATGGATCGCGGAGAAACTGATGAAACATGGTTTCAAATTCTTTTAATTCCTGCTCCGGATTTTCTCCTTCATCCACAATATCATCGACCGTCCGGCAGAAAGCATAGACGGCCCAGACGCCCCGCCTTTTTTCAAACGGCAGAATATCAAATGCCTTCGAAAAAGTTTTGCTGTGCATTGTAATAATACGATGACATTCTTCGTATGCTTCTTCTAACGTTGATTTCATATTTCTCATCCCCTCTCCCGCGTTTCAGAAGCCAAGCAATGGCTGGTTCCCTGCCGGGCGTATATCAGAACATATCCTGCTTTCTCCCTGTCCCGAGATGCTCTGCTAACAGTTTTGCTCCCTGCATGACAATTGGGACACCGCCACCGGGGTGCGTAGAAGCACCCACTGCGTATACGTTGCTGTAGGAAAACGGCTTAAGCTGCGGCCGGAATGCACCTGATTGGGCAAAGCTCGGAGCTATGCCAAAGCTGCCTCCTTCATAAAGCCCGTATCTGCCGGCGTCCTGAGGCGTCCGGATCTGCATCCACTGAATCGAAGAACGTAGGTGCGGGAATCCTTTTTTCTCAACCGTCTCTAAAATAGACTGAATAAACTCTTCCTGCACCTCCCAGTCGACGTTATCTCCTGACGGTACGGGAACGAGCAGATACAGTACACTCTTACCTTCCGGGGCGAGGGCAGAGTCTATTAAAGACGGGTGGAATGCATAAATACTCGGCTCTTCCGGTAACTCCTTAGTGTCAAAAACCTGCTTCATTTGATGGTCAAAATTGCTGCCCATAAAAAACTGGTGTATAGATGCCTTTGTATATATTTTGTCTAATCCCAAGTAAATTAGCAAGCATCCTGATGAAGAAGTGTATTTTTTTTGTGATTTATTTTCCACCAGCTGCTCTGCTGCCGGCAGCTCGCAGTTGCAGATCAGCCGTTCTGCCGGCTCTACCCGCTTATCCGTTTTCAGGGCAGTAAAAGTCTTTCCCTTCGACTGTATGCTTAATGCTGTTTCTTCAAACCGAAAGATGACTCCGCGACGATCCAGCTCTTCTTTAATTTTTTCGATCAGCATCGCATAGCCTCCGTGGATATACCAAATGCCGTGATACTGCTCACTGAAGGAGACCAGGGAGTAAATACCGGGAGTAGTGGCAGGATTGCCGCCAATGTAGAGCGTCTGCAGTGAATACGCGTCCCGGAGCCGGGGGTCTGTAAAGTAATCGGCCACCTGGGCTCTGACCGACTGGTAAGCTTTCATCTGCCATAGGGAACGAATATTAGCCGCAGTGAAAAACTCCCGTTTGCTCATAAACGAGCGGGATAAAAAATCCTTTTCCCCCTGAAGGAAATTCCTCTTCATATCGCGCATAAATCTTTCGAAATTCTCTTCTTCTCCCGGAAAAGCCTGTGCCATTTCTTCTTTCTGTTTTTCAGGATCACTCCATTTGTAAAATTCCGTTCCGTCGGCGAAAACCATCCGGTACAAAGGATCAATCCGCTCCATCTCAAGCACTTCCGGGTCCATCCCCGCTTCAGCAAGTATCGCTTTAATTGTTTCAGGCAGCAGAACGATCGTCGGTCCCTCATCGACTTTAAATCCGTCCTGCTTCACCCATTTGATTCTTCCGCCTGCTTCTTTATCTTTTTCCACTATTGTTACTTCTTCGCCCGCCTGTGTCCTGTAGAGAGCTGTCACAAGTCCGCCGATGCCGCTTCCCACGATAATATTTTTCATTGCGCCCGCTCCCTGGAATATTTAGCCGTCAGTGCCTGAGCAGTAATCCTGCCGGATACAATAATCGTCGGCAGGCCGCTTCCGGGATGCGTGCCTCCGCCCACCAGCCAGCAGCTCCCGACATCTTCGAACTTGTTATGCGGACGGAAATACATCATTTGATTTAAGCGGTGGGACAAATTGAATACAGCCCCTTCGTATACGTTACTGTCGAGCTGCCAGTCTGTGGGCGTATAAATTTTTTCCACTTCAATATGATCCCGGAGGCCTTTAAACGGCGACCGGCTTTCCACCTGATCAAGCACCAGGTCCCGAAAGCTGTCCTTGTTGTTCTCCCAGTCAATGCCGCTCTGGTTATTCGGCACCGGGGCAAGCATATAAATTGGCGATTTTCCGGCAGGAGCCAGTGTGTCGTCGGTAACAGCCGGATTATGAATATAGATCGACGGGTCGTCTGAAACAATCTTTTCATGGATCATTTCTTCCACATTTTTTTTATAATCATTGGAAAAAACGATAGAATGGTGGGCTGCTTCCGGGTAGGCAGCGTCAACGCCGGCATAAAGCATAAACGCCGAGCAGGAATAGTCTTTTTTAGCCACTTTTTCTTTTTTCCACTTCTTCAACGGTTCATCGAACAATTCGGTAGCTGCGTAGGCGAAATCTGCATTCACTACTACTTCATCTGCTCCAAACACTTCCCCGTTTTCAAGCTCCACCCCCACAGCCTGCTGTTTTTTCGTACGGATTTTTTTAACCGGCGTGTTCAGGTAAAGATGGCCCCCGTCTTCTTCAAATGCTTTAGCCATTGCTTTTGGTATTTGGTTCAATCCCCCGGTAGGGTGCACAATCCCGTACTCATGCTCCATGTAGGAAAGAATGCTGAAAGCCCCCGGGCAGTCCCACGGTGACATTCCTAAATATTTAGACTGAAAGGTAAAAGAAAGCTTCAACCGCTCATCGGAAAAATACTGACTCAGCACGTCGTACACAGACTTTCCGAGCGCCAGGTGTGGAAGGGCTTTAAGCGTCCGGGGCTTCATATAGTCCAAGAGCGAGCCGTGCTCATGCTCAAGTACCGGCAGAAGCGCATCCCACCGCTTACCCAGATCATGCATGAAACGGTCATACCCCTTTTCATCACCTGGAAAGGAAGCAGCGATCCTTCGTTTCATTTCCTTTTTATCGGAAGTCGGCCGAAAGCTTGAATCTTCGAAAAATAATTCATACATCGGATCCAGATAATTCCACGAAATATAGTGGGCAAGGTCCCTTCCGGTGGCTGAAAAAATTTCCTCAACAATATGAGGCATGCTTAGAAATGTCGGGCCTTTATCAAAGCGGTATCCGTCAACGTCCACGTGGGACGTGCGCCCGCCTGGCTTATCATCCTTTTCGAACACACTTACCTGAAAACCCTGACTTTGCAGCAGCATGGCAGCGGTAAGTCCTCCGGGGCCCGCCCCAATAACCGCAATTCGTGTCTCTCTCAATCCAAAAAGCCCCTCTCTGTCAAAACGTTATGTTCATGTCCAAAGTTTTATTCCCGTTTTTTTGTATTTTCAACCTGACCAAAAGCCCGGGAAAATAGACATTGTAAAAGCATAAAAAAGACCTTTCAGAAAGAAAGGCCCCCCGTTCAGCTGCTTCTGCTGTATAATGCAAGCACCCGGTCTACCTGCTCCCCGTACATTTCCCCGAACACATTTAAATGGACGAGCAAATAGTATAACTGATACAGAGGCATTCGTTCTTCAAATTCAGCTTCCACCGGCTGGATGGTTTCATACGCTTCATATGTCCGTTCCGAAAAACCTCCAAACAACCGGGTAAAGGCAAGATCAAATTCGTAGTCTCCGTACCAACAGGCAGGGTCGATCAAATACGGACGCCCTTCTTCTCCGGTGAGCCAATTACCGGCCCAAAGATCTCCGTGCAGCTTGACCGGCTGCCGGTCGTCGGGTATCCACTCTCCGAGATGGTCCAGAATATAGCGCAGGCGGCGGGACCGTTCGTCAGTCAGTTTACCGAGAGACCTGGCGATTTCCAACTGCGGCCGCAGGCGGTGATCCCTTACAAAACGCACCCAGCTCGTTTCCCAGGAATTCTCCTGCGGCAGCTCCCCGATGAAATTATCTTCCTCAAGGCCGAAATAATCCCCGGAGGATTGATGGAGATTGGCCAAGTCGATTCCCAGCCACTCATCGGTCCGGCTGTCCCCGCTTCCCTGAATAATATCCATAATGATAAACTTCTTTGACCAGTGCAGCACGTCAGGCACATGCACCGCTTCCGATTCACGCAGGAATTCAAGCCCGCGCTTTTCCTGGCGGAAAAAATCATACGGTGCCTCTTCATTCCATTTCAGGAAATAGGAGCGCTGGTTTGTATCCACCCGGTAGGCAGAGCTGATGCTTCCTCCGGAGAGGCTCGCTATATTGGTTACTGCTGCCTGCGGATCCACGTATCGTATCGCTTTTTGAATATGCTCCATTATACATTCTCCTGCTCTCTAATCCATTGTAGTAAATGAAAGGTACTCGTATTAATCAATTCAAACACGTGACCGAAATTATTATCGAAATAAGGGTCAGGCACGTCTTCCTTCCGGCGGTCAGGGTGAAAGTCCAGCAGTTTCCATATCCTGCCGTCTTTAGTGGAAACGTGAAAGTCCTGAAGCATCTCCAGGTTCTGGTCATCCATAGCCACAATATAATCGGCTTCTTCTCCGGCCTCCACCACCCGGGCGGTTCCCGTACCGGCAGCAATACCATGCTGTTCGAGTACATCAATCGTTCCTTCGTGCGGAGGGGAGCCTGCATGCCAATCACCGAGGCCGGCTGAATCCACGCTGATTTTATTTTCCACTCCCGCTTCCTGCAGATGCTTCTGAAAAAGCGCTTCTGCCATTGGCGAACGGCAGATGTTCCCTAAACAGATGAATAAAATTTTTATACTCATAGATTCCCTCCTTTACCCGTAGAGATGTATAATCATGCCTTTTATTTCCCCGGTCATATCGAGAAGGGATAGGGGCTCCTGCTCCTGCTGCAGCATCTGGTCTGTCATTTCCACTAGTTTTTTATCAATTTTTTCAACCAGCTGATGGGTTTTGAGCCGCCCGTCACTGCCAAACGACCTTTCTTCATGCAGATTCAACCCGTGGTCCTTCAGCTCTGTAATAATTTCTCTTACAAGGCGTTTATACTCTTTTAGTTCCGGAATAGTCTGATGCTCCATCAAACGCCGGCCCTGCTGATCAAGCTGTTCGAGCATGATACCCATCTGCCGGTTGAACGTTTTGGCCTGTTCGGTCTGCATCATTTCCGAAAATGGATTCTTTTCGGCTTTTCTATCCTTTACGTTAGGGAGCGGTGATTTAATATTCCCCTGAAGGCGCTGAATATCCACGCGTATATTTTCCTCCTTTACGCGTCTTCTGCCGGCCCGGTTACAATGGCCGCCATAAACGCCGGTACTTTCACAAATTCTTTAATGAGCAGCCGTTCTTCCGTAGTGTGGATATTCTCATATCCGACGCCCAGATTGATGGTCGGAATGCCGTAGCCGGAAATCACGTTGGCATCGCTGCCGCCTCCACTCTGTACAGTTCTCGGCTCCACGTCAATCCGTTTGGCGGCCTGGACCGCACGCTGTACCACATCATCTGATTCGGCCAGCACATATCCTTCATACATTGGCTGTATATCTATAGATGCCTCGGCTCCCATTTCCCCGGCTGCTTCTTCGAATGCCTCACGCATCGCAGCTACCTGTCTGCTCAGCTTATCCGGTTTAAAGGAGCGTGCCTCAGCAGAAATCACGACTTCATCACATACGACATTTGTCTGGGTGCCTCCGGCAAAGCTTCCGATATTGGCTGTTGTTTCTTCATCGATTCGTCCAAGCGGCATCTTGGTCACTGCTTTAGAAGCAACGCTGATGGCTGAAATGCCTTTTTCCGGTTCCACCCCTGCGTGCGCTTTCTTTCCGTAAATAGTCGCATGCATTTTCGTTTGATATGGTGCCGAAGTGACGAGCGTGCCTACCGGTCCGTCACTATCAAGCGCATAGCCCATATCGGCATGCACAAGCCCGGTATCAAGGTTCTTTGCGCCCACAAGGCCTGACTCTTCCCCAACCGTAATAATAAACTGAATATCTCCGTAAGGCTCGTCTTCTTCCTGAAGCACTTTTACCATTTCAAGCATCGCCGCAATCCCTGCTTTGTCATCAGCTCCGAGAATCGTTTCCCCGCCCGAAACGATATATTCATCCTGCACCTCGGGTTCAATGCCTTTTCCCGGTTCGACGGTGTCCATATGGGAAGTGAAATAAATTACCGGCTTTGTGCCGTCTGTTCCTTTCAGCGTGCAGATCAGGTTCCCTGCTCCGTGGCCGGTCAGAGCCTTAGCATTGTCTTCTTTTGTTTCGAGGCCGAGCTCCTGGAATTTCCGTTTGATGACATCCGCGATTTTGGCTTCATGCTTCGTTTCCGAGTCTATCTGCACCAGTTCGATAAATTCCTGTATTAAACGTTCCTGATTTGCCATCACTATTATAACTCCTTTGCGGGTTGCTTAGGTTTATTATATATTTTTTCGCCTGCTGTGTTATAATTTGAGCATTAGTTTCTATTGAAAGCGGGGGTTAGAATGCAGAAAGTCATTATTTACATTATGATCTTTGCGCTTGTCGGCAGCAGCCTGTTAATGGGCGGAGCGGTGATGTTTTAAATAAACGCCAATCCTTGTATGTACCGGATAAAGCAGAACTTGCGGGTTTTCATGCCCGCTTGTTCTGCTTTTTATTTATTTCTGCGTGCCATCTGCCTGTTTAATCGTTTGCCCGATATTGTATGGGTACGCTTCGGGTCAGGCTTAAACATTTTTTTAATAAGCAGGTATTCTTCAATTTCATACAAAATATAAAACAGGGATGAACGTATTTCGAATTCATGCCTTGTTTTTGGCAGCTCCATCTGCTGAATTTCATGCTTCATTTCGTCAAGGCGGTACAGAAAATAGCCGGCGGTATTGCCCGGAGAGACAGCGTCGCTTAGTTCATCCATATAATCAGCCATTTTATGGCCCTGGGGAACTGACTGATCAATCGAAGAAATAAACGGGAGGATACTTTCGAGTACCGAAAATTGTTTTTCTCTCATACGGAAATAGTGGTAAAAGTAGTCATCATCCCGGAGAAAATGGTTATCTATATCCCTCAGGGCTTTTCCTTTAGCTTCATCAATGATCTTCGCTGCATCCGAAAATTCTGACCCGTCCCAGATGTTATCTCCAAAACGAAGGTAATTTGCGTATTCCTCCCAGATTTTGCGAAAAGCGTCTTCAAGGCTTAACTGGTCCTGGGCCAGGCTTTTTTCACTGCTCGGCATGTAAAGGTTCATAATTAAAGCTACCCCAATGCCGACGAAAATAATCGCGAGCTCGTTCATCCAGATGCCTACACTCACCTGTTCTTCTGTATAAAGGTGCAGGACGATAACGCTGCTTGTGACGATGCCCCGGGCAGCGTTCGCTGCTACGCTCAGTGGAATGCTGATCAGAAAGAGTGCAGCGATGGCCACCGGATTATAGCCTATCAGTTCAAAGAATACACTCGCTACCCCGAGCCCAATCACACAGGAAACGAGTCGTTCAATGCTGACAGTCAGGGAGCCCCTTTTGGTCGTGGTAATGCAAAGAATGGTAATAACGCCAGCTGATATGTAGTAATCCAGCTGCAACAGCTGGGCAATGTATACGGATATAGCTGTGCCTACTGCTGTTTTCAGCGTCCGATATCCAATTCGGAATCTCCCCATCTAAAAAACCTCTCTGTTTGTTCATTCGTACTTATATTATATCGTAAACACCGGCAGAGGGAAACTGACTGGCGCTTTTCATCCCGGCAGTGCCCTCTGATGCGTCTGTATCTGCCAAAAAAACAAATAAAAAAGCAAAGGAGCAGCTCCTTTGCTTACACATTTATTCATTGGTGCGCCTACCAGGACTCGAACCTGGAATGCGAGAACCGGAATCTCGAGTGATATCCCTTTCACCATAGGCGCTTTTGTCATATGTTTTAACAAGACAATGAATACTATACCAATGAACGAATATGAAAGTCAACCCATTTTTTAATTACGCTTCCCCGGAAGACCCTTCGAGCATTTTTTCAAACTGTTCGTTGATATCTTCTTCACTGTAGCCTGCTTCCTGAAGCCTTTTAGTAAAATGCTGGGAATATACTCTGGAGCGTTCCTGCATCTTTCCGAACTTCTTGGACTCCTGCTTCTTTTTCGTCCGCTTCTGGCGGTCTTCCGCGTTGGACATGATGCTTTCGGTAATAAACAAGGCTTTCCACACCTGCTCTTCTTCATAGCCGGATGCGTTTGCATCAAGTTCGTCGATGACGTTTTGGTAGTAGTCCCGGAACTCGTCGTACGAAATCTCTTCGTTCATGTTTAAGTATTCCTGAATTTTTTCATAATGCGTCTGAATCATTTGTCTCCGCCCTTTTCATTTATGTATTCCGAAATAGTATACCATGAATATAAAGCTGAGCGTCAAGGCACTTCCCTGTCTTTTCTTATTTTTGCAATTGACGTTTAAATCAAAAGCTATGGAGGGAAGAACCCTTAATAGATCTTAAACGAAGAAAGAGGGATAGCATATGGCAGAAGTAACATTTAAAGCTAATGTAGGAGAGCCGCAGACGACGATAGCTTCTAACGGAAAAACACTATGGTACAGTGTAACAAAGGAAGAGGGCCCTTCAACAAAAAGTAATGACTTTCGGGTTGGGTTTGAAACTTCCCAGGAATTTGAGCCGAAAACGAGCGAAATTGTATTTCCGGATGTTGATACCACTGTAGAGCAGGACGGCAACATCTATCATTTGGAAAAATAAATCCATTGGGTTCCTCCTTCACGGAGGAGCTCTTTTTTTAAAATAAAAAGCGCCCCGGAGGGCACTTTTTATTTTGTGCAGTATTGATCGAAAGCTTCTTCGAGTTTTTGAACAACCTGAATCGGCTCATGGCCTTCAATTTCATGACGTTCAACCATGCGTACCAGTTCTCCGTCTTTTAAAAGACCAAACGATGGAGACGACGGTGGAAACCCTGTGAAGTAAGAACGGGCCTGCTCGGTCGCTTCTTTATCCTGGCCTGCGAATACGGTCACAAGCCGGTCCGGCTTCGTATCATAATTCGTCATGTAAGCTGCCGCCGGACGGGCAATGCCTCCGGCACAGCCACATACAGAGTTTACCATAACGAGTGTTGTACCTTCCTTGTTCAATACTTCATCGACTTCTTCCGGGGTACGAAGAGACTGGTAGCCCGCTTCTTCGATTTCATCTCGGGAAGCTTGTACTATATCATTGACGTAAAAATCAAAATTCATTAAAATCCTTCCTTTCCTTCACCGAATACCTATATTGTAGCGGATAAGAACAGGGAATCACAAGTGAGAAGCTTGAAAAGTTATTCGTTTAGTGCTTTTTCAAGGTTATCGATATTCTGATTCATCAATGATACATAGCTCGCGCCATCAGCAATTTCTTCTTCGCTGGCTGATTCGAGGTTATTTAGCGTATAAACCTCTGCTCCGATTTCTTCCTGGAGAACGTCTGTCGTATCAGACGGGATGTTTTCTTCCACCATAATGGCGTTCAGGTCATTTTGTTCTGCTGTATCGATAATATCATTGATTTCCTGCGTGGAAGGTTCATTCTGGGCGTTTACGCCGTTAACAGCGATTTCTTCCAGCCCGTATCGTTCTTCCCAATATCCGTATGCTGCATGGGAAACAATAAATTGATTTTTACTGCTTTCATCCACAAGGGTCTCGAACCGCTCATCCAATTCATCGAGTTCCGCCGCCAGTTCTTCATAATTATTTTCATAGGTCTGCTCGTTATCCGGGTCCGCCTCAACCAGCTGGTCTTTTATCTCGCCGGCTGCTTCTTTCGCCTGGACTGGGTCAATCCATACGTGAGGATCTGTGCCGCTATGGTCGTGCTCTTCCCCGCTTTGGCTTTCTTCAGCATGCTCAGCGTGTTCTTCTTCAGATTCACCCTCCTCATGATCGTGGGCTTCTTCAGACTCTCCTTCTTCATGCTCATTGGCTTCTCCTCCGCTGGAAGCTTCTGCCACCTTGGCTATTTGCACGTCCTGGTTGCCAATAGTGCTTTCCACTTCATCGGCAAACCCTTCCATTCCATTTCCGGTCATCACAAACACATCGCCCTCCGCAATGTTTGTAAGTGTCTGCGGAGTTGGGTCGTATGTATGCGCATCCGACCCTGCCGGGACGACGTTTTCTACATTCACATGTTCGCCGCCAATCTGTTTTGTGAAGTCTTCCCAGGCAAAAAGTGTGGTATACACTTCAAGCTTTTCCCCACTTTCGGTTCCCTGTTCTTCCTGAGTCTCCTCCGAACCGCAAGCGCTTAAAGAAACAAAGGCCGCCCCAGCCGCCCCTAAAATATATAGTTTTTTCATCATTGCACCTCTTTTATCGTAATGATTACGTTTTGTATGTACATTGATTTTAGCGCAAGGCAACCCATTTGTAAATAAGAATGATTCTTTTTTATAAGTTAAAAAAGAGAACTTCCCAGGGAAGCCTCTTTTAGATGTTTTCCGTACCTTTATAATTTTCAAGCCGCTGCTTTAGATCAGCTAAAAACCGTCCGCACAGCAGACCGTCTAAAATCCGGTGATCCAGGGAAAGACACAGGTTAACCATATAGCGTATTGCTATCATATCACCCTGCATAACTACCGGTCGTTTTACGATCGATTCCACAGAAAGAATGGCTGCCTGCGGATGATTAATAATCGGCATGGACTGCACAGAGCCGAATGAACCGGTGTTGTTTACCGTGAACGTCCCGCTTCTCATTTCTTCTGCCTTAATGGTGCCCTGACGAACTTTGGTGGCAAGAGACTGCATATCCCGGGCGAGACCGCGGATGTTTTTTTCGTCTGCCCGCTTAATGACTGGAACATACAGAGCTTCCTCGCTGGCTACAGCCATCGACAGGTTCACTTCCTTGCGCTGAATAATCCGGTCGCCGTCCCAGGTGGAATTAAGACTCGGAAACAGCTGCAGGGATTCGGAAACAGCTTTCATGAAAAATGGCAGGTACGTAAGCGAAAAGCCTTCTTTTTGTTTAAACTCATCCTTCACACTGTTCCGGTAGGCCACCAAATCCGTCACGTCCACTTCAATCATTGTCCAGGCGTGGGGGATTTCCTGCTTGCTTTTCACCATGTTGTCTGCAATTGCTTTTCTTGCTCCAGTTACCGGAATGATCGTGTCGCCTTCACGCTCCTCCTGATTTTCAGAAGGCTTTGTTGAATAGATTGGAAACGGCGAAGGGGCAGCTTCCTCCTGTTTGGTTTTTTCTGCGCCTTCCCGGATCGCTTTTTCAACATCTTTTTTCGTAATGCGCCCCTGTCTGCCGGAGCCCTCGATATCATCAAGGTTCAGTCCGTTTTCCTGGGCGAGCCGCCATACCACCGGCGAATACCTTTTTTTCATCGATTTCTCGTCTTCTCCGTCTGTTTGCGCCGGGACCGTTTGTTCCGTTTTTACAGAAGGCTCCGCAGCTTCTTCTGCCATGGCTGGCTGCGCTTCTTCTGTCTCCACATAGCATATCAGCGTGCCCACAGCCACTGTCTCATTTTCTTCAGCGACAAGCTCGCTGATTTCGCCTGTATAAGAGCTGGGGATTTCTGCACTCACTTTATCCGACAGCACTTCTGCGATGGGGTCGTATTTTTTTACTTTATCGCCCGGTTTTACAAGCCACTGGGATAGCGTTCCTTCAGTGACACTTTCCCCGAGCTGCGGCATTGTTACTTCTTTGCGCATCCTTGATACCCTCCTAAAATTCCGCCAAATCTCGTATCGCTTTCGTGATTTTATCTGTATTCATTAAAAATTCCTTTTCAAGTGTCGGAGCGTAAGGCATGGCCGGCACATCGGGAGCTGCCAGTCTCCGGACCGGAGCATCAAGGTCAAACAAATTGTGCTCGGAAATGATGGCCGACACTTCACTCATGATGCTTCCTTCAAGGTTATCCTCAGTGACAAGCAGCACCTTTCCTGTTTTCGCTGCTGCCTCTTTGACCGCTTCCCGGTCGACTGGATAGACGGTTCTCAGATCCACCAGATGCACATCAATGCCTTCTGCAGCTAGTGTGTCGGCGGCCTGATTGGCCAGATGTACACACAGTCCGTATGTAATCACGGTAACATCCGTACCTTCCCGTTTGACTGCCGCTTTCCCGATCGGGACAGTGTAATCCTCTTCCGGTACTTCGTCCTTGAGCATCCGGTACGCACGCTTATGCTCAAAAAATAACACCGGATCGTTGTCCCGGATCGACGCCTTCAGCAGTCCTTTCGCGTCATGTGGCGTGGACGGAATTACTACTTTCAGGCCCGGCGTATTTGCAAACAGCGCCTCCACTGACTGCGAATGATACAGGGCACCGTGTACCCCGCCGCCAAACGGCGCACGGATCGTAATCGGGCAGTACCAGTCGTTGTTGGAGCGGTATCGGATTTTCGCTGCTTCAGACACAATCTGGTTGACTGCCGGCATAATAAAGTCCGCAAACTGCATTTCTGCTACCGGGCGGAGGCCATACATTGCAGCTCCTATGCCCACCCCTGCGATCGCTGATTCGGAGAGCGGAGTGTCGATGACGCGCTCGTCGCCGTACGTGCTGTGCAGTTCTTCGGTGGCACGGAACACCCCGCCTTTTAAGCCAACATCCTCGCCCAAAACGAACACGTTCTCATCCCGCGCCATTTCTTCCTTCATCGCTGTATTGATTGCCTGAATATAAGACATGACTGCCATATTAGTTCCCTTCTTCCTCGTAAACATACTGCCCAAGCGTTTCTACAGCCGGGTATTCCGCGGCTTCTGCAGCATCCGTGGCGGTATCCACTTCTTCACGGATACGCTGCTCCATCGCCTGCTCTTTTTCCTCGGTAAGTATCCCTTCGGTCCGCAGGTAATCTGCAAAAGCTACAACCGCGTCGGTCTGCTTTTCTTCATCCATTTCTTCGACGCTCCGGTACAGTTTATCGTTATCATCGCTTGAATGAGGTGTAAGTCTGGCCACCAGCGCTTCAACAAGGCTGGGGCCTTTACCCTCCCTTGCCCGGTCCACCGCTTCTTTCATGGCCTGATACACTTCAAACGGCCGCGTACCCTCCACAGTTACTCCCGGCATGCCGTAACCCTGTGCACGGTCAGCAACGTGCTCGCAGGCGAGCTGTTTGCTGAGAGGCACGCTAATGGCGTATTTGTTGTTTTCACAGAAAAAAACGACTGGAAGATCATGAACACCGGCAAAGTTCATGCCTTCATGAAAGTCTCCCTGATTGGAGGAGCCCTCGCCAAACGTGACCATCGTAACGAAATCCTTGTTCTTCATTTTAGCTGCAAGTCCAAAACCGGCAGCATGGGGAATCTGGGTGGTTACCGGAGAGGACTGGGTCACAATACGGTTTTTCCGCTGGCCGAAATGGCCCGGCATCTGCCTGGATTCAGAGTTTGGGTCCCCCTGCTTGGCAAAAGCCGCAAGCATTAAATCCTTCGCTGTCATCCCGAATGCCATTACGAGACCAAAATCCCGGTAATACGGCAGCAGGTAGTCCTTATCGCGGTCAAGCGCCATAGCTGCAGCTGCCTGCGCCGCTTCCTGACCCTGGCAGGAGACAACAAACGAAATTTTGCCGGCACGGTTCAGCAGCCACATCCGTTCATCAAGACGTCTCGCCTGCAGCATAATTTCATACATTGTGAGCGCTTCTTCGTCGCTTAAACCTACTTCCCGGTGAGTACTGTATTCCTGAATCATATTCGTTCCTCCTCGTTATTTCACCCGTGGTGAATAGCTTTTCCGTCTACAGCCAGGGCACCTTCAGCATAAATTTCCGCCAATGTTGGATGCGCATGCACAGCCCCTTGTATTTCAAGATGTGAGGCATTCATATACACAGCAAGCGCTCCTTCGTTAATCAATTCGGTCGCTTTTTTTCCGACAATGTGAACGCCGAGCACGTCTTCAGTGTTTTTATCCACAATCATTTTCATAAACCCTTCCGGATCGTTTTCCACCAGGGCCTTGCCTATCGCCTGAAAAGGAACGGTGCTTGTTTTGATATCCAGGCCGGCGTCTGTGGCTTCACGCTCTGTCCAGCCTACCGAAGCCATTTCCGGATCCGAGTAGACGCACGAAGGAACGTCTTTATAGTCAAGAGGCTCCGGGTGACTTCCAAGCATATGCTCTACAGCGATGATGCCTTCACGTGAAGCCACGTGGGCAAGCTGCATGCCGCCGATGACGTCGCCGATAGCGTACATATGCGATTCCTTCGTTTGGTACATGCCGGACGTCTGGATGAAGCTGTTCTGGACTTCAACTTCTGTGTTGTGGAGCCCCAAATCCCCTGTATTGCCGGTTCTTCCTACAGCGACGAGCATTTTCTCAGCTGCCAGTGCCTCTCCGGACGTTGTATGGACCGCTATTTCCCCGTTTTTCGTAAGTGAAGAAGGGTCAAGCTGTGTATTTGTATAAATGCGGACGCCTTTTCGTTTCAGGCGTTTTTCCGCCTCTTTCGAAACGGCGTGGTCCATCATCGGAAGCACGCGGTCGCCGAGCTCCACCATCTGGACCTCCACACCGAAATCCTGAAGCATTGAAGCCCATTCCACTCCGATCACTCCTCCTCCGACAATAACGATCGACGAAGGCAGTTTTTCTGCTTCAAGCAGCTCTTCGGAAGAGACAATATATTCACCGTCAATATCGAGCCCTGGAACAGTCGCCGGGCGGGAGCCGGTGGCGAGCATAATCTGTTTGGGCTGCAGCATAATATTTTCTCCTTCGGTTTCTGTTTCCACTGAAATAGTGCTTGCCGTAGGAGAAAAAATGGAAGCCCCGAGGATGCGCCCGTGTCCGTAATATACATCCACCTGGTGCCTTGCCAGCAGATGCTGGACCCCTTTATGTAATTGTTGTACCGTCTGATTCTTTTTTTCGCGAACCTTTCCGAACTGCAGGCTCACATTGTCTGCTTCTACGCCGTAGGCCAGACTTTCCTGCACCATTTTGTATACTTCTGCGCTTTTTAAATACGATTTGCTTGGAATACATCCACGGTGCAGACAGGTGCCTCCGATGTCACGAGCTTCTACCACCGCCGTCGATAATCCTCTTTTTGCTGCATGCACAGCGGCCACATATCCGCCGGTACCAGCTCCTAATATGACCAGGTCATATTCTTTAGCCATAAAAATTCCTCCTGCGGGCCTTCACCCGGGATTTTATTCATTTATCTCTACTTTATTTTAATGGATTTTTCCGTTTCATCATAGCACGAAAATAGATCTGATGAAGAGAAGTTTTGACATTTGGAGATTATTATAGCACATCCCTTCGATCCGCCGTAAAACAGAATCCGGTGCCTAAATAAAAAAGCAGCGCTCAGGCTGCTTTTTACCGGTTCGTTAAAATATGCCGTGAGTGGGGCAGAAACTGTTTCCTTGAACGCTTGATGGATTCAATGCGCTCTTCGGCCAGCCGGTTTGCGGCCTGGAACGATGGGATTCCGTCACGTCTCGCAATTTCAAATACACGGACAATATTATCGTAAATACCGTCGACTTTCTTCAGGGCCCGCTCGCGGTCGTACCCGTAGAGTTCATCAGCGATGTTGATCACGCCGCCTGCATTGATAATGTAATCCGGTGCATAGACGATGCCCCGCTCCTCTAAACGGATGCCGTCTTCTTCTGTCTGCAGCTGATTATTCGCTGCTCCCGCTATGACTTTTGCCTGCAGACGGGGAATGGTATGGACATTCAACCCGCCTCCAAGTGCACACGGGCTGAAAATATCGCAAGGCACATCATAAATTTCTTCCGGCGCCACCGTTTCTGCTCCGTAGGCGTGAACGGCACGCTCCACTGAAGCTTCCCGAATATCCGTTACAATTAATGAGGCTCCTTCTTCATGAAGAAATCTGCACATTTCAAACGATACGTGCCCCACGCCCTGGACCGCAATCGTTCTGCCGGCAAGGTCATCGGTACCAAAGGCTTCCTTTGCCGCTGCTTTCATGCCCTGATACACGCCCCGGGCGGTGACAGGTGAAGGATTCCCGCTCGATCCGGAAGCAGCTGACAGCGAAATACCGGTCACAAAGTTCGTTTCTTCGTGGATAATATCCATGTCATTTTCTGTCGTGCCAACATCCTCTGCCGTAATGTAGCGTCCAGCAAGGCCCTCAATGTAACGACCGAAAGCACGAAACATTTCTTCATTCTTATCTGTACGCGCATCTCCTATAATCACAGCTTTTCCTCCACCGAGATTCAGGCCGGCTGCTGCATTTTTGTATGTCATCCCCTTGGCGAGGCGAAGCACATCCTCAAACGCTGCTTCTTCGTTCTCGTACGTCCACATTCTTGTGCCCCCCAAAGCCGGGCCGAGTGTCGTATCATGTATGGCAATAATTGCTTTTAGCCCTGAGTTCCGGTCCTGGCAGACCACTACCTGCTCATAATCGTGCAGCTCCATACGTTCAAACAATTCCATTTTTCGTTCTCCTTTTTGTGTAAATTCATATTTATATCTGCTCTGTGCGCAGCCGATCGGCTACTATCGCGATAAATTCACTGTTTGAAGGCTTATAGGGTAAAGTCCCGTCCTGGCTCCAGCCGAACAGATCGGAAATCGCCTGCGTATGGCCGCGGTCCCATGCTACAACAATAGCATGCCTTAACGCCCGTTCGACACGGCTTGGCGTCGTCTGAAATTTCCGGGCAATTTCAGGATACAGCTGCTTGGTGACTGCGTTAATCATCTGCATATCCTCCACCACGAGCTTCACTGCTTCCTGCATATATACATAGCCTTTAATATGTGAAGGAATGCCGACATATTGAATAATGTCTTTAATACGCTCTTCCAGCGATTGACGGCCAACAGCTTTTTCCGGCATCTCTTCAGTCAGCACCTGGGAATTCAGGCTTTCTCTGTGCACATCCCGGATATTTGCCATCAGCGCCTCCATATCAAAGGGCTTTAAAACGTAATAGGCAGCCCCGAGCTCCACCGCTTTTTTTGTTACATCCTCCTGGCCGAATGCAGTTAACATAATAACTTTCGTGTTAACATTATGTTTATTTTTCAATGCCGTTAATACAGAAAGCCCGTCCCGGTGCGGCATAATAATATCAAGGAGTAAGACTTCCGGCTGCTCCTGTTCCACCACCTCGAGCGCCTCTTCCCCGTTATGGGCCGTGCCTGCTATTTTCATGTCTTCCTGTTCTTCTATATGTTCAATTAATACTTCGACAAGTTCTTTGTTATCGTCGGCCACCACGACCCTTATCATTTCTTCCCTCTCCTTTTGCCGCAGGCTTTGCCACGCTCCATTTCCCTCTCGACATTATTTTACCATAGCGTGTCGCATAGAAAAAGACAACTTCGGCAGTTGTCTTTTTCAGGTGGACATATTCTATTGGGGCTACACATTACTTTTGGCTTTCTCGGCCATTTCTAACAGTTCAGTCGCATTTTCTCTTGTCAGGGCCGTCACTTCTACTCCCGAAATCATCCGGGCGATTTCATCGATCTTATAATCTGCCGTTAACGGGGTGACGATCGTTTGGACTCTTTCCTCTTTTTCTTCTTTTTGAATATACAAATGACTGTCTGCCATCGCAGCAACCTGCGGCAGATGGGTGATGCAAAGCACCTGGGAACCTCTGGAGACCAGGTGGATTTTTTCCGCAATAGCCTGGGCGACCCGGCCGCTTACGCCCGTATCAACCTCATCAAAAATCAGGGAAGTAACGTGCTGGAAGCCGGAAAGGATCGTTTTCAATGCCAGCATGATCCTGGAAATTTCCCCGCCGGAAGCTACTTTTGCGAGCGGCTTTAACGGCTCACCGGCGTTGGCTGAAATAAGGAACTCAATCTTGTCCGCTCCCTTTTCATTAAATACCCACGTTTCCCCTTCAGGTGTCTGATAGGTTTTCCCCCGGCTGAGAGGTGAGATCTGCACTTCCATTGTAGCCTTCTCCATGTACAGCGCCTGAAGCTCCCGCTGCACACTGCCGGCAAGCGAATGCCCGGCCTGGCGGCGAAGATCGGTTAATGTTTTCGCTTCGGCAATCAGCTCTTCTGCTGCCTGGGAAAGCGCCTGCTCATATTCGGCGATTCGCTCTTCTTTATTGGCGAGTGAATCGATTTCCTCTTCGATTTTGGAGGCATACACTAAAATTTCTTCAACGGAATCTCCGTATTTTCTTTTCAGCTTATTCAACTCATCGAGCCGGTTCTCCACTTCGTTTAATCTCTCAGGATCAAACGCCATAGAATCAGCTTTATCCCGGAGCGTAAACGTTGCCTCTTCCATCATGTAATAAGCCGAGCTGATTGATTCGGAAAGCTCTCTGAGATCTGTATCGATTTCTGTGGCTTCTTCCACGTTCGATACTGCCATACCTGCCCAGTCCAGGGCCTTCCCTTCGCCGTACAGATGGTCATAGGCCCCTCGGATTGCCTCGAACAGCTTTTCGCTGTTGGCCAGAATGTGACGTTCCTTTTCCAGATCTTCGTCTTCTCCCGGCTGCAGACCCGCGGCTTCAATTTCCTGAAGCTGATATTGAATAAAATCCAGCCGGTTTGCCGTTTCCTGATCGCTTTCCTTCAGCTGCTTTAATTTTGACTGAAGCTGTCCAAAACGGTAGTAGCGCTTTTGATAATCTTCGAGAGCTTCTTCAAGCTCTGTTTTCCCAAACCGGTCAAGCATCTGCTGATGACGCTCAGCATGCATCAGGTCCTGGTGTTCATGCTGGCCGTGAATATCTACGAGACTGTGACCGGTTTCCCTCAATACAGCAAGCGTCACCAACTTGCCATTGATCCGGCAGATGCTCTTGCCCTGATGCGTGATATCCCGGCGCAGAACGACCATATCGTCTTCAATATCAATGCCGGCGGCTTCTAATTTTTCAACTGCGGGATGGTTATCCTCCAGGCGGAACAGTCCTTCCATTTCCGCCCGTTTCTCTCCGTGGCGTACATATTCAGCCGATCCCCTTCCACCGATAAGCAGGCCGATCGCATCAATAATGATGGATTTCCCGGCACCCGTTTCACCGCTTAATACTGTTAATCCATTTTCAAATGAAACGGTTAACTCCTCGATAATGGCAAAATTCTTGATGGAAATTTCTTCAAGCATTTCTGTACCCCATTTCCAATTAGCGTTAAAGCATTTCTAAAAATCGGTTTACAATCTCCGGCGAATGTTCCTTCTGCTTACAGATAATGAGAATTGTGTCATCACCGCAAATGGTTCCCATGATATTTTCCCAGTCCAGATTATCAATAAGGGCACCTACAGCATTGGCGTTGCCCGGCAGTGTTTTCATAACAATTAAATTCTCCGAATGATCAATGCCGACAAAGCTGTCCACGAGTGCCCGTTTTAATTTCTGCATGGGATTGAAGCGCTGATCGGCAGGCAGGCTGTACTTGTATCTGCCATCAATCATCGGCACCTTTACAAGGTGAAGCTCTTTAATATCCCGCGACACTGTCGCCTGGGTTACGTTGTATCCGTCTCCCCGGAGTCTCGCTACTAAATCATCCTGCGTTTCTATATCTGTATTTGAAATTAATTCCCTGATTTTTATGTGCCTCTGTCCCTTATTCATCCCGAAACCTCCTGTGCAAAACTACTTTCATCATAACTATTTCATTATAATTATACAAGTTTATGAGTAAATAGCATGCCATGATTTAGAAATTCCTTCAAAATAATAGTCAAAATAAAAAACGCCGACGGGGATCGGCGTTTACGAAGGTTCCAGTTTTTTCTTGAATGAATCGTGCGCTTCCTGGACTACAGCTTCTATTCGCTCTTCACCAAGATGAGACGGCTTATCGCTTAATACCTTACCATACAGCAGGTATTCAATATTGCCATCACCCCCGGTAATCGGCGAAAAATCGAGTGCTTCCGGCACTAAACCGAAGCTTTCGGCTGCCTGGATTGTTTTTATAAGTACTTCCCTGTGCACCGATGGGTCCCTGACGATTCCTTTTCTGCCAACCTTCTCCCGTCCCGCTTCAAACTGCGGCTTGATCAGCACACAAAAGCCGGCGCCTGGGGCCAGCACCTGCGGCATCACAGGGAAAAGCTTTTCCAGAGAAATAAAGGATACGTCAGCGATCAACAGCCCGGGCAGCCCCCGGGTCAGCTGACTTTTATCGAGGTACCTGAAATTCACTCTTTCCATTACCTCTACCCGGGGGGCCTGGCGCAGCTTCCAGGCGAGCTGATTGTAGCCGACATCCAAAGCATACACTATAGAAGCGCCGTTTTGCAGCGCACAATCAGTGAATCCCCCGGTGGAAGCCCCGACATCGAGTACCACGGCATCCTGCAGCTCCAGTTGAAACGTTTGAATGGCTTTTTCCAGTTTTAATCCGCCCCGGCTGACGTAGGGCATCTGCTTCCCCTTCAGACGTAAAGCTGCCTCATCACTGATTTTTGCACCGGGTTTGTCCACCACTTCATCATCTGCCAGTACAAGGCCTGCCATAATTGCCCGTTTGGCTTTTTCCCGGGAATCAAACAGCCCCTTCTGCACTACCAGCGTATCAATCCGTTCTTTATTCATCCTCGGACATTTGTTCTTTCTTTACTGGTCATCGCCGTCACTTTTTCCGCTACTTTCTCTGGAGTGAGGCCCAATTCTTCATAAAGCTCCGGCACACTGCCATGTTCTACATAGTAGTCGGCAATGCCCATCCGGCGGATTGGAAGCGAGTCATGCTCATGGTCGGCCATATATTCAAGCACTGCGCTTCCGAAGCTTCCCTTCAATGCTGCTTCTTCCACTGTCAGCACCGGTTTGCCTTCTTCAGCTAATTCTTCGAGCATTTCGTCGTCAAGCGGCTTGGCTGAACGGGCATTAACGATACGTACACTAGTGCCCTGTCCGCTTAATACGGCAGCTGCCTCCTCTACGATTGGAAGCATTGTTCCAAACGAGAGGATCGTACAGTCCGTGCCTTCACGGACGATTTCCCATTTGCCATATGGAATCATTTGAAACTCTTCGTCCATTTCCACTCCGAGCCCGTTACCGCGTGGATAGCGCACGGCTGTCGGACCGTCGTCATTATGAAAAGCCGAATACAGCATGTGCTGCAGTTCATTTTCATCCTTTGGCATCAGAATTTTCATGTTCGGAAGGTGCCGCAGGTAAGCAATATCAAACACGCCCTGGTGCGTTTCACCGTCAGCGCCGACCAGGCCTGCACGGTCGATCCCAAAGAGCACATTCAGATTCTGGCGGCAGACGTCATGCACAAGCTGGTCGTAGCCCCGCTGCAAAAACGTGGAGTACACCCCGAATACCGGCTTCATTCCCTGCGTGGCAAGCGCACCTGACATCGTCGTGGCATGCTGTTCAGCGATACCTACGTCAAACATGCGATCCGGGAATTTATCCGCGAACGTGTCGAGCTTTGTACCTCCGGACATAGCAGCGGTCACGGCAACAAGACGCGGATCCATTTCCGCTATTTTTTGCAGGGTGTTGCTGAATACGGCGCTGTAGGCGGGTGCGGCTGCCGGCTTTTTGATCACTTCACCGGATTCAATCTTATATGGCCCAAGTCCGTGCCAGGTCCCTTTGGCATCATTTTCCGCCGGTGTGTAGCCTTTGCCTTTTTTGGACAGTACGTGCACAATCACCGGTCCGTTAGTATCTCTGGCATATTTAATATTGGCGTGCAGGTCATCGAGATCATGGCCATCCACCGGACCGAGATACGTAAAACCAAGCTCTTCAAAAAACATGCCGGACAGAACCATCTGCTTCATGCTGTCTTTCATCCGGTCGGCATAGGAAGCAAGCTTCGACCCGAACGCAGGAATTCTGCGCAGCATATGGTCGACGTCTTCTTTCGTTCTGCGGTAAGTACCGGCTGTGCGAATGCGGCCGAGCATGCTGTGAAGTGCCCCTACATTCGGAGAAATCGACATCTCATTGTCGTTCAGAATAATAGTAACGTCCGTCTGTTCATGACCGATATGATTAAGTGCTTCGAGGGCCATGCCGCCGGTAAGGGCTCCGTCACCGATGATAGCTGCTACTTTGGCATCTTCGCCCTTCAACTGATTCGCAAGCGCCATTCCTTCTGCCGCAGACAGCGACGTCGAGCTGTGGCCGGTCTCCCACACATCATGTTCACTTTCTGAGCGTTTAGGAAAACCGCAAAGCCCCTGGTACTGGCGCAGCGAGTCAAAGCGATCCGCCCGCCCGGTTAAGATTTTGTGCACGTAGGACTGGTGCCCAACGTCCCAGATGAGTTTGTCTTTTGGCGTATTGTACAGCTGATGCAGGGTGAGCGTTAATTCCACTACTCCGAGATTGGGACCGAGATGGCCGCCGGTAACGGATAATTTTTCAATCAGGAAAGCCCGTATATCTTCACCCAGTGCCTTTAGTTCTTTATCGTTGTACTGCTTCATGAATCCAGGGTCTTGGATAGTTTCCAGGTTCATTTAAATCCCCCTACCTGCTATGTTTTTCTGTCGATGATTTCCATCTTCTTTTCTTTGGAATCAGCTTAATCTTTAACTTATTTTCAATGAAATACAAGATTCTTCCTACCTGAAAAACAATATTGTTCGCATACGTAATTGCAAGTGTTTTTCCAAGTGCTTTCCCGCTGACTGTGAGCGCTGCCACGACCGCTGTAAATATAGTGCTCAGAATCAGCTGGCCGTTGGAGCTGTTATTTGTGCCAATGGTCATACCCAGCTGCACGACAACTGCCGAACTGGCCGTCCCACTTACAACTCCGCTGATATCGCCAATCACGTCGGCACAGAAGTTTGCGACTCTGTCGGCGTTCCGCTGAATAAATACACTGTGGGAAGCCCCGGGAACTTTTTTAGCGGCCATTGCATTGAACGGCCGTGGCTTTGCCGCTGTGGCAGCTACGCCGATCACGTCAAAGATGACACCGGTAAATACGATGATCAGCACGACTACCATGCCAATCGCCCAGCCAACTCCTGAAAGCACTGCTGTCGAGACTACTGAGAAGATTGCTGCAAGAATCAGGGTGACAAACCCAATTAACGTACTCCACCGGAGCGATTTTTTCCATAAACTATTCATGTTCACTTATCACCAAATTCTTTGTTTTTATCATAACGTACATCTCGTTCTTTTAATATCATTTTATGCCTTGGCCTGATTGTTTATACCCTGAATAACATATATTCAAGCTTTTTCCTTTCTTTACCGCCAGATACTCACGTAAAAGAAAAAAGCGCCTCCCAGCGCTTCTTCAACTACTTATGTATAAAGTTGAATGGTCGCCCGGAGCGTAAACCTTGTGGCTTAGGTCCAGTAGGATTTCCCACCAGGCAGCCAATTCGTCGCCGAATCGGTGGTTTCCCTTTAATGCCTGGTGAACGCCGTCACCGGCAGTTCGACTGAATTACCACTCAGACCACACTGCAATCCACTCCGGACGTGCGTCAAACAGCCTAGGAGTTTTCCCCGGCAGTTCCGTGCCACTTTCTTATCCTCTTTTGCAGAACAAGTTTCAGTTGTTGGGTCCCATACCAGTTGGCCGACCGGTATGATACCAATTGAACAACCTCCCCACTGTTCCACTCAAGGCAGGCTACGCTGTTGAAAGGCCTTCCCTTGGCCTTTGCAACAGGTCTTACCGCGGCATGCGTCCGGGACGGTATCCGTCTTCCAGGATGACCCGGATGCATTACCGCAGCCTCCACGGCGAAAGGGTTCGCGCCCACATGCCATTGTGGATCGCCCTTACGCCTTAACTCCCAGCACCGACCCAGGGCTGGGCGCCGCAAGCCGACGCCAGGAACTTCATCGATGTGCCCTTCAGCGGATTTTTAGGCCCGCCTTCGAAAATGGAGAACCGACTAGGATACTGCACCATTCAACTTTTCAAAATTATTTTAGCATGGTTTGTCTGTCCTGAAAACTAATTCGTTCTGTTTTAGTGGTTGCGCTGCCCAATATATTGGAGAAACGCTGTTAAAAGAGACGTATCTACCGTCATGCGTCCAAGCACCTTTTCTGCCTGTTCAATGTGATGGGCAAGTTTCTCTTTTGCCCCTTCAAGCGTCAGCAGTTTTGGATACGTGCTTTTTTCTTTCGTTTCATCGCTTCCGGAGGACTTTCCCATTTCCTCGAGAGATCCTTCCACATCCAGAATGTCATCCTTGATTTGAAAAACGAGACCTAGTTCCCGGCCAAACGCACGCCAGTTTTCCACATCTTCGTCGGCAGCTTCTGCTATTAACGATCCGGAGACCGCGGCATAGGTCAGCAGATCGCCCGTTTTGTGATGATGAATGTATTCGAGCTCCTCAAGGGTAAGGGACTGCTTCTCCCCTTCGAGGTCGGCCATCTGACCGCCGACCATGCCTTCGCTTCCGGAAGCCTCCGCCAGCTCCTGTACCAGCTGCAGCCTGGCATCGGCAGAAGCCGGCCGGTCCGCTTCCACAATCCAGGAGAATGCTGTTGTCTGCAGGGCATCTCCGGCTAAGATGGCAGCGGCTTCCCCGAATTTTTTATGATTCGTCGGCTGTCCCCGGCGCCAGTCATCATCGTCCATCGACGGCAGATCATCATGGACGAGCGAATACGTATGGATCAGCTCTACGGCAGACGCGGCCGGAAGATCCTCTTCTTCCACTGGGCGGTAGCATTGAAGCACAGCCAGTGAAAGCAGGGGCCGCACACGTTTCCCTCCTGCTTCGAGAGAATACATCATCGCTTCTTTCAGCGTTTCCGGCGTTTTTAATGCACGTACCCGTTCAGTCAGAGCTCGGTCGACAGACGGCCGGTATGTATCAAAGAAATGTTGGAGGTCCCCACTCATTCGCCCGGTTCCTCGTTTTCAAGCGGCGTTACCTCTCCGTTCTCATCCACAATTTCGTCCATCTGTTTTTCAACCTTCTGCAGCTTTTCGTGGCACTTGTTGGAAAGCGTCATCCCCTCCTGGTACATCGTGATCGCTTTTTCTAAAGGCACTTCACCTTCCTCAAGCCGTTCTACGATCTGCTCGAGCTTTTCCATCGCCTGTTCAAATGATTGTTCCTGTTCTGCCAAGATTACCGCTCCTTTTCCGGACGGGAAAGCGCCTCAAAGCCGTCTTCCCCTTTTTCTTTAACTTCACATTGCAGATACCCATCCGTCATATACATTCGCAGGCTGCTGCCTTCGTCTGCCTGGGCAATCGAAGACAGCACCTTATCATTTTCATCGTAGGCAACATTGTACCCGCGCTGCAAAATAGCCAGCGGGTTCAGCAGTTCAAGTGCCTGCAGCGATTTTGCAAAAGTGGCTTTTTTCCGCTCCACCTGCTGGTTCATCGCTTTTTGCAGCCGGGCCCGCTTCTCGTACATCCTTTCGCGTTCAAGTTCGATTAAGCGCTCAGGGTGCTGGCGCATAAGCCGCTTTTCTGTTTCTTCAAGCTTCTGCCTGCTTGTTTTCACTGTCTGCAGCGCCTGCTTTTCGAGCCGTTCCATCATCCGGTCAAGATCCTGTTCTTTTTGCTCAAACAGCCGGGCCGGGTATTTAAATGCATACGAACGACGGAGCTTGGCAAGCCGTGTGCGCTGCTCCTGTATTTTATAATTCATCTGCCGGTGCAGGCGGTTCTGGATCTGCCGGACTTTTTCTTCGAGTTCGCTGATCATCGGAACAGCTATCTCGGCAGCCGCTGTCGGCGTCGCTGCCCGCACATCCGCAGTAAAGTCGGCAATCGTAACATCCGTTTCGTGTCCTACAGCAGAAATAACCGGCACGCTTACGTTTCGGATCGCCCGTGCGACCATTTCTTCATTAAACGCCCACAAGTCTTCGATAGAGCCGCCTCCGCGTCCAACGATGACTACATCTGCGCTGGTCATTTTTTCGACTCTCTCAAGAGCCCGGGTAATCGATCCCGGGGCCTGTTCCCCCTGCACCAGCACTGGGAACAATGTGATCTTCGCCGGGGGGAAACGACGCTTCAGGGTGGATACAATGTCCCGTATGGCTGCGCCGGTCGGCGACGTGATTACGATAATATGTCTTGGGATGGGTGGGAGGGCACGCTTATGTTCCAGTGCAAACAGCCCTTCTGCCTCCAGCTGTTTTTTCAGCTGTTCAAAGCGAACGTACAGCTGTCCGATACCATCCGGCTCCATCGCGTTCACATACATCTGGTACTGACCGAAAGGCTCATACACAGAGACGCTGCCTGTTACTAGCACCTTCATGCCGTTTTCCGGAATAAAAGAGAGGTTTTTGTTTTTCCCGGCAAACATAACTGCCGATATTCTCGCCTGCTCGTCCTTCAGGGTGAAATACATATGGCCCCTGCTGTGCTTTTTAAAGTTCGAGATTTCTCCGCGGAGCCATACTTTCTGCAGCCCCGGGTTCTGTTCGATAGAACGCTTGATGGCCCCAGTCAGCTGAGAAACGGAGAGCCATTTATCTGCAGGTGACTGCATGACGTCACGCCTCCTGCCGGTGAAAGCGTTTAGCGGACTGCAGCGTGTTGTAGAGGAGCATTGTAATCGTCATCGGACCGACGCCTCCCGGCACCGGCGTGAGGTACGAGGCTTTTTCGCTCACTTCTTCAAAATCAACATCTCCGCACAGCTTGCCGTCATCCTTGCGATTCATCCCGACATCTATCACAACGGCTCCCGGCTTAACATCTTTTCCTTTTACGAATTCCTGCCGGCCAATAGCCGCGATCAAAATATCTGCCGACTGCATGTAGGACTCCAGGTCTTTCGTGCGCGAGTGGCAGTGGGTAACAGTAGCATTTTTATTCAAAAGCAGCTGCCCCATCGGTTTACCGACAATGTTGCTTCGTCCGAGAATCACGGCGTGTTTGCCTTCAATTGAAACGCCGACGTATTCAAGCATTTTAATAATGCCGTACGGAGTACATGGGAGAAACGCTTCCTGACCAGTCATCATCCGGCCGATATTAATGGGATGAAACCCATCTACATCTTTAACCGGTGAAATGGTTTCAATTACTTTTTTATCCGAAATGTGATCCGGCAGCGGCAGCTGCACCAGAATTCCGTGAATATCTTCATTGTCGTTATAATCTTTTACAATCTGCAGAAGTTCTTCTTCAGTAACCGATTCCGGCAGTTCTTTTAATTCTGAATGGATGCCGACTTCTTTAGACGCCTTCTGCTTTCCTTTGACGTACGATCTTGAAGCCGGATTATCTCCTACTAAAACTACGGCAAGTCCCGGTATTTGCTCTCCATTCTTCCAGGAGGCGATCTCCTGCTTGATTTCTTCACGCAAAGAAGCTGCTACTTCTTTGCCGCTGATCAGTTGGGCACTCATTCGCTCTCTCTCCCTTCACGCTCACAATCGCTTAAAATATTCGACAACACACCGTTGACAAATTTCCCTGCCTCTACACCACCGAATGCTTTGGCAAGTTCAATAGCTTCATTGACGCTGACGTGCAGCGGAACATCAGGCACATACAGCATCTCATAGACGCATTCTCTCAAAATAGCCCGGTCCACGTTCCCAACCCGTTCAAGCGTCCAGTGTTCAAGCTGATCTACGAGCCGTTCATCAATCTCTACAAGTTGTTCCCATACGCCATGCACCACAGAAATCAGAAATTCATCTGCTTCTTCATCCTCGAGCATGGAATTTTTTATTGCCTGGTCTGCATCAACATCTGTAATATCCATCTGGTACAGTGCCTGCACGGACCGAAGTCTGGCTAAACGTCGATTCATTTCGTGTTCTCCTTTTCTCCTATGTACCCGGAGCCGTATTCGTAAATGAAAGAAGGACGGCTACCCCGAAAAGCGGTTGCGGGACAGCCCTCCCTGGTCATTTTTCCTGTTCCTGTAACGGCTGCTCTTCTTCAGGGAACTGCAGCCCGATAATGTGTACGTTCACCGCATCGATGTGAATATCTGTCATCCCCCGTACGGTCTGCTGAATGTTTTCCTGTACCTGCTTAGCCGTGACGGGCACAGAGCTTCCGTAGTGAATCAGCATGCTGATCGTCACCACTGCGCCGCTTTCGGCCAGGTCCACCTTCACGCCTTTGCCGTATGATTTCCGGCCGAAACGCTCTGCCACGTCATCTGCGATGCTGCCCTGCAGGTCGTATACCCCTTCGACTTCGAGCGCGGCAATGCTTGCCACTACTTCAATCACGTCCCGGGCGATTTCAATATTTCCCAGGCTTTCTTTTTCTTCACCTATCGTAAGCAGCGTGTATTCACTCACAGCGCTCCCCGCTTTCTATGCAGCATGATTTTATTCGTCCTGCTCCGCCTCTGCTTCTGCTTTTTCTTTTTCTTCCGCTTCTTTCTGCTTTTGTACGTACTCATATTTATACTGGCGGAACACGGGATATTCAGAAAGGTTATCAGGTATTTTTCCTTTTTCAAGCAGAATCAATTTAACAATATCCTTGTTCCGCGCCATATGATACTTTTCCCCATACTCGTTTTCTTCAGCAAATTGTTTAATGCTTTGGTAATCCTCTTCCTGAATGGATACCGTATATTCATGGCCGGGTTCTCCGTACTGGTGCTCAAACCCTATTTCAAATTCCACGATCTGTATTTGATCGCTTTTCATGTTGCGGGTCTGTTCGAGTACCGCTTTTGCGCCTTCCGTTAAATCATTCCATTCCATATAATAGCCTCTCTTTCCGTATTACCGCTCAAAATTCCCTTCCATTATATCACGGTGATTCTGCAATTTCATCGGTCCGGAGCCGCCTGCGTGTATTGTTCAAGAAAAAACGGCCTCCCCAATGGCAGGCCGTTTGTTTTTAGGCACGGGAGGAGTATGCGCCGGTCCTTGTATCGACGACAATCCGCTCGCCTTCTTCAATGAAAATAGGAACCTGCAGACGATAGCCGGTCTCCACCACTGCGGGCTTCGATCCTCCGGACTGGGTGTTTCCTTTAATGCTCGGGTCTGTTTCTTTGACTTCGAGCTCCACCATGTTAGGCACCTCTACGCCAAGTGTTTCTGTACCGTAGCTCGTGATGGATACTTCCATGTTTTCTTTCAGAAAGTTTAATTCATACTTCAGCTGATCGCTCGTCAGCTCCATCTGATCAAACGTTTCCATGTCCATAAATGTATGCACGTCACCGCTCGCATACAAATACTGCATTTTCCGGCGCTCGATATGCGCATTATTTACTTTTTCCCCAGCGCGAAAAGTTTTTTCCTGAATGTTACCCGTACGCAGACTGCGAAGCTTAGAGCGGACAAATGCTGCTCCTTTTCCAGGCTTTACGTGCTGGAATTCGACAACTGTCCAGATATCGCCGTCTGTTTCAATGGTGAGTCCTGTTTTAAAATCGTTAACTGAAACCATAAACGTTCCTCCACTCTTCAATTGATCGATTATTACTATATCACAGCTGTCCGGTTTTTTATACGCACTCCCGGTTAATTGCCGACAATCGTCAGCTCTTTTGCTGAGTAGCTGAGCTTTCGGCTCCCTGTTTCGGTAATAAGAACGTCGTCTTCTATTCGGACGCCGCCAAGCTCCGGAACGTAAATCCCCGGTTCAATGGTAATCACCATACCCGGCTCAAGCTGCACATCGCTTTTCGGGGAAACACCGGGCTGTTCATGCACTTCCATGCCAAGACCATGGCCGAGGCTGTGGCCGAAGCGATCGCCGAACCCTTCTTTATTGATGTGCTCCCGAGCGATCGCATCTGCTTCTTTCCCGGTCATTCCCGGGCCAACCTGCTCCACGGCTTTCATTTGGGCTTCATATACGGTTTGATATATCTTTTTCAGGTCGTCATTTGGTTCACCGACAGCGAGGGTTCTTGTAATGTCCGAGCAGTAGCCGTCCACATAGGCCCCGAAATCAAGCGTCACCAGCTCTCCGTCTTCTATCACCTTATCGGAAGCGATACCGTGAGGAAGAGCGCCTCTCCATCCCGAAGCAACGATAATATCAAATGATGATCCCGCTGCTCCGTTTTTCCTCATATAAAACTCCAGCTCGTTGCTTACATCAAGCTCGGTCATGTTCGGGGCAATGATCGATTTAATGTGTTCAAACGCATCTTCAGCAATATTGACTGCTTCCTGCAGCTTTTCCACTTCTTCTTTAGATTTGTACGCCCGCAGCTTCTCCACGATTCCCGACACTGGAGAAAGGGAGCCGCTCAATTTTTCTCTCATATCTTCAAACTGTGCATAGGTTACATGCTGCTTTTCAAACCCAATGGAACTCACATCTTCGCTTTGGGCAATCTCTTCGACCATATCCCATGCCGACCCCTTCTGTTCGATCACGTCGAAATCAAGGGCTTCATCGTTAGCCTGCTCCACATAACGAAAATCTGTAATCAGCCGGGCCGATTTTTTCGTGATAATCAGCGTACCGGCCGAACCGGTAAAACCGCTCACATAACGGCGGTTGTAAGGGCTTTGTATGACGAGCGCGTCAAGCTTTTTATGTTCAAGGTCTTCACGAATACGTGCTGTGATCTCATGCATTACCGACACCTCTTTTTGAATTGACTTTGCTTCCCTGTTTATCGTAACACAACGCGCGGTAGGGAAACAGGCATCAGCAGAGAGGAAGGTCTCTTTTATATATTACGTGTATTTTCCTTAGAATATGGGAATAATATAAACACCGTGAGATAATGTTTAAAAGTAGCGCATTTCAAATCTTTATTGTAAAATTTAAGTACTATTTCTATTCACACTCTATCCCCCCTAACGCCTTATGCCTCTGCAGAATCGCTGTCAATTCTCCGCAGAAAGTTTTACAGCGTTACTTAACGGGTATGGAAATGAATCTTCTTACGGAGTTGTTCGATCCGGATAACAGAGTGCCGGGGCATATCTTATTTTTACTATGTTCACGCCCTGCCTGCTTCATTTTCGGTATAACTCCCCCCTGCCCGCTGATAACGCATGAAAATTTTAACGAAACGAGAGGTGTGTTCCATGCAGCAAGCGCTGAAAAATCCCATTGCCACTGTTGTGCTGGGACTTGCCATTTTAGGGGTGGGTTACCGGCTCGTAACAGATCCGCTCGGTCTGCTTCTCTACCTTGTTATTGGTGCAGCTATCGCTGTTGGACTATATTTTCTTTTTACAAAGGTTATCATGAAACGCGCGATGATGAACCAGTATCAGGCAGGCTCTAATGCTGCTTCCGGACGGCCCGGAGCAGCGAAAGGAACTCAGGCGAAAAATTTTAAACAGGCACAGAAGCAGCAGAAGAAAAAATCTGCTAAAAGCTCCAGTAAACGGCGCAACGATGCAAATCTGAAAGTAATTCAGGGGAACAAAAACCGAAAAAAAGATCGGGCGTAAAACAAACGCCTGATCTTTTTTATTCGTACGAACGCTGAATGTCGCGCAGTGCCTGCACACGTTCGTCATCCTCTTCAAAATACTGAAGAACATCTCCAATACGGTCAATCGCATCCCAGCTTAGGTGATGTTCAATACCCTCCACATCGGCATATATTTTGTCTTCCTCCACGCCGATAATATGTAAAAACTTCTCAAGCAGCTCATGTCTGTAAACCAGACGCTTTCCTATTTTATTTCCTTTTGAAGTCAGCACAAGTCCCCGATACCGTTCATAAATCAGATATTCCATTTTATCGAGTTTTTGGACCATTTTTGTTACCGAGGAGGGATGCACGTCCAGCGTCTCTGCAATATCTGAGACCCGCGCATATCCTTTCGATTCAATCAGTTGATAAATCCGCTCTAAATAATCTTCCATACTAGGAGTCGGCATCGAGACCCTCCAATAAATATGATAAAAACCGTCACACAAAAAAATTGGCTTTCTTTATTTTAACGAAACTATTTCTAAAAAACAAATCTTCTTTTTCTTATAATTATCCCTTATTTCAGAATTGCCCTTAAGAAACTTTTTTGTTTTCTGAATAATTCCTTCCCTTTTAAACGGCTTTTCTTTTTTTCGCACCTGCAATCTTGTACAATATAAAGTATTGAAGGAGGCAGCATTCATGAGCTATGTGATGTATAACGAATCCATCATTCCAAAAGAGGAAGCCGCTATTTCATTTGAAGACCGCGGTTATTATTTCGGCGACGGCATTTATGAAGTGATCCGGGTGTACAATGGAAAATTGTTCCTCCAAGAAGGTCACCTTGAGCGTTTTCAGGCCAGTGCTTCCAAACTCGACCTGGTGGTTCCCTATTCCCCCGATACCATGAAATCGCTTCTCCGCCGGTTGATTGATAAAAATGGGCTTACCACGGGCTATATTTACTTTCAGCTGACGAGAGGAATCCAGGCCCGGGATCATTTGTATGAACGCGGCACCGCCCCTGTGTTAACCGGCTTTACAAAAACGGCCGGGGTGCCGTTTGCTAAACAGACCGACGGCATTGATGTGTACGCCACTGAAGACATCCGCTGGCTTCGCTGTGACATAAAAACCATTAATCTGCTCGGAAATGTACTCGCCAAACGGGCCGCGGAGGACCACCACTGCGCAGAGGCTCTTCAGCACCGTGGGGACGTTATTACGGAAGGCTCTTCCACTAACGCCTTTATTGTTAAAGATGAAACGATTATTACCCATCCGCAGAGCAATTATATTCTTGAAGGTATTACTAAACGCTATGTCCTTCAGCTTGCAAAGCAGCTGAATATTCCCGTCGAACAACGGCCGTTTACTATCGGGGAGGCCAAAGAGGCTGACGAAATGTTTATGACGAGCACTTCGGTTGAAATCGTGCCTGTGCGATCCATTCAGGGCTCATTTGAAGCCGGGTACGGCCATTCTCCGGTAACGAGAGAGCTTCTTGGAGAATTCCGCAGGGAGGTCGAACTATTCGAAGCAGGTGACACCCAGCCGCTTGTCACCTATAACTAAGTATTTATATGTGTAATCAACAAAAGACCGCCCGGGAGCGGTCTTTTGTATTTTAATTCCATTATTATGAACCGTGTCAGCGCCTGAAATTCCATTCCTCTGCCTGATAGCGCTCTTCGGCCAGTTCCTGCACCTCTTGTTCCTGGGCGGTGGTCAGCTGATATTCTTCAAGGCCGGCATTCAGACCATCGGCGAATCCTTCCTTAAATGCTTCGCGCAGATCGCCAAGTGTAAATGGTTTATCCGTCAGTTCGTTAATTGCCACAGCTTTGTTTTTAAATGCTTTCTGCATTCTCTCCCGCACGCGCTCGCTCGGATATTTAAACAAATCAAACAATTTATCCTCATCAAGATCCAGAATAATCGAACCGTGCTGCAGAATAACGCCGCGCTGTCTCGTCTGGGCACTTCCGGCAATTTTCCGGTCCTCTACGACCAGCTCATACCACGAGGAGGCATCAAAACAGTTGGCCGAACGGGGATTTTTCAAAGAATCCTCTTCTTCCTTCGTTTTCGGCACGGAAAAATAAGCATCCAGACCGAGCTTTAAAAACCCCTGCAGAATCCCTTCAGACAGGACGCGGTAGGCTTCCGTCACCGTTTCCGGCATCTCCGGGTGGTCTTCTGACACAATGATGCTGTAGGTCAGCTCCTGATCATGAAGAACTGCCCGGCCTCCCGTCGGCCGGCGTACAAAACCTACGCCGTGCTTTTCCACCGCATCCATATCAATGTCCTTTTTCGCCTTTTGGAAGTAACCGACCGACAGCGTCGGCGGGTTCCATCCATAAAACCTGATAACCGGCGGAATCTGCCCTTCACTGTGCCACTGCAGCAGTTTTTCATCGAGCGCCATATTATAGGCTGGTGACTGATTGCCTGAATCTATAAAAAGCCAAGTATCTTTTGCCATTAATGTTCATCTCTCTTTCTCGATTTTTCCATTTCCATTGTAGCAGAGATCACTGCTTTCCATATATAAAAATGACCACCCGTTAATTAGAAATCTAGCAAAATACCAGGGTTATGCGTTATAATTAATTTGCAATCGACCTGGAAAGAGGTGAAATAATATATATGATATTTGAATGGTTATGGGTAGTGCTTATTGCGGTATTGGTTTTTCTTATTGTACGCCGTTTTGTCGGCCCGAAAGACTTAACTGCATTACCACAGGAAGACTTTATTAAAGGCTATCGCAAAGCCCAGCTTATCGATGTGCGTGAGCCGAAAGAATATGACGGCGGCCACATCCTCGGGGCCCGGAATATTCCTGTTTCCCAGATGAAACAGCGGATGATGGAGATCCGGGAAGACCAGCCTGTTTATTTATACTGCCAGTCAGGCATGCGTTCAAAGCAAGCTGCAAAATTGATCAAAAAGCATAAGGGAAACCGGGACATCTATCACCTGAAAGGCGGCTTCAAACGCTGGACAGGGAAAATCAGCAAAAAGAAAAAAAGCGCATAATTAAAAGGAAGAGCATCTCCGCTCTTCCTTTTTTGTGATTTTGAAGTCCGAAGACCTCCTTGGCTTGTTTTATTTCATGGACTTGAGCGACGTTTCGGTATTATATGTCAGCACTGGCTTACGTGCTGCCAGCGTCTCATCCAGCCTTCCGACTACGGTGGTGTGAGGCGCTTCCTGCACCATTTCCGGGTCTTCCTCTGCTTCTTTGGCAATTCCGATCATGGCGTCTGCGAACGCATCAAGCGTTTCCTTCGCCTCGGTTTCCGTCGGTTCGATCATCATGCACTCTTCGACGTTGATGGGAAAATAAATCGTTGGCGGGTGGTAGCCATAATCGAGCAGTCGTTTAGCCATATCGAGCGTACGTACGCCGAGCTTCTTCTGGCGGCGGCCCGAAATCACAAATTCGTGCTTGCAGTGACGGCCGTACGGGAGGTCAAAATAAGGCTCGAGCCGTCTCATTAAATAATTGGCGTTTAATACAGCATACTCTGATACTTTTTTGAGTCCCTCTGCCCCCATCGTTCGGATATACGTATAGGCACGCACGTTAATGCCAAAGTTGCCGTAATACGGCTTCACGCGGCCGATGGAATGCGGACGGTCTTTGTCCCAGTAGTACGTATCATTTTCTTTCGTAAGCACCGGTCCGGGCAGATAAGGGATCAGCTCTTTTTTTACGCCAACCGGCCCGCTGCCGGGACCTCCGCCTCCGTGAGGGCCGGTGAATGTTTTATGCAGATTCAGGTGAACGACATCAAATCCCATATCCCCGGGTCTTGTGATGCCCATAATGGCATTGGAGTTGGCCCCGTCATAATAGAGCCGGCCGCCGGCCTGATGGATTGTATCGGCCATTTCCATAATATCTTCCTCAAACAAACCGAGTGTGTTCGGGTTCGTGAGCATGAGGGCAGCCGTTTTTTCGCCCGTTACTTCTTTTAAATGCTCAAGGTCCACCAGCCCGCGTTCATCAGTCCGGACCGTTACATGATCGAATCCTGCCACCGTTGCTGAAGCAGGGTTCGTTCCATGCGCAGAGTCGGGAACGATCACTTCCGTGCGCCCCGTTTCTCCATTTGCTTCGTGAAGCGCCCGGATCAGCATCAGGCCGGTCCACTCTCCCTGGGCACCGGCCGCCGGCTGAAGCGTCACTTCATCCATTCCGGTTATTTCAGCAAGCGCCTGCTGCAGGTCGTACATCATCTCGAGATTCCCCTGCACCTGCGCTTCCGGCTGGTACGGATGCGTTGCGGCAAACCCGGCCATGCGGGCCGTTTCTTCATTGATTTTCGGATTGTATTTCATTGTGCAGGACCCGAGGGGGTAAAAGCCCGAATCCACTCCGTAATTCCGGTTCGAAAGCGCCGTATAGTGACGCATCAGCTGCAGCTCAGACACTTCCGGCAGTGCCGGCTCTTCTTCCCGGATATTAGCTCCGGGCAAAATGTCACTCAGGCTTTGTTCAGGTATATTTGTCTCAGGAAGGGAATACGCTACCCTTCCCGGTCTGCTTTGTTCGAAAATTAACGGCTGGTTAGGCTGTTTCATGTACAAGCACCTCCAAATGTTTGGCAAAGGTCTCCAGCTGTTCTCTCGTCCGAAGTTCGGTCACACACACGAGCATCTGTCCGTTTTTATCCGCCGAAACCTCGCCTAAATCATACCCGCCGATGATCCCTTGTTTGAAGAGCTGTTCGTTCACTTCTGCCACAGGGCGGCCGAGGTTAATCACAAATTCATTAAATGATGGTGACTCATGGACAAGCTGGATGCCTTTTTGTTTGAGCAGCTGTTTAAAGAAATGAGCACTTTTAACATTTCGTTCAGCCGTTTCCTTCAGGCCTTTTTTTCCTAGAGCGGTCATCGCAACAGAAGCAGCCAGCGCGTTCAGAGCCTGGTTTGAACAAATGTTGGAGGTCGCTTTATCCCGGCGGATATGCTGCTCTCTTGCCTGCAGCGTCAGTACGTATCCACGGCTTCCGTCTTCATCTTCCGTCTGTCCGACGAGACGTCCGGGCACTTTCCGGATATGCTTTTTTGTGGTGGCAAAAAATCCGCAGTGCGGCCCTCCAAACTGGATTGGAATACCAAGCGGCTGAGCGTCTCCCGCGACAATATCTGCCCCGAAATGTCCCGGCGGTGTCAGGACGCCGAGCGCAAGGGGGTTTGCCGAAACAATCATCAGCGAGTTTTCTTTATCGGCTGCCTGCCTTACAGCAGCTAAATCCTCAATAGTCCCGTAAAAGTTCGGGTACTGCACGATCACTCCTGCGGTATCAGCATCAATCATGTCTTCCAGCTTTCCCAGGTCCGTGCGACCGTCCTTTTCGGGAACGATTTTCACTGTAAGCCCGGGGCCGACAGCGTATGTTTTCAATACATCGAGCGCTTCGGGGTGAACCGTTTCAGAGACGACGATCGTGCGACGTTTCCCCCTGTTTTCACTTGCGGCCATCAGTGCTGCTTCCGCAAGCGCCGTCGGCCCATCATACATAGACGAATTAGCGATATCCATTCCTGTAAGCTCACTGACCATCGTTTGAAATTCAAAGATTGCCTGCAGCTCACCCTGCGAAATTTCCGGCTGATAAGGGGTATACGCCGTGTAAAATTCCGAGCGCCGGAGCACGTGATCGACGACTGTCGGTATATAATGCTCGTACACTCCTGCCCCGAGGTAGGAGACGCAGTCCTGTACATTCGTATTTCTGTCGCTGAGGCGCTTCATTTCCTTTAGAAGGTCCGTTTCCCCAAGAGCTTTCGGCAGGTTCATTTCACCGGAAAAGCGTATATTTTCCGGCACGTCCTCAAACAGTTCACCGACCGACTCCACGCCAATTGTTTTAAGCATTTCTTCTTTATCCTCGCCGGTAACCGGCAGGTAGCGATAATCCATACCTGATGCCTCCTCTGTTTATTTTTCCCGTTTATAAAAAGGTACAGCTGCCACTTTTGCCCGCCTGGCTTTGCCCCGCACATCCACTTCGACAGCCTGATCCAGATTCGTCCATTCAATATTCAGAAGCGCAAGTCCCACGTTTGTTTTCAGCGTGGGCGACTGAGTGCCGGTAGTTACCCAGCCAATTTCCGCTCCGTTATCATCGTGCACAATGTAACCCGGGCGCGGAATTGCTTTATCAACCATTTCAATGCCGACGAGCTTGCGTTTTAAGCCTGCTTCTTTTTGCTTTTTCAAAGCTTCTTTACCAATAAAATCGTCTTCCTGCTTCAGCTTTACGCAAAAGCCGATCCCTGCTTCAAGTGGTGTAATATCTGCACTAAGCTCCTGGCCGTACAGCGGAAGTTTTGCTTCAAACCTCAAGGTGTCTCTCGCACCAAGACCGCATGGGATGATTCCTTCAGATTCTCCTGCTTTTATGATTGTCTCCCAGCAGCGGACCGCCTCCCCGGCCGGACAGTATAATTCAAAGCCGTCTTCGCCGGTATAGCCGGTTCGTGACACGATGACATTTTCCGTTTCCCCGACCGAAGCACCGGCAGCAAAACGAAAAGGCAGGATATCTGCAAGAGAAGCATCGGTTACTTTCTGCAGCACCGTTTCTGCCATCGGACCCTGCACAGCAATTAGCGCTGTATCTTCTGAAATATTGGTAATACTTACATTTTTCATTACGTGGCGGCGAAGCCACTCCAGATCTTTTTCGATGTTGGCTGCGTTCAAAACGAGCATGTATTTTTCTTTTTCAAGCTGGTACACGAGCAGATCGTCAACCGTCCCTCCATCTTCATAGCACATGGCGGTATAAAGCGCTTTTCCGGGTTCTGCATTTTTTATGTTGTTTGTGAGCATATACTGCAGAAATTCACCAGCACCCTCCCCTTCTACGATCGCCTCGCCCATATGGGAAACGTCGAACAGACCAGCCTTTGTACGCACTGCCTCATGTTCTTTTTTGATGCCGGAAAACTGAACAGCCATTTCCCATCCGCCGAAATCTACGGTTTTTGCTCCGTATTTCTCATACACGGGATACAGGGGAGTTCGTTTTAATTCTGCCAAGAAAACCACCTCATTCATTATTTTCTGAAAAATCAAAACAGGAAAAATCATAAAAAAGACAGAACTCCATAACTATGGAAGCTCTGTCCTATAACCAGAAAGTTTCTCCTTTCCGTCATACGGAAAGAGTGTCTTCGTGGGTGGCTTCTAAAAGAAGCACTCTCCAGAGGAGCGTCCAGTAAGAGTCTGTTTGCCTGAGAGATTCACCTGTTACGGCTTGCTCCTTCGGCGCTGCCTGGCAGTCTCTCCCCTTACCATCATCCGCGCATTATATGTACACCTTTATTTGCTCATATTCTATCACTAATTCAGCTAAAAACCAATGCTGAAATAAATTAACCCGAACATTCCCGGTAAATTTTCTTTTAACATTCGTCCAACTCTTTGGATCGGTCATTTCTTCTTACTGAAATATTGTTTATACTAAAATCAGCCTACAAATTGGAGGGAAACTATGAACTGGAAACAGCTTCCACTAGGACCACTGCAGACAAACTGCTATGTTCTGTATGATAATGATAAAAATGCCGTGATAATTGATCCAGCCGGAGACGCCGATAAACTGCTCACCTATCTTCAGGAAAACGAGCTGCATCCCGTTGTTATTTTGTTAACACACGCCCATTTTGATCATATCGGCGCGCTTGATGCCGTTAGGGACGCCTACAATATCCCTGTTTATCTTCATGAGCAGGAAAGTGACTGGCTTGGGGACGCCCAGAAAAACGGTTCCGGACGCATGATGCCGGAGGCTGCGTTTACCACAAAGCCAGCTGACCACCTGCTGCAGGCTGAAGGAACGCTTCAATTCGGCAGCTTTGAATTCCAATGGCTTCATACGCCGGGCCATTCGCCAGGAAGTATTTCCTACTGGCATAAAGAAACGAATACGGTCTTCTCCGGCGATGTATTGTTTTCAGGCGGTGTCGGCCGTACCGATCTCTACGGAGGAGACATGGATACGCTGCTGGCCTCCATTCACGAGCAGCTGCTTGAGCTCCCGGAAAATACGGTAGTAGCCTGCGGCCATGGCCCCTTCACCGATATTGAAGCCGAAATGGACTCCAATCCGTTTATTAATGGGTTTGGCGCATAATCAGCAAAGGACCTCTGTTTAAAATCAGAGGTCCTTTAGTATTTTGATACATTAATTGAAATTATATATGCCTTTCCGCCTGCTTCCAGGCGGATCTTAGCTTACTTGCATATACACTATTCTTGATCCTCGATCCATTGATACACATGCTCGCGCAGCTCCTGTTCCGTTTCACCGCCCTCGGCTGGATGATCTGCTTCGGCCATGGGCTTTACAGTGTACTGGTCTTCAGGACCCGGAACGACCTGGGTAAAATCAATGTTAGGCTCTGTAACCTTCACATCTTCGCCGTCTTTTTCCACCTCGAATGTAGCAATGCCGCCTGTATCAGTATAATCAGTGTCCTGACCGGAATAAAAATTCCCGAGAGAATAATAAACAAGCGTTTCATTGCCTTCTTCACCCTCCACCCATTCCATCGGCTGAAGCACGTGAGGGTGATGACCAATAACTACGTCCACTTCCAGATCTGCAAGAAATTGGGCCAGCTCTTTCTGTTCTTCATTTGGAAGCCGCTCATATTCATCACCCCAGTGCATATTCACGACCACGACGTCTGCGTCATCTCTCATCGCTTCGACGTCTTCCTGTATTTGTTCCTTGTCAATTTTCTGAACGACATATTCATGCCCCTCCGGCACCTCGATGCCGTTCAGTCCGTAAGTATAGGAAAGCACACCCATGTCTACATCTTTCACATCCACTATACGCTGCCGCTCTGCATCTTCTTCGTCCTTATATACACCTACGTAATCCATACCCGTCTGCTCATAATGATTAATCGCATTGTTTACAGCATCCATTCCACGGTCAAGTGTATGGTTATTGGCCCCGGAGAGCATGTCCACTCCGGCATCCTGAAGGTCGTCCACGATTGCGTATGGACTGTTAAAGGAAGGATAAGCTGATAAGCCAAGCTCTTCGCCGCCGGGGATTGATTCCTGGTTCACAATCGTGTAATCCGGTTCCTCAAGCATCGGGGTGACTGCCTTCAACGCCGGGGTGAAATCGTACTCCCCGTCTTCTTCCATTCTTTTATATACACGGCCGTGCAGCAAAACGTCTCCTGCCGCGCCAATCGTAACGCTTTCATCTTCCTGCTCCTGTTTTGCGGGAGCTTCCTCCGTCTGTTCCTCCGAATTTTCGTTCTGTGCCTCTGAATTTTCACTCTGCGCCTCTGAATTTTCATTTTCCCCGGTGGATTCCTGGGCACTGCTGCAGCCACTCAAGAGGAAGACACCGCACGTTAATCCAAAATAAAGTTTTCGCATAACATCCTCTTTTCTTTCTATTAAAATTCCTAGTCTAAATATACTATAAGTTTACTAATATATTCATTAAAATTGAAGAGGTTTTCATACGTTTTTTATGAATCCCGGGGCGAAATATTTTTTCTTCCGCCCATAGCAAGCGTCCCCAAGACACCCGCAAGCGGCACAATCACCCACCATTCCTGGTAAAGCAGCGGGTATGAAAAATTTTTCGATGTTAATGGGAATAAAAACTGAGTACCGTTTCCCAGAAAATCAATCAGCATAGAACCAACGGCCAGCGTAAAAAATGCAGCTGACCAGGCTTTTGGGAATCCTCCCCCGAGCGCGCGGCGGACAACCGGAGCGAAAGCTCCTGCAATAAATGGCATCGTCAGCAGCGTATGAAAAATATAGTTGCCAAACAGCTTCGGAATATCCGGCACAAGCACCATCACACCGAATGCCATCACCTTCAAACGCTGCAAAATGGTTAAATCCGGATTTCCGTAAAATATATACATCACCGCTGCACCGGTCAGCAGATGCAGCAGTGTACTCGGTACATGTTCAATCAAAATTTCAATCACAGGCCGTTCCTTCTTTCTGTGGGAGATGATTGTTTTATTCACGGTTTTCTTTTTTCATAAACTTCATCCAAAACGTTTTAAACAGCGGGATTGAATCACACAGCTTCCGGGGTATGGAAAGAAAAGCAGTTAAACTATTGTCAGGAGGAATCTTATAATGACCCCCGTGGAAAAACCGTCTGCGCTCAACCGGGCGCGAAAGAAAAAAGCCGCTGCCATAAAGGCAGAAGGCGAATTTGCCAGCCAGCTTAAAACTATTCTCGTTTTTCAGGAAATCGATAAGCAGACTGCTGACAAAATGGACAACAGCTTCCGTCCGAAAAAAACGATTTACGCCCTCACCGGAGAAAAACTGAATATGAAAGATATCGCTTTTGTAATCAAATTGAAAGGCTTTAACGGCCTTTACCGTTTATTTTCCACTTACCATGCTGTTTGTCATACAAACGACCTCGGGGAGCCGGTGATTGTCTTTCAGCGGCGCCCTTAACAGACCGCATACGGGCCGCTTTTCATTTTCCTGGAAGCACAGCCTGCTTCTGAGGGTTTCTGTAGACAAACCGTCATCTGCTTCCATATACTATTAGTAGGAAAAATATATACAGATCTTCCTGAATCTATACATATTACAGAGGAGTGGATGGTTTGACAAAAGCACCGTTTCACGCAGAACACGTAGGAAGTTTTCTCCGTCCGGAGCGACTCAAAAAAGCCCGGCAGCAGTACACAGAGGGAGGATTAGGCGCCGAAGAGCTATGGGACATTGAAAACGAAGAAATTACTGCTCTTGTGGAAAAGCAAAAAGAAGCAGGTCTCCCGGTCGTTACGGATGGTGAGTTCCGCCGCGCATGGTTTCACCTCGATTTTATGCAGGAGGTCGACGGAGCAGAATTTATTAAACTGGACCACGGACTTGTATTCAGCGACAATACGGAAACAAAAGCCGAGGGGGTCAAAGTTGTTAATAAATTAGCCTTCCGCGACCATCCTGTCGTCCGCGAGTACGAATTCCTGCACAGCCTGAAAGGTGAGCACGCCGCCCGCGTGACAGTGCCAAGTCCAAGCATGTTTATTTTCCGGACTGTAACCGAAGAAGAAAAAAATGTCTATCAGTCGGAAGCCGAGCTGTTTTCCGATCTGGTGCAGGTGTATAAGGATACGATACAGGCTCTGTACGAGGCCGGCTGCCGCCACCTTCAGTTTGATGATACGACCTGGTCTTTATTTCTAGGCGCTGAAAAGGACAAGGATCTCGTACTTTCCGGCGGTCTCCTTGAAGCACGTGGCCTGAACCCGGAAGAAACGCTGGACATGTTTGTAAACACCGTCAACGAAGCGATCGCTGATAAACCTGAAGATATGCGGATCTATATGCACGTCTGCCGCGGCAACTACAAGTCCACCTATGCATCCAGCGGCAGCTACGATGCCGTTTCAGAATATATGTTCAGTAAATTAAACGTCGACGCCCTCCTGCTGGAATTTGATGACGAGCGCTCCGGAGGCTTTGAACCATTAAAGTATGTGAACCGCAGCGATCTGCAGGTGGTACTCGGTTTAATCACTTCGAAATTCCCTGAACTTGAAGATGCGGGGCTGATCAAATCCAGACTGCAGGAAGCAGAAAAATATATACCGCTTGAACAACTTGGTTTAAGCCCTCAATGCGGCTTTGCTTCTACCGAAGAAGGCAATATCCTCACTGAAGAAGAGCAATGGGCGAAAGTGCGCCACGTCGTGTCTCTTGCCGAAGACGTCTGGAAATAAGTATTCGGAAAAAGAAGCCGGCGTTTCCCGGCTTCTTTTTTAACAGGTACGTATGACAATTCTCATTATTAAAGCACCCGGGTACGTAAATCTTTTCTGGCATTTAGGCCAGTCCCAATATTATAATTTCAGTAAGTATAAAAAAGGTGGAAGATAAAATGGTTATGGAAAGAGACATGGAATCAATCAGGAAGCTTTTGATTGATCTGAAAGAGCAAAAGCCCGGCTTCAGCCTGACATCTAAAAACGAAGAAACCGATTACTACATGTATCTGCTCACCGACGGAGGCCTGATCGAGGCTACCCGGCACAAAACCTTGAGTAAACAGGTGACAAGCTACCATAATATTAAAATTACATTTGCCGGCCATGATTTCATTGATGTCGCCGAAGACGACAATATTTGGAACAAAACACAGGAAAAAGCCATGGAAAAAGGCTGGTCGATGTCCAATATCCCTCTGACCGTCCTGACAGATTTACTTAAAACCACACTTTACCAGCATTTAAGCAACGACTGACGCACAACTAATTTCTCACGATTTATGTTTTTCCACATAGCTTCCGGCACACCTCCTGATGACTCAGGGGGTTTTTTGTTGTACTGGCTGAGAGTTCATTTCTCCGTGCCCCCACTTTTCTTCTGCAGCATTTTTATGGCTTTACTAATTTTTAAGAATTAGTTCATTCCTCACGAAATATCGAAATTAGGTTATTTTTCTCACATTTTTCATTTGTAACATTATGTTCGCTTTCTTACTGAAATTTTAAGTATAACTGCCTTAAAACCCTTATAATATAAAGGTTTTATAAATATTACACATAGTTTCCCATATATTTCATAAAGCTTAGCCTTGTTACGTTTACATTACATTCGTCCTATTTAGATTGAAAGTTCTCCCACTTCAAGTTAAATTTACAAACGTGCGATAGATTATTTCAACATACGCATCCAACACTAAATTGTTTACGTTCATTCACCCTTAATGCTTATTAAATAAAAAATTTAAAACTCTCCGAGGAGGAATTTTTCAACCATGATAAAATCTACGAAAGCTTCACATTGGATCGGCGGCGCAGTTCTTGGTACAGCTTTGGCTTTTGCAGCACCAGCGGTAAGTGACGCATCAGACAGCCTGCTGGCCCAGGGAGACTCCAATGACTCTGTATCCGAAGCCCAATCCGTACTCGATGATAAAGGATATTATGATTATGAAGTAGACGGGGTTTTTGGTTCGATTACAGCAGCAGCTGTCCGTGATTTCCAGGCTGATGAAGGCCTTACGGTCGACGGCGTCATTGGTCCGAACACAAAAGCAGCGCTTTACGGGGAAAGCTCCAGCAGCTCCAGTGAAAATAACACTGAAGAAAGTTCTGAAGCGGACGACAGTGATAATGAAGCAGTAGAATCTGCTTCCACTTCCGAAGGCAGCAGCTCTGAGGATACCTCCGGCGGAGAGTCCATGACAGTCGAAGCCACTGCTTATACAGCAGCCTGCGCAGGCTGCAGCGGCATTACAGCTACCGGTGTGAATTTAAATACCAACCGCAATGCGAAAGTAATCGCTGTAGATCCTGACGTTATTCCACTCGGCTCTGAAGTACAAATTGAAGGTATGGGCACTTATACGGCAGCGGATACCGGCGGGGCGATAAACGGAAACCGTATTGATGTTCACGTTCCAAGTAAGTCCGAAGCTTATTCCTTCGGCCGCCGCAGTGTTGAAGTAACCGTAGTAGATTAATCTGCTTATAAGCTTCATAAATGTAGAGCCGCCTTTCCTTTGAAATGGAAAAGCGGCTCTATCATATCTACTCGTTTACCACTTTGTATATGGAAGAAATTTGCCGTTCAACGTGACAACCACCCGATCCCCTTTTGGGTCCTCCTCACGTTCTACATCCATTTTAAAATCGATGGCACTCATAATACCATCACCGAATTCCTCATGGATGATTTCCTTCAAGGTCGTCCCATATACCTGAGTAATTTCATGAAAACGATAAATAAGCGGATCTGTCGGAACGTCTTCGCTTAGAGAACCTTTGTATGGCACAGCCACCAGTTCATGCTTAATTTCTTCATAAGGAACTTCGAGGTAGTTAATGAGCGCGTCTGCTTCCTTTTCGTCCATTGATGCCTGGCCCTGAATTACAGCAGCAACCCAGGTTTTATTACGGCCCACAGCTTCCGCTAAATCCTGATAAGTAGCTCTTTTCCGGTTTTTTGCTTCTATCAGCTTGGCAGTGACCTCACTCATTTCCATTATTTTCTCCCCTTCCCTATTTTGTTCTACTTCACTTTAACATGCAGCCATCACCCCGATATATGATTTTTGCCACCTTCTTTTAGGCAGCTTCCATCCAGACTGTTTTAAACCTAGTCCCAACAGCCCATTTTTTGTTAATTCGCCATTATTTTGTTTCAAAAAGATGTATTAAGGATATATGTTAATTATCTGCATATTTTTATGCTGTATTTAAAATTGAATATAACCAGCTTCAGCAGCAATGAGTTAGACCATTGGGAGCTAATCATAAGCTGAAAAGAAAAAGCCAGGCCTGACAGCTGTTTCTTTTTAGTTCCAGGCATGCACCGGGTGCTTCTGTGACTGAAACAGATTATTACTATTACCCCACGAAGGAGTGCTTGTTATGTCTTATTCTTCTCCCTATATTGTTACGACTGTAGCTGACGCCAACTATGCAGAACACACAGCTGTTTCCTTTACATCTCTGCTTACGAACACCACGAAGCCGGAAAGAATCGAATTTCACGTTATTGAAACCGGCTGGAGCAGCTACCAAAAGCAAATGCTCGAGCAGCTCGGAGCTCATTTTAAATCCCGTGTCGTTTTTCACGCCATCGACACAAACAAATATAAAAATCTTTTTCAGGCAAATCACAAACATTCCTATCATATTACCAATGCTGCCTATTACCGGTTATCCATTCCGTACTTGTTTACGGATGTAGACAAGGTATTGTATATCGACTGCGATACCGTCATCCAGGAAGACATTACAATTTTGTGGAAGATTCCCCTGCGGCGCCAGGTTATTGCCGCAGCAGAAAACTTCGGCGGTTTTTACCGCAACGACGATTTATTCATGCCGCCGGAAGCTAAATATTTCAATTCCGGAGTCATGATGATCCAGGTGCCGAATTGGAAAAAACACCAGGTGACCGATCAGGTCGTACAGTTTATCCAAAAGCACGAGAGCCGGATGCTTTATCACGATCAGGACGGCTTAAACGCTGTGCTTTACAACCATTGGTTCGAGCTTCATCCGAAATGGAATACAATGACCGATATGTTTCTGAAGGCTGTACCTGACACCCGTCAGGGGAAAAAGGTGATGAGCGCTGCCGAAAAGCCGGCCGTTGTTCATTTTACCGGCCCGGAAAAACCGTGGCAGCCAAACACCAAGCACCCGTTAAAGCATTTGTATCATGAATACGCCGCCCAAAAAGACGAAATTGTCGTCAAACCTACTTCCCTGTAACACCGGTGCCGCTCTTTTAATCAAAAAGGGCGGCTTTATTTTGTTTCGGGTTCCTTGCTGCTGCAGACAAATATTAAATAATTAATGTCTTTATCCACATCCCAGATAATAAATGGATCGATCACTTCCCGGGGCATCCGGGCCAGTAAATCTGTTTCTTCGATAATGCTTTTTACGAGTTTCGTTTTTGCTGCTTCAATTTCCTCTGCATGTCCTTCTTCAAGAAGCTGGCGTTCTACCGGAGTTAATACATTCGTTCGTTCAATCAGTACTACGCGGTGATTTAAAGGCTTTGTATTCACAAAAGCAGAGAGCCCTTCCTTGTTTTCTCCTGCTCTTTTCACGACCCTGTTTAACTCTTCCTGCCACTTTTCCACAACCCCGGATTCTGCAGGCGCATCAACTGTACCGAAAATTACTCCGGAGCGCTGATCGAGGTTCCAGTTTGTGTAAATATCGAGTATTTCCCTCCCGGTAACCGCTTCGAGTTCTGATTTTATATCAGCATAGAGAACGCTCATCAGCATCTCTCTCAACTCTTCCACTTTCCCGCCCTCGTTTTTTTGAATTAAAATTTGTTCCATTGGTACCAAAAAATCACGGATATGGACACAAAAATAAGGCGGCGCCCACGTAGTATGTACTGAGATAGGGCCTTTTCCAAAGCTTTCCCTCAAAACCTTTCCAATATATCCAGCTATCGCTGATTGTACTTCCTTCACTTCTGACATCACATTCTTCTCCCTTTCTTCCAAACCTTATCTTGTTTTGTTTTCGCTCTTCCGGTCTTCCCGGGAGAAACGAAGGCTTATAAAACCATAAAAAAAGCCACAGAGGAAAAATATCCTTTGTAGCTTATCGTTTAGCTCAACTGTCTAACGATCCTGCATCATTAACTGTTTATTAAATTTTTGCGGGGAGCCGCCTGAGACGACTCCCTGGGTTTCATTTCCTGTGAGTCTAACGACTTATTTTCAGCACTATTGTCTAAAAATTTCTATCGTTCGTATAAAACATACATTATTTATTCATGTTTCACTTTACCTGTTTTGGCTTAATTTTGCAATGTCTCTGCTGCAGGACTGCTACAGAACAAATGCTGCGGCCAGTCCGCAGATAAACAACGGAATGTTGAAGTGTAGAAATGTAGGTACACATGTGTCCCAAATATGATCATGGCGTCCATCGGCGTTCAGGCCGGCTGTCGGTCCAAGCGTGCTGTCGGAAGCCGGAGAGCCCGCATCCCCAATTGCCCCCGCGGTGCCGATTAAAGCTGCAGTGGCAAGCGGAGAGAAGCCGAGTGAGGCACTCAGTGGCACAAACAATGCGGCAAGAATCGGAATCGTCCCAAATGAAGAGCCAATGCCCATTGTAATCAACAGTCCTGTTAAAAGCATCACCACTGCTCCGAACAGCTGGCTGCCTCCAATAGTGTCAGACGTTACTGCCACTAGCTGCTCTACTGCTCCGGTGTCCTTCAGCACAGTCGCGTAACCGGAGGCGAGCAGCATTACAAAGGCGATCATTCCCATCATGCGAACGCCGTCATTCACCGTCTGGTCGGCTTCTTTCACCGGAACGATCCGGAAAATAAACATAGCTGCAATGCCCGTCAGTGCACCAATTACCAATGATTCTGTCCATACCTGTACTAGCAGCGCAAATACAATTGCTATCAGTGTTAACAGATGCGACCACTGAAATTTTTTCGTGTCCTTCAAGGAAGCCTCTGCTTCCGTAACGTCTATGTTTCCGGTGTTCGTTTCTTTATCTTTGCGGTACGTAACGAACACAGCTATCAGCAGGCCGATCACCATACCACCTACTGGAATAATCATCGCCTGCCAAATCTGGTCTAAAGCAATGTTCATGCCGTTGTCATTCATGCTTTCGAAAATAATATCGTGAAAAAGCAGTCCATAGCCGACAGGTATCAGCATATATGGCGCCTTTAAGCCGAAGGTTAAACTCACGGCCACCGCCCGCCGGTTGATTTTCATATGATCAAATAAATGCAGAAGCGGAGGTATAAGTATCGGGATAAAGGCAATATGTACCGGCACAAGATTCTGCGATAAACAGGCCACTCCTGCAATGGTTAAAAGCAAAGCCGCCCGTTTATTCTTTAACAGCTTCACCAGATTCGTCACTAAAAACCCTGTAATACCCGAATAGCCAATCATGACTGCAAATACACCGAGCAGAATGTAGCTGAGGGCGGTATCAGCCCTGCCACCCATACCGGATATGAGCAATTCAATGGAATCAATAAATGACAGGCCGGCCAGCAGTCCTGCAGTGACCGCTGCCCCCATCAATGCAAGAATGACATTCAGCCGGAAGAGGCTTAGCGCAATCAGCACCAGGACTGAAACTATAACTGCGTACTCCACTTTGTTTCCCTCGTTTCTCTTCTTTTATCGTTTATGTACATGTATACAGGTTAAACGCACAAAGAAGATTTTAGCATAAATCCTTTAGTCTGCTCAAACTTTATCAGAGTAAAATATTTTTTCTTCCTTTAAAATTCCCATTCGTAATGTGTCCATGCGCTTTTAGCCCCGCCGAGCGATTCGTAGAGTCTGCGTGCCTTTTTATTGGCCCGGTCTGTTTCAAGCACCATGCCGGCAAAATCCTCCGACTGCACGTAAGAAAGGACAAACTCGAGAAGTTCTTTACCATAATGCTGCCCCTGGAACTCGGGGTCAATATACAGATCGTTTAAGATCGCTGTTTTTTTAACCTGAAGGGTACTGAACGTCTGATACAGGGTAGCAAAACCGATCAAGTCGCCGTAATGCTCCACAATAAACTGGATACCGATTTCCGGTTGGGCCAGAAGCTTTTTTATTAACGTTTTTAATTTGCCGATACCGGGGTCCGGATGCTCGTAATGATCCACAATATACGTCTGCATGGCTTCTGCGAGACTGGGGATATCTTCTGCTTCTACGGTTCGTATTCTTATACTCATGACGGCCTCCTGCATAGTTCTATTACCTTGCGTATAATTATTTTATCGCACTATATTTCATCTTATGGCACATGGAAACAGGATACAACCCTGAAAGCGAAAGCACGGAGGAAAAAATATCTCTTTTAAATTCATAGAAAAAACGGGAGCCGCTTACGCGTTCCCCCGTTGTTATCAATCATGAAAATTTGTTCCGTCTGTAGTTGCTTTCACGTAGTCTGCGCGAACGACGAAGTCCCCGAAATGCTCTCCTTCGTAACGCTCCTTCGCAAAACGGCCAATCATCGGTTCGAGTTCACTTAAAATTTCCTCTTCCCCGATGTTTTCCCGGTAAAGCTTGCTCAGGCGGTCGCCGGTAAAGCTTGCGCCTAAATACATATTGTATTTGCCGGGTGCTTTTCCGATAAAGCCGATCTCTCCGAGCGCTGAACGGGCACAGCCATTTGGACATCCCGTCATGCGGATAATAATATCTTTATCCCGCAGGCCCTGCTCTTCAAGCATCACTTCGAGTTTATCAACCAGCGATGGAAGATAACGCTCTGCTTCCGCCATGGCGAGGCCACAGGTCGGAAAGGAAACACAGGCCATGGAATTGCGGCGGAGAGCGGAATAATGCTTTCCGTCTGTCAGACCATAATCCTCAATCAATTGGCTGATCTGCCGTTTTTTATGGCTCGTAATATCGGATATGACAACGTTCTGATTTGGCGTCATTCGAAAATCGCCAGTATGAATTTTGGCTATTTCCCGCAGGCCGGTCATCAATTGATAGTTTTCCTCATCCTTGATCCGTCCATTTTCAATAAACAGGGTGAAATGCCACTTACCGTCGTTGCCTTTGATCCATCCGTACTCGTCTCCGTTGCTTTCAAATTCATATGGACGGGCAGCTTCTATTTCATAGCCAAGTCGTTCATTCAATTCGCTTGTCAGCCATTCGACCCCGTAGCGGTCAATCGTATATTTGAAACGGGCGTTTTTCCGGTTGGAACGGTTGCCGTAATCGCGCTGAATCGTCAGCAGTTTTTCTGCTGTATTTACCGCTTCTTCTTTTGGCACATAGCCGATAACGCGGCCAAGCTGCGGATAGGTATCCGGTTCGCCGTGCGTCATTCCCATGCCGCCGCCGACAGATACGTTAAAACCCTGCAGCTCCCCGTCCTCCACAATAGCAATGTAGCCGATGTCCTGGGAGAAAACATCAATGTCGTTGGATGGCGGAACTGCCACGCCAATCTTGAATTTTCTTGGGAGATACGTTTCCCCGTAAATGGGCTCAACTTCTTCTTTGCTGTCCGCTACTTTCTCTTCATCAAGCCATATTTCATGGTAAGCCGTCGTGCGAGGCAGCAGATGGTCACTAATCTGTTTAGAATACTCATAAACTTCCCCGTGCACATCGGATTGATTCGGATTCACATTGCACATAACGTTTCTGTTAACGTCCCCACAGGCGGCAATCGAGTCCATCATAGCTGCGTTAATTTCCTGCAGGTTCTTTTTCATATTCCATTTGAGAATCCCGTGCATCTGAAACGTCTGACGGGTAGTGAGCCGGAGAGTTTCGTTCCCGTATTTATGCGACACTTCATCCATTGTGAGCCACTGTTCCGGCGTAATGACACCAGCCGGGAGGCGGACACGGAGCATAAACTGGTAAGCCGGTTCAAGCTTTTGCTGACGGCGTTCATTGCGCAGGTCCCGGTCGTCCTGCATGTAGCTGCCGTGAAATTTCATCAGCTTTCCATCTGCTTCCGGAATGCTCGCAGTGATAGGGTTTGCCATCGTTTTAACAAGCGTACCGCGTAAGAAGTTACTGTCTTTTTTCAAGTGCTCCATTCCGTCTAACGGGGCATCCTGAATGTTTTTTAAACTGCTGTATTCTGACATATGCGTTTGGTTCCTCCCCGGTAGTTATTAATATACGTCACGCTGATAGCGTTTTTGCTGCTGCAGATCGAGCATGAACGCTTCAGCTTCTTCGTGGGTCATATTTCCTTCTTTTTCAAGCACTGTCACCAGGGCTTCATGCACGTCATGGGCCATCCGCTTTTCATCTCCACAGATGTATAAAAACGCGCCATCCTGCAGCCACTGATAAACTTCTCCGCTATTTTCAAGAATACGGTGCTGGACATATACCTTTTCTTCGTTATCCCGCGAAAAGGCTACATCCATTTTTGATAACGAACCTTCTTCAAGCCACTGCTGCCATTCTGTCTGATACAGAAAATCTGTCCGGAAATGCTGGTCTCCGAAGAACAGCCATGATTTGCCGTCCGCTTCCACTTCTTCACGTTCTTCAACAAATGAGCGGAACGGTGCAATCCCAGTTCCCGGTCCTACCATAATAACAGGGGCAGACGGGTTATCAGGAAGTTTGAAATTCGGGTTGTGCTGAATATAAATAGGCAGCGTATCTCCCGGCTCCGTGCGTTCTGCACACTGTCCGGAGCAGACACCTGTCCGTGCTCTGCCATGCGCATCGTAGCGAACGGCCCCTACTGTTAAATGCACTTCATCAGGGTTGGCGGATGGGCTGCTTGCTATCGAGTACAGGCGCGGCGGTATTTTCCGTAAATTACTCACCACGTCTGCAGCTCCGCCCTGCCATGGACCATAATCCTTCAACAGATCCAAAAGGTCCCGTCCTTCAAGGTAGGTGCGCAGGTCATCCGCATGTTCTGTTTCCAGCAGCTCCTGTAGTTTTTCATTATTTGTCAGCTTGCTCATTTTTTCAAGCAGAGGTTTAGTTAATACTGTAATTTCAAAGTGAGAGAGGAGTGCTTCACGAAGCGAGCGGATATCACCCTGCTTATTCAACACTACTGTTTCTTCCGGATTCCAGTCCATTTCGCGAATCAGCTGGTCAACCAGAAGCGGATCGTTTTCCGGAAACATGCCGAGGCTGTCCCCGGGCTCAAAAGTCAGGCCTGATCCTTCAAGTGAAAGCTCTACATGACGGGTTTCTTTTACTGAGCCCCGGCCATTTAAATTAATATTATCCAATATTTCCGCCCGGAACGGATTAGTTCTTGAGTAGGACGGCTGTTCCGTGGCAGGAACTGCAGGCGCGGCACCTCCTGCAGGGGCTGCTGCCTGCACTGTTTCTTCCTGAAGCTCATTCAGGCTCGAAAGAACGCCCTGGATCCATTCTTCAGCATCGTCGTCAAAATCAACATCACAGTCTACTCTTGGATACAGACGGGTGCCTCCAAGCTCTTCAAGCCGCTGATCAAAATCTTTGCCTGTCTGGCAGAAATATTCATAGGAGGTGTCCCCAAGCGCAAGTACGGAAAAACGGACATCTTCAAGTTTCGGAGCCTTACGCCCTTTCAGGAACTCATGGAAGGAAATAGCGTTATCCGGAGGATCGCCTTCTCCGTGCGTACTTACGATGACTAATATATTTTCCACTTTTTTCATATTTTTCGTCTTAAAGTCATCCATCGAACTTACAGTTACATTGTAGCCCTGGTCTTTCAGCCTTCTTGAGCTGTCTTCTGCAATCATTTGACCGTTACCGGTCTGGGAGCCAAATAAAATGGTTACTTCCTTGGAAGCCGTCTCCGCCTGGGACGTCTGGGGGCCAGCCGTTTCCTGGGCAGCCGGCGCTTCAGCTGCTGGTGCAGCGCCTGAAGTCGCCTGCGAAGCCAAATACCCGCTTAACCAAATTTTCTGATTTTCTGTTAATGTCGGCAGGAGCTGGTTCAGTAAATCTACCTGCTCCTGGCTAAAAGGACTATTCGTAACCTGCAATTGCACTCTCTCCACCTCACAAATAAATTTAACTGCAATCTTATCGTTCTAAGGACAAAATAATTTTCTTTTTAGCTTTATCTTATCCACGTGTGTAAACTGGTCATTTTATTATGGTCAATTTTATCCGTATAATTCTTATGTGTCAAGTTGGTTTTAAATTCCTGAAGGAATATTCGGCAATCCTTTTTATTTTATCACACCGCTGCTTCCGTTACGCTTTCTTCAAAAAATTAATACATTGAAAAAAATGGTAGATTATTCCTTTGTTTTGCCATATAATAAAATTACTTTTCAGAAAGAAGGTGAGGCCTTGACCAACATCGAATCATTTACACGGCAATTGATCCATCAGGCAGCGGCCGCTGGTGCGTCGGATATTCATCTGCTGCCGTCTTATTCAGAAGCTTCTCTCTATTTTCGCATCCATGGACGCCTTGAACTTTCAGATACGTATTCCGCAGCTTTCGCCCACCGGCTTATTACGCACTTAAAGTTCAGAGCCGGTATGGACATCGGCGAACGAAGGCGTCCGCAGGACGGCTCTCTTACGTATCGCTCGCTTCATCCCCCTGTACATCTCCGTTTTTCCACCATGCCTTCAGAACGTATGGAAAGCTTTTCTATCCGGCTTCTTCCGCAGACTTTTCAGTTTACCCTCCCTCAGCTGTTTTTAACTTCCACAACTACACGCTCGTTCGAAGACGTGCTTAACTCCCGTAAAGGACTGGTTCTTTTGACTGGAGCCACCGGGTCCGGAAAATCCACCACCCTTTATGCCATGCTCGAGCATCTGCTTGCCTCCCAGTCGCAGCGTATTATTACAATTGAAGACCCCATAGAACTCCGGGTACCCGGCTGCATCCAAACCGAGGTCAACGAAAAAGCGGGGCTTACGTATGCATCTCTTCTGAAAGCGTCCATGCGGCATGATCCTGACGTTATTATGATCGGGGAGATACGTGACGCTGAAACAGCGCAGCTGGCACTGCGGGCCGCACTCACCGGCCATCTTGTGCTCACTACGCTTCATGCCGGCAGCACTTTCGGGGTCCTCCGCAGACTGCTCGACCTTGGCCTTTCGAAAACGGATCTCCTTGAAACAACCACCTTCGTTGCCCACCAGCGGCTTATTCCCACCACTTCTCTTTCCAGCCCCGGGCGCTTGGCCCTATTTGATTTTTCCACCCAAAAGGACATCCATTCCATGCTTCACTCCAATAAACCACTCGATTCGCCCCGGATAAATGAGCAGCTGAGGCGGGGGTATGCGCTTGGCTTGTTCGGCAAGGAAGCCTTTGCCGGGGCCGAGGCATGAGCAAGCCGTTTAAAAAAAGCTGGAAGCCGGAAGCTAAAGCATTATTTCTTCAGCAGCTGGGTGAGCTGCTTGGCAGCGGGTATCATCTGGATCAATCCATACAGATGCTTTCCTGGGAGCAGCCGGCTTTCGTCACTGCTTCCCTGCGCAGCATACGAAGACATCTTCGCAGCGGCCGGGAGCTGCATGAGCTTTTACTTGAACACCATTTCCCCTCTGACATTGCTGCTTTTGTTTATTTCGCGGAGCAGTCCGGGCGGCTCTCCGAAGGATTAACTGCAGCGGGCGGTCATTACATGAGCCGGCTGGAGGCCTGGAGCAGCTTCCGTAAAGTTCTGTATTACCCGCTATTTCTTCTGTGGCTGCTGATTATTCTCGCTTACGTATTTGTCCGCTATCTTTTTCCACAGTTTCTCGAACTGTTTGAACAACTGAGCATGGAGCTCCCTTTCTATACCAGAATGGTGATGAAAATGATTTCTGCAGCCCCTTTCTTTTTTGCCTTTGCTTTTATTCTGCTGATTGGTTTCGGAGTATTTTACGCTTTCGCTGTCCGCCCGAAACCAGCCTCGACGCGAGCTCTTTTTTGGACCAGGCTGCCGTTTCTCCGTCCGTTTATTACTATGAGAACTACTGCTTCTTTCGCTGAACAGTTCGGCTACCTGCTGTTAAATGGATTGTCTCTCTCCGAAAGCTGCCTGGTGTTAAAAAACCAGAAGCATTCCCCATTGATTCAGGAAGAAGGGGCGCGTCTCGAACAGATGCTCGCTGCCGGGACTCCTCTGCCGGAAACGTTCCGGCGGCCATGGTACCTTGAAAGCCTCGGACAGGCAGTGCAGTACGGGCAGTCTATCGGAGCACTCGGCCAGGTACTTGTGCAATACAGCAGCCAGACGCAGCATAAACTCGAAACAGACATCCAGCGGGTGACCATGACAGCCCAGCCCATTCTTTTCTTCTCGGTCGGCATTCTGATTTTAAGTCTTTTCGCTGCAGTATTTTTACCTATGTACCACATGATTACTTCCATCCAGTAAAAGGAGTGACCAGCCATGCAAACCTCTCACGATTATTTTTCTGAACGAATCTCAGTACTTGAAAAACGCTTGACGGACCTTGAAATGCATAAAGAAGAAGACATTGCTTCTTTATTACAGCTGCTTCGCCAATCCCGCCCTTCCAGAAAGGAAAAAACATATGCTTAAAAACAATAAAGGTTTTACTATGGTGGAAATGCTGATTGTACTGCTCATTATTACTGTGCTTCTTTTAATTGCTATCCCGAATATCGGTACAAACAACCAGGTTGCCCAGTCCAAAGGATGTGACGCCACCATCCAGCTTTTAGAAACGCAGGCCGCTGCTTATGAGGTTGAATACGGCAGCGAGCCATCTTCCCTTCAGGATCTTGTTGAAGCTGACTATGTAGAAACGACCACCTGCCCGGACAACACTCCGCTTGTATATAACAACGGAGCCGTAAGTAAAGGCTCCTGATGTCTCTTTTCAGTTCAAAGGGTTATACCTTCCCGGAGGCTATTGTAGTACTGCTCATTTTCAGTGTGCTTGCTGCTGTTCCATTTATTCATTTCTCTTCGGCCTATGAGAGTAGCCGTGAAGACCATTTCGTTCAGCAGCTCCAGGCTGATCTCGTTTACAGCCAGCATTATGCTTATACCCACCATACCTCCACCCGTCTCGATTGGAAGGAAGATGAGAGCTACTATGCCCTTATAGGAAACGACCGCAGTGAACCTTTAATCCAGCGTACTATCCCCGAAGGCTTTTTTGCTCCTACTGCATCTAAACTGCAGTTTCATAAATTGTCTTATACGGAGAAAGGAAATATTAAAAAAGCTGGCACCATATCCCTTCACGGCCCGTCCCGGTCGTACCGGTTTATATTTCAAATCGGAAGGGGGCGGCTCCGAGTTGAGACATCTTCGTAATGGATTCACACTGATCGAAGCCGTCAGCGCCCTCTCGCTTCTGTTCGCTGTCACTCTATTTATGCTCCCCCTTCTCCATCAGACTTATCAGAACTGGAACAGCCAGCAGTTGTATTACGAGCAGCTGTATGTGATGGAAAAGGAAGCAGGGCGCATTCATCAGTCTGCTTCTGCCGCAGTCACTGCTGCCTCCTATTCGAAAGGAAAGATCTATGTTCACATTAAAGAACACGAGGAAGGCTATAAAGTATGTACTTCGATCGAAGAGAGCCGAAACGAGCAGTGTGTTTACGTGCTTCCAAAACAATAAAGGGGTCACACTTCCTGAAATGATTATTACTCTTTTGCTGTTCAGTCTGTGGGCACTGGCCGCCGCTAAATTCAGCAGTCTGCTTTTAACTGATGTCCCGGCTCCCGATACCGAAGCACGCTTATTCGTTCAGCAAATGGAGGAAGACATGCAGACTGCTCAATCGTTAACCTATGAGAAGCAACGGTTTTATATTGAATCCAGACAGAATACGTACGAATATTTTATGTCTAACGGGCGGGTCGTACGCCGGGTGGACAACGAAGGATTTGAAATCATGCTTCAGGGAGCTTCTGCTTTTTTTGTGGAGACAGGAGACTACGGGGCAGATGTGGAGGTGATTTTAAATGATGGTCAGTATATTCAATCATTTCTTTCCTATCATACAGCGACGAAGAAGCTCTTCCCTTCGTAAAGGCTTTATTCTCCCCTCTACCATTTTCTTTCTTTTATTCATTTTCTTATTTATGGTACTTGCTGCCGGGCTTTTAAAGCTTCAGCTTCTGCAGCAAAATGAGGAGTTTGGATCCCTGGATGTAAAATGGATGATCCGAAATGCCGAAAATATTTATATTGAAGCCCCTTCTGAATCTGGTGCCGTATCGATGCCTGATGGCACCGTCGAATGGAAAGAATCCGGGAACGGTGAAATCAAATTCACTGCCCGCCACCGCCTGGGGTTTTCCAAGCAGGTATCTTATTCCGCAGACTGGAGAGCCTCTGTTTATGAAGTTCTTTCTTACCCAGAACATAGGTAAAGCCGGCAGATTTGGTTCTGCCGGCTTTCGTATTGACTACTGCTTTCGTGCATTCTGTACTGATTCCATTTTCTTTTTCATCTGCTTGCCTTCTGCATCACGGCGGTCGTCAATACGAATATTTGTTGATACACGCTGATAGCCTTCCTGAAAAGGTATTTCGTGTATTTCTCTGACGACCTGAAGCAGATCGCCAATATTTCCTTCGAGAAGCGTACTCATTGGCGTCATTTCAATATCAATTTTATCATTGTGCTTTTCAAGCACGTCCTGAATTTTTGCTACTGTGTCCGACATCCCGGTTCCCTGTTTATCTACAGGAGAAACTGTCACATCAACAATTGCCATAGATAACTGCTCCTTTCGTGTTCTTCCGGTCCGGTGCGGGAATTCACGTTCAGCAAGCATACGAAACGCTGTAATCGCAGTTTGAACGTGTACCTTCTCCGGCACAGAACATGTAATATTCCGTTGAAGCCAATACGAAGGCTTCAGCCACGTATTTCTGCTGCCGGCAAAGTGCCGCTGAAGCACTTCTTCTGCCGCAAAAGCCATCGGCAATGATACATAAGCGCTGACAGCTATAAAAACATTTCCCGGAGAAGAAATAATGTAAACCGGAGACGCCATTACAAGAAACAAAACGAAGTATATAAACACAATGTTGGTGGAGCAGTGACGGTTTGTAATCGATGCCCTTCCCACTCTTTTCCACGAGCTTTTTTCTGGCACCTCGGTGAAGCTGAAGACTTTGTGCTCTGCGCCGTGAAACTTTTTGAGCTGCCGCGGAAAAATAAAATGAGTGCCCATGACAAACAATAAAAATGAATATAAAGGAAGCAGTTGAAAAGCTGCCGCTGCAAGCCAGGCTGCGGCTGTAAGTTTGTACCAGACAGGCATCGCACCTGTCACCACTGCCCCCACTCTTAAGTAAGACCGCAGAGAAAGCGGAAGCAGTTCGGCGTGTATCTTTCCTTCACTGCCAACATAGGCTCTGCTGATAAAAGAAGCTCCAAAGAAAAACACGCCGCGCTGATAGGAAAGCCCGCGAATTTTCATGCCAGCTGTTACTCGCCGTACATGAATCGTGAGCCGGCGATACCCGGCTTGGTCATTTCCTTGGCATCCAAAATTTCATCGAGCTCTTCTTCCGACAATATCCCCCGTTCGATGCAGATCGAGCGTACACTCTGGTCCGTTTCAATCGCTTCTCTTGCGATTCTCGCAGCTGTTTCATACCCCACATGCGGGTTGATGGCTGTAATGATGCCTACGCTTCTCTCTACCATATTCCGGCAGTGTTCAATATTGGCTGTAAGTCCTTCAATGGTAAATTCCCGGAACACTTTTAAACCATTCTGCAGCACCGAAAGGGATTGAAGCAGGTTAAATACGAGCACCGGCTCCATTACATTCAATTCGAGCTGGCCAGCTTCCGAAGCATGGCTGATCGTATGGTCGTTGCCGATGACCTGAAAAGAGATCTGATTGATTAATTCACACATGACCGGGTTCACTTTCCCCGGCATAATCGAGGAGCCCGGCTGACGGGAAGGAAGGTTAATTTCATTCAGGCCGGTTCTCGGTCCCGAGCTCATCAGCCGGAGGTCATTCGCCATTTTGGACAGGTTAATCGCATGTACTTTGAGTGCCGCTGACAGTTCGGTGTAGGAATCCGTATTCTGCGTTGCATCCACAAGATCAGTGGCACTGTAAAACGGCATCCCAGTCTGCTCAGCAAGAATTTCCGCTACGCGGCCAATATATTCAGGCATCGCATTAAGCCCTGTGCCGACAGCTGTGGCCCCGAGGTTAATTTCATATAGATGATCCACTGACCGCTTAATGCGGCGCAGGTCTCTCATCAGCACCCGGCGGTAGGCACCGAACTCCTGGCCGAGACGGATCGGTACGGCATCCTGCAGATGTGTACGTCCCATTTTAATGACATTGTCAAACTCTTCTTCTTTTTCTCCCATCGCTTCGATCAAATTATCGAGCGCACTTACAAGTCCCTGCGAAAGACGCAGCGCCGAAATGTGAATAGCTGTCGGAAACGAGTCGTTGGTGGACTGAGCCATGTTTACGTGGGTATTAGGACTTACCCGCAGATAATCCCCTTTTTCTCCGCCCAGTAATTCGATGGCGCGGTTGGCAATGACTTCGTTGGCATTCATATTAAAGGAAGTCCCTGCTCCGCCCTGAATGGAGTCTACGATAAATTGATCATCAAATTTACCTTCGATCACTTCGTCTGCTGCTTCTATGACCGCCTCGGCAATAGATTCATTCAGAAAGCCGACTTCCGCGTTGGCAGTAGCCGCTGCTTTTTTTACGTAACCGAATCCTTTAATTAATTCCGTGTGCGGCGGATAGCCGGTTATTGGAAAATTTTCTTTTGCCCTCAACGTTTGAATCCCGTAATAAGCATCTTTAGGTACTCTCTTTTCTCCTAAAAAGTCACGTTCCACACGGGAGTTTTCCATGTTTTTAGCCCCTTTTTAACAATCATTTTTTCTATCTCAGTTATTCATATAATGATTTTTAGCCAGCCATGCGGCTCCCGCCACCCCGGCGTCGTTTCCGAGATCGGCAATGACAAAATCCGTTCCTCTTTTTACTTTGTCGAGCGCGAACATATCAAAATGAGCGCGCAGCGTCTGCAGTAAATCGTCTCCGGCAGCGGCCACTCCGCCTCCGATCACGATTCTCTCCGGATTCAGGGTGTTTGCAATATTGCCGACGGCAAGTCCCAAATAATACATGGCGTGGTCAATCACCCCGGCACAATACGGATCAGCGGACGTGGCATAGGCGAACAAATCCTTGGTCGTAATTTCTTCTCCGCGCTGGTGCACATCATAAATCGGAGAGCCCTCTGCTTCGTCTATATGTTCGAGGGCTCCGCGTACCATACCTGTTGCCGAAGAAATGGTTTCCAGGCAGCCACGTTTGCCGCAATTACAAAGCCGGCCTCCCTCCGGTTTTACGGTAACATGGCCAATTTCACCAGCCATATTATCTTTGCCGTTCACAATATCCCCGTTAAGCACAATACCTGCTCCGACCCCGGTGCCAAGCGTGATAAAAATCATGTCCTGGACGTCCGTGCCGGCTCCTTTCCAATATTCGCCTGCCGCTGCCAGGTTCGCATCGTTATCGAGCGCGATGGGAAAACCGAGCTTTTCTTCGAGAATACGCGCGACCGGGTAATCCTTCCATCCTATGTTTGTTGCGAATTCAATAATACCGTTTTCTATGTCGATAAAGCCGGGAAGCCCCGCGCCGGCGCCGGCGACTTCCGTAATCGGAATATTTTTTTCATCCAGTTCATGCTCAATCGATGCTGCAATTTCATCGAGCACGTATTTTCCGTTTTCTTCCTTGCTGGTGGTAATGCTCCATTTGTGCTGCATGCCGCCGTTCTGGTCAAATAGTGCCATTTTTACCGCGGTGCCGCCGATATCGATTCCGATTACGTATTTTTCAGCCATTTGTCTACCCCTTTTCCTGTTCGATTCGTCGTTCTCTTTTTATCGTCAACAAAGCAGTCTGATACATCCTGACATCCAAAAGTCCGTTGTTATAGGCCTCTCTGATCTCTTCTTCCATTAAATCTAAATCCATTAAACGATTTTTCGTATAGATGAAGGCTCCGACCGTGCGAAGCCACATCCGGATTTCTGTCATGGATTCCATAGTTATCCTGCTTCCTTTCATTATAGCAAGCGAAAGGCGTTTTTCTACTACGTATTTTGATTAATTCCACCGGTACATACCTATCGCAAAAAAGACGGCAAACACCAAAACAAAAAACGCAAATGCTCCTACACGCACAAACTGCCAGCGATGTCCCGGCAGATGCACAAAGACGGAGGCAATAAAGCCGCCGACAAGACCGCCAATATGGGCTCCGTTATCCACTGCCTGCACAGTAAATCCAAATACCAGGTTAATCCCGAGAATAACAAGCACGTTCATGCCAAGCGTACGGAAAAACAGCCGCTGATGAGCAAGCCCCAGATATAAAAGGGCTCCGAAACAGCCAAAGATAGCGCCACTGGCTCCGGCTGACACCTGTTCATTCATAGCAAAGCTGACCGTTGATGCAAATACGCCTGCAGCAAAATAAATTATAATAAAGCGCGCTGTACCGTAAATACGTTCCGTGATGCCGCCAATAAAAAACAACGCCAGACTATTCATAAACAAATGCAGAAAACCAATATGCAGGAACATGGCACTAACGAGCCGCCACCATTCTCCGTCTACAATTCCCGGGTTATATTTCGCGCCAAGCTCGATGAGGGTGTTGACGTTCATACTGCTTCCCGAGCGTTCCAGCACTAAAAAAATCACAGCAAGTAACGCCAGCACAGTATAGGTCACAATCGGCTTACCGCTGGAAAAAAAGGACATGTCCTGCTGTTCAAGCTCCCGCTGCTTTTTTTCTGCCTGACGGCGGTAAAAGGAAGCTCTTTGTTCATGCTCCTCGGGTTCGAGCTCTTCTTCAAGGCCGCCCCATGTCCATTCATTGGTTTTTAGATACGTACTGACAGCGGGAGGTGCATCCGCCAAACCCCGCCCGTTGTCATCGGCGAATAAAAAGGAACGGGCTTCGCGGTCTCCGCTCTTCATCGGTTCTGTCATATCCGCCGGAGGATAAGAAGTAATATATACGTTCGCAAATTTTGCTTTTCTTAAGGCAAGCCGCCGCCTCCACCCGTGGAAGCTTTTCTCCGCTTCATGCCTGTCGTCTTCCAGCCGTCCGAGCCGTTCATATTCCACTCTCGCCATGCGCACAATCCACGGCTGTCCGTCGACATCCCCCTGAAGCCATATCCGCTTTCGATCCGGGCCGACATCAATCAGGCGGAAAGATTCTTCCTCCATAAGCTGCTCTGTAAATTTCCAAAACTGGTGAGCTTCCCGTTTAGACATCCGAACGCCGTCCTTCTTCCACTATTTCTCTTAAATATGAGGCTGCCTGATTAAATTCACTAAACTCTTTTACTGTATTCGACGAATGCCCTGCTTCCTCGCCGCGGGTGTTTACATAGATAGCTTCCCATCCTGCATTTTCCGCACCCTCTACATCGTGGGCCCACGAGTCACCGACAAACAGCGCCCGTTTTTTCCGGCTGCCCAAAAGCTCCAGCGCTTCGTCAAAAATTGCCGTCTTCGGCTTCGGTGCTTCGGCCATTTCAGATATAAAAAGATGACGGTGGTCGATCCAGCGGTCAAGCTGAAGCCGATAAAACTTTTCTTTTTGCAGTTTCTCTGATCCGTTTGTGATAATGCCGAGGCAGACGCTGCTTTTTGCGAGCGATTCCAACAAACCAGGTACACTCTCAAACAGTTCGCTGAATTCCGGCAGCCGCTGCTCGTACTCCTGATGAAACTCGAGAGCTTTCCGGCCGGAGCCCGGGAGCCCGAACGCGTGCATCGTTTCTACATACCGTTTGATCCGGTACTGCTCCTGCGTAAGAATGCCTTCCTCATATTCCTGCCAAAACAAATCACAGTGATATTTAAACACCTCGAACCACTTGTCTTCATGAACGAACGGAGCTTCTTTATTCAGCTGCTGTCTGATAGAAACAAATACAGCTTTGATTGTTTTTTGAAAAGCTTTTTCGTGATCGTAAAGGGTGTTGTCCAGGTCGAAACAAATCGTTGTCCAGCGCATGTAATTGTGCCACCTTTCTTCCTTCTATTATAGCAACCTCCCGCTAAAGGCGAAATCAAAAGGAAAAGAAAGAAATAATGTAAAGCACTATAACCACCATACCGCCGCCAAAAGAACTCAACGCGTTCACAGCGTTGTTTGTCATCCATGAAATGCCCGAGGCGTGAATAGTTTTCCTTCCGTGATGGACCTCGTCTTCCGTATAGGACCCACATACGCTGCAACGATTCAGCCGTTCTGCATAAGCTCCGAGAAACGTATCGATAAAGCAGCCGCATACACCAGCTATACTTACAGCGATAAGCATAAAGTCGTTCATCTCTGAAGAAATGAAATAGGCACTTCCCCCCACAAGAAAAGCGCCGCCGAAAGCCCCCAGCGTTCCTGCCCCGGAAACCGCTCCGGAAAAACCGTTTTCTATCCGTTTTCGGCTGCGCACGTGAAACGGCCTGTCCCCAAACCGGCGGCCAACCTCTGACGCCCACGTATCCGCATTTGATGCAGCCGCTGCGCCAACAGCAGCGGCTAAAAACCCTTCCCACGATACGGCACTGAACAAAGCAGCAAACATAAGCATCGGCCCTCCATTCGCCCCTACCTGCCAGCTGTCCCGCTGTTCCTTTTCCTGTTTATTCAAACGTGACAGGGCTGTCGAGCTCACAAAAAAAGTGAGAAGGGCTGCCGTTCCCAGCCACCCTGTCCACGTGTAAACAAGCGTGCCGAGCACTCCGGCTGATACCGTTGCGGCAAGCGTTAATGACCGCTTTCGCCAAATTACCAGCAAAAACAGTGCGAACACTAAACCGAGAACCGCTTCACTCCACATGAATAAGACCTTGGCTGCTGATGAGGGTTTGTACCGGCACATCGTGCGCTTCCACCGGAATACGATCCTGAAGCTGAAAAGGATGAATCAGGGCTGCCGTAGAAAAATCCGCACGCTTTAAAAAGCGGTCATAGTATCCGCCCCCGAATCCAATGCGGTAGCCCTGCCTGTTAAATACAAGACCAGGCACAAGAACAAGGTCAAGCTGCTCCGGAGGTACGAGGGGACAAATGTTTTTTTTAGGCTCGTATATCTGACCGATAGTACGCTCGAGCTCCCCGAATGCCTGTATTTCATAAAAATCCATTCCGCGCTGTTCAGGCTCTATTTTAGGGACACACATCCGTTTGCCCTGCTGCCATCCAGTCTCAATAATCGGGCCGGTGTTTATCTCATTTTTGAGTGAAACAGTCACTGCAATCGTCTCCGCCTGTTTCCAGCCGCTCCATTGGAATAAGTATTCATAAATCTTTTTTTCTGCCTTCAGGCGGTCATTCCCGGAAAGATTTTGATACGCGCTGTTAACCTGCTGCCGGAGCATATGTTTATTCAATTGTCTTCCCCTTTCATGTCTTTTTCATCGTAAAATGCTTTAAAGACAAAAGAAAAAGCAGCTGGAGATGTAATCTCCTGCTGCTTATTTCGTTTCGCGATGAAGAGTGTGCTTTCCTAAACGAGGAGAATATTTGTTCAACTCAATACGCTCAGGGTTTGTGCGTTTATTTTTGCTGGTGATGTAATTACGGTCACCAGTCTCTGTGCAGGCAAGCGTTATTTGTACACGCATGTGATTCCCTCCCTACTTTCGTACATTTTTCATACTTAGTAATACTATCAGATTCCTAATTGTGCTTCAAGTCTGTGATGTTAGTTTTTCTCAGGAAAGTTAAGAAGATTTTTTGTAAAAGCGGCAAATCAGTAAAAAGTTTCAAGAACATAACGACTTGGCGCAGTCCTTTATCCCCACAGAATTACTGTTCTTCTTCGTCACCGCCGGACTCTTCCTCGTCTCCTGCGTTTTCGCCGTCTTCTTCATTTTCACCTTCAGCATCGTCTTCGCTGCTTCCGGCGCCTGGACGTTCTTCCTTAAGGTTCACATACGCCTGCATCGTGTCGGCGGCGATGCTGTTGGCGATACCCGAACGCCCACCCTCATCATCAACATAAACGTTGGGGACGACGACGCCTATGGCGATCTCCGGATCTTCATACGGTCCATAGGCAATAAAGGTCTGGTTGTTCACCTCTACTAATTCGTTATCGCTTTCCCTGCGGATACTGCGCTGAGCCGTACCGGTTTTCCCGGCAATTTCCATATTTACATCCGTGAAATAGCTGTCTGCTGTCCCCAAATCCGTGTTCACCACATCGTACATGCCCTCCTGGGCGATATCAAAGTATTCTTTGTCAATATTAACCCGGTTCAGCATCTCTGGTTCAAACTGGTGAAGCACCGCTCCCATTTCATCGGTATTACGGTTAGGTTCACGGATTTCTTTTACCAGGTGCGGCTCCATCCGTTGGCCATCGGAAGCGATGGTGGCAGAATACTGGGCCAGCTGCAGAGGTGTATACGTGTCAAACTGACCAAATGAGAAGTACAGCAGGCTTCCCGGGGCCCCTGTTCCTCCGTCAAGCCCTGTAGCCTCTGATGGAAGATCGATTCCTGTTTCTTCCCCCAGCCCAAACTGGCTGTAATAATCCCGCATTGTATCGTAGGAATTGTCCACTTTATCCAAATCAAAATTTGCACCGTCTCCACGTTCGTAATCCATTAGCCTCATGGCAATTTCAGACATAAACACGTTAGATGATTCCTGAATGGCACCGACAACGTCCACAGTGCCGATATCATGGGAAGAGCTAACATCCACTCCCCCTGGAAGTTCCAGCGGCGTGTCGTTGATTTCCGTATTTTCTGTAATAACTTCCTCCTGAAGACCGATCATGCCTGTCGCAGGCTTGATCGTTGACCCCATCTCGAACGTGTTTGTTACGTTCCCGAGTTGATCATCATATCCGTTCATGGCAAGTATTTCCCCGGTATTCGGGTCGATCGCGGTCACATAGGCCTGCTCGTCGTTCGGAAACGCTCCCTCCGATTGCCCCATCTGATCATCAATTATCGTCTGTACTTCCCGCTGCAGATCCATATCAATCGACAGCACGAGGTCATTGCCGCGGCTTCCATTATTCGTTTCCTCGGCGTCATCATCCTCACCGCTGACGGTTCCTTTTTTACCCCTGAGCGTGTCTTCATAGTATTCCTCGAGAAAGCTCTGGCCGACCTCGTCGGAACGCTGATACCCTTTGGCCAGAAACTCGGTTACGGTTTCTTCAGGGATTGACCCTACATTCCCGTAAAGGCTCTGAAAGGCCTGCGTGTACTGATAGTCGCGCCGGAAGTCCCTGGTTACATCCACTCCCTCAAGTTCATCCAGGCGTGAGCTGATCGCTGTAGCCTCGCCTTCTGTCAAATCCCGTTTGACACGCTGCGGCGAGTCATAGTACCCCGAAATCATTTCACTCCAGATAGCTACAACTTCCAGCTCTTCGTCGCTGATATCATTCAATTGTTCTTCTGTAATCCGGTCGAGCTGCACTTCATATGGATCTTTATCGTTTTCCATGAGCCGCTGCTCTTCTTTGTCTGAGACAAGCTCCTCCGCTTCTTTTTCACGCGTTAAAAGCCAGTAGTCCTGCAAATTTCTTTCCGGCATGCTCTCACGGTCTGTTTCCTCTTCATCAAATTCAATCAGCTCAGCAAGTTCTTCAGCCGTCTGGAGGCGTTCTTCATCCTCATAGCTTCTCTGGTTCGTATACGTTAAAGTCAGAATAAGATTATTATCCACCAGCTCAGTTCCATTGCGGTCGTACATAATTCCGCGCGGGGCATCGACCCGGCTCGCCGATGTGGAGGCCGTTTCATTTACGTCTTCTTCATACGTATCACCCTCAACGATCTGCACGTATCCAAGTCGCAGGATTAATATCGAAAACAATATAAAAACAGCGAAAAAAAGAACGTTCAGCCGAAAAGGAATGGAAGGTTTTTTATTTTTTCTGGAAGCCACACGCAATCCCTCTCTTAATATATGTAAGTTTGCTTGTTTCCAATTAAGTATAGCATAGAAAAAAGCCGCTGCCGAACTTCTGCTCTCTACCTAAACAGAAAAATCCGTTCCCAAATTCCGGGAACGGATCCTTAAATATATTATTTAGCCGCCTGATAGTTCTTTTCAACTTCGTCCCAGTTTACAACATTCCAGAATGCTGCTACATAATCCGGACGACGGTTTTGATACTTCAGGTAGTACGCGTGCTCCCAGACGTCGAGACCGAGAAGAGGAGTTTTCCCTTCCATGATCGGGGAATCCTGGTTGAGCGTATCCATAAGCTCAAGCTCGCCGTTATTTAATACGAGCCACGCCCAGCCGGAACCGAAACGTCCGACAGCTGTTGCGCCGAATTCTTCTTTAAATTTGTCAAAGCTTCCCCATTTACTCTTAATGGCATCTGCCACTTCGCCTTTTGGTTCGCCGCCGCCGTTAGGGCTGAGAAGCTTCCAGAAGATGGAGTGGTTGGAATGACCGCCGCCGTTATTTCTTACTGCGGTGCGGATGTCTTCAGGGACAGCGTTCAAATCGCTGATCAGTTCGTCAACGCTTTTGTTTTGAAGATCGCTGTGATTTTCCAAGGCTGAATTTAATTTTGTTACATACGTGTTATGGTGTTTATCATGGTGAATGTTCATTGTCTGCTCATCGATATGAGGCTCTAATGCGTTTGGTGCGTAAGGTAGATCTGGTAGTTGATGTGTACTCATACAAAATGCCCTCCTTGAAAGTTCTGGTGATTTGTTCAAAGTGACTTTGCGATAATTTAGTATACAAAATTACACTTAGTCTACTTTTATCTTACCAAAACAATTCTTATTTTTCAAATCGGCTTTCTGCTGTAATCAACTAGAAAGCCTGCCACGGTTGATTATTCCCTTATGCTTCTTCTTTAAACATAAAAATCTCGTCAGCCTTCGCTGCCCCCGTCAAAACCAGGTAATCAAAACCGGCTTTGTTCTTGACTGGGCCCGTCACGGCCGGAGCTGCCTTCAAAATAAAAAAACTTTTCCGTCCTAACCGGAAAAGTTTGCTGCGCAGTTATATAAAAATTAACATTTAAAATAATAATTATGGCGGAGGAAGAGGGATTCGAACCCTCGCGAGCCGTAAAGCTCCTAACGGTTTTCGAGACCGTCCCCTTCAGCCGTACTTGGGTATTCCTCCAGATACATATTTACCCACTTCTTCTTAAAGTGGTGGACCCTGTAGGACTCGAACCTACGACCGGACGGTTATGAGCCGTCTGCTCTAACCAACTGAGCTAAGGGTCCTTAAAAGCATTACAGACAAAAAAATGGGGCGGTTGATGGGAATTGAACCCACGAATGCCGGAACCACAATCCGGTGCGTTAACCACTTCGCCACAACCGCCGTATGAGTATGTAAATATATTGGTAGCGGCGGAGGGGATCGAACCCCCGACCTCACGGGTATGAACCGTACGCTCTAGCCAGCTGAGCTACGCCGCCATGGCTCCGCAGGCAGGATTCGAACCTGCGACCAATCGGTTAACAGCCGATTGCTCTACCACTGAGCTACTGCGGAATGTGTTACTGCCGTTTTTACGACAGTAATTACTATATCATTTCCCTAAAAACGCGTCAAACAGATTTTTGTATTTCTTTAAACAAGAATTATTATAATATAAATGGCATTCACTAGCAATATACCGCCTTTTATAACAACGCTTGCGACAAATCCGCCGACAGACCCTACACCAATTTTACCAAGCTGCTTCCACGATTTCTGGCCGCCGATCAGCTCCCCGATAACAGCTCCGGCAAGCGCGCCGATCAGAATACCGGCGACCGGAATAATAAACGGGCCGACGACCAGGCCGATCAGGCTCCCCCAGATGCCGTATTTTGTACCACCGCTCCGTTGAATACCATAGTAATTAGCCGCGTAATCAATTACAAACAGCAGCACAGCAATGACTGCCTGAATCACCCAGTAGACAACACCGATATCCGAAAATCCGTAGCCCAGTGCAAACATAAGTGCAGCAGCTGCGTGAAAAATCCCGCCCGGCAGAATTGGATATACAACCGCGACAAGCGCCAGCGCGTAACAGGCAATCCCCAGCAAATACCAAATCAGTTCCATATGTACCTCCCTTTGCAGATGTATTGTTATTCTATAGCCGCTTTTCTCTTTATATAATCAATAAAAAAGAAGGAGGACCGCCTCCTTCTTTTCTCTTCTTATGAAACTTCCCGGTCGTCCAGTACCGTTTCGGCAATGTTCACTGAATGGTCGCCGATACGTTCGAGGTTACTGATCATGTCGACAAACACAATACCTGCAGAGCCGGAGCATCGTCCTTCATTCAAGCGGAGTATGTGTTTTTTACGCAGCTTCCGCTCCATCTTATCGATATCTTCTTCCTGTCTGGCAACCTGCTGGGCAATTTCATAGTCATCTTTTTCAAGTGCTTCAACAGCACGGTTAAACGTGCTGATCGTCAGCGTGAACATTTCATTCAAGTCTTTATACGCTTCTTCTGAGAGCGTCACTTTGTTGGTCAGCTGATAGTCCACGAGTTCCATCACATTTTCCATATGGTCTCCGACACGCTCAATGTCACGGACGGTGTCCATCACCACTGAGTGTTTCCGTGAATTTTCTTTAGACAGGGAGCGTGCAGAAATACCGATCAAGTAATCTGTAATGTCTTTATCAAGGTTGTTGATCGCTTCTTCATAACGCACAATTTTTTCAGCGTCTTTTTTATTTTTTGTCTCCAGGTAGCTTTCGCTTTTTCTAAGGCCCTTGCCTGCATATTCAGCCATCCGCAGCGTTTCAAGCTTCGCCTGGTCCAAAGCGATTGCAGGAGACTGGTAAATAAAGCTTGGATCCAGATGCTTCGGTTTGTATTCAATTTCTTCATCACTTCCGGGGACAAGCCTGGTTACTATATAGGCAAGCACCCCGACAAACGGCAGCTGTATAATTACGTTCGACATATTAAATATGCCGTGCGCAAAAGCTATCGTCATCGGCTCGTTTAAATTAAGTGCATCCTGCAGAAAACTGATGAAGGCTGTATAAGGAACAAGCAGAATAAGGATGAGCGTTGCGCCAATCAAGTTAAAGATAACGTGCGTCAAGGCTGTACGCTTTGCTGCCACAGAAGCGCCTATAGCCGCGATGACTGCTGTAACAGTTGTACCTATGTTATCCCCAAAAAGTATCGGCAGCGCAGCATCCAGTGATATCGCATTTTGCGTATACAGCTCCTGAAGCAGTCCGATCGTCGCTGAGGAACTCTGCAGTCCTACTGTAAAGACGACCCCTACCAGCAATCCTAAAAGCGGGTTGTTACTCATGCTGATGGTTAAATCGTTAAATGCCGGCAGTTCTTCGAGCGGTGCTACTCCATCCCCCATAAGTGAAAGCCCGAAAAACAGGGCCCCGAAGCCGAAAAAAGTTTGTCCTATGTTGTTTACTTTTTTGTTTTTAAAGAAAAAGATCAGTACTGTACCAATAAATATAATCGGAAGAGCATATTCTTCGAGTTTAATCCCGATAATAAACGCCGTTACCGTTGTTCCGACGTTCGCTCCCATAATAACGCCTATCGCCTGCCGCAGCGTCATAAAGCCGGCGCTTACGAGACCGACCGTAAGTACTGTAGTTCCTGAACTTGATTGAATAAGTATAGTAACGATAATTCCAACCAGTACACCCATGAATGGGTTGGAGGTGAATTTATCCAGAAGATCCCGGAGCCTGTCGCCGGCAATTTTCTGCAGACCGTCGCCCATGTATTTAATTCCGAACAGGAATATCCCCAAACCACCAAAAAAAGTAAACAAAATCGTTTGAATATCCAAACTCTACATCCCCTTAGTCGCTTTATGAATTTTGGCAGTTTTTTGCCGCACCCAATCTATTTTTAAAGTAAATTGAGTAGTTTGTAAAGGAAATATTAATTTTTCCCAAAGTTATTTAACTTTTAAGTTTTTCCCGTAAAAAAAGAGCAAGCCGCAGCTTCCTCTTTTTTCATGAATAACCTTTAATATGGAAATTACTGTTCTTTGACAGCCGTCTCGAGACGTTTGACACGGATGCGCGTCCCGTCCACAGACATTACTTCAATTTCTTCCTCAGCATTCAGCCACTGATCGCCGCTTGTAGCACTGTAACGCTCCCCCTCAATATCAATCGTACCAGTCGGACGGAAGGGAGTAACGGTGGTCCCCGTTTTGCCGACCAGTCCTTCATACGTCTGATTAATCGAGTTATAGCCCTGTTCGCTCGTTAAGCTGTCCTTAAGCATCAGCTTCGACCACAGGTCCCGCCGCGGGAATACCTTCAGGAAAAACATCGCTGCTATGGCTCCGGCCAAAAAGCCGAAAATAACGAGTATCCCGTAAATAATAGTAGGAGTCGGCACAGCGATTGATACTCCCATTAAAAGGAGACCTACAATAGAGACAGTCCCGTCTCCGATAAGCTTGCCGTCAAGCAGAATCAGCCCAAGCCCGGCTGCATATAATACAAGCACCCAGATACCGGCTGCCCCTTCAAGGTGATAGGAAAAGAATAAGACCATAAAAGCTGTTCCCAAAATAAAAAATAAGCTTTTGGACTTAACAAGAAACTCTGAGATTAAAAACATCGTCCCAAGAAAAACGACAAGAAAGCCTACACTCGGGTTCGCTAACCATTCCATTGTATATACTCCCTTCCATAAACTTCTGTAATCACTAATTATTGTGGCTCGTAAAAGCCTGGTAATCTTATATACGCGTAAACACCCGTAATCGTTTCACATTTATTGTAACTCTTCTGTCTGCCAGTTGTCAGCTGAAAGCGTCTTCTTTGCATAAAAAAGAGGCCCCACGGCCTCTTCTCATATTTCTAATATTATGCCGATTCCCCGGAGTCGCTGTTAAACCATCCCTGGACGGAATCAAGCATCTGTTCAAGGAAAGCGACGATGCGCGAAAGGAAATTCTGCGTATCTTCACTGTTCACAAAGCTGTCGATGTTTTCTGAAGCTTTATCAAGCTGGTTCTCCATCTGCGACCAGTCGATATTTAAGTTCTGCATCCGGTCGAATAAGGAAACAAGCTCATCCGTCTGCTCTTCGCTCAGTTCAATATTCATATCGCCTGAAACATTTTGCACGATGACCCGGATATCTTCCGTATTATTAATTTCCGTGTTATTTATTTCCTGCTTAATCTGAGTAATCAGTGTTGTTGCTTCTTCTTTACCGATATCTTCGCCAAGCTCAGATGTTTTGGCAATCTCTTCATTTGCCACCTGTTTTTGATCCTCGGATATGTTGACATTGTTCTGCTGTTCATAAGCTTTTAAAATCCCGGTCAGCGCGGCCGTCCCGGATACCTCAAACGGAGCGGTCACATAAACCTCTGCATCCTCCACGCCCGCTGTCGCCAGCGCATTCGCATACATTCCTTCTGTAACTGTATCTATTTTATTCGTTTCAATATCAATTCCTTCCCCGTCTTCAACTGCAGTAATCCTTGCAGAAGACAGCGCGCGTGAACCAATTTCAGAGCTGCTTAAATAATCTCCGAGATACTGGTATTCCTCTTCATTTGTGACCTCCACGACCGGTACTTCCCCTTCAGTCACATCCATCTCTTCAAGCAGAGAACTTCTTTGATCTGAAGACAGGTCCTGGCCGAGCGTCACCGTTACATCTCCTGCTGCAGCGTCTGCTGACGCCTCCTGGCTCACCCCAAGAACCCCTAACGTAACTACCCCGGCTGCTAATGTCTGCTGCCACCACTTCATTATGCTCAACTCTCCTTCTTATGCCCTTTCATTTCCAATCTTATACTTTTATGACCAATATATTTATATTCGTCGCATCTATAGTCGTAAGTCCGGGGGAAAAGTTACATCCTCCGCACTCTTTCGTAAGTTTCTCATCATTTTACAAAATGCCGGCTTATGTACTTCTGATTTCCGCTCTCTAGAAGCAACTGCTTGCCAAGAGTATACACCCACTGATACAATTACGTTGTGTTATAGACCACTATCAACCATTGTTGTTGCATTAGACGAGGCACGAAATAAATTCACCAATATAAAGGGGCGAATGGATACATGAGCCAAATAACCCACCGCAGCGAAACCCGAGCAGTCAAAGTAGGCAATGTGACGATCGGGGGCAGTAATGAAGTAGTAGTACAAAGCATGACCACCACAAAAACCCACGATGTGGAAGCGACCGTCGCAGAAATCCACCGCCTTGAAGAAGCCGGATGCCAGATTGTCCGCGTCGCATGCCCACAGATGAAGGATGCTGAAGCAATTCCGAAAATTAAACAGCGCATCAACATTCCGCTCGTTGTCGATATCCACTTCGACTATAATATGGCCCTGAAGGCTATCGAAGGCGGCGCTGATAAAATCCGGATCAATCCCGGCAATATCGGAAAACGGGAAAAAGTTGAAGAGGTTGTTGAGGCAGCCAAAGCCAAAGGCATTCCGATCCGTATCGGCGTAAACGCCGGATCTCTTGAAAAACGGATCCTTGATAAATACGGATATCCAACTGCAGACGGAATGGTCGAAAGTGCTCTCTACCATATTTCCATCCTTGAAGAGCTCGGCTTTTACGATATCATCGTTTCGATGAAAGCTTCAGACGTACACCTGGCTGTTGAAGCTTACGAAAAAGCGGCTCAGGCATTCAGCTACCCGCTTCACCTGGGAATCACGGAATCAGGCACTCAATTCGCAGGTACGGTTAAAAGCTCCGCCGGACTCGGTGCTATTCTAAGTAAAGGAATCGGAAGCACACTGCGTATTTCCCTCAGTGCCGATCCAGTAGAGGAAGTAAAAGTGGGACGCGAACTGCTGAAAACATTCGGCCTCGCATCCAACGCAGCTACACTTATCTCATGTCCGACCTGCGGACGTATTGAAATCGATTTGATCAGTATCGCCAATGACGTGGAAGAATATATTTCCACCATTAAAGCTCCGATTAAAGTAGCCGTGCTCGGCTGCGCCGTTAACGGTCCCGGCGAAGCAAGAGAAGCCGATATCGGTATTGCCGGTGCAAAAGGCGAAGGCCTTCTTTTCCGCCACGGAGAAATTATCCGGAAGGTTCCGGAAGAAACCATGGTGGAAGAGCTGAAGATCGAAGTCGATAAAATTGCTGAAGAGCACTACGCCAAAGAAGCAGAAAAAGAACGGGAAGCTAAAGAAAAAGAACTGACAAACTAAGCTTTCAACGCAAAAAAGGAGCTCCGCCCATGATGGGTGGAGCTCCTTTTTTGCGTTTGTGCTATTACTGATTCTTTGATTACGCCGGGGCTGCTTCCTTTTGTTTGGCTTTTTTGCATTCGGCACAAAGCCCATAAATTTCAAACTTATGCCCCGTCACTTCAAAGCCGCCGTCAACGTTTTCATTCAACCAGTCCATCGGGCACGTTTCAATTTCTCTCGTTTTTCCGCATTCGAGACAGATAAGATGGTGATGATGGGCCGTTGTTGAACAGGAAAAACGAAAATGCATCTCTCCTTCAAGCTCTGTCATCTCGAGAATATCCATTTCCTCAAATATGGACAGGTTGCGGTAGACGGTATCCACGCTCATTCCCGGGTAATTTTTCTGCAGGGATTGCAATACTTCCTTCGCTGTCAAATAGCGTTTTTCATCTGAAAAAAGCTGGAGCAGTTCTTCACGCTTGGCTGTATATTTAAATCCCTGCTCTTTCATAATATTAAGCGCTTTGGTGACGTTCATATTTAAGCCTCCTGTTTCTTTTCCAGTTGATCCATGTTCTGAGAACTAAAGTGGCAAAAAGTATAAAAGCAGCTGTCACTACAGTGCCTCCTCCGGAAGCAATGCCAAAAAAGATGGATCCGGTCACACCAGCCGCCACGGAGGCTTCCCCGATAATAACAGCAATCAGGAGCATTCGTTTAAAGCCGGAGGCCCACTGCATCGCGGCCGCTGCCGGAAGCGTAATCAATGCCCCGGCAAGCAGCACGCCGACCACCTGCATCGATGCAGAAATAACAATCGCAAGCAGGACAGCAAGCAGCACGTTGAACATTTTAACCGGGATGCCGGCAGCAGCTGCCATTTCTTCATCGAAGGAAAGAAACATCAATTCCCTGCCAAACGCTGCAAGCAGCCCGAGGGCAGCAATCGTCATTAATCCGATAAACCAAAGGTCTTCCATCTGTACGGAAACGACACTTCCAAACAGATAGCCGTACCACTCTGTCACTCCGTCAGCGGATATAGACATGAAAACGGCGCTTAAGCCTACCGCTGCTGCCATTAAAATCGGGGCGGCAAGCTCCTGGAAGCCCCCGTAGGTGTGGCGTACCCGTTCGATGATCAACGAGCCGGCAAACGCAAATAAAAAGCCGCTGTATAAAGGGTTGATATCCCAAAAAGCCTGCAGATTACCGGCGAGCACTCCTGCCGTCACTCCGGCAAGGGTGACGTGAGCGAGAGAATCTGCTATAAGCGAGGACCGGCGCACGACTAAAAACGAGCCGATCAAAGGTGCTGTCAGTCCAATCAACACCGCTGCTATAATGCTTCGTTCCACAAAATTAATATCAAACATAGCCGTCACTCTCTATTCTTTATTTTACACAAGGATCGCTTTTCTGTGCTATTGATTTGCTTTGTCCGTCTATTTCGCTTCTTCCCATGAACGTTGACGTATCAGTCCAATGGTTTTCTCGGCCAGCACAACGACCGTCCATATAAGAAATGAAATGACTGCGATTGTGCCGCCAGAGCTCAGATCATAATAATATGAAGCAAAAAAGCCGGCCAGAACGGCTGTTTCCCCGAAAATCACAGCATATAAAAACATGCTTTTGAAGGTGGAAGCGACCCGGAGCGCCGCTGCTGCCGGCAGGGTAATTAAAGCGGAAACGAGCAGCACTCCCAAAATAGATATGGAAGAAGCAACTATGAGCGCCGCGATGCCGGCAAATAATAAATTCACTCTCTGTACCGGGATGCCGTTTACGGCAGCCTGTTCTTCATCGAAAGCCAGAAACAATAATTCTTTATAAAAAAGCAGAAATAACAGCAGCGATACGGCAGAGATAACACCAATCACCACTGCGTCTGCGGCATTCACCGTAAGAATGCTTCCAAATAAATAGTTAAACAAATCATTATTAAAACCATCTGCCAGAGAAATAAATACGACTCCGAGCCCAATGGCTGAAGCCATCACTACCGGAATAGAAAGCTCCTGAAACGTTTGAAACCGCCGGCGCAGATATTCAATTACAAACGAAACGATGAACGTAAATAAAATACCGGTATAAAGAGGATTCCATTCGCTGAGCCATACCCAGAAAGAGGCGAGCCAAAGATGAAAAGCGATGCCGGTCAGCGCTGTATGCGACATCGCATCGGCAATCATCGGCGTCTTTCTTACCACCACAAACACGCCTGCAGCCGGAGCGATCAAGCCGATCATGAGGCCGATGATAAGCGCATATCTTAAAAAATCAAATTCCAGAAAGATCATCAGGCTCCTCCTGCATGGTGATCGTGCTCATGATGGATAATATGCACGTCATGCCCGTATGTGCCGGCGAGATCACTTTCTTCAAACTCCCGCGTCGTTCCGTGAAAATGAAGCTGCTGATTCAGACAGGCTACTTTCGTTACGTATTTGGTCATTGCTCCTACATCATGGGTAACGAGAATAAGAGTAATACCCTTCTCCCTGTTCCAGTGACTCAGCCGCTCATAAAATGCCTGGGCGGATGCAGCATCCACCCCGACGGTCGGCTCGTCCAAAATCAGTACCTCCGGGTCGCTCACAAGGGCACGTGCAATAAACACCCGCTGCTGCTGTCCCCCGGAAAGCCTGCCCATATTTTTCTTTTTATAGCCGAGCATATCCACCTGCTCGAGGGCTTCGTGAATGCGCTGCTTGTCTTTACGATTCAAAAACCGGAGCAGCCCCTTTTTACCGTACAGCCCCATAGCTACTACTTCATATACAGTCACCGGGAATCCGGCGTTAAAACGATTCGCTTTTTGAGACACATAGCCGATCTTTGGCCATTGGTGAAATTGGCGTACCGGTGTCCCAAACCAGCGTACTTCTCCTTTGTAATGCTTGTGCAGGCCTAAAAGAACCCGGACAAGCGTAGATTTTCCCGAGCCGTTCGGCCCGACCAGGCCTACGAAATCTCCATAATTTATATTCATATTGATATCGTCAAGCACGAGCTCTGACTCGTAGCGAAAGGACAGATGATTCACTTCAAGCAGCGTATTTGTTGAATCTTCCACCGGGAAGCCTCCTTCTTTCCAAAAACAATTAAGAACCGTTACGATTTATTGATAGGAAAAGTATACAAAACCTTTTCGCTTCTGTAAATCTTCTTTGCTCAATCGTGTATACAATTCATGGTTATTCTTTGTATGATAGTTAGTAGTAAAGCTGTTAAACAAAATTAAATCCAATTCTAAGGAATGATGAAGATGTTTCAAGCGAAAGAAAAAGTTGCCGTTATTGATATAGGCTCCAACTCGATCCGTCTCGTGATTAATGAAATGGATGAAAAACGCGGCTACCGCGAGCTTCATAATTTAAAAATCGTCGCCCGCCTGAGCAATCATATCGACGACCAGAATGCGCTTACCCAGGAAGGACGGGATATCCTTCTGCATACCCTGCAGCAGTTTGAAGAAGTCCTCCGTTTTCACAACGTTCAAACCATTCATGCTGCAGCTACTGCAGCCATCCGCGGCGCCTCCAACCGTGAAGAAGTACTCGACTACATTGAAGAACGCATCGATTTCTCCATCCGTGTTCTATCCGGCGAGGAAGAAGCCTCCTACGGGTATCTTGCAGTGGTGAATTCCACCAGCCTTTCTGAAGGAATCACAATTGATATCGGGGGCGGCAGTACAGAGGTGACCATGTTTAAAAACAGGGAACTTGTACGTACCCACAGCTTTCCTTTCGGCGCCCTTACATTGAAACAGAAGTTCCTGCCAAACGATGATAAAATCACCTCCAGTAACCTGAAGCAGATGAATAAATGGATTGAAAAACAGTTTCAAAAGGTGTCTTGGCTGAAAAAAGAAGGTGAAAGCCTCCCCGTTGTCGGTATCGGCGGCAGCTCCCGTAACATGGTGCTCGTGCATCAGGCTTCCATCAACTATCCTCTGGCTGGTCTGCATCAGTACTCCATGACCTGTGACGATATTGCCGAAACGATGGAGCTTCTTGAAAAATCAAGCTTATCCGAACGGGAAAATATCGAAGGGCTTTCCAAAGACCGGGCGGACGTCATTATTCCGGCGGTCCGGATCATTTCCCAGCTCTATAAACATATCGATGCCTCCTACTATTTAATCAGCAACAAGGGCCTCCGTGACGGACTGTTGTTTGAAGAGCTGCTCCGGGATAAAATGTACCCTCATTTTCCGGATGTGATCGAGGAAAGCTTTTACCAGCTGAACCGGGAATTCGAGATCAACCCGGACTATGTGGACGAGGTCGGAAACATTGCTTCTTCGATGTACAACAGCCTCGAGCCGTATATTCCCAAATCCTACCTGCATGAAGACAACCACCGCCTGCTGAACCGTGCGGCCCAGGTTCTTTATATCGGGGAATACATCAGCTCTGAGGCAAGCAGCCAGCATACCTTTTACATTTTAACCAACCGTTCCATCGACGGCATAACGCATGAGGAACGAATCGCCATGTCGCTTGTGTCCTCCTTCAAATCTAAATCGATGTTTAAACAGTTCGCGAAGCCGTTCCGGCCGTATATGCAGAAAAACAGTTTAAAACGGCTCGAATTTCTTGGAAGCATTTTAAAATTCTCTTACTCGCTCAACCGTACGCGCCGCAATATCGTTTCCGGGCTTGGCGTTGAAAAAGAAGGCAAAGAGCTTCATTTCCATATATACTGCCGCGAAGGCATGAATTCCACTTTTGAAGAAGCCAAAGCAGATAAGTATAAAAAACACCTGGAAAAAATGATCAACCGCGAGATTGTGCTTCACTTCCATGAACAATCGCCGGTTTCTGCTATTTCCCGCTGAACAATGCTTTTTTCGTGAATCTTTACATGCACTTAACATTTCGTTGATACAATTGGCCCAGGAGTGACCAGGGTGTAAAGAAAGGCGGATTCTACCATGACCGAAACGACTCAGACACATATTGACCTTGAAAACCCAGCATATTATAACAACCGTGAAATCAGCTGGCTTGCGTTTAATGAGCGGGTGCTCGAAGAAGCGCTCGACGAGAACAATCCGCTCCTTGAGCGCCTGCGGTTTTTAGGCATCTTCAGCTCCAACCTGGATGAATTTTTCATGGTCCGGGTGGCAGGGTTAAAAGACCAGGTGAAAGCAGGATTCAATAAACCTGAAAATAAAGCCGGACTCACACCAAAGCAGCAGCTTTCGGCCATCACCGAAAAAAATTCAGAGCTTGTGCGGCTGCAGGACCATTTTTTTACGGAAAAGGCTGTTCCGCTGTTAGCCTCAGAAAACATCCGCTTTCTTTCGACGCTTGAATTAAACAGCGGCCAGTATGAGTATATACAGGAGTACTTCATGTCCAGCATTATGCCGGTGCTGACCCCGATGGCTGTAGATGCCTACCGCCCGTTTCCCATGCTTTTAAACAAGTCCCTGAACCTGGCTGTCCGGCTCCAGAAAGAAGCCGGCGATGAAAAAGAGAGCATTGCCATTGTCCAGGTGCCCGGAGTGCTTCCCCGCTTCCTCGTGCTTCCATCATCCGACGGCAGCCGGGAGTATATTCTGCTTGAACAGGTACTGGCTGAATTTATCCAGATTCTTTTCAGGGGTTTTACTGTCGTAAGTGCTTCTCCGTTCCGGATCACCAGGAACGCGGATTTAACGATTCATGAGGAAGGTGCCCGCGATCTGCTGCGGGAAATTGAAAAGGAATTAAAAAAACGCAAATGGGGAGCCGCCGTTCGTTTGGAATGCCAGCACGGCATGATGGATGACTACATTCTTGAGTTTCTGCTCGAAGCTCTCGAGATTCATCCGGACGACGTGTATACATTGAAGGGGCCGATCGATTTAACCTTTTTATTTCCGCTCTGCGATGAACTCGCGCCGGAATGGGAACATTTGGTGTACGAAACGCTTATTCCCCAGCCGCCGGAGGATTTGATTGCCGATTCCGATGTGTTTGACGCTTCCGGTGACCGGGATATTTTGCTGCACCATCCTTACGAATCGTTTCAGCCTGTTATCGACTTTATTTCCTCAGCTGCCGACGACCCGGACGTTTTAGCCATTAAGCAGACCCTCTACAGGGTCAGTGGGGACTCCCCCATCATTTCTGCACTGGCAAGAGCAGCGGAACAGGGTAAACAGGTGACGGTCCTTGTCGAGCTGAAGGCACGCTTTGATGAAGAAAATAATATTCAATGGGCGAAAACCCTCGAGAAATCCGGGGTTCACGTCATTTATGGCATTACGTCACTGAAAACCCACAGTAAAATTGTGCTTATCGTCAAAAAGACAGCGGACGGCATCAAGCGGTATGTGCACCTTGGTACCGGCAACTATAACGACTCCACCGCTAAAGTGTACACCGATATGGGCATGATTACGACCCGTCCCTCCTTCGGTGAAGATGCCACTAACTTTTTTAATCACTTAAGCGGCTTTTCCCAGCAGCCGTTCTGGAATGAAATCAGCACTTCTCCGGAAGGGATACGCGAGGAGCTGATTCATTTAATCCAGCAGGAAATTGACTGCCATCAGCAGGACGGAAGCGGCCATATTATCGCAAAAATGAATTCTTTAACAGATAAAGAGCTCATTATTAAACTGTATGAAGCCTCCCAGGCCGGTGTCCGCATAGAACTTATTGTCCGTGGTATCTGCTGCCTGAAGCCCGGCATTCCCGGAGTGAGCGAAAACATTACTGTCCGCAGCATTGTCGGCCGTTTCCTTGAGCATACCCGTATCTTTTATTTTGCCAACAGCGGCAGCGACGACTATTATTTGTCCTCGGCTGACTGGATGACAAGAAACATGGAAAAACGAATCGAAATCATGTTTCCAGTCTACGAGCCCATTTTAAAAAAGCGGCTCAGTGCTATTTTGCAGCTGATTCTGCAGGATAACGTGAAGGCAAGAGAACAGGACAGCAGCGGTTATTATCATTACGTCGAGCCTGCATCCGAAGAGCCCGCCGTTAACAGCCAGCTGGTGTTGTTTGAGTGGGCATCGAGATTTCTTGATATGAACAACGAATAAAAAAGCACGCCCCCCGCATGAATGCATGCAGGGGGCGTGCTTTTTGCTGTTCGTACGGACTGGCGCCTTTTCCTGCGGCTCCAGAAATAAAAAAGCATGAATGCGTCACGCATTCATGCAGAAGACATTTATACTTCTGCCGGCATTAATTCATCCCGCCAGCCTGCCTTCCATTCTTTTTGTTTGAGCATCGCAATTTCATGCTTATACGGTGGTTTTTTGTTTTTCTTGTCTGTGCCTACATAAGGTGTTTCCAGTATTTTAGGCACAGAAGCAAACGCATCGTGATGAACAATTTCAGCTAACGTGCTGTAGCCGATATAGCCGTAACCGATATTTTCATGACGATCTTTGCCTGCCCCGCGTTCGTTTTTGCTGTCGTTAATATGAAGCACCTTCAGCCGGTCAAGGCCTACATAATGATCGAACGATTCCAGAACGCCGTCCAGATCCCCCACGATATCGTAGCCCGCATCGTGCGTATGGCATGTATCAAAGCAGACACTCAGTTTATCGTTGTGAGTCACTCCGCTGATAATCTCCGAAAGCTCTTCAAAGCTTATTCCGCACTCCGAACCTTTTCCAGCCATTGTTTCAAGCGCGATCTGAACCTTCTGATCCGGATAAATGACTTCATTTAAGCCTTCAATAATTTTCTTAATGCCCGCTTCTGTCCCGGCGCCGACGTGCGCCCCCGGGTGAAGAACAATCTGCTTGGCCCCGAGCGACTCGGATCTGCTGATTTCATTGCGCAGAAAATCGACGCCCAGCTGAAATGTTTCCGGTTTGGTCGTATTGCCAATGTTGATAATATAAGGCGCATGGACCACTACCTCTTCAATGCCGTTTTCTTTCATGTGGGCATGCCCGTCTTCGATATTTAATTCTTCGATAGGTTTACGCCGGGTGTTCTGCGGCGCTCCTGTATAGATCATCATCGCTGTCGCTCCGTACGAAGCCGCTTCTTCGCTTGAACCAAGAAGCATTTTCTTTCCATTCATGGATACATGTGAGCCTAAAAGCACAGTCATCACCTCAGTTATTATTTTCGTTTGCGTCGGCGGGACGCCGTCTGGTCTGCCATCGCTTTTTTCTTATAGCCCGGCTTCACTTTTTTCGGTTTTTTCACCGGCATGGAGTCAGGTGCAGGTGCAGGCTTTCGCTTCGTCTGTGCAGAAGCAAACAGCGGTTTGGACAGCTCGGTCCATGCTCCTTTACGAAAGTCCATGAACGTGAAGCGGATGCCCTGCTTCTGAAGAGAAAGAACGGCTTTGCGGTCTTCTTCTCCCATCAGAGTATATGACTCCCCTGTCAGTCCAGCTCTCCCGGCACGGCCCGTCCGGTGAATAAAGTATTCCAGCTCTTTTGGCAGGCTGTAGTTAATAATGTGCGAAATGCCCGGAATATCCATGCCGCGGGCAGCAAGATCGGTAGCTACCAGGTACTGGACTTCGAGATTTTGAATCCGTTTCATAACCTGTTTGCGCTGCCGTGAAGGCAGACCGCCGTGCAGCACTTCTACCGGATATTGTTTTTTAAACATCTCTCCGGCCAGTTCATCCGCTTCGTCCTTCGTGCTTGCAAATATGATGGCCAGAAACGGCTGCAGCCGGTCCACAAGCTCCATCGTTACGTCAAGACGGCTGCGGTGCCTGAGAGCGATGCCGTAATGCGTCATTTCTTTTGGCGTCGCATGCTCCGGCTTCACGTGCACATGCTTGGGATTGTTCATGTATTTGCGCAGAAACGGCTGCAGGCTCTCCGGTACCGTGGCAGAAAATACCATCATCTGCAGGTTGTCAGCCATTTTGCCGGCCACCGGATCAATTTCTTCCAGAAAGCCCATATCAAGCATCTGGTCCGCTTCATCAATGACAAGCATGCTGACCGTGTGTACATTGATAACATTTTCTCCCACCATGTCCTTCAGACGGCCCGGCGTGGCTACAATAATATGCGGCGGGTTACGGAGCTGCTCCATCACTCTGGACCGGTCCGTCCCCCCGGATACCTGCTTGGCACGTACCGAAGACGTTTCGTCTTCATCCGTTATTTCCTTCAGGACGCCGAAAATCTGGCCGGCGAGCTCACGTGTCGGCGCTGTAATGACTGCCTGCACTTCCGCTTTGGAGGTGTCGATTCTGCTCAGGATCGGCAGCAGGTACGCAAGCGTCTTCCCGGACCCGGTCTGTGACTGGCCGATAACATCCTTTCCGTTAATCGCAGAAGGAATCAGCCGTTCCTGAATATCCGTTGGTTTTTGAATTCGTTTTTTATCCAGCAGCCTGAGGGCATACGCCGGAATATTGTATTGTTTAAAGCGATTTTCCACGCTGTTCACCTAACTCTCTTTTCATTTACGCATTTTTTGCATCTCCATATTTTATCATAGTTAAAATAGAAACCATAGCTTCTCCTCTGCTTCTGTTCACAAAATATTAAAGGAATGCATTTCAGCCAGCCGTCCTTTCTTTTCAACTAGGCGCTTAGGTAGTATAATGAATCCAGAATCGTTTTACATGACTGCATACGTAAAGTCAGCGCGTACACGCAAGACCTCACGGTTCAAACTATGAAACAGGAGGCCTTTATGGAAGTAACGAAAATTTCACCACGCGGATACTGCTACGGCGTTGTCGATGCAATGGTAATGGCGAAAAAAGCCGCCGGTAACCAGGAGCTTCCGCGCCCAATCTATATTTTAGGCATGATCGTACACAATAAACACGTGACTGACGCATTTGAAGAAGAAGGAGTTATTTCCCTCGACGGCCCCAACCGGCTTGAAATACTCCGGCAGGTGGATAAGGGGACAGTCGTATATACAGCTCACGGCGTTTCTCCGGAAGTACGCGAGCTTGCCGAAGAAAAGGGACTCACGACTATTGATGCCACATGCCCCGATGTTACGGTCACTCACGACTTAATACGGGAAAAACGGGATCAGGGCTATGAGTTTATCTATGTCGGCAAAAAGGGACATCCGGAACCGGAAGGTGCTGTAGGTGTCGCTCCGGACATTGTGCATTTAGTGGAAACACTCGATGATCTTGAAAGCTTAAATATTCAGTCGGAACGGATTATTATGACTAACCAGACGACCATGAGCCAATGGGATGTTTCCGACATTATGGATCGGGCTAGAGAAATTTATCCGCACGCAGAAGTTCACAATGAAATCTGCAATGCCACCCAGGTCCGCCAGGAAGCGGTAGCTGAACAGGCAAAGGATGTAGATCTCGTTCTCGTTGTCGGCGACCCGAAAAGCAACAACTCCAACAGGCTTGCCCAGGTGTCTGAACAGGTCGCAGGCACCACAGCATACCGGATCAGCAACTTAACCGAGCTGGATTTAAGCTGGCTTGAAAATGTCAACTCTGTAGGTGTTACAGCAGGCGCTTCCACACCAACGTTAATTACAAAGGAAGTCATCCTGTTTATCGACCAGTACGATCCAAACGATTCATCCACATGGGACACCGAGTCTCATATCGATAAATCAAAAATTCTTCCAAAAATCAAAGCAAAATCATAAAAAAGTCCCTCCGCTTGATCGCGGAGGGATTTTTTCTATTATGCCAGCCGAAATGGTTCGGTAGACAAAGCAGAAGCCAGCCATTCCACCTGCAGCCGGCCCTGGCTGCGGTGCTGCATTTCCTTCTGCACGCCTTTTTTCATAATTTTTTCCACATGATGGCCGGGATCAATCATCGTAAGGCCATCCATCGCCGCGTCCTGGGCTGTATGGAAATAAATATCGCCGGTAATGTACACATCCGCCTGCTTCGAAAGCGCCTGCTTCCAGTATTTGTTGCCATCGCCCCCAAGCAGAGCCACGCGTTTAACCCGGTCGGTTTTTCCGTCCACCACGCGGACAAACGGCACATCATAGCTTTTTTTCACCTGCTCCACAAACGCTTCAAGCGTCATTTCCTCTGGCAGCTCCCCCACTCTGCCAAGCCCGTAAGGCTCACCGGGGATAGCGAGTGGATACACATCATACGCCGGTTCTTCATACGGATGAGCGGCGGTCAAAGCAGCTTCTACAGTCTGTTGGAGAGAGGCCGGCACGATCGTTTCCATCCGCTTTTCGTCCGCGAACTCCATTTTTCCCTGCTCGCCTAAGAAAGGATCCGTGCCATCCCCGGGGATAAACGTTCCCGTTCCCGAAGCAGAAAACGTGCAGTGACTGTACCCGCCGATATAGCCGGCGCCCGCGTCTCCCACTGCCTGTCTTACTTCTTCAGCGTGGGATTCCGGTACAAAGGCCACCAGCTTATATAGCTGGTCTTCGCCTGTCGCAGCCAGCACCTCCGTGTTCGTTAAACCGAGCGCTTCTGCCATCATGTCATTCACTCCCCCTGGAGCAATGTCGAGGTTCGTATGAGCGGCATAGACAGTTAAATCATGCTTAATGCACTTTTCAATTACCGGTCCCTGTCCATTTGCCACATCAAGCGACGTTATTGAACGAAACAGCAGCGGGTGGTGGGCAATGATTAACTCCGCCCCTGTTTTGACGGCTTCATCCACTACTTCCTCGGATACATCAAGGGTAGTGAGCACCTTTGTCACCGGCTGGTTCCAGTCCCCAATCATCAGCCCCACCCGGTCGCCTTCCACGGCAAGCGACGGTGGCGCCCATTCTTCAAACACCCGGATAACGTCACGTACAGTATTCATATAATAACCTCCTCAGCCCATGCAATATATTGGTTTAATTTTTGTTTCTTTGCCGTTGTCCGTTCTGTCGGAACAGCGTTTGCCAGCTGTTGTAAAATCTGCTGCCAGTTATCTTTTTCCCTCATCCATTTGTCCTTAAAAGCATTGTTGCGCTCCTCAAGCAGATACGGGCCGAACAACAGTTGTTTTTCAAGCGGCTCCTGACGGCCCCGGTACGGCGCTTCCGCTTCTCCCGGTACTGCCGTCAGTATTTCATACACATGGCGGTCCTCCTTCAGGATTCGCTCATTTGTAAGCCTCCAGCCGTTGTCGAGCAGCCACTGGCGGATACGGACCGCGGATACGTTAGGCTGCAGGATCAGCTTCTGCACGGAGCGGAGCTGTGTCTTCCCCTGCTCTAAAATATCTGTGATCAGCGTGCCGCCCATTCCAGCGATGACTACTGTATCAATACGATCATTTTCTGTCAGTACAGTGAGTCCACTCCCGAGACGGGTTTCAATTTTACCTGTTAATCCACAGGCCGTAATGTAGTCCGATGCAGCCTGAAGCGGGCCTGCATTCACATCTGCCGCTACTGCATGTTCCGCCTCCCGGCGCACGACTGCTTCAACCGGGATCAGCCCGTGGTCCGTGCCAATATCTGCGACCACCGCTCCCTGCTCAATTTGTTCTACGATGACAGACAGTCTGTCCGGCAATACAGCTTTTTTCATGTTTTCCTCTCTCTTCTATGTAAAATAAAAAAGGGGACACCTGCTTATTAGAAGCATGCGTCCCCTTGTATCTATGATGAATTCATTAGTCCATGAAATCTTTTAATCGTTTGCTGCGGCTCGGGTGACGAAGCTTTCTCAGCGCTTTGGCTTCAATCTGACGGATTCGTTCTCTTGTCACGCCAAACACTTTACCCACTTCTTCGAGGGTGCGGGTACGTCCGTCATCAAGGCCAAACCGGAGACGGAGAACGTTTTCTTCACGGTCCGTAAGCGTATCAAGCACATCTTCGAGCTGCTCTTTCAGCAGTTCATAGGCAGCTGCATCCGACGGTGCCATCGCTTCCTGGTCTTCAATAAAGTCACCAAGATGGGAGTCATCTTCTTCACCGATAGGAGTTTCCAGCGATACCGGCTCCTGGGCGATTTTAAGAATCTCCCTTACTTTATCCGGAGTCAGATCCATTTCTTTGGCAACTTCTTCCGGAAGCGGCTCACGGCCAAGGTCCTGCAGCAGCTGACGCTGCACGCGGATCAACTTGTTGATCGTTTCCACCATATGCACTGGAATACGGATCGTTCTCGCCTGGTCGGCAATAGCACGGGTGATTGCCTGACGGATCCACCACGTAGCATACGTACTGAATTTAAACCCTTTGCTGTGGTCAAACTTTTCCACCGCTTTGATCAGACCCATGTTGCCTTCCTGAATTAAATCGAGGAAGAGCATGCCGCGGCCGACGTAACGTTTTGCGATCGAAACAACCAGACGAAGGTTGGCCTCTGCGAGACGGCGTTTTGCTTCTTCATCGCCTTCTTCAATTTTAGTGGCAAGATTAATTTCTTCTTCCGCAGAAAGAAGCGGCACACGGCCGATTTCTTTTAAATACATCCGGACTGGATCGTTAATTTTAATGCCTGGAGGGACGCTTAAATCATTCAAGTCGAGGGTGTCTTCTTTTTCCACCTGTTCCATGCTTGGAACTTCTTCTCCCTCGTTGATAATATCAACGCCTTGTTCACCAAGGTATTCAAAAAACTCATCCATTTGCTCAGAATCCTGGTCGTAACTGGAGAGTTTTTCTGTTATTTCTGCATACGTTAACGTTCCACGTTTTTTGCCCGTTTCGAGCAATTGTTCTTTTACCTGATCGACCGACATTTCACCTTCCGCCAGCGGACGGCTTGGTTTTTCCGCCATTCGATCTCCCTCCTTCCAAGCTTCACACCTTGAATCCTACCCTGTCTCTTTACATGCCCGCAATTGTCTGTGCCGACGATTTCTTTTCCTGGTATTTTCTTAGCTGGTTGAAAGGACGGCAGGCACATAGAAAGAGCGTGCACATCAAACTGGCACGCTTTCCTTCTATCGTGATCATATCTTATCAACCACAAAGGAAAAGCGCAAGCAAATTGCTTCAGGCTAGTTTTTCTTCAGCTGCGTCATCAATTCCATGATTCTTGTCAGCAACTGTCGCTGATTTGTTTCTGAATCACCATTTCTTTCAGCGTCTTTAAGCTGTTTCTGCCTTTGCAGTAATTCTTCCCGTTTTGGTCGAATTTTAATCTGTTCAATATAGTCAGACATTTCATTATCTGATATTTCTGCTGGAATGTCAAGGTGCATCAGCTCAGATACCAGGTTTACAAGCTCCTGCTCCTCAACGTATTCCATAAACCGGCTTACGTCAGGCTCATGGCCGTCGTCATAATAAGCATATAAATATGCTGCGAGCGCTGTATGGGCATCAATGTTAAATTCTCCCCCAATCCGCTCTTTAACATCCTCAGCTACCTCCCGGTTCTGGAGCATAAAGGCGAGGAGCGTCCGTTCAGCATTTTCGTAGGCTGAGCGCATCGATACCTGCTTTTTCGGAAGCGCTCCGCTCCGCCACCGTTTGCCTGTTTCCGCAGAAGAAGGAGCTTTTGCTGCTTTTTCCTGCTGTTCCTTTTTTTGCACTTTGCGTTCTTCTTCGCGTAGAGCGTCCATCGACAAATCAAATTCTTCTGCCAACTGCTTCATGTAGAATTCACGTTCCACAGCGCTGCTGATCACAGATGTTTCCCGGAGTACTTCTTCGATATAGGCAAGGCGGTCTCCTTCATTTTGAAGGTTTTTATTTTTACGCAGCTCCTGAACTTTAAAGGACATAAAAGGCACCGCACGCTCCGAAAGCTGAACCTTGAATGCTTCTGCCCCGTAAGCCTGAATATAGTCGTCCGGGTCCATCTCTGCCGGAAACAGCGCCACCCTTACATCGATGTCCTGCTTTTCAAGAATATCCCCAGTTTTCCACGCCGCTGACCGCCCGGCGTTGTCGCCGTCATAAGCAATTACCGCTTTGTCTGTTGCTTTTCGGATCTGCTCGGCCTGTCGTTTGGAAAAAGCCGTACCAAGACCCGCAACCCCGTTTTTCACTCCCGCTTTCCAGGCAGCAATAACATCCATATAGCCTTCAAACAGGACAGCTTCATCCTGTTTGCGGATCGCCTGGCGGGCTTTGGAAAACGAGTAGAGCGTTTCATGCTTTAAAAAGATGGGCGTTTCCGGACTGTTTAAGTATTTCGGCACACCTTCCCCAAGCGCGCGGCCGCCAAAGGCAATAACCTGACCACGCTGGTTATGAATAGGAAACATAACCCGGCCGCGAAAACGGTCATTCCACTGCCAGCTCGATTCCTGGCGGAAAATCAGCCCTGCCTCTTCCATTTCTTCAAGGTCGTAATCCCTTTTTTCAAGCAGCTGCACAAGCATATTGTTTCGCTCCGGTGCATAGCCGAGCTGGAATTCTTCAATAATCTCTTCGCTAATGCCCCGGGCCGTTAAATAATCATACGCCTCTTTTCCCTGCTCCGTGTTCATCAGCAGATGATGGTAAAATTTGGCCGCCATTTGATGCGCTTCTTTTTTGGACTGATGCTGTTCCCGTTCGCCCGGGTATTGATCTTCAAGCTCGGGCAGTTCAGTACCCGTTTTGGCTGCAAGGGATTGAATGGCTTCAACAAATGTCAGGCCGTCGTGCTCCATCAAAAAAGTTATGGCGTTGCCACCTGCACCGCAGCCAAAACAGTGATACAGCTGCCGCTCCGGCGAAACAGAAAATGACGGGGTGTTTTCCCCATGAAAAGGACACAGACCGAGATAATGTCTGCCCTGTTTTTTCAGCTGTACATAATCATTGATGACTTCGACAATATCTGTCTTTTCCCGAATCTCAGCAACTTTTTCTTCTGGAATAAACGCTGCCACTTTGTTTCCTCCCTGACGAGTCTATTACCATTTGGACTCACTGCCGCCTGCTTCAAAAATCTCCAGGCCCTCAAAAAAAAGCTTGCGTTCTTCAAGTGATATTGCTTTAGGCCCTTTAACTCTATGCTTTCCCTGTTTGGCCAGAACGCCGGCATACCGGCCGGCAAGCAGCCATTCTTCATCGCCTTTTTTCCATCGTTTCCCCCGGAAGGAGAGAACCGCCGCTCCTTTTTCAAGAGCAATTGCTGCCAGGCCATGATCATCGGCGATGACCAGATCCCCGGCAGAAACATGATTCCAAATATACATATCCGCCGCTTCGGGTTCATTTTCCACCATCACGGTTTCTGCTTCATACACTTTATTTGATGCGTGGGCGCTGCTCGCTACAAAAACGATCTGCATGCTTTTGCCTGCCCCCCACGTGTCGATCGTTTCTTTATGCGGACATGCGTCAGCGTCCACATACACTGTGGCTCCCTTTTTCGTCATACTGATTCTCTCCTAGCGCTGCTGAAACATATTGGAGATAATATTGGCTGTTTCTTCCACAGCTTTGTTGGATACATCAATTACTGTACAGCCGATTTTATTCATCAGTTCTTCCGAATAGTCGAGCTCTTCCTGAATTCGTTCCATACTCGCATAGTTTGCTTCCGGTCTCAGTCCAAGCGCTTTCAGGCGTTCTGAACGGATACGGTTTAATTTATCGGCGCTGATCCGCAGCCCAATGCATTTCTCACTCGGGATATTAAATAATTCCTCCGGTGGGTCCACCTCGGGCACCAGCGGAACGTTTGCCACCTTCAGGCGCTTATGGGCCAGATACTGGGAAAGAGGCGTTTTCGATGTTCGCGATACGCCGATCAGCACAATGTCCGCGCGCACAATGCCCCGTGGATCCCGGCCGTCATCGTATTTGACCGCAAATTCAATCGCCTCCACCTTACGGAAATAATCTTCATCGAGGCGATATACAAGGCCAGGCTCATATCTTGGCTGTTGGTTCGTGAGCGTCACCATTTTATCGAGCACCGGCCCCATGATGTCCACAGAGTCTACGCCGGCCTTTTCTGCACGCTCCCGGAGATACTGATTGATTTCAGGGATCACCAGCGTGAACGCAATCATCGCTTTGGCCTCTTTGGCCAGTTGAATGACTTCTTCCACCGTGCCCTCGTCTTCAACGTACGGAATACGGCGCACTTCCATCCCGTCTTCCCCAAACTGACTCGCAGCGGCTTTTACTACCAGTTCAGCTGTTTCTCCTACCGAATCGGACACTACGTATACTACTGGACGATCTTGTTTTGTGGTCATGTCTGCCTCCTCGGGTTAAAATAATTGGTTATTGGCCAGATCCACCAATACTTTCGTTATATTCGTTTTCGTGATCCTGCCGACCACTTCATACTTCTCACCACCGGCGTCTTTCACTACCGGCAGCGCGTCAATCTGGCGTTCAATCAGCTTGGTTGCTGCATAAACGACCAGATCTTCTTTTTTGCAGATCGTGATGTTGGGCATCCTCGTCATAATAATACTTACAGGGATCGCTTCCGTATCCTGGCGGCCGAGACTCGCCCGCAGCAGATCTTTTCTTGAAAGGACGCCGGCCAGATAACCTTGTTTATCCACCACAAAGAGAGTACCGACATCTTCAAGGAACATGGTGCAGATGGCATCGTACACACTGTCTGATTCCGAGACTACCACTGCGATCGACTGATAATGTTTGACGGTTAATTTCTGCAGCTGATTATTCAGCTCTTCGGTATCCGTTTTCCCAGTATAATAATACCCTACTCTTGGTCTTGCTTCTAAAAATCCTGACATTGTGAGAATGGCCAGATCCGGGCGCAGTGTAGCTCTCGTCAGTGAAAGCCTGTCTGCGATGTGCTCCCCGGTGATCGGCCCGTTGTCTTTAACAATCTGCAGGATGGTTTCCTGACGCTCTGTTAATTCGATAGTGACTCCCTACCTTCATCGGCGCTTCGCACGGAGGCATTGTTTTACGATGAAAAAACAATACTCCGAAAGCGGGCGAACCGTTCAATTTCCTTGGATAACAGTGCCATCTGCTGCAGTCTGTTCTGCTTTATCTGTTCGTCTTCAGCCATAACCATGACGTGATCAAAGTAGGCATTAATGGCCGGCGTAACTGCCTGCAGCGCTTGATACGCACCGGCAACATCCGCCTGCCCCAGCGTTTCATCGAGCTGTTGATTCAAGGTTTTACTTTTTTCGTAAAGCTCTCTTTCCTCTTCCGCCTGGAACAGCTCTGTTTGAATATCCGAACCGCTGTCTGTGTTTTTTGCGATATTGGTCACCCGGCTGAGTGCTTCCACCGTTTCTTTGAAGTCTGTTTCCTCAGCACGCGCCTGAATAAATCCAGCTTTTTCTGTCACTACGTCAATTCTTTCACCAAGATGAAGCAGCACAGCATCCGCGATATCATGACGGACACCCTCATCAAGCAGCTTTTGGCGGACGCGCTGGGTAAAGAATTCTTCGAGATCCTTCAGGACATCCGCTTCTTCGCGCTGAAGAAGAGAACGCTCTTTGATTTCATCCATCACCAGAACGATCACCTGCTGAATCGTCAGCGGAAAGCGGTGCCCCGTAATTGTCTGGACAATACCTGCTGCCTGTCTTCTCAGCCCGTGAGGGTCCTGGGACCCGGTAGGAACCATCCCTACACCAAAACTCGAAACAATAGTGTCCATTTTATCCACAACGCTGATAACCGCGCCTTCAACATTTTCCGGGAGAGCGTCCCCGGCGGACTTTGGTTTATAATGTTCAGCAATAGCTTCGGCAACTGCGGTATTTTCTCCTGCCATCCGGGCATATTCTCTTCCCATAACCCCCTGGAGCTCGGTGAATTCGTCCACCATTAACGTTACGAGGTCGAACTTGGAAATATGAGCGGCACGCTTAACATTTTGCACCTTCGTGCTGTCCAGCTGCAGGTATTCTGCCAGCCGGGTGCTTACAGCCTCCACTCTCATTACCTTTTCACCGACTGTACCGAGGTTTTCCTGATAAATGACATGGTTTAATTTTTCCACCGCTTCGTCCGGGGACATTTTCTGGTCTTCGTCATAGAAAAACTGGGCATCCGCCAGACGCGCACGAAGCACCTTCTCATTTCCTTTTCGGACCTGGTCAAGGTGCTCCGCATTACCGTTTCGTACTGTAATAAAATACGAAAGTAGACTGCCTTCATCATTTTCCACCGGAAAATACCGCTGGTGTTCTTTCATGGATGTAACGAGCACCTCCCGCGGAATGTCCAAATACGCTTCATCAAATGAACCATGCAGCGCGGTCGGATATTCCACAAGCTGATTTACCTCAGCAAGCAGCTCCTGATCGATCGGAATGTGCCAGCTGTTTTCCGCTTCAATTTCTTCGATCTGGCTTCGAATCAATTCTGTTCTTTCAGACGCATCCGCAATCACATACTCCTCTTTCAGCTGCTGCTCGTACGTTTCCGGCTTATGAACAGTAATGGCATTTCCCAGAAACCGGTGTCCGTAAGAAATATTGCCAGCTGTGCGGTCTGTAATCGTAAATGGGATCACTGTCTCTCCGTACAATGCCACGAGCCATTGAATCGGGCGCACAAAACGAAGCTCATGACTTCCCCATCGCATATTTTTCGGAAATGCGAGCGACGTAATAATTGTCTCCATTTCCTGCAGCAGTTCTGAGGTCGGCCGGCCCTTGTGTTCTTTTTCCACAAAAACGTACTCGGTGCCTTTCACCTCTTTAAAGTACAGATCCCCTGTATCGACCTGCTGGCCTCTGGCAAAACCTAAAGCAGCCTTGCTCCATTCCCCGTCTTCTGTGAGAGCGATCTTTTTTGCCGGCCCACGGGCCTCTTCGACCATATCCTCCTGATAATCGGGCAGGTCTTCAATGCGGAGCGCGAGCCGTCTTGGAGTAGAAAACATGCGAACGGCGCTATAAGTGAGCCGCTGCTCCTGCAGCCAGGTTTCCGTTTTTTCCTTCAGCTGCTTTACCGCACCCTCCACAAAGCGGGCGGGCATTTCTTCCACACCGATTTCGAGTAAAAAGTGATTAGTTTTCATCGTTCATCGCCTCCTGCTTCCGTAGCGGAAATCCTAATTTTTCCCGTTCTTCATAGTACGCTTTCCCGCACTTTCTTGCCAGATTGCGCACGCGTGCAATATATCCGGTTCTTTCCGTCACTGAAATCGCCCCACGGGCATCCAGCAGGTTAAACAAATGCGAGCATTTTAATACATGATCATAGGCAGGCAGCACCAGTTTTTCTTCAATGGCCCGTTCCGCTTCCTTTTCGCTTGCGGCAAACTGATTCAACAGCAGCTCTTTATCCGCAATTTCAAACGAATACTTCGAATGCTCGTACTCCGCCTGTAAAAACATATCGCCGTACGAAACGCCCTGCACCCATTCCAGGTCAAATACGTTTTCCTTATCCTGAATATACGACGCCAGCCGTTCAATGCCGTATGTAATTTCAGCTGTCACCGGGTGGGCATCCATGCCGCCAACATGCTGAAAATACGTAAACTGGGTAATTTCCATGCCGTCGATCCAGACTTCCCATCCAAGGCCCCAGGCACTCAGCGTCGGAGCTTCCCAGTTGTCCTCCACAAAGCGGATGTCGTGAGCAAGCGGGTCAATACCAATCGCTTCCAGGCTTTTTAAATACAGCTCCTGGATGTTGTCCGGCGAAGGCTTCATGACTACCTGAAACTGATGATGCTGATACAAACGGTTAGGGTTCTCCCCGTAGCGTCCGTCGCCCGGTCGTCTCGACGGCTCTACGTATGCTGCGTTCCACGGCTCCGGTCCGATACTGCGCAGAAACGTCATCGGATTCATCGTCCCCGCTCCTTTTTCCACATCATAGGCCTGCATAATAATACAATTCTGGTCAGCCCAGTAGTTCTGCAATGTTAAAATCATTTCCTGGATATTCATTGCCATGTTAAACACCCCTTCTGTTTTGCGTTTATTTTCATTAAAAAAGTCCCTATACCTGTCACTCAGGTATAGGGACGGTTATTACCGCGGTTCCACCCTACTTGCTTTTTCGGCATAACAGCCGAAAAGCCGCTTTATCCATTCTACGCTCCAGAACGCCTTCACAACCGGTCAGCGTGCAGCTTTCACTATCCTGCACTCGCTAAGACTGAAGAAGATTGCTACTACTTTCTTTCCCTGCGCATCGTTATGATTGTATTGAAATAGTACTTAACATTTGCGAGTGTGTCAAGCACTCATTCGACGTTCCACTTTTCCATCTGCTCCAAAAAACGCCTCGCCTTTAAATGAATACCTGCGTACGAATCATAATAGCTGTTCAGCACATCCTTCAGCTCTTTTTTCGTTTCAGCCGATACAGAAACCGAGCCGATCCGGTGCACATCAATATAGAAAAACGTCCGCAAAAGACGCACCGTTTTCGGCTGGATACGGAAACGGTACGGATCGATCTCCCAGCACTGATGACAGAGAAAGCCTGCTTCGCGGATCGAAAAATGAAAGGTGCCTTCCTGCCGGCCGCAGTTCACACAGCGGTCGATCACAGGCTGAATGCCTGCCACTGCAGTCATTTTTACTTCAAAGAGACGGATAAGCACTTCAGCATCCTCACCTTCGTCGATGCGCCGCAAAAGCTGCCAGAACAATTCAAATAAATAAGGGTTTCGTTCCTGATCCACCGTAACTTTATCAAGAAGTTCGGACAAATAGGAAGCGTAGGAAGTGAGAACAATGTCTTCACGCACGCTGCGGAATGAATCCGTTACGTCCCCCTGGCTGAGCGTTCTCATTCCTTTTCCCGGGTAGTACACAAACGTTCCGTAGACGAAAGGCTGGGAGATCGAGCGCAGGCGGCTGCTTGGTTTCTTTGCCCCTTTGGCCATCATCGCCATTTTACCGTGCTCTCTTGTATACACCGTTAACACTACATTGGATTCCCCGTAGGAAGCAGTCCGCAAAACAATTCCTTCTGTTTTCTGAATCATGCTGTTCCTCCGCTCACAGGCGATTTCTTAATATTCGTCTTCGCGATATCCGTTCTCACGAAGCAGATATGCGCTGTTTCTCCAATCCTTTTCCACCTTCACCCAAAGCTCCACGAACACCTTCGAGCCAAGCATCGACTCAATATCTGCCCGGGCCCGCTGCCCGATTTCCTTGAGCATCGATCCCTGCTTACCGATAATAATGCCTTTTTGGGTCGGGCGTTCAACGACTATTGTAGCTGCCACATACACCGCACCGTTTTCCCGTTCTTTCATTTCATCGATAACAACGGCAAGCGAATGCGGAACTTCTTCGCGCGTAAGCTGAAGAGCTTTTTCACGTATCAGTTCACTCACGATAAACCGTTCCGGGTGATCGGTGACCTGATCTTCCGGATAAAACTGCGGGCCTTCCTCAAGATATTTGGTAAGTTCCTCAAGAAGCGTCGTCACATTATTGCCGTTCAACGCAGAAACCGGCACTACCTCGGCAAAATCATACCGTTCGGAATAGCTCGCGATCACTTTGAGCAGTTCGTCCGGATGGACTTTATCGATCTTATTAACGATTAAAAATACCGGGGTGTCTGTCCGCTTCAGTTTTTCGATAATATATTCCTCGCCGGGGCCGTATGACTCTGACGCATCGATCAGATATAAAATAATATCTACGTCGTTCAGCGTCTGCAGAGCCGCGCGTACCATAAAATCGCCCAGCTTGTGCTTTGGTTTGTGAATGCCCGGGGTATCGATAAAAACAATCTGGGAATCTTCAGTCGTGTAGACTCCCTGGATTTTATTTCTTGTTGTCTGTGCTTTATCACTCATGATCGCAATCTTTTGGCCAAGCACCTGGTTCATTAATGTGGATTTACCCGCATTGGGCCGCCCGATTAAAGCGGCAAATCCGGAATGATACGATTCACTCATTATTTTCCCTCTTCTTTCCTGCTTTCATACTATAAATCTTCCGGGCCGAACGCTCCCGGGAGCAGCTCTTCCATCGTCGTTACTTTCATTTCGCCCTGGAGGTTGCCCAATACAATCCGGGCATCCTTCGGCAGAAACTCAGAAAGCACCTGCCTGCAGGCTCCGCACGGAGCGACCGGCCCTTTCGTATCGGCGATGACAGCCGCCATTTTCCCGCTTCGCATGCCCGTGCGCACCGCGCTGAACACGGCTGTCCTTTCTGCACAGTTGCTTAATCCATATGAGGAGTTCTCAATATTACATCCTTCATACCACTCTCCGTCCTCTCCTACAAAAACCGCTCCTACCGGAAATTTGGAATACGGGACATACGCTTGTTCTCTTGCCTGTTTAGCCCGTTCAAGCAGTTCGTTTTCTATAGCCAATGTTCTTCCTCCTTTGTCAGCTCAGCCATTCCCATAAGAAAGGCATAAAAATCATCACACCGATGATCACAGCAAATACAGCATAAATGAGTACCGCACCGGCGGCAATATCTTTGACGTCTCCCGCGGTTTTATTCCATTCCGGAGACACTAAATTCACAAGGCGCTCCAGCGCTGAATTGACCATTTCGAGTACGAGCATGCCGGCAATTGCCAGCAAAAGAACGGTCCACTGCCATAAAGCGATCCCGCACACTACTCCTAAAAGAACGGCCGCTAGACCGAAAAAAACGTGAAATCGCATGTGACGCTCTTCCCGGAAGGCAAGGCGGATGCCTTTTCCAGCAAATATAAAGCCGTCCTTCCAGCGCTTCAGTACCGATTTATCGCGGTAACCCATACGCTTCCAGGATCCTTTCCTGACGCGAAAACATTCTGTCCTCTTCCTCTTTGTCCATATGATCATAACCAAGCAAATGAAGCAGGCCGTGAACGGCCAAAAAGCCCAGCTCTCTTTCAAACGAGTGACCATATTCCCCAGCCTGTTCCCGGGCCTTAGGGACGCTGATGATAATGTCTCCAAGCAGGTTCGGTATGCCTTCGGCCTGAGGCTGAATTTCGTCGTCATTCAACGCAAATGAAATCACATCAGTCGGCCGGTCGATCTCCCGGTATTCTCTGTTGACCGCCTGGATCATTTCGTTGTCCACAAAACTCACAGAAACCTCCGAGCCGTCTACGACTCCTTCTTCTTCACATGCGAACTGCAGGATGTTTTGCACCAACTCCCAATGCTTCGGCTCCACTCGTTCCGTTTCGTCCACCATATCCACTTCAATATTCACACCTGTCCACCCCTGACTAGTTGTTTGTTGGTTTGTCCGGCCGGTTCAGCGTACGCTTTGGATCGCCTTCCTCCTGTTCGTACGCATCAAGAATCTGCTGCACCAGTGTATGCCGTACGACATCCGTGGCCTCCAGATAAACGAATCCAATATGATCGATGTTTTCTAAAATGCGCGCTGCCACCTTCAGACCTGACTGCTGCCCTTTTGGAAGATCAATCTGGGTGAGATCCCCGTTGACGATCATTTTTGAACCAAAGCCGAGCCGCGTTAAAAACATCTTGATCTGTTCTTTCGTCGTATTCTGGGCTTCATCGAGAATAACAAAAGCATCGTCGAGCGTCCGGCCTCTCATATACGCGAGGGGGGCTACTTCGATCGTCCCTCTTTCCATTAGCCGCTGTGTATGCTCCGCACCAAAAATGTTATGCAGTGCGTCATAAAGTGGACGCAGGTATGGGTCCACCTTTTCTTTCAGGTCTCCCGGAAGAAAGCCAAGGCTTTCCCCGGCCTCCACTGCAGGACGGGTTAATACAATCCGCTTCACCCGCCCCTCCTTTAAAGCATTGATCGCCATTACGACCGCCAGATAGGTTTTCCCCGTGCCTGCCGGGCCAACGCCAAATATCATGTCTTTACGGCGGATCTGGTCGATATATTCTTTCTGCCCCAAGGTTTTAATCATGACTGGTTTGCCTTCAGCGTTTACAGCAATCTGCTCCTGAAATAGATCTTCAAGTTTTTCAAGCTTTCCTTCCTCGGCAAGCTGCGCTGCGTAGACAACGTCCCGTTCTGAGATCCGCACCCGTTTTTTCAACAGCCTCGCCAAAGCTTCAATCACTTCTTCGACCAGCGCTGCCTGCTTTTCATTTCCTTCTACGATCAGTGAGCCGCCCCGGGTAATAATTGAAACGCCCAACTTTTCTTCCAGCCGCTCAATGTGCACATCATTCGGACCAAACAGCTGCTGTATGTCATTCATTTCATTCACTTGTAATTCTAACGTTTTCTTTTCGGTCAATATAGCTCAGTCTCCTTGAGTATAATATCATATCCTTGCTGTTATCAGTTTTTTCGTTAGTATGCTAACTCCACTCTACCACCGCGCTGAGGGTGTTGCAAAAAAATAGCAGACATTTTACGCATTTGAAGTAAAAAAGAACCTGATCCGAAGATCAGGTTCACTCATTACTGCTTTTTTTAGCGGCACGGTGCGGCACAACTTTTTCACGCGACATTGTTGACTGCCGCCGGTAAGGATAACCGCTGCGCCTCGTGACCGGCGGACTGAGAACCTCTGCCCACACGAGCCCGTTTGCCGCTTCTTTCTTGTTTATCGACCGCGGATTTCTCCGCGCTCCGCCAATTTCTCCGTCTGACATGACGCTTCCATGTTCAGCGGACTGCCGGGAAGCACGCTCAAGACGCTGGCTTGCATTTTTCTTTTGCTTTTGAAGCTCTTCACGGCGCTTTTCATATTCTTTTAAAGCACTGCTTTTATTCTGAGGCTTATCTGCCTCTTCTTTGTACAGCTCTGCCTCTGCTTCCGGCACCCGGCGCGTCGGATGGTTGCCAGGGCTTCCGGAAGGATCATTCTGAGGACGGTTCGGTGTGTTTTCATTCCGGGCATTTTCAAACTCTTCAAACAGATCCTCGAGTTTTCCGAACGCTCCGCGCCGTTTCGAATCACTGCCGCTGCCCTCCTGCTGCTGGCCGCTGTCTCCCCGGCCGAGAAATGTAATCAAACCGCCGAAGAGCAGCAGTAAAATCCACAGGTTGTTAAACACTAGTTCAAACAGCTGCTCCATCGCTTCATTCACCTTCTTCTACGGACAAAGTCCCTTATTTATCGGTGTGTGGACGGTTATACGGCCCGTTTTGATCGTCGTCTTTACCGGATTTACTGATCGATTCACGCATATCCGTATCAGACATTACGTTCTGGATATTCATATAATCCATGACGCCAAGGTTTCCGGAACGCAGGGCTTCCGCCATTGCCATCGGCACTTCTGCTTCGGACTCGGTAACTTTCGCACGCATTTCTTCTACGCGTGCCTTCATTTCCTGCTCCTGAGCTACAGCCATGGCACGACGTTCTTCGGCTTTCGCCTGGGCGATGTTTTTATCTGCTTCCGCCTGGTCTGTCTGCAGTTCTGCACCAATGTTTTTGCCAATGTCAATATCGGCTATATCAATGGATAAAATCTCAAAAGCCGTACCTGAATCCAGGCCTTTGGAAAGAACCGTCTGCGAGATGCTGTCCGGGTTTTCCAATACTTTTTTATGATTCTGGGAAGAACCGATCGTCGAAACAATGCCTTCACCAACACGGGCGATAACGGTATCTTCACCGGCACCCCCGACCAGGCGGTCTATGTTTGCCCGGACGGTGATTCTTGCTTTTGCTTTCACTTCAATACCGTCCATTGCGACACCGGCAATAAACGGTGTTTCAATAACTTTCGGGTTAACACTCATCTGTACAGCTTCCAACACGTCACGGCCGGCAAGGTCGATGGCGGCACAACGCTCAAATGTAAGTTCAATATTTGCACGCTGGGCAGCGATTAGTGCATTAACCACCCGGTCCACGTTACCGCCGGCCAGATAGTGGCCTTCAAGCTTGTTCAGTTCAATATCGAGGCCAGCTTTTTCTGCTTTGATCATCGGGTTTACTACTCTCGACGGAATAACCCTCCGGAGCCGCATACCGACCAACTGGAAAATACCTACTTTCACCCCTGCTGCAAGCGCCGAAATCCAAAGCGCAACCGGAACAAAAGTGAATAAAATGACGAGCGCTATTAAAATAATAGCTAATACAATAACGAGACCTATATCAATTCCCATGTCATGATTCCCTTCTTTCTTTGTTAGAATATGGCTTTACTACAACACGCGTGCCTTCTACACGCACTACCTGCACAGCGTCTCCGCGGTCGAGATAGCGGCCGTCTGAAACAACATCAATTTTTTCCCCATCAATATCTACTGCACCGGTCGGATGCAGCGGGGTTAATGCCGTTCCTTCTTTGCCTAATAAGTCTGTTCTGCCTTCATTTGACACATATCCTTCCTTCGAAGAAAAAGTATCCTGCAGCACCAGCTTTTTCATCGGCCCCCGTTTTCCGAAACCAACCACCATGACTACTGCTGCAATGATGGCGGCTACCGCTGCCAGGACGACGGAAATCGCCATGACGGAAACAGAAAACGACGACATAAACAGGCTGCCAACGACTGCCCCTATACCTAATATACCAAAAATTCCAAAACCAGGAACAAAGAATTCTATCAGCAGTAATATCAGGCCGACTCCAAACAGCAGCAGTCCTTCAAAACCAGCAAACCCGGCAATCATATGACCGAAAAAGAAAAGTCCTAAAGATGCGAGACCGATGCCTCCGAAAATACCAAATCCCGGTGAAAATACTTCAAGTATTAGGCCGATCATACCGACGCTCAATAAAATCGGAATCACATAGGGGCTGGTTACCCATCTTGCGAGCTGCTCGGCTGCGCTGATATCTGCTTCTTCCACTGCAGCATCGCCCAGATTCATCTGGCTGAGAAGATCATCTCTACTGTCGGCAATGTATTCTGCATAGCCCACTTCATCAGAAGCTGCTTCCGACGCCGTAAGCGTTAACAGTTCACCTTCTCCGGCACGATAATCCGGCAGATCAACTCCAGGATCAGCCATCGCTTCTGCATACACTGGATCTCTGTCATTTGATTCAGCTGCATTGACCATATTAGACACCCATGCCGACTGAGCCTTGTCGGATGCTGCATTACCGGATCCGTCAATAACCTGAGCTGCCCCCATTTCTGTTTCAGGCGCCATGGCAATTTCGTCAGCGCTCAAAGCGAGAAACGCTCCTGCTGACATGGCCTGCTCCGTTACATATGCTGTAGTTGGAACAGATGTTCCATCGATAATTGAAGCAATCTCACCTGCGGCATCCACCGCGCCTCCGGGTGTGTCCAGTTCAAAAATAATCCTGTCGGCATCAGCTTCTTCCGCTTCTTCCACCGATCGTTCCAAAAATGCGGCCATCCCCTGCTCGACGGTCTGTTCAACCGGAATAACATACACGGTCTGATCTTCACCGGCCCCCTGTACAGATGCCGGAATCCAGGCGGCTGTCATGAAAAGCATGGCAAGTAGAACGGACAACCATCTGCTTTTTCTCTGCTCCACCTCTATCCCCCCCTCCCGTTCATTAGTTATATGTCTATACTCTTATGTACGAGGATAAAGATAAAAGCGTTTCAATTTTTTCCCGTTTATTTCGGTAATAAGACTCGCTTATGTTTTAAAAAAAGAGACCGAACCGGAACTAAACCCTGATTCGATCTCTAGCTTTCTTATTATCAAGAAGATAAATGCTTTTTCACTAATTGATTTACCTGAGAACCGTCTGCTTTTCCGCTGATTTTAGGCATCACCGCCGACATCACCGTTCCCATATCTTTCATCGAAGAGGCATTCTCCTCCTGAATAGTTTCTTTCACAATCGATTCCAATTCTTCATTCGATAAAGGAGCAGGAAGATACTCAGATATGACGTCCATTTCGAACCTGGTCTGTTCTGCTAAATCTTCCCGTCCTGCGTTTTCAAACTCATGGAGGGAATCTTTTCTTTGTTTCATTTCGCGGTTTAAAACCGCTGTTGCTTCGCTTTCATCAAGCTCTTTATTGAGCTTAATGGCTTCATTCTGCATCGATGCCCGCAGGCCTCTGATGACATTTAAACGCTGTTTTTCCTTGTTTTTCATTGCTGACTTCATGTCACTGCTTAAACGATCCATGAGTTCCAAGGATGCAGCACCTTCTTTACTTAAAACTTACGTTTTCTAGCTTCTTCGCTTTTCTTCTTACGACGAACACTAGGTTTTTCGTAGTGTTTGCGTTTTTTCACTTCAGCCATTGTTCCTTCTTTGGAAAGGCTACGCTTAAAACGGCGAAGAGCGGCATCAATATCTTCATTCTTTTTCTTTCTTGTCTCTGCCATGTGATTCCCTCCCTCCGAACAACCAATCTAACTAATATATGAATAAAGACTATTACTCAAATACTAGCCATTTGGTAAATAGTATAAAGCATCTATGCCAAAAAATCAACGAGCGGGCAGGCAGAGATTGTTAGTAGTTTTCGCTTGAGGTTTCACCCTGCAGTATTTTCACTCCAGAGCTCGCACCAAGCCGGGACGCTCCGGCTTCAATTAAGGCAAGAGCAGTCTGGCGGTCCTTGACCCCGCCGCTCGCTTTTACGCCGGCATGGTCGCCCACCGTCTCTTTCATCAGCCGCACATCTTCAATCGTTGCTCCTCCTCCGTTAAACCCGGTGGATGTTTTCACAAAATCCGCTCCGGCTTCAACTGCAAGACTGCAGGCCGTCTTCTTCTCTTTATCCGTTAACAGCGCTGTCTCTATTATCACTTTCACCAGCGCCTCCTGATTTGCAGCCTGTACGACCGCTTCAATGTCCGCGCGGACCAGGTCGTCTTCCCCGCTTTTCAAGGCGCCAATGTTAATAACCATATCAACTTCCTTCGCTCCGTTGGCGATGGCATTTTTCACTTCAAATGCTTTTGTTTCCGGGTTTGTGGCACCGAGTGGAAAACCGATCACTGTACAGACAAGCACATCGGATCCTTCCAGTTCTTTAGCTGCAAAAGGCACCATTGCCGGATTAATGCATACAGACTTGAAATGATTGTCTTTGGCTTCCGTTGTGATACGTTTAATGTCTTCAAATGTGGTTTCCGGCTTCAGCAGTGTGTGATCAATATACTGCGCGAGATCTGCCATACTTTCTCCTCCAGTTTAACTGTTATAGTTATACAAGCGTTGCTGTATCATGGTCGAGCACGCGTACAAATTCCCCTTCATTCAATGGATAGCCCGCGTTCGTAATTTTCACGCGCACAATTTCACCACGCCATTCCGGGTTCGCAGGGAAACGCACCTTTATATAATTCGTCGAATAGCCGACAAAGTAACCTGGTTTTTCTTTATCTTCTTCCTCCGGGATTACTTCTACGACTTCATTTTCAAAACGCGAAGCATATTCTTTTGCGAGTTGATTCGACAGCTCAATCAGACGGTGTACCCGGTCATTTTTCTCTTCATCCTCAACCTGGTCGCTCATTTTAGCAGCCGGGGTGCCAGTTCTTTTTGAATACGGAAATACGTGCAGCTCTGAGAAGCGCTGGTCCCGGATAAAATCGTACGTCTGCTGAAATTCTTCTTTCGTTTCTCCTGGAAAGCCTACAATCACATCTGTGGTGATAGCGCACTCCGGAAGCGCTTCGCGCAGTTTTTCGAGGCGGTCCGCATAAAATTCCACGCTGTATTTTCTTCTCATTCTTTTAAGCACAGTGTTCGAGCCAGCCTGAAGCGGCACGTGCAGATGATTTACTACTTTGTTTGATCTGCGGAGTACGTCAATTACTTCATCGGTGATCTGACTTGCTTCTATGGAAGAAATCCGGATCCGTTTTAATCCATCAATGGTTTCAAGGTCCCGGAGCAGCCCTGCGAGATTGTAGTCTTTCAAGTCTTCACCGTATCCGCCTGTATGAATGCCTGTCAGCACCAGCTCTTTATAGCCTTTGTTAACCAGCTGTTCAGCCTGATGCATAACTTCTTCCGGATTTCTCGAACGGAGCAGACCACGGGCCCACGGGATGATGCAGAAGGTGCAGAAATTATTGCACCCTTCCTGAATTTTCAGCGATGCTCTCGTCCGATCGGTAAACTCCGGCACATCGAGCTCTTCGTACACACGGTTTTTCATGATATTGCTTACACCGTTAATCGGCTCCCGGGACACTGTGTACTCTTCAATATAGTCGAGCATTTTTTTGCGGTCCTGCGTGCCGACAACGATGTCGACGCCCGGGATATCCATGATTTCTCCCGGAGACGTCTGGGCATAACAGCCGGTGACGCATATAATGGCGTCCGGATTTTTACGCACTGCGCGCCGGATCACCTGGCGGCTTTTTTTATCGCCAGTGTTTGTCACTGTACAGGTATTGATGACATAGACGTCCGCGGTCTGATCAAATTCCTTTTTTTCATAGCCGTCGTTTTTAAACAACTGCCATATGGCTTCTGTCTCGTAATGGTTTACTTTACAGCCAAGAGTATGAAACGCCACTGATCTCATTGTATGTTCCCCTCCTGAATTTCATAATAATATGTCACTGCTCCAAGCAGCAGCAAAGAAGCGGTTTCACTTCGGACAATTCTCTTTCCCAGGGACGTCGCGGGAATGTGCTGCTCCTCAAACAGGTCAAGCTCGTTACGGGAGAACCCGCCCTCCGGACCGATAAATGCAAGCAGCGTTTCCGGACATCGGCTGAATACCTCAGGGAGCTTTGCGGGCAGCTCCGCTCTCGCTTCTGCTTCTGATAAAACGATCCGGCTCCCGACGGAAGCCGTGTGTTCTATAACCTCACGTGCAGAGGAAAAATAAACAATTTCTGGTATATACATCCGCTCTGACTGCTCTGCTGCTTCTTTAGCAATTCGGTTTAAACGATCAATTTTCTTTTGCCGTTTATTCGCATCCCATTTTACCACAGAATGCTCCCCTTCATAAAAATAAATCGCCGCGGCTCCCAGTTCTGTTGCTTTTTGCACGACGGTGTCCATTTTTTCCCCTTTAATCAGGGCCTGGGCAGCGATGATATTTACAGGAAGCTCTGCTCCTTCTGTCCATTCGCTGATTATTTTCACATGGACACTTTTTTCCTCCACGCTTTCAATTTCAGTCACAAAGGCACGTCCCTGATTGTCTTTACATACAATTTTTTCTCCCGGGCCCATACGCATAACACGGGCAATGTGCTTTGCATCATTACCCGTGATTTGTATATATTCATGCTGTATGGAGGAGGGATCCACAAAATAATGCTGCATATTCCTCTCCTTTACAGTGTCTGCGGCCGGCGGGCGATCATGCACAGCCAGTCTTCGACTGCCCGCACATCCTCAATAACAAAACCCGCTTCCGTCAGAGCCTGTTCGACATCTGTACGTTTGCTTTCAATAATGCCTGAAGTAATAAACACACCATCCGTTTTAAGGGAACTAAACGCGTCTTCCGCGAGGCGGATAATAATCGGCGCTAAAATGTTAGCCACAATGATATCTGCCTGCATCGATTGATATTCCAACAGATCCGATTGGGCCACGGTAATTTTTTCTTCCATTCCGTTTCGGCTGATATTTTCTTTAGCACTTCTGACGGCCACTTCATCGAGGTCGAGCGCAAGAATCTCTCCCGCTTCAAACAAGGATGCACCTATAGCGAGCACCCCGGATCCGGTGCCCACATCCAGTACTGCGTTACCCGGGCGTGTGTACTCTTCAAGTGCCTGCATGCTGAGCACAGTTGTCGGGTGCGTGCCGGTGCCAAATGCCATGCCCGGATCCAGGGTAATAATTTTTTCCCCGCTCTTTTTTTCATACTCTTCCCAGGAAGGCACAATAGTAACTTTGTTCGTGATCTGGACAGGCTTGTAATACTTTTTCCAGGCCTCTGCCCAGTCCTCCTCAGCGATTTCTTTGAGCACTACCTGGTTTCGTCCTAAATCAATGTCGTAAAGGAGCAGTTCATTAATGGATTGCTTAATTTCCTCCACAGTATCGGTGACGTAGCTTGTCATCGGAAGATAGGCTTTCACAAGCGTGCCTTCATCCGGATAATTATCTTCAGAAAGCATAAACCATTCGTCTTCTGCCTCTTCCCATTCCCGCTCCAGGTCGGCCGAATCTTCAATCACAACCCCGCTCGCTCCTGCTTCCTGAAGCACAAACGACACAGGGTCAATTGCCTCCTGGGTAGTGTGGACAGAAATTTCAATCCAATTCATATACCTGCTCCTCTCTTCTTACTCTCCGCGAAACGCCCGTTTTACACGGTCAAAGAAGTTTCCGTGCTGCTCATCGGTTTCTTCATCGCCGCTGATTTCTGCGAATTCCCGCAGCAGTTCTTTCTGGCGGTCCGTCAATTTCTTCGGCGTCACTACCTGGACTTTTACATGCTGATCGCCCTGGCCGCGTCCGTGTACGTTATTAATACCTTTATTCCGGAGACGGAATTTTGTGCCGGATTGAGTGCCAGCCGGTATTTTCAGTTTAACTTTACCGCGCAGTGTCGGTACTTCGATTTCATCGCCAAGCGTTACCTGCACAAATGTCAGCGGCATTTCGCAATAAACGTCATCTCCGTCACGTTCAAAGAATTCATGCGGCTGTACGTTAAAAACGACAAACAGGTCGCCCGGTGGTCCACCGTTTGCGCCCGGCTCGCCCTGACCGCTCACGCGGATCTGCTGGCCGTGGTCGACGCCTTCCGGAATATGAATATTGATTTTTTTGTTACGGCGGATGCGTCCGTTCCCGTTACATGTAGCACATTTTTCTTCCACTTCGACGCCCGATCCGCTGCAGCGGTCACATACACGCCGGTTCACGACACGGCCAAACGGTGTATTCTGTTCTACGTTCATCTGGCCCTGCCCGCCGCACTGGCGGCACGTTCTTTTTTCTGTGCCCGGCTTTGCGCCGTCGCCGCCACACGTTTCACAATTTTCTTCTTTTGGAATTTCGATCTCTGTATCTTTGCCGAAAGCCGCTTCTTTAAAGGTAAGCGTCATCGTATACTGCAGATCCGCCCCCTGTCTCGGAGCGTTTGGATCCCTTGAAGCACCGCCACCGAAAAACATATCGAAAATATCGCCAAAGCCGCCGCCGAAACCGCCAGCTCCGGCTCCGCCGCCGCCAAAGCCCTGATTCGGATCTTCGTGACCGAAACGATCGTAATTCGAACGCTTCTGGGGATCGCTTAATGTATCGTAGGCATCTTTGATTTCAATAAATTTTTCTTCGGCGTCATCTTCTTTGTTGACGTCCGGGTGGTACTGGCGTGCCAGTTTTCTATATGCTTTTTTTATTTCCTGCTCATCTGCGTCTTTGCTGACGCCAAGCACGTCATAATAATCGCGTTTACTCATCGTTCATCTTCACTCCTCGCTCTTGTCCATACGTGTTATCTTATCATTCTACAAGAAGACGCTTCAATCCGAAAAACATATTCATTACAGAAAGAAGGGGCTATCCCCTTGAATAGAAGCAGTCAAGCGACCACTATTCGGGACAGCCCCATTCATCAGCGCTACAGATCGTTAGCTGTTTTTGTTGTTATCATTGTCATCTTTAACATCTTCATAGTCAGCGTCTACAGTATCGTCACTGCTTTCGCCGCCGGCTTCGCCCTGCTCCTGCTGAGCCTGCTGCGCTGCCTGTTCATACATTTTTGTTGTCAGCTGCTGAACGATTTCCTGAAGCTCGTCCTTCGCTGTGCGGATGGCTTCAATATCTTCGCCTTCAAGCGCTGTTTTCACTTTTTCTTTTGCGTCCTCAGCCTGCTGTTTTTCTTCTTCTGTTACGTTTTCGCCGAGGTCGTTCAACGTTTTTTCTGTAGTGAAGACGAGCTGGTCCGCTTCGTTGCGCACTTCTACTTCTTCTTTACGCTTTTTGTCTGCTTCAGCGTTTTCTTCAGCATCCTTGACCATTTGTTCAATGTCTTCTTCAGAGAGGCCGGAAGAAGAAGTGATGGTAATGGACTGCTCTTTGTTTGTGCCAAGATCTTTCGCACGCACGTTCACAATACCGTTAGCATCGATATCGAAGGTAACTTCGATTTGAGGTACGCCGCGCGGAGCTGGTGGAATGTCTGTCAGCTGGAAACGGCCAAGCGTTTTGTTGTCTGCAGCCATTTCACGTTCGCCCTGCAGCACATGAATATCCACAGAAGGCTGGTTATCAGCCGCTGTTGAGAACGTCTGGGATTTACTTGTCGGAATCGTAGTGTTCCGGTCGATTAATTTCGTTGTTACTCCGCCCATGGTTTCGATACCAAGGGAAAGCGGTGTAACGTCGAGAAGTACAACGTCTTTCACATCACCAGTGAGTACGCCGGCCTGAACAGCAGCACCCACGGCTACCACTTCGTCCGGGTTAACACCTTTGTGTGGTTCTTTGCCGGTTAAGTTTTTAATTCCTTCCTGTACAGCCGGAATACGTGTGGAACCACCAACAAGGATAACTTTATCCACTTCAGAAGCACTGAGGCCGGCGTCTTTCATCGCCTGTCTTGTAGGTCCCATTGTACGTTCAACCAGCTTCGAGGAAAGCTCATCAAACTTAGCACGTGTCAGTGTAAGCTCAAGGTGCTTCGGTCCGCTTTGGTCTGCTGTAATAAACGGCAGAGAAATCTGTGTCTGTGTAACGCCGGAAAGATCTTTCTTCGCTTTCTCTGCTGCATCCTTCAAGCGCTGCACAGCCATTTTATCCTGCGAAAGGTCAATGCCGTTTTCCTTGCGGAACTCATCCACCAAATGATCGATGATTACCTGGTCGAAGTCGTCGCCGCCAAGCTTGTTGTCGCCGGACGTGGAACGCACTTCGAAAAAGCCGTCGCCAAGTTCAAGAATGGAAACGTCAAAGGTACCGCCGCCGAGGTCAAATACGAGAATAGTCTGGTCCTCTTCTTTTTCGAGGCCGTATGCAAGTGCTGCAGCTGTCGGCTCGTTTACAATGCGGTCTACTTCAAGACCTGCAACGCGGCCGGCATCTTTTGTTGCCTGACGCTGGGAGTCGTTAAAGTACGCAGGCACTGTGATAACTGCGTTTGTAACAGTCTCGCCAAGATAGCTTTCAGCGTCCGACTTTAATTTCTGGAGAATAATCGCAGAAACTTCCTGCGGATTGTATTCTTTGCCTTCGATTTCCACCTTGTAATCTGTGCCCATGTGACGCTTGATGGAACTGATCGTGTTAGGGTTTGTGATGGACTGGCGCTTTGCCACTTCCCCCACCTGGCGTTCACCGTCTTTGAATGCTACAACTGAAGGAGTTGTGCGGTTGCCTTCCGGGTTCGGAATAACCTGTGCTTCGCCGCCTTCCATAACGGCTACACAAGAGTTTGTTGTACCTAAGTCAATGCCAATTGTTCTACTCATTTTTTTCTTCCTCCTATACAGTACTCTATATCTGAATTATTAGTTGTTCACTTTTACCATTGAAGGGCGCAGCACACGATCTTTCAGTCTGTATCCCTTCTGCATTTCTTCCACAATCTGATTGGACTCAAACCCTTCTTCGTCAGCCTGCATGACAGCCTGATGAATGGTTGGGTCAAAGTATTCGCCCTGTGCCGGGATTTCTTCTACGCCCTGCTGTTCGAGCGCAGTTCTGAATTGATTGTAGACCATCGCCATACCGTCAATAAATGACTGGACACTTTCGTTATCCGGCTGGGTCTGCATCGCTCTTTCAAAATTGTCCATTACCGGCAGAAGCTCCTCTGCCAGGGGCTGGACCCTGTATTTGGCGTCTTCTTCTTTTTCCGCTTTCGCTCTGCGGCGCACGTTCTCCAAGTCTGCCTGGGCGCGCAAAGCACGGTTTTTCCATTCTTCTATTTCTTTTTGCAGTTCCGCTTCACGCGAACCTGATTCCTCTTCGAGTTCATCCTCTTCAACATCTTCCGGATCGAGGATTTCAACGTCTTCTTCAGTTAATTCTTCTTCATTCGGTGCTTCCTGATCTTTTTTTTCCTCTTCCTGCTGTTTGTTTTTTTCGCTCACCTGCGCCACCTCCATAAATGCTGTTGCTATCGTTCAAAGTCATACTTTATCCGACTCTTTATTAAGTTCATCAACCAATAACAAATACTATCATTAAGAGTCTCTCCGGTACAAGTCATCTAACACATTTGAAAGTCCATAGGAAAGATGATTAACCAGACTGATTACTTTTTGATATTCCATTCTCGTCGGCCCTACAATACCGATGGTCCCAACCGGCTTGCCAGCCAGGGAGTACGTGGCAGAAATGATACTGCAGTGCTCAAACGCTTCATTGGTGTTTTCCTGGCCAATTCTAATCGTCATGCCGTTAATGGTTGGTTTTAAGAGCTCGTGAATCAAATGCTCTTCCTCCATTAATTCGAGCAGCGCCCGCACACGGTCTACGTCTTTGAATTCCGGCTGGTTGAGCAGGTTGGTTTTTCCTCCGTAAAAGATCTTTTCATGCCGCGACTTCCGTAAAGCTTCTTCCGTAAACGAAAGAGCTGCTTCGTAGTTGAACACATACCTTTTTAAAACGTCTCTTACTTCAGAAAACAGTGCCCGCTGCAGCTGATAAAGCGGAATTCCCCGCAGCCGCTCGTTTAAAATGTTCGTAATTTGTTCGAGCTCCCCTGCTTCAAGAGTGGGGGGAAGAGCTACCGTATGATTTTCCACATACCCTGTGTCTGTCACGATGACAGCAACAGCTGCTTCTTTTCCAATAGGAACAATCTGAATTTGTCTGAGTCTCGATTCAAACATTTCCGGGCCAAGCACAATAGAGGCATAGCTCGTCAATTCAGACAAAATGCCGGCTGTTTCTTTCACTGCTTCTTCGGCTTCGAGTATTTTGCCGGCAAAAAGCGATTGAATATTATTCATTTCCGGTTCACTGAAACGGTACGGCAGCAGCAGACGGTCCACATACAGCCGGTAAGCTTTTTGGGAAGGAATGCGTCCGGACGAGCTGTGGGTTTTTTCCAAAAAACCGAGCTCCTCCAAATCCGCCATATCATTACGGATGGTGGCCGGACTGAACGTAATGCTGTTTTTTTTGGAGATGCTTCTTGAACCTACAGGTTCGGCCGATTGAATATAATCTTCAATGATCGATTGCAAAATGAGTAATTGTCGATCGGTAAGCATTACACATTCTCCTCTGTTAGCACTCGTTTTATCCGAGTGCTAAATCTATTTTATAAGCTATCAAAGGATTTTTGCTTTGTCAATTGTTTTCAGGCTCATCATCCAATAAAAATAAAGCAAACACTTCATTACCGAGCAGTTTCCCTTCTTCTGTTAAAAACAAGCGGCCATCCGCTTCTGCGAGCCACGCCTTCCGCTTCGCTTCCTGGATGCTTTCCGGATATATATCTTCCGCGGCACAGCCGTATTTCTGATAAAAACGCTTTGTAGATACACCTTCGTATAAACGAAGCCCAAGAAACATTTCCTCTTCGATCTGTTCTTTTCTCGTTACCGGATGTGTCGTTTGTACCGGACTGCCTTTTTCCTGAACTGCCTGGATATAGTGGTTCAACGGTTTGATGTTGGCATAGCGCACGCCGCCGGTGTAGCCGTGAGCCCCGGCACCGGCACCAATATATTCTTCATTCTGCCAGTATATCCGGTTGTGACGGCTGCTGTACCCGGCACGTGCAAAATTGCTGATTTCATAAGCATGAAGCCCATGGCTTTCGAGACGATCCACAAGCAGCTCATACATATCCGCTTCCTCTTCCTCCGGCAGCGGAGCGATCTTTCCTTCCCTCCACCAATTGTAAAACCGGGTCTGCTTTTCGATTTTCAGGGAATAGGCCGACACATGCGGTGGCGCAAGTGCCATCGCTTCATCCAGCGTCTCTTCCCAGTCCTTCATTGTCTGGCCCGGCAGCCCAAACATTAAATCAATCGAAATATTATCAAAGCCAGCCTGTCTGGCGGCCTGGACTGTTTCTTTTGCTTCGTCCGCAGAATGCCCCCGGCCGATACTGTTTAATTGGGAATCATGAAACGTCTGAACACCAATGCTCAGCCGGTCAACTCCTCCTGCCTTCAACAGCGACAGCTTCTCTTCCCCTACGTCTCCCGGATTCACCTCTACCGTGTATTCCTTGAGCTGGGTCACCGGAACGTGCCGGTCCATGATCTGCATCAGCTTTTCCACCTGTGCGGCCGAAAGAGCCGTAGGCGTACCCCCTCCGATATAAACCGTCTGCAGCTTGTCCATCGTATAGGAGGCGAGCTCCCGGTCCAGTGCTTCTAAATACTCATCCACCGGCTGATTGTTAATGAGAAATTTATTAAAATCACAATAATAACAAATGTATTCGCAAAAAGGGATGTGGACGTACAATCCTTTGGCCACGCTTTTCTCTCCTTCTTTATGGAAAAAGCAAAGGCCGCCCGGAAGGCAGCCCGCTTTGCTTAGTCTTTATCCATCTTTAATACAGACATAAATGCTTCCTGGGGAACATCTACTTTTCCAACGCTCTTCATCCGCTTTTTACCTTCCTTCTGCTTTTCAAGCAGCTTACGCTTCCGCGTAATGTCGCCGCCGTAGCATTTGGACAAAACGTTTTTCCTCATGGCTTTGATTGTCGAACGGGCGATAACGCTTTTTCCAATAGTCGCCTGCACCGGCACTTCAAACTGTTGGCGCGGAATTAAATCCTTTAATTTTTCAACGATAGCTTTTCCGCGTTCATAGGCTACGTCCCGGTGGACAATAACGGACAGCGCATCCACGCTTTCCCCGTTTAACAAAATATCCATCTTCACGAGATTGCTTTCTTTAAAGCCGATAAACTCATAATCAAATGAGGCATATCCTTTTGTCTGCGACTTCAGCTGATCGAAAAAGTCGTAGACAATTTCAGTTAACGGAAGGTCGTAGACGATATTTACACGCGTATCATCCATATACTTCATGTCTTTAAATTCCCCGCGCTTAGCCTGGCAAAGCTCCATAACGGCGCCCACGTAATCATTTGGCACCATGACAGTCGCTTTTACGAACGGCTCTTCCACCCATTCCACCTGCTGGGCATCTGGCATATTGGAAGGGTTGTCGATCTCTTTCATTTCCCCGTCCACCATCTGCACGTGATAAATAACGCTTGGGGCAGTGGTGATCAGCTCGATATTGTACTCGCGCTCGATGCGTTCCTGAATAATTTCCATATGAAGCAGGCCAAGAAATCCGCAGCGGAAACCGAAGCCGAGCGCCTGGGACGTCTCTGCTTCAAACTGCAGCGAGCTGTCGTTAAGCTCCAGCCGTTCAAGCGCGTCCCGGAGGGCGTTATACTTGCTTGCATCTGTCGGGAACAGGCCGCAGAAAACCATTGGGTTCATGCGTTTGTAACCCGGCAGCGGCTCTGAGGCCGGATTGTGGGCGTTTGTAATCGTATCGCCGACCCTCGAATCACCGACGTTTTTAATGCCGGCAATCAAAAATCCAACGTCCCCCACGGTCAGTTCATCGCAGGAGACCGGCTTCGGATTAAATACGCCGACGTCCGATACTTCAAATTCTTTTCCGGTCTGCATCATCCGGATTTTTTCTCCCGGCTTGACTGTCCCTTCTTTAATCCGGATATAGGCGATGACTCCGCGATACGTATCATATACAGAGTCGAAAATCATGCCCTGCAGCGGAGCCGAAGGGTCACCCTGTGGAGGCGGTACCTTTTCAACGATCTGCCTTAAAATTTCGTCTGTGCCTATCCCGTCCTTCGCGGAAGCAAGCACTGCTTCCGAAGCGTCCAGACCGATAACATCTTCGACTTCCTGTTTCACCCGGTCAGGCTCTGCACTCGGCAGATCCACTTTATTGATAATAGGCAGAATTTCCAGATCGTTATCGAGGGCAAGATACACATTGGCAAGCGTCTGGGCTTCAATGCCCTGAGCGGCGTCTACAATCAGCAGGGCCCCCTCACAGGCTGCCAGGCTCCGCGACACTTCATAGGAAAAGTCGACGTGCCCCGGAGTGTCAATCAAGTGGAAAATGTACTCCACTCCGTCTGTATGTGTATATTTCAGCTGTACAGAATTAAGTTTAATCGTAATGCCGCGTTCTCTTTCTAAATCCATCGCATCCAGCATCTGGTCTTTCATTTCACGCTGGGTCAACGCACTGGTCGATTCTAAAATCCGGTCAGCAAGCGTCGATTTCCCGTGATCAATATGGGCGATGATCGAAAAGTTACGAATGCGCTTCTGGCGCTCAAGTTTTTCCTGCTCTTTCATTGATTCGATCACTCCTGTTATTACTACTTTGCCGTGCGTTCCGTTCGCAGAGACTAACGTCTATTATAGCAATGCCCCGCTCTTCCTTCAATGTTCGCGTTCGCTTCGCTTTAATTCTGAAAATTTCCTCCATTTAACTCTTTCCTGCTGAATCTTGCGCTCAGTCGTGATTTTTGATAGAATCCTTTTGTGCTGATAAAAGAAATGACCGGTAACTAAAGGAGGTGACCACCATGGCAAATATTAAATCCGCAAAAAAGCGCGTGATTATTAACGAAAATCAACGCGTGAAGCAGCAGGCTTTCCGTTCTTCCATGCGTTCGGCTATTAAAGAATTCGACAAAAACATCGATGCAAACAACGTTGATGCTGCGAAGAATTCCTACGCGCTCGCGATGAAGAAAGTAGACAAAGCAGCCAGCAAAAACATGATTCACAAAAACGCGGCCAACCGCGCTAAATCCAGAATGCACAAGCGCCTAAGCGCAGTAGCACAATAAGGATAAAACGACTCGGGCCCGAGTCGTTTTTTTATTGTCCAATTTTCTGTCCCGATACAAGCTTCATAAAACAGAGCTCGAGGGCGAGCTGCTTGTCCATCTTTCCGGCTTTCATCTGATAATCCGTAATACTAAGCAGCTTCATGGCTTCCTGCAGATACGAATGCGAAAATGCCGCCGCCGGCTTTTCGGCCAGCTGTACCGCATACGGATGGACTTTAATTGAACCGGCCATGCGTTTTCGCGAATAGCCCTGCTGCTTCAGGTTCTTCACATGATAAATAATACGGATCTGACGGGCAAGCAGCGCCAGAATCTTGATTGGCTCTTCTCCCTGCTTAAGCAGGTCGTAATAGATGCGGAGCATCGTTTTTGCCTGGCCTTTGACTACGGCATCCACCAGTTCAAACACGTTGTCCTCAAGCGAGCGCGGCACTAGTTTATCCACTGTTTCCATCGTCACTTCCCCGCTGCCCGTATAAAGCTGCAGCTTTTTCGCCTCTTCGGCAAGCATCAGAAGGTCTTTGCCGGCAAGCGCAATAAAACGATCCATGACTTCACGGCTCATTTTGAGCTGATGGGCCTGGTTAAACTGCTGCATCCATTTTTTCATCGTCTCTTCGCCGGCGGCTGCTGCTTCGAGTACAACAGCCTGTTTTTTAATTTCTTTAACTACCTTTTTTCGGGCGTCGAGCTTTTCATACGGCGCGGACAGTATTAACACGGTAGTCGGGTTCGGCTGCCTGGCATATGTTTCCAGCGATTCAATTTTATGCTCCACCTTCTCTTTTTCTCTTGCCCCCGTTAAAAAATAACAGTTTTTAAGCACGATCACTCGCCGCTCTCCGAAAAAAGGGAGCGTTTCCGCCTCCTCCACAGCAATTTCCACCGGCGTTTCGCGCATGTCGAATGTAGACAGATTGAATTCTCTCTCCTCTTCCGCCAATGCTTTTCCGATAATTTTCTGCTGAATATCCTGAATCATATAGCCTTCTTCACCCTGCAAAAGGTAAAACGGCTGCACGTCCTCCTGCTGTACCTGCTTTTCCATCGTTATATAATCCATCTGCTCACACTTTCCGAACGTATTCTCCTTCTATTTTACCGTATTTTCTTTCCCATTCCTACGAGAAACCATGACTTAATTGCACACTGGAAGCATTTCCTCTCTTGCTGTACGTATGCTGGGCTTCTCCCGGGAAGAGGTAATGAACTGGACGGCTCCCTGAAGATCCGTACGCCATACGTTCACGCCTGCTTTTTCAAGTATTTCGAGAGGTTCCGGATGAGGGTGGCCAAAGCGGTTACAGTAGCCCGCTGATATCACCGCATGCTCCGGCTGAACCGCTGCTACAAAATCCCTGTCTGTGGACGTGCTGCTGCCGTGATGGCCCGTTTTTAAAACGTCAACCTGCAGGCCCGGATATGTCTGCACTATCTGTTTTTCCTGCCCGGTGGAGACGTCTCCTGTCAGCAGCCAGCGCTTTCCGCCAAGTTCAAAATACAAAACAACAGAACGATCGTTTTTATCTTCCCATTCACCCTTAGGATGCAGAACATAAAAGGCCGTATTCCCAATGCGGTAACTTTCCCCGCCTTCGACGAGCCTAATATCTGTATGCTCGTCAAATGCTGCCAAAAGTTCCTGTTCCCCGGCCTCATACTGAGCGCTTCTGCCATACCACAGTTCGTCTGTCGGCACATGCTCCACCACGTATTTCAGGCCGCCCACGTGATCAGCGTCCCCGTGCGTCGCCACCACCGTGTCCAATTTGCGGATCCCCCGGTATTTTAAGTATTCAGCAACGACTGCTTCACCGGGATCAAAGGGAGACTCCTGCTCCTTCCATTCTTCGTCGTTAAAGCTTACCCGCCCGCCCCCGTCAACAACAATCACTCCCTGCCGGTAAGGCAGTTCGACTACTGTGCTGTCTCCCTGCCCGACGTCGAGGTAGGTTACTCTTCCCCGGCCGTCTGTATAAGGAGCCGTCCATTGCCAGGCTGCTGCCGCAAGCATGACTGCTGCTGATAGATACATGGCTGTTTTTCGCATGTTTTTGTTCCACGCCAAAATAAATGCTGTACATCCTGCCGCATATACGGCGGTAAAAACAAGACCCGGTTTTCCGAGAAGTACCGTGGACCAGGACATGCCGCCCAGATAGATAAAAAGTTCGTGCATCCAGTCGATTCCAGAAAACACCATAGAAAAGATTTCAGGAGGAGAAGCAATAAAAAAGGAGAGAAGGTAATTCAAAAATAAAAAGGGGAGAACGAGGAATAGAAGAACCGGGGTGAACAGAAAATTAATTAATACATTCCAAAGGGAAAATTGATAAAAATTCCATAGTATTACTGGGAGAGACACAAGCATCGACGAACCGGCAACCCAGACCATATTCCTCCATTTCCCGGCAGCCGCCATCCTTTTTCTGCACAAAAGCAGATGTGCACTTAATAAAAAAGAGAGTTGAAAACCGATATGAAAAAGATAACCTGGATTAAGAATGAGCATAGCCCCCATCACCGTCAGAAGAATAATTACCGGATCCAGGCGCTGTCCGCGAGGCCCCCATTTCTGCCAGCCGATGAACACTCCTGCAGCAAGGGCCGCACGAAGCACCGAGGGAGCTCCGCCGGTTAAAACAGCGTATACAGGGAGAAGCCAGAGAATCACAGTATATGAGCGTTCTTTCGTCATCCCGGTTCGTTTCAGCAGAAAAAATACGGCACCGCTGATAATGGCAACATGCATGCCGGAAACGACGAGCACGTGCACGAGACCGAGCGAGCGGTATGCTTCCTCCACCTCGCCGGCCATGGACGTGCGGTCTCCAAACAGCAGAGAGCCCGCCAGGCCCGCGGCCTGTTCCGGGAAGAACCTTTCGATCCGCTGCATCTGCTGGGCCCGGATCCGCTGGAGGTTGTCAACAGCTCCCGTAGAGCGCGCAAAGCATTCAACGCTCTGACTATTTTCCGCCGTAAACAGCCAATGTATTTTTTCCCAGTACAGATAAGTCTGATAGCTGAATCCGCCGGGATTGCCAGAAGCTGACGGTTCCTTCATTTCCCCGGTCCACCGGCACTGCTCTCCCGGGAGGAGACTTTTACTTTGCTGCATTTCTTCTTCAGTATCAAACCACCATGTAACCGGTATGTATTCCCCCTTATCCGTCCGCAGAGCAAAACGGGCTCCGCCGCCGTCATATGTTAGAGGCGAGGCTACGGTACCGGTCATTTCTGTTTCGGTGCCGTCAAAAAATGAATTGTTGTGTTCCACCCAGTACCAAGAGCTTCCGGCAAAAATCAGCATCAATGCTGCACCGGCAGCAAACATCCGAAAGTGCCGCAGCATTATCCATCCGGCGCCGAAGCAGAACCAAATAATCCCCCACACCCAGAAATCTCCGCGAAGCAGCATTCCGACCGGGGCTGTCATAGATATAAGTATCCAAAGGACGGGAACCTTGTTCACCCCCCGATTGTTAAATATAAAAATAGGAAAAAAGAAAAAAAGGAAGGGCCTGCCCCGCGAGGCAGGCTTTGTCGTTCGTGGTTTACTTCTGGCTTTCCTGGAGGGCTTCTTCTAAATCCCGGAGAATGTCGTCTATATGTTCAATGCCGACGGAAACCCGGATAAGGTCTGCCGACACCCCTGCTGCACGCTGATCTTCTTCAGAGAGCTGCTGATGCGTCGTGCTTGCCGGATGAATAACTAACGACTTTGCGTCTCCGACATTCGCTACGTGCGAATGCAGGTTGCAGGCTTCGATAAATTTTTTCCCTTCGGCAAGACCACCCTTGATGCCAAAGGTCAGAATGGCCCCTTTTCCTTTCGGCAGGTATTTTTCCGCCGTAGCATACGTATCATGTGAAGAAAGCCCCGGGTAGCTCACCCAGTCCACCAGCTCATGCTGCTCCAAAAATGAGGCTGTCTTTTCAGCATTTTCACAGTGGCGCTCCATCCGCAGATGAAGTGTTTCAAGCCCCTGGAGAAGCAAAAATGAGTTCATTGGAGAAATAGCCGGTCCCAAATCACGCAGCAGCTGCACACGTGCTTTTAAAATATAGGCCATTTCTCCAACCGCTTCGGTAAATACGACACCGTGATAACTCGGGTCCGGCTCTGTAAGCCCAGGGAATTTGCCGTTATCCCAGTTGAATTTTCCACTGTCCACAATCACGCCGCCAATAGTAGTTCCGTGCCCGCCAATAAATTTTGTGGCCGAATGCACGACGATATCCGCACCATAGTCAATGGGCCGGCATAAAATAGGTGTTACTGTCGTAGCGTCCACTATTAAAGGCAGGCCGTTACCGTGAGCCACCCCGGCAATTTTTTCGATATCGAGCACATTGCCATTGGGATTTCCAATAATTTCGCTGAATATTAATTTTGTATTTTCGTTTATCTTTTCCTCGTAAGCTTGTGGATCCGTGCCATCCACCAGGTGCACCTGGATGCCCATTTTCGGAAGCGTATGCATAAACATGTTATACGTTCCGCCGTACAAGCCGCTCGAAGCGACAATTTCATCTCCGGCGCTGCAAATGTTTAAAACGGCAATATGAATGGCGGAGCTGCCGCTTGCAGTAGCGAGCGCACCGATACCTCCATCCAAAGCAGCCATTCGTTTTTCGAACACATCGGAGGTCGGGTTCATGATTCGGGTGTAAATGTTCCCAAACTCCTGAAGGCCAAATAAATCTGCGGCATGGTCGGTATCATTAAATTCATAGGACGTTGTCTGGTAAATAGGCACCGCTCTTGCATTAGTGGCAGGATCGGGGGTTTGGCCCGCATGCACAGAAAGTGTTTCAAGTTTCCAGTCTTTATGTTCTTCCACAGGAAAGCTCCTTTCTCTCAAAGCAATAGTATTTCTTTCTTAACTTTATCAGACTATTTCGAAAAGTAAATATTAGAGAGAAATGTAATCTCGGAGCTGTTCCACTGTCTTTTCCCCAATTCCGCTCACGTTGGATAGGTCTTCTATCGTTTCAAAGGAACCGTTTTCTTCCCTGTAGCTTAAAATAGCTGCGGCTTTTGCCGGCCCGATTCCAGGTATGGTTTCCAAATCCACCTGTTCCGCCTCATTCACATTGACCACAGCCCCTTCCTCACTGTTTTCTTCAAGTGGGCCGGTAATTGTTTCTTCCCCTTCTCCGGGTATGTGAATAACCATCTCATCCTCTACTCTTTCTGCAAGATTCACCTGAAGCATATCCGCCCTGTCAGTAATTCCGCCCGCCTTCTGGATCGCTTCTTCGACTCTCTCATCTGCCTGAAGTGTATAGACACCCGGGGCATGCACTTCGCCCTTTACATCGACCCGGACATCCCCATCAGGCTCTTCGGTTTCTTTATCAGAATCACTTCCAGAGGTCTCTTCCTGCCCGTTTTCTTCCGATTGATTTTCCCATGGAACAGATTCCTGTGTTTCCGTTTGTTCCCGGGGCATTCCGCTCCAAAATAATAGAAACATAATTCCAAGGCACACGGCTCCGCCGGCGCTGACTGCAATTAATTTCCAACGGCTCGACAAAGAAAGCATCAACTCCAGATTCTTTTTATTTGTTTAATTAGTAAGGGAAAATTCGGGAGGGGAAGGGAGCGGGGCTCCCATATTGCAGAGGAGAGTATTCACTTCTATATATTACAATATTTTACACTATTTGTCTGTTTTTTTCGCCAAAAAGAATATACGCTCGCTTTCTTCATCCGGAAAATCAGCTGTGAAGTCGGCTGTGATACGAACATTCGAAAAACCCGCTTCCTCGAGCCACTCTTTGTATTCATTAATGGCAAACGTCCGCTGGACATGATCTTCATCATACCGGGTGTAGGTGCCGTCTGCATTTTTCGAAAAAATAGTCAACTCATGCTCGACCTCCCAGATTTGTTCCGAAGGATACACATCCCATATAAAAGAAATTTCTTCATCATTGTCTGCATAGGAAACCTCAGACAAAATGTCCTCTATGTAGTGAATGGAATGAACGTCAAACATAAAAATTCCACCTGCTTCGAGATGGTTATAAACGCCGGCAAAGGTGGCTTTAACATCCTCCGGTGCAGTTAAATAGTTCAGGGAATCACAAAAACAAAAAATGAGCTGATACATAGACGGCGCGTCCAAAAACCTCATATCCTGATGGAATAATACAGGTTTTTCCCCTGAAGTACTCCATTTCTCTGCTGCCACTGCAAGCATGTCTGCTGAAAGATCCATGCCGTCGGCGTGAAATCCTTCGCTGTAGAGACGTTTCATGATCTCTCCGGTTCCGCATCCAAGTTCAAGCATTCTCGGGCTTTTGGCCGGGGCTTCTTTTATTACAGCTTCTTTCCAGGCGTCATACGGAGCGTCAGCCATCAGCCGGTCATACACTTCGGCAAAGCCGTTATACATTGAGTGATCCATCCTGCACTTCCCTTCGTTTAAATTAGAAAAAGGCCTGAAAAATCAGGCCTTTCAGGCTTGCATTGTTACTGGGAAAGCACCGTTTCGAGTTCCACGTAGACGGCATCGCCCCATAATTTTTCAAGGTTGTAATAATTTCTTTCGTCTTCATGAAAAATGTGCACGACGACATCCCCGAGATCGATCAGCACCCATTTTGCTTCGTTATATCCTTCAAGCCTTTGTACGTCGAGGCCCTGCTTATGCGCAGCCTTTTTCAATTCTGTGGCAATCGCCTGTACCTGCTTTTCGGATGTGCCGTGTCCGATAACAAAATAATCTGCGACCGGCGACACCCCTCTCATATCCAGTGCTACGATATCATGTGCATTCTTGCTGTCAGCAGTTTGTACCGCTAATTCAAGCAGTTCCTTTTCGTTCATCTACAGACCTCCATTATTTGTGTTCCATCACCAGATCGTTGTAAGCGGCGAGCGTATCTGGAAATACAGGAACATTTTTTGAAATTAAAAATTGAATCGTGTTTCCAAGAGCCATAACGATGGCAGCGTCTATGTCTGATTCTGCCATCTCCCGGACTTTTTCCACTCCAGGGAATGTCCGGTTTGGTTCTATATAATCCGCTAAAAACAGCACCTTTTCATAAGCTGTCATGTTTGGCTTCCCGGTCGTATGCCAGTAAATAGAAGAAACAATATCCGCGTCTGCAATTCCAGCTTCTGTTTGAATGAAATAAGCGCCGGCCGGAGCATGAAGCAGTTCGTCCCCGTAGGCGATAAACCTGCCGGCTTCTTCTTTTCCGCGGAGCAGTTCACGCATCTCTTCGACAGGACGGTATTTAGCATAGTCATGCAAAATAGCTGCTATCTCTACTTTATTATAATCGATATCAAACCGTTCTGCCAAATATAAAGCGGTCTCCCGGACACCGAGCGTATGCTTGTATCTGTTTTCCGTTAACTGTTCTTTAACGATTTGAAGAGCTTCATTTTTGTCCATACAGTTTTTTCCTCTCAATCTCTTTTAATACATTTCCCGGCACAATATAGCGGACGGTTTCGCCGTCCCTGAGCCGGCGGCGTATCATCGAAGAAGAAACGTGCATTGTGGGAGCTTCCACCTGGGTCAGCCACGAAGGCTTGTAGCCGTTGTAGCCGGGACGGTTCACAAATACAAATTCGACCAGCCTGCGCAGCTTTTCAATATCCTTCCATTTATCCATCTGGTCTGCCATGTCGCCGCCGATCAAAAAGAAAAACTCCGTTTCCGGCGCCTGCTGCTTAAAGTAACGTACTGTATCAATTGTATACGAAGGCCCGCCGCGTTCAATCTCCACGGAGGACGTGCGAAATCCCGCGTTATCTTCAATCGCTGCTTCTACGAGCATCAGACGTTCTTCCCCGGAAATCATATTCTCCCTTTGCTTATGCGGCGGTGTGTGTACTGGGATAAACCAGACTTCATCCAGATTTAATGCATTTTTTGCCTCTTCCGCCATAATCAGATGAGCTAAATGCGGTGGATCAAATGTGCCTCCGAACAGGCCGATACGTTCACTCATAGTAGGTTCTCCTTGTTTACTTTGGAAGTTCAATCCCAGGATTGTCTTTTGATCTCCGGTACAGTACGATCGTGTTTCCGATCACCTGCACGACTTCAGAGCCAGTACCTTCGGCAAGCTCAGATGCCACTTCATGCTTGTCTTCCATGCAGTTCTGCAGAAGGTTCACCTTCAGAATTTCTCTTTTTTCAATCGCTTCGTCTACATGGTTAATAATTTGTTCATTCATGCCTTCTTTTCCAATTTGAAAAAGCGGCTTTAACGAATGTGCTTCTCTGCGCAAGGTACGCTTTTGTTTATTATTCAGCATTATTTTCTCCTTTTAAATGATCTTCGACGAGTGCCTGCATTGCTTTACGGTCCGGTTCCTTCCCCGTCCAGTACTTAAACGCAAGCGCTCCCTGGTTAACAAACATTCCACTTCCATTCAATGTGTCGAGCCCTGCCTCCCGGGCATCCTTTAACCATCTGGTTTCCCATGGGTTGTAGATAAGATCACTGCATAATGCAGAAGCCTTTACATTCTCGAGAATCCAGGGGGAATTGTTTACCTCAGGGCTCATCCCAATAGAAGTAGTGTTAATCAGTATATCGTACTCCCCGTTCCTGCTTTCTGCCTCTTCTTTCGACGCTGTTTTGATGGCTGCTATATCTTCCAGGTGGTTTTTCAGCTGTTCTGCTTTTTCCTGCGTACGGTTTACGATAGTAATGCTCTCAGGGCTTCGGAGGCTTAACGCATAGCATACTGCCCGCGCTGCCCCGCCCGCTCCAATCACGAGGATATTTGCATTTTTGATCTGCTCCAATGAACGCACGGCCAGTAAAGATTCCAGATAGCCTTCCCCGTCCGTATTATATCCGACAAGCTCATCATTTTCTCTTACGACCGTGTTCACCGCACCGATTCTTTTGGCCGAGGGATCAAGCTTATCGATATCGTCCATCACATTCACTTTGTGGGGGATGGTAATGTTGAAGCCGGCAGCCCCGAGCTGCCGAAGCGCCTGTATGCCCTTTTGCAGCTCTTCTTCCGGCATATCAAACAAATGGTAGTAACCGTCGACGCCAAGCTTTCCGAACTGCTCATTATGCATTTGCGGTGACAGCGAATGCCCGAGCGGATGGCCGATTAAGCCGAGAAGCGTTTTTGGCAATTAAATCACCGCCTCCCGTTTTGATACCCCTGTGCCGGCCGGCACGTAAATATCCACGGAAGCACGGGGGTTTGTTACCGTAATCCATCCGAGCCCCTGCACGACAATATCTGTCTTTTCCTCTTTAATTTCAATTCGGTGCTTCGTTAATTCCGGCGCGTCTTCCACGCGGTACGGCGGCTTCAATACGTCCCCGACCCTTTCCGGGTGGAGGCGGTCAGCGTTGTCCTGCTTGGTGCGGTGCACCGGAAGCCGGTTGGACATAAACACAACAAATGAATTAGGGTCGCCTTCGACAAAATCCATACGCACGTAACCGCCGATAAATATCGTCTGTCCGCTTTCAAGCTGGTACACTTTCGGTTTTAATTCCTTTTCAGGGATAAACTCTTTTCGCTCCTTAAGACTCCGTTTGCGCCCGAACTGCTTATCATTGATAAGTCCCGGGGTATCATACAGACTCGCCTGCTCATCTAAAGGAACTTCAATCATGTCAAGCGTCGTTCCCGGAAAATGAGAAGTGGTGATGTCCTGTTCTTCATTTTCTCCGAATTCAGCAATCAGTGCGTTAATAAATGTAGATTTACCAACGTTTGTACATCCGGTAACGTACACGTCTCTGCCGTTTCTCAGCTTTTCAATGCTTGAAGCAGCTTCCTGGATACCCTGTTTATTTTTGGCACTCAGCAAAACAACATCCTTCGGCTTTAATCCCTGCTGCTTTGCCTGGCGGCGAATCCAGTGGAGAAGCTTGTTTTCATTTAAAGAGTGCGGGAGCAGATCCGTTTTGTTAACCATCAGCAGTACCGGGTTGTCTCCGACGTATCTTTGAAATCCAGGAATCCAGCTGCCTTCAAAATCAAACACATCAACAATTTTTACAATAAGCGCTTTTTTTCTGCCAAGCTCATGCAGCTTATCACGGAAATCCTGATCTTCCATGTCCACGTCCTGGACTTCATTATAATGCTTCAAACGAAAACAACGCTGGCAGATCACTGTCGCTCTGTCCACTAGCGCTGAGGTCGGGACGTACCCGGCTTTATTTTTATCCTCATTTTGAATAGGCGCCCCACATCCGGCGCAGTGCAGCTCTTCGGTCATTGTGTATCCTCCCATTGAATTAATCCTCTGTCTTTCAAACGCTTCATTACCCGGCGTTCTACCTTCCGGTTGATTTTTGTCAGAAAGCCGTCATTTTGGGCCACCGGCACGACTAAGACAGTGTAAAATCCGGCCCGGTTTCCCCCGAACACATCTGTCAGAACCTGGTCACCGACTACAACCACTTCTCGCTTTTTCAATCCCATCCGTCTGGTCGCCTTTCGGAACGCCCGTCCCATCGGTTTTTTGGCCGAATGAATGAAATGAATGCCATTTGGCTCTGAAAATGAGCGGACACGGTGCTCGGAATTGTTGGAAACAATAGTTACCTGAAACCCCTGCTCCTGTAAAAAGAAAAACCAGTCATCAAGCTCGTTGGTTATATCCGGCCGGTCCCATTCTACCAGAGTATTATCCAAATCAGTGATAATACCTTTAATATTATTTTCACGCAGGTGTTCCAGATCGAGATCTAAAACACTCGGCAGGTATTCATTTGGCATAAATCGCTTAATCAAAATCCCGTCCCCCTTCGAGCAGGCTTGCTTTAACTTTCAGCCTGCATCTGACTGTAATATAAAACGCACTTATTTCTTCTATTTTAACAAACCCTTATTCAAATATCGCAATAATCTGGCGTTGTTTTCCGTCATAAGCCGTACAATCAGCAAGTATAACCGTCAGAAGCTTTTTTTTCAATTTTCTTTAGACACGTAATGAAATATAGAAAAAAATTGTGAAAAGCGTCCCCTCTCTCTTCCTATATATGTGTTTGAAATGATTGATGTTTCCGGGATTCGCTTCTAATGCAAGGCGTTTAGATATACGCTATAATGTGAAAAGAATTCAGTGGCGACCGAAACTAACAAGGAGGTTCTTCATGTTTACTATTTTACACCTTGCCATCATTGCACCGTTTCTGGCTGCTGTGCTGGTGCCTCTTCTGTATAAATTTATTCCGCGTATACATACAGGATGGTTCGTACTTATTGTTCCCATTATTCTTTTCAGCTACTTTTTGAGCTACCTTCCGGAGGTGTCCGGCACAGGCTCCGTCATGAAAACATTCGAGTGGATTCCTTCCTTAGGCATTAATTATATTGCCTATGTGGACGGCCTCGGCCTTTTATTTGCGCTCCTGATTACAGGAATCGGAGCTCTCGTTGTTTTGTATTCCATCTATTATCTGGATAAGCATAAAGAGCAGTTGAATAACTTTTATACATATCTGCTTCTTTTTATGGGTGCTATGCTCGGCCTTACATTGTCAGATAATTTAATCGTTTTGTATACATTCTGGGAAATCACCAGCATTTCATCGTTTCTGCTGATTTCTTATTGGTATACGAAAGAAAAATCACGCTACGGTGCGTTGAAATCACTGCTTATCACCGTCATGGGTGGCTTTGCCCTTTTAGTTGGTTTTGTACTGATCGCTTCTGTAACCGGCACATACAGCATTCGCGGTATTCTGGAAGCTTCGGACCAGCTCGCCGATAGCCCGCTGTTTCTGCCGGCTATGCTTCTAATCCTGCTCGGGGCGTTTACAAAGTCTGCCCAGTTTCCATTTCATATCTGGCTGCCGGACGCGATGGAAGCTCCGACGCCGGTCAGTGCTTACCTGCACTCCGCGACAATGGTAAAGGCGGGTATTTATTTAGTTGCCCGCATGACCCCTCTGTTCGCGGTCAGTGCCTATTGGTTCTGGCTTGTCACCGGCTTCGGACTTCTTACTCTCATATGGGGATCGCTTTCTGCAATACGCCAGACCGATTTAAAAGGTATTCTCGCATACTCCACGGTCAGTCAGCTCGGAATGATTTTATCGATGCTCGGCGCCGGGGCTGCAGCGCTTCACTATGACAGTATCGACAACAACGCCTATACAATTGCGGTGGCAGCTGCTATTTTTCACTTAATTAACCATGCTACCTACAAAGGAAGCCTGTTTATGATGGTAGGTATCATCGATCACGAAACAGGCACACGGGACATCCGGCGGCTTGGCGGCCTCATGACATTAATGCCGATTTCCTTTACTATCGCTGTTATCGGCGGCTTTTCCATGGCTGGCCTGCCGCCGTTCAATGGATTTTTAAGTAAAGAAATGTTTTTCATGTCCATGGTGGAAATTACCCACTTCCCGCAGTACAGCGTAGATTCCATCGGTATTCTGCTTCCGATTGTCGCCTGGACAGCAAGTATTTTTACTTTCGTTTATTGTATGATGCTCGTTTTCCGGACCTTTACCGGCAAACTTCAAAAGGAAAAGCTTCCAACCAAACCACACGAGGCTCCGTTTGGCATGCTTTTGTCTCCCCTCATTCTCGTAGCTCTTGTCGTGTTTATCGGCTTTTTCCCGAATACACTCGTACCAACGATTATCGAACCGGCAATGGCTTCTATTATGCCTGAGCTTGCCCAGACAGGGTCATTTGGGGTGGACATTTACTTCTGGCACGGCTTTTCCCTGGAACTATTTATGACTATCGGCGTTGTCCTGCTTGGTACGGCCATATTCCTGGCACTGCAAAAATGGAATAAAATGCACGTCATCTTTCCGGAAAACCGTCTGTTTAACCAGGCATACAACCGTTCTCTTGAAGGGCTCGACCGCTCTTCTCATGCCTTAATGTCCTGGCATATGACCGGGCTCGTTAGAGATTACTTTATATATATTTTCTCTTTCACGGTGGTACTGCTCCTTTTCTCTCTTTTTGGTACCGGAGCATTTACCATTGATGTCGAAAATATGGTTCCGGTTAGTCCTTATGAAGCTATTCTCTCACTGGTGCTAGTAGGGTCTTCCCTTATTCTTATGTTTACACGGTCCCGGTTGAAGGCGGTCATTTCCCTGGGCGCGCTCGGCTATACGGTAGCACTGTTCTTCGTATTGTTCCGCGCGCCGGACCTGGCACTGACCCAGCTGACGATTGAGACCGTGTCGGTGACGCTGTTTTTACTTTGTTTCTATCATTTCCCGCAGATTTTCGATGCTTTGAAGGAAACGAAATTTCATGCGGTCAACTTTGTTATTTCAGCCACGGTCGGACTCACCGTCACACTCATCGGACTTTCAGCCAGCGGCACCAGGCTGTTTCCGGCAATTTCTGATTACTTTTTAGAGAACAGCTACAAAGAAGCAGGCGGCAATAACGTCGTTAACGTTATCTTAGTGGATTTCCGCGGTTTTGATACCCTGCTTGAAATTCTCGTATTAGCTATCGCCTCCCTCGGAGTGTACTCCTTAATTAAATTACGGCTGGCAGGAGGGGAGAATAAATGAAGTACAACGACATTATCCTGCAGACAGTAACGAAATTCATTTCATTTCTCATCTTTCTGTTTGCAGTTTATATCTTTTTCAACGGCCACCAGGAGCCAGGAGGCGGTTTTATCGGAGGACTGATGACAAGCGCTGTGTTAGTGCTTCTGCTTCTCGCCTTCGATATGGAAACGGTCCGCCGGGCTCTGCCAATTGATTACAAACTTATGACCGCCATCGGTCTTGTATTTGCTGTTGGTACCGGCGTAGGCTCATTTTTCTTCTCGGTACCGTTTCTTTCACAAACCTTCGGGTATTTTCATTTCCCCGTTTTGGGTGAACTGGAACTGACGACGACCCTTGCCTTCGACCTGGGTGTTTATCTGGTGGTTATCGGAACGGCTATGACTATTATTCAAACGATCGGAGAGGATAAATAGTGGAAATAATTATGTCTATCCTTGCCGGCTTCTTATTTACTGTCGGTTTGTATTTAATACTGACGAAAAACTTAATCCGCATTATTATTGGCAGCTCAGTTTTAAGCCACGGAGCCCATTTGCTGCTCTTGACCATGGCGGGGCTGAAGACTGGCGCCCCACCGTTGCTTGGTCTAGAAGCTGACACTTATGTAGACCCGCTTCCCCAGGCACTGATACTGACAGCTATCGTTATCAGCTTTGGAGTAACGTCTTTTATTCTTGTTTTAGGATACCGTACGTACAAAGTGACCGGGGCGGCTGAGACTGACCAACTGAGAGGAACTGATACTGATGAGTAATTGGCTGATCCTTCCGGTCCTTGTCCCTCTCATCGCAGGGATCGTGGCACTGTTTTTCCCAAAGCATGTCACCGCCCAGCGCACCTGGGCATTTATTACGAGCCTGATTTTGATTGGCGTCAATATCTTTTTGCTTACGTACATATTGTCCAACGGAATCATGACTCTTGAACTCGGCGGCTGGGAAGCTCCGTTTGGCATTGTTCTGGTAGGGGATTCATTAGCCGTGCTTTTAACGACGACTACTGCACTTGTGGCTCTGCCTATTATTTATTTCTCTTTCAGCACCATTGGAGTGGAACGGGAAAAATATTACTACTACGCCTTTTTCCAGTTTTTAATCTCCGGGGTGTCCGGGGCTTTTCTGACTGGTGATATTTTCAACCTGTTTGTCTGTTTCGAGGTTCTTCTTTTAGCCTCTTATGCTTTGATTGGCCACGGCGGTACAAAAACACAGCTGAAGGAATCATTTAACTACGTTATTGTAAACGTTGTTTCTTCCGCTTTTTTCGTTATTGGCGTTGCATATCTGTACGCTGTAACAGGTACGCTGAATATGGCCCAGCTCAGTGAAAGGGTCGGTGAAGCAGGCTCTGAACCGATCATAACGGTTATTGCCATTTTGTTTTTAATCGTGTTCGGACTAAAAGGAGCTTTATTCCCTCTTTACTTCTGGCTGCCGGGATCATACTCGGTGCCTCCGACAGCCATCGGGGCGATATTTGCGGCTCTTTTGACCAAGGTCGGCATCTACAGCATTTTTAGAACCTACTCCGTTATCTTTAACGAAGATACAGCCATTACACACACCATTCTCCTTGTACTTTCAGCAGTAACGATGATTATTGGGGTTATCGGTGCGATTGCTTACAGAGATGTTAAATTGATTTTAGTATACAATGTTATTGTAGCTGTTGGGTTTATTCTATTCGGTGTCGCTTCATTGAACAGTGATGCGTTTGTAGGAGCCATCTACTACCTGCTGCATGATATTGTCATTAAAGCAGCCCTGTTTCTGATTATCGGGGCGCTGATTACTGCAGCCGGCACCAGCAAGCTCTCAGGTATGGGGGGAATGATTAAGCACCACCCGCTTCTCACCTGGATGTTTTTCATTGCCGCCCTCGCTCTTGCCGGCGTTCCGCCCCTCGGCGGCTTTCCCGGCAAGCTGATGCTCGTTGTCGGTGGTGCCGAAGCCGGACATTATATTGTCGTGGCGGTCATGATGGTCGCAAGTCTGCTCGTTTTGTATTCCGTAATACGCATTTTCCTGCAGGGCTTTTTGGGAGAACCGATGCTTACCCATGCAGAGCAGCACGGCAGTATTAAAGCGCAGATGCCTCCAATCGTATTTCTTGTAGCGCTGTCTGCATTCATGGGCTTCGGCGCCGAAATCATGTATCCTTTTGTGGAAAGCGCGGCAGAAACGCTGGTCAATCCCCGTGCCTATGTTGAAGCTGTGTTAGGGGGGAATTCATAATGTCTTTTCAGATTATGATCAATCTTGCTATGGCCCTGCTTTGGATGATAATTAATGATGCATGGTCGTTTGCATCCTTTATCAGCGGCTTTTTTCTTGGTCTTCTCGTTCTGTATTTCATGCGGGGCTTTTTCCGGGAGAGACTGTATTTCCACCGGGTCTACGCGGCCCTGGTGCTGGTCCTTATCTTTTTTAAAGAATTAATCCTGTCCAGCTTCTCTGTCGCCCGACAGATTCTGAGTCCTAAATTAAACATCAGTCCCGGGATCTTTGAAATGGAAACCACTCTTGAGCACGAATGGGAAGTAACACTGCTGTCGCTTTTAATTACTCTTACGCCTGGAACGCTGGTAGTCGAAGTTGCTCCGGATAACCGTTCATTGTTTATCCATGCGATGGACCTGCAGAGTGTAGAGGCGGCTAAAGAAGAAATCCGCAATTCATTCGAAAAAGCGATTAGGGAGGTCAGCAGATAATGATATTAAATGCGATTTATATCACAGCAGCAACGCTCGTCACCATATCCATTCTGGCCACACTGTACCGGGTTTTTAAAGGGCCATCGATGCCGGACCGCGTTATTGCTCTCGACGTTATCGGTATACAGCTGATTAGTCTAACAGCTCTCTTCTGCATTATTTTGAATACGAGGGCGTTCATCGAAGTGATGCTGCTGCTTGCGATCCTGGCCTTCATCGGCACGGTAGCCTTTGCTAAATATATCGAAAAGGGTGTTGTCATTGAGCATGACCGAGATAGTTGACTGGATTGTAGCACTGCTCGCCCTTTTTGGAGCGGCCTTCAGCATCATAAGCGCTGTCGGCCTGCTCCGTCTTCCGGATATCTTCACACGCTCGCACGCTGCAACGAAGGCGGCTACTTTAGGGGTGCTGTGTGTTGTCCTTGGTGCCTTTTTGTTTTTCATGGTACACACACAGACCTTCAGCCTCCGCTTCGTGCTGACCCTTGTATTTGTATTTGTGACGGCACCTGTGGGTGGCCACTTGATCGCAAGAGCAGCGTATAATGCCGGCGTTCCGCTGGCAGAGGGAAGCTCACAGGACGCTCTCAGCCGATCCAGGGAAGAGAATCGACACTACAACGAAGAAAAAAACGATAACGATCAATAAGGAAAAACTGGACCGTTTATCTGGTCCAGTTTTTTTGATATTCAATCTTTTTCTCATAAATACTGGAATTCTTATCAAACCCTTGTTATGATAGGATTTAAGAAAAAAACCAGAATAATGGAAGTATTTTTAAAATATATTTGCTTTATTTCTGGCTTTTCTTCTTAGAAACCTACAAAAATAAATGGAAGGGTTGACATACCGGGCTTTTCATGAGTTAATTTGGTATGAAAGACTCTAAATTTATGGAATGAAAGGGAGTATTTTCATGAACAAGACGGATTTAATCAACGCAGTTTCAGACCAGGCTGAGCTTTCGAAAAAAGACGCTTCCAAAGCTGTAGACGCTGTATTCGACAGCATCACAGAAACTTTGAAAAAAGGCGACAAAATCCAGTTAGTTGGATTTGGAAGCTTTGAAGTACGCGAGCGTGCTGCTCGTAAAGGGCGTAATCCACAAACAGGTGCAGAAATTAAGATTCCTTCCACGAAAAACCCTGCATTTCGCCCAGGCAAACAGCTGAAAGACGCTGTGAACTAACATAAATATTTAAAAGCAGCCCTTCTGATTCAGAAAGGCTGCTTTTTCTTGGAGTTCTTTGGTGTTTCTTCCAGTGCGAATAAGGGAACAATTCTATATCATTCTTTGAAGGAGCTTGCATATGGATATAACAATTACCCGTCCCGCGGTTAAATGGATGAAAGAAGAACTTAATATTGAGAGCGGCGATTCTGTCAGATTTTACGTTCGTTACGGCGGTTCTCCGCAGCTTTATCCCGGCTTTTCCATGGGTATTGCTCTTGATAGCCCGGAGAAGCCCGCAGTATCGACAGAGGAAGAAGGCCTCACTTTTTTTGTGGAAGACGCAGACAGCTGGTATTTGCGCGCGCATAATCTGCACGTCAGCTTCAGCCGAAAACATGATACTATTATATTTGAATACAACGAAAGCAGTGACGCAGAGTAATTCCTACTCTGCGTTTTTTTATCCTTATTCCCCACAGAGGGTGCCCTGTTCAAAAAAAAAGGCTGCAGGCACTTATGCCTGCAGCTTCAAAGGGAGAGAGAGTGATGCCTAAAGGAGAGCCTGTTATTCACGGCTTACAGGAAATGACTTGCTCCAAAATGAAAAGCCACACCGGCTGATCCATTTCGATTGTCCCTGCAAAAGGCAACAATGTAAATGTTGGAACGAAGCATCTGCCTCCTGTTATTTATTAGTGTACATAGTTACTGCGGGGTTTTCATTATGTATGTCAGATGTTCTTCCACTCTTTTTTCCTGAAGCTTTCATTCCTGCAGTTTGATTGTTTTTTGCGAAACGTTTTACTATACTAAAAAAGCACACTACATACGTGAAACCTTTCCATAACGAACGGACTCACAGGTATACTACGAGGAGGACATTACCTTGTCTATGAAAAGACCTTTATCTGCAGAAGATTTAGAACGTATTCACGTCGTTGATGATGCCCGCCTTTCTTCCGACGGCGAGCGGTATGCGTTTGTACAAAAATGTATTCAAAGTGATACGAACAGCTACTATTCAAATATATACACGCAATACTTAACAGACGACGTTCCTGTTCAGTGGACCTTTGGGTCTTATGCAAATTTTTCGCCGCGGTGGTCCCCGGACGGCTCCAGCCTTGCTTTTGTGTCTGACCGCTCGGGCCTTAACCAAATTTGGATGATGAGCACTTCAGGAGGAGAGCCGAAGCAGATTACTTTCGTTAAACACGGCGCCTCCAATCCAGTATGGTCACCGGACAGCCAGAAACTGCTGTTTGAAACGGAACAGGCCCCTGAAGAAGACATTTTCACCACCGAGGAAGGCTCTTCGGATAATTTTTCTTCTCCTGTGAAAATCGACCGTCTCCGTTATAAATCAGACAGCCGGGGCTTTCATCACAGCAGACGCGCACACATTGGTTTGTTTCGATTCGACCGGGAGGACACCTCTCTGCTTACTAACGGCAGCTACGACCACTACTCTCCTGACTGGTCTCCTGACAGCCAGTTTATTGTATTTTCGGCAAACAGAAACAGCGATGAAGATATTTCTCCGGTCCAGGACCTGTATACGCTCAACATTGAAACAAAAGAAATTTCCAAACTAACGGATTCTGCCGGTACGTTTACTAATGCCAGCTGGTCGCCGGACGGCTCCTGGATAGCGTGCACAGGCCACGAATTGGAATATAAAAGCGCCACGATTAATCAAATCTGGCTGATCAACCCATTAACAAAAGAACGAAAAGGAATGACATTAAAGTGGGACGTCCAAATAGGTGACTATATGATCGGCGATATCAGAACCGGTCATACTTCCGATAAGCCAGTATGGTCGAGCGACCAGGAACATATTTACTTTTTGGCGAGCGAAAATGGAAAAGTTGGTTTATATCAAATGGATATGCATAATGAAATCACCGCTGTTCATGATGAGGACAACCACGTCTTTTCGTTCTCCTTTCATCCTAAAAACGAGCAGTTTGTGCTTGGCATCAGTGATCCTTCCAACCCGGGAGATTTCTACAGCCGGCGACTTGAGGACAAACGCCGTGTCCGGCTCACAGACGTAAACGCCAGCTTTTTGAAAGAAGTTGATCTTTCCCTTCCCGAAACTCTTTCCGTCCGTACAGACGATCATTGGGACGTCCACGGGTGGATTATGTATCCTGTTGATTACGAAGAAGGACAGACGTTCCCGCTGATTCTGGAGATTCACGGAGGGCCTCACGCTATGTACGGCCATACGTTCTTTCATGAATTTCAGCTGCTTGCTGCGGAGGGCTACGGCGTCCTGTTCAGCAATCCACGGGGAAGCCAAGGCTATGGCCAGGCTTTCGCCGACGCCTGCCGCCGGGATTATGGCGGGAAAGATTTCGGGGATCTGCTCGCGATTCTGGACTATGCAGTCGACAGCTATGAGTTTGTCGACCGCAACCGGCTGGGAGTAACCGGAGGAAGCTATGGCGGCTTTATGACAAACTGGATGATCAGTCATACCGACCGCTTTAAAGCAGCCGTCACCCAGCGCTCCATTTCAAACTGGCTCAGCTTTTACGGAGTGAGTGATATCGGCTTTTTCTTTACAGACTGGGAGATTGGTGTACCGCTCCATCAGGATCCGGAAAAGCTCTGGCACCACTCTCCTCTCCTCTACGTCAAAGATATCCATACGCCTTTACTGATCATGCACAGCGAAAACGATTACCGCTGTCCGATTGAACAGGCGGAACAGCTGTTTATTAACATGAAATATTTAAACAAAACGGTCTCATTTCTCCGTTTTCCAGGAGCCAATCACGAACTAAGCCGCTCTGGCCCTCCCGCTCTGCGGATCGAACGGCTGGTCCATATGATCGACTGGTTTCATCATTATATCAAAAAATAATATTTCAGCCTCTCAGCGCCGTGCCGTGCAATATAAAATGATCCCGCTTCAGTAGAGAAGCGGGATTTCATTTACACGCCGGCCAGCGTCAGCCATCTTTGTCTTCACTGCCGGAACGTTTCTTAGTATTGTGTTTGTTTCTGTTTTCTTCTTCTTCGTATTTCATATCTGCCAGCGGAATTGGGTCTTCACTGCTCGTAGGCGGCTCTTCATTCCCCGGCTTTTTATCCGGTTCCTGTTTTTTTTCTTCTTTCACTTTATTTTTAAGACGTTCTGATTCTGACATCTTTATCCCTCCTGTAATATAGTACCTGTAAATATATATACCACGTTAGGGAGAAGGAAAAACAACGATACCCCAGAAGGAGGATACTATGGACAATGCCCGCTATTGGAAAAATAGAATTCGCACACGTTCCGCCGCTATAATGGGCGAAGAGCATATGCGAAAAGCAGCGGTAGTAGTACCCCTGCTTCAACTGCACGATGAATATCATATAATGTTTGAGCGCCGAGCATGGTCGCTGCAGTCTCAGCCGGGAGAAATATGTTTTCCGGGCGGAAAAATCGATGCCTCCGACTCTACTCCTCTTGCTGCAGGACTTCGCGAATTCGAAGAAGAAACTGGGATCCCCTCTCATGCGATGGATGTATGGGGCGCTTTGGACGTTGTAGTACAGCCATTTCAACGAATAGTCTACCCTTACATCGGAGAAGTTGATTACGCGGGTGATTTTTCCCCTAATACGTCAGAGGTGGATGAACTGTTCACCGTGCCGCTTGAGTTCTTTTTAAAGCACGAGCCCGAAAAGCATAATGTTTACATGGGCATGCGTTTTTCAGAAACTTTCCCTACTTCATTAATACCGAATGAAGAAACGTACCGCACAAACACGACAACGCTGCCCCAGTTTGTTTATCACTATCAGGATGTTGTTATTTGGGGACTGACGGCACAAATTATCCGCCATACCGTTTCTCTTCTCCGCTAACCGCCGCCCCGGCGGATTCATGCCTGTGCTAAAAGAGCAATCACCATGTCAGCCGATTGCTTCGAAGCATGCTTTAAAAATTCATCGTAGGACTGCTTTGCTTCTTTGCCTGCAATATCGCTGAGCGAACGGATAACTACAAAGGGGCAGGAAAACCGGTAGCATACCTGGGCAATTGCCCCTGCTTCCATTTCCGCACACTGAGGTTCGTCAAAATGGGCTTTTAAGCTGTCCACCTGCTCCGTCTTACTCATAAACGAGTCCCCGGACAAAATCAGTCCTGTCCGCGTATTCAAGTCCACCTGCAATGCAGCTGCTTCTGCTTTTTCTATCCATTCACGGCTTGCAGGGTAAGCTGCCGGCATATTTGGCACCTGCCCGAATTCATAGCCAAATACTGTCGCATCCACGTCGTTGTAACGCACCTCTGTGGATATCACCACATCGCCCACAGAAAGGTCCGGATTAAATCCCCCTGCTGACCCTGTGTTAATCACAGCTTCAGGCTTATACAGCCCGATTAAAAGTGAAGTGGCAATAGCTGCATTTACTTTTCCAATACCCGACTGCAAAAGAATTACCTCATGGCCGTTTAAGCGTCCAAAAGAAAAAAAGCAGCCTCCGGTTTCTTTTTCTTCAATATTTTCCATTAAGCTTTTTAAATATTCCACTTCTTCTTTCATTGCTCCAATAATGCCTAAACGCATTGGCGGACCCACCTTTATCATTTACAATTATAACTACTGGTAAAACTACCCTGTACATTATAACGCAAAGGAGAATACATATGTCCTTAAACCTGCAAACAATCCGGGACAAGGTCGAATTTTTTGAATCGTCGTCCCTCGAGCAGTTGGAAACAGATATTCAAAAAAAGATCGAACAAAATGAGGCTATGATGCTCGGGGTTCATCACGTTCAGCACCATGCTCACACCCGTTCAGAAAACGGACGTTCAATTTACACCGCTGTCGTTCATTTCCGCGCTGTCCCCGCCCCTTAATTTAATCTGAGCAATATAGAGAAAAACCGGCTTTCCTGGGGAAAGCCGGTTTTTCTCTAGTTGTACTGGTTACTGCTGAGACGTTCGACGCTTGTCGGTTTCCAGCCTTCGCCTTCCACCCACTCCATGCGTACTTCGTATGGATTTTCACTGCTGGCGTCTTCACTGATCACTGCTCTTGCAGTATCCTGCGATCCTCCATTTTCGAGTCTCCAGAGCACCGTGCTGTTGCCTTCTGTCGATCTCAGCCCAGTGGCAGCCTCTACGGCATCCTCCATTTCTTCCCAGTTCTGGCCGCCTTCACTGAAGTCAGCCGTAAAGTTTTCCTGTTCAGTGCCTACCGGTTCGTATTCTCCGTCTTCCTGAGTCGCTTCCGTATCAGTGCTCTCACTGTCTTCTGATTCGGAAGTACTGCTGTTCTCTTCATCTGAAGAGTCTTCACTGGCAGTGTTTTCCTCAGAGGAGTCACTTTCGCCTTCATCGTTTGAAGAAGCAGCCGGTTCTTCTTCTGTAGAGGAATCGGACTCAGAGGAAGAATCAGATTCAGAGGTATCTTCTGCTTCTTCTGAGCTTTCTTCTTCTGTATCTTCTTCGTCTGCATTATTTTCCGGGGTTTCTTCTGTAGAAGAAGTGTCCGGATTATCCTCCGGTCCGCCTTCATTCTGCTCTTCTTCGGTATTCGTTGAATCTGCCATTTCTTCCCCGTTATCTTCAGCCTGTTCGTTATTATTGTTAAAAAACAATAATAGAATTCCAAAGAACAGAATGAGTACTGCTACACCACCAATAGCAGCATTTAAAACATTATTCATGCGCTTTTTTCTTTTCTTTTGAAAGCGCGAGCCGGAGTCGTCGTTATAGTTGTTGTTCGACATCTTATGATTCACCTGCCCCTATCGTATGTATTGCTTTAATAGTACAAAAACACGCCCTACAGAGAGAACGTAACATGTTTTATCATAAAGGAAATATTTCCGGAAAACGAGGGAATATAGACCTATGATTTACATCCTCAAAGCAGGGCGCCGTGCTTAAGTTTTCATTGCTGATGACCGACTTTTAGGCAATTTCAATAATCTCGACTTCAATATCCCCGCCTGGTGTTGAAACCGTCACCTGTTCCCCGATTTGGCGTCCGAGCAGGCTCTGGGCCATCGGCGAGTCGTTGGAAATTTTCCCTTCAAGCGGATCAGACTCTGCACTTCCGACAATCGTATAGCTTTCTTCATCACCATTTGGCAGTTCTTTAAACCGCACTGATTTTCCGAGCGACACCACGGAATTATTACTTGTGTCCTCTTCAATGATAGCAGCATTTTTAAGCATCTGCTCAATCTGGCCTACGCGTCCTTCTACAAAAGCCTGTTCATCTTTGGCAGCATCGTACTCCGAATTCTCGGACAAATCGCCAAAGCTTCTTGCAATTTTTATACGCTCTACGACTTCCTGGCGCCGCTCAGTTTTTAAATATTCCAGTTCCTCTTCTAGCTTTTTTCTGCCTTCTTCTGTCATAAAATGCTGTTTTTCTTCTGGCATATTTTCACTCCTCTATTCAGTATAAAAATGTATCATATTTCGGCTCACTTTTATAGTATTTTACGTTATACTACCAGTTGCTTCCGGAAACCGGGCACTTACTGCCACACCGTCACCAACCGGAAAAATATTAGTGCGAAAGTCTTTTCTTTCCACCAGCCAGCGGTTGTACGCCCGTATTTTTTTCACCATCGGCTGTAATCGTTCAGGAATATCTGCTTCCGGGTCAGCAACCAAACCGCGGAACAATACGTTATCACTAATAATAAGCCCTTCCGGAGCCAATAACTGTTCACATAATTGAAAATACTGCTGATATTGTCCTTTGGAAGCATCTATAAATACTGCGTCAAACGCCGTTCCTTCTGAAAATTTTCCCTGCAGGTTTAAAGCATCGCCAAGAATAAACGTAGTCTGCTCCTGCCACGGACTTTCAGACCGGTAATATGCTGCACGCCTGTAACGTTCTTCGTCTTTTTCCACCGACACGATGGACGTTTCGGGAAGGGCAGCCGCCATTCGCAAAGCAGAATAGCCGATCGCAGTGCCAATCTCCAGAACCGATGCCGGTTTTTTTAACTGAAGAAGTTCGATCATGAATTGCAGTGCCTCTTCGTCCATGACCGGTATACGATCGCGCTCTGCTTCTTCAATCATTTCTTCAAACCACGGCGGCGGCCCGATGCCCAACTTTTTCCGGTACTCATTAAAATGATTGTTTATGTCCGGCATTTTTTCGCCCGCTTTCCTAGCTATTGATTCTCCCATTCGCTTTCAAATTTTCTCTGGGTGCGTGTATGCTGCTCGTACGTTTCGTTATAAATAACTTCTCCGTTCGGGCGGGCATAAAAATATAAGGCTTTTGTATTTTCAGGATTCAAAGCTGCCTCGACCGACTGTATGCCAGGGCTTGCAATCGGCCCTGGCGGCAGGCCCCGGTTTCGGTATGTGTTGTACGGCGAAGCCACCTGCAGATCATTGAAGGAAGTACGAAGCCTGTGTTCGCCGAGAGCATAGGCCACTGTAGGGTCCATCTCAAGACGCATGTTTTTCCCAAGCCGGTTTTCGATCACTCCGGCAATCGGGGCCCGATCCTCTGCCCGACCCGCCTCCCGTTCTACAATGGAAGCGATGGTCCATATTTCACGGGCGGTCCAGGGACTGTTGGAGATTTGGTTCGAAAATTCTACCATAGTTTCGTTTGTTCGTTCAATCATATCTTTCACTACTGCTTCAGTATCCGGGGATTCACCGTAGTATTCATACGTCTGTGGGGATAAATATCCTTCCAGGGCATAGCGCAAACCGTTTTCGCTATTTGATTCCGGGATAAATGAATAAGATTCACTTAAAGAGCGAATAAATGCTTCATCTGTGGCGGTTTCCATAAACTTTTCTTCTGAAAAATCAGCATCCTTCGCACTGATTCGTGCTATCTGCTCCAAAGACCGGCCTTCCGGAATGGTGATGGAAACAACCGGTTCCTGGGCCTGCTGCCCCGCTTCAAGCGTACGGGCAATTTCCCCGGCACTCATCGAAGCGGATAATCGGTATGTACCGGCTTTCAGGCTGTCCGGCCGTAAATAACTGTAATATTGAAACACAACGGCATTCCTGATCAGCTGCTGATTTTCCAAATACTCAGCTGCTGCTTTTGTTGAGGTTCCCTGTTCAATAACGACGGTCTGTTTTTCCCCGTCACTTTCCGCTGCCGGAAAAAGCATGTACAGCACATACATGAGAGCCGCAGCAACACTCATCAGAAATATAATCCCCAGGGAATAAAGTACCGCCTTACCTTTTTTCTTTTTAGAACTGCGGCGCCCGGCATATGAATATATGAGCGTTTTCATGAATGGATGTTCTCCTCTTAACTCCCTGGCTTAGCAGCTTCAGGGCAGGCATAATGATAAAGAAAAACACCGGAAGAAAATCCGGTGTGCTTCCTTTACGGTTAGAACAGGTTCTACTCCATTTCGTTAGCACTGTACGTGTTCACCATTTCTTCGACCATTTCCCATTCTTCGTCAGATTCGATCGGGAAAAGGTTTATATCCGACTCGTCTCCTTCGCCTTCTTCCTCATAGCGGAAAGCAAAAACCTCCACTTCGTCATTGTCGGCTTCACTTGACGGAACCACTACAATGTAGGATTGTTCACTCTCATCTGCGTCGAATGTAAACAGGATGTCAAATAAATGTTCATTGCCGTCCTCATCAGGTATGACAATTCTTTCTTTTTCTTCTTCCTCAGCCATTATATTTCACCTCTTTACTATAAGTTTGATTGATGGTCCAAATAACTTTGCAAAATCATCACAGCTGCCATTTTATCTACGACTTTTTTGCGCTTTTTTCTGCTGACATCTGCTTGTAACAGTGTGCGTTCTGCCGCCTTTGTTGTCAATCGCTCATCATACATGGCTACCGGCAGCGAGGAAAATTCTTCAAGATTCTCTGCAAATGCCTGACACTCTTTTCCCCTGCCCCCAATCGTCCCGTCCATATTTTTAGGAAGACCGACCACAAGCTGCTCGATTTCATTTTCTTTAACCAGTTCAAGAATACGCGGAAAAGCTTCGTCCGGCTCTGTCGTTTTTAAATGAATCGTTTCTACACCCTGGGCTGTCCAGCCCAACGCGTCGGAGATGGCAATCCCGATTCTTTTCTTTCCGACATCGATACCAAGCGCCCTTTTCACGAAGATGACTGGTGGTCCTTCAAATAGTGTCGCATTAATTCTTCGATTAATTCATCCCGCTCGAGCTGGCGGATGATCGTTCTTGCTTCTTTATGACGGGGAATATAAGCTGGATCGCCTGAAAGCAAATACCCCACGATTTGGTTAATTGGATTATACCCTTTTTCCTCAAGCGCTTCATACACGCTGAGCAGAACTTCTTCGGCCTTTGGGTCGGAAGAATCTTCTTTTCTGTTAAAACGTACGGTCCGGTCGTTCGTATTCAATTCCTCCACCTCCTCGGATGACTTTTCACGAAATGTCATTTCATAAAAAGCAGAAGGGAGGAGAAGCTCCCTTCCTATACTGTAGTAATTAATACGATTACTGTATAGACGATTATATTGTACATGAGATAGGGGTATTTAGGAAAGGGTTAAGATAAAGTTCTTCGCTTCTTCCAATGCTTCCGCAAGCTTCTCAGGCTGTTTTCCCCCTGCCTGAGCCATATCCGGGCGGCCGCCTCCGCCGCCTCCGCACACTTCCGCTGCTTTTTTTACAATATCTCCTGCCTTGTACCGTTCAGTCAAATCTTTCGTTACTCCGGCAATAAGCTGTACTTTTTCCCCTTCTGATGTTCCAAGCACGACAATGCCGCTTCCAAGCTTCTGCTTGAGCTCATCCACGGTCTGTCGCAGTGTATCTTTATCTGCTCCTGGAAGTTCTTTGGCAATAACCGGAACACCGTTTATTTCTTCTGCCTCATCTGCAAGATCTCCGGCTTCGAGATTGCTCAGCTTCTGCGACAGCGATTCATTTTCTTTTTGGAGGCTTCTGATCTGCTCCTGCAGAGCTTCTGCACGCTGCGGGATATCGTCAATGGCACGGGCCCGGACGATGCTGCCTGTTTCTTCAAGCAGCTGTATTCGGCTTTCAAAGTACTCATACGCATACTGGCCGGTAACAGCTTCTATGCGGCGGGTTCCGGCGCCAATTCCGGATTCTCCTGTAATCTTGAACACTCCGACTTCGGAGGTGCTGCCGACATGGCAGCCGCCACACAGTTCAATGCTGTAGTCGCCAATCTGTACCACGCGCACTCTTTCCCCGTATTTCTCACCAAACAATGCAGTCGCACCCATCTGCTTCGCTTCATTGATTCCTTTTTCTTCAATCAGAACCGACACGTTGGACCACACTTTTTCATTTACAAGGTATTCGATCCGCTTTATTTCCTCCTCAGTGACCTGCCCGAAATGGGAAAAGTCAAAACGGAGGCGGTTATCTGTCACAATCGACCCTGCCTGATTGACGTGCTCCCCGAGCACATCTTTCAGAGCCTGATGCAGCAGGTGGGTCGCCGTGTGGTTTTTAATAATGCTTCTTCTCGTATTTTCTTCAATGGACGCTCTTACATGCATCCCTTTGCGAAGCGATCCTTTTTCAATTCGTACCGTATGAAGATGCTGGCCGTTCGGAGCTTTCTGGACATCTTCCACTACCGCTTCCATCCCTGCTGCTTCATTTACGATCGTGCCGCGGTCTGCCACCTGGCCGCCGCTTTCTGCATAAAACGGGGTTTTTTCCAGGATGAGCTGCACCTGTTCCCCGGCTCCGACTGTATCCACGAGTTCTTTATTATGAATCAGCGTCTGAACGCTTGTCTCCACGTCAAAATGCTCGTAGCCGACGAACGTGCTCTCTGTATCGATATCTGTCAGAAGTGACTCCTGAGTCTGCATCGAACCACTATCTTTTCTGGCCGCACGTGCCCGGCTCCGCTGGGCTTCCATTTCCACTTCGAATTCTTCATTGTCTACCGCGAACCCTTCGTCTACTACGTATTCCGCCGTTAAGTCAGGAGGGAATCCATACGTATCATACAGGCGGAAAACATCTTTCCCGGAAATGACCGTTTCACCTTTGTTACGGGCTCTTTCTGTCACTTGTCTCAGCATTTTCAGCCCGTCGGTCAATGTTTCGTGGAAGCGTTCTTCTTCGGTTTTTACCACACGTTCAATAAAGGACTGCTTTTCACGGACTTCTGGATAATAGTCTTCCATAATTTCGCCCACGACGCCTACCAGCCTGTGCATGAACGGCTCCTCCTGACCGAGCCAGCCGGCATAACGTACCGCGCGGCGGAGCAGACGGCGCAGAATGTAACCGCGTCCTTCATTGGACGGAAGGGCCCCATCCCCGATTGAGAAGCTGACAGTCCGGACATGATCGGCAATCAGACGAAAAGCAATATCCTGCTCTTCATTTTCTCCATACGTTCTTCCAGATACTTCTTCCACCTTTCGGATTATTGGGCGGAAAAGATCAGTATCAAAATTTGTCGGCACATCCTGAACGAGGGTCACGAGCCGTTCAAGACCCATACCGGTATCAATGTTTTTCTTCGGAAGCGGAGTGTACGTATCATCAGCGTTATGATTAAACTGCGAAAATACGAGATTCCACACCTCTAAATAACGCTCGTTTTCTCCTCCCGGATACATCTCCGGGTCCCGGGGGTCGTCCCCCCAGCTGTCTCCGCGGTCATAAAAGATTTCAGTATTCGGTCCGCTTGGTCCCTGGCCGATATCCCAGAAGTTTTCTTCGAGTCGGATAACCCGTTCTTCCGGAAGGCCGATAATTTCTCTCCAGTACTGATACGCTTCGTCATCCTCCGGATGAACGGTAACCGACAGCCGGTTTTCATCAAAGCCTATCCAGCGCTCCGACGTTAAAAATTCCCACGCCCATTCGATGGCTTCTTTCTTAAAATAGTCACCAATAGAGAAATTGCCGAGCATTTCGAAAAATGTGTGATGGCGCGTCGTTCTTCCAACGTTTTCAATATCGTTTGTCCGGATGGACTTTTGCGCGTTCGCAAGCCGCGGATTGTCAGGAATCACCCGTCCATCAAAGTACTTTTTCATCGTAGCTACTCCGCTGTTGATCCATAAAAGCGTCGGATCCTCATGCGGAACGAGCGAGGCGCTCGGCTCAATTGTATGTCCTTTTTCCTCAAAAAATTCCAAAAAGCGCCGCCGGACTTCAGTAGATGTTAATGCTGGCATATTGATCAGCCTCCCGTGGTTTTTTTCATTTTTGTTTAAATCACATTAAAAAACCCGCCCCTGAAAACAGGGACGAGTGTGCTCGCGTTACCACCCTGGTTGCCGCATATAAAAACGGCCAACTCAGCATCCGTAACGTGGATGATCCGGCAGGGTTTGCCTGCACTCCGGAGCAGCGTTCGGGCGGGGTGTTCTCCGGCAGTTTCAGCCGCTGCTGCCGGTCTCTGTGAGAATATTTCCACCGTACTCGTTCCATCACTGTTTTTGTTATTCTGTTTCAGTTATATCGGAAACCGCATTTTCTGTCAAGCCTGCTCATCCGGATCCTCTTCCCGGTTCTTCAGGCGTTCCCGAAGATACGAGTAGCGTTCATTTTTTGACTCCTGCTTTACGGCATACATAAACGCTTCTTTTTCCCCGCAGAGAATTAAATAGTCCTTTGCCCGTGTTATCGCTGTGTACAACAAATTACGGCGCAGCATCCGCCGGTAGGACATCAGCATTGGTACGACTACGATGGGAAATTCACTTCCCTGAGCCTTATGAATAGAAGTGCAGTAGGCAAGAGTGATTTGTTTAAGATCCTGGCGCGTGTAGCTGACTTCCTTTTCGTCAAAGGAAAAAACAATCTGCATTTCTTTATCAACAGTTTCTTTTGCTTCAAAGACCGTTTCGAGTACACCTTTATCTCCGTTGTATATACCTTCTTCGCCGTTATTTACGAGCTGAAGAACGATATCATCCTTCTGGTAAACAGCGTCCCCAAAGGTTACACTCCGTTTTTGAGGCGTCCGGGGGTTAAACATTTCCTGCAGCCGTTCATTCAAGGCGTGGATTCCTGCCTCACCGCGGTACATCGGGGCAAGCACCTGAATATCCATCGGATCGTAGCCTTTGCGAATGGCACCGGCACACGTCTTCTCCACCACGTCGGCCACCTGCCCTTTCGTGCACGGGAAAAAACGCCGGTCTTCAAACGGCTGTTCAAAATCCTCCGGCAGTCCCCCTTCCTTCATCGCGTGGGCCAGCTCTACAATCGAGGACTGATTCGTCTGCCTGTACACAACCGATAAACTCACGGTCGGTATAGTACCGGCTTCAAGCAGATCTCCAAGCACCTGGCCCGGTCCTACCGAAGGAAGCTGGTCCTCATCGCCAACGAACACGACCTTCATTCCTTTCGGAACCGCCCGGATCAGCTGATTGGCCAGCCACATGTCCACCATAGACACTTCATCGACAATCAGCAGCTCCCCTTCAAGGGGCTCGTACTCATCCTTTTCAAACAGCTCGTTTTCTCCTTCCCCGCTAAATCCGAGCAGCTTATGAATCGTCACCGCCCGCAGGCCGGTGGATTCCTTCATCCGTTTCGCCGCCCGGCCGGTCGGGGCAGCAAGCAGTACAGGGAAGGGCTTCTTGCCCGAATATTCGGAAGGGTCCAGAGAAACATCATAGAGCGATGCGTACACTTCCACAATGGCCCGGATGATCGTGGTTTTACCGGTCCCCGGCCCGCCTGTAAGCAGCATTACCGGCTCTTCCATAGCCGTCTGGATCGCTTCTTTCTGCTGCTCAGCATACTCAATATCAAATTTTTCTTCCACTTCCCCGAGAGCCTGAAGCAGATCCGCCTGGGAATATTCTTTTTCTTCCGCTTCTTCCTGCAGCTTGTGCACCCTGCCTGAAAACCCTTTTTCCGCAAAATACAAAGAGGCAATATAAACCCGGTCGTCGTCAATCTGCACCCGTTCTTCGTTTACCAGTTCCTGCAGGACAAGCTTCAGCTCCTGCTGATCAATAGTAACAGCGGGGTCTGCAAGCAGCTGCTCCGAGCTGTCAAGCAGCTGCTGCTTAGGAATATACACATGCCCGTCCTGCATCGTCCGTTCATACAGCTCAAACAGTACTCCCGCTTTCAGACGGCTTGGGTCATTTTTTTGTATGCCGGTGTTTTCTCCGAGCCGGTCTGCTTTTGTAAAGCCGACCCCGTCCACGTCCCAGACGAGCTGGTAGGGATCATGCTGAATAATATCGAGGGTCCGCTCACGGTATTGGTTGTATATTTTTACGCCAAGATCCGTACCGAATCCGTAGCGCACAAGAAGCGTCATAGCATGCTCCATGCCCTGATTTTCAAGCATAGCGGTGCGGATTTGTCTGCGTTTCTCTTCATTCAGTCCGGGAATTTTCTCGAGGGCTTCCGGGCGTTCGAGCACTTCGTCAATCACCCTGGCCCCGAAGCGGTCGACCAATTTTTCTGCTGTTTTTGGCCCGATGTACGGGAAACGGTCACTCGATAAATAGTCAATTAACGCTGAGCGTTCGGTCGGTATTTCCTTTTGATAAGAGATGACCTGATACTGGGTGCCAAACCGCGGATGCTGTTTAATCTCACCGTTAAAACGATACCGTTCATTTGCCTCCACTGTTGGCAGAATGCCGACGATGGTCGTTGTGCTTTCTTCAAAGGCAGGTATCGATTCTTTAATTTTCACTTTCGCTACTGTGTAGCCGTTTTCTTCATTCCGGAATATAACGTGCTGAACCGTTCCGAGGACATAGGGTTCGAGCAGTTCCTGTTCATCTTGTCCATTCTCCATAGCACAACCTCACTTTTCGCTGAGCAGCTGTTGAACCTGCTGTCTGCCGTTCTCTGCCAATGCATGTTCAGGCTCTGCTTCAAGTGCTTTCTCAAAGAAGCTGAGCGCTTCTTCCGCCCGTTCATTAAACAAAGCAGCCACACCCAGATTATAGTAGGCATCGGCATGGTCGGGGTCCTGATCCACCACTTTTTTAAATTCTGCTTCAGCCTGGTCGACTTCCTCCTGCTGGGCGAGCGACAGTGCGTAATAATATCTGGCTTCGGAGTCCGATTCGTCGAGCTCCACGGAGCGCTTGAAGTTAGCAATCGCATACGGAAGACGGTCGGACTGCAGGTAGCTCAGTCCGAGCATGAAAAACAGACTCGAGTCTTCAAGTCCCTGCTGCTGGGCTCCTTTGTACATCGTAATGGCCTCAGCATACTCTTCCCGGTTGTATAGTACGTTGCCAGCTCCGTAATAGGCTGTGGCGGCCGTTTCATCTATCTGAAGTGCTTTTGTGAAAAAACGGATGGCTTTATCATCTTCACCTGCTTCGGCAAGCAGATTGCCAAAGTTTATGTAAGCGACAGGGTCATTCGGCTCCGCTTCCATCTGTTCGTTCAAAAGCCTTGCTGCTTCTTCAAAATCCCCGTTTTGTAGATGCTCCATTGCCTGCTGATTTTTATCCATACTATCATCCTTTTCAAGTCTTGTTTCTGTATTATTTCACGATCCCGGGTGATTGAAAAGCCTTACCAGCGCACAGTATGAACCAAGAAAAAGGAAAACGTTACGTTACAACGCTTTCCTTCATCATCGCTTCTTCTATTGTTGCACCTCCAAGGCACACATCACCGTCATAAAAGACAACCGCCTGTCCCGGAGTAACCGCCCGCTGCGGTTCATCAAACTCTACGAGCAGTTCTCCATCTGTTTTCTGATGGACGGTAACGCCCTGGTCTTTCTGACGGTACCGGAATTTCGCGGTACATGAAAAAGGAAAGGCTTCCGGCTCATGAATCCAGTTAGGTTCAGAGGCGGTCAGCTGCTCTGAATACAATCGCTTATGATTACCGCCCTGCCCGACAATCAGAACGTTACGTTCCATGTCTTTGTCCACGACAAACCACGGTTCGCCCGAGCCGCCGATACCAAGCCCCTGGCGCTGGCCGAGCGTGTAGTACATCAGCCCGTCGTGACGGCCCTTCACTTCTCCTTCAGGACTCTCCATGTTGCCCGGCTGGGCTGGAAGATACTCCTGCAGGAAATCCTTGAAATTACGCTCTCCGATAAAGCAGATCCCGGTGCTGTCTTTTTTTCCAGCCGTTTCAAGACCCCGGTCTTCCGCCATTTTCCGGACTTCAGATTTATCGTACTCTCCGAGTGGAAACAGCACTCGGCTCAGCTGTTCTTCGCTTAACTGATTTAAAAAATACGTCTGGTCTTTGTTGTTGTCCACTCCACGCAGAAGATACGTCCCGCCCTCAGTATGGTCGACGCGTGCATAATGCCCGGTCGCAACGTAGTCGGCCCCGAGATTAAACGCATGGTCGATAAATGCACGGAACTTAATTTCTTTATTGCACATCACATCAGGATTCGGTGTGCGTCCGGCTTTGTATTCTTCCAGAAAATACGTAAAGACCCGGTCCCAGTATTCTTTTTCAAAATTCACAGCGTAGTAGGGTATATCCAATTGGTTGCATACTGCAATTACGTCTTCGTAGTCTTCAGTCGCCGTACACATCCCGGATTCATCTGTGTCATCCCAGTTTTTCATGAAAATACCGATTACTTCATAGCCCTGCTCTTTTAATAGAGCGGCCGTAACGGAAGAGTCCACTCCCCCGGACATTCCTACCACAATCCGTGTCTCTGCATTGGTCATTTCAAAGCCTCCTTTTTCTTCATTTTCCGGCTTATTTTCATCGCCGCCTGAGCCGCGGTTTTCATATCCTCCACGGTGTTTCCGTACCCAAAGCTGAACCGGACGGATTCATAGATACGTGCGTCTTTTCCGTACATTGCTTCAAGGACGTGGGACGGTTCTACAGTCCCGGCGGTGCATGCCGATCCGCTTGAAACAGCTATGCCTTCCATATCCATCTGCACAAGAAATGATTCGAGCTGAATGCCGGGGAAATATACATTTAAAATATGCGGGCTTTTTTCTGCATCTCTCCCGTTAATTTGATACAAAACCCCGCTGCGGTCAAGCTCGGCTAAAAATGCCGCCCTGAGCGACTCGAGCTCCTGCCGGCGTTCCTCCAGGCTGTTTATCTGCAGCTCAGCGGCCTTGGCGAAGCCCTCGACGGCAGCGACGTTTTCCGTACCAGCCCGGCGTTTTCTTTCCTGTTCCCCGCCCGTTAATTCCGGACGAATTTTTGCGCCCTGACGCACGAATAAACATCCTGCTCCTGCAGGACCGTTAATTTTATGAGCCGTCATTGTTGCCATTGTCACCGGTGTTTCTTTTACGTTAAACAGGAGCTGTCCGTAGGCCTGGACCATATCGGTATGGAAGGCAATCTCTTTTTCCGCAAGCTTTTCAGCAGCTTCATGCACAGGCTGCACTACTCCTGTTTCATTATTCACATACATTAATGAGACAAGTATCGTCTCCTCAGTCACTGCTGCCATAATTTTTTCCACCGACACGACACCCTGTTCATCGGGATGGACGTATGTGACATGAAAGCCTTCTTTTTCAAGCGCCTGGGCCGTGTGCAAAACGGCATGGTGCTCAATGGCACTTGTCACCAGGTGCTTTCCTTTTTCCTGGTTGGCATGCATAAAACCGCGGAGCGCCAGGTTATTGCTTTCTGTGCCCCCACTCGTCCATACAACCTCTTTTGGACTTGCACTTATGGATGACGCCACCGTACGGCGGGCCCCGTCGAGTCTTTTCCTGGCCGCCCGGCCATACTCATGCACACTCGAAGGGTTTCCCGCAGGCTCTTTCATAGAATCGATCATAGCTTCAGCCACTTCTGGATGAAGCGGCGTCGTGGCCGCATGATCTGCATATATAGCGGGCATATTTTTTCTCCTCCTAATGGAGTTATTTCATATAATCGGAATAACATTATTTTTTACATTAACAAATAGGAGTTTTTTTGTCTATTTCCTTGCCTGTTCTTTCTTTTCCCGTGTAATATGTATTTTGTTTCCTATTATTTTATGAAAGCGCGGGATGTGTGAGTGAAAAATGTTTGGATGCTCCGGCCTTTACCTAACGGCACCAACCAGCTGCATAATTTTTTAGAATATGATTTTATCGCTATTGGTTATCCTATCGGCAAATCCTTGAACGCCCTCAGCTACGAAAAGGTCAAAAAGGAACTGGCCCGCTTTGATATGGATGAAGGGGCCACCAATGTGTACAATTTTATTTCCCAAATGAAGACAGACGACCTCGTGATTGTCCCGGACGACAACAACCGTGACGTATATTTCTGCACGGTCACCTCGCAGTATATTTATGTGCCAAACGTCGATAATCAAAAAAAGGGACTCGGCTATCCCCATCAGAAGACCGTCAGCTGGTTTTTTAACAAAGAACCGCTCAACCGTAATGATTTCAGTAAAGAGCTGCAGGCCTCCCTGCGCTCGCCAAAAACCATCACAGACTTAACCCACCACCTCGACGTGCTGAATGAAATCATTTTTGATGTAGCGTTTATCAGCGGCGGCGTGCTGAAGGGCAAAGCGATTGAAACGGTCAGGGAGATGCTTGAAGAACATCAGACGGTCGACACCCGGCTCCGGGCGGCCGAGCTTGCACTTAAATATGATCTTTAATTAGAAATGTTTGCTTTTTTATACACAGCCGCGCTTACCAATTAAACAGCAGCTTCAATATTTCTGTTATGACAGTATAGATGAATGCTGCCCATAAAAATGTCGGCAGATGAGCCGATTCCTCTGTCGGCATTTCTTTTTTCAACACATTAAATATCATGGCGCCTGCAATGACCGCAAACGTAATGGCCAGAACAATTTCCGGCAGCGTAAACACAATGGCAAATATCCAGCCAAATAAAATACCCCCTGCCAGATAATACCTCCCCCGCTTATAACGGCCCGCATCTTCCCTGTGCAGATCATGCGAGATAGCCATAAAATGAAGCCCAATTGCCACCCCGTAAAAGACTGTTTGCAGCCCCTGAACATCGGACCCGAATACTGTGTAGGCAACCATACTGTTATACAGGGCAAAAAAAGCAATTTGAATCCAGAAAAACTGCCCTTCTCCCCTGCTCGTAGAATAATAGGCCCGAACCGCAATATTGTGAATCACAAAGTAAATGATAAGTCCGACCAGGCTGAGCAGGTAAAATTCCGACTCAAACGTCAGACCCCGAAAAGAGCTTTCCCCATATTTGCTTTGTTCATCATGCAGATACGGAAGTATGTACACAAAAATAAACGCGACGGCTACCCCTCCGGAAAATGACAGCCAGCTGAAACGCCCAATTTTTTCGGATGATATTAGTTTATCTGCGAATAGCTGGATAAATAAAAATATTACAACGACGATAATATTTTCTACGGCCACGGCCATCCCCTCCTGAAAATTTTTTCATAAAAAAATCTCCATGCCGGATGCGGCGTGGAGATTTCGCATTTATACTTTTCATACCTTCAGGAATTAAATATAAAACATATAATTTTCCTGTTCTTCGTCGCCCTGATACTCCGCCAGATAATCAAGCGTAGTACTGTCAAGGACATCCTTCACAGCATCCCGGATTTTTAGCCACAAGTCCCGTTTAGCCGGCTCTTCGTCATCGAGGACTTCGACCGGGCTGATCGGACCTTCAAGGACACGAATAATATCACCCGCTGTAATGTCAGCCGGTTCTTTAGAAAGCATATAGCCGCCGTAGGCTCCCCTTACGCTTTTCACGAGGCTTGCGTTTCGAAGCGGGGCAATCAGCTGCTCCAAATAATGCTCGGAAAGGTTATGGTCCCGTGCGATTGATTTTAAGGACGTAGGCCCGCTCCCATGCTTTCTCGCAAGCGCCATCATAATCGTCAATCCATATCTGCCTTTAGTTGAAATTTTCAATGCCGTCATCCCTTCCTCTCAGGCCTGTCAGTACCTGTTACGTCTTCAAAGATCCTGCTGATTGATTGGTTGCTTTGTCACCTGGCTGCCCATTTCTAATGCTGATAAAAACAGTTGGAATTAATAGTAGTATATCATACCTGCAGTCCGCTGTTCATCCTCATAAATGAGAAAACATGATACAATTTCAACGTGAAGTGTTTACGAAAGGAGAAACTCCATGTCATCCAAACAGCCTCTTGCCTACCGGATGCGTCCTGGCTCTATCGAAGAAGTCGCCGGTCAGGAGCATATTCTCGGGGAGGGCAAAATGATTGCGCGCATGGTGGAAACAAAAAAGCTTTCCTCCATGATTTTGTACGGTCCCCCGGGCACAGGAAAAACATCGATTGCCTCTGCCATCGCTGGAAGTACAGATATTGCCTATAAAAAAATGAACGCCGTTATGAACAATAAAAAAGACATGGAACTCGCCGTGCAGGAAGCCAAAATGTCAGACCAGCTGATTGTCATAATGGATGAAGTGCACCGGCTCGATAAAACGAAACAAGATTTTCTGCTCCCCTACCTTGAGAGCGGATTGATCATTATGATTGGCGCAACTACCGCCAATCCCTACCATGCTATTAACCCGGCAATACGCAGCCGCACACATATATTTGAGGTGCTGCCGCTTTCCATACCGGAAATGAAGCAGCTGATCGAGCGAAGTCTTCGTGATCCGCAGAATGGGATGGGCGCGTACCGGACAGAAATAACCGGGGAGGCACACACGCATCTAGCCGAAGCGGGCGGCGGCGATGTTCGTGCTGCGCTTAATGCGCTTGAGCTTGCCGTCCTCAGCACGAAGCCGGATGACGACGGCATCATCCGCATTACTCAGAGGGTCGCTGAAGAATGCATTCAACAGAAGCGCTTCACTCATGACAAAGACGGCGATCACCATTACGATGTGCTCTCCGCCTTCCAAAAATCCATTCGGGGCAGTGACCCTGACGCCGCGCTTCATTATCTGGCCCGCTTAATTGAAGCAGGGGACTTAATCAGCATCGGCCGCCGGCTTATCGTCACCGCCTATGAGGACATCGGGCTTGCAAACCCCCAGGCCGGTCCGAGAGCCCTTGCTGCTGTTGAAGCCGCCGAACGGCTCGGCTTTCCGGAAGGAAGAATACCGCTCGCAGATGCCGTCATAGAGCTCTGCCTTTCCCCAAAATCAAACAGCGCTTATAAAGCGCTTGACGCAGCCCGTGAGGCGATGCTGAAAGCAGGCACGCCGGCCATCCCCGCCCACCTCCGGGATTCACATTACAAAGGAGCCGGGGCCCTTGGGCGCGGCAACGAGTACGAGTACCCGCACAACGACGAACGAGGATGGGTGCCGCAGCAGTACCTGCCGGACAAGCTCAAAAACGAGCAGTATTACGAGCCGAAAAACAACAGCAAATTTGAAAAAGCCCTGGCGGACGTGTACCACCAGATTAAACCAGCAAAGAAGAAAACATAAGCTCCCTGCGATGCTGCCTGTCGAAGCGGGGTTTACACAAAAAAGACGCCTCCACTTAAGGCGTCTTTAATTTGCATTTTGGCTGTCACTGCTCATCGTTTCCCCGGCCAGCTGCGCCGGGAGCCGCACGTTAAATTCGGTTCCGCTGCCAGGAGCGGAATCGACCTCCAGCGTTCCTTTAAAATCTTCCACAATTTGAAACACAGTCATCAGTCCGAGACCGGTTCCATTAGATTTGGTCGTGTAAAAAGGATTTCCGATTTTCTGCAGCTGTTCTTCACTCATACCGCTCCCAGTATCCTTTATTTTCACTTCAAAATACGGCTCTCCGGTCCAGTGCATGGATGTTTCCACCCGCAGCACGCCTCCCTCCGGCATCGCTTCCAGGCCATTTTTGATCAGATTCACAAACACCTGGGATAATTTCTTGCGATCCCCGATTATTTCCGGAAGCTCATCAAAATTCGTATAAATAAATGTTTTGTTTTTTACAGCCTGCTGACTGTAAAGCTCGAGCAGTTCTTCAAGCAGGCTGTTCACCTGAATACCGTGTTCATCTCCGGAACTGGTAGGTCTGGCAAGGCCCAGCAAATCTTCCACAATGCTGTTCATCCGGTCAATTTCGTTCAGCACTAAATCGTAATGCTGAATATCTTTTTCTTTCTTCGCCGACTGGCGGAACAGCTGCACGAATCCTTTGATGGTGGTGAGTGGATTCCTGATTTCATGCGCAAACCCTGCAGACAGCTGCCCTACCATTTTCAGCTTTTCGCTTCGGACAAGCTCATTTTCCATGTCTTTCTTTTCTGTAATATCGTTAAATATAAGTACAATGCCCTCAGAGGACTCCTGAGCGTCCAACGGAGGGAGAATTGTCATATTCACCAGAAAGGTCCGGTTTTTTCCATTGATCGGTACTTCGATTTCTTTCATCTCAAGCTGGCTGTCATTCAGACGGTGTTCTTCTATTTCCCGGGCGAACATCCGGAAGTCTTCAGATTTTTTCATTACCTGCTGCACGGAGTGACCAAGTGCCTCTTTCCGGTCGAGTCCAAACAGCTTTTCGCACATTGCGTTAAACGTAGTAATATTCATGAAATCTCTTGAGACAGCTATTACCCCGTTATCTGTTGTCTCCAGAATCATCGTGGATTGGCGGTGTCCCCGCTCTCTCTCTTCAAGCTGTTCTGACATATGATTAAATGTATTGGTCAGCACATCCACTTCTTCATAGGCATTGGTCTGCAGCGGAAATACCTTTTTGCCTATTGCAAATCGGCTTGTCGCTTCTGCAAGACGCTCGACAGGATGCACAATGTATTTGGACAGCTTAAAAACGGCAAACACCGTAATGATTAAGACAATGCTGAAAACAAACAGGTAGCTGTAGACGAGCTGGCGGAGATTCGCATAGAATCCGCTTTTTGGCACTGTGTAGCCGACGTACCATTCATTTGCCAGGCTCCCTACGTTCTCCACCGGGGTAACTACGGAAACATCATTTCCGTGCTCGATCAGCTGATCCTCCTGCCCCGCGATCAGTTCTTCAATAGAATTCTCTTTTATCCCCTGTTCTTCAAGAAAGCTTTCCTCAAGCACATAGCCCGAGTTCGGGTATGCGATGTATTCTCCTTCATTATTAACGACAAAGGCCTGGCCGGAAAAACGTTCATGCTCCCCCATTTTATTCAGGCGCTGCCAGAGTACTTCCCACAGCGCATTTTCATTAATCGAGGGGGAAATTACAGCCATCACATTTCCTGCATCATTTTCCACCGGCCCTGCCAGAGGAATAATCGGCTGCTTTAAAATTGGATCTATAAATGCTTCTTCAAGCGTCGGATTTCCCTCTCGTGCTTTCTGGTACCATATGCGGTCGGAAACGTTTTTGCCTATCACTTCATCCCGGGTGGACGTAACAATATCTCCATTCGTATCTATGTAAACAATGCCCATGTATAAGTTTTCCGCTTCCACCATTTGTTCGAGTTCATTTCTTATGTCGGAAGGCGCTGCATTCTCATCCTGCAAAACGGGGTTCATCGTCATCATATCCAGGTCATTCATTCGTTCCGAAAGAACGCTCTCCATCGTTAATGACAAATTATTGGATAACGAAAATAAAGAACCCTCAAGTTGGGCTTCCATTTCTGAACGCTGCGATTCGAACAAAACCACACCAAAAATTAACAGTGGGAGCGCTGTTATGATTAAGGTGATTACCAGAAGCTTAGAGCGGAGTTTTCTCAATGTTTGTTCACCTGCGTTTCTCTTACTGCCGTGACAATTCACCAGTTTCGCCGGGTTATGTAAAAAACCTCCGGTGCACTGTTCACGCGCCGGAGGATGCATAACAATTTAAGTAAAACAGGAAGAGTCCCAATGTGCCGTCAAACGAACTTGTTTTTGAACCTGCTCATGGCAGGTGGGTGCCTTGCTTGTTCGTTCATACTTCCCCAAACATTGAGGCTTGTACTCCAGAACAAGACGACAGGCTCCCAATGTGAAAGTGTTGGCTCAAAACGATCAGTGCTTCACGAACACCTCAGGACTCTTCACATTGTTTGATTATATATTAGCACTTTCGTATAATTCGGTCAAGAACGTTACTATATCATTCCAAGGTGCATAGAGCCTTAAAAGGAGCAGATGATGACAGAAACACTAGCCAGGCTTAATGCCACGTATACGGAACACGTAATTGAAGATTTCCAGAAAAAAAGGGTCCCTGTGGAAATTCCTCTTTGTTTAAAAGAAGACCGTATCGCCTATGGCCACAACTTGGAGATCTCTTATCCTCTCAAGGAAGTGCTCGACGTTTCATACCGCTATGAACCTGGAAAAATAGGCTTTCTTTACATTCATACGATTCAGGGCGTCCGCACTTTTCAGATCAATTCAGACCCCGCTGGTTTTGTTGAGCAGTTTCATCAGCTTGACCATTTATAGTTTTCTATTCGTCTTCATCCTCTTTTTCAAAAACATCAAGCTTAAGATGCAGTTCCTCAAGCTGTCTGCTGCTTACTTTCCCCGGCGCCTGGGTTAATGGATCGGTGGCACTCGCCGTCTTCGGGAAGGCAATTGTATCTCTCAGATTATTTCTGCCTGCGAGGATCATGACGATCCGGTCAAGACCAAATGCTATGCCGCCGTGCGGCGGTGCGCCGTAATCAAAGGCTTCCATAAGAAAATCGAACTGTTCTTTCGCTTCTTCCTTATTAAATCCAAGAGCCGTAAACATTCTCTCCTGCAGGTCTTTTTCATAAATACGCTGCGATCCCCCGCCAATTTCATAGCCATTCAACACGAGGTCGTAAGCCTCCGCCCTGATATCTTCCGGCTTTGTTTCAAGCAGGTGGGCATCGTCCTCCACCGGCCGTGTAAACGGGTGGTGCATCGCTACATAACGGTCGTCGTCCTTGTTATATTCCATCAACGGAAATTCTGTCACCCAGAGGAAATTAAACGTGCTGCGGTCAATCATATCGAGCTCTTTTCCGAATTTCAGGCGCAGAGCACCAAGAGAATCCCAGACCACCTGATGGCTGTCTGCTCCAAAGAACAGCAGATCTTCTGCTTCTGCCCCCATTGCTTCCCTGAGCGACGCTGTTTCTTCATCGCTTAAGAATTTCGCAACCGGGCCTTTCAGTTCATTTTCCTCTACCTTCAGCCAGGCAAGACCTTTCGCCCCGTAAGCAGCCACAAATTCCGCCAGATCGTCAATTTCTTTACGGGACATCTGGTTAGCAACGCCTTTGACGTTCAGCCCTTTAATGATGCCCCCTGAAGCCGCAGCATTTTTGAATACTTTAAAATCACTGTTTTTTAAAACATAGGTCAGCTCCACAAGCTCCATGCCAAACCTGGTTTCCGGCTTATCGGATCCGTAGCGGTTCATCGCTTCATAATACGTCATACGCGGGAATGGTGTTTCAATATCGACCCCGCGCGTTTCCTTCAACAGCCCGGCCATCATTGTTTCCATCATGGAGAAAAGGTCCTCTGTATCCAGAAAGGCTGTTTCAATGTCCACCTGGGTAAATTCCGGCTGCCGGTCGGCCCGGAGGTCCTCATCCCGGAAACAGCGCACAATCTGATAATAACGCTCAAATCCCGAGACCATTAAAAGCTGTTTGAACAGCTGCGGGGACTGCGGCAGAGCATAAAACTCCCCGGGATGGACCCGGCTTGGCACCAGATAGTCTCTTGCCCCTTCAGGCGTGCTTTTGGTGAGCATCGGCGTTTCCATATCGAAAAAGTCACGGTCATCGAGAAAACGGCGGATGAACTTTGTGGTCTGGTGACGGAGCTTGAACGTCTCCTGCATATCCGGGCGCCGAAGATCAAGATAGCGGTAGCGGAGCCTTACGTCTTCAGAAACATTAGTATCTGCTTCAATTTGAAACGGCAGCGGCTTCGAAGCATTCATAATCGAAAGCTTATCGACACGGACTTCCACCTTTCCGGTCGGAATTTTTTCATTGTACGTTTCTTCATCGCGCTGCACAACAATTCCTTCTACGTCGAGCACATATTCGCTGCGGACCCTTTCCGCTGCGTTCAGTGCTTCCTCGGACTGTTCGGGAGTCGCCACCACTTGTACGATCCCCGAACGGTCCCTGAGATCAATAAAGACCACCTGGCCTAAGTCCCGGCGGGTCTGGGCCCAGCCTTTCAATCTTACTTTTTCGCCTATCAGCGCTTCCTGGATGTCTCCGCAATGATGCGTCCGTCCTATCATTGTTCTTTCCTCCCTGTACGTTCCTGCATAGTAGTAATAAATGCCGACAGCGGCACTTCTTCCTGCGCGCCGGTCTCCATATTTTTAATGTTAACTGCTTCTGCTTCCAGCTCATCGTCGCCAATGACGACGGTGAAGGTGCTGTTTGTACGGTCCGCTGCTTTAAACTGGGCTTTTGTTTTACGGTCCATGTAATCCTTATCGGCTTTGACGCCTGCCCTCCGGAGCTCATGCACCAGGGAGACGGATCGCTTTTTGGCTTCCTCTCCCATTGCCACAATGTAGCAGTCCAGGTTTTTTTCTGCCGGGAGCTCTACGTTCTGGGTATTGAGTGCCATCAGCAGCCGCTCAATGCTAAGCGCAAATCCGATGCCAGGTGTGTCCGGTCCGCCAATATCCTCAATCAGGCCATTGTAGCGGCCGCCGCCCATAAGCGTTGTAATCGCGCCAAACCCTTCTCCTTCAATCATAATTTCGAAGGCTGTGTGGGTGTAATAATCCAGGCCGCGCACAAGGTTCGCATCCACTTCGTAAGTAATGCCCATTTCATCAAGCATTGTTTTAACCTGGTTGAAATAGCTGCTTGACTCTTCATTTAAGTGATCAAGAATAGAAGGCGCATCCGCCATCAGCGGGTGGTCTTTATCCTTTTTGCAGTCAAGAATCCGAAGCGGATTGGTGTGCAGGCGCTCCTGGCAGTCACTGCAGAATTCTCCGATCCGGGGCTCAAAATGAGAAACAAGCGCCTCACGATGGGCCGTCCGGCTCTCCTTGTCCCCAAGGCTGTTGACAACCAGCTTAAGGCCCTTGAGATTCATTTCTTCATAAAACTGCATGGCAAGCCCTATAACTTCTGCGTCAATCGCAGGATCCGCGCTCCCGATTGCCTCCACACCGAATTGCACAAACTGCCTCATGCGTCCGGACTGCGGGCGCTCATAGCGGAACATCGGTCCGGTGTAATACAGCTTCACCGGCTGACCGGCCCATCCGTACATTTTGTTTTCCACATAGGAGCGCACAATGGAAGCCGTGTTTTCCGGACGGAGCGTGAGCTGTCTTCCGCCTTTGTCTTCGAACGTATACATTTCTTTTTGCACGATATCCGTGGAATCCCCCACTCCCCGTGCAAACAGCTCGGTTTGTTCAAAAACGGGGGTTCTTATTTCACTGTAGTTAAACCGGCTGCAGATATCGTCTATTTTTTGTTCAATAAACTGCCACTTTTCCGATTCGCCCGGAAGTATATCCTGGGTCCCTCTTGGAATTCGATAAGCCATGCTCGTTCCTCCCTTTATCTGTTCAGCTTTTCCACATAAAAAAACCGACCCTCATGAATCATGAGGGACGGTTGATCCGCGTTGCCACCCTAATTGAAACGACACTCGTTTCCACTTCATGCCTGTAACGAAGGCGCACGTTTATTCCTACCGGCTGCTCGGCAGCATTCGAAATAAAACCTACAAAGTGTCTTTCAACAGGGGAGAAAGAGAAGGACTTCCAGCCTCAGGTCCTTCTTCTCTGGCAGTCTGCCGCGCTGTTTACTTTCTTTATCATCGGATTTAGCTGTTCTTCTGTAAAACAATCTTACGAATCTTCCCGGGGATTGTCAACCATTTCCCTGGCTTTTCGGGGAATCCAGTATGAGGGTCACCGGTCCGTTATTCGTAAGAGATATATCCATATCCGCACCGAACACACCTGTTTCCACGTGAACGCTTTGCTGTGCGAGAAGTTCGTTAAACTGGAGATAATACGCTTTGGCCTTATCCGGCGCCGCCGCTTCCATAAAGTTTGGGCGGCGCCCTTTCTGCGTATTGCCGTAAAGCGTAAACTGGGGAATAGATAATACGCGGGCACCTTCGTCGAGCACAGATCGGTTCATTTTCCCCGCTTCGTCCTCAAACACGCGGAGATTGCTAACCTTCTCTGCCATCCACGCCAGGTCCTTTTCAGTGTCCTCTCCGTGAATGCCTACAAAAAGCACCAGTCCTGAAGATATTTCTCCAGTTACTTCATCCCCGACACGGCACGCCGCCTCTTTGCTTCTCTGCAGTACCACTTTCACGCTGAACGACCCTTTCTCTCCTGCAATCGTTAATGCATCACCCGCCGCACGGAATAAATATCAGGGAGCCCCTTAATTTTATCCACGACCCGGCGCAGATGATCGGTATTGCTGATATTTACTGTTACATGAATAATAGCCATTTTGTTTTTATCTGCTTTGCCGCTGACAGCGCTCATATTGGTTTTCGTTTCAGTCACCGCCTGCAGCACAGCGTTTAAAAGCCCGCGCCGGTCATAACCGGTCACTTCAATATCCACATTATAGTTTTTCGATTTCTCAGCCGCGCCTTCCCACTCAACAGATAATAGACGCGGTTCCGAATCTTCGTTTTTAATATTTGGACAGTCGCTCCGGTGCACGGAAACGCCCCGGCCTTTCGTAATAAAGCCTACAATGTCATCGCCCGGAACCGGGTTACAGCATCGCGACAGACGCACGAGCAGATTATCGACACCTTTAACTCTCACTCCGGCACCGGTCTTTCTCGTTGGCGTTGACGGCTGTACGTCTTTGACAGCTTCAGCCACAGACTTTTGTTCAGCGGCCTGTTCCTGCTCCTGGCGGGCCCGGTCGGTCAGCCTTGTGACAATCTGCTTCGGACTGACACCGTTATACCCTACTGCCGCAAACATATCTTCGTCATTGGAAAAGCTGAATTTGTCGGCTGTTTCCTGCCGGTTTTCTTCGTTTAATATCTCTTTAGGCTCGTAGTTTTGCGCCCGCAGCTCGCGCTCCACCATTTCACGGCCTTTTTGAATATTTTCTTCACGCCGTTCTTTTTTGAAAAACTGCTTGATTTTATTTTTGGCATGAGAGCTTTTCGTCAGCTTCAGCCAATCCTGGCTTGGACCGTAGGAATGCTTGGACGTAAGCATTTCTACAATATCACCGGTCGTCAGTTCATGATCAAGCGGCACCATTTTGCCATTTACCTTTGCCCCAATCGACCTGTTGCCGATCTCCGTATGAATCCGATAGGCAAAATCAATCGGGACTGATCCACGCGGAAGCTCAATGACATCGCCCTTTGGCGTAAACACAAACACCATATCGGAAAATAAGTCGATCTTGAGCGATTCCATAAACTCCTGGGCGTCCGGCGTATCGTCCTGCCATTCCAGAATTTCACGGAACCAGGTGAGCTTGTCTTCAAGGGACTGTTTGTTCTGCGCGTCCTTGCCTTCCTTATACGCCCAGTGAGCTGCCACACCAAATTCAGCGATACGGTGCATTTCCCTCGAGCGGATCTGTACCTCGAGAGGCTCGCCGTTCGGCCCGATGACGGTCGTATGAAGAGACTGATACATATTCGCCTTCGGCATGGCGATATAGTCCTTGAAACGGCCCGGCATCGGCTTCCAGCAGGTGTGAATAATTCCAAGCACGGCGTAGCAGTCCTTAATACTGTCCACAATAATACGTACAGCCAGCAGGTCATAAATTTCATTAAACTGCTTTTTATCCTTCACCATTTTTCGGTAAATGCTGTAGATATGCTTCGGCCGCCCGTACATTTCGGCATTGATTTTTAAATCATTCACGTTTTCCTGAATGTTATCAATCACCTGGTCAATGTATTCTTCCCGTTCGGCGCGCTTTTGTTTCATCAAATTCACAATGCGGTAATACTGCTGGGGCTCGAGGTAACGGAGCGCCGTATCCTCAAGCTCCCATTTGATTGTGGAAATACCTAATCGATGAGCAAGCGGGGCAAAAATTTCCAATGTTTCATTAGAAATGCGGCGCTGTTTTTCCGGTGGAAGATGCTTCAGGGTCCGCATGTTGTGCAGGCGGTCTGCAAGCTTAATCAGGATCACCCGGATGTCCTTGGCCATTGCAACCACCATCTTGCGGTGGTTTTCGGCCTGCTGCTGTTCCTTCGATTTGTATTTGATTTTTTTCAGCTTCGTGACACCGTCTACAAGCATAGCAACTTCGCTGTTAAATTCCCGTTCGAGATCTTCGACGGTCACTTCTGTGTCTTCAACCACATCATGCATAAAAGCAGCCGCGATCGTGTCAGGATCCAATTGCAGTTCTATTAGAATACCGGCTACCTGAATAGGGTGCAGGATATAAGGCTCGCCTGACTTCCGGTATTGTTCCTGATGGGCTTTTTCTGCATAATGATAAGCCTTATCCAAAAAAGCGACATTCGCTTCGGATAAATAAACGCCCGCTTTTTCCATTACTTCATCAATCGTCATGGAATCACCCTTATTCGCCTTTCCACCTTATAATAGATACACGGTACACCTACCGGACATAAACATCTGAATATGAAGAAATATAACGCTAATTGACTCTAATTTCAAGCCTCAGGCCTTTTTTCCGCCGCAGGCTCCTCCAGGTATAATAATAACCCCCGAACCACTGGTTGGCAGGGGGCTTAAGACAAATATCCGTATTAATCAAACGTGACTAAAGAATAGACATTATAGTCATTCAATTCTTTATTGTTTCTTGCATCCAGATAGGAAAGCTCGATAAAGAAGGCGAGACCTGCCACTACTCCCCCAAGCTTTTCAACCAGCTGCACAGTAGCTTTTACGGTACCACCAGTAGCAAGCAGATCATCGGTGATAAGCACCCGCTGGCCGGGCTTAATGGCGTCTGTATGAATCGACAGACTTGCTTCCCCGTATTCCAGGCCGTAATCTTCCGTAATGGTTTCCCGTGGCAGCTTGCCTTCTTTGCGGATCGGCACAAATGCTTTTTCCATTGCATAAGCCACCGGGCAGCCGACCACAAACCCTCTCGCTTCCGGTCCGACAATTACATCAACGTCATGCTTGTCGGCAAATTCGATCATATTGTCGATGGCCTGCCGGTACACAGGCCCGTTCTGCATAAGAGTTGTAATATCTTTAAACCGGATTCCCTTTTCAGGATAATCTTCGATCACTGTTATGTAATCTTTAAAGTCCATGGTTTACCTTCTTCCTTACATCTAATATAGTTTCTTCCGGCAGCCAGGAAAGGAGCCGTTTTTTTAATTGCGGAAACGGAGTAAACATCAATTCCTGCTCAACATTTCTCGCCTCCATTTTTTCCTGGTAGGAAGAGGAGTCAGTTAAATCCTTTTTCGCAGGCTTTTCTTCTGCCGAGACAACTGCATCTTTCATTTTAACAAAACCTAATTCAAAAAACACTTGGCTCATAAAAAACAGATCTTCCGTTTTCCACTGTTTATGCTCGGCCAGTTTCCTTCCCTGGCTGTTCAGATCAAACGAACCGCGCTTTTTCAGAAAAGCGTAATACCATTTAAACTGCTCTCTTGAGGGCATCGAATGAAAATACGCTTTTTCTCTTCCCTGAAAGTACACATAAATATTCGCTGCCTGCGGGAAGACCGCAAGCGCCTGCTTGAGCGTATCGAGAGAGGGGGGCATATCCGCTATCACTACATTGGCGGCGTGATGTGCCCGGCCGTCCGTATCGGCCCCATTAAGAATGGCAGCATGTCCGGCAGATGCAGCCAGCTCTTTTTGCTGCTCTTCTGTAAAAGCCAGGACTGCCGTGTCTGTATTGTCCGCAAACGTCACCCGTTTTTCTTTTCTGCGGTCAAATATTTGAATCTGCTCCACCTTCGCGTCCCTTAAAAATAACTGCGGCTTGCGGAAGCCGTTCCATTCATTGATGCTCAGTTCCCCAACGACGGAGACTTCTTCATTTTCTGTCAGGCTTTCCGATAAATACCCGAGATGAAACCCGACACAATCCAGTTTTTTCCCACCGGCAGCGAGTGCCATCTTTAAGTGATTTTTCGATGCACCTATCGTTTTCACAGATTCGAGAACCGTTTTTTCAATCCGGAAAACCGGCTTTGGATTACCGACGCCAAACGGGGCAAGGTTTCGCAGGTCTTCGACCGCCTCAATCGTAATATCACTTACCGAAACATGGACGTCAATATGCGTCGCCGGAACCAGCAGTTCGCTGCTCAGCGTTTCCTTTGCCTGGCTGACCATGCGGGTTCTCAGGGTATCGATCTCTGCAGGATCCAAAGACATGCCTGCCGCCATTGGATGCCCTCCAAATTTTTGGAGCACGTCTCGGTTTTTCGAAAGCTCTTGGAACATATCGAAGCCTTCGATGCTTCTTGCCGAGCCTTTGGCTTCCCCACTTGCTGCATCAACACTCATAACGATTACCGGTCGGTAGTATCTCTCCACCAGACGACTCGCCACGATGCCGATTACGCCGGCGTTCCATCCTTCCCCTGCCACGATAATGAATGGATTGTCTTCTACAGGAAAGTTCGTTTCTACTTCTTCCACCGCTTCTTTGGTCATACTTTCAACAAGCGATTTGCGTTCATTATTCAAGTCATCGATCATTTCCGCCCACGATTCTGCTTCGTCGAGCGTAGCTGCAGTCAGAAGATGTACAGCAGGATCCGCTTCTTCCATACGGCCCGCGGCATTCAAACGCGGTCCCATTGCAAAGCCGACATGATCTTCTTCAAGCTGTTCCCCTTCAATGCTGCATATTCGCTTTAACGCCTGAATGCCGGGGAGTTTACTGTTCGTTAAAAGGGCGAGTCCCCGCTGCACGAACAGCCGGTTTTCCTCCATGAGCGGCACAAGGTCACTGATCGTGCCAAGTGTGACAATATCGAGCCAGTGAACAGGCTCCTCGGGGAGAAGAGCATGTGCTAACTTATAAGCAACCCCGACCCCGGCAAGTTCCTTAAACGGATACGTACATCCCGGTTTCTTCGGGTTAATGATCGCATATGCAGGCGGCAGCTCCGGGGGCGGTTCGTGGTGGTCGGTAATAATAACATCCATACCTAAATCATTGGCAGTCTGGATTTCATTAACCGCTGCGATGCCCGTATCCACGGTAATAATGAGTGAAGCTCCTTCATCATGAGCCGACTGAAAAGCCGGGACATTCGGGCCGTATCCTTCCGTAAACCGGTTAGGAATATACCAGCCAAATGAAGCTCCGAGCTCGGTTAAGAGCCGGATCATGATAGTTGTGCTCGACACTCCATCCGCATCGTAATCTCCGAACACGAGAATCCGTTCTTTATTCTCAACCGCCTGCTGAATACGGCGGACGGCTTCTTCCATTCCATCAAGCAAATACGGATTATGTACAATAGACCAGTCATTATGAATCATCTGCCGGACTTTCTCTGCTGATTCAAATCCTCTTGCAGCAAGAAGCCGCGCAGATATTACACTTACGTTCAGCTCCTTTTTAAGCTGTTCTGCAAGACGTTCGTCCACCTCGGGCTGATGCCATCTTGTTCGTGACTGCAGCATATATCTCTTCCTCTTTTCTTGCTTTAGCGTTTCAAATGTTCATTGTCTGCATTCACTATTGTATCGAAAATACTTACGGGATAAAAGCTATTTTATCTGTATGCCGCCTCGCAAAAAAGCTTCCCTTCCCAACGACGGGAAAAGAAGCGAAAATTACTGTATTTATGATGAACGGCTGGATTTTCCTTTATCATCGTTTTCGTGCGTGGTGCCTGTTGTTCTTGAGCCGACAGAAGCACTGTGATCGTCCGTAGCTTTCCGGAGACGACGCACTTCTGCTTTCAGCTTATAGATACGGAACATGCTGAGAAATCCTGCCACCATAGCCCCAAGTAGTACAGAAACCAAAATGACAATAATCAGAGGCCATTCCCCTGTGCCAAACAATAAATTTACTTCTACACTATTTACATTAATCACGGCAAAAACAGCGATAATAAGTGCTAAAATCAGTCCCATGATTAAACCTGTTTGTGCTTTCATTTTTTCACTCCTTTCACAATCTGTGTTCTCCTTTATTATACCCGTATAATTGCAAAAATAACCATAAAAAGCCTCCCTTTCAAAAAGGGAAGCTTTCTTTTCATGGTTCCGGTTCTTCTTCTGCCGGCGCCTTTTCACGGTCCCGTTTAATTTTTTTCCAGTTCCAGATCACCCACAGCTGGGCAGCCAGGAAAATGGAGGAATACGTTCCAGCGACCAGGCCGACAAGCAGGGCCAGAGAAAATGACCGTATCCCTTCGCCTCCGAAAATAAACAGTGCCGCTGCCGCAAATACTACTGTCAGTACAGTATTGATAGAGCGCGTGAGCGTCTGATTCAGGCTGACATCCACTACTTCTGCGAGGTCTTCAAACGATTCAATTTCTTCTGCCGGCGGCATGTTTTCCCGGATCCGGTCAAACGTCACAATCGTATCGTTAATGGAATAACCTACAATTGTTAGAACCGCTGCAATAAACGGCACATTCACTTCCACCTGCAACAGGCTGAAAAAGCCAATAATAAAGAAGGCATCGTGAAGAAGGGCAATAATCGAGGCAACTCCGTATAAAAACTGAAAGCGGATCGTAATATAAATTATCAGTCCGAGCGAAGCAATCAGCACAGATATAAATGCATTCTGTGCGAGCTCCTGGCCGACCTGCGGAGAGACAGTTCCCGTATTTGGAACGCTTCCGTATTCTTCTTCAAAATACGTTTGCACGGCAGCTATTTCCTCCTGGGAAAGCTCTCCGATAAAGCGTGCGGAAGCAATTGTATTATTATCTCCGCCAAGCGTAATATCATCCGGCTCCAAATTCCCCTCCACCTCTTCAAAATCCGAGCGTACCTGTTCTTCGGTCAACGGCTCATCTGCGGAAACCTCTACTCTTGACCCGCTCTGAAAATCGATGCCAAGGTTTAAGCCGATCGTGGACAAAAGTATGCCTCCGGCAAGAATGTACGCGAGAGTAATCAGGAAAAAAACATTCCGGAATTTGACGAAAGGAATCACCCGTTTTAAGATCTTCCTGCTGTTATTAAGGTTCATGGATGTCACGCTCCTTTACGCCAAACACTTTCGGTTTTTTATTAAAGATCCGGCTGTTCACCCACAGGCCGAGAAGCAGTCTTGTACCAAGCACTGCCGTAATGAAGCTTACCAGTATGCTCACGATCAGCATCAAGGCAAAGCCCTGCACCGAGCTTGTTCCGAAGTAGAAAAGCACCCCGGCAGCAATCAGGGTTGTGACGTTCGCGTCGATAATTGTACCGAGAGATCTTCTTGCTCCTGAACGGTACGCCGATAAAATGGATCTGCCATATTTTATCTCTTCTTTAATCCGTTCATACGTAATAATATTCGCATCAACAGCCATACCTACCCCAAGAACAAGCGCCGCTATCCCTGGCAGCGTCAATACGCCCTGGATAAAGTTAAATACTGCCAACACAAAATAGATGTAAGTACTGAGTGTCAACACAGCGATAAAGCCAGTAAAACGGTAGAATACGAGCATGAATAAGAAAATCAGCCCGACACCGATAATCGTCGCAAAAATGGTTTTATCCATTGCCTGCTCACCCAATGAAGCACCGACCGAATTCGAATACACTTCTTCGAGGTCTACCGGCAGCGATCCTGAATTTAAAATGTCTGCAATGTTTTCTGCTTCTTCGACACTAAAGTCGCCTTCAATCTGAATGTCCTGTGTATACAGCGGCTCATCTACTGCCGGAGCAGAAATAAACTTCGGATCCTCCTTCGTTGCTTCTTCTTCGTAGGAATCCCCTTCTTCGTAATCCAGCCAGATGACCAGCCGGTTGTCTGGAGGCTGGTATTCATTAATAATATTTTCCGTCACCTCGCCAAACTGGTCCCCGTCTCTTAAGGAAACCGTGACGATTGGGTTGTTTGAATCGTCAAAGTTCACCGAAGCACTGTTTTCCTGAATGTCACTTCCGGATAACCGTTCGTTGTCGTCTACGTCCCTAATGCTCAGGTTCGCTTCTGTAGAAAGCAGCTCCCGTGCGGACTGCTGATCTTCAACACCAGCGAGCTGTACACGTATACGGTCCTCACCTTCAATGGTAATATTCGGCTCGGATACACCCAAAATGTCTACCCGCTGCGTCAGCGCAGCTACCGTGTTCTGCAAAGTTTCATCTGTAATTTCCTGTCCTTCTTCCTGAGGCTCTACTTCATAGAGCACTTCAAAACCGCCCTGAAGATCAAGCCCGAGGTCGATACCGTTCACAATTTTTTCCGACGTTGGGATCATTAATGCCGCCAGCGCAAAAATAATTAAAAAGAAATAAACAATCCTTGATTTCTTCACCATTCCAGGTTCATCCTCCCGTGCTTCGATCCGCCGTTATATGATACTTCTGCTCCCATAAATAAACCAGAGCGGAGCGTGCCGTCTGGTCCTTCTCTCCTTTATCCGTTCAATGTTTCTCAAACAAGAGCAATTATACGTATGCGCAGAATTAAATGTCAATCGACCTTTTCTGCTACATTGCCGCTCACCTGGGCCAGTATTTCCTCCAGAGCTTCATCATAGTTTTTCTTTTGTTCAATCTTTTTGTACGATTCGATCGTTTTCTGCTGCATGTAATCGTGCATTTTCATATGCAGAATCGTTTGCACAATTGTATGTAATGCCGGGTCAGCCTTACGTTTTTTCATTTGGCTTACGCTCATTTCCCAGATTTCATCTATATGTATGTTTTTGTATCCCAGTGTTTCAAACTCCTTCACTTTGCTCTCAAGTGCCGGATAAACAACCGTCTTCCATTCTTCCCAGACTTTTTCCATCAGAACACCTCCTCCTTTTCATTATACTGAACCATGAAGATGTGGCAAACATACTTTTTTCACAGGATGAAAAAATTCCCGTTTATTCATAAACGGGAATTCTGTACAAACTATTCATTTACTGTTTCGCGGACCGCGTTCCGGTCAAACGTCAATTTCATGCTGCCGTCCACGTCCACGATGATTTTGTTTTCATCAATAGCATCAATAGTGCCGTGTATACCGCCAATAGTAACGATATGGTCACCCTTCTGCAGGTTTGCATGCATTTCCTTAATCCGCTTCTGCTGCTTTTGCTGCGGACGAATCAAAAGGAAATAGAATATGAGAAACATCAAAACCAATACGATAATTGTACTCACTGTTTCACCCCTTGTCCCTTTAGCTTTCCGATCTAGAAATTTTTAGCATCCGGACGGTTAAAGCCGTATTGTTCAAAAAAAGTTTCCCGAAAATCGAGCAGACGATCTTGCTGGATAGCCTCGCGTACTTGCTGCATTAAAGACAGTAGAAAATATAAGTTATGGTACGAAGTAAGCCGGACGCCAAACGTTTCTTCACTTTTGATCAGATGCCGGATGTAAGCCCTTGAGTAATTACGGCAGGTATAGCACCCGCATGCCTCATCTATCGGGCGAAAGTCTCTGGCATTTGAAGCGTTTCTTACGACCAGTCTGCCTTTGCTTGTCATACACGTTCCGTTTCGGCCGATTCTTGTTGGAAGAACGCAATCAAACATATCTATCCCTCGGATAGATCCATCAATTAACGCATCTGCCGACCCGACTCCCATCAAATAGCGTGGTTTGTTTTGAGGGAGAAGCGGGGTCGTATATTCCAGCACTCGGTTCATCGTTTCCTTCGGCTCTCCAACAGATAATCCGCCTATAGCGTAACCCGGAAAGTCCATTGAAATCAACTCTTTTGCAGATTTTTCGCGCAAATGCCGGTAATCTCCGCCCTGCACGATTCCAAATAATGCCTGATCCTTTGGACGGGTATGTGCCTCAAGACACCGCTCAGCCCATCTGGTCGTACGTTCAACAGATGCTTTCATGTATTCTTCCTCGGCTGGATAGGGCGGACACTCGTCAAATGCCATCATCACGTCGGCACCAAGAGAGTTTTGAATCTGCATCGCTTTTTCCGGGGAGAGAAATAATTTGGCTCCGGAAATATGGTTCCGGAAATGAACGCCTTCTTCTTTAATATCCCGAAGCTTGCTCAGGCTGAAGACCTGAAACCCTCCGGAATCGGTGAGAATTGGCTTATTCCAGTTCATGAATTTATGCAGGCCGCCGGCTTCTTCCACAATATCTTCGCCGGGCCGTATCCATAAATGATACGTGTTGCTTAAAATCATTCCTGCGCCCATCGACTCCAGTTCCTCCGGGCTCAATGTTTTCACGGTGGCAAGCGTCCCCACCGGCATAAAGGCAGGAGTGTCAAACGACCCATGCGGTGTGTGCACTTTGCCGAGCCGTGCTCCTGACTGCCGGCACGTCTTAATATGTTCGTATGTTACTGCGGTCATTCGTTATTTCCTCCCGAGTGTATAAGCATTGCATCTCCAAAACTAAAAAAACGGTACCTTTCGCGTATGGCTTCCCCGTATGCCCGGAAAAGAAATTCTTTCCCGGCAAGAGCGCTCACAAGCATCACCAGTGTAGACTTTGGCAGATGGAAATTTGTTAAAAGTGCATCAATCCCCTGGAATGTGTATCCGGGATAAATGAAAATATCCGTCCAGCCTCTTGCTTCCATAAATTTATTTTCCTGTTTGCCTGCCACGGTTTCGAGCGTACGCGCTGACGTCGTCCCCACTGCAATTATACGTTTACCCGCCGATTTCGTTTCATTTAAAATTTCGGCTGTTTCCTGTGGAAGATGATAAAATTCCGCATGCATATCATGCTCTTCTACCGTTTCGGCAGATACCGGGCGAAACGTCCCGAGTCCGACATGCAGCGTCAAATGCGCCGTACGAACTCCTTTTGCTTTCAGTCGTTCAAGCAGGGCTGTCGTAAAGTGAAGCCCTGCCGTAGGCGCTGCAGCGGAGCCGTAATGCTCGGCATATACGGTCTGGTAGCGGTCCTGGTCTTCAAGTTTTTCTTTGATATAAGGAGGAAGGGGCATTTCGCCAAGCTCCTGGAGAATCTCAAGAAAAATACCGTCATAGGTGAATACCATTTCCCGGCCCCCGTGTTCAAGCACCTTTGTGCATTCTGCGGTCAAACGGCCGTCCCCGAAGGTGACTACGGTCCCCGGCTTCACTCGTTTCGCCGGCTTCACAAGCGTCTCCCACTTGTCGCCCTCCTGCTGGAGCAGCAGTACTTCAATGCCTGCACCGGTTTCTTTTTTTTCACCGATGAGCCTCGCCGGCCATACTTTTGTGTTGTTTAGCACTAAACAGTCCCCGGCCTCAAGATAATCTTCAATCTGATGAAACTGTTCGTGCGCAATTGTTTCTTCCTTCGTATTCATCACAAGCAGCCGAGACTGATCCCGTTCTTTCAGCGGCTGCTGCGCGATCAGCTCCTCGGGCAGTTCAAAATCAAATTCATTTATATTCATGGCTAACCCTTCCTATTCGTTCAATCACGTAAAACCAAAAGCTATTATATAAGAATTTACTGATTTTTGCACGAAAGAAATCCAGCACCGCAAAGTGCTGGCTCCTTAAACACGGCTCATGTATTATCTTCCTGATACGGATAACCAAAATGCTCGTACGCAAGCGGAGCCGCTTTTCTTCCTCGTGGCGTCCGCTGCAAAAATCCAATCTGCATCAGATACGGCTCATACACGTCTTCAAGCGTGTGAGCCTCCTCGCCGATCTTTGCCGCTATCGCCTCCACGCCGGCCGGGCCTCCCCGGAAGGTTTCAATTAAGCCGAGCAGGTATTTATGGTCGATGTGGTCAAGGCCGAGCTTATCCACCTGCAGCCGTTCGAGTGCATGATTCGCCAGCTCCATCGTGATACTTCCGTCCCCCTGCACCTGCGCAAAATCACGCACTCGTCGCAGCAGCCGGTTCACTACCCGGGGCGTCCCGCGGGATCTTCTGGCCAGCTCGTAGGCTGCCCCTTTATCAATATTGAGCTGGAATAAATCTCCCGACCGCCGGACAATTTCAGCCAGGTCCTCCTCCACGTAGTATTCCAGGCGCGCATGCACTCCGAAACGATCTCTGAGCGGTGCGGAGAGCAGGCCCGCTCTCGTAGTGGCGCCAATCAGCGTGAACGGGGGAAGATCAAGGCGGACAGAACGCGCAGAGCTGTCCTTGCCAATCACGATATCGATGCAAAAATCCTCCATAGCCGGGTAGAGGACTTCCTCCACCGCCCGGGGGAGCCGGTGTATCTCATCGATAAAAAGTACGTCACCGGGCTCGAGAGCTGTCATGACCGCGGCCAGATCTCCGGGCCTTTCAATAGCAGGGCCGCTCGTCGTCCGGATGTTTACATCCATCTCACGTGCAATAATCATGGCAAGCGTCGTTTTCCCAAGGCCGGGCGGTCCGTAAAGCAATGTATGGTCAAGCGGCTCTTCCCGAAGCTTCGCCGCTTCAATAAACACTTCCAGGTTTTCCTTTACTTTCCGCTGTCCGATATATTCCCGGAGCCGGTCCGGACGAATGCTTTGTTCCACCAAATCTTCTCCTGATTCTGCTTCCTGAGAAACAATTCTATCTTCCAAGAATTTTTCCTCCTCCGTTTTCTGCTATGTGAGCATCCACTGCAGGGCTTTTCTTACATATTCATCTGCACTCAGCTGTTCTTTCTCCAAATGTGGGCGCACTTTTTTGATTTCTTTTTCTCCGTAGCCAAGAGCCGTCAGCGCTTCAAGCGCTTCCTCGAGGTCTCCGCCCGGCTGCTGCTCGTCAAGCAGGGACACCGGCGCTCCCGCAACTGTTACCGCATCATAAACGCCGGTCAGTTTTCCTTTCAGGTCGATAATCATCTGCTTTGCTGTTTTTTTACCGACCCCCGGGAATTTCGTTAAAAACGCTTCGTCTTCGTTTTCAATAGCTCCTACGACCTGCCCCGGGTCCCCGGAGGCAAGAATCGCCTGAGCGCCTTTCGGCCCTATTCCCGAAACCTGCAGCAGCTGTTCAAACAGCTCGCGCTCTTTTCTTGAACGAAAGCCGTACAGACGATTCACGTCCTCTTTTACATACTGATATGTATATACTACTGTTTCTTCATCTGGCTGCTGGCCGTTAAATACAAAAGGATTGGAGCAATAGATTAAATAGCCGATCCCGTTGTTTTCAATCGTGATCGTGTCTCCTTTTATATGATCCACGCGTCCCTTTACGAATTCGATCACTGTGGTCCTCTCCTTGCCTTATTGAAATGCGAACATGCTTTCCTATATCATAGCAAAGATCGCCCCCGTTGAAAAATGACTATTCGACCAGTCTGTCAAACGCCTTCGCGTTAAAAACCTTCCACCGGCGGGGTGAAAGGTTTACGAGGAAACTTCCAGACGTTCCATCTGCTCTTCTTCTGCTTCAAAGTTATGGTACACGCTCTGCACATCATCATTATCTTCAAGCGTGTCGATCAATTTGAGCATTTTCCGGGCATGCTCATCTTCTAAATGGGTTTTCGTTTCCGGAATCATGGTAACCTCTGCCGTGGAAAAATGATACGTATGCTCCATAGCTCCTTTTACAGCTTCGAAATCATCGGGCTCAGTGTAAATATAAAAGCCGTGGTCATCGTACTCCATATCATTAGCCCCAGCTTCCACCGCTTCAAGCATGAACGTGTCTTCATCAGCTTCAACATTTTCACGGTCTACGGCCAGAAAGCCTTCTTTATTGAAAAGAAACGAGACGCAGCCATTCTCTCCGAGGTTTCCTCCGTTTTTATTAAAAGCGGCGCGAATATCCGCCACTGTGCGGTTTTTATTGTCAGTTAACGTTTTTACCATTACAGCTGCTCCGCCAGGGCCGTACCCTTCGTACGTCATTTCTTCATACTGCAGTTCCGCGCCTTGTCCTTTTGCTTTTTTGATGGTCCGCGTAATATTTTCATTTGGGATATTCGCTGCCCGCGCTTTTGTGATCGCCATACGCAAACGAAGATTCTGGTCGGGATCATCTCCTGCCTCCCGGACAGCGGCGAAAATTTCCTTCGACAATTTCGTGAATATCTTTGCCCGTTTGGAATCCTGAGCTTCTTTGCGACGCTTAATATTGTTCCATTTCGAATGTCCTGCCATGACGTTTCTCCTTCCTGTCTTCACCGCCTGATATAGAATAAAATGGCGGCAGTTTTTAATTTACAATAAAAACACATTACCGCTATGATATAGAGTAGCACCCTACAAAGTGAGGTATTATCATGCCTAATCATTCTTCGAAAAAAATGCTCGGAGCCGACCGGCGCAGTCAACTGCTCGAATGGCTGGAAATGTCCACCCGGCCGCTGACCGGAAGCTCTCTTGCTTCAAGGGCGAGCGTCAGCCGCCAGGTTATCGTCCAGGACATGTCTTTACTGAAAGCTCAGGGACATCCTATTCTCGCTACATCCCAGGGCTACATTATTATAAAAAATAAGGACACGGGCCAGAAAGTAAGAAAGCGCGTAGCCGTCTCCCATCCTTCCGATCCGGACAGCACCCTAAAGGAACTGTACTTGATTGTAGATCACGGGGGGAAAGTTATTGATGTTTCCGTCGAGCATCCCGTCTACGGAGATATTACCGCATCCTTAATGATTGAAAGCAGGATCGACGCGGACCGCTTTATCGAGAATATGAAAAACACAAATGCTTCCATGCTCTCAGAGCTGACCGCCGGCGTTCATCTTCACACCATTGAAATTCCTTCGCACGCCCAGTTCAATGTTCTGCTTGAAGCTTTAAAAAATCATGCCTACCTGATCAATGAGGACAATTAGCCTGTTGTCCGGCTGTCTACTTTCGCCTCGGCCGCAGAGGGTTCAAAGCACGGATAATGCCCGAGGACCCGGACCCCGAAGCCGAGGGCTTCAAGCTCCGCAATAACGCCTGGAATCAAAATATCATCCTCCGGCTGTTCCACGTCCATAACAAAAAAGTAATTTCCAATCCCGGTCTTCATTGGACGGGATTCAATTTTTGTTAAATTTAATTTCCGCCATGAAAAAGCTGCAAGTACTTGATGCAAAGCACCCGGATAGTCGGAGGGCAGCGTAATGACCATCGTCGTCCTCTCCGTTACTTTCTGTTCCTCCAAAAGACTTTCCGCCCGGTCCTCACTGCCTGCAAGCACCACAAAGCGGGTATGGTTGTTCGTATAGTCATGAATGTTCTCCTTCACAATCTCCAGGCCATACTGCTTCGCAGCAAGCCTGGTCGCGATAACCACACCTTCGGCAGTACCTTCACTCAGCTTTTTTGCAGCGGCACTGGTGGAATTTGTAAACTGCGCTTTCGTCTCCGGCATCCACCGGCTTAAAAATTCATGGCACTGGGCGATGGCGTGCGGGTGTGAATGCACAAATTCCGCCTGCTCCCATTGCTCTTTTTCTCCCGGAAGAGCCAGCAGGTGCTGCTCAATCGGCACAGTCACTTCCCCAATAATCGGCAGTTCATGTTTATGAATCAAATAGTCCAGGGTCACATTCACCGATCCTTCGATCGCATTTTCAAGCGGTACAACAGCAATATCTATCTCCTGCTGTTCCGTCAGCTTCATCCCTTCTGCAATCGTATCAAAGGGCTCAAGTACCTGCTCATGAAAAAGCACCCGGGCCGCCATTTCTGTAAAAGTGCCCCTCGGGCCAAGATATCCCACTCGCTTCACTCTTTCCACTCCTTTACGTTTCTACTCTTTACAGCGATCCGGACCCGACTATTTCAGCCTTTTCCACAAATTCCATTCCCTGGATTTTGCGTACAAAGTCACGGATTTCCAGACTGAGCGCCGACGTATCAACAGTTAACGTGATGTTTGCCCGCCCCTGCAGCGGGATCGTCTGATTAATAGTCAGCACATTTGAATTCGCTTCTGCTACAATGCGCAGCAGCTCCGACAGGGAGCCGGAACGATCGGCGAGCTGGATTGATAATGTAATAATCTGCTCCTGTATCATCGTATGGAACGGGAAAATAGCATCCCGGTATTTGTAAAATGCGCTGCGGCTCAGATCCACATGCTGTACCGCTTCCGCCACCTTGTGCACCTTCCCGCTTTCGAGCAGTGCTTTTGCTTCCAACGTTTTCTGCATTGCATCTGTCAACAGATCTTCCCGTACAAGATAGAAATGATCAATTCTGTCTGCCACTGCTTTCACCACACTCTTTTATACTCTGATTTATACTGACTGCTTACCCATCAACAAATTCAAACTCAAAGTCCAGCAGCCTTACTGTATCTCCGTGCTTAGCTCCGCGTTCACGCAGTGCTTCATCGACACCCATATTGCGCATTTTCCTTGAAAAGCGCTGCATCGAATCTTCGTGGGAGAGGTCCGCCATTCTATAGTGTTTTTCGATGTCCGGTCCGTACAGTACATAAGCACCGTCGTCGGCACGGCCGATATAAAACGGAGCTTCTTTTTCATCAAGCGTGTACACCACTTTCTCTTCCTGGTCCTCTTCATCATACAAATGAAAGGCAGGGGTCGTTTCCACCAGATCCGCCACTCTTTGCAGAAGCGGCTGAATCCCCTGCTTTCGAAGTGTAGATACAGGAAATACTTCAATACCTTCCGGGAGCTTCTTTTTAAACTCTTCAAGCTGTTCCTCTGTGCCCGGCATGTCCATCTTGTTAGCCATTACTACCATCGGACGTTCAAGCAGCCGAAGGTTGTGCTCCCGCAGTTCTGCATTGATCTGCTGAAAATCCTCAAACGGGTCCCGGCCTTCGAGCTCGCCGGCCATATCCACGATATGCACAAGCACCCGTGTCCGTTCAATATGACGTAAAAATTGGGCTCCGAGTCCAACGCCTTCATGGGCTCCGGCAATAAGTCCCGGCAGGTCCGCCATCACAAAGCTTTTTCCTTCTCCTGCATCCACAACGCCGAGGTTCGGCTTTAGTGTAGTAAATGGATAATCGGCAATCTTTGGCCGCGCCGCTGATACAATAGACAACAGCGTGGATTTACCAACGCTCGGAAAACCGACGAGACCAACATCTGCCAGCACCTTCAGCTCAAGCTGAATATCTTTTTCCTCCGCCGGCTCGCCTTTTTCGCTGATTTCCGGAGCCGGGTTGGAAGGGGAAGCAAATCGTGTGTTTCCACGGCCGCCCCGTCCGCCTTTTGCCACGACCACCCGTTGTTTGTGCTCTGTCAAATCCGCAATCATGACCTCGGAGCTGCGGTCGCGGATAATAGTGCCTGGCGGTACACGGACAATTAAATCTTCGCCGCCTCTGCCATGCTGGTTTTTGGATCTTCCGTTGTCCCCGCGCTTTGCCTTAAAGTGGCGCTGATACCGGAAGTCCATCAATGTTCTAAGTCCTTCATCCACTTCAAAAACGACATCTGCGCCTCTGCCTCCGTCACCTCCGGCCGGTCCGCCGTCCGGGACGTACTTTTCCCGACGAAAGGCGACCATGCCATCTCCGCCATCGCCGCCTTTTACATATAAATTTACGTGATCTACAAACAACTCTTTCACCTCATTAGTATTCTTACTGACCGCCTGTTTGATCGACAATGACGCAATATAGGTGTTCTGTGCTTACTTCTATATACTCAATCATATCTATCATTACGGACTCTTTTTGTATCCACTGTTCAAGCCTACCGGGACTCTTTAACTCACCTTCAAAATCGAGCTCCAGACACGGAAGCCCCCCATCGTTCTGGTTGATGGAAATCTCGAGATGGTTATTTCTCGTTCGCTCGGCCTGTTCGTCAATGCGTGCTGCCAGGCCTTGAAAAAAATCAGTCCATTTTTGATCGTCCAGCTCGGCACTGAACGAATCCTCCACCTCAAAATCAATGGAAAACCAGTGTTCCTGCCAATGGAACGTGATCAGCTCAAGAGCGAACGCCGGCGCCTGTACATTTGACAGCTTGGCTTCATGGGAAGCTTTAAAGGTCGTTTTTTCGATCACTTTCTGAAGCTCTTCCACTTTACCAAGCGCAGCGTGTGTTTTCAGAAGCTGCAGGACATTCATCCAGTCATGACGGGAATGCTTCAATACGTCCAATTTCTCTTCAGCCTTCATAGGAGCTACCGCCTTTCCACTTCACTGCGCTGCCGCTGCCGTACAGTTTGTTCCACTGCTTCGAACGCAAAACTACTCACATATGGTACACTTTATTGTATCACATGTCACGTGGTAAACGTATCCGGGCAAGTACACTTCTTCACTCCCTATACATTGAAAATCATACACAGAGAGGGTGCTCACATATGAATCGACCACTCATTTACGGAAATACACCGACCTTCCTTCACGCTTCTTCAGTAGCAAAGGATTTATCGAAAGCAGCAAACTACCAGGCCACTATTTACGGCGTGCCATGGGAGGGAGCGGTAACCTGGGGAGCGTATACAGGCTGCGAGCTTGGGCCAAAGGTGATCCGCCAGTGCTCCGAGCGCTACAGCGGCTATCTGCCTGAGCTTGACGACATCGATGTACTCAGCCACTACAGCCTCGCAGATGCCGGTGACGTTTCCACCACGCCGGCTGACGTCCCGGCCACGATGGAAACAATACAGTCATTCGCTTCTTCTTTATGGGTCTCCGGCACTTTTCCTGTCGGCCTCGGAGGCGACCACGGCATCACATACCCGGTCGTGCGGGCGCTTGGTGAAACTACCGGAAAAAAAATCGGCATCATCCATATCGATGCCCACTTTGACAATAACGACGAATCGATGGGCGACGAGTTCGGGCGCGGTTCCCCGTTTGCACGCCTGTATGAATATGAACAAGTGAGAAATGAAAGCCTCGTGCATCTCGGCATTCACGGCCCGCGCAACAAAGCCGTCAATGGCAGGTCCGCCAAAGAAGCCGGTGCTGTTACGATTACTATTGATAAAATACGCAATGCTCCGGATTTAAAAGCATTTGCCAAGGAAGTCTATGACATCGCTTCTGAGGGGACCGACGAAGTATATTTAAGTATCTGCAGCGACATTTTAGATTATGCCTACAATCCGGGCGGCCCGGCGGATGCCAACGGCCTCCACCCTGAGCAGCTGCTGACCCTCATTCATGAATTCGGTATACACGGAGTCTGCGGCATGGATTTTGTCGAAGTCTACCCGCATCAGGACCAAAATGATTTTTCCTCTCACTTTGTCACACTGGCTGTGCTCTATGTACTTGCCGGCAAATTAAAACAGGAAGGAAAAGCATAACAATACAAAGAGGCGCCCTTTCGTCTGAAAGGACGCCTTTTTATATTATGAGGAAACCTTCTGTTCCACTAAAGCATCAATCGCGTCGCCGAGCGCCTCCAGAAATTCACGCTGGCTGTTTGGCATTTCCGGCCGGTGGTATGCCGCTCCTACACTGTCGCAGGCGTCTTTACATTCAACATCATTATCAAACAACACTTCGAGATGATCGGCTACAAATCCAACCGGACAGTAGACGAATGACTCATAACCATATTGATGGTGCAGATCCTTCGTTAAATCCTGCACATCCGGTCCGAGCCATGGATCCGGGGTGTTCCCTTCACTCTGCCAGCCGATATCGTAGTGCTGGACATTGGCACGCTCTGCGATCCATTGGGCGGTTTCTTTCAGCTGTTCCGGATACGGGTCTCCTTTGGCGATGATTTTTTCCGGCAGGCTGTGAGCAGAAAAAATAACACATGTTTTCGCTTCATCAAGCCCGTCGAGCATGGTACGCACCCGTTCCGCCCAGTAGTGCAGAAACTTCGGCTGGTCGTACCAGCTTTCTACGCTGTGAATCGTCGGTCCCTTGATACGGGAGGATTCTTCCTGGGCCCGTCCATTATAAGACTTTACGCTGAATGTCGAAAAATGCGGCGCCAGGACGATGCTGTACGCCTCTTCGATGCCGTCCTCTTTCATTTCAGCAACAGCATCCTCGATAAACGGGTCAATATGCTTTAAACCGATATAAACGTGAAATTCCCGTTCCGGGTGACGTTCGTTCATCACCTCGCCCAGGCCATAGGCCTGATCCTCCGTGATTTTTGCAAGCGGGGACACCCCGCCAATTGCTTTATAACGGGAGACAAGATCCTCCAAAGCTTCTTCGGACGGTTTGTTTCCACGCCGGATATGAGTGTAATAGCTTTCTACTTCGTCGAGGCTTCTCGGAGTTCCGTAAGCCATCACCAGAAGGCCGGTTTTCTTTTTCATCGTTTTCCCTCCAACTGTTCTTTCGAATATTCATGAACGAAGGCTGTTAAACGTTTCAGCGTATCTGGCTTCACATCCGGGAATACGCCGTGCCCCAAATTAAAAATAAATCCGGGATGCTGAATGCCTTCATCAATAATAGCAGCAGCTCTTTTCTCTATTTCCGGCCACGGAGCAAGCAGTAAGCTCGGATCCAGGTTGCCCTGAAGCGTTTTGGTGACACCCCGGTTTCTTGCTTCAAGAATTGAGGTCCGCCAGTCCAGTCCAATAATGGAGAGCGGCAGCTCGTTCCAGTCTTCAAGCAGATGGCCGGCACCGACACCGAACATGGACACCGGCACATTCTTTTCTTCTAAAGCCGCAAGAATTCTGCTCATAACAGGCTTTACGTACTGCCGGTAATCGGCGGCGTTTAAAGCACCAACCCAGGAGTCAAAGATTTGAATAGCCTGGGCACCGGCCTGTATCTGGGCACCGGCGTACCGAATCACCATGTCGCCAAGTGTATCCATCAATGCAAACCAGGCGTCCGGCTGCGAGTACATAAAGCTTTTCGTCCGGTGGTAGTTTTTCGACGGGCCGCCTTCAATCATATAGCTCGCAAGGGTAAACGGGGCACCGCTAAAGCTGATTAACGGCACATTCAGCTGCTGACGCAGAAGCTTGATTGTTTCAAGCACATAGTCGATATCCTTTTCCGGATCAAGCGTTCCAAGCCGCTTTACATCGGCCAGCGTTTCAATCGGGCGGTCAATCACCGGACCGATGCCCGGTTTTATTTCTACATCTACGCCGATAGACGGCAGCGGTGTCATAATGTCTTTATATAAAATAGCCGCATCGTTTTGATACTGTTCCACCGGCAGGCGGGTTACATATGCACACAGTTCGGGGTCATGAGTAATTTCCACCAGCGAATATTTCTCTTTTAATTTACGGTATTCAGGCTGTGACCTTCCTGCCTGCCGCATGTACCATACCGGCACGTGTTCCGTATAGTTTCCTCCTGCTGCTTCTAAAAAAGTATTATTGTATAAGGTTTCTTTCATTTTTGGGCACTTCCTCTCTGCCTGCTCACCACTCAAGTTCGCACAATCACCTTTTCTGTTTTTACCATAACTTGACCGCTCCTGTCATGTATAGTGCATTTCGACAACATTCATAAAAAATTCATGAATGTAAAGCGCAAATAAGGCAGCCCGCCAAGGCTGCCTCTAAGTCTCTGTTACCCTCCTATTCCAAAAATAGAACGGGCCTGTACCTCTGCCGTGTTCGACTCCTCGCCTTCCTGGTTGGTCGGTTCGTAGGAAGGGACGACAATATACTCTCTTAAATTAAATGGGTTTGCATTTTGGATCGTGTAGCTTCCCTGTCCGCGGACCTGGTCGATCTCTTCACGTTCTCCGTCCGTCACTTCGTAAATCGTGTAATTAACGCGGTCGTCTTCAGACGCTTCCCACGTAAGTTCCACGTTTAAGAAGCCATCACCGGCAAATGTCAGATCCCCTTCAAGCGAATCAATTTCCGGAAGCTCCACAGGCTCTTCCAAATCACGTACGCCTTCGGGCTTTTCAAATTCTACAGCGCTGTTTCCAGCAGGCGTCTCGTTTAAAATGGATTTAAACAGTTCCACCGCATGGGAACTGCCGCCGGTTAAATAATTGTCTTCGGTTGTCTGATCATACCCCATCCAGAGCGTGCCGGTCCACTGCGGTGTGTAGCCGGCGAACCAGGCATCTCTCGCCCCGTCTTCGACCGCTTCAAATGAAGTGGTTCCTGTTTTGCCGGCTAAATCGTAGGAGGTGCTTCCGGCTGATGCTGTTCCGTTTTCCACTACATTTTCGAGCATACGGGTCATGTACCATGCATTCTGCGGGTCCATCACTTTCTGCTCTTTTCTTTCATTTTCCACAATAATATTTCCGTTACGGTCTTTGATGTTTGTAATAAAGTACGGCTCTGTTTTCGTTCCGTTATTTGAAAACGTCGTATATGCTTCTGTTAACTGTACCGGGGTAACCCCGTTTTCAAGACCGCCAAGAGCCGTCGCCAGTCCGTTCCCCTGCGGATCGATACCTGTTTCCTCTAAAAAATCATTCGTTGTGCTGCGGTCAAGCTTGTCATAGAGCCATACTGCTGATGTATTGATAGACTGCTCCAGCGCTTCGCTCATTGTCACTTCGCCCTGATATTCCCCGCTGTTATTTTTCGGAGAATAGCCATCGTAATCCATTTGTTCATCCTGAAGCATTGAATAGGGCTCATATTCTCCGGATTCGAGCGCAGGTGCGTATACAGCCAGCGGCTTAAACGCAGACCCAGGCTGCCGCTGCACTTCCGCCCGGTTCATCCCCTGGCGTTCGTAATCCCGGCCGCCCTGCACTGCGACAACTCCGCCGCTGCTGTGATCCATCATAAAGAAGGCACTCTCCGCATCCTCCGATCCGTCCGGATAATACGTCTCTTCCTGCATCAGGCTGTATGAAGCTTCTTGCATGTCTTCGTTCATCGGCACCTGGATCGTATAGCCGCCTTTGTAAATTTCTTCAGGTTCAATGTTGTATTTTTCCTGAGCTTCTTTCATGAGCATATCCACATACGTGTAGTATTCCGGATGGGTCTGCTGCTCCTGAAGCGCGGAAGGGATAGACGCAGAAGTTGCTGCCGCTTTTTCTTCTTCTGATATGTACCCTTCACGTTCCATAATAGCGATAACAGTATCTCTTCGTTCTTTGGCCTCCTCCGGCTCATCCACCGGTGAATAATTGCTCGGCCCTTTTACCATAGCCGCAAGCATAGCGCCTTCTTCAACGTTCAATTCGGAAGCGTCTTTACCGAAATACTGCTGGGAGGCAGACTGGATTCCGTAAGCTCCGTGACCGAAGTAAATCTGGTTTAAATAGTATCCCATTACTTCATCCTTGGAGAATTTCTTTTCAAGTCCCATAGCAATCAGCACTTCCTTCGTTTTACGCAAGAAGGTCTGGTCACTCGAGAGAAAAGCATTCTTCGCCAGCTGCTGGGTAATCGTACTTCCGCCCTCCACAATTCCACCGGCTAAAATATCACGGTACAGCGCACGCGCAATCGCTCTCGGGTCAATGCCGCGGTGGTCATAAAACCTAATATCTTCAATGGAAATAAATGCTTCTTTTACATGATCCGGTATCTGTTCTTCCTCGATAACTTCCCTGTCCTCTGAATACAGCTCCGCTAGCTGTTCCCCGCTGTCATCAACTATTGTTGTTGTTTCATTCATCGTCAGCTGCTTTTCACTGATCGCAGCAGCGCCGATGACCACGGAGGATAAATATATGCCAAGAATCAGAAGAAAAGCCGCTGCAGCTATCAGCAGCCGTTTTCCCCATTTTCGTTTATTCATGAGCTCTGCCACCCTCGCTTTTTACACAAATATTCCACCCTGCTTTAGTCGGCAGACATTTCGTTAAGTTACACGGAAGCAGCGGGATGTTTTGCATACTTCACCTGAATGCTGCCGACGACAAGCTCTGCCTCGATATTTAATGTTACCTGTGTCTGCTCTTTCGCCTTATGCTCGACCTTCATCGCTGCCTTCAGGCCCTCTTCCTTATAGCCGAGCACCTTCGTTTCGCCAACAAGCGTTTTAGCGTCAACATTAACGTCCCAGTTTTCCGGAACAAAAAGCTTAATGCTCCCGGCCATGCCCCTGATTCGTACAGGCACTGTCTCTTCCTCCGTTTTAGCTTTCGAAAAATCGATAATCACTTCGCCCGCTCCGTACTGGACGGCAGCTTCACGAATTCTGAAAGGTTTCTTTATATACACACACTGCCCTGCCAAAAAGCGATGCTGTGCCGGAATCTCCCGTTCCTGCCCGGCCCGGCGCACCTCATGGGCGTAGGAGGCGCTTCTTTTGTTCCGGCTTTTTTCTTCAGACGTATTCAAGTCTTTATCGATATCTATTTCTCTGCGGGAGCTGCTCCACCAGAAATAAAACAGAATAACACCCGCAAGGAAGAGCACAGTGATCACCGCTGTAAATATAAAAGGCACATCCGCCCGGTTGGATACATGCAACAGAGCGAGACCGACAAACATAGCACTGAGCCAGTAGTTCCGCTGGTAAACAAAAAAGCAGGCAAGGCTTAATGCTATGATAGGCCATATGAATAAACTCGCGTCAAAACCAAGCTGAGAAGATACAATACTTACTCCGGCTATAATAATACCCAGTCCTAAAAAACCGGTTCTTTGGCTCATCCTTTCTTTCCGCCCTTCTTCTGTTTATTTTATAAATATACGCAGCAGGCTGCCTGCCCGTTCCAGATTTCCTTATTTTATTTTCGGGAAAGGATCATGTATGATAAGAAAATACTATACAGCTTATGTATCTATTATACGCTACTACTAAATGGAGACATACCTAATTTCCTTCTGTTTCATTACGTTTCAATAAAGGATGTGAACCTTTGTGGATAATTTATTCAGCAGATTAGAAGAGCTTTACCCGGAAATGGTCGAGATTCGCAGGTATCTGCACCAGTACCCCGAGCTTTCCTTTGAGGAAGAAAAGACACCAGCCTACATAGCCGATTACCATCGGCAGCTGGGGCATGAGGTACGTACCAATGTAGGCGGGCGCGGTGTCACCGCCGTTCTCCGCGGTGAAAAACCCGGTCCCGTTATCGCTCTCCGGGCGGATTTTGACGCTCTGCCCATCCAGGAAAACACCGGTCTTCCTTTCGCTTCAAAGATTGACGGCGTGATGCATGCCTGCGGGCATGACGGCCATACTGCGTATCTGCTTGTCCTTGCTAAAGCCCTTCAGGAAGAAAAGCACAGCTTAAGCGGCACCATTGTTTTCATCCACCAGCACGCGGAAGAATATGCTCCCGGCGGAGCGATTGAGATGATTCAGGACGGCTGCCTTGAAGGGGTGGACGTCATCTTCGGCACGCACCTATGGGCGACGGTTCCCTACGGAACTGTGCAGTACTGCGAAGGTCCAATGATGGCTGCTTCAGACCGTTTTCATATTACGATTCGCGGCAAGGGCGGACACGGTGCCCAGCCGCACCTTACCAAAGACGCCATCGTGATCGGCTCCCAGGTTGTCACCAGTTTGCAGCAGATTGTCAGCCGCCGCCTCGACCCGCTTCATTCCGGAGTGCTCTCCGTCGGCTCTTTTGAAGCTGCCAACGCCTTTAACGTAATTGCCGACAGCGCGAAGCTTACCGGTACTACCCGCTGCTTTGATGAAAACGTGCGGGACGTGTTCGAAGAAGAAATCGGAAAAATTGTCCACGGCACCTGTGAAGCCGCCGGAGCCGAAGCAGACTATGAATATTTGCGCGGCTATCCCCCGGTAGACAACCACCGTAATGAAGCCCAGTTTATTGCTGAATGCGCTGAAAAAACGGAGTCGGTACAGAAGACAGAGTATATGAGTCCGTCGATGGCCGGAGAGGATTATGCGCATTACCTCCAGCATGTGAAAGGAACATATTTCTTCACAGGAGCCGGCCATCCGGAGTGGGAAACGACGTATCCGCACCACCATTCGAAATTCGATATTGATGAACGGGCTATGCTCACCGCAGCCCAGGTCATCGGAAGAGCCGTTTTGGAATACCCCGGCACTTCTTCATAATTAAAGGCCCCCTTTCCGTCAGGAGAAAGGGGGCCTTTCGTCTTTTATACCATCTCTTTTTGCTTTCTCCGGGTAACCCACCGGGGATAATACAGAAGAAGCAGCGCCACAAATAAAATAAGTGCTGCCGTTACCAAAAGCGACTGCCCGATCCAGGCGTGAAGCAGAACGATTCCCGCTCCCTGTACCATCAAAAGTGCCCTCGTAAACGTAATAAATGCCTGTTCTTTCCACTTCGCAGGTACAGGATACAGATCCGGCCAGTCAATGGTGGCATAGTGGCTTTTGAGAGCCTGGAGCTGTACAGCGGTCATATAAAGAAACAATCCGCCAATCCCAAGTCGCATCCATTCCGGAGCAAAAGCGTACATGATCAGTCCGCAGACTACAAGCAGACGCATAAACATACCCGCATATTCCCCTGAACGAACAAAAGCTTTGCCGTACAAATACAAATACGTATTTTCCTGCTTATGGGAAAACTTGTCCACAAGTGATGCCAGCCAGCGCCGGCGTTTAATTTTCACTTCAATATGGGGCACTTCCGCAAAAGACTGAACAAACCGGTAAAATTTAGCCAGCTGGTGGTTTTCTGCTTCGAGAAGCACTTCCCAGCGCAGCAGCATGGAAGCAGAACGCCTCTTTACCAGCTGCCAGTGCCCGATCAATCCAAGGAGACCGGCGCCGGCCAGAAAAATGCTCCCCCACCAGGCAGCGAGCATTAAAAGAGCCGGCCAGACCCAGCGTACCGCTGTGGATATGTAACGATGAGTATGATTGTGCCATTTCCATTCTTCCCATTTAATAAATGTCGTTAAAAAGGTTATTACGAGCAAAAGCAGCAGCATGCCGATATAACCAGCGCCCCCGGCCGCGGTACGTTCCTGAATAACCGGGCCAAGAACGATATACACGGTAAGCACTTCCACGCCCTGCAGAGCCGCTGAGTAACGGATGGATTTTTTGAAGAATGGTACCATCCGCTTTTCAAGCGGGAGCAGAAATACAAGGTCTCCGGACTGAACAAACGGCCGGATCGGCCCGCGAAGCGTTAATACAGAAAAAATCAGCCAGAGAGCAACCACCACCCATGGAGACTGCGGGAGCCAGTCCAGAAAAGCCGGGTAAAACACTGCTCCGGCAAACAGGAGAATATACAGGGCAAACATAAACCCGCTGTTCCCGATTAACCGCAGGTAACGGCCGGCCTTCCCCCAGAAGGCTCCTGCCCGCTCGTTCCACCATTGCCCGGTCATGACGTGATTTCTCCTTTAGTCACTTCGATATACAAATCATCAAGGTTCGCTCCAGGCATTCCCGCCTGCTCCTGGATTTCCTTCATGGTTCCTTTCAAAGCGACACGCCCTTCATGCAGCAGCACAAAGCGGTCACAATAGCGTTCTGCGGTAGCCAGAATATGTGTGGACATTAAAATTCCCGCTCCGTTTTCTTTCATTTCCACCATCATATCGAGCAGTGATTTAATGGCTACCGGGTCAAGCCCGACAAACGGTTCATCGACGACGTACAGCTTCGGCTCTACCAAAAAGGCGCACATGATCATCACCTTCTGTCTCATTCCTTTAGAAAAATGATTGGGAAACCAGTTTTTCCGCCGACTCATCTGATAGGTTTCCATCAGCTTTTCACTTCGGTCTTCCCAGACGCCTTCGGGTACCCCGTAGGCCATTGCTGTCAGGCGCAGATGCTCCCAGAGCGTCATTTCTTCGTATAATATAGGTGATTCAGGAATGTATGCCAGCTGTTTCCGGTAAGCTTCTGCATCCTCATGAATGGTTTTATCATTAATATAAATTTCGCCCTTTACCGGCTCCATTAGTCCGAGCACATGCTTGATCGTCGTGCTTTTCCCGGCGCCATTCAATCCGATTAAGCCGACAATTTCCCCGGGGCCCACGTCAAATTTTAGGTCATGGAGCACCGGCTTATGGATATTGTACCCGCCGGTAATATGATCGATAGTAAGTAATGCTGTCATACAAACGCTCCTTCAGCTAAGTAAAATACAGTCTTTTTATATTCTACACAGTTTCACCGTATTTTGTATATTTTTGCACGGAATTCATTTCTTCTTACATTTCCATTTAACTCTAAACTGTAACTACGTATAATAGGATAGTAGATATACTCACGTTTAGAAAGGAGATCAACACTATGGCACACAATGATGACTGCATTTTCTGCAAGATAGCAGCTGGGGAAATTCCTGCTTCTGTCGTCTATGAGGATGACGACCTTCTGGCATTTATGGATCTGGGACAGACCACGAAGGGCCATACCCTCTTAATCCCAAAGGACCATCAGGAAAACATTTACGAACTCCGTCCCGAAACTGCAGCGGCTCTTTTTAAAAAAGCCCCCGAGATTGCGAACGCTATAAAAGAAGCCTTTCAACCAGCCGGTATGAACCTTCTAAACAACAATAACAGCGTGGCCTCGCAATCCGTTTTTCATTATCATCTTCATTTCATTCCACGTTATACCGAAAACGATGGGTTCTCTTTTACATTTACCGATAACAACGAACAGTACACAAGCGCTGATTTAGCCGATATGGCTAAAGGGATTGCCGATCATTTATAGAAAAATAAATATGGATGGCTAAAGGAGAGATCATATGTCACGCGCATATAATTTTAACGCAGGTCCGGCTGCTCTGCCGGACGAAGTTCTGGAAAAAGCCCAGAAGGAAATGCTTGATTTCAACCATACGGGCATGAGCGTCATGGAGCTCAGCCACCGGAGTACTGATTACGAGCAAGTGCATAACCAGGCCCAGGAAAGGCTCCGGACTCTGCTCGATATTCCGGAGGATTATGAAGTACTGCTTCTGCAGGGAGGAGCGAGTCTGCAGTTTTCAATGCTTCCGATGAACGTGCTCCAATCCGGAGAAACGGCTAACTATATTTTAACAGGCTCCTGGTCGGAAAAAGCGTTAAAAGAAGCGCAGATGATCGGCCAGACCCGGGTAGGGGCTTCGGCAAAAGATCAAAATTTCACCCATATTCCCGATGTTGACGCCCTTCAGCTCGACAGCCGGGACAAATACGTACACATTACCACAAATAATACTATTTTTGGCACGCAGTGGCAGGAGCTCGATTATAACTGGCTTTCCCCGGTAGTCGCCGATATGTCGAGCGACATTTTAAGCCGTCCGGTTCCGGTCTCATCGTTTGGAGCGATTTACGCGGGGGCCCAAAAAAATCTTGGTCCGTCCGGCGTCACTGTCGTTATCGTCAAAAAAGAATGGGTCAGCCAGGCTCCCGGGCACACCCCGACCATGCTCCGCTATGACACCCATGCGGAAAAAAACTCGCTTTTCCATACCCCTCCGACATTTGCTGTTTACCTTCTGAATGAAGTACTCGGCTGGGTGGAAGAACGCGGAGGCGTCCTTGGCATGCAGCAGCGCAATAAGGAAAAAGCAGCTATGCTGTATGACACTATTGACGGCAGCGGCGGGTTTTACCGGGGTCATGCTGAAACAGACAGCCGATCCTCCATGAACGTCACTTTTAATCTTCCTACTGAAGAATTGAATAAACAATTTTTAGCCGAAGCCAAGCAGGCGGGCTTTGTCGGATTAAACGGCCACCGTTCTGTCGGCGGATGCCGCGCTTCCATTTATAATGCTGTTTCCAAAGAGAGCTGCCAGGCTCTTCAGGACTTTATGCTTACCTTTCAAAAAAATCATCAGTAGGTTTTTAATCAGCGGAATTATCCGCTGATTATTTTTATAAAATAAAAATTTATAGGACTCTCTTCGTTCGAGGTACCCGAAATGGTTTGAAATTCTTTATTTTTTCCCCGAATTCGCCTATACTACTATTAAAGAATAATATATTAAAAATGTATTTCAAGGAAGGAATGAGGCGGATGGATTTGAAATCTCTTTTTGCCGGTATATTCACAGGGTCGTTAGCTAGCAGTTTAATTATACTTTTTACTACACCTGCTTCCGGTCCTGCCGTACGCCATTCCATTAAGCACTCGGAATGGAATCGCCCCGGCTTGAAATCCTCAACAAATAAATCAGCCATGGAAGACTGGCAGTATGCTGCTACAGAAGGTTTCCAGGCATTCGATGTGCTGACCAAAGAAATGAAAAAAACCTACAAGCGGTACAAGCAGGAAGTTGAACCCGAGGTTGCCTCCATTCAGGAACAGGTAAAAGAAATTTCTGATTCCATTTCTCAATTAAATAAGCAGATCAAAAAAGAAACCAGACGTTCCTAGTCACTGACGACCCAGCTTATAAGAGAGGGGGTTCTTTAATTGGACTCTTCATTTGATGCCAAGCAGTCGATACTATTCAGCCTCCGTGCTGCACAGCTGTCTAAAGCATTATGGAAATCAGTGGAAAAAGATTGGCAGGAATGGGTTAAGCCTTATAATTTAAATATTAATGAATTTCAAATTCTCTGGGTCGCGCACCAATTAGAGGGCGCTTCTGTTTCCGGGATTGCGAAGTTCGGGGTTATGCATGTCTCAACAGCATTTAATTTTTCGAAAAAGCTGGAAGACCGCAGCCTGCTAAAATTTTCAAAGAAAACGAATGATAAGCGCAATACGTATATCGAGCTGACAGAAGACGGCGAAAACCTGCTTCTCTCCATCCTCGAGTCTTACGAAAAGGAAACGTTTCAAGTTTCTGAAGGAGCCCTTCCCATCAAAGAGCTGTATGGAAAGTTTCCCGAGTTTTCTGAACTTATGACTATCGTACGCTACATTTACGGAGAAGAATTTATGCATTTGTTTGAAGAGTCCCTCCAGTCTTTTGAAAATGACTTTATGGATAAAGACGGAACCCTGCTTCCAGCGGACAGATCTGCCAAATAAACCTTTTATAGTCCACCTGCTCTGCTCAGGATTCCTGCATCAGCGTATTGGCTTCTTTTCTCTCCTGTAGAACGAATTGTTAGAAATTTCGTTCTATATATTTTTTTTATAACCCTATTGATTTTTTCTTCTGTTGGTATTACATTATTCAAAGTTGGGGTTTGGAGAGAGAGGAGGCCGTCGCATGAATTGCTGGAAATCAGTAAATCTACGAAAAGAAAACAACACAACAAAAATGACAATCATGTCGGTAGGATTTTCCTTTTTAACTTTTATGTTTACTTTTTTAATCTTTAGTTCACTTCAGCCGGAAACACAGCTGAAAGGTATCGGCCTGGAAGTTCTTCTTTTAATAATGCTTATGATCTACCCTCTGCATTCTATTTTGCACGCCGTACCACTTTGGATGATTGGTATCGCCACAACCTGGAAATTTGACAGAGACCGCAGGAAACAGCTTCCTGTGATTAAATACAGCTTCAGTAAACCAGTATCGAGAAATATGTACGTTACCGCTATGCTCAACCCGTTTATAATTCTTGGGACCGCAAGTATTGCAGGTGCCGTACTCATGCCCGGCTATATGCATTACTTTCTTATTATTTTTTCATTAAACAGCGGCATGGCTCTTCATGATTTTGCTTTTATCCGCCAGCTGGTAAGAGCTCCAAAACACTGTACAGTGGAACGAAAGCTTGACGGCATGGATATTGTATTGAAGCAGCCTTCTTAAGTAAAAAAGAACCCGGAGCCATTTGGCCCCGGGTTCTTTTTTATCTGCCTACGACAAAGACAATATTGTCTTCCTCCAGGTTGACTCTCTCTGCCCGCACAGTATACTCTTCATCTTCACTCCACTGATCAAGGCGTATTCTGATCGTTTCTTCTTCCGGATTAATCTGGACAAACTCCGGAAATTCCGACTGATTCTGCACGACCGTTAACACTTCCGGCCCCGGCAGCGGAAGCCCCGCAATGGAGAAATCATCCTTCTGCAGTTCGACATTTCCGTTATCTAAAGCCTCCGGCACAAAACTCAGCTCAATATCAATTTCACGACCGAGAAGCTCAAGCGCAGAAATAATTTTAAACTGGCCGTCTTCCACCACTAAGTCGGCTCTTTCGTTTTCCATTTCTGCTTCTAAAATATTATTTACCTGAGCAGAATTTGTCTCCCCGGTAAAATACGGTTGAAACTCTTCCTCTTCAGAGGTCTGCGGTTCTGTTTCGGTGGATCCGCCCTCCTGGTCCAGAGAAGCCCACCAGAAGACTACAGCACCGATGATAATAACGTTGATGACTAATAGCAGAATGAATAAAATTTTCCATATGTTCCGCGTCAAGCAGATCCACTCCTTTTTTCTTGTAACAACTGCTTTTTCACTATATCATGTTCGGCAAAAACGTTATAGATATAATATCTTTTTTCTTTGCTCCTCCGGGTTCTGCCTATCTTTTTGCTTTATGATTTGTTATGGTAGTATCGTTAGGAATGGGGGAATTTTATGTTTATTCTTTTCTTTATTGTATTCGCTGTTGCTTACCTGTTCATCATGAACTCCATGACCAATAAGTTTGTAACCCAGCGGGAAGTCCCGGACGAAAAACAGCCGAAGGTCTTTAACACTATCAACATACTTGTGACTATCCTGTTGATTTCATCGTATGTTGAACTTCTTTTGGCAGCCTGAAGCTGAGAATTTCGATCCTATTGTATTTTACAATAGGATTTTTTACATGAGATTTTTTACATTAATCGACATTTTTAAACTTTTTAATATGGTATAATATCAGGGTGCCATGAACATACATAGGGAGCTGGAGAAATGAAAAAATATATTTTTACAATCGCAGGGATCAGCGGAGCTCTTCTGCTTGCATCCTGCAGCAATGAAGGCAGCGCAGCAGGAGACGACGCGATTGTTGAAGTGAACGGCGAAAGTATATCTGAGCAGGATTTGATGGATGATTTAAAGGACAACTACGGAGAAAGTGCCTTAAACAATCTTGTGCAGCAAAAAGTATTAAATGATAAAGCCGAGGATCTCGATATTTCAGATAAACAGGTGACTCAGGAATTCAAGTCTATGAAAGAGCAGTACGGGATAGACGATAACGACCAGTTCCTTCAAACTATACAGGAACATATGGGCGTTCAGGTGGAGAGCGTTAAAGCTTTCAAGGAGCAGTATGTAAAGCCTCAGCTCGTGGTTGATGAACTCGGCTCCCAGGATGTGGACGTAACCGAAGAAGAAATGAAAAATTACTACGAAAAAAATAAAGACGATCTTATGCAGGTCGAAGCAAGCCATATTCTTGTTGAAAGTGAAGAAGAGGCAGACGAAATAATCAAAGAACTCGAAGGCGGCGCAGAATTTGCTGAGATTGCAAAAGAAAAGTCTATCGATACTGCTTCTGGTGAAAGCGACGGAGAGCTTGGTTATTTTGGTAAAGGTGAAATGACGGAGGCTTTCGAGGAAGCTGCCTTTAACATGGATACGGACTCCATCTCCGAAGAGCCTGTCGAAACCGAGCACGGCTTCCACATTATTAATGTCACCGGCAAAAAAGAAAGCTATAAGGAATTAAAAGACGAGATCAAACAGGCTCTTGAAGCTGAAGAGCAGCAGGACGGACAACAGGTGCTGAATGAACTTATGCAGAACGCTGACATCAACGTCGAAAACGAAGACTACGAGGACTGGGTCCAGACATACACTGAAGCCAGTGAAGAAAGTTCAGGCAGCTGACATTTTTGTATAAAAAAACCGGGGCGGTTACGCCTCGGTTTTTTGCGTTTCTATTTCATTTTCTGCCGGGAGTATAATCGTAAATCGAACTCCTGTATCCGTGTTGGCCGCTTCTTTTGACGCTTCGTGCAGTTCAGCAATTTGGCTTACAATCGCAAGACCAAGCCCGAATTGCCCCTTATTTCCTTTTCTGAACGGCGTAAAAATATATTCAAGCTCTTCTTCATTAATGTTTTCTCCGTTATTTTCAACAGTAATTTCCACCCGGCCGTCCGGATACTTTTCTGCTTTAATCCAAATACTGTCTTCTGCGTAGCGCAAGGCATTTTCCACTAAATTTTCAAGCAGCACCCGCATATGCTCAGCGTCCGCATACATACGTACGCTTGCCCCTTCAATGTAAAAACGGATATCGCTGCGCTGCAGACGGAAACGTTCTTCAATCGCATAAGCGAGTTTGCCGAATATGATTTCTTCATATTCAATCGCCTCTGTTTTCAGCGAATCAAGTTTCGTGTAATACAGCATATCCCTGACCCTTTTATCCATACGGTTCGCTTCATCAATAATGACATCCATTGTTTTTTCCATATCCTTTTTAGGCAGAATGCCATCTTTGACGGATTGAGCATAGGATTTAACCACCATAATGGGTGTTTTAAGCTCGTGGGAGGCGTGCTGGATAAATGTTTTTTGTGAATTATCATAACGGATTAAATTTTGGCGCATCCGTTCAAACTGCTCCGACAGCTTCTGAAAGTCCTGGTCCCCTTTCCAATTAAAAGGCTCCCGCCAATTCCTTTCTGCAATCTGCTCAAAGCGGTTGCCGAGTACCCGCAGCGGCTGCCGCAAGTAGCGTTTAAGCCAGATTGCCGGCAGCAGGCTTACAACGCTTGTAATGAGCAGTATGTACACAAGGCGGGTCCATAAACGGTTCACCATTGTGTCTCTATACGTATCCCACATGTAGGAAATCTGGAACGCTTCTTCTCCGTCCGACTCTACTTTTGTGATCACATAAAACAGCGTAGCATCATTAAAAGTAAGCTCATACCTCTCCCGTTCCGCATTTTGATTGCCGGCATTTTCAAGCATTTCTTTTTCCACCTCGGCCGGGGGGCGCGGTTCCCCGCTGACCGTTTCGTTTTCTGTGACAAAAACGTGCCCCACTGAACGCTCTGCTTCCCGTCTTTCAATGAAATCCAGATCGTCTGACTCCGGGGGTGTGAAATAATCACTCAGCGGATTAACGAGCTGCGCCTGTTCTTCTTCGATAATCCGGTAGGTTTCTTCCGTCAGCGTTCCCCGGATAGAAATAGGATATACGATAATGACTGTCAGACCGACCAGAACAATAATGGCAATAAAAGAGAGCCAAATGCGCTGAGTTAAATTCACTTTCATCATGACGGCAGAACACGATATCCGTATCCATACAGAGTCTCCAGATGAATTCTGGGCATTTTCTTCCGGACTCTCCGCACAACGTCATCTACAGCCCGCTCGGAGCCGAAATAGTTTTCTCCCCACACATGCTCAATGATATCTTCTCTCGACAAGGCTTTGCCTACCTCTTCGGTCAAAAGCAGGATCAAGTCCATCTCTTTTGTAGTCAGCTCGATATGGTCCTCATTATTTTCAGCATCCGTCACTGTGCGTGCTTCCGGATCGATATAATAATTGTTTACTTCTGTTTTTTTTGTTTCGGTCTGCGCTTCACCATACACCCGGGAAAGAAGCTTTTTGGCTCGGATGATCAATTCCTGTGGGAGAAATGGTTTCGCCAAGTAGTCATCGCTTCCCATTTCAAGACCGAGCACCCGGTCAAGATCCTGATCTCTCGCGGAAATAAAAATCACCGGTACTTCTCCTTTTTTTGAAGAACGAATTTCCTTTAATATCTGGTAACCGTCCGTCCCCGGCAGCATAATATCGAGCACCCACAGGTGCGGCGGCTCTTCTTTGGCCTCCAGCGCGTCCGTACCGTTATCAAAGACGGTCACTTCCCACCCTTCCTTCTCCATGTAAGGCTTCAATACTCCAGAAAGATTTTCTTCATCTTCCACTAAATAAATTGTATATGCAGTCGTCATTTATCTCGTTCCTTCCTCTGAAGATACGTATTCATCTGCTATTATCGTAGCAGTATTATTACTCAGTTTCCACTTTCCTCTGTGTTAGACGGTATTTATACATCAATGTTTCTATAAAGAAAGCCGCACTGCTTACCTGCAGGCGGCTTTCTTTCATAGTTACGTTGTTGTTTTTTCCTGCTGGCTCTGTTCCATTTTTTCTTTGCGCTTTGTGAACACGAGGGTTTGGAAAATCATAAACACACCGCCTGTCGCCCAGTAAAGAGAAAGGGCAGATGGCAGAAAGATTCCGGCTACAATCATCATCACCGGCATCAGCATCATAATCGGCCTCATGTTTTCAGGCATATCCTTCGCCGTGATTTTTGTCTGCAAAAACATCATCAGCCCAGCGAGGATTGGGAAAATAAAAAATGGATCCGGTTCTCCAAGGTCTACCCATAGGAAGCTGTGGGCTGCGAGTTCTTCTGTCCGCTGAATGGCAAAGTAAAAGGCCATTAAAATCGGCATCTGCAGAAGAATAGGCAGACACCCCATCATTGGGTTTACGCCTTCATCCCGGTACAGCTTCATCATTTCCTGCTGAAGCTTCTGTGCTTCCGCCTGGTTTTTAGAGCTGTATTTTTCCTGAAGCTCTTTCATTCTCGGCTGAAGCCGCTTCATGGCGATCGCACTGTTCTGCTGCTTTAAGAACAGTGGAAGAAGTACAATACGGATAATGATCGTTACTGCAATGATTGAAAGGCCGTAATCACCATTAAAAAATTGGGCAAGCGTGATTAAAAGCCACGAAAACGGGTATACAAAGAAACGATCCCAAATTCCTTCACTGTCTGCCGATATAGCTTCCTGTTCGCCGCCACAACCGGCGAGCACCAGCATTAAAACACCCAGCATTGCTATTAATTTCCATTTACTATTCACTACATTCACTCCTTCTTATTTTTCATGCTTCCAAATTATGATGAAAAATAAGAAGAGTCTTCATCATCATGCCTGCTGTCTGAGCGGTCCGGTATCTTCTTTTGTACAGTAACAAAGCGAAGAGCAGCCATCTCCGGCACCCGGCTGTAATCTTCATAGCAGACATTGGCTTCCTCATGATGGAGGGAATAAGCATTCGTGCTCGTAAGATGCTGGCTGACGATCCAAAGCGTAGTAATGAGCACGCTGACAAGGAGGAGCCATTCCACCCAGTTTATTTCTGCAAACGTTTCAATAAAAAACAACTTATCCCCCCTCCTCTGCTAAATGATTTTCTTCAAGACTCACCAGTTCCACTTCTTCATCATATGTGTTGTAGTAATTAAGAATATCGTCTACATACCAGTCCGCCTGGTTATATTGATATATTGCCGGCCGTACCTCGCCGCCCGCTGCTCCGTTAGATGCAAGAAAGTTTGCCGCCGAATACACGGCATCTTCAAGAGCATACGGATCGGCTCTGCCATCGCCGTCAGCATCAACACCGTAGCCTCCGTATTCATTAATTGTTTCCGGATCGGTTAATTCCCGCTCCGGTATATCAGTACTGCCATTTCCACCGCAACCTGGATAATTCCACCCTACAAATGTGCATGGCATAAACTGCATATGTCCTATCGCTCCAACCGGGCTTTCCAGTGTTTCCATCGTGGAAAAAACAGTTTCCACCCGGTGGACCGCTGCTAAGAGGGTCCACGGAATATCATAATCTTCTCCCGCCTGTTTGTAAACAGAAATATATTCTTTTGGTACTTCATTTTCTGCAAAGTCTTCCTGGGAATTGTATGTCGGTGTGCTCCCGTCCTGCACCGATGATGCGATAAAAACAATAGCTGCTGTGAGTAGAGCCGTCACTGCTGTAATTAAGTAAACATATCGATAACGCTTGGTCTGCGGGCGCACAGCGTCCCCTCCTGTTAACATAACTCGTGGCTAAAGACGAATACCGCCATGTTTATTGTAGCACGTTTCAGCCAGAATCTATAATGGGAAGGCAAATAAAAAACTTTCCTCATGGCGAGGAAAGTTTTTGTTATTACTGCTGGCCGTTATTCTCTTCCGGTACACCGTAGAGATCTTCAAGCGGCTCCGTAATAATTTTATTCAAGTCAGAAATGACTGTGCTGAGCTGCTGCTCCTGCTGCATCAGCTTCGAAATAACTTCGTGCTGCTGCACCATTTCAAACTGTTTTTGAGCCTGGGTAATTTCTTCTTCCGAAGGCTGCTCTCCCTGCATTTGTTTCTGCTGCAGTTCAAGCTGTACATTGCGGAAGTTATCAAGCATACGCTTTGCGACTTCGTCCTGCTCTACTTCGTTATGAAGCTCTTTAAGTTGTTGAAATTCTTCGCTGTCACGAAGTGCACTCGATAATTCGTAAGCCTTGTCATGAATATTGGACATATATAAGTCCTCCTTTAAGATTGTCTGTATGAGCATAACATGAACCGCCGGCAGAATTCATCCATTCCGGAAGAATCAATGGCATTTTTTTATTCACACTATCCACAACACGACTATTCCCTGTACACAGCCTACAAAACCGCCAATCAGTGCCCCCAGATATGTGATCAGTTTAAACTCCCTTCCGGAAATCGTAAGCAGCATAGCTTCCATCCGGTCTGTCGAAAACGTGTCCACCTGCTCTTTAACTACATCATGAAGATGAAGCTGTTCAAACAGATTCGGAAGCCTTTTCGCAATGGAGCCCTGGCCTTTTTTCACTGCTTTTGGAACCCATTCCTCCAGCAATTTCGCCTCATATGCGGGGGCCCATTCCTTCAAAGGCTGCTCGAGCCTCTCCATCACCGGTACATGTTTATCAACCGTTTCCACAATGTAATCCACCGCTGCCCGGGAATCCACGTAGGCAAAAGCGGCCGCTGCCGGTTTTTCAAACAGCGCTTTTCGCTCCTGCTGCAGCAGGCCGGAAATCATTTTTTCCGTTCCAGGGTCTTCAAAAAAACGGATCACCTCTGGTTGAATACGGTCAACGAGCCGGTCATTCCCGATCATAGTACCAAAAAAGTTCATCATCGATCCTTTTCCTTCTAAAAAACGCTCGAGTAAAAGCGCCAACTGCTCTTTCCCTGCCCTTGACCGAAAATAATCACCGGCCTTCACCATTATTAACTGTGTAAGCTCTTTGGTCATCACTTCCGATTGACGGACCGCACCGGGGGGAAGAAGCTCTTTAATCGGAGTATCAGCATGACGGTGCTTAGCTTCTTCCCATTTTATGTCGAGCGTTTCTCTTAAAGTTTCGCGGAGAAAACCGCGGACATCGCTCAGACCTGTCCATTTCTCCACATAATCGGATAAGCTTTTCTCAGAATAAAGATATTCCTTCATTTCTAATGTTACCCAATCATTCAGCTGGTGGGAAAACATGTCACTGCGGATTTTTGCCTGCAGGCCTTCCGGGGTCAACAGGTGGTCTGTCACGACCCGTCCGAGCTGCCCGGCGAGCTCATTACGTCTTTTTGGGATCAGCCCCGGGGTGAACGGCACCCGTACAGAGCCTATGTACACTGGCTTATACGGCCTGAACAGCATTCGTATTGCAAGCGAATTCGTTACTCCCCCGATGGCTGCCCCAATAGCGATCATAATGATAATTGTAATAACTGCGTTCATGGTGATTGCTCCTTTGGCAGTCTTCTATTAGTTAAACGTTATTTCTCTGCGGTAAAAATAAATTCTTCGCGTTCTATGATAAATTTCCCGCGTTTAAATGCGTTTCTCCACATTCTTTTATTCACATTATCCGGGTGTGTTGAAACTATTTGTATGCTTTTCAGGGGAAAATTTTGCGCTTCGAGCCACTTTTCCGAAAGATCCTGCTTCCAGCCTATGGTCCCGCTCCATCCTTCAGCAGGCGCGATAATCGCTTCTGCACTTCCTCCATTCCAGCGCAAAAGCGCCGTCTCCACCGAGTCCATACCCTCGAGCCATTTTTCAAGCGGCAGCAGAGAAACATTCTGCTCTTCCACCTTATTAATGTCAGAATACTCCCCTGCATACGTATACCCTTCTCCGTCATCAATAAAAAATCCGTCGCCGGCCCATACTTCTTTCCACCAGGACCACGGCAAGCTGTTATATTGTACCTGTCCATCAACCATTACCTCCAGGCTATTCGGCCAGGGTTTTTTCACCACTACTCTGCCGGGCGTGTGACGCACTGCATATCCTTCGGTGTCCCACGTATCCATTACCATCCCTGGAAGACGGCTGTTGTATTTTTCAGGATGCACTCTACGGTCCGGCAGATCTGCAGTAATCATTCCAGAGGCGTGTGCGCCCCCAAAGGCTTTTAAAAGCGGAATTCTTCCCCGGGTTAATACATCTATCACCCACTGCAGGTCTCCCCGCATCCAATCTGCTTCCCAGGTCAGTACGTAGCGCAGCGAATGGAGATGGTACTCCTTCCATTTACTTTGTGTCTGAGAGGAAGCCGCCTGTGCTGACAGCGAATCAACGCCGATATGTGTAATTCCGCAGGCTTCAATCGTACTGCCAGCGTCAGCGCTCTGTTCATTCCATGAACACAGGCAGTATTGTCCGTTATTTGCAAGCGTTCCAATCATGACAAACAGCTGCTCGAATCCCCATTCCCGGGCGAGCCACCATACGCGGTCTTTCGGACGCACGTCCCACACTAAACCAATTTCTGTTCCTGATTTTATAAACAAACTGGCGTGGCTGAGGACATATCCCTGCCCAGGCTCTCCCGGGCTGTTACTAAAGAGAATAAGTGCAGGATCAGCGCCATTTGTTTTTTCAGGCCTCTCCTTTGACTTTCCGGCGGGCATGTCTGCCCATTGTTTATGTCTTGAGGACGGCTCCCCGCCCAATTGAATGATTTGTGCAGGTTCCATGTTATACTTTTCCTCAGCTTCAGCTGCCGAACGCCCCGCACCAACAATGAACCATTCCGGCTGGAAATGCGCATGAACCGCTTCCTCAGCTGCGGTTGTCCAGCGTGGGCTGTACGGGCAGACTGCAGCACCGATATACATCAGTGCCATGTAAACCACCGCCGACTGTTTATCGATCCCGGCCAGCACAGCTGCCCGTCCGCCGTTGTGTATACCCGCTTTTCTCAGTTTTCCTGCCGCTTCCTGCACTTCTTTGGCCAGCCTCTCATATGTCCATTCCCCGCTTTCATCTATGAAAGCCGTCTGCTCCATCACTTCTTTTGATTTATTTATCAGCTGCTCCGCAGCGTTCATTTTTCCTTTGTAAAACCAGCCAGCTTTTCGTCTTCCGTGCGAAAGCTCTACAACGTCTTTATACCGTTTGAACCATCGGGTTTCAAGTCGTTTAGACGCCTGCTGCCAAAACCAGGAAACATCGATTGCGGCATGTTTTTTCAATTCTTCTGTATCGCTCAGTCCAAGTGCTTTAGTCCAGTGATAAAGCGCATTAGTTCTCCATTGAACAATAGGTGGTTCCCATATAGTCCACTGCATTTCTCATAGCCTCCCGACGTTTTTCCTTTTATAGAATGGGAATAGGGGTGTATATCTATTTTTACATAGCTTTTAGATATGTGAAACAAAAAGGAGTGCTTCAAATGAAAATAGCTTTATTTGGCGGAACCGGCCGCACCGGCTCCCAATTTGCGTCCATGGCTGACGCTGCCGGACACGAATTAAAAATGCTTGTCCGCTCACCGGAAAAAGCAGACAGCCTGCCAGCTTCTGCAGAGAAGATACACGGTGATGCCCTTGATCAGGCGAAAATGAGAAAAACACTGCAGGGCGCGGATGCGGTCGTCAGTGCGTTGGGCACTGACAAGCAGAACGTGTTAAGCAGCTTCACCCCGCTATTGTTAAAAGAAATGAACGACCTCAGCATCACCCGTTTAATTACCGTAGGCACTGCCGGAATTCTTCAGTCGCGGACAGAACCGCATCTTTACCGGTTTGAGTCTTCAGAATCCAAACGCCGGAGCACTACGGCCGCCGAAGACCATAAGGCAGCCTATGAATACATTAAGGAAACGTCCTATTGCTGGACCGTTGTCTGCCCGACTTTTCTGCCGGATGGGGAAAATACTGCTTCCTGGCGCTATGAAACTGACTATTTGCCGGAAAACGGCACCCGGATCTCGACAGGAAACACCGCTGATTTTTTAATGCACGTATTGGAAAATCACTCTCAATTCTGTAAAAAAAGGATAGGCGTTTGTGAGTAAGGCTGTGTAATTGACGGTACAAACATGCTATACTAATTACCATTATCTAAGTAAAAACCCCGAAAGAAGGAGGGCGGCGATATGAGTATTTTCGGTATCATTCTCGGTATTGTTATTGTTACTGCTATTATAAGCTGGATTATCGGCTACAATGCCTTAATTAAATATTTAAACTGGGTGGAAGAATCCTGGACCCAGGTGGAATTTCAACTGCACCGGCGGATGAACTTAATTCCTGACTTTGTGGAATCTGCCCAAAAGGCATGGCGTCACAAGCAGGATGAATTGGAAACGCTGGTACAATACAGAAGCGAAGCATTATCCCCGGAATCGAGCAGACAAGAACAGCTGCACATTAACTCCCGCATTGAAGATAATCTTCACGAGGTGTTTGACGCTTCCATGCCTGATGATAAGCAGCTGCAGTCCGAGCTGAAGTCGATGCGTGAGCAGTTTGACGATGCGCAGAATAAGATCATTCATTCTTCAAGCGTTTACAATAATACGATAGATAAATACAATACAAAGATATCATCGTTTCCGGTCAAATTTGTGGCAGAGCTGCATCATTTTAAAACCCGCAATCCTCTTCCAGGGCAGAGTTCTGCTCCCGGAAGCAGTGCCGAAACAAAGGCGGAAACGTCTGTATAATCCAAATATGCATATAATTATATTTTTTGATTTGAGCTTGTTTCTTTTCCGCTCAACCCTGAAAACAGGCGGAGACAAGCTCTCATCGACATTAGGCTGTTATTCATTCTGTGCTATGCTGAACAGGCAGGTTCTCCTGAGATGAATGCATCTTTACCTGTACGATACCATTTGTACCCTGCCCGGATGTTCCGGCAGGGCTTTTTTGTACCTTCAGCCTGTTTAAAAAAAGCAGTACACGGCAAAAGAATGTTGAATCCTCCCGTGTTATAATGATGAAAGACATTTGAGACCACTGTCTACGTTTATCCAGTACTGTATGAGAAAGGAAGCTTCAGACATGAAAACGTTCGAACAAAAACTTCACAACTACGCAAAACTTGCCGTGGATAAAGGTGTTAATATCCAGCCCGGCCAGACTTTAGTTATCGCAGCTCCGATTGATGCTGCTCCTTTTGTCAGAAGACTGGCCGAGGCAGCATACGATGCCGGTGCAAAACATGTCTACCCGGAATGGGCAGACGATGAACTGACAAAAATTAAATACGAGAAAGCGCCCGAAGAAGCTTTTCATGAATTCCCTTCCTGGCGTGCTGAAAGCAGAGAACAGCTCGCCCGTGAAGGAGCAGCTTTTATCACGGTCAAATCCACTGATCCTGATCTGCTTAAAGGAGTGGACCCGGATAAAATTGCCAATGCGAACAACGCAGCCGGTGCTGCTATGGAAGGATTCCGGGATTATATTCAGGCTGACCGTGTCAGCTGGCTTGTGATTTCCACCCCTTCTGCTGGATGGGCAAAAAAAGTTTTCCCGGACGAACCAGAAGACCGGGCCATCGATCTTCTTTGGGAACGGATCTTCAGCGCTGTACGGGCGGATACAGAAGACCCGGTCCAGGCGTGGGACGAGCATAACCGCATTCTGCGGGCCAAGGTCGATTGGCTGAATACCAAAAAATACAAATCACTTCATTATACCGCTCCCGGCACGGACCTTGAAATCGGCCTGCCGGACGGACACGTGTGGGCTGGCGGCGGCAGCACCAATACCTCGGGTGTTTCGTTTATTCCGAATATGCCGACAGAAGAAGTATTTACTGCTCCGCATAAGGATTTCGTTAACGGGCACGTAACCAATACTAAACCATTGAACTACGGCGGCAGTGTTATTGACCAATTTACGCTGCACTTCAAGGACGGGGCTGTCACAGACATGGAAGCCGGCGAAGGAGAAGAAACTCTCCGTCACCTGATCAATTCAGACGAAGGTGCCGCCCGCCTTGGCGAAGTAGCCCTCGTTCCGCACAGCTCTCCTATCTCGCAGTCCGGCATTTTGTTTTTCAACACGTTGTTTGATGAAAATGCCTCCAATCATATTGCGCTTGGCAGTGCATATGCTTTCTGCGTGGAAAATGGACCGGAAATGAGCAAAGAAGAAAAGGAACAGGCTGGTTTAAACACGAGTATCATCCATGTTGATTTTATGATTGGAAATGAAAATATGAATATAGACGGCATTCTTCCCGATGGTACGAAAGAGCCCGTATTCCGAAACGGCGAATGGGCAGAATAGCTTTTCTATCTTTTTTGAAAGGAGATTATTATGAGTTTACCTAAAACGCTCACGATAGCCGGCTCCGATACAAGTGGAGGCGCCGGCATCCAGGCAGATTTAAAAACATTTCAGGAACTTGGCACCTACGGAATGGTTTCCCTGACTACTATTGTGGCCCAGGACCCTGATAACGACTGGTTTCACCGCGTCTACCCTATCGACACCTCCACACTCGAAGCACAGCTCGACACAGTGTTAAAAGGTATTGGGGTCCAGGCCGCAAAAACAGGAATGCTTGGCTCAAAAGAAGTCATCGAGCTAGTAGCGAAAAAATTGGATGAGCACCAGATAGAACAGCTGGTTGTGGATCCGGTGATGGTATGTAAAGGCGCCGATGAGCCAGTCAACCCGGAAATGGACGCTTATTTGCGGGACACGCTTGTGCCAAAGGCATTTATTGTAACGCCTAATTTATTTGAAGCCTCCCAGCTAGCTCAGGTATCTCTGCCGCAATCGCTTGAAGACATGAAAGCAGCTGCTGAGAAAATTTATCAGCTCGGCCCGTCCTTTGTTATTATTAAAGGCGGAGGAGACACCGGAGCAGAAAAATCTATTGACGTGCTTTATGATGGTAACAGCTTTGAATATATCGAATCCGAAAAAATTAATACGGATTATACTCACGGTGCCGGCTGTACGTTCTCTGCTGCTATTACTGCGGAGCTTGCCAATGGAAAGAGTGTACGGGAAGCAATTCATACAGCAAAACAGTTCATTCAGGCTTCAATTCAGGATTCCTTCCGCCTGAACGAACATGTTGGTGCTGTAAACCACACTGCCTACCGCCACCGTGCTCCCCAGTCTTAAATATGTTTTCGGCCCCAGAGCGAAAATAAGCAGGTGACCAAATTGGAACTATTTCAATGCACGAAAAGTGTTTATAAGCACGTCGAAATGGATGTCATCGAAATTTATCCTCCTCAGCTTCTATTCCGTCACGGCTATATTTACCCAGGGTTTTTCGATGACAGCGGAGTCTGGATGGCTACCGACGAAGAAGACGTGATGCATGTAATCAGTGAGCATCCTTCGCCAGAGCAGGACCACTGGTTCCAGCAGCATTTTAAAAAAGTATGAATCACTGGAAGGAGTATGCAAATGAAACGCTATCATGTAGAAGTACACGGAAATGTCCAGGGCGTCGGCTTTCGGCAATTCACCCAGTCAGAAGCAGTTAAACATAACATTCACGGCTGGGTTCGCAACAAATCAAACGGAGCTGTTGAAATTGAGGCCGAAGGAACGCCCCAGGACATGGACCGCTTTCTTGTCGCGGTACAGGAAGGCAGCCCTTTTTCCACCGTGGAGCGCCTCGAAACGTCTGACCTTGATTCTGTCGACCATAATGAGTCCTTTGACGTTCGCTTCTAATTAAACAAAAAATCCTCCAGCTGAATTGATCAGCTGGAGGATTTTTTGTTTAGAACGCCCAGGAAATACGTTTTTCAAGCTGTGAAGCTGCCTGGCGAACCGGCAGATAATGCAGGCGAAAATCTTCCTGTACCACCCGTTCAAGCGCCGGTAGATCATGTATATACTTTGTCACAGTGGCACCATTTGCTTTTCGGGCAATAAGTTTATTGTTTTTCAAAGACAGCAGCAGATATTTTTCCGGAACCCAAAGCTGCAGGCGCAGCTGATTCATATACGGAGCGTCCGGGCCGTAAGATTTGCAGACTCTGTCCCGCAGCTCTGCCTCCTCTGCCTCTATGTCAGGGTCAAATGCCCACGACTCATCCGCCTGTTTTCCGTCTTTCATGCGTATATAACGGTACAGCCGTGCATCTTTCTGATAATGAAATATAAGCTGCTCGCCATCAAATTTTTTTGAGCGTTCCATTCCCCTGCGAAGAGGGATCGGTTCAAATAGCGGCGCGGTCGTACCTACGTCTACAAAATAAGGGGGAGACCCCGGCTGATTTGTTTCTACCCGGACTGACACGTGGTCTTCATTCAAATATATGAGCCGGGTGGAGAATCCCAGTGCCTCCAGCAAATGTTGAAAGCGGATATTCAACGTATAGCACGTGCCGCCCATCTGGTAGACCTGGCGCCGGTACAAAAATGAATCGACTGACATTGGTGCCCGGGTTTCTACACTTTCCCCTGATTCAATTAATTTACCTACATTTTCAAATGGAAACTGCTGCAGATGGGAGCGAATCAACTTCGTCAAAAACCGAACATCCGGCTGTTCTATTTTCAGCTTCAAAATGTGTAAATAGTCCTCTACCCATGACTGCATGCAAAGCGACCTCCTTTTGAGCCGTCAGAAGGCAAAAACAAGCGGTGCCTTCTTTTTGCTCTGCAGGCTTTTTTATTCCCCGAGACGTTCATGCACCATTGCCATGACATCCATTTTTAACTGAAGAAGCTTTTCCTCAGTCTGCTTGAACGTCTCTCCCTTAACACCGAAATAAAACTTCACTTTCGGTTCTGTGCCTGAAGGACGAAGACAGAACCAGGATTCATCATCTGTAAAAAACTTCAGTACATTCGAAGAAGGAAGCGCAATAGGCTCTGTTTTTCCGTTTTCAAGCAAATACGTACGTTCTCCTGTTTTGTAATCCTCCACTTTTTGGATAGAAGCGTCACTTACCCGCTCAGGAGGTTCTGTGCGGAACGTTTCGATCAGATGATCAATTTGCGCAGCACCTTCTTTTCCTTTTTTCGTTAAGGAATCCAGCCCTTCCATGAAATATCCATAACGACTGTAAATATCCATCAGGCCTTCATACACAGTGCGTCCCTGCTCTTTATGCCACAGGGCCATTTCCGCGATTAAAAGTGCCGCCTGAACCGCATCTTTATCGCGCACAAAGTCCCCGATCAAATATCCGTAGGACTCCTCATAACCAAATTGAAAGGCATATTCTCCTGTTTCATTATAGGTTTTAATTTTTTCACCAATGAATTTAAATCCGGTAAGCGTATCCTCACATGCCTGGCCGTAATGTTCTGCTATAGCTCTTCCGAGTTCAGAAGTAACGATTGTTTTCATCACTATGCCGTTTGCCGGAAGAGATCCTGCCTCTGTTTTTTGCATGAGAAGATAATCAAGAAGCATTGCCCCGGTCTGGTTTCCAGTGAGCACCGCAAACTCGCCGCTGCTGTCTTTTGCCGCCAGACCAATACGGTCCGCATCAGGGTCCGTGCCAATCAGTATATCCGCGTTACTGTTTTCACCTACTTGAATAGCTTTTGCAAAAGCTTCTTTTTCTTCAGGGTTCGGGCTCTGCACGGTGGAGAATTCCGGATCAGGCATTAACTGCTCCTCCACTGTCGATACGTTGTGAAAACCAGCTGCAGCAAGCGCCCGCAAGACCGGGTCCTTCGCTGTTCCGTGCAGCGGTGTGAACACTACATTCAAATCGCTTCCGCTTTCTTTGATCATCTCCGGCTGCAGAAGAATTGACTGCAGCGCTTGGTCATAAGCTGCATCAGTTTCTTCTCCCAGCATCACGAGCAGGCCTTCCTCCTGCATGACTCCGCTGTCCTTCACCCGAATTTCCAGCTCATTTTCGACCGATTCCACGTAAGTGATCAACTCATCCGCGGGGCCCGGCGGGAACTGCCCCCCATCTTCACCATAAACTTTAAACCCGTTATATTCCGGCGGGTTATGGCTTGCCGTGATTACTACACCGGCAAATGCATGAGTTCTCCGCACCGCAAACGAGAGCTCCGGAGTCGGGCGCAGATCTTCAAACAAGTATACCTGGATACCGTGTGCCCCGAGCGTCTGTGCTGTTTCAACCGCAAATTTTTCCGAATAGTGGCGCGGGTCAAACGCAACAGCCACTCCTCTGGATTTTGCCTCCGTGCCGGCATTTTCAATATAACGCGCAAGACCTTCTGCTGCCCGGCGGATCGTGTATGTATTCATTCTATTCGTTCCAGGCCCGATCTCTCCGCGCATCCCCCCGGTCCCAAATGCCAGATATTGATAAAAGTAATCCTCTGCATTTGTTTCATCCAGTTCGTGAAGCTTTTCTTTCCATGTTTCTTCTATAAACGCATGGTTTTTCCATCGATTCCAGTGGTCCGTCCAATTCATATGTATAATCACTCCTGAAGCGTTTATTGTATTTCCCAGTAAATATGCCTGTTACCAGTATATAAGAAAGCACGCGTTTCTACCATGCTTTTCCGGTATTCGTTCTTTTCTCCTTTCCAAAACAAAGCGCCCGCTCCGGTTAAAGAGCAGGCGCTTTTATACAATTTCATTAATTTGCTTGTTTTTCCCTGGCTTGTTGATCCTCAACGTCTTCATAAGGCTTCGTCGCATAGGCAATTTCGGACTCAAGCTCTTCAGTGTAGGCTTTAGTTTCTTCCTCGGACCAGTTCAACGATTTTTTCATAAATGCCGTTACCGGTTCTTTCCAGCGCTTCAGCTCCGGCATATCAAAGAATAGGAAGGCCGTTCTTCTGTTCAGGAAGTCAAGCGGCGTAACTGCCATTTCATACTCGAGCGCGTACAACAGCCGTGCAGCAAGCTTTAACGGCATACCGCTGTTTTTCGCTTCTTCAAGGTTTTCTTCGAGCAGCTCGAGCATTTTCAGTCCGTTCGCCCCGTAGAAGCGGAACAGGTCTTCTGTTTCATCTCTGGTCATCCCAAGTGCTTCGCCGCGGTATGCTTCTTTAACGGCAAAGGTTTCATAGCCGGAAGACCCTCCCACTTCCCCGCCGGAAAGCCGGATATCCTGCGTCGGGCACGGAGCGTGGATATTCATCTTATCAACTACTACGTCGACAATCCGCTCTGCCATTTTGCGGTAGCCGGTCAGTTTACCGCCTGCAATGGAGATCAGTCCTGAATCGGAAATGAAAATTTCATCTTTACGGGAAATTTCAGAGGCTGATTTTCCTTCCTCCTGAATGAGCGGGCGGATGCCGGACCAGCTCGATTCTACATCCTCTGCTTTCAGCTTCAGGGTTGGGAATTCATAATTCGTTACTTCTAAAATATAGTCGCGGTCTTCCCGGGACACGCGCGGTTCTTCCAGATTTGCTCCGTAATCCGTATCTGTCGTTCCTACGTACGCTTTATTACCCCTTGGAATGGCAAAGATCATCCTTCCGTCCGGAGCGTCAAAATACGTAGCCTGGCGGAGTGGGAAGCGGCTGAGATCGAACACAAGATGAATCCCTTTTGTATGATGCAGGAGTTTGCCTTTATTGGATCCGTCTACTTTTCTCAGCGTGTCTACCCAAGGGCCAGCAGCGTTAACCACATGATCCGCATAAATGCGGTGGGTTTCGTTATTGATCAAGTCTTTCACTTCCACACCAACCAGCTTGCCGTTATCATATAAAAGATCAGTTGCCTTGGCATAGTTAACGGCGTCTGCGCCGAGTTCCACAGCTTTTTTCATTGCTTCGAGGGTCAGTCTTGCGTCGTCCGTACGGTATTCAACATAGACGCCCCCGCCGAGAAGATTTTCTTCACGGAGCAGCGGTTCTTTTTCCATCGTTCTTTTTTTGTTGAGCATGTAACGGCGCTCGTGCTTGTTTACCTGGGCCAGACGGTCGTATACCTGCAGGCCGAATGAGGTCGAGGTTTTTCCAAGGTTTCCGCCTTTTACGATTGGGAGAAGCATCCACTCCGGCTCGGTCACGTGAGGCGCATTTTCATACACAATGGCCCGCTCTCTGCCTACCTCGGCCACAAGTTTAATTTCAAACTGTTCAAGATAACGAAGTCCCCCGTGTACAAGCTTTGTGGAACGGCTGGATGTACCTGCTGCAAAGTCCTGCATTTCAATGCAGGCCGTGTTAAGGCCACGGGCTGTGGCGTCCAATGTAATGCCCGCTCCGGTAATGCCGCCTCCGATAACGAGCACGTCGAGGTGGGTCTCTGTCATATTTTTCAAACGCTCTTTACGTGATAGTGCTGAAAAATGCTGTTCTGCCATTCATTTCATCCCCTTTAAAATATCAGAGAGTAAAAAAGACCGCAGATCTCCTCTTCTAGGGTGAAGGGTATCTGCGGTCTCTCTGCATCTCCGACCATTTATTAACTTAACCTAATTGTAATCGCTCTTTCATTCAAATGCAACCGATATGTTTACTTAAACGCCCGTGCTGCATCAACCGCTTTTTGCCACCCTGCATAATGTTCTTCCCGCTTTTCATCTTCCATATGCACATCAAACGATTTTTCGAGCTCCCATTTATCCATAAGCTCTTCTTTGTTTTTCCAAAAGCCTGTAGCAAGGCCTGCAAGATAAGCCGCCCCAAGTGCCGTAGTTTCCAATACGTACGGGCGCTCCACACGGACTTCAGCCATATCGCACTGAAACTGCATGAGGAAGTTGTTCGGCACAACGCCGCCGTCGACACGTAATGTTTTCACTTCCATGCCTGCATCCTCTCTCATGACATCAAGCACGTCTTTCGTCTGATACGCGAGCGCTTCAAGGGTCGCCCGGATAAAATGTTCTTTTTCGGTGCCGCGGGTAAGGCCAAAAACTGCTCCCCGCACTTCACTGTCCCAATAGGGCGCTCCAAGTCCGGTAAAGGCAGGAACAACATACACACCCTCACTGTCGTTCACACGCAGCGCATAGGTTTCAGAAGCAGAGGAAGAGTCAATCAGGCGCATGCCGTCCTTCAGCCACTGCACAGCTGATCCTGCCACAAAAATACTTCCTTCAAGCGCATATTTCACTTTTCCGTCGATCCCCCATGCGATGGTGGTAAGCAGTCCATTGTCAGAATGAATCGGTGTCTCTCCTGTCTGCATCAGCATAAAGCAGCCGGTCCCGTAAGTATTTTTTACCATGCCCTCATCAAAGCATGTCTGTCCAAACAACGCTGCATGCTGGTCACCGGCAGCCGAAGCGATTGGTATTTCTTCGCCGAAAAAGTGGTAATCCACTGTGTAGCCATATATTTCCGACGAGGACTTCACCTCAGGAAGCATCGCCTCAGGGATACCTAGCATTTGCAGAAGCTCCTGGTCCCAGGTTAGATCATAAATGTTAAACATCATCGTCCGTGAAGCATTGGAATAATCCGTTACGTGAGCTTTTCCGCCGGTTAATCTCCAGATCAGCCACGTATCGATCGTACCAAACAACAGGTCTCCCTGTTCCGCTTTTTCTTTTGTTCCCTCAATATTATCGAAAATCCATTTTACTTTCGTCCCCGAAAAGTAAGGATCAAGCAGCAGGCCCGTTTTGCTTCTTACCATTTCTTCATATCCCTGCTGCTTTAATTCTTCACAGATAGAGGCGGTCTGCCGGGACTGCCATACTAATGCGTGATACACCGGTTTTCCTGTGTGCTTATCCCAAACCACTGTAGTTTCACGTTGGTTTGTAATACCGAGGCCGCTGATCTGCTTCGGAGAGACTTCATTGTTTTCAAGCACGCCAGCAATGCAGCCGAGCACCCCGGACCAGATTTCATTGGCATTGTGCTCCACCCAGCCGGCGCGGGGGAAATACTGCTCCAATTTACGCTGTTCGCTGCCTACAATCTGGCCTTCCTGATCAAACAATATAGCTCTTGAGCTGGTTGTTCCCTGGTCAATTGCGAGAATGTATTTCTTTTCAGTCATCGTTGTTTCCTCCACTTATCTTTTCTCTATTTTGGCCACAGTGATTTTTCCGTCGTTGATATGGCCGACGCCCCTGCGTTCCAGGCAGCAGTAACTTCTTCCTGCGAACGAATCAGACCGCCTGCGATGACAGGTACATTTTTGTTTTCTGCTACATCCTTAATCATAGACGGTACAATACCCGGCAGAAGCTCTACCATGTCCGGTTTAATGTCTTCAAGCAGCTTATAGCTTGTTTCAAGTGCCAGTGAATCCAGTAAAAACAAGCGCTGCACCGTAATAAGATTGTTTTTTTTAGCAGTTGTAAGAATCTGTCGGCGGGTGCTGATTAACCCGTCCGGACGTATATTTTGACATAAAAACTGGGCCGCGGAATCATCGTGGGCGAGTCCCTGGACCAGATCTGCATGCAAAAGCACTTTTTTATCTGCCCGTTTGCTTAACTGAATCAGGCTTTTAAGCTTCGCCAGATGTACGTTCAAAATGACTACGTACTGCCCGGAGGTTTTGAGCGCTTTTTCAAACTCCCTCTCATTACGGGCTGCTGGCAGAATTTTTTGGCCGGTAAGCATATCTTTCCCCCTTTATCTGTCTTTCGTGTTCAGGCTTTTTAAATTACGACTGCTTTTGGCTGTGCTATACTTTACACAAATACAAAAAATACTATACAGGTGATGGACGGTGTTCGCAATGACCCAGCAATATGAGACAAAAAATCAAGAACTCGCAACCTTTGCCGGCGGCTGCTTTTGGTGCATGGTGCAGCCATTTGACGAGCTCCCCGGCATTATATCCATTACGTCCGGCTATACCGGCGGCAGCGTCGCGTACCCTTCGTACGAGCAGGTAAAAGCCGGAACAACAGGTCACCGGGAAGCAGTTCAGATTGAGTTTGACCCTGCACTGTTCTCCTATCAGCAGCTGCTCGATCTATACTGGCCTCAAATTGATCCGACAGACCCCCATGGTCAATTCCATGATCGCGGCCCTCAATATCAGACGGCCATTTTCTACCATACCGAAGACCAGCGCCGGCTGGCGGAAGCATCGAGGCAGCGGATAGAAGAAAGCGGCCGGTTCCGTCAACCCGTGGTAACGGAGATCAGGCCGGCGGAGCCTTTTTACCCGGCTGAAGACTCCCACCAGGACTTTTATAAAAAAGAACGGGAAGCCTATAAAAAAGACCGTGCCCTCTCCGGCCGGGATGAATTTATTGAAACTCACTGGGACAGCTCTCCCGGAAATTAACAAATATCACCCATAAAAAGAGCTTCAGCAGGCAGCACCTGCTGAAGCTCTTTTTATGGACTGAAGGTGAAATCATCGAGCGGCCAGTATCTGATACTCGCTTCCCCGACAATCTGATCCTCCTCTACAAAACCGACAGCTCCGGCTCTGCTGTCTTCACTGCGAGGGCGGTTGTCGCCCATTACAAAATAGCTGTCTTCCGGCACAGTTGTTTCGCCGGTCACTCCTTCGAGCGTAAAATTCTGGGTGAACTCCCCGCTCGTTTGATTTTGATATTCTTCTAAATACGGCTCTTCCTGAACTTCTCCATTAATGTATAACGTATCGTCCCTATACTCCACCGTATCCCCTGGAAGACCAATCACTCTTTTAATATAGTCACTGTTTTCATTTGCATGAAAAACGATGATATCTGAGCGTTCGGGTTCCGAAAAGGCGTATCCGATCTTGTTAATAATCATCCGCTGTCCGTCTTCCACTGTCGGAAGCATGGAAGGACCGCTGACAACATAGTTGGCAAACAAGAAGCCGCGCACAATGACGACGATTAAAACGACGACGACGATTACTTTAATCCAATCCCATATTTCTTTTGACCAATTCGTCATTACCGACTTCCTCCGTTTCTATCTGCCTTTTTACTTTAGCACGGTTTCTGCAGGCGGGCAATCCGGAAATTCCCGCAGTTTAGAGGCATTATATCATATTTTTCCGGATACTTTCTTTTCCTTTTAAACCTTAAAGCTCTCTTTGTCGATATAATAAATATCCTTAAGTGAAGGAATTATACACATGAGAAAACTTTTAGGACTTCTTACGAAAAAAGCGGACAGCCTTAGCCGTCCGCTTTTTTATACTGGCAAACTATGTAGAAAACTATTGTACAGCCGCAAACCGGCGTACCCTGTACCAAAAATGAAAAGCCCCCAGAAAGATAGATGCAGAAACAAAAAACCAGCCACTCCGGCAAAACGAAGGGAACGAGCGAGGCGGATGATCAAATAGACAAAGGACACAAGCGTCGCTCCTATGAAAAGCCCTCCGAGTACATAAAGATGAGAAGTAAGGAACAGCGACACGCCCCCTGCCATTAAATAAATTCATGCACAGCTCTGAAGATAGGAGCGGGTACCCCCTTTTTCTTCACTCAGAAAAAATAAGAGTGACAACCCAAACATCGTATATGCTGCTGCGACCAAATGCCAAAGGATAAACAAAAAAATAAAATGCCAAGAATCGGAAAATGGCTGGTTAAATAGGCATTTCTCATCACAAGGCCCCGGGGTTAGCTGGCATGGACTACGCGAAATTGACGGATCTGGTTACCGGTAGCAGCACTCTCTCTTTTCTCCTGTCCTCCTGCACGGTGAGAGGACTTAAATGAGTCACTTTCGAGCCAGTTTTCAAAATCTTCCTTGGTTTCCCATTTTGTAAAAACGAGCTGTTTTCCGTCTTCGGTCGTTTCGTCTAAAAACAAAAATTCCAGACAGCCCGGAACCTGGTTCATTTTTTCAGCGCTGGCCCCGAAGCGTTCCTGGATTTGTTCTTTCGCTTCTTCTGGTACCTCGAGTTCATTTATAACAACGTACATCTTGATCCCTCTTTCATTATTGTAATTGTGGAAATGCCTGCTGGCGGAGTGCTTCATATACTAAAATAGCTGCTGTATTAGACAGATTCAAGGAACGGACTTTATCATTCTGGGGTATCCGGATGCACTTTTCCTGATACTCCTCTGTCACATATTCCGGCAGACCGGTGGTTTCACGTCCAAACACAAAAAAATAATCTTTAGCAGGATCTGAATAGTCATGAATGGCATATGACGACGAGCCTACTGTTTCTACAAAGAAAAACTCCGCTTCCGGATACGTGTTCATCCATTCTTCAAGTGAATCATAGTAGTGAATCTGCACATTCGGCCAGTAATCACAGCCGGCCCGCTTCAGCATCCGGTCTTCCGTGGAAAAACCAAGCGGCCTTATCAGGTGCAGGTGGGTATCCGTCCCTGCACATGTTCTTGCAATATTTCCGGTGTTCGCCGGTATTTCTGGTTGAAATAATACTACATGTAAAGCCAAGTCGCTCTCTCCTTCTTTTCCTACCGCGAAACTGCCTGCGCTTTTTCTAATGCGAGCAGCGCTTCTTTTACGTGTATCCCGCTGCCAAAGCCTACCATTTTTCCATCTTTCCCAATGACCCGATGGCACGGAACGATGATCGAGACTGGATTTTTGTTGTTAGCCATTCCCACCGCCCGAAAAGCTTTCGGGGAATCGGCCTCTGCAGCAATTTCTGCATATGACTTCGTTGTTCCATAAGGAATGCTCTGAAGTGCCTGCCACACTTTCTTTTGAAAGGGCGTCCCTCTCATATCGAGCGGTACGGTAAACGTCGTGCGTTCATCTGCCGCATATTCTTCGAGCTCCCGGAAAACTTCATTATGCACGGGGTGCCAATCTGCCCGCAGTTCGCATGAAGCACCAATATGCTTTTTCAGCCAAAGCTTGATCCGGTCTTCATTTTCTTCCACAGAACCGAAGTGCAGCATACAGACACGACCTTCATATAATACTACGGTCACTTCACCGATACCATCGAATACTTGTGATGCAGCCCAAGCCTCCATGAAGACCCTCCTTGTTGCGTTTTCTTCTATTATACTCGTTCCGGGGAGGTTTTATCCAATGCTTTTGTGATCTCTTCAAGCACTTCTGCCTCTTCTTCTCTGCCGTTAGCGCTGTGCAGGGCCTCCATCCCTTCCTGCGTAGGCATTTCTCCCAGAGCCCAGGCACAGGCACCGCGAATGACCGGCCGCGGATCATTGCGGAGCAGCTGTATAATCGTCGGTATCGAGGATTTTTCTTTCATGTGGCCGAGGGCAATCAGTGCATTACGCTGAATTGGTTTCTTTCCTCTCCAGGAGCCCGCAATATACCCGAATTTTTCTTTGAACTCCCTGTTGGAAATGGTTAATAACGGCTCAAGCAGCGGTTTGACTACTTCCGGGTCGGGTTCGAATTCTGGATGATTATGAAAATCCACGCCTTTATTTTCCGGACAAACCTGCTGACAGGTATCACAGCCGTATAATCTATTGCCCAGTTTATGGCGGTAGCGCTCCGGCAGTGCTTCCTTCGTTTGCGTCAAATAAGCGATACACTTTTTCGCGTCAAGCTGTCCTCCCTGGATCAAAGCATCCGTTGGGCATAAATCCACACAGCGGTTGCACGTGCCGCATTGATCCATCAGCGGCGTATCCTCCGGCAGGTACAGCGTCGTAATCATTTCGCCCAAATAAACATACGAGCCGAACTCAGGGGTAATAATGGCACAGTTTTTGCCGCTCCATCCAATGCCGGCCCGCTCCGCAACCGCCCGGTCCGACAATTCACCGGTATCAACCATGGATTTGCATTCCGCCCCTGGTACCGTTTCTTGTATAAAGGCTTCCAGCTGATTTAATTTATCCCGCAGGACGTCATGGTAGTCTTTTCCCCAGGAGGCCCTGCAAAATTGGCCTCTGCGTGCTCCCGGACGATTTTTTGGTGCCTCCGGAAGCTTCGTCGGATATGCAAGGGCAATAGAGATAATCGTTGTTGCTTCAGTCAGCAGCAGCTCGGGGTGCGTTCTTTTTTCAATGTCGTCTTCTTCAAAGCCGGACTGGTAATTCAGCCGCTGCTGTTCTTTCAGCCTCGCTTTTAAAGTCACAAAAGGAGAAGCGGAGGCGAAGCCTACTTTGTCGATGCCGATAGACTCCGCAAACCCCTGAATCTCCTCTTTTAATTCCTGTGCCGTTCGCATGGACGACCCTCCTTTATAAATCATTTCGCCGGAGTCTGTAAAAGTGATATGATACACTATGAGCCAGAAACAAAGGGGGATATATATGATCAAAGACATTTCTATTTCTTCTTCTATTTTTAAAATTATTCCTTCTTTTCAATGCGGCGTCAACATTTACCGTGACATCGTTATTGATGACTCCCCGGGAATGCTTCGGGGGCGGGTGGACTTCTTTCATAAACAAATCCAGATGGATCTGCTTGATCAGTCTATCTATGACTATACAGGTGTTCGGCAGTGGCAACAAATATTAGAACAGGCAGGACTCATTGACCGGTCTCTCCCGCCTCTTCACGAGCAGCTGTACAAAAACTTACAGGATGGTACCACCATTCCTTCAGAGAATTCTGCTGAGGACCTCGTTCATTTTTTTAACCTGCAGTATGAAACCCCTATTATATTAATTGATGCCGATACTGTCTTTGATTATTTGAAAATCGGCTTTGGCGTTGAGCAGGATCAGCTTAAGCTCACTGAAAACCATGTCCACCCGATGTACGGACAGATTATAGCCAAGGACCGCAAGAAAACATTGGCCTCCTTAAGCGGGCCAAGTCTGTACAGCCGGACCAGCCGTTCAACTACTACAGCAATACAATTAACCTTTATGCGTCCGCAACTCTCCAAAGAGTCTGCTGTTGAACTCACGCAGGCGGTCGGTGACATGTTTACTCAAATACATGGCGGCACCTCAGAAAACCGTCTTCTGCGTGCAGCTTCCCCTATTTGGGAGCTCTCCTGATGATTATAAAAAAAGTCTCTCCTTTTTTGGGAAAGGAAAGACTTTTTCTTTATAATCAGCTTTCGCATTTAAAATCAAACATAAAAATAACGTTTCCCGCTGGAAACGTCTTTCTGACTCGTTAAATGGTAGCGAAGGTGGGACTCGAACCCACACGTCCAGAGGACACTTGATTTTGAGTCAAGCGCGTCTACCGGTTCCGCCACTTCGCCGTTTAACTGAAAAATGGTACCGAGGGCCGGACTCGAACCGGCACGGTTGATGACCAACCGCAGGATTTTAAGTCCTGTGTGTCTACCAATTCCACCACCCCGGCAGGCGATTGCTTCTCTTTAATAATGGAGGCGGTACCCGGATTCGAACCGGGGGATAAGGGTTTTGCAGACCCGTGCCTTACCACTTGGCTATACCGCCATTCCAGAGAATGGCTCAATGTTTATGTTAATAATGGAGCGGAAGACGGGATTCGAACCCGCGACCCCCACCTTGGCAAGGTGGTGTTCTACCACTGAACTACTTCCGCAATTGGCTGGGCTAGCTGGATTCGAACCAGCGCATCACGGGACCAAAACCCGATGCCTTACCGCTTGGCTATAGCCCATTATCCAATATGGGGCGATTGGTGGGAATTGAACCCACGCGTGCCGGAACCACAATCCGGTGCGTTAACCACTTCGCCACAACCGCCATATGAACATAACACATTAAAAATGGCAGGGGTAGTAGGAATCGAACCCACATTGGCGGTTTTGGAGACCGCTGTTTTGCCATTAAACTATACCCCTGTATAAGTGGTGGAGGGGGACGGATTCGAACCGCCGAACCCGAAGGAGCGGATTTACAGTCCGCCGCGTTTGGCCAACTTCGCTACCCCTCCACATATGGTGCCGGCCAGAGGACTTGAACCCCCAACCTACTGATTACAAGTCAGTTGCTCTACCAATTGAGCTAGACCGGCGTTTTTTAAATGGTGGCTCGAGACGGAATCGAACCGCCGACACGAGGATTTTCAGTCCACTGCTCTACCGACTGAGCTATCGAGCCATACTAAATGATTGATTTCGAGTGAAATGTTTACGACTCGAATGAAATTATACCTTATTCATATTGTTTGTCAATATGAATAAAAGTAAAATGGCGGGCCTGACGGGATTTGAACCCGCGATCTCCTGCGTGACAGGCAGGCATGTTAACCACTACACCACAGGCCCTTTTGGTTGCGGGGGACGGATTTGAACCGACGACCTCCGGGTTATGAGCCCGACGAGCTACCAGACTGCTCTACCCCGCGATATATAATATATGGTGGAGGATGACAGGATCGAACTGCCGACCCCCTGCTTGTAAGGCAGGTGCTCTCCCAGCTGAGCTAATCCTCCATAATTGGTGACCCGTACGGGATTCGAACCCGTGTTACCGCCGTGAAAGGGCGGTGTCTTAACCACTTGACCAACGGGCCTTTGAAATAAATATGTATGGCGGAGAGCGAGGGATTCGAACCCTCGAGACGGGAATGCCGCCTACACGATTTCCAATCGTGCTCCTTCGGCCACTCGGACAGCTCTCCAGTGGCTCCGCAGGCAGGATTCGAACCTGCGACCAATCGGTTAACAGCCGATTGCTCTACCACTGAGCTACTGCGGAATATAATAAAAAAGCCCGGCGGCGATCTACTTTCACGGGGGGAGAACCCCCGGCTATCATCAACGCTGAAGAGCTTAACTTCCGTGTTCGGCATGGGAACGGGTGGAT
>NZ_FNNC01000003.1 GCF_900106595.1 Marinococcus luteus
TAGTTTTCCACGTCCTCGGTGTTGGCCATCTGGCCGCCGGGCACGCCGCGCTCGAGCATGAGCGTATCCATTTCCGCCCGGGAGGCGTATACCGCTGCGGTCATGCCGGCCGGGCCGGCGCCCGCGATAATCACATCATAAATCCGTTCTTCAGTCATAAAGGCCACTCCCCTTATTTAAATATCGCTCTCTTATGGCATCTGTACTTATTGTATGGCAGCCGCTTTTTGGCGTCCAGTACTCTGCTTACTGCTGAAAATCGTCCTGTACCATTTCTCTTACCCTCTGCCCGGTCAATATATTCTGTTCATATTCCCGGTAAAGCTCTTTCACTTCCGGATGATCGAGCTGACGGTTCTGTTTCCACCATTTTGCCGCCTGTTCCTTTTCACCGAGCAAATATAACGCCGCTCCATGATAAAATGCAACCGATCCGCGTTCAATCACGAACCGTTTATGATAAAGACGGGCGTAACGGCAGGCATCTTCATAATAGCCAAGATACGTACAGACCGCGCTGACCCAATGAAGGGACTCACGGTCGAGCGGAAGGATCGCTGTAAGCACGTTCATCACTTCCTTCGAACGCTCATGCTCCCCCTCACTTTCATACAATGCGGCGAGCTGGCAGCTGGCCGGCACGTAAGCACCCTCCTGGTGCACCGTTTCCAGCAGCTTTACAGCCTGCTCCGTATCTCCGCGATGCTGATGCAGCTTTGCCAGCTGATGGTAAGCTGCCCAGTAATCAGGCTCCTGCTCCAGCAGCTCTTCAAACAATTCCCGGGCTTCCTGCACCCGGCCTTTGTCGGCCTTTTCCACTGCCTGTTCATAGATGGTCATGTCTCCTGGATGCTCGAGAAGGCCAGGTTCGTTTTCTTTAATCATTTCGAGCAGTTCCTTCGTTTCTTCTGCAAAGTCGCCTTCCGGTGCGATTTTCATATAATAACCGGCCGTTTCCGCTGCTTTTTCAAAATTGCCCTGGAAGGCATAATTGTTGGCCAGAAAGAAGTAGCATTCGGAGCGTTCCGGTTCAATTTCTTTAAGCACCCGGTCGAGGATGTCGTTGGAGCGATCAAACCATTCCATGTCTGTATATATGGCGGCAAGCTGGCATTGAAATAACCCCTTGGAAGGTTCAAGCTCGACAGCTCTTTCCAAAAAGAGAACGGCACGCTTCAGGTGATTTTTCTGATAAGCCACCACGCCCCGCTGAAAGAAATATTCACCTGACTGCAAGAAAGGAATAATTGCGTCTTCGTTTTTTTGTTTTGAGCCCAATTCCTTTCATCCTTCCTTCGTTTGTTTTTCTTTGTTCCTCCACGTTCCACATCAATTGTGACATTATAACATGCCCTCTGCTTCATGAAAACTCTTAGGAGCCCGCATGTTGTTCAGCAGCCAAAGACGACGAAGGAGGATGCCCAAAGAAAAAAACCGCCCGGAGAGGACGGTCTTTTCTGTGGTCAGCCTTGTTATGAACGATGTCTTTCTTCGAGCACCCGCAGCACATCATCAAGTGGAAGCTTCTGTTCCCGCAGGAGTACCAACAGATGATAAAGAAGATCAGCTGTTTCCCAGCTCAGCTCTTCGTGATCCCGGTTTTTCGAAGCAATAATCACTTCGCCGGCTTCTTCGCCGACTTTTTTCAAAATCTTATCCACGCCCTCGGTAAATAAATATGTCGTGTAGGCGCCCTCCGGCATTTCTGCCTCGCGTGTGGCAATGACCTGCTCGAGTTCATTAATAATCGCGAACCGCCGGCCGTCGGCTGACTGCTTTTCTTCTGACAGCAGCGAGCGGGAAAAACAGCTGTAGTCCCCTTTATGGCATGCAGGGCCTGCCGGTTCCACAAGCACGTTCAACGCGTCACTGTCGCAGTCATACCGGATGTCTGCCACCTGCTGCTTATTTCCCGAGGTTTCCCCTTTATGCCAAAGCTCCTGGCGGGAGCGGCTGTAAAACCAGGTTTCTTTCGTATCGATTGTTTTCTGCAGCGATTCTTTGTTCATATAGGCAAGCGTCAGAACCTCTTTACTGACGGAATCCTGCACTACGGCCGGAATCAGGCCTGCTTCATCAAAAGTTAGTTCGTCGACGTTCATCGTACTAAGACTCCTCTCTCCCGGATAAAAGCCTTCACTTCTTCAATCGATGTCTCTTTATAGTGAAAGATTGAAGCAGCGAGTGCCGCATCCGCCCCTGATTTTTCAAATACATCCACAAAATGCTCTTTAGCGCCAGCGCCTCCGGAGGCAATAACAGGTACATCCACTGCTTCGCTGACCGTTCGTGTCAACGCCTCGTCAAAGCCAGTCTTGGCTCCGTCCTGATCCATACTCGTCAGAAGAATTTCGCCGGCTCCACGGGCAGTGACTTCCCTCGCCCAGTCGACGACTTCCCAGTCGGTCGGCGTGCGGCCGCCGTGAGTATAGATTCTCCACGATCCGATCGACTCATCATACTTTGCATCAACCGCTACAACGATACACTGGGAGCCGAAATAAGTGGAGCCCTGAGTAATCAAATCAGGGTTTTTCACTGCCGCCGTGTTGAGTGAAACCTTGTCCGCTCCAGCACGGAGCATGTTGCGCATGTCATCGACCGAGCTGATTCCGCCCCCGACCGTAAAGGGAATCGCAATGCTTGCAGCCACCTGCTCCACAACATCTATCATCGTTTTCCGCCCTTCATGCGAGGCAGAAATATCGAGAAACACAAGTTCGTCCGCCCACTGCTCATCATAAAACGCCGCCAGTTCCACCGGATCACCGGCATCCCTAAGCTCTACAAACTGTGTGCCTTTCACGACCCGGCCCTCTTTCACATCCAGACATGGAATAATCCGTTTCGTAAGCATTACTGTACCTCCTTCACGGCTTCTGCCACATCTACTTTACCGGTATATATCGCTTTTCCGACAATGACTCCGGCTATACCTTTATTCCGCTTCTCCGCAAGATTCCGCACATCCTCCATCGTGCCGATTCCTCCGGAAGCAATGACATTTACGCCGGTCGCTTCTGCGAGCTGCCTTGTAGCCTCCACGTTTGGTCCGGTCATCGTCCCATCAGTGGAAATATCAGTGAATATAAACGTCTCCGCCCCGTGAGCAGCCATTTCCCGGCCAAGCTCAACGGCTGTTACTTCCGAGGTGTCAAGCCAGCCGTTGACGGCCACGTACCCGTCTCTGGCATCAAGACCAATAGCGATACGGCTGCTGTGTTTTTCGAGCATATCCCGGGCAAATTCGGGATACTGCAGAGCGACACTGCCGAGTATCACCCGGTCCACGCCGTTGGATAAGTAATAGTCCACATCCTCTTCGGTCCGGATTCCTCCGCCGACCTGGATACGGACATCAAGTTCCCTTGCGGCACGAACGACGTGGGCATGATTGATGCGACGCTTTTCTTTTGCCCCGTCAAGATCGACCATATGAATCCAGGCCGCTCCCGCTTCTGCAAACGAAGCAGCCATCTCAAACGGCGAATTCCCGTAGACAGTCTCCTGATTGTAGTCGCCCTGAAAAAGGCGGACGCAGTTGCCGTCCCGGATATCGATGGCCGGGTATACGATAAAATCACTCATGAGCTCCGCTCCTTTCACGGACAATCGCCCCGAAGTTTTTAAGCATGCCGATGCCGACTGTGCTGCTTTTTTCAGGATGGAACTGCGTGCCCATGATTTCGCCGCGGCCAACCACCGCCGGCACTGTTTCACCGTAATCGCTTGTCGCAATCAAAACGTCGGGATCGGCGGTTTCTATCACGTAGGAATGCACGAAATATGCATGGCCTTCCTCCACATCTTTCAAAAGCGGATGGTCCGGCTGATGAAACGTAAGCGAGTTCCAGCCCATGTGCGGCACTTTCAGCCTTCTTCCCTGGCTGTCTTTTCCGGAAAACCGGCGGGCAAACCCTGGGAGAAACCCGAATCCTTCGGTTTCCCCGTGTTCGTCGCTGCCTTCAAACAACAGCTGCATGCCAAGGCAGATACCAAGCAGCGGTTTGCCGTCAGCCGCCCAGTGTTCAATAAACTCAAACTGCCCGTTTTCCCGTATTAAATTCATGGCATCCCGAAAAGCACCGACCCCTGGGAGAATCAAGCCGTCCGCTTCTGCAAGCTCCTCAGTGTGCTCGGAGACAAAATAAGGGATACCCAGTCGTTCCAGTGCTTTTTTCACGCTGTACAGGTTACCCATCCCGTAATCGATTATTCCTATCACAAGCGCTCCACTCCTTTTCTTTACAGCATTCCTTTTGTCGAAGGAACGCCTTTCACTCTTGGGTCCAGCTGGGTCGCTTCATCAAGAGCCCGTGCCATCGCTTTAAACACCGCTTCAATAATATGATGGGTGTTGTGCCCGTAATGGACGACTACGTGGAGGTTCATCCGGGCCTCCACCGCGAATTTCCACAAAAACTCATGGACGAGTTCGGTATCAAATGTTCCTACTTTGGCTGCCGGCAGCTCCGCCCGGAACTCAAGATGCGGACGGTTGCTTAAATCCACAATGACTTCTGCCAGCGCGTCGTCCATCGGAATTTTAGCCTGGCCGTACCGGCGGATACCCTTTTTATCGCCGAGCGCCTGTCCGAAGGCTTCACCGAGGCAGATACCGACGTCCTCTGTTGTATGGTGATCATCGACTTCCACATCGCCTTCGGCCTGCACATCAAGGGAGAAGTGCCCGTGCTTTTTAAAAAGGTCAAGCATATGGCTCATAAACGGCACGTTCGTCTGTATGAGCCCATCCCCTTCGCCGTCGATGCCAAACTGCAGCCGGATGGACGTTTCTCCCGTCGTGCGTTCGACGCTTCCCGTACGTTCTGTCATTCTATTTCTCCCCCTTCCGGATATCCACTGCGCGCGCGTGCGCTTCAAGGCCCTCAATCCGGGCGATCGCAGAGATATATTCACCGTTTTCCTCAAGCGCTTCTTTGCTGTAGGAAATCACGCTGGACCGCTTCACAAAATCATCGACGCCGAGCGGGCTCGAAAAGCGGGCTGTACCACTCGTCGGAAGCACGTGGTTCGGGCCGGCAAAGTAATCACCGACCGCTTCGGCACTGTACGGTCCTAAAAAGACAGCTCCGGCGTGACGGATGGAGCCGAGCAGATTATCCGGCTGGGCGGTCATGATTTCCAGATGCTCCGGCGCAAGCCGGTTCACGGCTTCCACTGCCTCCGCCATCGTTTCGGTTAAGTAGATGGCTCCGTGTTTATCAAGAGACTCTTCCGCAATCTTTTTACGCGGGAGATCTTCAAGCTGACGTTCAAGCTCTTCGGCTACTTTTTTGCCAAGCCCCTCCGACGTGGTTACAAGCACAGCCGAGGCAAGCTCATCGTGCTCCGCCTGGGAAAGCATGTCGGCCGCAATATAATCCGCCCGGGCTGTTTCATCAGCAAGCACGACGATCTCGCTTGGTCCGGCAATACTGTCAATCGCCACCTGACCGAACACTTCACGTTTGGCCAGCGCGACATAAATGTTGCCGGGCCCGACGATTTTATCCACCTTCTGGATGCTTTCGGTGCCGTAGGCAAGCGCAGCTACCGCCTGCGCCCCCCCAATTTTCACGATATTTTTAATACCAAGCTCACTGGCCGTGACGAGCACCATCGGATGAAGACGCTGGTCTTCACCGGGAGGTGAGCACATCGTAATGCTTTTCACGCCTGCAGCGATTGCCGGGATGGCATCCATCATAATGGTCGATGGATAGGCCGCCTTCCCGCCCGGCACATAAATACCGACACGGTCAAACGGAATAATCCGCTGGCCGAGCATTGTCCCATCTTCTTTTGTTACCATCCAGGACTGCCGGAGCTGGCGCTGATGAAAATCACGGATGTTTTCAATCGCTTTGCGGATCGCTTCGAGCTCTTTATCGTTCACCTGATTATACGCTTCATCTATTTCTTCCTGCTGGACAAACAGTTCATCGAGCGTAACGCGGTCAAATATCTCGGTCAGCTCAATGAGTCCTTTATCTCCGTTTTCCCGCACCTTTTCAATAATGGATGAGACCGATTCCCGCTGCTTTTCGGTCCCTCCTTCAATAGTGCGTTCGAGTGTTACTGATTCATCCAAAGGGGTCACGTTCATCATACCTGCTCTTCCACTCCTATCACCTGGGCGACACGCTCCACGAGATCATCAATGACGGTATCCTTCAAACGATAGCTTACCGGATTGACGATCAGCCGGGACGTGATCGGCACAATCGTTTCAAGCTCTATTAAACCGTTCTCCTTCAGCGTCTGTCCGGTGGAAACAATGTCTACAATACGGTCTGCCAGCCCGACAAGCGGCGCCAGTTCAATCGATCCGTTTAATTTAATAATTTCCACCTGTTCGCCCTGCTGCTTAAAGTACTGTGTCGCCAGATTCGGATACTTTGACGCCACCTTTGGATTTACATCGGACTTCTCATACTCTGGAAGCCCGGCCACTGCCAGGTAGCAGGCACTGATATTCAGATCCAGCACTTCATACACGTCACGCTCTTCTTCAATCATCGTATCCTTGCCGGCCACCCCGATGTCTGCCACCCCGTGTTCAACATAGGTGGGCACATCCATCGGCTTCGCCAGGATAAAACGCATATTTGCTTCCGGAGCGTCGACGATCAGCTTTCTGGATTCTTCAAACTCCGGAGGAATAGGAAACCCGGCTTTACGGAGAAGCTGAACCGCTTCTTCGAAAATCCGTCCCTTTGGCATCGCGATTGTCAGCCATTCATTCATGCGAAGCGCCCTCCTTCTTTTTTCCGATCATGGATACAACATCTTCATAGGACTCACTCAGCTGATCCACGTCCTCTACACCGCGAATGTCCTGAAGCACGACCCGTTTTCCGGTTTCGCGGAGCCTGCGTGCCTGATCCACCGCTTCCGGACGGCGCTCCGGGCTGAATAAAATACACGTCTGGGAAGGCACAGCTCCGGTAAGGCCAAGGGCTTCGACCAGCAAATCAAGCCGGAGACCGAACCCGACAGCCTGAGCCGGGCGGTTAAACTGCTGCAGCAGTTCATCATAGCGTCCGCCGCTTCCAAGCGGCACGCCCAGATTGTTGCCGTAGCTTTCGAATACAATCCCCGTGTAGTAGCTCATATGCATAAATAAGTTAAAGTCGAGCTTAATGTAATCGGACAGCTCATAGTGTTCAAGCACTGTTTTCAGTTCCTGCAGCTCTTCGACCGCTTCCTTTGCCGCCGGTGTCTGAACCAGATTCAATGCTTCGTCCAGGGTCCGCCAGTCGCCCCGCAGGCGCAGCAGGCTGTTCAGCTTTTTCTTATCCAGGGAGGAAAGCGGGAGATTTTCCACATGCTGGCGGTAGCCGACATAGTTTTTTTCGTATAAAAACCGGCGCAGATCATCGGCCCGCTCATCATTTCCGAGCACCTCTTCAAGCAGCGCATTCACGTACCCGACGTGCCCGACTGTAATTTGAAACGTGGTCAGACCGGTTTTTCTCAGAGCTTCGATCATAAGAGAGACGACTTCTCCGTTCGCACTCGAAGTCCCGTCTCCAATCAATTCCACCCCGAGCTGTTCAAATTCTGCCGGCCGTCCAGCCTCAAGCTGCTGCGCGCGGAAGACGTTAGTATGATAAGCCAAACGGATCGGAAAGTGCTGGTTTTGCAGTCCGGATGCTGTCACCCGGGCAATTGGTGCCGTCATGTCCGGACGCAGCACCAGCGTCCGCCCCTGCTGGTCGAGCAGTTTAAAAAGCTGATGATCAAGAATCGCCGAAGCGCTCCCCACCGTATCGTAATATTCCAGGGTGGGCGTTTCGACAGGCAGATACCCCCAGCTTTCCCATTCATCGTTAATGACCCGTTGTACGTTCCGTTTTGTCTGAAAATACCCCGGAAGCGCATCGCGCATCCCGAGCGGCTTTTCAAACATAAAAAGCTTACTCATACTCTCTCTCCTTTTCTCTTCACGATGCTTTAGTCCGCTAATGTACTAACAAAATAAAGAATAACCATAGTTTACACATCTTTTTTTACACCGTCAATTTTCCATTTCCGCTTCTATTATAACAATATTTGCTGCCCTATCAGTCTTTTTCGATTTCAAAAAAGAGAAAAGCCGGCTCTTTTGAAAGCCGGCTTGAAGCCTAGGTTCTTATACGCATCGGACTGCCGCCGGCAAAGGCCCGTGCTGGAACGTCTTTATGCACGACCGTTCCTGCTGCCACCACAGCCCGGTCTCCAATTGTCACCCCGGGCAGAATGGTCACATTGGCGCCGATCATGACCTCGTTTCCGATTACAATATCGCCGAGCCGGTATTCATCAATTAAATGTTCGTGGGTCAAAAGCGTCGACTGATAGCCGATAATGGAATTGCTGCCAATATGGATTTTCTCCGGAAACATGAGATCCGGCATGACCTTGTACGCAAGCGCCGTTTTTTCACCTATTTCCATTCCCAGCAGCTGCCGGTACATCCACCGCTTCACAGACACAAACGGCACGACCCGGGAAACTTCAATAACAGCCGTATTTTTGAATGCCTTTAAAAACGGAACCGTCCGGTACATCTGCCACAAAGCATTGGTATTATTGCCCGGGAAATAACGATCTGTTTTTCTCATTCTTCTGCTTCTCCGACAATATCGAGCAGATCGCTCATCCGGGCGAGCATCCAGTCCGGTTCATAATTTTTCAGAAACGATGCACCTTTGATGGTCCATTCCACTCCTGCTGTGTGCACCCCGGCATTTTTCCCCGCCATAATATCAAACTGGCTGTCTCCAACCATGATGGTTTCCTCCGGGCGGGCGTTCAGCTGTGTCATGGCTATTTGCAGCGGCTCCGGATGCGGCTTCGGGTTTTCGACATCATCCACCGAAACGAACGTCGAGAAAAAAGGAAACAGCCCGAGCATATTGGCACCTTTGACCGCCGCTTCCTTCCGCTTAGTCGTCACAATACCGAGGGAATAGCCACGCTCGTACAGCGTTTTAATGGTGTCGTACACTCCGTCGTATTCCCGGACGAGCGTTTCATGGTTCGCCAGGTTGTGGGATTGATACGTGTCAATCATCTGTTCCACCTGGCTCGGATTGCTGCTGATGCTTGAAAAATTATCCGCCAGCGGCACCCCGATCCAGCTGATGATGTCATCTCTGCTGTATTGGTCCGGAGCATAATATGTCAGCACATGCTCATAAGAAGAAATGATCAAATCATTTGTATCAATCAGCGTGCCATCTAAATCAAACAGCAGTGTATTCCATCTGGTCATGATGCTTCCCCTTTCGCTTTCTTCCTTATATGCCGGGACCGTCTTTACTTAAATATCTTGCTTTGGCAAGCCCGGCCTGCCTGCGGTATAAAATCAGACTCACGGCTGCTACTATCAGGAGCACCGAAATCAACTGTGCCACCCGGATTGTATCAAACAGCATTAAGCTGTCGGTCCGCATTCCCTCGATGAAAAAACGCCCAAAGGAATACCAGATAACATACGTTAAAAACAGCTCCCCGCGACGGAGATTCACCCTGCGCAGTCCTAAAAGCAGTAAAAACCCCGCGATATTCCAAAGCGATTCGTACAAAAACGTGGGGTTGTAGTAAGCTCCTTCAATATACATCTGATTAATAATGAATTCGGGGAGCTGCAGCCCCTCCAAAAACGAACGGCTCACTTCGCCGCCGTGGGCTTCCTGGTTGATGAAGTTGCCCCAGCGTCCAATCGCCTGCCCTAAAATAATGCTTGGTGCGGCAATGTCAGCCAGCTTCCAAAAAGATACTCGCTTGATTTTCGAAAAGACGATGCCCGTAAGCACGGCACCGATCAACCCGCCGTGTATCGCAAGACCACCTTCCCATACCGCCAGAATGCTGCCCGGATTCTGAGCGTAATAGTCCCACTCAAAAATCACGTAGTACAGCCGCGCGCAAATAATCGAAATCGGTATGGCAAAAATAAGCAGATCCGCAAAAATATCTTCCGGTAGCCCACGTTTTTTTGCTTCATAGGAAGCTAAAATGTACCCAAGCAGAGCGCCCAGGCCAATGAGAATACCGTACCAGTAAATAGGCACAGATCCGACTTCAAAGGCGACCCGGTCGATCGGCTGTATCGATGAATAAATCATATCCCATGCCACTCCTGACTACTAAATGTGTAATAGTTAAAATTCTTCCTTATCCCCGTCATCAATCATCTGTTTTAACCGGTCTGAAAACTGCTGGGCTGTGTTTACGCCCATTCGTTTCAGCCGGAAGTTCATCGCCGCTACTTCAATAATAACAGCAAGATTCCGGCCCGGACGTACCGGAACAGTCAGCTTCTGAATCTCTGTATCGAGCACCTGAAGCGTCTCTTCGTCAAGACCGAGGCGGTCGTAGGCTTTTTGTTCGTCCCAGAGCTCAAGATGGATGGTCAGCGAGATGCGTTTATACGGGCGGACAGCGCCTGCTCCAAACAACGTCATCACATCGATAATGCCGAGGCCGCGGATTTCAAGCAGGTTCTGGATGAGCTCGGGAGCCGTGCCGACAAGGGTGTCACCGTTCTGCTGACGGATTTCGACGGAATCATCCGCTACAAGCCGGTGGCCCCGGCGTACGATATCGAGCGCCGTTTCGCTTTTCCCGACGCCGCTTGCCCCGGTAATCAGCACGCCGATGCCGTAAATGTCCACCAGAACGCCGTGCATTGCCGTCGATTTGGCCAGTTTGGTATCGAGATAGTTCGTCAGCTGACTGATCAGCTGCGTACTTGCCAGATGCGAGCGCATGATCGGAACACCGGTCTTTTCCGCATTTTCAATCAGCTCCGGCGGAGCCACCAGTCCACGCGAGATGACAATGCCCGGGGTGTCATATGTACACAGCTTTTCCATGCGTTCCTGCTTTTCTTCGTCCTGCAGCTGTTGAAAAAAAGAAAGCTCTGTGCGCCCAAGCAGCTGCAGCCGCCGGGCAGGATAATATGTAAAAAAACCAGCCATCTCTATTCCCGGGCGGGAAATATCGCTCGTGGTTATCGCCCGATACAGCCCTTCCTCCCCGGCAAGAAGCTCTAATTGAAACCGCTCCTTTAAATCCGTTGCCGTCACTTTTGCCATCGTGCTGCCTCCCTCAAAAATCGCTCTGTCGTTTCGTGAATACGTTTGCTTTCTCTACTTCGTACGTTGTTATTGTAGCACGTTTTCAAAAGAAGATGGAACCTGCTCCGGAGGATTTCAGTTTCACTGCTGCACGAAAAAGACCCGCCTGCAGGCGGGCCATTTTTTATCTCTCATAATTTTTCCCGGCTTCCGGAAAACCGTCACGTTTTTCTTCCGCTCAGCGGGTTTACGAAAAGATTGTACATCAGCATATTTAAAACAGCAATCACGACAGCGGCAAGAAAAGCCATACCGAAGCCGGACATGTTAAAGGCTTCTCCCATCACCGCTGACGTAAGCATCAGCATCAACGCATTGATCACAAAAATAAACAGGCCGAATGTAACGACAGAAAGCGGCAGAGTGAAAAAGATTAAAAGCGGGCGAATCACGAGATTGATCAGCGTCAACACCAAACCGGCCGCAATGGCTGCCCCAAAGCCGTCAATAGTAAAGCCGGGGAAAAACCCGGCTACTACCATTAATGCAATGGTGTTAACAATAAATGGTACTAAACAGCCCATCAGGAGACGGCATCCTCTTCATCAGGGAGAAGCACGGCTAATACGAGATAAATCAGCAGTACCCAGGAGGTAACCGGGAGGATAACAAGCACCACACTGATAATCCGTATTAAGGAGGAATCCCAGCCGAGGTAATCTGCCAATCCGCCGCATACGCCTGTCAATTTCCGGTCTTCACGGGATTTGTACAACTTCTTCTTTGCCAACCTGATCACCCTTTCAGTTTTTTATTCATGATCCTGCACAGTTATGGCACCAGTCTTTGCCGAAGCCTCCAGTCTAAGCGTTGGAGTCGAGTCCGGATTGGATACAAACTGATAATACTTTTGCATGAATTCGCTTTTTTCTTCTTTCACTTCGATGTTGTCGAGCAGACACTTGTAGTTTCCGACGTTTGTCCGGAGTACGCCCTCAGTGCGGATCTCCCGCGGCGTAATTACCTTGATGCTGCCCGTTGTAGTGGAAAGAACCGCCCGGCTCCTTTCACTCAGTGACGTATACCGGGCCGTAATCGCCCCGTTCAGCGCCTCTGCTTCAATATCTGAAAGCGATCCGTCGTAATGAATCGAACCATTCCACGTTTTGACGTCGGCGCTGCCGATATTACCTTCTTTCAGCTCCACTGCCCCGTTGGCCGTTTCCACTGCCAGATAGCCGGCAGAAGCATGCAGTACTGTAATAGCTCCATTGCTTGCTTTAACGTACAGATTGTCTGTCTGAACTCCGTCGATCCGGATGTCTCCGTTAAATGTGGATACATCCATTTTGTCCATCGATTTTTCCGGCACATAAACGACTGCCTGAACTTTATAATTGCCGGACCTTGAAGCAAAGCGGAGCTTTCCGCTCCGGGAGTCAAAATCAGTTCCTTCGATGAAATCGCGGCGGGCGGCATCTTCACTTTCTTCGGTATAAGCTTTTACCTGGCAGGCAACACGGATGGTGCTGCCTTCCCACTTCTGGCAGATAAGGCTTCCATTTTGGATAAACATGTCGAGTGAACGAATGTCGCTTTCATCATGTTCAAACGTATGCTGAAAGTCTACGGAAGGACCGAAATTAAAGTCGAGGTCAAACCGTTTGACGCGGTCAAGCGCATGGTCAAAAAAGCCGGAGAGCATCGCAAATGGATCTTCCTTGCTTTTTCTCTTCTGGCTGCCGGCTGCTTTCTTGTCTGTCCGGTAGGCACCGCTTCTCCGGGATTCGGAGGAGCTGCCTTCCCCGTGGTCCTTGCTGTCTGCCTGAGGACCGGACGATGCCTCTGACCCTTTAGCCCGGAGCAGACGTTCTCCTTCTTCAAGAGAAATAATACCGTCTTCCATCATTTTCAGTATTCGCTGACGTTCCTCATCCATTTCATGTTCCTCCTTCGGTAATATATCAGAACCGGTACGTGGACTTTTTAGCCTTCTTTCTATTACATACGAAGAACAGTGGTATCCGTTTCAGTCGATTCTTCTATGATGAAGGGGTATGGGCGGCCTGCTCCGATGCTTCCCATTGCCTGGCCATGCGCTTTCGTTCTCTTTCAAGCACCGGTTTTAAATAATAGCCGGTATAGGAAGCCCGTGACTCCGCTACTTTTTCCGGCGTGCCTGTGGCCACAATTTCACCGCCGCCTGCTCCGCCTTCCGGACCGAGATCGATGATATGATCCACCGTTTTAATGACGTCGAGATTGTGCTCAATGATTAAAACAGTATCTCCATTATCCACAAGCCGCTGGAGTACCTTCAGCAGCCGGTCGATATCATCCACATGCAGGCCGGTCGTCGGCTCGTCGAGGATATAAAGGGATTTGCCTGTGGAACGGCGGTGTAGCTGGGATGCAAGCTTTACACGCTGGGCTTCCCCGCCTGAAAGTGTCGTTGCCTGCTGTCCTAGTTTTATATACCCTAAACCAACGTCATATAACGTTTGGATTTTCCGGCGGATTTTTGGAATGTTTTCAAAGAAGTCCACTGCTTCTTCCACGGTCATTTCAAGTACATCCGCAATGTTTTTGCCTTTGTATTTGATTTCGAGCGTTTCACGGTTATACCGCTGGCCGCCGCACTCTTCACACGTAACATAAATATCCGGAAGAAAATGCATTTCTATTTTGATAATACCGTCGCCTTTACACGCTTCACAGCGTCCGCCCCGGACATTAAAGCTGAAGCGTCCCTTCTGGTAGCCGCGGATTTTCGCTTCGTTGGTCATCGCGAATACTTCGCGGATATTATCAAATACTCCGGTATAGGTCGCAGGATTCGAACGCGGCGTCCGGCCGATCGGAGACTGATCGATATCAATCACTTTTTCGAGCTGTTCAATACCTTCCACGCTTTTGTGTGCGCCCGGCTTTTGTTTACCGCGGTGAAGCTTCTGCGAAAGCACCTTGTATAAAATATCGTTGATCAGCGTGCTTTTTCCGGATCCCGATACACCCGTAATCGCGCTCAGCAGGCCAAGCGGAATATCCGCGTTCGTACGCTTCAAATTATTTTCCACTGCTCCTTTTACTTTCAGCCAGCGGTCCGAAGGCTTACGTCGTTCCCCTGGGAGTGGAATAAATCTTTTTCCCGCTAAATACTGACCGGTCAAGGATGCGTCGTTTTTCTTCAATTCCTCCGGCGTGCCTTCTGCGATAATGTGACCACCGTGACGGCCGGCTCCGGGGCCGATGTCGATGATATGGTCGGCAGCAAGCATGGTGTCTTCGTCATGTTCAACGACAATAAGCGTGTTTCCAAGGTCACGCATGTTCTGCAGTGTCTGTATCAGCCGGTTGTTGTCCCGCTGGTGAAGGCCGATCGATGGCTCGTCGAGGACGTAAAGGACGCCCATCAGTGCCGAACCGATCTGGGTAGCCAGCCGGATGCGCTGCGCTTCCCCGCCTGACAGCGTGCCAGCGGAGCGGCTCAAGGTTAAATAATCGAGACCGACATTAATGAGAAAGCCGAGCCGTTCATTGATTTCACGCAGAATCAAACGGGCAATCTCCATTTCTTTTTCAGTTAAATCGATGTTTTCTATATACGTATACGCCTGCTGTATTGAAAGGTCCGTCAGCTCCCCGACGTGAATATTTCCAACCAGCACGGAACGAGCCTCAAGGCTCAGGCGGTGGCCTTTACACGTCGGGCACTGCTTATTGCTCATATACTGCTGCATCTGTTCACGGGTGAAATCCGACCCGCTCTCACGATAGCGGCGGGAAACGTTGTTCAGCACGCCTTCAAAATAAATCTGGCGCTCCCGGACCTGGCCGCGTTCGTTTTTGTGACGGAACGTTATTTTCTGCTGGCCGTTGCCTTCGAGCAGTATTTCTTTATGCTCTGCCGGAAGATCTTTAAATGGCGTATCCATATCAATATTAAAATGATCGCAGGCCGAACGGAGCAGCTGCGGGTAGTACTGGGAGCTGATCGGCTCCCATACAGCGATGGCATGCTCCCGGAGCGTCCGGTCCGGATCCGGAACTACAAGGTCGCTGTCCACTTCGAGCTTGCTGCCAAGACCGTCACAGGTCGGGCAGGCGCCGTACGGACTGTTAAAGGAAAACATTCTCGGCTCGAGCTCCCCTATTGAAAACCCGCATTCCGGGCAGGAGTGATGCTGGTTGAACCGCATTTCCTTTTCACCAACAACATCAATCAGCACCTTCCCTTCCCCGAGTTCGAGGGCCGTTTCCAGTGAGTCTGCAAGCCGGGACTCCACCCCGTCTTTAATGACAACCCGGTCCACTACTGCTTCAATATCGTGCTTCTTATTTTTTTCAAGCTTGATTTCTTCTCCGACGTCGCGCATTTCTCCGTCCACGCGAATACGTACCAGCCCTTTTTGCTTCAGCTGGTCCATCACCTTCACATGTTCTCCCTTTCTGCCGGCAATCACCGGAGCGAGAATCTGCATTTTCGTCCGCTCAGCATAAGCCATCATCTGGTCGACCATCTGTGAAATGGTCTGGGAGGTAATCGGCACATGGTGATACGGGCAGTAAGGCGTACCAACCCGGGCAAATAAAAGCCGCAGGTAGTCATAAATTTCCGTCACGGTGCCGACCGTGGAGCGCGGGTTCTTGCTCGTCGTTTTCTGGTCAATCGATATCGCCGGGGAGAGCCCTTCAATGGAATCAACGTCCGGCTTTTCCATCTGCCCTAAAAACTGGCGGGCATAGGCGGATAATGATTCGACGTACCGGCGCTGCCCTTCAGCATAGATTGTATCGAAGGCAAGCGAAGATTTCCCGGAGCCGGATAATCCAGTCATGACGACCAGCTGGTCCCTCGGAATTGTCACGTCAATATCTTTTAAATTGTGGGACCTCGCCCCCTGAATCTTAATGTTATCTGCTCCCATTCGTTGGTCATCCTTCCGCTTTAAGTTCTAATACCATATCGCGCAGTTCCGCTGCGCGTTCAAACTGCAGGTCTTTGGCTGCCTGTTTCATTTCGTCTTCCATTTGGTCGATTACTTTTTTCCGCTCCGTTTTGCTCATTTTATCGAGAGCCGGTTTATCAATATCCGATGAATCCTCCGAGCTGACCGTCGCCTGAATCAGGGCAGGAATTTCTTTTTGGATCGTTTTCGGTGTAATGCCGTATTTTTCGTTATGCGCTATCTGGATCTCGCGGCGACGGTTCGTTTCACTGATCGCCACGTCCATCGAACGCGTGATTTTGTCTGCGTACATAATAACATGTCCGCGGTCATTCCGGGCAGCACGGCCCATTGTCTGAATGAGGGAGCGTTCCGCGCGCAGAAAGCCTTCCTTGTCCGCATCCAGAATGCCAATCAGCGACACTTCCGGAATATCCAGGCCTTCCCGGAGAAGATTGATGCCGACCAGAACATCAAACTGGCCGAGACGAAGCTGGCGGATGATGTCGATCCTCTCGAGCGTTTTAATGTCCGAGTGCAGATACTTCACCCGGATGCCGAGCTCTTTTAAATAGTTGGTCAAATCCTCCGCCATTTTCTTGGTGAGCGTCGTTACGAGCACCCGCTCATTTTGTTCCCGCCGTTCATGAATTTCGCCGATCAAGTCATCGATCTGCCCTTCAATCGGCTTCACTTCCACTGTAGGGTCAAGCAGACCGGTCGGCCGGATAATCTGTTCGATGACTTCCGGGGCGTGTTCAAGTTCATACGGACCCGGCGTCGCGGAAATGAACATCGCCTGGTTGATCCGCTCTTCAAATTCATCAAATTTCAGCGGGCGGTTGTCCATCGCAGACGGAAGACGGAAGCCGTGGTCCACAAGCACCTGCTTTCTTGCTTGGTCCCCGTTGTACATGCCGCGCACCTGCGGAAGTGTAACGTGGGATTCGTCCACCACGAGTAAAAAATCATCCGGAAAATAGTCAATCAATGTATACGGCGCATCTCCGGGATTCCGGAAGGTCAGATGCCTCGAATAGTTCTCGATGCCGGAGCAAAAACCCATCTCCTGCATCATTTCAAGGTCGTAGTTCGTCCGCTGTTCGAGCCGCTGCGCTTCAAGCTCCCGGCCGTCTGCCCGGAACTTCGCGAGCTGTTCCTGAAGCTCCTGCTGGATATTTTTAATGGCCCGTTCCATTTTTTCTTCCCGCGTCACAAAGTGGGATGCCGGGAAAATTGCCGTATGTGAGCGTTCACCGATAACCTCGCCGGTCAAGGCATCCACTTCGGTGATCCGGTCGATTTCATCGCCAAACATTTCGACACGTATGCAGTGCTCGTCTCTTGAAGCCGGGAAAATCTCGACGACATCACCTCGCACGCGAAACGTCCCGCGCACGAAATTAATATCGTTACGTTCGTATTGAATGTCCACAAGCTTCCGTAGAATCTGATCCCGTTCAATCTCCATACCGGTCCGGAGCGAAAGAACCAGGTCCCGGTACTCCTCCGGCGAACCGAGGCCGTAAATGCAGGAAACACTGGCGACGATAATAACGTCTTCCCGCTCAAATAAGGCGCTCGTCGCCGAGTGCCTTAGTTTGTCAATTTCGTCATTAATACTCGCGTCTTTTTCAATAAATTGGTCCGTCTGCGGTACGTAGGCCTCCGGCTGATAGTAGTCGTAATAACTCACAAAGTATTCTACCGCATTGTTTGGAAACATTTCCTTAAATTCATTATATAACTGCCCGGCAAGCGTCTTATTGTGTGCCATGACAAGCGTCGGCCGGTTCACTTCTGTCAACACGTTGGATACTGTGAACGTTTTGCCGGTTCCTGTCGCTCCGAGCAGTGTCTGGTATCTTTTGCCGTCGCTCAACCCTTGAACCAGCTTTTCAATCGCCTGCGGCTGGTCACCCGCCGGGTTATATTTACTCGCCAGTTCAAATGTTTCGTTCATATTAGTCCCTCACTTCCTGTCTGCGTTCCGGTCATATGTCTATTTACTATACCACATGAAGATTGGAAAGAAACAACATAAAAACGAACGTATATTCGCTATAATTATTGTACTCCACTCCCCGGTAATTGCAAAGAAAACGACATTTCCCCGGCACCATACAAAAAAACAGAACCCGGCAGAGGGTTCTGTTTTACTGGGCCGTATGCATGCTTTCCGGTTCCGTTCGTTCTTTATTAATCATCAATATTCCAAGCTGATGGTGCTGATTGCTGTAAAGCGCCGCCTGCGCCTGGCGGAGCTCTCCGTTAATATCCTCCACATCCAGCCGGCAATAGGCGGAATTTTTCTGCACCGACCGGTACAGGCTCGCTTCATCATATACTTTTTCACTGTTCACCCGCCGGATGACTTCACCTGCTTTAATATGCATGCGGTCTGCCGGCGACTCCGGCAGAACAGCGAGTACGGATATTCCGTCGCCGCGGAGCGTATAAAGAAAATTGCTTTTAGCTGAACTGCCGGCGGCAATGGTTACCCATTCCCTCAGCAGAATCAGGACAGCCGTAATTACCGGAATAACCCATCCGCTGTAAAAATAAGCAAGTGCTGCTCCGCCGCCGGCAAGGACTGCGATTCGCACGACCCACCAGCCGGCTGCCCGCACCTGCACAGCTGCCAGACGGTCGAAGGTTTTCATACGTATGCCGATCACTGCCGGCAGCAAAAGAAGAGAAAAAGCGGTCCCGCCCGGAAGAAGCGGCCACCAGCCTCCCGCTTCAACAGCGCCCCCCGGGATGAACAGAAATACCGGGAGCATCCAAAGACGGTGCGTGACCTGGCCTCCGATTGGCTTGCCGCGGCGACTGGCTGTCCAAAGGGGAGAAAAAAACTTTGTCCCATTCCAGACAATCAGTATTCCTTCTGCGAGCGTGAGCACTGCGAGCCACACCATCAGAGAAAAAGCATCAAAGCCGTTTCCAAGCCAGGTTCCGGCAGAGAAAAACGGCACCGCGACCCCGGCAGCATCCAGCGCCAGAGCAGCTAAAAAGGACGTTCCCCACACGTGCAGAGCGGTCAGCCAGCGATGCAGGCCTGACACTGCCAGCAGCGCACTGATCACCATCGCAAGCACCACTGCTCCAAGAGGCAGTGAAATGCCCGTAACAATAGTGACGACTGAGACAAAAGCAGCGATTACTATCGCTGGAATAACGCTCATCGTCAATTCCATCAGCATGGGATACATTTTTGCATGAAACATTTTCCGTTCTCTTTTTACCCGAAGATAACCAACCATAAGCATGGCTGCTATCATTATGTAAGTCAGCGGGTTCAGAAAAAACCACGCTAACGCAGGACCAATTTCACCGATTATTCCCTGCATCCACTATTTCCCCCTTTTCTTTGGACCGGGCAGGACCCGGCCACCGGTATTATCCAGCTTTCATTTATTGTTCTGCGACTGTATCAAGCGCGCGCTGCAGCTGCTTGTCATTGTCCCTGTTCTGAACGTTTTCAAGCACAAAATCATTCAGCACATCTGCTGTTTCCGGTGTCAGCGTACCAGTAGCTTCCAGGCCTTCCTGTTCCTCCTGGAAATCTTGTACTGCTGCTTCCGTTTCTTCGCTGTAGTACCCATCCTCACGTCCCGGATCGAATCCGGCTCCTTTTAAGAGCGTCTGCGCGGTGGCAATGTTCTCTCCAGTCGTGTCCGGCTCCAGGGCTTCATCAATGGATAAAATAGATGCCTGGAAATAGTCAGGCTGCTCCTGTTCAATGGTCGGCTCCACGCCTTCTTCATTGATCCAGTTCCCATCCGGGGTCAGCCATTTGGAGACAGACAGCTTCACATCGCTTCCATCATCCAGCTCCATCACCTGCTGGACCGTTCCTTTGCCGTAGGTGTTCTGCCCTACCAGCTCAAAGTTTCCGGACTCTTTCATCGCAGCTGCCAGAATTTCAGAGGCAGAAACACTTCCCTGGTCAATCACGCCGACCACCGGATAGTCTTTGTTCTTCTCTAAAGATGAGGTTACTTCTGAAATTGTGCCTTCCCGGTCTTCAATTTCGACTACCGGCTCTCCGCCCGGAATAATCATGCTGCCGATGTCTTCCACCGCGTTCAAATATCCGCCCGGATTTCCACGGACATCAATCACAAGGCCGTCAATGTTTTCACTCTCCACCTGCTCGAGCTGGGTTTCGAATTCATCGGCTGTATTTTCAGAAAATGACGATACATTCAGATAACCGATGCTTTCGCCATCCTGCTCAATCACTTCACCCTCTACGGTTTCGATCGGAATTTCATCGCGCTCCACTTCAACATTAAAAGGCTCCCCGCTTCCCCGCTGCACAGTGAGATTCACGTTCGTTCCTTTTTCTCCGCGGATTTTCAGGACCGCTTCATTGAGCTCCAGATTTTCTGTGCTTTCTCCGTTAATTTCCAGAATATCATCATTCGGCTGCAGCCCGGCGGCTTCTGCCGGAGAATCGTCGATTGGAGAAACGATAGTCACTGCGTCCCCGGATTTGTTTACTTCAGCTCCAATGCCTTCGAAGGACGACTCCAGCGACTGCGTGAATTCCTGTGCTGTGCTTTCGCTCATATAACTGGAGTGAGGGTCATCGAGTTCTCCGATCATTCCTTCGATAGCCCCCTGCACCAGCGCATCGTCATCCACTTCTGTCATGTATTCGGAGTCAATCATATCGTACACAGAACTGATTTTACTTAAGTCTTCTTCTGAAACGTTTTGCGTTCCACTATCCGAACCGGATTCGGACAGTGAAGGTGAGGACGCTCCCGACTCTCCTCCCCAGACAGAAGCACCTACGACCGCGCCTCCGGTCCCGGCTGCCGCTGCTGTGACCAGAATTGCTGCTGTCACTTTGATGTTTTTCTTCATCTATTTCACTCCAGCTTTATTAAAGTCATAACCAAACCATAGACTATACGAAGGAGGAATCAGCTGGGTGAGCTGTTCCTCCGAATCGAAAACGGCGAGCCGTCCCGGGGCCTGCGAAGCAGGTCAGTTCGATGGTCTCACAAACGTGACGCCCTTCATCGAACTTCCTTTTTTGACCCAACGCTCTGCGCTTTTCTTACTGTCCAGTTCCAAGGCGCAGTCGCTTCTTCCGTTGTCTTTCTCTGCCCTCCCTGCCTTTAGGCAGCTCCAGGCAGAGAACCGACAGCCGTAGAAGACTCCTACCGGCACCTTTCTACTTTTCTTATTGTCCAGTTCCGCCACCCAGCTGTCCAGTCCGTTGGCTGCACCCTGGCTTCACCGTCTCGCGACGCTTCCAGCCAGGTTTTCGCCAGCCGGCTGGAGCAGCTGTTCAGGGTTACTCCACCTTTCTTTAGTGTAGCATGAACTTCTATGGTTCTGAAACACAATGTTGGCGCTTCCGCTTTTTTTACACAGAGTTGCCCTGATTCTCAAATCCCTGGCCAAGCACTTCTGAGGCGTTGCTCACAACCACAAAGGCTTCGGGGTCCTGCAGCTGAATCACACGCTTCAGCCGGGTAACTTCCCCCCGGTTGACGACGCACATCAGCACCGGGCGTGCGTCATTGGTAAAGCCTCCGCGTCCTTCAAGTTTGGTTACCCCGCGGTCCACTTCTTTTAAAATTGATTTACGCACCGTTTCCTCGTGCTTTGTAATTACAAAAGCCACCTTGGCATAGCCCAGACCAGTCTGCACGACATCAATGGTTCTTCCAGTAACAAATAACGAAATAAGGGCATACAGCGCGAACTCCAGGCCAAATATAAACGCCGAGCCCGTAACGATCAGTCCGTCCATAATAAAAACCGAGGTACCGAGCGTCCCCCCGGCGTATTTATGAATAATTTGAGCTAAAAGATCCGTGCCTCCGGTTGAAGCACTGGCACGAAACACCAGTCCGAGACCGAAGCCCACTCCGATCCCGCCAAACAACGCACCGAGCAGCGGGTCATCGATACCGATGTCCCAGTTTCTCGTGAAATAAACAATAAACGGCAAAAAAAGCGTCCCAATTATCGTTTTTGCCCCGTACTGGAGGCCTCCAAGAAGCAGGAGACCGAGAATGAAAAGGAGAACGTTGGTGATTCCTATCGTCACAGCCGGTTCTATGTTCAGTGCAGCCTCCAGCAGGGTCGCCAAACCGCTTACCCCTCCGGATGCGATCGAGTTCGGCAGTAAAAAAGCGTTATATGAAACAGCCACCACGGCCGTCCCGGTAAAGATCTGGATCCCGTTGACCCATTTCAACGCTGTTTTTGACATTGGTTTTCTTTTTCGGTTTACCATTACACTTCCTCCTTTTGGTTTGACGTAAAAAGAGCCTGCGCGAACGCAGGCTGCTGATTTTGCCCTCTGTTATACTTTCATGCTTGCACGCAGGTACTCATCAATGAACGGGTCAAGATTGCCGTCCATCACTGCCTGCGTGTTTCCCATCTCCACATTCGTCCGATGGTCTTTTACCATGTTATACGGATGGAAAACGTAAGAACGGATCTGGCTTCCCCAGCCGATTTCTTTCTGTTCTCCGCGGATTTCATCCATTTCCTGCTGGCGCTCTTCGATCTGGCGCTGATACAGCTTCGCCCGCAGCATTTTCATCGCCTGGTCCCGGTTTTTCAACTGGGACCGCTCGTTTTGGCAGGTGACGATGATGTTTGTCGGCAGGTGGGTGATCCGCACTGCGGAGTCAGTCGTGTTTACGTGCTGCCCGCCGGCACCGCTCGCACGGTACGTATCGATTCTCAAATCCTCCGTCCGCACTTCCACTTCCACGGAGTCTTCCATCTCCGGCATGACTTCGCAGGAGACAAATGACGTATGCCGGCGCCCCGAGGAGTCAAACGGGGAAATACGCACGAGCCGGTGCACGCCCTTTTCTGCTTTCAAAAAACCGTAGGCATTGTAGCCCTTGATCATCATAGTGACGCTTTTCAGGCCGGCTTCGTCCCCAGGAAGATAATCCAGGGTTTCCACTGTGTAGTTTTTCTTTTCCGCCCAGCGGGTGTACATCCTAAGCAGCATGGACGCCCAGTCCTGCGATTCAGTACCGCCGGCACCGGGGTGCAGCTCCAGAATTGCATTGTTTTTATCGTACGGCTCGCTGAGAAGCATCTGCAGCTCAAACTCGTTAATATCTTTTTTCAGCTGCTTCGTGCCTGATTCAAGTTCTTCTTTTAAATCTTCATCGTCTTCTTCCTTTACAAGCTCATAGGATACCTCGAGATTTTCATGCTGCTCCTCGAGCCGGCGGTAGCCTTCGGTAATATCCTTTAACGCATTGTTTTCATCAATAACTTTTTTGGAAGCGTCCTGGTCATCCCAGAAGCCCGGGTGGGTCATCTTTTCCTCGAGTTCGCTGATGCGCTCTTCCTTTACTTCGAAGTCAAAGAGACCCCCTGAAGTCCGCTAATCGCTTAGCCATATTTTCAAGTTCGTTTCGAATTTCTGCCATATCCATGTGAGAAATCCCCTTTCTGAATGTAGGTGGCAAGGAAAAAGCCCGAAGCTAAGCACTTCGGGGCTTGTCCCTGCCGTTTTCGTTTCTTATTACCGTTTGTTCGGTACCGGCATCTTCCGGTTGCCGTTTGTCGGCGCTGTTTTCTTTTTGTTTTTCGGCTGCTCTTCTTCTGCTTCCTGTTCGTCCTGGCGTACTGCTTTTCCTTTAGCGACTTCCTGACGCTGCAGGTTTTCTTCGTTCACTTCCGATTTGATTACGTACGTAGCTACTTCTTCTTCAATCGACGCAACCATATCTTCAAACATGTTAAAGCCTTCGAATTTGTATTCACGAAGCGGATCATTCTGGCCGTAAGCCCGCAGGTGAATACCCTGGCGGAGCTGGTCCATCTGATCGATATGGTTCATCCACTTCCGGTCCACCGACCGGAGGAGCAGCACTTTTTCGAATTCACGCATGGATTCTTCGTCAAATTCCTGCTCTTTTGCTTCGTAGTTACCTTTTGCCGTTTCCCATACCTTTTCGATAACTTCTTCCTGTTCAAGACCTTTAACGTCCTGCTCTGTCAAGTCGCCTTCATTCAGCACGGTCGTGTTCAGGTAATGAAGCATGCCCTCCAGGTCCCAGTCCTCCGGCACCTGTTCCACCGGCGTATAGGCTGCAACGATATTTTTCACCGTAGACTCAAGCATCCGGAGCACAATGTCACGCAGGTTGTCCGACTCGAGCACTTCCATCCGCTGGGCGTAAATAATATCACGCTGTTCACGCATGACATCATCGTACTGCAGAATCTGCTTCCGTGAGTCGTAGTTGGCGCCTTCCACCCGCTTTTGTGACTGTTCCACTGCCCGGGTGACCAGCTTGCTCTCGATCGGCTGATCTTCATCCATGCCGAGTCGCTCCATCATGCCGCGCATGTTGTCGGATCCGAACCGGCGCATCAGCTCATCCTCCATGGACAGATAAAACTGGGAAGCACCCGGGTCTCCCTGACGTCCGGCACGACCGCGGAGCTGATTGTCAATCCGGCGGCTTTCGTGCCGTTCGGTGCCGATGACAAACAGCCCGCCGAGGTCCGCTACTCCGTCCCCAAGCTTGATGTCGGTACCGCGCCCAGCCATATTGGTCGCAATGGTGACAGCACCGTGCTGGCCGGCATTTTCAATGATTTTCGCTTCATTTTCATGATTTTTCGCGTTCAGGATACTGTGCGGCACGTTTTTCTTTTTCAAATACCGTGATATCAGCTCTGAAGTATCCACGTTCACCGTGCCGACAAGCACGGGCTGACCGGTTTCGTACAATTCAGCGATCTTTTCGGCTGCAGCCCTATATTTTGCTTCCCGGGTCTTAAAGATCAAATCAGATTTGTCTTCGCGGACAACCGGTTTGTTTGTCGGTATCGAAATAACGTCCGTGCCGTAAATATTGCGGAATTCTTCTTCTTCCGTTTTCGCTGTACCGGTCATCCCGGCAAGCTTCTGATACATCCGGAAGTAGTTCTGGAACGTAATCGATGCGAGCGTCATGCTTTCCTTCTGCACCCGCATGCCTTCTTTCGCTTCAATGGCCTGGTGGAGGCCTTCACTGTAGCGGCGGCCGGCCATCAAACGTCCGGTAAACTGGTCCACGATGACCACTTTGCCGTCCTGCACTACATAGTCCTCGTCCCGGTGCATTGTCACATGGGCTTTTAATCCCTGATTGATATGGTGCAGCAGCTGCACGTGCTGCTGATCATACAAATTCTCTATTTGAAACGCTTTTTCCGCCCGGGTAACACCTTCATCAGTCAAAAGCACTGTTTTGGTTTTTTCATCAATCGTGTAATCCCGCTCTTCCTTCAGCCGGCTCACAAATACGTTAGCCGCTGCGTAAAGCTTGGTCGACTGCTCCACCGATCCTGAAATAATCAGCGGCGTTCTTGCTTCGTCGATCAAAATCGAGTCGACTTCATCGACGAGGGCAAAATGCAGCGGCCGCTGCACCATTTGTTCTTTGTAAAGAACCATATTGTCCCGCAGATAGTCAAAGCCGAACTCATTATTGGTCCCGTATGTGATGTCAGCCAGATAGGCTTCCCGCTTCGCTTCTTTGCTCATGTCTTTTAAATTCAGGCCGACAGTCAATCCAAGGAACCGGTAAAGCTCACCTAAAGTTTCGCTGTCACGCTTGGCCAGATAGTCGTTGACGGTAACAACGTGCACGCCTTTGCCGGTAATGGCGTTTAAGTAGACCGGCATGGTCGCGACCAGGGTCTTCCCTTCCCCGGTTTTCATTTCCGCAATGTCGCCGTCGTTTAATACGATGGCACCCATCAGCTGTACGCGGAAAGGAGTCATTCCGAGTACGCGTGTCGACGCTTCTGCGACAACCGCATAGGCTTCCGGAAGCAGCTGTTCAAGCTTTTCCCCCTGCTGATAGCGTTCTTTAAATTCTTCTGTCTTGCGGACAAGGTTCTCATCACTTAAAACCTGGACATCTTCATAAAAAGCCTCTATTTTTTCCGCTTTTTTCTCCAGTTTTTTTACATATTTCTGATTTGTATCTCCAATAACTTTCTTCAATAAACCTCTCATGGTTTAATCATCGTCCTCTCTTTCGTACCATCTAGCCGAAATACGATTGACGCGCATAGTTGTTTTAATTGTTAATAAGGGCCCGAAGCCTGATTTATCTGTAGTTTTACATATATAAATGAATCGTTGTATTTCTAAGCATCACCGTATATTTTAACAGTATTCCACTATTGTTACAACGAGTACCCCATGCTCCCGGAAAAACTAAAACAAGCCCTGCGCATTACCCGCGCAGGACTTGTTGACTCATATAATTATTCTTCCGGCTCAATCAGGCCGTAGCGCCCGTCACGGCGTTTGTATACGACTGAGGTATCACCGCTGACAGAATTAGCGAAGACGAAAAAGTTGTGGCCGAGCATATCCATCTGAAGGATCGCTTCTTCCGTATCCATCGGCTTTAAATTAAACCGTTTGGTCCGGACGATTTCAAGGCCGTCGTCCTCTTCTGTCACTTCATCAGTTAGCGGACCTTCTTTCACCCCGCCATTGGCAATTTCTTCATTTAATTCTTCGATATTGGTTTTAAATACTTCCGATGTTTTGCCGTTCTGGCGGAACTTGCGGTTTACTTTCGTTTTATATTTTCGAATCTGCCGTTCGAGCTTGTCCGTCGCAAGATCGATCGCCGCATACATATCCGTATGCGTCTCTTCTGCACGGAGGAGCAGCTGCGGCATAGGGATAGTCACTTCTAAAATTTTCTCGCTGTTTTGAACTTCCATGTTCACATGGACGTCCGCCACAGGGGTTGTATCAAAGTAACGTTCAAGCTTGCTCACTTTCTTTTCTACGTAACCTCGAAGAGCTGGAGTCACCTCTAAGTTTTCCCCGCGAATGTTAAAGTTCATCAAGTGAACCCCTCCTTATCGTTATGTGTCTACTTTCTATATTCCTTTTGCGGAATCCTTTTCAAACAACAAAATTTTTTAAAAAAGTGAAAAGAATCTGGCATAACAATAGGGTCTCAGGACTTATGAAACAGATAAAACCCTTTTAATTGTAAACGTTAACTTAATCAGGGAATTATGTAAAAAAGCCACGCCGGAGCAGTCCGGCTCAGCCTTTTATTATAATCCAATCGAAATATATTTTGTTTCGAGAAACGGCATGATGCCCTGATGTCCGCCTTCGCGTCCGATACCGCTTTGCTTCCAGCCGCCAAACGGGGCCTGGGCCGCGGACGGGCCGCCGTCATTCCACCCGACAATACCATATTCGAGTCCTTCGGCAATTTTCATGCCCCGGGACATGTTTTCGGTAAAGAAGTACGAAGCAAGACCGAACGGCGTGGTATTCGCCAGCTTGACGCCTTCTTCATCACTTGTAATTTTCTGTACCGGTGCCACCGGGCCAAATGTTTCTTCGTGCATAATGATCATGTCATGGTTGACGTCGCGGAGAACGGTCGGTTCAAAGTAGTAGCCGCCATCCTTTTCATAACCGTTACCGCCGGTGACAACTTTCGCGCCTTTATCGACGGCATCCTGCACGTGGCGCTCGACTTTGTCATAGGCGTCTTTATCAATCAGCGGGCCGACCTTCACGTCTTCGTCCATGCCGTCGCCGACCTTCAGATCCTTGCATGCATCCGCAAATTTTTCGACAAACTCTTCGTATACCTTTTCCTCGGCATATACACGGTTGACGCAAATGCACGTCTGGCCGGACGCACGGAATTTCGAGGCCACGACGCCGTTGACCGCTTTGCCGATATCCGCATCGTCGAGGACGAGTGCCGGCGCATGGCCGCCGAGTTCAAGCGACAGCTTTTTAATATCCTGAGCACCCTGCTCCATCAAACTGCTTCCGACTTCGGTGGATCCGGTAAAGGTGACCTTCCGGACTTTTTCGTTCGACATCAATTCATTGCCGATAGCCGATGAGCTCTGGCCGGTCACCAGGTTAATCACACCTTTTGGTACGCCCGCTTCTTCACATATTTCCACGAAACGCACGGCAGACAAGGGCGTATTCTTTGCCGGCTTCAGCACGATCGTGCAGCCTGCGGCAAGGGCCGGTCCTACTTTACGGGTGATCATTGCCTGCGGAAAATTCCACGGCGTAATCGCGCCGACCACGCCGACGGGCTGGTGAATCACCATCAGCCGCTTGTTTTCCGAATTAGAAGGAATCGTCTCACCATACACCCGTTTCGCTTCGTCCGCGTACCATTCAATGAAAGAAGCCGCATAGGCCACTTCCCCTTTGGCTTCCGCAAGCGGTTTGCCCATTTCCTTTGTCAGCAGTTCGCCGAGTTCATCCTGGCGCTCCATCATGAGGGCGTGAATCTTGCGAAGAATGTCTGCCCGCTCGTACGCGGTCGTCTTCGACCAGGAATCAAACGCTTCGTGCGCAGCATTGATCGCTTCTTTTGTTTCCGCTTCCCCTGCGTTTGCCGTCTCTCCCACCACTTCTCCGTTGGCCGGGTTTACAACGTCAATGGTGCCTTCATCTGCCTGTTTCCATTCACCGTTAATATATATTTTTCCAAACATACAATTATTACTCCCTTTCATGCGGATTGTGCATCGTTCGTTCTATACCCGCAATTTCCAATTATTATTCTGCTCATTCATAAATCAAGCCGCTTCCTATTTTAGAATAGGACACGGGCAGGCGCCCCTATTTCAAAATAAAGCCTAAACGTGCGTATCCCCTTGTATTCCGGCGCTCCGCGAAATATGATAGTACCAGGCAGCAGAACTTTGGCTGCTTACTCTTCTACATATTTCCCCTTATACCTTTGACAGCAGCAACCTCCCACACTGTTCTGTCCGCCCGGGCGCCGCTCCCCTTGTCTAAGCGGCCGCCCCGGGCACCAGAAGCCCGGCATCCGCCGGGTTTCTTTCTTATGGTCTCTTACTGCTTATAGAGCTTTTCCTCCACACAGCCCATATCTGCTTCCCCTCTCTGGAGAGCGTTGGAAGACAACCATGAACGAGGTCTTATTCTTTTTTGTGTAAAAGTGTGGTATTCTTAGGAAATATGTAAAATGAATTTTAGATGGAGGTCGGAGGTTCCATGAGGAAGTCATTTGGCGTACTTCTCGTTTCTTTAAGTCTCGTCCTTCCGATAGGATGTTCATCCATTGACAATGAACCAGATCCCACGGAAAACCAATCTTCAGATGAGGAACCGGCTTCTGATGAGGTTCTTTCTGAAAGTATCGACTATATGCAGGAATTAAACCGTTATTCTATTGATATAAACATGGACCAGACCATCGGCCCGGCCCAGGAAGAACCAGTTACTAATGAACTCAGCTCCCACGTGGAAGTGGGCACCGACCCGTTCGTCTACCATGAGTCTTCGACGCTGCAGACGACCGAACAGGAGCCGAAGGAAATTGAGCGCTACCTGACGGCTGAAGGCTTTTTCACGTATGATTCTGCAGAAGAGGAATGGATCAAGTATCCGGATGAATTCACCGGCGATTTGAGTGCTTCAAGCCAGTCCATCGGCGAACCGGCAGCTGTGCTGGAGCTGATCGAGGCCTATGCTGCAGATTTTCAACTGGACGAACAGGAGTCGGAATATGTGATTGAGGCGCGCGGCCGCTCCGCTCAAATGCGTGAGCTCGTTAAAAGCACAGTCGGCTTCACCAATGAAGACTTTGACAGCTTAATTGACGACATGCTGTTTGCCGGAAACCTGAAAGATACTGTCTACACTATTACCATCGATAAGGACTCGATGCAGACAAAAAGCATTCAGGCAGATTTTGAAATTGCCATGAATAACAGTCAGAGTCCGCAAACTGCTTCATCCACCCAGTCCCTCACGTTTGCCTATGATGAGGTAAACAAGGAGCAGACAATCAGCGCGCCTTCCAACGTCGTCGCTACGGCGGAGGAGCTGAACTTTGAAGATCTGCAGGAGTGGGAGGAAGGTGAGCGGTTCAGCCAGATTGAAGGCCAGAGTATTTCCGAGCTCATGTATCCTGACCGTCAGCCGGCGAATTGGATTATCGAGCACGGCTCTCTGCCGACGATCGAGCAGAAGCTCGGCCTCCCACCTCTTTCCGAACAGGGCAGCGACGAATAAAAACAGGCAGGGAGCCGGCTCCCTGCCTGTTTATTTGCGTGCGAGTGCTGTCACCCGTAGTTTCCAGCGTTCAAGCACCGGCATATACATTGAAGCGACGTAGCGCATCTTTTCAGCACTGCTCATCGTTTCTGCCTCTATCAGGCTCCGCACTTCTTCGGTTGCCTGCTCAAAGGCTTCAAGATCCTGCTTCCATTCCTCCTCCTGGCCAAACAGATATGACATCGTCACCGTCTGCGAGGAAAACAGCGAGGATTCCCTGGTCGTGCTGTCGAGCAGCCGGTCGCCGTTTTCTTCAAATCCTTCCCGGTAAAATCCTGTCACCTGTACCATGCTTTCCTGCACCATCTGCAGCCAGTCGCTGTACTGCTCGAGAAACGTGGCTTCTGCCCGGCGGAGATGTTCGCTCATCATTACCTGCTCCTTTTTATCCTTTAAGCCGTTTATAACATAATCCCGGCGCCCATACACATAAAAACCTTCAGGCCCGGGCCTGAAGGTTTTGTATACTAGTTTCTGCTGTCGAAAAAATACGCTGATGCCGTTGCGTTGCTTTGTTCATATTTCCCCATGTGACGGCGCTTTTGACGGGTTCCCTGCAGCTCTTCACGGATCACCTGTTTCCAATTGACAAGCTGGCCGTCAATATAACGATTCATTTTGACCGTCTCTTCCCCGAGCTGTCGCTCAGCCTCTGACCACTCCTCCACAGGCGGAAGGCCTTTCAGCTGCCGGTCCCGCGCCTGCGGGAAAAGATACACACTCTCAATGTACTCATCCCTCGGCTGTTCGTTACCCGGCATAGGCTGGGCCACTTTTTCGTACAGTTCACGGATTACACTCATTAGGTCCGGCCGCCTTCCCGGAAGCGGCTCTCCCGGTCTTTTTGCATCGCCTGCTTCTATGTGTCGCGAAACTCTTCGACAAGTCCGTACACTTCCCGCAGAGCTTCCGTATCATTACTGACGTTCGCTTCAATCAGCCGGCGGTACATGTAGTCATACATCTGCATCATGCTGCTGCAAAGCTCGCTGTCCGTTTTCATCGTAATCATCAGCTCTCCGATAATGTTCTGCGCCCGGATCATCAGCTTGTTTTTTCGACCTTTCCTTCGTTCATCGCTTTTTTCCGCTTTTTGAAGAAATTTCAGGCAGCTTTTGTATAAAAGAAGCGTGAGTTCCCCCGGCGAGGCGGTCTGCATTGCCTGCTGGTACATTGCCTGTGCCTGATTAAAACTCATATGTTTTCTTCCTCCTCAAGAAGGTGCTGTTGTTACTGACCGCCGTTCATAAATTGCATCAAGTAGTTGGACTGCGAATTTGCCCGGCTCATCGCTGTAAACTGGCAGTAATACCGGTTTTCCACCGATACCATCCGGTCTTCAAACTGGGCGATACGGTCGTCAATGTTTTCCATATTGCGCCCAAGCGTAAACTGGTGCGGGAGCAGCTTGCCTTTGTATCCCCCGGCCCGTTCAGCAAGAGCGGACACCCCGTTGTCGAGCATTTCTCTCATCCGGCGGGCAAGTCCCTGTGCTTCAGTAGTTGAACCGCTCGCAGCAAACAGACGGTAAACGCCTTCCCTGTCTTCTTCAATCACCTGGCGCTGTTTTCCGCTTACCTTCACGATCATATCGTCAGTATTTTGTTTAAGATTGCTGCCTTCCACGCTGTAGGATAGGACGCACCGCCGTCACCGTTAATCGTTTTGCTTTGAATCACGCCTTCACTCCACTGTGGTTCTTTCCCGGCCGCAAACGCCTGGCTGCCGATGGCTTCCGAAGCGGAAAAATCAGGTCCGACCGCCCGTTCTGAGCTGCTCTGCGATGCTGATTTTGCCAGCTGTTTGACCTCGCTGACCGAATAGGTAGCATTTACCCGCATCCGCTGACGCCGTAGCGCTCACACGGCTGTCGTTGGTGGACGTGGCCGAGCGGTCCGTCATCGATGACTTTTTCATAATCGAATCAAAAATCGTGTTCCGGAAATCAAAAAACCGTTTGTTTACATCCTGATACATTTCCGTCTGCCACTCGAGCGTCTGTTTCTGCTGGTTCAGCTTGTTGATCGGCTGGCGTTCCGCCCGCATTAAATCCTTCACCGTCTGGTCAATATCCATTCCTGAAGCAAACCCGGATACTCGCATGAATGATAGGCTCCCTTCTGCCGTTTTCTTCGTTACTGTTACTATCGGAAATATTAAACGGCAGTTGAAGCATTTGCCGTAGTTTTTCTAAAATACGAAAAAAGACCCGGATACGATCCGGGCCTCTGGGACATTGCTATTCACTTTTTTCTACGGCATGGCCGCCGAAGCCTTTGCGTAGGGCAGCGACTACTTTGCCGTTAAAGGTGTCGTTTTCCTGCGAACGGTAGCGCATCATGAGAGAGAGCGCAATAACCGGAGTTGTTGCCTCATATTCGAGCGCGGACTCCACGCTCCACTTGCCTTCCCCGGATGAGTGCATCACGCCGCGGATCTCGTCGAGCCTAGCATCGCCGCGGAAGGCTTCCTCCATCAGCTCCATCAGCCAGCCGCGGATGACCGATCCGTTGTTCCAGACGCGGGCAACCTGCTCGTAGTCGTAGTCAAACGGTCCTTTTTCAAGCAGTTCAAACCCTTCGCCCATCGCGGCCATCATGCCGTACTCGATGCCGTTATGCACCATTTTTAAATAGTGGGCGCTGCCGCCTTCCCCAGTGTAGTGGTAGCCGTTCTCCACTGAGAGGTCTTCCATCAGCGGTTCGAGCACCGGGAAAATGTCCTTGCGCCCGCCAATCATCAGGCAGGCCCCGTTTCTGGCACCGGAAATACCGCCGCTTGTGCCAACGTCGAAAAAGTGAACGCCTCTTGCCTCAAGCGCTTCATAATGAGCCAGCGTCCGCTTGTAGTGGGAGTTGCCGGCATCAATTAAAATGTCTCCTTCATCAAGGTAGGAAGCCGTTTCGGTGAGCACTTGATCGGTCGCGTCCCCTGCCGGCACCATCACCCAGATGATACGCGGCTTCGGAAGCTGAGACACCAGCTCCTGCAGGGAGGCGGCTGCGCTGCCGCCGTCACCTTTAAAACTTTCGCGAAATTCTTCGGACAGGTCGTAGGCAACAACGTCATGATCTTTATCAAGCATCTGCAGGCCGATATTATACCCCATTTTTCCTAACCCAATAATTCCTGCTTTCATGTTCTCCACTCCTCTTTTCTATTTATACGAAGATACTTAAAATCAGGGCCACACCAAAACCGACAAAACCGATAATAGTTTCCATGACGGTCCATGTCTGCAGCGTTTGTTTTTCATTCAGGCCGAAGTACCTGCTGACCAGCCAGAACCCGGAGTCGTTCACGTGGGAGAAGGCTGTCGCACCGGAAGCAATTGTAATAACGATTAGTCCGAGCATTGCATCGCTGACATCGTATGTCTCAAGCAGCGGTGCTACGAGGCCGGCGGCTGTTACCATGGCCACGGTCGCAGAGCCCTGGGCTACACGGACAAGAACAGCTGTGATAAAGGCAAAGACAAGAATCGGCATATTCGCGTTTTCCATCGCGCTTGCAAGCACGTCGCCGACACCCGACTGAATCAGCATTTCGCCGAATACGCCACCAGCACCGGTAACAAGAATGATAATCCCGGCCGGTTCGAGGGCTTTCGTTGTAATCTGCTGGACTTCCTGTTTCGAGTAACCCCGCCGAATACCGAACACATAAAATGTTAAAAGCGCCGCTACGGTAAGTGCAAAGAATGGATCCCCGATAAAGGACAGAATTTCATAAGCTGTGCTTTCTTCTGCAAGGAAAACCCCGGACCCTGTGTTAAGCAAAATCAACACAAGCGGAAGAAGGATAATAGCGAGAACACTGCGGAAGCTTGGCAGCTCGCGGTCGTACTCGACGTTTCTCATCTGCTCCATCATGTATTCCGGAACACCAACGTCGATTTTTTTCGCCATGTATTTCCCGAATATTGGTCCGGCAATAGCTACTGCCGGAAGGCCGGCAATTGTACCAAACAGAATAACCCAGCCGAGGTCAGCGCCGATGATCGAAGCAACCGAAATCGGTCCCGGCGTCGGTGGAATAAAGCTGTGTGTTACGGCAAGACCTGCTACAAGCGGAATACCGTAGTACACGAGTGATTTTTTCGTTTTACGGACAAGACTGTACACAATTGGAATTAAGATAACAAGTGCAACATCCAAAAAGACGGGAATTGAAACGATAAAGCCTGTAAGCGCAAGCGCCCAGCTGACGTTCTTTTCCCCAAATTTATCAACGAGGGTGAGCGCCAGACGTTCTGCGCCCCCGGACACCCGAAGCATTTCCCCGAACATGGCCCCAAGGCCGATAACGACGGCAATAAATCCGAGGGTGCCGCCCATCCCTTCTTCAATGGTTGTTATAATTTCACCTGGCGGCATGCCGACGGCGATACCGACGAGAAAGCTGACGAGGAGCAAGGCGATAAAGGCTTGAAGCTTGGTCTTCATAACTAAAAATAACAGTGCAACAATTGCTAAAACGGCTACAATAATGAGCCACGGTGCTGAAGTAGTCATAGTATCTCTCCTTTTTCAGTTGATAGTGTGCGTCTGCCTTCTGCGTGTGCACGCTGCACGTCGGCAATCGCGGAAAATTCAGATTGAAGATTGCGTGCAAGCCGTAGAAAAATCGGCTTTAAATCCCGGTACGCTGTCACGTTGTCCATAATCGGTGACTGCCGTGTTTCGATCGGGATCAGTTCGTGAATCGTATCCAGGCTTTCCTTCTGCCCAGTGGCTGTCATGGCAAGCCAGGCAGCACCGAAGCAGGCACTCTGATGGCTGTCCGGAACGACAATGTCGCTTTCGAATATGTCAGCCATCATCTGCTTCCACAGCTCCGAACGGGCGAAGCCGCCGTTAGCACGGAATTCCTTAATGTTGATGCCGGCCTCAATCAGTGCTACGACAACGGCATACATCTGCATCATGACGCCTTCCATAACACTCCGTATCATTTGTTCGCGCCCGTGATGCAGCGTCAGCCCGAAGAACACTCCCTTCGTATCGCTGTTCCAGAACGGAGCGCGTTCTCCGGTCATATACGGCAGAAACAGCAGACCGTCGGAACCGGGCATCACGCTCTCCGCCATCTCCGTCAGCACGTCGTAGGGATCTGTACCATTTTTGCGGCACTCTTCCTTTAGATCCGGCATGATTTTGTCCCGCATCCAGCGGAGCGCAATACCGCCGTTGTTAATCGGGCCGCCGATCACCCACAGGTCATCGGTCAACGCGTAGCAGAATATCCGTCCCTTCGGATCCGTGTACGGCCGGTCGATGACCGTGCGTATCGCTCCGCTTGTCCCAATCGAGCAGGCAACCACGCCTTCCTCAAGTGCCCCGGACCCGACATTTGCGAGCACTCCGTCGCTTGCCCCGATGACGACTGTTGTCGTTTCCTGCAGATGCAGACGCTTGCAGACGTCTTTATGTAAGTCACTTCGCTTGTACGTGGTGCTTACCGGGGTGGACAAATGACTTACCGTAATGCCGGCGAGCGCCAGTGCTCTGTCATCCCACTGCTTTTTATGAATATTGAAAAGGCCTGAAGCTGAGGCGATGGAGTAATCCACGATGTATTCCCCGAACCATTTATGGAACAGAAATTCTTTCACTGAAATCCATTTCGCTGCCTTTCCGGCAATTTCTTCCCGGTGCTTCTGAAACCACATAATTTTAGTCAGCGGCGCCATTGGGTGGATCGGTGTTCCGGTCCGTTCAAAAATATCCTGCCCGTTTTCGGCTTTTACTGTTTCGGTTTCGTGTACCGACCGCTGATCTGCCCATGTGAGCGCCTGCGTGAGCGGCTCGCCGTTTTCATCTACAGCAAGTATGCTGTGCATCGCTGCACTGAAGCCAATCGTTCCAATATGTTTTCCTTCTTTGGCGACGTCTTCAACGACGTTTTTGAGAGTCTGTTCGACGGCGCGAAGAATTTCGTAAGGGTCCTGCTCCTTCCAGGCCGGGTCCGGAGAATAAATTGGATATTCAAGCTCCCGTTCCGCCCAGATCTTTCCGTCTGTATCGTACGCCAGCGTTTTTGTACTCGTTGTACCTATGTCCACGCCGGCTGTAAGTGATTCAGCCATAACATTTACTCCCTCGCTTTCGGTAACGCTTTCAATTGATGAAAATATTTTTCTCAATTCGTTATTATACGTGAAATAAAATTCTATGCAAGCGTTTTAAGAAAATTTTTTCCGTGCATTTTAATAGCTAAGTAAAATTTATTCCTTTATGATGAATATAAGACTTTTTTCTCCGGAGGGATGCCCATGGCTACCGAAACGACTCACGTCCGTCAGCGGATCCAGTCGCTGTACAACAGTTTTAGTGACAAAGAAAAGCAAATCGCCGACTATATGCTGCAAAACCCCGAAACCATTGTTCATTCGACCATCAATCAGGTAGCCGATCAGCTTTCCCTCGCAGACGCCACCGTGTTCCGTTTCTGCAAGCGACTCGGGTTTAAAGGGTATCAGGCGATGAAAATCGCGCTCGCTTCTGATATTATCGAACCGATCGAAGACATTCATGAAACGATCCAGGAAAGCGACACCGAAGCAGAAGTGATGTCCAAGGTATTTCAAAGTAATAAAAATGCTCTCACCTACACCCAGGAAGTGCTTGATGAAAGCACTGTCCGCCAGGCGGTGCAGTACCTGCTTGAAGCGTCAGAGCTCCATTTCTATGGAAGCGGCGGCTCCGGCGTCACTGCCCAGGACGGCCAGCACAAGTTTATGCGCACCGGACTCCCGAGTCACGCCTATACCGATGCCCACTGGCAGGTAATGGCTGCGTCCCAGCTAAAGCCAAACGACGTCGCGATTGTCATTTCTCACTCCGGGGCCAATGAAGACGTCCTCGAAGCAATGGATGTGGCCAAAGAACAGGGCGCCCGCATCATCGCGATTACAAGCTATGCAAAAACGCCCATCAGCCAAAAGGCCGACCTGACGCTGCAGACCATTTCCCGCGAAACCGAATACCGCTCCGAAGCGCTCGCCTCCAGGCTCGCCGAACTCTCGCTACTCGATGGCCTCTACGTGAATTACTGCATCAAAAAGAAAGACCAGGCCCAGGAAGCCGTGGCCAAAATACGCAAAGCCGTCGCAAGAAAAAAGCTATAAGAAAAGCGGTGAGCGTTGGGTCACCACCCGGGACGGCTCGCCGTTTTCAGTCGGCTTGGGACGAAGTCGCAAACGAGCGGAAAATGCGAATGGACCCGGGTGGTAACGCTCGGAGCTGGACATCAGGAAAAGCGGAGGTCCGCCGATCAGGAGTCTCGTACGGCTGACCACGCCCTGCCTGCACTTGTTGTTAAACAAGGAAGGCAGGGCAGGGTCAACGGAACGAGCGACTGCGGACCGAAACTAGACAATAAGAAAAGCGGAGCCACCCTATTTTAAGGAAGTTAGGTGGTGAAATGTAACTTTCACCACCTAACTGACCTGCTCCGCAGGCCTCAAACAAAAACAGCCCGGCTTCTCCTCTTCACAGGAAAAGCCGGGCTGTTTGTTTTATCCCTTGCGTTCGATTAAAGCGGCATGATTATGTTTCGGGCTGTTTACTTCGGTGCTTACGGGATATATAGCCATCCGGGAAGCATCAAATGGCTGAAGCAGTGATTTCAATACTTGTTTGTCAGTTTCATGCGGGTCGAGCCAGGTTTTTCGTGCTTCTTCATCCAGAATAACCGGCATCCGGTGGTGAATGTTCTGCATTAAATCGTTTGCTTCGGTCGTAATGATCGTGCAGGACGTAATCGTTTCTTCCTTGCCTTCCCACCTGTCCCACAGGCCGGCGAACGCAAATGGTTCTTCGTTGTCAACCGTTATCCGGTACGGCTGCTTCGTACCTCCCTCCCGGTCCCATTCATAGAAACCATCGGCAATGACCAGGCAGCGCCGGCGTTCAAGCAGGTGGCGGAATGCTGGTTTGGTATCAACGCTTTCTGCCCGGGCGTTGATCATTTTATGCCCGATTTTCTTATCATCTGCCCAGGACGGGATCAACCCCCACTGCAGCCAGCCGGCTTTCGTCTGTTCAGTGGAGGAGGCCACCGCCAGCACTTTCTGTGACGGCGCTACGTTGTAGCTTTCGTTCCCTTCCGGAAATGCTGCACCAAAGGCCTTTTCCAACGCCTCTCTGGAATTAACCAGGGTGTATCTTCCACACATCACAGGATACCTCCTTTTACAGCTTATGTATCCGAAAAAAGAACCTACTACTTAAAAAAATTACTATTACGCAAATCCCATCCGGCCATTACGAAGCATACAACAGCATAGAGGCTTAAAAAGCCTCCCAGGATACCATACGATGCTCCCTCAAACCCCCGAACGTGCATATAGCCGTAATAAAAAAGCGAAATAGCTGCAGCCATAAGTGCGATGCCCGGCAGCAGCTTTACCCAGAGTGCCCATCCTTTTAGCACAAACACCAGCGTGAAAAGGAGAGCTATGACTCCTGGAAGTATAGATGTTGTGAATGGTCCACTGATCATGATATCTCTCCCACGGTTCCCACCATTAATAAAAGCTGGGCGAATGTTCATGCCCCCGCACTTCTCTCCTAATAAAGTAACATAATCTGGCACCAGATATCCTGTTTTAGGCAGCGGGCTTCATGAAAACTTATTTTTAAGGAAGACATACCACTTACCCGAAGATCTGTGAAGCAATAGCATACAGGGCCCCGTCCCGGGAGCCTAAATTCTTAGGGTAACGCGCCATCATAGGCGGTTCGCTTTGTTTTTCAAAGCCGTACTTCTCAAGCATGGCCGTGATAATTCCGGTTTCTGCGGTAAGATCAATCCGGATTTTCGCCGGATGAGCCTCAATCAACTGCTCGATTAACGCAGTTGCCTCTCTCCCACCTGAAGCTGTGACTGGACCAATCAGAAGCTGCCCTTCATGCCAGATCGACAAAGCAAAGCCAATTAGATGATTTTGGTCATCCTTTAACACAAGACACTGATGTGCCTGGTTAAGCCGGTAATGCAAAAAGACATCCCGGTCATCCCCAAACGCCTCGCGGTCCAGCTGTTTTACGCTCTGCCAGTCGGAAGCCTTATACGCTTTTATGTTATAAGGCTGACCGGGGCTGTTTTTCTTCCCCACGTGACCCGGGGCGGTATATTTGTGCACCGTACCTGCTTCTTCAAATCCGAGCTGCCGGTATAACGGCTTCCCTTCTTCAGTAGCAAACAGCATCACTCCGGTGTCTGCCGGCAAAATATCCAGACACGCCTGCACTGCTTCCCTCGCCAATCCCCGCTGGCGGCAGGCCTCCCGGACAATAACGAGTCCGAGCGTTGCCGTTTCTTTGTATCGAATTACAGCCGAACTGGACACTACTTTGCCTTCCGGGGTTTTATGACCGTATACCACTCCGGAAGCGAGCACTGCCTTCATTTCTGCTTCATCGTAGTCCCACCCGGCCTCCCGGGGCAGTTCCACAAGTGACGGGATATCGTTCTCAGTTAACCGGTGCATCGCAAGCTCCATCTGACGTTTCTCCCTTCCCGGCGTCTACAGTTTATGCCGCATACTCTTCTCTATCCATTTCTGTTCTGCTTTCATTTTCCGGTAAATATAAATGTCCTCCACTGCCATGACCATATAAACTACTCCGTAAAACAAATACGTCCCCGTCGTGAAATCGGCCGACAGCCAATGAATTATTGTTACTAAAAGAAGCAGGGCACTGCCGAAGAAATCCTTCTTTAAGCGCCCTGCGTATATTGATTTTTTATTTGCAGCTTTTTGCTGCCCGGCATCCATTTCTGTCACCTCTTTATTCTGCCCAGGTAACTGTTACAATTTCACCATGTTTTTCCCGTTGCTTTTCGCGTTATAGAGGGCCTGGTCCGCTTTAAGCATCATGTCCTCCCGCTGGCGGTGCAGGGCTGGTACAATGACGTTCACACCGATACTGACCGTCACCTTCGGGCTCACTCTCGACGTTTCATGACGAATATTCAGCCTGCTTACTTCTTCGCTTATCGCGTGGGCGATCACCTGGGCTTCCTTGTTGTTTGTTTTAGGCAGCAGAAGCGCAAACTCTTCTCCACCGAAACGGGAAGCCATCCCCCCGGAACGCATGCACACCCTGTGGATAGCCCCAGCAATCTGCTTTAGACATTCATCACCTTCGAGGTGGCCGTACGTATCATTGAAGTTTTTAAATTCATCCAGATCAATCATCATTACCGCAAGCGGAGACTGGCGTTCCATTCCTTCAGTCCAGTACCTGTCGAAGGCGTCGTTAAACGCCCGCCGGTTGGACAGACCTGTTAATCCGTCTACATTCGCGAGACGTTCGAGCTTACGGACGTTCGCATTCTGCTTGGAACGGTCCCGGATAATTCCGATCATGCCAATAATACGTTTATACATAAAAACCGGGCTTGCCATCACTTCAAGCTCCATGACCGAACCGTTCTGCCGCCGCAGGTTCACCTCAAAATGCTGTGAATTCCCTCTCATAACCCGGTCTGTATATTTTTCGACCAGATCATGATCCGTGAAGTTTAATTCTTTCATTGAAAGACCAATCACTGTATCACGCTCTTTATTCAGCATTTCAAGCAGCTTTTCGTTTACTTCAATCACGCAGCCGCTGTCATTCAGAAGAAACACCGGGGAAAGCGGCTGGTCAAACAAAGCATGGTAATAGTTTCGTTGCACCTGCTGCTCCACGCTGCGCTTAAATATTACCCAAAGCACCAGCGCCAGAAGCATCAGCCCGGTAAGCAGTCTTGTAATCAGCCCTTCTCTTTCAAGTGGTGCGCCCAGAAACAGCACATCATAAAAATTCACCAGCATAAATACCGGAACTAAAACAAGCATCGACAGAGTGACACGCTTCGCCACTTCCTGGGTTTTAATCTGCGTTATTTCCTTGTGCTTCATTTTATCCCCCGCTCTGCTGATAAACGCTAGCTATTTTTAAGAAACATTTATGTACGCACACGACGGCTTTCATAATATTGACTCATTTTATCACACGCCTTAAGTTTTAGGTATATATAATCAATGAAGAATTCATTTTCATAATTATCATTTGATATCCATATTTTAACACAAGTTGTTTAATTATATGTATTCCAATCAACATAGGGATTATTATTTCTCATAACCAATTTCCTCTGAGTATAAACCTGTTCATTGTCGTGAGAATATTCCTAGAGTGTCAAAAAATCAAAAAAGCCTATCCATTTCAAAGGACAGGCTTTTTTTAAAAGATTACTGCATCAGCTTTTCCGGAATGAATTATCTCAGACATGCCTTAACAGCATTATACAAAAAAGTTGTTATTGTTCGCTTTCATTATGATAGCGCCCCTTCGGCACGACCAGAGGCGAAAGCGATACGGGATCCTCAATGACGGTGCAGTCCAGATTGTAAATATCCTTCATCATCAATATCGATAAATATAGAAGGAATTTGTGAAAATGTCAAATGAGTATACAAACTTGTTGTTAATAATTTAAGTGAATGAATTTAGGATAACAAATTTAACAAGCGGCATCCGAACTACCCGGATTGCCGATTGTATTTATATAAGCTTAAAGGGGATTAAAATACCCTACTAGCCTTCGATTGCTAAATGCTATTCATACCAGCTTGAAGTATTCCATTTTCTGAACAAAGGAATCTGCTTAATAATCGTGATCAAATATGATAGGCTCACAACGCCTGCAATTATGCTGATTAAATTAATATAATTTAAACTAATAGAGGTGCTGAGACCTGCAGGATCCACGAAAAACTTTGCTATTAAAAAGCCTGGCACTATGCAAAGCAATACTATAATGGAAGCCTTTACAGATTTTTTAAAACAAAAAAATAAAAATGACACTGAAACTGGTACTATACATTTTTTATTCCCTAAAGAATATTGAAAAATGCTATAGCATAAAGTCATGCCCATAATCTTCAAAATACTTACAGAAACTTTATACCAATGTTCTTTAATAAATATAATGCTCTCCATACTAAACGTGTTTAGTATTAATAAACCAAAAACACTGACTCCTGCAATGAAACCTGTTAAGGTCAATGTCTGTTTCCAGATGACTCGAATAGCGTTGAACATATACTACAGCTCTCCTTAAATCAATAACAAAAGCAATAAGGGGATAGTAAAAATGCTGCTGAGCGTTGTTATTAAAGTAACTGCCGATACATGATGAGGATCTGTTTGGAACTGCACAGCATACAAAGTGGTATTCGCTGCTGAAGGCGCAGCAGCCATGACTATCATAATATTTCCCGTCAAAGTGTTTACTGGAAGCAGTACCACAAGCAGCCATGCTACAGCAGGAGAAATGATTAATCTGACTAATACCGCACTTATCATTCTCGAAACGTTTATATGAACAAAAGATATATTTGCCAGTTGCATACCTAAAAGCAGCATTATGACTGGTATCGCTGCGTCAGCTATCGAATTAATACTGCCCGTCATTTCCTTTGGCAGTGTGATAGAAGTAATATTAAATATAAAGCCTAAAAGGGCTGCATATAAAAGGGGCAGCTTCAATACTTTCCAAATCACGCTCCAGCCTTTAGCAGCTTCAATGGGTGATCCTTTCGCAGCAAAATAAACTCCTACCGAGCTCATTAATAGTTGCTGCAGCACCATTAGCATTACGGCAATATTCAGAGCCTGATCTCCAAATATTGCCAACACTAAAGGGACACCAAAATTGCCATTATTCATAAAAGCCGAAGATAAAATAAAACCGTAGTGTTTTTCTTTATCTTTATGCCAAAAATAAGAAAAACAATAACCAACGAGCACCAGCAATAAACATAAAGCACCAACAAAGACTGCGTAATAAACAATTTCTTTATCAATGCCTTCCTGGTAAAACGTTCTGAATGCAAGAAACGGCACCAGCAAATAAATTGTAAACGTAGACAAAGGTGCCAATTCTATATTTAAAAAACGTTGAGCAGTAAAGCCTGCCACAAAAATTGCTATCACTGGCCAGACAATATTGAAAATGTCCATACTGTATCTTCTTTCTTAATTAGTAAATGACTTTTATCTATTCCAGACGATGAGCTTTTCCTCTGTCATTTCTTCGATGGCATATTTCGGGCCTTCTTTACCCGTGCCGCTATTTTTCACTCCTCCATAAGGCATATGGTCCACTCTATAGCCCGGCGTATCATTGATAATTACTCCGCCCACTTCTATTTCTTCCGCTGCCTGCAGAGCAAAATTCAAATCGTTCGTAAAGATACCTGCCTGCAGCCCATAGTCAGAGTTATTCACTTTTTGTATAGATTCTTCTTCCTCTGTGTAAGACTCTACGCACACTACGGGCCCGAATACTTCATCGTAAGAAACACGCATTTTCTCAGTAACATTTGTCAGCACGGTCGGATAAAAAACAGCTTCCTTCCGACGGCCTCCGACTTGAACCTTTGCCCCTTCCTGTACTGCTTCTTCTACCCAATCTTCTACACGTTGTGCTGCTTCTTCTGAAATCATCGGACCGACATCAGTAGTTTCTTTTCCAGGGTCACCGACTTGTATACTCTCAGTTGCAGCCCGCAAATGCTGAACAAACTCATCATGAATAGACTGGTGGACAAAAACTCTTTGGACAGAGATACAAACCTGCCCTGCATTATTAAAGCTTTTCTGTGCCACAGCTTTAGCAGCTGCCTGAATATTTGTATCATGATGAACAATAGAAGCCGAGTTGTTTCCAAGTTCCAGTGTCACTTTTCGAAGCCCCGCGTTTTGCTTAATATACTTCCCTACGCTAGTACTGCCTGTGAATGTGAACATATCCACTTCATTATTTTCCAGAAGCCAGTTTCCGATTTCTGCTCCGTTCCCCGTTAACACCTGGAGTCTTCCACTTGGCAATCCAGCTTTTTTAAATATTTCAGCTAATTTCAAAGCCACCAGCGGAGTAGCATCCGAAGGCTTCAACACCACGCAGTTGCCCGATGCTAATGCCGGCCCGATTTTATGGCAAACTAAATTCAATGGCACGTTAAAAGGGGTGATCGCTGCTATTACGCCTACCGGCTTCCGAACAGTATAGGCCCTTCTATTTTCAGAGCCTGGGGCTGCTTCAATGGGCACCCCTTCTCCAGCTATACGCTTCCCTTCTTCCGCGGCGATTTCTAAAGTTAATGCTGAACGGGAGACCTCTCCCCGCGCTTCATTGATTGGCTTTCCTACTTCTTTTACCAGCAGGTTGGCAAATGCTTCTTGCTCCTCCCTTAACCTCGCGGCCGCTTTTTGCAGTATTTGATACCTCTCGTAAGGACTAAGGGGGATCTTAAAAGCTTCTAATGCGCCTTGGACAGCTTCCTCAACATCATTTTTGCCGGCATGAGCTACTTGTGCTATTGGCTCCAGGCTGTATTTGTCTAAAACATTTAGTTTTTGTTCGGTCACCTTGTTTTGGTTATTAATAAAGAGCCCAAATTCTTTCTGCTGTTCAAAGGTTTGCATTAAAATACCTCCCAATTCATCGTAATGTTACTACCTTTTCATCTTTAAAAAAAGCTTTCGCATAGTTTTGACTTTCAAATACACGAATTTTTTCTGCAACCTTCTCTTTTAATTTCTCTTTGCCTGCCTGCGTAGCATTTGCTAATACAATGTCGTTATTATTGTCTTTCCAATACTCCCGCATGCCATTGATAAATGCCTGCCTGAGCTCTGTGTCTACGTTTATTTTTGAAACCCCTAATTGAACGGCTCTTCTTACCTGATCGTCTGGAACATCGGATCCGCCGTGAAGAACAATAGGACGGGAAACTTCTTTAGCAATTTCTGTTAATCTTTCAAATCGAATATTGGGTATTTGCTGGTACATACCGTGTGCGGTACCAATGGATATAGCTAAATAATCTACATTTGTAGCTTCAGCAAACGTTTTAGCTTCTTCGACGGAAGTAATAAGCGCATCTTTTTCATCTACGGTGATATCATCTTCCGTACCGCCTATTTTGCCTATTTCCCCTTCAGAACCAATCCCTAATTCTTTTGCCATTAACGCTATGTGGGCAGTTTTTTCAATGTTTTCTTCGACCGGCAGCGAAGAGCCATCAAACATTACGGACTGAAAACCCAATTGAATCGCCCGCGCTGTCTGTTTTAATTCACGGCTGTGATCAAGATGAATCGCAATTGGTATACTCGCTTCCTTGCCGTACCAGTCGATCAATGATTTCATTGGTTCTAAGCCTACAGTTTGTATAACTTTTTGACCAACTTGGATCATAATTGGGGCCTGCATTTCTTCCCCCGCTTCGATAATAGCCTGGACGGTTTCTACATTATGAGCACTAAAAGCTCCTACCCCGTAATTGTTTTTAAATGCGTGTTCCAACATAGTTTTCCCATCAATAAATGCCATTTTCTTCGACCTCCTTACCGCTCTAAATCAATATCGTAATGATATTGATCGCTTCGGTATCTAGTTTTTGTATACTCTATTGGACGATCATGTATGCCAAAACTAAGTCTGGTCATTTTTAATAATGCTTCACCTGCTCGAATACCGAGCAAGTCCGCCTCATCGATCGTAGCATTGATAGCTATAATGCTTTCATTAGCTTTTTTTAGATAAATACCATGCCTTTCTAAAATCTCGTAATATTTGGCTTGGTTTAAATCTTCATTCATCAACAATTCACCAAGATCTTTAGGCCAGCACGTGCGCTCTAAGGCTACAGGAATATCATCTGCAAAACGTATACGTTCAAGCAAAAGTATCTCTTCTTCAGCCCCTACCTTCAACATACTTTTCTCGTGATACAAATCATCACGAAACTCAGCACGAATTAATCGGGAAGTTGGTATTTGGCCTTTCTCAATAACTTCTTCGGCAAAACCTTTTAATCTTCCCAAACTCCCAACCAATTTTTGCGGTTTTACAATGGTACCCTTCCCTTGCCGTCTTTCCAGAACACCCGTTTGAACCAGGATAGATATTGCTTGGCGAATAGTTGTCCGGCTGACGTCGAATTCTTTCATTAACTCCTGTTCGGTTGGAATTAAGTTATTTTCCTGCCAAATATGGCGGTCTATTCTATCAACTAATACATTCTTCACTTGTAAATAAAGGGCTTCCGGTTTACTTTGGTCTATCGATGGATGAGGCATAAATATTGTCTTCCTTTCTTAAAGGAGGGGGGTAAGAGAGTGTATCGCCTATTAATGGGCGAAGCCATTCATAATATCGCTTTCGGTCATTAATGAATTTTTCCGGCAGTGCTCTTTCCCCTTCTTTTATCACGTTTTTAAATGAAGTAGTATTTATTTTAACATGATAAGGAAGATTACTAATGCGTTCTATACAAACCATCTGGCCACTGACATTTTCGTTTATTAAATGAGCAGCTTTCACACCAATCTCTATAGCTTCCTGCTTATCTGATTCAGAAACATACAGGGAAGAAGAGCGCTGGTTCATGCCCAAAACCTCAGCTCTTGCACTAATTTTAAAATATTCTTCTAAGCTGGATTTAATTTGAGCAGAAACTCCTCCTAATACAGCCCGCCCATTTTTGTGTTCGGCATTCAGACTGTCTTTCCAAAACATGCCTTCACTTACTACGAGCAATGCTTGGCCATGAGACTTCAATGAAGCTTCCACAGATTGAAATAATTGCTCATGCGTATTAGATGTTTCAGGAAGTCCAATAAAGTGGGGGCCTTCTTCTTCATATTCTTTGAAAAATCCCGATGCCCCAGCAAGCCACCCCGAATTTCTTCCCATGGTTTCCAAAATTCTTACCTGTTCAAAGTTATTCATTGCCATTAAATCCCTGCTGGAATCTGCAACTGTGTGTGCCACGTACCTGGCAGCACTTCCAAAACCAGGTGAATGATCAGTACCTCCAAGATCATTGTCTACGGTTTTGGGAATACCTATTAATTGTAGGTCAGCGCCTATATTAGCCAATTCTTTCTCTATGAGATGCAAAGCTTGCATGGTACCATTTCCGCCAATCATAATCAGCGCATCAGCCTGGATGTATTTCAATTGCCAGCACATTTTTTCAATTACTTCCATGCTGCTCATAAAACGCCCAGACCCTAAACAAGCTCCCGGAACATTTTTATACATCTGTATACGCTCCAGCAAATTTGCATTTCCTTCTAAGAAATTACCTTCTGCCAATCCCTCATAGCCATTCAATACAAAAGTCACATCATGCTTTGGCGCTAAAGCCTCTGTCAGACTCGCTAAAGAGGCATTTATAACAGCTGTTGGTCCTCCAGCCTGGCCTATTACAATACGTTTTTTCATACACATCCACCCATCTTACTACTCTACATAAACAGTTGCTGGTATGTTTAGTTTACGTCCCAGTTCTACTAAATCCTCTGTTACATCTGCATAAACTAAACCATAATGAGGTTCATAGCCACCTTCCATCAACTGCTGTACCGTCTCAGTTACTGGCGTACACAACTCAACTTCTACACTTGTGCCATTAAATCGCTGCGGCGTATCCAATGCTTTCCCTTTCATAATTAATAGCCGGAAACCCTCCATGGGCAAATAACTCACCCGAAATATAGTGACTTCTCCTGCCTTCAAACCGAATTCCATTGTCATACCTGTTTTTCTATTCGGGTGAACGCCTGCCTGAGCACCTTGTTTTTCATTTGCTAATGAGTACGCTCCAGCTCCGCAATGCCAAAAAACTACAGAATTGCTGGCCTCATTTACGTGAACCATGTCCCCAAGGTACGGGGAAGCTCCTAAAGATAGATGGTTTAGTATGTGCATCGATAAGGCCCCGTGAATATCTGTTTCACAGGCTGAAGAAACGCCGTCTTCAGTTAATTGGGAAAGCGTCGAACATGCTGCTGCTCCAAACTCTGTAAAAAATTCAGGAAGACATCGAATCGCCAATGCCGATAGGTTTTCCTCCCGGATTTCCTGACGCATATATGCACAAAACTCGGAGAACTTTTTGGTAGTTTCTTCTGAACGCTGAAGACCAATTACTTGTGTTTCTGCCCTGTCCAACTCCTGCTGCTGCATGGAGGCAGTGGTTTGTTTTGCCTGTTCAAATGCTCTTTCTAATTGCATGCTGTGTATTTGAACACCAAACTGTTTCTGTAAGAGTTCTTCATCTGTATCTGCAAAGAAAAAACCTGGGGGATGCTCTCCTACGACTCCAATTTTCATGCTTTGAAGATTTTTAATCATTGACTGTACATTCAAATTCACCCGCAATTTGTTAAGAACCTGGCTTTCATCACTATTACCAAACACAAAATCGTACGGGTGATTAGCTGCACGCAAAACATGGGACGTACTGTTTCCTCCTGTTAAGGAATTCAGCCTTAGTCTTCCACCTATTTCAGGCTCTCTAATGGACCAGACCATAACCGGAACAGAAAACCGATTAATAACTTCCCGAATGTACTCGCCGTCAGTAAAAGTGAGACTCTGATAAATGACATAATCTATACTTTCAGCTTCTAATGAGTTAATAAATTCACTAACGTCATTAACAGATCCTAAAACGTCTTCTGGTTCAAACAAATGAGCACTTACACTTTTGAGTACTTCGCTAGTTTGCGACCGTTGTTTTCTTGCCGTTTCCACATCAAACGTCTTTTTAACTGCCGGAATATATAATACCTTCATTCCATTCATGTCATACCTCCGTCTTGTAAAGGTTATTATGTTTATTTAAACATAATAACCTTTAGTTATTCAACTTATTTTCATTCAGCCATCTGTTTAGATTGACTTAACAGTTCATCGATATTAATCACCGCGTTGTGTTTAATGGACTCTTCTGCCGCTACCCCTACTACTATGGACCAAAACCCCTCTGCTACTGTAGCTGTGTTTTTATGATCGCCTTTAATATTGTCTACGAAATACTTATGCTCGTAGTAAGTCCCCCCATGGTGCCCGCTATTTTGAATAATTGCAGGGTACATAGGAGTCGAAACTTTGGAGGTCCCGTTTTCTCCTGTTAAAATTTCAAAGTGAGTATTGGCCCTGTTGGACGGTAAAAAATCATCATTTTCGTATGTCTTAATTCTTCCTTTATTACCACAAACGGTCATTTCTTCATAAAACATTGGAGCAAACATACACAAATTAAAGTTTCCTTTTATACCGTTTTCATATTCGACTGTGACAAAGGCCTGATCGATAATATCAGAAGACTCGCCCTCGTATTCAAAATCATGATAATTGACCGCTAAACTTCCACTGGCATAAACAGATACAGGTTTGGAATCTGCTACCACGTTCATTAAATCAAAATAATGACAGCATTTTTCCACTAAGGTACCACCCGAGAATTTAGAAAATTTATTCCATTGATCGACTTTATCCAAAAAAGGGACTCTGTGTTCCATTAAACTGATATTTTTTACTTCTCCTAAAGACCTTTTTTGCAATATTTCATATAAAGCTTCATCATAGATAGGCTTATGCCGGTATTGAAGTCCGATTTGAAAAACACTCTTATAGTCTTTAACTAATTCCTGAATTGCTAATACATCGGGTATAGTTGTAGCCATTGGTTTCTCTAAAAGAATATGTTTTCCGGATTGGACAGCCGTTTTCATAACTTCCAAATGAGTATAGTTCGGTGTGCATATAATCAGCCCATCTACACCGGGATCAAAACAAGCTTCTTCTAAACTATTGTACAGGTGCAGTGTATAATCAAATTCTTTTTCAAAAGCTTCTTTTGTCCATTCAGCACTCGATTGATCTAAATCATAGACACCATGAATAGCAGCTCTTCCTTCAAGCATGGTCACTCTAATATGCTCCATGCCTATCATTCCAGCGCCTATAACATTAAATCTGAATTCAGGCTCTGCTTTAGAAAACACATACTTATCTTTAGGCTTTAAATACTCAGAGTAAAAATTCTGTTGAAAATAATTGTTGTTAGTCATCATAATACTCCTTTTACAATTTTGTCAGGGGTTTATCGTTTGTTTTTTCAACGGCTTTATCATGCTGAATTTGAATTGCTTCTTCATATTTTTTGTTCCATGATTTCAATGAAACAATGTAGATGATAACGGTTACAACAAAGAGTAGTAAAAACATCGGTAAAAACATAGACGACACGATGCCTTCTGTATAAGCGACGCCCCAGGGAGAAAATACTAAATAAGTGAAAGCGACTGCGCTAAGCAGCACTGTGGTTACAGGCAGTGCGTATTTCCACGGGGTCATGTTAACTTTAGGATCAGCATGAAATTCAAAGTCCCGTGGCAGAGGTTTGAACTTTCCTGCACTTAACATTATGCCTACTTCAATCAAAAACAGTATAAACGAGATGTAAATAAAGTTAATTTCAATACTGAAGCCGAAGAATTGATTGACTCCGTACAACAGGAAATAGTAGGTTATCACGTGAAAAATAATAGCAATCTTTGGCCCTAACGGAGGTACACGCTTCGTTAAGATGCCCACAAGCACAATGGCAATGATCGGAATATTAAAAAAACCAGTGAATTCTCTAATCAGGTTCCATAAACCATCCGGTGCACGCAGCAGCAGCGGGGCGATGAAAAAAGTGACCATAGCTAAAAAGGTACCGAACCATTTACTAATACGAATCATTTGTCTGTCAGTAGCGTTTCTATTGATCCACGCTTTATAAATATCGTAAGCAAACATGGTAGAGGCACTGTTTAATAAGGAGTTAAAACTTGAAAATACAGCTCCCAGCAAAACCGCTAAGAAAAAACCATTTAAGAAAGTAGGCATCACGTTTGCAATTAGTGTCGGATAAGCTAAGTCAATTGGATTTAACTGTTCTCCGTACAGATGAAATGCAATGATACCTGGAATCATCATCATTAACGGAACAAGCAGTTTATAAAAGCCTGTGAACAGAGCACCTTTTTGTCCTTCAGCAAGACTTTTTGCCCCTAGGGTACGCTGAATTACATATTGATTCGTCCCCCAGTAAAACAGATTCATAAAAATCATACCCGTGAAAATGGTACCGACTGGTACAGCATCATCTGAGGAGCCTATTGCATTTAGCTTCTCTGGATTTTCTAAAGTAATGGTGCGCATACCTTCAAGCATATTACCATTACCAAGAGCAATGAAGCCCAAAATTGGGATTAGCAGTCCTACAATTATTAGCCCGATACCATTTAGAGTATCGGAGATTGCTACTGCGCGCAAACCGCCAAAAATGGCGTAGCAGGCGCCAATAATCCCAATAGTCCATACTACTAACCAAAGACCTTGTTCCAATGAAATCCCAAGTAATTCTGGAATCTCAAACAATTGAAGAACTGCCAGACCTCCAGAGTACAGAACGCTTGGAATTGTAACAAAAGCGTAACCAAGCATAAATAACATAACTACGTATGTTTGAACACCGCTGTCAAATCTTGAGCGTAAAAACTGCGGTAAAGTTGTAAATGCTCCGCCCAAGTATTTAGGTAATAAAAATAGTGCCAAAATGATAACCGCAAAGGCTGCCGTTACTTCCCATGCCATATTGGAAAGATTAGCGCTATAAGCTTGGCCATTCAATCCAATTAATTGTTCTGCTGAAAGGTTTGTCAATAACAAGGAACCCGCTATGAAACCTCCAGTCAGCCCACGGCCTGCCAGGAAATAACCATCTGAGTCAGAAACTTGATTTCTAGTTTTTCTATAAGAAATCCAAGCTACTAAAGCCATGAAAAAAATACAGCTGGTAATTGTTAAAATCATTTATTTTCCTCCCTCTCAATCTACTTATAATTAATTTTTAGATTTTCCCCTACGATTCTCACTGGAACATTTTGCTCCACGAACTTTTTATGATCGCGATGAGCTATAGCCCATTTATTTTTTTTGAAAAGAAGTGTCTCAGCACTTCCCCTTCCTGTTTCCAACTCTTCATTCGTTCCCTTCGGTAAAATAATCATACTGTTGAAGCCGCTATCGGTCACCTTACAAGGAGCTAAATGAAGTGTAGTAGAGTAAATTTCCACAGCTTTAAGTGCGGGTATAAACACTCCTTTAGAGTTCTCAGTTAAAACTTCTTTTTGAATATCCACCTCCTGTAAAGTTTGAATCAATAATACCAACGGAGTGGCCGTTACTATAATTTCAGAGGTTTTATGAAATTCGAATCCATTTAAATATTGATTATGACCTTTACATAAACCTATTTGTATTGGTAACTGGCCAAAAAAATTATTTTCGACTTCCTTTTTGAATTTAGTATTTTCCCAATCACTAATAGAAGGAATATAAGTAGTATTGTTTTCTGGTATTTCGTCTTCTAAAAAACTATTAGGCAGTTCATTTAAAGGAAAGTCTTTAAGTTCTGTTCCATACTTCTCAAACTCTCTGTCCTCTAATTGCAACATTTCGATGCCGGAATTTTTACTTTTCAATTGCTCAAACATTTAGCGCCTCCTCAAAAGGTTACTATCTTTTAATATTGATCATTATCTTTGTTTTTATTATACATTTTTTTAAAGCGCTTTCAATATGTTTTTTGAATTTTTTAAATTAGTTTATACTCAAAAGTTGAACTATCGCTTAATGAGAGGAATACTTCTTTATCCTTTTCTCTATAAGTTTCAAAATTAAAAAAGGAGAAAACTGGCCAGAAGGCTAGTGTTCTCCTTTTTATAAAAAATTAGATATACTAAGAACCAGACTAATTCTTTTCAGACGTTAAGATATAAAAATTATCCGTCGGGAAAAATAATTTGATCCGTTGTAAGCCAACACGCCTAACCGCCTCCTTCATCTGCTTCAAGGACACACGGGGTGCTTTGTGTGAAGTGGACGGAAAAGCTTCCAGTTCCACAATCATCAGGCGCCCTCCCGGTAAGAGCACCCGCTGTATTTCCTCGAGAACCGACTCAAGAGACAATGCTTCATGCAGTACGAGCGAAGCCAGAACCACTTCCACAGACGCATCGGAAAACGGCAACTCATTCATCTCCCCCTGCACGATGGTTATATTGGCAGGAGAAGCCTTATCCGCTTTGGTTTCAATAAGTTCAAGCATTTCCGGATCGCGGTCAAACGCATAGATCTGTCCCTGCTTTTTTTCTGCTGCCGGGAGCGTCAAGTATCCTGTCCTGGCTCCTAAATCCAGTAGGTGGTCGTAAGCACCAAAAGAAATACTTTCAAGCACTTTTTCCGGAGGCAGTGCCTCCCACCGTTCTTTTCCCTCCAAATAGGCTTTTTTTCGGATGATGAGTGATGATGGTGAGTCATCGTTCTACCACTTTCCAGGCACGAAAAAACAACAAAGATATTAAAGACTTTTATTATCTTTAATTGGAATAAATTTAGCATCAGCTTTTTCAATTGTCCGTACTCATGCCCAGCACAAAGAAGCTGCCCGGTGGTCGGGACAGCCACGTCTGTATTGGTAACATCATTACCTGTTTCCCTGTTTATTCTCTGTTGCGGCAGAGGATTCACGCAGAAATTTTTCAAACAGCGAGAGGTTCGACATGATCGTAACAATCCACTCGTTCATTTGAAACTCTTTCACGCCCTCATACAATTCTTCTTCATTGCTGCATTCCACGACCTTATATCCTTTGCGTCTCCATCCATCGATGTTCATATCCCGGCGGCGGCCGACAATTACTTCGCGTTCTTTCGGACTGTAGCAGTAAACAAAGACGGGAGCAGTCATTATTTCAGCCTCTTTTCTGTAGAATATAGTCCGGCAGATAAAAAGCCAGCACTAAGAAAGGATCTTAGTACTGGCTGTGCCGAAAAGCTTTCTTCTTTTCAGCTGCTGCCGGCGTATTATTTTATACTTTGGCAATTGCCTGTTGTCATTCACTGGTTTTTAGTACATTCAGATATAAAAAACCACAGAGATATATTAATCTCTGCAGCTTATCTGTCAGCGCTTATTGTCTGAAGATTTCCGCCGGCTCTTGCTTAAAAAATTCCTCCTATTATTCAAAGCGCCGGCCGCAGAAATGCAGGCACAGGCTTTTCAAGCTTTCTTTAATCGTATATGATCGTTCATATAATCAAAATGCACTCCATCGACAGTACATTCACTGTCGCTTTTATCCAGGGTGTTAATCGCCTTAAGCCTAAAATGCAGTTCCTATTTTTATACTAAAACTATTTTCTTATACCTTAATTATAACACAGTTACTGCGTCGCACAAATTAAGTACGATAAAAATGGTAATATTAAGCATGTAACACCAGATGTAAAGAGTATGGCAGAAAGGAGCGGATAAGCATGCAGATCATTGGACTCCTTGGAGGCATGAGCTGGGAATCGTCTGCGCTGTACTATCAGCTGATCAATGAAGAAGTAAACCGCCGGCTTGGCCGGCTGCATTCGGCCCGCTCCCTTCTGTACAGCGTCGATTTTGAAGAGATTGAACAAATGCAGGCCGCCGGCGATTGGACAGCAGCTGGCGAACGGCTCGGGGAAGCGGCCACGGCTCTCGAACGGGGAGGTGCCGACTTTATCGTGCTTTGTACCAATACGATGCACAAAGTCATCGAAACAATAGAATCGTACATACATGTGCCGGTGCTGCACATTGCTGAAGCGGCCGCTCGTGATATCCGCCGGCAGCACCTCACCCGTGTCGGGCTGCTCGGAACCAAATATACGATGGAGGAAACGTTTTACACTGACGGCCTTCAGGCAGGCGGGCTCGGAGTAACGGTTCCCGGTCCCGAGGCACGTGTGGAAATCAACCGCATCATTTTTGAGGAGCTCTGCCACGGTATCATCCACCCAGTATCCAAAAGCTATATGCTCGAGGTAATGACGCAGCTTCGAATAAGCGGGGCTGAGGGCATCGTTTTAGGCTGTACGGAGCTCGGCATGCTGATCACCCCGGAAGATACTGATCTGCCGGTGATCGATACGACCCGCGTCCATGCCCTCGAAGCTGTGAACAAGGCACTCGACAACTAAACGCTATGGAGGAATGATAATGGAATGGTTTCAGCATTACGGTGTAATGGGCGCTGTCTTTTTAACAGCTGCAATTCTGGTCGTCATCAGCCGGCTGCCTGTCCGTAACCACCAGCGCCCCGGACTTTTCGTGACTATTTTCTGCGCACTTCTGCTGCTGTCTGCCGCAGGTGCAGCTGCCTACGGATGGTGGAAAGCTCCGGACTCCGTGACCGCTCTCAGCTTCGCATTTCTCGCTGCGATGGTATGGCTCGGTGCCGGAACCGGTATATGTCTCCTGGGCATCCGGAAAGCATTAAAAACTTCAAAGGGGTGATCTTTCATGCAGCACTGGAGCTTAACAAAAGAAATCCGTACGACGCATGGAAATATCCGTTACGACGTGCAGGGAAGCGGCCCGCCGCTCGTGCTCGTCCACGGCACGCCGTGGCTCGGCACGGAAGGACAGCACGCCTTTTACCGGCAGATGGCCCAGGCCGACCAAAAGTACACCGATGAGATCGAATCCCGCTACGGGGACGTTTCTTCCCCGACCTTGATTGTATGGGGTGAAAACGATGCCTGGATTCCGGTCAACCGCGCCCATATGCTTCATAAAGCTATTCCGGGCTCCCGTCTGGAACTCATTCCCGGCGCCGGACATCTTGTGCAGGAGGACGCGCCGACGCACCTGCTCGCCTGTATTACCGACTTTTTACGCGGGGAATAAAAATATCCAGCACGCCTGAGGCATGCTGGATTTCTTGTTACCATTCGGCAATCGTGCCGTCTTTATGCCGCCACACCGGGTTTTTCCAGTTGTGGCTTTCCTTTGCGCGCTCGCGCACGTAGTCTTCGTTGATCGTAATGCCTAGGCCCGGCCCCTGCGGCATTTTTACCGCGCCGTCTTCATAGGCAAATACGCTTTTGTCTTCAATGTAGTCGAGCAGGTCGTTGCTCTGGTTGTAGTGAATGCCGAGACTCTGCTCCTGAATGAAGGCGTTGTGGCTTGTCGCGTCCACCTGCAGGCAGGCCGCAAGCGCAATCGGCCCGAGCGGGCAGTGCGGCGCCAGGGCGACGTCATACGCTTCCGCCATCGTCGCGATTTTTTTGCCTTCGGTGATGCCGCCTGCGTGCGACAGGTCCGGCTGAATAATATCGACCCAGCCGTTCGCCAGAATGTGCTTAAACTCCCAGCGCGAATACATACGCTCGCCGGTCGCAATCGGAATGTGCGTATGCTGGCGCAGCTCCTGCAGCGCCTCCATGTTTTCGGTCAGTACCGGTTCTTCAATAAACATCGGGTGATACGGCTCAAGCTCTTTGGCAATCACTTTCGCCATCGGCCGGTGCACCCGTCCGTGAAAATCGATACCGATGCCAACGCCTGTGCCGACCGCTTCCCGTACGGCCGCTACACGGGCGACCGCTTCTTCGACTTTATCGAACGAATCAATGTACTGCATTTCCTCCGTACCGTTCATTTTAATCGCCCGGAAGCCGGAATCCACGGTTTCCTTCGCCGCTGCGCCGACGTCGCTCGGACGGTCGCCGCCGATCCAGGAGTAAATGTTGATGTTGTCGCGGCACGCGCCGCCCATCAGGTCATAAATCGGCGCATTGTAGTACTTGCCTTTAATGTCCCAGAGCGCCTGGTCGATGCCGGCGAGCGCGCTCATATGAATCGGCCCGCCGCGGTAGAATCCGGAGCGGTACAGCTTATTCCAGTGGTCCTCGATCCGCATCGGATCTTCCCCGATCATGTATTCCATCAGCTCATCGACAGCCGCCTTGACCGAAGCAGCACGCCCTTCCACGATCGGTTCGCCCCAGCCTTCAAGGCCTTCATCAGTCGTAATTTTTAGAAACAGCCACCGCGGCGGCACCTGAAATAGTTCGTAGGATCGGATTTTCATCGGGATTCCCCTTTCGTTTGTTCCAGATTGGCCAGCTGCAGGGCTCCCTGCAGCGACGCTTTTTCAAGATCATGTTTCGTAAAGACGTGGATCGGACGTTCCTGCTTTTGTTCCAGCACGTATCGGTACGCCTCCTGCATCGCACCGTGGCCGCCAAGATACAGCCAGTCAGCGCCGTCAGCAGCGCGTTCAAATGCTTTCATATCCTCGTACAGCACCGCACCGAGCAAGAGATTCGCCCGTGCGTTTTCGGTATAGTCAGCAAACAAATGGCGCAGACGCACGTAATACGCCGCCCGCGTGAAACCTTCCGTTTCCGCCAGCTCCCAGCCCTCCATCAGCACCTCCGGCTCGAGCGCCTCCACGAGCTTCGGCCCGACTGAATCGGATAAAATCGTGGATGTCCGCAGGGCTGAGAGCGTTTCTCCGGCCAGGGTGGACGTGCAGCTTAGCAGCCGCGAGCCGTTTTCCACGCGGATGTATTTTGTATGTGAGCCCGGCAGAATAATCAGGCCGCTGCCTTCAGCCGGCGTATGGCGCAGCATGCCGAACGCCTCAACCTCTTCGCCGCGCATCACATCGACCGGCTCCTCACCGTTTTTCATACCCGTGATCCAGTGCCAGCGCCGGGCATTGTAGCGCTCGTGTACCGTACGTTCAGCAAGCTCCTCCATCGTAAGCGGCGACGGCGCGTGGGGCACTTCGCGCATACCAATGTTCGCCGTCAGCATGCCGTAGCCGATCACATCACGGAAAGTAAAATGGGCAGCCAGCGTGTCGAGTTCATTATCAATCAACCGCTCGAGCAGCGAAAAATCCTGCTCCATCGCCTGATTGCGCACACCCTGATCGAGCGAGACGCGCTTTTTAACCTCCAGCGTGTCAGCGTCCACGACCCGGAGACGCGTATTGGTGGTACCGCCATCAATAACAATGACGTTCATCGAGTTCCACCGCCTTCACGGAGCAAGGCGCGGGCCTGCTCCATGTTACGGGTCAACTGCTTCATGTCTCCGCGTTCAATCGCCTTCGGATCCACCACCTGGCTGCCGAGGCCGACCGCATGCCAGCCGTGCTGCAGGTATTCCTGCATGTTGTCGAGCGACACGCCGCCCACCGCCATTGCACGCACATGCGGAAGCGGACCGTGTACGTCTTTCAAATACGAGGGCCCGAATGCGCGGATTGGGAAAATTTTCACCATTTCCGCTCCGGCCTCGGTAGCCTGCAGAATTTCGGTCGGCGTGAGCACGCCCGGAATGACCGGCACACCGTAGCGGCTGCCGGTTTCAATGGTTTTTGCGTCAAGCGTCGGAGCAAGCAGAAACTCCGCCCCGGACAAAATGGCGGTACGCGCAGATTCGGCGTCCAGCACCGTCCCGGCACCAATATGCAGATCGCTGTGGGTCGCCTTCGCCCATTCAATCGCCGCAAGCGCCCCCGGCGTGTTCATCGTCACTTCAAGCACCCGGGCCCCGCCGGCGTACAAAGACTCAATCACCTGCTGGAGCTGCGTTTTGTCACTGCTGCGGATGATTGGCACTATTTTCTCCTGTTCAATCGTCTGAATAATACTCATCAGCCTGCGGCCTCCTTTTGTTCCTTATTAAGGAACATCGTTCCGTATTATGAATAAAAAGAAAGTCTCCTGCGGGAAATGTCGTTTACAGTGTAGCAGACCGAGCGGCAGATTGAAAGCGTTCTTTTAATGGCCTAGTTCCCGCGATATGGATACCGCCGCCCGCTGCACCTGCAGCACCGTTTTTTCCCAGTCGATCGTTTCCGCGTTCATGTGCGGCATCGTCACACTGACCGCTGCCACTGCCCGCCGGTGAAAATCAAAAATGGGGGCCGCTACGCAGGTCACGCCAAGCTCATGCTCCTCCCGGTCGTAGGCCACGCCTTCCTGCGCTATTTTATCCAGCTCCGGCATCATTGCTTCTTTGGATGTAATCGTATGCGGCGTATGGCGGATCATTTCCTGCTCGCCAAGAAGCTTGTCCTGCACATGCGGGGGCTGAAACGCCAGCAGCGCTTTTCCAACGCCGGTGCAGTAGAGCGGCGCTTTACGGCCGACCCGGGAAAACAGCCGCAGCCGCGCGTACGTTTCCACTTTATCGATGTAGACAACCTGGGCACCTTCGAGCTGGACAAGGTGAACCGTACTCGCCGTCGCTTTCGCGAGGTCATGAATGATGTCTCCCGCCGCTTTTCGCACGTCGATGGATTCTGCCACCCGCTCGCCCATTTCCATGAATGTGAACCCGAGCGTATACACATCGCGTTCGTTTCCCTGCTTCACGTAGCCCTTCTGCAGGAGAGATGCCAGCAGCCGGTGCACTGTACTCTTGGAAACATTCAGGCGGTTCGCAAGCTCCGTGACGCCCATTCCTTCCGGCGCTTCGGCGAGCAGGTCAATAATCCGGAGGGCGCGGTCGACGGATTGGACCGTTCCGTTTGTATTCATGCAGCCTTCCTCCTTTCTGTACTGCAGTCATCGTAGCACATTTCTCTTGTATGTTAGTATAAAACTACACAATAAATGGAAAAGTAAGGAAAGGAGATTTATATGTATTCCCGTGTGTTTGTGGATGAGCATTGGAATTTAATTGCGAGTATTATCGGCAATTTTGCCGTGATGTTTGCGATGCTGATCGGTATTGACGGTCTATCTGCCGGTGAGCCTCCGGGTATGGTAAGCAAGGTAAGCGTTTCGGCAGCTATTGCCCTGCTTCTATGTGTTAATACCGTACGGAAGTTTCGGAAGTATCAGCCCGAGAAATAAAAAAGCGTCTGTCCCGGAGGATAGGCGCAGATGATTTAAACACATTATTAGTTATAGCTCATCCTTGTTAATCAGCTATTGTTTCATAACAACACCTTCAGCTGAAAGACCACTGTATAACTGTCTCTCTTTAAAAGCATAAGAACCTTTAAGCTTCTTTATCCAACACTTCCAGCTTAAGAAGAACTTTTTCTCCGCTGTACCGTTTATATACTGCGTAAACTACATTCCCTATCCCAAACGACCACCAGACAGTTAAGAGACCGACAATCAAATGGCCACCTAATGAACCCCAGCCACCGTGCTGACGCATTCTTATTGAAGATTCCCCTCGAGAGATTACTTCATATCCCATTGTCACAAAATCATCGGTTACGCTTTCCATTTCACGTACTGACCCAACTCTTCTAATCCTGTCTAAAGCCATGGTTTTTTCCTCCCTAAAATATATTAATAAATGCAAAATATATAAAAATACTAGGACAATATTATTATTTAAATAGTATAATGAATTACAGAAAATTACAATACTAAAGTGACAGTTTTACAGTAAATTTTATAAAAAGGTCGTTCCGTTAAATTATACTGCTACTTTTAACACCAGTACTTTCATCTACATATGTATGGGCAGTTTATTTCACCTTTTATGCACCCGCTAAGTGAATTGGTTTGTATAAAAAAACGCCTCCCCGAAAGGAGACGCTTCTTTAATCCATATTCAATTATTTTTAGTTGTACACAATCCCGCCGTCGATCAGTACGGCCTGGCCGGTCATGTAATCCGAGTCCGGCGAAGCCAGATACGAAACGAAATTCGCTACATCCTCCGGTGTCTGCGGGCGCCCCAGGGCGATACCTGCAGTAAATTTCTCGAATGCGTCCCCTGGCTTTTCGAGCCCCATTTCTTCAACCATCCGGGCATCGATGCGCTCCCACATGCTCGTCCCGACCACGCCCGGGCAGTAAGCATTAACGGTAATCTTGTCCGGGGCCAGTTCCTGGGCGGAGGCCTGTGTTAAACCTTTAACCGCAAACTTGGTAGCCGAATAAATCCCAAGCATTGGAAAGCCTTTATGCCCCGCAATGCTGCATGCGTTAATAATTTTGCCGCCGCCCTGCTTTTTCATCTGCTCGGCCGCTGCCTGAATGCCAAAAATAACGCCGTTCACATTCACAGCGAAAATTTTCTCGATATCCTCTTCCTCTACTTTTAAAAGCGGGGCTACATGATCAATACCGGCATTGTTTACAAACACATCGACGCTTCCGAAATGATCCGCGGCTTTTTTCACAAGATCGTTAATGTCCTGCCTGCTAGTTACATTGGCTTCCACAGCCAGGGCTTCACTGCCGCTGTCTTTAATGGCCTGCACCGTTTCCTCCATTTTTTCTTTATCAATATCGCTGATCACAAGGTTGAATCCATCTTTCGCAAGACGCGTCGCAATGCCTTTCCCAATGCCCTGTCCCGACCCAGTAACGACTGCTGTTTTACTCATGCATTTCACCCTCCATATATTAGATTCGAACTAATGAACCTTTCCTTTTAAACCCTATTCATAAACATAATTATGACTTAAGAATTAAAACTTTTATCACGAAAACAAAAAAACGCCTTCCCGAAGGAAGACGCTTTTCACTTACCCTTTTTCATTTACCAAAAGCCCGGACTGACGAAGGATCGAAGCGTTAAAATTCAGAAGCGATTCGGGTGGTATTTCCCGCACGATTTCTTCCGTGTCGCGGTCGATCACCTGCACATACACCCGCTCGGTGTCTTCGTGCACGTTAAACTTCAACCGTGTTAAATGTGGATCAAGCATCGCACTCAACGTTTCGACTGATTTTCTACTTCCTTCTTTGTTATGTAAAGCGCCGAATTGGTTTCAGCTGCTACCAATTCGTTCGGCGTTACTTTCGACGCATCTATAACGCCCGCTTCCAGCCTGGGTGAAGTCCCCTCGCCTCCGGCTGATCGAATAGAAACATCCATCTCCCGCCTCCCTCCTCCTGGTATGATCCCTATCCCTTTACGTCGATCGACTGACCTTTGTCCGAAACACTGCCGACATCGATACCATCACCTCCTTTCATAATATTATAAAAAAGGCCCCGGGGCGCCGGAACCTCTGGGTGTATAGTCTTTGGTGTAAAAGTGCCTCAGTTGTTTATAGTATCGGCAGAATTTCGCGGGAGTGTAAGGTTTATAATAATACACACGGCTGAAAATGCTGTTCCAACTCTCGCTGTAATTTTTCACGTTGGGAATCAAGGTAAATTGAAAAATTTCCTGGAGTCTTGCGTATGAATGGTTTTCTAAATGAGTGACGACCAAGTCTAAGTTCTCACGGATATTACTGAACCACTGCTCCGCCCCTCAGTGTTTTCGATATTTTTAAGCACCCTCTGACACGAGCGCTCTAATGCAGTAAAGCTAAAAATCATATCTTGCATAAGCTGGACTGCTTCCGAATAGTTTCTTTCATTGAGTTGCTCATATCATTTTGGTTGGCACCCATCTGACGATGAGCGTTCATGGCACCTAAACTGTGGTTAATAATCATTATAAAATTCCTCCCTGAGTGTGTAAGTACTTTCCACGTCCTTGTGGTAAGCCTATGTCACAGAATTTGCTTTCACGCCCGTACGCTGCGTTTTGGCATTTCCTGCTTATACTCCTTATATCGGCTGCTCGGTTTATGCATTTAGTATTTCCTGTAATTCTCTTAAAAATATTCTTTTAGTTATATTATGCAAAAAGTACTAGTTATTTTCACATAGCATTCGTATACTTACTTATGTGTCAGAGCAGTTGGGAAAATATTTGAACAGAGGTGTTGGATTATGCAGAAGACAATGGTATTAGAAGAGTATGAAGTAAACGCAAACACGATGGCGATTGTGCCAAATTTTGAAGGAGAGGCGAAAAGTATTATATGGGAAAAAGACGGAGCGCGTATACCGGCTTCATGTGCGCCTACGGCTATCATTAAAAGAGGATGTCTGCGCGGGGGGTCTTCTTTTGAAGGGCGAAGCGAAGCGGTAAAGCATTACTTACATATCCGCAAGAAGTTGCCGGTGCCGGTAAATCCGTCGGAAGGGATTTATGCATTTCCAATTTCATCGCTGCGCGATCCGGAAAACATCTGGATTTTTTATAATCATGTACAGCCCGGCCAATTTGTCACTTCCGATAATGGAACGATGATTCAATTCACTGACGGTACATCTCTCCCGACAAAAGCGAGTACTTTTATGATTCAGCAGCAGTTGTTCCGTACGGGCCACTGCCAGAGCATGTTTACCGCCTAAAAAACAAAAAAACAGAGCATGGAGTACAAGGGCTCCCGCTCTGTTTATGCTTGGTTAGAAAAGTATAATGCCTAAAAGTTCAGCGACATTGCTGTCTAGCTACGATGCCATAATTCTAAGAAGTAGTTTCTGGGCTGCGTCTGCATGTTCGCTAATAATACTAAAAAATAATGCCGTGCTGAATGATAGAGCATGGCATTTTTTTGATGCTTCAATTCTAGAGTTTGCTAAAATAGGTAAGTTCGGTGGTTCACAAAAAGAGCTAAACCTCTTCTATCTTATCCCATCAAAAAGGCAAAGCTTTTCACGCTGTCCAGCTACGCCACCCAGCCGTCCAGTCCATTGGCTCCACCCTGGCTTCACCGTCTGTCGACGCTTCCAGCCAGGTTTACGCCAGCCGTCTGGAACGGCTGTACAGGGTGGCTCCGCTTTTCTTTTACGTTATAAACTCGACCCAGTTTTCTTCGATCGCGCGCTTTATGGTATGCGTGCGGTCGTTGGCCTGCATCTTTTTCGTCAGATGACTGACGTGGTTGTTAACGGTGGCGACGGCCAGAAAGCATTCTTCGGCAATTTTGCGGTTGCTTTTGCCTTCGAGGATTTTTTCCAAAATCCGGATTTCTGCTTCCGACAGCGTGCCGCGTGCTTTATGCACGTCGAGTTCGAGCTGCTGTTCGGGTGGCTCTTCCTGCAGCTGATTCATGCGGCGGTACCGTTCGACGACCTGCGGCTGAAACACCGGGTCGATGTACGTCTGAAACTGTGTGGCGCGCATGAAATGCTTGCGCCAGTCATCTTCGCCGCGCTCGGCGGCAAGAAGCATCGTCACATCCTGGCAGATGAATTCATCCACCAGGTGCCTGAGCCGCTCCGGCAGGTTCACACCAATCCTGCAGGCGGACCCGGCCCGTTTTGCTTCCTGAAGACGCACAAACGCATCCAAATCACTGCACGCTGTGTAATACAGCGTATCTTTCTGCAGACCGCGCTGCATAAGCGTGGTCCACTCTTCCCCATTCGTGCGCACAGCCAGTTTCCCCATTGATTCTGCTGCCTGTGGCAGTACTTCTGATCCCTGCAGGTCGATAAATAAAATCGGCACCCTGCTTCCCGGGATGTTGCGACTGTAAGTCCTGGCCATTATGTATTCCTCCTGAGACCTCACCGAAAGTGATGTTATTTTTGTTGAACACACTTTCCCCAAGCATGCCCTCTGCGTTTTTGTCTGTTGATTTCTCTCTGTAAACTGCAGCAGGACAACCAATCCCCTGAACTCGAACGACCGTATACAAATTCTACCTTTTTTTCACAGGTTCCGACAAGAAGCCCTATGACCCTAGGCATTTTCCACTTATCGTCAATTAATTATATCATAAACATGAATAAAGAACTATAATATTTCCTTATTGTTCATTTTTTATATATATTTCCATATTTTTTAGTATTTTTATTAGTTCGTAAGTTGTGTATAGTGAATAAATAGTCATTTAATTATTTTTTGATATTTTCCGATAATTTCTGTAAAAGCGTACTGTCGCCTGCAAGCGACTGCCGGTTTTCCTGTTGGATAGAGACGTATACTTCCTGGCGGTGTATATCAATATGCTCCGGGACATCGATACCCACAGCTTCACCTGGTCTCCTTCAATTCCGAGTAAAGTGATCGCGATATCATCCCCGACACGAATGGATTCTTTTTTCTTTCGTGTGAGTACTAACATGATCCTGTGCCTTCTTTCTTTGTCCGCTGAAACAGCAGATGCTTCGTCTCGTACGGCGACTGCGCCATCGGCCACTGCTTGCCGAGTTTCTGTTCAACGTTGATAATCAGTGGTGCCTGCAGGTTCGCCGTACTGTCTTCGAGCGTGTTCGCATACGTCAGGGTGACATAGACAAGTACCTGCTCCGGGTTTTCGATATGCAGATGTTCCGGGACAGCGTCCGGCACTTCAAGCTCGTAGTCCGGGAAAAATACAAACGGATCGGCAGTAATAAACGCAATATGTGCATTTTGCACCGACTGCATAATAAACAGGCTGCCGCTGTCGTCGAACGGAAGAAACACAAAGTCGCGTTCCTCTTCAAACGCCGGAATGCCCTGCGGAAAACGGGTAATATCGTCTTCTTCGATCGTGACAGCATCTAAATGCTTCGTTTCAATTTCCACTCCTCTGCCTCCTTGTAAATGGTATATGTACACGAAACAGATGGACAGTCACAAAGACCAGTATACTGAATCGTTCTTCATAATAAAACAGATTTTCCCACATTTTATAAAATTTCATCTAAGAAAATCCAAAAACGTCGTCTGCATGATCCGTCCAGCCGAGGCGAGCGCCGCCTGATGTACGGTCTGCTGATTCGTTAAATTAGTAATCACTTCTTCCAGACCGGCCTCTTCGTTGTTGGACATAATTTTGTTGGAAATGACCTTTTGATCGGCGAGCCGGCTTTCGATCATTTCGATCCGGTTGGAACGGGCGCCTAGTTCGGCCCGCTCGTTGACGATGCTGTTCATCTGTTGGTCAAGCGTGCCCAGATATTCCTGGAGGTCCTCGCCGGTCGTGTCCGGATTTTCCAGATCGGCCTGCAGCTGTTCAAGTTCGGCAAACAGCTGCTCGTTAAACACCTCGCCCGACGATGAGCTCCATTTCCACCGCATCGCCGTGACCGGTGAAGCTGTCTGCCGTCGCATTAGTGTCGATTGGCGGGTTCGTTGTGTTGGATCCGTTAAAAATGTATTTGTCGCCGACCTTCGAGTTGGCAGAGCTGATCAGCTGCTCCTTCAGTTCATTGATTTCTTTGGCAATGTTACCGCGCTGTTCGCCTTCGTACGTGTTATTTGACGCCTGGGTGACGAGCCCGCGCACCCGCTGGCATTCCAGGTAAACGGCACGGAGCGCCTGTACAAACAATTTCCCGCATGACGGACAGTTTTTTTATTCGCCCATAGCTCGCTTCTCCTTTGATTCATTGTTGCTTATTATATCGGCACCACCCACCCCGAGTTTAAGCGCGGATCAATGTAAGCGAAGCCGTGGAAGCAGCTCCCGCGGCCTCAAGCACTTGCGCCGCTTCGCGGACCGTCGCCCCGGTCGTGTAAATATCGTCAATGATCAGAATGTTCCGGCCAAAAATCATATCAGAAGCAGGGGCGGTAAATCCGCGCACGGTCTGCAGCCGCTCCCGTTTCGTCTGCTTGCTTTGCTTGCCGCTTTCCCCATCAGGGCGTTCGAGCGCCAAAGCGTACGGCACTTTAAGACTGGCGGCGAGCACCTCTGCCTGGTTAAACCGACGCTCCTTCATCCGCGCCGGCGTAAGCGGTACTGGAACCGGCACAAAGCCTGGAAAGTGCTTCCGGTACGCACGGCGGAGGTCATGATCGAATGCGGCAGCCATCACCGCGTCGCCGCGGAATTTCCAGCGGGTCGTCCACGCCTGCATCCAATCGTCGTAGCGAAACAGCGATACATTTTTCATCCATCTGCCGGTCTCCGCCCGCTGGCGCCAGCTGAGGCAGTCGGAACACACGTCCACGTGCCCAGGCGCCGAGCACTCCGGACACGCTGGCCCGGAAATTACAGGCAGCTGTACGGTGCACGTGTCGCAAAGACGCCCCGCTCTCCACGTAAACAGGTTATTGTACGTCCAGGACGTCTGCAGGCGTTCCTGGCAGGAAAGACAGTATCCGCGTGCAAAAGACAAAAGAGAATCATTATTCACCTGGCTCCGCCTCCTCCCGGTTCATCGTCTGGATATGGCGGATCGTCTGCTGCATCGCTCTCGTACGACCGTAATGAAAGAAAACGACGTCCCCCTCCGGACGCTCCGGATTTCGTCCGGCTCTGCCGGCGATCTGTACGAGGGCGCTTTCGGTGAAAATATCGTCGTCGGCGCCAAGCACTGCCACATCCGCTTTCGGAATCGTGACGCCGCGCTCCAGAATCGTCGTTGTAACAAGGATATCAATATCCCCTTTTCGGAAAGCAGTAATTTTTTCCTCGCGCTTTTCGTCGTCGGCGTGTACTCCGTCGCAGCGAAAGCCTTCCGCCCGGAGAGCTTCCACCACCGGCCGAACAGCCGCTACCGACGGGACAAACACAAATAGCGGATAGGCAGTGTCCCGCGACCGGCACCATTGCATCAGCGCATGCGGCAGGCCTCCGCGGGTGAGCTGCAGCCTCCAGTTTCCGGCCCATCGGCATGCTGGCATCGGGAGCGGCTGGCCGTGAAACCGGCGCGGCACCCGCACATACGCCAGGGCCCCGCTTTTCATCCGCCGCTGTTCGTGCTTTCCGGGCGTCGCGCTTAAATAGATCACGGCCGCCTGTGGGCGGCATGCTTCCTGAACAGCCTGCTGGAGACCCGGGTCAAACACGTACGGAAACGCGTCCACCTCGTCAATTACCGCCATATCAAAGGCGCCCTTAAACCGGCGCGCCTGATGCGCCGTTGCGAGCACAAGACGTGCCTCCGGGCGGGCATCCGGACTGCCGGCATACCACGAGGCAGCCGGTACCTCGGGAAACACGCCCGCAAGACGCGGATACAGCTCGCGCACGACGTCCGTCCGCGGCGTCGCCCACAACACCCGTTCACCCCGGGCAAGCGCCTCAGCCACCGCCTGAAACATCATCTCGGTTTTGCCCGCACCGCACACTGCCCAGATGTATAATTCCTGTTTTAGCAGGCCGGCATTCGCAGCGGCACGGGACGCCTGCTCCTGTTCGGAAGACAGCCGGCCGCTCCATACAAGCGGATCAGAATATACCGGAGCCGCTTCGGGTCCCGTCCAGCAGTAGAGCGGCGTGCAGGCCGACACCCGGCCCATTTCCAGGCACTCCCGGCAGTAGACGCACCGCCCGCTACCGCACGCACATGTGTGGGAACCGAACAAGCCGGGGTTTTTGTTGCTGCAGCGCAGGCACTGTGAAAAAGAGCCCTGCTGTGTGATGGCAGGCACCGCCTGCAGCATTTCTGCCTGCACATAGGTATCGATAATTTTTTGAGCGTACGGCAGCTCCTGCGCCAGCAGCGCCCGGCCGCTGCAGTGGGCCTGCATCTGTTCATAATCAGGTAAGATGGTAGTAGAAGGGTTAGAAACAGAGGAAAAGGAAGGAAAAGGTGAAGCCGGCCGTCTGCAGCCGGTAAACCAGGTGGATAGCATATTCATGGGAGGTGGTTCCTTTCGTGGAAGGGTTTAAAAAGAGGAGGCGGCCTGGCGGCCGCCGGAATTACTTAGAGAAGGTTTCGGGGCGGTACCAGGCGAGCCCGATGGCGTTTTCGCCGAGGTGGGTGCCGATCACCGGGCCGAGGTGTTCGAGAATGATCCGGGACTCCGGCGAGGCTTCCTGCAGCTGCTTGCGGAACGCTTCCCCGGTTTCTTCAGCGTTTGCGTGGAGAACACTTGCTTCGAGCGGTCCTTTGGCGGCTTCCTCCAAAAAGAGGGACTGAATGCGCGCAAGCGCTTTTTTGGATGTGCGTACTTTTTCATACGGTACAATCTTTTTGTCAGTAAATTCGAGCACCGGCTTGATACGCATCATGCTGCCAACAAGTGCCTGTGCACCGCTCAGACGACCGCCCCGCTGCAGGTGACGCAGGTCTTCGACGATAAAGTACGCCCGCATCGTTTCTTTGATTTTATCGAGCTCGGCAAAAATAGCCGCCATATCATATCCTTCTGAGGCCATCCGGGCGGCAGTTAACACAAAATAGCCCTGGGCCCGGGCACTGATTTCCGAATCATAGCAGTGCACGCGGACCGTATCCTTAATGTCATCAGCGACGGCGACAGCTGTCTGGTGCGTACCGCTGATCCCGCTGCTTAAATGAATTGATATAATTTCATCAGCCTCCCGGGCAAGCTCCCGGTAGAGGTCCTCCATTTTTCCCGGCGACGGCTGCGACGTGGTCGGCAGTGTTTCCGAATTTCTCATCGTCTGAAAATACGTTGCGGCATCCCAGTCAGTCTCCGGCATCGCTTCTTCATTCACCACCACATTGAGCGGGATTTCATGAATGTTCCACTGCTTGAGTTCTTCAGGATTCAGGTACGAGGTGCTGTCAGTAACTACGGCGATATTTGGCAAACAGGCCCTCTCCTTTCGTTCTGTCTATAACAGGCATGTATGAGTTCGTTTTCATTTTACGGACTTCCCGCCGGAAGTCAATGCCAAAGCGCAAAAAGGCTGCCGATATCACACCGGCAGCCTTTGTTTATTTAGCGGACTTTCACCCAGCCCTTTTTAATCGATTCGACAACCGCCTGCGTCCGGTCGTTCACATTCATTTTCTGCAGAATGTTACTCACGTGGTTTTTCACTGTTTTTTCACTGATATAGAGCGACTCACCGATCATCCGGTTACTGTAGCCGTCAGTCATCAGCTGCAGCACTTCGCACTCGCGGCGGGTCAGAATGTGGAGCGGCTTGCGGTATTCGACCTCTTTGTAGCCGATTTCGGTATCGTCGGCGCCGTGATCGTCGCCTTCATGAGCGAGCCGGCGGTATTCGTTAATCAGGTTCTGCGTTACCTTCGGATGGATGTAGGCGCCGCCGGAGCCGACAACCTTAACTGCTTCAATCAGGGCGTCAGCATCCATTTCCTTCAGCAGGTAGCCGGAAGCTCCTGTTTTCAGCACGTGCGTCACGTACGACTCATCGTCGTGGATGCTTAGAATAAGCACCTTCAAATCCGGGTGGCGTTCGATCAGCGTCTTGGTCGCTTCGACGCCGTTGACACCCGGCATGTTGATATCCATCAGCACAACGTCCGGATGATAATCGTCGACAAGAGTAAACGCTTCTTCTCCGTCACTGCCTTCTGCAACAATCTCAAAGTTTTCTTCCATATCCAGAATGCGTTTGACGCCTTCACGGAAAAGCTGATGGTCATCAATCAACAGCAATTTGATTTTTTCATCGATACGTTCTTGCATACGTTCTCATCCTTTCTTCGCTTCACTTATCTTTTAATTATTTGATTCAGCCTTTTGCATTAATGAACCGGCACAAACACTTTCACTCTTGTGCCCTGGCCGACAACGGAATCAATCGTCAGCTGCCCGCCCAGGGCGTTCACACGTTCTCTCATGCCGAGAAGGCCGAACGATTTGTCCCGTTCTTTATCTACGTCGAACCCTTTGCCATCATCTTTGATTAAAATCGTAATGCTCGTCGGTCTCTGTTCGAGCTGCACCCGGAGAAGGTCCGGTTTTGCGTGCTTGTAGGCGTTCTGGGCTGCCTCCTGTACGATGCGGAACAGCCCGATCTCAAGGTTCGGGGCGACTCTTGCTTCTTTCCCCTTCGTTGTAAACTCTGTTACCATGCCTGTGTTGTCTTCAAGGTGACGCAGGTACTTCTGAAGCGTCGGCACGAGGCCGAGATCATCAATCGCCATCGGCCGCAGGTCGTAAATAATCCTGCGTACTTCCCCAAGGCTTGAGCGTATCAGAACACGCAGCTCCCGGAATTCCTGGATGGCTTCCTCCGCGCTTTTTTCCCGGGAGATTTTCTCGACAAGCTCCGAGCGGAGCAGTACGTGCGCGAGCGTCTGTGCCGGGCCGTCGTGAATTTCACGCGCCACCCGCTTGCGCTCGTCCTCCTGCGCTTCAATGATCTGCAGGCCGAACTCATGCTTTTCCCGGGCGTTTTCGACAAACTCACCGACGTCCTGAAGATCGCCGGCAAGAAAGTTATAAACAATGCCAACCTGGGATACAAGCGTTTCAGCCCGTTCAATGGTTTCATCCAGTTGAATCAGGCGGCGTTCGATATTGTCCCTGCGGTCGCGGAGGCGTTTTTCTTCCTGCCGAACCACAGCGAGATTCACCTGTGACTCGTTGGCTTTTTCATACACCTTCTGCACTTCTTCATCGCTGAACTGCCGAAATCGTTTGCTTACCTCTGCTAACTGATTTCTTGCGACCCTGGCTTCAACCTCCAGCTGATCGGAGCGTTCAATCGTTTCCGAAATGTGTTCCTGTATTTCCTTCAACTCATCCTGGAGTGTGTGAAGTTCTTTTCTGGAGGTTTCACTGATCTCAAAAATTTCTTCCTTGCTTTTCTCTACTGTCTGAAGCATTTGCTCAATAATTTGATCTAAGTCTGCTGCGTTTCGCAAGGCCACCATCACCCTCTATACTTGCCTGCGAATTTTCAATACCGTTTGGAACGGTTCATGAATAGTTTAGCATATTCTTTTGGACCTATTCCGCTATGTAATGAAAAATCACAAATTTACATATTTAACTCTTATTTTGTTTCGTTTTCGCTTATTTCCTGTTATATACTGGCCAAAATGTTGCAACCATTACAATCATATTATACGGTAATGACAATACCTAGGAGGAATGTTACCGTATGCTTACTTCATATCGTACCATTAAACAAAGCGGCCATCATGAATTTACCATAAATAAATCACGCTTCATTACCCATATTACCCGCGCAGCAGACGAAGTAACCGCTCATTCGTTCATTGAGCAAATAAAAAAAGAGCACTGGAACGCCGCCCACAACTGTTCGGCGTATTTGATCGGCGAGCAGGACCATATCCAAAAAGCCAATGATGACGGTGAGCCGAATGGCACCGCGGGCGTACCGATGCTCGAGGTGCTGAAAAAACGGGAGCTGAAAGATACTGCAGTCGTTGTCACCCGCTACTTCGGTGGAATAAAGCTCGGCGCCGGCGGCCTCATCCGGGCCTACGGCTCCTCGGTTTCCGAGGCGCTGAATCATATCGGAATCGTGCGCCGTACGCTGATGCAGGAGCTGGTGGTTTCCGCCGACTACAGTCTGCTCGGCAAACTGGAATATGAAGCCCGGAAGTCCTCTTATATTCTTGATTCGATTGACTACGGGGAGCAGGTGCAGCTTCATCTTTATACACCGGTTGAAGAGGTGGAGGCATGCCGTGAGTGGCTTGTAAACATCAGCAGCGGCCAGGCCGGCATTGAAGAAGGGAAACAGGCCTTCGTCGAAACCGAAGAACCTTCGTAGCCCTTTTATTTATTTCCCCGGTAATATTCGGCGGCCGCTGTTAAATATGTTTCCGGCACAGAAATAGTTTTCGTGCCGGATGTTTATTTTGTTTACTATCTTTTCTGGCTCGGCTACAATGAAAGAATACAATATTTTTTCAAAATGCTCCCATTTTAGCTGATTTTTATATAACAGCGTATCCAAAGACGCTCTTTGCCGTTTTCTATGCCACGATCATTATACAATTTAAAGGAGAAGTGCCGACATGCCAAGCTCAACGTCTCAACGGAGAAACCTTCGTAAAAGAAGAAAGAAATCCTTCATCTGGAAAACCACAGCTATCGTTGCGTTGCTTTTTCTTCTGCTTGCCGGAGGTGCTTCCGCCTACTTTCTCCAGCAGTTGAACAGTGTGTCCGCTGATACAGAAGAAGAGCTCGAACGCGGCGAAAAATCGAATCTCCGGGACCAGGCCGTTGATCCCTCGGAGGACAGCTTCTCGGTTTTATTCCTCGGAGTGGACGACCGTGAAGATGGTTCCATGGACGGGCGTTCTGACGCGATGGTCGTCGGTACATTCAACAAGGATTCCAAGAAAGTGAAGCTTGTGAGTATTCCAAGAGACTCGCTCGTAAACATTGAAGGAAACGGCGAAAATAAAATCGCGCATGCCAATGCCTACGGCGGTACCGACCTGGCAGTCCAGTCCGTTGAAAATACACTGAACATCCCAATCGACTACTACGTGAAATCAGATTTTGCGGCTTTCACCGATATTATTAACGACCTTGACGGCGTTGATGTCGACGTACCGTTTGATTTCACGGAGGAAGGAACAGAGTTTGAAGAAGGACCGGCAACGCTGAGCGGCGAAGAAGCGCTGAAATACGTGCGGATGAGAAAAGAAGACCCACGGGGCGATCTTGGACGCGGCGAACGTCAGCAGGAAGTGCTTGAGAGCCTAATCAAAAAAGCCGGCTCCATCGAATCCATCGATAACTATGATAACGTTTTTGACAGCGTCAGCGAAAATGTGAGCACCAACTTCACGTTCGGCAACATGATCGCTTTGCAGCAGTACGCCGATTCACTAAACGAAATTGATTCCAGCCAGCTGCAGGGGGCAGACACGACGATCGACGGCATTTATTACTACCAGCTTGATCCGGAGGCAACGCTCGAAACGTCCAACAACCTGCGTAAGCAGCTCGACCTCCCGGCTTCAGAAGAGCCGCTGGCCCTCCCTGGTACGCAGGCGAACAATGAAGCACCAGCCGAAGAATCCTACGAGGAACCGGCTGCCGAAGAGGAAGCGCCGGCTGAAGAATCCTACGAAGAACCGGCCACGGAAGAAGAAGCGCCAGCTGATGAATCCTACGAGGAGCCGGCCACGGAAGAAGAAGCGCCAGCTGATGAATCCTACGAGGAGCCGGCCACGGAAGAAGACGCCACGGAAGAAGAATCCTACGAGGAGCCGGCCACGGAAGAAGACGCCCCGGCCGAAGAATCCTACGAGGAGCCGGCCACGGAAGAAGAGGCACCAGCTGAAGAGGAGTCGTACGAAGAAGCTCCAGCCGAGGAAGAAAGCTACGAGGAAACAACACCGTAAGCACACGCTTGTCAGCATAAAAAAAGCCCGGAAGGAGTATATTCTCCTTTCGGGCTTTTCTATGACTATTTCCGGCCGATACCGTGATAAATAAAGCCGGCTTCTTTAAACTCTTTTGCTTCAAATGCATTTCTGCCGTCAATCATGACCGGCTTGTTCATGATGCTTTTTAATTTCTCCGGCGTTACCTGAAGGCATTCATCCCACTCTGTCACAAGCATCGCCGCATCTGCGCCTTCGCAGGCATCCAGCGCATTTTCCGCAAAGTAGATGTCCCCCTCAAGCAGCTGTTTCGCATTGTCTTCTGCTACCGGGTCGAAGGCACGCACCTTCACGCCGTATTCCTGGAGCGAACGGATGATTTTCAGCGACGGGGCTTCCCGCATATCGTCTGTGTTCGGCTTGAACGCCAGTCCGAGAAGCGCCACCGTAATATTGCGGATGTCTTCGTTAAAAATAACATTCAGGTGGTCCACCATGCGCAGGCTCTGCTTTTCGTTCACGTCGTTTACGGCCTGCAGCAGCTGCGGATAGTAGCCTTTCACCTCCGCCAGGTGTTTGATTGCTTTTACGTCTTTCGGGAAGCAGGAGCCCCCGTAGCCGATCCCCGCATTCAAAAACTTCGGCCCGATCCGGTTGTCCATTCCCATCCCACGTGTAACCGCATTGATATCTGCACCGTAGTAATCGCAGATATTCGCCACTTCGTTCACAAAAGAGATCTTCGTGGCAAGAAAGGCGTTGGAGGCATATTTAATCATTTCGGAGCTGCGCGGATCTGTCACAACGATATTGTCTGTGAGCGGCTGATGCAGCTCTGTTAAAATCCCCGCTGCTTTATCGGAGTTTGTGCCAATAATGACACGGTCAGGATTAAATGTATCCTTAACCGCTGATCCTTCCCGGAGAAATTCCGGCACGGAGCATACTTCGACCTGGGCATCCGGGTTTTTATCCGCAATCAGCGAACGTACGCGGTCCGCAGTCCCCACCGGCACGGTCGATTTATTCACTACGACGCGGAATTTGTCATCATTCACCGCTTCCCCGATTTCGTCCGCTACGCCGTACACATAGGACATGTTGGCTGCTCCTGTTTCCGATTCCGGTGTGCCGACAGCAATAACCACCACGTCTGAGGCCTGGACGGCAGGCTGAAGCTCTGTCGTGAACTGCAGACGTCCGGCTGCACGGTTTGAGTCTACCAACTCTTTCAGACCCGGTTCATAAATCGGGATCTCCCCATTATTCAGCCGATCCACTTTCTCCGGAATTTTATCCACACAGATCACGTCATTGCCAAGCTCTGCAAAACTTGTTCCTGATACAAGGCCGACATAGCCGGTACCTACTACTGTTAGCTTCATACGTTTTCCCAACCTTTAATTTCTGTATTTTCGTACTTTAATATACGTGTGAATGAGCGCTTACGTTTAAGCGTGATTGTCAGATTTTATTGTATCATATTTTACCAATTATTCTACATTCACTTCTGCATACGTGTTAAAGGTCCCAGCCTTCGATCTGCGCCCGTACCGGCATCCCGGTCTGGGCTCCTTCTTTTTCGACAGAAATCGCTGAAGCAGCGTTGGCAAACCAGCAGGCATCTTCGAGGGGCATCCCTTCGGCCACTGCTGTTGCAAACGCTCCGTTAAACGTATCACCGGCCCCTGTGGTGTCACGCACGTCCGCCGTGCGCACAGGAATTACGCTCTCTCTGCCATCTGCACGCAGGATTGATACTCCCGCCGCCCCTTTCGTTACCACCACATTTTCCCTGTGGCCGGCAATCGACGGCCACTCCTCCTGCAGCCGTTCAAACTCCTTCTCGTTCGGTGTCAGGTAGGCGGCTTTATCCCAATAAGCCGGGGATAGCGGCTGCATGGGCGCCGGGTTTAAAATAACCGGCGTCTGCTCCTCTTCAGCGGTTTGAAGCACCTTTTCCACTGCCGGTGCCGGGATTTCAAGCTGTACGAGCACCACATCTGCCTCTCTCAGGAGGGACCGGCTTTTTTCAATATCCCCGGAACTGAGAGTGGCATTCGCCCCCGGCGTCACAATAATGCAATTGTCTCCTTCAGATACAATAATTGTAGCCACACCGCTTGCCACGCCCGAACGCGTGCGGACGTGCTCTGTATTGATGCCTTCCGTCCCCAAATGCTCCAAATATTCTGTTCCGAAAGCATCGCTTCCAACCGCTCCGACCATCGACACCCGGGCACCGAGGCGGGCTGCGGCCACTGCCTGATTGGCCCCTTTTCCGCCAAAATATGTATGAAAACCTTCCCCGAGGATCGTTTCTCCCCGGGAAGGCATTCGTTTTGCTGTTGTGACCAGATCCATGTTAATACTTCCAACAACCACTATATTTGCCGGCATTCATCTATCACTCCCTGCTTGGACTAACAAAATTCTGCGTATAAAACGGACGGTTTTCGTCGTCAAACGCCACTCCGACACCGAGACCGTCGTAATTGCCGAGCATCGCTTCGCGGTGCCCTTCATACGAATTCATCCACCCGGCCGTCGCATACAGCGGAGACCGCTGGCCGGAAGCAATATTTTCGGCAGCCTGCACGTACCGTATGCCGTCACTTTCCAGGCGGTCAAACGGAGACTGCCCTTCCGGATTCACGTGATCGAAAAACTGGTTTTCAGCCATGTTTTCACTGTGCGCTCTTGCGACAGCTGCCACCGGCTCATTGTAGGTGAGCGTGTCCCGGCCGAGCTGCACACGCTGGGCATTGGTTAAATGCCATACGAGCCGTTCATACGACTCCCGCACTTCTTCGGACTCTTCGGTATAGAACGACGAGTTCCTTTCCACCTCTTTATCCACCAACAGCAGAGCATTCACCCTGTTTTCTTCATGGACGTCATAGAAAAAGGTCGCAAAGCCTTCCTCCACCTCATAGACGCCCTGCTGCTGTTCATTCGTTTCCGTGCGGATGTTCCCGCGGGTGACCGTCTCCATGGATTCTCCGTACGTATCCTGGATAACACTGCGTCCGGTGCCCCAACCGTTTCCTTCATCATCCTGCCACGTCTGCTGGTTGGAATAAAGCGCTACTACGCGTCCGTCCTCAATCCCGTACTGGGCGTACTGCTCATAATCACCGTCGTAATAAATATGCCAATCGAACGAATAACTGCCGGCCTGCACGTCCTTCGCTTCCCCGCGCGCCGCTTCCACTTCTTCGAGACTGTCTCCAATACTTACGCCTGCAATTTCCCAGTCTCCTGTCCCTTCAGGCACTTCCGTTTCCACGGTACCTGCCTCCGGCGCGCCTCCGCTGCTTTCATCCGCCTGCAGGTTTTCACCGAGCAGATTGGATAAAAACAGCGCCATTCTTTCGCCCTGCGTTTCCGTCCCTTCGTATGTCGTGCCGCCTGCTTCTTCGATACGGTCTTTCACCCCGCCCCAGGTAGAATCCGCCGGGCTGTAAACTACAAACGCTGCCAACAGAGCCACTAACACCGCCGTGCCGACCAGACCCTTCATGTGCATAACTCCTCTATTTGTTCATTTATTATTTGTTTTACTTGTATATAGTAATTGTACAGGAAAAAGACCCTCGGGAATATTAACTTGCATTTGGATATCCCCCTTAAAAGTCCTTCGGCAGAATGATATACTGAAAGGACGTACAGACTATCTTTAACGCCGGTACATTTATATAACGAACTTTATAACTATGACATTTATAAAAGGGTGAAAAGTATGGCTTTATTCGGTAAAAAAAAGCAATCGTCCCAGGGTGACGCTGTCAAACCAGACGAAATGGCAGACCAGACCCCGGCTGATGAGGAAACCATAGACGAAGCACACGATGACAGTGGGCGGACCGTAGAAACGACTCTCAGCCTGCATCCGGAAGCCGAAATTCCGGAAGAGGATGAATATTATCTGCGCTTTTTAAACGGTGAGGCACCTCGTCTGAAGCCCGGACAGGTGGCTCTATCGGGTATCAGTGCACAGCGGGATGAAAACGGCCTGATGCTTGTCACCGCCTTTATCCGCAACGGCGCAGAAAAAGCTATCCGTTTGAAGCAGTCCACGGTGCTCCTGATGAGTAATGACAATAAGGTAATCGCGAAAAAGAAAGTGGATTTAAGCGGTGTCGGCGACATTCCGCCAAGAAGCGCCCGGCCGTGGAACTTTTATTTCGCGCCCAAGGAACAGCTTCAGCAGGAATTTCCTAAAGACGGATGGAAAATCGGCTTTCACGTGGACAAGCCAAAGCGCGAACACCACCTTGACCTTGCCGACAGCTGGAAAAATGCGCTCAGCGAGCAGCAGGTGGACAAGCTGAAGGATATGATCCGCGACATGAAACCTCCGCGTCCCGGTGAGGTCAACTTTATGGGCATGCGCGCCGTGCAGTCGGAAAACGGTGACCTGCATGTGACGCTTCTCATCCGCAACGGGGGCAACAATGAGCTCAAGCTCGACAACGTCCCGCTGCAGGTGGAGGATGCGCACGAAGAAGTCATCGCCCGGGGTGGGTTCAAGCTCGACAATTTTGCCGTGCAGCCGTTCTCAAGCCGGCCATGGACGTTTGTTTTTCCGCACCGTCTGCTGAAAAAAGAAGAAATCGACCTTTCCAAATGGAGAGCCTATCCGATTAAAAAGAAACAGGATGAAAACAACGCGTAACGAAGGAGCCCCGGGCGGGCTCTTTTTTTTACGCAAAAAAGCCGCCGGGACAGTGCCCGCCGACTTTTTCGTCCAGCATGATTACTTTTTATCCGTTTCGGTTTGCAGAATATTGTTCTGCAGGTAATCCTCAAGCGGTCCGCGCAGATCTTCCCGGTCGAGGGCAAAATCGATCGTCGCTTTAACAAAGCCGAATTTGTCGCCGACATCGTAGCGTACGCCGTCAAATTCATAAGCCAGCACGTCCTGGCTTTCATTCAGCTTCGTGATCGCATCCGTCAGCTGAATCTCATTGCCGGATCCCGGCGGCAGCGTTTCGAGAATGTCGAAGATTTCCGGTGTCAGAACGTAACGCCCCATTACCGCGTAGTTGGACGGTGCATCCGCAAGGTCCGGCTTTTCCTTTAAGCCCTGGACTTTGTGTACGCCGGGTTCTTCCTCGCTTTTCGGATCAATGATGCCGTACTTGGAAACGTCCTGATCCGGCACCTGCTGCACACCGACGACCGAGCTCTGGTACTTATCAAAGATGTCTGTGAGCTGCTTCATGCACGGCTCATCTGAATGCACAATATCGTCACCAAGCAAAACAGCAAACGGCTCGTCCCCGATAAAACGGTGGGCACACCAGATGGCGTGTCCGAGGCCCTTCGGCTCTTTCTGGCGGATGTAGTGGATATTTGCCATATTGGAAATCTGCTGGACTTCCTCGAGCTGCTTCGTTTTGTTTTTCTTTTCAAGTGTCTGTTCGAGCTCATACGAAACGTCGAAATGGTCCTCAATCGCACGCTTGCCGCGTCCGCTTACGATAATAATGTCTTCAATACCGGCAGCAATCGCTTCTTCTACTATGTATTGAATAGTTGGTTTGTCCACGATCGGAAGCATTTCCTTCGGCTGCGCCTTTGTGGCCGGCAGAAAACGCGTTCCAAGCCCTGCGGCCGGAATAATTGCTTTACGTACTTTCATCTTTTTTCCTCCTTGATAACTGTGCTGCGTGCCTTCCACGCATGTCAAATACAAGACAAATCAAGCTGTATTCAACATACCATAGTAAATAGGAAATACAAATACATGGAACAAAATCATCCTGCTTAAATTTTCCAAAGCAGGGTCAGGGGTCCCAAAGTGTTGTCACATTCTGCTTCTTCCTTTTGTTGGAATATATGGTATAGTAGTTATATTCTAACACGAAAGGAGGCGCAACCGCGTTTTTTTCTGCCCCCAAGGTCCTGTCTGCGACCTTATTTTCACCAACCCCCTCCTCTTGGTGAAATACTCCCTACAAACTTTTAACGAAAGAGGTGTATGCCCGTGCCCCGGGAAGAACGCCTTTGGTTTCCAGGCACCGTCTATTACATTACTGCAGCTGGGGCTTCCAACCGCACATTATTTCCCGATGAAAAAGACTATAAACAATACGTATACTTATTAGCCAAAGTAATCAATACCACGAAGCTCGACCTTCACGCTTACTGTCTGCTTCCCGACAGCATTCACCTGCTGGCCGAATCCACGTACGTCTCCATCTCCACTATTATGCGGGAGCTGCATGCTTCCTATGCTATGCACTACCGACGCCATTATGAAACCGGCGGTCCCATTTTTCAGTCCCGTTACCATTCCGAACTTCTCCCGGACGAAACGTCTTTTTTTGAACAGAGCCGCCGGATACATCTGCTTCCCTCTGAGAAGCTGGATCATCCCTATCCCGGCACGTACCGGTGGTGCAGCGCCCGGGACTACCTTGCGCCGCAGTCCGAATACGCCCCGAGACACCCCTTTTTATCCCTCGATCGCACCCTCGCATTTTTTCCTTCTCCAAGACATGAATATTTTCACCGATTTTTATACCACACGTCTGTAACCCAGACCCACTAATTATTCAGGAGTGATTACATGTTTAACCAGGTGACGCTTGTTGGCAGATTCACCCGCGATCCCGAATTAACCTATACGAAAGACGGGACCCCGGTATGCAACTTCACTCTTGCGGTCCAGCGGTCCTTTCGCAATCAGGAAGGGGAATACGACGCCGATTTTGTGCCTGTCACCGTATGGCGGCGCCAGGCGGAAACGACGTGCGAATACTGCCACAAAGGCGCTATGGTCGGCGTGAAAGGAAGAATTAATACCCGGCTGTATGATAACAAGGACAACAAGCGCGTGCAGGTGGTTGAAGTAAACGCTGAAGACGTCCGATTTTTAAAGCTGCAACCAGGCGCCTCTGACGCGCCGCCGGAAAGCATCGGCTTAAGCACTGAACCTTTCCCTGCCGGCATGTAACAGCCCCCTCGCTTTATCTCCCCCGCGTTACCCCCTCTTTCACAAACGAAGTCCCCCGCATTCCTCTGCAGGGGACTTTTTACATAAACCGCGAGCCGTACCTCCACAGCCAGCACAAAACAACAATCACCGCTGCAGCGGATACCCCGGTCATGTCGAGAACAACATCCTGCCACATGCCATGCCTGTCCGGGCTGAAGTGCTGCCGGAACTCGTCAAGAAGGGCAAACATAAATACAAACCCGTAAGCCCCTGCAAGCTTTCCCCAAAATGGAAAGCGGTACGGGTACACTGCGAGCAGAGCCGCCAGAAATATAGCAGTGAACATAAACACGTGGCTTGCCTTGCGGATAAAAAATTCCACATAGCCTTCCACGCCGGATGCAGCTACGCTCACCGGATCCCCGCCATAGGAAAAGGACGGCACAGACACGTAAGGCTGCAGCCACTCAAACGGGATGTGCTCGAGCCACGGACGAATGTCCTGCTGCTGATACGGCATGGAAGTTGAAATGAGAATAGTTAGTACAGCACCTGCAAGCGGCAGTGCAAACAGCCATTTATGCGCAGAGAGACTTTCTGCACGTATATCCAAGGTGCTTACCTTCTTTCTTTTTTATTTTCAGTATAAAAAACCTGCTGGCACTTTTCCACCCTTTAACCCCATACCGTCCATGTAATACTGATAGTAATGACCATAACAATCAGACTCACCGGCACGCCGATTTTCATAAAATCCGTGAACCGGTAGCCGCCCTGCGTATACACAAACAGATTCGTCTGGTAGCCGATCGGTGTAATAAAGCTCGCGGACGCTGCAATCGCGACAATTACCGCAGCCGCCAGCGGAGAGACAGATAAAATATCCGCTGTTTCCAGCGCCACAGGAAGCATGACGATGGCCGCCGCATTGTTGGTTACCACTTCGGTAAACACATTTGTCAGAACATACAGGGCGGTAAATACCCCAAGCACTCCGAAGGGCATAAACCAGTCAATCATCCGCTCTGCAAGAAGTGGTGCAGCTCCCGTACTCATCATCGCTTCCCCGAGCCCAAAGGCAGCGGCAATGACGATCAGTACTTCATATGGAAGATACCGGTGAGCATCCTTAAGCGAAAGCGACCCTGTCAGGAGCAGCCCGGCGACGGCGAGCAGCGCTGCATAGAAAATAGGAATAATCTGCAGGGCAGCCAGACCGACCATGAGCATCATCATGACAAGCGGCAGCCAGCTTTTCCACCTCGGGCCCTTCAAAAAAGGATTCACGCTGTTTTTCAGGACATGAAAGTCATTATGAGCGCTCGTTTTTTGTTCAAATTCCGGTCCAGCCAAAAGCAGGAGTGTATCCCCAGGCTTTACGACCATTTCTTTCATTTCAGGAGAATAGCTCTCATCATAACGATGAATGCCGATAATCGCAGCATCAAATCGCTGGTCAAAGAAAATGTCCTTTAGCTTCGTAAATAAAATGTTGGAGTAGTGGGTTACCATTACTTCCATCAGCTTGCGGTCCTTCGGCTCTCCAGCCGTTTTTTTCTCACTCGTTTCCGTTCTAATATAGAGACCGTCAGTATTTTCGAGCATCGCTACCTGGGTGAGATCTCCGTATACAACCAGACAGTCGCCCGGCTCAAGAATGTGGTGTTCACCGTCCTCCCTGCTTTCTGCTTCACCGTTTGGCACCACAGCCAGCAGCTGCAGAGACGGATCATTAATAAAGCCCGCCCGTTTCAGCGTATTTCCGAGATGCTTATAATCTGGTGTGATTTCGAGCTTGAGCATGTATTTCCGAAGGCCTTCCTTCTGGTAAAACAGCGGCGGCTTCCGGTCCGGAAGAATCTTTATACCAATCGTTAAAATAAAGATGGTGACAGCAATTGTCGCCGGTATGCCGATTAATGCGAGCTGAAAAAAATGAAACCCCGCGTATCCCCGCTCCAGCAGGAGTCCGTGCACTACGAGGTTCGTGGACGTTCCTATCAGTGTAATCGTTCCGCCGATAATCGTGGCATAGGATAAAGGAAGCAGGAATTTAGACGGCGCCAGATCGTATTTCTCACACCACCGTTTCACAAGCGGCGAAAACGTCGCTACAATCGGCGTATTATTCAGAAAACCGCTCATGAGCGCCGAGGGGACGAGCATTTTCATTAGCGACCCTCTAGGGGTGCGGCCTTTGCTCAGTACTCCTTCAACGAACCGGTCCACGATGCCGGTCTGCTGGACAGCACCTGCAACAATACAAAGAAGGCCTACGGTCAGCATGCCCTGGTTGGCAAACCCCTTCAGCCCCTGTTGTGGTGTAATAATCCCTGTGATAAGCAGCAGAGAAAGGACGAATAAAAAAATAATACCCGGCCGTGCTATTTCCTTCATCAAAGCACCAACCATCACCAATACGATAATCAGCACCCATACAATCTCCCAGGACACGCCGTCACCTCCCTTTTTTTATAATTCATAGTATTTTAATATGTTTAATCAATTTTAGACTCACAACCTATTATACTTATCGCCAAGTAATTGTAAAGGAACACTATATGTTTTACACTAGAGAAAGAGAGGTTTCTTACTAGGCGCTGGCTTTCTTCAATGGAGAGACAGTTTTTCGGCGCGTAATCATAAATCTCTTGAAATACTTTGAAAAGAGGTGAACCAAAATGGCATTCGTCATTACATCGCCATGTATAGAGGAAAAAGCAGGGGAATGCGTGGATGTTTGTCCTGTAGACTGTATTGAAGAAGGAAAAGAGCAATTTTATATTGATCCCGACGTCTGTATCGACTGTGGTGCCTGTGTAGTTGTCTGTCCCGTAGAAGCTATCATAGAGGATACTGAACTGACACCGGAAACAGAACCGTATCTGGAAAAAGCAAAACAATATTTCGGTACAGAATAAATCGAATGCCGCTTTTTATCAGCGGAATTTTTATATTTTTACAATCAGGCAGATTAAATCGGGGGAAAACGGGTATATCATTACTACCCACCCCATACCTCGATTATTGGACCATCTGAAGCCAGGAATATCTGCTGGCCCGGTTCATAATTGTGCCACTTCCTGATGCCCGCAGGCAGACGCCTGCGGGCATTTGGTATGCATGAGGACAAAAATAAAACCGAAGCTCCTGAGAGCTCCGGCTTACCGTTATACTTATTCCTCTGCTTCAAGATCTTCAATGGAATCAATATCCATATATTCCGGAACGACCAGGCCGGTAATGGCGCCTTCGAGGTTCGCACCAAGGTCTTCGTAGTCATCGCCGTACTCTTCCATCTGGCTTGCGTGTGTATTCGGGAACCAGCCGGCAACCATGCCGTCCGCTTCTCCATCAGCAACGGCCGCAAACATTGGTCCAGCTTCAAGCTGGGTTAACGTTACGTCGTAGCCAAGATCGGTGAGCACTTCTCCGACTACGTTAGTTGAAGCAATTTCAGAGTCCCAGGCCACATAAACGAGTTCAATCGCTTCGCCGTCGACTTCTTCCACACCGTCGGTCCATTCAGATACCATATCTTCGTTTTCATCCACCCATGTAGCAGCGGCTTCAGCCGGCTCGGTGCCATCCTGAATTTCTACCATAATCTCTTCCATGTTTTCCGCTTCCCACTGGAACTGGTCGAGGAACTGATACGCTCCCGGCATATCCTCTTCGAGTCCCTGGCGTACGACGGTATGAATATCGTCACCGTCACCGAATGAGCCTTCCGGATCCTCCAGATATTTCAGGTCGTATTCCGCAAATTTCCAGTGCGGGGTCCAGCCGGTAACAATAATTGGCTCTTCATTTTCAATCGCATCGCCGAGTGCGCTAGTCATCGCCGCACCGGAGCTCGACTGCAGATTCCAGTTGCTGAGGCCGTAATCTTCGATAGCCTGTTCGCTTTGAGACATAATACCAGCGCCGGCATCAATACCGGTAATCGTGTAGTCCACTTCTTCACCAAAACTGCCGCCGGAAGAGGATTCTTCACTCGATCCGGAATCGTCAGAACCGCCGGAATCTTCTGAATCTCCGCCGCCACCGCCACCGCAGGCGGTCATCACCGCCGCCATTGAAATCCCGGCTGCACCTAAACCAGCTTTTTTCCATAATTTTTCCATGTGAATTACTCCCCTTTTGTTCTTAATTGTATGGATACTCCCTGTTCCGGAAGGTATACCTATTTTCGTTTACTTGCCCCAATGCCCTGCGTCAGCCGGTCCAGAATGATCGCCACAATCACGATTGCGAGGCCCGCTTCAAAGCCGCCACCAACATCGTTCCGGCCGACCGCAAAGTACACCGCCGTCCCAAGGCCGTCCGCCCCAATCATCGAGGCAATGACGACCATCGACAGCGCCAGCATGATCGTCTGGTTAATCCCGGCCATGATTGTCGTTTTCGCCATCGGCAGCTGCACCTTAAACAGCTTCTGGTTGCCCGTCGATCCGAAGGCCTCCGACGCTTCGATGATTTCGGTCGGCACCTGCCGGATCCCGAGGTTCGTAAAACGGATCGTCGGCGGCATCGCAAAGATGACCGAAGCGACGACGCCCGGCACCATACCAATCCCGAAAAAGGCAACTGCCGGGATCAGGTACACAAAGGCGGGCATCGTCTGCATAAAGTCGAGCACCGGCTTGATCGCGCCCTCGACCGCCGAGCTTCTTGACATCCAGATGCCCATTGGCACCCCGATAACAATGGAAATCACTCCGGCGGTCAGTACAATCGCAAGCGTCAGCACCATGTCCTCCCAGTAGCCCAGGTTCCAGATGAGCAGCAGCCCAAGCAGGACAAATACGGTCAGCCCGATTTTTCTTCCAGCAAACCAGAACGTCAACCCGACCATAATCAGGAGCAGCAGCCACGGCGGAAAGATCCCGAAAAACCATTCAAACCCGCTGATCAGATAGCCAATAAAGTCGGTGAGCGGCCCAAAAATAAATTCGGCCTGGGTCAGCCATTCGACAAACGCATCAATCCAGTCAGCAAGCGGCAGCGGCGTGATGTTACTCAACGGCCGACACCTCCTTCCCGGAAAGCAGCGCCATGACGGAGCCTCTTACAACAATACCTACAATTTTGTTTTCTTCATCAATTACGGCTACTGGTGTGTTTTTGTATGTAAGCAGCTCGATCATTTCCTTGACTACAGTATCTTTTTGCACCGTCGGCACGTCTTCATGCAGTACGCTTCGAATATCTTCGGATCCCTGCTCAACCAAATCCGATACTTCATCCGCATGGACAATGCCGAGCAGCGTGCGGTCTTTATTGGTTACATACAGGCTTGAAATACCTTCTTTTTTCATACGCTGCAGCGCCACCCGCGGCCCATCCTTATCAATCGTAAGCACTTCCGGACGTTTCATGACAGCTTCTGCGGTAAATACCTTGGAGCGGTCCACGTCTTCCACAAATTTGGCCACGTAGTCATCGGCGGGATGCTGAAGAATATCCTCCGGCGTGCCGATCTGAACAATCCGTCCGTCTTTCATGATCGTAATGCGGTCGCCGAGCCGGAGCGCTTCATCCAAATCGTGGGTAATAAACACAATCGTCTTTTTCATCCGGCCCTGCAGCTCGAGCAGCTCATCCTGCATTTCCTTCCGGATCAGCGGGTCAAGCGCGGAGAAAGCTTCATCCATCAGCAGAATATCGGTATCCGCCGCCAGCGCCCTCGCCAGGCCGACGCGCTGCTGCATCCCGCCCGACAGCTCATCCGGATACATGTTGCCATAGCCGCCGAGGCCGACCAGCTGCAGAGCTTCATCTGCTTTTTTCTTTTTCTCCTCCTCTTCGAGTCCCTGGATTTCCAGACCGTATGCCACATTATCGAGGATTGTACGGAACGGAAATAGTCCGAATTGTTGGAAAACCATGCTCATTTTTTCCCTGCGTATCTTTCTCAGCCCTTTATCGTCCATGCGGGCCAGATCATCGCCGTCCACCCAGACGCTTCCTTCGGTCGGATCAATTAACCGGTTCAGAAGTCTCACAAGAGTCGATTTTCCACTTCCGGAAAGCCCCATAATGACAAATATTTCTCCGGCCTCCACCGAAAAACTGGTCCGGTTCACGCCGACCGTGCAGCCCGTTTCTTCCAGGATCTCATCCTTCGATTTTCCCTGTTCCAGCAGTTTAATTGCACGGCTTGGGCGTTTTCCGAAGACCTTGGTTAAGTCCTCCACTTGTATCTTCGCCAACGTTTCACACCTCGTTTACTATGTCTGTGTCTGTATTTATTATCACTCTTTTACTATATATTATTAGGCTAAAAGTTACAAAACTTTTATCACGCCATATGAGGCTGTTTTGAGCGTAAAGTATATACTGTACATACATTATATACTTATATCTATTATTACCTGCTGATTAGAAGAGCTAACGACCTAATATTCAATTTTTTTATTTTACAGCAGTTTGCTAAACTTTAAGCATACATGCAAAAAGGGGGTCCTGTATGGAAACGGAACAGCAGCATATTCAAAACAGGCTGGATGAAGCGAAAAACCAGTTCATTTCCACGATTGCCCAGAATATGGGCTTATACGGCGTTTCCGATACGAATGGACGCCTGTATGGGACCATGTTGTTTGCCGATCGTCCCATGACACTCGACGATATGAGTGAAGCGCTGGGCATGAGTAAAATGAGTATGAGCACTGGCATACGGGCCCTTATGGATGCTGGAATGGTCGAACGCGTATGGGAAAAAGGGGTACGTAAAGACCTCTACCAATCCAATGACGACTGGTATCAATCGTTTACCTCCGTTTTTGTGAACCGGTGGCGGGAAGCTTCGGATAATAATCAAAAAGCAGCCCGCCGCGCCAAAGAGGATTTTGAAGTATTTCTGGAGGAAGCGGAGGATCCCTATCTTATCGACGTGCTTCAGCACGATCTTGAAAAAATCAATTACGCGCTCAACTATTATGAATGGCTTGATGAAGTGATCCGCATTTTTGAAAGCGGTGAAATTTTTGCGATGATCCCCCCGAAGTAAGTCCCGCTTTTAAATTTCCAGCAACGGCAGCCGGTGCTCAAGCCTGAGCTGCTCCCTCACTCTGACTGCCGCCTCTGTCCCCGTGACAGCTTTTTGCCAGAGGAGTGCATACTGATACAGATCATGCCATTCCAGAATATTCGCAAACTGCTGCAGCGAAGACAGCGGTATGCTTCGTACGCTATCATAACCGGCAAGCAGTTCATTAAAAACCATCCGGGCAAAGGGCTGATAGTCCCGTTCGCCGGAAAAGGAAAGAAGAATGGCCCGCAGCAGCGAAGCAAGATCATATAAGCTTACATGAACCCCCGGCATCGCTCCCGGAAACAGAACTCCTTCCCCCATATTCTCCTGCTCCCAATTCATTTCTCTGAAAACAAAACCTGTACCATCCGACTGAAGAACTCGCTCGATCACGGGACACAGGGCATTGATACTTTGCCGGATCATCGTCTGGCCTTTCGGAAGCAGCATTTTCATCTGCCGGTATTCTGCCTTTATAGTCTGCTCCGCCAGTGAAACGCTGTCTCTGCCGTTCATCGGCAGTTTTTCCTGCCAGCTGCGGTGCTTTGCTGCCAGGCAGGCGCCAAGCTGCTGGTAGTCTGCTTCTCCCTTTCGAGCGTTCCCACGGCTTACCGGTTTCTTCTGATACATATAGGCCCGGCCTGCCTCCCCGGCATCCGCCAGTTTATCTCCCTCTACTGTCTTTTTTATGCTGATATCGTTCTCAGCCTCAAGCCACCGGACCGTTTCATTCTCCGGGAGTACAAGCTCTCCGGTCACAAGCTCCCACTCCGATCCTTCTTTGTCCCTTAAGCTGCAGAGCCCGGCTCCTCGTTGCCCGGGTGAAGCTGCTTCTATGTCGTACACCTGCTGAATCCAACGGCGGGTCGATTCTGTGCTCATTGCTCTTCCCCATTTCATTTACTGTAGATTTTTTCATTTTTCTTTTACACTGGACTAGCATAGAAAAGCATTCTGTTTAGTTGGAGGAAAACGCATGAATATCAGTATTCTTGATCAGTCACCGATTGCAGAAGGCGAGAACCCCGAAAAAGCCTTCGAACACACCCGTGAACTCGTTCAATTGGCGGAGAATTGGGGCTTTCACCGCTTTTGGGTTGCCGAGCATCACAGCACCAGCGGCCTGGCCGGCTCATCGCCGGAAATTCTGATGGCGCACCTCGCAAGCGTCACCACAAGCATTCGTATTGGCTCGGGAGGCGTCCTGCTCCCGCAGTACAGCCCATACAAAGTAGCGGAAAATTTTAAAGTGCTTGAAGCTTTATTTCCCGGCCGGATTGACCTTGGCATCGGAAGATCTCCCGGCGGGGGCAACACGATCCGGGAAGCCTTGACAGATGGCAATAAAAAGAGTTTGTCCGCCTTCCCCCGCCTTCTTCAGGAAGTCCAGGGGTTTATTGACCGCTCCCTGCCCCGAGATCATCCCTATGCTTCAATTAAAGCCTCCCCGATGAGCAGCTCCCTGCCGGAAACCTGGGTGCTTGGTTTATCCGAGCGGGGCGCCCGGGATGCCGGCAAACAAAGTGCCGGCTTTATGTTCGGCCAGTTTATCAGCCCGGACCAGGGCGCCTTGGCGGTCCGTAAATACCATTCCTCTTTTGTACCAAGCGACCGGCAGCCCCGTCCGGTGACCGCCGCCTGTGTATTTATTGTCTGTGCGGCTACCGACGAAGAGGCTGAGCACCTGGCACTGAGCCAGGACCAGTGGCTTTTAAATGTCGAAAAGGGCACAAATACGAAAGTGCCTGCCCCGGAGAGCGTAAAACCCGGCTCCTGGACTCAGGAAGAACGAGAAAAAGTGCGGGAGAATCGGCGGCGCGCTGTTATTGGCTCCCCGGACGCCGTGCAGAAACAGCTGCGTGAACTGCGGGATAAGCTCGGGCTCGATGAACTGATGGGTATTACCAACATTTATGATTTTGAAGCAAAAAAGAAATCTTTCCAATACACTGCCGATATTGCCGCCAACCTTTAAATAAAAAAATCCGCGCGCTCCAAAATGAGCGTGCGGATTTTTACGTTTTCCTAGTAAGAATCTGATACCGGTACTCCCTGTCTGCTTTCCTGTACATCTTTTTCACTGGATCGGAAGGACAGCCACGAAAGCATCAGACCTAAGAGTGTAATGACAGCACCGGCCATGCCAATCAGCGGCAGGCTCAGCCCAAGACTGATCACAACACCACCGACCCAGGCGCCAAAGGCGTTCGCCAGGTTAAAAGCAGAGACCGCGGAAGCACTTGCAATGGAAGGAGCGCCCTCTGCTGCCCGGATGACCGTAGTCTGCAGAATTGGCACCGTACCAAAGGCACCCATTCCCAGCAGAAGCACCGATACCGGTGCGAGCCATGGGATGGTGCTCGTTAAGGTGAGCGTCGACAGAATCACGGTCAGGGAAGCCATTACGACCATCAGCGGCTTCAGCAGGGACTCTGCGTTCAGACGCCCGGACAGCATATTCCCAAGCACGCCTCCGACGCCGAACAAAAAGAGGGAAAGCGTTATACCTACCGGACCAAAGCCTGTTATATCCTGAAGCAGCGGCTCAATATACGTGTAGGCGGTAAAAACACCCGAATAACCAAACACCGTAATAGCAAGGGCAAACAGTACCTGCTTTCTTTTGAAAACGCCAAGCTCTTTTCTCATCGATGTTGGTTCTTCGGCATTCATGTTTGGTACGTAAAAGATAATTCCGAGCAGACTGATAACGCCGAGTCCGGCGATCCCGGCAAATACGACTCTCCAGTCAAACAAATCTCCGATATACGCACCGAACGGCACGCCAATCATTAAGGAAATCGTCAGTCCGCCGTTAATGGCAGCCACCGCTCCGGATTTTTTCGATGGAGGGACAACTTCGCTTGCCATAACCATCGCAATGGCAAAGAACGGACCGTGCATCAATGCAGAAAAGACGCGTGCCCACAGCAGTACCGTGTAATTTGGCGCCAGGGCGCTGGCCACACTTGAACCGATAAACAACAGCATCAGTCCAATTAATACATACTTCCTTGGAAACTTCACCAAAAGAGATATAGCAATTGGCGAGAGCACGGCGACGCCGAGCGCATACATGCTGACAATCAGACCCGCGGCGGAAATAGTGATGCCAAAAGAGTCAGAGACATTCGACAAAATCCCCATGGCGACATATTCAGTAGTACCGATAGCGAACGTAGAAATCATAAACATGGCAATCATCACCATTGGGCGGAACGTTTGGCCATTGCGTACGATCATTGTTATCCCTCCTTGATATATTGTTAATAAATTTTTCACTTTGTTTTTCCCACAACGAGTTCTTATTCTATAGGCTGGGCTTTTATACGTCTAGACTGTAAAACGCTTACGACACAAAATTGTCACATTTTTTCTATTGAATTTTTCATTTCTATCATGTAAGTGCTATCATTTCTTTTTTATCAACTTTTGTATTTATATAAGAAAATCATCTTTATCATGTTTTTTATACAATTGTCTTTTATTAGGGGTTTGAGCAGAAATCGATAATTATCGGAGAACTCAAATTCCTTTATGTACTGAGTGTCCTGTTTCCGCTCAGCGTTATTGTGATGCTCGTCGTCGGCAAATTTAAACCGATGGAGCATCCTTTCGAATTCAAAAACGAAGCGCCCGTGGATATGGTGCCGTGGAAATATGCCAAACCGGCTGCCGCCGGCCTGATTATCGGCATCGGCATCCTTTATGTGATCTTCTCTCCTCTCGGAGTCGCTTCCTAAACTCAAAAAAGAGCACCGCAGCCGGATCCGGCTGCGGTGCTCTTTTCATTTACTGCCAGTGCTCGAGGACAATTTTACCGATCGTTTTACCTGATTCCACCCGCCGGTGCGCTTCTTTCATCTGTTCGGCATTCAGCGGTGTCAGCGTTTCCGTCAACGTCGGTTTGATCGTCGCCTGGTCAAACAGGTCAGCCAGCTCATCCAAAATGACGTGCTGCCTGATCATATCTTCCGTCTGATACATCGGCCGCGTGAACATAAATTCCCACATGAAAGCAGCGCTTTTTGCCTGCAGGTCGGTCAGCGGAAGCGGCTCTTCTGTTTCCACAATGGAACAGATGGTTCCCTGCGGACGAATGCACTCTGCCATTCCCGACCAGTGCTGGGCCGTATCGGTAAAGCAGAGAATATAATCGACCCCGTCATACCCTGCGTCTTGGAGCTGCTTGAACAGAGGCTGATGGTGGTTGATCACTTTATCTGCACCCATCTGTTCGCACCAGGCGGTTGTTTCTTCACGTGAAGCAGTAGCGACTACATTAAGGCCGGCCCATTTGGCGAGCTGAATCGCAATGGATCCAACGCCGCCGGCGCCGTTTAACACGAGTACGGACGCACCGCGATTCCGTTCCGGTACAATTCCGATCCGGTCGAACAACGCTTCATACGCAGTTATAGCAGTTAAAGGCATCGCTGCACTTTCGGCCATGGAGAGCTGCGCAGGCCGTCTTCCCACTACCCGCTCGTCTACCAGGTGGTATTGCTGATTGGATCCGGACCGCTGATTGCTTCCGGCGTAATACACTTCATCGCCGGGCTGAAACAGCGACGCCTCTCCGCCCACCGATTCTACGACACCGGCTGCATCAAAGCCAAGAATCTGTGGCTCTGCTTCTTCCGTGCCTTCACTGCCTCCGCGGATTTTTGTATCCACCGGATTTACGGAGACCGCCTGGACACGCACAAGCAGATCCCGGCCCTTTGGTTCGGATTTGGAAATATCAAACATTTCAAGGCTTGCTTCTTCTTCAATTGGAAGATGTTTTTTAAACCCTATTGCTTTCATTATGGTCCCTTCTTTCCTCACTTGGTTAAAGCTGTTCGGAGTTCTCATACCCGCCCTCTTCCACCCGGCAAACAAATCCACAGCCATTTATGCCTGTTCGAAACTCTGCTGAAAATAAGTTATAATGAAGAAACTATTCTTAATGAAAGAAGGCGGCGTATGCAGGACCAAACCCACACATTTACCAGACGGGAGGAATTCGCTAACGCAGTCACGCACGGCATCGGTGCTCTGCTGAGCGCTGCTGCGCTTATTATTATGATCGTTTTCGCTTCCATGAACGCTTCCGCCCTACACGTGGTAAGCGTTTCTATTTTCGGCACATCCATGCTTCTCTCCTACGTATGCTCCACCCTGCTTCACAGCTTTCCACCGGGCAGACTCAAGGATTTGTTTGAAGTCTTTGACCACTCCGCCATTTACCTGTTTATTGCCGGCACATACACGCCGTTTTTGTTTCATGCAATCGATGGCACCTTAAGCTGGGTCTTATTCAGCATCGTCTGGGGCATTGCCGCCATCGGCATTATTTTTAAAGCCTTCTTCACCAAGCGGTTCCGTATTCTGTCGACCGTTTTTTACATAGGCATGGGGTGGATCATCGTTATCGCCTGGCCGGCGCTTGTGAGTGCGCTGCCCTCCGGCGGCCTGCTGCTGCTTGTTATTGGAGGCGTATTGTACACGGCCGGCACTATCTTCTATATGTGGCGGAGTTTTCCCTATCATCACGCCGTCTGGCACTTTTTTGTTCTCGCCGGCTCCGCCGCCCATTTTTTTGCCGTGTTTTTTTACGTTATCCCTTTATAGCAGACGAAAGCCCGCGCTTTTCAGAGAGCACGGGCTTTTTTACATTGCCCGTTAACAAAGACCCGGGGTTATGATAATAATAATAGTAAATATATACAAAGGATGTTTTTGCTTGCCGACACGTGCCCACACCTATATCAATTCTGCCCTCGCTGTTTTGGCTGTCTATGCTGTACTGCTTTCGATCCGGCTTTTTTTCACCTCCAGCGAGCTTCTTGCCTATGTCACCCACCCGCTCGTTTTAATCGTTCCAGTAGGTCTCACAGTCGCTGGCTTGAGGTATTTTATCGTTTATACCGAAGAGAAAAATAAAAAACGCTTCCTCTTTTCGCTGATTGCCGGAAGCATCGCCCTATTTCTTTTGTTTTTACTGTTTTTATATATTATTTCAAGGCTCGTTTCCCTCTGAAGCAATTTACTTCTATTCAAAATTTTGATAAGCTTCAAGATATTTCAACAATGGCTTTTAAAGGAGAGAAAGTATGGCACAATCAGCATCCTGGCGGACAAAAGCTCCCTACCGGGCAGATCAGGTAGGAAGCCTTTTGCGTACTGCCTCTATTAAAGAAGCACGGGAAAGCTACGCGAATGAATCCATTTCTGCGGACGAGCTGCGCCGTGTAGAGGATAAAGAAATCGAGCGCATCGTTCAGAAGCAAAAAGAAACAGGGCTTCAGGCTGTGACAGACGGAGAGTTCCGCCGCGCCTGGTGGCACTTTGATTTTCTTGAAGATTTAATTGGTGTGGAAGCTTACGATAAAGACTCCGGCATCCAGTTTGAAGGCGTCCAGACGAAGGCCCGGGGCATTAAAGTAACCGGAAAAATTGACTTCAGCGATAAGCACCCGATGCTGGAGGATTTTCGCTACCTTCACCAGATCACGGGCAGCACCGAGGCAAAGTTTACGATTCCAAGCCCGAACATGCTGCACCTTCGAAGCGAGATTGAGACCGACCTTTACAGCGGGCCGGGAGACATGATTGATGACCTGGCGAAGGCATATCAAAAAGCGGTTCAGGCATTTTATGATGCCGGCTGCCGCTACCTGCAGCTCGACGACACGTCCTGGGCATATCTGTGCTCCGAGGAACAGGTGGAGCGGATGAACCAGGAGGGCATCGACCATCGTTCCCTGGTGGAACGCCATGCACGGGCGGTCAATGAAGCCATCGCCTACAAGCCGGAGGATATGACAATTACGATGCACATCTGCCGCGGTAACTTCCGCTCTACGTGGATCTCTTCCGGCGGCTATGAGCCGGTAGCTGATATTTTGTTTGGCAGCGTCAACGTAGACGGCTTTTTCCTTGAGTACGACAGCGACCGGGCCGGAGATTTCAAACCGCTCCGCTTCATTAACCGCGAGGATGTGCAGGTCGTGCTCGGTCTGATCACCTCCAAAAGTGGGGAGCTTGAAAACGCGGAAGACGTAAAAGCAAGGGTCATGGAAGCAGCCGAATATGTACCGCTTGAGCAGCTCTGCCTGAGTCCGCAGTGCGGGTTCGCTTCAACAGAGGAAGGTAACGTTCTGACTGAAGACGAACAATGGAAAAAGCTCGAGCATGTCGTAACCATCGCAAAAGATGTGTGGCAGTGATAATACAGAATAAAAAAGCAGGACCGAAAAAACTTCGGTCCTGCTTTTTAGCATATTTAGTTACTTAATACAGGAGCTTCCCGGGAGAAGTCACTCGTTTCAAGCTGTTCGTACAGAAAATCCACCAGCGTCTGGCGGTAGAGCTTGTTTTTCAAGTCATGCCGGCCAGGATAGCCTACGGTCGGCGCGTTTTCACCGGAAGGCTTATCGGAAAGCACCGGCACCCGCACAAGCGTCCAGTCCAGATTTGACTGGCGGATAATATCAGCGGCATTCGCATTTTCATTCGATCCTTTAAACTTCGCCACTTTCCATCCGGTGGTGAGCAGGCTGAACCGCTTGGACGTACCGTCCTGCGGGGTTTTTACATCCGAGCTCGTGACTGCCACCAGACGGCTGATGCCCCGCTCCTGCATCGCGTTCACGATATGGGACATGCCTGTGCTGAGCGGTGTTCCCTTCGCTGCTTCCTTACGGCCGAGCAGGCTGATCACCGCATCGGCGCCCTTCAGGGAGTCATAGACATTCTGGTAGTTCGTAATTTTTCCTTCATGAACAGTTAAATTTTCATTATCAATCAATAATTTTTCCGGCTGGCGGGCGTACACAACTACTTCACTGCCCTCTTTTAATGCTTTGCGGACAAAACGTTTCCCGGTGTTGCCGGTCGCACCAAATACAACTATTTTCATCTCGGTTCCCTCCTACTTGTTCACACTGCTTCTTCTATTGTACCGGAGATGGAGGGCAAACCCAACCGCGGCCGGGCAAACACAAATAAAAGGAGAGCGATTGAGGCCCCGGTTGCTCAATCGCTCTCCTTTATATCCATCGATGTGTTAATCTGCTTCCAAAAGCGTCTGTTCACTTTCTTCTGTAAGCTCCGTGTAAACGACGAGCCGCTCATCATGCGTCCCATGTTCCTGTTCGAACGTGCCGGCGCAGGTGATCAGATTTAAATTCCGGCTGTCACTGCCCCCGAAAATCTCCTCAATCGGAGCTTCCTCCCGCGGATAACTCACTACCCGCTGCACTTCAAACACAAGCTCCTGCCCGCCTTCGGTGGTCACCCCGACTTTTTCCCCTGCCTGCACGGTTTCGAGCTCGTAAAACACAGAAGGTCCGTCAATACTGTCCACATGGCCTGCCATGACGGCATTGCCTTTCTCTCCCGGCTCCGGACCCGGCTCGAACCAGGCTACCCCGTTTTCGGTCGAGGGCACGCCCATCTGCCCATTGTCCAGAACTCCTACCGGCTCTAAAGAAGCTGAGACATCGATGGATGGAACAGATAATTCCTCAGGGTCAGAGATCGATAGGTTCTCTTGTGTTGCGGAAACAGAAGCTTCCTCCACCCCGGTCGTGTTTTCTTTTTCTGCTGGGGCTTCTTTTGTTTCTGCAGCTGTTTCTTCCTCCGCCCCCTCCCCCGAAAGCACTTCTGTTTCCGGCGGCGGAGAAAATGCAGGAAGGAGGGCATGGACGCCAAAGCCAACAGCGATAGAGATTACAGCGGCTGTAAGCGCCGTTACTATCCATTGCTTCATACCGCCCGCCCCCTTTACCTGCATGATGCTTTTTTGCAGGAACTACTCAGTTTACGCACAAAGTTTTTGATTGGATCACTTTTTTTGAAAAATTTTTTAAGGAAAATAAAAAAGCCTTCGTCTGAAGACTTTTTACATTAAATAATCCCAGGCGTTTTTGGCGATTAAAGCGATGGTCACGATGATAAACAGCATCTTCACGTAGGCCGATCCTTTTTTAATGGCAACGTTTGCCCCGACATATGCGCCGGCAATCATCGCGGCCCCCATCGGCAGACCGTACGCATAATGAATTGAATCAAACCAGATAAACGCAAGCAGTCCGCCAATGTTGCTTGCAAAATTCAGCACCTTGGCATTTCCGGCAGCTTCGACAAAGTTGAAGCCAAGAAAAATAAAGGCAAACAGCAAAAACGAACCCGTTCCCGGTCCTAGAAAGCCGTCATAAAATCCGAGGACCACAGCGACAAGCGCACCGACGAGCCACACCTTCCGGGTGATGCTCTGAAACGTGGACAGGCTGCCCAGATTTTTGTTTGCGAGCGTATAAATTGTTACGACGACAAGCAGAATTAAAATGATCGGCTCCAGAATATCCGGCGGAATCCGCTGTACGACGATTACGCCGAGGACTGAACCCACAAACGCCAGTGGGAAAAGCGTAAACACGAGGCGCTTATTAATCTGGCCGTGCCGGAGAAACGAGATCATGCTCGTCCCGGAACCCATCGTACCTGCGAGCTTATTCGTACCAAGCGCCGTCTGCGGTGACATGCCGGTGAAAAGAAGCGCCGGCATGGCAATCAGCCCGCCTCCTCCGACTACCGCATCGACAAATGCGGCGAGAAAACCGATCACAATTAAAAACAATAATACCGATACTGAGAACTCATCCATATGTATGCAGCCCACTTTCTGTAAAAACCAAAGATGTCCCTGCTATTTTACCGATTTCCGGCAGTCATTTCCACCCGTTTCCATCCGCCGCGCCACACCCAAAAACCTAAAAAAGCAGCCGGCGCCGGCTGCTTTTCGTTTACGTTCTTTGCTCAGATGTTTTTTCCCGCTCGTTTTCCGGCGTTTCTTCCTCTGCTTCTCCGTCTCTCTCTTCGTTTTCGGCATCTTGACCGCTGTTTGTGATTTCCCCAGCATCGATACCGTCTTCATGCAGCCATTTGGCAATAAAGATAAACCCGACAACTGCGATAAAACTCATTGTCCACGAAAGCACCTGGCGCAGAATAATACCTTCGTCAAAGGCCTCCACGCCGTAGCTTTGCACAAGCCAGATTTTCACAAATCCAAGAATGAATTCCCGGAGGGCAAAAAACAGCGTGATCGCCTGAAACACCCATAAGTATTTGCGCACGTAAAACTGCTTTTTCAGCTGCTGGCGGTCTCCACCCTGAAGCTCCATAAAATCAACGGTGAAAAAGAGCCAGATCGGCCGCATAAAAATGACTGTTAAAATAAAAAATGCACCCATAACAAAATCGTAGTAAATATTGTTCCATAAAAGCTGCAATCCGCCTCCGGCAATAAGATCGAGGACGGTGCCGATGATCAGGGTGGCGATCATATAGATACCGAACGTATTCACCTTTTTCAGCAGTACGAAGCGGTAAACTGTATAAATAATCCCCGGTACCGAGGATATAAGCATCGCTATATAATCACCTGTATAGTCCCGCGCCATGTTCCAAATGAAGATTGGAAAGACGACGTAAAAAATAATGTCAAACCACATGATGTGCTTCTGCTGCACACGCCCCACCTCCTTTATATATCCTATCACAAGTATAGAATATTTCGCGCCCGGGTATAGAAAAGTCAGGACGTATGCAGGAGGGAATACATATGCTGCCGAAAGCTGCAGTGGAAGAAGCGAAAAAAAGAATGGAGGGACACCGGTGTGAAGGCTTTCTCGACGGGCCAAATCCGGCTGACCCTGTTGTCATGATGATCGGCGAGGCTCCGGGAGAAACGGAAATCACGGGCGGCGGCCCCTACGACGGGCGCGCTGGCAGACAGTTTCTCTCCTACATCGAGCTTCTTCCATTCCCGGTGGAGGACATTTACGTCACCCGCACGATCAAAAGCCGTCCGTACCGCTGGGGCAACACGCCTTCCGGTGCCCCGCGCAAATACAACCGCACGCCGAATCAAAAGGAAATTATGGCCCATGCCCCGCTTCTCGATTGGGAGATCCGCTCGGCCGCGCCTAAGATTCTTTGTCCAATGGGGCGCACTCCGTACTGGCGGCTCTTCGGGCGTTCACCGCGTATGCCGGATACCGCCGGCAGCCACTTCACCTCCCCTATCCGGCAGGTGAGCGCTTCAGGGAAGAAGTACATATGGAGCCGGGAGCACTACCTGATTTTCCCGTTGTATCATCCGGCAGCGAGCCTGTATAACCGGTCACTCGAAACCGTGATTCAAAAGCATTTCCGCAGCCTCGCACGCCTTCTTTCTGTGCTCTCTTAGCCATCTGTATATTTTCATCCCCTCTTTTGTGTTATAGTAATTGAACGAAAATAAATGTATTTTTTGTGCATATTATTATCTCACATATTCCCAATGAAGGAGTTCGGAAAATTCCGGCAATTCAGATAATACGGTTATGATCCACTCCTGCGTCCGGTAGCTTTTTACCGCATTATACAGTTCGGTATTGTCACGGCAGAAATAAATCATATACCCTTTTTTCTTTAAATAATCCAAATCCGTTTCCCGTCCGACGATAACTTCGCTTAATTTTCTATCACACCAATACGCATACCTAAGCTCCATATTCTCCATCCTCTCCAGAGGTTAGTGGACTAAAAAGCCAGCACCAAGAAACCTCTTGATACTGGCTGTGAAGAAAAAGCACTCTGTCTTTTCTCATGCGGCCGATGATATAGATATTTTTATGCACCTGTACGTAAGATAAACGTCATGAACCGTTGGCTTCATCTCCAACAATCATGTAAATATTATATCAAAATTATCATATAAATAATGAAATATCTACCTTTTTTATGAAATATATTATAAAAAATTAACAATAAAGGAGAGTTCCAGTGATTGATATTCAAGCGAAGCAGAAGAACATCGCAAGCTATGTCGGCCGGCTGCTCCGGGACTCTTTCGGCAGAGGGCCACAGGCAGCCTACATGACTCTCGGAGAGACACACGCCATTATTTTCTTACGCAAATTATGGAGGAGGATTTGTTTACCGAACTTTCAAGGGCAGAGGTGAAAGACATCTTTATCGACTGGAATTTTGAAAAAGACAAAAGTACAATTATTATTGTAACGGCTCCCGTAAAATAGAATTTTTTATTACATCACCGAAAGGCTTGATACCCGTGCTTCCTATTACGTTTCATCACGTGCATACTCCGGGGACGCTCACCGAGGACCACCGCAATTACCGCCACTACCATTCCACGGAATGGAAGGATCACTTCGACAGCAATTTTATTTCATTTAAACAGATGCCGGCGCCTGATTGCTTTCAGGAGACCGAAGCCTATTTACGCGACTTTCACAGGGCCCGGGGCTTAAAGCATTTAAAATTCCATTTCCCCCCGAATACAGAGATGCCGCAGGCATTAAATCAGTACCTGCACAGTTCCCTCTATGATGTAAGCGTTATGGAGCTGTATGCTATCCGGCCGGATGACTTCCCTCGAAAAGCTGCCCCTGAAGGATGCGAGATTCAGCGTGTTGATGTTGAAAACCTGCCCGTATTTCTCGCTATGCAGCTTGAGCAGGATCTCCCTCTCGGCGAAGCATATGCAGCTCAAAAACAACACATGCTCGAACAGCAGTTTCATGATGCTTCGTTTATTCATCTGATCGCCTACTACCACGGTCGTCCTGCCGGCTTTGTGGAACTGATTGCCGGCGACCATGCCGTAGAAATGGATAACCTGTTCGTGCACGATGAACTGCAGCGAAAAGGCATCGGCCATGCCCTGCAGCAATTTGCCATGAACCTGTTCCCGGATAAAGCGGTCTTTCTTGTCGCAGACCAGGAGGACAGCCCGCGCGACATGTACCGCATGCAGAACTACGAACGGCTCGGCTTTCAGTACACCGCTATTTTTCAATAATATTAGTGCATGCAAAAAGACGCCCGCGAAAGGCGTCTTTTTTGATCAGTACATCATATGCATAAACAAAGCAATAATAGGAATCGCAATTAGTGTGCGTTCAAAAAAGCAGACGACCAATTCCCAGAGTTTTACTGGCATTCTCGTTGCTTTAATGACAACAATGGATTCAGAAAAGAACACAATCTGTACTAACGAGAGCGTCGTTACAAAATAAATCGCCCCTGCTTCAAGTGCTGCTAAATCTCCTGCAATCAACAGAACCGGCAGAAACATTTCGGCAATACCTACGGGGATCGAGGGCGCGATCATTGCCGCATTAGGTACACCGAGAATATTTAAAAGCGGGATAAACGGCATGCCGAGCCAGTTAAACAACGGGGTATACTCAGCGACAATCAGGCCGGTAATACCAATAGAAGCAAGCATTGCCACCACCCGGGGAAGCACACCGAGCGCTCCCGCCACACTCGTCTTCACTTCTGAACCCAGCGGCCGGGCTGTTTCAGCTCTTTTCGCAGCACGCTGAAAGCCGCGCGGAATAATGCCAAATTCAAACTTTGCCTCGCCCTGTCTCTCTTCTTCCGTCTGCTCCCGTCCGTCAAAATAAACATCGGGCTGCTTCGACAGGGGCGGAATCCGGATCATAAAGAAAGAAATAATGAACGCAATCAGCATACCGGAAAAGTACACCTGCAGAAAATCCTGGCTTAGCTCTGCTGTATTAATGACAAGCACTGCAAATCCGACACTGACTGCGCTGAAGCTTGTAGCAATTGCTATTGCTTCGCGCTTTGTATAAACATTCATCCGGTACAGACTGCTTGTAATTAAAATAGCAACAGAAGATGAACTGACAAAAGAAGAAATAGCGTCTATCGTGCTTTTTCCAGGCACCTTAAACAGCGGGCGCATGACCGGTTCCAGGATCGAACCGATAAAATCAAGCGCTCCGTAATTTAACAGCAGCGGCATAAACACAGCTGCCAACGGAATGATCCAGCCAACGGTAAGCACAATCGAAGGGATAATCGTGCCGCCTGTATCCGGTCCCACCATCCATTCCGGGCCAGTGACTCCGGCAAAGCTGTCGTGAAGAGCGTACACTGACATAAAGACTGCGCCCAGCACGTAAAAGAAAATGTGTACACCTGTGTCTCCTCCGTAGTAATCTAGCAGTCTTCCGCTGCGTTCCGGAAACAGCTTTACGTAAATGCTCGTTACGGCATTAGCAAGCACCATTACCGTAAACAGCCACAAACTAAAAGGCACAGAAAGGTTCAAAAGAAAGTTGTACAAGTAGCCGAAAACGACATCAGTCTCTCCGTCCACTACGACCGGAACAAAGAAAACAATTACAGCAATAGAAGTCAGCAGAAATGATTTGATCAATCCTTTTCTCAGCTGCCCCCGGCTGATTTTCTGTTTATCCAGCTCCTTCCCTTCGAGCGGTGCTGTGTCTCCCGGATTCTTTTCCATATGGTCCAAATCCTCGTCAGCTATGTTCTTCATCTGCATGCTCCTCCCTGCGAAACATTTTACATAATTGGCTTTTTACATCGATGATTTGGCCGCCTCTGCGTTTTTCCAGCCTTTGAAGGAGCTGATGTCTTCTCCTTCAGCACTGCTTTCGCAAATAAAGCCCATCACGTCGCGTCCATCGTTCAGCTTGACCGTGCCGATACCTAACGGAGCAGGAATCTTCTCGGCAAACTTCCCTACTTCTTCGATCGGCATCCGCCACAGTTCAACCTCAATTTCTTCTCCCGCCTGTTCCCGTATTAAGCCGGGCTTAGCCGGTTCGCTGTTCAGGCGTATGAGTTTATATTCCGGGGCCGTGGATGCTTCTTCCACGAATTCAGCACGGCGTTCGGTCATCTGTGTTTCAAGCGGAAAACCTCTCATGTGAAGCCCGCATACGGCAATCAGCTTTTCGGCTGATTCTTCCAGCAAAGAAAGTTCGGTCCGCTGCCAGCTTTCTGCCGCTCCCATCAGCAGATTTTCTGCGTCTGAACGGCTGAACAGTGTTACTCCAAAAGGCACCTCCGGTGCTGCTTCCCCGGCAGGCAGCGCTATCGCACTCATATCAAGCAGATTGCAGTGATTCGTATATTTCCCCATGTCACTGTTTGTCTGTACCGGGTCTTTCCGGACCTGTTCTCTTGTCCACGTTCCTCCACATGTCGGAAGCACGAGAACGCTATTTTCGAGCAACTGCCCGGTGCGGTGCTTAATTTCCTGCAGCCGGTGCATCGCTTCGAACAGCTCTGCTGCCCCGTAGGCCTTGCCTTCACCTTTGGAAAGCACTTTTTCGGTTACCGGAAAGACGTCACTGCGGTGTTTTTCCACAAATGAGCCAAGTGCCGCCCAGCGTTCGGCAATCCAGGGACCGTCGTACAGTACCGATGCCGCTTCACTTAGTATGGACGTATCCACGTAAGATACTTCCTCTGGTCCTTCTTCAAGCTGCTCGACTGTTTTTTTCCATGCTTTTCGGTACTGCTCTTCATATGGGCCGTAAAATTCCGGTACTTCTTCCGGCAGGAGCCATTTTTTCGGCTTTTGCTTCTTTAAATCCCCGAACGGCTTCGACCAGGGATCATTCAGGTCGATGCCCCGGGCTGCCTGATCCACAAGGGGAATATCATTTACGTCCCAGGCAAACACTGTCACACAGTCCAGGCTTTCGCATGCCGGTACGACGCCGCTGATCGGCCAGGCTCCAAGGGACGATTTCCACCCGATCAGCCCATGCAGCGCGGCCGGCACCCGCCCGGAACCTGCAGTATCTGTACCAAGGGAAAAGGAAGCCAGACCGCACGCTACCGCTACGGCAGAGCCTGCACTTGAGCCGCCGCTGATCAATTCATCTTTCTGGCCATTGTGCGTTTCTCCGTAAGGACTCCGTGTGCCGACGAGCCCTGTCGCAAACTGGTCCAGATTGGTTTTCCCAACTGGAATGGCGCCGGCATCCACGAGGCGCTCCACTACGGAAGCGTGCTTTTCCGGGATGTAGGTGTATGCTTCGCAGCCAGCCGTTGTCGGCCAGCCCGCTACGTCGATATTATCCTTCACCGCAAACGGTATGCCCCACAGCGGCAGCTCCTCCGGCGAAAACGCAGCCAGCCGGTCAATATATGGCTGGATCCTCTCTTTAGATGGAGGCAGCACCCAGATGTTTTTGTGTTTATATTTTCCTGCCCTTTCGAGAATGCTGTCGACCACTTCCCCGGGGTCTGCGCTTTTGCTTCGATAAGCCGTAAGCAGCTGCTGCACCGTTAATTGTTCCGTCATGTAACCGACACCCCGCTTTCTTTTTCTGCACGCAGGCCGATGATTAACTGCCCTGCCTGCACTTCATCTCCGGGCTCCACATGTATGGAAGCTACATACCCTTCTTCGGGAGCCTGCTGCGGAAATTCCATTTTCATGCTTTCCTCAATTACCAGCACGTCGCCTTTATTTACGTACTGTCCTTCCGTCACTTCGACCTTCCATACACTTCCCGGCATCGAGCAGCGAACAGCTGTCTCATTTGCGGGCAGCTCTTCTTCAAGCACGGCGGCATTTCCGCTGTCATCTTCCATATGCTCCGCAATGCCCTGCTCTTTCCAGCGTTCACGTTCTGCCTGAAAGGCTGCCTGCTGGTTTTCTTTAAACGCTGCAGCACTTTCCTGAATTGACTCCTGGAATGCCAGGTATTCGCCCAGATCGAAGGTTGTTTCTGTAATATCTGCTTCAAACCGGCCGCGCAGGAAATCCTCCCGCAGTTCCGTCAGTTCTTCATGCGATACCGGATAATACTGAATCTGGTCGAAAAAGCGGAGCAGCCACGGCTTTCCGGGCTCAAAGCTTTCCGTGGCCTGCAGCCGGTTCCACATCTGGATCGTCCGGCCCACAAACTGATAGCCGCCCGGGCCTTCCATGCCGTACACGCACATATATGCGCCACCGATACCGACCGCATTCTCCGGCGTCCATGTCCGCGCGGGGTTGTATTTAGTCGTAACGAGCCGATGTCTCGGGTCTGTCGGCGTGGCAAGCGGCGCTCCGAGATACACATCCCCAAGGCCAAGCACCAGGTAGTTTGCGTCGAACACAATCTTTTTTACATCGTCAATACTTTCAAGACCATTGATCCGCCGGATAAATTCCAAATTATCCGGACACCACGGCGCATCCGGCCGCACGTTCTGCTGGTAGCGTTCTGTGGCAAGCTGCACAGAAGGGTCGTTCCATGAAAGCGGAAGCTTCACAATCCGTGAAGGCACCTGAATCGACTCGAGCGGCGGAAGATCCTCATCAATGCGAAGTATATGCTTCGAGGCCTCCTGGACTGTCATCTGCAGCGGATCAATGTGAATCTGCAGAGAGCGCACACCCGGCGTCATTTCAATAACTGGCAGCACGCCTTCTTTTTCGACCGCCTCCATGAGCACCTGCACCTGAAAACGGAGCTTCAAATCCAGTTCCATTTCGCCGTATTCCACCAGCAGATACTCATCACCGCTCATCCGGACCGTGATAGGAAAACGGCGCCCCTCCCGCTCATTGACGAGCAGCGGGTATTCCGGATCCAACACTTCATTTTCAGGTGGCAGCGTAATTGCTCCGGCCGCCTGTCCTGTTCTTACACTTTCAATTAAACGTTCCTGCGTTTGACGAAGATCATTAGCTTTTTCAATCGTCAGCAGCTGAAAATGCACCTTGTCTCCAGGCTGCAGCTGGCCTATTTTCCAAAACTCCGCAGAAGCAGTGGTAACCGGGCAGACGAAGCCTCCCAGGCTTGGGCCGTCCGGACCGAGCAGGATTGGCATATCTCCTGTTAAATCGAGTGTTCCAACCGCATAAGCATTATCATGAATATTGGATGGGTGCAGGCCGGCTTCTCCGCCGTCTTCACGGGTCCAGGCCGGCGCAGGTCCAATCAGGCGCACACCGGTCCGGGAGCTGTTAAAGTGCACTTCCCACTCTGCTTCTGCCAGCTGCTGCAAATATTCCGGCTGCAGAAATTCCTGCGTGCAGTGCGGGCCGGGGATCATACCGATCGTCCACTCCCTCTTTAATTCCGGACGCGCGTCCGCAGCAAGCGACCGCTGCTTTTGGCTGTCCGTGCTGCCACGGACACCGAGGATATCTCCCGGGCGCAGAGCTCTTCCGGCATGTCCGCCAAACTCCCCGAGCGTGAACGTAGAGGAGCTTCCAAGCACCTTCGGTTTATCGAATCCCCCTTCAACCAGCAGATAGGTTCTCATGCCTTCGGTGGTTTTTCCGAACGTCAGCGTCTGGCCTTTTTTGGCTTCCACCGTTTCATATAAAGCAATGGCTTCCCCCTCAAGAGCCGCGCCCATGTCACCGCCGGTAACACAGAACGTGAGGTCATCCCGGAAAACGTAGGATCCTCCCTGCAGCGTCAGCTCCAGGCCGCTCGCGTCTTCCGCATTGTTCAGCAGTGCATTGCCGAGTCTGAAAGCGAAAGGGTCCATCGGGCCGCATGGCGGAACCCCGACATCCCAGTGACCGGTTCTTCCCGGCACGTCCTGCACAGTCGTCTGAACGCCTCCATCCAGTACTTCCAGTGCTTTTTCCGCCGGGTCGAAATCATTCAGCAGGCGGGTGAACACGCGTCCTTCCCGCACGCAGGACTCCTGCAGCAGGCCACGGACGTACTGACGGTTTGTCGTGACCCCGTAAAAACGGGTTTCTCCAAGCGCATCATACAGTTTATCGAGAGCAGCCTCCCGGCTGTCGGCGTGCACAATGATTTTGGCGAGCATCGGATCATACAGCGTCGTCGTTTCCACACCGTTTTGAATCCAAGTCTCATTTCTCGCTTTCTCCGAAAGCATGACATGGTCAATGTGCCCTGCACTCGGGCGGAAATCGCGGCCGCAGTCTTCTGCATACACCCGGGCCTGAATGCTGTGCCCTGATGAGGCAGGCACCTTCGCCGCAAGATTCTCCCAGATGCCGGCTGCTTCTTTTACCATCCATTCCACCAGGTCGATGCCGAGCACTTCCTCCGTTACTCCGTGCTCCACCTGAAGCCGCGTGTTTACTTCCAAAAAGTAAAATTCGCGTTCGTCCGGATCATATAAGAATTCGACCGTACCGGCGCTTCTGTATCCTGACGTTTCCGCCAGCCGCTCGGCGGCCTGCCACATTGCCTTCCTCGTTTCTTTCGTAATGTTTGGCGCCGGCGTTTCTTCCAGCACTTTTTGATTTCTCCGCTGCAGCGAGCAGTCCCGTTCGCCTAATGCGACAACTTCCCCGCTTTGATTGCCAAAGATCTGAACTTCAATGTGGCGGGCACTTGGAATGTATTTTTCCAAAAACATGCCGCCATCGTTAAAGTTTGCTTCCGCCAGGTGCTTAACACCTTCATACGCTTCGTGAAGCGACGCTTCATTTTCACAGATCCTCATACCTATTCCGCCACCGCCGGCCGTGCTTTTTAAAATGACCGGGTAACCGATGGCCGCTGCCTCTTCCACCGCTTCGTCCCGTCCTGACAGAAGATTTGTGCCGGGAAGCAGAGGAACGCCCGCTTCTTCAGCAGAAGCACGGGCCGTGTGCTTCAGCCCAAACAGCTCCATCTGTTCCGGCTCCGGTCCGATAAACGCAATGTTCTGCTTCGCGCATTCACGCGCAAAATCAGCATTTTCACTCAGAAAGCCGTACCCGGGATGAATCGCGTCCGCTCCTGTTTCACGCGCCGTTTCCAGAATCTTTTTTTCATTCAGGTAGCTTTCCTGCGGAGGCCCTTCACCGATATTTACCGCCTCATCAGCATATGCCACATGCAGGCTGTCGCGATCCGCTTTCGTGTATACAGCTACAGAAGGAATGTTTAATTTTTTTAATGTTCTTTCAATTCTGACAGCAATTGCTCCACGGTTTGCAATGAGTACCTTTTGAAACATTCAGTCTCTCTCCTTTTAGTAATTTATTTATCCCAGATGAGTACACGAAGCGGCGTTGGATTAAAACCGCTGCACGGATTATTCAACTGCGGGCAGTTGCTGATGAGTGCGGTCACTGCACATTTGACTGTCATTTCCACGTAGTACCCGGGCCCTGATATTCCGTCATCAAAATCCAGGCCGCCCTCCGGTGTGACCGGCACGTTCATGAAAAAGTTGATATTGGGCGCAATGTCACGCTTGCTGTAATCATGGCCGTATTTGGCCAACTGGTACATAAACGTGTCACGGCAGTTGTGCATCGGCTCCCGGTCATGGGCGTAACGGACCGTGTTGCTTTGAGACGAGCAGGCTCCTCCGAGCGTGTCGTGCCGCCCGACCGTGTCAGCCGTGATTTCAAGCAGATCCTTTCCGGATTCGGCTTTCAGTACTGAACCAGCCGTTAAATAAATATTGTTTTGCGCATTGATGGTGTTAATTGCACTGTAATGATCCTCCGGGTGCTCCGTATCAAAAAAGAGCGTGTCAGCTGCTTCGTTTCCCTCCACATCTTCAATTCGGAACACCTGGCCGGGCTGCAGTTCCCTGATCCATCCTTCACCTGCCGGAATCAATTCTTCATATACAGCCGTTTCCGCGGTTCTTTCACTTTGTACCTTTGCGAGCATATTCATGTTAAACTCCCCTTCACAATAATAATGAATGATATTCCCATGTATTTTCGAACGCCCGTCTGTTTTCCGGATGATAGTTCACGCAATAGTCGTGCTCGTCTGCTTCATTTACATCAAATACTTCCATCTTCACCGGCACTGATGGAAAATCTGCTGCCGGATCCTGTGGATTTGGTGTATTGGAAATGATCATTAAGCTGTCCATTTCCAGACGGAGCGTCACCGTGTCTCCCGCTTTGGCGTGCTCCGGGTCAAAATGCATACTGCCGGCTTCATCGGCATAGATCTTTGAAAATAAATTGATGTTCGGCACCAGGTCTCTTTTCGTTAAGCCGTGACGCATCAGTTCCTTGACGAAGTTTTCTTCACCGCTCCGGTAATAATCGTTCAACAGCTTTTGAAACGTGGTTTCACCGTACCGGCTGTCAGTCCCTGCTCTTGTCGAATAGCCGCCGATAGGATCATGCCATCCCGAGCTGTCTTCAATAATGCTTGCCATTGCACGGCCATTATCAGTCATCAGAATGTTTCCCTTCGTAAATTTCGATGTATGCTGGGCTTTTAACGAATCGGGCATATTGTAACGGTCTGTCGTATTTTTAGCGTTGTACAGCAGCAGTGAAATGTTGGCCCCGTCTTCGAGCGCGGTAAACCGGACTGCTTTTCCTTTTGCCACCACATTCGACCATTTGCTTCCTGCTTCAATTATTTTTTTCATCATGGAGCCTCCCTAATTAATATAAGCACCTGAAAATAAATAAAAAGCCCGGAAGAGTTTTCACTCTCCCGGGCTTTTGTCCCTCCGTGTATACAGGCATTACTGCCCGTACCGCTTTCTCTCGGACCTGACCTTCTTTTTCAAGAAGCGGAACCCTAGAAAGCATTGGCGTTTCCATCTGGCGGAAACCTATATACTGTTTTTGCTGTTGATTTGTAGTCTAAGCAACATTTAATCAGAAAACAACTATTATGTAAGCTTATCTAACATATTAATTTTCAGACTTTTATAAACGGTTTTCCAGAAGGACTGGGAGGTTTTCTGTGAAAAAATATAATTAAGCAGGATAGTCTTGTTCACTGCTAGAATAAGGAACAATAACGGCTGTCCGCAGAGTCTTGTTGATCTATATTGTTTATTTGAACAAAAATATGATTGCCATACGCATGTCTATCACAGGAGGCCTGATAATGGATATTCATGTTTCGCATGTAAATAAATCTTTTGATCGAAAGCTGATCATCAACGACATTACGTTCACAATTCCGTCCGGAGAAATCTGCTGTCTGCTCGGTCCTTCCGGCTCTGGCAAAACAACGCTGATCCGACTGATGATCGGAGCCATCGCTGCGGACCAGGGAACAATTCACTTTGAAAATACTCAAATGCCAAGCATAGAAATGTTAAAAAAGATTGGGTTTATGCCCCAGCACAATGCGCTGTATGACGATCTATCGGCTGAAGCCAATTTGAAATTTTTCGGGGGCCTTCACCGACTCGGCAAACACCGGCTCGAAAGACGTATTGAGGACGTCCTGGAGATGGTGGAATTAACAGAGCACCGAAGCCGCCTGGTCAAAAAATTTTCCAACGGTATGAAGAAGCGCCTGTCGCTTGCGGCTGCGATTTTACACTCTCCCTCTGTATTGTTTTTGGACGAACCAACCGTTGGCATCGATCCTGTTCTGCGCCGTAAGGTTTGGGAGCAATTTCAGGCATTTAAACGTGCAGGCACGACCATTATCGTTTCCACCCATGTGATGGATGAAGTGAATGAATGTGACCGTGCGGCTCTCATTTATAATGGCAGCCTGATTGAATATGATGCCCTGCCAGCCCTGCTTGAAAAAACGGAAAACGGTCGCGTGGAGGAACTATTTTTCATGGCTTCGAGCAAAAAAGAAGGCGATCTAAAGTGATTTATTTAGCCGGACGCGTCATTCGACAGACATTAAATGACAAACGAAGCGTCATGATGATTTTAGTGGCACCGCTGCTGATTTTAACCCTGATTTCTTTCCTGCTCGGTGATTCCGATTACGTACCGGTCGTCGGGATTGTTAAGAACACCGCGCCCAGTTCTCTCATAGCCGCTCTGGAGGAACAGGAGTTGAATACCATTGATGTTACAAATAATGAGGCCCGGCATGCAAAAAGTTATTTAAAAGAGCACAACAAAGTGGACGCCGTTTTGACCCTCTCTCAGGATGCAGGCATGAGCCTCACTTTGTATGAGCCATCGACCAAGAGTACGAAGGCTGCCAGTGAGATTCAATCAGCAATGGCCTCCTTAAATCCCTCCGCTCAAATAAACAGCTCCTACGTTTATGGCTCGCAGAACCAGTCAACCTTTGATTCCCTCGGGTATGTGTTTCTTGCCTTGTTCGCATTTTTCCTGGTGTTTATCATTTCAGGGATAGCGCTCGTGAAAGAAAGGAGCGGTGGTACACTCGAACGATTATTGATGACGCCGATCAAACGGGCAGAGGTGATTCTTGGCTATACTATAGGCTATGGGGTTTTTGCCGTAGTTCAAGCCATTCTGATGGTGCTCTATTCCATGTTCGTCCTGCAGCTGGATTCCGCAGGAAACATCGGCTGGGTTCTACTCACAATGGTTTTATTGGCTATGACCGCTGTTTCTTTTGGGGCCACGATCTCTATTTTTGCCAGCTCCGAGTTACAGGTCGTGCAGATGATCCCATTTACAATTATTCCACAAGTGTTTTTTTCAGGACTGATCCCGTTGGACCTGATTCCTTATCACCTCGGTAACCTTTCCTATATTATGCCTATTTATTACGGCGCTGCCTCCATTAAAGGCGTCATGGTTTATGGGCACGGCTTTTTTGACATTTGGGGACACCTGGCGGGTTTAGTTGTCTACGCCTGTTTTTTATACCTGGTCAACACCCAGGCACTGAAAAAATTCAGGAGGCTCTAGTCCTGCAAAGGTGAATTTTAACGAAATATTAGTGCAGTCCGCTCTTCTGCTGTTATCTCCTGTGTATTATGACTCATCTTTTCTTCTTTTTGTTTATTTTTTCCTTTAAAAAGGAAAGCATTTACTATTACTCAACCCAAAGGAGAGATATTGATGGCGGAAGATCCAAAAAGAGCAGAACAGTACGTTGATAAGCTGGACCAGGAAGACAAAGATCAGATCATGCAGAACTTTAATACGTTTAAAAACTATCTGGGCGATCAGGTGAAAAAAGGTGAAAGCATCGGACTCGGGGAAAAAGGACTGGCGAAAGCCACCAAACGCGTCGCCGATCATCTGGCCAAGCATGAAGAACCGCGCAACCGGGAAGAAAAAGTGCTGAATGAACTCTGGCAGAATGCCGAAAAAGACGAAAAAGATGCCATCTCCAAAGCCCTCGTCCGCATGGTGGATCAAACGAACAGAGACGTAAACGAAGAATAAAAAAATCCCGTTTTCAGCATAAGCTGAAAACGGGATTTTCATTGTCAGCCGCCCTGTATGGCGTTGTAAATAAAATAAGCAATCACAAGTACAATGGCCACCGGCAGGATAAATTTAAAAAAACAGCCGGCCATACGAATAGCCAGAAAAACGAATACGACGAGCAGCAGAATACCTATAATAAACTCCATGAATGCAGCCTCCCTTCCAAACACAGCTATATATCAAACACTATTAAATAATTTTCTGCTTTAATACTGCTAACATTTATCATTCCACTGCTGCTGTTTCATAAACATTTCTCAGTATTATTTCGATATTATTACATATTCGCGCACGCAAAAAAGCCCTCGTACAAGGGCTTTTTATCTGCTTCTATGCGGCTTTTGGCGTCTGCTGTTCTTTAGGTTTACGTCCGACTTTTTCTTTCACAATTGGAACAAATCGGTCGAGGCCGATTTTGCCGGCATTACCTTTTCCAGCCAGGATGAGGATCGCGAGAATGAGCATGATTGGATTAGTCGATACTGTACCCGCCAGCAGAAATGCCATGTTCATCGTACCGCCGAAGAAAGCGGCAGTGGTTGTAAACAAGCCAACAATTAAGCCGGCCCCTACCAGTACTTCACCCCACATGACGAGAAAGCCAAACAGTCCGGCATTTGGAATAGCGACATTTTCCAGGAAGGCAGTGTACCAGGGATAAGCTGCCGCTGTACCCCCGCCCTGCATGACCGGTTCAGCGACCGCCCCCTCCAGGAATCCGCCAGGATTAAAGCCCTCTGTTATTTTACCAAGTCCCGAAGTGAGCCACGTCCAGCCTAAGTACAAGCGTGCTGCCAGAAACAGTACCATTGCAATCGTCGATTCCTTGAAAAAACGAATAATCATTATGAAGCCTCCCCTTTTTGTGAATTCATTCACATATTTCTTATCTTCAATATATCATATTTTATGTTATTGTGAATGATTTCACATTAATAGACACAAAGTGTTCATATATGAAAGATGCTAAAGGAGATGCTTCAAAAATAAGAAAAAAACTGCATTTATAACGTGTCAGAAATCGTATTTGCTGATGTGTTGCTGGAGCGAATACGTAAGAATTGCAGGAACAGGCGATAAAAGCAGCAAAAAGAGCCTGGAGGTCACCAGCTGTCCAGACTCTTTCTTTATTAGCATACCTGCAGGTTTGCTTTTATATGCACGATAAGCAACATTTTCGCGAAGTTCTTTTGGATCGTGCTATAGTTTGTTGGCAGAAGGAGGGCTTAAGCAATGAACGAAAAATATACCCCACTATTTCAACCATTAACATTACCAAATGGAATTACCTTGAGAAACCGCTTTGTATTAGCGCCATTAACCCACGTGTCCTCCAACGAGGATGGCACCATTTCCGACCGTGAGCTTCCTTACATTGAAAAACGCTCGGAGGACGTTGGCCTTGCTATTACGGCGGCAAGCAACGTAACAGCATTAGGGAAAGCATTCCCCGGACAGCCGTCCATTGCCAGAGACTCAGATATCGAAGGCCTGCGTCAGCAAGCCTCCGTCATGAAAAAGAACGGCGCAAAAGCCGTCGCTCAGATTCATCACGGCGGAGCCCAGTCTTTGCCACAATTGACTCCCGAAGGCGATGTGGCAGCGCCAAGTGAAATCGAACTGGCGAGCTTTGGCGAGCCGCAAAAGCACCAGGCGCGCCCGATCACAAAAGAAGAGATCGAAGAAACGATTCAGGCCTTCGGCGAAGCGACGAGACGTGCAGCCCAGGCAGGCTTTGACGGCGTGGAAATTCACGGTGCCAACCACTATCTTATTCAACAGTTTGTGTCCCCGTATTATAATCGCCGGGATGATGAATGGGCTGATCCATTTAAGTTCCCACTGGCCGTTGTTGATGAGGTAACCGCCTCAGCCAGAAAACACGGTGGCGACGATTTCATTGTGGGCTACCGCTTCTCCCCGGAAGAAGCCGAATCCCCGGGGATTACGATGGAGTTAACGAAGGAATTGATTGATCAGTTAGCCGGGCACCCGCTGGATTATTTCCATGTGTCCCTGATGGATATTCATTCCGAAACCCGGGAAGGCCTGTATTACGGACAGAAACGGATTCAATTGATCCATGATTGGATTGACGGGCGTGCTCCGTTAGTCGGTATCGGATCCATTTTCACGGCAGATGATGCCCTGAGCGCCCTGGAGACTGGCACGGAATTGGTCTGTCTCGGACGGGAATTGCTGCTCGATCATCAGTTCGTACGCAAAATTCAAGAGGGCCGTGAGAAGGAGATCAATGCCACCTTTGATCCTGAAGAGCCAACGAAGTACCATCTTCCAGAGCCGCTATGGCAGCAGCTCTACAACGGATTTTATCCGCTGCCTAGAAATGACGGCTGATACCCTTTAATAGACATGTGATACAGATTTCTTAAAACCACAATAAAAAACCCACTCCCGAACATGAAATTTTTCGTGTCATGCCGGGGCGGGTTTTCCTATATCCAGCTGCTTTTAAAATCATCAATATACACCCTTATATCTGTAGGCTCTTTCGATGTTACTTTCTGATAATCATGTTTAATTCCCTTTGCAAGTCCAAGCTTTGTGGGAAAGTGAATTCCAATGACAACATTGATAAAATTATCATCTACATTCATTTTTTTCATGAATTCTTTAAATTCTTTTACAGATGGATTAGCATATTCAATATCAATATTCAAAATATCCGTCATAATTTCTGCTACCTCATAAAAATTGAGAGCTTCTCTGCCTGTGATAATATAGCTTGTATTCCGGTGTTTCGCAGGATGCATTAATGCTTCAGCTAATACTTCAGCCAGATCTCTTGTATCAACAAAGCTCGTTTTTCCCTTGCCGGCAGGCACAAAAATGCGCCGCCTTTCTTTAATTTCTTTACACATAAAATCGTTCAAGTTCTGCATAAAATAGCCCGCACGCACAAACGTATAGGGGATAGCTGATTTTTTAATTAATTTCTCCATCTTATAGTGGTGAATAAATGGCATAAACTGCACATCTTTTAATGATAAATAAGAAATATGCTGAATGCCATGCCTCCTGGCCTTTTCTAAAAAGCTGGCAAATTGTAAATTATCTCCTGGCGGGTACATTAAGAATATACGATCCACCTGCCCAAGAGCTTCATCGAACGTATCAGGGTTTGAAAAATCAAGCTTCACAAATTCATAAGCATTACCAAATTCCGCTTTGGCTTTTTCGGGGTTCCGCACAGCACACACAAGGGGAATATTTTTGTCCATAAGCTTTTGAGCAACTTCGTACCCAACCTTTCCTGTAAAACCTGTCACTAAAACCTTCATGACCTTCCCCTCCCTTTAGCCAAGCCATTCTACGCTACTTTGCAATCTTTATTTTAATACCATAAGCCCTTTCAAAAAACCGAAGCCCAAGCACCTTCAGTATTCGGCCAGATCAGGATCTTTTTTTCTTTCTACTGATTCGATGTTCTGAATAATATCGGATACTACATACGATGCAATCGCGGGAGCGGCAGTTACCCCCGGCGAGTCCAGCCCGGCCAGATGAATCAGACGCGGATGCTTCTCCGACGACCGGATATAGAAATCCGGGTCGGTAATGCTCGAGCGGATACCGGCGTAATGGCGCTCTGTGAGTTCATAAGGAATTCCTGTTGCAAGCATGTTGACTTCATTTTTGATCTGATCTATTCCCTCTTTTGTCGGAAGAGCGAAGCGGAAGCTGTTTTGCTTTATATCTGTAGGGCCAAGGCGAATCGTCCCGTCCGGCTGCGGAATAATCAGGATACCCTTCGTTCGGCTCGTTGGCGGCGGATAGATAATATGATTAATAAATCCTGAAGCCTGTTTTCCGAGCACTAAATATTCTCCGCGCCTCGGCACCGGCTCAAACGGCACGCTATCCTCGATCATACCGGCAATAAATCCAGCAGCTGCGCCCGCAGCGTTGATTACAAATCTGCTTTGAAAAACTTTCCCATCTGTTGTTTCCACTTCAAATCCCGTTTCCGATTTCCGCAAATCCACGATTTCGGTGTTCAAATAAATTTCCGCACCGTTGCTGCGGGCATTGGAGGCAAGCCGGTCTGTAAGAACAGCAGTATCTGCACTCATGGCTTCCGGCATAAACAGACCGCCTTTGAGCTCCGGGTGCAGATTTGGTTCCCGCTCAAGCATCTCTTCCCGGCTTAACATTGTGATCGTGTAAACACCTTCTGCCTCACTCTGCCGCTTCAGCCAGTGTAGTTTCCCAAGTTCCTCATCCGTACGTGCTGTCGCAATCGCTCCGTGTTGAAAAACAGGAACATCAAAGCGTTCTGCTAATATCCGGTGAAGACGGCTTCCGTTTCTGCCAAGTACAGACTTCATTTTCCCTTTAGCAGCCGGCATCATTGCAGGGGGATGTACAAGCGCGCTGTTATGCGTCGACTGGACCCCGGAGAGCGTACGTCCTTTTTCCAAAACTACCGTTCGTCCCCGGTAATGGGAAAGTTCATGCGCAAGCGCCGTACCAACAATACCGCCACCTATAATCAAAAAATCAATCATCTGCCTCACTCCTCTTTTGGAAGCATAATCGCGATGCCGGAAAACAAGTTATATGTTTATTCTATCCGTGACGAAAAACAAATAGCAACTCACATGACTTACTTTAGTGAAAACGCATACAATTCATAAAGATACATACATATCAAAACAACTTTACACTAAGAGCTTTTATACAAATCAGATGCGCCGGTGGCAAAAACTGAAGCCGGAGCCCCCGCCCCGGCTTCAGTCAAATTAATGATGCCTTATTTGTTTTACAGCTCTTCCCCGTTCGTCTGAATCACGTTTTGATACCAGTAGAAGCTGTCTTTTTTGCTTCGCTTGTTGGAACCCTCCCCGTAATCGTCCCGGTCCACGTATACAAAGCCGTAGCGCTTGGACATTTCGGACGTGGAGAAGCTTACAAGGTCAATCGGCCCCCAGGTCGTATAGCCGATCAGCTCCACGCCGTCTCCGATGGCTTCCTTCATCTGTTCGATGTGACTTTTTAAGTATTCAATGCGGTACGGATCATGCACGGAGCCGTCCTCTTCCATCTTGTCGTAGGCTCCGAGGCCGTTTTCCACGATAAACATCGGCGTGTCGTAGCGCTCATACAGCTGGTTCAGCAGCGTCCGGAGGCCGACCGGATCAATCTGCCAGCCCCAGTCGGACGCCTCAAGGTACGGATTCTTCAGCTTGGTCAGCAGGTTGCCTCCTGCCTTCTCCCCTGTCGTTTCTTCACGCGCGGAAACCGCCGACATGTAATAGCTGAACGGCAGAAAGTCGATCGTATTGTTTCGGAGCAGCTCTTCGTCTTCAGGCTCCGTTTTCAGCTGAATGTCGTTTTCTGCAAACACCCGGTTCATATAGCTCGGGTAGCCGCCCTTCGTAAAGACGTCGGTAAAGAAAAGCGTATTGCGCATGTCCTGATGAGCGGCGAGCACGTCCTCGGGATGCGGGCTGTTCGGATAGTTGATCATACCGATCACCATGCAGCCGATACGGGCGTCCGGACTGATTCTCCGGCACGCTTCGATCGCTCTTGCGTTTGCCACGAGCTGATGGTGGGCTGTTTGATACGTTGCCTCAAGCATCCGGCCTTCCGGTACAACGTCCGGAATCAATCCCCCGCCAACGTACGGAGCCATCATTAACGAATTAATTTCGTTAAACGTAATCCAGTACTTCACCTTTCCTTTGTAGCGTTCAAATACGGTTTCGGCATAGCGGGCAAAATGATCCACCGTTTCTCTTCCGTAAAAACCGCCGTATTCCGTCGCCAGGTGCAGAGGAATTTCATAATGGGACAGGGTGACAAGCGGCTCGATGCCGTGCTTATGCATTTCATCAAGCACGTTATCATAAAAAGCCAGTCCCTCTTCGTTCGGCTCTGTCTCTGTACCGGTCGGGAAAATGCGCGCCCAGCCAATCGAGATGCGGAACGTTTTAAAGCCGAGTTCCTTTAAAAGCTCAATGTCTTCCTTGTACGTGTCGTAGAAATCGATACCAAACCGTTTTGGAAATACCCGGTCCTCTTCAGTGTCCAGCACGTGTTCAATATCCTGTCTGCCCGGAAACGGCAGCTTCATTGAGGTCCGGTCTTCCGGCTCAATCAGCTCAATAATGTCTGCGGTGGAAAGTCCTTTTCCCCCTCTGTTGTAGGCCCCTTCAGCCTGGTTGGCGGAGATAGCTCCGCCCCATAGAAATCCTTCTGGAAATGATGGTTGAAATGTCATTGTGTCCACTCCTTCTCTATTTACTGAATGATCGAAAGCATCGTGTCGCCTGGTTCTACGTTTCCGTCATTATCTCCAATCACGTCTAAATAATCGTTCGTGTTGGTGACGATGATCGGCGTGGATAAATCATAGCCTGCTTCGCGGATCGCTTTAATATCAAATTCCGCGAGCAGCTGTCCTCTGGTCACCGTGTCTCCCTGCTGTACATGTGCCTGGAAGTGTTTCCCATCCAATTGTACTGTATCAAGCCCGATATGCATAAGCAGTTCTGCACCCGAATTCATTTTAAGGCCAAAAGCATGCTTACTCGGAAAGACAGTGGTCATTTCCCCATCTGCCGGGGCGTACAGCTTCCCTTCCACTGGAATAACCGCAATGCCTTTCCCCATGGCTCCGGACGAAAATGCAGCATCATTTACTTCTTCAAGCGGAACCACTGCGCCCTTGAGCGGGCTCGCAATCGCCTGATTTTCTTTGGAGACAGTTGATGTCGCCGCTACTTCCCTTGCTGCTTGAGTATCTTTGTTCGTTTCCTCCGGCTGATCCGGTGCTTTTTCTTCAAGCTCATCCTTATAGCCAAACAAGTAGGTCAAAATAGCCGCCAGGAAAAACGCAACGATAATCGATACCACAAACAGTCCAAAGCCTTCTCCAAAGTATACAGGCAGAGCCGCCAGACTTGGCAGCGCCACCGCAAGCGCAGATGCGTTCGCAATACCTGCAATTGCACCGCCGACACCGCCGGCAGCTGCCCCTAAAATAAACGGGCGTTTATAACGAAGCGTTACCCCGTAAATCGCTGGCTCGGTAATGCCAAACAAACCGGAAATCGCAGCTGGGCCAGCGATCGCTTTTACTTTCCGCTGACGCGATTTTAAATAAACACCGAGTGCTGCCCCGGCCTGTGCAAACACAGCCGGCGCAAGCAGCGCAGAAAACGTGTCTTCCCCGTACACGCTTAAGTTGTTGATACCAATCGGAACAAACCCCCAGTGAAGACCGAAAATAACAAATACCTGCCAGAACACACCCATGAACGCACCAGCAATCATTGGACTTGCATCATAAATCGAGGTATATCCGTCAGCAAGCCAGCCACTGATCACTGTGCCAACCGGTCCGAAAACGATTAATGTTAACGGAACCATAATGACTAGAATAAGAAGCGGCGTGAAAAACATCCGGATGCTTGAATGCAGCCATCCATTCAACAGCGCCTGCAGCTTCGACATCACATAAACCGCTAAAATAATTGGAATAACTGATGACGCGTAGTTTCCCATCAGCACCGGAATGCCGAGAAATCCAAAGCTTCCGCCCTGTTCTTCCCCAAACGCGATTAAATCCGGGTACAGAAGAGCACCGGCAAGCAGCACAGCCACGTATGGATCGGCTCCGAATTTACGGGCAGACGTAATGGCCAAAAGTACCGGAAGGAAGTAGAACAGACTATCCGAAGCTGCGTTCAGTACCTGGTATGTTCCACTTGTTTCTGTTAATACGCCTGTGGCCAGCAGCACCGCTACCAGTCCTTTTAAAATACCGGCTCCTGCAAGCGCTCCCAATATTGGGGTGAAAATAGCGGAAATAATATCAATCGCCCGGTTAAACAAACTGCCCTCGTTTCCTTTATCTTCTGAAGCTCCCTCATTTGCATCATCATCGCCAAGCTTTGTATCCTTCGCGATAGCTTTGTAGACGTCGGACACTTCATTCCCGATGACGACTTGAAACTGTCCTCCGCTTTCCACCACCTGAATAACTCCTTCAAGTGCCTCCACCTGTTCCTTGTCTGCCTGGCTCCGGTCTTTTAGCCGGAAGCGAAGCCTTGTGGCGCAGTGAACGAGCGACTGTACGTTTTCTTCACCGCCGACTCCGGCCACGACGCTTCTGCCAAGCTCCTGGTAATCTTTTTTCATGTCTGCACCCCTTCTTTCATTAGTATTTTAGGCAAAGAAAAAACCTAAACTGAACAGATGACAGAAGACAAAAAGCCCCTTCCATACTCTGCTCAGCTTAGGTTTTGCCTGCTTCATCAGTAACAACCCTACTCTGAGTGATTTTTATTTAGTTGATGCCGGGATGCCACCCGGTGAATATGAACCGTTAAATAAATCAGTTCGTCGTTGGAAACGCTCCATTCACACTTGTTTTCAACGTATTTTTTAATTTTCTCGCTGCACAGAAAAGCTTCTTTATACTGCTTTTTCACCTGCTGATATAAAAAATCATCATCAGCATCGTACTGCAGCCGCTCCTTCCGGACGAGCCGCCAGGCAAAAAAGCGCAGATGTGTTAAAAAGCGTTCATAGTTCAGCGTGTCTTCATCAAGCTCCATTTGAAAATGGTATTTCACGATGTTGAGCATATCGTTTACGATGCCTACTGTTTCTACAACCTCTTCCAGGCCTTCCCCGGACATTTGACTATTCACAAGGTGCAGCGTAATCGAAGCTGCTTCATGCTCATCAAGCCGGTGCCCGGTTTCTGCTTCAATAATGTTCAGTGCTTTTAAGGCGACAGCAAATTCTTTACGGTAATACTTCCTGATTTCCCAGGCCAGCGTATTCTGCAGCGACATGCCCTGTTCATAGCGGCGGATGGCAAAGCTCAAATGATCTGTCAATGCTACATATAAGTAATCATCAAGCTTCACGCCGAGCTCCTCTTTAGCCAGGGAAATAATCTGCTCTGCAATCGCCAGGTAGGTTTCAGGTACATCTGCGAGAAGCTCTGCCAGTTGGTCGGAGACATTTTCGTTTTCAAGCACAAACGTCTTCTCCACCTGCTCATGATCAACTGCTTCGCCTACCTTCCGCTGAAAAGCAAGTCCTTTTCCCATTACTACCATTTCTTTTCCGTGGCGATTTTCCGTCAGTACTACGTTGTTATTGAAGACTTTTTTTATCTGCATATCTCCTCGCCCTTTGCCTGAATAGTCCAATAAAAAAACCTAAACTTACACACCATTCTACCACGAACGGCGCGAAGTTTAGGTTTTGCCTGCTTCCTCAGTAACAATCCTAATTTTATGGAATATTTTTTTGTAAACGTTTTCTATATATTTATTTTTATCACAGGCAGAAGACGGGGTCAATACTTATTTCCTAAATAATAACCAGGACTTTAGATTTTCGTCGCTGCTTCCCGCATTGTTCCTTCCTTCTGCATCTGTACGTGCCAGGAAAGAGCTTCTTCCAGCAGATGCGGCGTCTGGCCGCCGGAGTCCTCACAGGCACGCTGGAAATAACTCCACAGCTTCTCCTGATAAAGCGGATGCGCGCAATGCTGAATAACTTCTGCAGTTCTCTCCCGCGGGGCAAGTCCCCTGAGATCAGCATAGCCCTGCTCTGTGACGAGAATATCGACGTCGTGCTCCGTATGATCCACATGGGAAACAAACGGCATCACGCTTGAAATATCGCCGTTTTTGGCAATTGATTTAGTAACGAAAATGGCTGTACGGGCGTTGCGGGCGAAGTCACCGGAGCCACCAATGCCGTTCATCATATTCGTGCCATTTACGTGAGTGGAGTTAACGTTACCGTATATGTCCGCTTCGAGGGCGGTATTAATGGACACCAGGCCGAGGCGCCGGATGATTTCCGGGTGATTGGACAACTCCTTTTATACAGCCGTTTGCTGCCTCGAAAGATTCTGTTTTCGCATTCGCTTCATCCTCTGCTTCTATCCTGCAATTATTTTTTAACGAGCCGCATGCCCGCTTCTTTTTCAAGCACGAGATCAAAGCCTGCTTTGCCCTTCTTCAAAACTGCCTGTTTCCAGCTTTCCTCGGGCGGGTCGAATAATTGATGAAATTCCTTCTGAAGTTCACGGGCGTCTGCTTCTTTTTTTGCTCCATACCAGTAGTACTGGTTTTCATGCACAACAATATCGAGCGCTCTCATCTGGTCAGGCAGCCGGTTGCCGATCGTACCAAACTCAAGCAGGCAGGAGAATATATACTTATCCGGATGCCTCCGGCTGTAGACGTCCTTCACGTATTCCGCATCCTCGCCTTTAATTTCCATCACGTCCGTTTTTTGCACATCGTTTACCTCGGGATGCCCGAACTGCTTTTGAAGCTCCTTTTCCTTGCGCGGGTCTGAATGCGGCACCTGCAGCCACAGCTGTTCCGCAGGACCAAGCCCTGTATGAATATCAATATGGACGACCGCTTCATACTCCTTTACCCATTCATCCATGCGTGACAGGAGCTTTTCCACGGGCTCTTCATAAGCTGCACCGCCGTAAAAAATACCGGTTGGGTACTGGTACTGTCCCATCGTGGCTGCTTTTTCCAGCCCGTATACGCCGCGCTTGAATACCTTTGCCCCGAGAGCGCCCAGCAGGTCCCTCCGCTGTTTTTTCCAGCTTTTCACCGGTCCCTCCGGCACAAAGTGCTTCTTTTCTTTTTCAAAACGCTCGTTCAGTGAAGCAGGCACACTGCTCCAGTCTTTAATAAAATTACGGTTCAAGTCCACGTTGTTTTCACTCACCCGCCGCCGGTTTTTCATTCCCCATGGATTTACGGCATGCACGAGGCGTATCCCGGTCGTATTCGGATTCAGCTGCGTCAGATACTCATCGATAAACAGCTGCAGAAGCGCCGATCCGGCGTATCCTTCAATGCCATGCACGCCAGTGGTGACTACAATCAGTGTGTTTGAATGATATTTGGCGTCCGCTGCAATGATATCGGTCGTGTTATTGTTTTCCGGTTTTCCAACAGCATACTGGGTCAGCGAGGCCTCCGGCCAGACCGCCGCCACGTCTGTACTTCTCTTCCGGAAAGCCCTTCTTGCTTCTTCATATGTCGGTAAAAAATATTGATCGGATGGTTTCATTTTGCTGCCTCCCTCCTCAAAATTGGTCTTAAGCTCATTATTCCTCGCCAATTCGGGTACAAACCTATTAGTGTCAAAAGAACCTATAAAAAAGGATGATAACTATGCAGCTGCCCTCTTCTTTAGTACAACTCGCCAACGAACGCATTGAACCATTCGACTGTGAAGGGTTTCTGCCGGGCGCCGGGCCGGCGGACGCCAAGATCATGTTTGTCGGAGAAGCTCCAGGCGAAACCGAAATTTATAACGGCATCCCCTTCAGCGGCAGAGCAGGAGTCATTTTTGACTCGTATCTCGAAGACTTGAACATCAAACGGGACGATATTTATGTTACGAGCGCCGTGCGCAGCCGTCCATTCAAATGGGGCCAGACCAGAGCCGGGGTGCGCCGGAAATACAACCGGACCCCGAACCAGAAAGAAATTCAGGCCCATGCGCCTGTTTTGGATTATGAAATTTCCCAGGTACAGCCACAGTGGCTTGTGCCTATGGGTAAAATCGCCTATCAGCGGTTGCTCGGGAAAAGCCCCAGACTCGGCGATGTTACCGGCAGAGTACAGACGTCTCCAGTGCAGCAGTGGGATGAAGAAGCCGCCTCATACGTCTGGACGAAGAAAAATTACAATATTTTTCCGATCTATCATCCGGCCGCGATTCTGTATAACCGGAGCCTTGAACAGACGATGAAAGACTACCTGAATACGCTCGCCGCCCACGCGCTTCATACCTAAAAAAGCTCCGGAGCACAGATATTCGCCTGTGCTCCGGAGCTTTTTATTAGTATACTTCGTACGTCTGGCCGGTCTGCCGGCCTTCGACGCTTTTCTGATATGCAAGGGCAACTTTAGCCCCCGGTACGGGATCAAAGCCGCGGAAAAAGCCGCCAAGCTTTCCTACCGATTCGGTCAACAGGTTCGGACTGATATTGTTAATACGAATCCCCCTTGGCAGTTCAATAGCCGCAGAGGTGACGAAGCCTTTCACGGCACCGTTTGCCATCGCAGCGGACGTTCCCTGAGGAATAGGATCATCCATCATGACGCCGGACGTAAGCGTGAAGCTGCCGCCGTCATTTACATATGGAATGCCTAGCAGCACCAGGTTGATCTGGCCCTTCATTTTACTGTTGATGGCCGTCTGGTTCTTTTCCGGAGTCAGCTCGGTGAGCGGGGCAAAGCCGGCGCTCCCGGAGGCTGCAATAACCGCATCCACACGGCCGATTTTCTCGTACATTTGGCGGATGCTGTTTTCGTCCATCATATCCACCTGCACGTCCCGGCCGTTTCGTCCGGCACAAAGAATGTCGTGCTCGTCCTTTAAGCGTTCATACACTGCACTTCCGATCGTCCCTGAAGCTCCAACTAACAATATGCGCATGAAAATCTTCCTTTCTATTTCCAAAATTCTCTACGCTTTATTGTTCCACTTTTTTCCGGCTTACAAACACTGATGCGTTAAGTTATGACCATTGCAGAGACTGAAGCTCCCATGCATCAACATGAAAAACTGCCGGCTTTTCCGCTGAAAATTGGAGCTCCCCTTCTTCCTGCTCCGGAAACAGGCGGGAGGTCGAGACATATTCCCCGTCATTTACAAACACTTCTGCAGAAGAACGGTCAAACAGAAAGCGAATCGAACGCACACCGGTGACCCGGCCCGTCCGGCGCACCGGGTCACCGGTCACCAGATCCGGCCGTTCAAAGGTAAGCGTCTGTGCCCCGGCGTCATAGGAAATATGAAAATAACGGCGCCAGGAGACGGTCCAGCTTTTATCCTCCTCCACCTCCAGGTGAACCTCTGCCACTGCAGCTTTCCATGAGTGCCACACCACCGTCTTATCATCCACAGCGACGACCGCGGATGCGTGCTCCCCCCGCAGCTGCCGGTATTCTTCAATAGGCTGTTGGTACAGATGTCCGTTTTGCATCGTCAGCTCCCGAGGAACCGTGAGACAGTGAACCCAGCCGTCGGCAATCGTCGGATGCGCCTGCTCCTGCTGGTCCGGCACTCCCATCCAGCCAATCAGCAGGCGTCGTCCCTGGTCATCCAGAAACGTCTGCGGGGCGTAAAATTCAAAACCCAGGTCCATTTCATGGAAGCTTCCGTGGGAAAACGTGCCTGTTTCCGGGGAAAATTCGCCGGTAAAAATACCGCTCTGATACTGGTTCTGATACTGGTATACTTCTGCTTCAAGCCCCTGCGGAGATATGAGCAGCACCCGGGAGCCTCCCAGCTCAAAAAAGTCCGGGCATTCCCACATGTAGCCAAAAGAAGCAGCCAGAGTAACATCCTTTCCGGCAAGCGGGCCGAGAAATTCCCATTCCCACAGATCCAGCGATCGGTACAGCAGCACCTGTCCTTCCAGATCGCGGCGCTGGGCCCCGATGACAAGCCACCACTGGCCCGCCTCAAACCATACTTTTGGATCGCGGACGTGAGCGGTGTATCCTTCCGGCTGGTAAATCACCGGCCCGTGCTTTTCAAACTCCACTCCGTCGCTTGAAACCGCAAGACACTGATAGCTCGTCCGATTCCCGTGTTCATCCTTGACGTTGCCTGTATAAAACAAATACAGAAGGTCCCCATGCACTACTGCACTGCCGGAGTAGCAGCCGTTTTTTTCAAAATCGTGCACAGGTGCGAGTGCCGGGGGCAGAAGCTTCCAATGGATCCAGTCCCGGGTCGCCGCATGTCCCCACCATTTGCTGCCGTGACCGGTATGAAACGGCATCCACTGGTAAAACACATGGTACACTCCCTGCCACTGCACAAGACCATTCGGATCATTCATTAACCCTGCAGGAGGCATCAGGTGAAACTGCTGTCGAAAGGGGCCTGCCGCTTCGACTGTTTGTACTATTTGTTCTGCTTCTTTTCGAAGAGCCTGCTCCTCTTTCATTGCTTCCTCCTTATACAGCTTTTTCTTCACTGTCTTTTTCTGTTTTTGTCTCTTCTTTCTTCGGCTGCTGTTCCTCTTCCTGCCAGCCGAGCAGCCACGCTGCCGTGAAAGCGCCGCCGACAGCGACCAGTAAGCCGATGGCGTAGTTCACCGGATCGTTTGCGATCGCAAACATCGGCAGGCCGGTCACCCCGATGCCATTTGCTGTGACATTGGTAATTGTCACGTAAGCGCCGCCAAGAGCACCGCCAATTGCAGCTCCGATAAACGGACGGCGGTAGCGGAGATTGACCCCGAAAATGACCGGCTCCGTGATACCGAGAAAAGCTGCAAAGGCCGAAGGCCCGGCGATTTCTTTCATTTTTTTGCTCTTCGTTTTCACCCAAACGGCAAGCCCTGCTCCGCCCTGAGCCACGTTGGCCATCGCCCAAATAGGGAGCAGGTAGTTAAAGCCGACCTGGCCGAGAATTTCCGCCTCAATCGCGTGAAAGCTGTGGTGCACCCCGGTTAAAACAATCAGCGAATACAGGCCGCCAAACACGAGACCCGCAAAACCGGCACCGGAATCATATAAAAACGACAGCGATGTGGTTACACCTTCACCGAGCAGACGGCCGAGTGGGCCGACAACCATCAGTGCGATAAATCCAGTCGACATAATTGTTAAGAAAGGAGTTACGAGCAAATCAACCATATTAGGAACAAACTTACGGAACAGCTTTTCGAGCCAGCACATCACATACACTGTCAGCAGTACTGGGATAACCGTCCCCTGATAGCCGAGCAGTTCAATATTCATGCCGGCAAAGTTGAGCATTTCCGGCTCGACGCCGCCTTCCTGAAGTCCCCATGGGTTTAAAAGCGTCGGGTGGGTCATAATCCCGCCGACAACAGCTCCTAAGTAGGTGTTTCCGCCGAATTCACGTGCCGCACTGTAACCAATCAAAATCGGGAGAATAATAAAGGCAGCCGAGGAGAACATATCGAGCAGAATATATAGGGAACTGTCTCCGTCCGCCCATCCGAATCGGTTCATGAGATTTAAAAGCCCCATCAGCATACCAGCGGCGACAATCGCCGGGATAATCGGTACAAAAATATTAGAAAGCACTTTCGCAAATCGTGATACCGGATTCATTTTCTTTTTTACAGCTTCATTATGATCCATTTGCTTTTGTTTATGCTCTGCGGACTCGTCATCAAGACCGATTTCCTCTGCAAATGGCTGAAATACCTTATTGACTGTGCCGGTGCCAAAAATAATCTGAAACTGGCCGGAGCTTGAAAAGGCTCCTTTTACGCCTTCCAAATCTTCAATTTCCTGCTTATTGATTTGGCTCTCATCGTCGATAACCAGCCGGAGCCTTGTGGCACAGTGGCTGGCGCTGATAATGTTATCTTTCCCGCCAAGGAGCGGCACCAGTTCTTTTGCTATTTGTTTATGATCCATCAGGAAACTCCCTCCCCTAAAGTATCGGAAGCTGTTTTCAGACATAAAAAAGACCCAAAACGAGAAGGGTAAACGTGTGCCTAGGATACACGTTTCCTGTCCTCATTTTGGGTCTTGCCTGCCCGAAGCAGTAACAACTCCCGATATGTGTAATGTACGAAAAGTATACAAAAAGAAAAGATTCATGTCAACGCTTTCTTTTTAATTTTATGAAATCGACTGATTCGATAAAATACGCTGGATATGAAGCGCAATATAGCCGATTTCCGGCAGAGGAAACGGAAGACCGGCCTCCTGTTTAACGTAATCAGCCAGCTCGTACGCGACAGCATAGGCCTTTTCATATTTCGTCTGAATCAGCTCGAGCATTTCGGGATCCATGTCATCAAACACTTTTCCGTCCTCTGCTCTTGAGAGTGCGAAATTTAAATGAACGACGAGCCGGTGATACGACATACCGCGGTCCGCAAGTTCGAGTCCGGCACGGTCTTCCACAATTTGAATCAGCTCCTGGATCAGTGTAGTTCTGTGCATCGTCTCCTCCATTGATCCGGTCTGCAGCTTCGCCGTATGCAGATGCAGTGCAATATGGCCTGCTTCATCCTCCGGCAGCTCGACGCCCAGATCTTTTTTGATCTTTTGAATGGCCCAGACACCGATGCTGTACTCCTCCTGATAAAGAGCCTTAATCTCATGAAGCAGCTTATTTTCTATGGTAAACCCCTGCTTAATACGTTCGAGTGCAAACGCCAGGTGATCAATGATGGAAATATGAATGTGATCGCTGAGCGGCAGGTGCATTTCCCCTTCCGCGTAGCTGATAATTTCTTCCCCGGTTTCTATAACCTCGATCGGAAGGGTCTTCAAAAGCTGCTCAAATTTTGGTGTCTCTTCCTCCATGCTGAATATCTTTTCTATTTTCTTTTGGTTAACGGGGTCGTTTTTGCCTTTTTGAAATCCGACTCCCGCTCCAAAAACGATCTTCTCCTGGTCTCCGTGATGGACGACTACAGCATTGTTGTTCAGTACACGCAGGATCTTCATGCACCGGCCCCCCTTTCCTTCGATACTATATCACCCTCCCGCCGATATTTCACGCGGAGAGCAAATACACCTTTCCCGGAAAAGATAACACAAAAAGACGCCGGGCGTATAACCCGGCGGCTTCATGAACGTGCAGATACATATTATTTCAGGCCGTGCTCTTTTTTGTACGCTTTGGAGTACTGATCGGCGGCCTGCATGGCGCTTACAACATCATAAGGTGTCAGCGAAAACGGCATGTTGTGGCTGCTTTCCCCTTCGGTTAAGGCCGCTTCCGCCACTTTCATCAATTCATCCTCCGAGGCGTCTCCAAGATGCAGATCCTCAAGAGTTATTGGCAGCTCCAGACGGTAATAAAGATCCACGTACTTTTCAAATTCTTCTTTCGAGCGGTTCTCAAGCGTCAGCTGGCTCAGGGTGCCAAAGGCTACTTTTTCCCCGTGCGTCATGTGATGGACTTCTCCGTCGAGAACGGTAAATCCATTATGAATCGCATGGGCAAGTGCAAGACCGCCGCTTTCAAATCCAAGCCCGCTCAGAAGCGTATTTGCTTCCACAATCTGCTCAAGGGCATGGGTGACAATCTGCCTTTTGTTCGATTCATAGGCGAGAAGTCCATACTGAAACAGCGTTTCTTCACATTTTTCCGCGATCGCTGCGCCGGCGATTGTGGAAAGGCCGCCGGACATGGCGTTCGCGTTCGCCTGAATAGCCATGCGCGCTTCCACCCATGTAGCCATTGCATCCGCTATACCAGAAGCGAGAAAACGAGGCGGAGCGCCGGCGATGATTTTGGAATCCATTACGATCAGATCCGGATTTTTCGAGTAAAAACGGTATGATTCAAACACGCCTTCGTCCGAATAAATAACGGAAAGAGCGCTCGTCGGTGCGTCTGTTGAAGCCGTCGTCGGAACGATGACGCAGTACGCATCCGGAATCTGGTCACGGACCCCTTTTGCTGTATCGAGCGTCTTGCCGCCTCCTACAGCCACAATCATTTCCGCTCCAGCCGATCTGGCTTCTTCGATAATCCGGTTAATTTCCCTGGTCGAGGCTTCGCCGTTAAAAGTGATGTTTACAGCGTCGATGCTCTGCTGCTTGAGGCTGTCGACCACTCTGTTGCCGGCCAGGTTCCAAACAAATTCGTCTGCAATCACAATTGCTTTACTGCCCATTTCTTTAACATAGGTTCCTACTTCGTCAACAACGTCAACACCCTGCACATATTTACTCGGACTGATAAATACTTTGTTTCCCATTCTCATTCCTCCAGCTTCAATTTTCTATCTTTTAATCTTATTCCCTTATGTAAGATTTTTACTCATCAATAAACAAGAACTTATGTTCGCATAAAGGTTGTCATTTTTTACAGAAGATGCCTTTTGTACATATAACCTAAAGGAGGAATCCACATTGACCGCAACCTTTCATCAGCAAAAGCTCATCGAGCACTTTTTAGACTCTTCTGATCATCAATACTTTTGGGAACATGGATATACTGATAAGCTCGATGAAGCCTTCCGCACCTTTTTTCTCGATGTGAAAAAGCGGGTCTTCATGCAGAAAACAATTTACTGGACAGCGGTGCACTATGATAAGCGGGAGAGAAAGCACAGGGACCGGTTTCCACTTGCTGTGGATACTGAGGAAGAAGCGTCCCGGGCATCACTTCCGGCGGTTGCTTTTACAGAACAGGCCCGTAGCTTTTCCCGCAGGCTCGCCGGACATATTGAAGACCCCGGGCTTTATGACATTATTCAACAGCGGCCGGAAAAGGAACAAGCTGTATTATATGCCTTGTTTGTTGAAGGATCCACAACAGCGGAGACAGCCCGGACGATGAACGTTTCCCAGCAGGCTGTTTCTAAAATCAAAAAAAAATCCCTGCGCATTTTAAAAACACATTTGGAAAACTGCCGGACATCCATTGATAAGTAATTTATGTTTTTTCTTGTCTTACTTTACAGGAATTCCTTGAAAACAGTGTCGGACCGTCTCTGAAAAATGTATAATAGATGCAACCTTAATTGAAGGAGGATACATATGGGAAATTGGTTAACAGCTGATACATGGTTTTATAACCTTGTAGGATCTCTCAGTGACGTCATCTGGAGTTATTTGTTAATCGCACTCTTACTTATCTTAGGCATTTATTTCACCATCCGTACCGGCTTTGTGCAGTTCCGGATGCTCAAAGAAATGTTTGTGCTGTTATTCAAGGAAGGAACCGACCGTTCCGGGTTTAAAGACAGAAAAGGCACGAGCGCCTTTCAGGCATTTGCAATCAGTACCGCGGCCCGTGTCGGTACCGGGAACCTCGCCGGGGTAGCCCTTGCCATCAGTGCCGGCGGACCTGGTGCAATTTTCTGGATGTGGGTCATCGCTCTTATCGGCGCCGCTACCGGATTTGTGGAAAGTACGCTTGCACAGATGTATAAAGTAAAGGATAAAGACGGCTTCCGCGGCGGGCCGGCCTATTACATGGAGCAGGCACTGAACGCCCGCTGGCTCGGAATTATCTTCGCTGTTTTGATTACGCTTTGTTTTGGCTTTATTTTCAACGGCGTACAGACCAACACGATCGCCCAGGCGTTCAACGGTGCTTATAATATTCCAACAGTTTACGTCGGGCTTGCCATTATGCTTTTGATTGGTGTCATTATTTATGGCGGTATCCGGCGTATCGCTGTAGTAGCCGAAATTATCGTTCCAATTTTCGCTTCGCTTTACGTTATTGTAGCCGTTATCATTATGATTATTAACATTGCCGACGTTCCCCAGGTATTCGGGCTGATCTTCAGCCAGGCCTTCGGGATTCGCGAAGTTGCCGGCGGCACAGCCGGGGGCGCTCTTATGCTCGGCATCCAGCGCGGTCTCTTTTCCAACGAGGCCGGTATGGGTAGTGCGCCGAACGCAGCAGCCACGGCTTATGTCAGCCACCCGGTCAAACAGGGGCTCGTTCAGTCTCTTGGTGTTCTGACGGATACGCTTATTATATGCAGTGCGACGGCGTTCATCATTCTGCTTTCCGGCACGTACGCCGATGCCGGGGCAAACATTGAAGGTATTCAGCTCACCCAGCAGGCACTCGCTTTCCACCTGGGCGGCTGGGCACAGACATTCGTTTCTCTTGCGATTTTCTTCTTTGCCTTTAGTTCTCTTCTCGGGAACTATTACTATGGGGAGGTAAACGTGGAATTCATCTCTCCAAAACGCATCTATGTCCAAATCTTCCGTGTATGCTTCCTGCTGTTCGTTCTTCTCGGAGCAGCAAGCGGCCTGGAGCTTGTATGGGCGATGGCAGATCTGTTTATGGGCTTAATGGCGGTCGTTAACCTTATAGCGATTGCACTGCTCGGCCACATAGTTGCTGCTGCACTCAAAAACTATATGGATCAGCGCAGACAGGGGCTCGATCCGGTTTTTTACAATGACAGCATCCCATGGCTGAAAAATTTAAAAGCCTGGGGCAAAAAACGATAACTTCGCTCCATCCGTGCCTGCATCTTTTTAGAAGATGCAGGCTTTTTGTGCACTTTTTTTCTTTGCAGGCCCCTTCTCATGGTACGATGAAAATATAATCACACAATTATCCTCCGTGCCGGGCACGGGTTTTGAAAGGGGTCCCATTATGCCTGACCGTTCCACCGCCATTCAGCCTATCGTTTCCTATTCGCCGGAACAGGGGCTTTACACAGCAGAAGACCAGGTTGCCCTGGAAAAACCGATGACGATTGTCGTAAACGATGAAGAGTTCGCGACGCTTGTATGCACACCCACCCACGTTGAGGAGCTCGTCGTCGGGTTTCTCGCATCCGAAGGAGTCATTTTATTCTACCGGGAGATTGAATCAGTTTCTCTCGACGATGACCTGGGCTTTGCCTATGTTTCCATCAATTCCAACCGGGTTAAGGAAGCTTCTTTTTACTCCAAACGCGTGATTGGTTCCTGTTGCGGAAAAAGCCGCCAGTTTTATTTTCAAAGCGATGTCCAGACAGCGAAAACAGCTGTTACCAAACGTACACTGACACCCGAGCAGTGTCTCGGATTTATGAAGGAAATGCAGGACAACAGCGTCGTGTTTAAAAATACCGGCGGGGTCCATAACGCTGCCATCTGCGATACAGACGGCATCATCGTCGACCGTTCGGACATCGGGCGGCATAATGCCCTCGATAAGCTGTACGGGTATTGTTTGATGAACGGCATACAGGTACGCGATAAAGTACTTGTTTTCAGCGGGCGTTTAAGCTCCGAGGTACTGACAAAAGCGGCCAAAATGGGCATGGGTATTATTTTATCCAAATCTGCCCCGACGAACCTTGCGATCCGTCTTGCAGATGATTTGAACATTACAGCTGTCGGGTTTATCCGCGGCTCCACCTTTAACGTATATGCCCATGCCGAACGAATCAGCGCCGATGTCCCTTCTGCCACAAAATAAGCACCGGCCCTTATGGGTCAGTGCTTATTTTTTAGCTTCTCTAACTTTTTGTACAGGGACTTTTTCCATTCTTCAGAAAGGGAAGCACATTCAAGCGCTTCTTCAACTTCCGTCAGGTCTTCTGAATGGTACGTGATCCGGTTCACACCGGCGACACTTAACGAAGTCGTTCTCGTTTCCAGGCGCAGCGGCTGATGTTTTTCTACGGTGCCCGCCTGGCGCACCCGCAGGTAATAGCCGGAATAGCTTGTTTCCCGAACGTAGAGGGGCAGTTTTTTAATGCCATGACGTTTCGCAATTTTATAGCAGGGCTCCCGGGGCTGGCTGATTTCCACGACTGCTTCCCCCCACCGGAAAATATCGCCGATCATCACATCCTCCTCCACGCCGTTCTGCACCGTAATATTTTCCCCAAATCCTCCGTGCGGCAGTGCTTCCTCGAGCGTTCTGCTCCAATACGCGTAATGCTCCCACGGATATACACAAACCGCTTTCTCCAGGCCTCCGTGGCTCTTTTTGTCTGCCTGCTCGTCTCCTTCCAGGCCCGTTTCCGATAAATACAGGGACTCTTCGGAGCGCTTTGTTTTATTAATAGCCGAAAATACCGGCTTTTCTTTTTCGGCTGATATGTCTTCGGGTTTTCCCGTAAACCAATCCATTACGCGGATGTTCATATGCTTCCCCCTTCTCGTAAAGTATATTTAAATTCTTTCTTAACTAGTATTTAAGACTGCCGGTTTAAAGATGTTTTCCCCAGCATTTTGCCAAGCAGCGTGTCCCCGTAAACCGTAGCAATAATCGCCACAAAGACGAGCACAATGCCAAAAGTCTGCCAGAGCGTAAAGGAATCACCAAAAACAGCTACGCCGATTACGATCGCCACCACCGGCTCGATGATCGAAAGGATGGAAGCCCTTGAAGATTCCACATGGGTGAGGCCCGCGGTGTATGCTACGTACGCTATCGTTGTAGCCGCCACCGCAAGCCCGATGCCGTTCCACCATACCCCGGGCTCCGTAAAAGCTTCCGTCTTTTCCCACAGACGGCTCGCAGGCAGTAAAAACAGGCCGCCGAGGATCATGGAATAGGTCGTGATCGTAAGCGGATGATACCGGCCGCTTAAAAACTTTCCAAAAATACTGTAGAGCGCGTAAAAGAAACCAGAAGCAATTCCGAACAGAACAGCCGCTGCAGCGATACTGTCCGATCCAAGTGGAACCAGCCCGACGGCGTACATGCACCCGGTAATCATAATCACAAGCGCCGCTATTTTCCCTGCCGTCAGCGTTTCCTTAAAAACAAACTTGGCAATAACAGCCACGAACAGCGGCCCCGTGTAAAGCATCACTACTGCGAGAGAGATGCCGGATACCTCCATCACGGAGAAAAAGAAAAAATTAAAAAAAGCAATGCTGATAATACCAGTGCCGACAAACAGCGGCAGATCCTGCCAGCGGATGCGCAGCAGGCTTCTCTCCACGATACTTAAAAACAGGGTAATGATAACCGCTGAAAAAATCAGCCGGATGCCTACAACTTCCCACGGCGTGAATCCATATGTATACAGGTTTTGTACAAACAGCCCCGTTGTGCCCCACAATGCCGCCCCTGCCAGGACGAGCAGATAAGCTAACCGTGCCGGCATGGCCCTCTCTCCTTTGTATGTTTCATTGCATTATTTATATGACTAAGCTTATCATATCCCGCTTCCCCGCTGACAAAATCTGCATAAAAAAGGCTTTCCATCCTGGAAAGCCTTCAATATCTATACTTCTTTGTTACGGCCGGCGCCCATGCCGGCACCCACCTGCAGAACCGAAACAATCATTAAAATAAGCAGCGCAGGCATCCATGTTTCCCAGGCATCAAAGGAAGCTCCTACCAGAATCGGTCCGAGCGCAGCCATAAAATAACCCACCGACTGGGCCATTCCGGATAAATCCGCTGCCCGCTGCGGAGTCGAAGCACGGATGCTCAACAAAGCCAGTGCGAGGCTGATGCTTCCGCCCTGCGCGAGGCCGATAAACAGTACTGCGACTGTGAGCATAAACGGCGATGTATTTGTCATAAGCAGCCCCAGGCCAAGCACCGCAACCACACCGATTACGGCAATAATGCCCTGTTGGTTACGGAACCTGCCGGCAAGAATCGGCGTTAAAAATGTAGCCGGAAGACTTGCGATCTGCATAAGGGCCACAAGCCAGCCCGCGGCTGCAAGCGGCATGTTTCCAAGATTATTTAAAATATCCGGCAGCCAGGTGATGGTCACGTAAAAACCGATGGACTGCAGGCCCATAAACAATGTTACCTGCCAGGCAAGCGGTGACTTCCAAATTGATCCTTCAGACTTGCTCCGCTCCACCGCTCTCACGCGGCCCGGCATCTGCAGCTGCCTGTTTTTCAGCACAAACCCCCAGCACAGCACCGCTGCTATCGCGGGGACGACCCAGAACAGGAGCGACCACTGCCACCCCAGCCCGGCGCTGGACGCAAGCGGCACCGAAACCCCTGACCCGACCGCGGCCATTAATACCATCGTAGTCGTGTAAATACTAGTCATTACACCGATATTGTGTGGAAATGACTCTTTAATGACGCCGGGAAGGAGCACATTGAGCATCGCAATGCCCGCTCCTACAAGCAGACTCCCGGCAAACAAAAATACAGCCTCAGGCACGTAGCGCATGACAATACCCGCAATGAGTACGATAACACCAACCATCAAAGCCCGCTGGTGCCCAATTTTTGATCCGATTTTTGGCGCCACCGGCGAAACTGCCGCAAATGTCAGCAGCGACAGCGTCGTAATCAAACCAGCCGTTCCTCTTGTCAGGGAAATATCTTCCCGGATTAACGGTATTAACGGTCCGACGCTTGTTAACGCCGGCCGGAGATTGACCGCGAGCATAATGATTCCAGCAAACAGCAGGGCAAGCTGTGCTGTTGATAGATGCTGTCCCCGTTGCTGCAGCCTTTCTCCTGTCTGTTTATTCTGCATGCTTCTCTCTCCTACAAACGCTTTTCATATTGGTTTACTCTACATCCTTTTTTATTGTACAACAACCTTTCTCTGCTTTCTTCCTGCCAGTGCCTCGATTCTCAATTTCAGAACAACGCAGCCTTTATGTTAAAAAATAGCGTCGAATGTCTTCCCAATGATCAACTCTTGCATAAGCAGTTTCATAAACATTATGCGGGGCAGTGTACAAAATCCCTTTGCCGTCAAAACGCTCGAAGTGTCTGGCGTTATCATCTATCAAATAATCTGCATGAATGATGCTTTTGTCGCCGCAGAACACAAAATTCATGTCTCCCAAAAAAGAAAGATTGTTTTTCAGCCACTCATATTTTGCCGCAAACGATGGTGGAAATTCCATCGCTGCTGTCGTAATAAACACTTCATATTGCCTGGCAAGCTGGGCGATTACTTCCGGCGCCCCGTCCATGACCTGCAGATGACGAAAAAAGGACGGCTCGTAGAAATAAGCTTTAATCTCATCATGAAGCTCCGGATGCAGTGCTTCGAGCTTCATGCCTTTAAGGTCTTCAGCCGTAACACTGTACCCGTAATCCCTATTAAACCTATGTAGAAGCGTTGGCAGCGTATTTACCGTTACTTCATCCATATCAATCGCTATCCGTTCCATGTGAAACCTCCTTGTTTACAGTAAGAAGAAGCCGCGCATCTGCGCAGCTTCCGTCTGTTATTCAAATGTAATTACTGGCTTGATCGTTTTGCCTGCTTTCATATCTTCAAGAGCCTGCTCCAGATTTTCAAATGGATACATGGTAATCAATTTATCAAAAGGAAATTTGCCCTGCTTGTAATATTCCACAAGCATCGGAATGAACAGCTTCGGCACGACATCTCCCTCTACGACACCTGACATAGTGGCGTTTGGCACGATGAAGTTCTGGTGCACGTGAAATTCGGTATCTGCACCGGCACCGACGACAGCAGACTCCCCTTTATAGCGGAGCACGTCCATCGCCTGTTTTGCCAGGGCAGCCACTCCAGTGGATTCAAGCGCGTAGTCTGCCCCGCCATCGGTCCACTCCTTCACTTTTTCAACTACATCTTCCTTTTTACCATTGATGGCATGCGTTGCTCCGAGCTCTTTCGCCAGCTCCAGACGCTCTTCATTAACGTCTACAGCAATGATCTGCAGGGCACCGGCGAGGTGTGCGGCCATAACGGCACTCATACCGACTCCTCCGCAGCCAAAAACGACTATCGTATCGCCAACGCCTACGTTCAAACGGCTGAGTACCGTGCCTGCACCCGTCTGGACACCGCAGGCTAAAGGCCCGAGCAGACGGATATCTACGTCGCGGCGAACTTTTACTACATTATTGACGGGTGTCACAGCATAGGTGGCAAGCGATCCCTGCCCGAACAAAGAAGAAACTTCACTGTCTTCACTGTGAAGACGGCGGGTGCCGTCGTTCATGGTGCCACCAAAATTCAGGGCATTAAAATTTTCACATGCCCCGGGGTGTCCTTCCCGGCAGTTACGGCACGTTCCACAGTGCGAAAACGTGATAACCACGTGGTCGCCGGGCTCTACATCCTGGACCCCGTCGCCGACCTTCTCCACCACACCGGCTCCTTCATGCCCTAAAGCAATCGGAAGCGGTGTCGGAATCTCCTGCTGCTGCACGCCGAGATCAGTATGGCAAATACCGGCTGCAGTAATTTTCACTTTCACTTCTCCTGTTTTCGGTTCGTCGAGTTCTGCTTCTGTATGCTGAATGGCGCCAGCTTTTTCACTGACCACCGCTGCCTGGATTTTCATTGTTATCCCTCCTGCTTCGTTCTTCCCTGGATGGCAGGAATAGAAACAGATCCTGATGGCTTGCGTTATTTCAAAAAACAAACCATCCAGTGCTCGTCATCGTAGCCGTCTGCTGTTTTCATCGCTTCTTTTTCTGTCGAAAAAACAGAAAAGCCGCAGGCTTCATACAGGCGGACCGCATGCCCGTTTCCACTCACTACGGTTAACTGCACCTGCTCCACCCCGTCTTTGTCTGCCTGCTTCAAAGCAGCTTCTACGAGCCTGCTTCCAAACCCGTACCCTCTGAACGCAGGCTTTACATACATAGCCAGAATCGTCGCTTTATGCTGAAGCTTCTGCATTTGCATCGGGAGCAAAGTGATGACACCCGCAAGCTCATTTCCGGCTTTGATGCCCCATGTAAAAGACCGGCTTCCCTCCAGCCTTTCTTTATATTTTCTGACCAGGTCCGGATTCTGTCTTTCCTCCTCCAAGGTTGAAGCAAAGGCCTCCGGACTCTCCTCCAGGGCCTGCATCCGAAGCTCTGCGTATGCTTCAGCGTCTCCGCCTCCTAAAACCTTCAACTCTGCTTCCTGCACACGTCTCACCGCCCGCTCTCTTTTCCGAAATCCTTCGCCGTAAAGTCTCCTCCTTTTTTCGGATGGCTCCCTGCCTCCACTTCACCGGCGTAGTCTTCTGCATTCTCCTCTGGCTCGTAGCCAATCTCTTTTGCCCGGGTATTTTTAAATCTCGCCCGGGTGTTGTTTGAAATACCGTAAACAATCAGGTACTCAGGCAATGCGCATGTGAGCGCTGCTTCAAATAAGCGCTCTGCATCACGGGGGCTGAACCAGTTTTCCAAATCGTGTTCGGACGCCGGCCGGTCCTGAAAATTACAGATACGCACCCCAATGCCTTTCAGCCCAAATTTATCGTGGTAATAGCGTCCGAGCGCTTCCCCGTATGCTTTACTGACTCCATAAAGCGTGTCAGGACGCACCGGTGAAGCTTCGTCCACCCATTCGTCCGCTGGATAAAAGCCGACCGCATGGATGCTGCTAGCAAAAATCAATCGTTCCACGCCAGCCTCGGCTGCTGCCTCCATCACATGAAACGTGCCTTTTATGTTCACCTGCTCAATTGATTCAAAGTCTGACTCAACCGGGATACCTCCCAGATGGATCACCGCATCCACTCCCTGCATCAGCTCACGGACCTCCGCTTTGCTTGTAATATCCGCTTCCATGAATGCTTCTTCGCTTGTTAAATCCTCCGGAGCCTTCGCGTCTGTCAGTACCAGGTCAAAACGCTTCGATAGATAGTTTCTGAGTACGGTACCGATTGTACCTGCTGCTCCTGTAAGTAATACCTTCTGCATGTGCATGCCTCCCGTTTTAAAGCATACTCTTCCATAAACCTTTTCCTATTATTTGAAACCTGCTGCAGGCACTTTTTTTGCTTTTCTTTTTTTTATTTTTTATCCTCAAGGAAAGACTTTGTATAAAGAAGGGATGCATTATGGCTATCGAACACTTCCATTTAACGGCGGATTGGCCAGGCGGGCGCAATGCCGTCGGCTCTATTGATGCCGGGAAGCTGAAAACGGATATTTCCATTCCTGAAGAAATGGACGGGCCGGGCGTTGGCACAAACCCCGATGAAATGCTCTTAGGCGCCGCAGCTACGTGCTATATCATTACACTCGGTGCCATGCTTGAACGGGCGGAGCTGCCGGTCGACTCCATGGCGCATACGAGCGAAGGCCGTGTGGATGTCACAAACGGCGTGTTTACGTATAAAGAAATTATCCATCGCCCGGTGATCACCCTCGAAGCCGGCGCTTCCGACAAACAGTTCGACAAAGCGCAGAAGCTGATTGAAAAAGCGGAAGCAGCCTGTATGATTTCCCGGGCCATCCAGGGGAACGTGGAGCTTACGCTCGAACCAACACTCCTCCGCACAGACAAAGCCCGTACCTGAAAAGGCACGGGCTTTTTATGAGAGCTGTCAGCACTGCTCGAGCAGATTGGTGAGTTCGTATACGACCAGCCGCTGGTAGTCTGCGTCGTCGCCATATCTTGAAAAAATACTTTCATATGCTGCTGAGCGTTCATCTGCGTACGTTTCATCATTTTCTGTCAAACCAAGGCTTTTGAAATGCTTCATCGGCTCCTGGATAAAAGCGGGCCTCGGCCCCCAGCTGAAATAAACCTTTCCGTGTTCATCAGAAACGACCACCTTTGGTACTGACGTGCCGCCGAGGGTCCGGAATTGATCGATAAATTCCGGGTGCTCCTCCTGGATAAACACCTCCACCGGAACGCCGGCTTTTCGCATTACTTCCACGATTACCGGAAAGTTCCGGTGCACGTCCCCGCACCAGTCGGAGGCAAGCACAGCGCAGTGCAGATCATCCCGCGACTGCAGGGCGAGCAGCTTATCCTCCGGGTGATGCTTCCAGGAAAAAGCAGCCTGCCACGGCTCCATTTTCTCCCGGTACGTGGGGCGCATGCGTTCAACAAAATCGTCTACGGCCAGGCCATGGCCTGTTTTATCTGAAATATCAAATGCGGATGGCATAATTATCGTCCTCCTTGATAGTTCTCTACCTCGGCCGCCGTTTCTTTAAACAAATGTATTCTGAATATAATCCATGCTTATACGCACGCTTTCCAGCGGATTCCGTCGCGAAGCGTCCTGCTCCACGACCTGCCAGGAAGCCCCGGACTCCTCTGCTTTTTTCATAATCTCCTCAATATCCATTTTCCCTTCGCCGAGCTCAGCAAAAAACTCCTCGCCGTCTGCGGTCATATCTTTAATATGCACAAGCGAAAGCCGGTCCCTGAGTTGTTCCATCCAGGCAAAAGGGTCTTCCCCAGCCTTCTGCACCCAGTATGTATCGAGCTCCACCTGCACGTGCTCCGGTTTCATTTCCTCAAGCATCACTTCAAACGGTAGTCGCCCTTCGAGCGGAAGCAGTTCAAAATCATGGTTATGATACGAAAACGTGATGCCTTCCTTCCGGCACGCTTTTCCGATCCTGTTTAATTCCTTTGCCGTCTGCTTATAAGCTTTCAGACTCAAGCGTTTTTCCTCATCAAGATAGGGGCAGACAATGTGGCGGCATCCAAGCGCCAGATGCTTTTGTATCACCCCGTCCAGGTCATCCTGCAGCTGCTCGAGCGGCACATGGCTCGATACTATCTGAAGGCCAATATTTTTCATCGTCCCCGCGAGTTCCTCTGTACCGAAGCCACCGCTCTGGCCGGCCAGCTCCACCGCTTTGTATCCCATGGTTCTCACCTGCTGAAGCGTACCGATAAAATCCTCTTCAAGCTCATTTCGGAGCGTGTAAAGCTGCAGTGCGATTTTCATAGATTCATCTCCTTTTGGTAAACGTTTACATATAGTATATACGGTTTTACTGTTCTATACAAAAAAAGCCTCCGGAACAGAAGCCCGGAAACCTTTCTCATTACGCTTTTTTTACTTTGGACAAACCGTTTCCAAGGCCCGTCTTTTTACAGAACGACTCGTATTCCGTATTCCAGGCAGTATGCTCTTTCGGGGAAAAGGCGTTTACTTCCACTGCTGCACGGATATATTTACGCGCTTCGTGGCGGTCCTTGATTTTTCCGGCAGCGGTCAGCTGCACCGTAATATTACCGAGAGCACTCGCTTCCTTCGGTCCAGCCCAAACATTACGCCCAAGTGCATTTGCTGTAAACTGGGACAGATGTGTATTTTTAATGCCCCCTCCAACCATGTACAGCCCGGAAAAAGACTGCCCGGAAAGCTGTTCTGTACGCTCGAGTACGTGACGGTATTTCATGGCCAGACTCTCCATGATGCACCGCACGATCTCCCCTTTCGTTTCAGGGACTTTTTGCCCGGTCTCCCGGCAGTACTGTTGGATTTGGGACGGCATGTCTGCCGGATGCAGAAACTGGAGGTCATCCGGGTCGATAAATGACTGAAAGGCCGGCGCCTCTTCCATCTGTTCAAGCAGCGCTTCATGGGAAACATCATCGCCGCGCCAGGCACGCCGGCATTCTTCGAAAATCCACAACCCCATAATATTTTTCAGCAGCCGGAAGGTCCGCTCGATGCCACCTTCGTTGGTGAAATTCCATTCAAACGCTTCTGGAGTCGTAGCAGGCTCTTCGATCTCTGTACCCATCAGCGACCATGTACCGCAGCTCAAATAAGCAAAGGAGGAGGATTCAGCCGGAACGCCGGCCACCGCTGCCCCCGTATCATGTTCGGCGCTTGTGTAGACAGGTATTGCCGGCACTTGCAGCTCGTGCTGCAGATCTTCACGCAGTTCTCCAACCCTGGTGCCCGGCATCACGACCTCGGCCATCCACTCCCGCGGTACGCCGACGGCTTTTAACAGCTCTTCGTCCCAGTCCATCGTCCGGGGGTTAAACAGCTGAGTCGTAGTCGCATTCGTAAATTCGCTTTTCATTTCTCCAGTTAAAAAGTAGCGCAGCAGATCAGGAATCATTAAGAGCATCCGCGTTTCCTTTAAAACCGGGGAATCGGCCTTCACCATCGCTTCAAGCTGATAAATAGTGTTAAATGGCAGAAACTGAATGCCAGTGCGTTCAAAAATAAATTTTTTGCCGATACGCTCCGTTACCTGCTCCATCACTCCATCTGTATGAGCATCGCGGTAATGATACGGATGACGCAGGAGCTCTCCGTCCTGCCCCAAACAGCCGAAGTCGACCGCCCAGCTGTCGATGGCGATGCTTTCAATGTCCTGCCGTTCTTCGTAAGCAGAACGAATGCCTTCTTTCAACTCGTGAAAAATACGGTAAATGTCCCAATGAAACCGGCCATTTACCCGTACCGGTTCATTTTTAAAGCGGTGCACATCCATGGTTTCGAGCCGCCCGGCTTCGATCCAGCCAAGCACGGCTCTTCCGCTGCCTGCCCCTAAATCGAACGCGAGTACACTCACCAGCTGGCACCACCTTTGCCGCGGGAGAGAATTTTTTCCCCATAGCCGCTTGTGCGGTAGGCATCCATCGGCTTTACCGAAGCGCCTTTTTCTTCACGGAACGCTTCAAGAAGCGGTGTAACATCAGCTTCAAAGGCGGACCGGATCGCGCGTTCGGCACCCAGAACGTCCTGCTTTTCCTGAGCGTTCCTAAGCTCCTCCAAATTCACCAGGCACGCCTTGGCATACATCGTCTGAACGTTTTCAATTGAACGGATCATGGCCGGGATTTTCGGCTCCAGGTTGTGGCACTGGTCAAGCATGTAAGCAATGTTTTCGGCGTTTTGGCGAACCGCCGGATCCGGATCTTCCTCAGCCTGCACAATCTGCTGGAGAATCAAAAATATTTCGTATGGATCATGGGCGCCGACAATAAGATCATCATCTGCATACTTGCGGCTGTTAAAGTGAAAACCCCCCAGCTTCTGTTCGTCGAGCAGGTATGCCACAATGTGCTCGATATTGGTCGCCTGGGGATGGTGTCCGGTATCCACCAGTACTTCCGCTTTACTGCCAAGCTTGTTGGCTGCGTTAAATGCCATCCCCCAGTCTGCAAAATCAGTGTGATAAAATCCCGGTTCGAAAAACTTATATTCAATCAGCATGCGCATCGAATCGTCCAGCTCGTCATACATGCTTTTCAGCCCTTCAAGCATCCAGTTTTTCCGCTTTCGAAAATCCGCCTGCCCTGGATAATTGGTACCGTCGGCAAACCAGAGGCTTAACACATTAGAGTCTACTTCCCGGGCGATGCCAATGCATTCAAGCAGATGATCAAGTGCCTTCCGTCGAATCGCCGGGTCAGTATTGGTTAAGCTGCCGAATTTATAATCGTCATCCTGAAACAGGTTCGGGTTCACTGCTCCAATACTTACACCAAGACTTTCTGCATGCGCTTTCAATCCTTTGTAATTATCCACTTTATCCCACGGAATATGAATCGCCACTGAAGGGCTGGAACCGGTGTGCTTGTGCACCTGAGCGGCGTCCTCTAATTTTTCAAAAGGATCGCGGGGTATACCTTCCTGCTGGAATACTTTAAAACGTGTGCCGGAATCTCCAAAGCCCCAGGAAGGAGTTTCGACCTGCAGCTTCTGCAGCTTCTTTTTCACCGCTTCGAGGTCAATGCCCCTTGCCTGCTGCTGTTCTTCGAATAATGTATAATGACGATCACTCATGTGTTATCCTCCTATCTCTATTTCAAAAGCGGGCCGTACCGCTGCCTGTCCTCTTTACTCAGGAGGGGCTGGCCCGCCGGGTTCCCCGGTGGGCAGCTCCTTGTTTCGTTTAGCGTGTAAAGGCCGCTGGTACACCGCCGTCTACGGTCAGCATGCATCCGGTCGTTTTTTCTGATTTCGTTGAAGCAAAGAAAGCAATCGCTTCTGCAATGTCCTCCGGATAAATATTAACGAGAAGCGTTGTGCGTTTACGGTAGTGTTCATCGAGCTCGTCAGGCTCAATACCGTAGGCCGCCGCCCGCTCTTCCTTCCACGAAGAGGACCAGATTTTCGATCCCTGCAGTACTGCGTCTGGAAGAACAGAGTTTACACGGATACCGTACTCCCCGCCTTCGGCTGCGATGCAGCGCGCAAGATGTGTTTCGAGCGCCTTTGCCGAGCTGTACGCTGCCGCGTTTTTCCCGGCATATACCGAGTTTTTAGATCCGACAAAGACCATGTTTCCTCCAGTTCCCTGCGCTTTCATCTGAGTGAACGCTTCACGGGCCACCAGGAAGTAGCCGGTGCCGAGCACGTCCATATTCAACTGCCACTGCTTCAGCGTCGTTTCTTCAAGCGGGCTTGAAGATGCCAGGCCGGCGTTATTTACGATGATATCCACGCCCCCGTACTGGAGAGCCGCTTCTTTAAAGGAAGCCGCGACAGCTTCTTCAGAAGTCACATCCATCGCTACGGCATAGGCTCTTTCTTCTCCGTACGTCCGAGTATATTCCTCCGCTTTTTCCCTAGCCCCACCAGCGTTTAAGTCGGCAAGCACAACATGGGCACCGTCTCCAATCAATTCACGGCAGGCCGCCGATCCGATACCGCCGGCTCCTCCAGTAATAAATGCCACCTGCCTCGAGAACTCTGCTTCCGGCGGAGCAAGAGAAAGCTTATACAGCTCGAGCGGCCAGTACTCCACGTTGTAGGATTCATTTTCCGACAGCGAAACGAACGATCCGAGAGCTGTGCTTCCTTTCATTACAGCAATCGCCCGGTGGTAAAGTGCTCCGCTCACGTTTGCCATCCGCTTGTCCTTGCCGGTATTGACCATGCCTACGCCTGGAATTAAAATGACGCGTGGTGCCGGCTCAAACATTGTGTCGCCTTCATTTTTGTTTCTTTCAAAGTACTTGGTGTATTCCTGCTTGTATGTCTCGATTCCTGCTTTTACTTTTTCAACCAGAGCGTCTTGGCCCTCTGATGGCTTCCAGTCAACAAACAGAGGCGTTCGTTTCGTATGCACTAGGTGATCCGGGCAGGCAGCCCCCACCTGGGAAAGCTCAGGTGCGTCTTTACTGTTCACAAACTCCAGCACTGCTTCATCGTCCGAGTAAGAAAGGATCATTTTTTTATGGTCGCTTACTGCTCCGCGAATAACCGGCATGACTCCGGCAAGCAGTTCTTTGCGTTCTTCTTCCGGCAGTGCCTTCGTATGTTCGCCTCCAAACACGGACTGTTGACTTTCCTGCTTTTTTACAATATAGTCTTCTGCTTCCTGAATTACTTCTATAGTCTGGTCATAGCTTTCTTTCGAGGTTTCTCCCCATGTAACCAGACCGTGCTTTTCCATCAGCACCATTTCTGCATTCGGATTGCTCTGTACGCCTTCGGCGATCATTTTGGACAGCGTGAATCCCGGACGTACGTATGGTACCCAGACAAAACGGTCCCCGAATATTTCCCGGGCAATATCTTTGCCGTTGTCTGCGCAGCAAATACTGATAATGGCATCCGGGTGCGTATGATCCACGTGTTTAAAAGGCAGAAAAGCGTGGAGAAGCGTTTCAATGGATGAACGCGGATGGCCCGGGTCAATCATGCAGTGACGCAGGTACGCTACCATTTCTTCGTCCGGCATTTCTTCGCGCTCCATTAACGGGCGGATATCTTCCATACTCAAAGCAGTAAAGTGTTTTTCTTCCATGGTCGCAAGGTCCGATCCGCTCCCCTTCACCCACATTACTTCAATATCCCGTCCACGGAAATCTTTTTCCGTTGTTTTCAGCGACGTATTTCCACCGCCCCAGTTGCATACCGAACGGTCCTCTCCCAGCAAGTTGGAACGATAGCGAAGCTGCTCTACGCCGGTCTTGAACTTGGATGCTTCATTTTCGTTCCAGAGGTTTTTCACCTTTTTAACGTTTGTAATCATTCTTCACCCTCCATTTAATCTTCTTTAAGCGTTTTCATATATTTATACTATCATAAATCACGGTAAAAACAAACATAAAACAAAATAAAACAAATAAAATTCACTATTATTTTTCGCTCTCACTTTCAATTTTTAAAACTTATTTTATTATGAGCAAAGCAGCCCTGCTCCACGCAGGACTGCTTTGCACGCTGTTATTCCACCAGGCCGAACAGCCTTGGCAGAAACAAACTGATTTCTGGAATAAATGCCACTAAGACAAGTGCTGCGACAAGCGGCACATAAAACATCATCAGCTTTGGTATAATCTTTTCAATCGATACTTTACTGACACTGCTGCCGATAAACAGCACAGTTCCAATTGGAGGCGTCGTAACCCCGATTGCAAGTGCCATTGCCATAATCATCCCGAAGTGTACCGGGTGAATACCCATCTCTGTAGCCACCGGGAACATGATTGGGGTGAAAATCAGCAGGGCCGGCGCTACGTCCATAAACGTACCGACAACTAACAAAATCAAAAGCATAATAAGTAATAAAATGATGGTGTTATCTGTAACAGAGAGCATTGCGTTAGTGAGTGACTGCGGAATTTCCGCGTAGGCAAGCACCCAGCTCATCGCCGTCGATGCACCGATCAAAAGCAGAATGATGCCCGAGTAGGAAACGGTCTCCTTCAAAATCTTTGGAAAATCTGAGAGTGAAAGGCTGCGATAAGCTAAGCAAAGCAGAAGCGCGTAGAATACTGCTACTGCAGCCCCTTCCGTTGCTGTAAATATCCCGCCGGCAATACCGCCAATGACGACTACAATCAAAAACAAGCTCGGCACGGCCTGCCAGATGATTTTTATCGCTTCACCGCCTCCTGTCTTATCAGCCACAGGATACTTCGCACGCTTGGCAAGAATGTAGGCAACAATCATTAATAGTCCGACCATCAGGAGCCCCGGCAAATACCCGGCGATAAACAAAGCGCCGATGGATGTTCCGCCAGTTAACAGTGAATAGATAATCGGCATACCGCTTGGCGGGATGATCAGCCCGGTCGGTGCTGAAGCAATGTTAACTGCTGCTGAATAGGAAGAAGAATATCCTTCTCTTTCCTGCTGGGGGTGCATGATTCTCCCCATTGAAGCCGCGGCTGCAATCGCCGAGCCCGAAATGGCCCCAAACAGTGTGTTACCAATAATGTTCGTATGAGCAAGCGAACCGGCCATCCGCCCGCCGATCAGCTTGGCCAGGTTAATCAGCCGAAGAGCAATACCACCGTTGTTCATAATGCTTCCCGCAAGCATAAAGAATACAAGAGCGAGAAGCACGGTGCTGTCCACCCCGGTAATTAACTGCTGAGACACCGCCAGAAGCGAAGCGTCTACTGGTAAAATCAACAGCGCGGCAGCGAACGTTGCTGCTGCAATACTTACCGCGATTGGCACACCGATAAATAAGAATAGGAAAAACAATCCAAATAGTATAATGCCGGTCCAAACAGCTACATCCATTTATGATCCCCCTTTTCTTCAATACGGGGCGATTCCACTTCCCGGCGGTTCATCATATTGTAAATCTGATAGAAAATCACAATGAGCCCGCTTACCGGAAGTATGCCGTAAATCAATCCCATTGGTATTCTCAAAATAGGTGAAAGCTCCGCCATCGTCGCGCTTGCGATCGTATAGCCGCCAATCACCAGAACGAACAACGCAAAACCAATCACAATTAGGTCTATCAGCCACCGGAGCCCCAAGTGGGCTTTTCCGGTAATTTTGTCTCTTAAAAAGGAAATGGCCAAATGCTCGTCCTGGCCAAATGCGTACGCTCCACCTAAAAAGGCGATCCAGATCAATGAAAAACGCAGTACTTCTTCTGTAATAATACTCGGGTCCCCAAGCACAAATCTTGTGAATACCTGCCATATCGCTGCTACCGTTAAGAATATAACCAGGGCACTCGTAATAACTAAAAGCACCATATCAATACTCTTTTTTACTGCCTGCATGTTCCTCACCCCTTACCTGTCCACTTATTCTTCCATTGCTTCAATTTCGCTGATCACGTTATCAACATCCGGATTTTCCGACCTTCGTTCCTCAATGAGAGGCTCCACCTTTTCCCGAAATGGTTCCTGATCAGGATAAGAGAATTCAACGCCCATTTCCTCTTCTGCCTGCTGCATGCTTTCTTCAATCATCTCATCCCAGCGCTCATTGTGCGTTTCCGTCGTTTCCTCCCCGGCTTCCTGGATGGCCGTGCGTTCTTCCTCACTTAACTCCTGCCACGTGTTATCGCTCATCATAAGAAAGTCCGGTATACGGGTATGCTCATCAAATGAAAACTGTTTTGCCACTTCACCGTGATTGGCATCCGTTAAGGCAATGGGACTGCTTTCCGCTCCGTCAATGACACCCTGCTGCAGTGAGGTATAAACTTCAGTTGCTGCAAGCGGTGTCGGTGAGGCACCAAGCATTTCCATCGTCTCGATCGAGGTGACGTTGGTCATTGTCCGGATTTTCAGCCCTTGAAGGTCCTCCGGGCTTTCTACTTTCGTATTACGCGTATAAAAGCTCCGTGCCCCTGCATCGTAATAAGTGATACCGCGAAGCTGGGCTTCTGATAAATCGTTGTACATATCATCAATTGTATCCGTTTCCATAAATGAGCGGAATTGTTCGTTAGATGAAAATATATACGGCAGACTGAACACAGAGAATTGCTGATCAAAGCTTTCGACGACCCCTCCGTTCACTTTAGCCATATCAATGACCCCGTTCTGCACCAGTTCCATTACCTTCGTCTCTCCACCAAGTACCCCCTCTGCGTAAATATCCACCTCTACGCTTCCGTCAGTTTTTTCTTCTACTTTATCGGCAAAATCTTCAAGGCTTTGATATACAGGACTTGCATCGTTGTGAATATGTGCAAGTGTTAATGTTTGTGTTTCTTCTGCATTCGCTTCTGTTGCTTCTGATGAAGTGCTTCCGCTCCCGCCGCAGCCGGCGAGTGTCAGCAGTGCCGAAGAAGTTAATGCTATCGTTCCGGCCCGTGCCCATTTCCACTTTTTCATATAAGAAACCCCTTTCTATTTTTTCAGCAAGGAAACATCTGATCTCTACTGCTTTGTTACTATTTTAAGCGCTTTCAAAAATTACGTCTTATTAAATTAAGAATTTTACTCTCAATTTCAGAACAAACCAAAGAGAGTGTGCTTAAATTGATTAAAAAACAACTCCAATGGAGTTGTTTTTTCTTGGTTATCGTGTGTTCAATCGAAAGGTTGTAGAACTTTGGAAATGTTTTTCCTCACTCAGGTAGCCAGTCGGCTTTCCGAAATGAGCAAAATCCACCGGCAGCTGCTGGGTTTCGATGCAGATCCCCCGGTGCTTTTCTTTCGGCCCCGCTTCAAAATCCTGTTCAGGCATGCCGTTTGATGTATACACCACAGCCCCCGGGGCGCTTGTGATAATATCAAGTCGCCGTCCTGAGGCCTCATCCCATACACTCGCCTGCGGTTCTTTTCCTTCTTCGAGAATAAAGAAATGATCAATACCTGCGGCCACGTCACGTATCTGTTCATGGGCGCTGTCAATATGATCGCCGAGTGGATTTTCCCCGTTTAGTTCAAAAGGCGTTCCCGCCGTTGGGAGCAGCTCTCCTGTAGGAATCAGCTCCTTATCGAGCTCCAATACTTCCGATGCGTGAATCTCAGCATACTGTTCTGTGATCGGACGTTTGTTATTTCCGCTCGGATTTATGTACATATGCTGGGTTGGGCTGAACCAGGTATCGGTATCTGACTCTCCTTCGTATTCGACGGTGAAATCGCCGCCGGCCTCCACAATGTATGTGACAGATGCCTTCACGTTCCCAGGGTAGCCGTCGGTACCGTCCGTTCTTTGAATCGAAAAACGAACCCAGGCCTCCTGTTCATTTTCACCGGTCTCTTCGTCCCAGTAGACATTGCCAAAACCGCCGTCTCCTCCGTGGAGATGATGCCTGCCTTCATTTATAGTCAGGGCGTACTCTCTGCCCGCCGCTGTCATATGCCCCTCCCCGATACGTCCGGCAACCGGGCCGACGACTGCGCCAAGAAAAATACTGTCCCGTTCGTACTGCTCCGGCCCTGCATAGCTGAGCAGGATATTTTCTTCAATTCCATTACGGTCCTTCGCCCATATCCGTTGAATTCTTGCCCCAAGGTTTAACAGTTCCACCCGTGGGCTTTTTCCTTTTTGGATTATCCATTTCCGCATTTTCTGGTGCTTTAGCTCTTCTTCCTGAAGCATGCTTTTGTCCCCCTTGTATAATGCATGTTCAATACGGATAGCGGGCGTCGTTAATGCTCATCATTTTCTTTCCCCGTGCCCAGGAGGCTGTAGTTTCCCCTGGAAGCCTCCGCTCAGCGTAGCAGGTTTCAAGCACCTCTGCGAGTCCCGGCACATACGTTAAACCGAGGGAGGCATTCACCTGTTTCTCCTCCTCCGCAAACGCATAGCTTTCCGGAAATGCCTGATGCACGCTTTCAATGGTCAGCAGATGAGAGTAAGACGCTTCCAGGCCGCAGCGGATATCCTGGGAATTCCCGAGCACCGCATCGATACATACATCCAGTTTATGCATATGTTCACTCTCAGGATCATTATAGCTTTTTTCTGCCCCGCTGTGCCACAATGCTTTCACCGGGCTTCCCCATTCGTAGGAAACTACCGCATCTTCAAACTCCATATAAAAGGAAGGATTTACTTCTTTTTCAACCGCATGTGAAGCAAAAAATGTCAGACCCACACCTCTATCAGTCATCGCCCGGATTGCACATGTATCAAATGTCTCAATCGAATTGGCACGGTACACTTCCATTTCCAGAGTATTTATTTTTGCGCTTTTGTTTTTCGTATCCCCAAGCACGTAAAATAAATTATGCATAAAATGAGCGGTTGCGTTATTTGCCACGCTGTCAAAAATCGGGGCTCCGCCTGTGCCAAACTTTTTCCCGGCCCAGCTCGACCGTCCGTAATATGCTTCGTTGCGCGGCCAGAGCACCAGGGCGCTTCCGTGAAGCGGTTTGCCGAATTTGTCCGCCTGAATATCTTCCTTGAACTCGAGCATGGCGTTACTAAACGACCAGTTAAAGCCGACTGCTAAAAATTTCCCGGTTTCGTCGCGTACCCGGCGCATTTCTTCCGCTTCCTCCCACGACGCCGACGCCGGTTTTTCACAGAGCACGTGGCTCCCCGCCTTCATCGCTGTTACGGCCTGAGCGGCGTGGAGATGAATAGGAGTCGCAATCACTGCCAGTTCCGCTTTCTTTTCGGCGTAAAAAGCCTCCAGTGATTCATATACCGGGATGCCTGCTGCCTGAATATCCTGATAAAAAGAGCTGTTTTCCGGAAAAATGTCCACTACGCCTTCGAGCCAGGAAAGGCGGTTTTGTTCTTTTAATGTCTGCAAATATAATTCTCCGTATCCTGCTGTGCCTGCCAGGACAATCCGGCATGACTGTTCCATTTTTGCCACCCTCCTGCTACCGCTTAATCTGTACTGCCTGCTTTTGTGCTTTCAGGCTTAATTCCGCCGCTTTAAACGCATGTTCCTGCGGCATGGCTGTCGCAGTGCCGTGCACTACATCCTTTGCCAGCCGGAAAAAGTAAGGGAATCCTACCTTGCCTTCTACATCATACTTTCTTTCACCGCCCTGGTTAACCAGGTACAGCCGCTCGCCGCGTGCGCTGTCTGTAAGATCCACGTATTTTCTGAGCTCTATATACCCTTCCGTGCCCAGAATAATTGTCCGGCCGTCCCCCCAGTTGCTCAGGCCATCGGGGGTAAACCAGTCAACGCGAAAATAGTGGACCGCTCCGTTGTCTCCCCGGAAGTGGGCGTCGCCGTAATCTTCAAATTCCGGATGCTCCGGGTGCGCCATATTTGCTGCTGTACTGCTAAGCACCTCCGCGTCCCGGGCGCCGCTGAACCAGAGGAACTGTTCAATCTGGTGGCTCCCAATGTCGCATACAATGCCCCCGGTCGGCTCTTTTTGAAAAAACCATTCCGGGCGCGAATCTATATTCAGACGGTGCGGACCAGTACCAAGCACTTGAATGACTTCTCCAATCGCTCCCTGTTCAATCAGTTGCCCGGCAAAGCCCGCGCATTCCACCTGCAGCCGTTCACTGTAAAAAACGGCCCAGTTCAGTCCCGTTGCTTCCGTTTTCTCCTCTGCCTGCTGCAGTTGTTCGAGGGTCGTAAACGGGGCCTTAGCGGAAAAGTAGTGTTTGCCGTGGTCCATCACTTTGAGGCCAAGCGGGCCTCTTTCTGCAGGGATGGCGGCGCTTGCCACCAAATTCACTTCCCCGTCCTGCAGAATTTGTGAAAGTGATGCTGCCGCTTCGGCTTCCGGAAAACTCTGCTGAAATACACGCACCTTTTCCGGATCGTTGTCCCAGACCCATTTGACTGCCGCTCCGGCGCTTTTCATTCCGTGGCACATAGCATAAATATGGCCATGCTCAAGACCTGCAGCAGCCATCGTCAAGGCTCCTTCTTCGACAGCAGTCTCCCTGTGGTACCCGGGCTCAAAATTTGTATGTTCGGATGGCTTCGTCATAAAACATCTCTCCTTCTGCGTTGTAACATACGACAATAGCGGCAAGCCTTCCGGCCCCGCTATTATCGGTTTACACATAGGTATGATAAGCTTCTTTCATCTGCTTTAAGGTTTGCTCTCCGGGCTGATCCCAGATGGCCTGATTGATAATCTCCACCTCTATCGGCCCATTGTATCCCTGTTTTTCAACCGCCTGGCGGATGCGGGGGATATCAATTACGCCTTCCCCCATCATACTGCGTCCTTTGAACATATCCGGCAGCGGCACACTCCAGTCCGATACGTGAAAGCCTAAAATGGTTTTTGCAGCGCGTTCGATTTCCTCGTATAAGAATGGGTCCCACCATACGTGAAACACGTCCACCACGACGCCGAGCTGGCTGCTGCCCACCTGCTGCTGCAGCTGATTGGCTTCCCCGAGGGTAGTAATGACCGAACGGCCCGCCGCATACATCGGATGAAGCGGTTCGATTCCAAGCTTTACCCCGTGCTGTTCCGCAAATGGAAGTACTGCTTCAATGCCTTCCCGCACCCACTCCCTGCTCTGGATAAGGTCTTTATCCGGAGACGGACCGCATACGAGCACCAGCACATCTGTCCCGAGTTCTGCCGCCTCTTCCACCGCCCGTTTATTGTCATCGATGCGCCGGCTGCGTTCTTCCTTGTCGGCGGCTGGAAACATTCCGCCGCGGCAAACACTTGAGACCTTCAGGCCGTTGGCGTCGATAATTTTTTTACTTTCCTTTAACCCTATTTCCTGTACTTTGTGCCGCCATACAGAAATCCAGGGGATCTGCTGTCCGGCGCATCCTTCGGCAGCCTCCTTCAAGGACCAGTTTTCCGTGGTGATCTGATTCAGGCTCAGACGATTCATATCAGGAGATGCCATTATTTATATACCTCCTTTGCCTGAAGCCCGGCAAGCTCAAGCACCGGTTTCATGCGAGCTGCAGCAAGCTCCGGATCCCGGAAGACCCTGGCTTCGTCAGCCAGGCGGAATAATTCGCTGAAATGAAAAATCGAACGGGCACTTTCCGCCCCGGCGATCATACGGAAATGCGGCTGATGGCCATTCAAATAAGCTAAGAACACCACACCGGTTTTATATGCAAATGTCGGGTGCTGGAAAATGTGACGGGCAAGCGGCACAGTCGGATCCATAATTTCGTGATATTTCTTCATATTACCTGCATCGAGCTCCTTCAGCGCGGAAGCTGCTGCCGGGGCGATCGCGTCAAAAATACCAAGCAGCGCATGGCTGTACCCCTGCTCGTCTCCTTCAATCAGACTCGGATAATTAAAGTCATCACCGGTATACATCCTAACGCTTTCCGGCAATCTCCGCCGCATCTCGATTTCTTTTTGATCATCCAGAAGCGAAATTTTGATGCCTTCGATTTTATCTGCATGTGTATGAAGCACGCGCAGACAAACCTCCATTGCCTCATCGACGTCGTCTGACCCCCAGTAGCCGGCAAGGTTCGGGTCAAACATATCTCCGAGCCAGTGAAGAATCACCGGTTCCTTTACCTGCCCCAGAATTTTGCCGTACACGTATTCGTAATCCTCTGCAGTTGAAGCTGCTCTGGCAAGAGCCCGGCTTGCCATCATAATAATTTTGCTTCCTGCCCGCTCCACGAAGGAGCACTGCTCTTCGTACGCCTGCACTACGTCGTCAATGGTTACGTCCGGGCCGGGCTCCAGATGATCGGTACCGGCTCCACTGGCAATGTTGCCGCCCACGCTTTTAGCTTCCCGGACCGAACGGGTAATCAGTTCTTTAGCATCCTCCCAGACCAGACCCATGCCCCTCTGGGCGGTATCCATCGCCTCTGCCACCGACAGGCCGAGAGACCACAGGTAATGACGGTACTCCATCGTTTTATCCCAATCAATGGCTGGACGGCGGACCGGGTCACTGCTTCCAAACGGGTCCGCTGTCACGTGAACGGCAGAGTAAGCTACCCTGGAAGTAAATTCGTTTTTCGAAGGCGCCGGCAGGGATTCTGTCTGCGTCAATTCATACCTATACGTGCTGCCGTCTGCATTCGGTAAATAAATATAGTTTGTCATCAGCCGCGCCTCCTTATATATTCAGTTCCGGTACGTCGAGCCAGCGCCGTTCTTTGGACGACTGCAGGCCAAGATCGGCCAGCTGCATCCCTTTCGCCCCTTCCAGCAGATCCCATGGGAAGGCTTCATCCTGATGAACGTGCTTTAAAAACATTTCCCACTGAATTTTGAACGCATTTTCAAACAGCTGGTTGTCCGGTACTTCTTCCCACTGGTTCTGAAAGTCGATCGTGTTTTCAAGGTCCGGATTCCATACCGGCTTTGGCGTATTCACCCGGTGCTGGGTCTTGCAGTTTCTAAGACCAGCTACAGCACTGCCCTCGGTCCCATCCACCTGAATCGTCAGCAGGTCGTCACGGTCGACCCGAACTGCCCAGGAGGAGTTAATCTGCGCCGTGATGCCGCCTTCAAGCTCCATCGTTGCGTAGGCGGCGTCATCCGCTGTTGCTTTATACGTATTACCTTCCTCGTCCACACGCTCTGGAATATGCGTTTTCACCGAAGCAGACACCGATTGTACCGAGCCGAATAATTCATCAAGCACATAGCGCCAGTGCGGAAACATATCTACCACGATACCGCCGTCTTCTTCTTTTTTATAATTCCAGGACGGACGCTGGGACTCCTGCCAGCCGCCTTCAAATACCCAGTAGCCGAACTCCATGCGGACCGAGAGTATTTCACCGAAAAATCCGGCATCGATCAGCCTTTTCAGCTTTAACACACCCGGCAGAAAGAGCTTGTCCTGCACGACTCCGTTTTTGACCCCTGCTTCTTTAGCCAGACGGGCCAATTCAAGCGCTCCTTCCATCGAAGTGGCTGTCGGCTTTTCACAGTAGATATGCTTACCGGCTTCAATCGCCCGTTTAATTCCTTCGGCACGTCTTGATGTCGTCTGGGAATCAAAATAAATAACATTATGTTCGTCTGCAAGTGCCTCATCCAGGCTGGTCGTCCAGCGTGTAATATCATGCTCTCCCGCAAGCGCTTTCAATTTTTCTTCGTTTCTGCCTACTAAAATAGGATCCGGCATGATGTATTCACCTTTATCAATCTCGACGCCTCCCTGCGCGCGGATAGCTGCAATCGAGCGGATAAGGTGCTGTCTCGTCCCCATTCTTCCGGTTACTCCGTTCATAATAATCCCAATAACATGTTCTGCCATCTTGATCCTGCTCCTCTCTAAACTGATTAATTCTCAGTCTAGAGAGAAATGTATGCGCTGTCTTATTAGTTACAGACGTTTATTCTCAGATTCGGAAATGATTTAGCGTTCAGCCTGGAGTCCCCTCCCTGTTTCTCTGGGTCGTCCGGTACATGTTCGGCGGAACTCCGACGTGTTTCTTAAATAAACGGTAGAACGTGGATAACGATTCAAACCCTACTTCAAAGCAGATGGATACAATATCTTTATCGCTTTCCACCAGCAGCTGCTTGACGAGTCCGAGACGGACCTCGGTCAGATACTGCATCGGCGTCCGTTCGTAGTATTCTTTAAAAATGGTCTGCATATACCGCTTACTCATCCCCATCCGACCGGCGATATCCTCGGCGCTTTCAATATCGTAATAACGCGTATCAATGTACTGCCGGAGGCGTTCGACCCGCAGTTTATTTGTATCTCCCGGCCCTGCCTCCTGATTGGAACGGGCGAGTGTGCAAAGGAGCTCAGCAATATGGATTTTAAGCGCCATCTGCCAAAGCTGGTCGCCATGTGACTGTTCGTAAAGCATTTTCCGCATAATCTGCCGGAGCTCACTGCTGTCAATCGCGCTGAAGGACTGCACGCGGGCCGTACCAAAAACGTTTGGAATCAGCTGTGTACGCACGTCCTGGCTGAGCTTTCCGGCGTCAAATTCAAGTACCAGCACCGTCATATGTGAATCCGCACGGATTGAATGGCTCGTTTTTGGAGGCACAATAAGAAAAGAGTCTGCTGTAATATCATACACGTGTTCATCCAGTTCGCAGGCCCCGTCTCCGTCAAGAACATACAACAGCTGATGGGTTTCATGCGTGTGCGTAGCTACCGTATCTTTTTCTTTATGCTTGCTTTCATACAACGAAATAACTGCCGATTGTTCCTTGTTCTGCATGATGGCCCTCCATCTCTGTGAATACTTTGATATTGTTTGATTCATGTGGATTCACTTTTGTTTATGATACCATATGTACTTTTCTGTTTTAAAAATAATCCGGATGCCTGAAGGGCACCCGGAAACCTTTATTACAGCACGTACTTACTCAATGCACGCTGGACGTCAAAAATGTTGTCATCGTTTCGGAAGGTCTTGGACACAGGCTCTGCCGTGCTCCCCACCCATATTTTTAATTCGCTGTCCAAATCAAACGTGCCGGCGGTTTCTACGCTGTAGTGGGTAATGCTCCGGTACGGAACAGTGTGGTATTCCACCTTCTTCCCGGTGACTCCCTGCTTGTCGATCATAATCAGACGCTTGTTTGTAAATACCATTAAATCCCGGTACAGTTTAAAAGCACTTTCGACCTGTTCGCCTGCCGTTAACCACTCCCGCAGTTCTTCCTCTACCTTTTTCGAATCCGCTTCAGAGGCGTTTCCCATCAGTGCATCAAACAATCCCATAGTACGATCGTCTCCTTTTTCCTGTGAGCATAAATTGATATAGATGGTACAGCTTTAGTGTATCACTTTCTGCGGGCAAGTTCCCGTGCCTGCTTGACTCTTCTGCTAAATGAATCACCGCTGTAAACAAGTACACTGCCCCGGTACAGACGAACGCTGAACCAGGCCGCCGCTGCTACCAGAGCAAGGGTGAGTCCGATGCTCAGGCCCATCTGCCACCACGGAACGTCTAGCGCATTCGTTCTCACAAACATTGTAAACGGAGTGAAAAAAGGAATGAAGGAACTTGCCGTCACGAAAATATTTCCCGGGGCAGCGAGCCCGAAGTTCGACAGGACAAACGCTCCTACGAGCAGAAATGTGAGCGGCTGGCTGAAGTTCTGGACTTCTTCCGTTTTGGCTGCCATCGATCCAACCATGGCGTACAGCGTTCCGTAAAGGACGATCCCAAGAAGCAGGAACACGACGGCATATATCCAGGTGGAAACCGCGGCTCCGCCAGCCGAGCTGATAAGCGAAGTGATGTCATCCAGACCGGCTGCGTTCACATATATTACTGCTGTTACAGCCACCAGGGCCATTTGGAAAAGCCAGATGGCTGACACTCCGAATGCCCGGCCGAACAAATGCTGAACAGGAGAGGCGCTCGAAATAAGAATTTCCATCACCCGCTGCTCTTTATCCTTGGCAATCTGCATCGCGATCATGATTCCACACATCAGCGAATAAATGTAAATTATAAAAACAACCGCGTAGGAAAGAAGATTGAACCCTTCTTCGGAGGAGGATGCTCCACCCCCACCGCTGCCCTCTGTGCTTTCTGCAATCTGCACAGGCGAGGTAATATTTTGAACCTCTTCGCCTGTAATACCAAGGTCTTGTGCGTATTGCGAGACATGCGCCTGCTGGATCCCGGCGGAAAGGGCGCCAGCCGAGTCTCCCAGGTCTTCATCGGTATATAAATTTCCATTATATCCGTTTTCGTTGTTTTCAAAGAGCAGGTAGCCGTCTGTTTCCCCGTTTTCCCATGCGTTTTCTGCCTGCGTTTCCTGCTCATACGGCAGAAGCTCTATACCGGCCGCTTCCCCGGGCAGCTGAAGAGAATCACTGTCGTTAACAACAGCCAGGCTGCTGATCTCTATTTCCCCGTCTCCGAAAAAGTCGATAATTCTGGGCAGGCTCAGGGCAATAAGCACGACGATAAGCATAACTGCCGTCGACACAATAAATGATTTTGCGCCTGCCCGCACCCGGAATGTATGGGCAAAAATTCTCCACGTATTACGCATCGCTTTCACCTATTTTCTCTTTGAAAATCTCTTCCAGCGACGGGGGCTCCATCCGGAAGATGCGGACGTCTCCATATGTAAACAGCTGCTGTAGAATGTCCTGGGATCTTGCTTTTGTATCCGTATATATGTGCATTTTTTCTCCGGATGCACGCACCTCCTGCACCCCTTCCCACATCCTCACATCTTCCGGCGGGCAGGGAGTTTGAGTGACAATCCGGTTGCGGTCCATGCGCTCCTTGATCTCTCCCAGGCGTCCGCTCAAAATATTCCTGCCGTTTTTAAGCATAACGAGCTTGTCACAGATTTCTTCCACGTGCTCCATGCGATGGCTCGAAAAAATGATAGTCACCCCGTCCCGGCGCAAATTTTGAATAGCTTCCTTCAAAATATCCGTGTTCACCGGATCGAGTCCGCTGAACGGTTCATCAAGAATAAGAAAATTGGGGCGGTGGACGAGTGCAGCGATCAATTGAATTTTTTGCTGGTTGCCCTTTGAGAGCGTGTTTAATTTCTGCTTCTTTTCTTTCTCAAGTTCAAACACTTCGAGCCAGTAGGCCATCGAAGTCTTTGCTTCTTTCTTGTTCATGTTTTTCAGACCGGCCAGAAACAGCAGCTGCTGTTCCACCTGTTCTTCCGCAAACAGACCCCGCTCTTCCGGCAGATAGCCGACCTGCTCAAGCGGCAGATGATGGGCTTTTTTGCCCTGCCATTCTACCGTTCCGTCTGTACGCTCCATCAGACCTAGCAGCATGCGGAAGGTGGTTGTTTTCCCAGCTCCGTTCTGACCGATTAAACCAAGACTTTCTCCCGGCTGAATTGAAAAAGAAAGCTCATCGACAGCCTGCTTTTCTAAAAAACTCTTTGATAAACGACTTACTTCAAGCATATACGACCTCCTCCGGGGAATGAAAACTACTCTTCCATAATAAACAAGATAATATCCAATTTATACCATAAATTCCGTCCAATTCTTTCGAAGACAGGCCCGGGCCTTAAAATATTCGACAAAAAACTCCCATTCCCTTTGGCGTTGTTTACTTAAATTAAAGGTAAGCGCTTATGTTTCAGACAGAATTGGTTTATGATGGAAACAACTGCTTTTTACGCAAATGATTGACTTTTTACATAAGGATGATAGCTATGACCATTACAAAACGTGATCACGCCCTGTTTTTAACCGCTGTTTTTTGTTTCTGGTTCGCGACCTATGTGTACGTACCGGTATTTAGTTTATATTTAGAAAACAGTAATTTCACCTACACCGCAATCGGCGTTATTCTCGGTGCCTACGGGGCGACGCAGGTGCTGTTGCGCTATCCGCTCGGCATTCTTTCTGATGCTTTGAAGGGGCTGTTGAAAAAACTGCTGATTGTAGGATTTATCAGCGGATTCATCAGCGGGATCCTGCTCGTTCTATCTGATTCTTTTGTGGCAGTTTTTACCGCCCGGCTGCTTGCCGGAGTGACCGCCTCGATGTGGGTAATGGCGACGATTATGTATTCCCGCTACTTTTCTCCCGACCAGTCCTCGAGAGCGATGGGCGTTTTGCAGCTTTTAACGGTTTTCACCCAGTTTATCAGCATGATGTTCAGCGGCTACCTGGCTGATTTATTCGGATTTACAGCGCTGTTCTGGATTGCCGCAGCCTTTTCTCTCATCGGCATCGGGTTTACGCTGTTCACAAAAGAAATTCCGGTACAAAGCAAAACCCGGCCATTGAAAATTCGTTCTTTAATCAGCCGTACTCTTCGGCTGCATGACCTGCGCTGGATTACATGCGCCAGCTTTATCGGTCACTCTATTATTTTCATGACAATTTTCGGCTTCACCCCGCTGTATGCATCTTCGATAGGCGCTACTGAGCGGACGTTAGTCATTATTTTTATTGCCTTTTTTGTTCCGCACCTTTTAGCATCTCTGTTTTTATCGTTTTACACCGTACCGGTCCGTCTCCACAAACCGCTCCTTTACGGCTCCTTTCTCACCGGGGCGGCGGCGCTTGTCTGGATGCCGTCGACCGCGTCTTTATGGGAACTGAGCCTGAACCAGGCGGTGCTCGGACTCGCTCTTGGAATTGTGCTGCCGCTGCTTTTGGGAATGGTCGTCCAGGTGAGCCCCGGGCCGTTGAAGGCAAGCGCAATGGGATTTTACCAGTCGTTTTATGCTGCAGGCATTCTGCTTGGCCCGGTCGTCGCCGGATCTGTCGCCGAACAGCTTTCCCTTTCCAGTGTCTTTTATTTTGGGGCACTGCTTGCCCTTGCCGGGCTTTTAATCACCTGGCTGATTCGTTTTCATGTTCAGACAGACGGGGAGAATTCCCCGGGATGAATGAAAAGCCGTTTCCTGCCCGGGAGACGGCTTTTTCACCCTAAAAAATACCCGGCAGCCGCCGCCAAAATCCCCAGCGTATAACTCCAGATTCCGTACAATAAGGCATTTCTTCCTTCGCCCGCTTCTATTTTTTGAATGATTTCCATATTAAAGGTCGAAAAGGTCGTGAATGCACCTAAGAAACCGATGCCTACGCCCACTGTTTCTGTAATACCGGCTCCCCGGGCCACGATCAGGCCGAGGAGAAATGACCCTGATACATTCACAAACATCGTTCCAAATGGCAGTACCCGGTGCCATCCGTTTTCTTTGGACCAGGACACCAGAGCCGCACGGGCAGTGGCACCGAAGGCTCCTCCAATAGCGACAAGCAGCCATGTCATCAGCTTCTCCTCCTTCCTGAACGGTAACCAATGCCCGCGGTTACAAGCCCGCCGGCAGCACTGACTAAAACGTAGATCCCCGCTGCGAAAAGAGCACCATTTTCGATTAATTGAATGGTTTCCATACTGAACGTCGAAAAGGTCGTGAATGCGCCTATAACCCCCGTCCCTACTACAGCCTCCCACATAGACGGCCACGCTTTCCGCTGTATAATCCTCGAGGTAAACCATCCAAGTAAAAAACACCCGGCAATGTTTGCCGCCATCGTCCCCCATGGAAACACACCGGGAGCCGCTGCAAACATCCGGTCTACAAGGTAACGCAGCAGGCTGCCGAGAGCCCCGCCGACTGCCATCCATACATACAGTCTCATTTCTTTTCCTCCTTATTTAACGCAAAAAATCCTGTCTGCACACGTATCCCGTGGACAGACAGGAGTCATCAGCTCTTTTGAGAGCGGTTTCGGCGAACTCCATCGCCATCTTTTCCTCCGCCCAGTATACCATAATCTTACACAAGGGGTTGATTTTTTTATGAACGGGGAAAACGGGAACAAGGGAGCGTGGTGGCTATGTTTATTGTTTTTCAGCTCATTTTAGTGTTTCCTTTTCTGCTGCTGTTGTTCGTTTCTCTGATGATCGGACTGAAAGAAGACGTTCATACATTAACCTTTACCAGGCAGCAGGCAGAAGAAGACACCTCCGGCATTATGTTCGTCTTCCATGCATTTGAAAAAAGGATCCACCAGTGGACAAACAGTCTCTCCTCTCTTTGGCAGAACGTTGTCCGTCGCCTTGTTTTTCTCGTCCTTGCTCTTCTTTGTGCAGGATGCATCTACCTTATTTTATTTTAATACAGAAAGGATATTTACTATGAAACGATGGCTTCTCGCTGCAATTCTTCTTCCAGCCGGTCTTCTGCATTTCACTTCCCCGGAAAAATTCGAACGTATTCTGCCGCCAAAGGCCCCGTTCAGAAGAGCCGCAGTATATGGATCCGGAGCAGTAGAGCTGATTTTAGGCACAGCTTTTACAGTTCGAAAATGGAGTAAGTACGCCGGCAGACCGGCGGCCTTCTTTTTTATGCTTATTTTCCCGGCCAACGTGTATATGGCTGTCAATAAGGTTCCTTTACGACCAAACGGCAAAGCCTATCCACTTTTATACTGGCTGCGTCTTCCTTTGCAGCTGCCGTTAATCCAATGGGCGCTCGAGTGCAGCAGAAATGAACGCTGACATACAAAAAAAGCCGCCATCTTCCCGTGGAAGACGGCGGCTTTTCGTTTACAGTTTTTGGGACGTTGCCGAGCGGTCATTCGGAGCAATGACGGGAGGCAGTATCGGTTTGTCCTGCCTTCGCCGCATCCGCCGGTAATACTTAAAGATGACGTAGCCGATCATTGCACCAATCGTATTCAAAATAATCGAATCAATATCGGCCACTCTCGTCGGATAGCCAATAATTAAGTTAATGCTAAACTCCATCAGCTGGATGGAGAAGGATAAAAGCGTACCAATGGCAAAAGCCCAGATAAAGTGAATATCGTCACTGATCAGTATGCCAAAAAAGATCGGCAGCAGCAGGTACAGTCCAATCTGGCCTACCACCACACTGAGCCACGTTCCCTCCTGAAATGATTCTACAATCGTATAGAACGGTAGAAACTGATAATACTCCCCCAGCTGAAGGCCTGGCCCGAGCGACCCTTCATACGGAGCCGGAATCAACGTAAAACGTACGATTGTCGCCAGGTAGATCATAAATACTGCGGCCAGAATTTTTCGCCCTATCGGGTCATGGCTGCCCCGGAGCCAGAAAAACAAAAATGTTGTTACAATCAAAATTAAACCAATGGTGATCCACAAAAACGGATCAATAAACAGTCCTGTCATTCTTTCACCCCCTCGTCTGACATACAAAGAAATCCTTTTCTATCCATACCCGTAATTCGTCTGATATATGAGAAAACAACTAAACTTTTTCTTTGCATTTTAATGACAATCCAGTGAACCGATTATTCTTCAAACAGCGGCTTGGTCTGCTCTACCACATATTCACTGCCACCGCGATCTTCGACGTTTTGAATCATCGAAGCAATCAATAAATCTTCCTCTTCATTATCGTACGCTACAAACCATCCGTTTTCCGTTCCTTCTTCTTCCCCAGCCTGCTTCAGCTCTGCCGTGCCGGTTTTGCCTGAAATCGAAATGTTTTCATTCACAGGCTCATACGCAGATCCGCGATCATCCTCCACTACGCCTTCAAGGCCTTCCTGAATCGTCGAAATGCCGCTTTCAGGTACGACGTTTTCCTCCCAGACTTCCCGGTCAGAAGAAGCAAGCAGCTGCGGGGCAAGCATGTCTCCTTCATTCGTAAAGGCCGTAAACGCCGAAGCCAGATGAACCGGAGACATCTGCATCTGTCCCTGGCCGTAGCCGGTGTCAGCAAGCAGCACTTCAGAATCGAGACCGTCCGAAGCAATCGTTGACTCTCCTATTGGAAAATCATATGGAACCTCCTGATTAAAGCCAAAGTCTTCCAAACCGGTAATGAAATCTTCTTCTCCCGTATCCAGCGCCGTGCGTGCAAAATAAATATTATCCGACGTAATTAACGCCTCGCGCAGGTTTACCTCGCTCAATTCATCATCCACCCGGGTCACTGAATAGCCGCCCCAGGAGCTGTCAGGCTGCCATTCAAGGCCTTCGATCGTCATTTCCTCATCCGGGGTAATGGCTTCATTACTCAGTCCGATCGAAGCAGTAATAGGCTTCACCGTTGAACCAGGAGCATACGTGCTGTTGAATTTAGCGGCACGCGGACGGTTTTCGCTGTCATTGAACTCATTCAGCTCCTCTTCCGGCCAGCCGTAAATGTAATTGTTTGGATTGTAGGAAGGGGCACTGACCAGTGCCCGCGTATCGCCGTTCTTCGGATTCAGTGCTACCACAGCTCCCACATCCTCCTCTATCTGCTCATAGGCACGCTCCTGCAGAGAAGTATCGATAGTCGTCTGCACGTCTTCCCCGGCTACCGCTTCTTCTTCTGCGATCACATCGTCTTCCGAAGTAGAGATCAGTATGCCGGGCTCACCTCGCAGCCGGTCTTCATATACATATTCAAGCCCGGCTTTGCCGATTTGGGAAGACTGTGTGTACGTGCCTTCCCGTTCTTCAAATTCTTCTCCTGAAATATTTCCAATATAGCCTGTTAAATGAGCAGCGGCCTCCTGTTCCGGATAATACCGCTGGTTTCCAGCTTCAGAAAGCTGGACCCCTGGAAGATCCTCTACCGCTGACGCTGCTTCTTCATCATCAGGAGAAAGTGTCTTTACCGGCACCGAGCTCTCGTCTGAAACCCAGTCCTGATCAAGCGCCCCGGTAATATCCTCTTCCGGCATATCCAGTTCGTCTGCGATAGTGGAAATGGTATCATCCCGCTCTTCTCCCATGCTGCCAGGCACCAGACTGACCCTGGTCGTTTCCACATTCGTCGCGAGAGGATCCCCGCCTTCCGCCAGAATTTCCCCGCGTGCTGGTTCCGTCCGTTCTACATTTACCGTCTCTTCCCATCCCAGTTCATCAAATATGTATGAAGGAGACCAATCGAGCTGCCATTCTTCTCCGTCTTCTGTCTCTTCAAGCACCCAGGAGGCTTCCTGTTCAAAGGAAACATCGCCCGCGCTCGTTGTCATGCTCACAGAGAAAGGAAGCGCTGTTTCTTCTTCGCCCTCAGCGTCTTCGCCGGCCTCACCGGTTTGAATATTCAGTTCTTCAGCATTTGTATCCTCATAAATCGTTTCGTGCCGACTGATAAACGTTTCCTCGTCGATCTGTTCGCGCGCGTCTGAGCTTAAATACCCGTACATTTCTTCAAAGTTTTGGTTGTTCCAGGCGTCCGTAAAGTCCTGCATTTTGTCTTCCGCACTCTCGCGGTTACTGCAGGCACTCAGTCCTCCAATGAGTACTATAATCCCCGCTGTTGCAGCCGTCTTTTTCATGTTTCCCCTCCGTTCTCCATCTCTACAGCCATATTTTAACATAACTCAGGTTCAGGCGCCGTATCCGGATACGGACACCCCAAGTTCCATTGCTGCCCGGAAGTTCCTATTTTCAAACAGCTTATAATATACCTCAATGACATAAAAATCACCTGCAGCGGCGCAGATGATTAAATATAGAGCGAGAGAAACCATATAAAAGCAAGGAAGCCTGTCAGTACAAATCCGTTACGAACAATTTTTGCCTGGCGTGCATTTTTATTTTCACTTCGGCTGAACTTTCCTTTTTGATGCACCCAGAAAAGCGTCAAATAAAAGATCAGACAGAAAATCACAACCGCTGGCATAAGTATGGACCGAAAGAAAAACTCTGCTTCCATTTCCAGTTCCTCCATATGTGCCGTTTCTCTTACTATACCGCTAATGCAGGGGTGGAAACAACCATGTGCAGGCCGCAGGAAACTGGGAAACAAAATACTTTCTTTCATGCATCGCTTTCGGTTTTATATGGAGCGCTACCTGATTTTCGAGCTGCTTTCGGAGCAGTTCATACATCATCTGCGTTCTTGGCACCATGTAGGGTTCAATAAGTGGCTGCCCGTTCCCTTCCCACTCTCCCACATACAGATATACGTAATGGCGCAGGGTAAGAGAGAGCCTGTCTTTAATAAAAGATCCCATCCCTTCATACCACAGCGAAGCAGAAAGCAGGCCGATCTTATGAAACACGTGGGGATACAGATCGGCTATATAAATTGAGACAAGCCCCCCAAGTGAAGCACCAATCAACCCGGTATGAGAGGCCTCTGTTCTCACCCGGTATTTTTCGTTAATATACGGGCGGATGCCATTGGTCAGGATGTACGCGTATTCTGTACCGAGACCCTTAAAATCCGGAAGGTGCAAAGAGAGCGCCTTAGAAGGCCAAGGCGTGTACTCATGAATACGGCTTTTCGGTTCCACGCCGACCATTACTACCGGCTGCATATATCCAGATTCCATCAGCGCTTCCCACACACTGCCCGAATCCCGGAATAAATATGCTCCGTCCTGAACATAAATAACAGGATACCGTTTTTGTTTATTCCAGTTGTAATCCGGAGGCAGGTATACATATACATCGCGGTCCATAACCTGATGGTGAATGATGGTTCCTTTCATGACCTGCCTCCTTTTTGCTTCATTCCTTCAATTATTTCTTTTTTCCGGTGCCTTTCATCTCATTAGCAACAGATTAATTGAAAAAGATTATCATTGTCAAATGAAGTGCAAAAAGTTTACCGTGCAGGAAACAAGGGTATTTTAAGTTATCTCGATTATTATCTTTTTAGCCAGTGAAGGAGGATTTGCTTAGATGGGACATTATGTCGCTGTAGAAGAAGATGTGCATATCTATGTAGAGGATATTGGTGAAGGAACGCCGGTCGTTTTTATTCACGGCTGGCCGGTCAATCACAAAATGTACGAATACCAGATCAATGAGCTGCCGAAGCACGGCTACCGGTTTATCGGCATCGATCTCCGCGGCTACGGCCAATCCGACAAGCCGTGGAGCGGGTACGATTACAATCAAATGGCTGATGATGTTAAGGGAGTCATTGACGCCATGGGGCTGGACAGCTTTGTTCTGGCCGGCTTTTCCATGGGAGGCCCGATTGCTCTTCGTTACATGGCCCGCCATAAGCAGCAGGGAGTTTCTAAATTACTTCTGCTTGCACCGGCGGCTCCAAGCTTCACCCAGCGGGAAAACTTTCCGTATGGCATGGAGAAAAAAGACATTGATGGCATCATTGATAACCTGAACACCGACCGCCCAAAAATGCTCGAGGATTTCGGAGGCATGTTCTTTGGCAGCGACAGTGTTTCTGATGCATTTAAAACTTGGTTCCACGGTCTCGGCATGGAAGCTGGAAGCTATTCGACAATCCACTCAGCAGAAGCGCTGCGGGATGAAGATTCCTTTGAGGATCTTTCTTCCATCACGGTCCCTGCCGAAAGCTTCCACGGGAAAAACGATCAGATCTGCCCATATGAATTTTCCGGAGAGCTTCAGAAAGGAATCAAAGACTTGAAGGTCGTTCCTTTCGAAAACAGCGGCCACGGTCTGTTCGTAGATGAAAAAGAAAAGTTCAACCAGGAGCTGCTCCGCTTTCTCAAAGAGTAGTATAACGATCAAAGGACACGCAGGCAGCGTGTCCTTTTTTCTATGATAAGTGACGCTCGAGATACGACCGCAGCATTTCCGGCGGCTTTCCGGTAAGCCTCTCCACATCCGACGTAACCTCTCCCATCAATCCCAGGGAAGCCGCTTCATACAGAGAAGCATTCACACTTCCAAAGCCGGATCCGTCATCGTATGTCCGGGCAAATTCCTGAACCTCCATTGGTTCATAACGAATGCGTTCTCCCGTAATGTTGGAAAGCAGTTCACACAATTCATCCATCGTATACGCCTGGATCCCGGTCAGCGTATAAATACCTTCGCGCCTCCCGGGTGCTGCAGCTGCGGCAGCTATTGCCCTGGCCAGATCCCTTCTCGAAATAAAGGAAATAGCTCCTCTTCCCGCAGGGTAAGGCAGCCTTTTAGTCCGGACCAGTTCCTCTGTGTAAGCAACTAGCGGATCGGCATACACTCCGTTGCGAATAATCGTTCCAGCCATTCGGCTCATCGCAATACGCCGCACAGCATAACCGAAAAATGGACTCATATGAAAGGGATTGTTCCAATGGTCCGCCGTAAACCCGATAAACATAAACTTCTTTACTCCAGCCTGTTCCGCCGCTTCGACAGAAGTCTGAAATTCTTTGATCCGCTGTTCGGCCGGGTGGGTAATGCTCGGGATGTAAAGCACAACATCTGCACCGTAAAAAGCTGCCGCCTGTTCTTCAAACGAATAGTAATCCATTTTTTCTATGTTAATATTCTGCTCTCTGAACACCGTTGCTTTTTCAGGACGGCGCACTCCCAGAGTCACCTGTTCTTTTGGCACCAGTCCGAGCAGTTCTTCCGTTACTTTTCCCCCGAGATGTCCCGTGGCTCCCGTAATAACATATTTCATACCTTCACCCTCTCAGCCGATTTTTTCTCCGATCTTCGTTTCATGATCTGTTTGCAGAAGAGTCACCCCATCGTCCGTATAGACTCCCAAAATTAAACATTCTGAAGTGAACGAAGCAATTTTCATTGGAGGGAGATTCACAATACCAATCACTTTTTTCCCTTCCAGGTCATTTATTTCATATAAATCTGTAATTTGAGCACTGGACTGCTTCACTCCCACTTCTTCTCCAAAATCCACCCACACCTTATACGCCGGCTTTTTCGCCTCTGGAAATTCTTTTATTTGTACAATCTTTCCTACTCTGATATCCAGGTCGTGAAAATTTTCAATAGAAGCCATCGAAATACCCTTCCTTTCTCTACTTTGATTATGTATCATCGTATCATAAGCGATTATATTATTTGTAATATCCTGGTATATTTATGGCCGGGAAACTCATTCGAGGTGAATTGACGTGCGGCGTTTTCTAACATTTTTGCTCGGAATTATTTTAGGTGCCGCCATGAATATACCTATTATCAGCATCGCCCGTTTTTCTGCTGAGTTATTTATCGGGCAGGGGTACTGGCTGATCGGCATTGGGGCATCGATTGTCCTGTGGCTTGTATTCAACCTTCCATTCATTCAATGGTTCGCTGCTTTTGCTGTGCGCTGGAGATGGATGAACCGTATCGGCATTGGCCTGCTGATGATCGGTGTAGTCACTATGTTCCAGTTGAACAGCGGTGAATTGTTCTGGTATTACATAGAAATAGGAGTCATTATGGCCGCTTCCCTCTGTCTTTTGGTGCAGATTATTTTCACTCCAAAGAAAAGACCCCCACACGTGAAGTCGTAAACTTCCGGCAGAGAGCCGGGAGTTTTTTTATCCTCAAACAGAAAACCAAAAAAATTTTCCCGGCAGAGTCCCGGATTCCCCCCGGCACGGACGCCTCCCAATGTATTTTTTCCTTATTAGAAAAAATTGGATGATTGAATCCACACACAACGGGTATCATATATTCCGATGCCACTTATTATTTTAAAGTAACTAACGTTATGGCAGAAAAAGCTTATAGGAAAAAGGAGCGATACACGTCATGACAGAACTTCAAGGTAAAACGTTTATTATTACAGGAGCAAGCAGCGGTATTGGCAGAGCAACTGCTAAAAAACTCGTCGAAAACGGCGCTAACGTAGCACTTGCCGCCCGCCGCCTCGAACGCTTGAACGAAATTAAAGAAGAGCTTTCCGATCAGCCTGGCGAAATCATCGTCAAAGAGACCGACGTTACTTCCCGTGAACAGATGGAAGAACTCGGACGCGAAGCAGTAAATCACTTCGGCAAAGTATACGGCCTCTTTAACAACGCCGGCTTAATGCCGCTTTCTTTACTGAAAAACCAAAAGGTCGATGAATGGGACCAAATGGTGGATGTAAACATTAAAGGTGTCCTTTACGGCATCAACGCTATCCTTCCACACATGATTGAAAACAACGCCGGCCACATTATTTCCACATCCTCTGTCGCTGCCCACCAAATCTTCCCTGGCAGTTCCGTATACAGTGGTACGAAGTTTGCTGTGAAGGCAATTATGATGGGCTTAGAACAGGAAGTAGCCCAGACTAACATCCGTACGACTGCTATCTCTCCAGGCGTGGTTAATACAGAGCTGACTGAAACTATTACGGATAAAGAAGTAATGGAACAGTTCGATTCGGTACTGAACGTACAGCAGCTGAATTCAGAAGATATTGCAGAAGCAGTATACTATGCACTTACCCAGCCGGCTCACGTGGACGTCAATGAAATTGTTGTTCGCCCGGTGGATCAGCCGTAAAATCATGAACTGACTTAAGCCTCTGCTCCGTATTCGGAAGCAGAGGCTTATTTTTTTCGCAGCCTTGCAGCTCCCACACTCACTCCGGGGCTGACCATAACATGGGCAGGATGGCCGTCTGAATGCTCGAATCCGCCGGCCGCAAGCAGCCCGTTTTCTTCTTCTTCATACTCTCCGTGATACAGCTCCCACGGCTCGTGTACTACATCCCCGTACCATATCTGTCCGTCTTTGGCCGTATAAAAACGGTATCTTTCAGCAAGCCAATTTTCGAGCGACCCTGCTGCAGCCGGCAGCTGTTCTCCTGTCGCCCGGTATCTGGCACGAAAGCGCACGTTTCCCGACCTCCGGTGGTGATTCCAATACGTCCAGCTTTGATGGCGGCGTATCGAAAAGCGTGCCTCGTAGTACGGAATAGCAAAATTCCGTCGCGCTATCCAAACGCCAAGCGGAGAAGCGGCATCTAAATTATAAAAGTAAATGCCCGGAACCCCGCCTACACGTACATATGTACGCAGATTTAATTCCGGGAAGTTCAGGCCCGTCCGTCCTGGAAGAAAAAACGGACGGATAGCATGCATTGAAAACGAAACCACACCTACATACGCTTTCCCTCGAAACGTATCTACATCCATATGATCCGGCAGGCTGCGGCCCACTTCCACCGGGTCTTTTTCCCAATGTGCAAACAATGCGTCTCTCCATTTCATGCGTATCAGCTGCGGCTCTTTCATCTATGCTCCCTCTTCCTCTTCGTTTTATTTCACCCAATATACTACGGTTTGCCGCTGCTTGAAACTTAAATGGCTTCAACTACACTATTTTTTCCTGCTTCTTATTTTCCTCTCCAATAGGGTTTGTGATACATTGAAAGAAGTTTATTCTTCGTAAAGGAGCTCATATATATGGAAGACGCCAGAATGAAAATGTTCAGCAGTATGCTTTTAGCCATCTCTCTATTACTCGTTATCACCACTGATATTCTTCTGATTGTGACAGCCATCGTAGTGGGCGGCGGTATTTCGTTATACGTCTACGCCGGCCTTATTATTACCGCTCTGTGGGGCGTTGGCCTGGCGGCTCATTTTAAAGCCCAGAGCCGGATAAGCTTTCTTATCTTTTTTATTTTAACGGTTCTGCTTTTGATCAATCTGTTCAGCGGCATTTTAACCGGGCCGGCAGTAGAATTTTCATAATAAAAAAGGCCGTTCGCGCGGCTTTTTTTTATTTCCCGGGAAATATGCATAAAACTAACTTTCCTCACGCTCCAGCTTTAAATTCATAATTACACCAGACGCCAACGCACCGCTTACAAGCAGGACATAGGTAATTAGATTATAAGGAAATGGCAAAAGATCCACCGCAGAAATCACGAGCCATACCGCAATCAGGAAGGCAATAATTACTGTGTACGCTGGCAGAAAGCTCTTTTGGAAAATCAGAACCGCCAGGGCGGCAGCCGTGATTGCGGCTGGCACAAACCACCATTTAAATGCTGTTGGAAAAACCAGATCCCCCTCGGGCACATTTGTACTGTCAATACACATAAAAAAGCCTGCTCCACCGGGCGGAACAGGCCTTACTTCAGTATTGTTTTCTTCTTTTTTTTATACCCCATAATGCTGCTAATATAAGTGAGACAACCGATACCGCGGTCATCCACCAGAAATAAGGCGGGTAGTACGTGAGAGAAAGGTTATTTTCCCCTTCTTCAAGCGGAACGGCAGTAAATGCCCCGTTAGCTTTTTCGATCGGCACGCTTTCTCCGTTCACCTTGGCTCTCCACCCTTTTTCATATGGAATCGGCATCACAGCATACGTATCTCCTGCATCGTTTTCAATAACTGCATCAACTTCATTACCGTTCACATCTACATCCCGGGCGTTCTCCTCTGCCTGGGCGTTGGCCTCGTTTAATTGTTCATACGTTTCTCCGTAAACGGCCAGATCTTCAAGATGATATTCTCCTTCAGGCATCCGGATCTCTATGACGTTGTCCCCGGGATTTTCCACGCGGATCGTTAAATCATTTTCATCGGTGCGGTACAGTGAATCTCTTGCCTTACGGGAAGTCTCAAATTCGTTTACGTTCATCCGGAAAAAACCAACGCCGGGCTCCTGGCGGAGGAGAAAATCCACGTAGTAATCTTCCACGTTTTCATTCTCCGGCACTGTCATATTGAGTCCGCCCTCTTCCCCGGTAACCGTAAGCATTTCGTTCTCATAGGTACCGTTTACGGCTTCAACATTTTCACGGGTGATAACCGACTCTTCCTGCGGAAGTTCGGCTGCTTCTTCCGGGTCCTCGAGAATCACGCCGTTCAGCATAGCATGCTCCTTCGCAAGCGGTGCCGCTTCTTCCGCATCTTCATAGGCATACGTCTGGTCTGTGGTCCGTACAAACGGCAGCACGTTTTCATTCCGGTAAATAATATAGTCATCATTTTCTACAAACGGAGTAAACCCATACGGTACGTTTTCGTTCCCGTCTTTTTCAAACATGGCGTACTCTCCGCGCAGCAGGCTGTAAATATTGGCTCTTCGTCCAAAATCCGAATACCGGCTGATACTCTCCCGGCCGAGATCGATCTGAAGGTCATTGTAATAAAACATGAGTATTTCTTCATTCAAAATACTTGAGTATGCCCCCGCTCCGTAAAAATCCAAATACAGCGGCGTGTTCGTGCGCTGCGGATCCTTGATCCATGTAGTGCGGGACAGAGCGCCTGCACCTTCCTGAGCAGCTTCATCAAGCAGTTCGATTTGATCTGCGTCCATGTAATCCTCACTCATGAGAAATTCCTGCGTCGTTCCGCTCATGCTTCCGCGCTCAAACAGTTTTTCATACTGGTACTGATTGGCGACCACCACGCTCGTCATAATGGCAAAAACGGCGGTGATGATTCTTTTGCCGCGCACATCCGTAAGTGTTGTCACAATAAATGCTGCCAGGGAAACGATAATCATGCCCGGCGTCAGCCACCCGCTCCAGTGATCGATGGAAAAATCGTCATCCCACAGATAAAACAGGACGTACATGCCTGACGCAAAAATAAGCGAAGGCACCAGCTCCCGCCAGTCGAGCTTCCGGATATGCTGGATGCCTGCCGCCACTGCGCCGGCAAGTAAAAACGCAGCAATATACTCAAACCGGTTCCGCGGCGCGGAAAAACCGTTAAATACGCTTCCGATCAGCGGACTGTAATGAAATACGATAAATAAAAGCGAGAGAATGGTAAACAGCACAAACCGTGGATCCTTATACAGCTGTTTCCAGACTGCAAATACTAAAAAGATGGTCGGTACAATGAGGAAACGGCTGTCGAGCAGAATATTGCTTGTGTTATCAAATAACACGATCTCCTGTTCAAAGTCCGGCCGGTAATTGTTAAAGTATCCGTATATCCCGGCGAAAAAGCCGGTCAGGCCGATGCCGAATCCGAGCAGGGAACTGCCCCCGAAATAAAGTATCTGTTTACCTATTTTTGTTTCTCCAGGTGCAAGACGGATCAGCCACCTGGCTAATATATAAATACCGATAAAAATAAGTACAATATAGGAAAAGTAGAAGTTCGAAAAGACGGTTGCTGCGAGTGCAAAAATAAACAGCAGCGGTTTTTTCTCCCGAATAATTTTCTCCACGCCAAATACGAGCAGCGGGAGCCAAATGAAAGCATCCGCAAAAAATTCCCAAAACGCTGCATGACGGAAATACATTACACATGTGGCATATAAAAGGGCCCCTGTCAGGGCAGGCACACGGTCGAGCTTCATATAGCGGAAGCAGGCGTATGCTAAAAAGGAAACAAGTGTCATCCGGGCCATGCTGATAAAAATGACGGCCTCGGTCCAAAAAGCTGCGTCCGGCTCACGAATCAGCCCCGCCAGCTCCAGCATATACACCACTGCTATCTGGAAATAAAAGAACAGGTTCGTCGAATAATAGTACCCGAGCTGAGTAAACATACTGCCGCCAAGTCCAAGCTGAAAGGAATAAAAAAATTCACCGCTCGTGTAATGATCATACAGCAGCTGCTTAAACGGCCCCATCTGGTTCAGCCCGTCATTCGGCCCGGCCATATACGTATCATTGGTCCATTGGTATAAGAAAAATGCGTGCGCTGCAATGACTGCCAGAATGACCGCTGCCGCACCCCCCCATATATGCTTGTGTTTCAACATTCTCTCCCCACGCTATCTTTTTAGTATTTTCCCTGTGACAATAAACGTGACCGGTATAGTAAAAATCACCGCTCCCAGCGGGGCGATAGTACTGTTAATACCCAGCCATTCCACGAATATATAAGCAAAAACGGATGAAGTCCCTACGTTCACCACCTGGGTCAGCGGAAATTGAAAGAATTTCTTCCATGTCGGCCGGACCTTGTAAGTAAAGTATGTATTTAAAAAGAAAGAAATGACAAAGCTGATAAAAAACCCGGTAATATGGGCGATCATATATGGCACCGAAAGTACCACGTGAAGCAGTAAGTAGGCGGCGTAGTAGTTTAACGTATTCATGCCGCCCACTAAAACAAATCTGGTAAACTCATTATCCAACTGTTTCATGCATCTCGCCTTTTCGTATTAGATTCCTGCACTAAATAATGCGGGCGTCTTTTCGTTTCATAGTAAATGCGTCCGATATACTCCCCGAGCACGCCGAGACTTAACAGCTGCACGCCCCCTAAAAACAGTATAGCGGAAATTGTCGTAAAGTAACCCGGTACCTCTATTCCCATCCGCACAATCTGGACAAACGTAATACCGATATAAACCAGCGCAAGCAGCATCACGACCAGGCCGGTATACAAGCAGACACGCAGCGGACGGTTATTAAAAGAAATCATGCCATCCACGCCGTAATTCAGCAGGCTCGAAAACGACCATTTGGTTTCGCCCTCCTGGCGCTGGACATTTTCGTAGTAAACCGTTTTGGCCGGAAAGCCGATCCATGAAAAAAGCCCTTTCGAAAAGCGATTGGCTTCACTTAGGGACAGCAGAGCGTCCAGCGCCCGGCGGCTTAACAGGCGGAAGTCACCGACACCGTCTTCAAGCTTTACATCCACCATTCTGTTAATAAATTTATAATACATTGTGGCCATACCGGAACGGAATTTTGAATCTCCTTCCCGGTTCCGCTTTGCGATCACCTGATCATAGCCTTCTTCGTATCCCTCAATAAGCTCTAAAATCACCTCGGACGGATGCTGCAGATCAGCGTCAATGATTACTACAGCATCTCCATCCGCATGATGCAGCCCGGCAATCAATGCTGCTTCTTTTCCAAAGTTGCGGGTAAAAGAAACATAGCTTACATTTTCATGCATGCCGGCAAGCTCTCTCATCTTCGTCAATGTCCGGTCCGAGCTTCCGTCATCTATATACAGTGCCTCTATTTCATAAGGCAGATGCCCTAAATGGTTCTGCAGTGATTCATATACAGACACAATGTTGTCCTCTTCATTAAATGAAGGAATTACGATTGATATCTTTTTCATTCCATTTCCTCCCTGGCCCCTTCATCTCCCACTGTTTACACAGTACTTTCATATCGTACCCTTCTCTTTATCTTTTGTATCACTGTAGAGGGCTAAAAAAATCTCAAAAATTGTGTGATGGATGCATTCGTTCCGCTTTCCGGGCATAAAAAATAACATCCGGACCGCCGCGCCTGGCATCCACCTCCTCTGTCCATACAGTATCAAACACCGCATTCAGACTGTTTTCAAAAGCCTCGGAATAAGAAGCGCTCCAAAAAGCAGCCACTCCTCCGCCCCGGAGCGTACCGTAAATTGTTTGAAGACCTCCCGCCTCGTATATGTGATAGTTGCTTTCCCGGACCAGCCAGTCAGGTCCGTTATCTGTATCCATACAAACAGCGTCCCAACGATTGTTTGCTTGTTTTTCCAGAAACACCTGAAGGTCTCCCTCTACGATTTGCGCTTTATTGTTTTCGAGAGCCCTTCCGTTCCATTCCCGAAAATAGAGGCGGTTCCACTCGATAATGTACTTCTCCAATTCCACGACGGTAACATAAACTGTATCTGCATGCTGTACTGCTTCATGGAGCGAAAAACCGACGCCGAGTCCTCCGATCAACACCGATTCTGCGGAATAAGCGTGATTCAGCGCTTCCTGCACCATGCGCCGTTCCGAATCCCCGTTGTGAGTTGCCATCAAAAATGTTCCGTTGCTGATGACTTCATAATGCCGGCCCCGGCGCTGCAGCTGCAATTCTCCACTTTGTCCCTGAACGTTTGCCATTATTTCTCTGTCACTGTTCATTCAAGCTTACTCCTTTCCCGCCCGGAAAGTATATTTCATATTTGCAAAACCAGAAAAAAAAGGTACGATTAAAAGGTATGCAGAATTTTATCAACATGGGATTTTCATTTATTTTCGAATCATCTGTTTATTATTTCAGAAAAAGACCAGGAGGTTGTTTATATGCTCGGCGCCATTGAAGCAGGAGGAACAAAATTTGTCTGTGCGGTCAGTGAAAACGGCCGTGACATAAAAGAACGCATTTCGATTCCAACGACGACGCCCGAAGAAACCATGAAGCACGTGTACGATTTTTTCCGTGCTTTTTCTATCGAAGCTGTTGGCATTGGTTCTTTTGGTCCGATTGATATTAATACAAAAAATGATACATACGGTTATATCACCACAACGCCAAAAACAGCCTGGCAAAACTTTAACATTCTCGGAGACGTACAAAAACACCTTGCTGTCCCGGCAGGCTTCACCACCGATGTTAATGCGGCGGCGCTCGGAGAATGGAAACACGGCGCCGGTGCCGGAAAGACAAGCTGCCTGTATATGACAGTCGGCACCGGCATCGGTGTTGGTGCTGTTATTAACAACAATATTCTTGAAGGGCTGAACCATCCGGAAGCCGGACATATTATTGTCCGCCGTCATCCGGAGGACCATTTCACCGGAACATGCCCTTACCACAGCGACTGCCTTGAGGGACTTGCTTCAGGGCCCGCGGTGGAACAGCGCTGGGGAGAAAAAGGGAGCGAACTGACCTCCCGTCCGGAGGTGTGGGACCTCGAAGCTTATTATCTTGCTCAGGCAATGATGAATTACATTCTGATTCTTACCCCCGAGCGAATTATTATCGGCGGTGGCGTAAGCAAGCAGCCTTCCCTGCTCGCAAAAGTACAGGAACAGACGCAGCAGCTTCTGAAAGGGTACGTTCAGGATCCAATGATTACTCACAATATCGACCAATATATTGTTGCTCCGGGCCTCTACGATGATGCGGGCATTACCGGCGGATTTGCCCTTGCTGCCCAGGCACTCGAAAACACTCCCGGTTAACGGCAGACGGTTCCGGGACATAAATACTTGTTTTTATACTTCCTGTGCGCAGGTTGAAAAAGAAAGGAAATCAGCTGAGTGAAAAGACATGTTTTGCTACTTATGACCGGTTTACTTCTCATTCTGGTTGTACTTGGATGGAACAGCAGGCAGAATCCTCTTCCCGAGGTGGAAGCAGGCGAAGTCATCGAACAAAACAGCCTTCACCCTGTCGTGGAGGAACGAAAAAATGAATGGGTCCAGCGTGCAGAGCAGCAGGGGATCGAAGTTGTTGTGACGGATGAATACCGTTCGGTGGAGGAGCAGGATGCTTTATATGCCCAGGGCCGGACTACGCAGGGAGAAATTGTTACGCAGGCCCGGGGCGGAGAATCATATCACAATTACGGTCTCGCCGTTGATTTTGCTTTACGTACGCCAGACGGAGAGCTTGTCTGGGATATGGAACGCGATGACAACGGTAACGGAGAAGCAGACTGGACGGAAGCCGTCGAGATCGCTAAGGAGCTAGGTTTCAGCTGGGGCGGGGACTGGCCTGGTTTTAAAGACTATCCCCATCTTGAAATGACCTTCGACCTGAGTCTCGAAGAGCTTCGTGCCGCTGAACAGCAGAATACGTAGCCCGTGCAAACCATTACACTCTCTGATTTTATCCCTCTGCAGCAGGATCTATGGGAAGAGAGGCAGGCAAAGTACAGCCTGCACAATATTCCGTTTGATAAACTGGCCGCCTGGGTCATTCGGTGATTTCATTTTCAATGTAGAATACGATGTGATGTCTGATACCAATAAGGTGAAACAGTTTGGTTTTACTGAAGTGGTCAACAGCGATGATATGTTCCGGCAGCTGCTTCGTGAATTTCAGGATCAGCGGCTGATCCTGTACTTTTCAGACTGAACGCCCGCGTGCCTGAAACACCCATCCAGCTTCTGCCGGATGGGTGTTTCATCATTTTCCGATTTGCTTGTGTACAAACGCCCTCATGTAATTCATCGCCTCCTGCCCGTCTTCCTCAAGCGGAAACTGGCTGATAAACCCGTGGATTGTACCGTCCACCCGGTGATGATGCACCTCTGCATTTGCCTCTTTCAGCTGACGCGCCAGCTCTTCGCCTTCATCCCGCAGCACATCATATTCTGCCGTTATGACGAGTGTAGGAGGGTTTTCTCGTTTTGCGTCATCCCGCATCGGTACAGCCAGCGGATCCCTGCGTTCATCCCAGGCCGATAAGTAATGAGCCCAAAAGTCGCCGATATTTTTTGCCGTCAGGCCATACCCTTCGCTAAAACGGTGATAAGATACGTACGCCGGGTCTTCCTCCCGGTTGTAAAAATCAGCGACCGGATACAGAAGCATCTGTCCTTCAAGGTAGGTCTGCTCATTTCGGAGCAGCGTGGATGCTGCATACACAATATTGGCCCCTGCGCTGTCACCGCACAGGTAAAACCGGTCCTCCGTATTCGGCCACTCCCGGTACTCGGAAAGTACCCAGCGAACAGCGTCCAGGCAGTCGTATACCCCTGACGGAAACGGGTGCTTCGGCGCGAGCCGGTAGTCCACCGCTACAACATACGCCTTTAGTTCATTGGCCAGCACCCGGCAGAAGGCGTCATGAGTTTCAAGACTCCCTACAGCAAATCCTCCGCCGTGGAAAAAAATCACTACAGGAAGCGGCTCTTCGGATACTGGTTTATACCTGCGCACGGTTAATGTCCGCCCTTCTAAATCAATATCTTTATCCAACACTTCAGCTACGGCAGGCCGTTCTGACGGAGCGAGTGTCATTTCGTTTCTTCGTCTGCGTTCATCGACTACTTCCTCGACCGTTTCCACTTCGAAGGAACTGTTTTGTTCCAGGTATTTCCTTACATGATCTCGAAGTTCCATTGTTTCTGCCCCCTTTTTTCTTTATAACCCATACCCTGAATTCCGTTTGCCTACCCCTCACCCGCAGTCTTCGTTTTCGTATTCATTGACGATAACTGCCTGAAGTTATATAGTTACGCTAACATAATGACTATGGCTAAAGTAGGGGTAAATGTATGGAACCTATCATTCAAGTGCACGAACTGCGAAAATCATTTAAAGATATGGAAGCAGTCAAAGGCATTCATTTTGATGTCGCGCAGGGGGAGATCTTTGGCTTTCTCGGCCCAAACGGTGCAGGAAAAAGTACGACCATCAACATGATCTGCACGATGCTCGCTCCCACTTCCGGAAGCGTTACCATTAACGGATATGATGCTTTTAAACAGAAAGCAAAAGTTCGTGAAAGCATTGGCATCATTTTTCAGGAAAATACACTCGACGAAAAATTAAGCGCTCTTGAAAACTTAAAGCTTCACTGCCGGTTTTACCGTGTCCCTAAAAACAAACGGGCAGAACGTATTCAGGAAGTGCTTGAAATTGTAGACCTGGTCGACAATCAAAAGAAAAAAGTAGAGGAATTCTCCGGCGGGATGAAACGAAGGCTTGAAATTGCCCGCGGACTGCTGCACTACCCGAAGGTTCTCTTTTTGGATGAACCGACCGTGGGCCTCGATCCCCAGACACGCGCCCATATTTGGGAGTATATTCTCCGCCTGAAGGAAAAAGAAAATATTACGATATTTCTTACCACCCACTACCTCGATGAGGCAGAAATCAGCCACCGCATCGCTATTATGGATAAGGGCACCATCATCGCCCTCGATACACCCGATCGCTTAAAACAGCAGGTCGGCGGAGACGTCATTGAACTTGGCACCGAGGATAATGACGCGGTCGCCGCACAGCTGCAGTCAGCTATGCCGGAAGCAGAAGTAAAACAGGAAGCAGACATCCTGCGTATCCAGGTACCAAGCAGCGACCAGTTTATTTCTACTTTTCTGCAGCAGATCCGCGTTCCTATTACGAGCCTGAACATACGTCGGCCCACGCTTAACGACGTATTTTTGTCCTACACAGGACGCGATATTAAAGCCGGCCCCGCCTAAGAAAGGAGATCAAACATATGGAAGGTATTTTTGCCATCTGGCAGCGGGATTTAATGAAATTCGTCCGGGACCGTCCCCGTCTGCTCGGATCTTTTGCGATGCCTATTTTATTTTTAATTATTTTTGGCGGCGGCTTCAGCGGAACGATGGAAAATTTGGTGATGAATCAAACCTCTGAAATCGAAGATTTTAATTACCTTACGTTTATTTTTCCCGGGATTGTCGCCATGACCCTTTTAATGACCTCGATTTTTTCTTCTTTATCAGTTATCCAGGATAAAGAATTCGGCTATATGAAAGAAATTCTCGTCTCCCCGGTTTCCCGGGTGAACATTGCCATCGGTAAAATGCTCGGAGCCTCTACGGTTGCTTTTATGCAGGGGGTGCTGATGTTTATTTTGATCCCCGTCCTCGGCGTAACCTACGAATGGAGCAACATACTGGCCGTGCTGCCGATTATGTTTCTGCTTTCCTGCACGCTCGCTTCCCTTGGCCTGCTGATAGCAAGCCTGCTTCGATCAACACAGGGGTTCCAGCTGATTGTGCAGGTACTCGTGTTTCCAATGGTTTTTCTTTCCGGAGCGTTGTTTCCGGTAACGAATATGCCGGCCTGGATGGATATTCTTGTTAAAGTTAACCCTGTCACCTATGGCGTAGATGCCATGAAAAAGGTGATGACCGGCGCCGGGGATCTCCCGGTCGCCGCCCAGAATGCACTCGGACTGAACCTGCAGCTGTTCGGACGTACAGTAACAGTTGCAGAGGAGCTGCTATTTTTAATTATTTTTACTTCTATTCTGATCACGCTTGCCACCATAAGCTTCCGTAGAGCCAATGCCTGAGCATTGGCTTTACGTCTGTTCTATAAATTCCGTCACCAGCCGTTCTACAATATCCGGCTGCTCATGAACCACCCAGTGCGTCGCATCGGATACAAAAATCAGCTCTCCGGAGCGGCAGTATTCAAGGCTCGTCCGGGCAGAGGCCTTCGATAGAAAGGCGTCCCCCACGCCCCAGATGATCCGTACCGGCGGGGTCACATGGCTTGATTCCACAATATCCTTTGGCCCTTTTCTCATCCCTCTGTACCAATTGATCATGGTCGTGACTGCATTCGGCTGCGACCATGCTTCTTTGTATCTTTCCAGGTCTTCTTCTGTAAAGCTTCCTGGCCTGCTTGTTTTCACGAGACCGTTGGCAAACTCTTCAAAGTCATTATAGGCAAGCAGCTTTTCCGGCAGCCTGGGAAGCTGAAAAAACAGCATATATGAGCTTCTCAGAAGCTGCGTTGGATCTTTTTTCATACTCGCCGGCATCGCCAGCAGGTGCGGAATATTGATAGCAATAAATTTTTCCACGAATTCCGGTCTTGAGGCTGCCGTATACCATCCTACCGCCCCGCCCCAGTCATGACCGACGATCACCGCTTTTCCCCGTCCCATCGCTTTGATAAGCTCTGTCACGTCGTCACGCAGCTCGTCCAGGGCATAAGCTTCAATCTCAAGCGGCTTGCTGCTTTGATTGTAGCCGCGCTGATCCGGCGCCGCCACCCGGTACCCACGTGCTGCAAGCGGTCCGATTAAGTGTCTCCACTCATACCAAAACTCCGGAAAGCCGTGCAGAAGCACAACGAGCGGTCCCTCCTCCGGACCGGCCAACGCTGTGTGTAAAGAAACGCCGTTTACTGTTATTGTCTCAAAGCTGATATCCTGCATACATACTGCCCCCTAGTTGGTTTTCCTGAATAAAGTTTTTAATGAACTGCGTGACGAGCTCCGGCTGTTCATGATGTACCCAATGCGTCGCTTCTTCAATAAAAACCCCGCCTCCATCGCTGCAGTATTTCAGGCTTTCTTTAGCAGCAGCGGTGCCCAAAAACCAATCATGCATGCCCCAGATCATACGAACAGGCACATTGATTGTTTCGGTGCTCATCGCTTCTGCCGGTCCGAACGGGATTGCCCGAAACCAATTGAACATTGCCGTTACGCTGCCGGGCTGGGACCAGGCAAACTGGTACCCTTCCAGATCCGGCTTTGAAAACGCTTCAGGACAGCTCGTCACAGTCAGGTGTGCCTTCAATGCAGCGTATTGGAATATGGCAGCTGCTTTGTCAGGGAGAGCGGGAATCTGGAAGGCTGCCATGTAATACCCCTTGAGCAAGTCCATCGGGTGCGTGAGCATCGTCTTTGGCATAGCTGTTAAATGCGGCATATTAACAGGGATAAACAGCGAAATATATTCCGGACGGGTAAGCGCCATATACCAGCCTGCTGCCCCGCCCCAGTCATGACCGACTATTACGGCTTTTTCTCTTTTGAAGTGAAAAATGAGCCCGATGATATCTTCCCGGAGGGCATCCATAGTGTAGGGTGCTGTTCCGGAGGGCTTGGCGCTCAGATGATAGCCCCGCTGATCAGGCGCCACTACAAAATAGCCCTCCTCCGCCAACGCGTGCATCTGCTTTTCCCACGCCCGCCAAAATTCCGGAAAGCCGTGCAGCAGGATAATCATTTCCCCGTCCTTCGGACCCGCAGCAGCGACATGAAGACGGATGCCGTTCACGTGTACATATTTAAATGATAGTTCTGCCATCAAAAACCTCCTTCACTCTCTGGGTTACTTTACCCGGAAATGCCCTGATTCAATGGTGAAATTCTATATGCCGCTATAAATGACGATGGCACCTGCCCCATTTGGACAGATGCCGTTGTTTTTACATTTGCGCTGTTGGACGTACGACAATTTCATTAACCGATACTTCCGCCGGTTCTTCAATCGCGTAACGAATGGTGCGGGCAATGCTTTCTGAAGAGATAGCGTTTTTATACAGCTCATCTACACGTTCTTTCACCTGATTGTCCGATATCGTTTCGGTAAGCTCCGATTCCACAGCCCCCGGGGAAATAATGGTGGAGCGGATGTTATTTTCCGGCGATTCCTCTTTACGAAGTCCCTCCGAAATAGCGCGCACAGCGTATTTCGTACCGCTGTAGACAGCGCCGCCCGGAGATACCTGATGGCCTGCTACCGAGGAAACGTTAATAATGTGCCCTTCTTTTCTTTCTCTCATGTAGGGAAGCACGGCGCCAATACCATAAAGCACGCCTTTAATGTTTACATCGATCATCTGGTTCCAGTCTTCAAACTGCCGGTTCCGCAGCATCGAAAGCGGCATCAGCCCGGCATTGTTTACTATAACGTCAATTTGGCCGTACGTTTCATTGGCAAACTGGGCGAGTTCGTCCATCTGCTCCTGGGAGGTGACGTCCACTACTTTATAGGTCGCAGTGCCGCCGTCCTGTTCAATGTCCTTCTGAAGCTCCTGCAGACGTTCCTCACGGCGGGCAGCCAGAACCACTTTAGCTCCCTTGCCGGCTAATTCTTTAGCCGCTGCTTCACCGATACCGCTTGAAGCACCGGTCAGTATAACTACTTTTCCTTCAACTTCTGCCATGTTATTTCCTCCAATGCTGTTATGAATTAATCACGTACTCTCTATACCCGCCGCACTATATTCGTAACCTTTGCTGCTCATCAAAAAAGCCCCCGGGCCCGGGAGCTTTTTCACTTCAATTATTCTGCATGCCAGCGGACTAATAAAGCTGATTGCGCCAGACCTCCGCCAAATCCGTAGATAAGTACAAGGTCGCCGTTTTTCAGACGGCCGTCCTTCTGCGCTTCCCGGAGAGCCAAGGGAATCGTAGCGGACGAGGTATTGCCGTAATATTCCAGACTCGTCAGCGTTTTTTCCACCGGAATACCAGTGCGCTCGCAAATGGACTCGATCATTCTCATGTTCGCACTGTGCGGGGCAAACCAGTCGATGTCCTCAATCGTCACTCCCGCATCATTCAGAAGCTTATCGATGCCCTGAGGCACTGTCTTAACCGCCCACTTGTAGACCTCCCGGCCGTTCTGGACTACATAGCCATCTGAATCCACTTCCTGCCCGCCAATTTGATTGGACAAATCGGTGCAGTACAGATATTCCCCTTTTTTGCCGTCCGAGTCTGTGAAGGCGGCAAGAAAGGATGGGTTGCTGTCGCCCGCTTCCACAAGAGCCGCTCCGGCGCCGTCCCCGAACAAAATACATGTTGCCCGGTCCGTATAATCTGTAATTTTGGAGAGTGTTTCAGCACCGATCACCAGTACTTTACGGTGAAGACCAGAGCTTATCATGCCATCTGCCATGTGCAGTCCATAGGAAAAGCCGGCACAGGCAGCGTTTAAATCAAAGGCACCGGCCCCGGAAATACCGAGACTGGCCTGTACCAGAGAAGCGACACTCGGTGTTTTGTGGTCCGGTGTCAGCGTACATACAATAACCAAATCCACGTCGTCTAGCGTCTTGCCGCTTACGTGCTGGAGCTCCTCCGCTGCTTTTACGCAGATCGTGCTGGTGAATTCATCCTCTTCCGTGATCCGGCGTTCTTTGATGCCGGTGCGGGACGTAATCCACTCATCATTTGTTTCCACCATTTTTTCCAGATCATCATTCGTCAGTCGTTTTTCCGGGACAAAGGATCCTAATGCTGTAATTGAAGCTTTTGATTGTACCATCGGTATGTAACCCCCGTTTAATGTATAATTATCGCCAATTCGCTTTGATTTTCGTTGAATCTCATCCTTAATTATATTATCACAAAATAAAGGCTTATGCCTCCTTTGCTTTATTCAAACCACGAGTCCTGAACAGGCAAAAACCCTCCCTGGCTCAGGAAGGGTTCTCAGGTTATTTTTTCACTTCTGCCTGCTCGTGTTTTTGAATCAGATCTGCTGTCAACTGACCGGACAGCGTAACCATTGGCACACCGCCGCCGGGATGCGTAGAGCCTCCGGCAAAATACAGATTGTCATATATTCTGCTTTTCGCCGGCACTTTGAACCCGCCGTTCACTTTTTGGTCAGAGGCCACGCCGTAAATCGAGCCTCCGTTAGCGCCGTAGAGTTCTTCAAGGCCTTCCGGAGTGAAGCGGTATTCAAACTCGATCGACTCGCGCAGACCCTCCAATCCGTTTCTTTCTAATTTATTCAAAATTGTCTCCTGGTACTTGTCCCAGTCAAAGGATTTTTTCTGTTTGGCATCCATTGGAGGTACATGCGTGAGCACGAACAGGTTGTCTTTTCCCGCCGGTGCCTGGGTCTCATCCGAGCGGGCGGAGATGCCAATATACACTGTCGGGTCATCGGCCGGAATCTTTTCTTCGAATACCTGCTTAAACTCAAGCTCGGGATCCTCTGAGAAAAAGAAATTGTGGTGGTGCAGTCCGTCGAATTTTTTATTCACCCCGAGTAGCAGCACGACGCCCGAAACAGTGGGAATAAACGTTTTGCTTAGTTTTTTGGATTCTTTTTTTGCCTTCGTTTCCGGAGGAGCAATCGTATTGTAGGCAGGGATGGCTTCAAGGTTCGAGACGACAACATCAGCCTCATACGTTTCTCCATCCTCTGTTTCCACACCGGTCACCCGGTCATTTTCCACCAGCAGCCGGCTGACCGGACTGTTCAGATGAATATCAACCCGGAGCTCCTGCATCAGGCGCTCCATGCCCTCGGCGATTTTGTACATGCCGCCCTTCACATAGTGGATACCGAGTCCAAGCTGCACATAGATAAGCTGGTTTAAAATAGCTGGCGCTGCGTACGGATTGGATCCGACATACATAATGAAAAAGTTGAACATCTGCTCGAGATATTTGTTATCAAACTGTTTATGCGTCGCTTTGGCCACCGTATTCAACGGATCCATCTTCATTAAATCACCCAGAGTATGGTGGCTTTTTAAATCCTTTAAATCTTCGATGCTGTATTTATAAAAGCTTTTCATGCATAATTCATACATTTCTTCTGTATAGGATAAAAATTCCGTGATTTTGCGGCTCGGCTGGTCCGTTACTTTCGCTGCCTCTTCAATCATGCCGGGCAGATCGCTCGTAACATTCAGCGATGTTCCGTCCTCGAAAAATGTCTTCCATTGCGGTTCTACCCGTTCTACCTGTATGTAGTCATCAAGGTAGCGGTTCGCACTGTGGAACAGCTGTTCAAGCACCCATGGCATCGTCAGAATAGATGGTCCGGTGTCAAAGGTGAATCCTTTCCCACTGCGGCGGTTTAATTTACCGCCAAGATTTTCATTTTTCTCCAGTAACGTTACCTCATATCCATCCGTCTGCAGCCGGATCGCTGCGGACATGCCTCCAAGGCCTCCGCCGATAACAATTGCTTTTTTCTTCAAATAGAACACCTCCGTGAATTAGTACAAAAATGGGATCAGCCGGTTTCTCTGCCGGCACCATAAACGATACGTATCGCCGTGCGTCTGGCGCAGCATTTCTTCTTCAATGCGGATACGGTAAAGAAGCGCCGGTATCATGACTCCTGTACTTATGACTGCTGCTCCGGGGCTGTTCATGAATAAGCAAAAGCCAAGTACAATGAAAAATAAAGCGGTATACAGCGGATGGCACAAACGACGGTATGGACCGCTGCTTACCAGGCGGTCCCCGTTTCTGACAGAGACGTCTCTGCTGAACTGGTCCCGCAAATGAAGAATTCCCCAATACCGCAGGCTAATACCGGCTCCGTAAAGACAAAGCCCGGCGGCCTGCAGCCAAACTGAGGAGAGGCTTAGAAAACCAGTCTCGCCAAATACCACTGCGGTCCCCATCGACAGAATGATGGCCGCAAGTATCCAGCGGAACGATCGGCGTTCAGTGCGCTCCGGTTCTTTCGAAGGAGCTTTCTGCCTGAATAAAAAAAATTCGGCGATCCAGAAGAAAGTGGCAACCACAAATATTGTATCAATCAACACCATGGTTTTATCTTCTCCCTTCACGCCTCGTTTCTTTTTACACTCGTTACCATTTCCCCCTTCTGTGCTGCTGCTAAACCAAAAGACCCTTCCAGTTGGTCATTTACTTTTACGCCTTCACCGCTTTTTTAGCTACCGGCTTTGCTTTCATCAGCAAATCGACAATATGCACCGTATCAATTTCTTCCTCGAGACCTTCCCGCTGTATGCCCAGTTTCATTTGAAGCATACAGCCCGGGTTGGTCGTAACAATCCCCTCCGGACACTGCCGCTTAACGTCTTCCATTTTCACATCCAGAATATCCATCGCATCTTCGTGCTGCGTAATATTGTAGATGCCTGCCGAACCGCAGCAGAAATCAGGCCGGTCGAGCTCTTTAAGCGTCACCCCCGGTACTGAGCGGATCAGCTGCAGCGGCGGTTCTTTTACCTTCTGCACATTCGTCATGTGACAGGAAGGCTGATACGTATAGGTTTCCTCGACCCTTTCGGTAAACTCCAGACCGTCAAGCTCCACCAGTACTTCTGTAATGTCTCTAACCTTATCGGAGAACGCTTTCGCCCGCTCCTCCCACTCAGGATCGCCGGCAAACAGCTCTCCGTATTTATGCAGCTGGGCCCCGCACCCCCCGGCATTGTTCACGATATAGTCCACCGGCGTTTCTTCAAATGCCCGTATATTTTCCCTGGCAAGCGTCACGGCTTCAGGCTCTTTGCCTGCATGGGCATGCAGCGCTCCGCAGCAGGTCTGCGTTTTCGGCAGCTGCACCTCTGCTCCGGAAAGCCGGAGCAGCTCCATCGTTTTTTCATTTTGTCTGAAAAATACGCTGTCCATTACACATCCGGTAAAAAAGGCGACTACCGCTTTCGGCGGACCGTCCGGATGCAGGCGATTTTTCCTCGCATGCCTCTCTTTAGGCGAAGGGGCCGGTGGCAGCACCTGCTCAAATTTATCGAGATGAAGCGGTGCCGCAGACATTACATTCAGCCTGCGAGCGGCTTTTTGCAGACCACTTACCTGATACAGCCATGTTGCATTCCCAAGCTGGTCCATCCATGCAGCGGAAGGAAAGAATGAGTGAAATAAAAAGTGCTCGGTTTTTTGCTGTATGAACGTTTTTTCTTCATATTCATCGATCACATGCTTTGCACTTTCAAACAGCTGGCCGTACTTCACATCAGTCGGGCAGACAGTCGTACATGCCATGCATCCGAGGCATTTGTCGATCGGCTGTTTTAAATCCTCCACTGACGCTTTTCCTTCTGCGACCATTTTGATTAAATTAATACGGCCACGCGGGGAATGCGTCTCACGCTCCATCGTTTCATATGTCGGACAGACAGGAAGACAGTAGCCGCACTGCACACAGTCAAAGGTCAAATCGTAGCGGAGCATGTCTTTAAGTGTATCAGCCATCACGCAGCACCAGCTTCTGCCCTTTTTCTGCGAAGATTTTCCCCGGGTTCATAATATTGTTTGGGTCCCAGGCTTCTTTGATCCGCTTAAGCATTGATACTCCCACCTCTCCCATTTCCTGTTCCATAAAAGGGGCTTTCATCGTGCCAATACCGTGTTCTCCGGAGAGCGTGCCTCCAAGGTCCAGGGCTGCCCGGAAGATTTCTGCGACCGCTTTTTCAGCTCGTATCATTTCTTCTTCATCACGCTGGTCGCACATAATATCGGGATGCAGGTTGCCATCCCCGATATGTCCAAACACAACGAGTTCCACCTGATAATCTTCTTTGATTTGTTTCAGCCGTTCCATCATTTCCGGAATCCGGCTTCTCGGCACCGTAGCATCTTCAGAAATTTTCGTCGGCTTAATCGTCGCAATTGCCGGTGACACAAGCTTTCTTGCACTCCACAGCTTCTGTGCTTCTTCGTCGCTTTCCGCTGTAATGATTGGATCTGCTTTTAACTCCAAGAGAATTTGTTTCACCTGTTCGGCTTCTAATTTAATTGTCTCCGGGTGTCCGTCGAGTTCGATCAAAAGCAGTGCTTCCGAAGCCGTGGGGAGGCCTGACGGGCGGTACCGCTCGACGGCTTCAATACAGGCCCGGTCCATAAATTCCATTTTTGCCGGGAGTACTCCTGAAGTGAGCGTTTTGGAGATAGCCTTCCCGGCTGTGGCCATGTCTGTAAAGGCGGCCATCATCGTTTGTACAGCCGGAGGCTTTGGCACCAGCTTGAGTGTCGCTTTTGTAATCACTCCAAGTGTCCCTTCGGAGCCGACGAGCAGCTTAGTTAAATCGTAACCGGTTACATTTTTAATGGTACGTCCGCCTGTATGCATCACCTCGCCCTCCGGGGTAACGATTTCAAGACCAATTACAAAATCTTTGGTTACACCGTACTTTAACCCTCTCGGGCCTCCGGAATTTTCGGCCAGGTTCCCACCAATTGTTGATACGTGGGCACTGCTTGGATCAGGCGGATACATTAAACCGTGATTTTCGGCAGCCGCATGAATATCAGCTGTCAGCACACTCGGCGTGACGACCGCAATCAAGTCATCGGCGAAAACATTAATTTCCCGGGGCCATTGAGCCATGTCCAGCAGTATTCCTCCCTTGACCGGCAGCGGACCTCCGCTTAGGCAGGTGCCCTGCCCTCTCGGCGTTACGGCCAGCCCGAACTGATTGGCGATTTTCATGATTGTCTGTACTTCTTCTGTCGTTTTAGGCTGTACGACCACTTCCGGCAGATGCTCGCCAAAAGAAGCATCAAAGCTGTAGCTGTAACGGTCGGCAAGCTCTGTAAATACCCTTTTGTCACTTAAAAGAGCGCGTAGCTGTTCTTCCCATTCATGCAATAAAAGCAGCTCCTTTCTCCCTTCTCTTTAACAACTTATCATTATCGTACTCCCTCGCCCGGGTGAATGCAATATTCTGCCAAAAGAAGGCCGGAGCTTCCCGCATACAGCTTCCAGCCTTCACAGCTTCCCATTTAAAAACTGGGCTTCTCCCAGCCCGAAGCTCCAATCTGCTTCTGTGTTATCAGTAATAGACACCATTACGTCTTCCGGTTCGATAGAACAGCGGTCTTCCAGGTTTCCGGCAATTTTTTTATACAGCTGTTTTTTCTGCTCTGCTGTACGTGTTTTACTGATCACTTGAATAACCACAATATTATTTGTACGTTCAAAGCCGAGCCCGGTGTCTTCGATATACATTTCATACGGCTTATGCTGATTAATTATCTGATAGCGGTCCCTTTCCGGAACTTCAAAGCTTTCGACAACTGCATCATGTATGGCGTCTGCGAGCAGCTTTAATTCCTCTTCCGTCCGCCCTTCGATAACATCCATTCGTATTAACGGCATCGTAGCCCTCCTTCAGGAATTTTCATTTCATTTTGACTTCAGGAACTTTGCCTGCACTGCCAAAAATATTCATATGCTTTAAAACGTCCGCTTTGGCTCCCTTCACTTCATCCTGATGCAGATCAAAATAGTTTTGATAAGCTCCCTTCGAGGCGAATGTGTCGTTTACCTGCTCCGTCACCTGATTAAATGTCGATGTCGCTGCATTATTTTCTGTCCGTATTTTTGATATCGCTTTCAAAATTAAACAAAAAACTAGTTAAGCGCTTAACTTATTATAAACATATTCACCTGGCGTTTCAATACTTCATTCTGCATATAAAAAGACTCCGAAGGAAATCTTCGGAGCCCGGGCATTATTCTCTTGCCGATTTGTTAATGTCTTCATCCATGTTTCCGGTGGACCCGATCGTTGGAAGATCGCTGTCGCTGTACTTGGAAGCATCGGTAGCGCTCTGATACTCTTTTGTTTTAGTATCATCATCGTCAGAACCTGCAACTTCGTCTTTAGCTTCTTTTACCTGGCTTCCGGCTTCTTTTAATTCTTCCCCGGCATCCTTAGCCGTGTCACCTACGCCTTTTAACTCTTCGCCGGCTTCTTTCGCCGTTGATACCACTTCTTCTGAGTCATCCTTCACTTTTTGCACCTGGGCAAGCAGGTCTTTGCCATAATTATTGTATACTTCCTGAAGCTGGGTACCAATTGTTTTTGCCAGCTCTGTAGCGTTTTGGATACGCTCCATGAAGTCGTCCTTATCCACTGCATCGCTGTTTTTGGCATTTTCTTTGTACTGACTGGCAGTTTCTTTTGCTTCTGAGGATTTTTCCTTCACCGTGTCACGCGCTGAACGATTTAGAAATACTGCCCCAATACCTGCAATAATTACAGAAGCTATAATAATTGGTAATTTGCTGTTTTGCTGTTCTGGCATATGTTTCTCCCCTTTATTCTCAGTGTCCTTCGTAACAGAACCTATCTATTCCTTACCTTTATCTTTTCTTTGGTAAACGTGAATTTCTACGAAAATGTACACTTATCCATATGCCCTGAAAAATGTTTAGCTTCTGGTTACAGGTGAAATATGAATGAGTGTGCTGAATTTACAAAGGAGTGACGTTTATATGGCAATGAATCGTGTAACACTTGGGAAATCTGAAGTCACTGTAAACCCTCTTGGACTGGGGACCAACGCAGTAGGCGGACATAATATTTATCCCGACATGCTCGATGAAGAGCAGGGAAAAGCGTTGACCGCTACCGCCATCGATAACGGCGTGGACCTTATGGACACAGCTTTTATTTACGGACCGCGTCGTTCAGAAGAACTTGTCGGTGAAGTAGTAAAAGAAAAAAATGCCCGTGAACAGGTTGTTATTGCTACAAAAGCAGCCCATAAATTTCTCGATAATGGGGATACTGTTATGGACAACTCTCCGGAATTTTTAAAGCAATCCGTAGATGATGCACTCCGCCGCCTGCAAACGGATTATATTGATTTATTTTATATTCATTTTCCGGATGAAGACACACCGAAAGATGAAGCAGTCGGCGCCCTGCAGGAAATGAAGGAAGCTGGAAAAATCCGTTCCATTGGCGTATCGAATTTCACTCTGGAGCAGCTGAAGGAAGCAAACAAGAATGGATATGTAGACGTAGTGCAGTCCGAATATAATCTATTAAATCGCGAAGTGGAAAAAGACATTCTTCCATACACCGCAGAAAACAATATCACCTTCGTTCCTTATTTTCCTCTCGAGTCTGGACTCTTAGCCGGAAAATACGATGAAAATACTACATTTAACGATATCCGTTCCCAAAAGCCTAATTTCCAGGGAGAAACATTCAAAGAAAACCTTCGCAAAGTAAACGAAGTGAAAAAAATCGCTGACCGAAAAGGTGAAGAAACAGCTCACGTCGTTCTCGCCTGGTATCTGCATCAGCCTTCGGTAGACGTTTTAATTCCTGGAGCCAAAAGCTCCGATCAAGTGGTTAATAACCTAAAAACCTCCGAAGTGGAACTGACGAAAGAAGAAGTAGACCAAATCAGCAGCATTTTTTCCTAACAAAAAAAGAAGCTGAAGCCGCGTTGGCTTCAGCTTCTTTTTTGTCACGAAAGCTTTTCAAGAGTCGCCTCTCCGGCCACGCCGTCTGTCGTTAATCCTTCATACTTCTGGAAAGCTTTCACCGATGAGGCGGTGACTGAACCGTAGACCCCATCCGTTTTCCCGCTGTGAAATCCTCCCTGTTGCAGGGCTTCCTGCAGCTCCTCCACATCTTCTCCGCGGTCCCCCGGATGCAGCGTTTCACCACCTAAAGCGGCCCCTGCCTGAGCAGGCACAAATAATAATAAAATAGCGAGCATGAACGCTGACATTCTTTTTTCCATTGCAATCCCACGCTTTCTATCTGTTGATGCTCTTTTATTGTAAGCACGGGGCGTGGGCAGAACAATGGCTATTACAGAGTTGTAAACAATACGTAACTCCCTGTTCACACGTGTAATTTTATAAACTATTTCTGGCGGTCTAAATAAAAGCACACCGTTTCTGCTGAACGGTGTGCTCTAAGTATAAGTCAGAAGCTTCCGGCCCCTATGTAGCGCGGAGCCCAGTATGAATTGCTCATGCTGCTGATAGTCACGCCTGTGGAGGACCCTGCGTGAATGAATTGATTGTTTCCAATATATATTCCATTATGCGATGCCCCGGCTTTATAAGTGGTGAAAAACACCATATCCCCTACCTGCGGGCTTGATACCTTTTTACTCGCAGCATACTGCTGGGCGACCGTACGCGGAAGGCTTGTTCCGTTTTGTTTGTATACATGCTGGGTGAATCCGCTGCAGTCGAACCCCCTTGTCGTCGTACCTCCCCATACATATGGAACGCCTATAAACTGTTTTGCTGTACTTATCAGCCCTGATGCACTGCCGGTAGAGCCTGAGCTGACTTTTTCCAGAGAGGAGCTGGTGCCATTTTTTACCGAAGAATCACTTAATGCTTTCGATGTATTAGAACCGACAATCCCATCAGCGCTCAACCCGGCTGCCCGCTGCAGGGCCTTCACTGCCCCTGCTGTCTGCGGACCGAACTGACCGTCAGCTGCGCCCGAAAGAAATCCTTTGCTTTTAAGCGTCTGCTGCATACTTTTTACATTACTGCCCGTATCGCCCTGCCGGAGTGTTTTGGTTCCCGTTTCGGAAGAAGTATGCGGCTTGGCAGTACTTGAATCACTTGTACTGGCTGACGCTTTAAAGCTGCCTAAAGCTTTGAACGTAGTCGGGCCGGCCACACCGTCAACTCCGATCCCGGCTGCTTTTTGAAACGCAACGACTGAAGACTTCGTGACCGGACCAAAGTCTCCGTCGAGCGCTCCAGTATGAAATCCTTTGCTTTTCAGTTTTGCCTGGAGATCCCGGACATCGCTTCCTGAAGCACCTGCCTTTAATACACTTGAAGATGAGCTGGAGGAACTGTCAGAAGCTGTGGAGCTTTTTTCGGACGAAGTTTGTTTTTTGTTTAAACTCATTTTGGAAAACGTATTCGATCCGGCTATACCATCAGAGGTAATACCCGCTGAACGCTGAAAAGCCTGCACGGATCCTGCGGTAGCCGGTCCGTAGACCCCATCCACTGCACCGTTATGATAGCCGTTTCCCTTTAACCAATCCTGCAGTTCTTTAACTTCCGAACCCTTCGAGCCCTGATGTAGTGTCTGATCCCCTAACGCAGCGTCTGCTGCAGCCGGAGCTGCAAAAACTACTGTTGCCGCAGCAACAATCGCTGCTGGATATGCATATTTTTTCATACACTTTCGCCATAAACTTTTGTACCGCTGCTCTGAATAAGCGCAATGCGAAAAGCTCCAGCGAATCCACCCCCTATTTGATCATGTGCTGCGATGCCTGACTCTCCTGTTGTGTATAAAGTAGTATATAAGTGCCAGGGGGCATAGACAATATACTCACTACATTTGTATTAAAACTGTAACATTGAGAAAAATAATCATAATATGGAAATTAAACATGTCTTTAGTATTAAAAAACGTTAATTATCAAGGAGTTTCACGATTTATAAGTAGCGAATGTGCACAATATTCATTATTTAATGCTTATTAGTTAGTTCCTATTTTGTGTTTTCTGATGTTAAATATTCTTCTACTGCTTTCACTACGTTTTCAGTAGAAGCATCGCCTCCAAGATCTTTCGTAACCGTTCCCTGTTTGATGACATATTCAATAGCGTTCATTAATGTTTGCGCTGCCGTGCTTTCTCCGAGATGCTCAAGCATCATTTGAGCTGTCCACAGCTGGCCGATCGGATTTGCCAGTCCCTGGCCTTCAATATCCGGGGCGGATCCATGCACCGGCTCAAACATGGATGGATATTTCCCGTTTATATTAATATTGGCAGCCGGAGCAATGCCGATGCTCCCCATCAAAGCGGCACCAATGTCTGTCAAAATATCTCCGAATAAATTGCTGCCGACAACAACATCCATCGTCTCCGGTTTGGTAACAAAGGCTGCCGCCAGAGCATCGATGTGTTCTGATCTGGTATCAATGCCAGGATAGTTTTCCTTCACTTCGTTAAACACTTCATCCCAAAAAGGCATAGAAAACACGATTCCATTGGACTTTGTTGCAGAGGTAACGTGACCGCTGCGGTCTTTTCCCAGCTGAAAAGCATACTCCATGACTGCTTTTACTGCCTTTTTGGAAAATACATTATTTTGAATCGCAATTTCGTCTTCCCCGCTGTACATCCGGCCCCCGACTTCGCTGTACTCCCCCTCGCTGTTCTCTCTGACAACCATCAGATTAAACTGGTTCGGATTTGCAAGCGGAGAGGAAAGCCCTTCAAACTGGCGGGATGGCCGCACGTTGATCTGCTGATCGAAGCCGCGGCGTATATTAATTAAAAGTCCCCACAGCGAAATATGGTCCGGCACGAGGTCCGGATGACCGACCGCTCCTAAAAACACGGCGTCAAAGGCTTCAAGCTGCTCTAAACCATCCTCCGGCATCATTCTGCCATGCTCAATGTAATAATCGCAGCTCCATGGAAATTCTGTAACATGCAGCTCGAAGTCTCCCTGCACTCTCTCAAGCGTTTTCAACACTCTCCAGGCAGCCGGTACCACCTCTTTGCCTATTCCATCTCCTGCAATTGATGCAATCGTATATGTATTCATTTCTTCATCTCCTTTTCGTGTATGCACTTTCATTTTTCCATTTCTTTGTGCATTTGTCATCTTTTCTTTCTTTATCTCTCCACATGCTTTTAATAGTTAAAGCCTTTTTCATTTAAAAATAAACTCCTGACTCAAAAATTTTTTCTCAATTCAGGGACGATACTTCTCCTATTACTTATACAGGACTTTTCAGCCATTTGCTCGTAAAAAAGAGCCTTTTTTCAGGCTCTTTCACGTGCAAGGTGAATGACGTCTTTCCAGGCTGCGGCTGCGGCTCCTTCAGGTGATGACGCTCCGCCGGAAACGAGAACTCTTCCCATCGTGTCTGTGGAAAAAAGCACTGCTTTCTCGGCCCCGTCAACGTGGAAGAAAGGATGCTCTGTCGTGAGGAGTCGGGGTTCGACGGAGACTGTTGTTCCCTTTGCCGTTTTGTGCGCTTTCCCGACTAGTTTCCACTTTGTTTTTCCTTGTTCTGCCTGCTTCCATTCGGCATCGGAGAGCTGGTCCAGACCGCGTACCGCAATACTTTTCCAGGTTACTTCTGCCGCAAGGCAGGCTTTTGTGAGAAAATACATTTTCAGCGCCGTATCTTTTCCCCCAATATCCTCAGACGGGTCTGCCTCGGCTTTACCTTCTTTTTTTGCTATTTCCCACGCCTCCTGCAGCGTAATATTTTCAGCTGCGACCCTTGTCGCAATCATATTACTAGTTCCGTTCAGCAGCCCTTCGATTGTATGTACCTCTGCCCCGGCTAAGCTGTACAGGGCTGTATCCACAGTCGGAAGGGCAGCGGCAGACGCTCCGCTGTATTTTATTGATCTTCCAGACGCCTCAGCAAGCTCGTGCAGATCGTCCCAGGCAAAGGCGAGCGCTCCTTTGCTGACGCAGACAACATCTACCCCATGCTTTAACGCCGACTGCATGAGTGGCAGCCCCGATCCTCCGGTTAATGTATTTGTTTCTGCTGCATCAATAAATATATCCGCCTGGCTGTCCGCCCATAGCTGATCTACATTCCTCGGCGGCAGCGAGCCGTCATCCACACGGCCGGTTTCCGCTTTTGTGTGAAGCAGCTGTTCGGGATCCAGCCCGTCGCTGTGCACTACAACCCCGCTGCGGTCGAGCACAGCAGTAATTTTTATATGCACCCCGTACGTGTGCTTCCATTCTTTTTCTTTATTCATTAATACACGGGCTGCTGCTTGTCCGACAGCCCCGAACCCGGATAAAACGATATTCATATATTCCCATCCCTTCCCTGGCTTTAAAGCCCAGGCCCCGTGCTCTTATCAGCAGGGTATCTTTATTATACTAGAGAATTTTTCAGTATTGAGCACCTTTTTTGAATAACAGTAGGCAGGAGGCGTATAATTTTTTATGACTCAATTACCAGCAGGACGTGTCATATAAAGGAGAGATTTTCATGCCAGCATTTAAAGATATGCCGCTTTCGGTATTAAACTTATCCCCTGTAAACGAAGGGGAAACACCGGGAGATTCATTTGCAAAAAGCCTCGAGTTGACTCAGCATGCCGAAAAACTTGGCTACAACCGCTTATGGGTCGCAGAGCACCATAACATGGAAGGGATCGCAAGTTCGGCCACTTCTGTATTACTCAGCTACCTGGCCGGAGGAACGTCAAGCATCCGTCTCGGCTCGGGCGGTATTATGCTCCCCAATCACGCCCCGCTCGCGATTGCTGAACAGTTCGGCACACTCGAAAGCCTGTATCCCGGACGTATTGATTTAGGACTTGGCAGAGCACCGGGTACTGATCAAACGACAGCGGCAGCTCTTCGCCGCCATGTAAACAGCGGCGATGACTTTCCAGCCCGCCTCGAAGAACTGCAGAGATATTTCCAGGACCCGGCCAATATGGCCATCCCTCCGCAGGTAAAAGCTGTGCCGGGCGCCGGCCTGGATATTCCTATCTGGCTGCTTGGCTCCAGTGGTTTCAGCGCCCAGCTTGCCGGACAGCTTGGACTTCCATACGCCTTCGCCGGCCACTTTGCGGCCGAGAATATGAAAGCAGCCCTGCAGCTGTATTTGGATTCATTCCAGCCGTCTGTGGTGCTCGATGAGCCTTACGCCATGACCGGCATCAACGTGATCGCCGGCGAAACAGACGAGGAAGCCGATTACCTTGGCACTACGATGAAACAGCAGTTTCTCAGCTTAATCCGCAACCGTCCGGGAAAAATACAGCCGCCGGTAGAGGATATGGACGCGCTGTGGACATCGCAGGAAAAAGCGATGATGGCACGCTGGGACGCTGGTACTATCCAGGGTGGACCCGAATCCGTGCGCCAGCAGCTTGAAGATTTTTCTTCGAGTGTCCCGGTTCATGAAATTATGATCAGCGGCAGTGTGTACGACCAGGCCAAACGCCTTCGTTCCTATGAGCTCATTAAAGAAGTACAAAAACAATCAACCGCTGCTACCGCTTCCATCTAATAAAAAAGGCCGCGTCTGTTTGCTTTAAAGCAACAGGCGCGGCTTTTTTTATTTCGGGCGTTCAAGCGTAAATAATTCCCCAAGCTTGGAATAATCGTTTCCTGCAAGACGCGCGACCGGCTTCAGCTTATCGGGCAAAATATAATTATGTTCACTGTCATATACACCCTCTGAAACATGAATACATACAATCTCTGCAAATATAACATCCTGAGTAATTTTCCCTTCGGCATTTTGAAGCGGTACGTGCTTGTGCAGCCGGCATTCAAAGCGGATATTCGCTTCCTCAATGCCCGGAACATCCACCATTTTACTCGGCACCGTATGTAGGACAGTGTGCTCCAGTTCGTTTTCCTCCGGAGGAAGCGTTGCTGCCGTAATGTTTAAATCCTCTACAATACCTTCATCGCTTATGTGTATCACCAATTCTTCACGGTCTAAAATATTTTTTGCACTGTCCTTGGGTTTCCCGTCTTTTCTCGTAATAGATATCATTAATACCGGCGGGTCCGGGCTTACCGCATTAAAAAAGCTGAACGGCGCTGCGTTTAATGTTTCGTCTTCTGCCATTGTAGTAACGAAGGCTATTGGACGGGGTATGACCGAGCCTGTCAGCAGCTTATACACTTCTTTTACCGGCAGCTCATCTGGATGCAGTTCATGCATAGTATACAGTCTCCTTTTTTCGAATATTTTATACGTATTCCCCACCGGGCTCCACTTCAAAAGAACTGCCGAAAAATAATTTCACTTGGAATTTTGCTTGCAGTTGATATAATAAAACAGTGCGTCTAAAGGAGAGTATAAAAATGATAGGAAAAATTGCCTCAACGGCTGTATATGTAGAAGATCAGCAGCGGGCAAAAGAATTCTGGACAGAAAAAATAGGTTTTGAAGTCCGGAGCGAAGACCCACTCGGCCCAAACGCCTACCGGCTGGAGGTCGCAGCTCCAGGAGCAGAAACAGCGCTCGCCATCTATCCTAAGTCATACGTTTTGAACTGGCAGGAGCTGAAACCATCGATTGTTTTTGAGTGCGATAACGTGCACGCTTCCTACCAGTGGATGAAAGCCCAGAATATTGTTTTTGACGAAGAACCAACAGAGATGAATGGAATTACTTATGCAAGCTTTCGCGATGAAGACGATAATGTATTCCTGTTAAAAAGCTGAGAAGCGCTGCCGATACGGCAGCGCTTCTTTTATGCCTCCGTCCAGTCATCGGCTGTCATGCCGTATATATCTACATCCTCGTACCGGCTCCACTTCCAGATGTCCTGGCGCAGCGTGCCTTCATAACGCATTCTAATTCGCTTTAACACCCCGGCCGAAGCCTGGTTTTTACTCATGATAGGAGCCGTCAACCGGTTCGCCTTCAATGTGCGGAAGCTGAAGTCCCGTACCAGCGCCGCTGCTTCACTCATATAACCGTTCCCCCAGTAGTCCGCGCCGAGCCAGTATCCAAGCTCACCGCGCCGGTGTTCAGGCTGCATGCGCACCGTGATGTTTCCCATTAATTCGTCTTCATCTTTTTTAGTTACCGCAAATGGAAAACGGGACCCTTCTTCGATCCAGCCTGGATGATGCCCGATCCACCACCGTGCATCTTCTTCCGTATAAGGATATGGAAGCTCCAGGGTTGTTTTCGCAATATGGTAGTTATTTGCAAGGTCTGCTAATACGTTTATATCCTTTTCTGAAAAAGGCCTTAAAAGCAGCCGGCTGCTTTCTAGCTGCACGATGATTCCCCCTGCTAAGATTTTCTCATTGTCATTTCAGCCTGGCCGCGGTCAAAACGGAGATTGGCAAATGCCCCATTAATAAATGTCCACTGCGGAGGCATGTGGCCTATATCAGCGTTGTACCAGACAGGAAGACGACCCCCGAACAGTTCCTTCAGGCTGTCCTCCATGGTAAATCCTTCTGTGTCATTGTATCCTTCGGGCCGGCCTACAAGTAAGCCGGCAGCGTTATCCAGCCAGCCGGCCTGCTGCAGCTGCCACAGGGAACGGTGAATTTCTGCTGCATCCATGCCTGTGGATTCCAGATACCAAATGACTTTTTCTGAACGCCACTCCTGTACCCGGTCCAAAGGGGTGCCGACAAGGCGCGGCAGCGTATTCAGACACCCGCCGAGCAGACGACCGCTCAATTCATCCGTATTCGCCCCTTCAAGATGCTTCCAGGATGTCTGCGTATCCAGCACAAACCCTGAGCCGGGCTGCTCAAACGCCTTCTTCCAGGACGACTGATAATGCGAGCTTGAGTGCTGGTAAATGGCTTCGCCCTGCGGAGCTTTTAAAGCCCGCTCCCATTTTTTCGTCACGTCGTCCCAGATAGGCGCAGCCAGATCAAACAGATTCGTGCCATGGGCCGAGGCCGTTCCGGTCATCATTGTGTAGGCGAAGGCAAGCGTGCTCGTATCAGAATAGCCGAGAATCCAGGTGGGCGGCAGCTCACGCAGCCATTCCCATTCCAGCAGCGGCAGAATATCTACGATTCTCTCCCCGCCCCACGGAGGCATTACTACTTGAATTTCCGGATCTGCCAGTGCCATCATCAGCTCCTCGGCTCTTTGAAAACGGTCGGCACTTGCTGCCTTTTGCTGCTGCCAGGCCGTTTCTCCCACCCGGACGTGAAACCCTCTCGTCTGGACTTTTTCCACTGCCTGCTGAAGTACCCCGTGTAAAGATGCAGGCACTCCGCTCGATGGCGCTGTTACATAAATTGTATCTCCCTTTTTTAGAGCTTCAGGGTACTTCATGCTCCACCTGCTTTCTTTACCTGATTTTTTCGAACAAGCACAATGCTCTGCCGTTTTTATTCAACAGAATATTGGGAAAAATTTTTAGCTGTGATACAATAACCAAATATTGTATCGAAGGTGGTCCTCGTAAATGAAAGCTATTTTGCTGGGCCTTACAGCAGCCCTCTTTTTTTCTGTCACGTTTGTTTTAAACCGTTCGATGGAGCTTTCCGGCGGGCACTGGGCCTGGAGTGCCTCGCTTCGTTATTTTTTTATGCTGCCCATGCTTATCGCAATCGTCGGAGCACAAAAGCGGCTGCGCCCCGTTTTCCATCATCTCCGCACCCGTCCTTCAGAGTGGCTTCTTTGGAGCACAGTCGGATTTGGACTTTTTTATGCGCCTATCGCTTTTTCCACCGTATACGGTCCCGGCTGGCTTGTCGCCGCTACTTTTCAAATCACTATCATTGCCGGGTCGCTGCTTGTGCCCTTTTTACATAAAACCTCCGGATTTAAGCAGCGCATCCCAATCCAGAGCATACTGATCTCTTTAGTGATTCTTGCAGGAGTGTTTATTATGCAGGCTGAACATGCTTCAGCGGTTCCTTTCCTGAATGTCTGGCTCTGCGTTCTTCCACTGCTTTTGGCTGCCTTTGCCTACCCGCTTGGCAACCGGAAAATGATGCATGTAGCCGGAAACGGGCTCACTACTTTCCAGCGGGTGCTTGGCATGACTATTGCGAGCATGCCCTTTTGGATTATTTTAGCACTGTATGGAGCTTCCGTACACGGTCTTCCTGGCAGGTCTCAGATTTCCCAGTCCTTTATCGTTGCCGTTTCCTCCGGCATCATCGCTACCGTTCTGTTTTTTTATGCCACAGAACTGGTAAAAAACGATACTGCTAAATTAGCCGGCGTCGAAGCCACTCAGTCAGGGGAAGTGCTGTTTGCCCTTATCGGCGAAATGCTTCTGCTTCATACAGCATTACCTTCGACCTTGACGTTCTCCGGCATGGCGCTCGTGCTCGCAGGAATGATTCTTCACAGCCTCCGCGCCGCTTTGGCAGCGAGAAAAATGAAAACTATACAAACTTAATCTTATTTTTGTAGAAAGGAGCTTTCAATGAAAAAAGAAAAATATTTTACCCCTACAGAAATCAACGCCTTTACCAGATGCTCTGAGCAATGGCGTTTGGATAAAACTCTTAAGCAGAATAAAATCCTTTTAGACGACGAACAAAAACAAATACGGGAGCAGCGATTCAGCCGCGGAAACAAGGCACACGAAAAATTTAATCAAACCCAGCGGCCCGGTATTGGTTTTTTCCGTCTGTTAGCTGCTTTAGGAGCAGCATTGCTCGCCGGAGGAGGTATATTTTGGGCATTTTCCATATGGTCCTCTTTGTTTTTCTGACGATCTTTGCATGTTTTTTCATTTATAGAATATTCAGAGGAGCAAATAAGGTCGTTTACAGGGACAAAAAGGGAACTTATGCTCCAATTCTTGAAAATCATCAATGGAAAATCCGGGGCAAACCGGATCTCATTTTGAAAAATAATTGGTATGTGACTGTTGGAGAAAAGAAATCCGGCATATCAGCTAAAAACAGCCCGCGCTTTCATGACCAGATGCAATTGACAGCTGGTTTTGTCCTGGCTGAACAGTACGGCACCGTCCGCGGGGGTTATTTATATTATCGCAACAAGAGCTTTTACATAAAAAACACGACACGGCAGCGGCAAAAATTAGCAGACATTCTCGAATATATGGAGACTTCGGAAAAGGGCGGACCAGTTCCTGTGAACCCTTCCAAAGTAAAATGCCGATCCTGTATTTACCGGAAGAAGCAATGTACTTTTTCTAAATAAAAGTTCCTGGTGCCTGAACTTAATTACCATGGCGGTATAATAAATATCACCTCAATAATTACCGTTCAAAAGACTCCAGGAACTTTCTGTTTAGTACAGCCTGATTTTTTTCAGGTCAAAGGAAGGGATTAATTCTTCTTCCATCGCCCGTCCGAGCAGGGTTTCCACAGCGGCGTACCCGTCTTCACCGAGCTTGCGGGTGAATTCGTTAACATACAGCTCGATGTGGGACTGGGCCACCTCCGGTGACATCTCCTGGGCATTTTCCATGACAAAATCACTTGATGCCTCCGGATGCTCCCAGGCGTATTCCACAGATCGCCGGGCATTGTCTGCGAGCACCTGCGTATCTAAATGGCGGCGGGCAATAATTGCTCCAAGCGGAATCGGGAAGCCCGTGTCCCTTTCCCACCAGCTGCCCATGTCCTCTACAAGCGAAAGGCCGTAATTATGATACGTAAATCTGGCTTCATGAATGACAAGACCGGCATCTATTTCGCCGTCCCTCACCGCCGGCATAATATCATCGAAAGGCATCACCTTAATTTCTCCCACACCTTCAGGAATCACTTTGGATGCCCATAAGCGGAACAGCAGATAAGCCGTAGACCGTTCACTTGGCACTGCCACCGTTTTTCCGATCAAATGTTCAGGCGTTTTTTCACCTTTTGTTAATACTAAGGGGCCGCAGCCGTACCCTAGGGCACCGCCGCTCGGAAGAAGAGCATAATCTTCAAGCACCCACGGAAGGGCCGCGTAGGAAATTTTCATTACTTCCGGCCCTTCTTTGTTTGCGGCCCAGTGGTTGGTAATATGAATATCTGCAAATGTGACTTCCGGAGCTTCTGTATCCTTTAACAGCCCATGCGTCCAGGCATGGAACACGAACGTGTCGTTGGGACAAGGGGAAAAAGCTATTTTCATGATGATGTAACCTCCTGCAATATAAGTACAGCCGACCGCAGAGAATCCAGTGCTCCCGGTATATCCCAGGCATCCCTGTCTCTCGGTCCGACTTCATTTGATATGGCCCGTATTTCCATTACCGGAACCCCGAAATGGCTGGCGGCCGCTGCCACGCCGTAGCCTTCCATTGCTTCTGCCGCAGCATCTTCATATAAAAACGCCCGCTGGTTCACCGTCGCCTGTGTACCGGTCACGGTCGACACAGAAAGCACCGGAGCTTCAACAGCCGAAATCCCCTGCTCCGCAAGACGCCGGACTAACTCAGGCGTGTACTTTTTCTCTGCAGGGAAACGTGTCGGCCCCAGCCCAAGCTTTTCAAGCGGTGCGAATCCTTCCTCTGTTTCCGCCCCCATATCCGCGGCGACGATTTCACTGGCTGCCACAATATCACCCAGCCAGGCTTTATCCGGAAATGCGCCCGCAATCCCGGCGTTTATAACTAAATCATAGTTATGCTCAGCAAGCAGCAGCGATGTCTGTACACTCATCTGCGCCGCTCCGACACCGCCTACCTGCACCTCCCAGGCATCTTCTGCCTCCGCTGCTGCCTGCAGGGCTTCTTTTTCCGCCTCCACAGAAACCATTACCAGTACAGATGGTTTTTTCTTCATGCGCACCCCTCCAAGCCGTAATCAAGCCTCTGCTGTCTGCCTATAAAAAAGACACGAGCGCAGATGGCTCCTGTCCTTTTATTATGAACCTTTTATGATGAAATTTCCAGAAATGCGGTAACAGCCGCCGCGGGAATTAACGCAGTTTCTCCCACTCCTCTTCGAGCATGCTCATTTCCACAAGGGACCAGTAGGTGTTTCCTACGAGACGAAGATCCCGTTTTACGCCCTCGCGCTGAAAACCGGCACGCTCATAGCAGCGCAAAGCGGAAGCGTTAAAATCAAAAACTCCGAGCGCGACCCGGTGCAGCTGCAATTCGTCAAAGGCGATCCGGCACACCTCCCGAACCATCCACTGCCCGAGACCCGCCCCACGCATCGTTTCATCTCCCACGAGCACCTTGCCTATCCGCCCGGAACGATCGTGGTAGTTAATGGCTCCAAGCGATATGTGACCGACAGGAACCCCCGTTGTTTGATGCAGAGCAGTATAGACAAGCCTTTTGGGATTATCCCCCTCCTGCTGCATGCGATAATCATCGAGCTGTTCTGCATCCAGCGGGTATGTAAACGCTTCTCCGCTCCACTGCTTTAAAAAATCGGCCGACGGCACCCACTCGATTAACTTGTCATAATGCTCCCGTTCAAAGGGCACCAGCTTTACCTCAGCAATCGTATTATTCAATCCAAACACCTGCCCTGTGTAATGTTATCTGTCTATCATATGCGATACAGATAACCGGCAGCAACCTTCTTCAAATAAAAAACCGGCGCTGCCTGCGCCGATTTTACTTAAGATGCTTCTTCTTTATTTAAGGAAGCAAATACGTCTACCCCATTAGCTTCGAGATATTCGATCGCTTTTCGCACAGGCAGTTTTCCGAGTCCGAATTCATGCTTAACCACTTCTTCGATTTCTTCAATCGACTGCAGTTCTCTTTTTTCCGTCGTTCCGTCCGGATGATAGATGCGCACCCGGTTATTTTTCAGCGTAATGTTTCGAGTCGGCTGCCACATCTGCAGTCTCAGAAGTGACATAAACATAGCGTCTTGCCGGTGGGAATGGCTCACCATATCATCGAGATATTTTTGGCTTCTCGGCAGCCCTGCATCAAATACCCACTGGTCTTTTGTCAGCTTTCCTTTTATATACCGTTTGAATTCATACAGATGGTTTTCTTTGTCCACTGGACTGATGACAATCTTTTCGTCGTGATACATATAAATGTTCCGATCGGACCTCTCCAGGCGTACCGGGGAAAAAATCGGCGCTGAAACGGCACAGTCCACGAGAATATGCTCCCCCTGCAGCCGGACGACAGTCGCGATGTGTTCCGGCCCCATATTAATATTATAAGCATCAAAGCCTAAATCCTGAAGTATATCCGTGACTTTCTGATTAACGGTAAAACACGTTCCCCCGAATTTGTATTTTTCGAAGTTATCGACGAAGCTCTGCGTGTCCGGCGTATAATTTTCCCAGGCATTTTCCCGGTGGTATATTAGTTTGCTCGCATTTTCAAACGGAAAGGTAAACAAGTGAGCGTTCATAATTTTTGCCAGATAAGAAAAAGAAGGTTCCTCCACCGTCAAATGTAGGGCTTCCAAATAACTCTTCGTGCTGCTTTTAACCATGTTCACCACTCCTATTTATCTGAATTATCTAAATATATTATTTATTGACTGCCTTCTCAGATTTCTACCATACCATTTTTTTCTGAAAATTTCGATTAATTTAGCAGCGATATTGAAAATACTTTGTTATATTTTCTGTCATCTTCTTCTCTTATTCATGTTATTCCTACATGCCTTTCCATTAAAACCTATCCAGAAGAAAATATATGTTAAATAACTTAACATAAAATTAAAAAAGAAGCCGTTTAACGACTTCTTTACTGCTTTGGCACACGTATCCCTAAAGCTGTGACAAAACTGGCGGCGTAAATCAAAGCGAGAATGCCGAAGGCCCATTCGACAGATACAGCCTGGCTTACTGCGGTACTGAGCACCGGGCCGATGCTGGCCCCGATAAATAAAATAAATGTATACAGCGAAGTTGCCACGCCTCTCACTTCAGCCCCCACCTGATTGATGAGCGCGATGATCGCAGGTACGATCAATCCAGCTCCAGTCGTAAACAGCACGCTCCACGTTACCAAAAGCCATAAGCTGTCGGTAACGATCATCAACAAAAGTGAGAGCGCCCCGATACCGAGACCTACGCGAAGGATAAACGGACTTCCGACACGCTGGCTCCATTTCCCCGTAAAAAAAGCAACACTGATGCCGAGCAGCCCGGCAGCGCGGACGTATAAAATATCACCCTGGCTCAGCTGGAAAGCGCCCTGCAGATACTGTCCGAGTGAGGAATACATCCCCACAAAAACCATAAGCACCGACAGAGTGACTATAAAGCAAAGCATCAGGCTCTTATTTTTGGTCGCTGTCTGCAGCTGGGAGAAAAAAGAAGGCTCACCGCCCGTTTTTCCTTTCGACGGATCTACCGGAAGCAGACGCCACATTAAAACAAAGGTGAGCATATAAACAATGCCGAGCAGCAAAAAGGCCCAGTGCCAACTGGCTGCCTGCATGGCGGCACTGCTCCACGTCTGGCCGAAAATCCCGGCAATTAGAAAGCCGGCACTAATAAACCCGATAACCGAACCTCTCTTAGCCGGTGCAAACATATCGCCAATGTAAGCCAGCGCTACCGGTGAAAATGAAGCCGCTGCCAGCCCCTGGAGAGCCCGGCCGATAACCAGCGCAGAAAAGGTCGGCACGAGACCTAGCAAAATGGTGACGACAGCGAGCACAAGCAGGCCTGTGACGATCGTACGTTTTCTGCCCACCCGTTCCGACAACGGACCGTACAGCAGGCAGCCGGCCGCGAAAAAAACTGAAAAAATACTCCCTGCCCAGGCAGCTTCGCCGGCAGAAATATCGAACGCTTCCGAAAAAGTTGGTATCAGCGGTATCGTCATGTACAAACTCGACATCACAATCAGCCCTGACCAAAATAAAAGTCCGGTCGTCAGCCGTTCTGAGCGGAATTCACTTGTTTCATACTGCATGTGCTCTTCCTTCTTTCGAGTAATAGTTTTCCATTTCGGGTTCGTTTCATTTCTTCGAGCAAAAAGAATAGAAATGAAGAGATTAAAGAATTTAAATACTATGCATGACGTGATCGGAAGCGGCAGCGGTTCGGCGGGTATTACCGCTGCCGGAAGCTATCGAGCAAAATTTAAAAGAAAGCGGCATTCAGTATTTCGTTTAGCTTTTTCGGGAAAAAAATACATGACGGGCTTCAAAATAGTCATGACTGAGGTCGAGCAGCCCGTATGAAAACATCGCCGCCTTTCGCTTGTCCGTCGGCGACCCCGGGTTAAACATCAACGTTTTTCCGGCATACCGTAAGTAGGGAATATGAGAATGGCCGAAAATGATAATGTCTTTCTGGCCGGGGGCAAATGCTTCTCCGGCCCTTTTTTCAGTCGTCCCTTTCTCTCCGTGACCATGTACGATACCGATACGCCATCCTTCAAGAACGACTTCCTCTTTCTCCTTCACGATAGCTTTTATATCCTCTCCGTCAACATTTCCGTATACACCGGTAACCGGGGCATACTGCCTTAGGTCTTTCCACACGTCCGGGCTCTGCCAGTCTCCGGCATGAATAATGTAATCAGCTTCTGCAAATGCTTTATAAAGCTCCTCCGGCCACTCTTTTGCCTTTTTAGGCATATGGGTGTCAGCAATCACAAGTATTTTCATTTAATCCTCCTCATGAAAAAGAGCTCCGAATTATCGGAGCCCCGTTTCTGTTATTCAGGATATTCCTGTACGTCTGCAGAATTATCGGCTGGCGTATCCGGCTTGCGGACAATAGCCATAATGCCTGCCACCACGAGCAGAATAAAATGCACAATTGCAAACAGGTTAACCGCTATAAACCCGGCAATCGCTGCTGCAAAAAATAAAATACCGGAAGCGACAGCACGTTTATTGCGCTTCAGCAAAAAGACGCCTATCACCGCAAGAATTGTTGCAATCGCCGAAAAGATAATCAGGCTGATACCGAAGGCGGTAAACTGAGCTGCCATATCCTGAGCATTCAGCGTTTCTCCCCCTTCTTCCTGAATCATCCGATTTGCTTCTTCTAACGCAGAAGCGTCTACAAATAAAAGAACAATCCCTAAAATGATGCCAAGGCCGCTTAAAACAGCCGCGATAATTCCAAGCACTTTTTCTGACGTACGTTTCACCATAGGCGCACACTCCTCTTCATTTACTCTCAATTATTTTGTTCCCTATCTGCACCGGGCTTCAAACAACTTTCCTTAACCGGTTACGCTGATTTCTCTTTTTTTGAACATCCACACTGCAAACCCCATAAAAATCAGCCAGTACACAATCAGGACGATAACGGAAAAACCAAGCGTCATGCTTTCCACCGGCGGCCCTCCACTTGTAAAGTACTGATTCAGGTTCGTATTTGCAAACAGCAGAAACTTCGGCCAGTCATAGGCCATAGCCAGAGTGCTTGTTACACCGGCTCCCACCACATATAACAGAACGCTGATCGCAATCGCCATCGCTTCACTTCGGAAAATCGCTGAAATGGCAAATGCCAGCGTCGCAAGCATGACAAAATTCACTGATCCGGTCAGATAATCGATCGCCAGGGCAAGCACCTGCGGCCGTTGCTCGACTTCCCCGTCCGTATAGATTAGTTCTGCTGAAGACTCACCGAAACCGAAGAAAAGAGCCCCTAAGATAAACGAGACACCAAAGAGAAATGCGAGCATCCCCAGGGCGTAAAGGAGAACTGTAAGATATTTTGAGAACAGTATCTTTATCCGGGACGGCGGGCGGACCAGCAGCAGCTTAATCGTCCCGCTTTTAAACTCAGAAGAAATAATTGTAGCCGCTATAATGATGACGAAGATACTCAGCAGATCAAGCAAGGCTGTATTTGTGCTCATGAATGACCAGACATTCTCTCCAGTAGCCTGCTGTGGAGGAATATCATTTTGAATCCGGTATTCATTTTCCGCAATTCTCTGTTCATAGAATTCCGCCGAAGACCCACTCTCTTCCAGAGCCTGCTGGTACTCAGCGTTCTCCTGCTCCAGTTGGGCTTTCCACTGTGCTTCCGAGGGAAGCTGCTCAGCTGAGGGCTGATTGGTGATGGAATAAATGAGAACACCAATCACCCCGACCAACAGAATTGCTGCCATCACCCAAGTACTGATGCGCCAGAACAGCTTCATCCATTCATTTTGTATCAGGCGGATCATGAGGATTCCTCCTTCGATGTCGCTTGAAGAAAGCGGTCTTCGAGCGTTTGTTTATCCTCTCTTGCTTCATAAAGGTCGAACCCGGCTTCCATTACATAACGCAGAAGGGCAGGAACGTTCTCTTTTTCTATGTAAATCGTCAGCCGCTGGTCTGCTTCTTCAATTTTCAGGTCCGGATAAGCTTCTTTTACCACCTGCACCGCAGCTTCCAGTTTCTCCGGCCCGACATCAATCTGGTATGGCAGCGGCTGATTTTCTCCACCCGCGACACGCTGATCTTCAATGCTGATCAGCTTACCGTCCTGGATAATCGCAAAACGATCACACATCAGCTCCATTTCTGAGAGCAGATGGCTCGAAACAAGCACCGCAAGCCCTTCCTCCTCGGCAAGCCGGCGCAGGTAAGCCCGCACCATTCGAATTCCTTCCGGATCCAGGCCATTGGTCGGCTCGTCTAAAATCAACAGTTTCGGCCGGTGCAGAAGCGCCTGGGCAATACCGAGCCGCTGCTTCATTCCTAAAGAAAAGGTGCGCACTTTTTTCTTTTTCACATGCTCCAGCTTTACAAGCTCGAGCAGCTCGTCAATGCGTTCCTGATCTACTTTCCCGTTCATCCGGGCAAAGTGGATCAGATTCTTTTCCGCCGTTAAATGATTGTACATTTCCGGATTTTCCACGATGGCTCCGATCTGTTTAATCGCCTTCGCGTATGATTTTTGGATGCTGTAGCCGTCGATAAGAATATCCCCCGACGTGATAGGGGCAAGCCCGACCATCATACGAATTGTGGTTGTTTTCCCCGCACCATTCGGTCCAAGGAAGCCAAAAACCTCTCCCGGTTCGACAGAGAATTTTAAATCCTGGATGATTTCTTTACCGCGAATACGCTTATGTACGTCATTCACTTCTAAAATCGATGACATGGTTTCCTCTCCTTACTTATAGGCATTCAACCCGTTCATTTTCCTATTTTTGGAATGCGGGTGTCAATGTTTTCTTTCATTTTTTACGTAATACACCTCCGTGCGTTTCAAAAAGCCGGCTCCCGCTGTATACGGTACCGGCTTTAAAGTAAATTTTCTTATTTACTAAATGTCAGCTGTTTTTTCCATTTGCGGCTGATTGATTTGAAATTTTGACGCCATTTCCGCGCTTCCTGTTCCTCCAGGTTCCATTCAGCCCCTGCTGTAAGAAACAGCTCAACTGCATCCTTCCAGCTGCTCCACCCTGCAGCATCGCTGTGAAAAAGCAAATAACCATCCGGCCGTATGAGCATGGATTCCCCTGGCCCGATCAATTGCCGGAACTCCCTGCTTAAATGTCTTTCACTCCAGCATAGAATATCATCAGGCTGCCCCATCGTCGGTGTCGGCGACACTAGTGCAGGCTGTACCATGCTCCCAAAATACGGAGCGGATTTGCGGATCCAGCGCTTAATAAACGCATATTCCTTGTCGATCCGGCTGCCGCTCGTGCGCATCACAAATAAAAATTTCCCTTCCTGCAAATGCTCATATAACCTGGTTTTACGATTTTCAAAATCCGTTAATGCTGCGTCGGGTACCCGGTCTCCTGGATGAAGTGCCCCTGCGCGCCTGAGTTCTTCTTTCAGCGGCGGCGCCGATGCCCGGTATCTCACCGACAAATGCGACAGTCTCCGGATAAAGGCCTCCGGGAGCTGTTCAATCATCTCCACCATTTTCAGCGTGCGGTTTCTTGCCTGAACAGCAATAGGCTTTTGCACAGCCAGGCTTCGAACCGTCCAATCCGTCGTCCGGTTGACTTTTCTCGCAACCGGAAGCCGCTCAGCCTCGTATGACTTAAGCAGCGTTTCCGGGCAAGCCCTCGCGCATACCATGCCAAGCTTCCAGCTTAAATTAATGCTGTCCTGGATGCCGAGGTTCACACTCTGGCTTGTCATCGGGTGATGGGCATGCGCCGCTTCACCGACTAAAAAGACATCACCCGCCCGAAATTCCTTTGCCTGATGGAACACAGCCTGCTTCGACTGTACCGTAACCGCCGTTTGCATCGACAACGGGAGGCCAGTGATTTTTTGGTAGAGTCCCCGCAGAGAGGCTTCTGTATTTTCAAGTCGGGTGTATGGCTCCTCGCGGTCGACCATCATGATTCTCGCCTGATGACCGGGAAGATCTGCGGCAAACATAATTCCCTTTTTATTAAACATCATGGACGGGGCATTGTTTGTCAGCCGCTGCTCTGTTTTAACATCTGCCATCATTAACTCAGAGCCGCCATCCATTTTGCATTTAATGGAAGCAAGCTGCCGGACAACACTGTCAATCCCGTCAGCCCCAACAACATAATCAGCAATTATCCGCTCTTCCATGTTATTTTTTTCGACTATCGCTTCTGTTTTTAAACCATTCTGCTTCAGCTTCGTAATGCGCATGCCCCATTCCACAGACGTTTTCACCAATGCACGCTGCAGCAAACGCTGCACATCACAGTTAGCCAGCGACAATACAAACGGATAAGGAGATTCATCTTTCAAAAAATCGAAGGAAGGGGTAAAAATCTGTTTTCCTTCATAATTGAATTCCAGTGAATGATAAGCTATTCCTGTCTCCAGCAATGGTTTTGCCAGTTTAATGCTTTCGAGCACTTCAAGCGTCCGCGCATATAAAAGCAGTGCTTTCGGTTCATGGGCAGGAGATTTCTGTTCTTCAAGCAGCCGGACATTTACATCATAGCGTTCCAAAGCCCGTGCCAGCACAAGTCCTTCGATGCTTGTCCCGGCGATAATAATATTTGTATGACTCGTAACCATCTCTCCAGCCCCCATCCTCTTAAAGCTCTTTATGCACTGTAACCCGCCTTGGTTCATATCCGATTTTTTTATAGAAGGCTTCTGCTATATAATTCTGCGCCAGATAATCCAGCTCAAGTCTATCTGCTCCGTAGTCCCGCGCAGCATACTCCGCCTCTTTCATTAAAAAAGCCCCAACACCCTGACCCTGATGTTGATCTTTCACAACAATCTGATAAATGTAGCCATAGTGCGAAGGACGTTTAAAATCGTTGCCTTTTTCTTTGCGAAGCTCAAGCCAGACGTACCCCAGCGGTTCGTCGTCTTCTACAGCAATAAAAAACATGTGGCAGTCGTCAGCGAGCTTTTTTTCAAAATACGATTGAGCCGACGGCTGATCGTAAGGGAAGAAAAGTTCAGGATGAAGGTTTACGTGCCATTCGTGCAGCGACTGATTCAGCCGGCTGAGCAGCACCGGGTCTTCTGTTCTTTTAATATACATAACCACTCCCCCTATTCAGTATCCTTCGAGTTCTTTTCCTCCACTATCTTCTTTCTGCACTTTTCCATATCCTTCTCCTGTCAATAAAAAGAGTCCCCGGGCATGACCATTCCAATTTTTTATACATCTTTCGAATGAAGCTGTATAATTATTTTACCATTATTATACAAATTTTTGCGCATAATTTCGTTGTTTAGGATATTTTATGTTAAAGTATAAAAGGTTTATGCTTTTAACCTCGTCTACTGATGGGAGGACACGAAATGTTTTCAATGGTCGCAATTGACTTGGACGGCACTCTTTTAAACAGTGAAAACCAATTAGATGACAAAACGATACAAACACTTGAAACAGCCGTCGAAAACGGAATTGATATCATTATCGCTACAGGCAGAGCCCACTTTGACGTATGGAACATTCTTAAAAATACTTCTCTTCATCCGTGGGTAATTTCTGCAAACGGTGCTGCTATTCACTCTCCGGACCGTGAGTTGTATATCTCTGTACCCCTTCCAAAAGAAACAGGCATGGAAGTACTTTCATGGCTTCATCAGCAGGAATTCTATTATGAAGCGTTTACAGAGAAAGCTATTTACACTCCTCACAACAGCCGGGAACTGCTTCAAATCGAGCAGGACCGGATCAAAAGCTCCAACCCCCACGCGGATACAGCTTCCATGCAGAAAGCAGCGGAACGACAGTACAGCCAAATCGGATTTTCTTTTATTGAAAGCTACCTCGATCTGTATGATATGAAAGTTTCCCTGTATAATATTTTGGCCGTCTCTTTTATCGGAGAAAAGCGCCGGGCAGGCATTGACCATTTTAAACATCGGGAAGATTTAACCCTCGTTACTTCGGGTGATCATAATTTCGAGGTTGAACATACAGGAGCTTCGAAAGGACTTGCCCTTGAAAGACTTGCTACAGAGCTTGCTGTACCGTTAAAAGATACCGCCGCCATCGGAGACAATTACAATGATATCACTATGCTTGAAACCGCCGGCTATGCTGTCGCTATCGGAAACGCTGTGGATGAAGTCAAAGCCATGAGCGATCATATTGTTGGCACAAACGATGAATACGGCGTCGCGGAAGCTCTTACATACATGTTGAATTCTTAAATGATGCATTTTTTCATCTGTCTATACCATACCACGTGCTCGTACATTTTCGTCTGCCTTTTCGAAATATAAACAGAGGTGCTGAAACTTCACTGCATGAGCCGGGATCCGAAGAATTTTTTTGGATCCCGGCTTTTTTCATAAAAAAAGCCCGTGCCTGAAAAGGCACGGGTACAAGTTGTGAGTGGATAATGCATAAAATTAAATTGGTGATTGCGCAAACGGTGGTACTGCTTACGCTTCTTCTTGTGGTACTTTATAGCCAAGTCCTTCTGCAATACGGCGTCCGTAATCCGGATCCGCTTTGTAGAAGATTTCTAATTGACGCTTAATAATTTCATCCTTACGGACTGGTTTCATGTGGCCCACAAATGCATCAACGAGACGCTGCTTTTCGTCCTCGCTCATCAGGCGGTACAGATCGCCAGCCTGCGTGTAGTGATCATCGTCAGGGTAAGGTGTGCTTGCAACCTTGCCTTCTACATCAAACGGGCTGATTTCTGCTGCTGCGTCTTCAGTAGGACCACCGTAGCTGTTCGGTTCATAGTTCTTCGAACCGCCTCCGTTGTCATCTGTGCGCATGAAGCCGTCACGCTGATAGTTGTTTGTGCCGCTTACTGGTTTGTTAACCGGAATCTGCTCATGGTTGGCGCCTACGCGGTAACGGTGGGCGTCAGAGTAAGAGAACAGACGTCCCTGCAGCATTTTGTCCGGAGAAGCCTCGATACCAGGTACAAAGTGGCCTGGAGAAAACGCAGCCTGCTCTACTTCTGCGAAGTAGTTTTCAGGGTTTTTGTTTAATGTCATACGGCCGACTTCAATACGTGGATAGTCTTCTTTCGACCAGATTTTTGTAACATCAAACGGATCCCATTTGTACGTGAGTGCTTCTTCGTAAGGCATAACCTGTACATACAGTGTCCAGGAAGGATAATCTTCTTCTTCGATAGCATTGAACAGATCTTCTGTATGATAGTCCGGGTTTTCACCAGCTATTTGATTTGCTGTTGGCTCATCAAGGTTTTTAACGCCCTGATCACTGATAAAGTGGTATTTTACCCAGAATGCTTCTCCCTGGTCATTGACCCACTTAAACGTATGACTGCCATAGCCATTCATGTGGCGCCACGTTGCTGGAATACCACGGTCACCGTGCAGATACGTGATCTGGTGCAGCGACTCTGGAGAAAGGGACCAGAAGTCAAATGCCATATCCGGATCTTTCAAGTGCGTCTGTGGATCACGTTTTTGTGTGTGGATGAAATCCGGGAATTTAATAGCGTCACGAATAAAGAAGATCGGCGTGTTGTTACCTACGAGATCGTAGTTGCCTTCTTCTGTATAGAATTTTACAGAGAAACCACGCGGATCACGTACGGTGTCCGCTGAACCGGATTCGCCCGCCACTGTGGAAAAACGGATGAACATCGGTGTTTCTTTTCCTTTTTCGCTTAAGAAATCAGCTTTGGTATACTTGGAAATTTCGTCGTTTGTCACTTCAAAAACACCATGAGCACCGCCGCCTTTTGCGTGAACGACACGCTCAGGAATGCGCTCGCGGTTAAAGTGAGCAAGTTTTTCTAAAAGGTGTACGTCCTGAATAAGAGTCGGGCCTCTGTTGCCTGCTGTCAACGAGTTCTGGTTATCTCCAACTGGAGCACCTGAACCGGTTGTTTGTACATTTTTACGATCAGCCATGCTTTCATCACCTCTTAATTATTTTCATATCCCATATGATAACATACCCCACATAAAAATCAATATTATTTTATAACAATTTTAATCTGGGGGTTCGCTTTTTAATTGCCTTACACTTTAAAAACAGCTTAAATCCTTTAAAAATCGTTGTTATCCTCGACTCAATTGAATATCTGCCCTTTTAATTGAAAATCACAGCGGCTCTCCGGCGCTCTGAGCGAAAGAGCAGGTTTATTCATTTAGTAATCGTGCTCTTGCTCTTTTTATTGGCTTTATTGCAAAAATTCTCTGACTTCTTCTACGAATCGTTCATGCTCTTCAACGTTTATTCCATGACCCGAGTGTTCATATTCCACAAACCGGCATGAAGGAATCAGGTCAGCTATCTCTCTTCCGTATTCCGGCGGATTCAGGCCATCGTATTTCCCGCTGATCACGAGCGATTCTGCCTCTACAAAAGGAAGCTGGTCACGGAAATCAAATCCCTTTAAAGCATCAGACGCTGCCTGCTCTTCTTCGGCATTCAGCTCGACGGCCCGGTCTTCGATCTGCTTTGACCAATCCTGTACCTTACCAATATCATGATAGATATACATCGAGGCTTTATTTAATTTTTCACGGTGGGAAAGACCGCTCAACTCAGCTTCATGCTCAGCAAACAAGCGGGCAGTGGAAGATGTTTTTCCATGCGCTTTCGGTGCTGTCAGCACAAGTTTCGCCACTCTTTTTGGAGCTTCAACAGCTACACCCTGAGCGATATAGCTGCCCATTGAAACACCGACCAGATGAGCTGATTCAATGTCAAGCTTGTTCATCATGTGCAGTACATCCTGTATATGATCTTCCAATGTATATGCTTTAGGCTTGTCCGACCTGCCGTGCCCTCTCATATCAAGCGCTATAACGCGGAACCCATCTTTCAACTGCTCCATTTCACGTTCAAACATCGTATGATCTCCAGTCAGCCCGTGCAGAAAAATAACAGGATAGCCTTGTCCGGCTTGTTTATAATACAGAGTGACTTTGTCCGCACTGCTCATAGTCGACATTTCTTCCATCCCTTCTAAATTTCACATTGGAAAAATTGTACCATAAGATATTTCCGGGGTGTTAGTTTGAGCGCTGCTCCGGTCAATTCCCGTTTGTGAAATATCCCTCATTTAACGCTTCCTTCCACCAATGAGCAAAAATTTCTTCTGCAGCAGTGCTGCTGTTTTTCCATGTCTGTGCCCGATTTTCCACATCCTCCGGCCGGACGCCATTTTTTCTCCAGGAAGCTCCTCTGGTAAAAATATTCTGTCCCATCGCCTGCATTCGGTCAAGCGAACGGGCAAAGTCTGCTTCAGTACTCTTTTCCTTTTCAAATTCACGCCATCTTTTTATATACCAACGCCCGAGTTCAGCCGGAAGCCTGCTTTTTATTTTTTCCGCTGCCTGCCACTCCCTTTCTTCCTGATCTTTTTTGCCCTCTTCGTTATACGCAAACGTATCACCGGCATATATTTCTACCAGGTCGTGTATCAACAGCATTTCCACTACTTTCGCAATATCCATGCCCGGATCAACTTCCCGGTACAAAAGCAGGGCATACATGCATAAATGCCAGCTGTGCTCCGCGTCGTTCTCCCGATCCCCATCCTTCTTTAATGAAGCACGCTGAATGGATTTCATTTCGTCAAACAGTTCCAGCGTTTCTAAAATAGAAAATAATCTGGCATTCACGGTCCAACCTCCTTATACAACCTGTTTTCTTTCTTCAAACTATTGTACACTAACATTAGATGGAAAAAAGATACATTGAGGAAAGCGGGGAATGATCATTATGAAGCCCAGGCAGTTGTCAGCTTTGCTTACTGCACCCCGAAAAACGTACCGGCAATTAAGCGACCATCCAAAGCTTCATTTCACCGCCTTTTGGATCGTTATCCTTGCCGGAATGTCCCAGGCCTTTGCACAAAACGCCCGGGAAACGGCACCGCTTGAAACGGACTCTGCTCTTTTTACGTTTCTGGCAGCCGTCGGCATTATCGCTGCGTTCCTTATATTTCAAATCATTACTTTTTACTTGAATGGACTGATCCTAAAGCTCGTTATTTTGATCTTCCAGGGCGGGATGACTGCCCGGGAAGCCCGGACGGTTTATGGACTCTCCCTTTTTCCGCAGGCTATCATTTTCCCCCTCATTTTTTTACTGCACATCGGCCAGCTTGTGGGCAGCGGTGACATTGCCACGCTGCTTACAGCCATCGCCGGGGTTCTCACAGCCGTTGCCTCTATTTGGACTATTGTCACCCAGGTGAATTTAATTTCTGCCGCTGCCGGCTTTTCCGGCGGGAAAGCTTTTGGGGCATTTGTCGTGTTTGCCTTGTTACTGACGCTCCTCATTGTTATTATCGTTCTGGTTTTAGCTATGACGGCTATTTTCGTCTTCGGCGTCTTCTCCAGTTAATCAACTAAAACAGCTGCGTTTTAAAATAGACGCAGCTGTTCGTAATTAACTGTTTTATAAACCTTGCCGCGACCTCCTGTCACTTCCCCCGGCCCATAAAACTCGGAAGCTGTAACTCCGAGCAGCCGAACCGGATCCCCTCCGGACGTGCCTTCTTCGAGTAAGGAACGCAGAGCTTCAAGCAGCTCTGCATGATCGTTGCTTGGATGTTCAAGTGTAGACCGCCGGGTAATTTGCTGAAAATCGGCGAATTTAATTTTTAACACAATGCACTTAGTACGGATACCGTCTTTTCTCAGACGTGCCAGTACTTGATCGAGCAGCTCCTCAATGACTGGAAGCATATCCTGTACGAGCAGAAGATCCTGCGAAAGCGTCGTTTCTTTCCCCAGAGACTTACGTTCTCTTTCCGGGTTTACCGGACGTTCGTCAAGTCCCCGGGCCTGCCGGTAAAAAACGTGGCCCTGCTTATGGAATAATTCCACGAGCCGTTCTTCGCTCAGCTGCTGCAAACCCTCCCCAGTCTGAATGCCGAGGGAATCGAATTTCCGTTTGGTTACTTTTCCCACTCCACGGAAATCCCCGATAGGCAGAGCCTTCACAAACGCCTCTGCCCGGTCCGGTGTAATAACAGTCAGACCGTCCGGCTTGTTATAATCCGACGCTGCCTTTGCAAGAAATTTATTATAGGACACCCCCGCCGATGCGGTCAGCCCCGTCGTTTGATAAATCATCCGCCGTATCTCTTTAGCTGCCAGGGTAGCGGATGGAATATTCCAATGGTTTTCTGTTACATCCAAATAAGCCTCATCCAGGGAAAGAGGTTCCACCAAATCTGTGCAGTCATGAAATATATTCATAATTTCACGTGAAACTTCTTTGTATTTCTCCATATTCCCTTTAATGAAAATGGCTTCCGGGCATCTTCGGTAGGCTTCGTAGGAAGACATAGCTGAATGAATACCGTATGGCCTTGCTTCATAAGAGCACGTAGCCACTACCCCTCTTGACCAGGGAGAGCCTCCGACTACCAGGGGCTTGTTCCGTAAGCGGGGTTGGTCACGCTGTTCAATAGAAGCGAAAAAAGCATCCATATCTATATGAATAATTTTCCGGAGTTTTTGTTGTTCCTGCTTCACTTCCTACGCCCCCTTATGCGCGCAGTTTTCTGTTCTCTTTATTATATCGGACACCACCATTTTTCACAAACGTATGTTCCTATTCGTTGATAATCCTCTATTTTTTACGGCCGGGGTCTCTGCCCTCTTCATTGCGTTCCCGGGCACTTTAGTATACTATCATACTCGTACAAATACGGAGGCTTCGAGTTACATCCACACCTGATTGGAGGAATATATATGAATTATGAAGTTCAGATTTTCACCCAGCCAAACTGCTCCTCCTGCGCTAAAGTAAAGGGCTGGTTCCAGGAAAACCGTATTTCTTTTATCGAGAAAGATATCGTAAACGACCCACAGGCAAACCAGGAATTCGGTGCGTTAAACGAAAAATTCGTTCCTATTACTATTATTATTACGGACGACAAAAGGTATCAGGTCGTCGGCCCAAACCTCAAAAAAATAAAAACACTTGTTACTACAGTCGGGATATCCGGCCAAAGCAATTAATGCTAACGACATCCAGCACTGGTTTTCAAACCGGTGCTTTTTTATATTTTCCGAACGAACACTTTCGGATGTAAAACACGATAAACCCTGCGTGCTGCTGTTTAAATAAAGAGGCTTGCAGTTGTGCCTCCCGGGGTAAACACCTATAACAGCGAGAATCTGCAGCGAAGGGAGGAAGATTTGTGCCTACAGTGCTTTTTATCATAACGATAATTATTGCCGGGACGGTTTTAGCTTCTATTGGGTTTTATTTCCTTCGTAAATTTTACGACAAATTATGAAAGAGGACAGTTCACCGCGTGAACCGTCCTTTTTTTGGCATATCAATATTTTTGTTTTTCGCAGACAGTTTCTCCAGAAACAGCTCTTCGTCCTTCGGTGTAATATGCTGATGGCGGTTTCCTTCCTGATAGACCACCTTCAGTCTTTCCGGAGTCGCCCCCTTAATCCATCCGGGCACCTCTTCCACCCGTTGAATGGAATTATAAGGAATACGCAGCCGGATCAAAAGAGAGGCGTGGACTGCCAGATGCTCTTCGCGCAATTCATACTTTGTGAAAAATACAATCTGAGTTACTAAAATGATAATAACCGCATCAATCACAGCCCGCAGAATAGTCCCCGGCCCTCCGTCATACATAAATAGGGCCTGAAAAATAGAATATCCCAGCAGTACAATGGCTATGACCGCAAATGCGGACAGCAGTCTGCTTCCTTTCGCTCGAAACACCATTTATCCGGTCTCCTCTAGTTTTTTTTATCAGGATCGTTTGGTTTTAACCCATACTTATAAACAATAGGCATAAGAACCATTAAAAGCATCGAATTCGTAAACAGCGGAAGAAAGATCGTGTGCGCTTCCGTTACGACCCCGATAAATGAAGCAATCACTACTGGTGCTGTCGCCACCAGTATGGTAACCAGCTCGCGTTTTGCGCTCCATGACTGCCTGCTGTCCGCTATCGATAAAATAAGCATCCAGTACATCATGAACGCAAGCGGCATCATGGCATCGATAAGAGGCTGATCCAGCACAAAAAAGAAGACCAGGCGCACAGACGATAGTATAGCTAAAATAATAATAATTAATTGACGAAATGACGACTCCACGATGTATTCGCTCCCTACTCCCTGCTTTTTACCGTTCGGGGCTTTACTGCAAACAAAGCAAGGCCCAGAACCATTCCAACCACGTATTTCATCATGCTGTTCTTCCTTCCGTTAAGTACGGAATTCCAGATAGACACCGTTTGGATCTTGCGCAGTCTCCATCTCTTCCGCTCCCTGAATAACTACTTTTTCAAGTTCGAATGCATGCTTTTCCTGCCAGGCAGGCACTAACGCCTCTGCACCCAGAACAGTGAGCCAGTCGTGCGAATCATACGGTTCCGGACTGGTGATGAGGACAGACTGCAGCTCTTCTTTTCCTCCGATAGGAAGCTCTTCCGCCCAATCAAGCTGAATCTTTGGCCCGGTAGGCGGCTGCAGAAAGGTTCTTCTTTCTTTTTTGTTAATCCCCCATCCGTGTTCCTTTGCGCGCCGGAGAATACTCGCATGCTCTTCCCCGTTTACACGATAGCCAAAGTAGCCGAACGTATTCATTCTCCCTGCACCAAAGGTTACCCGCACCTGGCCGAGACTCATTTCTATCATCCGGAACTTTAACCCTTTGTTGCGGAAGTCATCCCACGTAAGCGGCGGATCGTACCGCTTAATACGATAATTTTCCAGGGCAAATCGTCCCACTACTTCAAAACCGTAACTGCTGTAAAAAGCTTCAGTTTCTTCTATCTCAGTTGTCCAAAAATGATAATGGAATAGTTCCATATTGTTCACCTCTACTGCCCTTCTGCAAGTCGACCTCACTTGTGCTGAAAACGACCTTTGTATTCTGCTTCTATGGCTGGTTCGCTTTTTTGGGCGTCCCCTGATGAAAAACAAGCTCCCAGCTGGAAGCCGTCTTCCGCCATATAGAACTGCGCAGCGAAGTCCCCAGCTCGCTCGTTACGGTATAGGTTGCCAAATATAAATGCTCCGAAAGCGGTTTTGTTTTATAATCAGCCACCGCTCTATGGACAGGACGCTCCTCCTCCAGGCCAAAAATCACATCTTCTCGGGTAAAAATCCGGCCGGACGCTCCTATTTCCTGAAAATCCTCTGCCAGCAGCCGGCTCACTTCCACAGCCGACCGCCGAATACTCGGCTTCAATAAATCTTCCTCGAGCTGGCGTATGTCTTCCATCAGTCTCCACCCTCCCTACGTATAAGACCTGGCCATACGTAAAAACCCGTATCTACATCAAATGATACGGGTTTTTCTACAGACTTTTCAACTTTTATTGCTGATTCATGACGATTATTTTCATCTGCGGTTTACATACGCGGAAGTGCAGATGTGCCTTACGAATATTTGTTGACAATATCAACCACCTGGCGCGCGTCCTCAAGCGGAATTTGTCCAGGCGCAGAGCTTTTTTTCCCGGAAGCAAATACCATCATAGAGCCAAATGAATGACCGACCAGGCGGGAAGCCAGTCCTTCAGACCCCATAGACATAGCAGCTGTACAGATATTCAACCTGCCACTCAGTTCCACCAGCGTTCCTAAAAGATCCAACACATCTGATTTATGATTTGGCATGACTGCCATTTTTACAATGTCTGCCTCGTGTCTTTCTGCCGCCTCACCCCAACGGTGCATTTCAAAAACACCAGGCGTTTTTGAAAAATCGTGATGCGAGATTAATAATTTCACTCCATGCTCCCGGGCTATTTGACGAACGGAAGCTATATGCTCACTGCTCATTCTTCCCTCTACATCCACTATATCTGTATTTCCTGAACGTACTGCCCCGGAAATGATTTCCACTGTTTCTTCATCAGTTAAGTGCCGGTCAGCCCCGCCTTCCTGAGCAGAGCGAATAGTAAATAAAAGCACACATTCCGGGACTTGCTGCTTAAGCATCTCCAGTACCCGGTTTACCGCTTTTTTATCTTTTAAGTCTTCAAAGTGATCTGCCCGCCATTCAATGGCGTCTGCCTGTGCAAGGTTTATGGCTTGCAGTTCTACCGCTAAGTCTTCTGCCGTTGTCTCTGTTAGAGGAACACAGATCATCGGCTGTGAAGCACTGTACGATTTATTTCCCATTTGCAGTGTTTGATATCTGTGACTTGTCATATGGTCCTCCGCTCAAATGATTAGTATTAACCCTTCCTCTGGTACTGTTAAATGTATAGATTGACTCTCTATATGTAACTAATATGCTATCATACTCTTGCATGCCATCAACCGGAAATTGGGGGAACAGCATTTGCGTTTATACATATATTCTTTATTAATCCTCTCCTACGTACTTTCACAATTTTTACAATCACTGAACTTTTCCTTATTCATCGGTATTCTTGCAAATATTGTTATATTTATTTCCCTGTTTTTTGCAAAAGGGCTGTTCTTTTATTCCGGTATTGCCTTCTATACCATCGGAACATTTTTATTTTTCCAGACCAGCACCTCCTGGCAGGATTACTTTATGTCATTTCAGACAATGCTCGGCATTCTCTCATTCTTTTTTATGCTTCCCTTTCTCAATTCACTCATTCGGGTGGGCAAGTACGACCACGGGCTTCGAAAATTCATGGAACAGGGGGCGGACACTGTCACCCAGTTGTACAGAAGAAGTTTTTTTGTGTGCCACGTGCTCGGATTGTTTTTAAACATTGCTACGTTTGCCGTTCTTATGCGCACCCTGGACCGGACCTTTTCTTCAATTCCCCGAAAAATAAAGGCGAAGTTTTACACGCAGAATTTACTCAGGGCTTATGCTCTGTGCCTTGCCTGGAGCCCGCTTGAAATTATGGTCATTACAGCTTTAAATGTAACCGGCCAGAACTACATTTATATTTTCCCTTTTATTATTACGATTGTTATTATAGTCATTTTATTTGATATTTTGACTGCCTCTTTCAAGTACCCCAAACTGCGTCTGCAGCCTGCTGGTACTCCGACTGACCATTCAAGTGCCGCGAGCAGAAAGATCAAGCAGTTAATCGCTCTCCTATTGCTGCTTGTAACCTGTGTGAGCTTGGTTAATCATTGGTCGGGCTTCGATTATTTATTCACTCTCGTTTTGTTTATTGCTCCTGTATCCTTTTTATGGGCAGCTTTTATTAGACGCCTGCGCAGATATGCATTTTTTGCTTTTAATCAATGGAAGACAAGAACCAAAGGTATGGCTAACTTCTTTTTCATGTTTCTGAGCGCCGGCTTATTCGTCCAAATGCTTGCAGAAACCTCGTTATTTGACGTCCTTCAGCAGCTATTCACTTTCATGCACCAGCAGATTTTTATTTTTTACCTGCTGATCGGCGCCTATTTTCTTATCTCCAGCTTTATCGGCTTCCACCCGCTGGTGTCTGTTATTCTGCTTGCAGAAATCATTGCCCCTTCTCTGGCGGACCTTCAGGCAATACCACTGGCACTTGTTTTAATTGTCTGCAGCCTGAGCCCTGTCATGTTCAGCCCGTTTAATATCTCTGTTTCGATTGTAGGTTACCATCTGAATATCAATCCGTATCGGCTGGGTTTGTGGAATCTGCCGTTTGTCATTGGATATATGCTTTTTACAATGAGCTTCGCCTATATTCTGCAGCTCGTTATGTAGCACCGGGTTTTTACTTTTGCCGAAAACTGTATTATAATCACGGTACATTTCGCTGACTACCTCATTTTATTAACGAAAGAGTGCAGACATATGATAATAAAAGAAAAATCTTTACGTGAAAAAAGCATAGTATTTATAGGCTTTATGGGAGTCGGCAAAACAACCATTGGCAGACTGGTCGCTCAAAACTTATACAGATCCTTTATTGATATCGATGAACAGATCGAAAAAGAGTTTCAAATGCCTATACCGGACGTATTTAAACTGATTGGGGAGCCTGCGTTCAGGCAGAAAGAGAAAGAACTTGTGAAAAAGTACGCCAATCAAAGCCTTAAGGTTATTTCTCTCGGCGGGGGAGCTTTCATGCAGGAGGAAATTCGGGACGTATGCTTAAACAACTGCACCGTTTTTTACCTGGACATGCCGTGGGACGCCTGGAAGGAACGAATTCACCTGCTTATGGCAGACCGCCCTGTTCTTCAGGGACGTTCGCTCGAAGATATCGAAGAGTTATTTTACAGCCGGCAGACAGCTTATGCCAGCCACCATTCCAAAATCACTATCGATAAAGATTCTCCGGAAGAAGTAGCAGATTATATTACTAATTCACTAAAAACAGCCTGGAAATTATACGAATAAAAAGCAAAGCTCCAACCAGGCACAAACTGCCGGGTGGAGCTTTTTTGATTCCTATTCATCTGCATTGACTGTATTGTCACGCTGCAGCTTCCACTCTTTAAAGTCATCGAGATCTTTTTGGACCTGCTTGAACACAAACGAAATAACCGCTGCGTCATCAATCAGACCGCCAGGGAGAAAGTCCGGAATCAAGTCAATCGGTGACACGAAATAGATCAGTCCTGCAATGATGGCTACAATCGATTTGTAGGGCGCATGCTGGTACTCTTTTTTCCACCAGGCACGAAGCATTTCAAGCATCAGCTGCAGCTCCTGCCATACATTTTTCAGCGGACTCTGGTTTTCATCCGCTTTTTCTCTCGCCTGCCGCAGCAGTTTTTCCGTTTCTTTTGGGTCTTTCGCGTATTTTTTCGCACGCGGGTTCAAGCGCCTTAACCGGTCCTTTAACGTTGATTCGTCAATGTTTTTCTTCTTTAAAAAACTCCGCCGCTTTTTATCTTTTGCCATGTGCCCAGCCCCTTTATTAATTGATATGGCTATGTACCGCTTCTCCGGAGAAAAACAGGCGTCCCCGGAAAAGCCTTCATGCAGTACAGGACCTGTTATTCCAGACGATCCCTGTCACGCTGCTTGATTTCTTTTCGGTATTCTTCCATTTCTTCCTTCGACGGAAGTGTTCTTGCTTTCATATTATATTCCATCCGAAGCTTCGGTGCGTTTTCGCCTTTTCCAAACGTGCGCTCTTCTGTGCGTTGAACCTGCGACTTATCCTGATTCTGCAGGTCCCGTACCAGTTGGCCAATGTCTTTAGACAGATCACGGAAAATCACGTGCGTTCACCTCACTTTTCGGCTTTGTTTTTATTCTGTGCTGTCGCCTGCTGCTCTTCGCTTTCCGCCTGCTGATTTTCTTCAAGCTGTTCCACCCGTTCAAGCAGCCGCTGGTTTTCTTCTTCGAGCCCTTTTGCCTTGGACGAATAATGCGGGTCTGTTTCCCACCAGTCGATGCCCATTTCTTTTGCTTTATCGACCGAGGCAACGACCAGACGGATTTTAATGGTCAGCAGTTCTACGTCTGCAATATTTACTTTAATATCCCCAGCAATGACGACACCTTTATCCAGTACTGTTTCCAGAATGTCAACAAGACCGCCGGATGGTCTCTCCATATGATCGGGTGCTGAGCGTTGTACAGGTTTTTCAGCCATAACATATTCCCTTCTTTCAAGCCTATTTTGAAGCTTAGAGTAAGTTCCCTAAAGGTCCAAGATCAATGTTCAAATCTTCTGTCGTAAGGCCAAAGATTTCCTTCATTTCTTCCATCTTATCTTCCAGCTGCATGAGCGCTACACCAAGCTGCTCCACTTGTTCCTCTGTTAAATCGCCGCCTTCAACTCTGCGCATCGCCTGGCGTTCCACCAGCTCACGCAGCAGTTCCACCACCGTCATCACCAGCTGGGTGAGTCCTTCTTCTGCTTTGTCCGGATCCAGTGATATGCGTCCGGTCGGCTGCTGGGCTTGTGTTACTTGCGGATTATTATTTTCCATCTATTTTCGGCCTCCTTTATTCGACTTGGGAAGGTTCTGAAGAATTAGAAACAAATTCTTTCTGCGTCTTCAATTCCGACTGCCGCAGGGTTTCGACAGAAGCGATTAGTACGCGTAAATCCAAATAGATAAGATCGATCCCTGCAATGGATATCGTTATATCGCCCTGAAGCACGACCCCTTTATCAAGCACGGAGTCCAAGACGTCGAGCAGGGAAACTTCCCGGTTTTTAAGAGTGTCCTGGGGCATTTTGCTCCCTCCTGTCTGTCAGGCCTGAAAAATGAAATGCCGGCCACGGGCCTGTACACTCTAAATCCATTCCGGTCTCTTCTGCTTCTTCTTTTTCCTGGCGCTGTTCAATTAATTGAATAAACGCCTCCCGGTCTTTCGAATGAATCAAGTATACGGCGTTCCATGCCATTTCTTTTTCCCGGTCTGTGACGCGCTTCTCCCAATTCTTTTTGATTTCTGTGCCTTCACTCCAGGCAGCTAACTCATCGTGAAACGATTGGCAGTGCTTCTCAATCTGCTCATCCGCCTGCGCTTCAATGAACTGGTCCATTTTCTTTTTTTCAAAAAAACGTCTGCCAGCCGGCATCGCTTCAAGCTCTGCTTCTTTCGCCTGAATTTCTTCGCTGTTCTGCACGACGGCTTCAGTGAATAATTGCTGATCAGCGTAAGTTTTGACGTTCCATTCTTCTTTGCCTTTCAAATAAGAAAGCTGAGCCGTTACGCTCTCCTTGTACTTTTCAATCATTTCCGCAAGGTTTGCTTCCTGTTCAAAAATCGTGCCGAATTTTAACGGGATCGTGGTATAGCGATCATGCAGCTGGTTCATCGTTTCATGATGGTGAAAGGCTTTAGCCTGCAGCCATTCCATTTTTTCTACATTCTTCTGCAGCTTTTCCTGGGAAAATTCTTCTTCCGGAACATGGGTAACTACTGCAGTGATACTGCCATGTTCAATAAAGCTGATATTATTGTCCGGCTCCATGCCTTCCATCGGTTCCATAGGAGCTTGCTCATATTCGCCCGTAGGAATCAAGGCATACAAATACAAAAGAGCCGGTGCGCCCGAGTTTGTCTGCACTGCCGGTTCACTCCTTTAATCCTTTTCCTCTAGCTCTTCCCGTAATTCTTCCTGTTCAATCTGCTTCGCTCTGCGATACCGCTGCAGCAGCTCTTCCTCCTGCTCTGTGAAGGCCTCTTCAGAAATTTCTTCCATCTCATACATAATCTGCAGATTGGCCAGTTTCTTTTGAATCTGGCGGACATCAAAATATTCTTTATCCGCCTCTTCTTTTACTTTTTTACCAGCCCACACGACAGTATCAAGCGGCCAGGTAAATAATTTATGAATCATACGCTGTTCCCCGCTTTTATTTTCAGGTCAATAAAGTTGTATGCCGGCCATGGGCCCGTATACTTGAAATCAGCGTGTTCATTCCATTCATTAAAAATCTCGTTTACTTTTGCATCAAAAGCTTCTTCGTTTTCTTTATCTATTAAAAAAGCGGCATTCAACAGCATCCGCTCATTGATCACTTCGTTACTTTTAGCTGCGTTGGCAATCTCTGCGAGCGGCTGGAAGACTTCTTCCTCGAAGCGCTCGTGCAGCCTCATCATGAATTTTTGCGCCGATTCCCCGAGCTGCATCCGCTCGTAATAGCTGGCGTTTTTGCCTTTCGTATCCGTTTTTTTGCGCAAATCTTCCATTCCCGGTTCCTGACGGATTTGTTCATTCAGCCATTCTTTCTTTCCGATGATTTTAAGTCCAACTTCCATTTTGCCACGGATTTTCGGAAAAATTTCCTCAAATTGATCCTGCAGCTTTTCCATTAAAGCAAAGACTTCTTTCTGGTCCTCAAGGACGTTCCCAAAACTCATCGGAATGACATCGTATTCTTCCATTACTCTGGCCACTGTATCTTGATGAGCCCGCAGGTTTTTCCTCGTTGGATCATAAATCTGCATCGGAGCCTCCGCTACCACCATCGCTTCCTGCCCACGCTGGAGGGTGTAGATTTTTCGCTCTTTCCCCTCGAGTTCCACGGTGCCGAAGGTCGGCTTTTCAGTGGTTTCAATAACCCCAAACATATAAATTCCCACGGTTACTTGCCTCCTAGACCTTTTTCAACTCTTCCTTCATTCTTTTTTGTGCTTCACTGACATCTTCTCCCTGAATATTTCCCAGGAAATAATGTCCCATCACATCAAAAAACAGCTGTTGAAAATCGTCGTTTTTTACATCTATTTTAACATCATGCTCCGAGCTTAACATCGCGGTCATAACAGCAAGACGGAAGCTTGGGACATGCGTATCGTTTTCTCTGCTGGTGGATTTCGCCCAATCCAGTGCTTTAATAATGGTTTCAGCTTCTTTTTCACTGATGGAAGCTCTTTCTTTAAGAATAGACATTTGGGCTTCCTTATCCGGATCCTCTACCGGAATTGTAATCATTCTATCAAGCAGAGCATCCTGGGATTTATGCACACCGGCATATTCTTCCGGATTGCTTGTGAAAATCGCTTTAAAATTCGGGTGCACGGTAATGAAGCTTTCGTTTCGCTGCGTGCCGTAAAGCGGCAGTATACCTTCCTCAAGCACGGAAAGGAATAAATTATTCGTAGACGGCAGGGAACGCGTAAATTCATCGTAAATGAGCGTGTGGCCATTTTTTACTGCTTCCAGCAGACGACCGGTGCTCCACCGTTCTGTGATATGGTCTTCGCGTTTATACACCTTCCGGACGTAATTATCAATTAATTTGTCACTGGTATAACCGATTCTTCCGCCAAGAAGATCCGTGTTCGACAGGCTTTCGTTCCCGTTTAACAGCGTGACAGGCTGGTTAAACCGGCGTGCAAGCTGAAACGAAAGGGTAGTTTTGCCCACCCCGGCTGCACCTGTAAAGTGTACCGGATACCCGGAAGTTAAATACTTTTCGGAACGCTCTAAAATCGACTGCATTTCTTCAGTCTCTACGATTTGATCAATCGTACGAATTTTTTGCTGCTTTGGCTGCTTCTGTTCTTCAGAGGTCGTTTGCTTCGATTTCGTGCCGGCAGGTGCATTGATTTTTTTCGACTGCCCTTTACTGTTCTGGGAGCTTCCTTTTTGCTGGCTTGCCTGGGAGCGCCCTGAAGTATTTGATGACTTTTTCTGTGTCTGCTGCTTACTTTCATTGGTAGCTGCCATATCTTTTACCTCTCTTTTTTCTCGAAAGGAACACTTCTTGCTCGAGTGTTCATCCTTTGATAGGAAGTTATTTTTTGATCCTTGTTCATCTTCGCTTCATAAATTCCGATCAACTGGTCTCTTCCATATTTTTGCGTGTATTCTTTCTCTTCTACTAATTCCACTTCAATATTCCAGCCATCTCCGGCATCCATAATTGCCGTAACACGGACGGGAGAATTCATCGTTTCTCCGAAAAACGAACGGATGGTTTCAAACATATCACTTTTAATAGGTGCAAATGATGCTTCGTCTGAACCTTCCTGTTGAGCGGCTTCTTCAGTAGATTCTTTTTTTGTCTGTTGAGATTTAGCTGTATTTTTTTTACTGGTAGTCGCCGTGGTATTATTCACTTCGTCACTTTCTCCTTTATCATCCGTTTTTTCGTTCTGTCCGGAGGATTTTTGTGAAGTTTCACTCGAAGAACCTGATTTCGCCGGGCCTTTAATCTGCTCTTTCGGCTGCTCTTCTCCTTCTTCTTCAGAAGAGAAAGGTTTATACGAGCCGCTTTTGCTGGTTTTCAGTTCCTGACCCTGGGTCTCGTTTGTTTTTTCTTCTGTTTTTGTCGTTGATTGTTTGGCCGTCATCGGTACCTATCTCCTCTCCGCCGTTTCAACGTGGGCACTTCTCGGTCTCAGATTTACACGTTCAAACGATCCTACCTGCTGATTGTTGTTCAGCTTCACTTCATAGACGCCCAGAAGCTGGTCATGTCCGTACTTCTGCATATACTCATTCTCTTCGATAACTTCCACTTCTGCAAACCAGCCGTAATCTTCTTCGGAAACCGAAGTAATCCGGAACGGAGGCTTTAAATTTTCTTCAAAAAAATCGTTAATGGAATTCATTACTTCCTTCATAGTGGTCCCCGCTTTCTTCTTACAATAGAAATATATCCCGCCATGCAGCCATGCGCATGACGGGATTAGAGAAATTTAAGCAAAGTTTAACTGCCCGGCACGCTCATTAGAGTCTGCATCTTCATCGATTTCGCCCTGGACATCGTCGCGAAGCAGTCCGACTGCTTCAGCGTAACGGAGCCAAGTGTCAACACTTGCAATAACGATACGTGCTTCAATTGTAATCAGTTCAATTCCTACAACAGAAATACGAGCGTACAGGTCGATAACAATACCTTTGTCTAGTATACGGTCAATAACCTCTGCCAAGCTGGAAGAATCTGTGCTTTTTTCAATTGTTGCCATAATCTTTCACTCCTTAATCATAATGCTTAATATTTTCTGTTCCTTTAATGTCACTGATGCCTTTGATGTCATCGTAGCTTTTCAGCTTCGAATCGCTGTAACTCTTGATGTTTGATAAGCCTTTCAGTTCGCTTATCCCTTTAATATCATCAACGCCCTTGACCTCGTCATAGCTTCTTAACCTGGACTCGCTGTAAGTCTTGATGTTCGACGGTCCTTTAATATCTTCCATTCCCTTCAGATCACTCAGCCCTTTTTCAGGCAGCGAACGAAGGATTTTACCGCCCCCTTTCCCGGACTTATTGGAGCCGCCCTGAACATTTTCCTGCAGCTGCCCTGTAGCTTCACCCAATTTTTCCTGGGCTTCCTGACCTTTTTCTTTAGCCTGTTCTACAGCTTTCTGCAGTTTTTCCTGGGCTTCTTCTCCTTTTCCTTCCAATGCCTGCTTTGTTTCCTGTACTTTTTCCTGCGCATGTTCTTTTGCCAGCCGGGCGCTCTCCAGGGTGTTGAAAAACTTTTTGCCCATATAGGCTGCAGCTACAGCATTGGCAGCCTGAGGGTTATTTTTCACCCCTTCTGTGGCCGTTTTCACCAGTTCTTCTTTGGCATTTCCCTGAATCATGTTTTTCGTTGTTTCCACAGGGTTCAAGTCAGAAATTTCTTCTGCGGTGTCTTTAATCGGCTCAATAAACGTATCATCTGTCTGCTCATCCAGGAAGTCCTTCGATTTTTTAAAGGAAACCCATTTAGCAGCTTTTTGACCGCTTTCTTTCACCTTATCCAAAAATGACTCTTCATCCTGGGAACTCTTTTCTTTATCAGTTGATTGCTTCCTAGATGACTTATCATCGGATGCTGCTGCTTTGGAATAAGAAGAAAAGTGAGTTTTCTTCCAGGCTTCGTCCGGAACGGAGAACGTTTTTCTTACCTTTGGCTCTGAACCATCGACATATTTTCCGCCTTCAGTTAACAAAATCTTTTTTGCCATAATTTGGTCTCCTCAAACCGAAGCATTATTTATTTCCATCTACCCGCTTATAGGAGGTTACCTCTAAATCATCATCTACCTGCACCTGGTACGTTTCTTTTTTCGACTTTCTGCCTTCTTTATTCAACGCTTCGATTTCCACCAGCCAGTGGCCCTCCTGCTTTTCCGTAGAAGTAATCCGCTGTGGCTCGGCTACATAGTTTTCAAAGAAATCGTTCACGGTATCCATCACGTCAGTCAGGCTGTGGTTCATTTTACTTCCGTTTTGACTGCTGGATTGGTAAGCATTCACTTCAGCTTCGTTCATTTCTTCCGGGCGGCGCTCAAATTCCTGCGTTAGCGCTGACTCTTCCGCATTTTCCACTCCCGGCTCTGCTGAAGCCGCGCTCTGTTCAAGGCCTGTCGCATCCGTCAGCCGGCGTGCGGATTTTTTAGAAACCTTTTTTGCCTTTTTCGGAGCGCTGCCCGCTTCCTGTGCTGGCTGCTCTGCCTCTTTTTCAGGTTTATTGGCATTGCTTTGGGCGTTTTTTTGATCCTGTATTTTCATGCCGGTTTTTTCTACTTTTTCGCCGACAGTATTTTTGACTCCGTTTATCCGGCCTTTAGTTTCTTTTACCTTTTTATTTCCTTTATAAACAACTTTACTCGCATCAGCCGCCTGCTTGGCTCCTTTAGCTTTCCCAGCAACGGTTTCTTTAGCCTGGGCACCCGCATTTTTTGCGTTATTTTCAGCATTTTTCTTCTTATTTTCCACGGTGCCTTGTATATGCTTTCCCGATTCTTTTACGTTGTCTTTCGCCTGCTGGGCTTTGATCGCAGGTTTTTTTGCCGTCTGCTTGAGCCGGGGAGCTTTTTTTCCTTCTCCCTGGTTTTCAGCCGGCTCATCAGTATTTTCTTCCCCGGAAGATTCTTCTGAGGATTGGAGTTTATCTTTCGTCCCTTTAGTGATTAGAGGAAGCGCACCGCCAATAAGACTTCCGGCAGCCATCAACCCGTACGTAACTTTATCTTTAGCGTCGGTCACTGTACCTCACCTTTCTTATGTGAAAATTTAATCTATAACGCAAAGACCCTCATCCGGCCAAATGCTTCATGCTTTTCCAATGAATAGCTGGAAATAAACAGTCATGAATCCGCTGGGCTGGAGAGGGTCTTTAATGTAATCATTTCAGCAATTTCTTCTTAAATTAAGGAGAGAATTGCTCCAATCACAACAATAGCTCCAATAACCATTAAAATTGTACGAATCATGACAAACACTCGCTTTCTCATCTAAATTGAATAACTGCTGTAGTTGAAATTACCTTTTACTTCACTGATCTAAACTTTTAAATGAGTTTATCTTTAAAAAAAGTGCTAAATACCTATATTCCCGATCCATATTTTTAACGAGCCGTTAAATTTTTTCTTTATTCTCCAGAAATTAAGAAAGCCATTGTTGGATTTCATTTCAAGAATAATGAGGTTTTCGCACTTTTGTTTATGAATTTTCATTTAATTCTTCTTTTTTATTTCTTCATTAAATGGAAGTTTTTCTTTACTTAAAGATAAAATATTCATCCGGATTGACCGCCTACACTGTTGTGCAATCACCTTGTAAGATAAGCTGTCGATGTTTTTATGGCTTCAGCTTTCCTGCTGAAAACAAAAAAGTTGATGACTTTGAAAAAGTGTTCGATAATAGAAAGTATTAATTAAAACGGATCAACAGATCGAAAGCATATCGGAGGAGAAGAAATGAAACTAATTGCAACGGATATGGACGGAACATTGCTGGATCAGAATGGAGAAATCAGCAAGGACAACGCCGAAGCCCTGCAAACTGCTTCGGCACACGGCATTGATATCGTGATCGCCACAGGGAGAACCTACGAAGCAGCACACAGACCATTGGCGTCCGCCGGCCTTTCCTACCCAATCATCAGCATGAACGGAGCAGTCACATACAAAAACCGAAAAGAAATACAGCGTTCCGCCCCCATCACTGAAAGCTCGTGCGAACGAATTTTAACCGCGCACCACGCTGCCGGTTCTTATATTGAACTGTTTACCAGCCAGGGGATTTTTGCCCCTTCAAGAGAAGCATATATGAGTGTCGTGGTGGGAATGCTTCAGACCGCGCACCCCGAGCTGACGACAGCTGCAGCAGAAAAGTATGCTGAACGCCGGCTGGAGGATGAAAATTTCCAGTTCGCAGACGATTTCTTCTCAATACTTGATTACGAGGACCTCGATGTGTATAAAATGCTCGCCTTTTCTCCCGAGACTTCCGTACTCGATCGGATGAAATATGAGCTCCGCGGTGATAACGAGCTCGCTCTTACTTCTTCGGGTATGGGTAACCTTGAATTAAATCACGTACGTGCCCAAAAAGGCTTTGCCCTTCAGGAGTTTGCGCTTGAGCGCGGAATATCCCTTGAAGACGTTATGGCTCTAGGGGATAACTTTAACGATTTAAATATGCTCCAAATGGCAGGACGGAGCGTTGCCATGGGCAATGCCGTTCCGGAGGTTAAAGCGACATCCGGCTTTTCTACAAAAACAAACACTGAACACGGCGTCGCTTACGCCGTGCATGAAATGCTCCAGGAATTAAAAACAAAAAGCAGCTGATGCTCATGCCGTCCCCGCCGGACGGCTTTTCTACGGTGGGCCGGAATAAGTGCAGACGCCAGCGTTTTCATAGACGCCTCTGCCTGGAGCAGCCGGGAAGTAACACTTGCCAATACGCAGTTAATGTGAGAATATAATTTTGTTTGCTAAAAGTACGAAGTACATATATACAATGATTTGTCATGAATCGTTCACAAACAATTGACAAGATAGCGAACTTTTTTGTCAATATCTCTAATTTTCACGACACATGTGATACATTAGTATCGGATGAACACGGTTGGGGGGAATAAAATGAAATCGGAAAATATCGAACGCACGGTTCAACAAGGATCCCTCGCTGCCCCGAAACAGGCACTTCGTAAAGTACTGGCGGAAACGATTAAAACAGGGATTATCAAATCCAATTTAATCGTTATGTTTGCAGGGATTGCCCTTGCTTTATATATTCACAACATCGCTTTTTCCGATAAAATCGGAGCGATAGTCCTTGCCACACTTGGCTCGGGTCTTGTTATCGGCGCTGCCGGCACGTTTAACAACTTATACGACCGCGATATCGATAAGATTATGGACCGGACGAAGAACCGCCCTACGGCGACTGGCCGGATGCAGCTGAAAAATGCACTTATACTGGGAATTGTTATGACAGTTGCAGGCTTAGGCTTCTTATATGCAGCTTCACCGCTCGCAGCCCTATTCGGATTTACAGGATTATTCTTTTATGTGGTTCCATATACGATGTGGAGCAAGCGGCGCACGATTTACAATACAGAGATCGGGAGTATTTCCGGAGCAGTGCCCCCGCTTATCGGCTGGGCTGCTATTTCCAATGACTTTTTCCACCCGGCAGCTCTCGGCCTTTTCGTTATTATGGTTTTATGGCAAATGCCGCACTTCTATGCTATCGCTATACGCAGACACGATGAGTACAAAGCAGCAAATATCCCAATGCTCCCAGTGGTCAAGGGAAACCGGCGGACCTATATTCAGACAAACGTATACCTTGTTCTGTTAACCCTATCGAGTTTTCTTTTCCTTCCTGTCAGCAGCTTTATCGTTGGCGTATCCTTCGTATTAAGCGCAGCCTGGCTTGCAGCAAGCCTGATATGCTACCGGCGGATGGACAGCAAAAAATGGGCAACTACTATGTTTATTTTTTCGCTGAACCATATGACGATTTTGTTCACCGTCGTAATTGGATTTTCTCTAATTTCCCTGTTTTTTAACTAAAGCATGTTCTGGCACCTCAATGGGTCCGGACATGTTTTTCTTTACTATCGTTTTTATATGGAGCCTGCGGGGTTTCATTCGAATTCCCGTCCATAAATCTGTATAATGTATTCAAAGTCAGTGAAAACGTTATCAAACTAACACGAAAAAAAGAGGTGGATGATGACACAGCGTATAGCCTGGATTACAGACAGTACCAGTTCTATCGATGCAGAAACGGCCGCAAAATATAATATTCATATTGTTCCCTTATCTGTTGTGTTTGAAAATGAAAGCTATAAAGAAAATATTGAAATTACAACGGATGAATTTTATGAGCGGCTGCCGCATGAAGAAGTTTTCCCTACGACCAGCCAGCCATCTGTGGGCAGTTTTTCCGAACTGTTTGAACAGTTAAAGGATTCTTATGATGCAGCAATTGCCATACATATCAGCAGTCATTTAAGCGGCACTCTTCAGACAGCCCAGCTTGCGGCAGATATGACCGGATTTCCGCTCTTCACTGTGGATTCGAAGATGGGCGCCGGCAGCATCCGCCCCCTGCTGACGAGAGGCTCGCAATTAGCTGAGGAAGGGAGCACGCCGGAGGAAATACAGCAGCGGTTAACAGAAATGGCCGGGCATGCCAGAGGCTACCTGCTGCTCGGAAGCCTCGAACAGGCACATAAAGGGGGAAGAATCTCCCGCGGAAAGCTGATCCTTGGCACGCTTTTGAAGATTCATCCTCTTCTTACCTTTGAGGGGGGGCAGATTGTTCCTTTTGAAAAAATCCGCACCCGGAAACGGGCAGAAAGCCGGCTCCTGCAGATTGCTGAAGATGCCATAGCCTCTTCGCGGGTCGAAGACCTGAGCATTATTTATACGACAACGAAAGAAAAAGCAGAGGCATGGAAAAAAGAGCTGCAGGAGCTGTCTCCCGGTCTCGCGATTCACCTCTGTCCTCTCAGCCCGGTAATTGGTGTTCACGGCGGGGCCGAAACAATGGGTATTATGTGGTATGAATACGGATAAAAAAACTTGTGACTTTCCCTCCCAGGCTCTATAATTAGACCAACCTGCACCATACTCTTACTCTGGAGGAAAACGACCGTGCAATTTAATCAGGAAAAAGCTGACGGCTCCTTATACGATTATTTGATTGAACATATAGACACCATGCGCGGCACATGGTCATCCGATTTCTCTTCCGGCAATGCTGCCGATGATTATACAGATCAAAAACTCGAAGAAATGAAAAAGGTCTTTGCCCAGGAGCTTATTCATGTATTCCGGGAGGAAGAAACCCAGTTTTACGAGCATTTTGAAGAAAAAATCAGTGCCATTGTGGAAGAGAACAAAGAAATGTGGCAGCCGATGCTCACTATTCAGGAAGAGTTCACTTATTACCGCAACGCCATTTTAGAACAGATCCGCCTGTTTGTTCACCAATATGAGGAATCGATTCCCATCGATCACGTACTCGACTGGCAGCGCAAAGCACTTCAGGCTTTCGATTACGCCGGGCGGGCGTTCATGAAAGAAGCCATTTATCATATGAACGAACAGATGCAGCTGAAAGAAGCAATGATCCTGGAGCTTTCCTCCCCGATCATATTGATTCAAAAGAAAACCGGCCTGCTTCCGCTCATCGGCCATATCGATGAACAGCGGGGACAGGTGATTGTGGAGAATACGTTAAAGCAATGCACCGAGAGCGAACTAACACGTCTGTATATCGACCTTTCGGGCGTGCGTGATATCACTACATTCGTCGCCCAGCGCATTATGCAGCTTGCCACTGCCTTAAAGCTGGTCGGCGTGGAAACTACGCTGTGCGGCATGCGCCCGGAGATGGCCCAGACTGCTGTCCAGCTTGGCATCAGCTTTAAAGACATTGATATCGTTTCCGAGCTGACCCATGCGCTGCGGACAAACTATGCTTTATAAAAAAACAGAGCCTCTGAGCATCTGAATGTTCAGAGGCTTTAGTCTGCACGGCCGATTTTATACATATTTCATCATTTCCGCTTAATTCAACCATATATGACATTTGTCATTTTTTCACCCTGACGTCTATGACTTACAGGCGGAGTCAAAATTTTATATCCTATTAATAGAGACACACCCCATAAAGCAGGGAGCGATTAACCATGAGCAGACAAGAACAAATGCAATTGAAAAAAAGTGCCGCACCTTACGCACATTCTGACCATAAAGCAAGTATTATTCAGCTATGCAACTCCATTCTTCCTCTCTTAGCCCTTTGGGCGCTTGCGTACGCAGCATATTCCATCTCTCCTTTTATAACTGTTGCCCTCGCCATTATCGCCGGAGGCTTTGTCGTCCGTACATTTATCATTTTTCACGACTGCACACACGGTTCATTTTTCAAAAGCAGCAAAGCGAATGACCGGATTGGCACGTTAACTGGGATCATTACTCACTTTTCTTACGCAAAATGGAAAAGAAGCCATATGATGCACCACTCCACCAGCGGCAACCTAGACAAACGGGGCACCGGTGATGTTTGGGTCATGACCGTCGAAGAATACCAAAACGCCAGCAAATGGCTCCGACTCAGCTACCGCCTGTACCGCAACCCATTTGTGCTTTTCTTTTTAGGCCCGTTTTACCTGTTTCTTGTTGAGAACCGCTTCAACCGCAAAAATGCGAAGAAAAAAGAACGCCTGAACACGTATTTCACGAATATTTCTATTGTAGTTATTTACGCTTTGTTAATCTGGCTTGTCGGCTGGGCTGCATTTTTCACCATTCAGATTCCTATGCTTTTCACAGCCGGATTTCTCGGCATCTGGTTATTTTATGTCCAACACACGTTTGAAGACTCCTACTTTGAAAACGAAGACAAATGGGACTTTGTAAAAGCTGCAGTAGACGGCAGTTCTTACTACGAGCTTCCAAAAGTACTCCAGTGGATTACCGGCAATATCGGCTACCATCACGTGCATCACCTCAGCCCACGTGTACCGAACTATAATTTGGCAAAAACCCATGAAAACATTGAACCACTACAGCAGGCTACAAAGATTACTCTTGGTACAAGTCTCACATCCATTCGGTTCCGGCTGTACGATGAAAAAAATAAGACGTTTGTCAGCTTTAAAGACGCTAATATCCGCAGCAAAAAACAGGCAGAGGCTTCCAGAACCTCTCCAGCACCGTCTGATAAAAAATCTTAAACACAAACCCTTCTCTGTTACGGAGAGGGGTTTGTTATACTTAATATAAAGAAATGCTATGCCTCATGAAAAAGGAGCCCGTTTATGCAGAACTGGTTCGATATCTTCCCAAAAAGCACAGGCCTCAGCTTATACGCCTGGATCATCTTCTGTTTACTGCCATTTTATTTTATTATCCGCTCTGCTACGTACTTTGAAATTATCCTCGGTGTTTTTATGATTCTTCTGTTCTTTACGACTTATCGTTTATCCTTCATCAAAAAAGGCTGGACGGTTTATTTATCTGTAAGCATTGAAATGCTGATCAGTATAGGGATGACCCTTTATTTCGGTTATGTTTATTTTTCCCTGTTTTTAGCTTTCTTTATTGGTAATATCCAGCATAAAGCAGGCTTTATAACCCTGTATGTCCTCCACCTGATTACCACCCTGGCTGCTGTCACTATTGGGTTTTACGTTCAGAGCGAGCTGTTTCTGATGCAGCTTCCCTTTATCGTGATCAGCGTCATCGGCGTCATTCTTCTTCCTTTTAACATCTACAACCGCAACAAACGCGAAAAGCTTGAAACCGAGCTTCATGAGGCTAATCAACGCATTTCCCAGCTCGTCGTCCTTGAAGAACGGCAGCGCATTGCCAGAGATCTGCACGACACCCTTGGGCAGAAGCTCTCCTTGATTGGTTTAAAAAGTGAACTTGCAGGAAAGTTAATAGATACTAAGCCCGAACGGACCCAGGCGGAATTAACAGACATTCACCAGACTGCACGCACCGCGTTAAAAGAAGTGCGGGAGCTTGTATCAGATATGAAAGGCGCACGGCTGAGTGACGAACTTCTCCGTGTGGAAGAGATTCTTCAGGCCGCAGGCATTAATCTTCATGTAAAGGGAAGTGCGAGCTTCAACGAAGCTCCGCCTCTCATTGAAAACGTACTCAGCATGTGCTTAAAGGAAGCTGTGACCAACGTTGTCAAACACAGCGAAGCAGAAAACTGTTATATTACGATCGATCAATCCACAACCAGCCTCTCTCTTACAGTCGAAGACGACGGCAAAGGCATGTCCTCTGAGCAGAAATCCTGGTCCGAAAGCGGCCTGCAGGGCATTAAAGAGCGCCTCGGGTTCATCAACGGCCAGTTGAACTATCACTCCTCCGAAGGCACAAAGCTTGCTATTCAAGTACCCCTGGTCATTCAGCAAATCAAATGAAGGGAAGGCCGCCAGCTATGATACGAATAGTAATCGTCGAGGATCAGCAGATGCTTTTAGGAGCGCTTGGTTCTCTTCTCGATTTAGAAGAAGATATGAAAGTAGTAGGTAAAGCAGAGAACGGGCAGGAAGCTTTGAGCCTTATTGATAAAGAACAGCCGGATATATGCATTATGGATATTGAGATGCCGGTAAAAAGCGGGTTAGAGGCTGCAGAGGAACTAAAGGAAAGCACATGCAAAATTATTATTCTCACCACCTTCGCCCGCACCGGTTATTTTGAACGGGCCCGAAAAGCGGGAATCAGCGGCTATCTTTTGAAAGACAGCCCGAGTGAAGAGCTGGCTCAGTCTATCCGCATTATTATGAGCGGCAGAAAAGTCTATTCCCCTGATTTGGTGGACCTTGCATATAACACTGCCGCCACACTCACCAAACGTGAAGAAGAAGTGCTCGCTTTAATTGCAGAGGGGAAAAGCACTACAGCCATAGCCCGGCAGCTCTCCCTTACCAATGGTACTGTAAGAAACTATATTTCGGTTATTTTCGATAAGCTTGAAGTAAGCAACCGTGTGGAAGCCGTCACTAAATTCCAGGAATTGAAGCATTAAATGCAGCCTGCTGCTCCGGTTTGCATATGCAGCAGGCTTCTGCTATACTATTTCCATACAATATACATGTATGGGTATAAAAAGAAAGGGGAATTCACATGATCGCAACACTTCCTCGCATTAATGAACTGGCGAGAAAAAAAGTAAATCAGGGACTGACTGCACAAGAGCAGCAGGAGCAAAAGCAGCTTCGTGAAGAGTACCTTCAGATGATCCGCGGATCGATGGAAGCGACTCTGCTTACCACCACCGTACAGGACCCGGAAGGTAACGATGTAACACCGGATAAATTAAAAAACATTCAATCCTAAAGAGCCTTAATATAAAAAGCCGGTACGCTCAGCAAAACAGCGTACCGGCTTAATTTTATTCTTTTTGCGGACCTTCACTGAGTGTACTGAAGGCTGTAAGTCCAAAAACGGTCGTAATGAACATAATAAACCCCATTGGGACAGCTGTCGTTTCATCAATGCCGGCAAGCGGCGAAACAATAGAGCCAATCAGAAGCGGAAGCATGCCGAGCAGCGCACTTGCACTCCCTGCCCGGTGGCCCTGTTTGGCAATCGCGAGCGTAAAAGAGCTTGTCAGTACCATCCCCATCGCTGTCATATAAATAAAGATGGGAATGACAAGCAGCGCGAGCGGGCCTTCAATGATTGTCATCACGAGAAGAAAAGAACTCGCACTTACCGCTGTGATCACCGCTGTGCGCAGCAGTTTACGTTCAGCAATAATGCCGGCAAGCCGGCCGATTAAAAAGCTTCCGGTGATAATCGCCAGACCGTTGATGCCAAATAGCACACTGAATACCTGGGCAGAGACCCCGTAAATCTCCTGATACACAAACGGCGTACCGGAAACGTAGGCAAAGCTTCCGCCGTGCACGAAGCCAAGCGTTAAGGCATAGCCGATAAAAGAACGGTCCTTCCACAAATCACCAATGGTGCGAATCGTATATTTGAGTGAGCTCGGCGTCCTTTTTTCTTCCGGAAGGGTCTCCTCGAGCCGGAAACCAATCGTAACTACGATGGCAAGCCCAACGATCGCAAGGAAAAGAAAAATTGTCGACCAGCTCGAAAACGGCAGAAGCAAAATAGCTCCCCCGATCATTGGCGCCGCCATAGGGGCGATGGCGTTAATCACCATCAATAATGAAAAGAACTGAGTCAGTTCCTTTCCACTGAAAATGTCCCTTACCACCGCCCGGGAAACGACGATACCGGCAGAAGCCGTCAAACCCTGCAGCAGCCTCGCAGCAATCAATATGTATATATTTGGTGCAATTGCGCAAATAAACGAAGCTGCCGCAAACAGCGTAATTGAAACCAGCAGCGGCTTTCTTCTTCCTTTTGCATCACTAATCGGCCCGACGATCACCTGACCGACTGCAAGCCCTACAAGACAGGCAGTTAAACTAAGCTGCACCATAGAAGCTCGGGCGTTCAGATCTGCCGCTATGCCCGGGAAGCTTGGCAGGTACATATCAATGTTGAGCGGCCCGAGGATCGCAAGCATACTAAGAATCAGCGCCAGACCAATCCGCTCTTTTCCTTTAGGATTCTGAATCATATAGAAGGAACACCTTTCTGCTTGAAATGGACCGTGCATCCGCATGCAATTTTACAGTTTCTGCATACGTTAGTTATTCTATCCCGTTTCCGGGCCTATGTACACCTTGTTTCGCTATAAGGCCTCAGTTCAGCCTAAGATTTGGTTGTTTCCAGTTTTACTCAATAACAGATATTCCAATGGGAAACACTGCGCCCAATGCTATCGTAAACACAATCATAAAATACGTTAGAAAAGCGAACTTAGGACGATGTTCACTGCCAATAATATGATTGAGATGAATTTCCATAAAAATAAGGGTTAACAATCCTGTAGCAGCTTTTAAAAATACAGCTGGAAAATCCGGCGTCAGGCCTATTAATAATCCACCGGAGATCATCCCCGGTAAATACGCGCCCCGGAGCACTTAATGCACCCCCACAGCGAGCCTGTTTTTTCCTGTCTGGTAAAAAACATTTGCAGAAACGAACAATACCAGCAGGAGGGCTATCATTGAAAGGTGTGACGTAACAAGGAATTGCACTATTTGCGGGGTCATTTTCTCTTCCTTTCTTAACTTTAATTCACAATGCTTCCACTATACTAAAGAAAATTTAGTTTGACGAAGTTTTATAATTTTATATAACAGTATTGATATTTATACAACTGTTATAATACAATGGTATTATATTCTGGGAGCAGCTTCTTCTGTTCTCTTACCTTGAAGGAGGAATAGTATGACCACGTACCGATCGGCAGACAGACTTCATGTGCACCCTTCTTTATATCAATTTATTAACGAAGAAGTACTTCCCGGCTCCGGACTGGAACAAAAACAATTTTGGCAGGACTTCGGAAAGATTGTTCACGATTTGACTCCTGAAAACGAAGTCCTTCTGCACACGAGAGACAATCTGCAGAATCAGATTCACGAATGGCATCAGGCTCACTCCCGGTGGAACCTGAATCAGTACCGGACGTTCCTTGAAAACATCGGTTACCTTGAACCAGGACCGGACGATTTTCAAATTGCGACTGAGCAAACGGACGAAGAAATATCCACGCAGGCTGGCCCGCAGCTTGTCGTTCCCATCAGTAACGAACGCTTCGCCATTAACGCTGCCAACGCCCGTTGGGGAAGTCTTTACGACTCTTTATATGGGAGCGATATCATCAATGAAGAAGGTGGGGCTGAGCAGCAGAAAGCCTACAACCCCGTGCGCGGAGAAAAGGTCGTTGCTTATGCTAAACAATTTTTAGATGAATACTTTCCTCTGCGCAGCCATTCCCACAAGGATGTCGCCAGCTATTCGATCGAAAACGGCCGTCTCGAAGTTTCTTTTCAGGATGGCAGCAAGGATCAGCTTCAATATCCCGAACAATTTGCGGGTTACCAGGGCGCAAGCTCCCAGCCGGTAGCTGTTCTTTTACAGCATCACCGGCTGCACATCGAAATTCAAATTGATTACGGCCACCCGATTGGCAAAACCGATCCGGCTGGAGTAAAAGATGTGGTCGTCGAGTCTGCGCTTACGACTATTATGGATTGCGAGGACTCTGTAGCTGCTGTAGATGCTGAAGATAAAACACTGGTTTACCGCAACTGGCTCGGGCTCATTAAAGGAGATATTAACGCCCGGTTCCAAAAAGGCGATAAAACAGTAACACGCATTATGAATCCGGACCGCAGCTACACGTCTCCTGCAGGCGAAGAATTTACTCTCTCAGGCCGCTCTCTGATGCTGAACCGGAACGTCGGCCATTTGATGACAACCGATGCCATATTAAATGAAAAGGAAGAAGAAATTCCTGAAGGCATTATGGACGGTGTCATTACGAGCCTTATTGCCAAACACGACCTGCTCGGGAACGGAAAATACAGAAACTCCCGCGAAGGTTCCATCTATATTGTAAAGCCAAAAATGCACGGTTCTAAAGAAGCAGCCTTTGCAAACAAGCTGTTTGACCGTATTGAAGACATGCTGCATCTGGAACGCAACACCTTGAAAATAGGAGTTATGGACGAGGAACGAAGAACAACGATTAACCTGAAAGCATGCATCAGGGAAGTTAAAGACCGTGTAATGTTCATCAATACCGGTTTTCTGGACCGGACCGGCGATGAAATTCATACCTCCATGGAGGCAGGACCGATGATCCGGAAAGGCGAAATGAAAACCTCCGCCTGGCTCGGAAGCTACGAAAAATCAAACGTACAGACCGGACTGGCCGCCGGCTTCGAACAGCGCGCCCAGATCGGTAAAGGAATGTGGGCAATGCCCGAGCAGCTGGCAGCTATGATGGATCAGAAAGACGGCCAGTTAAAAGCTGGAGCTTCCACCGCCTGGGTGCCGTCACCAACGGCCGCCGCGTTGCACGCTCTCCATTATCACGAGGTCGATGTCCCGGAGGTTCAAAAAGATTTAAAGCAGTTATCGGAATCTCACCTTGATTCTATTTTAACTATACCCACTGCCACTAGTACTGACTGGTCATCAGCAGAGGTACAGGAAGAGCTCGATAATAACGCTCAAGGCATTCTTGGATATGTTGTACGCTGGGTCGAGCTTGGCATCGGCTGCTCTAAGGTCCCTGACATCAACAACGTTGCTCTTATGGAAGACCGGGCAACGCTTCGCATCTCCAGCCAGCACATTGCCAACTGGCTTCACCACCACCTTTGCTCCAGGCAGCAGGTAATGGAAACATTCAAACGAATGGCCGCTGTTGTAGATGAACAAAACGCCCACGACCCCGAATACCGCCCGATGAGCCCGGATTTTGAACAGTCAACCGCCTTTCAGGCCGCATGCGATTTAGTATTCCAGGGGTACAATCAGCCAAACGGATACACCGAACCTATCCTGCACAGACGCCGCAGAGAAGCTAAGAATCGTTTAAAAGCAGAGGTTAAATAACTTCTTCCCCCTTCCTCAGGCCTTCCAATGTATGGAAAGCCTGAGGGTCTTTTTTGTGCCCGTACCCAGGCCCTTCTTGTACATATGTACACAGCAAAAAGCCGGTGCCCCTATTGCAACGCGGGCGCCGGCTTTTTGCTGTTATTCTTCGGTTTTACTTAAGCAGTGATCGCACTGGATCATTGGTGTTTCCTGGTGCTCTGTCATTTCGCCTCCGCAGTCGCTGCAAATCATTGTCGGCATTTCGCTTTGGTATTCCATCGTTGTTTCTCTCATTGGAAAAACCTCCTTATAATTTTTTAATGCTTACCGGCTGAACTGACTTGATTCTGTAGAGCCCTTCATCGCTGTTGTGGATGATTTTCCGCTTGAAATGGTAGTTGCTACCTGGTCGAAGTATCCTGTACCAACCTCCCGCTGGTGGCGCGTTGCGGTGTAGCCATGGTCTTCGTTGGCAAATTCCTTTTGCTGAAGTTCGGAATAAGCACCCATCCCGCGTTTCTTATAGCCGCCAGCCAGTTCAAACATGCTGTTATTAAGAGCATGGAAGCCGGCCAGTGTAACAAACTGGAACTTGTACCCCATCTCGCCCAGCTGTTCCTGAAAGGTTTCAATTTCTTCGTCACTCAGTTTTGCTTTCCAGTTAAAGGAAGGCGAGCAATTGTAGGCAAGCATTTTCCCCGGGAATTTTTCGTGAATCGCATCTGCAAATTTCTTTGCTTCCTCAAGGTTTGGTTCAGAGGTTTCGCACCAGACAAGATCAGCGTACGGTGCATAAGCAAGTCCCCTTGCAATAGCCTGGTCCAGGCCGTTATTTGTACGGTAAAAGCCTTCCTCGGTCCGCTCGTTGCTTCGGATAAATGAGTGATCATAGGCGTCAATGTCACTTGTAAGCAGATCGGCCGCATTCGCATCGGTTCTGGCCACGATAATTGTCGGTACTCCCATTACATCTGCTGCGAGTCTTGCAGAAATGAGATTTTGGATAGCGGTGCTCGTCGGTATCAATACCTTTCCGCCCAGGTGGCCGCATTTCTTTTCAGAGGCAAGCTGGTCTTCAAAATGAACACCGGCGGCTCCCGCTTCGATCATCGACTTGGTTAATTCGAACACGTTCAGCCGTCCGCCAAATCCCGCTTCCCCGTCGGCTACGATTGGAGCAAAAAAGTTTGTTTCATCATTTCCTTCAAGATGTTCAATCTGATCTGCCCGCTGCAGTGCCTGGTTGATACGCTGTACTACGTGCGGAACGCTGTTGGCAGGATATAAGCTCTGGTCCGGATACATATGGCCGGAGAGGTTGGCGTCAGCGGCAACCTGCCAGCCGCTTAAATAAATCGCTTTCAATCCTGCTTTCACCTGCTGCACGGCCTGGTTGCCGGTAAGTGCCCCAAGCGCTCGTACGAACGGATCCTCCTGCATTAAATTCCAAAGACGATTCGCCCCCATATCAGCGAGTGTATATTCTACTTTGATCGAACCACGAAGCTTCAACACATCCTCTGCTGAATACGGGCGTGTAATTCCTTTCCACCGTTCCTCGTTCTCCCAGGCTTCTTCCATCTGCTTTACATCTTCCTGACGAATCATATGTCTCTCTCCTTTTTCTTCAGATTAAACAAATTTGAAATGCAGCTGCGTTTTCTGTTATAGTACAATTTGTTTTGTTGAGACTATATTATAACAGTATGTATTTTACGTCAACTGTTTTATAGTAATTTTTTGAAATTTTTATTTCCCTCTGTATCAAAAGTTTACAACGCCCGCTTTAAATGAATTCTCTTTTTAAGTAATAATTTTTTTAAATCTTTTTCTGTATTAATACAGAAAAAAATAATTTTCCTTAGTCGAATGCTTCCACCTTAAAGTCGCCGCTTCCGCGAAACTTGCAGGCTTTTCCATTGACGAAGCCAACCGGTTCTACTATGATATGTTCTTTATGTCCGGCTGCTGAAAATCGCTTCTTGCTGTCCCGACTTTTCTCTGCCCGCATAAACCTTTACTCCATATAAAAGAAAGTAGGAATATTTGTGTCTTCACAATCCCCGAATCATTGGAAAAACAATGACTGGCCGGTCACGCTTCTCAGCGGTGGACTGTTGATTTTATTTGTTGTTTTTTCTCTTATTAACGCTGGAGCCGTCGGCCAGTTTGTCACCACCACCTTTAACTGGGCCGTTACCTTTTTCGGAGCCTTTTGGCAGGTTCTTTTACTTGCCACTTTTTTCATCGGCCTCTACATCGGCTTTTCGAAATACGGACGTGTACGCCTTGGTAATTTAGCAGAACCGGAATTCAGCTATTTTAAATGGCTTTCCATCATTATGTGTACTTTGCTGGCCGGCGGCGGTGTTTTCTGGGCCGCAGCGGAGCCTATTTATCATTTCATGGATCTTCCCCCGGTATTTTCCGGGCTTGAAAGCAGCTCCTCCGAAGCAGTACAGCCTGCGCTCGCTCAAAGCTTTCTGCACTGGGGCTTTCTCGCCTGGGCTATTCTCGGAACACTGAGCACTATAGTGTTAATGCATGCCCATTATGATAAAGGCATGCCTCTTCGTCCGCGGACGCTTCTTTATCCGGTCTTCGGCGAAAAAATCGCTGTTCACAGTCCGCTCGGCACTATCGTGGATGTGTGTTCGATCGTTTCGGTCGCTGCCGGTACTATTGGTCCTATTGGCTTTTTAGGTACTCAGGCAGGCTATGGTTTTGAGACCCTTATGGGGATTCCCAACAACTTCCCGACACAGTTTATGATTATTGCCGGACTTGTAGCTATTGCTTCTATATCCGCTGTCACCGGCATTCATAAAGGCATTCAGCTTTTAAGCCGGTTCAATGTATGGTTTACGATTGTTTTAATTTTATTTATCTTACTTATTGGCCCGGGCGGCTTTATTTTAGACGCCTTTATCTCTTCGTTCGGGGTTTATACGCAGGAATTTGCCCAAATGAGCAGTTTTCGCGGAAGCAATGAGTGGCTCGGTTTATGGACAGTCTTTTTCTGGGGATGGTTTTTAGGCTACGGTCCGATGATGGCCATTTTCATTACGAGAATTTCCCGTGGCAGAACGATCCGGCAGCTGATCCTGGCCGTGGCTGTTATCGCCCCGCTCGTGACAAATTTCTGGTTTACCATCGTTGGCGGTTCGGGCATCTTCTATGAATTAAACAATCCAGGCTCAGTTTCAGATGCCCTGTTTGAATCAGGCATGCCTGCGTCGATGATAGCAATTGTGCAGCAGCTGCCGCTCGGCACCTTTATCGCTTTCTGCTTTTTGTTAGTTACTATTCTTTTCGTGGTGACTACGACAGATTCTATGTCCTACACAATTTCAATTGTAGTCAGTGACAGCGAAGAGCCTCATCCTGCCATTCGTGTATTCTGGGTGATTATTATGGGAGCCGTAGCTGCCTGTCTGTTGTTTATCGGTGAAGGCAGCGTGGACGCCCTGCAGTCATTTATTGTAGTTGCCGCCGTCCCCGTCTCCCTTATTCTGCTGCCAACGCTCTGGCTCGCACCGAAAGCAGCCAAAGCAATGGCACAAAAACAGGGGATTACATCATCCTCTTCCATAGATGGTGAAATAAAAAAAGAAGCAAAATAATATGCCGCAGAGAAAGGGAAATCTCCTTTTCTCTGTTTTTTTATATTTTTTTCAACAATTTCTTTCGGAATCCGATAAAATAGATAGGAAATAAAGCTATACAAGCGTACGTTTTGAATAGGGGGACCTAAGATCATGAATCAATGCTCCAGCTGTACAGCCCTGCCTGATTTGGAATCTTCCGGGTATCTGTTGTTCACTCATACAGCCTTCAGTGTACTCCGTGAGCTTCATTATCATTTGCTTCGAAGCGGTTACACTTCCTACATTCAGGATAATACGCTGCATTATTACTACTCTGCCGTTCAGACGCTCGGGCCTTTTTTGAATTTCATTGAACACAACCTTCCCGGAGACCTAGCCGGGTTAAAGGGCGCCTGGACAGGTAAAAATCAACAGACCCATGCGAACATGATTCATTTTCAGCAACTAAAGGAACGAGTTTCCCAGCCTTCATTTATGACCGTTATAAATGATCAGCAGTTCACTCACCACATGCAGCCGATTATTCAATTGAACACCGGAGAAGTAATGGGATACGAATTTCTCATGCGTCCGCGGGCAGATGCTGCCCAGTTCCGGCCGGATCAGCTGTTTTCTTTTTCCCAGCAGAGCGGCCTTCAGTCGCTTTTAGACAACCGGGCGCGCATCGCATCTATTAAAACAAGTGCCAAATATCTAAAGCCCGGTATCAAACGGTTTATTAACTTTCTGCCCTCTTCGATCTATGATCCAGATCACTGCCTGCTTTCCACATTTGCCACCGCCAGAAGCTGCGGTATTTCTACGAAGGACCTTGTATTTGAAGTGGTGGAAACAGAAAATTTTGAAAATCCCGGACTCCTGCTTCGTATTTTTCAAACCTTTCAATCGCACGGTGCACGCGTTGCTTTAGATGATCTTGGAGCAGGCTACTCGACGATTGATGTTATGGAGGAGCTCCAGCCGCATTACGTAAAAATCGACCGTTCGCTTGTCGATCGGTGCGACCAGGACATTAAAAAGCAGCAGCGACTGGAAAAAATCGTTTCGCGCGCAGGCAGCTATGGTATTATTACGCTGGCCGAGGGAATCGAGCGTTCTGAAGAATTAAACTGTGTGCGCGAACTTGGATTTGATCTGGCCCAGGGATACTTGATCGGAAAACCAAAAGCGGTGCCCGAAGCCCCTTCGATTTCTGGCTGCTCAGAATGAACTTAATTTATTTCCCGGGCAATAAAAAGGACCGAAGCTGAAAAGCCGGTCCTTTTTGCTTTATTTTTTTACGGTCAAACGGCTTTAATGAATGAATAGACTCAGGCCAAAGGTCCACAGGCAGACAAATAACAGAAGGTACAGGCTGTATTTGAGCGTCATTTTCATTAATTGCCCTTCCCTGCCTGTCTGCCCTACAGCAGCAGTCGCAATGGCAATGGACTGCGGAGAAATCAGCTTCGCCATTACACCCCCTGCCGTGTTGGCAGCTACCAGCAGAGCCCCATCAACGCCAACTCCCGCAGCAGCTGTCGTTTGAATAGAAGCAAACAGCGTATTATTATTTACGACCGAGCCTGTCATAAATACTCCAATCCAGCCAAGCACCGGTGAGAGGAAAGGAAAAATATTTCCTGTCATAGCGGCCGCTTCTCCCATAGCCATCGTCAGTCCGCCATAGGTGGCAAGCTTAGCTACTGCAAGAATGGCACAAATAGTGACGATTGGCAGCCACAGCTCTTTTACAGTCTGCATTAATTCTGCCTTCGCCCTGGACCAGCTCATATTTTTGGCAAACAGCACTGTGACGAGCACCGCCAGCAGAATCGCTGTACCTGTTGCCCCGATAAAGTTCAGGTTAAATACAATTCCCTGGCCCGCGGAGCTGCTGTATGTTCCAGGAAGAATAAAACCAAGCACCGCAGGGGAAAGCATGCCACTGTCTTCAAAAAGTGCTTTAAATCCTGGAAAGCTCCATATCATGATAAAAATCGTCAGCAGGTAAAACGGTGACCAGGCAAACACTACCTTTCTCCACGATCCTTTCGCTTTCGGTTCAGCCTGCACGTACTCTTTACCATCAAGTCGGAATATATTAATCGGACGCCAGAACCGCTGGAGAATAGCAAGAGCCCCCATCGCTGCTAGGGAAGGAATAATATTGGCAAGCTCAGGACCAGCAGTAATCGTAATCACTGCCTGGAGCACCGTATATGTTACAGCTGTGACCAGGATTGCCGGAAGAGTTTCTTTGACACCCTTTAAACCATCCAGAAGAAATATGAGTAAAAACGGTATGCTGAAATTCACCAGCGGAAGCGTGAGCGCAGTCATCTGCGACACGTCCATTGCAGTGATCCCTTCAAGCTGAAGCGTATCAATAATCCCCACTGGCACCCCGATGGCCCCAAAAGCTCCGGCTGCGCCGTTGGCAATCAGACAAAGCATTGCTGCCTGGAGCGGCTGAAACCCGAGCTGAACGAGCAGCACGGCACAAATAGCAATCGGTACTCCAAACCCTGCAGCGCCTTCCAGAAAGGCATTAAAACAAAAACCTATTAATAATAATTGCACCCGCTGGTCCGCGGAAACCGAAGCGATACTGTTTTGGATGGTCTGAAATTTCCCTGAAGCGACCGATACCTTGTACAGCCAGACAGCCATAATAATAATATAGCCGATCGGAAACAGCCCCTGCACAATTCCTTCCGTCACTGCCCCGCCGCTTTGCGCAAGAGGCAGTCCGAAAACTCCCATTGCTATTACAAAGGTAACGCCGAGCGTAAGCAAAGCGGCGTAGATGCCTTTCATTTTGAACAGCGTCAGGCACACCAGAAACAGCAAAATCGGCACTGCAGCTGCCAGAGCAGAAAAAACAATATTTTGAAACGGATCGTACGTTTCCACAAACATGAAAATCACTTCCTTCTCTCCATCTCTATATGTGAATCATTTCACATATAGAGCATACATCAGGATTTAACTCCATACAATATTTTTGTGAATAAATTCACATAATGTTCTAAATTAAAATTTATTCTTTATTTCATCCATAATTTCAGGCTTTTTCTCCATGTAATTGCTGCATTTTAATTTTCAAAAAAGTGCAAAAAAATTAATCACTGGATGCAAAATTTTTTTCCTCCCCGCTCTCTTTCACCTGCTGCTCCCTGCTGTGTGTACTCCCGAAGTTGGCACGGTTCTTGCAACTTTTACAGTAACCTTACTTTAGGAGTGGGTATGCATGGCAGAAACAAAGTCTTCGAGTCAGATTATCGATCAAAACGATAAACACGGTGCCCGAAATTACACACCACTTCCCATTGTTATTACTGAAGCGGAGGGCATATGGGTGAAGGATCCGGAAGGCCGCTCCTATATTGACATGCTGAGTGCATACTCCGCTGTCAATCAGGGCCACCGCCACCCCAAAATTATTCAGGCCCTGAAAGACCAGGCCGACCGGGTAACGCTTACCTCCCGGGCATTTCATAATGATCAGCTTGCTCCTTTTTATGACAAAGTGTCATCCTTAACCAGGAAGAATATGGTGCTTCCCATGAATACCGGGGCTGAAGCAGTAGAAACAGCAGTAAAAGCAATTCGCCGCTGGGGCTATGAAAAGAAAGGTATTCCGGAAGGACGCGCGGAAATTATTGCATGCGCAGGGAACTTTCACGGACGTACGATGAGTGCTGTCTCCCTCTCTTCAGAAGAGGAATACAAACGGGGCTTCGGCCCGATGCTACCGGGTATTAAAATCGTACCGTATGGAGACCTCAAGGCGCTCGAAAAAGCCATTACCCCTTATACAGCCGGATTTTTAGTCGAGCCTATTCAGGGGGAGGCTGGCATTATAATACCCCCTGAAGGATTTTTGCAGCAGGCGTACGAGCTGTGCCGGACCCATCAGGTGCTGTTTGCCGCCGATGAGATCCAATCCGGCCTCGGGCGCTCCGGTAAAACGTTCGCATGCGACTGGGACGGGGTTACTCCTGATATATACATTCTTGGAAAAGCCCTGGGCGGCGGCGTTTTCCCTATATCATGCGTAGCTGCTCATGAGGATATCCTTGGCGTTTTCACCCCGGGCTCCCACGGATCTACCTTCGGCGGCAATCCCCTCGCCTGCGCAGTGGCGGTTGCTTCTCTTGAAGTGATCGAAGAGCAGCAGCTTGCCTCCCGCTCACACGAACTCGGAGAGCATTTTAAACGAAGACTTACCGCCATCACAAACCCTCATATTAAAGAAGTAAGAGGGAGAGGGCTGTTTATCGGCCTCGAACTCGACATTCCGGCGCGCGCCTGCTGTGAGCAGTTAAAAGACAAAGGAATTCTCTGTAAAGAAACACACGAAACTGTTATCCGCTTCGCGCCGCCGCTCGTTATTTCAAAGCAGGACCTCGACTGGGCGGCTGAACGAATTGAAGAAGTGCTTACTGAACTTTAATAATAGGAGGCTTTCAAATGTATACAGCGTACCGTCATGAACCTTTTACTGATTTTACGGATGAAAAGAACCGAAAAGAATTTGCAGAGGCGATCAAAGAAGTCGAAAAAAATCTCGGTCAGGACTACCCGCTGATTATTGGCGGCGAGCGTATTATCACTGGCGAAAAGCTTGTTTCCATCAATCCCGCCAATAAAAAGGAAGTGGTCGGCCGTGTCTCCAAAGCCAACCCCGCATTAATTAATCAGGCGTTCGATGCTGCAAGCGAAGCGTTTCATTCCTGGAGAACAACAAGTGCCGACGCCCGTGCGGAAGTGATGTTCCGGGCAGCTGCAAAAATGCGCCGCCGGAAGCATGAATTATCGGCCACTCTCGTCAAAGAAGGCGGCAAGCCCTGGAAGGAAGCAGATGCCGATGTGGCCGAAGCCATTGATTTCGTCGAGTATTATGCCCGCCAAATGCTCGAACTGAAAAACGGCAAGGCGATTAACAGCCGCGAGGGAGAATACAACCAGTATGTATACCAGCCGCTTGGTGTGGCTGTTACTATCCCACCATGGAATTTCGCCTGCGCCATCATGGTGGGGACAACGGTAGCCCCGCTCGTGACAGGCAACACTGTCCTTTTAAAGCCGGCCGAGCCGACCCCTGTGATTGCTGCGAAGTTTGTCGACATTTTGATTGAATCCGGCGTACCGGACGGCGTCATTAACTTCGTACCCGGAGAGCCTGAAGAAATTGGCGACCACCTCGTGGACCATCCGAAAACAGCGCTCATCAGCTTCACCGGTTCCCGGGCTACCGGTACTCGAATTTATAAAAAAGCCGCCGAAATCCAGGAAGGCCAGCAGCACCTGAAGCGGGTCATCGTTGAAATGGGTGGCAAAGACACGATCGTCGTCGACAGCGAAGCGGATCTCGACACCGCCGCTGAGGCCATTATTGCCTCCGCCTATGGATTTTCCGGCCAGAAATGCTCGGCAGGCTCCAGGGTCGTCGCACACCAGGACGTGTACGACGAAGTCCTGAGCAAAGTGGAAAAACAAGCCAAAGCTTTATCTGTCGGGGATCCAACTTCCTATGACAACTATATGGGCCCTGTCGTCAATCAGAAAGCATTTGATAAAATCACCGGCTATATCGATATCGGCAAACAGGAAGGACGGCTTGTTGCTGGAGGAAAGAGCGACGACTCCAAAGGATATTTCATTGATCCGACCGTCTTCGCCGATCTGGACCCGAAAGCACGCATCATGCAGGAGGAAATCTTCGGCCCGGTCGTTGCTTTTACGAAAGCCTCCTCCTACGAAGAAGCCATTGATATTGCCAACAATACCGAATACGGCTTAACCGGGGCCGTCATATCCAATAACATCGACCGTCTGGAATACGCCAAGCTTCATTTCCACGTCGGCAACCTTTATTTCAACCGTAACTGCACCGGCGCCATCGTCGGATATCACCCATTTGGCGGCTTCAAAATGTCCGGTACTGATGCCAAAGCCGGCGGCCCGGATTACCTGATTCAGCACCTGCATCCAAAAACAATCAGCCAGATGCTTTAAGATTGCTGTTTGTGCTGCTTGAGAGCTTTTACAAAGGAGTTTTCCCCAAAGCGGGAAAACTCTTTTTTTATCGTTGCCCTCTTCCCTTATCTGAGCGTTCACTTTGACAAGACCGCCTGTTTCCTTTAGTTTTATCATGTTGATTAAACCGATAAGAATTTATTAATAAAGGAGGTTCAGCTGGTGAAACACTTGATGAAGCGTTACTTTGATGTGTCGCTGATAGCCAAAATCACAACTGCTCTTGTTGCCGGTATCGCTGCAGGTTTTATTTTCGGTGAAGATGCCGCCGTACTCGCCCCTATAGGCGATCTTATGCTTCGACTGCTTCAGTTTATTATAGTCCCGTTGATTTTATTTACGCTGATTGTAGGGGTTAACCAGACTACTGTCGGCGGTCTCGGTCGGATGGGGGGCAAAGTATTCATTTATTATCTTCTTACCTCCGCTGTGGCAATCGTGGTAGGCACCTCTGTCGCCAGCCTTTTCAACCCTGGCACCGGCACCACACTCGATGGCAGCGAAAGTTTTGAAACCCCGGAAAACCCTGGGGTCACAGAGGTTATATTAAATATTGTTCCAGATAATATTGCCGTAGCCTTTACTGAGATGAACCTTTTGGGCATTATTTTTACCGCCTTTGCTTTTGGCATTGCTTTAACTTATCTGCGTTCGTCTTCAAGCTATAAAGAAATGGGCGAGCGTCTGTACCGCGGGGCAGAAGCCTTAAACGAGCTTACGCTCACCGTTATGAAAGGCATTCTACAGTTCATACCATTTGGTATCTTTGCCATTATCGCTGAGATTGTAGGCAGCCAAGGAGCAAATACGCTTCTTTCCCTCGGTAATTTTATACTCGTGCTGTACGTTGCCCTTGCAGTCCAGCTTGGTCTTTATATTGTCTTTCTTTTAGCCGCCAAAACTAATCTGGGGGCCTTTTTCCGGGAAGCACGCACCCCGATGCTTACGGCCTTCGTCACCCAGAGCAGCTCAGGCACCCTCCCTCTTACACTAAACGCAGCCCGTGACCTTGGATTAAAGCAGAGCCTCTACGGCTTCAGCCTGCCTCTCGGAGCGACAATTAATATGGACGGCGCCGCTATCCGGGTCGCTGTTTCCGCCGTTTTCGCAGCAAACGTTGTAGGCGAGCCGCTCAGCTTTGTGGCCATTCTTCAAATAGTTATAGTCGGCACACTGGCCACGGTCGGTACAGCCGGCGTCCCCGGCGCCGGCATTATCATGATTGCCACCGTTTTCGCCCAGGTCGGCCTTCCAATGGAAGCAGTAGCACTTTTAACCGCTGTTGATGTACTTGTCGGCATGGGAGCAACAGCTTTAAACGTCACCGGAGACCTCGTCGGAACGAAGCTGATCAATAAAACAGAAAAAGCGGGCGATGCTGCCGAAAAATAACAAAAAGCCGCGGTCTTTTAAGGAACCGCGGCTTTTTATTAATCCACCGGGCGCCTTCCCGGCTCCATATCAGAATTGGAGGCCGTCATGACTGGTGTTACCGTAAGGTCGGAATACACCCGGTTTTGACAGGAGAGCCTGATATTTTCATCAGTAATGTCTTTGTTTTCGAGAATTGCGGCTTCAGGAGCTTCCTTTGGCCCTAGCTCTCCTTCATTTACTTCACACCTGCAGGTGGTGCACCTGGCGTTGCCGCCGCAGCGGTGCAGGATATCAACACCATTGTCTTCAAGCGCAAGCACTAATTTTTTTCCTTCTTCGACTTCAAATGTACCGTAGCCTTTTACGTGAACCGTTGGCATAATAAACCTCCTCTTTAAAATAAAATGCACGTAAAGCGTAACACAATGGAAACAGCACACCTAATTGTCCTTTAATCAGCTGCTTCCTTATGCCTTCGCATTTTCTCACGTTTCTTCGTCCTGCTCGAGCGGCACAAAAGCTACATACTCGACTACAGAAGAGCTCAGTTCCCCCTGACTGTTTTTTTCTATGAGCAGCAGTTCCTGCCCCCTTCGGCCTCCTACCGGGACCATCATTTTCCCTGGCGCTGCCAGCTGCCCGACTAAGGACTCCGGCACAGCTTTCGCTGCTGCCGTTACCATAATACGGTCGTACGGCGCATGCTCCGGCCAACCTTTACTCCCGTCACCCAGCCGGTAATTAATGTTCGTAAACCCTGCTTCCTTCAGGCGCTCCTGTGCCCTTTCCTGCAGCGGCAATATTCGTTCGACCGTATAGACCTGTTCAGCAAAAGCTGCTAACAGAGCTGTCTGGTAGCCGGAACCCGTACCAACCTCGAGCACCCGGGAGGCTGGCTCAACGTCCAGCTCCAGCGTCATTTTCAACACGAGTGACGGCTGGGAGATGGTCTGTCCGTGCCCAATCGATAAAGCCTGATCCCAATTGGCAAGATTTTTGTCCGTATCCATATAAAAACTGCGGTCCATTGCCCGAAAATAGCTTCGTATTTCTTTATTCCTATCGCTTTTCGACATAATTGGACTCCTTTCTTCTGATGTTTCCGAACCCTTACTCTCTTGTGAGTTTTCTTATTTGTATTCTTTTCCCGCACGCTTCATTATCCATTCCTCCCCTTGAAAAAATTGAATGGCTCAAGCATACTTTTAGACAAATAGGGTTATTCGTACTACGATTACTCTATACTCGCAATGAAGCGAAATGAAGGAGGTTCTCATAAATGGCTATTGTACACGTATCAGATCAGGACTTTTCCCAACAGATTTCCGAAGGTGTCGTTCTAACTGACTTTTGGGCACCTTGGTGCGGACCCTGCAAAATGATTGCTCCGGTTCTCGAAGAAATTAACGAAGAAATTGGCGATAACGTTAAAATTGCTAAATTAAACGTTGATGAAAATCAGGAAACTGCCGGTAAATACGGTGTTATGAGCATTCCAACACTCATGATTTTCAAGGACGGCGAAATGGTAGAACAAATCGTCGGCTTCCAGCCGAAAGATCAGCTCCAGGGCCTGCTTGAAAAACACATGTGATTTTTCGTTATTAAAAATCCCGCGCTCGCTATGAGCACGGGATTTTTTCTGTTACTTATAGTGCTTCCATTCTTTTTCCTCCAAAGCTTCTTCCCTCTTCTGGCTTTTTCTTCCCCACCAGGACACGAGCAGCGGCCCGGAGATATTGTGCCAAACGGAAAAAATAGCGCTTGGAAGCGCAGCAAGCGGCGTGAAGTGGACCGTGGCCAGCTGAGTGCCAAGCCCGGAATTCTGCATTCCTACCTCAATCGATACTGCCCGCCGTTTTGTTTCGTCTAATCCCACCAGTTTCGCCGTTACATAGCCAAGAGCCAAACCAAAGCTGTTATGAAGCACAACCGCTGCAAAAACCAATAGTCCAGTTGCAGCAATGTTCTCCTGATTTGCTCCGACCACTCCGGCTACAATAGCAATAATGGCTGCCATGGAAACAATCGGAAGTGCCCGAACGCTTTTTTCCACTGTCTTTGGAAACAGCTGTTTGATAATTAAACCGAGCGCAATAGGTATAATAATCACCTGAAAAATGGATAGAAACATCGCCAGCGGATCCACCGGCAGCCACTCATTTGCAAGCACCAGAAGGGCAAGCGGCGTCAGAAGAGGCGCTAGCAGTGTCGACACCGTCGTCATAGCAACCGATACCGGAAGGTCCCCTTTGGCCAGGTACACCATGACGTTTGACGCTGTCCCTCCCGGACAAGCGCCTACAAGCACGAGACCTGCCGCTATTTCCGGCGGAAGCTGCAGAACCAGGGCAATGATAAAAGCCGCAAGCGGCATGATAACAAACTGCGCAACCACCCCGGTCAGTACCGGCAGCGGTTTTTTTGCGACTATGCGGAAATCGGAAAGGTTCAGCGTAAGTCCCATACCAAACATTATGACCCCAAGTAAAATAGTTATGTAACCAGTAATTCCTACAAATACATCCGGCAGCAGATAAGCAATAAATGCAACCACTAACACAAAAACAGCAAAATATTTATTTACGAATATATTCAGGCTGTTCATTCTCCCACTCCTTTATTTTCTCTAAATTATGAAATATTTAGCATTTTAACGCTATTGCACTAACATTTCAATCCTTTAACAGGAAAAAGGAAGCGGAATACTTTGTTTTCCTTTTACATTATTCTTCTATTGAAACCAGACCTGCCCTGGAGTAGTTTGTTTAAAGAAGGGCTCCTAAGGGAATCTTTCGGCAAAGCGTTTGCTCGTAAAAACAACAGGAGGGGATTAAGCATGTGGTGGTGGAGATTTAATCATGACGGTCCGGCCTTTGAACCTTTTGGTACCGGGCAGCTTATGGTATGGCTTTGTCTTGCCCTTGCCTGCACCGGTATTATACTTTTTCAAAACTACCTTCGGCGCGAGCCCTTAGCCAGACAGACGATTAAGTGGCTCATCATTTCCACCTTTCTCCTTGGACAGCTGGCCCTGCAGCTTTTTTATATTACAAATGGCATTTGGAACCCGCGTTTTTCACTTCCGCTTAAAGTCAGCGATCTGGCCTGGATAGCAGTCGTTATTATGCTTATAACCGGCAGTCGCTTTTGGACTGCCTTCGCGTTTTATGCCGGTACATCAAGCGCCTTACTTACTATAGTGTTTCCAGACATGGAACGGTACGGCTTCCCTCATTTTCGGTTTCTTCACTTTTTTATTACCCACGCGCTTATTGTGGCAGCCGTTGTTTATCAGGTGGTGGTGAAGCGTACCTTTATATCTTTTCGTTCCTTGTTTGTCGTTTGGGGAGCCTTGAACGCTGCCGCCGTGTTGGCATTTTTGGTAAATCTATATTTCGACGCCAACTACATGTATTTAATGGAAAAACCAGCGTCCCCTTCCCCATATGATTTCTTTGGCCCGTGGCCTTATTACTTACTCACGCTTCAAGCCATAGCATTAACTGCGTTTTTAAGCCTGTATGCAGGGTACCGCTTCATTCTAAAAAAGTTTCTCCTTTTTTAATTGTTCTGCGCTTAAAACGAAGACATCCCACTCCACTCCTGCAGCCGGTACCGCCAATAAAGCAGACGGGAATTATTTTTATATTTTTTGTAATCCAGCGTGTGCGTGCCATCGGAATTATTCCACAGCCGTTGATAATAACTCCGCACTTCTTCTACAGCCTCCGAATCATTATTGCCGGTGACCACAACATCAGTTTCCAAATTGTAATTATCCAAATTTCTTCTCGTCATGTTCGCTGATCCACCAATAACTACTGTCTGCTCTGTCTTTTCCATCATCATCATTTTGGCATGATACTGTACCCCATCGGCATGATACCACCTTATGTTAATACGCCCATTTGTTTTCTTCACGAGCTCATGAGCTGCCGGTTGATTGGGAATGCCTATTTTTTCGCTTCCAAAAGCTTCTTCGTTTATATCCATAATAATATTAATATCAGCCCCCCGGTTCGCCGCTTCGATGAGCGCTTCAATGACATCGCGGTCCGCTAAATAAAACATTCCCATACGTAATTTCCCGCCCCGGGATAATTCGCGTATTTCTCTCAGCACCCGCTCTTTAATTTTTCGTTCTGTTAAAAGCTGCACTTTATATTCTCCTATCCCCGTGGGGACCTCCACGTCAGATATAAACGAATCGAACTTTTCCCCCGGCCGGCCCGCCATCTCCGCTACTGCTTTTTCTGTTTTCAATAAATCCTTCAGTACAGCCCCCCTGACTTCGAAGCCTGTATTTGCATGATACCCGCTGGCATCGTGAGGATTTGCTGAAGTAACCATTCCTGCTTTTTCTGTAACAAGCGTTTTCCGGTGGTTGGCTTTAAAATTTAAAATCTCCAGATAAGAACGAAGCGTTACGTCCGGAGCATTGCTGCTGAAGAAGTTTGGAAGCCACCCTCTCCCGTGGTTTCCAAACCACTGAACAAAAGTCCGGTAAAACCCTGAGTAAAGCGGATTTGAATCCCTTAATGCTTCCAGTTCCGTGAAAATGACTTCAATGCCGCTCTCTTCGAGCTGCTGAAAGTGCTCAGGCGTATAAGCCCCGTAAAAAGTGTTTACCGGATCAGTTATAACCACTATTTCTATATCAGGCTCCGCTTCTTTTTTGTTGATTAATGCCTCCGAAACGCGCCTCGTTAATGGCGGAAAATCCGCTCCCGCTTCATGCTCGCTGTTAAAGTAGAACATATCCATAACGATAAACTGATCCGCTTCTTCAATTTTCCGCATAACTGTATCAAATATTTCTTGTTCCACCACCTTTGATTCCGTAGAGGAAACGTAGGTATGATCCTCAAGAAAACGGACATTGTCTGTACGATGCTCCTTGCCCTCATAGGAAACATTCGCAGGCAGGGGCTTATTGCTCCCATAAACAGCGGTCACGACTACAGCTGAAATAGTACCGAGTAAAGCCACCAGCATCCACTTCTGTCTAAGAGAGTCTCTCTGAAGTACTTTCGGAATTTTTCTTCTCATACCAGTGCTCCTTTTATTGGTTTTGTGTCTCCGGATTTTCTTTAATCAAAACCTTTTGCAACAGGCATCACTGTATACTCTTTTCTCTGAAGTTTCTATTGGTTTCTTATTCCCGATAGTTTAAATATTAAAATGCAGTTCCTGTACGGTCCAATTATTAAATAAGTTATTTGGATAACTACTGAATTACTGCAAAAATAAAACATGTATATTTAACACTTATTATGATTTATCAATTTATATTACAAAAATGTTACAAGTATATTACTGTTCACCTTCAAAGGTTCTACTTGATTCCCTTAATATTTATATAAAAAACGTCAAATTATAGTTAACTGTCATTTTTATACATAGTCTTTTTTACCTAAGTAACAGCCTTTGGCATTATTTATTAAAAATTCAAACTATTAATAAGGCAATTGAATTTTTTTGCTTTAATTATTTCAGAAATACTTTTATAAAAGCATTTTTATTAAAACTATATTACAAAACTTACACATTATTGAATTGTCTCTCACATTCTTATAGAATTGGGTTTATAGAAAAACACATACTAAAGACTCACAAAAATACATTTAGGAGGTGCAGCTTCACTTCGCTACATCCATTGGACTGTCTACTACTTATACTTATAAAATCCAGTATTCTTATCGAAAAACTTATCATTATACTCCTACATATATAAGACAGCGGATGATAAAGCAAGTGAACACACATAATGAAAAAATACTTATTCGGAACAGCAGTAACGGCAGGGGTACTATTCGCAGGTCCCCAGGCAGCGGATGCAGCAATTGATGACCACGGCTCTTTATCTTACGGCGATAGTAATTCTTCCGTAAACGATCTTCAGGAAGCATTAAAGGAAGAAGGACACTTTGAAGGCTACACCGGATCCCGCTTCGGCCCTAAAACACTTGAGGCCGTTAAGGACTTCCAATCTGCAGAAGGACTTTCTTCTCCTTCCGGCAGTTATTATGGTGTAGCAGGACCTTCGACTCAGTCTTCTTTAATGGACGCAATTGATTCCAGCTCTTCTTCGAACACAGCGAGCTCATCGAGCAAATCAAGCAGTTCAGATTCCACTTCGATTGGAAGCCATGGTTCTTTATCGTACGGCGATAGTAATTCTTCCGTAAACGCGCTCCAAAAAGAATTAAAAGAACACGGCTTTTTCGAGGGATACACCGGTTCCCGTTTCGGCCCTAAAACACTTCAGGCCGTTAAGGATTTCCAGTCCGCTACAGGCCTCTCGTCTCCTTCCGGCAGCTACTACGGGGTAGCAGGTCCATCCACTCAGAGTGCTCTGATGGATTACGACGGATCTTCTGCGAGCAGTGATGAAGTAAAGAGCAGTTCTGATAGTGATAGCGATGAACAGGTAGCCGGCGTTTCTACAGGCACTGGTGCAGACATCGTCAGCACAGCCAAGCAGTACATGGGCACTCCTTACGTATGGGGCGGCATGTCTCCAAGCGGCTTTGACTGCAGTGGTTTTCTTAACTACGTATATGATAAACACGGCAAAAGCATGCCGCGTACTGTAGCATCTATTTACAGTGAAAGCACAAAGGTCTCCAGCCCGTCTGTTGGCGACATCGTTTTCTTTGATACACGAGGCGGCGCTTCGCACGCTGGTATTTACGTTGGAAACAACGAATTCATTCACGCAGGCGCTTCCACCGGAGTTACTGTCTCGAGCATGGACAGTTCCTATTGGGCCCCTCGCTACATGGGCGCCGGCCAAATCTAAACAGCATCAGCACAAAAAGCCAGAAGATCCCTCCGGAACGGCTCTCCTGGCTTTTTTGCATCTTTGCTGCCTGTCTACAAATAGTTTTCGAGCGCATAAGCGACGCCGTTTTCCAGATAGCTTTTAGTTACATAATCCCCCGCTTCTATCACTTCTTCCACTGCGTTTCCCATGGCAATACTTGTACCGGCAATCTCAAACATAGGCAGATCATTTAAGTTGTCCCCGATAGCTGCTGTACTTTCGAGCGGCACTCCCATTTCTTCTGCCATACGCTTAAGAGCGTACCCTTTGCTTACGCTTGGGTGGGCGATTTCAAGCTTTGTGATCCCCGAGGACGTCAAAGACACATCTGTACGCGGAGTCAGCTGGTCCCTAAGCTTTGTTAATCTTTTCCGATCGAAGGACAATACAAATATTTTGTATATTTCTTCCGTTGCCGGATCCACGTCCCGGTAGTCTTTCATATATCCCGTGCCGTGCTGGGCGTATTGGATGCCCATCTCCTCTTCCGACCAGGCTTTTGTCACCTCTTCGTTCTCTTCCTGTACCCTTTGCACTTCTTCCCTGAGGCGCTCCTTACCGCCTTCAAGCAGTATTACTCCCTGGTTCGTGTATATCTCATAGTACCAATCTTCATTTTCAAGCTCGGGAAGCAGCTCTTCGGTGATTCCTTCAGGCATGACCAGCTGATCAATGCTCTCTCCGTCCTGATAGGTCCATGCCCCGTTTCCGACTATCATAGGGCAGTCCAGTCCGGCAAGTTTTAAAATATTCTCAGTGTCCTGCAGCGACCTTCCTGAGCAGACGGCTACTATATCTCCATTTTCCTGTGCAGCCTTTATAGCTTTTACATTTTCTGCACTGATGGAACGATCTTTTTTAATGAGTGTTCCGTCTAAATCAACGGCGATTAGCTTCATTTCTGATTTCCTCCCAATGTAATAACGATATGAATCTTTCTTATTTACTTTTATCATAAACTTTTGGCAATGTCGCGAATAAATTTACAGGAGGATTCTATTAATATACTCTTCAAAGTTATATATTCCTCCGGAAGTATGTTTTAATTAAAGAAAGACCATCAAAGAAACGGGGAGTTGCAATGAACCAGGCAGCAGATACTTATTGGAAGAATTTTTGGCAGCAGCGAAACGAAACCCCGCCCGAACAGGTAACAGCCTGGTCCTTTGGCGTGGACCCCGATGAGCTTGCAGAGCTTGTCGTGTCCGGAGTCAAAACGGCTACATGCTCTGCTTACATGTTTTATGAGATAGAAAATGAACCTCTTCCTTCGATGGGGGATTACAGCGTCGTTTTAAACAGAGCCGGCGACCCGGTATGTATTATCCAAACCACCAGTGTCAAAATTATGCCGATGAACGAAGTGCCCAAAGAATTTGCTGAAGCTGAAGGGGAAGGAGACCGTTCCTACGAGTATTGGTGGAATGCGCATGAACAATTTTTTACCGAAGCGCTCGAAGAGGTTGGGGAAATATTCCGGGAGGATATGACGGTCGTCTGTGAACGGTTCGAAGTAGTAAAATAAGGAAAAATCAATAAAGGAGAAGCTGCTTGCGGGCAGCTTCTCCTTTTCGTTTATTCTACCGGTTTTAATTTATACACTTCTCTTGATACAACGAGATTCTCTGTATTTTCCCGGTAGGCCTGATAATGTTCGGTCTGAATATGCTGCTGCACGGCTTCTTCATCCTTCCACTGTTCTGAAAAGATAAATACCCCGTCCTGCGCTTCCGATTCATACAGAACATATTCCAGGCAGCCCGCTTCTGCCCGCGACGGAGCCAGCGCCTTTTTCAGCTCTGTTTTCAAAGCTTCTTCCTTTCCCGGCTCTGCCTGCAGAAATGCTTTAATGGTTACTGTCATACATCTTCCTCCTTTGTATATTTATTATACGGCTGCGCTGCCTGTTTCTGCACGGCTCAGGACTTGAGGCATAAAACAATCTTTCGCAGGAAAATTCACTTCGTTGCTTACTTTGACAGATTCATACAGTAGAATAAGAGAAAACAGTAATTATTGCGGCGAGGTGATCAGCAGTGTACGAAAACTTACAGTCTCTTACCACAGCAGAACAGGCGGAGTATCTTACAGAATATCTGGTGGAGTGGAACAGCGTGAACGCTTCCGATGGCGAAGTATCCATCGCGCGGGAGCTTTACCGCATCCTGCATACATTTCCTTATTTTCAACAGTTCCCGGAACGCGTCTGGGTAGAGCCGGTTCACGGAGACCCTCACGGACGCCAGAATGTGTTTGCCTTTATCAAAGGGCCGTCTTCTTCAGCCCAGACAATTCTTTATCATTCCCACATCGATACAGTAGGGATTGAAGATTATGGAAACATTAAATACCAGGCCTGTTCGCCAAAAGAACTGCTTCCTTACTTCAAAAGCTATACAAATGATCCTGAAGTGCAGGCAGATGCCCAAAGCGGAGACTGGATGTTCGGACGCGGGTCCGTCGATATGAAAAGCGGCATCGCCGTGCATATCGTGAATCTACTTTATTTCTCGGAGCATCCGGAAGAACTTGAAGGCAATATTCTGCTTTTACTGAATCCCGATGAAGAAAGCGAGCACTGCGGCCTCATCGGTGCGTTGCCTGTTCTTCGTGATTTAAAGCGTTCTCACAACCTTCAGTATCTGCTCGCCATTAATAACGACTTTATCGCCCCTCTGTATGAAGGAGATACGACAAAATATATCTATACAGGAACTGCGGGAAAACTGCTGCCTGCCTTTTTCGTTTTTGGACGCGAAGTGCACGTCGGTGATACGCTTGCCGGCGTAGATCCTAATTTCGTTGCCGCTAAACTGACAGAGGGCATCCACAACAATTATGATTTAACCGAACATATTCCCGGGGAACTGATTTTACCCCCGACGTGTCTTTATCAGCGTGATACGAAGGAAAGCTACACTGTCCAGACTGCTTCAGGCAGCCGGCTGTATTTTAATTATTTTTTATACGAAACTACCGCGGAACAGGTGACCGAACAAATGCTTCAGTCAGCGCGCCAGGCAGCAGAAGAATCGGAGCAGTACTTTGCTTCCCAATACGATAGATACATCGAGGTCACCGGCATGCCTCCGAAAAATATTTCCTGGGAAATAGACGTTAAGACGTATGAAAACTACCGCCTTGAACTTGAACAAAAGGGACTCGACACGCAGGCAGCCATTCAAAAACGGCTTGCTGAAACTGCCGGCATGGACCTTCGGCTGCGCAGCTTTGAACTGGTGCACGCTCTGCGCGAGCTTGACCCAGATAAAACACCGCAGATCATTTTCTTTTACGCTCCGCCGTTTCTGCCGCACAATTACTTAACAGAGGGTAACAGCCGGCACCGGGAAATGAAGGCATCACTCTCCTCTATTCTTCAGGAAAACTCGGCCAGTACCGGGGAAATATTTGAGATGCGCAATTTCTTTCCCTATTTGTCTGACGGCAGCTTTTTGTCCATCCAGGAGTCGGATGCGGAGCTGCAGCCGCTGCTGAAAAATTTACCGGAGGGAGACACTCTTTATCCGGTGCCGGTCGAGGCTATAAAACAGCTGAACATCTCCTCCATTAACATGGGGGTTTACGGAAAAGATGGGCACAAATGGACCGAGAGGGTCTATAAGCCTTATTCCTTTCACATTCTCCCCAGCTTGATCCGGGACACCACCGTCCGGATCCTGCGTGAATTTGCCTCTGTAAAAAAATAACACAACGAAAGCCGGCTCTCCGTAAAAAGAGACGCCGGCTGTTTTACAGCTGTTTTTCAAAAAGTATGCGATTCTGCTCTTCTCCGTCGTAGTCAGTATGTACCGGAAGCCCGTTCTCCGTTTTATCACCCGCCACCAGATTAAATCCCATCGACTGATGAAAAGCCACTGATCCTTCATTGCCAGGTGACGTCACTGCCCGGGCGAGTCGGCGGCCTTCATCAAGTGCACAGTCAAAGAAAGCTTCATACAAGCTTTCTGCGACACCTTCTCCCCGGTTATCCGGATGAACGCCGACGAAATGTATATATGCCTCTTCTTCTCTTGTCTGTGATAAAAATCCGACAAGAAACCCTGTCATCCGGCCATTTACTTCTGCAATAAAGCTTGTTTCCTGAAAATGATCAAACAGAAACTTCGGCAGCTTACCGTCCATATCTCTTCCGCCCCACCATTCGTTGATCACCTGCTTGACTGTATAGTAATCTTTGGTCTGGGCTTTGCGTATGTGCATGGATGTCTCCTCCTCTATTTCAGTATTATAAGTGCTCTACTTCCACATTCACATATGAAAACGAGCGAAAATCAAACAGTCCTTTTTCCGTTATTTTCAGCTCCGGAATCACCGGAAGAGCTAAAAAGGAGAGTGTCAGAAACGGATCGAAATCCTGCGGGGCCCCGAGAGAATCAAGGGCCTGATTTAATAGGCTCAGCCTTTCATACACCTCCTCCCACGGTTTTTCCGCCATTAAGCCCGCGACAGCAAGCGGGAGCGAAGCTAATACTTTTTCTTCCTGCACTACAGCCATTCCTCCATTTGACTGTATCACATGTCTGACAGCCGCCAAAATGTCTTTATCTGACGTGCCGGCGGCAATAATATTATGTGAATCATGGGAAATGGTAGTCGCAATCGCTCCCGATTTGAGACCGAGCCCTTTGACAATACCAACCCCGATATTTTCACTGGCAGTGTGTCTTTCTATGACTGCGATTTTCAGCTGATCGTTCGCAGGAGAAATACAGAAATGATCGTCTTCGACAGTTACTTGTTCCTTACGCTCTTTAGTCACTATACTGTTTGGTACAACTTCAATTAAACGGCAGAAATCCGAAGCAAGCGGCAGAGCCAGATCACGAGCACTTACTTGACCTGCATTTATTCCAGGAAGCGAAGCTGCAGAAACCCCTCTATTCGTTTCTTCCAGCGGCCGGACGTTCCCACTAACCAATCGCCCGTTTTTGTATACTTCATGAATATTGAAGCTGTCAAGATCATCCAGCAGCACAAAGTCAGCCTGATACCCCGGCGCCACTGCTCCGAGATGTTGGAGCCCAAAGCATTCAGCGGCGTTTAGCGTTACCATCTGCACGGCCGTCACGGGATCAAGTCCTTTACGGACCGCACGCCGTACAATATGGTCCACGCTCCCTTCCTCCACTAAATCATCCACCAGCTTATCATCGGTAACGAATAGGCACCTTCTCGCGTTCCTTTCCGTAATTGCCGGAAACAGTGCGTCTAAATCCCTGGCGACGGTACCCTCCCGGATCATCAGATACATTCCAAGGTCCAGACGCGTTTTTGCTTCAGCAGCTGTAACACTTTCATGGTCTGTGCGAATGCCTGCTGCCATAAAAATATTGATGCCTTCCGCCGTAAGCCCCGCAGCGTGACCGTCTATGACCTTTCTTTCCGTATGACCCATAAGCAGTTTGTCCATCATTACGTCCGTTCCTTCTGCCACAGCCGGAAAGTCCATAACTTCGGCCAGGCCCAGTACCCCGGGTGTATTGATAAATGGCAGGAGGTGCTCTGCTTCGAGTACCGCCCCGTTGCTTTCAAACGGCGCTGCCGGTACGCACGAGGGAAGCATCACAAACATATCAAGCTCCGTGCGCTCAGCGTCTTCTATCATGTACTCAATGCCAGGAGCACCGGCCACATTGGCAATTTCATGCGGATCAGTCACTACCGAAGTCACGCCATGAGAGAGTACTACTTTCCCAAATTCCCGCGGGGTCAGCAGCGAGCTTTCAATATGCACATGACCATCAATCATACCGGGAATCATTATTTTCCCTTTCGCATCAATTACTTCCTGTCCGTCATAGGAACCGATACCCGCAAAATACCCGTCAACGATGGCCGCGTCTCCTTCCATTATTTCACCGGTAAACACATTCACGATCGATGCGTTTTTAACGACTGTGTCCGCAGGTCTTTGGCCTCCGGCTGCCGCTATACGATTTTTCAGCATTTCTTTTGTAATCTTCATTTTTTGCTCCTCTTCATTTTGATTTTTTGGAAGAAAGCTCCGGAGCCGGCAATAAAAAAATCCTGATTACAAAGACATGCCGGGGCACCTTCTTTGTAATCAGGATTTTACGGTTCCTGGTAGAGACCCCCGTACCATATTAACGGGGTTATACAGTGACTAATTATTATTTATTTTATCCCAAAGGACAGCCGCCTTCAACTTCCGTGCTATTTTTTTTGACATCCCTCTTTCTTTACTGCTTTTAAAACGCAATCGAGAAGAAATACTGCCTGGAGGCTTGCGGTATTATTTACGTATAAGGAGGCGAAAGCTGATGACTCAAATCCAAAAAATCACGCCCAATCTTTGGTTCAGCTATAATGCTGAGGAAGCAGTAGACTTCTACACCGGTATTTTTCCTGATTCCAGAGTAAAAAGGGTGGCGTGCTATGGAAAGGAAGGGTATGACATTCACGGTATGCCTGAAGGCACTGTGCTGACGATTGAATTCAATCTGGCGGGCCAGGAATTCATTGCTTTAAACGGCGGGGACCAGCCATTTACGTTTGATGAATCAATTTCTTTTATCGTCAACTGCAGCGACCAGCAAGAAGTGGATTATTACTGGAAGCACCTTTCTGCCGGAGGTGATGAAAAGGCGCAGGTGTGCGGTTGGCTGAAAGATAAATACGGCGTTTCCTGGCAGGTCGTTCCTGAAATACTAAGCAGATATTTGACCGACGCTGACCCTGCCAAAGCAGCGAACGTCATGAAAGTAATGCTCCAAATGAAAAAGTTAAATATTTCCTCTCTTGAAAAGGCTTATGAGAATGCGTAAAAGCACCGCAGCCTTAAGCTTCCGGTGCTTCTTTTTCAGATCTTAAACCTTGAATGAACGCACGGACTGCCCAAGCTCTTCTGCCATGTGCGCAAGGGTGTTTGATGCAGATGATATCTCCTGCATGGAAGCGTTCTGCTCTTCAGAAAAGGCAGCAACATTTTGTTTTCCCTTTCATTAAATTCCCGTCCTCGATGCGCCATTCGCCGGGGTACTCACTGTTTATGTATTCATAGCCTAAATTCAAATCAGAGACCGCTTTTTCCACAGCCGTTTCTTCCACGCCCTTTTTGATTTGGTCAAACGTAATAAAGCCAATCACAATAGAAAAACCAATCAGAACTGCAGTCATAAGTATGCTCAGTTTTGTACCAAGCGTAAGCTTTTGTATTAACCTTTTCACCTTTTTCCTCCTTGAACTGATTTCTTATTATTACTATCGTAATAATCGCTGCATAGTTTATAGGAATAAATGGATTTTTATGGATAAAAACAAAATCCCTTCAGTCAATACGGCTGAAGGGATGAATGAGGCATCCTGTTAAATATCTTTATGCGTGAAAATATCATGGTCATCAGTGCTTGTCGAGGAAGTTCGCTTAAGATGATGTGTACATGCCGCCGTTCACATGAATGCACTGGCCGGTCATGTAGGAGCCTTCATCCGATGCAAGCAGAACATAAGGGCCCATAAGCTCCGACGGCTGTCCCGGACGTCCCATCGGGGCTGAGGCACCGAATTCCGCCACCGAATCTTCGTCGAACGTGGATGGAATCAGCGGCGTCCAGATTGGCCCCGGCGCTACCATATTCACCCGGATACCTTTACCGACAAGGTTGGCTGCCATACTGCGGGTAAAGCCGTTAATAGCCCCTTTGGTGGACGTGTAATCAATCAGATTCGGGTTGCCCGTATACGGATTAATGGAAGTAGTGTTGATAATAGAGCTTCCTTCTTTTAAATGCGGAATCGCAAATTTGGTCATATGAAAAACGGAATATAAATTGGTTTTGAATGTTTTATCCCATTGTTCCAACGAAATGTCCTGCAGGTCGCTCGTTGGAAACTGAATCGCAGAATTATTTACAAGAATATCGAGTTTGCCGAATTCGTTCACTGTCTTTTCAATCAACGATTTGCACGTCTCTTCCTCCGAAACATCGCCGGGCAGAAGCAAAGCCTCTACGCCTTCGTTTTCTATCAGTTTTTTCGTTTCATCAGCGTCACTCTGCTCTTCCTCCAAATAATTAATGACGACATGGGCGCCTTCTTTTGCATAGGCAATCGCCACTGCGCGGCCGATACCGCTGTCCCCACCGGTAATCAACGCCACCCGGTCTGTAAGCTTTCCGCTCCCTTTATAATCGAGAGGCTGGATGGGCAATGGCTTCATCTCTGATTCAATGCCCGGCTGCTCTGACTGGCTCTGCTTTGGCTGTCCGCCCAGCTGCTGTTTATTAATATCCATCTATATCAGTGCTCCTTTTCATTGTTGAGGTAATACTTCTTTTAGTTACCTGCTAACAGGAAATAGTAAACATTTGTAACCGGAGGCACCTGAAAATGACACTGAAAAAACTGCCCGGCAGCCCCAGGCAGTTCAACAATTATATCTAATTTCGGAGAATAATATAAATCAGATAAATAATGTACGCAGCTGCAAGAACAGCACCTTCCCGGCGGCCAATTCTGAAATTGGTTCTCGAAAAAACGAGCAGGATCACTGTCAGAATAATCATAAGCGAAATGTCCATAAAAATTTTGCTTTCTACAGCGAGCGGTGAGATCACGGAAGCAGCGCCGAGAACAAAGAAAATGTTAAAAATATTGCTTCCGACAATATTGCCGATAGCTATGTCTGTTTCTTTTTTAATTGCCGCTGTAATCGATGTAATCAGCTCCGGCAAAGAGGTGCCAATGGCAACGATAGTCAGACCCACCAGTGTTTCACTCATACCAAACGTAAGCGCAATTTCAGTCGCGCTGTCGACCACCAGGTCCCCGCCAAAAATAATGGCCGCAAGCCCGCCGACTGTCAGCAGTATATTTTTTGTCCAAGGAGCGGCCGGGGCACTCTGGTCATTTGTCTGAGCAGCCCGGTTTCTTCGAGCGACTTCAAATATATAATATAAAAACACGGTAAAAAACAGCAGAAACACAAAGCCATCACTGCGTGTAATTACATTTTCACTAAGCGCCTGAAGAGCAGTATCACTCATTAGAATAAGAAGCGCGACCCCCGCAAGCAGCGTGAAAGGAATCTCTTTTCTCACTGTTTCATTTTCGACAGCAAGCGGGGCAATTAAAGCGGTAACGCCAATTACCAGCGTAATGTTGAAGATATTGCTTCCGATTACATTACCAAGGGCGACACCTGCGTTGCCTTCCAGAGCAGCAAGGACACTCACTGTTGCTTCCGGAGAGCTTGTGCCAAAGGCAACAATTGTCAGCCCGATTAAAAGCGGGGACACCTTTAAATTACCAGCAATTTTCGAGGCACCGTCCACAAAAAAGTCGGCTCCTTTAATCAAAAGCGCAAAACCAATTAATAACAACAGATACGACAACCGCTTCACCCTCACTTTGATGTACTTAATAAATACTTACTATGGTGCAAAAATTTTCAGCCGCCTCGGCTGGATATGTACTCTGCTTTTAACTTTCTGGAAAAAGGCTGTCTATTGGGTCTGTGACATTGCCGGGAAACTTCCGGTTTAACACGTGATTTTTCCGTTTTTGTATAATGCTTTAAGGACAGAGGTTAAGTGCAACATCTACCTCTCATTATACCTATTACCGTTAAAAATTCCTATAAATTATAGTTGTTTCAGCCGAAGTTAATTTAGTATCATATTTCCATTTTATTTCTCTGTTCCATTCAGTCTTCACTTATAAAAAAAGACCCATTGGATTTTTTCCAATGGGCACTTAGTGTATATTTACTGTCCTGCCGAACTTTTAACTATTCAACAGTCACGCTTTTTGCCAGGTTGCGCGGTTTGTCTACATCGCAGCCGCGGTGCATCGCTGCATAATAAGAGATAAGCTGCAGTGGGATGACCGAAACGATCGGCGTCATCACTTCATGCATGTCCGGAAGCACGATATTATCGCCTTCCTGCTGGTTTATTTCTGAAGCAATCACGCACGGCTTCGCGCCGCGGGCCACCACTTCCTGCAGGTTGCCGCGCGTATTTAAGTTCACATGGTTCTGCGTCGTTACGGCAATGACCGGTGTGCCTTCTTCAATCAACGCAATTGTGCCGTGCTTCAGTTCGCCTCCGGCAAACCCTTCAGCCTGAATATATGAAATTTCTTTCAGCTTTAACGCACCTTCAAGCACAACGTGATAGTCGAGCGCGCGGCCGATAAAGAAGCAGTTGCGCGTTTCACTCAAATATTCTTTCGCAATACCTTCCATAACGTCTTTTTGGTCACATAGAGTCTCCATGGCGTTGGCAGCGAGCCCAAGCTGCTGAATAGCGTTAAAATCAGATTCAATGTCACGGGCCCGGGCAATGTCCATAGCAAGAATGGACATTACAGCCATCTGAGCAGTATAGGCTTTCGTCGAAGCAACTGCAATCTCAGGACCGGCGTACGTGTGGAGCGTAAAGTCTGCCTCACGGGAGAGCGTCGATCCCGGAACGTTCGTAATCGTGATTGACGGGTGTCCCTGTTTTTTTACATTTACGAGCACACCACGGCTGTCGGCAGTTTCCCCGCTTTGGGAAATAAAGATAAACAACGGCTTTTCAGAAAGAAGCGGCTGGTTATACAAAAACTCGCTCGCGATGTGTACTTCCACCGGCTTCTGCCCAATTTTTTCTATCATTTCCTTACCTACAAGCCCAGCATGATAGCTTGTACCAGCTGCTAGAATATAAATACGGTCAGAATGATTGATCGCCGCACGAATATCTTCTTCAAGCTTAATGTCGCCGTCTTCATCCTGGTATTTCTGGATGATGTTACGAATAACAAATGGTTGCTCATCAATCTCCTTGAGCATAAAGTGCTCATAAGTGCCCTTTTCTGTATCAGACTCATCAATGTCTGTCACAAAAGGCTCGCGGGTCTGAACGGTTCCTTCCAGGTCTTTTACCTGCACAGAATCGCGTGTCACGATAACGACTTCTTCATCCATAATTTCAATAAACTGCTTCGTCGTGTGAAGCATTGCCATTGCATCCGAAGCAATAACGTTTTTCCCTTCTCCTAAACCAACGAGGAGCGGACTCTTATTTTTTCCGACATAGATGGTTTCTTCGTCATCGTTGTCGATTAATGCCAAAGCGTAGGATCCTTTTAGAAGAGCCAGAGTACGCCGGAAGGCAGCTTCTGTTTTAAGCCCTTCCTGGCTGAACTTTTCTACAAGCTGCACGATAATTTCCGTATCAGTCTGGCTGCGAAGAGACACTCTGTCAAGGTAATGCTGCTGGAGCTGCTGATAGTTCTCAATAACACCGTTGTGTACAAGCGTAAAGCGGCCGCTGATGCTTTGATGCGGATGCGCATTGTCCCGGCTCGGTGCTCCGTGTGTCGCCCAGCGCGTGTGACCGATCCCGATCGTACCAGTTGCCTGACCGTTTACCGTTTCCTCGAGAGCGGCAATGCGTCCTTTTTCCTTGTATACACTAACTCCGTCATTGTCTACTACCGCTATACCTGCAGAATCATACCCCCGGTATTCGAGTTTATGAAGACCCTTTAACAAAATGTCCGACGCCTGCTCGTTTCCAATATATCCTACAATTCCACACATACGTGGATACCTCCTATAACCAGCGGGGCACAAGCATATGTCGCGGGACATTTGCTGATGCCCCACTCGTCTCGTTTAATTTTTATTGATGTTATTTTTATGAGTGACAATTCTATTTACCAGTCAATACTGCTTTTATGCCTGTGTCCTGGCCTTTAGCCACGAAGTCGCCTTCATGATTTGAGCCAGCACTTTCAGCTGAGACATGCAGCCGGGAGGCATCCGCCGATTACTCGATAAACCTCCACCTCGTCAACTGTTTTGCTATTCGTTCCAAAACAGTCCAAGCGCTTTCAATAATGAAACTTTACTCCTGCTCCTTTCTTCACTAGATTTATACATAATACTACTCTATCTTCGTACTGTAATCAATTGTGAAATTGTGAAATTTTTTCATGCAAATATGTATATTTCCTGTTTTTTTAGAAATACCTACTGTTAGTCGCAATTTGCAAGAAAAAGTTACGCACCAGATGCACTTTACCGAAATTACTATATTTTAAACATAAAGAACGCCGGGCTCGGACACCCGGCGTTCTTTATGTTATTAATCCAGACCCATTTCCGTCTGAACCACGTCCGCAATTTCTTTTACGTAATTGTTGCAAAGTTCTTCTGTTTCAGCTTCTGCCATCACCCGCACAAGCGGCTCGGTGCCAGAAGGGCGCACAAGGATTCTTCCTTTGTCCCCCGTTTCCGCTTCAATCCGGTCTATTACTTCTTTAACCTTTGGATTATTTTCCACCTGGAATTTATCTGTTACGCGGACGTTAACCAGTTTTTGTGGAAATCTCGGCATTTCAGCGGCAAGCTCCGATAATTTTTTGCCTGATTTTTTCACCATATCCACGAGCTGCAGTGCGCTTAGCATTCCATCTCCTGTAGTAGTCAGATCAAGGAAGATCAGGTGCCCGGATTGTTCTCCTCCCAGGCTGTATCCATTTGCCCGCATTTCTTCCATTACATGACGGTCGCCTACTTTTGTCTGAACTGTTTCAACGTCAATCTCTTTAAGGGCTTTATGCAGACCTATATTGCTCATAATCGTTGTTACTACCGTGTTTTTGTTCAGCATCAGCTCCTGCTTCAGATGCTTGCCGCAAATATACATAATCTGGTCGCCATCAACAATATTTCCGTTCTCATCTACAGCAATCAGCCGGTCCGCGTCGCCGTCAAAGGCAAGACCGAGGTCCGCCCCTTTTTCAACGACGTAAGCAGCCAAAGCTTCCGGATGTGTGGAGCCGACACCCTCGTTAATATTAATTCCGTCCGGGTTGTTCCCAATAGTAGAAATATCGGCCTCAAGATCTGCCATTAAATGCGGGGCTAAAGAAGAAGCTGCCCCATTTGCGCAGTCGAGAGCGATATGCAGACTCGAAAAGTCCTCACTGACTGTATTTTTCAAAAACTGGAGATACTTCTGACGGCCTTCAAAATAATCATTAACGCTTCCAAGCTGCCCCCCCACCGGACGAGGCATCTGGTCGTCTCCTTCAAGATGGCGCTCTATTTCCGCTTCCTGATCGTCATTCAGCTTGAATCCATCTGCTCCGAAAAATTTGATGCCGTTATCTGCCACCGGGTTATGCGAAGCGGAAATCATAATCCCCGCCTGAGCACTGACTGCTCTGGTTAAATAAGCCACTCCCGGCGTGGTAATGGTTCCAAGACGCATCACTTCCACTCCTATAGAAAGAAGTCCAGCGACCATCGCTCCTTCAAGCATTTCCCCGCTGATCCGCGTATCCTTGCCTATTAATACTTTTGGATGTTCATGATCTTTTGTTAACAAATAACCGCCCGCACGTCCGAGCCGGAAAGCAAATTCCGGTGTCAGCTCTGTATTGGCCACGCCCCTGACTCCATCTGTACCAAAATATTTCCCCATGGTTAAATCTCTCCTTTATTCTTACACAATTCCCTGATGGTATTTACTGCTGTTCCTCGTCCGTTTCATTATTTTCTTCCGCAGGAACTTCTTCTTCATTTTCTGCAGGAGTTTCTTCTGTGTCTCCGGCTCCATCTTCTTCTGTGTCCCCAGTATCTGTTTGCGGATCTGTTTCTGTATCCTGTTCGTCTGAGCCACTTCCATTGTCTGTATCTTCTGTCGGGTCGTCATCCTGCCCGGAAGAGTCGCCGTCCCCGTCATTTTGACCAGACTCTTCGGGGTCATCTGTATTTTCGTTTTGCTCTTCGTCCGGGGCTTCACTTTCCGGTTCTGTTTCTTCTTCCGTTTCCTCGTCGTTTTCTTCCTGTTGGAGGCTTACTTCCACATCATCTCTAGCCGGAGAAACCTGTATGCCTTCCGGGCCGCTCGCTTCAACAGGAAGAGTGTAAGATTCTTCATTAGATGAGCCACTGCCGCTCCAGAGAGCCTCTAATGTAATATCTTCCGCACTGACGCCTTCAAGTGCCCCAGCCTCTCCATATATTTGCACATCCATTTGTCCCGATGAAGGGGCCACCCAGCTGGTTGAAGCCCCGGAAGGCAGATTCACGATAGAAATAGGCACATTTTCAAGCGTAGCCTGTTCCTCTCCCGCTACTGTCACAGAAGCACTCAGCTCCTCTGGATTAGTCCGCTGGATGCCTTCCGGCAACTGTACATCCAGTTCATATGTGCCGCTTTCATCGACTTCATTCAAATCCAGAGCTGCATTAATGCTGTCTGTATTCTGTACAGCTTCCTCGCTGCCGTAAATAGTCACTTCTTCATCAGAAGCGATAACTTCACTAATAGCTGCACCCGTATTTAGACTGCCTGTTCTTTCTACGTTCACCGGCACCTCTTTTGAAGGAGCATCAGCAGACAACTCCACTGATGCTTCCTGCGGTTCTGTATTTACATCCAATTCATTACCTTCCGCGTCTAGCGCTACTATTGGAAAATTTCCATTGATGTCTCCATCCGCTTCTGAAACATCCACCTGGGCGACCACCCGATCGATCTGTTCAATAACTGTACCAGCCCCGCTCACCGTCACTTCCTCCGGACTGACGGTGGGGTTCCCAAAAGAGAATTCTTCGTTCTGCTCTTCATTTAAAATTTGTGTCTCAAGCGGAAAGGTTGTTTCTTCCCTTTCTTCAAGCGTCACCGTCGCGTACTCCGGTGACGGAGTCACTTCCAGATCAGTCGGAAAATCACGGTGGCTTACCTGAACGTTATGTGTTCCGGCGCCCAGGTTCTGCATGTCTAAATATAATTCATAACTGTCCGACCGGGACAGGCGAAACAGCATAATGGCCGTCTGGGAACCTGACAGCGTAACATCCGCATTTTCTGTCATATTTGTAACAGCATATTCTTCTTCATTGTATTCTGGGGTAATGTTCACATCTTCAATGGTATATGTCTGATCTTCTCCGTCCGGTCCCACCCCGGCATTATTTACTGTAGGGTCCATATTCACAATTAAGTAAAGCATAACGGCAAAAGCAAGAGAGAGAAAGCGGACAAACCACTTGTTTGCAAAAAGCTTATCCATCCTTTGTCCCTCCCCACTGCCAGATACTCGATGTATTGTTTTCTGCCATCAAATCCTTTTCAAGCATCTTACGAAGTGTTTCTTCATCAACATCACGGTGAAGGTCTCCGTTTTTAGTAATGGAAATGCTGCCGGTTTCTTCTGACACAGCCAGCGTAAGTGCGTCCGTTACTTCACTCACCCCAAGAGCGGCACGGTGCCTTGTGCCCAGTTCCTTTGAAATAAAGGGGTTTTCTGACAAGGGGAGATAGCAGGCAGCGGCAGCTATTTTGTTTTCTCTCATCACTACCGCCCCATCATGAAGCGGAGTATTCGGAATAAAAGTATTAATCAGCAGTTCTGATGTAATGTTTGCATCCATGGAAATGCCGGTTTCAATATAATCATTCATTCCTGTTTCGCGTTCGATGGAAATCAGCGCCCCAATGCGCCGCTTCGCCATATACTTTGTTGATTTCATAATGGCATCAATGGTTTTTAACGTTTCATCTTCTTCTACGTAAGAAGCTCTTCCGAAGAGCCTTCCTCTGCCGAGCTGTTCAAGGGCACGCCGGAGTTCCGGCTGAAATATAATAATAATGGCAAGCAGTCCGTATGTAACCGAGTTCCCCATAATCCATTGAAGCGTCCGCAAACCAAAAAAACTGCTTATAAACCAAACAGCTAAAATAACAGCAATGCCTTTTACCAGCTGGACGGCCCGAGTGCCCCGGATAATCGTGATCGCTTTGTAAATGACATACGCCACCAGCGATATGTCTACGACAATTCGTATGATGTTAAGTAAATCGAAATCTTGTCCAGCAAACATGGCACTTCCTCCAATTGATTCTCTTACGTAAGCAAAGTAACGTTTATATTATATCACAATCACTTCTATTCTCTGCGTGCTTTATTCGGATTTTCGGCAATTTTATTATGCAGTCTGTTTCCTGAATAATATGCAAACAGCAGCACGCTCTGCTGAAAGCCTGCTGCTGTTTATAAACATCTTTCTTATGCCGCTTCTTCATCATCCATATGCCAGGCTTCCTGACTTATTCGTTTCGTATGGTACCAGATCCACTCGAGCACCTGGTCCACTTCCTCAATATTGCCGGAAACGCTTCCGGCTGAAGCCATGTAGGGTTCCCCGTTAATTACCGTAAGGTCACCGTTTACGTTCCCGTGTACATCCACTTCTCCGTTTCTAACGGTTAAATCCCCCTGTACCGTTTCATCTTCCGGTATGATTACTGCGTTATTATCATAATCAATATTTACGTTCTCCCGGTCGCCAGTAACCGTCATTTCAGCCCCCGACTGATCATTCCAGGCAAACAGTACGCTTGAAGCCATCAGCACAATAAACATGGAAACTGCAACCAGCACAGGATGCTGCCTGGACCATGATTTCCAGGCTGTGCGTTTTCTTTTCTTAGGCAGTTCTTTCATAATGCTGTCGGTAAAAGTCTCTGGAGCCCAAACGTGCGAAGTTCCCTGCACTATTGTCACTGTCCGCTTCAATTCCTGGAGACGGTGCACACATTCCGGATTTTCTTTGATATACGTATGGAACTTTTCCTTTTCACGTTCATCCATATCGCCGTCAATGTAGCGCTGGATGTACTCTTCCTCCCGCTCGTTTAAAGCCATGGTCCCACCCCCCTCATTCACGTGTTTCCCAAATGTTTTCTTAAAGCTTCGCGCCCCCTGTGCACATGCGTTTTCACCGTATTTTCGGGAAGGTCCAGTATCTCACTGATTTCCTGAATGGAAAGATCTTCAATGTAGCGGAGGACGATAGCTGTCCGGTATTTTGGCGGCAGCTTCAATATTCCTTCCTGCACCCATTCCTGCATTTCCATAGTCACGACCTGTTCATCCGGCAGTTTGTCCGGCGAAGAAAGCTGCGAATATCCATCGAGCCCATCCGCACCGGGTATTTCTGCATCCAGGGAATAGTCCGGCTTTTTCTTACGGAGACGGTCGATGCAAAGATTTGTAGTAATACGGAAAAGCCAGGTGGAGAATTTTCTTTTTTCATCATAGCTTTCAATATTGGCATATGCTCTTAAAAACGCTTCCTGGGCCATATCTTGAGCTTCATAGGCATTGCCCACCATTCGGTAGGCGATTTGATATACCTTGTCCTTGTACAAATCAACCAATTCCCGGAAAGCATCCTGATCCCCGTCTTTTTTCACTTCTTTCACTAGCCGTTTCACTGTTGCATCCATTTGGCGACCTCCACCTCGTGGGACTATACATACGTTCAATGAGTCTATCCGTTTCATTTATTTAACAGCATTCGGCTGTTTAACCCATCTTTATGATGGTAATTTTTTCAATTCAGCCAATTGTAACACGATTTTCAGCCCCTATCTTTATCCATATTACTATTTATGCCCCCTCTAGAACCATAGTCACATTTTGGAAAATATGGCATAAATACCTTTGAAAATGAGTTAGAATGGGTAATAATGTAAACACGAAACAAATAGGAGGTGAAGAACGTTTGTCTCAACAATATTTACGGCAGGAGATAGAACAAACAAGAGACAGACTCCATCAACTGACTTCCGATCATACGGCTTCCCTGATTTCGGATGATGTCCTGGCTTTAAGTAAGGAGCTGGATGTTCTTTTAAATAAATATGAGCTTATGTCCCGTAAAACTCTTATGCACTCTTCGTAAATGCATAAGAGTTTTACTATGCCCGCGTATTCTACCATGATTCTTTCAGACATTCATCCCCGGAGGGTTAAAAGCCTTAAAATTGACATAAAAAAATCAGCCCTGCAGGCTGAATACGTTTGTATTGTTTGGTGGAGCCTAGCGGGATCGAACCGCTGACCTCCTGCGTGCAAGGCAGGCGCTCTCCCAGCTGAGCTAAGGCCCCCTGAGCATATTTGATCTAACAAAAATGGAGCGGGTGATGGGAATCGAACCCACGACATCAGCTTGGAAGGCTGAGGTTTTACCACTAAACTACACCCGCACAATCTATATACAAATCAATATTGTTCATACTATCACTGCTTACCCTGCTCGTCAAATAATGGAGCGGAAGACGGGATTCGAACCCGCGACCCCCACCTTGGCAAGGTGGTGTTCTACCACTGAACTACTTCCGCAGTTCAAAGCATGGATAATTACAATGGTGAGCCATGGAGGATTCGAACCTCCGACCCTCTGATTAAAAGTCAGATGCTCTACCAACTGAGCTAATGGCTCGTATAAATGGTGGAGGGGGACGGATTCGAACCGCCGAACCCGAAGGAGCGGATTTACAGTCCGCCGCGTTTGGCCAACTTCGCTACCCCTCCACATGGTGCCGGCCAGAGGACTTGAACCCCCAACCTACTGATTACAAGTCAGTTGCTCTACCAATTGAGCTAGACCGGCGTGTGGAAAACCCGCTACATGCCTATCGGCAAAAACAGCTTTATGTATGGTGACCCGTACGGGATTCGAACCCGTGTTACCGCCGTGAAAGGGCGGTGTCTTAACCACTTGACCAACGGGCCATAAGCTGAATTGAGTTTTTCTTTCATTGCTACAATAAAGTATTCTAAAGCATTTTTTTCTCTCTTGCAACCAAATTACTATATTCAAAAAAGTTTGATATTTTTTCTTTTCATTCTGTCAGCATATAAAAAGCCGGCCCAATATATAAGGCCGGCTGAACAATTATTATCGATTAGATGCAGAGCCTGTTTTTGTGCCACCTTTGCTTCCTTGGCCGTTTTGAAGAGAAAACAGATTGGAATCGATCGAAAACGTCAATTTTTCCCTTTCCCGTTTCCGCTTCAACGCCAATTGAATCAACTGGTGAATCAATTCGCTGTAGCTCTTCCCAGCCGGGTCCCACAGATAGAAGGAAAGCGAGCCTGGGATCGTATTGATTTCATTCACAAACACTGTTTCAGTGCTGTCCTCAATCAGGAAATCAATTCGGGAGACACCACTGCAGCCAAGAATTTGGAACGTATCTTTGGCAAGTTCCCGTACTTCGCCTGCTTTTTCTTCTGTGATTGGCGCCGGGATTTCCCGATCTGTCGCTTCCATCCCCTTGGACGAGCTTCCGTTTTTGCCGCCCTGGTATTTGTCTTTGTAGCTCAATATTTCATCTGTTTTGAGTACCTTTTCGATTACCGAAGCTTCTACGTCTTCATAGTCACCTACAACAGAGCAGTTCACCTCTGTCATACCTTCGAGCATTTTTTCCACGAGAATTTTCCCTGCGAATTCAGTGGCTTCTTCAACCGCCTGTTCCAGTTCTTCCCGGTTTTTTGCTGTGCCGATACCCACACTTGAACCAAGGTTAGCCGGTTTTACAATTACCGGATAAGGAACACTTTCTTCAATCATAGCGATGACGCTTTCGGTATCCTCTGCCCAGTGGTTGCTATAGAACCAGACATCATTCAGCACCGGCAGACGGGAGTCTCTCAAAATCTGTTTCATCATCACTTTGTCCATGCCTACGGCCGAAGAGGCTACATCGCAGCCAACGTAAGGCAGGCCGTAAAGCTCAAACAACCCTTGAAGCGCTCCGTCTTCGCCGAACGTTCCGTGGACAATTGGAAAAGCAACATCAATGGCTGCCACTTCTTTTTTGCCGAATTTAGGTGCAGGCTTTTTCTGAAGGACAACATTGTCTTCTTCTCCGTACGTAATCAGTACCTGCTGAGCCTCGTTCAATAATTTCGACATGTCTTTGTAGGCTTCAATGTCCCTTAAAATATCGCCGGTATACCATTTTCGCTCTTTACTGATATAAATCGGAACAATTTCGTACCGGTCTTCATCCATGGATTCCATAGCCTGTACAGCTGAAATGACAGAAACCTCGTGTTCGACAGATATGCCGCCGAAAAATACTCCTATTCTCGTTTTCATATTATTCCACTCCCTATGTCTTTACTCGTTGAATGAATCCGGAAGGTCATTTTCAAGCAGTACTACGGATGGCTGGGTGGCGATTTCGTTCATTTTTGCCAGGGCGTCCTGAAGATCTGAGGCAACGTACAGCTGCTCTTCCGGATAATTTTTTTCTTTTAATCCATCCTGAAGCGGTACAGTCTGTTTTTTCCCGACCAAAATAATGAAATCACACGCATCTGCCATGTAAGTACCGAGCGCTTTATTTAATTCGTACTCTTTTTCCCCAAGCTCGATCATTCCCGGGGTTATGGCAATTTTGTATTCCGGCATATGACTCAATACTTCCATAGCCATCTTAGAGCCAACCGGATTGGAATTAAAGCTGTCATCAACAATCGTAATGTTTCCGTTCGTTTTTTTCAGCTCCAGACGGTGTTCCACCGGCTGTGCTTTCCGTAGTGCTCTCGCTATTTTTTCAAACGAGATACCTTTTTCGGACCCAATAGCCACGGCAGCTAAAATATTATAAATATTATGGCGTCCGAGCAGTTTAGTCTGAATCTCTGCAGTGGTGCCGTCATATTTCACCACGGTAAATGACGTTCCTTTGGAAGAGTAGCCAATATTTTTAGCCCGGTAGTGCAGATCTTCGGCATCAATGCCGTAGTAAATCGTCCGGCATTGGTTCTGCTGCTCGTAGCTCATAATGTTTTCATCGTCTTTATTCACAAAAGCAGTACCTTCCTGCGGAAGCGTTTCGACAATTTCAAATTTGGTTTTTTTAATATTATCGAGCGTTTTGAAGGTTTCGAGGTGCTGCTCGCCTACCGCCGTTAAAACGCCGTACCGTTGGTGCACAATGTCACAGATTTCTTCAATGTCTCCCGGCCTTTTCGCGCCCATCTCAGCAATAAAGATCTCGTGGTAAGGCTTCAGCATCGTCCGGATCGTTTTCGTCACACCCATCGGTGTATTGTAGCTTTCCGGTGTCATGAGCGTATTAAATTCAGATGAAAGAACTGTTTCAAGCATATGCTTCGTACTTGTTTTTCCGTAGCTTCCCGTGATCCCTATAACTTCAAGGTCCGGCATCGATTTAATAATTCGTTCTGCATCATTGACGTAATGCTGGCTGATTTTTCGTTCCATTGGATAGTTAATATAGTTCGCGCCCATCGTAATAAAATACGTAAGAATCGTCGCAATGACTGTTAAAAACACGAGCCATCCATACGTATAAAATAAAGCCGTGTTACCGAGCAGAAGCCCTGCTACAGTGAATAGCGCGAAGAGAACACCGATCGTGATAAACAGCCGTTTCACCCGCGCCGTGACTACCAGCGCCTTCTTTTCCTTCAGCTGCGGCATAGTCAGAGCCATAAACAAAAAGTAAAGAAAGCCAATAATCAGGCCTAATACTTCTGCTCCGAAAAGAAACGGCACAACAGCTATAAGGCCGATCGTATTCCGGATCGGAAACGCCCTCGAGATATGGCCTTTAACCCATCCCCAGAAGCGCTCATTCTTGTAAGAATTCTGCTGGAGCATATGTGTGCTTCGTTTCGTAAAGCGCACAGTGTAAAAAGCCCAAGCCGCCAGGTATAAAATCGCTAATATAGTGTTAATCATGCTGTGCGGCCCCCTGATCTTCGTTTCTTAAAAAGTGATCAATAATAATTAAAAACTCATTTAAATTGTCAATGTACGAATAATGGCCGGCCCCTCGCAGTACCACAAGGCCTGCATTTGGCATCTTCTGTTCCATAATCCTGGCATCCGATACAGGAGTTGCCTCGTCATTTTCTCCCCATACGAGCAGCACCGGAGGCGTAACATGCTCAAAATGGTGCTGCAGGTCTTCATTGACTACCTTCACCATAGTCTGCTGCATCACCCCGGAAACATTTTGATAATCTGCCGATCCAACCCGGCCTTTGACTTTACCTAGAATTTCCTGCTCACGGTTTTTTAATCCAGGCAGCTTCAGCAGCTTTTTAAAGGTTTTATACGTATATACTTTCACGTAATATTTCAGCTTTCGTTTTGGCTTTACACCCGCGCTGTCCACCAGAATAATTTTTTTCACCGGGTTGTCTGCTGCGTACTTAATCGACACCCGGCCCCCAAAGGAGTGACCGATGAGAATCGGATTATCTATACCGGTTTTCTGCAGCCATTTTTTCAGCATCTCGGTATAATCACCGACCGTCCAGGATTCGGGTGGCTCCCCGCTTTGACCGAAGCCTGGAAAATCAATCGACCAGACCCGGAAGTTCTTTTCCAGCGATTGATGCACTGGGGCAAATGCTTGAATGTTTGCGCCCCATCCATGCAATAAGACGACATCTTCCCCTTCGCCGGACACATGGTAGTTCACGTTAACCCCATCTATATCTATATACAAAGTGAGACTCTCCTATTCTAAATTTTCTATAGTCTGCATGATGCAGACCTGCCACCTATAGCCGCAGCCTATGTAATAAGTCTTTATAACACAGTAAAAATCAGCTGAGATACATTTCCCAGTAATTTTTTCATATACACAAATCCACCACTTTATATTATCACATAATCTTAAAGACGAGAATGACGACTTTGTGATTCATCAAGGCGTCTGAACGCCCTCGTTCATTATATTTGTTTCCAGGTTTTGTTTCAGTTAATATATGATAGTTCCATACAAAACCAACTTCCCTGAAACTAACAATAGAAAGCGTGAAATTTTATGACGAATGAATCTATACACGTCGGTCCGGCCCAGAAAAAGAAGCTTATTTTTCTGGTGGCTTTGATTTTAACCATCGCAGTTATGAACGGCACTATGTTTAACGTGGCGATTCCGGATATCCAGTCATATTTTGGCATCCCTTCCTCCCAGGTCAGCTGGGTACTCACCTCGTACATTATGGTCTACGCTATCGGGGCTTTGATGTACGGAAAATTAGCAGATTTTTATTCTATTAAAGCCCTGCTCACCTTTGGCATCATCCTTTTTGCCGCCGGGGCAACGCTCGGCCTTTTTTCTCAAAGCTTTGCCATGCTTCTCGTCGCCCGCGTGCTCCAGGCAGCAGGCGGAGCAACCATTCCCGCACTCGGGTTTGTGATACCTGCCCGCTTTTTCCCGGAGGATAAAGGCCGCGTTTTTGGCCTGATTTCCTCCACAGTAGCCTTCGCTTCCGGTGTGGGGCCGATTGTTGGCGGGCTGCTCGGGGGATGGCTCAGCTGGCGTTACTTATTTTTATTTTCTATTCTATCGCTTTTAGCCCTTCCTTTTCTTAGAAAATGGCTGCCGGATGAAGAAAAACGTTCCGGGTTTATCGATTATTTAGGCGCCGCTCTTTTCGGAGCAGCGATAGCCGGAATTTTACTGTTCGTGACTACTCTTCAATGGATCTTTCTTCTTATGTTTATCGTCTTTATGGCTGTTTTCGCTGTTCGGACGGCGAAAGCGGATGATCCGTTTATCCGCCCGTCCCTTCTGAAAAACAAATACTACACCGTGACCATTTTGACGAGCTTTCTCGGAGTCTGCAGCATGTTCGGCCTTTTATTTATCATTCCGCTGATGACCAGAGAGCTGTATGAACTTTCCACTACCCAGATCGGTCTTGTTATCTTTCCGGGAGCAATCCTTGCCGGCTTTCTCGGACGCACCGGGGGCGACCTGGCAGATCGCCACGGTCCAAAAGTAGTCGTTATCGCCGCCCTGGTTTTCATTGCTTTTGGAACAATGCTGCTTTCTGGATTTGCCGGTGTTTCCGCGGTCGCGGTCTCTGTGGTCCTAATCATTGCTTATATAGGCTTTCCCCTGATCCAGAGCTCGACCGCCAATATTTTATCTTCTGTCCTTGAAGAAAATGAAACAGGCGTCGGCATCGGCATGTTCAACCTGATGAACTTCATGGCCGGAGCTTTCAGCAGCGCAATCTTTGGAGCTGTGCTGGAAATTCAGGGCGTGACCACTTCGTTGAACCCGTTTGCATCCGGAGGCAACAGCGCCATTTATTCTAACGTTTATCTCGCTCTGACTCTGATTTCCCTGTTCGCCCTCGCCATGTTTACGTACACCTTCCGCGCCTTCCGGGTCGCACCACGGTCGGAGAAAAATCCTGAATAAAGAGTCCGGCCCGGTGCCGGTCTCTTTTTTGCTATAATAGATAAAATCAAACCGAAAGGAGCGACGGCCTGTGCAGAGACGCCGTGTATCCGTAAGCGATTTAGCCTACGAAGCTTTAAAGCAAAACATTATTGAATTTCGTTATTCCCCGGGGCAGGCGCTTCGTGAGGAACAGTTAACCGAAGAAATCGCAGTAAGCCGCACCCCGCTCCGTCAGGCGCTCTACCGTCTTGAACTCGAAGGATTAATTGTAAAAAAAGCGAATGGCCGTATGGAAGTCCAGACGCTCAGTATCGAAGAAGCCGTCGATATTTTTGCTGTCCGGGAAGCGCTCGAAGGGCTTGTGGCTAAAGAAGCTGCCATGCGGGCCTCTTCTGAGGCTGCAGCAGCTATGAAAGAAGCGCTTCTGCACATGGCTGAAGCAGATGAACGATTTACTTCCATTACGTACGGCAGCCGCTTTCATCATTTATTGTATGAACACGCTTCGCCTACGGCAGTTCAGTTTTTAAACCAGCTAAACAGCCGTCTCGAAAGATACCGTCGACTCAGCGGCTACAGGCACCCTGATTACACAATCGACACTCCAGTATCTGAACACGAAAAAATCCTGGCTGCTATCGAACAGAAAGACGGCCCGGCCGCCGAGCATTACATGCGTGCCCATATTCGCAGAAGCTTAGCCTCTGCAAAGGAAACGCTTGAATTTCATATTTCTTCATTTTAGCAGCTCGTCGAAAAGGGTTTTGCCTTTTTCCAAATAATTGTATACAATTATACAAAGAAGCAGCTTATATTTTTAACCGTTTTTGAAAACGCTTTAAAAATAAAGGAGGCACCACTATGTCTGCAGAAAACGAGTACAGCCCCGGCCTCGAAGGTATTATTGCCGCCGAGACGTCGATTTCCTACCTTGATGTCGAGCAGGAACAAATTGTTATACGCGGATACGACCTTATTGAATTAGCGGAAAACCGTCATTTTTTGGATGTTGCTCATTTGCTTCTTTACGGCTCTCTTCCAAAGGCAGCGGAGAAGGAATCGTTCCAGGACCTCCTTTATCAACAGCTGGAGCTTCCGGAAGCCCTGACTTCTTCCTTTTCATTATTTCCGGCTTCGATGAGCGCCATGGATATGCTCCGTACCGGCATTTCCCTGCTTGGCGGCTCAGAGAAGCATATGCATGACCATTCCGCAGAAGCCAATCAGGAAAAAGCGGTCAAACTGCTGGGCGCTATACCTGCCATCATGTCCGGCAGTTATCGTACGCAGCAGCAGGAACCACTGATATCTCCAGACTCTTCGATGTCTTTTAGTGCCAATATGCTTCACATGCTCACCGGGAAAACGCCTACAGCATTGGAAACCGAAGTGTTTGACCAGTCTCTTGTGGCTTACATTGAGCATGAAATGCCTAACTCTACCTTTGCAGCCAGGGTGATTGCCTCCACACAGGCCGATATGTATGGCGCCTTCACGGGTGCGGTGGCTTCTCTGAAAGGACCTTTGCACGGGGGAGCCAATGAAGCCGTTATGCATCTGCTGCTGGAAGCCGGCACCCCGGACGGAGTCGAGCGGCTCTTCCGGGAAAAACTGGCCAACAAAGAACGGATCATGGGATTTGGCCACCGGGTGTATATGAAAAAAATGGACCCGCGCGCCCAGCTGATGAAAAAATCGCTGCACCGACTCGCGGAAAAGCAGGACCGCATGGACCTGTATGATATGTGTGTACGCGGTGAAGAGCTTATTGCAGAAGAAAAAGGACTGCATCCAAACCTCGACTACTACGCAGCACCGGTGTATTATCTGCTCGGCATCCCGATCGATCTGTATACGCCTATCTTTTTTGCATCACGGGCGGCCGGACTCGGAGCTCATGTGATCGAGCAGCACAGCAATAACCGTTTATTCCGCCCGAGAGTCAACTACACCGGGCCGCGGGGCATTACGCTAACCTAAAGGAGGAAATGAGGATGAACCAGACGATGCAGCAGACAGATGCTTTACTGACCGACATTGCCGACTATGTATATGACCAGGAAATTTCAAGCAGCGAGGCGTATGATACCGCCCGCTATGTATTAATGGATACATTGGGGGCTGGAATTCTGGCATTAAGATATCCGGAGTGCACCAAGCACCTGGGGCCTATTGTGCCAGGCACTACCGTCCCGAACGGTGCGCGCATGCCGGGCACCCAGTTTGAACTCGACCCGGTGCATGCTGCTTTTAATATCGGATGCGCGATCCGCTGGCTCGATTATAACGATACATGGCTGGCCAAAGAGTGGGGCCACCCTTCAGATAACCTTGGAGGCATCCTGGCCACTGCTGACTATTTAAGCCGGCAGCGCGTAGCGGAAGGCAAAGAGCCCATGACGATGGATGACGTTTTAACCGCCATGGTGAAAGCCCATGAAATTCAAGGATCCATCGCTTTAAATCACAGCTTTAACCGGGTCGGGCTCGACCATGTACTTCTCGTTAAAGTAGCTACGACGGCGGTGGTCACCCATATGCTCGGCGGCAGCAAACAGGAAATGATCAACGCGGTTTCCAACGCATGGGTGGATAACTCCAGTCTCCGCACCTACCGCCATTATCCTAACGCCGGGTCCCGTAAATCCTGGGCTGCCGGTGATGCCACCAGCCGCGGGGTACGCCTCGCCTTAATGGCTGTCAAAGGAGAAATGGGATACGCTACAGCTCTTTCTGCCAAAGGCTGGGGCTTTCAAGATGTAATGATGAATGGAGAAGAGCTGTCTGTGCCAAAAATGGATGCTTATGTGATGGAACACGTGTTATTCAAAGTCTCCTTCCCGGCTGAATTCCACGCCCAAACCGCTGTGGAAGCCGCTATCGAACTGCACGGGGACGTAAAAGAACGGCTGCAGGATATTGAGCGCATCGATATTGTTACTCATGAAGCAGCTATCCGTATTATCGATAAAACCGGCCCGCTGCAAAATCCTGCGGACCGGGATCACTGCCTGCAGTATATGACAGCTGTCGGGTTGATCTTCGGCCGGCTTGACGCTGATCACTATGAAGATTCCGCTGCCGCAAACCCTGTGATTGACCAGCTCCGGAACAAAATGATCGTTAAAGAAAACAAACAGTACACCGAAGATTATTTGGATCCATCTAAGCGTTCAATTCCCAACCAGGTCCAGGTCCACTTTATGGATGGCACGAGTACCGCTCCAGCAGAAGTGGAATACCCACTCGGCCACCAGCGCCGCCGGGAAGAGGCCAAGCCGCAGATTATCGAAAAATGCCGTCAGAACCTGAATGCCCACTACCCGCCGAAACAGGCCTCTCTGCTTCTCGAACAAATGCTCGACCATGACCGGCTGGCAGAAACTCCTGTTCATCATTTTATGTCAGACTGGGTTTACTAAAAGGAGGAAATATATTGAGTTGGCTAACCGAAGAACCTGTCTCCCAAAAAGAACTCGCGCAATTATTTCGCGACCGTATTAAGCAGAAGCCGGCGGTGAAAATTCCCGGTGTTCATGACAGTATGTCTGCATTGATCGCCAGAAACACCGGCTTTGATATTTTATATCTATCCGGTGCTGCCTATACAGCGAGCCGGGGGATGCCGGACCTTGGAATCATTCATTCTCATGAAGTCGCTGAACGGGCCCGGGATATTGTCCGTGCAGCAAAGCTCCCTCTTCTCGTTGATATTGATACCGGCTTTGGGGGAGTGCTTGATGTGGCTCGCACCGCGCGGGAAATGACCGAAGCCGGGGTAGCCGCCGTGCAGATTGAAGATCAGGATCTCCCGAAAAAATGCGGACATTTAAACGGCAAAAAACTGGTACCGGCTGAGGAAATGGTTCAAAAGATTAAAGTTATTAAAGAAGTAGCTCCGACGCTCGCCGTTATTGCCCGTACCGACGCCAAAGGCGTGGAGGGAATGGAAGCAGCTATGGAGCGGGCAGCCCTGTACCGGGAGGCCGGCGCAGACGGCATATTTCCGGAAGCTCTCTCCGCAGAGGAGGATTTCCGCCGGGCCGGGGAGAGCCTCTCCAGCACACCGCTCCTCGCTAACATGACCGAGTTTGGCCGGACCCCGTATTATCATGCAGATCAGTTCGAATCATGGGGATTTAATATGATCATCTATCCGGTTACTTCACTGCGGGCCGCTGCCAAGGCAGTCGAACGGGTCTTTCAGGAAATTCATGACAAAGGCACCCAAAAGGATATGCTTGAGGATATGCAGACACGCGAAGAGCTGTACCGCACTATTTCATACTACGATTACGAAGCGTTGGATGAAAAAATCGCCAAAACCGAACTGCCGACCATCGATGAAGATTAAAAAAATAAAGCCGGGGGCGTCCCCGGCTTTATTTGTCTTCTTCGCCGTTTGATGACTCTTCTTCGAGTTCTTCTCCGTAATATTCTTCCATCACCCAGTCATTTTCGTTAAGTGTTTCGGCTAAATCCTCTCCTACATACCGCACGTGCCAAGGCTCATACTGATAGCCGGTAATATCCGTTTTATCTTCTGGATAGCGGATTACAAAGCCGTATTCATGCGCATTTTCTTCAAGCCATTCTCCTTCTTCTGTGTCACCGAGATCTGTCGTTAACGAATAGCCGACGGAAGCAGCACTCACGTCCATAGCCAGACCGCTTTGATGCTCACTCTCCCCGGCTCTTGCGCTATATTTGTTCGCCTCTTCCTCCCCGTCTTCTTCCGCATTAGCTGCAAATATACTTTCCTGACGGTCATACGAACGGTATCCTGACACAGCCGAAAGCTCAATTTCCTCCTCTTCAGCCTCCGCGAACATGTTTTCAAGCTGCACTGCCGCTTCCTCTCTCATATACTTTTTCTGCGGCTCTCCCTCAAATGGAAAAGCCACATCCGGTATTACTAAGTTTTCCGGTTCATAATCTGACGGCAAGTGGTATTCCCGGTTAATTAAAGCGTCTATAGCCGAGGGATTCTCTAAATCCCCGTTTTCTCCTGTCTCGGGTGGCTCCTCTCCTGCATCTGCCTGCTCTTCATTTTCTGCTTCCTCTGTCTTCTCTTCTGTATCGCTCTCTGTTTCTTTCTGACTCTCTTCGTTGTTATTTTCCTCTGAAGGGTCCGAAGAGGTTTCTTCAGCTTCATCGGTCCCGCTGTCTTCGTTCCCGTTATTTGCACAGCCAGCGCTGACCAGCAGCCCCGAAATTCCTGCAACAATCATCCATTTTTTCATCATGGGCATCCTTTCCCTGCCATTCAAGGCGGTCTTCATGCTTTTTGTATTTACGAGACTGTCTGCCTAGTTAATTATCCCTTACTTCCTCATGAATTTTTCCATCCGTCTTTATGTTAGCATCTCAAGCGCCGATATAAACAGTAGAATCAAACATAAAAGGATTGAAATGATAACTGGCTGCCCCCTTTCACGGAGCAGCCAGTTTTCTATCTTTCTGTTTTCAATTGTTCTTTATTATCCGCGTGTACCTGCTTTAATGGTGCTTCAAATTTATGACGGTCAATAAACGCAAAAATGGCGCTCTCCACGTATGGGTCCTCCAACGATTTTTTCGTATTTTCAATATACCATTCTGAATCCCGGAGACGCCTTTCTATTTCTTCCGGCTTCGAAGCAACGAGTCCGTGTCCCGGGATCACGGTGCTGTACTTGCCGTCCTTCCAGAGCTCATCCAGCTTCTTTAACGTAAACTGGTAGGATTCGCTGTGATACTCAATAATGGGAATCTCTACATTGCTTAAATAGTCCCCGGCGATACAAAGGCCGAGCGGCTCTACGACCGCCGCCAGTCCATCCACAGTGTGACCCGGCGCCAGGTAGAACGTAATTTTAGTCTCTCCTTCTTCAAGCACCTGCTCATCCGAATCAATAATAATATCTGGTTTCGGGTACAGGGCTTCATAGCTTCGGTGAATATAGTATGCTTCGTCAAACTCTTTCATTTCCTGAACAATCTCTTCTTTATCCGATCTCGCATTAAATCCGCGGGAAGCAATGATAGTCGCTTCCGGAAAAGCGCCAGCCCCGATAATGTGATCGAAATCCGAATGGGTCAGCAGCAGATATACTGGCTGACCCTTTTTTCGCTCTTCGACAAAATTCTTTATTTCCTCAATTTCGGCTGGGAGCCATGTAGGATCTGTAATTAATATTAAATCCTCTGTCACTACGACAGTCGTATTTGTCTGATAGAGCTCGCTTTGAAATACGCTCCATTGTTCACGATCTAATCTTTTTGCCACGCTGATCACCTTCTTATTAGTATTCATTTACATTTTCTTTCCCGAAAATGAAAGGTTTCATTCATGAATTGAAGTATTATTTTATTGAATAATTATATAAATGCATATAAAAGCAGAGCATCTCTTTTTTATTTTTCATAAGCAAATCGTTCGCATTCATCCCCCCTTTCTCTTATCGTAAAAATATACACTAGCCTAAAAGGAGGAAATTTTGTTGCTGAAGCAATGGATAAGAAGCCTCTCTTTCTCAAAACGCTGCTACTACTGCAGCTCAAAAACTCCCTATATGCGTCCATACTTTACAAAACAGGATGAAAAAGTATTTGTCTGCGAAAAATGCCTGGAATACGCTGAAAGAAGGGCTATGCAGCGAGCCGACTAGGAAAAAACGTATGTCATTTTCGTTTTATATATATCGTTTTGCGCTTATCTCTTTTTTCGATCCTGATCTATATTACAATAGAGAAAAAGACCGATTGGAATTGGAGGGGCCCCGATGAACGAACATGATAAAGAAATGCTCGAACTAATTGAAACTGGCGTGGTCACGTTAATGCGCCGGGCAGATTTTAAGCGGACGCTTGACAGTCAGGCAAGCAGCCTGGATCGTTCCGCTTATTTGATCCTTCAGGTACTGCATCAGCAGAGCCCCCGTTCTGCACGTGAACTGGCTGATCATTTTCTCCTCGATATTTCGACTCTCAGTCGTCAGATCCACTCACTGGAGAAAAAAGGCCTTGTTTCCCGCAGGCCGGATCATCACGATAAACGAGTCAACCAGATTGTTATTACGAACGAAGGAATCGAGGCGATCAATACGCTGAAGCAGGAACGAATTCATATGTATGATAGCCTGTTAGCTGACTGGGATAAAGAAGAGCGCGATCAATTTGCCCAGTTGCTCGAGCGATTTAATAACACCCTCGTACAAAAAAGGGGTCTTCCTTCTTCATAATGCACATGCCGGGCCCTGAACCAGAGCCCGGTTTTTTTATCAAAAATAAGAACATTTGTTCGTTTTAAATATTTATTTTGAGGTATACTTTATAGAAAGAAGCAACTGTTTCACCGAAGGAGGGTGGGCCGTGGAGCGGGTTATTTTTCTTATCGACATGCAGTCGTTCTACGCCAATGTTGAAAAATTGTATTATTCCAACCTGCAGCATAAACCAACAGCCGTAGCCGGAGATCCATCCATCCGGAGCGGTGTGGTTCTGGCTGCCTGCCCTGTTGCTAAACGCCAAGGAGTGAAAACAGCCGAGACAATTGGAGAAGCGCAGCAAAAATGCCCAGAGCTCGTTGTCATCCCTCCGCGCATGGAGCTTTATTTAAAGATTTCTGTACAAATTGCGACGGCGCTTGAAGCTTACACCGATAAAGTAGAACCCTACAGCGTAGACGAGCTTTTTGCAGACATGACGCATACATATAAACATACGGCTTCCACGCCGGAGCAGGCGGCCCTGTTCATCAACCGGCATCTTCTTCGGGCGTTCGGCGTCTACCCCCGCACCGGTATCGGAGCGACCAAAGTTCTCGCCAAGATGGCATGTGACCATTTTGCCAAAAAATCTGCCGACGGGATTTTCACCTTGAAGCAGGAACAGCTGGCTTCAACGCTTTGGCCTCTGCCTGTGAATCATCTGTTCGGGGTCGGGCGCCGGATGGAAAAACACCTGCGGCAGATGGGGATTCGAAAAGCCGGCCACCTCGCCGCCTACCCTGTGGAAGAGCTGCGGCACCGCTTCGGGCTGAACGGAGAGCTTCTATGGCAGACAGCGCACGGCATTGATCCTTCCCCTGTCTCTCCCGGCACTCACACGCACCGAAAGGCTGTCGGGCACCATATGACCCTTCCCCGTGATTACTCGAGTTGGGATGATATCAGCGTCGTGCTTCGCGAGCTGAGCGAGGAGGTGGGACGCCGGGCCCGGATGGAAGGCTGCAGCGGCTGGACAGTTACCGTAGGAGCCGAAGGTCATGACAACGGGAATTCTCTCCATTTTCACCGACAGGCTGCACAGGCCGAACCGGTTAATGACGGCAAAGCTATCTACGAAGCCGCCGCCTCCCTGTTTCGTAAACATTGGACACATTATCCGGTCCGCGGACTGAGCGTAAGTCTTCAACAGCTTGAAAGCAATCAATTTGTACAGTTGGATTTGTTTTCCGAAAAAGAACACCGCGAAGATTTAAACAAAACGATCGACGCCCTCAAAGACCGGTACGGACCAGCTGCTGTGCTCCAGGCCTCATCGCTTCTTCCCGGCGGCCAGGCCCTTTCCCGGGCAGAAAAAATCGGGGGCCACTACAAGTAGGCCCCAGCTGCTTCAGGAACAAGAGTTGACGGCAAAGACAAAAAACGGGATGCTGTAATAAATTGTACTTCCAAGGAGGAAAACTCATGAAGGAATCATCTGAACAGTTTTTATACGATCTGCTCCAAACTCCCTCTCCATCCGGCCATGAAATGGCTATTCAGCGCAAGTGGCTTCAGTACGTCTCTCCGTATGCGGATGAAGTTCACACAGACACGATAGGCAATGCCTGGGGCACCATCAATCCGGAAGCTCCGTTCCACGTACTTTTAGCCGGTCACTGCGACGAAATCGGCTTTCTAGTAAAGTCTATCGACAGCAGCGGCTTCGTACGGGTGGAAAAGCTCGGCGGCATCAGCCAGGCACCTGCTCTGGGAATGAAAGTGACCTTTCAGGGCAGACAGGGACCTATCACCGGCGTTACGGGCGTCAATGCGGAACACAAAGGCGGCAGTAAAAAAGATTTCGCTTTTTCTGATCTGTACATAGATTTTGGGGCCAAAAGCAAAGAAGAAATGGAAAAGTACCTTTCCGTCGGTGATGCCGGAGTTTACGAGCGCACTCCCGAAAAGCTGTTAAACAACCGTTTCAGCGGACGGGGACTCGACAACCGGACAGGTGCCTTTATTACCGCAGAAGTGCTTCGCCGGCTGCAGGACAAACGCCCGGCGGTCGGCGTCTACGGCGTGAGCACGGTCAACGAAGAAACAAACATGGGCGGGGCTCATTTTGCCGGCGCCGGCCTCCGTCCGGATTTAGCAATTGCCCTCGACGTTACATTTGCTTATGATTACCCTGGGTCCAATCCGAATCAGGAAACAGAAGTGACGCTTGGCGGCGGGCCCGTGCTGGCTAAAGGGGCTCCGATCCATCCGACAGCTAATGAAGGACTGGAGCAGGCTGCCAAAAAATCCGGTCTTTCCGTACAATACGAGCTTACTCCGCGGGTGACCGGTACTGATGCCGACCGGCTTCGTCTCGCTGGTAACGGTGTTCCAAGCGTCAATGTATCTCTTCCTCTTCGTTATATGCATGCCCCGGTGGAGACAGCCAGCATGGATGATATCGAAAATGTTATCGGGCTGTTGGTTGAATACATTTGTTCCCTGCAGGAAAATGAAGACCTGCGGCCTATCCGTCCGTAATTTACTTTTACGTACCTTTTATTTCACGGCTCTCTTCCTTTTTAGGAAGAGAGTTTTTATCATTTGTACTTTTTTGATTCAAGGCTGTTCATTTGAAGCTAAAACCGCTACGATACAATTATGAATATTTGTATCTACATCACTCAAAGGAGATGCAGCCAATGGAAGAACGTTTAGCAGAATTCGGACAAATCATCGATCAAATTATCTCCCGGGTCCCGGGGACCTTCGGCGAAAATATCGCTGTATTTGTTCTCGCTATTTTACTGTACCTTTTACTGCGTCCTCTCTTCTTTTTATGGAAGCCGGCAGCTGCACGGCTGTTAAAAATGCTGTGGTACATAGCCCTCGGTTATGTTCTGCTGCAGGAGGCCGGATCCATTTTCTTCATTCTTGGCTTTGCAGCTGCTGTGGAGGCATATGATCAGTTTTTTCTCTTTTTTGAAGAACGAAAACGGCGGGCTCCCATCCCAAAGGCGGAAGCAAAAACACGGACGACCCGGAAAAGAAAAGGAAGCTCTTAGGACCAGCTGACATTTAAGGAGGTTTTACATAATGAATTTTGCCACTGTGGGGACAAACTGGATCACCGAATCCTTCATTCAGGCCGGCAGTTCGCTTGAAGACTTTCAGCTGCAGGCTGTTTATTCCCGGAATATTGAGCGTGCCCAAACGCTGGCGGATCAATACAATGCCCCTGCGGCTTACGATAATTTGGAACAGCTTTGCCGGGACACAAACGTTGAAGCTCTGTATATTGCGAGCCCTACGAGGCATCACTTTTCAATAGCTATGGCCGGCATTCAGCACGGCAAGCACATCATCTGCGAAAAGCCGATGTGCTCTAATGCGGAAGAAGCAAAGCGGCTTCTTGCCGCTGCTTCAGAATACGGTGTCACAATTATGGAAGCGATTAAAAACATGTATTTCCCGGCCTGGGAGACTGTTTCGAACCATCTTGACGAAATCGGAAAGCTCCGCCGGGCATCGATTTCCTACTGCCAGTATTCGAGCCGCTACGACGCCTATCGCAAGGGGACCGTGCTCAATGCCTTTAAGCCGGAACTTTCCAACGGAGCCTCGATGGATATTGGCATCTACTGCCTCCACCCCGCCATTGAACTCCTCGGTATGCCGCACACGGTACAGGCGCATGGCTATCTGCTTGAAACCGGAACCGACGGCCAGGCCGCTGCTCTTCTCGGCTATCCGGAAGCCCAGGCCGTTGTCAGCTATTCAAAAATTTCTGCTTCCAACCAGCCGGTGGAGCTGCAGGGTGAAGACGGAACGCTCACCATCGATCATATTAACCATATGCACCGGGTGACTCTTACAAAAAAAGAGGAAACGACTGTTCTTTGGGAAAACAATCAGGAGGACTCCATGGCCCACGAAATAAAGGCCTTTATTCAGCTGTGTGCCGGCGAAGACGTGCGGCACATTCCTATCGAACGCTCTATTCAGGCGCTGCAGGTGCTTGATGAAATACGTGCCCAGATCGGCGTCCGCTTTCCTGCAGATGCCGAGGAGTAGCGGAAGATGATGAATCTTTCCTTTTTTTCTTTAATAAATGAAGGGTTAAGTGCTGTATTTGCCGTAGATTTGACTCAGGAATATGTGTTTTTCCTATTCAGCTTTGCCTTTTTTCTTCTGTTCCGGCCGCTGTGCTTTTTATGGATGCCTCCGCTTCAGCACCTGCTTCGATGTTCGTGGTACGTAATCATTGCTGTGGCCTTTTTTCAGGAATGGGCCGGAGCGCTTATTATTCTCTTTTTCGCTCTTGCTGCAGAGTGCTGGCATCTGCTGTTTGCTGCTCTGGAAGCAAACAACAGGAAAAGTCCGTCTTAAAAACGGGCTTTTCTTTTTATATGCCCTATGTTAGAATCCTCTCTTGTGTGCAAAAAACAGACCTGTCCCATATTACATATTTTAACAAGGGAGTAGATTCTATCATGAGTTCCACACAGGCAGTATCGTCTAAAAAACGGATCGGCCTGGCTATTCTGCTGGGCTCGCTGGCTGCATTTGGCGCTTTGACTATTGACATGTATTTACCCAGTTTCCCTTCTATAGCACAGGATCTTGATACAAGTGCATCGCTTGTACAGCTCAGTTTAACAGCCTGCCTGCTCGGCCTTGCCTTTGGCCAGTTAATCGTCGGTCCTATGAGTGATGTGAATGGAAGAAAAAAACCGCTGTCTATTTTCTTATTTATTTATATAGCCGCTTCTATTTTATGTATCTTTGCCCCAACAATTTGGATTCTGATTGCCTGCCGTTTCCTGCAGGGATTTTCAGCTTCGGCCGGCATCGTTATTTCCCGGGCAATTGTCCGGGACATGTATTCCGGAAAAGAACTGACAAAATTCTTTTCCCTGTTGATGCTCGTAAACGGCCTTGCGCCGATACTTGCTCCAGTGCTCGGCGGAGCTATTCTTAACTTCACGACATGGAACGGCGTCTTTGCCGTGCTAAGCGCGATAGGAATTATTATCTTCATTATTGTTTTATCCCTGCTTCCGGAAACCCTTCCGGAAACAAACCGTTCAGACAGCGATATAAAAGAAACAGTACGTACCTTTGGCAGCTTATTAAAGGACCGTTCGTTTATGGGCTTCGCTCTCGCCCAGGGGTTAAAAATGGCTGGTATTTTTGCTTATGTTTCCGGCACTCCGTTTGTGTATCAAGGCATTTACGGTGCTTCACCGCAAACCTTTGGCTTTTTGTTTGCACTTAACGGGATCGGCATTATTATCGGCTCGCAGACAACCGGCCGGCTCGCCGGTATTGTGCCAGAACGAAAAATACTCACCTTTGGGCTCGGGCTGACTCTCATTTCAAGCTCCGTCTTATTAACAATGACCGTGATTCAGGCACCGCTTGCTGCTATCGTCATTCCGATGTTTTTTGTTGTTTCAAGCCTTGGGCTTGTAAATACCGCTTCGTTCTCCCTTGCAATGGAAGAACAGGGCCACCGTGCCGGCAGCGCTGCTGCATTAATCGGGCTGCTTCCGTTTTTATTCGGTGCGGCTTCGGCCCCGCTGGTCGGCATCGCCGGAGAGCATACAGCGGTACCGATGGGCATTGTTATTTTTGGCGCAGACGCTGCGGCAGTGCTCAGCTACGTGTTACTCGCGCGATCGTCGAAAACGCCTTCTGCCGAAAAAGAAAAAACCTCTCAGGATTCCTATTATAAAAATGCAAGACCAAAAACAAGCTCATAACCTGAAATGCCCGGATTGCTAAAGCCTCCGGGCATTTCTGCTTTTTGTGCAGAACTCTATATCAAAAACCCTGCAGCCAGGCATATGGCTGCAGGGTTTAATTATTAATCTTCGATTTTTTTCCATTCTTTTGCTGATTCTGCTGCTTTTTTTACTTCTTCAAGCGTTTTTCCCATGCCAGCTTCAACCGCAGCGATATACGCTCCTTCCACAAGCGGGGCGTCAGCGATTGTAATACGGCCTTCAAGCTCCGGCAGCATTTCAAGAGCCATCTCCGCATTCATTAATGCACTGCCGATGTCAAAAAGAAGCAGCACGCCTTCTTCGGTCGTAACCGATTCCACGGCCCCGGTAATCCGGTCAACGCTCGTGCCAATTTCTCCGTCTTCAGTTCCTCCGGCTGCAGCGATTGCAACATCCTCCTGTTTCGTCTGAGATACAAGATCCACGATGCCGTCGGCGAGCTCTTTGCTGTGAGAAATGACGATGATGCTGACTTTAGCCATTAAGAGGCCCCCTCTTTGTACACTTCTGCCAACGCTTCAAAAACGAGCTGCGACGAAAAGGCCCCGGGGTCCATATGACCCTTCGAACGCTCACCTAAATAAGAAGCTCTGCCCTTTTTTGCGACCCGGTCGATGGTGGCTTCTGCTTCTTTTTCAGCTGTTTTGGCAGCCTTCTCTGCGTCTGCGCCGTGCTCTTTCATTTCATCCCGGACAGGTATCCATACGTCGAGCATGGTCTTGTCCCCGAGAGAAGCCTTCCCTCTTGTTTCGATGCCGCCGACGGCTGCCTCGATGCCTTCGGTAAACACCGCACTGTCGAGTACGTCTCTACCTTTCCATGCATTGGCAGCTTTAAGAAATGCCGTTCCATACAGCGGCCCCGAAGCTCCTCCCACCTTCGAAATCAGTGTTGAAGCTACGTCTTTATACATCGCGCCAATGTCATCGTAGGAAGCGTCTTCCACTTTATTGGCTACTTCCTGAAAGCCGCGGGCCATATTATGCCCGTGATCCCCGTCTCCGATGGCCTGATCAAGCTCGGAGAGCTTGTCCTTATGCTCCTGCATTTTTGCATTGATTCGCAGTGCCCATTGTTTCATTACTGCTGCGCTTAGTTCCATGAAAGCTTCACTCCCTGCCAGATAGTAGCAACCGTTTACGTTCCTCATCCAAATTTAAAATCGTTACCGAGCACCCTGTCATTTCAAGTGACGTCATATATTCTCCTACAAAGGTTTTCTTCACGTGAATACCACGGTCTTTCAACAGATGCATGGCCTTTCTTGCCACAATATAAAGCTCCATTAAAGGCGTCGCTCCCTGCCCGTTGATCATTAATGCTACTTCGCTACCGTCATTTAAGTGCATATCATCGAGCACGTGCTGAACCAATTCTTCCGTAACGGCATCTGCCTGCATGAGTTCGCGCCGTTCCACGCCCTGTTCGCCGTGAATGCCGGTCCCGATTTCCATCTCATTCTCATCAAGGGTAAATCCGGGTTTGCCGGAAGCCGGAACAGTACACGGAGAAAGGGAAACTCCCATCGAGCGCACGTTATCAGCCACGCCCTGCGCAATTGTCTCCACCTCGTCCAGGCTTTTTCCCTCAGCCGCTGCTGCCCCGGCAATCATATGCACAAGGGTCGTTCCTGCTACGCCGCGGCGGTCCTCCGGGTTGGAAATCGCTACATCGTCCCGTATAACGACCTGCTTGACCGTAATATCTTCTGCTTCTGCCAGATCGGCAGCCATATCAAAGTTCATGACGTCCCCACTGTAGTTCTTGACGATCAAAAGAACCCCGGAACCGCTGTCGACGGCTTTAATAGCTTCAAGCACCTGGTCGGGCGTCGGCGAGGTGAACACTTCCCCGCTCACTGCTGCGTCGAGAAGCCCTTCCCCGACGTATCCTGCATGAGCAGGTTCGTGACCGCTGCCCCCGCCGCTGATCAAAGCTACTTTGCCCTGCACCGGCGCATCGGCCCGCACAATAACATTCGTATTTTCAATCGCCCGGAGCTTATCCGGATGAGCAGCCACCAGTCCTTCAACCATTTCAGAAACAATCTGATCCACACCATTAATGAGCTTCTTCATTTCTTTTCCTCCCTCAGTCTATAATTTTGCTTTTATATCTTGTATTTGAGCGATATGGCGTTCTTCATGGAGACCGATCATTTCCAGCCACTGATGAAGAGGCATAGGCCCAAAATTGGGATGCGAAATGGAACGTGCTGCTAACTCCTCACTGGTATGTTTTTCCTCCAAGTGACGGATATAGTCTCTTGTTTCCTTCAGTTCTTCGAGCAGGCTCTGCTTACCAAATTCCATGTCCTCCGGCTGGAGCTCCTGCGGAGCTTCTGCCGGACGGCGCCGGTACTTCATCATTTGAATCGGCTTTTCTTCCGCCCTTGTAGTAGGTTCTGTTTCCAGGGCGCTTTTCATACTTCTTCCTACGAAGGCTTCAAACAACCGGAGGTGTTCGACTACCTGAGCCACACTCCAATCGGTGGCGTCTGTTTTTATGTTCCAATCTGCTTCCGGCACCGGTTCGATTTCTTCCAGAAGCTGGATGCGTATATTTTCAATATATTCCATCTTAAAACCTCCATCTAAACACAAGGATTCGATGTGTGTGTTCAATAATCCTTCTTTCTACCATGCATATTGTTTATTCCCCTTTTACCGAAGAATAAATCCTGAGTGCACAGAAATTTCCGCACATGAATTTCATCAATTTCGGGCAAAGAAAACAAAAGCAAAAAGGAGAGAATGCTTATGAGTTTTGATTATGAAGAAGATTTTGACCGTATTAATTTTCGTGAAAAACCAGAGAAGTACCTTGTAGGACGCGGAGAACAGGGCGTTTTGATGGTGGAACCGTACAAAAGTGAAATTCTGCCGTACTGGAGGTTCAAGACCCCGGACATTGCCAAAGAGTCTTCCCGGCAGATATATGAATTATTTTTGGAGTATAAAAAACAAAAGGACTTCGTCGGAATGGATATGGCAAGAAAATTTCTGCAGATGGGCTACACGCGCTCGCGCCGGTATGCCAACTATAAAGGAGGCAAAAAATACGACAAAGACGGTAATGTGAACGAGCGGCAAATTAATGAAGAAAAAGCCGAATCCGCCCGAATTTTTGAGAAAAAATGGATCAAAGCCCGGGAGGACGAAACCTATTTATCATGGAAAAAAGACCATCAGCAAAAATATGGTTAAAATAAAAAAGTTAAACAAACTTTTTTATTTTACCGCTGCGGCTACGCCTGCGATCCGTTCAGCCGCTTCTTTTAATCGCTCTTCTTCTTCCAACAGACCAATGCGGACGTACCCCTCCCCCATGCTGCCAAAGCCGTGGCCAGGAGCGACTACTACACCCGCTTCTTCCAGCAGCTTTTCGGTGAAAGAAGCGGAGGTGCAGCCTTGGGGGACTTCCATCCATACAAAAAAAGAACCCTGGGGCGACTGCACCGTTACGCCGTGATCATGAAGCGCCTGAATAAATACGTTTCTTCTGCTTTCATAAACATTCAGTATATCTGCAGCCATGTCTGCTCCGTGGTCAAACGCATACGCTGCAGTTTCCTGGACTGCGCCAAACAAACTTACATACAAATGATCCTGAATTTTATTAATCATCTCTATAACCGAAGCATTCCCTACCGCAACGGCTGCGCGCCACCCAGCCATGTTAAACGTTTTCGAAAGTGTATACATTTCCACACCCACTTCCTTGGCCCCGGGGGTCTGGAGAAAGCTGGGAGGCTTTTCGCTGTCATAGCCGAGCGACCCATAGGCAAAATCGTGAACGACACAAATGTGGTGCCGGACAGCGGTTCGGACCGTTTCTTCAAAAAATTCCGCCGTAGCAGTTCCAGCAGTCGGGTTGTTAGGATAATTTAAAAACATCATTTTTGCCCGGTTCAGCACATCTGCTTCAATCTGCCTAAAATCGGGACGAAAACTATTTTCTTTTTTCAGTGGCATAAAAGCTGTTTCTGCATTGGCAAGAGCTGTTCCCGAAAGATAGTCAGGATAACCCGGGTCCGGCAGTAACGCAGTATCCCCCGGATTAAGAAGACACTGGCTGATCTCCACGAGCCCGGTTTTTGCCCCGAATAAAACCGCCACTTCCGTTTTTGGATCCAGCGTCACACCGTATTCCCGCTGATAAAAATCAGCCGCCGACTTTTTCAAAAATTCATAGCCCCGAAACGGGGAATATTTATGATATTCCGGATTTTCAGCAGCACTCCTCATTTTTTCAACAATAGGAGCCGGAGTCGGCTGATCAGGATTTCCCTGGCCAAGGTTGATTAAATCCCTGCCTTCTTCTTTCAGGGTCTGGACTTTCCTTGAAAGCGAAGCAAAAAACTGTTCCGGCAGTCGTTCGATTTGTTCAGACGGTTCAAATCGCATAAAATTTCCTCCTGTACGCAGCATCTCCATCGTATGTTTTACAATCGTAAAAGCAAAGTATCTTCAGTGTAACGTTAAATAAACAAAAGCACATCCCTTCTATTTTTTACTAAAAATACATAAACAACATTTTTTGCTTAGTTCCAAAGGTTTACATTGTAATTATAAAATGAATACCATATAATAGTCATGCAAATGATTATTATTATCAACTGGGAGGATATACATATTGGTTAAAAAGTGGATTTCTTTATTTGCAGTTGGATTCGCCCTTTTATTTGTGCTTACCGCCTGCGGCAATGATTCATCCGGAGGTTCCGGAGAAGGTGAAGACAGCGGAGAAAATGCAGAAGCAGAAACAAGAACAGTCACTGACCCTACCGGCCGCGAAGTAGAGATTCCGGCAGAACCTCAAAATGTCGTGGCCCTGCAGAATGTGGCAGACATGCTGATTCTTGATGAACAGCCGATAGGCACTTCTGACTATTATCTTGATACTTATGGCGATCAGCTTGAAGGAGTGGAAAGCGTTGGCGGCGATACGCCAAACGTAGAACAGATCAACGAGCTTGATCCGGACATGATTCTTTTATCGGATTATCAGTCGGACTCTCTCGATCAGCTCGAACAAATCGCCCCGGTATATATGACTTCGTTTGAGGATACACCGGAAGAGCAGCTTCAAAATACTGCTGATGCATTGAACAAAGAAGACGCGAGCGAAGAATGGCTGAATGAATATGAACAACAGGCGGAGGAAGCCAGACAGACACTTGCGGACAATAACGTGCCGGAAGATGCAACTGCAGCCGTCGTCCAGTTCATCGGCAAGGAAGTATATGTTCATGACCAATCCGTCTTTGCCGGTCTGTATGAAGGCGCCGGGCTTGAACCAACAGAAGGTGTCGAAGAAAATACGGAAACTCAGGCTATCTCTCTTGAAACAGTGCCTGACTATGTGGAAGGCGCAGACTATCTGTTCGTCCTAACCGACCAGGGAGAGCCGACAGAACAGTCCCAGGAGCTTGTGGATGATCTGCTTGCTGATACACAAGCCGTACAAAACGAACAGTTTTATTACGTAAACAATACAAAATGGAGCGACTTCACGCTTCTTGGCCGTGAGTATCAGCTCAACGATTCAGTAGAAAAAATCACCAGCGAATAAAATAGAGGCCCGTTCTTTTATAAGAACAGGGCCTTTTTTGTATATACACGATTTGCGACCGAACTATTCTATGCTCTGCTGCCTGATCTCCATTTCATACATCCGGTTAAAACGGGCTTCTGTGCGGGCAAATACCGAACCTTCCGGATAGGTGCCGTCCTCGCGGCGTACCGCTCCCGCCCGTTCACCGGTCAGGATTTCCATGCCTTCAGAAATATGGCCCACTGCCCATACATGGAAGCTTCCTGCTTCCGCCGCTTCCACCACCTCTGGATCGAGCATCAAATTGCGGGCATTCTGTTTTGGAATAATTACGCCCTGTTTGCCGGTCAGCCCTTTTTCCCGGCAAATATGAAAGAAACCTTCAATCTTCTCGTTCACCCCGCCGATTGGCTGAATCTCTCCCCACTGATTGACTGACCCGGTTACTGCTATCCCCTGGTAAATGGGCACTTCTGCCAAAGAGGAAAGCAGCACGTACAGCTCTGTGCTTGAAGCGCTGTCACCGTCGATCAGATTGTAGGTCTGCTCAAAAGTGATGCTAGCTGATAAAGGAATAGGACGGTTTTTGGCAAACTGGCCGGAAAGAAAGCCGGTCAAAATCATCATCCCCTTGTGATGAATCTGGCCGCTGAGAGACGTTTCCCGCTCAATGTTCATCAACCCGCTTTTCCCGACGTACGTCTGAGCTGTAATTTTTGTCGGTATACCAAACATGGAGTCTCTTGTGCCCATGACGGCCAGTCCGTTAATTTGGCCGACCCGATAGCCTTCCGTTTGAATCATAATCGTTTCATCGTGAATTTTCTCCCGATACTGTTCGGGAATATGGCTTGAACGCCTGTATTTTTCCTCGAGTGCTCGGAAAATGTGTTCTGATTTGACGTAAGCATTTCCCTCCTGCAGCGCGTAGTGGCTGGATTCTACGAGCAACTTCGTAATATCCTGAAACCTGGTGGTCATTTTCCCCTGTTCATCTATTAACCGGGAGCTGTAGTCAATCACTCTGGATACAGCTTCCCGGTGAAACGGCAGCAGGCCTTCTTCCTGAACGTAGTTTTTTACGAAACCGGCCATTTTCCAGCTGTTTTCATCGCTTTTAGCCATGACGGTGTCGAATTCTACTTTGACTTTAAACAGCTTATCAAACTCTTCATCAAGTCTCGACAAAAGGTCATAAACGTAATAAGAACCGATGATGATAACTTTTGTCTGGAAAGGAATAGGTTCCGGCTTAAGTGCACTTGTTGGCAGCAGCCCCCGCTCTTCATAGGAGTTTTCTATATGCACATGCCCGGTCTGAAGCATTCGTTTTAAACCTGGCCATGCACCTGGATGCTGCAGTAAATCTGCGGCCTGAAGAATTAAATAGCCACCGTTCGCCAGATGCACCGCTCCTGGTTTAATGAAAGTAAAATTCGTGACCAGGCTGCCAATCTGTCCCTGGTACTCCACTTTACCAAACAGATTGTGATACGTTGGATTGGATTCGTAAATTACCGGTGCCCCGTCTAAATGCTTGTTATTTACGAGCAGATTCACCACGTACCGCTGATACTGTTTTTCTTTCATTCCTTCAAGCGCCCCTGCCGAACCTTCCTGCCCCTGGCCTTCGGCAAAAAAGTAAAAATGATCTACAACGTCCCGTTCATATGCGGTTAAATAAGCCGTAACCTTCGGCAAATGCCCGTACTGTCTGCGAAGCGGCTCAAATAATTTTTGTACCGCAGCCGAAGCTGTGTCCGCCATAAATATCTGCACATCTTTGCGGAAAGTTTCCTCCATTTTAGCGATACGCCGGAGAGCTTCCTGTACCTTTTCTTCCACGAGTTTTTCGTTCGCCCTCAGCTGTTCCTTTTCTGCTTCAAGCAGGTGCTGGTACGTCTCACGGTTCATTGGCTGACCGCGTTGAAGGGGAATTTTATTAATGCCATTCTGCATACGTTCGAGTTTAAAATGGTGCTGTACCGCGAACTGGTCGGTTTCTTTCCACAGCTCGTCCATCTCCGTACGCAGTCGTTCAAACATTTCCCGCTTCTGTCTTTCATGACTGTCGCTTGAGAATGCTGTCTTTAGTTCACGTTCGATGTTCAACAAAAGCTGTTCGATCTCGCGCCGGAAACGCTGGCCTTCCCCGGCCTGAAACGAAAGCACTTCCGGACGATCCGGATTATCAAAATTGTGAACGTAACACCAATCATCTGGCTGCTTCTGTTTCCGGGCCAGATTTTCCACGCTGTGCTGGGTATACGTCATTCTCCCCGTCCCCGTTGGACCGACCACAAACAAATTATAACCCGCCTGGCTCACTGAAAGGCCAAACTCCATGGCCCGCTCGGCCCGCTCCTGGCCGATCATTTCATATGGAAAATCCCTCATGTCTTCTGTCGTTTCAAATGAAAAGATTTCAGCATTAAATTCCAAACGAAGCTCTGCCGGAGACAGTTCATGCAGAGCAAGCCTTTCTTTATAATCATGATGATTCATAAAACGCTCCTCCTTTCACCACTATCCCGTTTTTCTAACGCGCTTTCGACGTTCGTGTTTGGACCAGAGCGCCGTATCGATTATTACTATCTATTCCCGTTATCGTCACTCCTATGCTGAGTCTTTTATATTTTCCTAAAAGAAAAACAGGCAGTTTACGAAATAAAGCTCATAATGGCATCTATAATACTGTAAACGCCGAGAAATATGCAGACTAAAACGATAACTCCACCTACCAGATTCATTTTCCAATGATTCACGTAATGGCCAAGCCGGTTTTTATTATTCATAATAACTAGAAGCATAATCGAGACAAACGGCAGAATAAGGCCATTCAATGCCTGAGCAAAAAGTAAAACATCGAGTGGCTCAAACCCAAGCCCTGAGGAAATAATCCCAATAGCCATCACGGACAAAAACACCAGTTGTGTAGCACCTCTCTTAAAATTAGCAGCTTTATAAAAATCGCAATATTCATTTTATTAAAAATATTACAGAGGTTTAAAATGATTCTTTTCTTTCCTCCCGCCATTCATACCGGCATCAACTAGGAAGTAATCATTAATTATTTCCTACCTTTATAATTAACGTTATTAAAACGTAATCTGGCTGAAACCTCCCGAATTATTCTGTTTGTTAGACTTACTCGTGGTTCGATAAATTGATTTACACCACGAGGAGGAACCTGAATGTTTAAATCCAACAGACAAGCACCAAAATATATATTATCCTCTGCCGTCGTTACGGCTTTAGCTCTAACACCAGCTTTAAGCGGAAACGCCGATGCATTCGCTGATCCTGAGTCAGACGAAAGCAGCAGCTCCAGCCAAAGCGAGTCTTCAGATACAGCAAACGAAACTGAATCTACTGATGACACCCTGCTATACCTTGGCGATACAGGCAGCAGTGTAGAATCTCTTCAGTCGACTTTAAGCGAACTTGATTACTATACCTCCGAAGCTGACGGTACTTATGATGATGAAACTGTACAAGCTGTAGAAGCATTTCAAACAGAAAACAACTTAAGCATAGATGGCATCGCAGGACCTGAAACAATGGGAGCATTAGATGAAACAGACGACTCCTCCGACGCCGGCAGTGAAACAGAAGAAAGCAGCAACGACAGCAGTGAAGATAGTGAAGAAAACGAAGAAGTGGCTTCTGCGTCCTCTGAAGAATCTTCGGAGCCTTCCACTGAAAGCACTTCAGCCAATGCGCCTGATTCCGGACTCGTCGCTTCTGCGGAAAGCGTACTCGGCACCCCTTATGAGTGGGGCGGTACTACGGCAAGCGGGTTGGACAGCAGCGGTTTTATCAACTACGTGTTTGAAGAAAACGACACAGACGTTTCGAGAACCCATGAAGGCATCTGGCAGAACAACGGTGAATTCGTAGAAGAGCCAAACGTTGGCGATGTTGTCTTTTATGAAGGTACGTATGACACAGAAGGCGCTTCTCACAGCGGCATATACATTGGTGACGACCAAATGATCCATTCCGGCTCGAGCGGTGTGGAAACAGCCGATACAACCAGTGATTACTGGGAAGAGCACTACATCGGTGCAAAATCGATCGATTAGTTCCTTCATATTGTTAAGTAACCGCCTCCCTGCTTGTTTGCAGGAGGCGGTTTTTCGATTGAGATACGTATTGCCTTATAAATTCTAATTGAATGTAACAAGCGCCCGGCACACCATTGCGGTGGTAAATACTGCCCCTAAAAATGAATGCCAATGGGCTTTCGATTCTGGTATATTTTCACGCTGCTCAATTGCTTGAATTAGTTGAACTAAAGCTAAAGGCATCCCGAGAAGAATCAAATACCACATCAGAAAATTTCCGGAGCTGATGCTTAAAAATAACACAGATGCCGACCCTGTCCATTCTAAAGATTTTTCTGCTATAATTACTGATTTACTTCTCTTGCGCTTCGGTTTATTTTTATAGGGTAGCCTGGTTTTCTGCCGTAACAATCCATCGAATATGAACCAAACAATCAATATCAGGAAAAATGGAAGCAGCACTTCTAAGATACTCTGATCCTGCGTGTACATAAAATAACCTTCCCAATCGCTTAATAATTCAATACAACCGGCTGCCAGAAATAAACAAAGGCTACGATAACGAAAATAGCGACAATGTTCATCCAAAACCCGGCCTTCACCATATCATCGATGGTTAAATAATCTGAACTAAAAACCGCCGCGTTGGGTGGAGTGGATATGGGCAGCATGAAAGCGCAGCTGGCAGTAAGGGCCACGATTCCCATGATGGCGTAAGGATCTACCCCAATGCCAAGCGCAAGACCAATACTGATCGGCATCAGCATATTCGACACTGCCGTATTGGACATGATCTCTGTCATAAATAAGACAATGGCAGCAAGTACTATTAAAATTAAGACAAAAGGAAGAACCTCAAGTCCCCCCAAAAGCTCCCCAAACCATCCTGTTAAATTCGAAGATTCAAACGCAGCCGCAAGAGACAGCCCGCCCCCGAAAAGCAGAAGCAGTCCCCACGGCAGCTCCTTCATATCCTGCCATACCATGAGCCCGCCCTTCTCCTGTTTAGCAGGAAGCAAAAACATCGAAGTAGCTCCAATAATAGATATAGAAGTATCGGACAGACGGTAGGCTTCCGGAATAAATCCACTTGTAATCCAAAGAAAACCGACAATTGTAAAGATTGTCAGAACCGATTTTTCTTCAAAGGACATAGGCCCCAGATCTTTTAACTGGTTTCTTGCAAAATCAGTTGAAATATCCTTTTGCGCTGTCACACGGAACTGAATTTTCGTTAAATAAAAATAAAGACCGGTCAATAGAATAACCGTTAAAGGAAAGCCAAATAAAAACCATTCTGCAAAAGTAACCGTACGGTCCAGATTGGAAGAAGCTACGGCTGCAAAAGCAGCATTGGGCACTGATCCTATTAAGGTTGCCAGCCCGCCGATAGAGGCCGCATAAGCCACTGACAGCAGCAGCCCCTTAGCAAAACGGTTCAAGGATACTTCATCAAAGAAATCTTTATCCTTCACCTCTTTAATTAACGCCAGCGCAATCGGCAGCATCATTAATGCGGTTGCAGCATTTGAAATCCACATGGAAAGCAGGGCAGTCGCCAATATAACGCCCAGCACAATGCGCTGACTCCCGGTGCCCACAAATGAAATAATTGTCATCGCAATTCGTTTATGTAAGTTCCATTTTTCAATCGCAAGAGCAATGGTGAAGCCACCCATATACATAAAAACAATGGGATCGGCGTACGCCATTGTTGCTGTCTCTTCGTCCGCCCCTCCTGTGATTGGCAGCAGAAAGATAGGCAGTAAAGAGGTAGCTGGTATCGGCAGGGCTTCTGTAATCCACCAGGAAGCTACCCAGGCCGTAACGGCAAGTACTGCTCTCGGTTCGCTTTCAAGACCGGTAAGCGACGGGATGAAAAACAACAAAGCAAATAAAGCGGGTCCCAGAATCAGCCCGATTTTTTTCCTTAATGGCATGGTGGCACTCCTTTCAAATAAGTATGTAAGCAGCGTTAAAATCCGATCGGAATATTCTGTTTTTTCAACACCGCATAATGCCCATTATATAGAAAAAAACCATCTATTTGGATATATATTATAAATGAGAGAAAAATAGGAAAAAAGATGGATACCTCTATGGCATCCACCTTCTGAACATTTTTATTTTACCTGCACATAGCCTGGATGCGCAGTGATATACAGGCCTGATTTTAACCGGAACATTTCAGTACTGCTTCCATCCACATTCACTTTTTCCATAATGGTGAATGCTTCTCCCTGACTGACCGTTCCTGCTACTGCGTCAGCATCAAAAGACGGACGGGAGCGCACATTCAGCACTTCGGCAAGGACTACCGCAAGTTTTCCCTTAACCGCAGAGGCTTCGAGGGCTTCCCACGTGTTCGGACCAACAACGCCGTCTACGTTTAAATTTTGCGACTCCTGGAAAGAACGAACCGCATTCTCTGTTTCATCTCCAAAATCTCCGTCTGTGCCGTACAACGGCAGTTTTTCCCCTGCATCAAGCAGCATCTGCTGCATCCGGGCGACTGCCGGACCGTTGTCACCGGGACGAAGCGTCGGGGTTAAGTCTTCTCCTACCGGATGGCCCTCACGCACCGCCTCCCTTACACTATCCATATCAATACCTGGGCACGTGTTTGACGAATGGCCGGGATATTCCCGATGTCCCTTAACGTCACCGATGGAAACACCGACTCCATCTGTGCCCCGAAGAGCTGCCTGAAGATCAAAGAACGAACGCTCCTGTGCCTCGGTAAATGAACTGCTGCCGACCAGGCAAACACCTATTAATGGGGTATTATTGTTTCCTACATGGTATGAAATCCGGTCGATTCCGTTGGCCCATTGAATTGTGCCGTCTTTTGTAATTACAAAATGATAGCCAACGCTCGGCCACCCGAGAGAATCCACATGATAATTGGCGAAGGAAAAAGCATCGCCACTTGTTGTTGCTGAGTGGTGTCTTGCGATTCCTGTAATCTGTGATAGTGACCTCTTTTGGTAGGAACCATCCCTTTTTACACTTCCCCGTACGTCGACGAGCTGAGGCAGCTGTTGAAACATTAAAACATCCCCTTTTTTCATATAGTCAGCCGGTATATTGCGGCTTCTATATATAAAAGGGGAGGCCAGGCTGCATTTTACAACCACTTTACCGGATTTTTTTCGTATAGCTTTGAGCCCATATTTCCAACGCTTCTAAGATTGGGAGAAGGCCGGTCCCCGCTTCCGTAAGCTGGTATTCCACCCGGACCGGCACCTCCGGATAAATGGCACGGGTCAAAATGCCCGCATTTTCGAGCTCACGAAGCTGATTAGTCAATATCTTCGGGGTAACTTCAGGGAGAATTTTTTGGAAAAAACCGTATCTTCGGGGAGTACCGTCAGACAGTATCTGAACAATATCTGCTTTCCACTTGCCACTAATTACAGCCAGCGTCACTTCCATCTCGCAATGTGCCTGGAATGGATCCATCATTTGAAAGCGCTCCCTTTTTTATACATACTATCATAAGAGAAAGCAACAAACAAGAAAGTGCGTACTTCCTTGCTGGCAATTTATCACCTACACTGAGGATAGGGCGTAAGCGCTCCTACTTCACTACTATGAGGAGGAATCAAAGGATGAGCAACAAAGCAGTGGTTTATCAAGGTGCTGGTAACGTTGAGATTCAAGACATTGGCTATCCTGATTTAGTACTTCACGAAGGCCCCGGGGTCCCTCCGTCCAATGTAGGACGGAAATGTGAACACGGTGTTATTCTTAAGATTGTGACGACAAATATTTGCGGAAGCGACCAGCATATGGTGCGCGGAAGAACGACCGCGCCTAAAGGACTGGCTCTTGGCCATGAGATTACAGGGGAAGTAGTGGAAGTAGGACGCGACGTAGAATTTATTAAAAAAGGCGATCTTGTCTCTGTACCGTTTAATGTAGCGTGCGGCAGATGTAAATTGTGTAAAGAACAGAAAACTCATATATGCTTAAATGTAAACCCTGAACGCCCTGGGGGAGCTTATGGTTATGTAGACATGGGCGGCTGGGTAGGCGGCCAGTCTGAATATGTTATGGTTCCTTATGCAGACTTTCAGCTGCTTGCCTTCCCGGACAAAGAGCAGGCTATGGAAAAAATCATGGACCTGACAATGCTTTCGGATATTTTCCCAACCGGCTTCCACGGAGCCGCTTCTGCAGGTGTACGTCCCGGTTCTACTGTTTATGTGGCCGGTGCAGGGCCTGTAGGACTTGCAGCCGCTCACTCCGCTCAGCTTCTCGGCGCCTCCGTTGTTATTGTGGGCGACCTTAATGAACAGCGCCTGAAGCAGGCAGAAAGCTTCGGCTGCGAAACTGTAAACTTAACAAAGCACGACAGCCTTGGCGAGCAGATTGAGCAGATCCTCGGCATACCGGAAGTAGACTGCGCCGTTGATGCCGTTGGTTTTGAAGCATCCGGCCACGGGCCGGACGCGAAAGAAGCTCCAGCTACCGTGCTGAACTCGATCATGACGGTTACAGAAGCCGGCGGGCAGCTGGGTATTCCGGGTCTGTATGTTACAGAGGATCCCGGTGCTTCTGACGATGACGCAAGACATGGGTCCTTAAAGATCCGTATCGGTTTAGGCTGGGCGAAGGCCCACACGTTCGTTACCGGACAGACACCGGTCATGAAATATCACCGCAATTTGTTAAAATTAATTCTGAGCGATAAAGCGCAGATTGCCAAAGCTGTAAACGCTACACTGATTTCACTGGATGAAGCGCCTAAAGGCTATCAGGACTTTGACAAAGGGGCCGCGAAGAAATTCGTTATTGACCCGCATGGTTCTGTCCGGTCTTAATTAAATAAAAACGAGCAGATAATCCTCTGCTCGTTTTTTTATGACATCCGGTCCCAGGATTCGATCCCTATAGTGCCGGTAAGTTTATAAAATTCCTTCCAAAGCTGCACGTGCTTAGGCCCCCAGGCTTCTTCCGCATGCACATGAGGCACGTAATCCAGAGTAATACCTGTATTTGACATCACGTCATCAAATTGAATTTTGGTCCGTTTCATATGGTAATCACTCGTTACCACCAGTGCAGAATCAAAATTCCGCTCCTGCATAATCTTCTTTGAATATACAGCATTTTCATGAGTGCTGACTGCCTTATTTTCCATAATAATCGCTTCTTCAGGTATTCCTGCCCGCACAGCCAGGTTTTCATTAAAGCTGCCATCTTCTCCATTGGTTAAGATCACTTTATCCGCGTAGCCTTTTTCCAGTAAATCAGCTACCGTATATAAACGTTCAAAATCTCCGCTGAGAGCAATGATAACGTCTGCGTTTTTCGGTTCATCCTGGTGTGTCAAAAGGGATGCTACGGTTTTTTGCGGAAGTGCAAAAAACGATGCATTGATTAATAAAGCTGCCCCTATAACAAAAAGCAGACTGTAAAAGATCTTTTTCATGCCTTGTTCCTCCGCCTCTAATGAAAGGTACGGATACATTGTATCAGAAAGATCGTTCTTCTTAACAGCTATTTCTGAACGGCGGACATATCAGCACGGAGAATTATTTACGCAAAATCACTCTTTTCCAACTTCTCTGCACAAAAAAACCTGCTCGCGCAGCAGGTTTTTATCATCGTTGGTCTTTTAGAGTTTTTTTACGAAGAACGCAGGGCTTCAAAAGCGTTAATACGCGATTCTACCGTCGCGTAAATGTTTCCGGCTTCTAAAGGAGAAACGTCGAATTTTTTACTGGCCAGAATTTCTACGTGTTCGTCATTCTTAGCTTCGTCGAACCGCTCCCCCCGCTCTGCCAATGCTTCATACTCATCTCGCATGTAGCGGAATATCGAGCTTTGCTGTTCCGGGAGCGAATTTAAAAATTCTTCTACGTCTGCATTTCTTTCAACCATTCTATTGGCCTCCTTGATAGCTTATGCCACCCGTTACTGCTGATAGATTCTTTATCTGATTCACCCAAGCATAACGGATGGTTCATTGTTATATAACTGGTTGATGGGTTTAGTATAACAAATATTACAGACTATTGGGAACAAAAAGCTTATACTTTATACAATATTACGTATTTTGCCATCAAGCAAATTTGTTTCCCTTTAGTTATTTTTATACCTTTGTAGAAAAACGTTGCTGTAGACTCAATGGCAGCTTTCCTGCTACTCTATAGATCGATCAATTGCGCAAGGGGACCAGGTCATATGAATGATGAACGTATTCGCAACTTAAAACGTGGAGAGCGGGGAGCTATCATCAGCATCTTCGCTTATTTATTCCTCTCTGCTTTAAAGCTCACAGTCGGCCAGTTGGCTAATTCTGCGGCTCTTCGTGCCGACGGTTTAAATAATTTAACAGATACAATCGCATCGATCGCTGTTTTGTTCGGGCTCCGCTATTCCCAGAAGCCACCGGACGCCGATCATCCTTATGGCCATTGGAAGGCAGAAATGGTGGCTTCTTTGTTTACTTCTTTTATTATGCTTGCTGTTGGTCTTCAGGTATTTGTGAGCGCGGTGCAGTCTGTTCTCGCCGGGCCGTCCGAGCCTCCCGGCTTAATTTCTGCCTTTGTCGGCGCTTTTGCGGCCGTCTGTATGTTCGGTGTGTACACCTACAACAAAAGTTTATCCAAAAAAATTAACAGCCCATCTATTATGGCTGCAGCTAAAGATAACTGGAGCGATGCCATGGTAAGTATCGGCACAGTTATCGGCATTGTTGGAGCTCAGTTTCAACTGTATTGGCTTGATCCGCTGACAGCTGCTCTTGTGGGCTTATTGATTATTAAAACCGGTTGGGACGTTTTCCGGGGCGCGGCGCTGCAGCTCACCGACGGCTTCGATGAAAATAAAATTGAAGATTACCGGGAAACGATTTCCAAACTGTACGACGTGCAGAAAGTCCGGAATATTAAAGCAAGAAATTACGGGAACAACACCGTGGTTGATATTACCATTCTGGTGGATCCTTCCCTCGATATCCAGGAAGCGCACAATACAGCTACAAAAGTTGAATACGCTCTAATCGAGCAGCACGGTGTACATGACGTCCATGTGCACGTAGAACCGGAAAACGCTGAGCACTGAACACTGCTTTTATTCAAGAGATTCAGCCCATCTCAATTTCCAGTTCTATTATCGATGAAAATGGGTATAGTTAAAAGCACTTGGCCGAGACTGTTCAATTTAGAAGTCGAGGAACCGAAATAAGAAATGGTACTGAACTTTTATCAGCTATTACTCTATGATCGTTTTGTAACCATTAAAGTTACAGGTGGTGACCAATAATGATAAATACGCGATTCTCTGTCGCTGTCCATATTCTTTCACTGCTTGCAAGTGAGCCGGAGCGAAGACTCAGTTCCAGTTACATGGCAGCAAGCGTTAATACAAATCCTGTCGTTATCCGCCGGATTTCAGGTATGTTAAAGCAGGCAGGCCTGCTGCAGACGAAGCCCGGGGTCTCCGGTGCTTTAATCACCAGAGCACCGGAAGATATTACGCTTCTTGATATTTACCGGGCGGTTCAGCAGGAAGACTTGCTATTTTCCACCCACAGCAGCCCCAGCCCTGACTGTCCTGTCGGCCGAAATATTCAAAGCACCCTGGACGAATCATTTAAGCGGGCACAGAATGCCATGGAAGCAGAGCTGCAGAAGCAGAGCCTGGCGGACGTAACGGCCCATCTCTTTGTATAGAATATGAAAAGATGTTTCTCTACTCCTATATGTAACTGTAAAAGCTATAAACAAAAGGGGTGATTGAGGTATGAAAGCAGGCATTATCGGCGCTTCCGGGAAAGCCGGCAGCCGTATTTTAAAAGAAGCAGAAGCCCGGGGCATAGAAACGACAGCCATCGTCCGGGACGCTTCGAAGCTTCCTGACAGCAGCCTGAATATAAAAGAAAAAGACCTTTTTTCGTTAACTGTTTCAGACGTATCAGACTTTGACGTGGTAGTGAATGCGTTTGGAGCCGCGCTTGGAGAAGAAGAAGCACATGTAGAAGCCGGGCGGCACCTCATTTCTATTATTCAGGAAGCTGCAGCTGTTCGTCTCATCGTTGTGGGCGGGGCCGGCAGCTTGTTTACAGATAACGGAAAAACCACCCAGGTCGTTGAAATGCCGGAATTTCCCGAGGCGGTAAAGCCCACCGCTAGCGGACAGAGCCGGAATTTACAGGACCTTCAGCAGACAACCGGCATACGGTGGACGTTTATCAGTCCGGCTGTAAATTTTGACGTAGAGGGGAGGCGCACCGGCTCTTATTCCACCTCCCGGGACGTACTGCCGCTTAACAGCGATGAGGAAAGCTATATCAGCTATGCGGATTACGCTGTGGCAGTTGTCGATGAAATAGAAACAGCGGCTCATGAAAACCAGCGCTTTGCTGTCGTTGGCGAGCGCGCATAAAACCCAAATCCGCCGCTTTTTTGGCGGATTTTTATATTACAGGCGCAGAAAAACAATCCCTGTAAGGACGACCGCAAGGATTACCGCCTGATACCCTGTAATACGTTCCTGCAGATAAAGCATCGAAAGCACCGCTACTAAAAGCGCGTGGGCCGCAAACAGAGGAGAAACAATACTTGCCGGTCCTTCCCGGAGAGCGGCAGCGTACAGCTGCATCCCCCCAAACGAAAAAACTCCTGTAATCAGTCCCCACCTGAATGCCTTTTTCGTATGTATATGAGCGGCGGCACAGGCTTGTTGCTTCTTTTCCCGATGCCATCCGTATAACGAATAAAGCATGCCAAACAGATAGCCTGTAAACAATACCGGCGTATTCTCAAGTCCCGCTTCTTCTGTTATTTTCAGCCCTCCATTCCGGAAAAACATAAATAACATGGCTGTTAAAACAAACCCATACCATACGCCACTTTTTATCGAGAAGTCCTCCTTCGGGTCCAACGGCAATACTGCAATAGCTGCCATAATTAAACCAATGCCGGCGTACTGAACTACTCCGAGCTGTTCCCCGTATACAAACACGCCCAGCAGAACAATCAGCAGAATGTTTGTATTTACCAGCGGAGAGGAAAGACTCGCCGGCCCAACGTTTAAAGCTTTCATGTACAGAAGGTTTCCGAAAGTAGATCCAGCCCCCACCATTACCCCACCAAAAAGCACCGCGAGGCTCAAATGCAACGTGCCCTCCATTAGAGCATATCCCAGAAAACCGATGCTCCCACTCGTATAGAGCCCCGTTAAAAATGGTGTTAACGGGAGCTGCCAAAAAGAATTAACCTTCATGAAAAAGGAAGAAAACCCAAACACTACGGCGCTTAACAGCGCTAAAATAAACCACATGTCCCGCACTCCCACTTGTTCTTATGTACTAAGAAGCCGCATAGGCAGCTTCTTTTTATAACAGATAAAACACGTGACCATACTTATCCACTCTGGAATTCGTACCATCAAAATAGACAGTTCCCTCCTCTGGTTCAAAAGGGTCCTTCGTTTCAAAATCCACTTTAAAATAAGGAGAACCGTCTATTGGTTCATAATGCTCGCAGGTATACGTCAGCGTAATTTCATCATTCACCTGAATACGGTCACTACCGGCGATCCCGGAATCAAAAACTACTTTTAGTGTCATATCTTGCTCTCCCTCCTATTTAACCTCTCCGGCTATTCTCTTTACGGTCCTTCAAATATATTCCCTGCTCTTCCTTTATTTATACATAATGATTGCGAAAAGAGAGGAATTGTATTATTTTTAAGCGGAGAAAGGGGAATTCCTATGAGCATCCGTCAGGCTGAAGCAGCCGATATTTACGCGATTACCGAGATATATAATGACGCAATCATAAACACAACTGCTGTCTACGATTACCATCCTTATTCGGCAGAAAACCGGCTGGAATGGCTCCGGACCAAAAAGCAAAACGGCTTCCCTGTTTTTGTCTATGAACAAAATGGACAGGTTCAGGGATATGCTTCTTATGGTCCGTTCCGCCCCTGGGCAGCTTTCAAATACTCTATTGAGCATTCAGTATATGTTCACCCCGGCACCCGTGGTGCCGGGGTTGGCCGCGCCCTGCTCCGCACATTAATCGACCACGCGGACCAGGAGGGCTTTGCCACTATGATTGCCGGCATAGATTCTTCCAACCCGGGAAGCATCTATCTGCACGAAACAGAGGATTTTGAATACGTTGGCACGGTGAAAAAAGCCGGGTACAAGTTTGAACGATGGCTGGATCTTATTTTTTACCAGCGTGCCCTCTCCGGCCCAGAAACACCCGTAGAACAATAAAAGCTGCTTCTCCCGGATAGGGGGAGGCAGCTTTTTACATGCTTCTTTTCGTTTGTTCTGCAGGAAATCGTTTTGGTTTCCCCTGTGTAGTAAGCAGCACCCCGGCTATCACAATCAGCGCCCCAACTACTTTGGCCGGTGTTAATATTTCTCCGAGCCACAGCACCGCCCCCGCCATCGTAACCACTGGAAGAAAATTCAGGAAAACCGAAGCTTTTGAGGCTCCAAGCTGGTCCACTGCCCGGTTATAAAACAACAGAGCGATGAACCCTGGAAAGAGCCCCAGATAAGCAAGGCTCGGCAGCTGTTCGCTTAAGGTGAAGGAAGGCACTCCGAGAAAGAGCCACTCCGCCGTAATAAAAGGGACTAAAATTATAATTGACACCCCCGTCATTACGAGCAGTACACCGTAGGGGGGAAACAGATGCATATAACGTTTTACAGCGATGGAATAAATGGACCAGCAGGCTATCGCCCCTATCATAATACCGTCGCCGGCGTTCCAGTTCATTTCCGCTATAGCAAACAATCTCCCGTTCATTACTACCCATAGTGCTCCTACAATTGACAGTACAACCCCGATCCATTGAATATAACGCAGCCTTTCTTTTAAAATATATGTACTTAATAAGACGGTTACTGCTGGAATTACTGTTTCCAATACAGAGACATTAGTGGATGAAGTAAATTGGAGCGCTCCATAGATGAAGGTATTAAAAAACGTGACCCCTGTAACTGTTAAAACAATAAGCGGCAGCCTATACTTCCAAAATACATTTCGTGCCTTCCAGGCGCTTTTCCATCCCAGGGGAATGATGCATAAGAAGGCAATTATCAGCCTGAAAAAAGCTATCGTAAAAGGAGGCAGTTCGTTGATGGCCTTTCCCACTAAAATATTTCCAGAATAAAAAAACACTACCATGATAAGCATAATATACGCAGCCATGCTGACCGTCCACCTTTTCTGTCCTTAGTATCACGGACATTTCCCGGGAAATTTTGAGATTTCCCTACATTCTCCCGTAACTTTCAATACTTTTTTCTTCTTTTACAAGTTTTCATAATAATTATACATTTTTATAGACTGTTAAAGCATACAGGAGTAACGACGTGTGTTACAATGCCCGGAGAACATAACAATGGAGAGGAGAAATCAGAGTGAGTAAAAAATGGATTCTGAGTACAGGCCTCGCCCTGTCGGTAGCTATCATTGGTGCCTGCAGCAACGGCGACGGCGGGGAGAATTCCTCTGATAACAATAACGGAAACGAAGAACAACAGTCAGAGGAAAACTCCAATAACAACAATGAAAATAACCAACAAGAAGAATCAGATGAAGGATCCTCTGATGAACAGGCATCCGGCGAAGAACAGGCGGAAGATTTACCTGAACCGGATTTAAGCGATGTACCTGATGTCGTCGCTACCGTGAATGGAGAAGACATCACCAAAGAGGAATTTGAACCAATATTTACTACAAACTATGAGCAATATGCTCCTCAAGCTGCTGCTTCCGGTGACCAAAGTAATGAAGAGCTCCAATCAACCCTGAAAGAACAGACAGCTGAATCCCTTATTAACCAGGAGCTTTTAGTACAGGAAGCTGAAGCAGGGGATTATGAGGTTAATGAAGAAGACGTAGATGAGCAGGTAAGCTCTATCAGAGAACAGTTTGAATCTGATGAAGAATACCAGCAGGCTCTTGAAGAACAGGGCTATACAGAAGAAGAGCTTCGCGAGGAAGCACGAACCTCTCTGCAGATACAGGCTCTCCTGGATGAAGAGCTTGAAGATGTAGAAGTCTCCGACGAAGAAGTCGAAGAATTATACGATCAAGTCTCTCAAGGCCAGGGAGAAGAAGCCGGCTCTCTTGATGAAATGCGTCCTCAGCTTGAACAACAGCTTGAATCCCAGAAACAGCAGGAACAACAGCAGGAATATACCGATGAATTGCGTGAAGACGCAGACATTGAAAATAACGTTGCTTCTGAATCAGAAGAAGACAGCGATTCCGAAGAATAACCGAACTAAAATCCCGGCTTAGCAGCCGGGACTTTTTATATAAACAAAACGACGCAGCTTCTCATGCAGAGGCTGCGCCGTTTTTTATATTTGTTTAGAAAGAAACGTAGGAACGCGGGTTAACAGCGTTTGATTTTGCTCCGTTCCAGGCACCTTCATGCACTTCAAAATGCAAATGTCTGCCCGTACTCCGGCCGGTGTTACCCATGACACCAATACTTTCTCCCTGAGATACTGATTCCCCGTTTGATACGCTAATGGACCTTAAATGAGCGTACAGGGTATTGTACGTTTCGCCGTTAACTGTATGCTCTAAAATAATTGTATTGCCGTAGCCGCTCATCGTACCAGCATACGTTACTGTCCCGGAAGCAGAAGCAGAAATGCTTGAGCTGCCGCCGTATCCGATGTCGATTCCGTTATGCGAACCGCTTCCTCGCTGGCCGTATTCAGAGGTTACGGGACCGGAAGCCGGAAGCGCAAATCCGGAACTGCTGTATGTAGACTCTGCGGCTACCGCTGTATCCTCTGATGAGTCAGAACTGCTTTTCGAAGAGGTCGAATCTCCTAAGTTCATCTCCCCAAACGTTTCCGGTCCGGCAATGCCATCTACTGAAATGCTTTGCGCTGCCTGAAAAGATTCAACACCCTGCTTCGTCAGCGGACCAAAAACACCGTCTACAGGCCCTGCTTCGTAGCCTTTATCATTCAACCACTGCTGCAGCTCCGACACATCTGAATCTTTCATTCCTGATTTAAGGTTCTGATCTCCAATGGAAGCATCCGCTACTGAGGGAGCGAATAAAATTGCTGCTGCTACTGCCGAACTCATTACAAATTTTTTCATAAATAGTGTACGTTATGTTTATTAACAGTGTTGCTTTTGGGCACGTTTGTGTTTCCTATATGTATAAACTCTGCCTGTTAATAAATTAACGCTGTCACCTCCTGGTTTTTTATTTGATATGTTTGCTTACGGCTTAGTATACGTAGCGTCTCTCAGTACTACAAGGTATTACACATTGTTGTTAGAAGACTGTAAACTATTACAATTTTTCGAAATATTACTGCAATGTTTGTCATGCAATAATATTCAATATTTAACCTTTTCCATACTTTTGCTTCATAATTTTCTAATTATATAAGAAATAGCTCCCGGAGACTTTATTCCCGGGAGCTGTTTTCTGTCTATATTTTATTTTTCGCATGCAGGAGATCCTTCACTTGTTCCACCAGGTCTTCAGCATCCTCCGGGTTATGAACGACATCGGTTTTGTCCATATCTACAATTAGTGTATCACTTGCGCTATAGTAATTTTCCAGCCAGTCGTCGTAGCCTTGCCAGAGCTTCCGGTAGTATTCCAACAGCTCCTCGTCCTGTTCGAAATCCCGCCCACGTTCGAAAATTCGGTCCATGACTGTTTCAAAAGAGCCACGCAGATAAACGTTAAGATCCGGTGCTTTTTTATAAGGAAGACCTTCAATTTCTTTCATCATTTCTTCAAGCAGGCCTTCATAAATGGAAAACTCCATATCATTAATGTTTCCGAGATCACGATTAATTTTTGTGAAATACCAGTCTTCATAAATGCTGCGATCTAAAATAGCATCGTCATCCTTGTAAGCCTGTTTGATCGATTGGAACCTCGTCCGGAGAAAATAGAGCTGAAGCAAAAATGGATACCTTTTTTCATTAATTTCTTTTTGATCTGCCTGATAAAACAAAGGAAGAATCGGGTTTTCCGATACATGCTCATAGTACACTTTCGAGTCCAAGCCATCCCCAAGTATCTGCGCGACGCTCGTTTTGCCAATTCCAATCATTCCACTTACTACAATCACCAAAAATAACCCCTCAATCTAATTATGGATTTGCACACATTGCACTATTATAATATACTTCCCTGCGCAGTTGCGACCATTTAAATTTTCCATTCTTCATTCAGCAGACTATATACTATAATATCCACGTATTGGTTGTGCAGCCAGTGTTCCTGCCGCAGTGTGCCTTCCTGCTTAAATCCCAATCTCTCCGGTACAGCACGGCTTTTTTCGTTGGCTGTGGCAACTTTAATAACGATTTTATTTAAGCCAAGCTGTTCAAAGCCATAAGAAATAAACGCTTCTACAACCGCAGTCATAATGCCTTTTCCCTGATAATCCTCTCCAAGCCAGTAACCAATTTCCCCAAGGTTGTTTTGATGATCCAGGCGGTTGAATCCGCCTATGCCGGCAATGCAGCCTTGAAAAACGATACCGGCAGAAAAGATTTTTTGTTCCGCCCATCCCTGGCGCACACTATGGATGAACGCTTTTGTGTCCTCTTCTTCATTCGTATGATCGACCCATGGCAGCCACTGTCTTAAATGAGCCCGTGAATTGTCTGTCAGCGCAAAAACGGCCTTGGCATCTGATGGCTCCAGCAACTTTAAATAAAGATCTTCACGAACACGGTATGTAAACATAAAAAGCTCCTCTCTTTTTCCCAATTTCATTATAAAGGACATTTCCCGTGCGTTATAATTACAGAGGAGAAACGGGAGAGAGCCGGCAGCAATCCCGAAGCTGGCAGCGGCTCCGGTTCATTTTAAAGCATACTTAAATACTTATAATTAATAAATAATGGAGGTGCTTCAACTGTCTGTTCTGCGACGCACTGGCGTAATGTTCTTTACAGTTATGCTTGTATTCGGAATAGGAATGATCTATCAGGCATTGACATGGGAGCTGAGTGACAGAGCCCATGAAATACTCCGACTCGGATTTTACCTTTCAGCGCTCATCACTTTAGCCTTGGCCGCAGCCCTTACTATTCGCGACCCAAGGATACGGGTTAATACCGCATCTCTACTCGGGGGGTTTCTTATCGGTCTTCTTTTTGCTGTAAACGCGGGTATCGCTTTTTATCAGCTCTTTATGTAACAACCAGGCTTTTAAAACAGCCTGGTTGTTGTTTATTCAGACATTTGTATTTCTCTAACACGAACGATGGTTTTCGCCCGTATCATAGCTCTCCCAATCGCCCCGGCATACGTATAAAAAGAAGAAAGGCGATTGCCTCTATTCGCACTGCGCAAGTCTTCATTCGCAAAAAAAGCACGGCGCTGGGCTGAACTGATCTCAAGCTGTACGCCCTGCATTCTTGCATTTTTATTACATATATTTCCTTCGTACTTTCCTTCTATGGCAGATGGAGGTTCAAAATCCACATTAAAACCGGCAGCAGCCAGCTCTGTACCTATAAGGTCTGCCGTGGACGTATCCAGTCCTCCTATATAGGTTTTTTCCTCCTCACCCCGGTACCCATGAAGTGTAACTGTAAATAAAGCTTCAGCAGCCAGTGAAAGGGCTCTTGGTTCATCAAAACGTGTGGATCTGATATGCAGACCTCTGTTACCAGTACGTTTTTTGGCACGAAAATCATAAGCGGAAAAATGACAGCTGCGGTGAAGTTCTTCGACCAGTTCACTTGTTCCTGCTTCAATAGCTCCCCCGTGCGGTGCCAGAGCTGCCAGGGATCTATGCCCGCCCTGAAGTACACGTATTTCATAATCACGACCTTCTAATTCTTCAGCATTTAATTCAGCATAATCAGCGTACTTCTTTTTCCTCATTCAAACTTCACCACCGCTTCTTTAACAGTAACCGTTCTTTTATCGGAACGAGTATAGTTTACCCTATTCCGGCAATTTTTAAAATAAGGAGAATGTTTAACCAGGGCGCCTTCTGTTGAAAGCCGTCTGAATAAAAAAAGCCAGCCCGGCATTTCGGACTGGCGTTGTCATTTAATTAAATGGAGCTTCCTACCGGATTCGAACCGGTGACCTCATCCTTACCATGGATGCGCTCTACCTGCTGAGCTAAGGAAGCAGATAAAATATTTCAGCTATGTAAGCTTACATATGCCCTATTCAGACACAAATATTATTGTAAAGGGCTTTGAAGACATAGTCAACCTCAATTATTAAATCATTTCATATAATAAAAGCCTTCCTCTCAAGTAAGAGAAAAAGGCTTTAGTGCCCGGCGGCGATCTACTTTCACGGGGGGAGAACCCCCGGCTATCATCAACGCTGAAGAGCTTAACTTCCGTGTTCGGCATGGGAACGGGTGGAT
>NZ_FNNC01000004.1:0-273467 GCF_900106595.1 Marinococcus luteus
TGGCCGGGTTGTACACCTTGTCGGTGGCGGACCGGGACTCCACCCATTCGCCGCCGATAAAATTTTTCAATGTCGTTACTGCTTGTTCCTGCATAATAAAATTCCTCCTTTAATATAATAAACCGTTTAAAAAATTGAATACGCTATGACAGTAACGACAGAGCAAGAGAAGCAATCAGCCCTAACATCCCGATAATACTCATTTTTTCCCCTCCCAGTTACCTCATGGTTTCTTCAGCATAATTATAGTCATAGCAAACCCGATATAACTCTTTCATTTCCTCCAAAGAAGGCACTTTAGGATTTTTTCCAGGACTGCCGCTTTCAAATGCATCTTTCACCATTTTATCGACAGCGCTCTCAAATTCTTTTTGTTCAATGCCCCATTCCTGCAGATTAGGTATTTGTAAATCTCGGCAAAGTTCTTTAACAGAGCTAATAGCAATATCTGCCGCTTCTTCATTTGAATATTTTTCAGCTTCCGGCTTGAAGATCCTGCCTAAATCAGCTAAACGCTTAATGGCAGCTTCACGGCTGAACTCCATTACAGCTGGTAGAAGCATAGCGTTTGAAAAACCATGTGGCACATGAAATAGAGCTCCAATTGGCCGCGACATCCCATGAACCAGACATACAGACGAGTTTGAAAAAGCCCAGCCAGCCTGCAAAGCTCCTAAAGCCATTTTCGCCTGTGCCTCCAAGTCTTCTGGATCATCATACGTTTTTTTTAAATTAGAAACGATTAATTCCATAGCCGACAGCGCCATCATATCTGACATGGGATGCGCTTTTTGAGAAATGTATGCTTCAATGGCATGACTTAAAGCATCTACTCCGGTAGCAGCTTTGACTTTTGCAGGAGCGGATTTAGAGAGCTCTGGATCGATAATAGCCACTTCGGGCAAAAACGCCGGCTGCTTTATCATCATTTTCACTTCATTAGCAGTATTTGTAATTATCGTAACGTCTGTAGCTTCCGAGCCAGTACCGGCAGTAGTTGGAATGGCGATATGAGGCGAAGGTAAATGGGAAGTCTGCTTTTTCCCGCCCATATAATCACCTATATATCCACCATTGGTGCTGACCACCGCTACCGATTTAGCTGTATCAATGCAGCTCCCCCCGCCTATGGATAAAACTACATCACACTTCTCCTGATGGAAGAAATGTAATGCTTCTTCCACAAACTTGTCTGTGGGTTCTGATCCTACTCCGTTATAAACGACGCTCTCTACATTTTCTTCCTGCAGATAAGTACGACATTTTTCAATGTATCCTAATTGTTCCATCATTTGATCGCTGATGATAAGTGCTTTTTTCCCTTTTCGGATGGTTTCTTTTCCAACTTCCTGAAAGGAACCTTTGCCATAGTGAATTATTGCTGGCGACTGAAAAGCTGTAGGTATATTCATTAAATTTCTCCTCCTTTACATCATTCTTACTGCAAAAAGCATGCCAACTTGAAATCCCTTTATAATAACGCTTACAAAATAAAAACTGTAGAATTTTTTTACAATCTACAGTTTAGGTGTCATTAATATATACATTCATTTTAGGTTATATTTTTTTAACTTTTGATAAAGAGTGGTACGATGAATTCCTAATTCTTTTGCCGTTTTTAATTTATTTCCTTGATTTTTTTCAAGTGAACTATTAATAATCTGCTTTTCTTTCTCTTCATCATTGGCTTTCAAAATTGGAAGTTCTCCTTTTATACTTCTACTCTCTGTCTCTACCAATAAATAAGAAGGCAGGTGTTTCTTTTCAATTACTTCTTCTTCTAATAAGACCACCAGATTTTCTATTACATTTCTTAACTCCCGAATATTCCCTTCCCATTTATATTGAATAAAGACTTGCAGGGCTTCAGAAGAAATAGATTTCACCTCCACCTGATGCTTGCTGCATATTGACGTTAAATAGTGGGCAATGAGAGAAGGAATGTCTTCTTTTCTTTCTCGAAGAGGAGCAATGGGAATTTCTACGATATTAATTCTATAGTACAAGTCTTCCCGGAAGTTTCCTTTTTTTACTTCTTCATATAGATTCCGATTAGATGCGGCTATAACACGGGCGTCCGTTTTAATCGATTCCAGTCCACCCACCCGTTCAAATTCTCTTTCCTGCAGCACCCGAAGCAGTTTCGTCTGCATGTACGGTGGCATTTCGCCTATTTCATCCAAAAACAATGTTCCTTTCTGAGCTAATTCAAACTTCCCCGGCTTTCCGCCTTTTTTTGCTCCGGTAAAGGCTCCTTCATCATAACCAAAAAGCTCAGATTCAATTAGATGTTCCGGTACTGCTCCGCAATTGACGCTCACAAACCGGCCGGTTGAGAAAGGGCTTAATTCATGAATGCCCTGAGCAAACATTTCCTTTCCAGTTCCACTTTCCCCTGTTAGGAGAACATTTATATGCTTTTTAGCTATTTTCCTTGCCAACGATTTTGAGTGCATTGTACTTTCACTCTGCCCAATAATTTCATCAAGAGTAAACCGGGCACTGCTTTCGATGTTTAAATTTGCTGCTTCATTGGTTAATTGCTCACTTCTGTAGCTTTTTTGCATGTTTTCATATATTTTATATAACTCGTTTAATCCCTCGAAGATAAGCATCCCGACAGCTCCCACTACTTTGCCGTTCTTCCATAGCGGGAGCCGGTGAACCACCATTGCCTGGCCATTAATGTACTGGATAGCCCCACGCTCCGGAAGTCCGGTACGTACCGTCTGATGCAATTTTGTGTTTTCTATAATTTCTTCCACTTGCTTTCCTAACGCGTAATGTTTATCAATTCCGATAAAACGGCTGTACGCATCATTAAATTGAATAATAATCCCGTTATGATCTACTACTGCAACCCCTTCGTAAGCTCGTTCTAAAACAATATCCAAAATTTCAGCTGTATGTTCAAGTTTATCTGCTTTTTGTAATAAATCCGACAGGCCGTCCGAGATATTATTACGATTCAGAACCCCCAGAAGCTTATTGCTTTCATCTCTGACAACAAACCATGTTGAATCATTCCTGTAAACATTCAGCAGCGGCTCATTTTTCTGAATGATAATGAAATCTTCTTTACCTAAACAATCAGCAACCGGGCTGCTTCCTTCCCCAGATAATATATATGGAAGCAGCAGCCGCAGCGTAACGAGTCCAATTGGTTTATTATCACTGCTTACAATGACCACATTTTCCTTGTGGGAAGCTGCCATTAATTCCGCCAGTTCCTGCACACTGTTATCTGCTCTTGCGGTCAAAGGGACAGAATCCATCCAATCCTGCACTAAAAAATTTTCTTCCAGCTCTTTTATTCTTCTTTGCGGTTCGAAGCTATTATTCAAAACAAACCTCCTTGATTAAATTTCAATTAATAATGGTTCAAATACAAAAATTGTTATTATTATCTAACTTCCCGTTTTATTATAATACTTTAAACAATACAAATTGATAGATATGCAACAAGAACATATAGAAAATTCATTATAATAGAAAAATCGTTTTCAGTTTCATTACTATGCAAAAAGAAGCCTTGGCTAGCTCCCGCCAAGACTTCTTTGCGTATTCACTATCACTTTGTCCCGCTGTTATTTTGAAGCTGCAGTCGTTTTCATTTCTGTTCTTTGAGAGGCTTTTACAAGAAGTGTATACACAACCGCTACGACAGCCGTATAAAAGAAGTGGGTGGCGAGTCCCATTAACTGGGCAGGAGCGAATGCCTGTAAAAGAGCCGTTCCCTGCCCCATTAACAAAGGCATCATTACAAGAGGACCAATAATCCAAATCAGGACCGAATATAAAACCGTCAAACTAATAAGAGAGGAAAACCGGAGCGCGAGCAACCCAAAGCCGGCACCGAACACGATGCTGATCATTAGATGAACTATCCATCCTGCAAGAAGACCTGACGAGCCCATCATTGCTGACAGCATTTCAATCTGCCCCATTGTCTGCATAATAATCCCAAATAAGATTCCGCCTGCAATACCGCCGAGACTGCCAAAGAGAACTGTTCTTCCCATTTCGACCCCTCCTTTTTTGTTATGTTCATTGTATCCTTTGTGTATAAATATTAATGTAAGCTAGCTTACTATGCATCTTGTTCCAATTTTAAATATCGTGTAAGTTCCCTTACATTGCGGTACGTATGCTTTGAATAATTACTTTTCACCATGATACATTGTTTCAACAATAGTATTCTCCGCTTACTAAAGGTATAAATGCTTTTATAATGGGTACCACTTGGTACACCTGTGTTTCGAAAGGAATGAAGACTTGTGCTCCCACTTCCGCGCTGGCTGAAAATTGTTTTAGTTTTATTAGCATTCGGCACCGTTTCTTACTTCACTCATTTTCATTTGGAGATCCGTCCGCCCGATATCCGTGACTTCGTATTGTCGTTTGGATGGTGGGGGCCGGTTATTTTCTTCGTTATTTACACTATCGGTCCGTTTGTCTTCTTCCCGACCTCTGTACTGTCGCTTGGAGCAGGCCTTGCCTTTGGGGTCTGGCCCGGTGTTCTTTATATCATTATAGGGGCTACGGGGGCCGCGTCCACAGGCTACGTCATGGCCAGGCTGTTTGGCAGGTCAGTATTAAAAATGGACAGCTTCTCCTGGTCGGAAAAACTGTTCCATCAGATGGAAAAACGCGGATTCTTATATATTTTTGTCCTGCGCCTCATTCCCATTGTGAGCTTTGATTTACTCAGCTACGCAGGGGGGATCGCCAAAGTGCGTTTTTCTTCATTTATTCTTGCCACCGTTCTCGGGATGATCCCCGGAACATTTGCCTACAGCTTTCTTGGTGCCAGTATTGCTTCGGGCAATATTTTTATATTCATCATTGCTGCAGCTTTGTTTTTATTATTAATCGGCATCACGTATTACTTTCGGGATCCCGTAAAACGGTGGCTCGGCCTTTCTCCTGACAAGCCCTAAAAGGGCAGGGCCAAAATATCGGAACAGATGAATGAGTCCCTGTCCAGACAATTTAAATCACCGGGAAGAGCAAATGTAATCTATATTACACCACCTGTTTCAGGTCATAATCTGAAGGCAATACAACGAACAGCACCAATTATTCATTAGGAGGATTTTTATTATGATTGAACACATTAGCGCCGTATCTAAAGGAATGAACACCGAAAGCACTGCTGGAGATCATAAAATCGTCATCGATGAACCAGCCAGCATGGGAGGCACTGATGAAGGCGCCAATCCGCTTGGCACGCTGCTTGCTTCGTTAGCCGGATGCGAAAATGCGATTGCCAACTTTGTGGCGAAAGAAATCGATTTTGACCTTCAGGGTATTGAGTTTGATGTTAAAGGCGAGCTCGATCCCAACGGCATGATGGGCAAAGGCGATGTGCGTCCGTATTTTCAAAGCATCACGGTCAATGCTAAAGTGCACACGAGTGAATCCGATGAACGCATCCAGGAGCTTCAAGAAAAAGTCGATGCCCGCTGCCCGGTCTTCACGACAATGGCAGCTGCAGACGTTGATATGCAGGCAAATTGGGCTAAAGCGTAAAAACCCGTAGATTGAACGAATAGAAACAGGGGTATCCGGACAGGGTATTCCTGTTTTTCTCTTTCTCTATTTTTTTAGAACAAAAAATGAAAGGATCGATAGTATGTCTATGAACTTATTTTCTCTCTCCAGCCAGGTGGCTGTCGTCACCGGTGGCGGAAGCGGTATTGGAAAAGCAATGGCCGAAACACTCGCCGGCGCTGAAGCCCACGTGATTATTCTCGGCCGTACCCAAAGTAAAATTGAAGAAGCAGCTGACGAAATAAGCAGCGAAACAAATGCCGAAGTGACTCCTCTCACCTGCGACGTGACGGACAAAAATCAGGTGTCCGAGACAGTGGCACGTATTATGAACGACTTCGGTCGGATCGACGTGCTTGTTAATAATGCCGGCACCGCCGCTTATGGCAAGGTGGAAGAGATAAGCGAAGAAGATTGGGAGCATGTATTCAATACGAACCTGAAGTCTGCGTTTCTCATGACCCAGGCCGTCGTTCCCCATATGAAAGAAGCTAATTACGGCCGCATTGTGAATACGGCTTCGGTTGCCGGCGGGGTAAGCTTGTTCTTCAGCTCTGTCTATGGCCCTAGCAAGGCAGGACTTATCCACTTTACCAAACAGTTGTCGGGTGAGCTTGCCCCGTATGGTATTACGGTGAACGCGATCAGTCCATGGTTCTTTAAAACAGATTTTAATGCCGAATCCCTTGAAGACGACGACTTCCGGCACTCCGTTGAACAACGCACACCGATCCAGCGTACCGGCCGCCTCGACGAGCTCAAAACCTCTGTCCTGTATCTGGCTGCTCCCGGGTCGAGCTATGTCAACGGCCAGAACATTTACATTGACGGCGGCATGACTTCATTTGGGCTGTAACACGGCCGCCCGCCTTTTGAAATATGTTTACTTTGAAAATATAAATTAAAAAAGGAGCCTTTCAATGTCTGCAAACTCCATTTTTGCCTTTGATGTTTATGGAACGCTGTTTAATATTCAATCGGTCGATGCCACCTGTGAGGAGCATTTTCCCGGCCAGGGAGAAAGCATCGGCCAGCTTTGGAGACAAAAGCAGATCCAGTATTCCTTTCTCCGCCAGGCAATGGGAAAATACGTACCCTTTTCTTCTGTAACAAAAGATGCGCTGCGGTTCTCTTTAGCTTCTCATCACGCCGACTGGACACAGGAAACTGAACAAAAGCTGATGAAGGCCTACAATCATTTATCGCTCTTCGAAGAAAGCATGCACGTACTGCAGAAGCTGAAGGACCAGTCTGCCACCCTGATCGTTTTCAGTAACGGGTCAAGAGACATGCTCGAGCCATTGCTTGAACAGGCCGGGTTGAACGACTATCTCGATCACATCATCAGCGTCGATGACATTAAACAATTCAAGCCTTCCCCGGCGTCGTATCAGCTCGTGTTAGATACCGCCCGCGTGCCTCGCCATGAAATCACCTTTTTATCAAGCAATGGCTGGGACATCAGCGGCGCGAAAGCGTTTGGCTTCACTACGGCCTGGATTAACCGCAGTGAGCAGCCAACGGAAGAGCTGCAGCTCCCTCCTGATTACCACTACACTACGCTAAATCCGTTAATCGAAGGCTGAGTTTCTTTAATCAGATCTCAAAACACAAAATCCGTCCGACTCGTATTAAACACACGAACCGGGCGGGTTTTTTTCTTGTATAAAGGTTATAGTTATACATATTTATCAAAAGCAGCATTCATTTGCCGCTTCATATTTCATCTAATATTTTGTAAGCCCTGTCTGCATTAATGGATAGAAAGCCTTCCTGTTTAATAATCCCCTGCTTTTTAAATGAGCTCAATACCGCACTCGTCGTTTCCCTTGTAGATCCCACCATGTTTGCAATATCCGCATGTGTTAATTTCATCTCAATGGACTGCCACTCATGATGCCGCTTGCCTTCCTTTTCGCTCAGCTTTAACAGCAGAAACAAAATCCGGTACTTCACATCTGATAACGCGATTTTTTCACTCATGGAGTAGGTTTCCTTCAGCCGGTTGGACAATATATTGATCAGCTTCAGCGCAATCTTTGGATGCCGCTCAATGAATAGCTCAAACTCATCCACATTTATAATGCACACGTAGGTATCCGTCATAGCTTCAGCGTATACGTTTTCGTCTGTTAACGAAATGGAGCTCGTTTCCCCAAAAATATTCCCACTCGTCAAAATATCCACTGTAAACTGGCGGCCCTGATGATTCATCCGGTACAGCCGTACCTGGCCCTGCTTTAATAAAAAAAGGGCCGGTATAGGTCTTTCCGGGGAAACGATTACTGCTCCCTTTTTGATTGGTCGCATTTCACTCATTTTATCGATCGTGCGAAGCTCATCCTTTTTCAGTTCTTCGAACAAGCTGATCTGAGAAATCTCTGAAAGTTTATCCATGCTTTCTGCCCTCTCTTTCTATAAAATGTAAGTTATCTTACGGACGTCCCTGCCTGATACTTGTATCATAGCATAAAAGGGGGGGATTCCAATGGTGACACTTTACACCATTGACGGCTGTCAGGACTGTTGGCACTGGCGGGAAATGCTTGAAAAAAATCATATTTCTTTCAGGGAAAAAAACCTTTTCACCGACAAGCAGGCGGTGAATGATTTATTAGCCTCCATTGGAGAAGTGAAAGCCCCGGTCCTTCTTTGCCGCAAGAAACAGATTCCCCTTTCTTCCGTGCTTGCTTCTCACTGTTGAGCGTTTGAGTCATTTCATCCAGCCATGATTTGCACTATACTTTCATCCATGCGATGAATAACAAGGAGAGATGTTTCATGAGCCGTCTATACGCACTGGTACTCAACGCTTCCCTGAAAGGTTCCCCGGAGCCTTCCCACACTGAAGCTCTTTCGGATGAAGTACTCGATATTTTAAAAAGTAAAGGTGCAGAAACAAAGACCATCCGTCTTGCTGATTATTATATTCCCTATGGCATCAGCGGTGATATGGGGAATGGAGACGAGTGGCCGAAAATCTTTGAAGAAGTGCAGAAGGCAAACATTGTTATTATCGGAACACCGCTCTGGCTGGGAGAAAAAAGCAGCCTGGCCACGCTCGCCATTGAGCGGCTTTATGGCAGCAGCGGAGAAACTAATGCCTCCGGCCAGGCCGTTTACTACAATAAAGTCGGCGGTGTTGTCGTTACGGGAAATGAAGACGGTGCGAAGCACGCATCGGCCTCTATCTTGTACGGGCTTTCCCACATCGGCTTCGTCATTCCGCCAAACGTGGATGCTTACTGGGTAGGCGAAGCCGGCCCAGGCCCATCCTATATGGATGGTCACGGAAAAGAAAATGCGTTTACAAAAAAACACGTAGAGATGCTTGCCTACAACACATGGCATCTGGCCTCGTTCTTCCAGGAGCATCCTATCCCGCCGGAAGGCAATACGATGAATGAATAAAAATTAATTTACGGTAGAAAAAATCCCTCTGTGCGAAAGACAGAGGGATTTTATGCTTATTTAACCATTTATGCATCAGCGGCAAGCCGATTTGTCATCCGTTATTTATTTATACAGGGGATGAAGCTCGGGAAAAACTCTCTCTTTAATTCCACACAGTACATGATTCTCTTTTAACGAGATGATGAGGTACAATGGTGTGCTGAATATCTTTGTTGCCCGAATACATTAAATCCACTAAGCTCTCCGCTGCCCGCGCCCCTAAATCGAATATGTGAATATCCACTGTAGTAAGAGGAGGAGTGGACAGCTCGGAAAGCATAAAATTATTAAAGCTGACAATGGAAACGTCGTCCGGCACCTTTTTGTTCATGTCCTGGATCATTCGCAGCACCCCAAAAGCCATCATGTCGTCTGCAGCAATTATTGCGGTCGGCGGGCTCGAAAGTGACATTAATTCAATAGCCGCTTCCTGTCCGCCTTCTTTAATTTCTTCCCGATAAACAACATATTCTTCCCGGAATGGAACCGCTCTTTTCGCCAGGGCGTTTGAATACCCTTCTAAGTGATCTTTCGTTACCATTGAATTTTCATTTCCACCGATAAAACCGATTTTTTTATGATTAAGGAGCAGCAGGTATTCTGTAAGCATTCCGCCTGCTTTCACATTATCATTATTAACGTAGGATATTTGATCTAACTGTGCAGACGGACGTCCAATTAGTACGAAGGGGAAATTTTTCTCTAACAGAAAAGGCATGATGCGGTCATTCTCTTGAGAATACAAAAGAATGATTCCATCCACCCGGCTTTCCACCACCATTTTCACCACTTCATTGTAAATTTCATCCTCCGTCTGCCCTGTAGATAGATACATTCCTATATCCTTATCATGTATTTCAGACGTAATCCCCCTAATCACTTCTGGAAAAAAGGGATTTTGAAATGTCGACTGGGCCGACCTCGGCATCACAATACCTATAGTGTTTGTTGTGTTTTTAACTAAGCTTCTGGCATGGTAATTTGGATTATAGTCAAGCTCTGTAATTGCTTCACGAACCCTGCGTGCTGTACCGGGGCTAATTTTAGAGCTATTAGCAATGACCCGCGATACCGTAGACGCCGCTACATTCGCACGTTTTGCCACATCTTTTATCGTTACAGCCACTGGGGGTCCCTCTTTCCTGCCAGCTCTCATGGTTTATCCTTTTGTCGCTCCAGAGGTAAGTCCTGAAATTAACCACCGCTGCAATAGTAAATAAACGGTTGCAATTGGTACTGCAATTAGAACAGAACCAGCTGCAAAACGAGTGAAATTATTTGAAAATTGGTCGTTAACAAAATTAAATAAACCAAGCGCCAGCGTAAAATTTTCTTCACTTCTTAGTATAATGCTTGGGAGCAGAAAATCCATAAATGGCGTCATGAAATTAAATAATGCCACTACAGCGAGTATTGGTTTTGCAAGCGGGAGCATAATTTTAAACAATACAGAGAAGTGCCCTGCTCCATCAATTCTTGCTGATTCATCCAATTCCTTAGGAATTGTATCAAAATATCCTTTTACAAGGAACGCGTTCATCGGTATCGCTCCGCCTAAATATATCAAAATCAGTCCTAAAAGTGAATCCAGCAGCCCTACCGTGTTTAATAAAATGTATAGAGCAACCATGCCCATTAAAACAGGAAACATTTGTAGAATTAAAAATGTGTATATACCATACTTTCTTCCCCGGAAACGATACCTTGAAAATGAATATGCGGTCAAAGCTACAAAAAATGTAGCTACAATAGAAACCGTAGCGGCAACGATAAGCGTGTTTTTATACCACGTCACATAATTACTTGCGGGATCCGTGAAAAGCCAAATGTAATGCTCAAATGAAAGGTTTTTTGGAATGATGCTCGAAGAATACAGGTTAGTGCCTTCGTTTAAAGACAACCCAAAGGTCCAAAGCAGCGGATAAAAAATAATGATGAACATTACAGCTATCACTGCATAAATTCCGGTTACTTCCAAACGGGATTTCATACGTGCCGACATTACCTCTACCCCTCTTCCTGGAATGATTTTGTGCGTCTGAATTGAAGAATAGCAAATGCCGCAATCATCAGACCCATAATTAATGATATGGCTGCCGCCATGTTAAACATATTATTCTGGAAAGTAAGTTCATAAACCCAGGAAATTAATATATCCGTTCCTCCGGCATTTTGCCCTCTCACTGCCGGGCCGCCTTCATTAAATAAGTAAATGATATTAAAATTATTAAAATTAAACGAATACTGCATGATCAGCAGAGGGGCCGTAGCAAATAATACGTGGGGCAGAGTGATAAATTGAAATTTTTGAAGCTTTGATCCGCCGTCGACGTCCGCTGCTTCGTACCACTCTTTAGATACACTTTGCAGAACCCCCGTAAATAAAGCGAATACAAATGGAAAACCAAGCCATACCTGAATCATAATCAGAGCCGTGCGGGACCATAACGGATCTGTGAGCCATGGGACACTCTGCCCAAATAACGGTTCCATGATGCCCTGATTGACGGCGCCAAAATTATCATTAAACAACGCTGCAAATATAAGTATAGTTACAAAAGCAGGAACTGCCCATGGAAGGATAAATACCGTCCGGATCAACTTTTTTCCTTTTATTCTTTCATCGTTTACAAATACAGCTAAAACCAGGGCCAGTATAATTTGAAGGGTAGTGGCAACAAAAGTCCATACGAGTGTCCATGAAAGTACGGATATAAACGTTTCCCGCCAAATAGGTACATTGATAATGTTGAGAAAGTTTTCAAATCCCACCCATTCCAGCAGATTGCCCGGTGGTGCATTGTATCGGTCGTAATTGGTAAAAGCCAGCAATATCATAAAGAGCAGTGGAAAGACGACGACAAATATAAGAAGCAAAAAGCCCGGCGTTATAAGCGCGTATGGAAAAATAGCATCCCACCAGTTTTTAAATGCGTCTTTTACCGAGGGAAGGATCCAGCCTTCAGAAATCTTCACAGCGTCCTGGCGGGCATCCACGAGGTTAAAAATGTAAAATCCTGCTCCGACCACTATTAAAAACAATGACAGTATTCCTTGAATAATTAATGCCCGGGAATCATCAAGCCCAGGAATGGTGCCGAGTGTGCGCAAACCCCACAGGCCTACACTGATGAACTGGAAAAAAGATATAATGAATGCAGCCGCCATTAAAAAAAGAATGGTTCCTTTAATCCATCTCCTGTTATACCACTGCCCTGCTCCAGGGATAATACTCAAAAGTACAGCAAGGCGCACACTGTGCCGGGACTGTTTATTATTGTGTGAAAGTGCCCTTTCGTTTTGCATAAGAACCCCCCGTCTGATTATTGAACGCGGGCCTTCAGACTTGCTCAAAAGCCCGCGCCACATTTTAATAATTTAAAGTTATTCCTGCAGTTCAATCTCTTCTTTTATTTGACCTTCGGCCTCTTCAAGCACTTCTTTTGCAGCGGCTCCTTCTGCGATGTATTCATGAGCATCTGCCATTGGATCCCACACCTGCGTCATTTCCGGCACGTTTGGCATCGGCTCTGCATGTCTGGTTTGCTCAGCAAATCCTGCAAAATATTCGTCTTCCTGAATGAGATCTGACTCCACGACCGCTTTATTTGCCGGAACTTCTCCAGCGGTTTCAAAATATGTTTCTGAGCTTTCTTCGTTGGTCATAAATAATGCCAGTTCTTCCGCCCAATATTTGCGGTTATCTTCGACGAAATTAGAAACCATCCATCCCTTTACTCCCGAGAATGAAGTTAGTTCTTCACCGTCCTCTGTCGTTGGCAGAGTTGCTACTCCAAGGTTTTCTTCACCTATTGCTTCTTCATACCCCCGCAGAGACCATGGCCCGCTGACTACTGCCCCAACGTCTCCGCTTTCAAACAAACCATTCATCACGTCTGCAGTTATTCCCTGAGGGATATAGCCCTCTTCGTACCATGAACCGATCATTTCTCCGCCCTCTACAGCTCCATCAGTGGCAAGTCCAATATCCTCCGTATTGTAGGTTCCGTCTTCATTTTGTTCAAAAACGTATCCCCCATAAGCTGTGACAAACGGATAGGTGAAATAAAAGTTGGCTGCTTCCATAAGAAATCCATACTCATCATTACCGGCATCCGTGTGCTCTTCGGCTGCCTCTTCGAGTTCTTCCAGAGTCTCCGGCGGCTCCTCCAAAATTTCTTTATTGTACAGCAGCGCGTAAGTTTCTGTTACCGACGGAATTCCATAAAGCTCTCCGTCGTATGTCATTGCCTGTACAGCTTCTTCCTGGTATTCCTCCAGCCTTTCATCTTCTGCATCCAACGGGGAGGCAAGCCCCTGGAGTTGAATATCGCCAATCCGGTCATGCGGTTGAAAAAATAAATCGGGACCATTGCCTGCCGGGCCGTCCAAGGAAATTTTTTCTGTTTGTCCATCAAAGTCCTGGCGTGCAATTTCAACTTCAATACCGGTTTCTTCAGTGAAATTTTCTGTAATTTCTTTATATGCGTTTACCTGCCGGTCATCATCATTTGCCCAGATTTTTAAGCTTTCTGGTTTATCCGGCTCTTCATTCCCCGAACTTCCGCTGCTTTCCTCAGCACCTCCGTCTCTGTCTGGTGCACATCCCGTGAGTATAACTGCTCCGCTTAAGAAAGGAATCGCCAACCATCTAAGTCTTTTCTTCATGTCATTTCCCCCTATTCTAAATTAAGAAAGCAAACGTTTGCATAAATGTTTTTATGAAATCGCTTTCAAATTTAACTTTATTATATTTACAATCGTTGTTAATTGCAATAGCAAATTATTAAAAGATAATAAATTTGAGCAAACGTTTGCAAAGATCATGATGAAATGCTTAACTTTTAAATTAAAAAGACGCCCTGTATATCTACAGAACGCCTCTTTCTTCTTGATTACAAAATACCGATCGTGTTCAGTAGAATTACGACAATAACAGAGATGATCGGAATCAAGACAGCGACAACAAAAATATCCTTATAGCTGTCTTTATGGCTCATGCCTGTAATTGTTAAAAGAGTCAGCACCGCCCCGTTGTGAGGAAGGGCATCCAGTCCACCTGAAGAGAGCGAAGCAATACGGTGAAATGCCTCAGGATCAATCCCTGTATTCATTGCTATCTGGTAGTATTCTTCACCGAGAGCTTCGAGCGCAATCCCCATTCCGCCGGATGCGGAGCCTGTCGAACCTGCAAGAATGTTAACCGCCACAGCTTCGGAAATTAATGGATTTCCGCGCAATCCCATCAATAATGAGGTTAACTGGTCAAACCCCGGCACTTCCCTTACTACGCTGCCAAAACCAACAGCAGCACTCGTATTAATGATGGCAAGCACGGAGCCGCTTGCTCCTCCGTTAACGGCAGGCACAAACTTTTTAAATTTAGTCAGATTAAGAAGCATAATAAGTACTATGCCTGTCAAAAGCGCCACCACAATATCCCATCCGAGGAGATTCAGTGTTAAAAGCACTGTAATCAGCGGAAGTATCGACAGTATAAATGGTGGTGCTTTCTCTTCTTTTTCCATCATACTTTTGTCCTTAGGTTCGGTGAAACGCTCTCCTTTAGCCGTCATCTGTTTTTCACGCCACCGTAAATAGAGATAACCTCCGACCGCCATTACCAGAGCTGCAATAATGCCCATTAACGGTGCGGCAGTGGCGCTTGTACGAAAGTATTCGATTGGAATCAGATTTTGAATCTGCGGCGTTCCCGGAAGTGCTGTCATTGTAAATGTAAATGCCCCTAAAGCCACGGTCGGCGGCAGCAGCCGGCGGCTGATATCTGCTTCCCTGAATAAAGAAAGGGCGAGCGGATATACAGCGAAAATAACAACAAACAAGCTTACACCACCGTAAGTAAGTACCGCAGAAGCAACCAGGACGCCTAAAATCGCCCGACTCGTGCCGATCAGCTTTGTGAGCGCTACGGCAACAGAGCGTGCCATACCAGTGTCTTCCATCAGTTTTCCAAAGACGGCGCCGAGCATAAATACTGGAAACCAGCTTTGCGCGAAATCGACGAAACCGCTCATGTATGTGCCCGTATACGCATCAAGCAGGTCGAGCCCGCCGGTAAGCGCTACAATACCTGCTGCCACTGGAGCCACCCAGATGATGGACCAGCCTAAGTAAGCGAGAACCATTAATGTAATTAAACCTAATAATATTCCAAGCATTATTTTCCTCCTTTTCTATCTTAAGTAAACGCAGACTACTGCGCCGTATAACCTCCATCAATTAATACGCTCTGTCCGGTTACGCTTTTCGCCTGATCCCCGGCTAAAAATAAAGCATAGTCTGCTACTTCCTGTGGATCGAGCAGGCGCTTCTGCGGTACGAGCGGATAGATAACCTCCTCCAGTACTTTTTCTAAAGTAACGCCCCGGTCTGCCGCCAGATCCTCCAACTGATTGCGGACGAGCGGTGTGTCCACGTATCCCGGACAGAGAGCATTTACCGTGATGCCATGCTCTGCCCCCTCTAAAGCGGCTACTTTTGTGAGACCGATTAACCCGTGCTTTGTACTGTTGTATCCTGCTTTTCCGGCAAAACCGATCACTCCGTTGATCGACGACATGTTAATAATGCGGCCGTGCTTTTGTTCTTTCATAATCGGAACCGCTTTTTTCATCATGGAAAAAGGCGCTGTCAGCATTATTTTAGTCATTTTTTCAAATGTTTCGGTCGGAAAATCCTCAAGCTTTGCCACGTACTGCATTCCTGCATTGTTAATGAGAATATCCACCCGGCCAAACACCCGGAGTGTTTCCGCAAAAGCTTCGTCCACCGCGTCTTCATTGGTAACATCGCAGGCCAGGCCGATGCAGGTGAACCCTTCATCTTCAATCTCACTGGCAGCATTCTGTACTTTGTTTTTATCGATATCTGTCAGTACTACCTTCGCCTGCTGCCGGGCAAATGCTTTTCCAATTGCAAGCCCTATGCCGCTTGCTGCGCCTGTGATAAATACCACTCTACCTTGAACCATGTGTATCACTCCTGAATAAATTTTTAAGTAATCGCTTACAAAAACGAATTCTGTTCCAAATCCGTTCTCTCTATGTATTTGCAAAAACCGTGCCAACATCTGCCTGTATGTTTTTTTCTTTGAACCACCGCCGCTAAAGTATTCTTTCACGAGGACCAGCTTAAAAAAATAAAACTATTCCAAAACAATGGAATAGTTTCCGTAAACATGGAAAAACCCGCTGTTATTCCAGGTTGTATTTCATGATTTTATTGTAGAGATTGGACTTTCCTATTCCGAGCAGCTCGCAGGCTGTCCGCTTATCACCCTCTGCTTCCTTTAGCGCCTGCTTTACCGCGTCCTTTTCTGCTTCAGCGATGACTTGTTTCAACGGCTTTATTCCGCTTTTCCGGTTTGCCTGCCCCACATCCATCATACGTGCAGGAAGATCACTCAGCTGAATTGTTTCTCCTTCGGTGAGATGCACGGTTGCCTCAATCGTGTTTTCGAGTTCCCGTACGTTCCCAGGCCACGGGTAATCCAAAAAGCGGTCAAGCACCTGCTGATCGAACGCCGTAATTCGTTTGCCCAGTCTTTCCGTAACCTTTTGGAGCATAAATTTGCTGAGCAGCGGAATATCCTCCGGCCGGTCACGCAGGGGCGGTATTGTAAGTGAGATAACATTGATCCGGTAGTACAAATCCTCCCGGAACTGCTGGTTTTCTATCAGCTCTTCGATTGGCTGATTAGTAGCAGCAACCACCCGCACGTCCACCTGCCGGGGTCCTTGCGCACCAAGTGGCTCAAGTTCTCCCTCCTGAAGCACACGAAGAATTTTCACCTGGGTATTCAGTGGCATATCCCCTATCTCGTCCAGAAAAATGGTCCCCTGGTCAGCCAGCTGGAATTTTCCCGGCTTGCCTCCTTTTTTCGCGCCGGTAAAAGCCCCTTCCTCATAGCCAAACAGTTCAGACTCAAGCAGATCACCCGGGATGGCGGCACAATTCACTTTCACGAAAGGTTTCATGCTTCTTTCGCTTAACTTATGCAGCCCCTGGGCAAACAATTCTTTGCCAGTTCCCGTTTCTCCGCGCAAAAGTACAGATACGTCGCTTGGGGCTACTTTGCGTACGTTTCTTTTCACTTCTTCCATTTCCGGAGATACACTGAGCGCATCGTGCAGGGAATAAGACGTGCCGTTCAGCTGCTCCACCTGCTTTTGATACGATTCGAGTTCCAGCATTAATGTTTTAATGTGCTGGTTCATCTCCGCCCATTCTTTTCTGTCCCGGAACATGACCAGTCCCAGGGCTCCGATAATACGACTGCCATCATATAAAGGCACGCGGTCGGCAATCATATAATTGCCCCTGATATACTGCATATTTGCTTTCTCTGACTCCCCGGAAGCCGCTACGAGATGCATACGTGTGTTTTCAATAACCTCAGTGACATGGCGTCCGACCGCTATTGCACGACTGGTGCCGAGAAAATCATAGTAGCATTTATTCATATACGTGATGACTCCCTGCTCATCGACAATGACCACACAATGGTGAAGACTCCCAAATAATATGTCGTAAATATGTTCCAGCCCTTCTAAATGTTTCATCTTTTCCACCCCGTTATCGCGGTTGACGTTTCTGATTAAATGGTAACGGTCCTGCAGATTTTTTCAATAGTCTAGGAACCTTTATTGAAAAAAACATCCCCGGCAGCCGATGAGTATGCGCCGGCCCGGAGATGTTTTATATTTGCTCATATTAACGTTTTTATTTAAACTCTTTCCACGATGGTAGCAACACCTTGGCCGCCTCCGATGCATAGCGCCGCCAGTCCTGTATCCACCTGCTGGCGCTTCATCTGATGAAGCAGGGTCACGAAAATTCTTGTGCCGCTTGCCCCAATCGGGTGCCCTAACGCGATCGCCCCTCCGTTTACATTCAATTTATCCGAATCGATATTCAAATCTCTCTGCACAGCAAGTGACTGGGCGGCGAACGCTTCGTTTGCTTCAATCAGATCGATGTCTTCCATCGAGACGGATGCTTTGTTTAAGGCTTTGCGGATGGCCGGGACCGGTCCCAGTCCCATCACGCTCGGATCCACGGCAGCACTGGCATTGCCGGTGATCCGGGCCATGCCTGTAACGCCAAGTTCCTTCGCTTTCTTTTCACTCATCACAATAACGGCGGCTGCCCCGTCATTGATCCCGGAAGCGTTTCCTGCGGTTACGCTTCCATCTTTTTGAAACGCCGGTTTTAATTTTTTCAGCTTTTCCACTGTCGTGTCACTTCGGATATGTTCATCTTCTGACACTGACAGGGGATCTCCTTTTCGCTGAGGCACCTGGACAGCCACGATTTCTTCTTTGAACATCCCATTATCTCTCGCTGCCGCTGCCTTCTGCTGACTGGCTGCGGCGAATGTATCCTGTTCTTCCCGTGTAAAGCCGTACTCATGATTGATGTTTTCTGCTGTCACACCCATATGATAGTTTTCCACCGCGCACATCAGTCCGTCGTGGAGCATGCTGTCAACCAGCTTCTGGTCTCCCATGCCAAAGCCGCTGCGCGCGTTCATCTGCAGGTACGGAGCCTGACTCATGTTTTCCATCCCGCCGGCAACGACGATTTCCGCATCGCCGGTCAACACGGCCTGAGCCGCCAGATGGACAGCCTTCAAACCGGACCCGCACACTTTATTAATGGTCATAGCAGGTACATTTTCAGAAAGACCGGCCTTTAAAGAAGCCACCCTTGCCGGGTTCTGCCCAAGACCTGCCTGTAGCACGTTTCCCATAATGACTTCATCTACTTCTTCCTTCGGGACACCGGCACGCTCAAGCGCTTCTTCAATCACAAGCGCGCCCAGATCTACAGCCGGTACATCCTTTAAACTGCCCATAAAGCCGCCGACCGGCGTCCGTACCGCTCCGCCAAGCAGAACCTCTTCCATCTTCATTGTTTCCCCTCCCGGTCTATTAGAGCTTCGTCAATTGTAAAAGAAGCTTCTGTATACTGCTCCACTGTTTTTACGTCTGCCCCGTTCAATACTTCTTTCAACACCATACCCGATGGAGTAAAATCAAAGACCGCCATATCTGTAATCAACCTGCTTACTACTTTTTCCCCAGTCAGCGGCAGAGCGCATTCCGTCCGGATTTTCGATTCCCCTTCTTTATTCGTATGAGTCATGATGATAACTACTTTTTTCGCTCCCTGCACAATATCCATGGCACCGCCCATGCCTTTGACCATTTTCCCGGGAATCATCCAATTCGCAAGATCTCCCTGCCCGGAAACCTCCATGCCCCCGAGAATTGCGAGATCAATATGGCCGCCGCGGATCATAGCAAAGGATTCCGCGTTATCAAAGAAAGAACCTCCCTGCTTCACTGTTACTGTTTCTTTTCCAGCATTAATCAGATCCGCATCCACGTCTTCCTCCTCCGGATACGGCCCGATGCCGAGCAGACCATTTTCGGAGTGAAGAAAGATATCTTTATCTGCCGGAATGTAGTTAGCGATCATTGTCGGCATGCCAATGCCCAGGTTCACAATCGTGCCGTCTTCGACTTCCTTTACTGCCCGTTGTATAATGTTTTCTCTTTGACTACTCATTGTCTTCCTCCTCCTTTTATGCCTGTTGGACCGTTTTACGTTCGATGCGTTTTTCATACGATGTGCCGACAAGAAGATGCTGAACGTAGAGGCTCGGTGTGTGGATAAAGTCCGGATCGAGTTCACCGACGTCAACCAGCTCTTCCACCTCTGCGATTGTAAATTTCCCTGCCGCTGCTGCCAGCGGATTAAAATTCCGGGCTGTTTTCCGGTAAATAAGGTTCCCGTAGGCATCGCCCTTCCAAGCTTTTACAAGAGCCGCATCTCCCTGAATGGCTTCTTCAAGAATGCACTGTCTGCCGCCGATAACCTTATGTTCCTTCCCCTCAGCAATTGGGGTTCCTACACCGGTCGGCGTGTAAAAGCCGGGAATACCGGCGCCGCCTGCCCGGATACGCTCTGCAAGCGTGCCCTGAGGCACGAGTTCCACTTCGAGTTCCCCGTTCAAGTACTGCTCTTCAAAAATTTTATTTTCTCCTACGTAGGAAGCCACCATTTTGTTAATCTGTTTATTTTCCAGCAGCAGTCCAAGACCCCAGTCGTTGACGCCGCAATTATTACTGACTACTGTTAAATTTTTCGTTCCCTTTTCAGCCAGCGCCTGAATGGCTTTTTCCGGAATGCCGCACAGGCCGAACCCTCCGACAATCAGCGTAGCACCGTCCTGAATGCGGGCAACACTCTCTTCAAAAGACGTCTGTACCTTCGTCATTGTATGAACCCCTTTCAGTTCTTTAATTGGTACTTTCACTTTACTAATAGCGCTTTCATAAGTAAAATAGATAAATAATATAAATTTATTACTAAATGGAATAAGAGGTGTCGCATGGATATTAAACAGCTTCGTTTTTTTCTCGAAGTCTGCAAAGAACTAAGCTTTTCCCGGGCCAGCGAAAAGCTTCACATTTCCCAGCCCGCTTTAAGCAAAACGATTCATCAACTTGAGGAAGAAATCGGCCTGCGTCTTCTCGACCGCTCCACCCGTCATCTTTTTGTTACGAAAGAAGGGGAAATTATCCGCCAGCACGCCCGGAAGGTACTTCGCAGTGCAGAGGATCTGTGGCACGAAGCAGAAGAAATCAAACTGCACAAAAAAGGCAGCTTTACGTTCGGACTCCCGCCCGTCATCGGCTCCAGCTTTTTCCCCGAAATTATTGCCGACTTCCGCAGATTCTACCCAGAAGCCGGTATGCGCATTGTCGAAGAAGGCGCGAAAATTATGGAGCAGTCCCTGCTTGAAGGAAATATCGATGTCGGTGTAGCCATTCTTCCAGTCGATGAAGAACAATTTGAGATTCGCCAGATTATCGATCGGAAAATTCTCGCCGTCACCTCGGCGGATCATCCGCTTGCAGGCTGCGAAAGCATACAAATGCGGGATTTAAAACATGAATCCTTTTTAATGTTTCAGCAGGGATTTGCCCTGTACGACCGGGTCTTCGAGTCATGTATTCAGGCCGGATTTGAACCCGGCATTCTTTATGAAAGCTCCCAGTGGGATTTTTTGTTTGAGAGTGCCATAGCAGGCCTGGGCGTTGCCCTCCTTCCCGAAACAGTTGTTCATAAAGCAGATACCAGAAATGTTTCTGTGCTCGCTGTCGACGATGATCTGCTGCACTGGCGGCTCGCGCTCATCTGGCGGAAGCAAAGCTATCAGACGCAGGCCGCCCAGGCGTGGATCGCTTTTGTAGAAGAGGCTTTTGCGTAATAGTGTACGAAAAACTACGCATTTTATTAGCTTTTATAAAAAAGTCAGACCTGCACCAATAACAATTCCACTAATCACAAGAATCCATACACAAAACCCCATAATGTCTCTAGCACGTAAACCGGCAATGGCAAGTGCCGGCAAAGCCCAAAATGGTTGTATCATGTTCGTCCAGGCATCTCCCCAGGCAACAGACATCACTGTTTTCGCTGGATCAACGCCAAGTGTTGCTCCAGCTTCAAGCATAATAGGAGCTTGAACAGCCCACTGTCCTCCTCCGGAAGGCACGAAGAAATTAACTATGCCGGCACTAAGAAAAGAAAACAGTGGGAATGTTGCTTCTGTGGAAAATGCTATAAACCATTCTGAGATTTGCACTGCAAGACCAGAGGTAACCATCATTCCCATAATGCCTGCATAGAATGGAAATTGAATAATAATACCTCCAGCATTTTTCACAGCCTCCGCTACACTGTTTAAGAAGTTTTTTGGAGTTCCGTGAAACAAAATGCCTAATGTTAAGAACATAAAGTTTACAATATTCAAGTCCAATCGAAATCCATTCGTGAAAAAATAGTACACTAGAAAAACTAATCCGAAACCTCCTATAATCATGGCAAACCATCTGCTGTTTTCCAGTTTTTCCGCCGGTGTCCAGACTTCTGGTGAACTCAGAGTTGTTGCTGCTTTATTATCCTCAAGCAGTGTTGGATCTATAGTTACAGCATCATTTTGGTTCATCATTACCCTATTAACAATTGGAACAACGATAAAAAGCGAAGCCACAATAGCCAGATTAAAAGCAGAAAAAATCGTCTGGTTTGTCGATATTAAACCAATTGTATCCTCTGAAATGTTATCCGGAGTTGCGACTGTTAAAGGGATGGAGCCGGCAAGACCTCCATGCCAAACTATAAATCCGCTATATGCACTGGCAATTAATAAGCGATAGTCAACTTTAGGTACTTGTCTCGCTAGTTCTTTTGCAAACAAAGCTCCTATAACCAGGCCAAAACCCCAATTAATCCAGCTGGCTGTCAAAGCTACTATAGTCACCAACACTATAGCTTGACCTGGCGTTTTAGCTATCGAAGCAGTCCTTTCAAGCAAACGATTAAAAAAAGGGCTACTCGCAAGAACATACCCAGTTACTAATACAAGAACCATCTGCATCGCAAATTCCAACAAATCCCAAAACCCTTCTCCCCAATAAGTAACCATGTTGATTGGCGTACTAGGTGTAAGAAACAATCCTGACAAAAAAACCACAATAGTCAAAATAAGAACAAAAAGAAAAGGATCCGGCAGGTATCGTTGTACTAGACTGGTCGAAAATCTCGTTGGTGTTTTCAAATAAACTCCCTCCCGTCGCAATCGCTTACAATAGACTTTATCGAATCATTTCCTGGAAGTGAAATACCTTCGGGTTATATATCTATTCGTTTTCAACATAAGTTATCTGTTTTTTAGTAATAAAAACTGTCGACATGCTTCCAGTGTTAATTCACAACTTGATAAATAGTAAATTAAATCATTAAGAGAACAGGTTAAATATAAAACACGAATCAGGTGTTCAGCTTTTCTTTTTGATATAATTCATAAGCAGTTTTATTTTACTTCTTTATGTTTATTTCGCGAGGAAAGGACGATGCTTATGAAACATACAATTTCTTTCTGGCTTGAAGCCGCGCGGGCAAGTTTTTTGTCTGTCATGCTTATGCCTGTCCTATTAGGAACACTTGGGGCTTTCGCATGGAACGGGGTCTTTGAGCCGCTTTGGTTTATTATTACACTGATCGGAGCATTCAGCGCCCACTTGTTTTCCAACATGGTGAATGATTTGTGGGACTACCGAAACGGTGTCGATACAAAGGCACAGGATACGGCAAACGATGTTTCCACCAATTCCGGCATGCTGACGGGAGGCCGGGTGTCTGAAGAAACATTCGCGTTTGTTACGTGGGCGTTCCTGGCCCTGGCGCTTTTATGCGGCGTCATTTTAAGTATTGCCAAAGGATGGCCGCTTTTAATGCTCGCGGCCGTCGGCGGACTGCTTGCTTATTTTTATGTAGCCCCTCCCTTTAAGTTCGGTTACCGGGGCAAAGGATACGGCGAAATCGCCATTCTGCTTTCGTTCGGGGTTCTTCCCGTAATGGGCAGCTATTACGTACAGACGGGATTTTTTGACGTCCGGTCATTTTTCCTTTCTCTGCCAATCGGCATATTAACCACGATGGTGCTTTACAATCATCATTTTCTTCATTGGCGCGCTGACCGTGACTCCGGAAAAAACACGCTCGTCGTCGTACTCGGGGAAAAGAAAGGGCTTCTTCTTTCGAAAGCCTTTACCCTGCTTGCAATGCTCACTATCCCCTTAGGCATCCTTGTCGGGGCGCTTCCCTGGTACGCGCTGATTGCCGTTGTTTCTGCCTGGCCACTCGTAAAGGCCTATGCTGCCCTGGAAGATACCAACCCTTCTGAATCTTATGGGCCGCTCATGGGGGCGTCGATTAAAAGTACCGTTCTGTGTGGATTTTTCCTGGCTGCAGCGCTTCTGCTGCAGGGAATATTTTAACCGGCGGAACGCTTGCTTGTTCTAAATGGCAGGAAGCTTTTGTCATAATGGTGTACAATGTGGCAGCGAGACTGTATTTTGCAATTAATGAGGAGGCTTTTTGATGAAAACAATTCGCTGGGGAATTTTAGGCACGGCCGATATCGCCAGAAGACAGATGCTGCCTGCACTGCAGCATACGGAAAATGCCGAAGCGTATGCGATCGCAAGCGCCAGCGGAAAAGCAGAGGAACTAGCCGAAGCCTTTCATATTCCGAAGGTATACCAAAGCTACGACGACCTGCTTGAAGACCCGGGCATCGATGCGGTCTATATTCCTCTCCCCAACCATCTCCACAAAGAATGGAGCATCAAAGCTGCCGAAAAGCAGAAGCATGTATTATGCGAAAAGCCGGCGGCACTGACTGAGGCGGAAGCCGGGGAAATAAAAAACGCCTGCGAACAACACGGCGTTCAGTTTATGGAAGCGTTCATGTACCGATTCCATCCCCAGCACCAGCTTGTACAAAAAATGCTTGCAGGTAATGCGATTGGAGACGTTGTGACGATGCGCTCATCTTTCACTTTCCCGCTGCAGCATACCGAAGGCAACATACGGCTTCATTCGCAGGCTGACGGCGGTGGAAGCCTGTATGATGTCGGCTGCTACTGCATTCATGCCATCCGCCAGGTCATGGGGGAACCGGAGCATGCGAGTGCTTTTTATTCATTTCATGAAAACGGAGGCAGTGACTGGGCTGCTGCAGGTGTTCTTACTTTTTCCGATGGCCGGCTTGCCCACTTTGATTCGGGCATGAACGCTGCTCTCCGCAACGAGTACGAAGTAGTAGGCACGAAAGGCGTACTGCGGGCCCACCAGGCGTTTGTACCGACAGAACGTCCGTGCAGGGTTTCTATCGAATTGGAAAGCGGGGAATCCTACAGCGAAACCATCGCAGATAACTATTACATTACCGGCATGCAGTCGCTTTCCCTCGGCCTGCTGGAAGGGAGAAACTGGCCTTCCGATGGACTCGCGGAGAATGCTTCCGTCCTTGAGCAGCTGATAAATTCATAAAAAAATGGCCCGCGGCCGCCTTTTCCTGGCAGCTGCGGGCTTTATTACTGTTATTCTATATACTTCCGTTCAATGGATTCCTGTACATTCATAATCGAAACCCTTGCCGTTAAAGCCTCCCCTTCAGTGACCGATTTTCCGGTCACGTCCACCAGGGAAAACTGCGAACTTGGCTTCCCGACGATCGAAACAGGTTCCCCGCCCCAGAATATTTTCGCTGGCGGCCGGACATAGGAACGGACATTCCTAAGAATGTTGAAGGTCAGCTTTTTTAACGTATCGGGCTGGTTCTCGCGTGCAAAGTTAAATCCGTGGGCTTCTCCGAGTGGAATGAGCCCGATAGTCCTCGGCTCCTCAAGCGGCTTTGTATCCCCGTATCCTGCTGTGCTTCCTGTTTCAATTTCCCGCGTTTCAAGAAGAGGTGTTTTCAGCTCAAACGTTTCTTCAAAACGCAAACCGTTTCTGCTCGCCGCCTGACCGAACATCGCATTGCCGATACGAATCATATTAAATCCAAGATCTGGATGTTTGACAGCTATCGCGCTGTTAGCCATATGCACGTACGTTGGATGAATTTGATAAATTTTCGTTATGATTTCTACGCACTGCTTTAAACGATCACTTTGAACAGTAATTTTTTCTGCATGCTTGTTTGCGGCAAAATGAGAATAAACGCCTTCCATCTTCACTGATTTTAATGTTTGATACGCTTCCAGAAATGCGCCTAAATCTTTTTCATCCAGGCCGAAACGATTTAAAGAAATATTAATTTTTAAATGGAAGGGATACAGCCCCGCATTTTTCTTCCGTGCTGCCTCATCTAATTTTTTCATTTTTTCAATCGTGTCAACGGTAGGCGTTAAGTTGTAATCAATTGTGCGTTCCGCATCAAAATAAGGACCTAAGATTAATATAGGAGCTTTCACACCGTTGTTTCGCAGTTCAATACCTTCTTCCTCCACCCCTGCCGCTAAATAATCAACTTCGTTTTCAATGTACTTGGCCATAGGAACCAGTCCGTGGCCGTAGGCATTACTTTTAACGATGCCAGCAAAAAAATTATCCGGCATCCGGTTTTTAATTTGATGAATATTGTTGCGTACAGCCTTTACGTTAATTTCGATCCATGAAGAATTCATCCATTACACGCCCTTCTCTGTTGAATATTACTCTTTAAACCTGAGAATAATTTCATGCGTCTTCTGTTCTATACCTTTACGTGCCTGCTCGAAAACTACCATTCTATCATCTTCTTTAATATAAATACATTTCCAATCGGCTTTTATTCTTCTGGGAAAAGCATTTGATTAAAAAAACCCCGGCGCGGGTATGATAAACAGGGTATGTATACTTTTGTTTTTACCGAAGGAGGATCATATATGAGTAATTCAGACATTACCGCAGATCAGGCCGGTACGTTCCGGATCGGTGGCGATATAGAAGTAAACCGTTTAGGTTACGGCGCAATGCAGCTGACCGGTGAGGGAGTATGGAAAGAACCTTCCAATCCTGATGAATCCGTTCGTGTGCTCCAACGGGCATCAGAGCTCGGGGTAAACTTTATTGATACCGCAGATGCCTATGGCCCGTTCACGGCCAACCGCCTCATTAAAGAAGCGCTTCATCCATATAATGATGACATGACGATTGCGACAAAGGTCGGCCTCACCCGTGCAGGCCCTAATGACTGGCGCCCGGTGGGACGTCCGGAATACCTGCGTCAGCAGGTGGAGCTGAATCTGATGGACTTAGGTCTTGAACGCATCGATCTTATGCAGCTGCACCGTGTAGACCCTGAAGTCCCTATTGCAGATCAGATCGGTGAGCTGAAAAAAATGCAGGAGGAAGGCAAAATCCGTCACATTGGACTCAGTGAAGTGAATACAGAGCAATTTAAAGAAGCGCAAAAGGCAGCTTCCATTGCTTCTGTCCAAAACCGCTATAACCTGGCCAATCGTGACTCCGAAGAAATGCTCGACTATTGTACCGATAATAATATCGCATTTATCCCGTGGTTCCCTCTTGCTACTGGTGAACTGGCCCAGGAAGGCGGACCGCTCGCCCAGCTGGCAGAAGAGCACAATGCGAAACCAGCACAGCTCGCGCTTGCATGGCTGTTAAAGCGCTCTGATGTCATCCTGCCAATTCCAGGAACGTCCACGGTAAGCCACCTTGAAGATAATATCGCTGCAGCCGGCATTAAACTGAGTGACGAGGAGTTCAATACGCTTACCAACGCCGTGAAGAACAGCAGCAGCTAAACATTTTATACAAGCTTTCAGCCGGCAATGATGCTTCAGAGGCTGAAAGCTTTTTTTACCTGGGGCCCGGCGCCCTTGATTTTTCCTGAATGAAAGGAGCAGCAGTATGTTAAAAACGAACAGCCCTTACCTGCTGACGAAAGAAGACATGGAAACTTCCAACGAGCTTCCCTCCTGGCTGCAGGAGGAATATCAGACCTTTAAGCGTGTTGTAACCAACCCCGAGTTCCCCTGCTTTTTCGGCATGAAGGCACAGCGGAAAGGAGAGCTCCGCTACTCTTATATCAACCATGATCAGTGGGATCACCTTGGCGGCGTACTCGAAAGCTTTCTGCATTTAATGAAAGAACCACCCTTTACCCGGCACGGTCTGTTCCTTTTCGTCGAGCCGGAAACACGTGAGCAGTCCGTCGATTATTATCGTTCTTATTTCTGGGACGTTCTGCAGCACCTGCACGAACAGGACCGGTACAGCTGGCCGGGAGACAAACCAAAGGACCCTGATCATTTTCTGTGGGATTACCATTTTGCCGGCGAACCTGTTTTTGTTTTCGGTAATGCCCCGGCCTATAAGCAGCGGAAAACGAGAGATCTGGGGAACAGTTTGATTCTCGGCTTTCAGCCCAGGGCTATTTTTGAGGGCCTCGAAGGTACAGAAAAAGGTGGCATTATGTCGAGGGAAAAGGTGCGGGGACGCGTAGAAAAGTGGGACGGCCTCCCCACCCACCCGGATATCAGTCATTTCGGGGATCCGACGCACAATGAGTGGAAGCAGTTTTTCATTGGAGATGACATTAAGCCGATAGAAGGCAAATGTCCATTCCATCATAAAGACGTATGACCATTTTTGACCAAGACAGTTAAATATTTTTCCAGCGCTTTCTGCTGAACGCAGGAAGCGTTTTTTATATGTATATATTTTGCATCTTAATATTTGAAGTACCAGGAGGCCGGCCTGTATAATGAAAATGTACATTCTATAAATAATGATTTGCCCAATATAACTTGCTGAGTTTTAAAAATATATTTTAAAGGAGTCTTTATGGCTGAAGAAAATACAGTAAAAAAAGCAGGCTGGCAGCTTGAACACAGCTATGCCTCCCTTCCGAATACCTTTTTTTCCAAGATCACCCCTGCCCCGGCTCAGAGCCCGGAGCTGATTGTATTGAACGAACAGCTTGCTGACTCTCTCGGACTCGACAGCGAGGAATTGAAAGAGGAAGAAGGTGTACAGATACTCGCAGGCAGCCAAACGCCGGAAAACGGCCTCCCGCTTGCCCAGGCCTACGCCGGTCATCAGTTTGGTCATTTTACGATGCTCGGGGACGGGCGCGCCCTGCTTCACGGGGAACAAATAACGCCGGATGGCCGCAGAGTCGATATTCAGCTGAAAGGATCCGGCCGCACGCCTTATTCACGCGGCGGGGACGGACGAGCCGCTCTCGGCCCAATGCTCCGCGAGTATATTATCAGTGAAGCGATGCATGCCCTTGGCATACCGACCACCCGGAGTCTTGCCGTAGTCAAAACCGGTGAACCAGTCTTTCGTGAAAGTGTACTGACCGGTGCAGTGTTAACACGTACGGCCTCAAGTCATCTGCGCGTCGGGACGTTTGAATATGCTTTAAACCGCGGATCGATGAATGATCTGCGGGCTCTTGCCGACTACACAATCGACCGGCACTACCCTGAAGTCCGGGAAACAGAAAACCCGTACCTGATGCTGCTCCGGGAAGTTGTTACACGCCAGGCTTCCTTAATTGCCAAATGGCAGCTTGCCGGCTTCATTCACGGGGTAATGAACAGCGATAATATGGCTCTCAGCGGCGAAACCATCGATTATGGTCCGTGTGCTTTTATGAACATCTATGATCCGAAAACTGTATTCAGTTCAATTGATGCGCGCGGCCGCTATGCTTACGGAAGACAGTCTATCATGGCAGAATGGAACCTGTCCCGGTTTGCCGAAGCCCTCGTCCCGCTGATTGACGAAAACCAGGAAAAAGCCGTTGAGCTCGCGCAGACAGAAATCTCCCGCTTCCCGGAACAGTTTAATGAGTACTGGATTCAGGGTATGCGTGCAAAACTAGGCCTTTTCACGGAAGAAACAGAAGACGAAGCACTAATTACCGACCTGCTCAACCTTATGCAGGAACATGAAGCAGATTACACGAATACCTTCCTGGCTCTCACCTTTAACAAGCTGGATGACTCCGGGCTGTTTACAGACAGCAGATTTGCTTCCTGGCAGGAACAATGGCTTGAACGTATCGGAAGACAAAATGAATCCGAAGAATCTGCCCGCCAGCTGATGTGTGACCACAACCCGGCGGTAATTCCGCGGAATCATCATGTGGAAGAAGCACTTGAAGCTGCCGAAAAAAATGGAGATTACAGCGTCATGAATCAGCTTCTGGATGTACTTTCAGAACCCTATGCCCACACCAGGGAGCAGGAAAAATATTCAGCACCGCCCGCTCCCACGCTTGTGCCCTACCGCACTTACTGCGGCACGTAGAAGAACGATATGCAGTTAAAGGAATCCCCCTCAGCAGTGAACGGGGGTTCCTATTTTTATAAAAAGCTTTTATCAGCGGTCCTGACAGTTTTACCGCCTTTACCCAAACCATATCTGTGATAAAAAGATGACAACGGAAACCGTCAGCCCTCCAAGTATTGTAGAAATAAGCACGCTTTGAGCAGCGTATTCCGGATAATTATCGTATTCGAGCGCAAACAGGGCGCTGTTTCTGGACATGGGAAACGAGCTTGCAATAAATAATGCCTGGGCAATCGTTCCTTCAAGCTGAAGCAGCCAAATAATTCCCAAAGCGATAAGCGGAGCCCCCATTAATCGAAGACTGATGGTAAAAAAGAAGACCGTGGATAAATATTTCAGCTTCGGATAAGCAATCTGTGCCCCAAGGACAAGAAGCGCGAGAGCCGTGAACCCGGCAGCAATCTGATTTAGCACCTGCTCTGCCGCTTTTGGCAGTGAAAGATTAAATATGTAAAACACAAGACCAAGAGCTAAGGCGTAAATCGTGGGCGTTTTAAATAAAGGAGACAGGTTTTCCTTTATTTCTGTTTTCTGTGTAGTTGCAGAAGTAAAAACTCCATATGTAAATGTTAAAAAGTTTTGAAACATCAGCACAATAATTTGGATTGATACCCCGAGCGGGTTGGAAGCGAACACCAGCTGGCTGACCGGCAGCCCGAAGTTTCCTGAATTCATAAGTACTACACTGTTTTTAAATGTCGCAGTAAGCTTCGCATCCATCCCGAACAATCTCGCACATACGCCGGCAAACAGAGCCAGAAAGAAAAACTGGATAAGCAGAAAGGCACCAACCTCAAGCAAAACAGATGATTCCACCTCCATGGTAGAAATGTTTGTGAAAATAACGACCGGGAGAAACAGTCCCGTTAACAGCTTGGACAACGTACTGAGATGAAAATCATATATCCGATGAAGTACTGCTCCGAGTAGCAGCAAAATAAAGATTGGAAGCATTACTTCGAGCATAATTAATGGTAAAAAGGACAAGAAAGCATCTCTCCCCCGCAATCGGTAATATGAATGATTTTTTCATCCTTCATCAATATACTAATAATTCTGTCCAGCAGCAATGATATTGGTAAATTTATCCTCAAATACACTGAATAACTATTCAATGTTTAGAACGCTCAAGCTTAATCAATTTTTAATCAGCTTTAATCCTTAGCTGTGACAATATATTGTCTGATTTATGTCTGAAAAACGACAAAATATTCTACGCCTCCCCTGGATCAGGATCTCCTATTGCATCTATTGATGAAAGCGTTTAACATAGAATTAAGACATCTGATGACCATACCTCCAAAAATGAATTTAACTTTTATTTTTAATTATTTCCCCTCTAAAGGAGATACGTCTATGCTGATGCTCGTCGCGCTAAGCGCTGTTATTTTTCCATTTCTTTTTCTTGTTCTGCTTCGCATGCCTGCCATTAAAGGAATGACTCTCAGTTCTGTGATTGTGCTTCTGCTTGCCGTTACAGTATGGGGCATGGGAAGCCAGGTTATTCTTTCTTCCATTCTGCAGGGCGCTCATAAAACATTAACCATTCTGCTTATTTTATTTGGAGCGCTCGTACTGCTGAATACTCTGCGGAAAAACGGAGCTGTGGACCGTATCAACCAGGGGTTTCAAAGTATCTCAGAGGATATGCGGGTGCAGCTGATCATCGTTGCTTTTCTGTTTGGCTCCCTGCTTGAAGGAGCCGCCGGCTTCGGCACCCCGGCAATGATTACTGCTCCACTGATGCTGGCCTTAGGCTTTAAGCCGCTTGCTGCAGTATCTACAGCGCTTATAGCGGACAGTTCAGCCGTTGCTTTTGGAGCCGTGGGTACGCCTGTGATTGTCGGTCTCAGCACACTTGAGCCAGCAAGCCCTGCCTTTTTTCAGGAAGTCGGTATTTCAGTTACATTAATTGATCTGTTTGGCGGCACTTTTATACCATTTATTCTAATTGTGGTGCTCACTCTGTTTTTCGGAAAAGGCAACGGGTTGAAAGACGCATGGCCAATGCTTCCCTGGACATTGATGATCGGAGCTGTGTACACGTCGTCAGCGTTATTATACGCGTTCTTGTTCGGACCGGAGTTTGTCGCTATTTTAGGAGCGCTCACCGGACTTGCTGCAGCGACATTCACCGCAAAAAAAGGAATTCTGCTTCCAAAAGACATCTGGACGGATGCCCTGCAGGAAGATTTCGAAATTGATACAAAAAAATCCGACATGAGTCTTTTTACCGCCTGGTCGCCGTACTTGATCGTGGTGGCCCTCCTGCTTCTAACAAGAATTGTTCCGTGGTTGCGGGAATTTACGACTACAGTTCTTGACCTTTCCTGGACTAACATTTTAGGGGTTGAAGGAGTAACTTCCAACTGGGAGCTGCTGTATTCTCCCGGAACCATTCTCACTGTTACTGCCCTGCTTGCAGTACTGATTCAACGGCGTTCATTTAAAAATTTCACCGCTTCTTCCAAAGAAGCTCTTTCCACTATCAAAATTACCGGAATTACTTTATTCGCCACGCTTGTGATGGTGCATGTGTTCAGTAATTCCGGAATTAATACCAACGATATAACCAGTATGCCAGAGTATATCGCAGCCGGTATGGCGGCTGCTTTCGGCCCAATGTGGATTCTTGTCGCACCGTTTCTTGGAGAACTTGGATCATTTATTACCGGAAGTGCCACCGTTTCCACTCTTACGTTCTCCCCTGTACAATACAGCATCGCCAATGCTACTGGAGTAGATGCCAGTGTCGTACTCGGCGCACAGCTTGTAGGCTCCGGCGCCGGAAACATGATTTGTATTCATAACGTAGTCGCTGCATGTGCAGTGGTTGGCATGGAGGGAAAAGAAGGCAGCGTAATCCGCAAAACGCTCGGCCCGGCCATCCTTTACGGGGTGCTCGCTGGAGCAGGAGGATTCATTATAATGAATGTATTCTAATACAAAAAACAGGCGTGACCACTAATTGGCGTCACGCCTGTTTTTTTGAATTCTGATTTAAATTTGGCCCGCGCCCATGTAACGTGGACCCCAGTAAGAGCTGTCAAGACTCGATGTAGTTACTCCGGTAGAAGCCCCAGCATGAACAAATTCATTGTTTCCTATATAAATGCCCGCGTGGGAAGCTCCGCCTCTTGTATCAAAGAAGACAATATCTCCCGGGGATGGGCTAGATACCTTTGTACTCGCACTGTAGATTGAAGATACAGTACGCGGCATGCTTTCCCCGTGCTGCGCGTAGACGTAGTTAATGAAACCGCTGCAGTCAAATCCGCTTGGAGACTCGCCGCCCCATACATAAGGTGACCCGATGTATTGCTTAGCGGTACTCGTAATACCCGAGCTGCTGCTTGTAGATGCGCCAGCTACCTGTTCACCCGAAGAGCCTGATCCCATTAAAGAGTCCTGCGTCGATGGACCGGCTACGCCGTAATAACTGCCGGCCGGGGATGAAATGCCGTGATCGGATTGATATTCTTTTACCGCACTTAACGTTTTTGGACCGAACCTTGAGCCGGTATATCCATGGAAATACCCTTCATCCTTTAAGGTTTCCTGTAAATCGTTTACCGAGGAATTAGTGTCTCCGTAAGATAAAGATCCGTGATCATCGATTGATGCGTCTGCTGCCTGCGGGGCGCCAAACAGAACCCCTGCTGTAATTGCTGTTCCAAAAAGATATTTTTTCATTATAATGTTCACTCGTCGCAGCACCTATCACCGAAACTTAATTAAGTAGGTATTATTTATTTTTCTTATATGTTTACTTGCCTTTTTGCCACACGACTGGAGTAACAACGGCTGGTCACGACGGAGTGAAACTGCACCTCCATTAAGTAGTTTAAAAATTTTTATGTGCGTTGAATCAGCGACTCAACATGACCGAGTATATCTGACCCAACATCGTTAAACAACGACATTAGGACATTTGTAATCTCATTTTAATAAAAGTAATATTTTATACATTAATTAGGTAAATAAAGTTTAATATCTCTTTAAATACATCATAAATTTTTACATTAAGGGGCCAAAGCACTTCGTTTTACAAATTCACTTTTAAAAATTATTTATTATTAATAGAAAAATAAAGCTTTAAATGATTATATAAATCTTTTTTATATTTTTCGATGTCAGGATTTTTCTTTACATCGAAACAGGAAAATGTTTTCAACCGCTCCATCCCGGCGTACTTATGGCTTAAATGCAGATGAAATAATACTTCATCGGCCGTTCGGCCTTCGAAAAATGAATCTTCTCTGCCAAAGGAGTCAACAGGTGCATTCCACGTAGTCGAAAATAAATATTTTGTATCATTCAACAGCCCCACGCCTATTCCATACTCTTTTGCTTTTCCTTGAAAATAAACCCCGTATTCATGCGTTTCGTCCAGATACTTTTTGAATAGAGCCGGGACACTGTAATTGTAAATGGGTGTTTGATAAATAACATAGTCCGCCCACAATACCTTTCGCTGTTCTTTTTCCTTTTTAAAACCTTCCTGAAGCACGCTCGTTTTCACTGCATAGTTTTCATTCAACTGCCTGACTATGTAATCAAAAAGAGTTTGATTCAAAGAGCCTTTCGAATGGCGGTAATATTCATGGCCATTGATTACAAGAATATTGGTCATAATACCTTCCTTTTTAAATTTCTAATTTAAATACGTATGTGTCTGAATCATTAACAAGGGCTGTTCCGGATTTTTCCGAATACAGCCCTCATGCTTTGACTCAACTGTTTAAGCTGCACCCGAAGATTCAGCAGCCTCTCTGCTTTCCATCCGGTGAAGCAGTATTGTAAGCAGAATACCGATGACAGAGAGAGCTGCCCCGCAAAGCGTCAGCACAAAAAACGTTACTCCCGCATTCAGTACAATTGTTCCCAGAGTAGCTCCGAGCGCGTTTGCCAGGTTAAAGGCGGCTGCAGCTATTGTTCCGGCAAGAGAAGGAGCATGCTGGCCGGTAATCAGCAGCTTGGCATTTAACAGCGGCACTGTGCCAAACGCAAACATTCCGAGTAGAAAGCTTGCGACAAATAACGTGCCGATAACGCTGATCATTGGTATAAAGAAAATCAAAATGAGTGTCAAAAGCAAAAACGCAATACGCAGCCTGCTCGTTAAATGATGAAGCGGGATGCGGCTTGAAAGGAAGTTCCCGGCCACAGCCCCCGTGCCGAACGCAAATAGCGCAAATGTTACACCTACTACGTCCACACCGCCTATTTCACGCAAAATCGGTTCTTTGAACACATAGGTCGTAAAAACACCTGAATAGCCGAGAATAACGATGGCAAGCGTCATAAGAAATGTCTTTTCTTTAAAAACACCCAGTTCGTTTTTCACTTTCGGGATCTCGGTCGGCTTTTCATTTGGCAGGGTCAGCACAAGTCCGATTAGCGTAATCAATCCAAGGACAGCAATCATCCAAAATACAATTCTCCACTCCAGCATGCCGCCAAGAAACGATCCGAACGGCACCCCAAGCATAATTGAGATAGTTAAGCCGCCCTGCACAGCAGCAATTGCCTGCCCTCTTTTCGACGGAGCTACAATGTGGTGGGCCATAGCAAGACTGAGACCAAAAAACGGAGCGTGAATCGCCGCTGAAATCAGGCGCGCTACCACAAGCACGGTAAAAGACGTCGCCATTGCTGCTAAAGCATTGCTTAGCACAAAGACTGCCATACAGGAAATCAGTACCGGCTTGACCGGAAACTTCATCGTTGTGATACGAAAGATAGGACCAAAAACCGCCACACTGATAGCGTACACACTGAGCAGGAGACCAGTAAGAGAAACAGGTACATTTAAATCGTTCGATAATTGAGTGACAAGACCAGTAATCACGTATTCAGTCATACCAATGGAAAAAGTTCCTATCATAAAAGCGATAATAATGGCCCGGTTCGTACGAAGAATACTCATCTTTGCCACCTCTCTTTTTTAAAACTATGAGAGACTATGGTAAAGCGTTTAACCTAAATTGTCCACCCCTATAAAAAATGCTGCCGTCGAAACGGCAGCACCTCTGTTTGTTTATCGTATTTTTATTCTTTCCACGGAGAATGGAGAACACATTCGCAAAAGTCTGGACTCTTATAATCCGGCATAAACCGCTCGCAGACGTCTGCTTTAATATTTCCGAATGTCGTCTCCGGCTTATGCTTGAACCCTTCATAAAAAGCAGGAAGAATTTTTTCTTTAAAATTATTCCGCGGGTACGCGCTTACGACCTCTTCCCGTAATTTTTCAGGAAACTGATGGTATCCATCTCCCATAACGTCAAGTCCTACTCCTGAATAAAGAAGGGAAACCTCAGACTCTTTATACTCTGCAACCCCAATTGTCGTATGCAGAGCGATAGCGTCCCACACAAGACGGATAGACTCATCCTCCATGTTATGCTGCTGCAGGAAGCTGCGGGCTGCATTGGCCCCGTCTACCTCAAACCGTTTATCAGGACTGCTGTACTGAGTCGTCAACCCGAGATCATGGAACAGAGCACTCACATATAACAGCTCCGAATCATACTTCAATCCGGCTTCCCTTCCCTGAATTTCTCCGAAAAGATAGGCGCGGTTCGAGTGATTCCACAGCAGTTCGGACCCGTATTCCCGCAACAGATCAGCTGCTTCTTTTGCTATTTTACTGTCAGGAATTTTTACTCCTGCTACACTATTTGCCATGTTCATTCATCCTTTCCAGGTATATGTTTATCTGCCTGCTTTAGTGGGTTTCCCTTCTACATCTTCATGTATGCGTTTTTTTAATAATTTATATGATGCCTTTCATTAATTGTCGTTGTATGTATCATCGCGTGTTAAGCTGAAATAGTCTAAATTCGCAGAAACAGCCCCGCTCTACTGCTTGTTTCACAAATATTAAGCAGTATAAACTGCCCAGCTTCTGCAGCAAAGGAGGAAAAACGTGCGCTCACGTATGAATATTACCAAAGGCTTCTTATTTATTGCCGCTTTAATCGGGCTGTATTACCTTTTCAACATCAGAATGAGCATTCGTCCAACAGAAATTCAGAACTTCATCACTTCGTTTGGATGGATTTCACCGTTCGTTTTTCTGCTTGCCTACACGCTGGGCCCTTTTATTTATTTTCCTTCCTCCCTTTTGTCCATTACTGCAAGTATCACCTACGGCATATGGCCCGGAATACTTTATATATGGACAGGTGCCCTTGGAGGAGCAACGAGCGGGTATTTTATCGGACGTTTTATGGGGAAAACCATATTCAGCAAACGTCAGATCCCGTGGAACCCCAGAATGAAATATTTGATGGAAAACCATGGTTTTTTCGTAGTGCTGGTGCTCCGCCTCGTCCCGCTGATGGGGTTCAGCATGCTAAGCTATTTGTCCGGCTTTTCGAAAATAAAGTATCCACATTTTATTTCTGCAACCATGATCGGTATCATCCCCGGGATGATGATGTACGGCACGTTCGGTGAAAGTATTGTCTCCGGCAACCGCGTACTGCTTTGGATCGCCCTCGCTCTTCTTCTCATTTTGAGCACTGCCGGTTTTTTCCTCCGGAAGAAAATCAAAAGATGGCTCGGTATGCAGCCATGAAACGCATATTCAGCCTCAACATAAAGAAAGCTGCAGCACCTCACGGCACCGCAGCTTTCTTAATATCTACTGTTTGTTAAACGGCAAGACCGATTGGAGAGAACAGCAGGTAGGTTACTACCACAGTAATAATAATGACTGCGCTCACCCATTTTCTGTGCTTCCAAGGTGTCATATCAACCTTGTTGATATTTTCCTGGAACTCAAACGGCTTGTCGAGCGGCTTCCACCGGCTTACCAGCCATAAGACGAAAATGTCGACAAAGAACAACACACTGAAGGCGTACAGATAATGGTAATCCATAAATATCCAGAAAATACCGTAAAGTACTACGTGAGTGATAAATGTCACTTTTGCGGCAAAGGCTGTACCATACTTGAAATAGAATCCGAGTATGATAATGACAAGCAGCGGCATACTGTATAGTCCGTTAAACGATTGAACGACATTGTAAAGCCCCGACGGAGCAAAAGAAATCAGCGGAGCAATTAAAATAGCAATTAAAGCTACAATTACTGTAATGAATTTACCAGCCCTCGCTACCTGTCTGTCGCTTGCATCTTTTTTAATTAACGGCTTGTAAAAGTCCAGGGTAAACAGAGTAGCGGTTGCGTTCAAAGCACCGACAAATGAACTTAAAATAGCTCCAAAAATGACTGCTGCAAAAATTCCTTCCACCGACGGCGGCAGTACTTCAGTAACTAAACGTGGATACGCGTTATCTGCTGTTCTAAGTTCGCCGCCAAACAGATTAAACGCAATAATTCCTGGAAAAACTAGAAACAACGCGCCGAATATTTTAAAGAAGCCTACATATAAAGCACCCTTCTGACTTTCCTTTAAGTTTCTTCCAGCCAACGCTTTTTGTACGATCATCTGGTTTGTGCACCAGAAAAACAAGTTATTAAAAAACATTCCTAAAAAGAGCGTCGGCCACGGTACATAAGAAGAATCAATAGCGCCAATAGAGTTTAGCTTTTCAGGAGTATTGGCCTGAATCGTTTCCATACCACGGAAGAAGTTGCCATCACCTAAGGCCATGAGACCAAGAACGGGAATAGTAAGTCCACCGAGCAAAAGAGCAAGGCCATAAACGGTATCACTGAAAGCGCTTAACCTCAAACCGCCCATTAAGAGGTAAAGAAGACCAATAAGTCCTGTTAATCCAGCGATAAAAGCTACGGCTGTTAAGGGCTCTACGCCGAGCAGCTGATCGACTGCAAAAATTTGATTGAATACAAGTGAACCAGAGTACAATACAACAGGTAAAAAAGAAGTCATATAAGTGAAAATAAACAGAAAAGAAGCAATTCGTTTCGTTGTTTTATCGTACCTGGTTTCAATAAAATCAGTAACAGTGTCCACACCATATTTTAAGTATTTTGGAAGAAACACAAGTGCCAGTAATACAATCGCTATAGCTGAAGTTACTTCCCACGCCATCACTTCCATCCCGGAAGCATAGCTTTGGCCGTTTTGCCCGACAATCTGCTCCGTGGACAAATTCGTCATAATAATTGTTCCGGCAATCGTAATACCAGTTAAACTTCTGCCGGCAAGAAAATACCCTTCAGCGCTATCCGTTTTAACTGAGCGGCTGCGGGTAAAAGCAAAAAGCCAAATTGCCCCGACGATAATAATAAATGTAATAAGAGATAAAATAATGAGCCCCCCTTTAATCATATGCTTGCATCATATTTTTAAAATTGAAACAATTGTTACTATTTTTGTTTCAACTCGTTCCCCCTCGGCGGGGTTGTTTTTATTCTAACTGAAAACACTAGTAAGGTAAACGCTTTCCTAAAAATATTTTTAATTTTTACCTAATTTTATATTTTTACGAAACAGGGGTCGCGAAAATATGCGACTGCCCTGCGGCATATGCTGCAGGGCAGTCGATTCAGGCTGTTTCAGCTATTGATCTTTGTTCGCCTTCGCGATCTCCTGTTCGCGTAGTTCTATGCGACGTATTTTTGCAGAGCTTGTTTTTGGCAGTGATTCAACAAACTCAATGCGGCGCGGATATTTATACGGAGCGGTCATTTCCTTTACGTGATTCTGCAGTTCCTTCGTTAAATCCTCTTCATTTTCCACCTGGCCGTTAGGCACGATAAAAGCCTTCACGACATTACCCCGGATATCATCCGGGCTTGCCACAGCGGCACATTCTTTGACCGATGGGTGTTTTGTGAGTGCATCCTCTACTTCGAACGGCCCGATCGTATATCCTGAACTGATAATAATGTCATCACTGCGCCCCTGGAACCAATAGTAATTATCTTCATCCTTCATCGCTCTGTCACCGGTTAAAAAGTAATCGCCCTGGTAGGAATCATTTGTACGTTCGGGCTCTCTGTAATAGCCCTGAAACAGCGATGGAAGATCACGATGTACAGCGATATTGCCAATTTCATTGGCCTCCGCCGGGTTTCCATCTTCATCTACTATTTCAATAAACTGTTCGATCATCGGTTTACCCATAGAACCTATTTTTTCAGGCACGCCCTTCAGCGTTCCGATAAGGAGCGTGCTTTCTGTCTGCCCGTAACCGTCACGCACAGGAAGATTAAACTTGTCCCGGAACACTTGAATGACTTCTTCATTCAAAGGCTCTCCTGCTGAAACCGCGCTGTGCATCGCTGAAAGATCATACTTTTCGAGACCTTCAATTTTAGCCATCAACCGGTACTCTGTCGGGGTGCAGCAAAGCACATTTACTCTTTCGTCCTGAAGCAGCTGCAGGTAAGTCTCCGGATCAAACCGGCCGTTGTAGGCAAATCCGGTGGCGCCCTGACCGAGCACAGATAAAAATGGGCTCCAGACCCATTTCTGCCAGCCTGGTCCGGCGGTAGCCCACACAACATCGTTTTCGTGAATGTCGAGCCACTCATCTGCCGCTACCCTAAGATGGGCATAGGCCCAGCCATGGCTGTGCACGACAGCTTTTGGTTTACCCGTCGTTCCCGACGTGTACGGAAGAAAAGCAGTGTCATCACGGTGAGTCTGTACAATGTTAAAGCTTTGGGATTCTTCAGCTGCCATTGTTTCAATCTCTTTCCATCCCTCTTTGCTGCCACCGATCATCAGCTTATGGTCGAGTGTCTCCGGCATAGGATCCATCCGGTCAATTTCATCTGCGTACGGAGCATACGAAATAATCGCGCGGGATCCGGAATGATCCGCCCGGTACTTAATGTCATCCGCCCGGAGCATTTCTGACGAAGGAATAATCACAAGGCCTGCTTTCAGGCACGCGTAATACGTAACATAGGCTTCCACAAGACGGGGAACCATGACAAGCACTTTATCTCCTTTGGAAAGTCCAAGGCCGGTGAGTACGTTCGCATACTGATTGGCCTGCTGAATCAGTTCATGATATGTAACCTCGCGGCGGCTTCCTTTATCGTCCTGCCATTTCAATGCCAGACGGTCTGAATCATAGCGTTCCATTTCTTCGATTAAATTATAGGTTTCATTTGGTGTCAGCTGATTTGCATCAATCATAATTACATATCTCCCTTACCACTATTTTATCTTTTTCCATCATATGTGCCACAGCAGCGTATGTCTACTTATACGCCTAAAGAAATCTGATTATTTCCATTATGATTTTATCTTTTTTTTTTATGTTTGTTGAAAGAAGGAAACGGTTATAGCAGGAGAGGAACGTTTTTGTACGGTAACTACTATTGATTTGGAAGCAGAAAGGATGAATGTCACGATGAATATTATTATCAGTAAACCTAATGAGGAAATTGAAGTCCGCGAAGTAGAGGGACAAAATGATATCTACAGTATCATGGGCAACGACGCCATCATGCTCGAAATGATTCCGGAGCTTGATATTTACGCTCTTGCGAATGAAAATCAGTATGAAGAAGCGGATTATAAAGTAGAATCCAAGCAGTTCGGGGATCTTACGAATAAATACTCCCTGACAGGAACGTCCGTTATATTGACGTTAGACGCTGCCGGCAACTATGCTGAGTTGAACGACGAGCAGATTGAAGCTGTCCGTCAGCTGCAGGAAGTCCGCGGCGGTAATTTAAACAGCTAATCATTTCCCAGTTAAATATCAATAAAAAAAGAGAGGCTTACGAGCCTCTCTTTAGTTCTACATATACATAGCTGTCTTCTACATAAGCAGAAAACTCTTTTAGTTTACCTTTGACCGGTGCAAGCGGTTTGCCGCTTTCCCGCAGATTGTATTCTCTTCCGTGCCACGGGCACCGGACAATGTCTCCTTCATGTTCAAATGAATATTCCCCAGGGGCCGTGCTCATCGGAGCACCGTCAATTTTGCCCTTCGACATGCATGCTCCCTGGTGAGGGCACCGGTCGATAAATGCCCTGACTTCCCCCTCGGACGTCCGGCAGACAAAAACCGGGATATTATCCACGCTCCCCGGGATCATCTCCTGTTTTTCCAATTCCTCTTCCCTGCAGATAACGGCTGCCATCAGACATCACCCCGTGCCGGCAGTTTCGGATAAAATTTCCTGGCATTTTCGCCGTAGATCCGTTCAAGCACATCGTCTTCAAGTCCTTTTGGCATGGCTTCATCCGGAGAATCGTAATCCCAGTGCGGGTAATCCGTACTAAAACAGATGATTTCATCGGTTCCCATCTGCTCTACTAAGAGATTCCATTCTTTTTTGCTCATTTCTTCAAGCGGCTGGGTCGTAAACGCCATCCGGTTTTTGATAGTATCACTCGGCATTGTCGTTACCCACGGCACTTCGTGCCGAAGATCCTTAAACTGCTGATCAAGTTTCTTCATTAAAAATGGCACGTACGTGAAGCCGCCCTCAATCATCATCAGCTTCAGGTTTGGATATTTTTCAAATACCCCGTTGAAAATCATGCTCGTGATTTGGGCCATATGGGAAGTTGCGATCAGGGAATGCCATTCAATAAAGTATCTCGGCCATTTCCCGAGCGGAGCCGGCGGTTCGTTATGGTGCATGCCGATCATAAGATCATGGCGCTCGGCAGCTTCAAATATCGGGTGGTAGTACGGGTCGCCCCACGCAATATCATCAATGGGCAAAAGCACCTGAATCATTTTTGGGTGAGAGCCGACGCGTTCAATTTCTTTCACCGCATTCGCTACTTCCTGGGCCGCAATGTGAACGGAGCCATACAGGCGGCTGTCTTTATCGAGCCATTCATTAATCTGCCAGTCATTATAGGCACTCGCAAGGGCTGTGGCCATCTCATACCATCCGTGCATCGAGGACGGGGATGGATCAAGCGCTCCGGTTAAAATACCGAATTCGTGATTGTTGGCGTCAAGCAGCTGCTCCTGCATAAACGGAAGGCTTGTGCCCGCTGGTTTTCCGTCCGGCGTTTTTGCGTCGGCCCGGTCCACTCCAGCCACAGCAGGCTGAGTGAATGGCATATGCTTTTCCTGCTGCCAGTGGCAGTCTTCAATATACCTTCTCCACGGCTGCCCTAAGTATGGAAATAAATCTTCATACATTACCCGTTCATGAATATCAGTGTCAATCAGGCTGTATTTTTTTGTTTGGTCAGTTGTAGCTTCGTTGTTTAAAGTCTGCATAAATCAGCATCCTTCCTTTCATCTGCCACCTAACTGTACTAGATTGGGCCTGGAATAAACAAAGCGCCCTAGAAGGCGTCCGGCTCTATAAGCTGTGCCAGTGGATGTCAGTGAGCATCAGTGAGCGTCAGTAGCAGTTTTTCAGTATCTAACGATTTACTTACTAATCTATTACCTATCACTGGCAGGAAAGCTGCTGATATTTATTGCAGAGATCATTTTATTTAACAGATGCTAATTTTCTTCGATATATACTAGTGTGACATACACACTCAAATTGGAAGCACTGTTATTTTCAAAGCCTATTCTTTCCGTGGGACCACATTGGATAAGGTCCCCTTCACTAACAGGAAAATTTTCTTCTTCCGTGCAGCAGATCCCTTCCCCGCTCACAACTAATGCAAATGTTTGAGTGAATGGATGATCATGCAGGGGAAGGCTTTGACCGGGTGAAAAATTAAATACCACAGCTTTGCAGTTGTTCTTTTTAAAAACAACTTCATTTGCCATTCGATCTTCGCTGAAAGGAGCTAATTGTGTAAGACTCTGGATTTTCATATTTTTCATCCATTCTTTAATTGAATTTAAAACAACTGCGGCAGAATCTAAATAAATACGCCGAAGCTGCTGAATCAGTTTTAGCTCTGAGTTTTAATTATTCAATCGTGCTTTCCGGCCCGAAAACTTCATAATGGCGGCGTTCTGCCGGCACTCCTCTGTCCTTTAAAATTTCGTTAACTACTTTCATAAAAGGTATTGGGCCGCAGAAATAAAAATCTGCCTGTTCATCAGGAAGGACGGTTTCCAGCCAATCTGCGTCTATAAACCCTTCTTTATCAAACATTTTATGCGTGCGTTCTTCCTCTGTCGGTGCGGAATAACAGGTGTAGGCCTCAATATTTGAATACGTATCTGCGAGCTGCTCCACATGTGCTTTCATGGCATGCACCTTGCTGCTGTCAGCAGCGTGAATAAACGTCACATTTCGTTTCGTATCTTCCTGCACGAGTGTATTCAGCATACTCATCATCGGGGTCACCCCAACGCCGCCGCTGATTAATACAATTGGCATTTCCTCTGTTTCTATCACAAATTCTCCTGCCGGCGCTGCGAACAACAGTACATCTCCCTCATTTACATCCCGGTGCAGATAATTCGACACAATGCCGGCCGGATTTCCGTTCTCGGAATCCTCCCGCTTCACGCTGATCCGGTAATAATTTTCATTCGGAGCATCCGACAGGCTGTAGTGGCGCATATGTGTGTAAGGCTCGCCCTCGATATCTGCCTGCAGCGTTAAATACTGTCCCGGCTGCTGCGGTATAATCGCCTTCCCGTCCTTCGGCTTTAAGTAAAAAGAAGTGATGACATCGCTCTCCGGCACTTTTTCCGCTACATAAAACGGGCGGTAGCCCGTCCAGCCGCCCCGGGCGGCTTTTACTTCTTCGTACTTGACTGCTTCTTTTTGAATAAAGATTTCAGCAAGCGCGTGATACGCTTCTCCCCAGGCGTCCAGAATCTCCGGGGTGGCTGCGTCTCCAAGCACTTCCTCCACCGCTTCGAGCAGTGTTTCCCCTACTAATCCATAATGTTCCGGCCTGACATCCAGAGCACGGTGTTTTTCAGCTATGCGTTCAATTGTAGGACGAAGCTCTTCCAGACGGTCAATATTCGCTCCAGCCTGGTAGACAGAATAAGCAAGAGCTTCCGGCTGTACGCCTGTTTCCTGGTTCGTCTGGTTAAACATGTTCCGCAGTTCAGGTGCTTTTTCAAATAGCATTTCATAAAATCGGTTGCCGATGGCAGCGGCGTTGGCCTGAATAGCCGGGGCTGTTGCTTTTACAGTTTCAATCGTTTGTGGTTCAAGCATCGAATTCCTCCAATGAAAACGTTTTTAATTTCTATAAAAAGTGTATTATAAATACATATTTAAATCTATACTTTTAGAAATACTTCATTAAACGTTCACATTCAATTTTTATATACAAAATAACTCCGTTTCTACCTGGAAACGAAGTGCTGTATATTTATTTGGCGCATTCAAAGCAATACAGCCGGCCGTTCTCATGAATTCCTTCTAAAAACCCGTCCCGGCAGTAAATTTCTTTACCGCACTCGCTGCAGCGACCCAGATATTCCTCCATCGTTGTCACCCCTTTTTCTTTAAGAATCCTTCGGCTGACGGTCAAGAATTTCTTTTAAGACACGGGCATGATTGTACGTCTCTTCCTTTGCGGCAAACACGAGCGTCACCTGTTTCTGGTGTTCACGCACGGTCTTTTTTAACTGATCGAGAGCTTCAGCCTGTTCGTTATTCTGTTGAAGCTCCTGCCTATACTTCTCTTTAAATTCGCCAAATTTATCCGGATCGTGGGAGAACCATTGCCGCAGCTCCTTTGAAGGAGCAACGTCCCTGCTCCATTCATCCACTTTAGCTTTGTCCTTTGCTATTCCCCGCGGCCACACGCCGTCGATTAAAATCCGGTACCCGTCGTCTTGCTCCGGGGCTTGATAAATTCTTTTCAATTGAATGGCCATCGTAATCCACCTCTGATTTATTTTTCTTCAAACATGAAGTCTACGACCTTGTCTACGTGAACTTGCATCGTATCTAAAAAAGGAATCGAAAAATCTTCTTCAGAAAGAATCATTGGCAGTTCGGTGCAGCCAAGAATCACCGTATCAAGTTTATAATTTTCGATCATTTCCCCGGTGATCCGCTCAAATTCTTTTTTTGTCTCAGGATTTACGATGCCATTCTCAAGTTCACTGACAATTTTTTCGTGTAAATACTGCTGCGTGCTTTCTTCTGGCACATAAATATTCTTTCCATTTTCTTCGAACGGTTTCTTGAAAAATTCCTGTTCCATTGTAAACTTTGTGCCCAAAAGCCCAATATTTTGGGCACCCTGATTTTCTGCTGCTTCCACCGCTGCATCCACAATGCTGAGCATCGGCACCTCGACCTGCTTCTGTACCTCCCCAAATACAAGGTGCGGGGTGTTCGCTGCAATAATGACCCCGTCGACGTCCAGCAGTTCAAGCTTCCGGGCTGCATTTCCCAAATATTCAATCAGATCATCCATTCGTTCTTCCGAAATATACGTAAAAATGTTGTACATATTGATACTGTTAATGTACAATTCCGGAAGCACCTGAAGACTGGCCTTTTTTCCCTGATACTTTTTGATAATGGATTGATAATATTCTACCGTTGATTCCGGACCGAGGCCGCCGATAATACCTATCTGTTTCATTTTTTCTCCCCCTTCACAAAAGTGTTAATATATATTACCAATATATATTTTAACATATTTGGGTGCGCTTCTATTTACCGGGGCAATTGCACAAGCAGGCATCCACATATATAATAAGTATATTAAATATTTATTTTATGCACGAAACTATAAAAGAAAGGAATGGACATATGCGAATACTTTTGTTCTATTCCACAATGACTGGAAACACTGAAGATATGGCGATCGACACAGAAGAAGAACTCATCAATCGCGGGCACGAAGTAGAACTGATGGACATGATTGCCGATGGCCTTCCAAACGAAGATCCCCTTCCGCATGATCTGCTCATTATGGGTACGTACACGTGGGGTGAAGGTGATATCCCGGAAGAAACGGAAGACTTTCTTGAGGATCTTTTCGCCTATGATATTTCCGGCCTTTCGATTTCCATCTTTGGCTCCGGGGATCACGCGTATGAAAATTTCGCCGGAGCTGTTGATGAAATGATCGAACAATTCCGCGAACGTGGACATAAGGGCGATATTCCCACCATGAAAGTTGATGTGGATGAAATGGATAACATTGCTGAAGATATTAAAAGCTATGTCGACCGCATCGAAGAAAAGTTTTTAGTAAAATAATGGTCAGTACGACTAACCCCGGAGGCTCACAGCCCCCGGGGTTACTTTTAACCAATCCCTCTGTCCTGCTACGACATGGGCAGCAGAAAAATGACAGTAATAAACAATATAAATCCAGCAGTAAACCAGACGTCCATTTTTTTATAATTCATCTGCACATATCTCGTTCTTTGCCTGGAGCCGTCAAATCCTTTCGATTCCATTGCCAGCGCTGTTCTTTCTGCTTTTCGTACAGCTCCTGCCATTAACGGCACCGCCATCTCTTTCCATTCCCGCACTTTAGGCTTTTTTCCCATTCCTCTGATCTGCCGGGCTCTCCGGATAACAGCCAGTTCTTCCCGGAGCTGGGGGAGAAAACGGTAGGCGGCCATCATTCCATAGCCGATACTCGGAGGCATGTGCCATTTTTGTATCAGGCTCATCACTAAACTCACTGGGGAGGTGGTGAGAACAAAAAGAAGCGACCAGGAGGCATACACCATTGCCCGTAAGCCGAGCGAGACCCCTGTTTGGATATTTTCAAGAGCTACCGGCATGTGAAATACATAAAAAAGAACCGTAGAACCTCTTTCTTCCGGAAAAACAACCTGAAGCCATACAAAGCTGAATCCAAAGAGCGCAAATGGAAGCAGGAGTCCGAGCAGCAGCTTTAACGGTACTTTTCCCAGAAAGGCGACGACAGCAACCGTTAACAGAAGGACGGCAAGCGGACGCCATATATCATAAACGAAAATCATGCAGAAAAACACGGTGAAAAGACTGAGCAGCTTCAGCGTGGGATGTACGTGCTGCAAAAAAGCGTTCCGGGTCTGGAGTTCTTCAAGCATAGCTGCCTGCCTTCTCTTCCTTCGGGCGCATAAGCTGTACCACCGGCGGCCGGACGCCAATTTTTTCCAAATCCGTGTTCCCATTGAAAAATGCTTCTACGCCGTCATCATAGGCAAGTGTTCGTTCCGCCAGCGCCAAAACCCGTGCAGCTTTTGTATAAACCAGATCCATATCATGCGTCAGCCAGAGAACCGCTTTTCCACGTCGCCGGCACTGCTCAAGCACCTCAAATAAGGCGTCTGTATTTCGCTTATCAAGCCCAAACGTCGGCTCATCCAAAATTAATATGGACTGATTGTTCGTTACCATGACCGCCACCGAGAGACGCCTTTTTTCCCCCTGACTGAGCTGAAATGGGTGATTTCTACGAATATGTCCGAGCTGAAATTGAATCAGCAGTTCGTTTGTCTTGTGAATAATATCTTCTTCGCACCATCCCTCCATTTCCATTCCGTAGCGTATTTCTTTTTCCACGGTCTGTGTTAAAAACTGATGCTCGGGCTGCTGAAAAACAATGCCGAAGGTTTTAGCAATTTCGTACGGCTTCAGACTGGCAATATCCTGTCCGTTAACGTATATATACCCGTTTTTAGGAGGCTCCCATCCGGTGAGGACACGTGCGAGTGTGCTCTTCCCTACTCCGTTTGCCCCAACTAGCGCCGTCATTTCCCCGGGGTACAGGGAAAAAGATACGTTTTCGAAAACCGTCTGCGTGCCATAAGCAAAGGCCGCCTGTTTCACCTCCAGGACAGATGGCTGAAGAGAAGGCTCACTTGCCTTTTTCGGCTGCGGCAGAGATTCAAGAACCGTGGCAGCGGGGTAATCCGCTGCAAACGTCTCCCATTGCCGTAAAGTAATGGGCAGAGCAGCTTTGGATGTTTCTGTCTTTTTCAATAAATTCTTTCCAGCTTCTGCAGGGAGCGGCAGCCACACTCCCTCTGCTTCGAGTACGTCTCCATGAGAGTTGAATATACGTGCCGGGCTTCCATCCGCAGACACCTGACCTTGGCGGTTCAATACGATCGCCCGGTCTACCCACTCCATTACTTCATTTAACTGATGCTCAATCACAACCAGTGTTTTATCAGAATCTGCTGCAATGCGGCCAAGAAGCGAAGCAACTGCTTCCCGGCTTACCGGATCGAGCTGGGAGAGTGGTTCATCCAGAATCCAGATCTGCGGATTCACAGCAGCTAAACAGGAAACAGCTATTTTTTGCTTCATCCCGCCGGATAGCGTGTCGATACGGGCATCGATGCAGCGAAGCATATCCGTAAATTGTAAAGCTTCGAGCATGCGGGCCTCGATCTCCTCTGCAGGCACCCGCAGATTCTCAAGCGTAAATACAAGCTCTTCCCGCACTGTTGGCATGCAGAACTGGGTATCCGGATCCTGGAACAACAGAGCCGCCTGGCCGGCAGCCTCCGTAATGCTTTTTACCGCAGGATTTTCCCCAAATATGCTCAGAATGCCCGAAACCTCCGCCTCCACAGAACGCGGAAGAATTCCCTGAATAGCCAGAGCGATCGTACTTTTACCTGAACCGCTCGGACCGAGCAGCAGCACGTTTTCCCCAGTACGTATTTCTGCTGAAAAACTTTCTACCGAAGGCTCCGCAAAAGGGTACGCAATGGTCACATTGTCCGCATAAATCATACAGTATCCCTCTGCTGTTCGAGACGGTACTGGCGGCCAAGCGCAAAGCGGTCAAGCACTCCAGTCTTGACCAGGGCATCCGTAAAGCTTTTCCCTGCCCATCCGGCTAAAAGAGCGCCGCTTATAAGCATGGTAATCAGCATAAATACAACAACGGAACCTGCATACTGGCTGAATCCATAAAGGACATACTGGGTTAAAAACGCAGCAAACGTTCCGGCCATTCCGGCAAGCATTAATACCGGCAGACGGAACACCCGGTAGAAAAACAGAGCAAAAATAATTTCGGCAGCGAGCCCCTGGGTAAAGCCGAGCACGAGCACTGCCCCTGCACTGACAGATCCAGCCATAACTTCGGTGCCAGCCGCAATAAGTTCTGCAAGCATCGCCGCTCCGGGCTTTTGAACGATATAGGCGCAAACTACCGGCGCAAGGATCCAGAAGCCGGCCATCAGGCCTCCTCCAACTGGGCCGAAAATGCCGGTAACCATTTGCCCGAGCAGCACCCAAAGAAGATAAAGAACGCCAAGAACAGCTGAAATAAATGAGATAACGACGATATCCCGGAGGTTTAAGCGTTTATTTGGCATTAGACTTTTCCCCGCCTGTTAACGTTCTGGCAAACGGCCAGTCTTTTGCATGATAAGCGTCCTCAAAAAACATATACTCGAGCTGGCACCCTTCCATAAACAACGTCCGCCAACGCTGTTTTTCTTCTTCTGCAGCTGTTTCTGCCAATTCATCGAGGCGGTCAATATATTTGTACATTTCCCGTTCCTCACGGTCTCCGTAAAAACGAATCCAGTCGTTAAACGGATGACTTCCGTCCGGCTCCACTTCTTTCATCAGCCTTTCACCCACATTCAAATACACCCACGGGCAGGCGAGCGTTACCGCAATCACATCACCAAGTGTCCCCTTTTCGGCATGATGCAGCATGTGAAGCACGTAATGCTGGGAGGCTGGAGCAAGCGCATAGCCCTGTAATTCCTCATAAGCCACTCCCGCCTGCTCACACAAATTATGGTGCGGATGCGTCTCGCTGTTTAACACAAAATCAATGGTATCTTTAAACATGATCATGTCTTCTCTTGACGTACACTTTGTTACCCCGATTGCTTTTGCCTTTATCATAGCATTTAAGTATTCAAAATCCTGCTTCACGTAATGGACAAGAGATGCCTTTGGCAGTTCTCCTTTCCCGATGCCCTGGACAAACGGGTTTTCCCAGCAGGCTTCAAAAATATGCTCCGTGTCCTGCCATAAAAGCTCTGAAAATTTCATTGTAACTTCCTCCTTTAAATTAGGAGGGAACCACTACGGGAAGTAAAGACCAATGGGGCAAAAAAAGCCACTCCATTGGTGGAGTGGCTTTGAATAAACGTCCTCTATGATAAAGCTGCTGCTTTTGAAATAGACGTATTCTGCCGTCTCCACTTTCCTACGCTGGCCTTAACCAGATCAGGTTCAAAGGGATTAAGGATCGTCCTTATCTCAGCCGTTGCCGGCACCCCTAGTGGATTCCCTATTAAGTTGTCTACACTTTATCACATTATTTCAGGAAGTCAAAGGTTGTTTTTCTGAATGTCCTCCCTTCCCGCATGGCACGGAACCATATGCAAAAACCCTGCAGTATCTGTCTCTGCAGGGTTTTTTTCATGTTACGCGCGGTTCGCTACAGCCCGGGTTTCCTGATAAAAACGTTCAAATTCAGCTACAACATTATCAAGAAAATCAATCGTTCCCTGGTCCGTTAAATTTCCGTCTTCATCCATTTTTTCATGCACAGCACCAATCAGCACTTCATTTCCAGGCAGTACTTTTGCACTCATGCCTGGAGCGCTCAGAATCTGGCGCAGATGCATCTGTGCTTTCACTGTGCCCAGGCCGCCAAGAGAAGCTCCTACAAGCATAGTTGGTTTGCCGGCAAAGTCGTAATCGACCCGGGAGTTCCAGTCAAGAGCGTTTTTAAGCACCCCGGAGATCGAACCATTATATTCCGGAGTAGCGATAAGTACAGCGTCCGCTTCACGTACAGAACGCTTGTATTCCTTCACATAGTCCGGAGCGTTGCTTTCCTCATCCTGATCATAGTGCGGAAGATCGCGGATATCCAGAATATCAATATCCATGATATCGCTGTAACGGTCCTGCATGTACTCCACTAATTTTCCGTTAAATGATTCCTGGCGGATACTTCCTACGATAGCTGCTACCTTCATTTGAGCTTTCATCCTTTCGTGTTAAGCTTTACCTTAACTATCATACACACACGTTATCGGCTGTTTCAAGTTATATGCTTACTTTTTGTAAGTGCCTGCTGCAGAGCCGTATTCTTTTCCCGGACACGCTCCTGCCAGTATTCTTCGTCCCAGTCTGCAAGCTGTCCGTCTTCGACAGCATGCTCCATATAACGGGAGAATGACTCTACTTCTTTTAAAACCGAGGAGTTTCCCGTTTTCACGAGCATCGTCAGTGCTTCCATGCAGGCCCCCATCACTGAAATATCTTCGCGGCCGTAAAGTCTGATCTGGTAAAAGCTTTTGTATAAATACTCTCTAAAGGGTTTTACAGGCAGGAATAGCCGCAGATGACCCTCATTATCGGCAAAATATTGATCGTTTTTGTGTTCATGGCTGAGTTCGGAGAGCAGCGCACCAATACGGTTTATGCAGTTGGCTGCTGTATGTGGATCGTTGATTGCCGGGGAAATGGCCCGCAGTGCTATTTCCACAATTTTCTGCATGGAGAATTCAATGTCCTGAACATTACTTCTTTCTTCTCCCACCAGTACAAAGCCTCTCAGTTTTTCCGGGGAAAAACGCCGCCTGGACCAGCAGCGAAATAAAGGTTCACCCTGATGAACATAATCTCCCACCTGAAACAAGCATTCGACGACGGCTTCCTGCTGCTCGGCCCAGGTAATCAGTTCAGGCATTTTCACCATATTCGTATACCCTGAACGCTCGGCATGAACGATCGTTTCTTCGTCATTTCGGAAATCGTCGTTCCATTCACTGAAGCTGTTCACTCCAGAATAAGTGTAGGCATCCCGAATTACCCTGGAAGCATCGGACCGTATGTGGCTGATTAAATGATTCACCTGAAGCCACTGGGTGGAGTGATAAATAAAGATAATAAAAAAGGCCAGGCAGCCAAGCGCCACAAGCACTGTCAGCATAGGCATCAAGATTTGGCTGTTGCCTTCGCTTGAAAAAAGCAGCATGTTTACCAGGGTGAACAGTACTCCAAACGTAAATACCCCGAGCGTATGCTGCGTCGTCGGGCTCTTCATAAAATCCTGCAGGGCTCTTGGCGTAAACTGGGTCGCATACGTTGTCAGAACGACCATTATCGAAGAAAAGCTGATAGTTGTCAGTGTCAGCAACGCCGTCACTAATGCACTATACAAGGAAGTAGCGGTATTATTTTCTACAAGCAGCATAGAAGGCACATTGTTATAAACAGGACGCAGCAACTGCTGATCCATGATAGAAGTTCCTATTACTATAATTAAACTAAGAATGCCATAACAGCCCGGAATGAACCAAAACTTATCCCTGATCTGTACATACCATTTCTGCTGCTTCATGATTTTCCTCCATTTCTATCGTGCAATTCCGCAATTATAAAGGAAATCATCAAACAATGCATTTCTAATACGAATGTTTTACAATAGTATTTGATACTGAATAAAAGGAGACAGACGATGGTAACGTTAAAGACAGAACGAGAAATTGAGCTTATGCACGAAGCAGGAAAAATTCTTGCCGCCTGTCATAAAGAAATCGCCAAAATGGTAAAACCCGGCGTCACCACTAAACAAATTGACGATTTTGTCGAAAAATTTCTGGCAGAGCGCGGTGCCACTCCTGAACAAAAAGGCTTTCAAGGATACAAATACGCAACCTGCGCCTCGGTAAATGATGAAATCTGCCATGGTTTTCCGAGAGCCCGTCCTCTCGAAAACGGAGATCTCGTTACAATCGATATGGTTGTGAATTTAAACGGAGCTCTGGCGGATTCCGCCTGGACCTATGCCGTTGGGGAAGTAAGCAGTGAACTCGAACGGCTGATGGAGGTTACAGAATCATCTTTATATAAAGGTATTGAACAGGCCAAAGCCGGCAACCGGATCGGTGATATCGGACATGCGATTCAAACATATGTCGAAAATGAAGGCTTTTCGGTCGTCCGGGACTTTACCGGGCACGGCATCGGGCCCACTCTCCACGAAGATCCGCAAATTCCTCATTTCGGTGCCCCCGGCAAAGGCGGACGCTTAAAACCAGGCCATGTTATTACTATCGAACCCATGGTTAACACTGGCGGATGGCAAAGCAAAATGACCTCCAACGGGTGGACCGCCACCACCCGGGACGGAGGACATTCCGCCCAGTATGAGCACACCATTGCGATTACAAAAGAAGGCCCGGTTATTTTAACGGGCCAGGAAAGCATATAAACATTAAAAAGCGCGGCCATTATGGTCCGCGCTTTTCATCACTTATAAATTTTCAATTTTATTGTCTTCATAGTCCTGCTGACGTGCTGCTTCGACCTGCATGATGTTTTCAATCGTGCGAACCGATTCCTCTACGCTCATGCTGTGAGACTGCTGCATCCCTTTGTCGATCATTTCAGTTGTGTTCAGTTGACTGTTTGTCAAAACAATAATGCCTCCTTTGAGTATGTTTACATAATAAACCATTCTCCAATGCATTTCAACCGAAAATTTTATTTTTTCTGATTAATGAAAATAGTTGTAAAACAAAAAGAAGCCGGCTGGATTATGCAGCCGGCTTCCCTTTAATCAATCCGGAATACCTAAGGCGATTTTTGCGTAACGGGACATTTTGTCTTTACTCCAAGGTGGATTCCAAACAATGTCCACGTCCACTTCGCTGATTTCTCCGTATTCCTTTAAATCATTCATGGCGAAATTAATATCGTTAACGATTGTGCCTGCAAGTGGGCAGCCCATTGCGGTCAGGGTCATTTCGATATTCGCCTGTCTGTCGTCATCAACTGTTACTGTATACACAAGTCCCAGGTTTACGATATCAATACCGAGCTCCGGATCAATTACATTTTCCAGTTCCGCCCAAACTCGTTCTTCCAATTCTCTTTTTTCTTCTGTTTCTGGCATGGAAGCTTCACCTCCTACTTTCTGTATTAACCTTATCAAAAATTGCGTTCCCCTGAAACCAATATGCTTGAATTTCATAGGAAGAATTAATAGCATGAAATTGTTATAGGCAATCTATAAAGGGGTAAGTGTAAAAAGCGTAAGCAAAGTTCTTGAATCTGTTCGTAAAAAAATATAGAATATGAATCGCTATAAGAAAGGAATGAGGAGTGCGTTGATGCTTTTTTGGCTTAGTATTACCATAGTTGTTATTGTTCCCGTTATGATACCGGCATTTAAACGCTGGATGCCTGTTTTACGCGTTCCTTGTTCTTCCCTTCCTCAAAGTCAGGAGACCGCGGCCCACATTCTGGACGTCCGCGAATACCAGGAATCAGACCGCAATCCGATACGCGGAGCGTTTGCTCTTCCGTATCCGTATTTAAAAAGACATTTACAGACCGTACCGAAACAAGAAGTATTTCTCGTAGCTCCTGATAAGGTTTCACGAAATCTCAGCACCCGGCTCCTTTTGAAAAACGGCTTTACCGTCACCGGCTACGCCGTGGTGCGAAGAGGCGAGCAGGGCTATCCGCCAGTGAAACTCCCATGCAGCGGTTCGTAATATTTACATAAAGCAGGCAGTCGGTTTAGCGGCTGCCTGCTTTATGTTTTATTCATTTAACTTTTTTATCTTTTAATCAAAAATAACGGTTCAGGTTTCACAGCCTGAACCGTTACTTATTCTTAACTATCGTTCCGTCTTACGAAAAACCGTTTAACGGACCGGTTCCTACAAGCGTTACTACATCTTCATTGGCCACACCGGCGTTGTCAAGTGCTTCCACCGACACGAGGCCGTACATGCTTCCTTTATCGGTTTCAAATGTTAAATGCTTCTTTTCGTTATTTTTTAAGGCATCTGTGAAGAAACGCTGATTCTCGACTCCGTACAGCTTCACTTCCCAATCCTCTCCGTTATCATCACGAACCTCTAATTCACCATCCGTATAACGGAGTTGTTCCTTATCATCTGTAAAAACTTCATCTACTTTTACTTTTTTCATTGTCTAGTCCTCCTTCATCCGATTACGTCTACCTATACGAATGCCCGAATCTTTTATCCCTGAAACATCATATTTTAATTCTTTTAAAGAAATTGTTGTTGTTCTCCTCTGGAAATTTTCACAATTTTTACAAAACATGTACCCAATTTATTAATTTTATAGTAAACTTTTCTAACAAACTGTTCACGTCTTTATAACATCTTATGTACAGTTACACTATGGAAAGGAGTTTTTACATATGTCAGGTTTTATGAACAGCGTTGAAGAATTACTAACCACTATCAGCGGCATTGTGTGGGGGCCGCCATTTTTAATTCTTATTTTGGGAACAGGTATCTTTTTAACAGTCCGTTTAGGGTTTTTGCAATTTTCTACTCTTCCTTATGCCTTAAAGCTTGCCTTTTCCAAGCAGGACAAAAAATCAGAGGGGGACATTTCCCACTTTCAATCGCTGATGACCGCTCTGGCAGCCACTGTCGGAACTGGTAACATCGCAGGCGTTGCTACAGCGGTAGTAATTGGCGGCCCTGGCGCTGTATTCTGGATGTGGATCAGTGCACTCTTTGGAATGGCTACAAAATACGGAGAAGCTATTCTGGCTGTTAAGTACCGGGTTCAAGATGAACGGGGCCGCATGGCCGGCGGACCGATGTACTACATAGAAAAAGGGCTCGGATGGAAATGGCTGGCCGTCCTGTTTGCCGTATTTGCTGCGATTGCTGCATTCGGGATCGGCAACACCGTTCAATCCAACTCTGTTGCCGATGTGCTGGATTCCAACTGGAACGTGCCTACCTGGATCACCGGTATTGCGCTCAGTATTTTAACCGGGGTTGTGATTCTTGGCGGCATCAAATCCATTGGCCGGGTAGTTTCATTTATTGTACCGATTATGGCTGTCTTTTATGTGGTCGGTGGCCTGATTGTTATTTTTGGCAACCTGGATCTCGTTCCGGCCGCAGTCGGCTCAATCGTTTCCGATGCATTCACCGGTCAGGCTGCAGCCGGTGGAGCTGTAGGGGTTGTGATTCAGTACGGGGTGGCCCGCGGGGTTTTCTCCAACGAAGCAGGCCTTGGTTCGGCACCAATTGCAGCAGCCGCAGCCCGTACCGACTACCCGGGCCGGCAGGCTCTCGTCTCCATGACCCAGGTTTTTATTGATACAATCATTATTTGTTCCATTACCGGTATCTCTCTCGTGATGGGCCAAAGCTTTGTGAGTGGTGACTTAGACGGTGCACCGCTTACTGCCGCCACATTTGAACACTTTTTAGGACCTGCTGGAAGTATTATTGTTTCTGTTGGGCTCATTTTCTTCGCCTATTCTACTATTTTGGGCTGGTCTTACTACGGAGAACGCTGTATTTATTATCTTTTCAACACGTATAAGGCTGTTTTTGCCTACCGCGTTGTTTTCGTTATCGCTGTATTCTTTGGTGCTGTGGTTCAGTTCGGAATTGTCTGGTCGCTTGCAGACACTATGAACGGCCTGATGGCGGCTCCAAACCTGATCGCCCTCCTGGGGCTTTCCGGAGTCATCACCGCGGAAACGGTCCGCTTCCGTAAGCGAATGAAGGAAGAAAAGAACGGTACAGCTACCTGGAACAAGTCATAATACAACTAAAGCATCTCACGAGCCTGAAACGGGCTCGTGAGATGCTTTTTATTTTCCGGGCGCTTCATGCGTCAATGACAGCCCATGGAGTCCCTGTAAAATATGGTCTGCAGTCATATCCGCCATCTGCCGGCGTGTTTTTTCGCTGGCACTGCCGATATGAGGGAGCGCCACAACGTTCGACAGGCTGAGAAGTGGATGGTCTGCACCGATAGGTTCGTTTTCAAAGACATCCAGACCCGCGCTGAAAATCTCTCCCTCCCGAAGCGCATTCACCAGTGCCTTCTCATCCACAGTCGTCCCTCTGGAAGTGTTAATAAACACGGCTGTTTTTTTCATTTTACGAAAAGCTTCCGCGTTTATCAGTTTTTCTGTTTCCGGTGTGGCTGGAGCCAGCACGCAGATAAAGTCAGCCTGTTCCAATAGTTCATCCAGTTCAGCGTATACAGCACCCGTCCGTTCTTCCGCTTCCCGCTTCCGTGAACGATTATGGTACAGTATGTTCATATCAAATCCACCAGCCCGTTTAGCCACTGCTTCTCCAATACGACCCATGCCGATAATCCCGAGTGTGGCACCGTAAATATCCTGTCCCGTAAATGCAAACGGCGCCCAGGACCCCCATTCATTCTTCCGGATAGTATCCATGGCTTCCGGCAGTCTCCGTGCTGCGGCCATCAATAAAGCAAAAGTGAGATCCGCTGTCGTTTCTGTCAGTACGCCGGGAGTATGAGCCACTTTAACCCCCTTTTCCTCTGCCGCTTCGAGATCAATGTTATTATATCCGACTGCCATCGTTGCTATTATTTTTAACCGCGGCGCCTGTTCAATAACGTTTCTTGTCACCGGCTCCGATACGGTACAGAACAAACCGTCTGCTTCCGCTGTTCTCCGGACTAATTCCTCTTCGGGCACCGCTTCGTTTTTATTCCACACATCCAGCGTAGCTTCCTGTTCGAGCTTTTCCGTCAGCCAGTGAGGCATTGGCCTTGTAATAAAAACATGTGGTTTTGTCATCCTCAGCCTCTCCTTTGAAATAATATAGTGTGCCATTCATTAGTCTGTTTGGACCAGGCATTCTCATAATTTTTATCCCCAAATGCTTTTTCCACCCGTTCCACTGACCAGTCCACCAATCCGGATACTACAACCTGCTGAGGAAGAACCTCTACGGAATCAGCCCGTTCGAGCCAATCCACCGCAATGTCTGCCCCAATATTGATGACGACTAGATCGTATGACCCGTACGGAAAGACTGGGCCAACTACGTTCTGTTCGTACACCGTAATCCGGTTTTCTACACTGTTTAACGCTGCCTGCTGTTCTATCTCCCGCGTTACCGGCTCCAGGTCGTAGGCAGTCACCTGCATGCCTTTTTTTGCAAGTGCAATCGACAGTACTCCGCTTCCTGCACCAATGTCCGCGGCCCTCGTTCCTTTTGTACAGGTGACGATACATTCGAGAGCGTCCCTTGTTGTTTCATGGATACCTGTACCAAATGCACCCTGCGGATCAAGCCGTAATTCCCGTTCTCCCTGCTTCTCCTGAAATGGAGGATACACAAGCTCCCATCCGTTCGCCAGTCTGACGTTTTCGTAGGAAGACTCTGTCCACTCCGGCGGCTCCCATTCGTGCAAATCGAAAGCATGCACTCCAAGCATCCGGCTTAATTCTTCTTTAGACGTGTTTTCCACGTAGACATACAGCCTGCTTTTTTCCCCGCTGCTGAATTCGTATGTATATCCGTCTTCGTCCTTCATTGTCTGTATGGCTTCATCAACATAAAATGTATAAATGTCATGCTCATAGAGCCTCAGACTCCATGCTTCGTTATCCCCGGACGGGACTTCGAGTGAGTACCACATACCAGCTGCCTCCTTTTTGTAAAAATTATAGCAAAACTACTGTCCATGCAACATTCATTTTTCATGTTTCGTTTCCCTTTGTCTGCCCAGGCGATGAAATTAGTATTTCTCCTTTGAAAAGCCTTTCTTTTTTTAAAAATATTCTTTAATCTAGAGAAAGAGTGCTTACTCTATTTACCTTATTGATACTAGTAGGAGGTCGACCTATCGATGGACTATCGCGTAGAAAAAGATACACTTGGAGACATGCACGTACCGAAAGACAAGCACTGGGGTGCCCAGACCCAGCGCAGCCTGGAAAACTTTAAAATCGGTCAGGAAACTATGCCGATCGACGTCGTACATGCATTTGCCATTTTAAAACGCTCCGCGGCTCTTGCAAACAAACGCCTGGACAAGCTTGAAGCCGAAAAGGCCGATGCAATCGTCGAAGCCTGCGACGAGGTTCTCTCCGGGAAACTCGACGACCACTTCCCTCTCGTTGTCTGGCAGACAGGAAGCGGTACCCAGTCTAATATGAATATGAACGAAGTAGTGGCCCGCCGCGCTTCCCAGCTGCTCGAAGAAAAAGGATCTTCCCTGAGCGTGCATCCAAACGATGATGTTAACCGTTCCCAAAGCTCAAATGATACCTTCCCAACGGCGATGCACGTAGCTGCTGTGCAAAAAGTGGAAGACCAGCTTCTTCCTGCCGTAGAAACGCTTCGTACCACCCTTGAGAACAAAATGAATGCGTTCGAACATGTAATTAAAATCGGCCGCACGCATCTCCAGGATGCTACTCCGCTTACGCTCGGCCAGGAGGTCAGCGGCTGGCACCGGATGCTCGAACGCTCCGCCGAGATGATTACAGAAAGCATTGACCACGTGAAAGATCTTGCAATCGGTGGCACAGCTGTCGGCACAGGCATCAACGCTCATCCTAAATTCGGTGAATATGTCGCTGAAGAAATCAGTGCCTATACCGGCAAATCCTTCCGTTCTGCTCCAAACAAGTTTCACGCCCTCACCAGCCATGATGAAATTTCATATGCACACGGGGCGTTGAAGGCACTGGCAGCAGACGCCATGAAAATTGCAAATGATGTCCGCTGGCTTGCAAGCGGTCCCCGCTGCGGTATCGGCGAAATCTCCATTCCTGCAAATGAACCGGGCAGCTCCATTATGCCTGGAAAAGTAAATCCGACCCAGAGCGAAGCATTGACTATGGTGGCAGCACAGGTGATGGGCAACGACGCGACGATCGGTTTTGCTGCCAGTCAGGGCAATTTTGAACTCAACGTGTTTAAGCCGGTTATTGTTTACAATTTCCTGCAGTCAAGCTACCTGCTCGCTGATGCGCTCGTTTCCTTTAACGACAAATGCGCGGTCGGCATTGAAGAAAACCAGGAACGTATTGATGCGCACCTGCGAAATTCCTTGATGCTCGTCACAGCGCTGAATCCGCACATCGGGTACGAAAACGCAGCAAAAATTGCCAAATCGGCACATGCTAACGGCCAGACGCTGAAAGAAGCTGTGCTTGAAAGCGGTATGCTGAATGAAGAAGAGTTTGAATTGATCGTCGATCCGGCGAAAATGGTTTCTCCGAGTGAATAAACAACGATAAAACAATAGCCTCCCAGGCATCACAGCCTGGGAGGCTATTCTTATTCATCCGTGCGTTTTCCTTCTTCGTAATGATACAATGGCAGCCGGTGACTGATATAGTAGGCGGTGTATACACCAAGTACAGCCATGACAAGCCATATCCACGCGTGCAGACTGAACGAGGCAATACCGCTGAAATATGCCCCAATGTTGGCGCCAAAGGAAATACTTGCCCCGTATCCCATCAGCCCTCCCCCAACCAGGGCAATTAAAGCAACCCGCAGGGGGATTCCCGAAAACCGGATTTGGCGGTTCATTGCCAACGTTACTACAGTTCCCAGAATTACACCGAAATTAATAATGCTCATGGAATCCATCAGCACCGATTGATGAAGGGCAACAAACTGATCCTGTTCAAACCAGTATGTCCATTCGCTCACGTTCATTCCAAGAGCCATTGCTATCTTTGATCCCCATAAAGCAAAAGCGGCTGTCAGCTTCCACGGCTCCCCCTGCACGAGAAAGATGAGCGCGTTTAATACTGCCAGAATAACAGCACCCACCCACAGCGGCCAGGAGCCGAAAATGATCCGGCTCCAGCTTGCAGCTGAAGGCAGCGGAGGAAGAGCCGGAGGCCTTGTTCGCTTTTTATGCACATACGAGCCAAAAGCAACTAATCCGAGAAAAACAATCTGAATCACCCACGCCCATATGTAACCGATCCCCGTATCCACTGCCAGCGATACCGGCTCAAACGAAGGAAGGGAGGTGTTCCAAAAGCCAAAATGGGCGGCCCCTGCCACTGCCCCCGTTATAAAGCCGGCCAGCGTACAAATTAAGGCGGTCCTTCCGCCCTCTGCTTCGTAAAATGAAGAGGGGGCAAGGCCGCTGCCTATTTCCATACCAAAGCCGAAAATGAACGCTCCTGCTATCAGTCCTGCGCTAACAGCGGAAAGTGCCGGTATCGGGCCTGTTCCAAACAAAGCCGGGCTGATGATAAAAATAGCAGCTGAAAAGGTCGATACGAGGATGAGCATCAGCATATGAGCCCGCAGCATTTCTGTATTGCCTTTTTCAATAATCTGCCGGTAGACTGCCGAGAAGCCGAAGCGGGCGTGGAAAAGGGAAAATCCAAGAAAAAAACCAATCCAGAGCAGAATGACATACTGCCAGCCCGATACCTGGTAAGTAATGAAGGAAAGCGTAAGAATGACCAGTAAACATACTAGCGAAACGATATTTTGTTGATTATTTAAAACAGACGTTCCTGCCGTAGCGTTCATTTTTTTCATTTATTTCTCCTGACTGAACCTGTATTAGACCCTTCCTCTTCCTTTCCCCCACAGCAGTGATTCACACATCCAATAAAAAAACTCCCCGGCAGCGGCCGGAGAGTTCATAATTCACTTACAACCGTATTTAATACAACTCACTTAATGCGTCTTTGGTAAACGGTACCAGGTCTTCCGTTCGGCCCTCCTGCATTTTTTTCGCCCAGGCCGGATCCGTTAACAGCGGACGGCCAACTGCGACCAGGTCAAATTCATCGTTTTCAAGCCGGCTGACTAATTCCTGAATATCGTCGTTTTCTGCTTTATCAAAGCTTGTAAAAACGCCGTTCAGCCCAACAGACCCTACCGTCACAGAAGGCTTGCCGGTTAAATACTTCGTCCATCCGGCAAGATTCAATGAAGACCCGTCAAATTCCGGTTCCCAGAAGCGGCGGGTTGAGCAGTGAAAGACATCTACGCCTGCTTCAGACAGTGGCTCCAGGAACTGGGAGAGTTCGTCTGCCGTGACTGCAAGCTTCGCTTCAAAATCAGACATTTTCCACTGCGAAAACCGAAAGAAGATAGGGAAATCTTCACCTACAGCCCGGCGGCAAGCTTCGATTACCTCTACGGCAAACCGGGTCCGTTCGACAAAGTCCCCGCCGTATTGATCGGTGCGCTTATTGGTCTGCTCCCAGAAAAACTGATCAATTAAATACCCGTGGGCACCGTGGATTTCAATGCCGTCAAAGCCAATACGCTTCGCCGCTGCTGCAGCGTCTGCATAAGCCTGGACCAGCTCCTCAATTTCTTCCACTGTCAGCGGTTTTGATACAGCTTCCCCGCTTAAAGCTAAACCGGAGGGTCCAATCGGCACAGCTTCAGGGTTTGGTTCTGCTCCAACTGGCCGGGTCATGCCTACATGCCAGAGCTGGGGAATGATTTTTCCTCCCGCTTCATGCACTGCCTCTACAACCTTTCCCCATCCTTCCAGGGCTTTTTCACCGTAAAAGGCCGGTACTCCCGGGTCTTCCACACTGGCAGGGTGATTGATGCCGGTTCCTTCTGTCACAATCAGTCCCACATTATTTTCAGCCCGGCGCCGGTAATAGGCGACTACGTCTTCATTTGGCACGCCTCCCGGCGAAAATCCTCTAGTCATTGGGGCCATTACTGTTCTGTTTTCAAGATGCAGATCTTTTATTTGGAAGGGTTCAAATAAAGGAGCTGCCGCTTGCTGGTTGGATGTTTCCTCTGCCATTATTACGACTTCCTTTCTCCTGCCACAAAATATTAATTAGCATACAAAAATCAGTATGCACGCATCGTTTTTCCAAACGCAACTTATCCGCTCAAAAACGATACTTTTTTGATTTCAATTTCCCCGAATCCGTTTGCAGTGTCTTTAAAAGTGGTATTCTTTACTAGAACTACTTACATAGGTACAAATACCTTAAGGAGGACATAATATGTCAGATAAAGCGACAAGAATTATTCAGGAATCGCTCGATGCGCTGATGCAGGATGAGACGTTCCTGCCCGACTATGAAGGACAGGAGCGTGAAACGGCCTTTTCTTCTCTTATTTCCATCCTTTCCACACCCAATCATGTACACAAATCGTTTCTTCGCGTTCCTCTTCAAAACGGGGAAGTAGTGCGCGTACCGGCGTACCGGGTGCAGCACAATGACACCATGGGGCCTTACAAGGGCGGCATCCGCTTTCACGAAAGCGTTAATGAAGACGAAGTATCCTCCCTTGCTTCTCTGATGACCATTAAAAACGCCCTTCATGACGTGCCTTTTGGCGGCGGCAAAGGCGGCATCAGTATTAATCCAAAGAAGTTCAGTAAAAAAGAATTAAACCTGGTGTGCAAAAAATACGTTCAGTACTTTAACGATGTTATTGGGCCGGATAATGACATCCCCGCTCCCGATGCCGGCTCAGGCGCCAGGGAAATGGACTGGATGATGGCTGAATACAAAAATATTAATCCGGGTATTCCATATCGCGGAAGCTTCACAGGAAAAAGCGTTAAAAACAGCGGCTCTCTTGGCAGAAGAGAAGCAACCGGAAAAGGAGTTTATTTCACTTTACGCTACCTGCTCCATGACTTTCTGAAAAACCGGCGCGATGAATTCCAGACATCAGAAAATAAATTTTTCAAAACTGCGCTTGAATTTTATGGCCGGCCGCTTACCATAGCGGTGCAGGGCTTCGGAAATGTAGGCTCAGTTACCGCGATGCAGGCGCATAACTGTGATTATCTCGATACCAAAGTGGTGTCCGTAAGCGACCAAAACGTTACGCTCTACAATGAAGACGGGCTCGACGTACCTGCTCTTCTTGATTTCTCCAATGCTCATGATGGTGATCTTCCTACTACGGACGAAGAGATTCATGATCTTGGCATTAGCGCGGATGTTCGGGAACGTGACGATATTCTTTCCCTCGAAGTGGACGCTTTATTTTTCGCCGCTCTCGGCGGTGTCATTCATAAAGATAATGTGCAGGATGTTAAAGCCTCTATTCTTATTGAAGGGGCCAACTCCCCTATTACTTCCGAAGCCGATGCCATTTTGGCTGAACAGGGCGTCGTTATTATTCCTGACATTCTTGCCAACGCCGGCGGTGTTATCGTATCCTATTCCGAATGGCTTCAGGGACGGGAAACGCTTTATTATTCTGAAGAGCAGGTTACAAAGATTTTGTACGATAAAATGAAAGAAACGATGGACCGCGTGCTACCGGAGTTTTTTGGCGATCCATTCGCTCTCCGCCAGAACTGCTATATTCATTCCATCACCTCACTCTGTACGATGCTTCATATTCGCGGAAAATTATATTAATTCAATAACCGAAGACCGTGCGGCAGCCGCACGGTCTTTTCTCTAAAAAACCCCGGCCTCCAACGCGGTTGGAAAGGCCGGGGCTCTCTTTTTTCAGCCAGCTTTAGCTGCCTAGTTTTTGAACAAATTCTTTAGCTACGGCTTCTGTCGATTGCGGGTTTTGTCCGGTGATCAGAAAACCATCGGATTCTACGTGTTCGGTCCAGTTTGGTACCGTAACGAACTCGGCTCCAAGTTCACGCAGACGGCTTTCAAGCAGAAATGGCATGTGTGCTGTGAGGCCGGTATCTTCTTCCTCAGAGTCCGTAAAAGCATTCACCCGCTTACCGGAAACGAGCGGCTCACCGTTTGAAAGTGTCACGTTAACCAGCGCCGCTGGTCCGTGGCAGACCGAAGCCACATATTTGTCCGCTTCATAAAACTCACGGATCAGTTCCTGGACTTTTTGACTTTCCGGCAGGTCAAACATAGCGCCGTGCCCTCCAGGAATAAAAATGGCATCAAAATCTGAAGCAGAAACGGTATCCACCTTCACTGTCTCTTCAAGGTATTTTTCTGCATCAAGAATCTCCTGGCGCGTCTCCTGCTGCACGCTCCCTTCATCAATCGGCGGCTTGCCGCCGTCTACACTCGCGATACTAACATTGTAGCCTTTATTTTGAAATTCAATATATGCTTCCGCAAACTCGGAAAGCCACAGGCCTGTTTTTGCTTCATTGTTCACTTTGGAATGACTTGTTACTACCATTAATACGTTTTTTGCCATGACGATTGTCACCCTTTCCACAATTACCTTCTGATTTAGCATAAAGGAATATAAAGATGCTTTTCCTCTCTCCCATCTTTTCAAACATCCTTTAAGCTGATGCAGAACCTATTCTACTCATATCCAGCAGCCATGCAAAGTAAACTGCTCACGCTCAGCCGTTCCACTGAAACATCTGGGCGCCTGCTAAAAAGATAATTGCGATCCCCATCCAGATGAGAAGCAGAGGAAAATAAAATTTCACCCATTTGTGCCAGGGAACGCCGGCAAGTGCGAGAGTGGCCATGAAATAGCCGGAGGTGGGGAAAATAATATTGCCTAAGCCGTCCCCCAGCTGATAAGCAAGTACTGAGGTCTGCCGTGTCACTCCAAGAAGGTCCGAGAGCGGAGCCATGATCGGCATTGTTACGAGCGCCTGGCCGCTTCCTGACGGAACCAGGAAGTTAAATAAAAATTGAATGACAAACATTCCGACAGCACTGAGTACGACTGGCATACCGCTTACTGCTGTGCCGAGACCATGAACTATAGTATCCATGATCTGTCCTTCCTCCATCACTACGGCTACCGCTCTTGCTACACCAACAATCATAGCCCCAACCAGCACGTCCCGAAAGCCTTCATTGAAACCATCGCACACCTGAGTCGGTGTCAGTCCTGCCACCATGCCGACCACGATGCCCATTATGATAAACAATCCAGCCATTTCAAGCATAAACCATCCCTGGGCGAGTACGCCGTAAACGAGTATTCCAAAAAATATGAAAATAAAAGCGGAAGCAATTTTTTGACGTTTATGAAAATTATATGTTTTTGTATCACCCGTATGCAGATACAATGATCGTTTTTCTTCGTCTTCTTCATAAGTCAGGCTCATCTCCGGCCGCTGTTTTACTTTTCTTGCGTACCTGATTACCCAGAGACCCCCGATCACAGCCAGTGTAAGGAACAAGGCGATACGCAGCCCGAGCCCTGAGTAAAGCGGTACATCTGCTACCTGCTGACCGAGCCCAGTGTTAATGGGGTTCAGAAAGCCGGCCGTAAAACCCGCGGTTGTGGCGATCAGCGCAATAGCCGCCGCGGTCACCGAATCATACTTTAAGGCAATCATCAGCGGCAAAATAACAGGGACATACACAAGACTGAGCTCCTGTGTGCCTATCAGGCTGCATATGAAAGCAAAAACAAACATCAGTACAGGTACTACTGCAAGGCTTTTGTTTGAAAATTTCCGCGTTAACCGGTCCACAGCAACTTCAATAATACCGGTACGGCGAAGCACCATAAACATACCGCCAATCACGAAGGTGAAAAATACTACTTCAGCTGCAGCGACCAATCCATTCGGCACCGCAAGCATAAAATCAACGATTCCTATCGGATCTGAAGCAATCTGCTGGTAAGAATCAGGATCAATCGTCGTTCTTCCTTCCGGCCCTGGGATTTCTTCAAATGTGCCGGCCGGAACTATGTAGGTGGCAATCGCTGCTAAAGCAGTAAAAATGAATAAAATGACGTAAATATGAGGCATGTGAAACCTGCGCTTTTTCTCAGGCTGCGGCTGCTGCATTTCCATCTCTTCTGTGCGCTCTTTCATTTCTTCTCCACCTTTTTTGAATTTCTTACGTATTATATTAGAGAAATCAAAGACAGAGTTCATTGGTCATCCTGATTCAAAATAGAAACTTTTTTCATGCATTTTCACTAATTTTCTTCATTCTGATATTGTTGTTTCGCAGATAATATAACAACAGCCTCTGCTTCTTCAAAAAAATGCCATAAACAAAGCACGCTGCCGAAGCAGCGCGCTTTTGGTTTATTCTGAAGGACGTTCGCGAAGTTCTTCCCCGTTCTTTCCTTCGTAGCGGCGGCCCCATCCGGTAATCGCTGCAAGCAGCATAATCAGGACAAGAAACCACCCCTGGAAGACGAAAGGAAATACTGCAGTAGGTTCAACCACCGGCAGCCAGTTGTACTGCTCCTGCATAGTCTGAATCGTAGACCAGCCAAGAAGCACCGGAGCTCCCCACGGGAAAATGTAGCCGAGCGCCGATGTTACTGCGTCAAGCAGGTTCGCCCGGCGGTAACGGTGAATCCCGTATTTCTCCCCGATATCCCGGACAAACGGGGCAGCTGCAATTTCCGCAGCCGTGTTGATCGTAATGGAACTGTTCAAAAGAGCTACAATGCCCCACATCGACAGTTCTGCCCGGCGCACAGAATTTTTAATCCAGCGAACCAGGCCGTTGGTAATCGCCTGCATAGTTCCACCGAGTCTCATTAAATAAGCTGCCGCCACAATTAATAAAATCAAAATGGCCATGTTCAAATAGCCGGTGACACCATCGATTAAAGCCCCTTCGACTACAGCATCTGCTTCAGGGTTAAAACGAATAATATCTGACAGTGAACCAAGACCGGAAATTACGATTAACGGAATGGCAGACACAATTCCCCACGTTAATGAAGTAATTAAATGCTGGCCGGATAATGCTAATATAAGCACGAGTAAAAATGGCAGAAGCATAATCAGGCCGCCCGGCGAAACGTCTTCCACCACGTTTGCCGCAGAAACGCCGGAGACAGCACTGTCGCCTCCCCCGCCAAATACCGCAAATAATACTGCACTTGGAATAGCTGCTGCTACTGCATATTTGAACCGGCTGCGTACCACGCCCGGCACATCCGCATTCTGCGTTGTCGCTGAAACGATCGTAGTATCAGAAACAGGCGCAAGATTGTCGCCAAATACCGCACCGGCAAGTATTGCAGCGAACAGCAGCACCGGGTCCGCTCCTGTAGCTACGCCGGCTGGAAACATTAGTGTACAAAACGCCACGGTCGTACCATAGCCCGTGCCGACCGCTGTAGAAAAGACTGCAGCAAGCAGAAATGTTACTGCGGTGAACAGGCCCCCTGTCACACCTGTTGCTATTCCTGTCCATACAAGCCCTTCTACTAGCCCACCTACCTGCAGCACCTGGGCAAACATCCCCGCATAAAACCAGGCTACCATGGCGATTACGCCGATAGGCTGGGCCAGACCGTCAAACAGCCCCTGGGCGTAGTCTGCCCACCGGCTTTTACAAAACATCATGCCAAGGGTCAGTCCGATGAGCGCCCCCAGGACCAGTCCAATCTCAGAAGACAACTGGAGCACACTGGTAGTTATCGCCCAAACAACAAAAAACAACAACGGGACCGCAGCTCCAAAAGCCCCAAGCCTGAAATCCAAATTTTCGATAGATTTTGCCCCTACGGCTCTCTCTAACTTCTCTTCTTGTTCTGCCATGTGGAAAACTCCTATGTATAATATTTATTCAGCACGAAAACCATTCTACCACTCCTATGCCTGTTTGTAATGGACAAACGTACACCACGAAAAGAATTTTGCGAATCATAAAAAGCCGCCTGTAAAAATGGCAGCTTTCATGTTTGCGTCTGCGGATTTTTAGCCGGCAGCGCACAGAATATTCCTATTGTCGGGAGGAGAAGAATCATTCGTAGTCTCGACGATCAGCTCTGAAATCATCACAAACGACAGTAATTTTCATACAGCAACCATACCATATCCACTATTGTATAATTATTTTACAACAAGCACGGGGTGCCGGATCTGTTCCACAATTTTTCTGCTGACGCTGCCAATAACCATTTTCTGCAGCGGATTCAGCCCTCTGCTCCCTACAACAACACAATCAAAATCGTATTCGTTGGCGTATTCACTGATAGCCGCTGCCGGGTCCCCGTGGAGCACCACTTTTTCTGCTCTTATTCCTTCTGCGCTCAGTCGTTCGACCGCCGGCTGCAGGATTTCTTCTTCGTTCTGCTTCCGGATATACAATTCGTGTTCACTGAGCCGGTTTGATTTCGGCTGCACAGAGGCGGTGGCATAGACTACCTCCACGTAAATTTCTGCTCGAACCGGCGCGATACTTTCAATTGCTTTTTCCACTGCTCGGGCAGAGTGGTCGGAACCATCTACTGCAATTAATAATCGTTTAAACATACAAGCGTCCCCCTGTTACTTCGCTCTCGATTTCCTGCTTTTAATTTATTGTTCCCGGTTTTCGATCAGTTTATACAGTATTTATCCTGCAATACCGGCGAAATTTATTCACATCTCGATTTTTATTGATTCTTTCACTTTAACATACCATATTTTTACGTATGAATATTGATACTGCTTTTCTCCTGCCCATATTTTCATGATATGGTAGAGAAAACACTACGGAGAGGGAGTTTCATGTGGGGTATGTAGAAAACCTAAGGCGGCTCGTCGGAAAAGAAACAGTAATTCTCGTGGGCGCTCTCGTTATTGCAGAAAACGATGAAGGCCGTATTCTGCTGCAGGAAAGAACCAATCCCCCGGGAAGCTGGAGTTTTCCAGGAGGGTTAATGGAGCTCGGGGAAACGGCCGAAGAAACAGCAGTCCGGGAAACCCTGGAAGAAACAGGTCTCCATGCCGGCGGCCTCCACCTGTTTAATGTGTACTCCGGGGAGGATACGTTTGTGATTGCCCCGAACGGTGACCCTTTTTACTGTGTAATTGTTGCCTACACCGCTGATCATTTAGAAGGTACCATCCAGCCTGATCCTAATGAGTCAGCATCGGTGGCTTTTTTGGATCCTTCGGCCCTGCCTGAAACAATCGTAGACGGCCAGCAGGCGGTTATGAAGGAGTACCTGCGCAGCAGGCATTCAATTGATACGTAAAAAAGCACGCCTTTTCCTTTTGGAAGAGGCGTGCTTTTAAATACTTTTGTACAGAGCTTCGGCAGTATTAATCCCGTTTTGAATGCAGGCGCCGATACCAACCCCGTAATACGAAGCACCGGCCACGTGAACACCTGGAAACTTCTCTTTCAGAAGCCTTTCAAGCTCTTCGACAGCTGACTGATGCCCGATGTGATAATTTGGCATCAGCTGTTCCCAGTCTGTTACTTCCAGCCTTACTGGCTCCTGTTCAATATGAAGGCTTTTCTTCAGGTCATTTAGCGCTGTCTGCTTTATCTGTTCTTCTCCTCCTTCCTGCATTCGTTGATACGCAGGCTTGGAGCTTTTGTAAAACAAACGCACCAGCACATTTTCCCCTTTCGAAGTATGGGTCCATTTCCGGTTGCTCCATGTGCATGCATTACATTCAAGATCGCTGTTCTCTGAAACGATAAATCCCGTCCCGTCCCGCGGCAGACTGTCTGGCGGCAGAGAAAAACCAGCATACACACTTAAAAGAGATGAACTCTGGAACTCGTTAAATGTTTTTGTCATCTCTTCATCCTGCAGCATATGTGCTGCAGTACGGTGCGGTGCAGCTATAACTATGGCGTCTGTGTGCAGGCTTTCTCCGCTGTCGAGATTCACCTGATACGCTTCGTCTTTCTTTTTGATATGCTCCACCTGCCGTCCAAACAGCACCTCTGTTTCGGTTAATTTTGAAAGCAGCGCCTCCGGCAGCGAAGACAAACCATTTTGGAAGGAAATGAATTTTTTCCCCCCACCCGCTCCGAATGTTTTTTTGTTTTTAGCAACTCCCCGCATGATGCTTCCAAAATCATTTTTATAATCCACCAGATACGGCAGCGTCGATGCCATAGTAAGTGAGTAAATATCCCCTGAATACACGCCGGACAAAACCGGTGCAATTTGGTTTTTCACCAGTTCACGGCCCAGAAAGGATTCAAGGAACTCCCCTACCGAGCTTTCTTTCGTGAAGGTTTTATTCTTTTTTACGTAGTCCCCAAGTGCCCGAATCTTTCCTTTCCAGGAAATAAGCGGACTTTTTAAAAGCGACACTGGGCCCGATGGAATGCCAAAGACTGCATCCTTCGGGAGCGGATACAGCTGATCTTTTACATACAGGTACGACACTCCGGTGCTGTTATACACCATTTCTTCTTCGAGTCCCACCTCTTTAACTAATGGAAGCACCGCGCTGTGCCTGGCTACAACAGAATCAGCCCCAGTCTCCATAATAAAATCTTCATGATGGACGGTTCGTATTTTACCGCCTGCTTTTTCTTCTTTTTCCACAAGTGTCAATTCAATATCGCTGTTGCTTTCCAATTTCCATTTCTGCAGGTAATACATAATAGTGAGTCCTGTAATTCCCCCGCCAACTACGGTAATGCGTTTCATCAGCCTTCCTCTTTTCTGCATTCTAACGATTTTATCCTCTATCTAAAATTATGCCGCCGTTCTTTATTTCATGCAAATATATAAATAATTTCATGCATTCGTTTACAAATGTTTACAAAGAGACAGGAACAGGTATTGGTATCAGGCTGAGACCTGCTATTTTTGAAAGGAGAAATACCTATGGGAAAATTAAATGGAAAAACAGCAGTTATAACTGGTGCTGCGAACGGGATTGGAAAGGCCACGGCTGCGGTGTTTGCAGAAGAAGGAGCAGAAGTTGTTTGCGCTGATGTGAATGAAAACGATTTGCTTGAGACTGTCTCTTCCATCAATAATAATAACGGCAAAGCTGCTTCTGTTAAGCTTGACGTTTCAAGCGAATCAAGTGTTCAGGAGTTTGCAGAACATGTGAAAAGCACTTATGGTACCATCGATGTTTTATTCAATAATGCCGGTATCGATCAGGAGGGTGGCAAACTTCATGAATATCCGGTCGAATTATTCGATCAGATTATGAGTGTTGATCTGCGGGGGACCTTTTTAGTGAGCAAATATATAATACCGTTAATGCTTGAAAACGGCGGCTCTATTATCAACGTCTCTTCCATGTCCGGACTCGCTGCTGACCTGGACCGTTCAGGCTATAACGCGGCCAAAGGCGGTATCACGAATATGACGAAAGCAATGGCGATTGATTACGGCCGTAATAAAATCAGGGCGAATGCCCTCGCTCCCGGGACTATTGAAACTCCGTTGGTTGATGACCTTGCCGGCAGCCAAGAGGAAGAAAGCGGCCGGCAGTTCCGCGAGGCACAAAAATGGGTGACTCCAATGGGACGACTTGGAGATCCCCGGGAAATGGCTACGGTAGCTCTTTTTCTTGCCTCGGATGATAGTTCTTTTGTTACTGGGGAAACTATTTTAGCTGATGGGGGGCTGATGGCCTACACCTGGCCGGGCAAAATGCTGTTTGAACAAGGATGGAAGGAAAGCACTGAATAGCTTATCATAACTAAGAGCCGCTTTATGTCCCCTGGCATAAAACGGCTCTTACCTTTTCTTATTCAATCTATTTTTTCTAAAGCTGTATGTGTAAGCTTTAAGCTTCATCGTACGTATATCGCACTACATATTTATTGGAGCGCAGCTTTCTTATTTCTACGAGCGGGCCCAGTTCGTATCCGTTGTGCCAGTTTTCTTCCAGCTTTGCTTTGAGGCAGCCGGCTTGAAACTTTGAATGGAAGGTCTTTTTCCAGTATATCCAACGTGGTTTGGTTTCTTGCACTAGAATTTCTACTCCTTTATCGTATATTTAAGTTTGCTTTTTCTCTACATATTGTACTCCCAATTGCTTTATTTGTTAAGCACAATGATTATCTACACAAAAACCCCGCAGCCAAAAAACTGCGGGGTTACTTATTTTAACTTTCAGCCGATCAATTCTTCATCCTCCCGGTGTTTAATCTGCTTGCTCGTGCGCTCTTCTTCCTTATCACGCATCCGGTGGGCAAGACGTGCAGAAGCACTCGAAGCAATGCTTGCGACCAGATCATCCAAAAAGGTATGCACTTTGTCTTCGCTCGTATCCAAATCGTTAATAATACCGTCTTTGGCTTTATCCAAATATCCAAATGTGGTAACGGCTATACTTCCGAACCCAAATACCGAACCAAGCGCCACCGTTTCGTCAATACCAAATAGGCCTTCATCCGTATCAACCAGTGACTGCAGAGGCTCAGACAGCTGGTTATTTTCAGCCAGCTTGTCGATTTCCACGCCCACTAAGATAGCATGCTGAATTTCTCTTTTATACAATACAGCATCCACGCTTTCCAGGCAGTCGTCCATTGTCAGATTTGGTGCGTATTTTGCCTGCATATTATATACGATATCTGCAATGTCCTGAAGGGAAACTCCACGCTCCTCGAGCATATCCCTTGCTGCTTTTTCTACTTTTTCACTTGAAACTTTTTCTTTAGTCATATTGCTGCCTCCTTTGTCGAGTGCAATCCGGAATACATAAAAGCCCTTAAAATTATGTTACAATAGCTATTGCAACAATAAGGGACTCCACCAATACTATTTCCCTATGAAAGGATTGTGAAACGTTATGGACGGCACCCAGCAGGATGTCACATTTCACAGTGAAATATTGGATCACTCGTTTGATTTACGTATTTATACCCCGGATGGATTCACTCCTATGTCTACATACCATTTAATCATCGCCCAAGACGGTAAGGATTACTTCCGGCTCGGCCATTTAGTCCGCTACGCCGAACAGGCGATGGAGGAAGGAGCTCCCGACACAGTAATCGTCGGCGTGCCCTATCCTTCTGTGCGCCAGCGACGAAACTGGTACCATCCCGATGAGGACGGCCATAATGATTATCTTCAATTTATGGCCTCAGAACTCCTTCCATTTATGGAAAAAGAGTATCACGCTGAGTCTTCACCTGAAGCGAGGACCCTGCTTGGCGATTCACTCGGAGGTACAGTTTCTTTAATGGCTTCTCTCCGCTATCCTAACATTTTTCAGCGGGTCGTAATGCATTCCCCGCTTGTTAACGAAACGGTATTCAATGCCCTGAAAAACTCAGAGGACTGGCCTTCCTTTACGATGTACCATACCATTGGAACTGAAGAGCAGGAAGTAGACACGACAGCTGGTACGGTCGAAGATTTTCTGAAACCAAACCGTGATTTGTACGAATACCTTTCCGTCAAAGCGTCCCACTATCATTATAAAGAACTCGAGGGCGGGCATTTATGGAAGGTGTGGGAGCAGGACGTGCTTCATTCGCTTGCTTACATGTTTGATATTGAACTAGATTGAGGAAGGACTGCGTTTTATGATTGAAGTGTACGAAGTAAGTAACAGGCAGCAGCTCGAAGATGCCTTCCGTGTCCGTTTTGACGTTTTCGTCGAGGAACAGAACGTGCCTGAGGAAGAAGAAATTGATGAATTTGAAGAAGAAGCTGTCCATTTCGTCGTATATGACGGCGAGCAGGCAATTGGAGCATCCCGGCTCCGGCTTGAAGAGGACTACGCTAAAGCGGAACGTGTATGTATTTACTCTTCCTTCCGCGGGACCGGAAGCGGCCGTCTGCTCATGCAGGCCATGGAGTATAAAGCGCTGGAAATGGAAAAGCCCGTCATGAAGCTCAACGCACAAAAGTATGCTTCCGGCTTTTATCAATCCCTCGGATACGAAGTCACCTCCGGAGAGTTTATGGATGCCGGGATCCCTCATGTGGAAATGAAAAAGTCACTTAGCTGGTGAGCAGAGATGCTCATCTTTTTTTCGTTTTCGACCGTCGTACCTTCACTCTTTTTTCTCCCCGTTGCTTTCGTATCCATTTAATAAACCGCCAAATTTTTTCATCGGCCCGCAGCCGTTCAATTGTGTTCAGCCTTACGGCCAGCTCTTTATTGCTGTATAAAGCATGTATCTGACGATGACAGGCTTTGCACAGCCAGACAGTTGCACCGTGTGTTCCTCCTTCATCCTTTGGCACCAGGTGGTGCACCGTTCGTTCGACTTCTTCTCTTCCGCAAAGCTCGCACGTCCCCACCGATTTTTCCTGTTTCAACCACTTTCCCTCCTTTTCCATAATAAAAAGAGAACTGCCGGACGGCAGCTCTCTCAGGCAAGCGTATGAATGCGCCGCCCTTTTTTTATTTTCTTCTTTTAAAATACGCTCAGCCCTCTTTTCGAGTGCCTTATACGCTTCCTGCTGCTCACTCGAATATCGTTTCGGCTCTACCGGCTGTACCCGCTGAACGCGGTGTACTTCAGGTTTTGCCGGCGGCTGCTGACGGTTGGCATAATTAACGGCTGAGGCATTAATATATGGAACTACAAGTGCCATGTTCAGACCCTACTCCACTGGTTACAAGCATGGATTGCTGAAAAAATGATCACTAGTATTCTTTACCCTTGTTTCCATATATTAAGCATTTCAGAACGTTATTTAATCGTAATAATATCGTCTTCCTCCGCCCGAACCGTTTTTCCACTCTCTACACTGACAGTATATTCTTTATCCAGATTGGTGAACACTACTGGTGTCGTTGTAGAAGCTGCTTCCTGGCGGATTTTCCCAAGGTCAGCTTTAACAAGTATATCTCCCTGCTTTACCTTATCGTTTTCTGTTACAAAAACCTCGAAGCCTTCGCCTTTCATATTTACCGTATCCAGACCGATATGGATGAGAATCTCTGTGCCTTCGTCGGTCTGCATCCCTACAGCGTGTTTCGTCGGGAACACAGTAGTAATAGTACCATCGGCAGGCGCATGGAAGGTGCCTTCTTCCGGCACAATTGCAAATCCGTCTCCCATCATTTTTCCGGAAAACACTTCATCTTCCACTTCATCGATACGGATCAACCGGCCGGTGGCCGGACTTGTAATAGACATGGCCTGGATATCTTCAGCAGAAGCAGTATCCATTACAGTAGCTGCTGCTTCTTTTTCTGCTATCGGTTCAGGCGTTTTTCCTGCAATAACGTCCTGCATCTGAGATTTAATCGAATCTGATTTTGGACCAAAAATCGCCTGAACGTTATTGCCGACTTCCATCACACCGGAAGCACCCAGTGCTTTGAGCTGATCTTTATTCACTTTATCTTTTTCATTGACTGTGATCCTAAGCCTTGTGATGCAGGCGTCCAGGTGTTTCAAGTTTTCCTGGCCGCCAAACGCAGCGATGATTTCTCTTGGCAGTTCCTCATCAGAAGCTGCACCAGACATTCCAGCGGCGCCTTCTGCAGCAGCTTCGCGTCCCGGAGTCATCAGGTTGAATTTTTGAATAGCAAACCGGAATCCGAAGTAATAAATTAACGCAAAGCATAGTCCCACCGGAATAACGAGCCACCATTCTGTCCGGTTTGGCACGATTCCGAAGAGCAGAAAGTCGATAACCCCTCCGGAGAAGGTCATGCCAATTTTGACATCAAGCAGCTGCATAATCATAAAGGAAAATCCGGCAAAAATCGCGTGAATCGCAAACAAAAGCGGTGCTACAAACAAGAAGCTGAATTCAAGCGGCTCAGTAATACCTGTCAGAAACGAAGTCAATGCCGCTGAACCCATGATACCTGCGACCATCTTTTTATTTTCCGGACGGGCACAGTGGTAAATTGCGAGGGCCGCAGCCGGAAGACCGAACATCATGAACGGGAATTTCCCTGTCATGAACGTTCCGGCAGTAAATGGCACACCGTCTTTCATCTGTTCAAAGAAAATCCGCTGGTCACCATTGACCGTTTCTCCCGCCTCGTTCACATAGCTTCCAAATTCGAACCAGAACGGTGAATAGAAAATGTGGTGCAGGCCGAATGGTACGAGGGAACGTTCCAGCACACCGAAAATAAATGCGGAGAGCGTTTGGTTTGATTCTGTCACATAGAGGGACAGGGAATTCAATCCGCTTTGAATTGGAGGCCAAACGAGTGTCAAAGCAGCACCGATAACCAGACCGCCAACAGCGGTAGCAATCGGTACAAATCTTTTTCCTGCGAAAAATCCTAAGTAGGTTGGCAGATTAATATTATAAAAGCGTTGGTACATCACTGCTCCTAATATACCGGCGATAATTCCTCCAAACACCCCTGTCTGAAGTGTGGGAATGCCCAGTACTGACGCGTAGCCCGGCTCTTCAAGCATATCTGTATTAACACTTAATAATACGCTCATCGTAACGTTTATAATCATAAACCCAATCAGTGCGGCAAGAGCTGCAACCCCGTCTCCTGCCAGGCCGAGTGCTACACCAACCGCAAATAACACCGCTAAATTATCAAATACTACCCCGCCAGCTTCCGACATCAACTCGGCAATTAATTCTGCCGGAGCAGAAGTCAGAAATGGCAGCAGTTCGATCATTTGCTCTTCCTGCATGGCGGTACCGATAGCAAGAAGCAGGCCGGCCGCTGGAAGAAGGGCAACCGGAAGCATCAGGGCGCGCCCGATACGCTGAAGTACGCCAAATGACTGTTTCCACATATGTATCTCTCCTAACTGTTTTTTTGGAAGGCTCATAATTGACCACAGGTCCCAGCGCATAAAAAAAGGCATGAGAGATACACTAATCGCGAGGTCACAAAGAGAAAAGAAGCTGGTTCTTTCTCCCTTTGGTTTAAACGCGATCAGCATTCTCTCATGCCTGCTTTACCAGTAACACGGAACACTAGATCAATATTTTCGCTTTGATGAAAGCCTTTGCAGATGAATGGTTAAATAAACGGCTTCGCCTTCTGGTATCGTCGTCTGCAAAGCACGCTGCATCGTTCGTATGAGCTTCCAGGACAAATTATAGCAGAAGGGATACTCTGCCTGCAACATTTTTTTTAATGGTTCAGACGCCTCCTCGAACTCACCATTTCTCACCCTTGCGACAGCCTGCTGCAAATGACGGAACAGCCGGCGGTGATCTAAATCTTCCGGAGACAGCTGAATATCAAGAGCCTTCTCCACCATTACCGTCATATCTTTTACAAGCCTCGTATAAGCGTTCACCTGGTCGAGCGGCGTTCTCGTCACTGCCCCGTGCAGGTGCAGTGCGATAAACCCTTTTTCCTCTTCCGGAAGCCGCACCCCTGTCCATTGTTCAATTTCGTCAATGATCCATCCAGCCGCACGGTATTCTTTTTCATAAGCAAGCTGGGTTTCTTTTAAAAATGGGTTGCTGATTGTGAGACCTTTTTTTGTTCTCTCAAGTGCAAAACTTAGATGATCCGTTAACGCTACATGAATGTGTTCTTCGAACGTTTCTGCCCACTCCGCTTCAAGCACCTGCAGAATTTCTGTAATACAAGCGATAAACGTCTCGTCAATATGCTCGATTAACTGTCGGTACTGCGTCTGTTCATTTTCGTTTTTCAGTATGAAAAACTTTTCCGGCGTCTCAGCATCAATGAGGTCCCCCGGGCGTTTAGAAAAGCCGATCCCCCGCCCGGTAAGAATAACTTCCCCGTAGTCCTCATGTTCTGCAATAACAACGTTATTATTTAACCCTTTAATTACTTTCATCTTTTATCACCATGTTCCTGCAGATCTGATTCACATACCGTACGCGTGATAGCCCCCGTCCACATGGATAACTTCACCTGTAATTCCACTCGACATTCCGCTCATCAGAAAGGCGGTGGTGTCTCCGACCTCTTTTTGGGTAACCGTGCGACGCAGCGGAGCATGCTCCTCCATAGCCTTGATGGTATCATTAAAGCCCGAGACGCCTTTAGCTGCCAGCGTACGAATCGGACCGGCTGAGATTGCATTGACTCTAATGGCATCTGCGCCCAGATCGTTCGCTAAATAACGGGTACTCGCCTCCAAAGAAGCTTTCGCTACGCCCATAACGTTATAATTATTCACGATCCGCTCTGCCCCGAGGTAGCTCATCGTAACAAAAGAACCTCCCTCAGTCATTAAATCAAACTCTTTTACAGCCTTTGCCACGGCAGTAAAGGAGTACGCACTGATTTCCTGGGCCAGCAGAAATCCTTCACGGGTAGCATTTAAGTATTCGCCTTCGAGCTCTTCTCTTTTCGCATAAGCCAGGGAATGAACGACACCGTGAATGGTTCCCGCTTCTTCTTTAATTTTTGCAAAGCATTCGCGGATCTGCTCATCGTTGGTGACATCACACTGAACGACGAGTGGTTCTTTCTGGTCCAGCGAATCCGCCAATTTTCTGACACTTTTTTCGGTGCGCTGCTGTCCGTATGTAAATACTAAATCAGCTCCCGCTTCTGCCAGGCTTTCAGCTGCTCCCCAGGCTATGCTTCTTTTATTGGCAACACCCATCACAACAAACGTTTTTCCTTCAAGTGATAATTGCATCGTTGTCTCTCCTTTAGATATGATTGTATCAATATCAAATAATTTCTTTACCTTTATATCATTGAACCGCCGGGCTGTCCAACAGCCGTTATATTTTTTCAGAAGGGAGAGGTCTGAGTGAACAGGCACTTTGACTTTATCAGCGACATTCACGGCTGCGCGCACGAAATGAGCGAAATGCTTTCAGTGCTCGGCTACGATCATAATCAAAATTACACGCACCCCGGCGGTCGTCACCTTGTAATTGTTGGCGACATCACGGACCGCGGGCCGAATTCTATAGACGTCATCCGAATAACAGACCAAATGGTTAAAAGCGGAAATGCCCTGTATTTGCCCGGGAACCATTGCGACAAACTATACCGCTGGTTTTTAGGGCGTCCGGTCCAGGTAGGCCACGGGCTTGAAAAAACCATCCAGGAGTGGGAAGCACTTTTCCCTGGCGAGCAGCAGGAGGTGAAACAAAAGTTTATGGACCTGTTTGAACAGGCACCGCTGTACCAGCTGTTCGACGATGGAAACGTTCTTGCTGCCCACGGGGGCATGAAAGAGGAACTGATCGGCCGAACGGATCGCAAAACCAGGAATGTAGTTTTGTACGGTCCGACAAAGCTAAATGCCAGGCGTGAACCTGAGCGTATAGACTGGGCTCCTTCCTACTGCGGCAGATCTTTCATCATTTACGGCCATACTCCTGTATGGGAAGCGAGGCTCGTCGGCCGGACCTTAAATATCGATACAGGCTGTTCATTTGGACACAAGCTTACCGCCTATCGTTACCCCGAGCATGAATTCGTTGAGATCCCTTCCACTCTGCCGCTGCAGCCGGATCACTTAAATACCTTCAGCCGCTGAGAAGCCAAAAAATCATTAATATCTTCAGGAGGCGGAGCCGTAACGGTGATCATTGTTTCCCGTACTGGATGAAAGAACTCCAGCCGGCAGGCGTGCAGCGCCTGCCTGTTCAAGTATTCATTTCTATTCCCATACAGTGTATCACCAACCAGTGGAAAATCTGAGACAGAGGCATGCACCCGGATCTGATGCGTCCGGCCGGTTTCCAACCCAAACTTTAAGACTGTGTGTTCAGGCAGTACTTCGATTACCTCTGCGGTGGTCACAGCTCTTTTACCGTCCGGTGCTGCCACCTGTTCCACCAGACTGCCCGTACTCGGGCGGATAGGAATATCTATACACGTAAATTCCTGAGGCCACCTGCCCTCAACGATCCCGATGTACTCTTTGGCTCCGGCATTCATATGTTTTTCCATTCGGGAGTGGGCATATGCATGACAGGCAAACGGCACGATGCCGCTCGTTCCGCGATCAAGCCTTGAAACTGGATGAATGGCGGACTGTATGCCTTTGCTTCGAAGATAGCCCGCAAGTCTCCCTGCCAGTGATTCCTCCCCTACTGCTCTCCCGGGAAGCGTCGGCAGGCCCGCAGGCTTGTTGACGACTATGACGTCTTTGTCTTCATAAAGCACTTCCAGCTGCTCCCGGGACTCTTTAAAATGAGCCGGCACCGTTCCTGATGGAATGCTTATCTGCAGCTCGTCCCCGGCACTTAACCGGTCGTTTCCCATGCTTTTTTCCCCATTTATATACAGGGGAAGTGTATCTATTTTTTTCCATGCGCGCCGCGAGACATCCTTAAACTGGCTCAAAAATCTTTTTACCTCCCTGCCTTCTGCGTCGGCAGGCACTTTCCACGTAATCGTCCGCATCCTTTTATTCCCCGATAAACGATTCCTTCACGCGCTTCCAGAAAGGAAACGGGCGGAAGCGGGCGAACCGTACTTTTTCTTCTGCCACCCGGTACTGAATAGACTCAATCCCCTGATCGACAAGGGTGATATGGTCAATAGTGATCTGCATATCCACATCGTTAACCGGGCGCAGAAGACAGGTATGGTGCTGCGGAAGAATTAACGGCGAGCCGATGGTCCGGTAGACCCGGTTATTAATGCTTGCCATTTCGGATATTTGAATACTTGATAAGGAAGGGTGAAGAATCGCCCCACCCAGGGATTTGTTGTATGCCGTACTTCCGGAAGGCGTGGAAATACATAAGCCGTCCCCACGAAACGTTTCAAAATGATCACCTTTAATATCTACATTGCACACGAGGGATCCTTCGAGCGTTTTTACCATACACTCATTTAAGGCTAAGTACCGTTCGAATCTCGTATGTTCATTGTAGCGGACAATTACTTCAAGCAGCGGATATTCCACCACCTGAAACGGTGTTTTTGCAAGATGAATCACCAGTTTTTCCACTTCTTCCGGCTGCCAGTCTGCATAAAAACCGAGATGACCGGTATGTATACCAACAAAGCATACATCTTCAAGCGATTCATAATAATGATGGAACGCCTGAAGAAGTGTACCGTCGCCTCCCACAGTGATGACAATATCCGGATTCACTTCGTCATGGATCAGTCCGAATTCATTCAGATAGGAAAGCAGTTTGTCCCTGATTTCGTTGGAGGTATCGTCTCCGCGGGACGTGACATTATATCGCATGTTTTCATCGGTGGACGGGATGCTCATGTATTTGGACCCTCACTTTCCCTGTTTTGCATATAGATACGCTGTGCTTCCCGTACCTCGCCTTTAATTTTAGACATTTCTTCATCGAGTTGAAACGCAGCTTCTGCAGCGCGCTGCAGCCGATGTTTAATATCCTCCGGAATTTCACCACTGTACTTATAGTTTAAGGAGTGTTCAATAGTAGCCCAGAAATTCATGGCCAATGTCCGTACCTGAATCTCTGTGAGCACGTCTTTGCGGCCGTCAATCGTATGCACAGGATAAGAAACGACCATGTGAAAAGATCGGTAGCCACTCTCTTTTTTTTCCTTGATGTAATCCCGTTCCTCCAAAACCTCAAAATCCTGTCTTGTCCGCATCAGCTCCACAATAGTATCAATGTCGCTGACAAATTGGCAGACGATACGAATACCGGCAATGTCCTGCATTTTTGTGTCGATTTCATCAAGCGGAATATCTTTGCGCTGGGCTTTATCAAGAATACTTGTTACTGGCTTGACCCTCCCGGTAACAAATTCAATCGGAGTGTGCTGTGAAGACATCTGGTACTGCTCTCTTAATCCTTTTAATTTCACCTTTATTTCCTCTACCGCCTGCATATAAGGCGAAAGAAATGTCTGCCAGTTACTCATGGTTTACCACCACTCATTTACATTATTATGAGGTTATACGTTGAATGCTTCTTCAAATGCAGATACCATTTCAGTACCATAATTCCCGTTTCCAGGCACATTATCCATTAAATAATCAATTTCTTCATGAAAGTTTTCTAAATGCAGCGCACTTCCGTTCTTTACATAGACATGCTTTTCATTATCATGAGCTGCTTTCAAAAGAGGCCACACTCTTTTTGGAATGCGCAGCTGCACAAACTCGTCTTCCATATCAAGCACGTAAACAAGTGTCAGCGCATCGGAATCTGCAAGCATCTGTCCGCCATCGCTTAATTTCTGCCATTCTTTTTCCGGCCACTCTTCCACCGGATACATCGTTAATGATTCATTGTCTTCTTCGTAATGATTTACAGTCAATATATGCTGCATGTCATAATTCCTCCAAAACAGGGAAAGTATACGTTTCTTGTCTGTATCTAATTTTATCATAACTTATGTACACAGACAGAGCGCAAACCATATGATAAGATAATGCATAGCGTTTTTCCAGTAATTCGGTATTAGAAAGGACGATTCACCATGGCGAAAGAACAGGAAATTGAAGCGAAGAATCTTTTAACGGAGCAGGAGTTTTCCTCTCTTACAGCTGACTTCGCAATTCAGGAAAGTGATTTTTCTTCGCAGAAAAATACATACTTTGATACCAGCAGCTTCGACCTGCGCTCCCGCAAATCTGCTTTGCGTATACGCGAACGGGGCAACTCATACACCTTAACGTTAAAAGAACCGGCCCCGGAAGGTCTCACCGAATGGAATCAGGCTGTCACTGCCCAGGAAGCCCAGGAGGCTATTACAGCCGGCACGCTTCCTGCCGGTGACGTTTCCGGCCGTCTTCAGGCACTGATTGGTTCCATACATGTTGAAAATATAGGTACACTGATCACTTACCGGGCCTCCCAGTCTTTTCGCGAGGGAGAAATCTTTTTTGACCGGAGCCATTATTTGGGGGTCACGGACTATGAGCTCGAAATAGAAGGACCGAGTGAAAAAGATGTTTCTGCATGGATGAATGAACTGGCTGATCAACATCAATTTCCTCTGCGCAGCACACCGAACAAAATTGAACGACTTTTTCAACGCAGCCGGGAGCAGAATAAAAAACAGTAACATACACATATTGTTCTTCATTTGAAATACTGGTATATTTTTCTTATCTGAATTTTATTAGTGAGGTGAATTTTTTTGACGATTTCTTCCTCTCTTTTCCCATCTTCAACCAATGCAGCTGCGGGTAACGGCCAGCCGTCCATCCCTTCGCAGACAGCTTCTGCTGCCGGGCGTTTCGGCTCTTTTTTATACGATTCCCTGAAATCAACCCAGTCCATCATGTCCGAACAGAACAGCAGCGGATTCAGCCCGGTCTCTTCTTCATTGTTCTTAAATCCATTGAGTGCCAACAGTTATTTCAGCCATTTAGAAGACGAAACATCCAATACTCCGGCCGAACCTGCCGCAAGAGAAGCAAAAAAGGAAACGGCTGCCGCCTCTGAAAGTTCTTCTTCGCCTGAACAACCTTCAGGCTCAGGGGTGGTGCAGACGATTGAGCGTTTATCGGAAAAATACGGCGTAGACAGCAAACTCGTTCGCGCTCTGGTAAAGCAGGAATCCGGATTTAATCCAGATGCTAAAAGCCATGCCGGCGCCATGGGGCTGATGCAGTTGATGCCTGGCACTGCTTCTATGCTTAAAGTAAAAGACCCGATGGACCCCGAGCAAAACCTTGACGGAGGAATTCGCTATTTAAGAGACATGCTCAATAAATACAATGGCAACAAAACGCTTGCCCTTGCCGCTTATAACGCCGGTCCGGGCAACGTTGATAAATATGATGGTATTCCACCGTTTAAAGAAACCCAAAAATACGTACCAAATGTGCTCGCCAACTATCAGGACCTTGTATAAGCCGAAAAAGCAATCCCGTACCGGGGTTGTTTTTTTGCCCCGGCAGCCGTATGTCATTCAAAATATTTGCGGTTGCCGGGTCTCATTGCTAGAATAAAAACTGAAATATAATAATTGCGTTTTGCGCTAGTGCTCTGCCTTTGTAGGCATAAACGTTAAAACGTTGTTCCGGAGGCTTACAATGGCAGCTTTTAAATCAAGCTTCGATAAGCTTGGCGAAGAAAAACTTTCCGAACTTATTGATACGTTTTACAGGAAGGTTGGCAATCATCCGGACCTGGCTCCTATTTTTCCGGATGACCTTACAGAAACTGCCCGTAAACAAAAGCAGTTTATGACCCAATTTTTAGGCGGTCCGCCTTTATATACAGAAGAACACGGCCACCCCCGCCTGCGCGCCCGTCATCTCCCGTTTCCAATTACGGAAACACGGGCAAAGGCCTGGCTGTTATGCATGGATGAAGCGATGGAAGAAATAAATATGGAAAAAGATGTCAGGCAGGAAATGTTTCAGCGGCTTGTGGTGACAGCACAGCACATGATAAATACTACTGAAGAAAATTCATAACGAAAGGAGCGTGAACTGGTCATGGGCAACGAGCATTTTTCTTTTTGTGATGACAGTTCCGGTTCCTGCAGTCTGCCGCAGTCTACCGACACACATTTATCGAAAAAGCCGCTTGAATTATATATTTTTATGGATCCATTATGCCCGGAGTGCTGGGCATTTGAACCTGTATTAAAAAAGCTGCTCATCGAATATGGCCACTATTTCACGCCAAAGCTCCTGCTCACTTCAAACATTGAATGCTGGAGTGAAGAGAAACAGAAGCCAGTGAAAGAAGATATGAAAAAAGAAATGGCCTTGTTTTATGAGGAAGTGGCTACCCGGACCGGCATGCCGGCAGACGGAAGCGTGTGGCTGAAACACTCGGCTCCTACTGCTTACATTCCTGCACTCGCCATGAAAGCAGCAGAAATGCAGGGAAAGCAGCTGGCTTCGGTTTTTTTCCGGAATATAAGAGAGAATTTGTTTCTGCACGGCCGGGACATCTCCACGGAACAAACGCTTGTCCAGATCGCGGAAGCTACCGGCCTGGATATTGAAGAATTTCAGCGCGATATACATTCTGCCTGTACCCGGAAAGCCCTGAATTGTGATATCAGAACCTCCCGCGAGATGGAGGTCGACCAGGCCCCAGCATTCGTGTTCTTTAACGATCATGTTGAAGATGGAGGACTGAAGGTTTCCGGGCTGTACCCCTACCAGGTCTATGAAGAAATCCTCTCCGACATGCTCGGGCACGTACCGGAGCCTTCGCACTCATTAACGCTTGAAAAGTTCCTCTCCCGCTATCCGCGAATTACGACGAAGGAGGTTTCTGTCGTATTCGACTGGAGTGAAAAAGAGGCTGAAAAGCAGCTGAAACAGCTTGTGCTGATGAGAAAAATGAAGCACGTCCCACTAAAAAATGGAGCCTACTGGGAGTATGTGCCTTCCTTTACCTGAAAAAATAAAAATCCGCGGAGATATTTTACATCTCCGCGGATTTTTTTATTGAAGCAGCAGTTCTTCCAGTTCATTCAAGGTATCTTCAAAGGACTTCATTGCCAGTTCAATCGGTCTGGAGGTAGTCATATCGACCCCTGCTTTTTTCAGAACCTCAATCGGATAATCCGAACTCCCGGATTTCAGAAACTGCAGGTAGCGTTCCACCGCAGGTTCCCCCTCCTCTGTAATCTGCTGTGACAAAGCAGCAGCAGCGCTGTAGCCGGTGGCGTACTGATATACATAAAAGTTCATATAAAAATGAGGAATTCTTGCCCATTCAAGCGCAATATCATCATCGAGTGTCATGTGCGGCCCGAAATACTGTTCATTCAACTCATAATAAAGGGAATTCAGCAGATCCGGAGTCAGTGCTTCCCCTGCTTCTGCCTTTTCATGAATTAACTGCTCGAATTCAGCAAACATTGTCTGGCGGAAAACCGTTCCCCGGAAGCCTTCGAGGTACTGGTTCAATAAATACGCCTTTTCTGTTTTATTTGTCGTTTTTGCCAGTAAGTGACGGGTAAGCAGTGCTTCATTGACAGTAGAAGCTACCTCTGCCACGAAGATGGTGTAATCAGCATAAGGATACGGCTGATTTTGATGAGTCAGATAGCTGTGCATTGAATGCCCGAGTTCATGGGCCAGCGTGTATACATTATTAATACTGTCCTGCCAGTTCATTAAAATGTATGGCATTGTCCCATATGCGCCGGAGGAATAGGCTCCGCTCCGTTTTCCAACGTTTTCATAAACGTCCACCCAGCCTTTTTCAAACCCGCCGGCAATCGTTTCTGTATATTCTTTTCCCAGCGGCTCCAGCGCTTTAAGAACGGTTTCTTTTGCTTCCTCGTACGTCATTTTCATATCAATGTCTTTGACCAGTGGTGTATAAAGATCATAGTTATGAATCTCATCGAGTTCAAGCACCTGCTTACGCAGCTTTACGTAACGGTGAAGCAGCGGCAGATAGTCATGAACGGTCGAAACAAGCTGGTCATAAACTTTTTCCGGAATATGATTATTGCTTAGCGCAGCTTCTCTAGCCGAACGGTATTTACGAATACTTGCGTTAAACGTATTCTTTTTCACCTGCCCGCCAAGCGTGCTTGAAATTGTATTTTTAAACCTGCTGTATGTGCTGTAGACAGCTTTAAAAGCTTCTTCGCGCACACGACGGTTGTCGCTTTCCAAAAAGTTCAGCAGGCGCCCGTGTGTCACCTGGGCATCATTTCCGTTCTCATCCTTAATAGACGGAAACTCCAGATCTGCATTATTGAGCATCCCAAAAGTGTTTCCCGGCACAGCCATCACTTCAGAAGCCTGGGCAAGCAGTGCTTCTTCTGATTCTGTCAGCACATGGGGGCGTTCTTTATTGATGGCATCGAGTGCGTGTTCATACAACCGAAGCTCCGGCTCTTCCTCATAGAATGCTTTAATCGTTTTTTCAGGAATAGTCAGGATTTCCGGCACGAGAAAAGCCGTCGCCTGTCCAAGCTGGCTCGCCAGTCTTCTTGCACGATCCTCCATCCCCTGATACAGCGATTCATTTGTATTTTGATCATAACGCATATGCGCATAAACAAATAAACGGCTGAACCGCTCTGTAATTTTATCCTGCTGCTGAAGGGCTTCATACAGCATATGCCCCGAATCTCCAAGGCGTCCTTTATAAGATTCGATTGCCGGAATCAGGCTTTGAATGTGTTTGAATTCTTCTTCCCATTCTTCATTGCTTGAAAAAATATCCTCTAAATTCCATTTATACTGTTCACTGATTTCTTCGCGTTTTGGCAGTTGTTCTACAGCAGATGAACTCAATGGAACGCACCTCCCTTTATCTTTCTCCCCTATTGTATCGAACTATTTCCAGTTGTTCCAATGAATCGTTTTTCTGCTTCAAGCTTTTTGATATAGGCCGTAAATATTCTAGCAACGCTGCGGTCCTGCGACCATCCCGTTTCCGCCGATGCTTCAGGCAGCAGATCTTTCTTCAAGTGCCAGTGCCCGTGGTGAAAATAAACCGCCTTCCGGGCCTTCAGCCATTGCAAAAAATGCCAAACCGCCTGACGCAGGTAAACCTCTGCACGCAGACCAGAGCGTATCAACGGAGCAAGCAGCGGGTCTTTCTGCACTGAATTTACAATATCTTTTAAAGAAGCGTTTTTTTGATGAATAATCCGGTAAAACAGCAGGGTCTGCCATACGAGGGGAGGCCCCCGGAAAACATAACAATATGGCGTCGGCCAGCCCAGGTCCGCAGGATGCATACTAACATGAGAGAGGTATCGGGTATATATCTCCAGGATGGCCCAATACTGTACGCACCCTGTAAATTGATAAGACGAAAAGCGCCACTTGTTTTTATGTTCCAGTATTTCATCAAGACAGCTAAATGACAGCTTCATAGGGGTGAAAAAATACTCCAGCTTTACGGCAGCCAGCGGGAACCTTAAGGCACGGGCTGTTATACGCCTGGGCGAAGTTTCAAAAAACGGCTGCACGATTAAAAGCTCCCGGGAAGATGGTATCAGCACAGGCGCCGCATTAAAATATCCGGAAAATATTGAAGACCATACCGCTTCATTCCAAAACCAGCGCCCGGCTTTTTTTCGCTGCACCAGCTTCGGAACAAAAAACCAAAGTGGAATGATTTCCTTTTCTGTATATGTACGGCTTCTCGTCAAAAGCTGCGGTGAATCAATCGTACTTCTTTGCATTTCCAGAGCCACTTTGCGCCCATTCCACTGAACGAATACATCCGCTCTTCTTCCTTCCTCCGGGAACTGCTTCTCAATAACAGGAGAAAGATTTTGATCTTTAAGCCAGCTGGCGAGCAGAGTTTTCCCCTGAGTATGCTCCTCGGTTTCTCCAACAAGCAGGCGGCAGTCAGTACGCCGGGAATGAACAAAATGAGGACGGGCATTTGATTTTTTACGCAGATGTACTTCGTGCCCGCAATCCGGGCAGTAGTAAGGGGGATAAATAGCGGGATCCAGGCTTGAAACTGCCCGGCCGTTCGCGATGAGGGCATTAAACATGAATATCAGCCTTTCCGGGGGATGTAATGCGGGGATTTTATATAAAATAAAAATAAAAGACCAGCGTCACACGCCAGCCTTTTAGAGACACACACTTATGAGAAGTTTTCATTGAAGGTTTGAAGACCATATTCAGACGCAATTGTCGTACCATACTCACGAATGCGGAAAATGGACAGGTCGGATTCATTTCCATACTCAAGCACATGACTTACCATGTTGTCTTGTTCATCCTCTGTATAACGCTGATCAAATACTAAATAAAGATAATACCGATTTTCAAAGAAATATACTTCGTTGTGAACATCCGATACATGGAAGGCCTTACTCAGGCTGATTAAATCTTCCATGTCCTGGAAGGAAATAACGATTTCCAGATCTTCAGACTCAAGTGAGCCATTTCTGTCCGATTTAGACGAGCGGTATTGTTCATCAAGCATATCCACGATGTTATCGTCCACCGGGGCTTCCTCTTTGTTTTCTGATACCGGAATTTCAAGCTTCACATTTCCATCGGTAACCTGTCCTCTGGTAACTACGATTTCCATGCCCTGATCGAGTGCCTGTACCTGAATCCATAAAGGTCCTTCTATTTCAAAGTTTTCTAAGTCGTGAGCTTCGTTGATCATATCAAAGAATAATTCTTCTCCACGTTCACGGTTATACCAAATCTCATCCCGGTCAAAGCCGCGGTCTTCGATGTCCGTGTACGTAATGTAAAACTTCACTGTCGACTCGTTGATTCTTTCGATTTCCACTATTTTTCTCCCTCCTCAAGCTAGGGTCGGTCTTCTACTTACTATGAAATACTATACCCTAACAATAACATATAGTAATCCTTTTAATCATAGCGCCATACTGGACCCTTTGTGAGTTGTGCTCATCCCAGGATGCAACGTTCGTTGAGGGAGCGGAGCATCAATAATTTAACACTAGTTTGGTTTTATATTTTCAGATAAAATCACACCCATGTCAAGGAAAGAAACTCATTTTAGCAAAACAAAGCGTAATTATAAAAAGAAGAAAAATCCCGACAGGCGCCGAAATTTTTCTTTCTTTTTAGTTTACCATTTTTTGCGCTTCCATCAAGTTAAAAGTACGGACTTTTCTTGGAAGGAAACGACGGATTTCAGCTTCGTTATATCCTACCTGTAAACGTTTATCATCATAAATGATCGGCCGTCTCAAAAGACCGGGATGTTCGCTGATTAACTGGAAAAGGCGTTGCAATGGAAGGCTTTCCATTTCCACGTCTAATTCCTGAAATACTTTTGAACGGCGGGAAACGATTTCATCGGTACCGTCCTCCGTCAAACGGACAATTTCTTTTACTTCATCCACTGTTAATGGTTCCGCAAAAATATTTCTTTCATTATAAGCAATCTCATGTTCGTCCAACCATGCTTTCGCTTTCCGACAGGATGTACAACTTGGAGATGTAAGCAATGTCACCATGTTAACAAATCTCTCCTTCCCCGACTTTGGGAGTAAAATGGGCGAAAACAACGTATAATATTCTCTGCTTTTTAGTCACAAGATTATTATACAATAATTATTCTAATTTGAAAAGAGGTTTTAACTGGTTTGTGAATGATTATACTTTTGGGCTTTAATTCAACAATACTTTATTTATACCTCTTCACCATGGTTTTAAAACTTTCTAAGCGCACAATTTGTTAACGTTTTGTGACAAATTATTTAAACTGTTCACTTTTTACTTTAAATGAACGATTCTCAATTACCTGCTTTGTTTTTCAACAACTCATTTAATTGTTTCCGCCCTTATTATGTATACGTAAGAAAACGGCTGGAGGTTCACCCTCCAGCCAAATTTCTTTAATTTTTTTCATTGTTGTACTGCATATAAACAACGTGGGTGGCTAAAAAGTCTTCCACTCCGTGTTTGCCGTCGGCGCCGCCAAGTCCGGATTTCCGGAAGCCGGCGTGATAGCCCTGCACAGCTTCGAAATTTTCCCGGTTAACGTACGTTTCGCCAAAGCGCAGTTCGTTTACCACTCTCATAATTTCGTTCATATCTTCACTGTAAACGGAGGAAGAAAGACCGAAGACGGTATCGTTGCCTTTTTCTATTGCTTCATCAAGCGTTTGGAACGTATCGATAGGAATAACCGGACCAAAAATTTCTTCCTGCATAATTTCCATGTCATGCCGGGCGTTGCTGATCACCGTCGGCTTATAAAAATAACCTTTTTTTTGATCGCCTGGTTCACCGCCAGCGATCACTTTCGCACCATCTTTTTTAGCACTTTCCACCATCGCATGCACTTCATCGAGGCGGTCTTTGCTTACGAGCGGGCCGACGTCAGCATTTTTGGATGCGCGCGGGTCTCCCATTGTTGTTTGTTCGAACGCTTCCTGCAGGCGATTGGTAAATTCCTCAGCGATACTTTCATGCACATACACCCGCTCTGCGTTCGTACAGGCCTGGCCATTATTAGCGAGCCGGGAGGTTGTAATATGCTTCACTGCAGTATCAATATCTGCGTTCGCCGTTACAATGGCGGGTGCTTTCCCGCCGAGTTCGAGATTAACTTTCGTAATGTTCTGCGCCGCAGCTTCCATTACTTTTGTTCCTGCAGGCACGCTGCCTGTCATTGTTATCATGTCTACATCTTCATGGGAAGCAAGAGCATTTCCAATTTCTGAGCCTGTGCCTGTGATCAGGTTGTAAACCCCTTTTGGTACTTCATCCATTTCATCGATAAGCTTCGTGAATTCGACAGCAGTGTTTGGCGTCTGCTGGCTCGGCTTCAGCACAATCGTGCAGCCGGTAACCAGCGCTGTTGCTACTTTTCTGGCCAGAATGAACACCGGAAAGTTCCACGGCACAATACCGCCCACAACGCCTATAGGTTTCTTGTAAATGAAGATATTCTCATTTTGTCGGTCACTTGGCAGGATTTCTCCTTCAATTCTTCTTGCCCACTCGGACATATAGCGGAAATAATCAATGGCAAGATCCACTTCACCGCTTGCCAGCCCGTAATCTTTGCCCTGCTCCTCCTGAAGAAGATCAATAAACCGGTCTTTGTTTTCTTCTATTTTATCTCCGAGGGCCCGGACAATTTTTCCTCGTTCGATATTTGGTGTCAGTTCCCACCCTTTTTGAGCAGCAGATGCGGCTGCCACAGCTTTATTTACATCCTCTTTTGTCGCTTTTACGGTGCGGGAAATAGTTTCTTCCGTCGCCGGATTTTCAATTTCAATATATTCATCACTAGAAGCGTTTACGTATTCTCCGTTAATATACAGTTGATGTGTCTGCATCAAGAACCCTCCAATTTTTTCTTTACAGGTAAGAGTGTTCCACTGCAGCCGGACCCTTAAACCTTACGGCACAAAAAAGCGCAGCCCATCTGAGCTGCGCATGCACTGTATTAAGCGGTGTGTCTTGAAGGAGTCGGAACGCCCTTTTCGGGCGATTTTTCTTTATTCAGGCCCTTGAGGTTCTTTTTAAGCATGTCTCTGAGTACTTCTCTTTTCATTTTCCTGCGTTTTTTTGCAACTGCATTTTTCATAACCTCTTCGCCCTCCTTTCTAAGCGTTCTTTAATTCGTCTTTGTCATCATACGTAAGCACTTCCGTAACGTCCTGATAAGCTTTTCCGTAAATTTCTTCATCCTTATACGTATGAATGTTTTTGTACGTATGCTTCATTTTTTCATAAATAACTTCTTCTGAGGCATCGTCCGGGGACCAGTATAAAATTTCGAGCGTATTCACTTCGTTGGTTGCCAGGGAAATTCTGCTGTAGCCAATGGACTTCGCCTGACGGAAGCCGGCTCTTTCATAAAAACGAAATCGTTTTGTCGTATCGCTCTCTTCATAATCGAGAGGCTCCACTTCCAGAATAATCGGTTTATTCTTACTTTTAAGGCTATCAAGTAATTTCTGCCCGAGCCCTTCCCCTCTTGCTTCTTTCGACACTAACAAATAATCAATAAAAACAAATTCCTCGGTCTCTACATACATCATAACATGAAGAGGCCCTTCATCTTTATGGTAAATATCACCTTTTTCATCCAACAGAACTTCCATGTGCTTTTTTGACTTCATCTCTTCAACTGGAAAGTATTGGTTCAACTTTTCGTACCAGTTTAGTTTAGACATAATGACCCCCAAATTTGTATTACATACATTATAACGCGAAAGTCTGTATATAGTAAGTGCCTTCAGTACTTATTTAAGACGCTCGGGAGCGCTCTTTACGGCATATTGACCTCACGGTGGGACGTTGTTGCATTTGCTCTTTCTCAGCCTTACATACAGCAAAAAGGAGCGGTTTTTAACTCCCGCCCCTTTGATTCTGCTTTTTACGGCGTATAGTCTGTACCTTTGGAATAGGTGTTCTGGGCATCCCACAGCAGATACTCTTCAATACCGTTATTCTGCAGCGCCTGAATCTGCGCCTCCACTTCAGTACTTCCGTACTGCAGATAATTACCGCTTCCTAAATAACTGGCTGTAAAGTCCTGAATCCATGGCCGGGTTGTCGGCTGCTCATCGAGACTCGATAAAATCTCCGTTTCTGCCTTCGCATAGGCATCGATAACCTCGTACGGCTCTGTGTCCGGCTTGTCGATATTAAAATAGCCGCTTCCCCAATGGCTTGGGTAAATCATGGAGCTGATAACGTCTACATTTTCAGAAATTAACCGAAAATCCTGGCCGATGCCCGGCGCCCGTTCCTGGGTAGCGGAATAACCGAAGATATCCGCCGATACATTTACATTGTACTTTGTTTGAAGCGTTTCTTCAGAAAAGGCGACGAACTCCGTAACAGCATCTACTCTTTCCTGTACGTTGTCATCGCCGCTATCGTAATCCCCTGTGGAATATGTAAGCTGATCGTCTCTCGTTTCAAACCCTTCCGGAAAGCGGATGTAATCGAACTGAATGTCCTGAAAGCCGAGCCTGGCTGCTTCTTCCGCTATTTGAAGATTATAATCCCATACTTCTTTCATAAACGGGTTTGTAAACATATGCCCGCTTCCATTCGACCATGTATCCCCGCTACTTGTCTGATACGAATATTCCGGATGCTTTTCCGCGAGTACATTATCCTTAAAAGTTGTAATGCGGGCAATCGGATATATATCGTGCTCTTCCAGTTTTTTCATCAGCGCTTCGGGGTCCTTAATCATATTTTTTCCTATATCAGGCAGATCCGATCCTTCCGGCACGCTGAACGTTAAATTTCCGTGATCATCTTTAATGTCTATTACCATGGCGTTCAAATCTGTCGAGTCAATGAGATCGATTAACTCATCCATTCGGGCGCCCCCCGCAGAATGACCAGTAACATATATTCCTTTGACCCCTTCCTCCGGATAGCTGAAATTAAGTCCCGAATCATATGTAAAACGCGGCATGCTGCCTTCAAGTGTTAATGTGTGTCCACCAGTCGTCATTGATGCCAGATCACTTTCTTTTCCTTCTTCCGCTTTTGCCTCCGCCGCAGTTAATCCCGAGGTGACAGTTAATACAGCAGCTAAGGTCCAAATACCTAACTTTTTTTTCATATTGTCCCTGCCTTTATTATTTTTTGCGAAAAAATCAATCAAATAGTCACTATTTAATGGAATTTTTTTCTTGTTTTAATTATACGTTTAAATATACATATTACCAACCATCTTTTTTATTTTCCGCTATTTTTTTGCTAATTAATATTCATATTCAAATAATTATTGAATGTTAGTTAATCTTTCATTTTCCTTGCATTCTGAGCGCATAGTTATTATACTATTAAAAATATCTTTAAAACTTGCGATACTTCCACAGGGTCCTCAGCCTTCATTGGCCGGGGCCCCTTTTGCAAAATAATCTATAAAGGAGGAGCACCAATGAGCAGAGTGACGATGATTGATATTTACAAACACCCTATTACTCAAAAATATGTCCGCCGTTCCGGACTTGCCCATGCCATTCGCGTGGCTGATATAGCATTAGAGCTTGCCAGAGAACGAAATGTGGATGTTGATTTAGCTGTAAAAGCCGGTTTTCTGCACGACATGGGCCATTACCTTTTTTACAAAAACGGAAAATGGGACTTCGAAGAATACCGGACGAATGACATTCACGCTATTAAGGGAGCAGAACGGGCGCACAAGCTCTTAATCCGGCTCGGCGAAGAGCCTTCACGGGCAAAGGAAGTCAGTATGGCTGTTTTACTTCATACCGATTCGTATCTCCCGGCTGCCAATATTCAGCGGACCCCGCTGCAGCAGGTAGTTGCCGATGCAGATGAACTCGATGAAGAGCCTTCCGGACGTCATCACTACCGGACTATCACTGAAGATGAGGCCTTCACCCGCCTGCATTCCCTTGACGAACGTCTTGAGCAGGCCGTTGCTGAAGCTATGCATTCGTAAAACGTAAAGAACCCGCCTTCACTTAGGAAGGCAGGTTCCGTGTCTACATATTTTTTATTTTTCGTTGTTTTTCACGAAGTAAAACAGGCTGCTCATGTCTTTTTTTCCAAACCCTTCACGATCTGCCCCTTCGAATAAAGAAAGAACTTCCTTTCCTGCTTTAGGGCTTACTCCGACACGATCACTCATTTCCTTGGCCAGCCCAAGATCCTTTAAAAGCAGTTCCAGAGCAAATCCGGGTTCCTCTTTATTTTCATGAATGAATTCTGTATAGTGCCGGTCGTAGATTTTGCTCTGCCCCATGCTGTTTGTGATAACGGAGTGAAGCATTTCCAGATCAACTCCTGCTTTTTCCGCCATCGTTAACCCTTCGCTTACCGCTGCAGTATGCATACCTACCATATACTGATTAATCAACTTCACTTTTGTGCCTTTGCCGATGCTGCCGGCATACGTAATATTTTTTCCCACTGCTTCAAAGATTGGCCCGGCTTTTTCAAAAGCCTGTTCGCTTCCGCCAACCATGACAGCAAGTGTCCCAGCTTCTGCCCCTGTAGTACCCCCGCTTACCGGAGCGTCCAGATAATCTACACCCTTTTGCGCTGCCTCTGCTTCAATTTTTTCATGAAGCTCTGCAGATACGGTACTGAAATCAATTACAAGAAGTCCGGGGGAAGCATTTGTAATAACGCCGTTTTCACCGAGCATCATTTCTTCTACATGCGCTGGTTTTGGGAGGCAGGTCATAATGATATCCATCTGTCCAACTGCCTCTGCCGGAGTAATGCCGGCAGTGCCCCCGGCTTCCTGAAAACGGTCTTCTTTTTCGTTTCCTTTATTGATCCCGTAAACGTCAAACCCTTTATTCAAAATATTCACGGCCATCGGCATGCCCATGTTTCCAAGTCCGATGAAAGCAGCTTTTTTCATAAGTATTATTTTCCTTTCGTCCAGACATGTGATTTCATATCCCACTCATGCATATGGTAGTCCCGGGCGCCAAGCTGTATGTAAGGATCCTGTTCCACAATTTCCCGGACAGCTTCCTCTTCCTCTCCGCGGTACATGATTAAGCCGCCGGCACCGTCGACGAAACGTCCATACGCAAGCACATTTCCGTTCAGCTCTTCATCTTCGAGAAATTTCAAGTGCTGCGAGCGAAACTTTTGCGATTTTTCTTCATCCCTCATTGTGAGTAATACGGCAAATATTTTCATTATAGTCCTCCTTTGAATTCTTTCTATTTTATTATAGTCGTTATTATCCAATATTTACATAGATGAAGGGGTTTTCACACGGCTTCCTTTTGACCTTGGGGGGAAGTTACGATACACTAACCCTGTTCTAAAGCGTTTTACATCGAAATTTTCGTTTGGGAGAGGGGACACCATCGTTGGTCTTTTTATTCTTTCTTTTGGCAGCTGTCGTTACAGTCATCGCAGCCACCAAACTGTCTTCGTACTCTGACATCATCAGTGAAAAATCCTCTCTTGGCGGTATGATGGTCGGTACCCTTTTGCTGGCCGGAGCCACTTCCCTGCCCGAGGTTACCACCAGTTTAACGGCCGTGTTTTTGGATAACCCGGACATTGCGGTTGGAAACGTGCTTGGGAGTAACTTATTTAATATTCTTATCATTGCCGTATTCGATATTTTTTATCGGCGCAAGAAGCTGTTCAACCGAGTGTCCCCAGGTCATACATATACTGCCGGACTGGGAGCCGTGCTTGCTTTTGTCACGGGGGCGGCTTTTCTTCTGCAGCTTTCCTGGAGCATTTTTGGCGTCGGTGTTGATGCGCTCATCCTTCTGGTGTGCTATGCAGTAGGAATTGTCTGGGCAAACCGCCAGAATGAAGGCGTGATTCCTGACGAAGAAGAACAGGACGTGCCAAAGCCTGACCTCTCACTGCGCCAGGCCGGCACGGGGTTTATTATCGCTGCTTTATTTACGCTCGCTGCCGGTACTGTTCTCACTACCACCGGTGACCGGATCGCTGTCATCACCGGACTTGGCTCGAGTTTTATCGGAAGTTTTTTAATCGCTGCTTCGACCTCCCTCCCCGAAGCCGTTTCTGTTTATGTGGCGATGAAGCTGAAAAACTACAATCTGGCCCTGGGGTCTATTTTGGGCAGCAACCTCTTCAATTTGACTCTGCTTGCCCTGAGCGATATTTTCTATAGAGGCGAACCAATTATTTCCGCAGCAAGCCGGACAAATCTGGTGACTTCGCTCGGCATTACGCTGCTCGCAGTCATAGTGTTTTACGCTGTCCTCCGGGGCAACAAAGGTAGAAGGCCGGCCTTTTACCTTTGGCCCGCCATCACTCTTGTCATCGTTTATTTTATTGCTTCATATTTAACTTTTATTGGTCTCGGGTCAGAGTGGTGATGAAGCTATGACAGACCGGATACGTTTATGGATGGCCGTAACAGCTTTCTTGTGGGTGGCTGCGCTTGTCCTGCAGGCGCGACTTCCAGACTTTCCCGCCTGGCCGGGGTTTTTGCTTTTTATTTTACTCGTATTTGAATGGGCCGCCGTGCTTGTCCTGAAGTATAAAAGCCGGCAGAAATAAGTTTTTTGACAATGAAAGGATGTATACTTATGAAAACCGTTTTTTCCGGTGTCCAGCCGAGCGGCACGCCCACCATCGGTAACTATTTAGGGGCGATAAAACACTTTGTGGATTTGCAGAAAGACTATCGGAGCTTTTTTTGTATTGTGAACCAGCACGCTATTACAGTGCCGCAAAATAAGCAGGAGCTTCAGCACAATACCCGGAGTCTCGCGGCTTTATACATTGCTTCCGGACTTGATCCCGAAAAAGCAACCATTTTTATTCAATCGGAAGTCCCTGCTCACGCCCAGCTTGGCTGGATGCTGCAATGCATTGCCTATATCGGGGAGCTTGAGCGCATGACCCAGTTTAAAGACAAAGCAGAGGGCCGCTCCGGTGTTCCCGGTGCTCTTTTGACTTACCCGCCGCTGATGGCTGCGGACATCCTTTTATATGGCACAGATATTGTTCCTGTCGGGGAAGACCAGAAGCAGCACCTCGAGTTGACGCGAACGCTCGCAGAACGGTTCAATCAGCAATACAACGATATATTCACTGTCCCGGAAACAAAAATCGCGGGCAGCGGAGCACGGATTATGTCCCTTCAAAACCCAGAGAAAAAAATGAGCAAATCTGACTCTAATCAAAAGGCTTTTATATCCATGCTTGACGGCGAAAAGACGATCATGAAGAAAATGAAAAGCGCCGTTACTGATTCCGGACGGGAAATCCGCTACGACCCTGAAAGCAAACCCGGAGTAAGCAACCTCCTCACTATTTATGCCATTTCTAAAAACATCAGCATCAAAGAGGCGGAACAGAAGCTCAGCTCAGAAAGCTACGGCTCTCTTAAAGAAGAGACCGGCGCCGCTGTTGCTGATATTCTCGTACCGCTTCAGGAGCGCCACGCGGAGCTGATGAACTCTTCGGAGCTCGATGACATCCTGGATAAAGGCGCAGAAACGGCCCGTCAGGCTTCCTCAAAAATGCTCGCAAAAGCAGAGCGTGCCATGGGTCTTGAACGAAAAAAACGGTAGGAGCTCCCAAGTCGGGAGCTTTTATTTTTTTCTTCCCGGGTATTAGTATAGGGAAAACACATATCGGACATGGAGGGTCGCAAGTGACTGTACGAGAAGAAAAGCAAAAACAGCTGCGTGAACTGCTGAAAGAGTCCGAACAGCTGCAGCATTCAATCAATCAGCTTGCCCGGGAGCTTGCGAACGAAACCCGGGTACTGCAGGTGCACTTATACAAAGAACAGAAAGACCAGCTTGAAGATATCACCCGGTATTTTGACGAAGTGAATATGGAGGCCGACCAGACGCGCCCCGAAGCCATTCTCACTATGGCTCTCAATCACTTCCACAGCCATTTGATGCATGTGAAAAATAACGACTAAGGAGACAGCCGCCATGGATGTAATTTTAACCCACCGCCATATGGACTTTGACGCCCTCGCTTCTGCTGTAGCTGCTTCCAGACTTTATCCGGAAGCCCGCCTCGTTCTGCAGGATGACCAGTCCGAGGAAGTCAACGAGTATCTCGCCCTTTTCAAGGATGAATTCCCGTTTGTTTCTTCCCGGCATATCGATTGGGACGATCTGCATACGGTGATTTTAACCGATGTCTCCGAGCCGGAGCGGGCCAGGGACGGCCTCACCTTTTCCTCGGCTCCATACTGGATCATTTATGATCACCATACAAATAAAGAAGCACCTGATTCAACGGAAGCGGCCATTGATGCCCGAATTGAACCCACTGGCGCTGCCGTCACTATTCTCATTGAAGAATTGATGCAGCGCCAGCTTTCTCTTACTTCGGTCGAAGCTACCCTTTTTGCTCTCGGGCTGTATACCGATACCGGATCGCTCGTCTATCCGAGTACAACGCTTAGAGATCTGCAGGCGGCTGTATTTTTAATGGAGCAGGGCATGAATTTAGATACTGTCGGCCAATATATGGAGGAGTCGCTTTCTCCGGATCAGCAGTATGCTCTACGGGCCTATCTCGGAGCAGCAGAGGTGATTGAGCGTGAAGGGCTTCAGCTGTTGATTACAAAATTCGATTCAGGCGACAAGCATATCGGCGGCTTGAACACTGTTACCTCCAATTTAATAGAAACGACCGGCGCTAGCGCTGTCATTACTTTGACCAGGGCCCAGGGGAAAATATTTGTTATCGGGCGCTCGGCTACCGACCGCATTCACCTCCCGGACATTTTAGCCCCATTCGGAGGCGGCGGCCATTCCCGTGCCGGTTCGGCCACTATCAAGGATCAGCTGCTCGACGATGTTTACGACCAGATCAAATCACAGCTTCAGTCGGCAGTCGGCCGCTCCATTACGGCAGAAGAGCTGATGAGCCGGCCTGTAAAAACACTGAAGCCTGAAACGACGATCAGGGAAGCAGAAGAAATGGTGCTCCGTTATGGACACAGCGGCTTTCCGGTAGTAAACGATCAATACGAATTAGTCGGCATTATTTCCCGCCGTGATATTGATAAAGCCATGCACCACCAGCTTGGGCATGCTCCTGTCAAAGGCTACATGAGCTCCAATCTTCATACCGCCTCCCCCTATCACCGGTTTGAAGAACTGCAGCAGCAGATGGTCCACCATAACGTTGGCCGACTTCCCATTATTGATCACCGCGGGGCATTAATTGGTCTCGTCTCGCGCAGTGATATCATTGCCCGGCTGCGTGAAGATTCCACTGCTTCCGAAACCGTCAATATGGAGGAAAACATGCGCATGACGCTGCCGGACTCTATCCAACAGTGGCTTCAGGCCGTCGGAGAGGAAGGTGCCCGGCAGCATCTGCGCACATATCTGATCGGCGGAGTCGTTCGCGATATTATTTTGCAAAAGGGAAATGAAGATATCGATATTGCCGTTGAAGGTGACGGCATAGCCTTTGCCTCGGACATTGCTTCCAAATGGAACGGAGAACTTCACAAGCACGAAGCTTTTGGCACTGCTACGATTATCTGGCCGGACGGGTTAAAAATGGACATCGCAAGCTCCCGAACTGAATTTTATGAAAAACCCGGTTCCCTGCCGGACGTGGAGAGTTCCACCTTGAAAGAAGACCTGTTCCGGAGGGATTTTACGATCAATGCCATGGCTCTTGCTCTTCATCCCGAAGAGTTTGGAGATCTCATCGACCACTTTTCAGGACTCGATGATTTAAAACGGGGAGCCATTCGGGTACTTCACAATTTAAGCTTTGTCGAAGACCCGACCCGTATTCTCCGTGCCGTCCGCTTTGAACACCGTTTTGGGTTTGCGATGGACCATGAAACAGAAGCGTTTATTGCGCAGGCGGTTAATGCCATTCATGCGCTGTCTACAGATAGAATACTCGCTGAATTCCAGCGCCTGACCGCTGAAATGCCTCCCGGTCAGTTGTTTTATCGTCTCCAGAAGCTTGACGTTTTATCTGCATTTCTCCCTGGTGCTGTATGGGACGACTCGGCCGAACGGATGCTTCCGTATATTACCAGTCTCCAATCATCTTTGTTTATGACTCTGCTGCCGTTATTTCTGCAGGAAAGCGGCAGGGTGCTTTCTGCCGAGCGGGTGGCCGTCCGGAAACAGGATAAACAGCTTGTCCGGCACGTGCATCACCTGCTTGATGAAAGCTGGGACGCCTCCATCGAAAAACCCGGTGATTTTCACCACACTGCTGCCCGCGTATCCCCTCTCTCTATTGAAATTGCTGCTTACTGCCTTGAATACAGCGCCGGACAGCCGGAAAAAGCGGCTCTGCTCAGACAATACCAGGACAAGTGGCAGGACCTGCCACCGTGGGTTTCCGGTGCTGAACTTCAACGTCTCGGCCTCCGTCCCGGACCGCTTTATAAATTCATTATCAGTGAAACCGAAAAAGGCATTATCAACGAAGAAATTACTTCCTCCCGAGAAGCACTGGATTACGCTGAATCCCTTATTCACAGCTATCAGTCCTAAATGTAAAAAAGCCTGGGCGCATAGGCCCAGACTTTTTTATGCCTGCCATTTTTTAAATGCCAGGGTAGCATTATGTCCGCCGAATCCAAAAGTATTGCTTAAAACGGCCTGGATATCACCTTTCCGGGCTTCGTTTGGCACGTAATCGAGATCACATTCAGGATCCGGTTCGTGCAGGTTAATAGTCGGCGGCACTACATTGTCTTTTAAAGAAAGAATACTGAATATAGCCTCAATACCACCGGTCGCTCCAAGCAGATGACCGGTCATCGATTTTGTTGAGCTCATCCATACATTGTCCGCATGGTCCTGAAATACCTTTCGTACAGCTGTCGTTTCAAATTTATCATTGTACTGCGTACTGGTGCCGTGGGCGTTAATGTACTGAATGTCTTCTGCTGTAAGTCCCGCATCGTCCATAGCCATCTGCATGGAGCGCTGGGCACCTTCACCGTCCGGCGCCGGCGCTGTCAGATGATACGCATCTCCAGTAGATCCGTAGCCGACGATTTCAGCATAAATTTCTGCGCCTCTCGCTTCGGCGGATTCCAGGCTTTCAAGCATCAGTATGCCCGCTCCTTCACCCATTACAAATCCGTCCCGGTTTTTATCAAACGGACGGGACGCCGTATTTGGGTCTTCATTCATCGTAATCGCCTTGGCCGAACTAAAGCCTGCAATCGCCATTTTTGTAATTGGAGCTTCTGTGCCGCCCGTAATCATGGCATCGGCATCGCCACGCTGAATCACTTTATACGCGTCTCCAATCGAGTTGGAGCCTGTGGCACAGGCCGTAACCGTACAGGAATTCACTCCTTTGGCACCTGTATAAATGGACACTTGGCCGGAAGCCATATCCGGGATCATCATCGGTACAAAGAACGGGCTGACGCGTTTATAGCCGCGCTCCATAAAGTTCTGAAACTGGGTCTCGTATGTTTCCATGCCGCCAATGCCGGAGCCTATCCAAACACCGGTCCGTGCTGCATTTTCTTCAGTAATTGTATAGCCCGCATCCTCAAGCGCCTGCATGGAAGCTACAATAGCAAACTGAGTGAAGCGGTCCATTTTCCGCAGCTCTTTCTTTTCCAAATAGGCCGACGGATCGAAGTCCGTTACTTCTCCCCCGATTTTCATCGGAAGCTCGGAGACGTCCACCCTTTCGATAGCACTGATGCCGGAGACTCCATCAACAGCATTTTTCCACGAAGATTCCACTGTCTGGCCCAGTGGGTTGACTGTTCCCATTCCTGTTACAACCACTCGCCTGTTTTCATTCATGCTACTCTCTCCTTTGTTATCTTCCGCATTTTCATGTATATACTCCCTGCCTATGTACGAACCAGGCTGGATGTTTTCATTAGTCTGGGAATAATTTTATACGAGTCACGCACGGTTGTCTACTTTCTGCACGCCGTTTTATTCATATAATCTTTATTCCTTTACGAACGAACGGTGGTATGTCCATTCGGCGATCAGCGCTCCCGTGATAGCTGTAAGAATGGCCGTCGTCTGGCTTCCCTGAAAAAAATAAACGATGCCTAAATATACAGCAATCAATACGCAAATAAAAATAATCACTCCTGTTGCAGCACGTTTCACTGTCATGTCATCCCTCCCGCTGCTTACCGGCTTCCCGGCAATTATACAAGCAGAAACACGCTAATCCAAGTGATTATCCTCCTTTCTTCACATAAAAGAAACCGTTCCTAATATACAGGAACGGTTTCCCCGGTTTAGCTGATGACCGAAGCAAGTATTGCTTTTTGCACGTGCAGCCTGTTTTCCGCTTCATCATAAACAGCTGAATGAGAACCATCAATGACCGAAGCCGCTACCTCTTCTTCCCGGTGGGCCGGAAGGCAGTGCAAAAAGATATAGTCTTCCGCAGCTTTTGCCGTAAGCTCTTCAGAAATCATAAAGCCTTTAAAAGCTGCAAGGCGTTTCGCCTGCTCCTCTTCATAGCCCATACTCGTCCATACATCCGTATAAATAACGTCCGCTCCTTTTGCCGCTTCCTCAGGGTCTCTCGTGCGGGAAACAGATGCTCCCGACTGCTCCGCTGCCTGCTCAATCTGCTTCCAGACTCCGGGATCCGGGCCATACCCTTCCGGTGCTGCGAGCACCGCATCCATTCCCATTTTCACGCTTGCTATTATCCAGGAATGAGCGACATTGTTTCCATCTCCGATAAAGACACTTTTTAAGCCCTCGAAGCTCCCCTTCCGCTCCTGCACAGTCAGCAAATCGGCAAGTGCCTGGCATGGATGATACAGATCAGTAAGGGCGTTAATAACCGGTACATCCGCATGCTCCGCGAGTGCTTCGACTTTCCCGTGATCGTTTGTCCGGATCATCAACGCGTCAACGTACCTCGAAAGCACTTTAGCTGTGTCTTTGATCGGCTCCCCGCGGCCGATCTGCATGTCGCGGGGGCTCAGAAACAAAGAATGACCTCCCATCTGAGTCATAGCCACCTCAAAGGACACGCGGGTTCTCGTCGACGCATTTTCAAAAATCATTCCAAGGGAGCGATGCGCCAGATAGGTATAATATGCGGCAGGATTTTTCTTCATGTCTGCTGCCAGCTCAAGCAGCTGTCTGATTTCCTCCGCGGAAAAATCAAGCAGTGTCAGAACGCTCTGCTGCTGCAGGGGGGAGGCGGAATTGTTCATATTTGTTGCCATTTTCTACACTCCTTTTTCGGACAAAGCGTAATTTTGCAGCCACGATTCGATTGGCGCAGGCAGCTCCGGCGCTCCCTGAATCGCCTGAACCATCACACTCAGCGTACGTGCATTCGTTACGATCGTTTTACGTTCAATTAACGCTTTCTGGCGGCGCTCTTTTCCTGTTTTATGGCCGATCTCCGGAATACTGATAAACGCTGAAGCATCCTCTGAGTAAATCCATTCATCAAACGGCGTGTGCTGCGGGAACACTAATGTGTAACCCATGCCTTCGAGCTTGTCCAGGGATGGTTTTGCTTTGTCGTATTCCCCGTCCGCAATTTCGCAGTAGACACTTCCAGTTTTCTTAAATAGAAGAGGTATTTGCGTTTCCGACCAGGCAAATGCTTTCTGGAAGGCGCCGGAAAGATCTTTTGATATACCGATCAGTTCCCCAGTGGATTTCATTTCTGCTTCCAGTACTGGATCAAGCCCGCTTAATTTATCGTTGGAAAAGACCGGGGCTTTCACTGTGTAATAGCCCGGTTCTTCGTGAAGCCCTTTCTCATTTGTCCATGTGTTAAGTGAATGACCAAGCAGCAGGTGCACCGCCCCTTCAATCACTTTTTCGCCGGTGATTTTGGCAAAGACCGGCACCGTCCGCGATGCTCTTGGATTTATTTCAATTACGTACAATTCGCCGGCATCGTAGACGAACTGGATATTAAAGATACCGTGAAAATTCATGCCTTCCGCAATTTTCTGCGTATAGTCCACCAGAAGCTGCTTTACCTCTTCACTGATGCTGAACGGAGGTGTTACAGCCATGGAATCGCCTGAATGAACACCTGCTTCCTCTACGTGTTCAAATATACCAGGTATCCATATGTCTTTGCCGTCCGTTAACACATCCACTTCAAGCTCTGTTCCCGGCTTATAGGAGTCAATTAATATTGGGTATTCAATATCGTTGGCCGGATCTTCAATATATTCCACCAGTTCTTCTTCTTTGGTCGCAATCGCCATGCCGCGGCCGCCGATCACGTAGGAAGGTCTGAGAAGCACCGGATACCCGATTTCTTCTGCCTGCTTTAGCGTTTCCTTTCTGCTGTGGCCGGAAACTCCCGGAATATGCGGAACGTTCACCTGCTTCATAAACTGGTAGAAGCGGTCCCTGTCTTCGAGCTGATCAATAATATCAGACGTCGTGCCAAGCACTTCCATTCCTGCCTGTTCAAGCGACTCAGTCAGCGATATCCCGGTCTGCCCGCCAAGCTGCACGATTACTTTCGTTACGTGTTCTTCCCTGGCTACGTGAAGCACATCCTCTGCCGTGAGCGGCTCAAAGTACAAGTGGTCCGCCATTTCAAAGTCGGTGCTTACCGTTTCAGGGTTGTTGTTTACAATTACCGCTTCGTAGCCTGCTTCTTTCAATGCCCGCGCCCCGTGCACCGAGCAGTAATCAAATTCAATGCCCTGCCCGATCCGGATCGGGCCGGAACCGACGACCAGCACTTTATTTTCGACCGGTTCAGCCTGACGGTCGCTTTCCTTGTACCAGCTGGAATAGTAGTATGGTGTTTCTGCGGTAAATTCCGCTGCGCACGTATCCACCATGTGGTAGGAAGGGAACATGTTCAGCTTTTCCCGCAGCTGGAGTATTTCTCCAGTTTCCACCCCTGAGAGGGCGTGCAGCTGTTCGTCTGTAAAACCAGCCTTTTTCCATATCAGCAGCTGCTCTTCGCTCCAATTTTCCCAGGAAAGTCCTGCAATATCTTTTTCCTTTTGAATAAGGGTAGCAAAGGTCCGAAGGAAAAAATACTGAATGCCGGTTTTTTCATGGATTGTTTCCATATCCCCGCCACGGCGAAGCCATTCCATAATGTAAAAGAACCGCTTATCGTTCTGCTGCAGGATTTCGTTCAAAATATTTTCATCAGCCGTTTCCCTGCATTCCGGCAGAGCCAGTCCGTCATGTTTGATTTCAAGTGACCTTACCGCTTTCTGCAGAGCAGCCTCCAGATTTCTTTCGATGGCCATGACTTCTCCCGTCGCCTTCATCTGCGTCCCGAGCGTGCGGTCTGCGTAGGAAAATTTATCAAACGGCCAGCGCGGAAACTTCACCACTACATAGTCGAGCGCCGGTTCAAAGCTTGCATACGTATGCCCGGTGACCGGGTTTAACAACTCATGCAGGTGATACCCTATGCTGATCTTGGCTGCCATGCGCGCAATCGGATAGCCGGTTGCTTTAGAAGCAAGAGCGGAAGAACGGCTCACTCTCGGATTTACTTCGATCAAATAGTACTGCTTGCTGACCGGGTCGAGCGCGAACTGAATATTACATCCGCCTACAATGCCAAGAGCCCGGATAACTTTTAACGAAGAGCTCCGAAGCATCTGGTACTCTACGTCCGTCAGCGTCTGGGACGGCGCCACGACAATGGAATCTCCGGTATGAACACCCACCGGATCAATGTTTTCCATGTTGCACACGGTGATGCACGTGTCATTGGCATCCCGCATCACTTCGTATTCAATTTCTTTAAACCCGGCTATGCTCTTTTCCACCAGGCATTGATGAATCGGGCTTGCCTCCAGCCCGCCTTCGATGATGTGGCGAAGTTCCTTTTCATTCTGGGCGATGCCGCCCCCGCCTCCGCCAAGGGTGTACGCCGGGCGCACGATAATCGGATAGCCGGTTCTTTCCGCAAAAGCCAGTGCTTCATCCTTTTTCTCCACAATTTCGCTTTCAGGTACCGGCTCGTCCAGTTCATGCATAAGCGCGCGGAATGCTTCTCTGTCTTCTCCCTGCCGGATGGACTCGATCGGCGTACCGAGAAGCTCCACCCCATGCTTTTCGAGCGTCTGCTGTTCGGAAAAAGCAAGCGCGAGGTTTAATCCGGTCTGTCCGCCAAGGGTTGCCAGCACTCCATCCGGATGCTCCTGTTCAATGATCCTCTCCACTGTTTCTACGGTAAGCGGCTCAAAATATACTTTGTCAGCACAGGTATTATCTGTCATTACGGTTGCCGGGTTATTGTTCAGCAGTATAACTTCAATGTTTTCTTCCCGCAGCGCCAGGCATGCCTGGGTGCCTGAGTAATCAAATTCTGCAGCCTGCCCAATGACGATCGGACCAGAACCGATCACCAGTACTTTGTTTATTTTTTTATCTCTAGGCATAGGTGGCTTCTCTCCCTTTATTCTCTATCGTTTCCAAAAATTCATCAAAAATTTCTTCGCTGTCTGCCGGACCCGGATGGGCTTCCGGGTGAAACTGTGCTGTCATGATTGGAAACTTTGTATGCATCATGCCCTCTACTGAACCGTCATTGACGTTTTTGTATTTTATCCGGAAAGACTCTTTTGGAAGAGACTCATCGGTGACAACATAGCTGTGATTTTGAGAGCTCATAAACACTTTGTTCGTTTCCAGATCCTGCACCGGCTGATTGGCGCCGCGATGGCCAAAACGCAGTTTTTCCGTCTCCCCGCCAAACGCAAGCGCGAGGAGCTGGTGACCCAGGCAGATGCCCAAAGTCGGATAGGTTTCGGCAAGCTCCTTATAGGTGCTCAAATAATGTTCAAGCTGCTTCGGGTTGCCGGGGCCGTTGGAAAACAGCAGGCCGTCAGGAGCCAGACCTTCAATTGTTTCCTTCGGCGTATCATAGGGCACAATCGTAACCTTGCATCCTTTTTTGTTCAGCTGGTCCACCATCGACTGTTTGTAGCCAAAGTCCATCAATACAACATGGCGGTCGCCGCTGCCGACCGTTATCTGTTTGTCCACCGTTACGGTATCAATCACATCGCGCTCTCCGAGCGGCTCATATTCCCCTACATTCACAGATTCTGGATTCCCGCTCATTACAGCACCCATATCGCCTTTTTCCCGGATGTTTTTGACCAAAGCCCGCGTGTCCACGTTTTCCATAACGGGAATTCCGGCCGCAAGCGCTGCCTCCGCGAGTGTCTGGTCTCCTTCATAATGACCCGAAGTGCCGCAGGCTTCGCTGACAATGATACCTGCCGGCTGTGGCTGCGTACTTTCATTGTCTGTTGGATTCACACCGTAATTTCCGATTAACGGATAGGTAAAAACAACTATTTGACCGTGAAAGGAAGGGTCTGTCATCACTTCCTGATAGCCGGTCATTCCTGTAAAAAATACAATTTCCCCATACGTATCCGGAAAGGCTTGCTGCCAGCTGCCTTCAAATATTTCGCCTGTTTCCAATTTTATATAACTTTTCATCTACAAACCCTCCTGGTACGTTTTTTATTTTTCAAGCACTTCTGTCAGTGCTGCTGCGGCTTTTTCCAAGTCATCGTACGAAATTGTCAGTGGCGGCAGAAGCCTCAAAGTGTTAGGCCCTGCTGCAATCAGCAGAAATCCTTTTTTCTGCATTGCGAGTACGTAAGGTGCCGCGCTTTCCGTAAGCTCTATGCCGATCATAAGTCCCGGGCCGCGTATTTCTTTCACCGCGGGCAGGGAGGCTATTTTTTCTTCAAGAAGGTTCGTGAAAAAGCGCCCCTTTTCTGCTGCCATTTTCGGAGCGTTGATACTCATCAGCTTTTGAAGCGTTCCCTCTACTGCAGCCATAGCAAGCGGATTTCCACCAAATGTAGAACCGTGGGCCCCGGGACCAAAGGCTTCCTGTAAATATCCTTTGCCAATCATCGCCCCTACCGGAAACCCGTTGCCAAGAGCCTTCGCCGTCGTTACGATATCTGGCTCCACGCCCGCCTGCTCATAGGCAAACATCGTACCGGTACGTCCCAGGCCTGTCTGTACTTCATCTACAATCAGCAGTGCCCCGTGCTGCTTCGCAAGCGCTGCGGCTTTTTGAATAAATGCCGGATCTCCCGGAATGACACCGCCCTCGCCCTGCACCGGCTCAAGCATGATTGCCGCTGTGTTTTCGTCCACAGCTTTCTCCAGTGCATTCACCTCGTTATACGGTAAATATTCAAAGTCTTCTAGCATGCGGCCGAAGCCCTGATGAATGGCATCCTGGCCGGTTGCTGCCATGCTTCCGTATGTCCGCCCGTGAAAAGACTGGACAAAGCTTTGGATTTTCGTACGTCCGGTATATTTTCTGGCGCACTTTATAGCTGCTTCATTTGCTTCCGTACCGCTGTTTGCAAAAAATACAAGGTCTAAGCCCGTAAGCTTCGTCAAAAGCTCTGCAGTGCGCTCCTGCTGTTCATATTGAAAAAAATTGGAGCCGTGCCATCCAGCGTGCAGCTGTTTCTCTACATGCTTTATCACATCGGGATCACCGTGACCAAGATTGACAACGCTGATTCCAGCCATTAAGTCCGTGTATTCTCTACCTTCTTTATCCGTTACGGTAGAGCCTTCCGCGTGCGAAAAAGTGAGTTCCCATCTTTTGTACGTTTCAAATAGATGTGATTTCTGTTCTGTCTGCTGCATTGTTCTCCTCCTTTCAAGTCAGGGACGGAGCCTGGACCTGTTCTCTGATTATTGCCGTTCCCTTCAGCTTTCCTTCTGCCTTATCTGTGTGTCCGTTTGCGCCGGCAATAACGACTTTTTCCAAATCACCGGTCAGGCTTGCTGCTGCCGCCTGAACTTTCGGTATCATGCCGCCGTAAATTTCTCCGTCGCGGATATGCTGCTCAAGCTTCTCTGCGTGAATATAGTCAGCTTTGCTTCCGTCGATAAGCACGCCTTCAACATCTGTAATAAACAGGAGCTCTTTTGCGCCTACTGCCTGAGCGACAGCCGAAGCAGCCGCGTCAGCATTCACATTTAATTTTTTGCCGTTTTCATCCGCTGCAATAGGAGCGATCACCGGGACAAATCCACTTTCAAGCATAGAATGTATGCAGGAGGTATTAACGTTCACGACGTTGCCGACGAGTCCGAGATCCTGATCGGCCACCTGCTCTGCTTCCAGAAGTCCTCCGTCAATACCGGACATGCCAAACGCCGGAGCGCCGGCGGATTGAAGGGAGGAAACGAGGCATTTATTTACTTTTCCGGACAGAATCATCTCAGCTACTTCAAGTACCTCGGGCGTTGTTTTTCGCAGCCCATTTACAAACTCACACTCAATCTGCATCTGTTCAAGCATACGGTTGATTTCAGGGCCTCCCCCGTGCACAAGCACCGGATTCATGCCTTTTTCTTTCATGGCAGCTATACTTTTGAAAAATTCAGCTGTCAGTTTGTTCACCGTGGAACCGCCGCATTTGACTACAGTGATGCTGTTCATGCTCTTCTCCTCCTTCTTTCCTTACGTCCGGTATCCGGCGTTAATTCTTACATAATCATAGGTCAGGTCGCATCCCCATGCTTTGCCGCTTCCATTCCCCACATGGAGGTTCACCGTTATCTCCACCGTGTCATTTTCCAGGTACGCTTTTGCATCCTCTTCGGAAAAATGAACCGGGGTGCTTGCTTTCAAGGTTTCCATCGGCCCTACTGATATATCCACAGTGTCCGGATCAAGCTCTACTTCACTGTAGCCGAGAGCGACAATCACCCGCCCCCAGTTGGCGTCTGTACCGTATACAGCGGTTTTCACCAGGTCTGATCCAACGATCTGCTTGGCTGCCTGGCCGGCTTCTTTATCTGTAGCGGCGCCTTCGACCTTCACTTCAATCAGCTTGGTGGCGCCTTCCCCGTCTCTTGCAATTTTTTTCGAAAGGGATTCACATGTCTCTTTCAATCCGGTAACGAACGCGTTCCAGTCAGGATGACCGGGATGCAGCGGACTGTTTTCCGCCTTGCCGCTGGCCATGACGACTACCATGTCATTCGTTGACGTATCGCCGTCAATCGTAATCCGGTTAAACGTTTTGTTCGTTATTTCCGAAAGCGCCGTCTGCAGATGATCAGGTGCAATTGCAGCATCCGTAGTCACAAACCCGAGCATCGTGGCCATATTCGGATGTATCATTCCGGATCCTTTCGCTACGCCTCCGATAAACACTGCTTTATTGTCCACCCACGTCTGAAAGCATGCGTGCTTTCCGGCAACATCTGTGGTCATGATTGCTTCATTAAAATCCTGCGCCCGTTCAAATCCGGTTTCCGGCTCGAGGTGTGCAATGCCTTCATTTATTTTATCCATCGGCATCGCTTCGCCGATCACACCAGTAGAAGTTACCGCTACCTGATGTTCCGGCAGACCGAATTTTTCGGCACTGTTTTTTCTCATGGTATAGGCGTCTTCGAGTCCCTGTCTGCCTGTACATGAATTGGCATTTCCACTGTTGACGACGATTGCCCGGAGCTTCCCCTCTTTGGCAATGCTTTCTTTCGTCACCTGCAGCGGTGCTGCCTGAATTTTATTTAACGTATATACAGCGGCACTCGACGCTGGCACGTCACAAATAATAGCTCCGAGATCTTTTCTTTTTCTTTTGACCTTTGTATGAATACCCGCTGCGGAGAAACCGGCAGGACTTAAAATGCTTCCTCCCGATACTTCTATTACCTGCTCTGCTGTCGATGCCTCTACCATGATTTTTCTTCCTTTCTTATGGATAAACCGGAAGCTGAGAAATCCCTTCTTTCTCATCTGCTCCCAGCATCACATTCATATTTTGTATCGCCTGCCCGGAGGCGCCTTTAACTAAGTTATCAATTACTGTAACGACCGTCAGCCGGCTGGTGCGCTCGTCCACTGTCCAGCCGATATCACAAAAATTACTTCCATATACTTCTTTTGTCGCTGGAAATGTTTTTTCTCCACGTATTCTGGCGAAGGGCTCTTTGTCATATGCCTGATGAAACAGCTCTTCTATATGCCCGCTTTTTGTCCCATCGGTAAGCGGCACATACATAGTAGCTAAAATCCCCCTCGTCATCGGCACCAGGTGAGGGCTGAACGTAACAGGGTGGTTTCCACCCGTATGCATGTCCAGTGCCTGTTCAATCTCCGGTGTGTGCTTATGCTCATTCACTTTATAAATTTTAAAATTCCCATCCATTTCACTGAAATGAGTAGTTTCGGACGGTGTCCGTCCCGCTCCTGTAGTACCTGTTTTTGCGTCGATAATGATGTTTGAAGGATCAATAACATCCTTATCCACCAGCGGCAGAAGACCAAGAAGCACCGCTGTCGGATAGCATCCCGGATTTGATAAAAGAGAAGTGCCTGCCACTTCATCTCTGTTCCATTCCGTCAAACCGTAGACAGCCTCCTGAAGCAGGGACTCCGGTGCGCCTTGGCGCTGGTACCACTGTTCGTAAGTTTTTGCGTTCTTCAGCCGCAGATCCCCGGACAGATCAATCACCCTGGTTTGCGCTGCAATGGTTTCGCTCCACTCCGCTGATATACCGGGCGGCGTGGAAAGAAATACAACGTCATAGGCGGACCAGTCAGCCGTCTCAAGCGGCTGCAGAATTTCATTATATAAATCTTTCATATGCGGATACATATCAGAAAGCTTCGTGTTTTGCTTCGAGGAGGAATAAACATCTATTTGTTCAACGCCGCGGTGCTGGGCCAGCATGCGTATTAATTCCACTCCTCCGTAGCCAGTTGCTCCAATAATAGCTGTATTCATAAAGTTGCACCTCTATTTATCTTTATACAATATGTTCTGGTGATTATTATAAGTCTGAATATATATTAATGCAACTGTATTTTTATTTTTTCTTCATATTTTTTCTTTTCCGTCATAAGCTGAGTTTATTAAGGTTTTTCTATTTGTTCAGCCTTTTTTGGAAGAATATAATTTATGTATGAAAATGTACATTTGATGTATAAATGACTGGTAAGCTTTCATCTTTTTTCTCCCATGGCCGTTATTCCTTTTCTTTTCTTTTTGCCTGTATTCCAGTAAAATAAAGAGCGGATCGTGTTTAGCGGCGCTGTTTCTATACAGTCGTACGAATACATTTATATTTCCATCAGGAAAGAAGAGGTTTTTATGAAAAAACATTTGATAGCTCTTGATCTAGACGGGACGCTTCTAAAAGATGATAAAACAATTTCCACAAAGACCTGGAAAGTAATCCAGCAGGCTAAACAAGCCGGACATACAATAGCCATCGCTACCGGCAGACCATACCGGGCCAGTAAAATGTACTATCAGCAGCTCGGCCTTTCTACACCTATCGTTAACTTCAACGGAGCGTATGTGCATCACCCGGCCGATCGCTCTTTCCGCTCCTTCCATCAACCGCTTGACCTGGATCTGGCCCGGACAGTGATTGAGACCTGCCGGACGTTAAATGTTCAAAACATGCTCGCCGAAGTGCTCGATGAGGTGTATATGGATGAGCATGATGAATCCTTTATTGATCTTCTGGCTTTCCAGGGACCGGTAACCGGAGCCGGAAAACTTGAAAGAGTGCTTCCAAACTCTCCTACTTCCCTGCTTGTATATCCCCAGGAAGGTACAGCAGAGCGTCTGCAGGACCTGCTTTCATCCAGTGAAGCCAAGGGGATGCATCAGCGCTCGTGGGGAGAGCCCCACCATATGATTGAAATTATAAAAAAGGGAAATCATAAAGCAAACGGCCTCGAAAAAGTCGCTGCCTATGCGGGGCTCTCGATGGAGGATGTGATTGCTTTCGGGGATGAGGATAATGATCTGGAAATGCTTGAAGCCGCCGGAACCGGCCTCGCAATGGGGAATGCCAGTGCAGACACAAAATCAGTGGCCAATGAAGTTATTGGTACAAATGAAGAAGACGGCATCGCCCATTATTTAGAAGAGCGGTTAAAGCTTTCTGCGGACGACACGGTGCTTTTTAAAAATTAAACGCGTGATTTTGAATAAGGATGTGTTCAAACGATGCAGGTGTATAAAGTACCTACAGATACCGAACAGTACGTGAGAAATCAAATAGCAGATCTGCTCATGGGGCAGATGGATTCCATCGGCATGAAGGATGCTTACCGGTTTCTGCAGCGGGCTATCGATCTTTCCCTTGACTCCGATTCCACCGCCCATATTTTTGTAGCCGAAACAGAGGAGCAGATTGTCGGAGCTGCTTTTTTAAATATTGGCATCAGTCTTGAAAAGGGAGGCTATTATGTCTGGCTGAATGATCTCTACGTGGATCAGCAGTACCGGAACCGGGGTATTGCCAAGAAACTACTGCTAAAAATTATTTACTGGGCAGAGCATAATGACATCAAAGGCATTGAGCTCGAAACCGGCGTGAACAACGCAGCCACAAAAGCATTGTATAATTCCCTCGGCTTTTACGACGTTATTTCCAAGCGCTACGGCTTTCGTTTTTAAGTTCCGTCTTCCCTCCAATGGGAAGGCTTTTTTTATTGCCGGTAAGCTGTATAAAAAAGCATAAGAACACCTTTGACTTTTTCCGGACCGGCATTAATATAGGCGTGGTTATGATCGGCCCGGAAGCGCAGCGCGTCATCCGGACCCATTAATTGTTTACTTGCCTCTTTCGTCTGCACTTCCATCCGCCCTTCGTTTACAATAATGTATTCTTCTACTCCAAATGGGTGGGCAGAGGAATAATGGCTTCCCCCTGAAGCCAGCACAAATTCATACCATTCGACTGGAGCCTGCTCGTGTTTGGAAAAAATATTCCGGACTGCGTAGCCGTTCTCCCCTTCAAGCCATTCAGTTTGATCAGCGGAAACAAATTCCATGTCCGGCCGCTTTTGCTGCAGAAACGTGGAAAACCCTACACCCATCCCTTCTGCAATCTTCCACAGCGTCGTAATCGTCGGGTTCGATGCCCCGCGCTCAATCTGTCCAAGCATCGGCTTGCTTACACCTGTTGCTTCAGACAGTCTATCCAGACTCCACCCACGCTCATGGCGAAGCTGCCGTAATGTTTTGCCGATTTCTTTTCCAATTGATTCTTTCATTTTTTCACCTCTGTTGTATAATATAACATACAAAAATATATTATAATTAAATAGAAAGGAGTTCCTTATGAATAATACGGCTCCATTAGAACACTCCTGGGCCAGCGGCCTTACTCAGGGGCTTCCTATCGCCGCCGGTTATGTTCCTGCAGCTTTGGGATTTGGGCTGCTTGGCGCCAACAGCGGTCTTTCCATTTATGAAACAGCACTTATGAGTATTATCATTTTTTCCGGCGCCGCCCAGTATATGGCTATTGGGCTGATTACTGCCGGGGCTGGTTTATACAGCATTTGGATTTCTACGTTCCTCATAAATATCCGCCATTTATTGATGAGTGCTTCTGCCAAACAATTCCTTTTCTCTGCTTCTAAATGGAAACAGGCTGTTTTAGCGTTTGGTTTAACAGATGAAGTCTTCGCGCTGCTCTCTGCCAGAAGGAATAAAACGAACGTATTTTTCGGGATTGGGGTCTTTTTGGCAGCATATATCAGCTGGGTTACTTTTTCATGTGCCGGATATTATTTTGGTGCCTTCTTTCCCGATTATCTGCAGATCAGCATGGATTTTGCCTTATATGCCCTTTTTGCAGCGCTGTTGTTTCCCGCAATTTTAAAATACCGGATGGCTCTTTACACCGCTGGCCTAAGCGCAGCTATCAACACTTTTCTTGGGACCTGGCTTTCTTCAGGATGGGCTGTTCCAGCTGCAATGACTGCCTCAGTCGTTATTGTCGTATATGTCAGTTCCTTTAAGCAGAAAAAGGGGAGTCAGTCATGAACTTGCTTCTTTTAATCATTGGAATGGGCGTTATTACATATGTAACGAGAGTTGTTCCTTTCTTTTCGCTAAATGTTAACCGCCTGCCCGTCTCCGTGCAGCAGGCGCTCCAGCTCATCCCGTACGCGGCGCTTGGAGCTCTGCTGCTTCCGGGGGCCCTGCGTTCCCCGCCTGATGTCTGGTTCGGCCTGTTCGGTCTCTGCACGGCCTTTTTGATCGCTCTTATAGGCGGCAGATTCACTGCTATCATTTGCGGCACCATCGGTTTGCTTTCTCTCGCTGCTTTTTTTATTTATTGACGCTAAAAAGCAGGAGCTTTGCCAGCTCCTGCACTTACGGGGTGTTAGATGTTTCCAAAGCCGGAGCATCCAGATTTTCAGCAAGGATCCGGAATTCTGCCCGGTACGAATTTTCAGGATCGAGAAGATCTGCATCAAGCTCTTCGTCCCACCTTCGTATATTTCCGGCACTAACCTCCACAGATTTCTCCGCCTGCGTAAACACCTTTCCCTCCGAATATATATAAACTGGTTCGGATACGCCCTCTTCTTTAATAATAACTTCTATTTCCTGGCCGTCCGGAAAATCCAGCTTCATTTCTCCATTGCCCGTATTTTCAAATTCCAAATGCCAGGTGTTGTTTTCAGTATCCAGAGTGCCGGCAAGCTCCCAATCACTTTTTATCATTGAAGCTTCCAGACTTCCGGCGGAAGGCTCTTCAGCAGTCTGTTCGCTGCCGCACGCAGCAGCAGAGAGCGTACAGAAACATACCAGTGCTGCAGCTAACCACTTTTTTAAGGCCATCTCTCTCACTTCCCGGCTTTTATTTTGATTAGTCGTCTTTACGGAACAAACCAAACACAGTTGTCGTGTTGATAATGTTTGTGAATGCCTCCGGGTCTGCCTCCTGAACTACCTGCTGAAGCGTGTACATTTCATAACGTGTAATCACTGTCATTAATATTTCTTTTTCGCTCGCATCAAATCCTCCCCGGGCAGGAATTCGCGTGATCCCCCTGGTCAGATTTTGATGAATAGCATCCCGCATCTCGTCCGGGTTTTTCGTTACAATTAAAGCAGTAAGCTTTACGTGCCGTGTGTGAATAGTATCTATGACCCTTGAGCCGACATAGAGCGTTACCAGGGTGTATAAAGCACTTTCCCAGTTATACAGAAACCCGGCTGCTATAACAATGATTCCGTTCAGCAGCATGAAATACGTGCCTACCGGACGGTCCCCCATACGGGCCAGTACCAGGGCCACAATATCCAGACCTCCCGCAGAAGCCCCCCATTTCAAGGCCACGGCAGCTCCGGCGGCTGTAATCGCCCCGCCAAAGACACTGTTTAATAAAATGTCTCCTGAAAGTTCAGTAATAGGTATAAGGTCAAGAAAAAATGTCGTCAGCGCTACGTGCAAAAAGCTGTAGAACGTAAACAGCCGCCCTACTTTAAACCAGCCGAGCATAGCAATCGGTATATTAATTAAAAACAAGAGCACCCCAGTGGAAAGCGGCAGAAAACCTGCAATAATCTGCGCAATCCCGGTGGCTCCGCTCGCAAATACATTTGCCGGCTCCAAAAACAGGTTCAGGCCGACTGCCATAATCAAAGCCCCGAATACGATAACCAGAACACGTATGACTTCCGATACAATAGATGAATGGCTTGTAAGCATAGTTGTCCTCCTTTCTGCTGCACGTTCACTTTAAATATGGGAAGCAGCCCATTCCGAAGCCGCAATCATCCCTTCTCTCGTTACTTTATGACCCGCTTCCTGCTGCAGATAATAAGCCTGTCCCGAGGAAGCTCTGTCCGGAAGACGTTCATAAAAGCGGTACGATAATTCGTAAGGTACAACGTCATCTTCTTTTCCATGCCAAAAAAAGATAGGTTTTGCTTCCACTTTGGCGGGAGCAAGGGAGAGATCATACGTAGCCAGTTTATCTAACAGCTCCTGCTCCTCGCGTTCCGAGAACTCCCAGTCAGATGTTTTCTTTAATGAACGTATCTGTTCTTCGGCCATTGCTTTCCAGGACGGCGACCCCATCATGATCATGCCCCCCTGGATCCACTCGAAGGATCTGAGTGCCCCGCATGAAATGATTCCTCCCATAGAGGTACCGGAAACATACATACGGCCGCTGTCAATCCATTCATATGTAGTCATTTCATTCAGCAGCGATTCGGTTTCTTCCACTGCCTGCATGACAATATCCCAAAACGCATAGGTTCTTCTGCCGGCATCCATATCACTTTCACGTTCTCCGTGATATAGAGCATCCGGAAGAACGACCCGTATCCCGTTTCCTGCCAAATAATAGGCAAAAGAAAGATTCTGCTCTTTACTGCTGCCAAAGCCATGCCAAAATAAAACCGTCGGCTGCGGATGATGTTTATCTGCCTGCCTGGAAATATGCAGGCTGGGAATATCTGCGATAGTTTGCTTTTCGATAGTAATCATGCCAATCCATCCTTTACAGCCGTTATAGTAGTACACTCTGAATATTGTACCCCAGTAAAGCAATTATTGAAAAGACCGAAGCCTTCCATTTCCTTCAATAAGCTTAAATAACAAAAAAAGACAACTGCGTGCATTAAGCACTTTGACAGCTGTCTTTCCGTTGCCTATTTTTCATCTTTTTCCTTGGCTGTCTCGAGCGGTTCTTCATCTTTTTCTTCTGCTTCTTCATAATGAAGTACAGAGTATTGAGCACCTTCAGAAACCATTTTGTTATCTTCAAAATCCTGAGGGTTCGGGTTACCTACTGTTTCATTCAATTCTTTATCTTCTTCTTCTTTCGTTTTGCCGCCTACCTTGGCCGCCGTACGTTTTGATACGTCTTTCACCTGCGCTCTTGTTTCTCCGTCTTTCAGGAAATAAACGGCTGCGCCAACAATCAGTGCTGTCAACACGGTCCATAAAATACTATTTTTCTGCATACAATACGCCTCCTGTCTCAATCAACTTAATTCAATGCTCTTTTTCGCTATTTCCCAAATCAGTTCATACTAAACCCTTCATCTTGATAGAAAAGAAGCCACGCTCGGCTTTTTCAGTGAAAATTATGGAAGCTGTTATATAAAAAAACTGCAGAAATTACTCTGCAGCTTCTTCTTGGTTACTTTTTATATAAATCGTTTACGTCCTTCAACGGATTTTCCATGCCGGAATTCGTTTCTTCATCCCAGGCGAGCATCCCCCCGGCAAAATTATAAACATTTTCAATCCCGTTGTCCTGAAAATACTGGGCCGTATGCTGGCTTCTCGAACCGCTTCGGCAGATAAACACGTATGATTCATCTTTTTTAAACTGATCGATCACTTCAGGAACCTGATTCATTGGAAGAAGAGGGACACCCGGTATATGACGTTCTTCATATTCGCCCGGCTCTCTTATATCAATCATGATCGGTGTTTTTTTACCGTTATTATATTGTTCTTTCAGCTCGTCTACGTCCAGCTGACGGATTCCTTCTAATTCATAAGCCACTCTCGTTCACCCTTTCTATTTTAACTCTCTGGTTCATTCTATCATCTGTGCCCCGATTCATTAAAAGTCTTGTACCTTAGAATAATCCGTGTCTGATACAATAATGTAAGAATAGGAGGCGGTCAGCTTGCATAATGATATTATTTCGCTATTTCCAGAAGCAGTGCCCCAGGAGCATTGGAAGGAAATCACCCAGCCCGAACACCACCTTTATTACAGGCTTCCGGACGGTACACAAATGGCTCTTCCCATCCAATCCGTTTCCACCCGGGAGAAGCAGCTGCTCGAAACTGTGCTCACGCCTGTCTCCCCCGGGAGCCGGGAAGATTCTCCGTGGGCGGCCTATCTTCAGGCAAAAAGTGATACGCTTCCTGAGCAGATCCCCGAGTCGTTTCGTTTTTTATTTCTTGAAGGGTCCAGCCTTTACCGTTGGAAAAACGATATTCACGATACCCTTCTTGAATATTACCAGCGCTCTGTCACTCTTACCGTCATCGGGGATGAAAAGCTTCTTGCTGTTATCCCGGATGATAACTCAGACGAGGAAGAGGTATTTGAGGCCCAGGAATTATCAAGCCTGCTGATGGGAGACACAATGGTCGATGCTTCTGTTTATTACGGAAGAAAGGTATACCGCAGTGAAAATATCCGTTTAATTTATCAGCAGGAACAGGAGATGTTTTCGTTTCTTCAGGAGCAACAGCCCTCCAGGCGCTCTTTTGCCCCCTTTGAAGCCCTGCCCTGCATTCATATGATTGAAAATACCCGGTTCTCTAAAAAAGAACTGCTCCATTATGCTCTCAGCGGCCTTGAACAGGATGAAGAATTAATGCACACTCTTTATACTTTCTTCCTGGAAAACTTAAACAGCAGCGCCACTGCCAAAAGGCTCCACCTGCACAGGAATACGCTGAAATACCGGCTCGACAAGGTGACAGACCGGATCGGCATCGACGTCAAACAGTTTCTGCACGCTGCTCCGCTCTTTTTGCTTCTTCAGGCGCAGTACGGTTCGGGCATTGCGTAAGCTATACTTTTTTTACTTTATTGGAAAGCGTACCAATCGCCTCCACATGAACATCTACAGCGTCCCCGTCCTTTAAATACTTAGGAGGATTGAACCCTGAGCCGACACCAGCCGGCGTGCCTGTGGCAATAACATCCCCCGGACGGAGCGTCATACCTCTGGATAATTGTTCGATCAGCTCTGCAATATCAAAGATAAGATCCGACATACTCCCGGACTGCCTTTTTTCTCCATTTACATAAGTCTCCAGCGTCCAGTCTGACGGCTGGCTGGAGGGACCAACAGTAACATACGGGCCGATTGGGCCGTAGGTATCTCCGCTTTTGCCAAGGAAAAACTGCTGGTGACGCTTCTGTACGTCCCGGGCAGTAATATCATTGAACAAGGTGTAGCCAAACACGTGATCCGATGCATTTTCTTTTGAAATCCGCCTTCCGGCTTTTCCAATAACTACAGCTATTTCCCCTTCGTAATCCAGAGCTTTTGTAAATGATTCGTCCAATTCTACAGTCTCACCATCCGCGATTAATGAGGAAGACGATTTCGTAAATACCAGCGGTGCCTCCGGAGCATTTTGCGCCCCCATTTCTGCAGCATGATCAGCATAATTTTTTCCGATACAGATAATGTTCTGCCCTTCCCGCTTAACCGGCGGAAGTACTTTTACATTTTCGGCAGCATGCGTTTTGAATTGGTGACGGCTTTCTGCATAATCCTGCCAACGCTCTATAAGCAGGGCCTTTCCGTTGACGGTTTCCTCGAGCCACTTTCTCAAATCACCGTTTTCCCCAATTTCTAAATCGACATACACATCAAATTCTTCATCGTATCCGGCAAGAAAAGAATGGCCGTTTTGTTCCACTGCTGCGATCCGCATGATTATTTTCCTCCTTGAACACTATTCTGTCTGCTCAGCTTCAATCGTTACTCCGTCGAGCTCTAGGCTCCCCCCGTTCAGCAGCCGGCTTTCGGCTTCCTGGGCGGGTGCCCGCCATTCCTTCTCATACGCTTCTTCAAACTCCACACGGGAGTGGTTAAAAAACAGGCCGTTTCCAGCTATATAAGGCTCGTACGATTCCAGAAAGGCCTCTTCGCCCGTTACCTGAACACGGACGAGAACATCGCTGCCATCCCACTGGTCGCTTTTATAATATCCAAAAGCATACACGTTATCGAGCACCGCGTAAGAGCCCAGGGGGATAATTGCTTTCGTTTCCTGCGCTTCTTCAAGGCTGTCGGAGGTTATTAATTGTTCCCCCGGCTGCAGACGGTCGGCAAAACTGAAGCTCAAATAAAAAAATAATCCCACCATAAACACAGCGAGCAGCGGGGAAAGCAGCCGTTCTATCCGCTTTGACCGGTTAGCGCCAGCCCGGTGCAGCGCATACCCTGCCACTCCTCCTATTATTAGTGTAACAATAGCGCAGATGACGTAAAAAACCCAGGGAGTTATTGTCCAAATCATTGTCTAATCCTTTCTTTGTACCTTCGTTAAAAATTTCTTTCCTATCGTATCACATCCTCCCTTTCCATCAGAAACAGAAGCTTTTCCCCTCAAACACATATACGGGTTTAGTTCTATATGAAAGCGGTAATACAAACTTAAATACCTCAGGGGGGATCGTTGATGAATAAACTGCATACCTCACTGGCTGTCTGGGCACTCTTTTTGTTTGTTATGGCCTTTGTCCTCCCCTTTACGACAAACGGCAGCAGCACCCTGGCTGATTTAATGCACAGCTATACGATCTATGGCTTTTTTTCCCTCGTACCAATTATTGTTTACGGCACTATTCTTTCGATCTGTTCAGACTGGATTACCAACCTTTTCTTCAGGCGCATCCCCGAAGTCTCCCTCGTTCTGCACATGATTGGTGGAGCTTTTGTTTATGCTTTTTCCCAGCACTGGAACATCGCACTCATGGGCATTTTCGCCGCTGTTTTATTTTTTACGCTCGACCAGCTGTTCGTTCTCTGGCACCGGCGGTTTTCCTTTGTGGCAAACGTTTCTTTTGTTCTCAGCTTCAGCAGTGTCCTTCTGATGTTTTTCGGTGCTTCTTTTTCCTGAACAGATATAAATATGCCCCAGGACTGAGAAGCCACTGGAGCATATTTTTTATGAAGGGTTCACCCGGAAAAGAGGCTGCCCGTATTCTACTAACTCTCCGTCTTCCACTAAAATCTCTGCGATTTCTCCAGTGACTTCTGCTTCAAGCTCATTCATCAGCTTCATTGCCTCTACGATGCAGACAATTGTGTCCGGCTTAATCGCCGCCCCCTTTTCCACATAGGCCCCTGCTTCCGGTGAAGGTGAACGGTAAAACGTGCCTACCATCGGTGATGTAATTTCGTAATAATTGGAATCCGCTTCCTTCATCCTGCTGTCTTTCGGCCCTTCTTCTTTTTTCGTTTCTGACGGCTGCGGGGCCGGCTGGGCGACTGGCTGCGGAGCCGGCGCTGCGGTCTGCTCTGCCACGGGGCGCATTGCTGCTTCTTTACGTATAGTAACCTTCTCTTTCATGTCGTTGCGGATCTCCAGCTCTCCGACAGAGGACTCGTCCACCGCCTGAATGAGCTCTTTAATTTCTTCAATAGAATACATTAGGGTTCTCTCCTCTCAAAAATAAACACTTACACATGCGTTGAATTCAAGAAAAAACGCTGGTACTTTTGCTGTTTTCTGGCTTCGTCGGTAAGGATTGCATTCATCACCAGATCGCCAAATATGTTCGCGATGTCCTGAAGTGAGTACAGGCCGCTTGATTTGTACCACTTGTATGTCCAGTTCATCATTCCAAATATCGCCATCGACGTAATAGGCACCGGAAGCTCCTTTCGGAACTCTCCTTCTTCAATACCGTCTTCGACCAATTGAAACATCGTGTTTTTGTATTCATCCCGTTTAGCTTCGAGCCGCTTGAAATAATCTGCAGACAAATGCTTTCCTTCCTGATAAAACACTGTTACATGCGGACGGTACACTTCAAACATACGTACAAACGAGCGTATCACTTCATATAGCCGTTCAGCCGGTGTGTCGTATCTGGACTGTACTTCGTCTGCTTTTGTAAGCACATAGGTAATGAAAGATTCATGAATAGTGTACAAAAGTTCTTCTTTGGACGTGAAATTGTGATAAAAACCGCCTTTGGATGTATGGCTTTGTTTCACAATGCGATCGACGGTGACCGCATGGAAGCCAAATTCTTCAAACAGCTCCAGTGCTGCATCCGTAATCCGCTTTTTTGTCGATCTGGTCGCCATCGATCTTTCCGCCTTCCTATATGTTAGACACTGCTTTCTTCTTCCATAATAGAATGGGTGTCCAAAAAGTTTGTAGTAAAGTTTCCGGAAATGAAATCTTCATGGTTCAAAAGCTTCAAGTGAAACGGGATCGTCGTATCCACTCCGTCTACGATGAATTCAAGCAGCGCCCGCTTCATCCGGGCAATCACTTCTTCCCTGTTTTTTCCGCGGACGATCAGCTTGGCTACCATTGAATCATAGTAGGGAGAAATTTTGAATCCTGTATACATTGCACTGTCCACCCGTACGCCGAGTCCTCCCGGAGGCAGATAAAGTTCAAGTTTCCCCGGAGAAGGCCTGAAATTTTTTGCCGGACTTTCTGCATTGATTCTGCATTCCATCGCCCATCCTTCAATTTCAATCTCCTCCTGCTTTACCTGCAGTTCATGGCCGGCAGCTGCGTAAATTTGTTCTTTGATTAAATCAACACCAGTCACTTCTTCTGTCACGGGGTGCTCAACTTGAATTCTCGTATTCATCTCCATAAAATAAAACTTTTTATGGGCATCCAAAAGGAATTCCACTGTACCTGCCCCGCAGTAATCAACTGCTTTTGCGGCCTGAACGGCCGCCTCCCCCATCGCCTTTCTCGTCTCTTCATCGAGAGCCGGTGACGGGGCCTCTTCCACAAGCTTTTGGTGGCGCCTTTGGATCGAACAGTCTCTTTCCCCTAAATGGATAACGTTTCCATGACTGTCTGCCATAACCTGAATTTCAATATGCCTTGGCTCCACGACCAGCTTTTCCATATAAACTCCGGCGTCTCCAAAGGAGCTCTCAGCTTCCTGGCGGGCCATCTGGATGCATTTCTGCAGGTCTTCAGCGGTGTGAGCTGCCCGCATTCCTTTTCCGCCCCCGCCGGCAGTAGCCTTGATCATCACAGGGTAACCGATATCTTCTGCGAGTGCATGAACGTCCGTATTTTCATCAAGCAATCCATTGCTTCCCGGCACAACCGGCACCCCTGCATCTCTCATCGTTTCTCTTGCCACGTCCTTCGTTCCCATCCGGCGGATAGCTTCCGGTGAAGGACCGATAAACGTAATGTCGTGATCAGCACAGATCTCGGCAAATTCAGCGTTTTCTGCTAAAAAACCGTATCCTGGGTGGATCGCCTCAGCTCCTGTTTTTAAAGCAGTGGAAATTAAATTAGTCATCTTTAAGTAGCTCTCTGAGGAAGCGTACGGTCCCACACAGTAAGCTTCGTCTGCCATGTGAACATGCAGGGCGTCTTTATCTGCTTCTGAATATACGGCTACAGTTTCAATCCCAAGTTCCCGGCAGGCTCTTATAATGCGAACTGCGATCTCGCCGCGGTTGGCTATTAATATTCGTTTAAACATACTTCGTGCCTCTCTTTCTGTAAACAACCAGCGGCTGCTCTCCGGCCCCGCTGACGATCTATCTCGAAAACCCTTGATATGTAAGGATTTTTCATAATTATACTACCCTTCATTTTATTCCTTTTGTCAATTCTTCTCAACAATTTTTTTAAAACTTTTCTTTTCTTTCCGTTAAGCATACATAATTCCCGTCGTTTTGTCTGGTATAATGTATGTTTAAAGAGAAAAGGGGCGGGTTCTTTTGACCAACACTATAACTGCGTATGTTGAAGATGAATATTCTGTTTTAGCGGACGTTATCATGTGCGAACCCAGGCATATGGCTATTAAAGAAGTAATAAATGAAATGCAGAAGCAGCACGCTTCCGCCAATATTGATATAGAAAAAGCAGTATTTCAGCATAAACAGCTCACGGCTGTCATTCAGGAATTCGGGGCTGCTGTGCATTTTCTTCCCGCTTCCGCTTCTCTCCCCGAGCAGGTCTTCACCCGCGACATTGGGTTTGTGATTGATGATCAATTGATTTTATCAAATATGGGTACTTCTATTCGTTCGGCAGAAACCATGGCGTTAGCAGACTGGTATGAACAGCGTTACGGGCCGTGCAGCCATTTAAAAAGCGGTACCATCGAAGGCGGGGACGTTATGCTTTCGGAGAAGCTTCTTTTTATCGGCCAGAGCTCCCGGACCTCTAAAGAAGGCCTCGACGAACTTCAGAGGGCCTGCCCTAATAAGCAGATTATACCGGTACATTTCGATAACCGTCATCTGCATCTGGACTGTATTTTTAATATTTTGGACAGCTCTACTGCTATTGCCTATGAACCGGCCTTTGAAACAGAGAGCCTGGAAACAGTCAAACAGTTTTTTAATATTATTTCCGTGCCGGAAGAGGAACAGAGCCGGCTGGGCACAAATGTATTCTCCCTGGGCCGCCGCCATGTTATATCGCTCCCGGAAAATACGCATGTTAACAAGCAATTAAGGGAATACGGATTCATAGTTCATGAAGTGCCCTACGATGAAATTATAAAATCCGGGGGCTCCTTCAGGTGCACTACTCTCCCTTTGCGGCGGGAGAGAAAAAATCATCAATAAAGAAAGGAATGTGGAACAATGATCATGTCTGCAGAAGAAATTCAAAACGAACTGAAAAACCTGCCAAACTGGGATAACAATGAAGACAGGGCCATTGTACGAGAATATAAATTTTCTAATTACCTGGATGGTATTGAGTTTGTTAAAGAGGTGGCAGCTCATGCAGAAAATGTGCAGCACCATCCTAAAATCACCATTGATCACACTCAGGTTACTATTTCATTCACCACTGTAGATCAGGGCGGCGTTACCGAAAAAGACTTTAACGCTGCAAAAGAAGTGGAACGACTGGCTGAAGACGTCCAGTAACTCACGGATTTCTTTTTTTAATAATTTGTATAAAGACAGCTGTCGGGTAAAAAACCCTGTCAGCTGTCCTGTTTCCTAAGACCATTGAACAGAGCAGCTGCGCCTTAGGCAGCTGCTCCTCTTTTATTTAATAGGAATGTCTTTTTTCCACTGTTCCATCTTTTTTGTAAATAATGGCTTCTGTCCCTTTCTTTTCTGCCACTTCTTTTGCACGTTCGACAGCCTCTGATTTGCTGTCATAGACAACATCCGGTTTTTTCGCACTTTTTGCCCGTACAGCCCATCCATCTTCATGAGCTTCTACCAGCTCTGCTTTTTCCATCAGTTCCGGATCTGAACTGCTTTTTCCGCCATCACGGGATTTAGGATCTTCCTCCTCCATGAATTCGTTCACTTCTTGTTTAGAAGCATTGCTGTACCATTCTTTTGCCTGTTCAGTCGCGATTGGAATTGCACGGCCTTCATCGTATCCGTCGTCAAGCATCGAATTGGCTATATCAATCGCTTTCTTCTTCACCGGTCTGTCTAAGTTCTTTAGAGATGAAGGATAGTCATTCATTGTCCAGGGCATGTTTTTTTCCTCCTCGTTATTTTTGTTATCTTTCTCTTCCCATATTATATACATACAAAAACAGGATTTTCTTCAGAACCCATCCCTTCAATTTCCCCGAATCCTGATTTCTTTCCGGAAATTTATAAGAGAATCTGTTTAGGCCTCCAAAAAGCAGGGTACGAGAGAGTTAGACACTATTATATGGTCCGCACGCCCTGGTGCTCTGCCATGAATCATGGTACCATTTATTAGGCTGTAGGATTAATCGCATTTATTGCAAGGAGGAATGGTGAATCATGGATATGATCGGTGGCATAGCTCTACTAATCATCGCGGTAGCTTTTGCAGTATTAGTTATTTTCTTAGCACGCGTCTTAAGCAACCTCACTAAAACATTGAATGGGGTGAATGAAACAGTAGACAAACTGCCGGAACAACTTGATCAGGTGATGAATCAATCGGAGCTGATTTTACATAACAGCAACGAAACGATTCTGGATGTAAATGAAAAGCTCCACTCGTTGAGTCCGCTGTTTTACATTGTTGGTGATGCCGGAGAAGCTTCCAGAAAGCTCACTTCAAGCCTTGTGGATATGACAGCAGGCATGAAAAGGAGTTCCACCGAAGGCAAAGGCAAAGTGAATGAGCAGGCTCTTGGCGGCCTTTACGGCAGCCTTGCTTTAGGATACTATATGTACCAGAAGCGCCAGGCCATTAAGGACTGGAAAGAGGAGAATACAGGAAATGCATAAAAAAAGCCTCTGGTCGGGAGTTGCTGCTGGGTATGCTATATCAGTGCTTACCAGTCTGCTCACTGCTCCGAAGAGCGGGAAAGAATACCGCCGCAAAGTATCTTCCGGAGCAGAAAGTGTTCAGCAGACGCCTGCGCGGGTGAAAGGGAAAGCAAAAGCCCGTTCCGACAAGCTGTATGAATCCGGAAAGGTCCGGTATGAACTGCTTCACGGCAAACTCGATAATATCCGTCTGGAAGCCCGTATCAAAGGTGCAGCAAGTATGCAGCATCAATCAATGCAAAAACCAGCTGATGAATAAAATCAGCTGGTTTTTCTTTTATTTTTTTATTCGTTTCCATCCTTTTTTCAGCGGTGGCAGCGAAAGTTCTCCACGTTCAAAAACATTTTTAATAATAAATTCGCTGTAATGCACCGCCTGCTGATAAGAAATCCGCCCCGGAAGCGGCGGCTGCATATCCACGACGCAATCAATAACTACCGGTCTGGTGGCAAGCACTGCTTTTTGCAGCGCCTCATGCAGCTCAGTTTTAGTTCTGATCCTGTAGCCTTCACCGCCGCAAGCTTTGGCAAATGCCGCAAAATCAATACCGCTAATGTCTGTTTCCGTGTCCAGATGGCCCATCTGCTGCTGCTCGTATTCAATCATTCCAATCTTTTCGTTATTAAATACGACACAAATCATCGGAAGCTGGTACTTTACAGCAGTGGCAAAATCCTGCATCCCCATAGCAAAACCACCATCCCCCGCAAGCATGACCGCCTGCTTTTCAGGCCAGGCCGCTTTTGCGGCAATCGCGCCAGGCAGGCCGCATCCCATCGTAGCCATCCACCCGGAGATTACAAACTCCTGTTTTTTCAGCTTTAAATAACGCGTAGCCCATACGGTGACATTTCCAACATCGACAGACACTACGGCGTCTTCCTCCAAAAACTGCTGCACTTCATGAATCACCTGCGGAGGCTGCAGCCTGTCTGTCTCTTCTGTCATATCTTTTTCGAGTTCGTTCCACCAATCTTTTCTTTTTTCTTTATATTTCTGCATAAAGGCAGAAGGCTCCCGGCGTTCGAGATTTTCTGTATACCACTGAAGCACAGTCCCGAGTTCAGAGACTAAACCTACCGTTACAGGATAGTATTTCCCTATCACTCTGGGGTCAACATCAATTTGAATTGCCTTGGTGTTTTTCGGCATAAAATCACGGTAAGGAAAAGAGGTGCCTGCAAGTATTAACAAATCGGCTTCCTGCACTGCTTCGTATGACGGTGTTGTGCCAATCTGGCCGTTCTGTCCCAGGCTGTGCTCATGCTCATCCGGAACGACACCCTTTGCAAGCAGCGTAGATACTAATGGTGCCTGAATATGTTCAGCAAATGCCAGCAGTTCATCAGTGCTGTACCTGGCCCCTTTCCCCGCCAGAATCACCGGCTTCTGCGCCCCGTGCAGCAGCCTGGCAGCCTCCACCATATCTTCCTTCTCCGGGCGGACCTTCGGCCTCGCAAACACGCCGGAAGATATCGGGGCTTCACGTTTGATTTCCGCAGCCGAAATATCATCCGGGATAACGAGTACAGAGACTCCTTTTTCTGTGTAGGCAGTACGTATCGCCTGATGCAGCATGTCCGGGAGCTGTTCGGCACTCTGGACGCGTTCATTAAATACACTGACGTCAGCAAACATCTGATTCAGCTGGATTTCCTGAAAATTATCTGTGCCGAGGATCGTCGTGTCCACCTGTCCGACCAGAGCAAGTACCGGCACTTTATCTCTTTTCGCATCATACAGGCCGTTTAATAAGTGAACCCCTCCAGGCCCGGCAATCGAAGAACAAACGCCCAGTCTCCCCGTCAGCTTCGCATAAGCGGCAGCAGCAAGGGCCCCTGTCTCTTCATGACGAATCTGGATATATTCCAGACCGTCTTCATCTTTTCGCAATTCTTCCATCAATTCATTGATGGAATCCCCCGGCATGCCATACAGATGGCTTACGCCCCATTCCTTAAGTATTTCCACTACTTTATTTCCCGCTGTTTGATTCCCCATCGTGCCCGTCCCTCCCGTTTTCACAAATTTTCACAATTTCTTAGTTCTCTACCCCTCTTCTTATTTACTTCAAACCTTTGGCCCTCTTGTCCCTTTTCCCCTATAGAAAAAGCCTCTCCCTATCGGGAAAGGCTTAGCGGTTGTCTATCGGCTCAGGATACAAATCATGCTGAAACAGCCGGTTTTCTGCTAACTGCTCGTATTTGCTTCCGGCTCTTCCGTAGTTTACGAATGGATCAATCGAAATACCGCCGCGCGGGGTAAATTTACCCCATATCTCCAGATAACGGGGGTCCATCAACTCTACCAGGTCGTTTACAATCGTATTGATCGAATCTTCATGAAAACCTCCGTGATTTCGGAAGCTGAACAAATACAATTTCAGCGCTTTGCTTTCCACCATTTTTTCGTCCGGGATGTAGCTGATATACAGCGTGCCAAAATCCGGCTGCCCTGTTTTCGGACAGAGGGTCGTAAACTCCGGACAGTTAAATTTCACGAAGTAATCCCGGTATGGGTGGGTGTTTTCAAATACTTCAAGCAGAGAAGGATCATATTCAAATGTATACGCCGTTTTCTCGCTTCCCAGCTGATCTAATTGTTCAATATCTTCTCTTTCCGGCATGTCTTTTTCCTCCTTATACCCCTTGTTTGTTCCCCCAGAGAAGCGTGTGCAGCTGCGGCAGAACCCGCACCCCGTTTAAACGCTCTTCCTGCAGGACTTTTTCTGTAAGCCATTCGTATTTTGCAAGCAGATGATCTCTCAGTTTCTCTACCTGCGGCGTTACGGTATCGTCATTTCCCACCTGCAGGTACATTGTTACGGCAGGATAACGCTCATGTACTTCCATCGCGTAATTCAGATCGCTTTCATCAAAAACGACTACCTTCAGACTGACTTCTTTTTCTTTGCGCGGACGCAGTTCTTCCATATAATAATCCAGCCTGGACCAATCCGTTTTCATCAGCGAACTCGGCGGCTTCGGGGAAACTGTTACCTCATCGATTTCCTTCACCCAGTCATTCCAGATCGAGCCCTGCGTCTCAATCGCTGTTTCGATACCCTGCTCCTGCAAAAGCGCTACAAGTTCTCCAAGACCGGGATGCATAGCCGGGTTGCCTCCGGAAATCGTGACATGGTTAAAGCTTCTGCCCCCGGCTTCTTTTAATTTTTCATAAATAGCTTCCGCACTCATCGCTACAGCTTTTTGTGATCCATCCCATGTAAAGGCGGAATCACACCAGGAGCACCGGTAGTCACAGCCGCCGGTGCGTACAAACATTGTTTTCCGCCCAATAACCATGCCTTCGCCCTGGATGGTCGGACCGAATATTTCCAGTACAGGTGTTGGTTTCATTTAGGCAAAGTCCCCCTCTTTGGGCCGGAACACCGCATAGCTTGTCGGAGTCTCCCTGACGAGTACCTGCAGGCATTTAGGTTTATTCGACGTTTCATCGAGCTTCTGCTGCACTGTTTTCCAGATCACCTGTGCGACTACTTCCGTCGTCGGATAAGCAGCCTCGGTTTCTTCACTGGCAAACTCCGGATGATCATTCAGCAGAGTGTGGTCATAGCGTTTATGGATCCACTTTTTCAAAACGGTAAAATCAATTAAAAACCCGTTCCGGTTCAATTCATCGCCAACAACTGTGACGTTGATTGTATAGGTGTGTCCATGAACCCGGCGGCACTTTCCCGCATCTTCCGAAGGAATATAGTGTGCCGCACTTAAATGCATATCCTTGTTTAATTCGTACCGGTAGTTGTGCGGCCACTGTGGATAATACGAATAAATCATAATTCTTTCCTTTCTTTTTGTTCCATATATTGCTCGTAGCCTGCACGGCGCAGTTTACAGGCTGGGCATTCCCCGCAGCCGTCCCCCGGTATGCCGTGATAACAGGTGAGCGTTTCATCTTTCACATATTCAAGCCTTCCGAGTCGGTCGGCAAGCTCCCAGGTTTCTTTTTTATCGAGCCACATTAAAGGTGTATGCAGCACAAACTCTTTTCCAATAGCCAGATTTAGTGACACATTCAATGATTTCACAAATACATCCCGGCAGTCCGGGTATCCGCTGTAATCCGTCTCACATACACCTGTCACTATGTGTTTTGCCTTTTTCTGTGAAGCAAGAATCGTGGCAAAGGAAAAGAACAACAGATTCCTCCCCTCTACAAACGTAGAAGGAAGCTCCCCGTCTTCTCCTGCCTCCACTTCAATATCATCGCGAGTCAGCGCGTTCGGTGCCAGCTGGCTTAAAAGCCCCATATCCAGCACATGATGCTCAATATTTATATCCTCAGCAATTCGTTTGGCTACTTCTATTTCTTCATCGTGCCGCTGTCCGTAAGAAAAAGTTACGGCAATAACCTCTTCAAATTGTTCCAGTGCCCAGAACAAACAAGTAGTACTGTCCTGGCCTCCACTAAAAACAACGACCGCTTTATCATTTTGAAAACCCAATTGTTATTCCTTCTTTCCACCAAAACATTTCACAGCGCTCCCATTATAACATCTTTTTCCGCCTGTGCCTCTGCTCACGCTTACCTCGAAAAAACCCGTGAACAGTAAAGGTCACGAGTCTTTTGAATCGTTATTTTTCATTTCAACTATGTATGGGCCACGCAGTTTTATTCATTTTCTTGATCCAAAAAGGCGTGACTTCCCATGGCATTGCGCTGCCCCTGGTATTTGCCCGCATAAGGGACGCCGGCTTTTTGATCCATCTCCGCAAAAACGAGTTGTGCGAGCCGCCTTCCAGACGTTAAACGAATAGGCAGCCGGTTGGCGTTATAAAGCTCAAGCGTAATTTCTCCTTCAAATCCCGGGTCCACCCAGCCGGCATTTTGAATAAAGAGACCCATTCGCCCGATAGAGCTTCTTCCTTCCACAAAGGCGGTAATATGCTGGGGGAGTCTGATGTATTCCTTTGTGGTCGCAAGCAGAAACGAATGCGGGGGAATAATCACCTGATCGCTTTCAAATTCGACATACTTAGCGGGCCGGTCCAGTTGAATGGACTCGATAGCGTTCTCGTCGATTTTTAGAAAGTGAGTACCCAGACGGATGTCCACCGATGCCGGCTGGATCTGATGGTCCTCTAATGGATCGATACTAAGATCGCCCTGTTCCATCATTGAGCGGATTGTTTGGTCGGAAAGTATCACCAGCTCTTCCTCCTTCGCGTTTCTTTTCTTTCCCAGTATAAAGAACAATAAGGAAAAACGCCAACACCGCGAAGACCGGAGATTATTTTTACAGATTTATTATGACATGAAAAAGCACCCCTCAGGCGGAACCCAAGGGGTGCTTGTATAAACCTTTATTCAAATTCCAGCTCTAATTTATAGCCTTGTTCGAATAATACTTTGCCGTCTTTGTATTCGCTCATCAATTCTTTATAAGCTTCTGTCCATTCCTTAAAAGCTTTTTCATCATGCATATCCAGGGAGTCATCAATTTTGCGCAGAAGCCGCTCTCTGTTAAATTCAAACACAGCGTACTCCATCATCATTTGAGCATATAGAGACTGAAGAATCTGCCTTGAAGGTCTTCTTCCATTTTGAATTGGTTTCACTTTTTTCATAAAATGCTGCTCATGAGTTGGATGTAACATATTCGTCGAACCCCCTGTTCTTATTGCAGCACCCACCGGGCGCTGATCTTTTTTGAAGCGGGCGACGCGCGCATGGCCTCCCAATGCCTCTCTATTGATTGCCAGTAACTTTTGTGTGTACTGCACTATACCCACCTTTAACGCCAGTAAAACTAATTGTCCGACAACTCCGGGAAGAATAAAAAAATAATGTATCCGCTTACATAATTTCATTATAGACCATTTCCTGCAAAAATTCGAGTTATACAATTGAAAAAATTCAGCGTAAACGAAAAATTTTGTTGAAAAAAGGGAACGTATATTCGTATAATGGATTTAATCATATAACGGAAGGAGAGAACAGAAATGGTGATGACCGAGAAAGAGCATATCGTTATCCATTATGCTGTCCTCCTTCCTATCGTGAAAAAAGTACTGGCACTCGATACCCAGGCGCTTAAATCTTCTGGCGTACGTCTGCAGGGACCCTATGAACGCTTATTTCAACAGGCTTTCGATGCTCTTCAGTACGACCTCTATCAGCTGCGACTCTACATGCAAAAAAAGAATATGCAGATCGTTTTTGAAGAAAATGATGGTGTTTTCACGCATTACGTGTACTATTATAACAGCGGCTCGGGGCGTACCTCCCATTTAAATGCCAATTTAAAAAAGCAGACAGAGCGCTGTCTTCATCTTTATTTCTCCGGCCGTTCCGCTTTAACAGATGACGATGTCCTGCATCCGGCTTCTGTTTGACAAATCATGGCGGCGGCGGTACATTAACGGTACAATTACAGGAAAATGACCCCAAGCTTCGGAAAAAGGAGAAAGCCGTGTGAAAAAACAATTTGCCATTATCGGTCTCGGGCGGTTCGGTGTCAGCGTCAGTACAGAATTGTACAAGCTCGGTCATGACGTGCTGGCCATTGACAACAATGAAGAAAAACTCGACGACATTACCAATCATTCTACGTACAGTGCCGTCGCCGATGGTACAGATGAGAAAGAGCTAAGAAACCTGGGGATTACAAATTTTGATCACGTGATTGTCGCTATTGGTGATGATCTCCAGGCAAGCATTTTGTGCACTCTCTTACTAAAGGAGATGGATATCCCTTCGGTCTGGGTAAAAGCACAGAATTTTCACCACCATAAAGTTCTCGATAAAATCGGAGCAGATAAGATTATCCACCCGGAGCATGACATGGGTAACCGTATTGCCCAACATCTCGTTTCCGACCGTGTCATCGACTATATTGAACTCTCCGCAGAGTATTCCATTATAGAAATTACCGTCCCGGCGTCCATGCATAAAAAAACCCTGGCCCAACTTGACATCCGGGCCAAATTTGGCGTTACCATTCTGGGCATCCGCCGCGGCAAAGAGGTTAATATATCTCCAACAGCCCAGGACCGCCTATACAAAGAAGACGTGCTTATTGCTATCGGCCACAATAACGACCTGCGGCGGTTTGAAGAGACAAACTAACCTTTAGATTATGAAAAGAAGCAGCATCCCCATATCAACAGGGCTGCTGCTTTATTATGTATAATTGGTTTCCTGGATGATTAACGAATGTCACCGTGACCGGGGCAAGCACGATGATATCTTTTCTTAAGAAAAAGAAATCGGCGGCTGATTTTTTGCCGTTGAAGCTGCAAACAGGCCATGAAGCATTTCCTTGTTCGCTGTGATGTCTTTGACCGTATACTTATCGAGCACCGACAAATACGCTTTCAGAGCCTCTCCCAAAACACCCTGGAGTCGGCATCTGCCTGCTAAAATGCACTGGTTCGATTCCGGATCAAAGCATTCCACAAGCGTCAGATTATCTTCTGTCTGCCTTACAAGCCAGCCAATGTTGATTTCCTCCGGTTCTTTGGCCAAACGAATTCCTCCGTTCCTGCCTTTCACCGTGTGAATGACGCCAAGCTTCGACAGCTCATGCCCAACCTTAGTCAGATGGTTGTACGAAATGGAGTATGCAGTCGATATTTGCTTAATACTATGCAGAGACTCGTCTTCATCATGAGCGGCCAGGTACATTACCATCCGTAATGCATAATCCGTATAGGTTGTTAACTGCAAAGCCCTCGCTCCTTTTCATCCAGGATAGTGATAGTTTATCACACCCTGTAAATGTTAATCTAATTAACTGCCCACAAAAAAAGAAGAGACAACGTCTCCTCCTTTCACTATTCTTTTTAGAAAAAACCGTCCTTAAATGCTCTGGATAAGCGACGAAGCTACCGTGAAATAAATCAGCAGGCTGATAATATCAGTGAGCGTTGTAATGAACGGTCCTGAAGCAATGGCAGGGTCGAGCTTCAGTTTGTTGATTACAAGCGGCACAAGCGTACCGATAACACTCGCCATCCCAAGTGAAATCATGATGGAAAAGCCGACAATTACTCCTATCAGGGGCTCGCCGTAAAAAAGATACAATAAGATCGTAATCACAATGCCTGAGGCTACCCCAATCATGATGCCTGTGGAAAATTCCCGGCTGATCGTACGCCACAGCCCTTTTCGTTCAATGTTTCCCGTTGCAAGCGCACGTACGGATACAGCAAGCGACTGCGTGCCCGTGTTTCCGGCCGATCCCATAATCATCGGGATAAACGCTGCAAGCAGAACGACACTTTCGAGGGTACTTTCAAACCAGCCGATTACCTGGGCTGTAAACAGTCCTAAAAACATCAGCAGAATAATCCAGGGAGCACGGAGTCTCGCTGCTTTAAATGCATTTACGCTCACATCTGTGGAACCACGGGACCCGGAGATTTCTCCAATGTCTTCCGACGCTTCTTCTGCAAGCACATCGAGTGCATCATCCACGGTTACAATTCCCGCGAGCCTTCCTTCACTGTCTATAACAGGCGTTGCCAGAAAATCATACTTCTGTATCAGCTGGGCGACCTCTTCCTGATCATCCTCTACATGGACAGACACGACCCGGCTGCTCATTACCTCAGAAACAGTACGGTCTGAGTCCGCTACAATCAAGTCGCGGATCGAAGCAACACCAGCCAGTTTCTCCTCTTCATCCACTACGTACAGATAATAGATCGTTTCTGCGTCCGGGCCCTCCCGCCGGAGGTGATCAATCACTTCATCGATTGTATCCGTTGCTTTGATAGAAACAAATTCTTTTGTCATGATGGCCCCGGCCGTTTTATCTTCATAGGCCAAAAGCTCCCGGACGTCGTTGGCGTCCTCCTGATCCATTGCCTGCAGAATATGTGTCATCTGCCTCGGCTCAAGCTCTCCCAGAAAGTCGGCAACATCATCTGCATACATATTGTTGTATACTTCAGCAGCATACTGATCGTTCAGCTGCAGGGCTACTTCTTTTTGCACTTCGGGTTCAAAGCTGTCAAATACTTCAGCGAATTCTTCCGGAGACAAAAACTCGTAAACCACTGCCCGTTCTTCATCAAGCTCCAGAAAAACTTCTGCCTGATCCGCAGGGTGCAAATCCAAAAATAATTCACGAAACGCTTCCATGCGCTCCTGCTGCAGAGACTTCGCTATTAATTCCACGAACTCTTCCCGTGCCTGTTCGTTTAATTTCTCCATCCTTTTTCCTCCTCTCCAGGCCAGGCAGCTGTACTTCTTCCGCCTGACACTTATTTCAAACAAAAAACGCCTTCCACCGTTGGGAAGACGTGCATAATCAGCCAGTCATCGTATATGCCCGTTCTGTTCCCTTTCGTCGAGCTTTAGCACTGCATAGCGTAGGAATGTATTATCCAGCTTCATTAGAAAACACCTTAATTCGATGGATTCTGTTGACCCATTGGCGTCTTTAGACATTTTTGGGCAGAAGCTTATATCTACACAGGAGCCTCACCTAACGAGATTATAAATAGCAGTAACGTTGAATATAACGTTACGCTCTTTGTTTGTCAACGCAGGGAGCACCCTTTTCTACTGGATATATTCCCTTTTCTGCCGATATAAAAATAGAGATTTTGACTTTTACAGACAGGATGTCCAACTATGCGAAACGTATACTTGTTTTTTATGATCACTTTCCTGCTCACATGCTTCTTATCTCTCGGCGGTCTCTTTTACTATTATTACACTATCACTGCCGGCCAAAAAGAGAAAATCACCCTGGAAACCGCTCCCGAGGATTCTTCTACTGTTTCCGGACCACAGATTATTCTGATAGCGGGTACAGATAAAGAAGAAACAGCTTCCCGCGCTGATGTAATTATGATTATCTCTATCCATTCCGGTAACGAATCCACGCTGCTGTTTAATATTCCAAGAGATACTAAGGTCTCCATTCCAGGAAGAGACGGTACGGATAAAATAAATCATGCCTACAGATATGCAGGGATGCCTTTACTAAAGAAAACAGCGGAAGAGTTTCTCGACACCCCCATCGATTTTACCGTAGAAGCTGATATGAAAGGATTCCGGGAGGTGGTTGATGCTTACGGCGGGGTTACAGTGCAAAACGATTTGGAATTCGTCAAGGACGAAGGAGACCCTTTCACCTACACGAAGGGAAATCTCCAATTAAATGGCGATCAGGCCTTATACTACGTCCGTATGCGCAAGCAGGACCCGAGGGGGGACCTGGGACGGAATCTCCGCCAGCAGCAGGTCCTCGAAGCGCTGCTTGAAAAAGCAAAGAGTCCGGCGACTCTTCAAAAAGCGGAAGAACTGCTTTACGCCCTCGGTGACCACATACACATGGATATGACTTTCCGGGATATCCGCAGCTTTTCTTATCACTATACGCCTGCCCTCACCCAGATCCAGACGACTGAAATTCAGGGAGTTTCTGCTGAAGAGAATGGGATAAGCTATTATCTCGTCTCTTCGGAAGAGCAAGGGAAAGCACAGCTCCGCCTGGATCGTCACCAGGCCGGCAAAAGCTACTGACGTTTCTGGTCCTCCGGCTCAGAATTTTTATTCCTCAACGGCTTCACTTCGTTTCCAAATAAGAAAGGAAACCGCATTGTATCCGGCATGGGCAGCCGCAGCTCCCCACAGCGTTCCCTGCCATAAAAGCAGGCCGCCGAGCAGAAGGCCCAGGGCAAAAATCCACGCATGAATCAGCTGTTGGCCGGCGTATTGAGGCACATGCACCAGCATGAAAATAAATGAAGTAACGCATAAAGCAAAGATATCCGGCAGTACAAGCACCAGTGTTCCGAGCACTGCTGCCCGAAACAATATTTCTTCTGACACCGCCGCTCCGGCTGTTACGGCCCAAAAGCTCCCCCGTCGGCGGATCAGTTCTTTTAAGAGATCAGTATATGTATTGTCCGGCACGGAAAACCACTGCTTTTTGTATGCCCCCCAGGTGAAAAACCCTGCCGCTATTCCCGTGCAGGCTCCGGTGAAACTATCGGCAGCAGCCGTATTAAAGGGAAACAGGCTGCTTATGTACATTAAAGTCTCCCCCTGAAACACAGCAGCAATGATAACAATACCAACTGCAAACAGCAGGAAAAAGTTTAACCATAGGGCTCCTCCAGAAATCCGGGGGCCTGAACTGTTCATCATGGCTGCTCTCCCTCCTACGGTCATTATGTAAAAACAGCCGGCTGTGCAGGGCCGGCTGTTTGCTTTCCTTCTTATAATTCGTTGAGTGCTGCAATAATTTCCTGGTCGCCGCTGATCAGATCAAACTTTTTGCGGATAGTACCAGGCGTGTCCAGAGATGCTGCGATTACTTTTGCCACATCGGCACGTGGAATTTCGCCTTTTTCATTCAGTTTTTGTTTTAACTGTACGGTTCCGCTCGGGTCATCGTTTGTGAGCACTCCCGGCCGTACAATGGTGTAGTCAAGGCCGCTTTCTTCAAGGTAGTCATCGGCTACGCGTTTAGCAATAAAGTAATGACGCATTTTTTCCGGACCGTTCTCCGGCTCATCCGTATTCATCGAACTTACCTGGATGAAGCGTTTCACCCCGTGGGCCTTGGAGGCTTCTACCGATTTTCTCGAACCCCACAAGTCAATAATGGTGGTTTTATCCGGTCCTGTATGGCCGCCTGACCCAGCAGCAAAGACGGCTGCATCTTTGCCGGCAAACGCATCGGAAATATCTCCTTCCAGATCACGGACTAGCGTTTCGTCCGCTCCAAGGCTCTTCAGTTCTTCTGATTGTTCTTCTTTTCTAATTAACGCCGTTACATGGTGATCCGTTTCCTTCAATTCCTCCACCAGGTGGCGTGCAATTTTTCCGTTTGCCCCAATTACAAGTACGTTCATTGTAAATCCTCCTTCGATTAACATTCCATGGTGATATTCCCATAACCTCCATAAAATAAACACAGCCCCCCTCCCCCCTTTTGCTTCGGCCCGTCAATATATACGGTGAAAGGAGGTGAGACACATGGCTCAACTAACAAAAACCGATCTTTCTTTTGAGTTTTATTTAGGCCCCGGCGAAGACGGCAGCGGCGAATACAAGCGAAAAACATTCCGCAACATAAACCCTGAAATTTCAGACGATGACCTGCAGGAAATCGCGGATGGTATTGCTGCTCTCCAGCCTCACGTCGTGCAAAGCGTACAGCGCAACAATGAGTACAACATGCAGGCCCCGGCCCCGTTGTAAAACCGGAAGTGATTTTAAGCACAGGAGGTGAAGATGATGAGCAAACAACTGCAGCTGCGTTTTGAAAGTGATTTCGGCAAAGCTACTACTCTTTCTATCGAAGAGCCGGCAGAACCGGTGGATGAAATGGCAGTAGAGGCCTTAATGGACACCATTATTGCTAAGGAAGCCGTTTTCACAAGTGATGGCATTGTCACTAAAAAAGTGTACGCAAGAGTCGTAGAACGAAACGTAGACACTATCTGGGAAACCAATTAATCCGATGCCCTCAGCCTCTTCGGCTGGGGGATTCTTTATAAAGGAGGATTTTTCATGGAGGAATGGATACAGCTGGCCGGAGACCAGGGAGCGGCTGTCGCACTTGCCTTTTTTCTTGTTTACCGGATGGAGCGGAAATTGGATACGCTCATCTGGACCGTGCAAAGGCAGAGCGAACAGCTTTTCTCATCTTCGAGAAACGCTAAACCACCAAAGAATTCCATGCATATCAAGAAACCATAAACAAAAGCCAGCCGGAATCCGGCTGGCTTTTACTGGTTTTTGTGGTGGGCAAAGAAATAATTTTTTGAATGATAGCGCACACTCATTACGATGCCTAAAATAAACATGGTCCCGACGAGCGAGCTTCCTCCGTAACTGAGAAGCGGAAGCGTAAAACCGGTGACCGGAAGAAGACCAAGGCTTTGCCCGATATTTTGAAATACCTGAAAAGCAAACAATCCAATAACACCCGCACAAATGTATTTGCCGTATGCGTTATGCGACCGCATGCTGATCAGAAGAATCTGGTACAGCAGCACAAAATAAAGTGTAATAACCATAGCTCCGCCCAGAAAACCGTGCACAGAGCCGACAACAGCAAAAATGAAATCCGTGTGGGCTTCCGGAATATACACCTGATCCCCGTCGTTGCCAAACAACCTTCCGGAACCGATAGCCGTCAATGCTCTTGCTGTTTGAAAACCAGCGTCCTGATTTTCAAACGGGTTCAGCCATCCCTGGATTCTGCTCACCTGATAAGGATCCATATTGGAAAATACAAACCGCTCCATCAAATTAGGAAACTGGAAAAAAGAAATGACAAATCCAAGTATTGCTAAAAGCGGGCCACCGATAGCTACTGCCAATATTTTATAGGAAATACCCGAGACCACTAAAAGAGAAACGAAAATAGCTCCTACGAGCATGACACTCCCCATGTCCGGCTGTGTGGCCAGAAGCAGAATGACGGGAAGGGTCGGCAGAAACATTTTCCCTATAAGTATAAAATCAGAGCGCATGTTTTTGCTTCCACTGTACTCTGTATGGTGATTATAAATGATGGCGCTGAGCGTCAAAATCAGAAAAATTCTCATAAATTCTGCCGGCTGAAACTGGCCGAGACCCGGTATTACATACCATGACTGCGCCCCATTAATCACTGGAGCAATGCTTGCCGGAGCGACCAACAGGCCTGCTAAAAGAGCCAGTCCAAAAGCATATAAAAACCAGTGAAGTACCAGATAATACTCAAAATCAAAATGTAGAACCACCATCATAATGGCAAAAGCCAGGACGAAAAAAATAATCTGCTGAATCATAAAATTGCCTTCGTATTGTCCGAGCTGCTGAGCCTGAAAAATATAGAAACAGCTGACTACTGCGAACAAAAACAATACAAACATCATATTGATATCATACTGTTTTTCTTCGGTCGATTGATGTAAACTCATGGAAGCATGTCCCCATTATATAAAATTTCGAACGCACGCTGCCTGGCGTCGCTGTTAACATCATACCTTGTTCTATCTGCGGCGTACAGTCCTGTGACTATATTTCCCCTGTCCGTTTCCTTCTTTAATTTACGTTTCACTCATAACAAAAAGGACTCTTTCTCCTATAGTAAAGGAGAACAGCCCCGGGAATCAAACAGACGCCGTTTCCAGAGATTCGGCTACTGCGTGAACATTTAAAAGAGTAAATATGCGGCTTTCTTTCTTGATCACGTTTTTTAAATACATCTGTTCTTCTTTCGACGCCGCCTGAGGAGGCGCCACGACTTCACTTTCAAACACGTCCATCACATCGTTTGCTGCGTCAACTATAAGACCGGCATGATTGCCTTCAAGAGCTAAAATTAAAATCCGGGTTTCTTCTGTATAAGGAACTTCTTCATAGGAGAGCCTTTTTCGAAGATCTATGATCGGGATAATGACGCCCCGCAAATTAATGACGCCGCGTATACTTTTTTCAGCATTTGGTATACGGATGAAATTCTGCATCCGTTCAATCGACTGGACATGATTTACTTCAACCCCGTATTCTTCGGCCTCCAATCGGAATATAATGACTTTTTTCACAGCATTTTCTTCCGTCATAATACTTCCTCCTTACAATAGAGCATTTGTCTCTACAATTAATGCTACATTACCATCTCCAAGAATCGTCGCTCCTGATATGGCGCGTACGTCCCGCAGGTAATGGCCGAGTGATTTCAATACGACATCCTGCTGGCCAATAAAACTGTCGACAACCAGAGCGGCCATCTTTTCTCCTTTATGCACGACTACGACAGAGTAATTTTCACGGTCCCACTCCCGCTCCACCGGGACTTCAAATACATCCTCCAAAAACATCACCGGAATAATATTTCCGCGAAAATCGATCATTTTCCGCTTGTGCACATAAAAAATGCTGCTGCTCTTAATACTTGCTGTCTCTACGATAGAAGTAAGCGGCAGTCCGTAATGATCTTCACCTACATCAACAAGCATCACATCAATAATCGACAGGGTCAGGGGAAGCTGAATACTGAACCTGGTTCCTCTTCCTTTTTCAGAATGCACGCTGATGACGCCGCCAAGTGATTCAAACGTATTCTTTACTACGTCCAGACCAACCCCGCGTCCTGACAGATCAGTCACTTCATCAACGGTGCTGAAGCCTGCTGAAAAAATGAATTGATGAACGTCGTAATCCGTAAGCGTATCAGCATCTTCGGCAGCTATTACTTCATTTTCCACGGCCTTTTTGAGCACACGTTCACGGTCGATTCCGCCGCCGTCATCCTCAATTTCAATATACACATGATTGCCGCTGTGATAAGCACGCAGCTCGACATGACCCTCTTCCGGCTTGCCGTCCCGCTTTCTCTTTTCCGGCATTTCAATTCCATGGTCGATCGAATTTCGTATAAGGTGAACGAGCGGATCGCCGATTTCATCGATAATAGAACGATCAAGTTCTGTCTCTGCACCAATGACTTCAAGCCCGATTTTTTTACCAAGATCTCTCGACAGGCTGCGCACCATTTTCGGGAAACGACTGAATACCTGATCGACCGGGACCATCCGCATATGTAAAATAATTTCCTGCAGGCTCCCGGTTGTCCGTGACATTCTTTCGACTGTTTCTGTCAACTCACTGCTTCGTATTTCCCCGGATATACGCTCGAGGCGTCCCCGGTCGATAACCAGCTCTTCAAAAAGGTTCATCAATTTATCCAGCCGGTCGATATTGACCCGGATGGTTTTGTTCGTTTCTGTACGCTTACGATCCGGCGAGCTGACTTCTTTTGCATCCGGAGACGGTGCTTTTTCCAAACTTTCCTGGTTGTCTGTGGTCGTCGTTATTTCAATTACCTCTGCCACCACTGTTTCGATTTCCGAAATAGAAGCCACCCGGTTGATCAGCTCTTCTTTTGCAGCGGTTGTTACTACTGCTGCGGTAAATTCGTTATTAAATCGCTCCGCTTCAATATCTGAAGCTTCCGGCACTGATTTAATAACGTGACCGTCTGCTTCAAGAGCTTCAAATACCATATAGGCACGTGCTGCTTTTAACATGGCGTTTTCCTCAAGGGTGACTTGCACCGCATATGCCTGCATGCCGCTTTCCACGGACTGTGCGATCACTGCCCGGTCGTATTCATTCCAATCCATATTGATACTGGTCTTTTCTTTTGTTTCCTGCTCTGCCTCAGGCCGCGTGCTTTGGCCAAGCAGCTTTGCCGTAATAGCCTGTATATCCTTTTTCCCCTCACCGCCGGAAGCAATATCCTCTACAATCTCTTCGGCAACATCTGCTGCTTCAAGCAGTACATCCATTGTTTCCGTATCTGCGAGTTTCGTTTTTTCACGCATTTGGTCGAGAACATTTTCGAGGGCGTGCGTAACATTCGTTAAATCCTCATATCCCATCGTTCCGGCCATGCCTTTCATGGTATGGGCCGAACGAAAAATTTCCCCAATGATCGTTTCATCCTCCGGCTGCTTTTCGAGTTCCAGCAGATGAACGTTAATCGCCTGAATGTGCTCCTGGCTTTCTTCAATAAACATATCCAAATATTCTGTATGGCTCATGCCCGTACCTCCGCCTTTTGAACTCAATACTAATTGATAGTGCACTGTCGCTTCTTCTCTTTTTATATCGACAGGCGGGAGCAGGTATTTGAGATAACATCCGGTTAAATTTTTTCTTTTAGGGAGTTCATTCAATTGACTGCGTGTCTGCAAAAGGACTTAGGAAAGTATAAAAAGTCCCCACCCTCAGGTGGAGACCTCCTGTACATGTTTAGTTTAAATCAAAATGATGTCCGTTTACTTCATAGACAACCCATTCTGCCAGATTAGTCGTATGGTCTGCGAACCGCTCGATATATCGGCCGATGAAAGACAGCTGAGTAATATCTTCCAGCAGCACTTCATCAGCATTTTGCCGAAGCTGTTTCTGGATAAACAATTTGTATTTACTGTCCACATGATCGTCTAACGAAGCAACACGCTGGGCATGCATCAATTCCTGATTTTCATATGCTTCCATCGCCTGGTCAAACATCTGCTTGGCGATTTCCGCCATATCAATTAACTGGTCGATATCCTCGCGGCTTCTATTTTCACTCAGCCTAGATGAAGCTTTTGCAATATCCACCGCGATATCTGCCATCCGCTCGAGGTCACTAGCCATTTTTAAAGCCACGATACACCGGCGCAGGTCTGTAGCCACCGGCTGCTGCTTGGCAATAGTCAGTGTTGCAGCATCCATGATTTTAAGCTCCATGGAATTAATATTTTTATCATCGGTAACAATCTCCCGGGCTAGTGACTGATTATCGTTGGTTTTTAACGCGAGCAGTGATTGGTCGAAAGCATACTTTACATATTTGCCCATGTTGAGTATTTCCTGCTTTAAATACGTCAAATCCTGCTCGTACGCCTTTCGAACGCCCATTATCCCGCCTCTTTCTTCCGGATCAGCCGAACCTGCCGGAAATATAATCTTCCGTTTCTTTTTTCGCCGGCGAAGAAAAGATTTTATCTGTTTGATCATATTCTACAATAACACCGTTCAAAAAGAAGGCAGTATTATCTGAAATACGGGCTGCCTGCTGCATATTGTGGGTAACAATGACGATCGTGTAGTCTTTTTTCAGCTCCTGGATCAGTTCTTCAATCTTCAGCGTAGAAATTGGATCCAGTGCAGAAGTAGGCTCATCCATTAAAATGATGTCAGGTTCAATTGCCAGGCAGCGGGCGATACAAAGACGCTGCTGCTGGCCGCCGGAAAGTCCGAAAGCATTTTCTTTCAGCCGGTCTTTTGTTTCGTCCCAGATAGCCGCTTTTTTCAGGCTTTTTTCCACGATTTCATCAAGCGTCTTTTTATCTTTGATGCCATGAATTTTCGGACCGTATATTACATTTTCATAAATTGATTTGGGAAATGGGTTCGGATTTTGAAACACCATTCCTACTTTAGTACGAAGGTACTCGACACTAAAATCCTTTGCAAAAATCTCGTTTTCCCGATACTTGATGGAACCATTCGTCTTTACAATCGGATTCATTTCAGTCATCCGGTTTAAGGTTTTAATAAATGTTGATTTCCCGCAGCCCGAAGGACCGATAATGGCTGTTACAGACTTTTCCGGAATCTCCATCGAAATATCCTGAAGCGCGTGATTATCAGCGTACCAGAGGTTCAACTGCTCTACGTTATAGGCAAGCGGCGCTTTTTCCTCTGTATTCATGGTTTTATTTCCTTCTCCTGAACGGTTTTCATGCTTAGTTTGCATCTGGCTTCCCCTTTCTTTGGTACCTATATTAAAAACGTTTTTGGAATTTAGTCCGGATGAATACGGCAATTGAGTTCATGAAAAAGAGCATCAGCAGTATGATAATAATTCCTGCCGCCGCAATGTTTTGAAATTCCTCCTGTGGACGTCCGGTCCAGTCATAAATCTGAACTGGCATCGCAGTAAAGTTTGAAAACAGATCTGACGGTGTGGAAGCAACATATGTCAGTGCACCAATTACCAGGATTGGGGCTGTCTCACCAATCGCCCGCGAGAGTGCCAAAATAGTACCTGTCAGTATTCCCGGAAGAGATGTAGGAATAACAATTCTGAAGATTGTCTGCCATTTAGTTGCTCCCATCGCGTAGGAGGCCTGTTTAACGTCTGTCGGAACCGCATTAATAGCCTCCCTGGAGGCGACAACGATAATAGGAAGAACAAGCAGGGACAGCGTCAGTCCCCCTGCCAAAACGCTCGCTCCCAAACCCAGGAGACGGTTGAAAATCGTAAGCCCCAAAAGCCCGAACACAACAGACGGGACACCGGCAAGATTGGAAATGTTCGTTTGAAGCAGCTTGGTAAATCTGTTTACAGGAGCGTATTCCTCCATATAAACAGCGGTGCCAACGCCTAAAACAAAAGAAAGCGGTGCTGCTACAACCATCAGCCAAATTGTCCCTGCCAGCGCAGCCAGCATTCCTGCGTCTTCAGCGTTTCTTGAAGCAAAGTTTACGATAAGGTCCCAGCTTAAAAAACCAATTCCTTGAGTGAGTATTCGTATGAGCAATACGATAAGCATCAGTATGCTAAAAGCCATCGCTCCGAAACAAATGCCTTTAAACGCCTTATTCCAAATATGCCTTTTGCTCAGCCGCTGAGTATTTTCTTCGTATCTTTCATTAGATACTGTTGTATCTGCAAATTTCATTTAGTAATCCTCCCGGAATCGTCGAGAAATGTAATGAGCCAACAGGTTCATCGCCAGAGTAAATACAAACAATGTCATACCGACAGCATAAATACTGTAATAGATCGGCGTTCCAAAACCAGCGTCTCCTTTAACTACCTGCACAATGTACGCTGTCATTGTCTGCACCGCCCCTGTCGGGTCGATTCCCATGCCCGGGCTGGCACCACCTGCCACTGACACGATCATTGTCTCCCCGATCGCACGTGAAATGCCAAGGACGAAGGAGGCAATGACGCCCGATAAAGCTGCCGGCAAAACTACTTTCACGGTTACTTCCATACGCGTGGCTCCTAAAGCGAAAGCCCCTTCCCGGATCGAATTGGGCACCGAACTCATCGCATCCTCTGAAAGGCTCGCAATCATTGGAATAATCATTACGCCTATTATAATCCCTGGGCTCAATGCGTTGAAAACGTCCAACCCGGGTATAACAGCCCTTAGAATCGGTGTCACAAAAGTAAGAGCAAAAAAACCATAAACAATAGTTGGAATACCAGCCAATACTTCTAAAACTGGTTTAACAGTTTTGCGGACTTTTTCTGACGCATACTCACTCAAATAAATGGCGGCACCCAGTCCGAACGGAATGGCTACCATCATGGCAATACCGGCGACCAATAACGTGCCATTGACTAACGGCCAGATACCGTACTGCGGCTCCGAAAAGAATGGATACCATTCAGTGGAAGCAAAAAAATCAGCAAACGGCACACCACGGAAAAAGGTCACTGTTTCAAACAATAACGTAAACACAATACCCAAAGTCGTTAATATCGAAATAATTGCACACAATAAAAAGACGGCCGGCATCAGCTTTTCCATAAAGCTCGAAGAACCGGAGCCCTTTGTTTTCTGCTCGATCCTTTCACTGATCGAAAGCTTTGAACGATCTTCCATTTTGCTGCACATCCCCTTAACAGATGATTTCTTTCAGGCAAGTACAAAAGCAAGGAAGTCAAAGCTTCCTCGCTTTTTGCCCTTTACTGCCTTTGATTTACTCTCCAGCTGCTTCATCAATTTTTTCTTCGTTTTCTTCATATACACTGTCCGGTGCTGCTGCATAGCCTACTTCTTCTGCCAGTTCCCCGGCATTTTCATTGGCAAAGCGCACATATTCTTCTACATCTTCATCATCTTCTACAGAAGAATTTTTGAAATAAGTGAACAATGGACGCGCCAGTGGATACGATTCATCATTGATCGTTTCAGGTGAAGGCTCTACAGCTTCTTCATCATCATCTGTAACTGGTACAGCTTTTAAGTCGTCTTCGTTTTCACTGTAGTAGGAATATCCAAAGAACCCAAGAGCGCTCTCGCTTCCCGCTACACCATTGACGAGAGTATTGTCATCTTCGGACGTTGAAGCGTTCCGGGTGAGGTCAGCGCCGCCAAGTACATTTTCTACAAAGTAATCATGCGTACCGGAATCAGTACCCGGAGCATAAAGATCCAGCTCTTCGTCCGGCCATTCTTCGTTAATATCGGACCAGGTTTCTGCATCACTGTCATCGGAGTAAATCTGCTCAAGTTGATCATAAGTCAATTGATCAACAAAATCATTTTCCGGATTTACCGCCACAGTGATGCCATCGTAAGCCATTGTCAGTTCAGTGTATTCGATCTCTTCTTCTTCAAGAGCCTCTTGCTCTTCTTCAGAAATTTCCCGTGAGGCGTTGTTAAGGTCTGTTTCGCCTTCAATGAAACGTTCAAAACCGCCACCGGAACCGGATACTCCCACCGGTGCTTCTATATCTTCATTTTCTTTCTGGAATTCTTCTGATACAGCTTCCATAATTGGAAAGACTGTAGAGGAGCCGTCAATAGCGATGTCTCCGGATCCGCCTTCCTGGCCGGAGCTTTCTTCTCCGCTGCCTTCACCGCCGGAGCTTTCTTCCGAACCACCTGGTTCTTCTCCCCCACCGCCACATGCGGATGCAAATACTGCCATTGAGGCTAATGTTGGAACCATCCATACTGTTTTAAGTTTCAAATCAACTTCCTCCTCTTTGTTTATGTAATCATGGCAAAGCAACTCTTTTTGCTCCCAATGCTTAGTATAGGACTTAATTGTTAAGAGAAAATAGTTTGATTGTTAAGAATATGTAAAGGCACATGCGGTACCGCTTTCATTTGAACACAAAAAAATCATTTCCCGGAAGAAATGATTAACTGCCTCAGCTGATATTTATTTTAAGCCCTCCTGCCGCTAGCTCCACGGGGCCTGAAAATATACTTTCTGCTTCTCTTTTCAGCTGCGTATGGTCTCCGAAATGAGGCAGGTGGGTTAATATTAACTTACCTGCTTCAGCCCTTTTGGCAAGTGCTGCTGCTTCTTCTGAATTCATATGGCCTGCAAACGAGCCGTCCTGGCCAGCATAAAAGCTGGATTCTGCAATAAGCACATCCACATGGGCGGCGGCCTGCTCAAGCTCTGGTAGATATGAGGTGTCTGCGGTAAAAAACAAGCTGCCCCCGGCTGTCTCAATCCGGAAACCGAAGCAGGGCACAGCGTGTTTTACAGCTGTAGGAGTAATGGTAAACGGTCCGGCGGTAAACGGTTCCTCCGCCCGGTATTCTGTCGGCTGTACTGCTTCTTTATAAAACAGGCGCTGAAAGCCTTCTTCATCCTCCCGGTGCGCATAGACCGCTGTCTGGTGCTGCTTTTCCGGCCAAAGGACAGGTTCAAGCAGGCGATAGTACTGAAAAGCTCCGAAATCGCCAACATGGTCCTGGTGGTAATGGGACAGCAGTACGGCGTCGATGCCGCTAAGCTCCGTGTAATGCTGCAGCTGGGAAATCACTCCGCTTCCACAGTCGAGCAGCAGCTGAAAACCATTTTCTTCAAGCAGATAACCGGAAGCTGCCTCCCCTGCTTCCGGAAATGCATGCCAAAAACCAACAATTGTTACCTGCATCTTTCTGGCCCCTTTCAATAAAAAAATCCGTTCAAACAGAAATATCTGTTTGAACGGATGCGAGCCTTACGCTTCTTTTTCATAAACGCTCACGCGTTTACGTTTTTTCCCGACACGCTCAAATTTCACAACACCGTCGATTTTGGAGAAAAGAGTATCATCTCCGCCTTTACCAACATTGTTACCAGGGAAAATTTTCGAACCGCGCTGGCGGACGAGGATAGAACCACCGGTTACGTGCTGGCCATCGGCCCGCTTGGTACCCAAACGCTTCGAAATGGAGTCACGACCGTTTTTTGTACTACCTACCCCTTTTTTCTGAGCAAAGAACTGCAGGTCTAATTTCAACATCAACATTCACCTCCTATGCTCTTCAATTGATATAAATGCACCGTACTGCTCAGCAATGGTCTCCAAAGAGATAATCATGCCCTCTGCCAGAAGCTCCATTTGACGTTTATCCTCTTCGGTGCTTTCTTCCGGAAGCACACAATGAAAATACCCGCCTTCTGTGCCTAAATCCACTACGGGATCTGTATGGCAGAGAGATGCCATCGCATTTACAGCCCCAAAAGATACTGCCGAGGCGCCGGCACATACCAAGTCATAGCCGTAAGGGCCTGACTCAGCATGGCCAGTCATGGTAACAGAACGAATACGTTCTGCCCCGTCACGGCTCACAGTGACCTGTATCATAACTACGCGTCAATGCTGTTGATTGTAACTTTTGTGTAAGGCTGACGATGGCCCTGCTTACGGCGGTAGTTTTTACGTTTCTTAAATTTGAAAACGATGATTTTTTTGTTACGGCCCTGTCTTTCTACTTTGCCTGTAACTTTAGCTCCCTCAACAAAAGGAGAACCAACTTTCACATCGTCGCCTCCGACAAATACTACATTGCCGAACGTCACTTCATCTCCAGCTTCTACGTCTAATTTTTCAACGAAGATAGTCTGGCCTTCTTCTACTTTTAACTGTTTTCCACCAGTTTCAATAATTGCGTACATCTCTGCACCTCCTAATCACTTAGACTCGCCAATACAGGTGCCTTTCCAGGGCTTAAACCTGTGCTTGTGCGGTTGTAGTTTGGGTGCTTCCAAACAACTAACGTTACAAATGATAGCATATATTAAAAACGAAAGTCAATTCCCCGCTGCTTCATTTGAGCTTTTAAAGCCTGATTTCTTTGTTCCGCTACTTCAAGGTCTCCCGCGTAGCGGACAACGATCTCCTGTTCCTTCGGCTCAGAAACGATAAACAAGCGTCCCGGGGCTATTTGCTGAAGGTCATCATACAACGCCCTGCCTTCCCGGACAAGCAGCCGGTCCGGCACTTCCAGCACGATAGCATCTACATCTTCTTCCATCCAGGAGCCGAGCATTCGTTTTGATCTTTCCATCAGTTCTTTCTCCGAGAGTCTCCGCCCTTTGCCGTACTCTGTACCGAAGGGTTCAAGCATATGTTCCTCGAGACTATGTCGGGAACGCTGGCGGGTCAACTCCACGACGCCGAGATGGGAGAAGCCGGCAACCCGTATTTTCTGCGGATCCTCCGCGGCTTTTTCTTCCAATACCTGCATTAAATGCTGCCGGTCTTTTTCTTCGTGCATCCGTATAAAGTCAATCATCACCATACCGGAAAGATTTCTTACACGCAATTGATGCATCACTTCTGTGGCAGCTTCGAGGTTCGTTTTTACAATCGTGTGCCCGAGATCATGTTTTCCGGTAAACCTTCCCGTATTCACATCAATTGTGATACACATTTCTGTTTTTTCAATCTGTAAAAATCCCCCGCTTTTCAGCCACGCTACAGGCTTTAAGGCACGTTCGAGATCGACTTCCACATTTTCTTTCGAGAAAATATTTTCCGGTTGCTCAAAAAGCACAAATTCCGGACGCTTTTCGGGGTCCCATCCGCTGAATTGTGCTTTGGCTGTCTCCACCGCTTCTCTTGTATCCACAGCGACTCTTTTCACGTATTCCAAAGGCGCATTTGCCAGGCATTTGGTTAAAAAATGCTCCTCCTGCGATACCTTTCCCGGCGAAGACAGCTCTTCTCCCCGAAGAACCATATCCTGCCACAGGCTCTGCAACTGGGAGACTTCCTTTTTTACCACATCCAGGGGCTGTACCGTTCCCTCCGTACGCACAATCAGCCCGTCTCCATTCAACGGCAGCGCTTTTTCCTGTTCGAGCCATTCTTCCTTTACTGCTCCCTCCACCTTTTGTGAAATGAACAATCCCGGTTCATCCGGAAGATACACGCAGTATTTTCCCGGCAGTGACAAATTTTCTTTAAGCTTGGCACCTTTCTTGGCCGTTTCTTCCTTCACGACCTGAACAAATAAATATTCACCCTTTTTGATAAAATCTTTAATGCCCCGCTGCTTTTTTTCGGCAAGCGGCTCTTTCATCAGCCGGTACGCCATAATATTGTCCCGGTGCAGATACCCTTTTTTTCCTTTCCCGATCTCAATAAATGCAGCATCCATGCCCGGCAGCACATCCACTACTCTTCCTTTATAAATATCTCCGGCTGCTGTGTCGTCCATTGCCGACTCGAAAAAGAATTCTGTCACTCTTCCATTATGTTTCAGGGCTGCTCTTGCTTCCCCGGCTTTCATATTTGCAATTAATTCCATCGAACGTTCCTCCAGTGGCGCATTTCTTTCCAAAAGGAAAAAACTGCCACATGATGGTGGCAGTCATTCAGTTAGACTTATTTTCTTCTCTGACCTTCGCCTTTTCATGAAGCAGGGCGATCTGCGTTGTAAGCCGCTTTAATTCCTGTTCGGAAGCTGCTTCCTGCATTTGTTTATTTAAAAGGGCCAGTTTTTGGCGTTCTTCATCGGAAAGATAAGGGTGCTTTTCTATAACAGTCATCAGTGATTCCTCCTTCGCACATTCGGATAGAAACTCGAAGCCTTTCATTCTGCAAAAACCTTTGTAAGAAAGACAGGCGATTCGGGAATCAGCTCCAAAACAGCATGCCCTTTCACTGTTATTATACCACGCGGGTCTTAAAGAAAACAAAATTGACTCAGCTGCATAAAAAGGACAGGAAGCATACTTCCCGTCCTCAGCCTGCTATGATTTTATTCCGAATAAACTTTTCATCTTGGAGAAAAAACTTTTCTTTTCTTCTACTGCCATAAGCGGCACCGATTCCCCGAGCAGCCGGCGGGCGATATTACGATACCCAAGCGAAGCTCTGCTGTTTGGGTTCATCGCAATCGGTTCTCCTTTATGTGCTGCTTTTAACACATGCTCTTCATCTACGATCATGCCAAGCAGATCCACTGCAAGTGTAGCTACGACATCTTCCACATCCAGTACGTTGCCTTCCCGGGAAAGATCGCTCCTCACACGGTTCACTACCAGCTTAGGCGGTTCAATGTCTTCGTTTTCCAGCAAACCGATGATCCGGTCGGCGTCTCTCACAGCAGCCGTATCCGGAGTGGTAACAACGATCGCTTTGTCCGCGCCGGAAACAGCGTTTTTGAACCCCTGCTCAATACCGGCCGGGCAATCGATAAGAATAAAATCGTATTCCGGACGGAGCGTCTCCACGATTTCCTGCATTTGTTCCGGATTCACTGCAGATTTGTCCTTCGTCTGTGCTGCCGGCAGCAAATGCAGGCAGTCGAACCTCTTATCCCGGATTAATGCCTGCTGCACCTTGCAGCGTCCTTCCGCAGCGTCCACCAGATCGTAAATGATCCGGTTTTCCAGACCCATAACGACATCGAGATTCCGAAGTCCGATATCTGTATCAATCAAACATACTTTTTGTCCCTGCAGTGCAAGTGCTGTACCGATGTTGGCAGAAGTCGTGGTTTTCCCGACTCCGCCTTTACCGGATGTAATTACTATTGCCTCTCCCACCAACGGTTCCTCCTTTCAGACCTTACGTGCTTCTCATTCCGGCTAACGGTGTCCGGAAGCTGTTTTCGGCCTGACATGCTTATGTATATGAGACCGAGCGTAAATAATGCCCGAGCATTTTTGTTTCCTCAAATGCAATTGCCTTGTATTCTTCTCCGGTGACATACGCGTACCCCGGCCCTTCAATCGCAGGCTTCTGCTCCTGCTTTTCATGCTTTTCCGGCGCGTAGAAATACGTATCCGAGATAGAAATTTGTTTAGGAATCATCACAGAGGCACATACCACAGCATGACTTTCTCCTTCTGTTCCGGCTCTGGCTATCCCTTTTAATGCGCCGATAACGTAGATGTTACCCGTTGCTTCCACTACTCCGCCGGGATTGACATCGCCGATAATAAGGATATCGCCTGTTTTGCGGAGCACCTGCCCAGAACGCACAATCTGTGTGACAGACGTTACTGTTGCTTTTTCAATTACCTCTTGTGCTTCACCTTTTGTCATCACGTTCGAATGAACTTCATGCACCCGTACTGAACCCGTTTTGTTCAAAACTTCTGTAATTTCTTCTTCGTGACTTTTACTCAAATAACGGTTCCCGGCGTCCACACGGACTTCCACTTGCGGTCCGTTTTCAAACAAACGCTGCTCCCGTTCAATCTTCTTCTTCAATTCCTCAAGAAGTTCATGAAAAGAGCACTGATCATTTAATACAATGGTTAATCCTTCTTTAGTACCTTTAATCGTTACATAATTTCCATTGTTATTCGTCATATTTTCACCCCTGAACCCTTAAGCGCTCTCCATTCTTAGTAAATGTCGTTCTTTCCATTATACGGTTTCATTTCACAGGAATAAACAGCAAACCACTTCTTTTTTTAAAATTATCGCTGCCTGATTTTTTCCTGGTCTTCAATCCATTCAAAAATACGGCGGAAAGGAACAAGCAGCAGTAAAGCAGCAGCCCCGTTAATAAGCCACGAAGCAATCATCCGCTTCACTAAAAATTCTCCGAAAGAAAGTTCGGCAATACCTAACAAAAAATAAATAAAATAGATCAACAGTTCAAATACGAAAAGCGCACAGAATATGATAAGCCACTGCCATCCATAGCTGTTTCGGATCACTGGCAGAGAGTAGGAACTCACGTACGCAATGAAGCCGAAGCAGAATGTATAAACACCAAGAATCTGCGTGTAGGTGAAATCATAGAGAAAACCAACGAAAATACCCGCCCATACTCCTGCGACCGGACCACGGTATATGCTGGTCAAAACTACTCCAATAAGCGCAAATCTCGGCATCCACACCCATCCACTTTCATTTTCCTGAGGAAAGAGGATTTCAAACCATGTTCCTTCGATAAGAAATAAACAAAAGACCGATACGGGGATAAGGAAGCGTGTCATGAGCCCCCGCCGCCTTCTTCACCGACCGGATCCACGGCTTCTTCCTCTTCATTCTCCTGCTCCTGGTCTTCTTCAAGCGAAGGAAATTCTTCACTCAGATCTTCAATGTTCCGGTCCAGAACGTTCACGTACGTTAAATCACTGAAGTCTGCCGCTGGTTCAATAAGGGCATTATACGTTAAACCATATTCATCCGGTTCTATGCTCTCTACTTCTCCGATTGGAATACCGCTTGGAAACGCTCCGCCCATCCCTGAGGTAACTACCTGCTGGCCTTCTTCAATTTCTGCATCACTGCGGATTTTCCGGAGCATAAGACCATCCCGGTCTTCATCCCATCCTTCAATGAAAGCGTTGACCGTCTCATCACCGGCAATTACACTGGCGCTGATACGGTTCGTCCGTTCCCCGTCGGATAGTAATTGGACGGTGGAGGAAAATTCAGAAGCCTCAGCCACACGTCCGATAAGGCCTTCATTCGTAACTACGGCCATATCCTGTTCAATACCGTTCTGGGTGCCCTGATTAATACCGATCGTCTGTGTCCAGCGGTCAGGGTTCCGGTAGACGACAAGTGCCCGGCGGCTTTCATAGTCGCTCAGCATTTCCTGCGTATCAGCCGACTCCCGGAGTGTTTCATTTTCCTGGCGGGTGTTTTCAAGCTCTGCCGAAGTGGCAGCGTATTTTTCCAGCTGTTGTTTAAGGGTTTTATTTTCCTCGTATGTATCCAATAAATTTTCCACGGCTTCGAAGCGATTAGCTGCAAAGTGAGCCGGGCGGCTGATGGTCGACTGGAAAACGCCTACAGAGTCTCTTACGAACTCTTCCGGCCACGGCACCGATTCCCGTTCCCTCATGGAAAACCCTACGAGTATAACAAGAAGAATAATGCTTACCATCAAGATGATCAATCGCTTATTGTTAAAAAAGTGCGGCATGGTTCCCCACCTACTCTAAAGATAGATTAAGCATTCCGGCCTGAGCGGGATGTAATACCTGCTTTCGAGCGGAACAAGTGAATATTTTCTAAAGCGCGTCCTGTACCAAGTGCCACACAATCCAAAGGCTCCTCCGATACTAATACTGGCATGTTCGTTTCTTCGCTGAGAACCCGGTCAATGTGCTGCAGAAGAGCCCCTCCTCCTGTTAACAGGATACCACGGTCCATAATATCTGCTGCTAATTCAGGCGGAGTCTGTTCAAGTGTACTCTTCACCGTATCAATAATAGTGGAGACCGTGTCCTTCAGACATCCTGCAATCTCTTCAGAGGTAATTGTAACTGTTTTTGGAAGCCCGGTCACTACATCTCTTCCGCGAATTTCCATTGTATCATTGTCTTCATTTTCTGCGGGAGCATCAGCAGCGCCAACTTCAAGCTTAATGGCTTCCGCCGTGCGCTCTCCCACCATGACTTTGTACGTTTTTCGGATATAATGAATGATCGCTTCATCCATTTCATCTCCGGCAATGCGGATCGATTGACTCGTAACAATTCCACCAAGAGAAATGATAGCCACTTCTGTCGTGCCGCCCCCGATATCAACGACCATGCTTCCTGTAGGCTCCCACACCGGCAGATCGGCTCCGATCGCTGCTGCAAACGGTTCTTCGATCGTGTAGGCCTCTCTTGCCCCAGCCTGTTTAGTGGCATCCTCCACGGCCCTCTTTTCAACTGCCGTAATACCTGACGGCACGCATACCATTACATTTGGCTTTCTCGAGAATATCGAACGTTTTTTGACCGACTGACCAATAAAATATTCCATCATGGTCGCCGTTGTATCAAAATCAGCAATGACGCCGTCTTTCATTGGACGTATTGCCGTAATATTCCCCGGTGTACGCCCAATCATATTTTTCGCACTGCGGCCTACAGCTTCAATATTTCCCGTGTCTGTCCGCATAGCCACCACCGAGGGTTCACGAAGAATGACCCCTTCTCCTCTGGCGTAAACGAGCGTATTTGCCGTACCTAAATCGATCCCCAGGTCTCTCGTTCCAAACATCTAAGTATATCTCCTCTCGTCTTGCAAAATGCACGGTCGTCCTTTTCAGCAGGTATTGTTCATTAGATCGTCTAATGATTTATTATGTCGGATAATGCATTTTCCGGTACCATTTGTATTCCCATATGTAGCGGGCACGTTCAGCGGTCCCTGGATGAATGATATCATCTTCAGGTTTTCCATCCCTCTGACGCTCTCCCGTTATTATGCATTAAAGTACAACTGTTCCTGCTTGCACTATTTTTTATTATACTGAAAAATATTTGAAAAACATAGGGTCAATGCACCTGTTTTTTTAGGATAGGCTTATTTTCGCATCTTTCTGTTTTACATAAATCCCTGCTCCTTCATGCTCTCAAAGCACTGATCGCCAACAATTACATGATCGAGCAGTTCGATGCCGAGCAGCCGGCCGCATTCTGCCACCCGTTTAGTCACCTGAATATCCTCGCTGCTCGGAGCCGGATCGCCGGATGGGTGATTATGAAGGCAGATAATTGACGCTGCGGATCGCCGCAGCGCTTCTTTGAATAGTTCCCTTGGGTGTACAATACTTGAATTCAGACTGCCGATAAATAACGTCTGCTTATGAATAATTTGATTTTTAGTATTCAGACACAATACTACAAAATGCTCCTGCTGTAAAAATCTCAAGTCCTCCATCATGTATTCCGCTGCGTCTTCGGGTGAACGCACCACGTATCTGTCGGGGTACGAATAGCGAAAGATGCGCTTTCCCAATTCAAGCGCTGCCTGCAGCTCCAGAGCTTTTGTTTTTCCGATGCCCGGAATTTCCATCAGCTCTTCCCTGGTGGCTTCTTTCAGTAATGGCAGAGCATCGAAACGCTCCATCACCTGCGCAGCCAGATCCAGCACCGGGGCCTGCTTTGTACCTGTGCGAAGAAGTACTGCCAGCAGTTCCTGCTCCGTCAGTGACTCCGCTCCTTTTTGTTCCATTTTCTCGCGGGGCCGGAACAGCTCTGTCCCGGCGGAGGATGCAGTCGTTTTCATCAGTAATCGTCTCCTTTATGTGTGGGGGTTTGAAGCGGGGAATTATAAAAAAGCCAGATACCATTTCAGGCATGCTTCTCCGGCAAATAAAGTAAATAAGCTGCCGGCCGCAATGGCAGGGGCAAACGGGAACGGCATTCCTTTTTTGAAAATACCAAATGGATATAGAAGAAAAATAATGATAGAAGCGGTAAACACAGCAGCTATAAAATTGAGGGCAAGAAGGGACGGACCAAAGAAAAAACCAAGAACAGTAAATATTTTCAGATCGCCGCCACCCATTCCTCCCCTTGTGACCAGAATAATGGCTGATAAAAGAAAAAAGCCGGCGAGTGCACCTATGAAGCTTTCGCTCCAGGCAGGTTCTTCCAACCAGAAAAATTTTAAAAGCACCGCTCCAAGAAAAAACAGAAGCGAGACCCTGTCCGGGATGATCATGGCTGTAATATCGCTGATGGTAATAATGAAAAGGTAGGAAATAAGAAGTAAAGCTGCAGCGAATCCTGCAGTTGGTCCGAAGCGGACATAAGCGAGGAAAAACAAGACACCACCGGCGCCTTCCATAAGAGGATAAATCGCAGAAATACGGTTTTTACAGAAGCGGCATTTACCGCCCAGAGACAGATACGAACAGCAGGGGATTAAATCTCTTTTTTTGATCGGCTGGATACATACCGGGCAGTGCGATGGAGGCGACCACACGGATCCGCCGGCAGCCAGGCGCATGCCTGCGGCATTACAGAAGGAACTCACTATCATCCCTGCCGCTGTAAAATACACAGCGAGCAATATGTTCATTACAACACCTCTTCCATTTTTTTCTTATTATAGCATGGTTTTCCGTTCATCAGCTCAAAAATATAATAAAAAGCAGAAGCCGCGGCTTCTGCTTCTCGCTTTCTTATTGACTCCACTCCTGCGTCAACTGGGAAATGAAATACAGGGAGCCGGCAAAGACGATCACGTCTTCCTGATCCCGGGCTGTATTTGCTTTTTCCCACGCCTCCTGCCAGCTTGCTGCTTTTTGAACATCTGCTGTATTCGCTTCAGCAATATCCTCCGGCGCTGCTGCCTCCGGAAAATCAAACGGTACCGCCGTGATGGATTTTACCTCCAGGCCGTCCAGCTGATCGAGCACCGGTGCCTGTAATTTGTCCGTTTTCATTCCGACAATAAAATGAAAATGGCCGTTTGGATAATGCTTGGCCAATGCTTCCTTGAGACTTTTCATTCCTTCTTCATTATGAGCACCGTCAAAAAGGACATGCTCCTCGCCAGGCGCTTTTTCAAGCCTCCCCGGCCAGACTGCTTTTTTCAGACCGGCACGGATATGCTCATCTTCTGCGGGCAGCGCGTAATACATTTTCAGGTAACGTGTTGTGATTACTGCAGCTGCCGCATTCTCCACCTGATGCTCCCCGAGCATGGAGACTTCGAGATCTTCCATGTCTCCAAGAAGGGAATAAAAGGAAAAACGAGTTCCTGACTCCGACGGTTCAAGACGGCGAACGTGAAACTGATTGCCAAGCTGGTAAAATTTCGAGCGCTGGTAATCGGCAGCTTCCTCAAAAATGCCGGCAAGCTCTTCATTCTGCTCACATGTCACTACGGGCACCCCGCCTTTAATAATGCCGGCTTTTTCCCGGGCTACTTCTTCGAGCGTATCCCCGAGGATCCCCTGATGATCGTGCCCAATGTTTGTGATAATGCTCACCATAGGGTGTATGGCGTTTGTAGCGTCCAGACGGCCGCCAAGGCCAACCTCCCATATCACTACGTCCGGAAACGTTTTTCTGGCAAAATACATTGCCGCAATGACGGTAATCACTTCAAACTCTGTCGGTGATCCAAACGGCGTGCGGGCAATGCTTTCCACTACTGGACGAAGAACGGCAGCCAGCTCCAGAAAATCCTCCTCGCTGATCGGTTCGCCGTCTGTCGCAATACGCTCACGGAAATGGTGGATATACGGTGATGTGAACGACCCGCAAACAATGCCTGCTTCTGTCATAATATTTCTCGTAAACGCCGTGGTGGATCCTTTGCCGTTCGTTCCGCCGATATGAATGCCTTTCAGCCGGCGTTCCGGGTTGCCGACAGCTTCAAGCATCATATTCATCCGGTCAAGTCCCGGGCGGATGCCAAACGTTTCGAGTGAGTGGACCCATGCTTCTGCTTCCTTGTATGTGTGCAAAGTAGACCTCCCTTTAAACAGCCATGCAGCAGGCCCCTCGCCGGGGGCGTCTGCTGCTTAGCTTTTTTGCAGTTCTTCCATTCTGGCTGTTACTTTTTCTCTTTTTTGTTCGTAATCCTTCTGCTTTTCTTTTTCTTCCTCAACGACGTGCGCGGGAGCTTTGCTGACAAACCCTTCGTTGTTCAGCTTTTTCGTGACCCGCTCCACTTCTTTATCGAGCTTGTCTTTTTCCCGCTGCAGCCGTTCTATTTCTTCGTCCACATTAATCAGGCCTTCAAGCGGAAGGAAGATTTCCGCGCCGCTCAAGACGTGGGATATGGATTTTTCCGGAGCTTCCAGCGCTGTATCGATAGTCAGCGTATCCGGATTTCCAAACCGTACAATATAGTCCTGCCCCCGTTCGAGTCGTTCCGAGGCCTGGCTGTTGGACGGCTTCAGGCTCATCGGTACCTCTTTGCTCGGTGGAACGTTCATTTCCGCCCGCGTATTCCGGACCGAACGAATAACCTCCTGAATTAATTCCATATCGCGCACCGCTTCCTCGTCAAACAGCTGCGAATCCGCTGTCGGCCAGGAAGCACTCATGATCGACGTTCCTTCGTGAGGAAGGTGCTGCCAGATTTCCTCCGTGATAAACGGCATCATCGGGTGAAGCATGCGCATCGTCTGGTCAAACACATGAACAAGCACAGACTGGGCCATGTGTTTTGGCTGTTCATCTTCCCCGTACAGCGGCAGCTTGGCCATTTCGATGTACCAGTCACAAAGGTCATCCCAAATAAAGTTATAAAGTGTCCTTCCGGCTTCTCCGAACTCGTATTTCTCCATCAGCTGGGTGGCATTCTGCTTTGTTTCCTGCAGACGGTGCAAAATCCAGCGGTCTGCAATCGTTTTTGTGCCTTCGAGCTCGATATCTTCTGCCGTTATCCCTTCCACATTCATCAGCGTAAACCGGGCAGCGTTCCAAATTTTATTGCCGAAATTCCAGTTGGCCTCTACCTTTTCCCACTGAAAACGAATATCATTGCCCGGTGTTGTACCTGTAGCGAGCAGAAAACGCAGAGCATCCGCACCGTACTGGTCGATGACATCCATCGGGTCCACCCCGTTACCGAGGGATTTACTCATTTTCCGCCCTTCACTGTCACGTACCAGGCCGTGAATGAGTACATCCTCAAACGGCCGTTCGCCGGTAAACTCCAGGCCCTGAAAAATCATTCGCGACACCCAGAAGAAAATGATATCGTAGCCGGTCACGAGCGCACTGGTCGGGTAGTAGCGCGCATAGTCCGCGCTTTCTTCCGGCCACCCCATAGTGGAAAACGGCCACAAGGCCGAGCTGAACCACGTATCAAGCACGTCCTCGTCCTGTTTCCACTCCTCCGGGTTTTCCGGTGCCGTACGTCCTACATAAATTTCGCCTGTTTCTTTATGATACCAGGCCGGGATACGGTGCCCCCACCACAGCTGGCGGGAAATACACCAGTCCCGGATGTTTTCCATCCACTGCAGATACGTCTTTTCAAAGCGTTCCGGAACAAAGGTAACTTTTTCTTCCTTCTTCTGAAGCTCTACCGCCTGTTCTGCAAGTGGCCCCATGTTTACAAACCACTGCGTGGAAAGATACGGCTCGACTACCGCGCCGCTCCGTTCCGAATGACCAACAGAGTGCATATGTTCTTCGATATCAAACAGAATGTCCTCTGCCTGCAGGTCCTTTGTCAGCTGCCGGCGGCAGGCAAAACGGTCCATGCCTTCGTAGATGCCTGCATTTTCATTCATACTGCCGTCCTCATTCATCACAAGCACGCGCGGCAGTTCATGACGGTTGCCCATTTCAAAGTCATTGGGATCATGAGCAGGCGTAATTTTCACTGCTCCTGAACCAAAATCCATGTCCACATAGCCGTCTGCGATAATCGGAATTTCTCTTCCGATTATCGGAAGCACGGCCGTTTTCCCGATAAGATGCTTATAGCGTCCGTCCTCCGGATGTACCGCTACTGCCGTGTCCCCGAGCATCGTTTCCGGCCGGGTCGTCGCTACTTCGATCGAGGTATTTTCGCCTTTAACCGGGTAGCGCATATGGTAAAAGTGACCCTGCACTTCTTTGTACTCCACCTCGATATCCGAAAGCGCCGTCTGCGTTTCCGGATCCCAGTTGATAATGTATTCCCCCCGGTAGATAAGCTCCCTTTCGTACAACGAAACAAAGACTTCCCTCACTGCTTCCGACAGGCCTTCATCAAGCGTAAAACGCTCCCTCGAATAATCGAGCGACAGTCCAAGCTTGGCCCACTGGCTGCGAATGAAATCTGCATATTCCTCTTTCCATCCCCACGTTTTTTCCAGGAACGCTTCCCGTCCAAGCTCGTAGCGGCTCGTGCCTTCTTCCTTCAGCTGCGCCTCGACCTTGGACTGGGTAGCAATGCCGGCATGATCCATGCCGGGCAGCCATAAGGTGTCATAGCCCTGCATGCGTTTCATGCGGATTAAAATATCCTGAAGCGTCGTATCCCACGCATGGCCCAGGTGAAGCCGGCCAGTCACGTTCGGCGGCGGAATAACAATTGTATAAGGTGTACCGTCTGTCTGTCCTGCTTCAAACTGCCCGGTCTCCTTCCAGAAGTCATACCAGCGGTTCTCTGTTTCTTTCGGATCGTACTTTTTCGCCATTTCCGTTTCTTGTTTTCCCATACAAATCCCCTTTCTTCTCATAAAAAAACTCTTCATCCCAAGTAAGGACGAAGAGTTTTCGCGGTACCACCTTAATACCTGCCGCAAAGCAGGCACTTTCCCATAACGGCGGTTACCGTCTTTTCTTACTGTATACGTTCAGAAAAGAAGCTCGAGGGCGACTTTCCGCACGGGTCGTTAAAGAATCTCTCAGCCCTGGATCCTTTTTTCTGTACAACGGACCTCCGTGCGTACTCCTCCCTGTTTCTGCTTTTATTATTAATATTGATTTAGTGTCTTTATTTTACGAAACGAGGACGCATGCGTCAACTATCTTCCCCGTGTTCTTTATTTGCAGCAAGGCTTGCAAAGACGCGGTCAGCCGCCTCAATCGTCTTATCGATATCTTCTTCGCTGTGCTCTGTCGATAAAAACAGGCCTTCGAACTGCGAAGGCGGAAGTGAAATGCCTTCTGCCATCATTCCACGGAAATAACGCGCAAACATTCCCAGATCAGATTTCTTCGCAGAAGCAAAATCCACCACAGGTTCATCGGTAAAGAAAAGGCCGATCATCGCCCCCGCACGGTTGATTTGATGGGGGATGCCATGCTTAGAAGCCGCACGGTTCAGCCCTTCTTCAAGATGAGCTGCCCGGGCACGGAACGTTTCATAGCTGCTTTCGTCCACCTGCCTGAGTGTTTCAAGTCCGGCTGTCATCGCCAGCGGATTGCCGGAAAGTGTTCCTGCCTGATAGATAGGCCCATCCGGGGCAATCTGCTGCATGATATCGGCACGGCCGCCGTAGGCTCCCACCGGAAGTCCACCGCCGATCACCTTTCCAAGACACGTGAGATCCGGAGTCACTCCGTAGTGGCCCTGAGCGCTGTTATAGTCCACCCGGAAGCCGCTCATGACTTCATCAAAAATCAGCAGACTGCCGTACTGGTTCGTAATGTCACGGACGCCTTCCAAAAATCCTTCACCCGGAGTGACAACACCCATGTTCCCGGTAACAGGCTCAAGGATGACCCCGGCGATTTCATCTCCGTATTCATCGAATGCCTTCTGCAGGCTGTCGAGATCGTTGTACGGAACGGTAAGCGTGTTCTGGGCGATCGAACCAGGAACGCCCGGACTGTCCGGCAGACCAAGAGTGGCAACGCCGGAGCCGGCTCGAATGAGAAGAGAGTCTCCGTGGCCGTGATAGCAGCCCTCCATTTTTACGATTTTGTCCCGGCCGGTAAACCCGCGGGCGAGACGCAGCGCACTCATTGTCGCTTCCGTGCCGGAGTTCACCATCCGGACGACTTCAATGGAAGGCACCCGGTCCACGACAAGCTCTGCCAGACCGGCTTCTGTTACGTGCGAAGCGCCGAAGCTCGTGCCTTTTTCAGCCACAATTTTTAAACTGTCGACAACATGATCATTTGCGTGCCCGAGAAGAAGCGGCCCCCAGGACATTACATAATCAATGTATTCATTGCCGTCGATATCTTTAATGCGGGACCCTTTGCCTTCGTCCATATAAACGGCCGGATGACCGACAGATTCATATGTCCGTACGGGACTGCTGACACCGCCCGGCATTACTTTTTTTGCTCGTTCATGTGCATGTATTGAATTATGATACGATTTCATGTCATACCTCCTGGATACTTAAAAGTTATCTTTTTTGCTATTCCCGTCCTTAGTATAACGAAAACAAGCCCTGGACTGAATACCTTCCAGAGCTTGTTTCTATCATTTATTGTTTTCCTGCATATAACGGACAGCATCTTTGGCGAAATACGTCACAATCAGATCAGCTCCGGCACGTTTCATGCTTGTGAGCTTTTCCATGACAATATCCTTTTCGTTCACCCATCCGTTCTGGGCGGCGGCTTTAATCATCGCATATTCCCCGGAAACGTTATACGCTACCACTGGATAACCGGTCCGCTCTTTCACTTCTCTTACAATATCGAGATAAGCAAGGGCCGGCTTCACAATGAGAAAATCAGCTCCTTCTTCAACATCAGTTTCCGCTTCTTTTAACGCTTCAAGCCGGTTCGGAGGGTCCATCTGATAGGTTTTCCGGTCCCCAAACGAAGGTGTGCTGTGAGCCGCGTCACGGAACGGCCCGTAAAAGGCACTGGCATATTTAACTGTGTAGGACATCAGCGGCACCGTGACGTGCCCTGCTCTATCGAGCCCTTCCCGAATAGCCGCTGTAAAGCCGTCCATCATGTTCGACGGCGCAATAATGTCTGCCCCGGCTTCCGCCTGGGAGACTGCGGTTTCTGTTAGATTTCTCAGCGACTCATCGTTATCCACGTAGCCGTTATGAATAACCCCGCAGTGTCCGTGGTCTGTGTACTGGCACAGACAGGTATCTGCAATCACTGTTAAAGCCGGATGATTTTCTTTAATCTGCCGGATCGCCCGCTGGACAATTCCGTCTTTCAGAAAAGCCGGCGTTCCTTCGGCGTCTTTTTCCTCCTCGTGAGGCACGCCAAACACGATGACGCTCGGAATACCGAGGGATTCCAATTCGTCCATTTCCGTATCCAAATAATCCAGCGAAACGTGATAGACCCCCGGCATGGACGGTACTTCTTTGCGCACATTTTCCCCTTCGACGACAAAAATAGGATAAATCAAATCGTTGGGTCTTAGTTCATTTTCTCTGACCATTGCTCGTATACCAGGCGTTGTCCGCAATCTGCGGTGCCGGCGGAAATGTAAATCAGCCAATGTTAAGCCTCCTAAATAATTTCCTTGGTTTTTTCTATCATTCCTTCCACGGAATGAATCTCTGCTTCGTAAACATACTTGAATCCGCTCTCGCGGGCAGCGCGTCCAGTCGAAGGGCCGATGGCCACTACGGGAACAGCCAAAAGCTCCTGCCGGTAAGCTCCTGCAAGCCGATACAATGCATCTACAGAGGAAGGGCTTGCTGCCATCAGGACATCAACTTCCCGGTGCTTTAAGGTCGTCTGCAGAACAGACTCATTTTTTTCTTCCGGTACCGTCGTATACAAATGCCATACCCATACGCTTAGACCCTGGGCTGTAAGCGACCGGTACAAGGTGTCAGCCGCCTGGGCGCTTTGAGGAAGAAGCACATTTTCCCGCCGGCCGATTACCCGTCCGGCTGATTCAGCTAACGAAACGGCTTTATATTGTTCTGGCATCAGTTCTACCTGAAAGCCTTCCTGTTCGAGCGCTTGTTTGGTCTTTGGCCCAACAGCAGCAGTTTTTAATCCGGAAGGAACACCCAGACCATACCTTTTTTGCCATTCCGCCAGATAATAGACGGTATTCACGCTGGTTACCAGCATCCAGTCTATCTCACCGCTCTGCCACCACTCCGCCATTGCTTTTTCTCTGCCCAGTACCGGTACGGTTGTAATAACCGGCACCGCTTTGACACAACAGCCTGCAGACTGAAGACCCCGCACCAGACTTGCGTTCTGGCCGGCTCCTCTTGTCACCAGTACTGTTGCTGTCACTACTCTTCCCCCATCTCTTCCCGGGCCTGTTCCAGAATTTCTTTGCCGCCTCGTCCAAGCAGGGCGTGCGCGGCCTTTCTGCCCATTTCTTCCGGATTGTCACCCGTGAGCTTTTCTTTTAGTATTTTGCGTCCATCCGTAGAGCCGATCATTGCGGTTAATTGCACATTACCCTGTTTATTAAGCGTGGCGTATCCGCCGATTGGCACTGCACATCCTCCCTCTACGGCTTTCAGGAAGGCCCGCTCCGCAGCTACACATACTGCTACCGGCTCATCGTGAAGGTGCTGAATGATCTTTAATATATCTTCGTCCCCGCTGCGGCACTCAATACCAAGTGCTCCCTGACCTACAGCTGGTACACACATATTGGGCTCGAGAAATTCCGTGACAATTTCATCGCTCCAGCCCATGCGCTCCAGGCCGGCGGCGGCTAAAATAATAGCATCAAAGCTTTCCTCTCGCAGTTTCCGAAGCCGGGTTTCAATATTGCCCCGAATCCACTGGACGTTTAAATCCGGGCGCTCTGCTTTAATTTGGGATGTGCGCCGCAGACTGCTCGTACCAACCACTGCTCCAAGCGGCAGATTATGAAATTTTACATGATCGTTTGCAATATAAGCATCCCGAGGGTCCACCCGGTTTGTGACAGCGCCGACTTCGAAGCCTTCTGCCATCTCTCCCGGAAGATCCTTCATGCTGTGCACAGCTATATCAATTTCGCCGTCTGCAAGTGCTTGTTCAATTTCCTTTACAAACAGGCCCTTTCCGCCAACTTTAGATAGTGTTCGATCCAGAACACGGTCACCTTTTGTAGAGATTTTTTTCACTTCAAAACGATAAGGCAGGTCCAGCTTTTCAAGCTCCTGCTGCACCCACTCCGTTTGTTTTAATGCCAGATTGCTTTTTCTAGTGCCCAGGGTAATTGTGCGCATGCGTCTAGCCATTCCTTTCTAAGCGTTCATAATTGTTATAAGTACCATATATGAAACTGACTCAAATCACTGGAAATAAAATAGTTAATGAGTAAAACGACAAAGCAGGCAACGTTTAAAAGCGCCATCCGGTACCCGCGCCAGTGATGAACGGCCAGCAAATATATATACGTACTGTAAAAGCTAAGCAGAATGATCGAACCGATGACTTTTGCGTCCTGCCACGGGAGAGAGTCGTACCATCTGCCTGCCCAGAGAAAACCAAACACCAGCCCCACGAATAAAAGAGGCACTCCAATCACAGTAGTCGTGCCTGCCAGCTTCTCCATTTTCGGCAGGTTTTCCATTCTGATTAACCGTTTCCCCCACTGCTTTCTTTTTAAAAGCTGATGCTGCAGCACATACATCGCGGAGAATACAAATGCCAGTGTAAACGAAGCATAAGAAAGCAGAATAAAAATAATATGCACGACGAGTGTCTCAGACAAGAGCAGCGTCTCAAGCTCGTTTGGGATATCGCCGTTAAACGAAAAAGAGCTGAACGTCATCAGCAGAAATCCGATCACATTTAAAAAGAAAACCAGTACATCCATTCGAAAAAACCAGTTCACTATAAGTGAAATGGTCACAAGCGACCACGCATAGAAATACATGCCTTCAAAAGGCGTGATTACTGGTGCACGATCATACATAAATATTCTAAGTACTAAAAAGGCCGTCTGCGAAGTCCAGACAATAGAAAGCAACCAGAAGGCGAGTCGGTTCACCTTCCGGTTGGTTTGAGAAAAATCAACGAAGTAGCAAAGGACGCTCAGGCCGTATAGTACAATCGTTACGATATAAATAATTCCTTCGGCTGCAACCATCCTGACGCCCCTCTCTTAGGAACGAACAGCGACATCTGTCGCATAAGCATATGGAAGACGGAACCCGCGCGATTCTCTGGAGGCATTCCATTCCTCCTCCGCTTCTTCCTTGCGTATCTGGCGCTCCTCTGCTGCTCTGGCTTCTTCTACTTCCTCTTCAAGAGCAAAGATTTCAGTAAACAGCTGCAGCATTTCTTCTGCATCGTTGTTATCAGCCATTTCTTTAGCTTTAGTTATCGGATCTTTAATCATTTGATTGATGATGCTTTTCGTGTGCTTACGCAGCACTTTCTTTTCGCGCTCGGTAAGCTCCGGCAGCTTCCGTTCCACACTGTCCATGGTATCTGCCTGAATAGCCAGAGCTTTTGTCCGAAGAGCTGAAATTACCGGTACAACTCCAAGGGTATGAACCCAGTCCTTGAAGTCCGAGACTTCGGCATGGATCATTCTATCCATCAGTGCTGCAGCTTTTTTGCGTTCTTCCATGTTGGAATTCACAATATCCTGCAGGTCATCAATGTCATACAAAAAAACGTTATCGAGCTGATTCAATGCCGGATCCAAATCTCTTGGAACCGCAATATCAACCATAAACAGCGGTTTGCCTTTGCGTTTTTTATTGGCAGAAGCCACCTGCTCTTTACTCAGCACATATGCATCCGAACCGGTGGAAGAAATTAAAACATCTGCCTGTGCAAGCGCATCAGTCAGTTCTTCCATTGGTTTTGCTTTCCCGTTAAACTGCGTGGCGATCTGTTCTGCTTTTTCATACGTCCGGTTAAACACCGTCACTTCAGCAGCACCGCCGGAGTGAAGATGTTTGGCTGTCAATTCACTCATTTTTCCGGCACCCAAAACAAGCACCCGCTTGTTTTTGAACGAACCGACCACTTTTTTACCAAGTTCAACAGCTGCATAGCTGACTGATACAGGGTTGTCGTTAATTTCTGTTTCGTGATGGGCCCGTTTGGAATACGTGACTGCACGTTTAAACAGTTCATTAAATATCGTGCCGGTCGTTTCATTTTCATGGGCTGTAGCAAGGGCATTTTTCACCTGCCCCAGTATTTGCGTTTCACCAATTACCATGGAATCAAGACCGCTTGCGACCTGAAACAAATGCTGCACCGCTGCATCGTTTTCGCGTATATTTAAAAATGGGCCAAAATCTTCCTGTGGCATTTCGAACCAGCGGCCCAGAAATTTTTTCACAAAGTGTCTTCCTGTATGCAGCTGGTCGACGACTGCATACACCTCTGTCCGGTTACAAGTAGATACGATGACGCATTCCAGGATACTTTTCATGTCACGAAGCTCCTGCAGTGCCTGAGGAAGCGTGTCCTCTTGAAAAGCCAATCGTTCCCTCGTTTCAACTGGAGTTGTTTTATAGTCTAATCCAGCGACAATAATATGCATGTTCGTATCTTCACCCCCTGCGTCATCAATACCATGTTTAATGCAACCACCAAATGTTTAACTCTCTTTATACGTTCCACTCTTCACACAACCCATTGTATCACACAACTATTTATCTTTTGACATCAATTTGTGAACAAGGGCTGACAGTTTTTCTGCTGTATCTGTCTTTTACTCACCGTTCCAATGTAAATCTTCCACATATCATTTTCAAATAAACTGCTCAATGGCACGCCATGCTTCATCTTTGCCCTGTGCGGTTTCTGCAGAAAACACGACCGTCTGGTCCTCCGGCTTCAGCTTAAGCGTTTCTTTAACACGTTTTAAATGGCGTGGGCGTTTATTTTTTGTGATTTTGTCTGCCTTTGTTGCAATAATAACAACCGGCAGCTCATGAAATTTCAAATAATCGTACATGGCAATATCGTCTTTTGTCGGTTCGTGGCGAAAATCAATAATCATAAAAGCAGCCTTCAGTACGTCTCTGCTTTTGAGATACTCCTCCATCATTTCGCCCCAGGCAGCCCGTTCGCTTTTCGATACTTTCGCATAGCCATAGCCGGGGACGTCTACAAACAAAAAGCGGTCTTCGATATTATAAAAGTTGAGTGTACGTGTTTTGCCGGGCTTTGAAGAGGTACGGGCCAGGTTTTTTCTCGCTAACAGGGAATTAATGAACGAAGACTTCCCAACGTTGGACCTCCCGGCCAGAGCTATTTCCGGGAGCCCCCCTTCCGGGTACTGCTTAGGGCTGACCGCACTTATAACCAGCTCCGATTTATGAACTTTCATTTTTCTCCTCCAATGCTTCTTTTAACACTTCATCGAGATGCTTCACCGTGATAAATGTAATATCTTTTTTGATGCTCTCCGGTATATCTTCCAAATCCTTTTCATTATCGGCCGGGATTAGGATCGTCGTCAGACCGGCCCTGTGGGCGCTCATTGATTTTTCTTTCAGTCCGCCGATCGGAAGGACTCTTCCGCGCAGAGTAATTTCGCCGGTCATCCCTACTTCCTTTTTCACTTTCCGACCGGACAATGCAGACACCAGGGCTGTTGCAATCGTAATACCGGCGGAAGGACCGTCCTTTGGAGTGGCCCCTTCCGGAACGTGAATATGAATGTCCCATTTTTCCTGAAAATCCGGGTCGACGCCCCATTCATCCGCTTTGGAGCGAATATAACTGAATGCTGCCTGCGCGGATTCCTTCATGACGTCGCCGAGCTTTCCGGTTAACTGCAGCTGCCCGTTTCCTTTTGCGAGAGATACTTCAATAGATAAAGTCGTTCCGCCGGCAGCCGTATAGGCAAGACCGGTAGCTGCTCCCACCTGGTCTTCCTCTTCTGCACGTCCGTAGCGGTACCGCGGACGTCCAAGCAGTTCTTCGATTTTCGCCGGTGTTACTACTACTTTTTTATTTTCCCCCATGACGATCAGCTTTGCTGCTTTCCTGCACACCGCTGCAATTTCTCTCTCGAGTCCACGGACTCCTGCTTCTCTCGTATACTCGCGTATCAGCTTTAAAAGAGACCCCTGCCGGAACTGGATGCTTCCTTTGGTTAAGCCGTTTTCTTTGATCTGTTTTGCCACCAGGTGGTTTTTGGCAATTCCTTCTTTTTCAAGTTCAGTGTAACCGGCAATGCGGATAACCTCCATCCGGTCGAGCAGCGGCTCAGGGATGGTGTTCATATTGTTCGCCGTGGTAATAAACATCGTTTTGGAAAGATCATAGGGCTCTTCCACATAATGATCTTCAAATGTATTATTTTGTTCCGGATCAAGCACTTCAAGCATTGCTGAAGATGGGTCTCCCCGGAAATCACTGGCCATTTTGTCGATTTCGTCAAGCAGAAATACCGGATTAACGGTTCCGGCTTTTTTCATTCCCTGAATAATACGTCCAGGCATAGCACCGACATAGGTTTTGCGATGGCCGCGGATTTCTGCTTCGTCCCGGATACCTCCAAGACTCATTCTGGTGAAATTACGGTCGAGCGATCGCGCAATAGAACGCGCCAGAGACGTTTTCCCAACGCCTGGCGGCCCAGTCAGACATAAAATCGGGCCTTTCACTGATTCTGTCAGCTGCTGCACGGCTAGGTGCTCAAGTACCCGGTCCTTCACCTTTTCGAGCCCGTAATGATCTTCATCGAGAATCCGCTGGGCACGCTTAATATCGAGCTGGTCTTCTGTTTCCTCATACCACGGTATATCGACAAGCCATTCAATATATGTCCGGATAACGGAAGTCTCTGCAGAAGCTCCTGGCATCTTTTCATAGCGGCGGAGCTCCCGCTCAGCCTTTTCCTGAACCTGTTCCGGCATTTTTGCCTGCTGTATTTTTTCTCTGAGTTCATCCGCTTCGCTTTCTTTTCCATCAGTCTCTCCGAGTTCTTTTTGGATCGCCCGCATTTGTTCGCGAAGGTAATATTCCCGTTGCGTTTTTTCCATCGATTTTTTCACACGCTGCCCGATCTGATTTTCAAGGCCCAATACTTCCTGTTCTTTCTGCAGTATATCGATAATTTTGCGCAGACGCTCCGAAGCAGTGAACTGTTCGAGCAGCTCCTGCTTCTCTGCCACTTTTAACGGCAGATGAGAGCTGATCATATCAGCAAGCCGGTCAGCCCCCGCAATATCCTGCACCGATTGTATCGTTTCACTGGAAATACGCTTAGAAGCAGTAGCATACTGTTCAAAAGCTTCCAGTGCCTTTCTCATTAATGCCTGTTCCTCAGCAGAGTCCGCGTGCTCTTCCGTAGGCAGTACTTCCATTTCCACTTCGAAAAAAGAATCCTTATCGATAAATTCTTTTATCTCTGCGCGCTCCAGGCCTTCCACAAGTACACGGATGGTTCCGTTTGGAAGCTTCAGCATCTGCTTGATTTTTGCCACTGTACCAACATGGTATACATCAGCTTCTCCCGGATTATCTATTGATAAATCTTTCTGCGTCACGAGCAGAATCCGGCTGTCCTTAGCATTCGCCTGCTCCAGGGCTTCCACGGATTTATCTCTTCCCACATCCAAATGAAGCACCATCGACGGAAACACAAGCAGCCCGCGAAGCGGCAGCATCGGTATGGAGATCGTCGTTGTATTTGGCATTCGCTAACACCTCTATTGTCAAATTATGTTCGTTTACTGTTATGCAGTGATGCGGTTGTTACGTACTAAAGGTATACTATTTATTTTATCCTATTTATAAAATTACTGTCTATGAAACATTACTCATTGACAGGAAGTTATCTATAAATGCTATGTATAAATAATCAGAACCCCCGCACCATACGGATGCGGGGGTTTCTGTATAAGGTCCCTTTTCATTCAGGCGAAAAACCGTTTATGCACTTTCTTTTGGTTTGTACTGTTTTAACGTTACTTCTTTGCCATCTTTTGTTTTCAGAAGAGGCGACCCGTCACTATCTACGCTTTCTGCTGTAATAGTGCAGGAAACAATTTCTTCTTTAGAAGGCAGATCATACATTACATCAAGCATGATGCCCTCGATGATGGAACGCAGCCCACGTGCTCCGGTCTTCCGTTCAATTGCTTTTCGCGAAATTGCACGCAGCGCGTCTTCGGTGAATTCGAGCTCGACTTCATCCATTTCGAGCAGCTTCTGATACTGCTTGACGAGCGCGTTTTTCGGCTGGGTCAGGATCTCAATCAATGCTTCCTCATCTAATTGCGACAAGCTGGAAATAACAGGGATACGGCCGATAAATTCAGGAATCAGACCATAGCGCAGCAGGTCTTCCGGAAGAATCCGGCTCATGTATTCATCGTGGCCCATTTCAGCATTTTCAGATTCTGCTCCAAAACCGATAATTTTACGTCCAAGGCGTTCTTTTACAATCTGTTCGATGCCATCAAACGCACCGCCGCAAATGAACAGCACATTGCTCGTATCAATCTGGATAAATTCCTGATGAGGATGCTTTCTGCCTCCCTGCGGAGGAACACTGGCTGTTGTTCCTTCCAGAATTTTCAGAAGCGCCTGCTGAACACCTTCCCCGGATACGTCGCGGGTGATGGAAGGATTTTCTGATTTACGGGCTACTTTATCGATTTCATCGATGTAAATGATCCCTTTTTCTGCTTTTTCTGTATCATAATCAGCTGCCTGAATCAGCTTCAGCAGAATGTTTTCCACGTCTTCACCCACATACCCTGCTTCCGTTAGAGAAGTTGCGTCTGCGATCGCAAACGGAACGTTCAAAATACGGGCCAGCGTCTGAGCTAAGAGCGTTTTCCCGCTACCTGTCGGGCCTAAGAGCGCTATATTACTTTTAGCCAGTTCCACGTCGTCGGTTTTCTTTGTGGAATTCACACGCTTATAGTGGTTATAGACAGCTACAGAAAGCGATTTTTTCGCTCTTTCCTGGCCGATAACATAATCATCGAGTGTTTCATTGATTTCGTATGGCTTCGGAATTTCTTCGAATTCCACTTCTTCTTCTGAGCCTAATTCTTCTTCCACGATCTCCGTGCACAGTTCGATACATTCGTCACAAATGTATACACCGGGCCCGGCGACCAGTTTACGAACCTGATCCTGAGTTTTTCCACAGAAGGAACATTTCAATTGTCCTTTTTCTTCATTGAATTTAATCAACTGGTTCACCCCTCACCTAAATATGAAACATTTAAAGCAGCGTAATGTATACAATCAATCCGTCTGATTAAGCCCTTCGATGACTTTTCTCAACGCGGCATATTCTCTGCTCTGCCTAAACACAAATATTAATTCTTCGTTTACTATATAGGAAGTTTTTAAATAACACAATTATTGCGCTTGAGTTGAATTGTATCATACTTTCCTATGGAAATCGAAACAATACCTCTTAGTCTGGGCAGCCGGAACATGCTGATTTTTGACCTTTTCAGGCGGAAAAATCCTGAAGGCATACCTCACCCTCAGGATTTTTTCAGCATTTCTGCCTTATTCGTTTTCTGCTTCTTCAGCTTCCGGCTTTTCTTTCTTCGGTACAGTTTTGCTGTGCTCAACCAGATAGTCAATAGCACGCTGCAGACGAAGATCCTGCTTCAGCATATCCACGCCGCCCTGCATTTCGATAAGGCTGCGGATTTCTTCTTTATCGCGCTGGTACATATCAGCCATTTTTTGAAGTTCGTTTTCCACGTCTTCTTCACTTGCTTCGAGGTTTTCCTGCTCAGCTACAGCTTCAAGAGTCAGGTTCATGCGGACGCGTTTTTCAGCTTCCGGCTGGAACTGCTCTTTCATGCCTTCTTCGTCTGTACCAGTAACCTGCTGGTACATTTCAAGAGTCATTCCCTGGGACTGAAGGCGCTGGCTGAATTCCTGAAGCATGCGGTCGGATTCTGTGTTGATCATTGCCTGCGGAATCTCCGCAGAAGCTTTCTCCGCTGCTTCTTCAACTACAGCGTCGCGCTCGTGATGTTCTTTTTCATGCTCACGGTCGTGTTCAAGCTGATGGCGTACTGCCTGTTTAAGCTCGTCGAGCGTTTCTGCTTCATGCTCTTCTACGTCCTTCGCGAATTCATCGTCGAGCTCTGGAAGCTCTTTACGCTTGATTTCGTGAAGTTTAACATGAAAGACCGCTTCCTGCCCGGCAAGATTTTCAGCATGGTACTCTTCCGGGAAAGTAACCGTAATATCTTTTTCTGTGCCCGGCTGCATGCCTACAACCTGCTCTTCAAATCCTGGAATGAAGGAATTAGAGCCGATTTCAAGCGAGTGGTTTTCCGCACTGCCGCCTTCAAAAGCTTCTCCATCTACAAAACCTTCGAAGTCGAGCACAGCGGTATCTCCGTCCTGCACTTCACCCTCTTCTACTACGGCAAGGTCTGCATATTTGCTTTGAAGATTTTCAAGCTCCTGGTTTACTTCTTCTTCTGATACAGAGGTATCAAACTCTTCTACTTCGAGTCCTTTAATCTCGCCGAGTTCTACTTCCGGCTTTACGGTTACTGTAGCAGTGAATTTCAGGTCTTTGCCTTTTTCCACTTCTTCTACATCGATTTCCGGGCGGTCCACTGGCTCAATACCCGCTTCATCAACTGCTTCGGCATAAACATCCGGAAGCAGGATGTCCAGGGCGTCCTGGTATAAAGACTCGACTCCAAAACGGCTTTCGAAAAGCTTCCGTGGCACTTTCCCTTTACGAAATCCTGGAATAGATACATCGTTTTTCACTTTATTAAATGCTTGATCCAGAGCTTTGTCAAACCGTTCGGATTCTACATCTACGGTTAAGACTCCCTGGTTTCCTTCTTTCTTTTCCCAACTGGCATTCATTCAAATTCCCTCCAAATAACTAGGTTCTACCGTGTAAACAACTACCCTATTATAACATAACACTAAACCATTTCAATGAATGATTCATTTTCCGCTAAACTTACTCCCACAAGGGATTAAACATCACTTCAAATGGGGGGGCATTTCAGATTTCCTGAATGAACCCCTGGATTCTTTCATATTCCTGCTGCATCGATTTAAAGCTTGGTTCAGCTACTCCATAAAAATCCCTGATACCCTGTTCGTCCGGGAGCGGCTCAAACTGCCGGAACGTCTCAAAATGCAGAACTGCTGCCAGCACTTCAATCTGAACCGAAGGAGGAAAAGGATAGTAATACAATAACAGCTGCTGCAGCAGCTCTTTCGCGTGCTGCAGAAGGACCGGATCTTTGTCACCAAGTGAACGGTCGAGCAGAAACAAGGACTCTTTATACGAGCTGCTCTCTTCCAAAGCCGGAAGCGTTGACGGGGCGAACTCCCCTTTCCTGCCCAGTTTCTGCACCCAGACAGCGTCTTCGATCTGCCAGTCCTTTAAAAGCAGAAGAAGAAAGCTTTTCATTAATGGTGATGTTTCCGGACGGGCCAGCAGCTCCCTTATTGCAGGCATCCATTTTTCCGGCCCTTCTTTCCGAAGCACGTTTAACACATGCAGCTTCTGGTCCTCCGTGCCCATTCGAAGCACCATTTCCCATTCCATCGGAAGCGAAGAACGTCCCTCAAGCGTTGTATCGTATTCTTCCGTTTCCGCTTCCATCTGTATCATGCCGTCGGCCAGGGTATATAACTCCTGAAACTGTTCTCTCAGATGGGCAGGCACTTCTTTTGTATGCTGTACTTCATCCAGTGTTTCAACTACCTGGTCGTACCTGCCAAGCTGTGCTAATACCGGCACGTATACGTGCAGAATTTCGAGAAGGTCACTGGTATTGTCTTTAAGCAGTTCTTCTGCCCATCCGGCTGCTTCCTGCAGCTGTCCTGCTTCCGCATAAGCTAAAAGAAGGCCGTAGGAAGCGTCCGGATTATCGCTCTCGTGAACCAGTGCCTGGCGAAAAACATGAACAGCCTGCTCTTTTTCCCCGGACTTCAGCTGTTCGAGCCCCTGTTTAACCAATTGTCCCGCTGCTCCGGGGAAAGAAACAACCTTCTGATTCAGCCTTTTATCCATCTGAAGCCTCCTTCTTTGCAAATCCGCTATGCCAGTAGATCATAAATTTTTTATATGGGCAGACCAAATAGTATATGTATGTATGAATAACTGCGTTCATTAGAGCTTAATGTAAAAATCAAGACGGCCGCTGTGGGCCGCCTTCCCCGTTAAACTTTGACCCGTTTTTCATAAGCTTCAATATCCTCTTCATATTGGAGCGTAATACTAATTTCATCCCATCCGTTTAACAGCATTTCCTTCCAATACGGATCTATCTCAAATGTTGCCTGAAAATCCGCATCTTTATCAGAGATTTGCTGGTTTTGTAAATCTACTGTCAAGTGGTATTCTTTATCATTCCCATTCTGCATCAGTTCATAAACCTGATCTTCGGGCAGCCGCACTGGCAGTATTCCATTTTTGACGCAGTTATTGTAAAAAATATCTGAATAACTGGGAGCAATAATAACGCGAAACCCGTAATCCTGCAGGGCCCACGGAGCGTGTTCCCTCGACGAGCCTGAACCAAAATTATGATCGGCAATCAAAATTGAGGCATTGGCTGCTGACGGGTAGTTCAGCTCAAAGGAAGGGTCTTCTTCACCATCTGACTTGAAGCGCCAGTCGAAAAATAAAAACTGACCGAACCCGGTACGTTCTACGCGTTTTAAAAACTGCTTCGGAATAATCTGGTCCGTGTCCACGTTTGCCCGTTCAAGTACTGCCGTATTTCCTTCGTGTACTGTGAGTGCTTCCATGCTGCCACCTCCTTATGAAGAAACTGTCTGATCTAATTTTCGTACATCCACAAAGTGTCCATAGATAGCAGCCCCTGCTGCCATAGCCGGGCTGACCAGGTGCGTTCTTGCACCTTTTCCCTGTCTGCCTTCAAAGTTTCTGTTGGACGTGGAGGCACAGCGCTCTCCCTCCGGTACAAAATCAGGGTTCATGCCAAGGCACATGCTGCACCCGGAGTCTCTCCACTCAAATCCAGCTTCTTTAAATACCTGGTCGAGTCCTTCTTCCTCTGCCTGCATTTTCACCTGTTGGGACCCGGGTACCACCATCGCGCGGATACCGTCAGCTACTTTGTTGCCGCGGATAATTTTAGCAGCTTCACGAAGGTCTCCGATACGTGCGTTGGTACAGGAACCAAGAAACACGTGCTGCACATGAATATCTGTAATTTTCGTCCCCGGCTCCAAAGCCATATAATCGAGCGATGTTTTGATCACTTTTTTCTCCGTAGCGCTTTTTCCGTCTTCCGGATAAGGAACCGTACCGTGAATACCTACACCCTGGGACGGGTTGGTTCCCCATGTCACCATCGGTTCGATCTCATCTGCGGGGATCACTACGCGCTCGTCGTATTCGGCTCCTTCATCTGTAGCAAGCTGACGCCACTGTTCCACTTTTTCATCAAATTCTGCGCCCTCCGGTACAAACCGGCGGTCTTTCAAATAATCGAATGTCACCTGGTCCGGGCTGATCAGGCCGGCACGAGCTCCGGCTTCGATAGACATATTACAAATTGTCATCCGCTCTTCCATCGTCAGTCCGCGAATTGCCTCACCGGTGTATTCCAGTACATAACCACTGCCAAAATCAACGCCAAATTTAGCGATGATCGACAAAATAATGTCCTTGGCTGTGACCCCGGTGCCAAGTCTTCCATCCACATGGACCTCCATCGTTTTTGGAGGAGACTGCCAAAGCGTCTGAGTGGCAAGCACATGTTCCACTTCACTTGTACCGATACCAAAGGCCAGGGCCCCAAAAGCGCCGTGCGTTGACGTATGGCTGTCGCCGCACACGATCGTTTTCCCCGGCTGGGTCAGCCCGAGCTCCGGACCGATAATGTGGACAATACCATTGTTCGGGCTGTGAATGTCAGCAAGCTCCACTCCAAATTCTTTGCAGTTGTCAAACAGCGTATCAATCTGCTTTTTGGAAATGGCATCCGTAATAGACTCCCGGTTCAGCGTCGGTACGTTGTGGTCCATCGTCGCAAAGGTCAGATCCGGACGCCTCACCGGGCGCCCGCTCAGCCGAAGGCCTTCAAATGCCTGTGGGGACGTGACTTCGTGGACCATATGAAGATCAACATACATTAAATTCGGTTTGCCCGCTTCGGCACGAACGGCATGTTCGTTCCAAATCTTATCAATGATTGTTCTCGGCTTCATGGAACTTCCTCCTTTTATTATTTTCCTGCCAGCCGTGCAATATGAGTGCATACGGCTTTTGTGACTTCTTCCGTTGAAGCAGCAGATGTTTTATCCCTGCTTAAGTCTGCCGGAAGCAGCCCTTCTGAGAGCACCTGTTCAATAGCTTCCTCCACTACATCTGATTCCCGCTGGAGTCCAAAGGAATATTTCAGCATCATTGCACTCGAAGCAATCGTGGCCAGGGGATTCGCTGTCCCCTGCCCGGCGATGTCAGGAGCCGAGCCATGGACCGGCTCATACAAAGCGGGCTTTTCACTGCCCATGCTCGCAGAAGGCAGCATACCGAGCGATCCTGTCAGCATCGACGCTTCATCGCTTAAAATATCCCCGAACATATTTTCTGTGACGATAACGTCCAGCTTTTTCGGATCGTACATAATCTGCATGGCTGCGTTATCTACGAGCATATGCTCAAGCTCCACATCCGGGTAGTCTTTGGCTGTTTCTTCCGCTGTCTCCCGCCATAGGCGGCTTGATTCAAGAACGTTTGCTTTGTCGACTGATATTACTTTTTGCGTGCGTAAACGGGCAATTTCAAAGGCCTGCTGAACAATTCTACGGATTTCTGATTTTTTATAAACTAATGTGTCCACCGCCGCTTCTTCACCGTCGATAGTCCGGCGCTCTCTCGGCTCCCCAAAATAAAGACCTCCGGTCAATTCCCGGACAATCATTACATCGACTCCGTCGATCACTTCTTCACGCAGGGGTGAACTGTGCAGCAAACTTTTGAAACTGCGGACCGGGCGCAGATTGGCAAACAGTCCTAACTCTTTCCGAATGCGGAGCAGTCCTTTTTCTGGACGCTTCTCTCCCGGAAGGTGGTCCCACGCCGGGCCTCCGACTGCACCGAGCAGAATGGCATCGCTTCTTTTACAAATATCGAGCGTGTGAGCAGGGAGGGGATCATCGTAATCATCCACTGCTCCTCCACCAATATCTGCATATTCAAATGTGAATGAATGGTCAAACGATGCTTCAATCTGCTTCAGTACCTGTGCTGCTGCCTCTACTACTTCCCGTCCGATACCGTCACCGGGCAGGATCGCAATCTTTTTTTCCATTTCGATCTCTCCCTTGTCCGCTGCTTCAGTAATTATTTTATGGCGTGGATATATTTGCTACTTTAGGCTGGTTTTCTGCACGACGCTGGTTTAATACACGGTTTACGGCGTTAATATACGCTTTTGCGGAAGCTTCCAGCACATCGTTATCTGTCCCACGTCCACTGGATTCCGTGTCGTCAAATGCCATCCGGACAAATACTTCTGCCAGCGCGTCCCGGCCGCCGGTAGTGGACTGGATACGGTAATCATGGAGCGTAAAGCCTTCACCTACAATTTTTTCAAGCGTGTTGTAAAGGGCCTCTACACTGCCTGAACCAGTACCTGCTTGTTCGATACGCTCTCCTGCCTGATCGAGCAACGTAACCGTCGCTGTCGGGATATTTGAGGTGCCGTACGTCACCTGCAGTGTCTCAAGAGAATAATATTTCATTGCATCGCCGGCTTTTTCATCGGCCATTAAAGCAAAAATATCCTCATTGGTAATTTCTTTTTTCTTATCTGCAAGCTCTTTGAATGATTTAAATACTTTCTTAATCTCTTCTTCGGTCGCATTATAGCCGAGAGAAATAATCTTTTCTTTAAAAGCATGACGCCCGGAAAGTTTGCCGAGTACCATCCGGTTGGCTTCCACACCGACGAGCTCCGGCGTAATAATTTCATACGTGGATGTTTCTTTCAGCACGCCGTCCTGATGAATCCCGGATTCATGGGCAAATGCGTTGTCGCCGACGACGGCCTTATTGTTTGGAACCTGCATCCCCATCAGTGAACTGACAAGGCTGCTTGTCCGTTTAATTTCGTTCAGCGTAATATTGGTGGATTTTCCGTAAAAATCATTCCGGATATGAAGAGCTACAGCAATTTCTTCCAACGAAGCATTGCCGGCACGTTCCCCGACAGCATTAATCGTACATTCCACCTGCTCTGCTCCGCCTTCTACAGCTGCCAGCGAATTAGCAGTCGCCATGCCGAGATCGTCATGACAATGCGCAGATAGTACAGCTTTATCTGCGTTCGGCACTTCGTTTTTTATATAGCGGAACATGCTGCGAATCTCCTCCGGCATAATAAATCCGACCGTGTCCGGCAGGTTTACTACGTCTGCTCCGGCATCAATGACTGCTTCGACAACTTCCGCCAGGAACGGAAGCTCTGTCCGGCAGGCATCCTCTGCAGAAAACTGGACTTTGGCAAAACGCTCTTTTGCATAGCGTACCGCATTAACTGCTGTCTCAATCACCTGTTCCTGGGTCATGTGGAGCTTATGCTCGCGATGGATGGGGGATGTAGCCAAAAATACGTGGATCCTTGGCTCTGCCCCTCCTTTTAACGCTTCCCAGCAGGCATCGATATCAGAAGTCAGTGCCCGGGACAACCCGGTTACTGAACTGTTTTTGACAGTATCCGCAATTTCCTTCACAGAACGAAGATCGCCTTTAGAAGCGGCTGGAAATCCCGCTTCAATAATATCAACACCCAGACGTTCGAGCTGTTTCGCAATTTGAAGCTTTTCTTCAAAGTTCAGGTTGACGCCCGGCGTCTGCTCTCCATCTCGAAGCGTCGTATCGAAAACGTTAATGTTTTTCACAGCATTACACTCCCTTGGAATTTGGGTTAACAAACGGCATCATTTCGCGGAGTTCGCGGCCTACCTGCTCAACGAGATGATTTCTTTCACGGGCATTGGTAGCGTTGAACTCTGGACGGTTCGCCTGATTTTCTGCGATCCATCCTTTGGCAAAACGGCCAGTTTGAATATCGGTCAGAATGCCTTTCATAGCCTGTTTAGTATCTTCCGTTACGATGCGCGGTCCAGCCTGAAAATCTCCCCACTGGGCTGTGTCTGAAATGGAATGGCGCATGCCTTCAAGGCCGCCTTCATACATCAAATCAACGATCAGTTTCAGCTCGTGCAGGCACTCGAAGTATGCAATTTCCGGCTGATATCCGGCTTCAACAAGCGTTTCGAATCCGGCTTTAACGAGCGCGGACGTTCCGCCGCAAAGAACAGCCTGCTCTCCGAAAAGGTCAGTTTCTGTTTCTTCCTGGAACGACGTTTCCAGAATTCCGGCACGTCCCGCACCGATTTGTTTTGCATAAGCAAGCGCAGAGTCTGTAGCATTTCCGCTTGCATCCTGGTAAACAGCATACAGGGCAGGCACTCCGGCTCCCTGTTCAAATGTCCGGCGAACAATATGTCCCGGCCCTTTCGGTGCCACCATGAATACGTCCACATCTTCCGGTGGGAGAACCTGGCTGAAATGAATATTGAAACCGTGCGCAAACGCAATCGCTTTTCCAGCTTTAAGCTCCGGCTTGATCTCTTCTGTGTAAATCGTCGGCTGATACTCATCCGGAAGCAGGATCATGATGACGTCTGCTTTCGCCGACGCTTCTTTTACTGAATATACTTCAAATCCATCTTCCGAAGCCTTGTCCCACGACTTTCCTTTGCGGAGCCCGATGATAACGTGAACACCGCTTTCCCGGAGGTTTTGTGCGTGAGCGTGCCCCTGTGAGCCATACCCTACGATCGCTACTGTTTTCTCCTGAAGTGCTGCCTCATTTACATCGTTGTTATAAAATACCTTTGCCATTGCTGGAACCTCTCCTTTTATGAATACTCATTAATTAATAATGGAATACCTGGTTTGATCACTGCTTTTTTTCGTTGCCCGTTGAAAGGCCGTTACACCCGTGCGGGCCATTTCTTTAATGCCGTAAGGCCTTAACAGATCGATGAGTGCTTCCACTTTCGGCGTGTCTCCGGTTACCTGAATCGTGACGCTTTCTCTGCCCACATCGATAACTGTGGCCCGGAACGGGGCAATTAAATCCGATATTTCTCCACGCTGGCCGGAGACTGTCATGACTTTAATCATTGCAAGTTCTCTGGATACAATCGCTTCATCGGTAATATCACGGACTTTTAATACATCCACCTGCTTATTCAGCTGCTTGATGACCTGGTCGAGCCCCCGCTGGTCGCTCACATTCACCACAAATGTCATCCTCGACACTTCCGGGTTTTCCGTCATTCCAACCGTAATGCTTTCGATATTAAAATGACGGCGGGCAAACAAACCCGTAATGCGGTTCATCACTCCTGTTGTATTGTTTACTGTCGCTGTAATGGTCCGCCTCATGGTTTCACTCCTTCCATTTGATGGTGCCCCTGCCCGGGAGCGATCATCGGATACACGTTTTCTTCTTCGTGTACTCTGCAGTCGATAAGCACCGGGCCGTTGTAGTTGAATGCTTCTTCAAGCACTCCCGCCACTTCATTTTCGTCGGTAATTTTATATCCTTTAATGTCATACGCTTCCGCCATTTTCACGAAATCCGGCTGAATTGGAAACAGGGAGTTGGAATACCGCTCTTCATAGAAGAGCTGCTGCCATTGGCGGACCATGCCGAGCGAGGCGTTGTTGACCAGAAGTACCTTCACCGGCAGATTCAACTCCTGCAGGATGGAAAGCTCCTGCATCGTCATCTGGAAGCCGGCATCTCCAAGAATAGCCACCACCTGACGGTCCGGCTCAGCGAACTGGGCACCGATAGCGGCCGGAAAACCGAAGCCCATCGTTCCAAGACCGCCGCTTGTTACCCAGGCATTCGGATGGTCAAATTTGTAGTACTGGGCAGCCCACATTTGATGCTGGCCGACGTCCGTCGTAATAATTGCTTCGCCATTGGTTTTTTCGTACACAAGCTCTGTAAGCTTCTGCGGTTTAATATACTCAGAGCCTTCCTTGTACCAGAGCGGGAATTCCTGCTGCCATTCGTCCACTTTCATTCTCCAGCGCACGCTTTCGCCCGGCTTCGGATTCACTTCATTTAACAGGCGCAATGCTTCTTTGGCATCGCCTACTACCGGAATCTGTGTTTCGATGATTTTACCGATTTCTGCCGGATCAACGTCAATATGGGCAACTGTTGCCTGCGGGGCAAAGTGCTCCAAATTGCCGGTGACACGGTCGTCGAAGCGGGCGCCTATATTGATAAGCAGGTCGGCTTCGTGAAGAGCCATATTGGCTGCATACGTCCCGTGCATACCCGCCATGCCGAGCGCCAGTTCATGAGAACCGGGAAACCCGCCAAGCCCAAGAAGCGTAGAAGCGACCGGGATCTGCTGCTGTTCGACAAATTCAAGCAGTTCCGGGGAAGCGCCGGCATGCAGAATGCCTGCTCCCGACAGAATAACCGGACGCTTCGCTTTCGTCACCGCTTCAGCAAGCTTGCGGATCTGAAGCTTGTTCGGTGTGTACGTCGGCTGATACCCGGGGAGATTGGGCTCATCATCGTAATGAAACATCCCGGAGGCAATGGATACGTCTTTGGGAAGGTCAATTACGACTGGCCCCGGACGTCCGGTAGTGGCAATATGGAAGGCTTCCCGGATAATTCTCGGAAGATCCTCCACCGTCCGTGCCTGGAAATTATGCTTAGTGATCGGCATCGTAATACCCAGGATATCCGCTTCCTGAAAAGCATCCGTACCGATCACCGATGTTGCCACCTGGCCGGTCACCACCACAAGAGGGAGAGAGTCAATCATGGCGTCGGCAATGCCGGTTACCACATTTGTAGCTCCGGGGCCTGAAGTCACTACACACACACCGGGCTTCCCTGAAACTCTTGCGTACCCCTCTGCTGCATGAATAGCGCCCTGCTCATGCCGGGAGAGGATATGACGAATACCAGTACGGTAGATTTCATCGTACGTTGGAAGAATGGCTCCGCCGGGATAGCCAAAAATGGTGTCTACATTTTCCCGGGCCAAAGCCTGGATCAGCATGCTTGAGCCACTCATTTCCTGGTTTTCGTCTTTCAATTCGCGCCCTTTTACTTCTCTCACTCTTGTGTTCATACTCGCTCCTCCTTTTATACTCAAATCACTTTTTTTCTCAATACGTTCGTCAATGCCGCCACCCTTAAAAAGGACCTCTCCGGATAATAAAAAACGCCCTTTCACCTCCAATAGACAGCTGCTGCTGCTCTAAAGGGGCGAAAAGACGTATGCTTTTCACGGTACCACCCTTTTTTACAATAAGCTCACGCTTATTGCCTTAAGAACCGTTTTTCCGGTTCGGTTTCCCATAACGGAGGCCGTGCCGGCATCCGGCCTTCCTTACTCAGGTTCAGGAAAGCTCTCAAGGGGGAGTTCAATACGATTTCCTGCTGCTCTTTCAGCCACGGCAGCTCTCTGTGAAGGAAAATCCATTATTTACTGGTCCCTGTCGTCGATTTATCAATAATATTTAATTACATTGTACATCTAATCAGGCAATTAGCCAATCTCTATGCGTGAATTGTCTGAATAAACTTTTACTCCGTCTTCCACTACCTTTTGCCTGAACGCACGCAGAAGCCGGTTTGTCTCTTCTCCCGGCTGGCCATTGCCGATTACTCTTCCGTCTACCTTTACAACGGCAATAACTTCTGCAGCTGTGCCGGTCAGAAAAACTTCTTCTGCGGTATAGACATCATGTCTCGTAAACGCTTCTTCGCGCACGTCATAACCCATGTCTTCAGCCATTTCCAGAATCGCCTGCCGGGTGATGCCTTCCAAAGCACCAATGTACCCTGGCGGTGTCATCAGCACACCGTTTCTAATAATAAAGATATTATCTGCGGAGCCCTCCGCCACATAGCCCTGGTCGTTAAGCATTAACGCTTCACTGACCCCTGCAAGGCTCGCTTCCATCTTCACCAGTATATTATTTAAATAATTTAATGATTTCACTTTCGGACTTAACACATCCGGCCGGTTCCGCCGGGTAGCAACTGTCACAATTTCAAGACCGTGCTCGTAAAATTCTTTCGGATAGATTGCAAGCTCCTCTGCAATAACTATAATAGAAGGGTTTGCACACGATGCTGGATCCAGGCCAAGATTCCCCACACCTCTTGAAACAACAAGCCGGATATAAGCATCTTCAAGTTTATTTTTCTGCAGCGTCTGCCTGATAATTTCCGTCATATCTTCTTTTGATTGAGGGATATCAAGCATAATCGATTTCGCAGAGTGGTATAAACGCAAGAGGTGTTCATCCAGTTTGTAAATATTTCCGTTATATACGCGAATGCCTTCGAAGACACCGTCACCGTATAAAAAACCATGATCATATACGGATATTTTAGCATCTTCCTTTTTGACGAACTCTCCGTCCAAAAATATCCATTGTTCCGCCACTGCTATCACCTCTGCGTCCCTTCAATCTATCGTCTGCCCTCTTAATGAACAGGGTAACGTGTACACCCTCAAAAGGCAAATGTTCTTTCTCTGAATACATTTTTAACGTTTGACGTATATATTACGCCGAATACAGTTTATGGTCAACCATTTTGTATAAACTTTTTAGATAATTTATACTTCTACATCAAATATAAGCTCTATTGTCCACCATCGCGGAACATAACCTGACACTTTTTTCTCTAAAGCCGGAGAAAAAGCACCCTGATGCATTTTCTCCGGCTCCTTTTCTCGCTGCCGGAAATAAATAAAAAAGAGACAGAAAAGGAGGTCCTCTTCTGTCTCTGAACATATTATTAATTAGGAAATGGTGTCCCAGGCAGGACTCGAACCTGCGGCCTACAGCTTAGAAGGCTGTTGCTCTATCCAGCTGAGCTACTGGGACATCTGTTTTTTGCGACATTCATTATGTTAAAATATTTTTTCATAAAAGTCAATAAAGGTTTCCGGAGGGATTTTATTCTCCCTCTGGAAACGGAAAGCTTTGCGAAAGATCAAGAAGCTCGCTGCCTGACTCTCTTTCATAGAAATGGACGTTGATCGACTGGCCCTGGTTAGAGACATTTACGATAGCATATGTCTGCTCAGGTCGCTCCTGCGGCAGAAGCAGGCTTCCTGGATTCACAAAAATCGTCCCATCCTCTTCAAAGGCTCCCGCCACATGAGTATGACCGGAACAAACCAGATCCGCGTTGATCTGCTCAGCCTTGGAAAAGAGCGAAGCATAAGACGTTTTCACCTGGTACAAGTGTCCATGGGTAAGGTACGTTTTAATATGGCCTACATTCACTGTTAATTCATCCGGAAAGTTCCCCGGGCTGTCCACATTGCCCTGGACGATATGCACATTGTTTAACAGCTTATTATCCGGCGAGGCTTCCGAATCTCCGCAATGCAGTACAGCACTCACCCCTCCCTGATGACGGTCAAGCACCTGCCTTAATACTTCTTCACTTCCATGATTGTCGCTTACCACTAAAATGTCCATTAATTCTGCCTCCAGCTCTCTATGATTCGTAAAAATTATTGTCAGTCTTCCTGCAGAAGATTTTGTCCCTGAACGCGCAGCTTTTCAAGCGCCTTGCCCCGATGGCTGATGCGGTGCTTTTCTTCTGCAGTCAGCTCTGCCATCGTTTTCCCGTAGTCCGGCAGATAAAACACAGGATCGTAGCCGAAGCCGTTATCCCCAGCTTTCGCTTCTGCTATTTCCCCTTCACATGTTCCCGTAAATGTATGCACGCTGCCGTCCGGAAATGCCACAGCCAGTACACACACAAAACGGGCACTGCGACCGGTACGGGATACCTGCTCCATTTCATGTAACACTTTCTCTATATTCGCTTCATCATCTTTTTCTTCCCCCGCAAAACGTGCGGAGTAAACACCCGGGCGCCCGTCTAAGGCATCAATCTCCAGACCAGAATCGTCTGCAACCACCGTGCAGTTGAGTTGATCTCTTACAGCCTCTGCTTTAATAATGGCATTTTCTTCAAAGGTGGTGCCGGTTTCTGGAATATCATCAATATTTTTCTCCAGTAACGATTCCACTTTATACTCACTGCCAAACATGTGTTCAAACTCTTTTACTTTTCCTGGGTTCTTCGTAGCTATCACTACCGTTTTCATTACAACACCCTTCCGCTGTCGTCATCTGAAAAGTTCTCCTGAATAGACGCTGCCGCAGGCCCGATAACCTGCTTTTGAAGCTGAATGATTTCATGCATCCCCGCCTCTGCAGAGTCGAGCATACTATTAAGCTGCCCTCTTGTGTACGAGGCTTCTTCGCCTGTGCCCTGTACTTCTACATACTCGCCTTTTCCAGTCATTACTACATTCATATCCACATTTGCCTGCGAATCTTCTGCATAGGCAAGGTCGAGGATAGTTTCCTGGTCAGCATTAAGGCCTACGGAAACCGCTGCTAAGTAATCTGTGATAGGAAAGCCTTTAAATTTCCCCTGCTCATGGTAAGACTGCACAGCCATAGCGAGAGCAATAAAAGCTCCTGTCACTGAAGCCGTACGCGTTCCCCCGTCTGCCTGGATTACGTCGCAGTCAATCCAGACGGTTCGTTCTCCGAGAAGCTTCAGGTCCACTACCGCCCGGAGAGCCCGCCCGATTAACCGCTGTATTTCCATCGTCCTTCCGGTAAGCTTGCCCCGGGCCGCTTCCCGAATATTACGGGTTTCGGTCGCTCTTGGAAGCATCGAATATTCAGCTGCGATCCATCCTCTCTTTTCCCCGCGCATAAAAGGCGGGACCCGCTCTTCAATACTCGCTGTGCAAATTACTTTTGTCTCCCCGAAGGATATCAGTACCGAACCCTCCGGATGCTTTAAATAATCAGTTTCAATTTGAATAGAACGAAGTTCATTCCATTCCCTTCCGTCCAATCGATTCATGCAATCTTCCTTTCTCTTCACTTCCAGCAAACCGGTCGTCAGTATCAAGTTGAATAGATACCACCTGATTTATTTGCTGATCCATCCATTGGTTTGCTATGCTCCGAAATTCTTTTTCGGGTCCGGTAGTGTAAAACCTGTGAACCGGGGGAGTTTCTCCAGTATTTAACGTTTCATGATAATTAAGCAGCGTGCTTACTTCCCTGGCTGTTTCATCACCGGAGGAGATCAGCTGAATATCCGGTCCAACTGCCTCCTGTATTGCATCCTCGAGCAGCGGGTAATGAGTACAGCCTAAAATCAGCGTATCGTATGAATCTTGTTTTAATGGCAGGAGCGTCTGCTTTACAATATCGAGAACGGCTCTGCCTTCGCATTGCCCCTGCTCTACGAGCGGCACGAAGGGCACACATGCAAGTGACGTAATTTCCACATCTTCATTAATAGATTTTAACGCCCGCTCATAGGCACCGCTTTGAATGGTGCCGCTTGTGCCGATCACGGCCACCTGATCTGTTTTGGTCACCTTCAACGCGGATATAGCACCGGGCGTAATCACACCCACAACTGGAATATCCAATGCTTGTTTTACTTCCTCAAGCACTACAGCCGTTGCTGTATTGCAGGCAATCACGAGCATTTTAATATTTTCAGTCTGCAGCCGCGCAATCATCTGCCAGGTAAACTCCCTTACTTCCTCAATCGGCCGGGGCCCGTATGGACACCTGGCAGTATCACCTATGTATATCATTTCTTCTTTAGGCAGCTGCCTTAAAATTTCACGGGCAACAGTCAGGCCCCCAAGACCTGAATCAATAACGCCAATAGGTTGTTCCATGTTTGCTTCTCTCCATTTTCAGATCTGTGTTATCCGGCCTGGAATCATACAGGCTTTCTGATACCTGCCGGGCGGCACCGGAAATGCTGACAATTTTATAATGTCGGCTCAAAAGCTTTTTCAGCTGAGGAACGTCAACTTTTTCAGTATACAAGAAAATGCACGTTTCATCACCCACGAAAAAGCCTGGAACCTACCAACGGTTCCAGGCTTTTCGTTTTCCTGATTTCAGCTTATTGAATGACAAAGCCTCTGCTTTCAACAAGTTCAGCAATTTCATCTGCTGTAGAACATTTCATTGCTTCTTCTACAAGGCCCTCTGCGTCCGTTTTTTTCAACGAACGGAGCTGGGTTCTTGCCGGAAGTACTGAGGTCGCACTCATGCTGAATTCATCCAACCCGAGCCCTAAAAGAAGAGGGACCGCTACAGGCTCGCCGGCCATTTCGCCGCACATGCCTGCCCACTTGCCTTCTTTATGAGCAGCATCGATCACATTTTTAACTAAACGAAGGATCGCCGGGTGATAAGGCTGATACAAATGAGCTACTTTTTCACTCATTCGGTCTGCAGCGAGAGTGTATTGGATCAAATCGTTTGTGCCAATACTGAAGAAATCCACTTCTTTAGCAAAAATTTCTGCTGCTGCTGCTGTGGAAGGAATTTCTACCATAATACCCACTTCAATATCATCGGAGACTTCGATGTTTTCATCCTGCAGCTCTTTCTTAGCTTCTGCAAGCATCGATTTTGCCTCACGCACTTCTTCTACTGTTGCCACCATTGGGAACATAATTTTTAATTTCCCATAAGAACTGGCCCGCAGCAGAGCGCGGAGCTGCGTCCGGAACATATCCTTCTCTTCAAGGCAGAGCCGGATCGCACGAAAACCGAGAAATGGATTCATTTCTTTTGGCAGATCCAGATAAGGGAGCTCTTTGTCACCGCCGATATCAAGTGTACGTATAACGACTGGCTTTCCCTCCATACGCTCAAGCACTTCTTTATAAGCTTCAAACTGCTCTTCTTCGGAAGGAAGTTCATTTCGTCCCATATACAAAAACTCTGTCCGGTACAAACCGATACCTTCAGCGCCGTTGGATAAAACACCGTCGAGATCATTCGGGGTGCCGATATTAGCTGCTAATTCCACCGTGTGCCCGTCTTCTGTTTTTGTCGGTTCGTTGACGAACTTCGCCCACTCTTCTTTCTGGCGGTTAAACTGCTCGAGCTTTTCTTTATACTCCTGCACTTCATCGTCGCTCGGGTTGACGATTACCCGGCCCTCGAGGCCGTCAACAATCAAAAGATCGTCCTGATTAATCGTGCCCGTTGCTTCTTTCGTTCCCACTACAGCCGGAATTTCCATCGATCTGGCCATAATCGCAGAGTGGGAAGTACGCCCGCCGATGTCTGTAGCAAACCCCCGCACATATTCATTCAATTGAGCAGTATCCGACGGAGTCAGATCGTCAGCAATAACGACTACTTCCTGATCAATCGTTGCCAGACTGGTGTTTTCGAGACCAAACAAATGCATGAGTACACGCTTTGACACGTCCCGGATATCTGCAGCACGCTCTTTCATGTATTCATTATCCATGTTCTCAAACATATCTACATACATGTTCGCTACTTCACTGAGAGCATATTCTGCATTGGCACTTTCCTCTGTAATTTTACTGGAGACGCCGTCCATAATCTCAGGGTCTTCCAGCACGAGCAGATGTGCAGAGAAAATCTCAGCCTGATCTTCTCCGATGTCCTGAAGTGTTTTTTCTTTAATAACCTGAAGTTCCTGCTTGGACTCCTGGACTGCTTCTTTAAATCTTGCAATTTCGTCCTGGGCGTTATCCACCGGTTGTTTACTTACATCCAATTCCGGTTGTTCCAAAAGAAAAGCTTTTGCAATCGCTATTCCTTTTGAGGCAGCAATTCCGGTCAGGCTGGCACTCATTATTCTCCGAGCCCTTCTTTAATTACCTGATCCACTGCTTCCATGGCTTCTTCTTCGTCGTTACCTTCAATTTTAACCGTGACTTCGGAGCCTTTTCCAACACCAAGGGACATAACACCCATGATGGATTTAAGGTTTACCGATTTGCCGTTATATTCTAAAGAAATATCTGAAGAAAACTGGCCGGCTTTGTTTACGAGCTGCGTCGCTGGACGCGCGTGAATTCCTGTTTCGTTTGTAATAGTAAATGTTTTTTCCTGCATGATTCATACCCCTTTTCAATATAGATCGCTTTCAATAAGAAATGCGCACCATGTGCACTTTTCTCGAAAGCAGGCTTTTTATATTGTACTTCACCCTTAATAAAGTCGCAACTGCGAACTGCTCTATAAATCCAGAGCATACGGTGCACTGCTTTATCAGCGGTTTCAGTATGTAAATACTGTTACATTGTACCACTCTGATTTACGGGAAACAAGAATAGACGCAGTGGCCGCCTCCTTCAGACAACCGCCAGGCTTTTCCGCCTTTTTGCCGGGCACGGCGTGTCTATAATTTTCATATGACATAAATAAAAAGACAGCCCGCAGGCTGCCTTTTTATCAATTAGTTCCCGCCGCCAAAAAAGTTTTTAAACGACTGGATATTTGTTTCACGGTTCATGGCAGCAATGGAGGTTGTTAAAGGAATTCCCTTCGGACATACTTCCACACAGTTTTGGGCGTTACTGCAGCCGCTGATCCCGCCTTCACCCATCAAGGCTTCCAGACGTTCGGATTTGTTCATTTCCCCTGTCGGATGGGAGTTGAACAGGCGAACCTGGGAAATAGCCGCTGGACCGATGAACGAAGAGTCATCGTTTACGTTCGGGCAGGCCTCGAGACACACGCCGCACGTCATACATTTGGAGAGCTCATACGACCACTGGCGTTTATTTTCGGCCATTCTCGGTCCGGGACCAAGATCATACGTACCGTCAATTGGAATCCATGCTTTAACCTTTTTCAGGGAATCAAACATCCGGCTTCTGTCCACCTGAAGGTCTCTCATGACCGGGAATGTCTTCATCGGCTCCAGACGGATCGGCTGTTCAAGCTGATCAATCAGGGCCGTACAGGACTGACGTGCTGTCCCGTTAACAATCATCGAACATGCGCCGCATACTTCCTCGAGACAGTTCATATCCCAGATGACAGGATTGGCCTGGTTGCCCTGGCTGTCGACAGGGTTTCTGCGGATTTCCATCAGTGCGGAAATGACGTTCATGTTCTCTCTGTAAGGAACTTCAAACTCCTGATCATAGGAAGGACTGTCCGGGTCATCCTGCCGGGTAATAATAAACTTCACTTTTTTGGTGTCGGTTTTTTCTGCGTTACGCGTTTCTTGCGCTTGTGCATCACTCATTAGTTACTTGCTCCCTTCTCAGAAGATGCTTTTCCTTGGGAATAATCCCGTTTTCTCGGCTTGATCAGCGAGGTGTCAACTTCTTCGTACTCAAATTCCGGATGATTGGTCTGCGGATTGTACTGAGCCTTCGTTGTTTTCAGGAAGTCTTCATCATTACGCTCCGGAAACTCCGGCTTATAGTGAGCTCCCCGGCTTTCATTACGGTGATAAGCTCCCAGAGTCATCACGCGGGCCAGGTGGATCATTCCTTTAAGTTGACGGGTGAACATTGCCGCATGATTATTCCATTTGGAGCTGTCATGCATGTTAATGTTCTCCCAGCGTTCGAGAAGCTCCTGGAGTTTATCGTCTGTTTCGAGAAGCTTATCATTTTGCCGGACCACAGTCATATTGTTTGTCATCCATTCACCGAGTTCGTTATGAAGTGCGTAGGCATTCTCAGTGCCGTCCATGTTCATAATTTTGTCGAACTCCTGCTGCTCTTCCTGTTTCTTTGTTTCAAAAAGCGAAGAAGAAAGATCTTCCGCTGATTTTTCCAGACTGTTGGCATACTCCACCGCGTTCGGCCCGGCAACCATCCCGCCGTATATAGAGGAAAGCAGGGAGTTTGCTCCGAGACGGTTACCGCCGTGCTGGGTGTAGTCGCACTCCCCGGCAGCGAAAATACCCGGAATGTTTGTCATTTGGTTATAGTCAACCCACATGCCGCCCATCGAATAGTGTACGGCAGGGAAGATTTTCATTGGTACCTTCCGCGGATCGTCGCCCATGAACTTTTCATAGATTTCCATAATTCCGCCAAGCTTTACGTCGAGCTCATGCGGATCTTTATGGGAAAGATCCAGGTAAACCATGTTTTCCCCATTGATACCCAGTTTTTGGTTAACACAGACATCAAAGATTTCACGCGTGGCAATGTCCCGCGGCACCAGGTTGCCGTAGGCCGGGTATTTTTCCTCAAGGAAGTACCAGGGCTTGCCATCTTTGTATGTCCAGATACGTCCGCCTTCCCCACGCGCAGATTCACTCATAAGCCGGAGTTTATCATCGCCGGGAATTGCAGTCGGGTGGATCTGGATAAATTCACCGTTGGCATAATTGACCCCCTGCAGATAAAGCGAAGAGGCCGCAAATCCGGTGTTGATCATGGAGTTCGTAGATTTACCGAAAATGATGCCGGGACCACCTGTAGCCATAATGATCGCGTCAGCCCGGAATGTTTCAATTTCCATTGAACGCAGGTTTTGGGCAGCAATCCCTTTACAGGCTTGTTCCTCATCCAGAATAGCCGAAAGAAATTCCCATCCCTCATATTTGTTGACAAGTCCTTCTACTTCATAACGGCGAACCTGCTCATCCAGCGCGTACAACAGCTGTTGGCCAGTCGTTGCTCCAGCGTAAGCTGTACGGTGAAACTGGGTGCCGCCGAAACGGCGGAAGTCGAGCAGTCCTTCCGGTGTCCGGTTGAACATAACGCCCATGCGGTCCATCAGGTGAATGATCCCCGGAGCCGCTTCTGTCATAGCTTTCACTGGAGGCTGGTTTGCCAGAAAGTCGCCCCCGTATACAGTGTCATCAAAGTGCTCCCACGGGGAGTCGCCTTCCCCTTTTGTATTGACGGCGCCGTTCATGCCGCCCTGAGCACAAACAGAGTGAGAACGTTTTACCGGTACAATTGAAAATAAGTCCACTTGAGAACCTGCTTCAGCGGCCTTGATTGTTGCCATCAGTCCTGCCAGTCCGCCGCCTACGACAATAACTTTTCCATTACTCATGCGGATGTTTCACTCCTTTAGTTTATTTAAAAACCGATCTTATACGAATGCGAAAATAGCACGAAGGCCAATCACAGACATTGCTACGAAAACGACCAAAGTGAAGTATGTTGCAGCCAGCTGGGCTTTTGGTGTAACCGTAATACCCCATGTAACCAAAAAGGACCATAAACCGTTTGAAAAGTGGAATGTAGCAGCCAGTATACCTACGATGTAAAATGCGAGCATCCAAGGGTTCGCTACGATATCAGCCATCATCTGATAGTTTACATCAGCACCGAAAAACTGTGCCTGCACCCATGTGTCCCAAACGTGCCAGGTAATAAACACTAACAGGAATACCCCGGTGATACGCTGGAAAATGTACATCCAGTTACGAAAGTAGCCGAAGCGCTTCGCATTTGCCTTACCCTGAAATACGATAAAAAGTCCATAAATCCCGTGAAACAATATAGGAATATAAATGAGAAACATTTCTAAAAAGATACGAAACGGTAAATTTTCCATAAAGTGAGCCGCTCCGTTAAACGCTTCAGCACTCCTGGTCGCGAAATGGTTTATTACGAAGTGCTGCATCAAAAATAGTCCAATTGGAATAATACCAAGAAGCGAGTGCAGCCTCCTGGCGGCAAATTCCTTATTTAAAGCCATATTCATCCTCCTCCATTAGCATAAAAATTCTCTCCATCCTGTTTTTTCCGCTTGCTTTCTTTTCCGGCTCCATTACCCCCCTGCTGAACTTTCCATTGCCCGTACAATAAACAGAATTAAAGCCTTCTGTTTTCTATGTACTTGTGTGCAGGCCGTGTCTCCTGTTTCTTTTCCTTTTTGCAAAATGCATATGCATGCACGATACAACCAATTAGTCAAAATATGGAAAAGAAATATTCAAGGAATTGTACGAAACGTTACGTTAATTGTACTCCCCCTAAAATTGCCCGTCAAGAAAACGTATACAGCATTTTAAATGTACATTATTCATCCTTTATACGATTCATTTCCACGGCAATAAAGAGAGCCGGAGACTCCTTTCTCCGGCTATCCAATAATCATGCGTTCTGTTGGATATCTATAATGCGATTTCGTTTCTTTCTTTTTCACCGAGAATAAGAATACGAGTATTCCCACCCGCCCGATAAACATCAAGCACATGAGCAGTACATGACTCGGAGTGGAAAAATCATCCGTCAGCCCTGTCGAAAGCCCACAAGTTCCAAAGGCCGAGCTTGTTTCAAAAATAATATCAATTAATTCCACTTCCGCATTGCCGCGTTCGAATGCGCTGATTAAAGTAATCGCAGCCAATAAACCTACAATGAAAAAGGAAATAACAATAAATGTCCGCTGTTTGTCCTCCGGGTCAATTTGGCGGTTAAATACTTTTACATCCGAGCGTCCAAGCGCAAAGCTCCGAATCGTTAAAAACATTACAGCAAGTGTCGTCGTCCGGATGCCTCCCCCGACACTCGACGGACTCGCCCCAATAACCATCAATCCGGACATCAGCAAAAGAGTCGGGAGAGAAAACGCCGAAACATCCATTACCGATAACCCGGCACTCCTTGTGGTCGCTGAGTTAAACATCGAAAAGAAAAACTGCTGATGCCAGGCCATGCCATCATAATAAAAGCCGAATTCAAGCGCCCATATGCTGACGGCACCGAGCACAAACACGAGAAAGTACGTCGTAGTCGTCACTTTCGTAAACAGGCTGAAATTAAATCGTTCTCTGTTTGTCAAATATTCCCTGACCTCCATCAGAACCGGAAAGCCAATGGCCCCGGCAAAAATCAAAGTCATAACAACAAACAAAACATAGTAGTCTTCTGCAAATGGAATAAGCGACTGCCCGGTGACATCAAAGCCGGCATTGGTAAATGCACTCAGTGCGGCAAAGCCTCCCTGATAATAAGCTTCCCACGTCGAGTCAAAATAACGCAGAAAGTATGTACCCAGTATCAGCATACCCATTGCTTCAATCCCTAAAGCCAGAAGCAATATGTTTCTCATCAACTTGACCATCCCCGAAAACTTATACTGATTTTGGTCCACCATAATCAGTAACCGCTGGGATAAATTAATTTTTCTTCCAAAAACCATCCACACGAATGTGCCCAGAGACATAATTCCAATGCCGCCCACCTGCATCGCCAGTGCTAAAAACGCAATTCCAACAGCGCTCAGGGTGTCAGACACCTGAATGACTGTCAGACCTGTTACGCTCACGGCGGATACTGAGGTGAACAAAGCTTCTATATATGTTAATTCATGCCCCGGCTGATGCGAAATCGGCAGCCAGAGCAGTAAACTGAACAGCAGCATTGAAAAAACGTAGGCACCGATGATCATGCGAAATGGTGTCATTTTTTCTGCAAAAATATTTTTCATATCGGTCCCTCCGTCATAATCGTGCATTAGTATATCATGTATGATTTTGGGAATCTATAGAGATTTCCAACTCCAGCATGTATAATATTAGGTGAAGAAAGTGGTGATGGAAATGGAAGAAGAAACAAATAAACCGGCTGCCTTCGGATATGAATTACTTCGGAAAAATGTTCTTCCTGATATTTTAGGCTCTGATGAGCATGCGATATTATACTGGGCCGGCAAACAGCTCGCCCGACGCTATCCATGCAGTGCCCCCGCAGAGGTCGCTGATTTTTTCCGTGATGCCGGCTGGGGAGAGATTGTATGGAAAAAAGAAAGAAAAAAAGACGTCATTGCTGAACTGTCTGTTTACGAAAAAGAAAATTCGTTCACGAAAGCTTTAGAAGGCGGTTTTTTGGCAGAGCAGTGGTCACAGATGAAGGATACATACGCGGAAACTTACATAGAAGAAAAGAAAAAATCCACGACTATGCATATTAAATGGGAGTAACCTGCACCAGACCACATAGCAAAACGTTCGCTGAGGCTACTCAGCGAACGTTTTTTTACTTCGAAAGTGTTGAATCTTCCTCCAGCTTTTTCATCAGCTCCGTAATAACATCATCCGGGAGCGAAAGCTGTTTAAAATCCTCAAAGGATGCTTCCTTCATTTTTTTCACGGAACCAAAATGCTTTAAAAGCATCTGCTTGCGCTTCTGTCCAATCCCATTGATATCGTCCAGAAGAGAGGAAAACATCGTTTTTCCGCGCGTCTGGCGGTGAAAGGTAATTGCAAAACGGTGCACTTCATCCTGGACACGCTGCAGCAGGTAAAAGGCGGAGCTGTGCCGCTCAAGAGGAACTCTGACGGCTTCTTCTCCCATTAAGAGCTCCGAAGTGCGGTGCTTATCGTCTTTGGCAAGTCCCGCTACCGGAATATTTAAGCCAAGTTCATCCTCGATAACGCTGACGGCCGCACTCAACTGGCCTTTCCCGCCATCAATAAGAATCAGATCCGGCAGCGCCGCTTCGTCTTTTAAGAGCCGGATGTACCTTCTGCGCACAACCTCACGCATGGACGCATAGTCATCCGGGCCCTTTACATCCCGGACCTTATACTTTCTATATCCTTTTTTCCAGGGCTTGCCGTCCACAAAAGTAACCATTGCCGCCACCGGATCTGTCCCCTGGATATTCGAGTTGTCGAAAGCCTCCATACGGTAAGGAGTATCAATGCCCATCGCTTCACCCAGCTGTTCCACCGCTTTTATCGTCCGTTCTTCATCCCGTTCAATCAATGCAAAGCGATCGCTGAGCGCCTGCCGGGCATTTTTTTCTGCCAGATCAAGCAGCTCCCTTTTTTGGCCGCGCTTTGGCTGCTGAACCCGCACGTTTACAAACTGTTCAGCCATGGACGCATCCACTGAGCCCGGAATAAATATTTCCGATGGCTTCATATGCTGTTCCTGCATGTAGAACTGGCCTAAGAAAGTAAGAAAATCCTCCTCCGGCTCCTGATACATTGGGAAAAGGGAAACGTCTCTTTCAATCAATTTCCCCTGCCTGACAAAGAATACCTGCACACACATCCAGCCTTTGTCATAGCTGTAGGCAAAGACATCACGGTTCACCTGATCCTTCACAGACATTTTCTGTTTTTCCATCACGGAATCAATATGCTGTATTTGATCCCTTAGTTCTTTGGCACGTTCAAATTCCAGCTGTTCAGAAGCAGTTTCCATTTTAGTTTGAAGCTCCGCCCGGATTTCATGGTGGCCGTTGCTTAAAAACCGTGCAATCTGCTGAATCATGTCGTCGTACTGATCTTTCGTCACCGTAAATTCACACGGGGCCAGACACTGGCCGATATGGTAATACAAACAGACCCGGTCAGGCATCGTCCGGCATTTACGCAGCGGGTATAATTGATCAAGCAGCTTCTTCGTTTCATTGGCCGCTCCGGCGTTCGGGTACGGGCCGAAGTATTTCCCGCCATCCTTTTTAATTTTTCTCGTAATAATCAGACGGGGATGCTCTTCATTGGTGATTTTAATATACGGGTAGGATTTATCATCTTTAAGAAGCACGTTGTATTTTGGTTCGTACTTTTTAATCAAATTCATTTCAAGGATTAATGCTTCCAGGTTGGAAGACGTCATAATATATTCAAAATCAGTAATTTCCATTACGAGCCGCTGGGTTTTCCCGTCGTGAGACCCTGTAAAATAGGACCTCACTCGATTTTTCAATACCTTTGCCTTGCCTACATATATAACGGTGCCATGTTTATTTTTCATTAAATAGCAGCCAGGCTGATCCGGCAGAATAGCCAGTTTTTCTTTTAATTGAGTCATGTGCCCAACCCCTCTTGGCATGTAATATCTATGGTGTAACTTTTCTTTTTTAAAGAAGGAGAAACAAAAAACTGCCGGCCCAGAGACCAGCAGTTTCGTGTTTTTACAAATGTTTGTTCAAAAGTTCCACCAGTTGTTCCTTAGGCTGAAAGCCGACAACCTGCTCGACGACTTCGCCGTCTTTAAAAATCATTAGTGTTGGAATACTCATTACGCCGTATTTTCCGGCTGTTTCCTGGTTTTCATCAACATCCAATTTAGCAATTTTAATCTGCTCGCCCATTTCAGTGTCGATTTCTTCGAGCACTGGAGCGATCATTTTACAAGGCCCGCACCAGGGTGCCCAAAAATCTGCAAGTACTACTCCGTCGGACGTTTCACCTGCAAAGTTTTGGTCCGATACATTGACAATAGCCATGAATGGTTCCTCCTTTATATCTCTATCTTTGCATTTATTCTTCGTTATTATAGCATTCCCGTGCTTTACTGGCTAACGTTTAGCTTAAACTTTTTCAAAGACTCTGCCTAATTTATACTTCCGTCTGCAGTGCCTGATACACTATTTCTGCAAGCACCGGTCCCTGCGCTGCCAACGAGTAGCTCCCTTTTTCCATCACCCACGTAGTGATCGCCTCATTGAGTATGCCGACAAAACAGATTCTTCCAATTTCTGTGGAAAGCGAAGAAGAGAAGACCTGTTCCTCTTTTCCCCTGTTTACAATATCGATAACCGCCTGAAAAAATGGAAACAGTATGCGCTGCATATTGTCATGAATCTCACCCTTTGTCTGCAAAAGTTCAAAGTGGGCAAGCGTAGCGAGCTCCGGCCGGCTTTCCATGAAATCAAGCTGCAGCTGGGCCATATCAAACAGCTGCTCTTTAACAGAAACATCTTTTTGCATGATTATCTCGAGCTTCTGCATGAACTCCTGCATCTTTTCCTCAAAAATGGAAATTAATATGTGCTCTTTATTATTAAAATACAAATAAATTGTTCCGTCTGCCACCTTTGCCTCTTTAGCAATATCCGATACCTTCGCCTGATGATAACCGTGTTCAGCAATTACCCTGGTCCCCGCCTCGAGAATCTGTGCATGTTTCCTGTTTGGATTTTTCCCCATACATATCTGCCACCCTTTCAAACAAAACCATCCATAATGCCGGTTTCTGTTTCACCCCACCGAAATAATGCCTTTAAAAACGCCTCACTCCCGTAACAGAGTAAGGCGTTTCCTTGCGTTTGGGTAATACTGGCACAGTATTTTAATTAGTTATAAATGTACATAATCCGTAAAGGGATGTCAACCACAATGCACATACATAGTCCTAATTAATTAACTAATTGTGGTTTTTATATTACATTTTTTTCTATTTAAATGATAATTCCAGCACCTATCACAAAAGATATCCCCACCGAGATAATAAAGGAAATGATTCCCACTGCACGGTTGTCTTTGCTGATTTCTTCATCCACCTTAAACATAGGAGTAAGAAATTCAAAAATCAGATAGCTTAAAATTAATAACACAAAACCAAAAAAACCCCATAGAAGCATAAACAGAATGCCGTCGTTATGCATGATGGAATAATGGAGAATGTTGGAAACACCAAACAGTTTCCCGCCTGTCGCCAGAGCGACAGCGATATTTCCTTTCTTGATTTCTTCCCAGTTACGGTAAGGAGTAATAATTTCAAATATCCACAAAAAGATTACCAGGGAGAGCACAGCAACGCTGAAGTTGCCGGCTGTATTTATAAAAGGATTATCCATCCACGCATCCACGTGCACCCCTCCGCTTACTTAAGTTCTGCCACCGTATTACCGATGCCGCCTTCATTCATCCCGCCATCCCTGGTTGCTTTTACGCTGGGATGGTTTTTCAAATATTCTTTTACGCCCTTGCGAAGAGCTCCGGTGCCTTTTCCGTGAATAATATGGACTTCCCGGTAACCGGCAAGCACTACTTCATCGAGGTATTTTTCAAGGCGCTGTACGGCGTCTTCGTACCTTTCACCTCGTAAATCCAGTTCAGGCTTCGCCGGGGCTGCTGTCGAAGTCGTGGCGACCTGCCGTTTAGGCTCTTTTGCGGGCTCTGATTTGAGCTTTTCCATTTCTTCGGGCTTCGCTGTCATTTTCATAATGCCAAGCTGCACCTGAAATTCCTTGTCATTTACCTTTTCCACAATATGTCCGCGCTGCCCGAAGCGAAGCACCTTCACTTCATCCCCGACTTCAAAGGTACGTTCTTTCTGGGCTTTTTGTTTCACCTGTTTCTGTTTTTTAGTCATCGAAGGAGCCGCCTGTTCCATCTGCCTGCGGGCTTCGATCAGGCGGTGCTCTTTGATCTCCGCGCCTTCCTTCTGCATTTCCTTCAGCTCGGCAATAATTTCTTCCGCCTGGGCTTTCGCCTTATCGACTTCGCTTTTTGCTTTACCTTCCGCATTTGCAATAATCTGATCCCGTTTTTGCAGCACTTCATTCCAGGCAGCGTTCAATTCCTGCCAGAGTCTGGATGCTTCCTGCCGAAGGTCGTCTGCCTCCTGCCAAGCTGATTCTGTTTCTTTTCTTTGTTCATCCAGAGAAGCAATCATCGTTTCAACCTGCTTTGTATCTGTGCTCATTTCTTTTTCTGCATTAGAAATAATAGAATCCGGCAGCCCGATCTGTCTTGAAATAGCAAACGCGTTGCTTCGGCCCGGGACGCCTACAAGCAGCCGGTAGGTCGGCCTCAATGTTTCCACGTCAAATTCAACACTCGCATTCATTACCCCGTCGCGGTTGTACGCATACCCCTTCAGTTCACTGTAGTGCGTTGTAGCAATCAGCCTGCCCCCCGCTTCCTGGACATAGTCCAGAATGCTGACGGCAAGGGCAGATCCTTCCTCCGGATCCGTTCCGGCCCCTATCTCGTCAAACAGCACGAACGATTCGCTGTCCACCTGCTTGACAATATCCACAATATTCGTCATGTGGGAAGAAAACGTACTTAAGCTCTGCTCGATCGACTGTTCATCTCCAATATCGGCAAACACTTTTGAAAATACAGCGGCTTCTGCTTCTTCTTCTGCGGGGACAAACAATCCTGACTGGGCCATGAGCGTCAGCAGACCGGCCGTTTTAAGTGTCACGGTTTTACCGCCAGTATTGGGACCGGTAATGACAAGCGTCCCAAACTCTTCTCCAAGCTCCAGGTCAAGCGGCACCATTTCTTCCGGGTCAATGAGCGGGTGCCGGGCCTCCATGAACCGGAATCTTCCTTCATTGTTCAGCTCCGGCTGCACGGCTTTCTGGTCTCTTGCGTAGTAGGCCTTGGCAAATGTGAAATCGAGCTCGGTGAGGGTGTTCATATTCACCAGAATCTCTTCCCCGTCTTCCGCAATATACGAAGACAGCTCCTGGAGAATCCGTTCAATTTCCCGTTGTTCTTTCAGCCTTGCCTCTCTTAGTTCATTATTCATCGAAACGACCGCCTGCGGCTCAATAAAAAGAGTAGCCCCTGTTGAAGACTGATCGTGGACAATACCGCCAAAAGATGAACGGTATTCCTGCTTCACCGGCAGCACATACCGGTCATTACGTATCGTCACGATGGAATCAGACAGGCGTTTTTGCTGGTCCGGCGACCTCGTATACTGTTCAAGCTTCGAACGCACTGACGATTCGAGGCTTCTTATCTGCTGCCGGAGTCCACGCAGGGCAGAGCTTGCGCTATCGAGCACTGCTCCGTTTTCATCTATACAATCACGGATCTGCTTTTCAATCTCCGGGAGCGCCACTATTCTCCGCACCAGCCCCTCAAGCAGCGGGAGATCGACCGTTTCCTCTGTCATATCCAGAATAAATGACCGTATCCGACGGCCGGCGTACAGCGTGTCCGAAACCTCTGTGAGCTCGCCGGCGTTTAGCATACCGCCGATTTGTGCCCGGCGCACGTGGGCATGGATCTGACGAATGCCGCCGAGCGGCGCCTGTCCCCGGAGGCGGATCACTTTGGCCGCTTCCGCGGTAAAATTTTGTGCTTCCTTCGCTTCCCCGAGCTCCCGGTAGGGCTGCAGCTGTTCAATGCGCTCTTTGGCAAGAGTCGATCCGGCATGAGCCTGCAGCTGCTCTTTCATTTTTTCGTATTCCAGCACACGGAGTGTTCTATCATTCAAAAATGCTCACCTCTTTGGTTGTTCTATTGTTTCTTACGCTTCAGCCATTCTTTCAGCTGCTTCGCAGTCATCGTGTTTATGACCTGCTCCGGCTGCAGAAGTGCCTTTTTGGCAATGGATATACCAACGTCCATATGATCAAGCATGCCAGGATTATGGGCGTCCGTATTAATTGCAATACGAACATTATGCTCAGCGGCTTTTCTCAGCCAGTCGGCCGAAAGATCAAGGCGATTGGGATTGGCATTCAGCTCCAGAGCCGTATTTGTTTCGCCTGCCCGCTTCATCAGCCGGTCGACATCCACTTTGTATCCGTCCCGGCGTCCCAAAAGTCTTCCTGTCGGATGGGCAATAACATTTACTTCCGGGTGCTCCAGAGCCTGCTCCATCCGTTTCATAATTTCTTTTTCGGTCTGCGAGAAGGAGGAATGGATGGAAGCAATCACAACGTCGAGCTCTTCAAGAACTTCATCCTCAATATCAAGCGTTCCGTCCGGCCGGATATCCATTTCAATACCGGCAAATATTTGAATATCTTTTTCTTTTTCTCTGACGTTTCGTATTTCTTCTATCTGCCTGCGGATTCTTTCTTCATCCAGTCCATGGGCAATGCGGAGGTATTTGGAATGGTCTGTGAGCGCCAGCCATTCATAGCCGTGCTTCTTCACTTCCTCCACCATCTCGCGAATGGAAAGAGAACCGTCGCTCCACGTGGTGTGCATATGAAGATCACCGCGGATGTGTTTCTTTTCTATATATGGATACGGCTGCCGGAATTTATCCGTTTCATCTCTCCCCAGGCGTGCTTCGGGAGGAATAAAGTGCAGGCCAAAGTGGTCGTAAAATTCGGCTTCATTCTGAAACGTTGTCTTGCGTCCATTTTGATCTTCAATGCCGTATTCACTTAATTTTTCATTTCGTTCCTTTGCCAGCTGGCGCATTTGTACATTATGATCTTTAGATCCGGTGAAATGGTGCAGAGTGCTCGCAAAATCTTCTTCCTCTACCAGGCGAATATCTACTTGAACGTTATATTCCCCTTTAATTTCAATGCTGACCTTGCTTGTACCGTCGTTAATAACCTTCGTTACTTCGGACAGTTCCACCAGCTGTTTGCGGACATTTTCTGCATTTTCCACACTCATAATATAATCCAGGTCCTTCACCGACTCTTCCACCCGGCGCAGGCTGCCCGCCCGTGCGTATCTTTGTACACCTTCCACTTGTTCAAGAGACGCTTCAAGCTTTTCGGCCATTTCCAGCATATAGGCAATCGGCAGCCGTTCCGGACGTTTGCCTTCTTCCGCAAGCGCTTCGAGTATTTTCTGCTCGGTTTTCGCTCCGAAGCCTTCGAGATTCTGCACTTCATGGGTTAAACACGCCTGTTCAAGCGAGTCCCGGTCCGTTATGTCGAGTTCCTGATATAGCTTCGACACTTTTTTCCCTCCGAGTCCGGGCAGCTTCAGCAGCGGAATCAATCCCTCCGGCACTTCTTCTGTCAGCGTCTGCATCAGTTCGGTTTCCCCGTTATTGTCCCGCCATTCTTTTATCAACGCAGCTGTGCCTTTACCGATGCCTTTTAAGCTGCCTGCATCTTCAATTTCATTTAGTGAACGCTCATCATATTCAAGCGCCTGAGCCGCTTTACGGTAGGCAGAAATTTTAAATGGGTTCTCTCCCTTGATTTCCATATATACAGCGATTGTTTCCAAATGGCCGATCAGATCTTTTTTATTCATGCTATTCTCCTCCACATGTCAGCTTTAATCATGTTAGGCATTCTTTTTTGAGTATAACGGGAGTTAATAATTCTGTCTAAGCTCACGCCGCCGGGCTGAAGACATAAAAACAGACTCCCCTGTGAAACGCAGGGAAGTCAGCCTTCATCCTCTATTGGGCCGTCCATGTTCCCAGGGTCTGCCGGCATGATTTGCTCGTACCAGCCGGAAAGCCATGGGGTTTCATGTAATATAAAGCTCGCGACTGCCGAATTGTTTACTACCGGCTCAAGAGCCGGAAACGGCATCAGCATAGCTGCAGCCAGCACAACGAATAAAATCACGTACGCCTCCAGCACCCCAAGTACGCCACCAAGCCAGTAATTGATTGTTCTAAGCACCGGAAGCCTGGCAATGCCGCCTGCGGCTCCGGTTAAAAAGCCGGCGATGATGCGGGTGCCGATAAATAAAAGAAGAAAGGCGATCGAATAATAAAACAGGCTGCGGGTATCAAAAGCAGCCAGGAACGTCCCTTCCGCCTGCTGGCCGAATGGGTAGGGGATCCATTGTTCTAAAAACTGCGCCACTTCTTCATAGAATAAAAACGCAACAATAAACGCTGCCACCAGACTGACAAGGCGTAGCAGTTGAAGAACAAAGCCTCTTTGAAGCCCAGTAAAAAAGCTTCCGATTAAAATCACAACAAGCAGAACGTTTATTACTATTTCCATAGCCATTATCCTTCAGAATCTTTGTCCTTGTTTACTTCTTCTTTGAGTTTTATATAGTCATCTACTACGTTTAAAGCCGTCAATACCGCCAGGCGGGTCGTATCCAAATAAGGATTGTATGCTTTATACTCCTTCATTCGCTTATCTAAATAATTGGCGACCTGATTAATATGCGAGGGTTGTTCATCACCGACAATCGTGTACTGCTGGCCGTATATTGTAACCGTAGTGCGTTTTTTACTTTGATCATCAGCCACGTCTTCCGCCCCCTGTTCTTGAATGTGCCTTTTCTTTAATAGTAACAGATTCCTTAATAGTAACAGAATAAAAAGGCTCTGAATATCCTTCCCTGTACAGTACCTTTATTAAACCGGGAGATGCCCGGCAGCTGTTTACTGCCTGAGCTCTGCCCCCGTTTTTTCTTCAAGCATGCGAAGCACCTGGTCGTGTGCGGAGCTGACCTCTTCATCGGTCAGCGTTCTTTCCGGATCCAGATACACCAGGGTGAACGCCAGGGATTTTTTGCCGGGCGTCAGATTCTCGCCCTGATAAACGTCAAACAGGGAGGTGCTGTACAGCGTACTTCCCCCGGCGGACTCAATGACCTCTTTTACTTCAGCTGCAGGGACGCTTTCATCTACAACGATCGCGATATCACGGGTAGTGGAAGGGAACCGCGGCAGCGTTTGATAACGAACCGGCGTTTCTACCGCCTGAAGCAGGGACGTTAAATCAACCTGCAGGGCATACGTTTCGGCTATATCCCAATCACCCGCCGTCGTTGGATGAATTTGGCCGACATATCCCACCGTCGTCCCGTCAAGCTGTATATCTGCGGTACGGCCGGGGTGCATATCACTGCGCTCTGCCAAAGTGAATGAAGCACGGCTTTCCACGTGCAGCTCTTCAAGAATGCCTTCAGCAATGCCTTTCATCACATAAAAGTCTGTATTTTTCGTTTCTCCCTGCCATAGGTGGCTTTCCCATCTTCCGCTTACTACCGCAGCAAGCATAATACGCTCTTCCGGCTGAACAGCGGCATTTGCTTCTTCGGAAAGAAACACCGAGCCCATTTCAAACAGGGCGATGTCTTTCGTCTGACGGTTGCGGTTATAGCTTACTCCTTCAAGGAGCTGAGGAATCAGGCTCTGCCGCAGCACTCTGCGGTCTTCACTCATCGGCATGGATACTTCCATTGTGTACTTTTCCGGGTACAGCGTGAAACGGGACGCTGAGCTGGCGGTTGTCAGGGAATAGGTGACAGCTTCACTCAGCCCGGCACTTTCCAAAAAGCGGCGGACTGTCCGTTTTCTTTTTTGCTCGGCAGTCAAGCTTCCGGCTGTCGTAGCCCCTTTGGGCAGTGTACTCGGAATATCCTGATAGCCGTGCATCCGGGCAATTTCTTCTGCCACGTCCTCTTCAATGTGAATATCCGGACGCCGGCTCGGGATATATACTTCGATACTGCTCGTTTCCTTGTCGGCGGTCTGAAATCCGAGACGTTCAAGAATACGTACCATTTCTGAACCGCTGAGTTCCATTCCAAGCAGCTGATTGATACGGCGGTCACTCACCCGGACCCAGCGGCCGCCCGGCTCCCGGTGGTCCTCCTGCTCGATGCCCTGCAGCACAGAGGCACCCGCATATTCAGCGAATAAATGTGCCGCCCGGTCTGCTGCCTGCTCTACTCTCTCTGTGTCGAGTCCCCGCTCGTAACGGACACTTGCATCGCTTCGTATCCGCGTATCTTTTGACGCCTGGCGGATCAGGGACGGATGAAACAGGGCTGCTTCAAGCAGAATATTTGTTGTCTGGTCGCTGACCTCAGAGTGCTCTCCGCCCATCACTCCTGCGAGAGCTGTCGGTTTTGTGCCGTTGGTTACGACCAGATGCTCCGTCGAAAGGTGATGCTTATTACCATCGAGCGTTTGTATTTCTTCATCTTCGAATGCTCTTCGCACGAGCACTTCGTCGGAGCCGAAGGCGTCAAAATCAAACGCATGCAGCGGCTGCCCGTATTCAAGCAGCACATAGTTGGTAATGTCCACGACGTTGCTTATCGGCCGGATACCTGCAGCCATCAAACGGTTCTGCATCCAATACGGTGAGGGCTTCACCTGAATATTTTCAGCGATTCTTGCTCCGTAATAAGGAGTATCCTCCCCGTTTTCGATTTTTACATTGACCGCTGCTGATGCAGACTTTTCGCTTTCTTTTACCGAAGTCACGGGGAGCTGAACGGCCCGATCAAGCTGGGCCGCTACTTCGTAGGCGACCCCGAGGATGTTCAGGCAGTCGGCACGGTTTGGCGTAATATCCAGATCCATCACCGTATCGTCCCAGCCAAGAGCTTTTACCGCATCTGAGCCCGTATCTGGATTTTCATCAAAAACGAAAATGCCTTCAGCCACGTGTTTAGGAACCAGCTTGGCTTCCACCCCAAGCTCCTGAAGAGAACAGATCATGCCGTTGGATTCCTGGCCGCGGATTTCCGTGGCCTTAATTTCCATGCCCCCGGGCAGCACAGTGCCCGGCTTTGCCACTACGACCTTCTGTCCGGCTGCCACGTTGTCAGCACCGCAAATAATCTGTACAGTTTCTGCTCCCTGATCCACCTGGCAGATGTTTAAATTATCCGCATCCGGATGCTTTTCGGCTTCGGTAACATATCCGACCACGCATCCCTCAATCGGTTCGGCACGCCGGTACAGGGCGTCCACTTCCACACCTCCCGTAGTCAGGCGATCAGCAATTTCTTCGGGAGTAATATCTTCAATATCTACGTAATCTTTCAGCCATTTATATGAGATCAACATGTCCGCATTCTCCTTCTATACTCGAGTGAATTGTTTTAAAAAGCGCATATCGTTTGTGTAAAAATGCCGGATATCATCAATGCCGTATTTCAGGAGGGAGAAACGTTCCACTCCCATTCCAAAGGCAAAGCCGCTGTATACGTCCGGATCAAAACCGCTCATTTCCAGTACGCGCGGATGCACCATTCCACAGCCGAGCACTTCAATCCACCCGGTATGCTTGCATATGCGGCAGCCTTCCCCGGCGCAGATGCCGCACGAAACATCGAGCTCTGCAGACGGCTCTGTAAACGGGAAGTAGCTTGGGCGGAGGCGGATTTCTCTTTCCTCCCCGAAGTATTTCTTCACAAATGTTTCGAGCACTCCTTTTAAATCACTCATCCGGATATTTTCATCAACCATCAGTCCTTCGATCTGCATGAACTGGTGGGAGTGGGTAGCATCATCATCGTCCCGGCGGTAAACTTTGCCCGGGCAGATGATTTTGACCGGCCCTTCGCCGTGGTGGCGTTCCATCGAGCGGGCCTGTACAGGCGACGTCTGCGTACGCAGCAGCAGATCACTGCTGACATAAAAAGAATCCTGCATATCCCGGGCCGGATGATCTTTTGGCAGATTCATAGCTTCAAAGTTGTAATAATCGGTTTCGACTTCCGGTCCTTCAGTCACTTCGAATCCCATGCCGATAAAGATATCTTCAATCTCTTCCACCACGCTCGTCAGCGGGTGCTTCGCCCCGCGCTGGACTTTACGTCCCGGAAGCGTCACATCAAGCGTTTCTTTTTCGAGCTTTTCCTTTAATGCTTCGTCGGCAAGCGTTTTTGTTTTTTTCTCCAGGCGCTCCTGAATGGCTTCACGCACTTCGTTTCCTTTTTGGCCGACAACAGGACGCTCCTCCTTGGACAGCTGTCCCATTCCCCGTAGCACTTCCGTAATCGGGCCTTTTTTGCCTAAGTATTTTACTCTCACTTGCTCTAATTGTTTTGTATCGCCAGCTTCTTCAATCTGCTGCAGCGCTTCCTGCTGCAGTTCTTCCAAGCGTTCTATCATATCCTGGTTCCCTCCATTTTTATGCCAAATAAAAAGAGCCCTCTCCCTGAAAGGGACGAAGGCTCGCGGTACCACCCTTGTTAGCTGCAGTGCACAGCTCACTTTCCTGTAACGACAGGTTCCGGCACGCTTTTCTTCCACAGGGAATACTCCAGCGGCTGCTCCGAAGTGAATTCACAAATCCTTACTGTAAGGTATTTTCAGTCAACGATACCTTTTCCCTGTTCAGCAGGAAGCAATGCTACTACTCTTCATCTGCGCATTTGTGTTTATATGTTTCAATATGAATTATTATAGAAAAAGCCCGGCCCGATTGCAACCATCACCAATCCGTCTGCTTCAAATGATACAGCAGGATGCCGGCAGAGACTGCTGCATTTAACGATTCTGCCTGACCCGGAATCGGAATGTACAGGTTCTGGTCGGTCCGCTCAAGCCACTTCTTTTGCACACCGGCTCCTTCATTGCCAATAATTAACGCGAAGTAAGGCTGCGGCTCAAGTGCCGAATACGACGTTCCTTCGTCAAGCGAAGTGCCGAAGCACGGAATGTCCGTTTCCTGCAGCCATTCCAGCCATTCGCCCAGGTCCTCCTGCAGGACCGGCACATGAAACAACGAGCCCTGCGTTGCCCGGACCACCTTTTCATTGTAAGCATCCACCGTACCTGTGCCGAGAACAACCACACCTTTTCCAAGCGCATCCACCGTCCGGATAATCGTTCCCAGGTTACCAGGGTCCTGAATGCTGTCGACCAGCACGAAAAACGAATATCCGCCGCTTTTGACATTAGAAAATTCAGGAATTCTGCATACGGCTACGATATTTTTCGGTGTTTCCGTCGAGCTGATTTCTTTCATGACGCTTTCTGTTACCTCTGTCGCCGGTGTTGGTATTTCGTTAAATACCTGCGGCCACTCTTTATGCTCTTCGATAAAAATTTCTTCAATCCAGGCCTGTGACCGGACGGCTTCAGTCAGCGCATGGTCTCCCTCAATTAAAAAAAGCCCTGACTTTTCCCGTTCCTTACGTTTATGAAGTTTTTTTATCTCTTTTACTTTCGGGTTTTTTGTCGATTCTATCCGCTTCACTTCGCTGTCTCCCCCAGTATTTTCTCTCATCGTAGCATATTTTGCCCGGCGGCAGAAAGAAAATAAACAGCCCTCCCGTCCATCGTGGACAGAAAGGCTGTGTTTTTATGCTTCGTACGTTAATGACTCTACTGTGTCGCGGTCCAAACGCTTAGCAATTTCTACGATTAGCTGCACGGCATGCTCGAAGTCGTCCCTGTGCAGTATAGCCGCATGCGTATGAATATAGCGGGTCGGAATCGTAATAGCCATAGCTGGTACTCCTTCTCCGGACAGGTGAATAGACCCTGCATCTGTACCGCCGTTTGCCATCATGTCAAACTGGAAAGGTATTTCTTTCTCTTCAGCCACACCGACAACGAAATCACGCAGCCCTTTGTGTGCGATGACGGAGGCGTCCATCATAAGGAGCTGTGGTCCTTTACCGATTTTCGCTCTGGCATCGCTACTTGTGACGCCCGGCGTATCTCCGGCAATCCCTACATCGACAGCAAAGCCGATATCCGGCTGAATAAGGTTGGTTGCTGTTTTCGCTCCACGCAGGCCAACTTCCTCCTGTACAGCGCCGACGCCGTAAATTTCATTCGGATGGGATTCGTTTTCAAGACGCTTCAGCACCTCAATCGCGATAGCACAGCCAATACGGTTGTCCCAGGCTTTCGCCATCAACAGTTTTTCATTATTCATCACTTCAAAATCACATACCGGCACGACCGAATCCCCCGGACGCACTCCGAATGATTCTGCTTCTTCCTTACTCGAAGCACCGATATCGATGAACATATCTTTAATTTCCATTGCTTTCTTGCGCTGCTCCGCCGGCAGAATATGCGGCGGCTTTGAGCCGATTACGCCGGTAATATTTCCTTTTCTCGTCATTACCTTCACCCGCTGGGCGAGCATCACCTGGCTCCACCATCCCCCAAGGGTCTGGAATTTCAAAAAGCCATTCTCATCGATTCCTGATATCATAAAACCAATTTCGTCCAGATGTCCGGTAATCATTAATTTCGGGCCACCGGCCTGACCGGTTTTTTTAGCAATCAGGCTTCCCAGCCGGTCGGTGCTCATTTCATCGGCATAAGGAGAAATATACTGAGTCATCACTTTTCTCGGTTCCTGTTCGTTCCCCGGAACGCCGTTTGCGTCCGTAAGGTCCTTTAGCATCTGCAATGTTGGATCTAATTCTGCCATTTCATGCTGCCTCCTTTATGTACGGTTGTTTTACACACACAGGCAAAGGGAAAATATTATTAATGCTGCGAATTAATATTCTCGTCAATACAAGCGGTGTGGTGCGGGTTCTTCCATATTCAGTATAAAGAACTTTGCCGCAGGGCTCAAACATAATCTATCATACCCTGGTGCCTGTGAAACTTTTTGGCAGACTGTGCGTATATATTAGAAATGGGGAGACTTATGTACGCTTAATCCGATAGATGCAGAGGAGGGTGTAAAGATTGGGTATTCTTTTACGAGTGCTGCTGTTGATCGCTCTTATTATTATCATATACTCGTTTTGGAGGTACTGGAATAATTCAAGGAGAAAGCTGGAAGCCGCCCACCATAAAAAACAATTCTATCTGCTTGATGACCATCGAAACGTGCGGAAAAATTTACTGGCTACCCATAAAGGCGTCATGTTTGAAGGCGAAAAATACGTAGGTACAACCGAAAAAGCGTTTGAAGTAGTTACGATTTCGCTGTGGGTGATTGAAAGCGAGCATTTGCGCGGCTTCCAGCGCGAGGATTTCACCTTTCTCGAGCGGGAAATTCTCTCCCTCTATCCGGAAGCTGCCATCGAGTGGAACAGTCCGGTGAAGGAGTTCATGCAGCAGCTTGAAGCAAAACAGCCCGAAAAACAATAAAAAGCGGAACGCCTCATTACCGGGCGCTCCGCTTTTTTTGCTTAATTTAAGTTTGATTTCGCTTTTTCAGCAAGCTCTGCGAATGCTTTTTCGTCGTTTACCGCAAGGTCTGCGAGCATTTTACGGTTCATTTGGATACCGCCCTGCTTCAGGCCATGCATCATGCGGCTGTAAGACAAGCCGTTTAACCGAGCTGCTGCGTTAATACGTGCAATCCACAGCTTACGGAATTCGCGTTTGCGCTGGCGACGGTCCCGGTAAGCATACTGCAGGGACTTCATTACCTGTTCCTGTGCTGTTTTAAACAGTCTGTGCTTAGAACCTCTATAACCTTTCGCGAGTTTTAATACTCGTTTACGTCTGCGACGTGCCACATATCCGCCTTTTACTCTTGGCATCGTCAACCCCTCCTTAGCTTATCTCAATTATTTGGTCGTGCTTATTTTTTCGTTTTTGGCAGTAGTGTCTTGATACGCTTGTAGTCGGACTTGGAAACAAGCTCCGGCTTACGAAGGTTACGCTTTTGCTTTTGGGATTTATGCGAAAACATATGGCTCGTGAATGCGCGTGCGCGTTTTACACGGCCGCTTCCTGTTTTGCGAAAACGTTTTGCTGCTCCGCGGTGAGATTTCATTTTTGGCATAAGTGACATCCTCCTTTTTTAATATAACGGAATAACCGCTGTCTATTCTTCTTTTTTGGATTCTTCTTTTTGTTCCCGTTCCTGCTCTGCCTTTGGAGCGAGCATGAGGAACATGCTGCGGCCATCCATTTTCGGCTTCGTTTCAATCGTACTCACGTCTTCACATTCTTTTGCAAACCGGTCAAGTACTTCTTTACCGATATCCGAGTGTGTGATCATACGACCGCGGAAGCGGATAGCTGCTTTTACTTTATCGCCTTTAGACAAAAACTTCCTTGCGTTACGCAGTTTTGTATTAAAGTCGTGTTCTTCAATGCTCGGGCTCAAACGAACTTCTTTCACGTTGATCGTTTTTTGCTTTTTCCGGGCTTCTTTATCTTTTTTCTGCTGTTCAAAACGATATTTACCGTAATCCATAATACGGCAGACAGGCGGTTTCGCGTTTGGAGCGACAAGAACAAGGTCAAGGTTTTCTTTTCCGGCCAGCTCTAAAGCTTCGTTTCTTGATTTTACTCCAAGCTGCTCTCCGTTAGCGTCGATGAGTCGAACTTCACGGGCACGGATGCCCTCGTTTACCTTTTGGTCCTTACGAATAATAAGCCACCTCCAGAAATTTAGTGCGCGGGGCTTCCACGCAAATACATACCATTGGCACAACGAAAAAAACGTGCAGACACCCTCTGAAACAGAGAAGCGCCCACACGTATACAGAATATATGCTCTACACATTCAATATATTGATAATAACCAGCCAACGTTTGTCGGTCAGGTGAGAAGCGGGCGCTTCTTCTTTAAGGGATTAATTATTTTCACACTAGGACATCTTAGCACGGGCTCATTAGGACGTCAACCATTTCATCGATATTCATTAATAGCCGCTGTTACATTTTCCACAAAATCATGCAATGGCTGTGATTCCGAGTCCTGCTGACCGTACCTGCGTACATTTACGGCGTTTGCTTCCTGCTCTTTGTCGCCAAGCACAAGCATGTAAGGAATTTTCTGCGTCTGGGCTTCACGGATTTTGTAGCCGAGCTTTTCATCCCTCGTATCCACTTCAACCCGGACATCCGATGCCTGCAGCGCCATTTCCACTTCTTTCGCGTAATCGAGATGAACGTCAGGTGAGACCGGTATGATTTTCACCTGAACAGGAGAAAGCCACGTCGGCAGAGCTCCTTTGTACTCTTCAAGCAGAAAAGCGATAAAGCGTTCCATCGTGGACACAATGCCCCGGTGGACTACTACCGGGCGGTGTTCGCCACCGTCGCTTCCAACATACGTGAGATCAAAGCGTTCAGGCAGATGGGTGTCGATCTGGACGGTGGAAAGCGTCTCTTCTTTGCCCATTGCTGTTTTTACCTGGACATCGAGTTTCGGACCGTAAAATGCTGCTTCCCCTTCTGCTTCCACGTATTCAGCGTCAATCGCATCCATCGCTTCTTTCAGAATGCGCTCGGAATTTTCCCACATCTGGTCGTCGTCCACGTATTTTTCTTTATCCTCCGGGTCCCGGTAGGAAAGCCGGAAGGTGTAATCTTTGATGCCGAAATCATGGTAGACTTCACGGACAAGGCGCACAGCACGGATGAATTCATCCTTCAGCTGATCCGGACGGGCAAAAATGTGACCGTCGTTTAACGTCATCGCCCGCACCCGCTGCAGACCGGCAAGTGCCCCCGATTTTTCATAACGGTGCATCGTTCCGAGCTCTGCAATGCGGACCGGCAGATCGCGGTAGCTGTGCTTTTTATTTTTATAAACCATCATATGGTGCGGACAGTTCATCGGCCGCAGCACGAGTGTTTCATTATCCATTTCAATCGGCGGGAACATGTCGTCCTGATAGTGGTCCCAGTGGCCCGACGTTTTATACAGTTCAGAGGAACCAAGCACCGGCGTATACACGTGATCATAGCCGAGACGCACTTCTTTATCCACAATATAGCGCTCGATAATACGCCGGATCGTGGCACCGTTTGGAAGCCAGAGCGGCAGCCCCTGTCCGACTGTCTGACTTGTCGTAAATATGTCGAGCTCTCTGCCAATTTTACGGTGGTCGCGCTCCTTAGCTTCTTCGAGCATCTTCAAATGATCATCAAGCTGAGACTGCTTTTCAAAGGCGGTGCCGTAAATACGCTGCAGCATTTTATTGCTGCTGTCTCCGCGCCAGTACGCCCCGGAAATGTTCATCAGCTTAAACTTTTTCAACTTGGATGTCTGCGGTACATGCACACCGCGGCATAAATCGACAAATTCTCCCTGCCGGTAAAGCGCAATCTGTTCTCCTTCCGGGATGTCTTCAATCAATTCCAGCTTCAGCTCATCGCCAAGCTCTTTAAAAAAGCGGACCGCTTCTTCCCGGAACACTTCCTCGCGAATAATTTCAAGATTCTCATCGATGATTTTATTCATCTCTTTTTCGATTTTGGGAAGGTCTTCCGGAGTCAACTGGTGCGGCATGTCAATGTCATAATAAAACCCGTTTTCAATCACCGGGCCGACGCCAAGCTGCACGTCATCAAACAGACGCTTCACCGCCTGGGCCATCGCGTGTGCGGTGCTGTGCCGGAGCACTTCAAGTCCTTCCGGGGACTGGTAGGTGATGATTTCAATCTGACCGTCTTCCCGGAGCGGAGTGCGGAGATCCACCATTTTTCCGTTAATTTTTCCTGCCAGCGCACTCTTTTTCAATCCCGAGCTGATACCGCCGGCTACTTCTTCTGTCGTTGTGCCAATGTCGTATGATTTTTCATTTCCATCTGGAAATATGAGCGTAATTGTCTGTTCTGCCACTGTGATTTATCCTCCTTTTATTACTGTATTAAACAGAAAAATACATAAAAAAGCCCGCCCCCTCGAAAGGGGCGGGCTCAGCCGCGGTTCCACCCTAGTTTCCGTCCCTTGCACAGAGACCACTCTATCCGGGTAACGGCCGGGGGTCCGCCGGCAGATACTGCTGTTCCCTGCCGAAGCTCCGAGGGGGTAAAAACAAAACGGTTCGTAGAGAACTTCCAGCCGTGGTTCTCTTCTCTGGGACGCCTGTTTTATTTTCATGTCCTCATCCTTGCATTTTCCTTTTCGCTATTTCAGCATAGCGAAAAGCTTCTTATCATGCAACCTGTAGTTAGTTTTGCATTACAAAATCTTTTTCGCTGTTCTCTTCTCCCTCAAACACCCGGAGCGTATGATACTTCGTGTTACGCTGAGCCGGCGTGTAGCCTGCTTCACGTATTAAACGAAGAATCCGGTTGATGTTCACTTTGTGTGTGGTACCTGCTGAAGAGACAACATTCTCTTCCATCATGGTACTGCCAAAGTCATTACAGCCGTAGGAAAGGGAGCGCTTCCCTGTCTCAGGCCCTGCTGTTACCCAGGAGGACTGGAAGTTCGGGATGTTGTCCAGGAATAAGCGTGATATGGCTACGTTCCGGAGATAGCCTTCCGGTGTAATACGCTCGCCTTTCATGCTTGTGTAATCCTGCTGGAAGGTCCAGGATATGAAGGCCAAAAAGCAGTTGGATTCGTCCTGGGCCTCACGAATGCGCCACAGGTGTTCTGCCCGCTCTTCATTTGATTCACCAAAGCCGATAACCATCGTTGCCGTGCCGTGCATACCGACCTCTTTAGCCATTTTCATGCAGTCGATCCATTGATCGGCCGTACATTTCAAGCGGCTGATCCGTTTTCTCGTTTTTTCCGTGAGAATCTCAGCACCGCCGCCCGGAAGCGAATCCAGACCTGCTTCGTGCAGAGCCGTTAATACCTCTTTCAATGACAGCCCGGACACTTCCATCATTTTGTACACCTCTGCCGGCGTAAACGAGTGCATCGTCACGTCAGGGAAGTGACTTTTAATTTTTTTGAGCAGGTTCGTATAGTATTCAAATGGGAGATTCGGGTTAGTCCCGCCCTGCATCAGAATTTCGTCTCCTCCAACGTCCTGGAGTTCTTTAATTTTCTGCAGAATCTGGTCATCCGAAAGAAGGTAGCCCTCTTCCGATCCCGGCCGGCGGTAAAATGCACAGAAACGGCAGAAGGTGTCGCAGACGTTTGTATAATTGACATTCCGCCCTATGTTAAAGGTAGCGACAGGCTCCGGGTGCCAGCGTTTTTTAATTTCATCCGCGGCAGCCCCCATTTTTTCTATTTCATCGCTCTCATACAAGCGCACAGCGTCGTCCATTGTCAGTCGTTCTCCGTTCAGTGCACGTTCCAATATTCCATCAATGCTCATTTTTGTATACCCTCCAGAAAATTCCTTTGTGGCGCTCGCATGAAAATATCGCGAATCCAACCCATTTTCTGCATGCTGGGCGCTATCATCATGTTAGCATATTTATTTGTATTATACACTTAGAATGCCCTGTATATTCCCAGTTATCCCCGGCGGTTCTGTCCGTCCATGAATACTTCTTCTGTGAACGGGCGGATGCGCTCCATGATGCGCTTAGCTTTCAGTCTCTCGTTACCGCCTTTCTGGGAATACGTCAAATGCTCTTCAAGTTCACTGTAATCATAATTGGACGTATAGACAGTAGGGAGTTTTTCCATCATCCGGTACTGCAGAATCACCCCTAAAATATCGTCTCTTGTCCAGGCACTCATCGACTCGGCTCCAAGGTCGTCGAGTATGAGCACCGGCACGCCTTTGACGCTGTCCACCTTTTCCCGTACTGTATTATCCGATAACGATTCTTTAATCTCCCGGAAAAAGTCCGGCACGTGTACAATCATCGAGCCGATATTGCGCGCCGCCAGTTCATTCATAATCGCTCCGGCAATATACGTTTTACCGACCCCGAATTTTCCGTACAGATAAAGCCCCTGTCCGTCTTCCCCGGGTACGGTGGTGGATGCGAAGTGAAGTGCTGCGGTCCCTGCCTTCGCTCTTGATTCATGGTCCATATCCACCTGGTCAAAGGAAGCATGCAGTATTTCTTTCGGAATATAATAGCTTTTAATCAGCGCCTGTCTTTTTTTCTTTTCATCATCGTGTACCTTTAATGAACAGCGGTGATAGGCCACCGTTACTTTTCCTTTGTCTTCCATCAGTTCCGGCTGGTACCCCTGCATCAGGTTTGGGCAGTTTTCAAGCCCCGGACAGGCATCACAGTTACTGCGTTCCCGCTTGTACTCAAATAAAGCTGCCTTATTTTTTTCATATTCTTCCGCTGGTATGTGCGGATGACGGCGCTTGAAATCGATAACCCCCGGATAGGCAAATACTTCTTTTTCGAGCCTTGCCATCCGCTCCTTCCAATCCTTATCCATCCATCTGTTCAACGAGGAACCGATTGAATCCATCCAGCCGCCTCCTTTCTTTTAACGATTTGCTCTTTCCCGTCGTTCCTTCAGCATTTCTTCAAAGCGCTCTCTTTCCTTCGACAGCTGCTCATCCCGCTTGGAGCTTTCACCCTCCGCCGGCGTATTTTCCGTCTGCTCTTCTTTTTCCATCCACTTAGGCAGCTTATCGTTTCGGACATACCCCTGAGACCGCTTATTCGTATAATTGTTTTTAGGTGCCGTCCGTTCCTGGGCCTGCTTGTGCTCTTCTTTCGCAAGCTTCATGGCATCCTCTACGGTATGTACTTTTTTCCTTGTCCACTGGCCGGCGATTTTATACACAAGCGCTTTGCTTAATTTCATATTATTTTTCTGCATCACATAATCTGTCAGCACGTTCACCACTCCCGGTGATAAACGGTAGCTGAACAAAAGCTCTTCAACTAGATGAATATCGGACTCCGGTACAGTCGCTCCCCCGGCCACTGAACGAAGAAAAGTCACCGGGGACGTCTGTTCATAAAACTGCTTCATCTGCTCCTGTTCGGACACGGGCCGCTCCTGTGCCGGCACTGGCTCCTGACGTTCTGTACGGTTTCCGAGCGCAGGCGGGGCTGCTCCGTGCTCCATGCGGTAATGATTTTTTGCTTTTTTACGCAGCTCTTCTATATTTACTTCATCGTCCGCGGATAAGGACTCCTGAATTACTTTTCCCATATCAATCGGAGAGAGCTGATACACAAAAGCAAGACGGCGGACGGTCTGCTGCAGCGACGGCGTTAACAGCCGGGAGGCATCAAGAAAGGAAGGAAGCGAAGCTTTTAGCAGCTCCATATCGAATCCATTCTCTTCAAGCTGCAGACGTGACGGTTCACTGCCGCCGATAAACTCTGTTCCCTCGTCTGCCGGAGGCGGTTCAGAAGCCATTTCCGATGCATGCAGGGACGCAAATACTTCATTGAACGAAGCCGTAATTTCTTCTGCGGCCCCGGGCACAGCTGAAATGCCAAACCGCTGGCGCAGCTGAATATATTTGCTTTTCCCAAGGCGGTTATACAAAAATACGCTTAGCACATCATCCTGAAAAAAAGCCCGCGGCGACATGGGCGGCTGGATATCATACACAAATGTTTTATCCTGTGATTGTGTTTCTAATTCATAAACCCTGAGAAGCCCGATGCCCTCAAGCAGGCGGCGGGCAGCGTAAATTTCATTTAAAGGCATCTGCAAAAAAGCCATCAGTTCATGATGGGTTGCTTCGGAGCTTTCATAGCAGTCTTTTTCCAATTTATTCTGCAGAGTCTGGTAGAGAGCGATCGCTTTGCTTCCGACTAACGGCTGGTAGAGCATAGACATCGTTTTATCCGTGCTCTCGCTGAATTCTTTACTTGTGCGAACGTAGTATCCGTCCACCGGTTTCACTTCCATCCAATGCAGACTCAAAGCGCCGCCCTCCTTTTTATGATTTTGATGAATCCTCTTTATTTTCTTTATCAATCAGTTCTTTTAATTCATTGATGAATACATTTATATCACGAAACTGCCGGTAAACAGAAGCAAAACGGACGTAGGCGATTTCATCAATATCCGCGAGCTCTTCCATGACAAGCTCCCCGGCTTCTTCGCTTTTCACTTCCGTCCGTCCTTCTTCCCGCAGTTTATTTTCGACCCTCGAGACGATACCCTCGAGCGTTTCCATTGGGATTGGCCGCTTTTCACAGGCCCTGATCAAGCCTCTCAGCATTTTTTCCCGGCTGAATTCCTCCCGGTTACCATTTTTTTTCACTACGACGAGCGGCAGTTCTTCCACAATTTCAAATGTGGTAAAGCGGTGGTGGCACGTATCACACTGACGCCGGCGCCGGATGGAGCGGCCTTCATTGCTCGGCCTCGAATCCAATACACGCGTGCCATTGGAGTAGCATACAGGGCATTTCATTATTATCATCTCCAATTTGATGGGCGATCTCTATTTTTATTGGTTCTATCATATCACATTCGCTCCTGGCGGGAGGATGACAATTTGTGTATTTCTTTGAATCCCTTTTGCTGCAGGCAATAAAAAACCGTTCAAGCACAGACAGCTGCTTGAACGGTTTTCGTATGCGTATTATAAGGCATTTGCTTCCGGACGTTCTACACGGATAGGCCCTGTGCCGCGGGGAATCTCTATTGTTTCTTCCGCTTCGGCACCGAGTGAACCGGCAATATATTTAGCCGCCGTATTCGGATCAATATGGTCCCCGCAGGTATACACATCGATGCTGGCATAGCCGTGTTCCGGAAAACTGTGAATCGTTAAATGCGATTCTGAAATAATGACTACTCCGCTTACACCCTGCGGAGCAAATTTATGAAAAATCACTTCTCTTATCTCAGCGCCTGCTTTTAAAGCGGCGTTTACAAAGATACGTTCGATTGCATTTACATTGTTTAAAGTTTCTCCGTCACAACCCCAAAGCTCGGAAATAACATGGCGTCCCATTGTTTCCATGGTACGTTTCCCCCTTTGTTTCTTTTTATTACATCATTAGGTCGCTGTATTTATATCGGCCCGTCACGTTTTAAAGGCTACTCTGGGGGAAAGTTAGTCCAATTTGGCACTAACCCTTGCAGTAACCATTGATATGCCCGTATACGCCTGAAAGCTGTGCATTTCTGCCGTTAAATTCAAAGACGCAAAGGCACGAGATTCAGTATACGACGTTTATTTGCAATTTGCAACCAGTTTTCCCACGCAGCGTCTTTAAACCTCGAATATACGGCCTGAATGCCTATATACGCTTCATATCTTCTGTATTTGCTATCTACAGAGGATAAACAAAAAAGCGCCCCGCTCACGGGACGCTTTCCCATATTAACGATTTTTAAAACGAAGCAACGGAAGAGTACCCGACAGCCGGTTCACCGACCATTTTTACCAGGTCCACCACCCGGCAGGAGTAGCCCCACTCATTATCGTACCATGCAAGCACTTTAACCTGGCGTTCATTGATAACCATGGTGGAGAGCGCATCGATAATGGATGAATTTTCGTTTCCATTAAAATCCGTCGATACGAGCGGCTCCTCGCAGTAGGAAATGATACCTTTTAATCCCTGCTCTGAAGCCGTTTTTAACGTTTGATTGATTTCTTCCTCTGTCACCGGACGCTTCATATCAATTACCATGTCCACAAGCGACACGTTCGGTGTCGGCACCCGGAGAGCCATGCCGTTCATTTTTCCCTCCATGGAAGGAATCACCTCTGAAAGAGCTTTAGCCGCTCCGGTAGAGGTCGGGATAATCGACTGGCCGCAGGCTCTCGCCCGGCGAAGATCCTTATGGGGGTTGTCCATATTGTTCTGGTCATTGGTGTATGCATGCACAGTTGTTATTAAACCGCTTTCAATGCCGATGTTGTCTTCAAGCACCTTGACGACCGGCGCAAGGCAGTTTGTCGTGCAGGAGGCATTCGAGATTACGTGGTGGCGTTCCGGATCGTAATCTTTTTCGTTTACGCCCATCACGATGGTTGTATCGACTTCTTTACCGGGAGCAGTTAATACTACTTTTTTCGCTCCCGCTTCTATATGCATTTCAGCGTCCGGTCCACGGTTGAATTTCCCCGTCGCTTCGACCACGATATCTACACCGAGCTCTTCCCAAGGGAGTTCGAGGGGATTACGGTTTTGCAGCAGCCGTATTCGTCTGCCATCCACAATCATCTCGTTCCCTTCGGATTTTACATCAAGCGGAAACGGACCGTGCACACTGTCGTATTTCACTAAATGAGCCAGCGTTTCAGGAGGATACATGGCATTGATGGCCTTCACTTCAATTTCAGGGTCCATCATTGCCTTTCGAAAAACCATACGCCCAATTCGTCCGAAACCGTTGATCGCTATGCTTGTTTTCATTTAATATCCTCCTCTGGAAATATGTTATACTTTTATAAGTAAAATCTAAAAATAGTATAACACATTGACAGCGCATTCTTGCAACCTTTTTTTAAAAATAACCACTTTCTTTTACAAAAAGTGGTTATCCCCGAGTTTCTATTTTATTTTCCATTGGTGAAGCAGCTCGTTCACCTGGGTTTTTGTTTCCTGTTCTGTGCCCGAATTATCGATCACTGCATCTGCGAGGTCTCTTTTTTCTTTCAGAGGCATTTGCGATTTGATTCTCGCAGCCGCATCTTCTTCTCCCCGGCCGTCACGTTCCACCAGCCGCCTTTTTTGTATCGCTTCATTTACATAAACGACGATAACGCGGTCGACCAGAAAGTTTAAATTATTTTCGAGCAGAAGCGGAATGTCGAGCACAACATGTTCATTTCCTTCACGTACAAGATCATCCCGTTTGGTCATCATGCGCTGCCTGACAGCCGGATGAATAATTTGATTGAGCACCTGGCGCTTTTCAGTATCATTAAAAATTACAGAGCCTAATTTTTTTCTGTCGAGTGTTCCATCAAACTGGAGGATTTCCGGACCGAAATGCTCAATAATCTGCTCCAGGGCAGGCTCACCCGGCTCCACCACTTCCCGTGAAATCACGTCAGCATCGATCACCGGCAGTCCCTGCTCCCGCAGGGCGTCTGCCACCAGTGACTTACCGCTTGCTATTCCGCCTGTAAGGCCGATAACCATTCCGTCCCCTCCTTCGTCTGGCAGACTGGACAGTAGTGCGTGCCCCGGCCCGCTACTACAGCCCGTTCGATTTCATGACTGCATACTTTGCACGGCTCCCCTTTTCTTCCATATACAAACAGGTTTAATTGGAAAGCGCCAGCCTGCCCGTCTCCATTCACGTAGGAACGCACCGTGCTTCCTCCCTGTTTTACTGCTTCTTCGATCACTTCTGTTATCTGCTTTCGAAGGATTTCCAGCACAGGCTTGCCAAGTCCTGCCGCTGGAGCGTCCGGCAGAACACCCACCCGGAACAGCGCTTCATCCACATAAATGTTTCCGAGCCCCGCAATAATTGATTGGTCGAGCAGCACCGCTTTAATACTGCGTGAGGTTTTTTGAAATCGGCTGTGCAGGTAATCGGCGGTAAAAGAGGTGTCACGATAAGGCTCCGCCCCGAGCTGGTTCAGCGGTTTTTCGTTCCACTCCTCTCCGCGGTTAAACACGTGCATCGTGCCGAATTTCCGAACGTCACGGTAGCGGAGCTCCGTGCCATCGGTGAAATGAAAACGCACATGCGTGTGTTTGTCCGGCTCTCCGCCATCACTCCATTCGTAACGCCCTTCCATACGCAGGTGGGAAACAACAGCCAGATCTTCAAGATAAATGACTAAAAATTTCCCTTTACGGTGCACCCGCTCAATCGTCTTTCCCCCAAGCATCAATGAAAAAGCTTCATGGTCATCGGGGCGCTTAATAATATTAGGCCAGTATACTTTCACGGTCTCCACCGTTTTTCCAACGGCCGTCTGTTCTAAATTCCGGCGGACCGTTTCAACTTCCGGTAATTCAGGCATCGTTCTCTCTCCTTATTTCGCATCGTACCATGTCGGGCCCTGTGCCACATCTGCTTTTAAAGGCACCGACAGTTCAATTGTCTGCTCCATCAGCTCCGGAACAAGCTCCTGCATGGTTTTCACTTCATTTTCGGGTACTTCAAAGATTAATTCGTCGTGGACCTGCAGCAGCAGGCGGCTTTTCAGGCCTTTTTCTTCAAGGGCTCTGCTTACATCCACCATCGCTTTTTTAATAATATCAGCCGCTGTACCCTGAATAGGAGTGTTCATGGCTGTTCTTTCCGCGAAGCTGCGCTGGTTAAAGTTTCGGCTGTTCATGTCGGGCAGGTACCTGCGGCGGTGAAGCAGTGTCGTAACAAATCCATCGCGCCTGGCTTCATCTTTAATTTCATTCATGTAATTCTGCACATTAGGATAGCTTTTTAAATAGCTCTCAATAAATTCCTTCGCTTCATTTCTCGTGATACCAAGACTCTGCGAAAGGCCGTAATCCGAAATACCGTAAACAATTCCGAAGTTTACAGCTTTCGCACTTCTTCGCATGTTTGACGTCACTTCGTCGTGTCCGGCGCCAAACACGTCCATCGCTGTTTTTGTGTGAATATCCATATTGTTTTGGAAAGCTTCCTTGAGCCCCTCATCGTCTGCGATATGAGCGAGTACCCGGAGTTCAATCTGCGAGTAATCTGCTGATAAAATGGACCACCCGGATTCAGAAGGGATAAAAGCTTTCCGTATCCGTCGGCCTTCTTCAAGGCGGATTGGGATGTTCTGCAGATTCGGCTCAGTAGAACTCAGCCGTCCTGTCTGCGTAATCGCCTGGTTAAACATCGTATGGATTTTGCCTGTAGTTGGGTGAATCACTTTTAACAGCCCTTCAATATACGTAGAGCGCAGCTTCGAAATCTGGCGGTACAACAGCAGACTAGGAATAATTTCATGCTGGTCACTCAGCTTTTCGAGCACATCCGCCGACGTGGAGTAGCCGGTTTTCGTTTTCTTAACGGCAGGCAGCCCGAGTTCCTCAAACAAAATCGGCCCAAGCTGCTTCGGCGAGTTAATGTTAAACTCCCGCCCGGCCTGTTTGTAAATTTCTTTTTCAAGCTCTGTGAGACGGCCGTCCAGCTCCTCACCGATCACCTCAAGCTGCGAACGGTCCACGCAGATGCCCTGGGTTTCCATCTGTCCGAGCACAAGCGACAGCGGCATTTCCAGCTCTTTAAACAGTTCGAGCTGCTCGTTCTGCTTTAAGTCCGCTTCAATTTTTCCCTGCAGCCGGTAAACGGCTTCACCCTTTCGGATCAGGTGCTCTGCCAGTGCTTCTTCCTCCGGCTTCGTACGTTTGGCGCCTTTACCGTAAACGGCTTCGTCGGTGTCCACCACCTGCAGATTCCGGCGCTTCGCTATATCAGACACGTGATGCGAAGATACGGACGGGTCGATTAAATAAGAAGCGATCAATGTATCATGGGTGATGCCCCGGAGTTCCAGCCCTTTCCAGCCGAGAGCGACGACAGCACGCTTTGTATCAAACGTATATTTTTCTTTGGATTCGTCTTTAGCCCAGGCCTGGAACGCTTCACTCTGCAGCGCGTCTTCTGTGGAGATAAAATACCGGCCGGTTTCGTTAATAACCGCTATACCCCAGATACTCCCGTGATGATAATTTTCTTCCGGCACTTCCACCACCAGGGCAGACGGCGAAACGAGCATATCCTCCTGTACGTCTGTCACATGCTTGTATGCCAGCTCATCGAAAGTCTGCTGAGCTTCATCCACGTCATCAAACTTATTTAACAGCGTTTGAAACTCGAGCTCACGGAAAAGATCTGTCACTTCTTTTACGTCATAGTCCTCATGCTTTAACTGCTGAAGCTCCAAATCAAGCGGCGTATTCCGGTAAATAATAGCGAGTTCTTTGCTCATTTTCGCTTGTTCTTTGTTTTCTTCGAGCCGTTCCTTCATTTTTTTTCCGGAAATTTTATCAATGGACTCCAGTACTTTATCCACGGAGCCATACTCCTGCAACAGCTTTAAAGCAGTCTTTTCCCCGATTCCGGGTACTCCCGGGATGTTATCCGAGCTGTCTCCCATCAGCCCCTTCATATCAGTAATCTGAAGAGGAGCAAGGCCATACCGCTCCTGAATGGCATCCGGATCATACAGTTCGGTGTTTGTTATTCCTTTTTTGATAAAGGAAACGTGCACGTGAGGGCTTACCAGCTGCAGCAGGTCACGGTCACCGGTATAGATGCGCACGTCCCAGTTTTCATCCTCAGCCTGTTTCGAGAGTGTACCGATAATATCATCTGCTTCATAGTTTTCCTTCTCAATATAAGGAACTTTAAAAACGTCCAGGACTTCACGAATGACCGGCAGCTGTTCGGATAACTCAGAAGGGGTTTTTTCCCGGCCGGATTTATACTCGCTGTAAGTATCGTGGCGGAAAGTTGTTTTTCCAGCATCAAAGGCTACGAGCACGTGGCTTGGATCCTCATCCTCCAGAACCTTTAAAAGCATGGTTGTAAAGCCGTAAATGGCATTTGTGTAAACGCCTTTATCGTTATTTAAAAGAGGCAGGGCAAAAAACGCCCGGTAAGCAATACTGTTTCCATCCAATAACACTAGTTTACTCAAATCATTGTCCTCCTTATTACAAAAAGCCGAACCGGCTTCTTATGTACATCATCAAGCGGGCTTTGACGTTCATCGTTATATTTTATCATACACCGTGGACAGCGTCAGAATGTCTACCCGAAAAAAAGCATAAAAAAAGAACGAAAGCCAAGGGGTGCTTTCGTTCCAAAGGGGATGCAGCCCGCTGCAAAACAAGCAGCGGATGAAAACCCGTTCGACCACTATGTTATAGCATAAATGTAAACGGGGCGTGTACCAAAGATTAAGAATGTGTAAATTCTTCCTCTCCGGGCTGTTTTCCCCCGGGAAAACGCAGTGTGAATACCGTCCCTGCGTCTTTGGTGCTGTTCACTTCGATACGGCCGCCGTGGGCATCCGTCAGATGTTTAACGATGGCAAGCCCGAGCCCGGTGCCACCCGAACCGCGGCTTCTCGCTTTATCAACACGATAGAACCGCTCAAAAATACGCGGCAGCTGCTCGGGGCTGATGCCGATGCCGTTGTCTTCCACTTCAAGCACTACATCCTCTGCTTCTTTAAACAAACGGACCTGCACTTCCCCGCCTTCCTTTGTGTAAATAATGGCATTATTGACTAGATTGATAATAATCTGTTTTAACCGTGCTTCGTCCCCGTCCATATAAATCTCTGTGTCTACACGCGAAGTAAGCAGCAAATGCTTATCAATCGCTTTAGGCTCAAGCAGACGAACGGCTTCTGCTGTCGTTCTGCTCACATCGAATCGTGCCTGGTTCAATTCAAAATAATCCTGTTCGATTCTTGAAAGCTCCAACAGGTCACTGATCAAATCCTGCAGCCTGTCGCTTTCTTTCCAAATAATCTCCAGAAACTGCCTGCTTAGCGCTTCGTCATCCATGGCCCCGTCCAGGAGCGTTTCGGTAAAGCCTTTTACTGAAGTAACTGGTGTTTTTAATTCGTGTGACACGTTCGCGACAAAATCTTTCCGCACTTCCTCCAGCTTTTTCAACTCTGTAATGTCATGCAAAACAAGTACAATGCCTCGCAGTTCGTCTTTTTCTCCCAGTACTGGAGCGCCGTAAACGTGGTAAAAACGCACTTCAAGTTCATGGAGCATCTGAACAGTGGCACTCGACCGGCTCTCCGTTAAAAATATCTTCTGTATAAGCTTAATGATTTCTTTTTCATCCATCGCTTCATAGTACAGCAAATCTAGCCACTGACTTGTATCTTCCTTAAAAATCCGGGCGCAGTAGGCATTCATCAAAGTAATTTCGCCGCGGCTGTTTATAAACACCAGTCCGCTCTCCATCGTATTGATCAGCGTTTCGAGTCGTTCCTGCTGCTCCTGGTTTTCCTTTGTCACACTCTCAAGATTAAATGCGAGCACGTTAATCGAACGGGTCAGCTGACCGACTTCATCCTGCGTACTCCCGTAAGCCCGGGCGCTGAAATTTCCTTTCGCCAGTTCATTGGCCGTTTTTGTAGCCTGAGTGATCGGTTTGGTTAATTGATTCGTCACTTTTGTTGTAATGTATAAAATGATCAGAAGCGCGATAGCAAAGCTGCCGATTAACGTTCCCCAGATCAGCCAGTTGATCGCATTGATTCGTTCCACTGGAATCGCAAGTCTCATATAATACGTATTATTTTCATACGAAAACGGTACTGCATAATACAGAAGCTCTGCTTCGAGCGTATTACTGTAACGGATATTACTTCCTTCTCCGCTTTCTCGGGCATCCTCTATTTCCGGGCGTCCGAAATGATTGTCCAGTTCCTCTGATTCTGCTTCCGTTTCTCCAATAACCTCGCCGGTTTCATTCATAATCGTCACGCGGACATCCAGCTGACTGCTGATATTCTGTGCCAGTGCTTCCCAGCTTTCTTCATTTCGTTCTTCAGCAATCGAGGCGGAAAGGTTGGCCTCCCTTTCCAGGCTGTTCTCGAGTTCATCTACGTAAAGAGAACGGACAATCTGCCCAATAACAAGCCCCACGACGGTCAAAACGATTAAAATAATCGCCATCAGAGCTACGATCAGACGGGTGCGGAATCGCTTCATGCAGGCGCAGGCTCCTCAAATTTATAGCCTAGACCGCGGACCGTTTTGATGTATACCGGTTTTTTCGTATTCGGTTCAATTTTTTCACGCAGATGACTGATATGTACATCAACTATTCTCGTGTCTCCAACAAATTCGTAATTCCATACTGCATTCAATAGCTGGTCCCGCGTAAGCACCCGTCCTTTATGATTAATTAAGTACACGAGCAGTTCAAATTCCTTCGGGGTCAGCTCAAGCGCTTCTTCCTTCACGTATGCTTCATAATTTTCCGGATACACTGTTAAGTGACCGATGGTTTTACTTTCTATTTTTTCCGTTTCCGTCTCCTGACCAGAATAATCCACTCTGCGCATAATCGCCTTGACACGGGCAACCAGCTCGCGCGGACTGAACGGCTTTGTCATATAATCATCGGCTCCAAGTTCAAGACCGAGCACTTTATCAAATTCTTCGTCTTTTGCAGTCAGCATCAGAATTGGAACCTGAATCTTTTCTGTCCTGATTTTCCGGCACACTTCGAGACCGTCGATCTCTGGAATCATCAGATCAAGCACAATTAAATCGTATTTTACCTCCTGGGCTTTCCGGAGTGCTTCCACACCGTCAAAAGCTGTATCCACCGTGTATCCCGACTGCTCAAGATTGTATTTTAACAGCGTTACGATGGATTCTTCATCGTCTACTACCAATAATCGTGTTGCCATATGAACCCTCCGCCTCTCAGTGCCCCCCTTGGCCCTGATTATTTTCCCGAGCTGCTGCATCTGTCACATTCATCATACTATAAGCGAGCAGGAGAGCTCAATGTTTATCGATTTTCCCCTGTATGCATAAAAAAAGCTGCCTGTATCATACAGGCAGCCCACAGTACTTCTTTAATCGTTCGGTAAGGCCTTCATGACATCACGAACAGAATCAGCAGAAGTATTTAATTGATTTTGTTCTTCATCTGTCAGCTCGAGCTCGATAATTTTTTCCAACCCGTTACCGCCAAGAATAGTCGGTACCCCGAGGTAAAGATCATTATATCCATACTCGCCTTCAAGATACGCAATTGATGGGAGCACTCGCTTTTTGTCTTTCAAAATCGCTTCGACCATTTCCGTAAGAGCGGCGGCTGGTGCATAATAGGCACTTCCATTACCAAGAAGCTGCACAATTTCTCCTCCGCCCTTGCGCGTGCGTTCAATAATTGCATCTATGCGTTCCTGGGATATGAGCTTAGTCAGCGGCACTCCGCCAGCGTTCGAGTAACGGATCAGCGGTACCATGTCATCTCCGTGGCCACCAAGAACAAATCCCTGGATGTCTTCAACGGAAATGCCGGTTTCCTGGGCGACAAACGTACGGAAGCGTGCCGTATCGAGCACCCCGGACTGGCCGATAACACGGTTTTTAGGGAAGCCGGATTCTTTATACACCGCATACGTCATTGCGTCTGCCGGATTCGTGAGCACGACAATAATGCATTCCGGCGAATGTTTTACAATTTCTTTTGTGACAGACTTCATGATTTTTGCGTTTGTATTAATCAGATCATCCCGGCTCATCCCCGGCTTTCTTGCAATACCTGCTGTGATCACGACGATGTCCGATCCAGCTGTATCAGCATAATCCGAGGTGCCGGTCACATTAACATCCGACCCGTTTACCGGAGTCGACTCGAGCATATCGAGTGCTTTCCCTTTTGTCGGTCCTTCATTGTCCGGGACATCCACAAGCACTACATCCCCGAGCTCTTTCTGGGCTACCATAAGAGCCGTAGTAGCACCTGTAAAGCCGCCTCCTATAACTGATACTTTTCTGCGCGTAATAGCCATGCATGCTCATCTCCTATCAATTGATTGGATTACATATTGCTGATTAGAGCGTCACCGAACTCAGAGCACTTCACTTCTTTTGCTCCGTCCATCAGACGGGCGAAGTCATAAGTAACGACTTTGCTTCCGATGGTTTTGTCCATGGATTGAAGCACAAGCTCGGCAGCTTCATTCCAGCCAAGGTGACGAAGCAGCAGTTCACCGGAAAGGATAACAGAAGAAGGATTCACTTTGTCCAGCCCGGCATATTTTGGCGCTGTGCCGTGTGTAGCTTCGAAAATAGCGTGTCCTGTTTCGTAGTTGATGTTGGCGCCCGGAGCGATGCCAATGCCGCCAACCTGGGCAGCCAGCGCGTCGGAAACATAGTCTCCGTTTAAGTTCATAGTAGCTACTACATCGAACTCTTTCGGACGTGTCAGAATCTGCTGCAGGAAGATGTCTGCGATAGCATCTTTTACGATGATTTTACCTTCACTTACCGCTTTATCCTGAGCAGCGTTGCCTGCTTCCTTGCCTTCTTTTTCTACGATTTCATCGTATTCGCGCCATGTGAAGACTTTGTCACCGAATTCGCGTTCTGCAAGGTCGTAACCCCAGTTTTTGAAGGAGCCTTCGGTAAACTTCATAATATTTCCTTTGTGTACGAGGGTCACACTTTCACGGCCTTCATCAAGTGCGTATTGAATAGACGCACGTACGAGGCGCTCACTGCCTTCTCTAGAAACAGGTTTTACGCCGATACCGGATGTTTCAGGGAAACGGATGTTTTCAGAGCCCATTTCATTTTGCAGGAAGTCGATTACTTTTTTCACTTCATCTGTGCCTTCCTGAAATTCAATGCCGGCATAAATATCCTCAGTGTTCTCACGGAAAATAACCATGTTAACATCTTCCGGACGCTTCACCGGAGAAGGTACGCCAGTAAAGTGCTGTACCGGGCGCAGGCACGTAAACAGGTCAAGCTTTTGGCGCAGTGCCACGTTCAGGGAACGGATGCCTCCGCCGATTGGAGTAGTGAGCGGGCCTTTAATAGCGATTAAGTATTCGCGGATAGCATCCAGGGATTCTTCCGGGAGCCACTCGCCTGTTTTGTCATAAGCTTTCTGACCTACAAGAATTTCTTTCCAGTGAATTTTCTTTTCACCGTTATAGGCTTTTTCTACAGCTGCATCCAGCACTTTCTCTGCTGCAGCCCAGATGTCCGGGCCGATGCCGTCCCCTTCGATATACGGGATAATTGGTTCGTTTGGCACCGTTAAATTTCCATTATTAGTTTGAATTTTTTCTCCGTTAGACATAAATAAATCCTCCTTTAATGTGATCAACTTTTCTTATTTTACCCGGGAATAAAATTACACCCGGGACACTTAATAAACGGGCACAGAAAACGAAGCCCCGTTTTCCGCTATTTTAATTCCAGCCTACCGTTCTTCCAGAGAAACATACGTTTTGTTTTCCGGGCCGACGTATTCTGCACGTGGACGGATTAAACGATTGTTTTCATACTGTTCGAGAATATGGGCAATCCATCCGGACGTACGGCTGACGGCAAAAATCGGTGTAAACAAATCGTGGTCGATGCCGAGACTGTGGTATACAGAAGCTGAAAAGAAGTCCACGTTCGGCAGGAGCCCTTTTTCGTTTTCAATTTTTTCTTCGACTTTCATCGACATGTCATACCATTTTGACTCACCGGTCACTTCTGTCAGCTGACGGGACATTTCGCGCAGATGCTTGGCACGCGGGTCTCCGGTTTTGTATACCCGGTGTCCAAATCCCATAACCTTTTCTTTATTGTCGAGAAGCTTCTGCACATGACTGTCTACATTTTCCGGTGTGCCAATATCCGTAAGCATTCCCATTACACGCTCGTTGGCGCCGCCGTGCAGCGGCCCTTTTAGTGCCCCGATTGCAGCTGTCACTCCGGAGTACATATCCGAAAGAGTTGCCACACAGACACGCGCAGTAAACGTAGAGGCATTCAGCTCATGATCGGCGTGCAGGATCATTGCTTTATTGAACGCTTTGATGGACGTTTCATCCGGCTCTTCTCCGTTTAGCATATACAAAAAGTTTGCAGAAAAGCTTAGTGCAGGATCAGGCTTAATAGGATCTTTTCCTTTTCGAATTCGTGCAAAACCTGTGACGAGAGATAAAATTTGTGCCTGCAGACGCACAGCTTTACGCTGGTTTGCTTCTTCGCTCATGTCGTCAGCTTCACTGTCGTATAAACTTAACTGGGAGACTGCAGTACGAAGAGCCGCCATTGGGCGTACTTTATCGACAGGATAATGTTTCATATAATCAAAGATTTCGTCCGGCACACTCATATTATCCATGAGCGACTGGCGGAAATTGTTATATTCTTCTTTAGTTGGAAGCTCTCCGTACCAAAGCAGATAAATAACTTCTTCAAAAGATGCATGTTCTGTCAGGTCATCAATATGATATCCCTGGTACTTTAACACATCATCAACAATGGAGCTGACACTGGAAGTAGTAGCTACAACGCCTTCTAAACCACGAGTTGAACTCATTACACAATCTCTCCTTTAATTCAAAAAGTATAACGTATGTACTGAGGAAGAAAATGCTTACATTTTCCTTTTAATAAAACATACGCTTCGAAAACAGAACGGTTGGTCTGTTTTTGACATAAAAACCCATTGCACTGCCACTTTTTGGAGGTATAGCGCATTCAATTGTGTACACAATAATGACTTTCCCCTGTTTAGGCAGCCGGAGACACCTCCGGCTGTTATTCAGCCGTCTAGCCGCCGAGAGAGGAAAACCACTCTACGGCTCTCATCGCAATATACGCAATGCCAGCCCCGATAAGAGGCCCGACGGCGATACCGTTAAACAGAGCTACCGCTAAAATGGTTCCAAGCACAAGCGCAGTAGTAATATGCGGATCTGTCTGAAGAAGCTCCACGCCTCCCTTGGCAATAAGCGCCACCAGTATACCTGAGGCGAGCGCGATCCATGCATAATAAGAACGAACTGCTTCGCCAAGCTGGCGAAAGCCGATATCTCCAGTAGCAATAGGAACCAGAACCGCAAATGTCAAAATCGTAACAGCAATTTCAATGCCTTTCGCCTGCATAAACGGAAATATTTTATCGCCCAGTCCTGTCCATTTAATAACGATTAAAGCAGCGACAGCTATGATTAATGACTGGTTTTTTGCGAAAATTCCCACCGCAAGCAGTATAAGTAAAAAAACTGAGGCTTGCGATAACAATGCATGGTCATCCTTCCAAATTAAACGCTCCTAATAATCCTACCACATTTGACAATTTCATGTCATGTGCGCCCGGAAAGTTTTCAGAAGTTTCAATCGGGAGCAGGCTCACCACCTGCGTCCCATTACTTTTATATTTCCATTATCCACCATTTTTTTAAACCATTTCTTTAAAACAGCTTTCATTCCTCTTCTCGACCACGGAATCAACAGGCTGAAACCGAGAGCGTCTGTGATAAATCCCGGGGTGAGCAGCAGCGTGCCGCCAACAAGAATACACACGCCATCCAGAACAATATCTCCAGGCATTTCCCCCCGCTGCGTCTGCATCTGCAGCGTACGGAATACCTGCAGGCCTTCCCGTTTCGCCAGCCAGGCTCCAAGCAGCCCGGTCGCAATGATGAGCGCAATTGTTGGCCATATGCCAATCGTGTTGCCGGATAATATTAATACACCTACTTCTGCGGCCGGCACAATAATCAGCAGTAATACAAACCATTTAGCCATCTGCCCGCCCCCTTTCATTTAAAATTTCATCCAGATCTCTGCCTCGCTTCAGCATTACCAGGTTATAAATTTCTTACAGTACACTTGCGTGTCCGCGGTAAATGTCACCTCTTGAAGCGTCGACTGTAATTTCCTCGCCGTCTTCAAACAAGCTTCTGGCTTCTTCCACACCTACTACTACAGGGATGCCCAGATTCAGACCTACAACAGCAGCATGGGAGGTTAAGCCGCCTTCTTCTGTCACCACAGCCAGCGCTTTTTCCACAGCCGGCATCATATCTTTATCCGTGGCCTGGGTGACAAGCACGGCGCCCTCTGTCATTTTGGCATTTGCTTCTTCTGCACTGCCTGCAACTACTACTCGTCCTGATGCAGTATAGCGGCCGATGCCCTGTCCTTTTGCCACTGTTTCACCGATAACGTGGACCTTCATCAGGTTAGTCGTTCCTGTTTCACCTACAGGTACTCCGGCAGAGATAACCACAAGATCACCGCGGCTGACGAGCTCTTCTGACAGAGCTTTGCTTACGGTGACATCAAGCATTTCATCGGTGGTGCTTGATTTTGTGCCAAGCAGCCCCTGTACGCCCCAGATGAGTGCAAGCCGGCGGTAGACACGTTCATTACTTGTAACCGCAATGATCGGTGACTCCGGGCGATATTTTGAAACAATGCGTGCAGTATACCCACTTTCGGTGGCAGTCAGAATCGCCGAAGCATTTAATGAATGGGCTGTATAGGCAACCGACTGCCCGATCGAATTGGTGATTGAAGGCTTGCTTTCTTTTGTTTTTTCATCAAGCGTATTGCGGTACTGCAGGGAGGACTCTGCTCTCAGTGCGATATTGCTCATTGTTTCCACGGATTCCACTGGATAGTCCCCGGCTGCTGTTTCCCCGGAAAGCATGATAGCATCTGTACCATCGAAAATGGCGTTAGCCACATCACTTGCTTCAGCGCGGGTCGGACGCGGGTTGTGCTGCATGGAATCCAGCATCTGCGTAGCTGTAATGACCGGCTTGGCAAGGAAGTTGCAGCGTTTAATGAGGCGCTTTTGTACGAGCGGTACTTCTTCTGGCGGAATTTCAACGCCCATGTCTCCGCGCGCCACCATCAGTCCGTCAGACACTTCAAGAATTTCCTCGACGTTGTCGATGCCTTCCTGGTTTTCAATTTTCGGCACGATGAACGTGTCTTCTGCTCCGTGTTTTTCCAGGAGCTCGCGGATTTCCAAAACGTCGGAAGCTCGGCGCACAAATGAAGCAGCAATAAAATCGACGTTATTTCTAATTCCGAATTCGATGTCATCCGCATCTTTTTCTGTTATACCTGGCAGATTGACCTTCACATTTGGAAGGTTAACGCCTTTTTTGTTTTTCAGTTCGCCGTTATTCAGCACTTTCGTATGAACTTCCTTGTCCTCGATACCGGTTACTTCAAGCTCAATCAGTCCATCGTCGAGAAGGATTTTTTTGCCGACTGCCATATCGTCAGTCAGGCCATCGTGGGTGACAGAGATTTTTTCTTTTGTCCCTACGACTTCTTCTGTGCTGATGATCAGCGGTTGTCCTTTTTCAAGATGGACAGCGCCGCCTTCCATCGTATGGGTCCGTACTTCCGGACCCTTGGTGTCCAGCAGAATAGCTACATTTTTCTTCAGACGGGCAGAAACTTCGCGTATGCTGTCAATTCGGGCCTGATGCTCATCAAAGTCCCCGTGGGAAAAGTTGAGTCTCGCTACGTTCATGCCATTTTCAATTAATTTTTCCAGTGTTTCCGGCGCTTCACTTGCCGGTCCTATCGTACATACAATTTTTGTTTTTCGCATGATTTTCCTCCTGTTCTCTCTCTAAAATCCTAGTTTATTGTACCATAGAAACTTTTTATCCGTGACACTGCCTCGGCCCCGGAATTAAATAGACAGTTCTTGAGACAGTTTATACATGCCGGAGTCTACCTGATGCTTTTGCTTAAGCACTTCCGGAATGGGGTTATCAACAATCTCATTTTTTTCAATGCCGACCATCCGTCCTTCTTTACCGTTTAAAAGAAGCTCCACGGCCCTTGCTCCGAGACGGCTTGCGAGCACACGGTCAAATCCGGTCGGCGATCCTCCGCGCTGGATGTGCCCAAGCACAGTCACCCTAGTTTCAAGATTCGTCGTCTCCTGAATTTTTTGGCCGAATTCTGTTCCGCTTCCCACGCCTTCAGCGATAATGATGATACTGTGTTTTTTGCCCCTTGCGTGACCGCGGCGGAGACGGCTTACTACCTGGTCCATGTCATACTCTTCCTCCGGAATAAGAATCGTCTCTGCGCCGTCGGCGAGTCCGGACCAGAGAGCAAGGTCACCGGCATCCCTTCCCATTACTTCAATAACGTATGTACGCTCATGTGAAGTGGCGGTATCACGGATTTTATCAATAGCGTCGATGACTGTATTCAGCGCTGTATCAAAGCCAATTGTGTAGTCCGTGCCCGGAATGTCATTATCGATTGTACCCGGCACACCAATCGTTGGATAGCCAAGCTCTGTCAATTTTTCAGCTCCGCGGAAGGAACCATCGCCGCCTATGACGACCAATGCTTCAATGCCTCTTGCGTTCAGCTGATCCACTGCCTTCTGGCGTCCTTCAGGTGTACGGAACTCTTCACAGCGGGCGGTATACAATTTCGTTCCGCCCCGGTGGATAATATCCCCGACGTCGCCAAGCTCCATTTTTTTGATATCGCCTTCGATCAGCCCGGCAAAACCGTACTGAACCCCGTAAACTTCAAGATCGTGATAAATCGCCTTCCGGACGACAGCACGTATGGCTGCATTCATTCCCGGCGAATCTCCTCCACTAGTTAATACTCCAATGCGTTTCATTCCATAACCCCTTCCCTTTGCATTCCTGTTTATCATTATACCCGTTATAGACCCGATGACACAAAAGTAATTGTATTTTTAAAAGCTGTTTTAATTAAACAAACACACTAAGAGGGACCTCTGTGACAGCGCCTGGCACATCTTCTTCAATATTAACTGAACAGCAGGAAACCATTCAATTTCATAAAAAAAGCGCCACCCGGCGCTTTCCTAAAAATCACTTTCTTCAAACGTACCCATCTGCTTAAATTTTTCGTATCTTGATTCTATTAATTCATTCGGCGTTAATACAAGCAGGTCCTTCAAGGACTGCTGAAGCGTTTTCCGCAGAATAGCCATCTGTTCTTTCGGATCGTGGTGGGCTCCTCCCCGGGGTTCCCTCACAATCTCATCAATTACTCCGAATTCTTTTAGATCTCCGGCTGTGATACGCATAGCTTCGGCAGCTTCCCTTGCATATGAAGCATCCTTCCAGAGGATAGAGGAAGCCCCTTCCGGCGAAATCGTCGAATACCATGAATTTTCGAACATATGTACATGATTCGCTACTCCGAGAGCAAGGCCGCCTCCGCTGCCGCCTTCTCCGATAACAACACTAATCACCGGCACTTTCAGACCGGCCATTTCCATCAGGTTGCGGGCAATAGCTTCACTCTGGCCCCGCTCTTCCGCTGCTTTTCCGGGATAGGCACCCTTCGTATCGACAAAGCAGATGACCGGACGGTTGAACTTTTCCGCCTGCTTCATAAGACGAAGCGCCTTACGGTACCCTTCCGGATGAGGCATACCGAAATTCCGGCGCACGTTTTCCTTCGTATCCCGTCCACGCTGATGTCCGATAACAGTCACCGGGCTTCCCTCAAAGAAGGCAATCCCTCCGACAATCGCTTCGTCATCGCCGAACAGCCGGTCGCCGTGCAGTTCAATGAATTGTTCAAATAAACTGTCGATATAATCCAGCGTAGTGGGACGCTCCGGATGCCTCGCGATCTGAACACGCTGCCACGGCTTTAAATTGTTATATACTTCTGCTTCGAGCTGCTCCAACCGCTGTTCCAGTTTTTCTATTTCTCCGCTTAAATCAATGTCCTTCTCATCTGTGAAGCTTTTTAATTCATCGATTTTGTTCCGGAGCTCCATGATTGGTTTTTCAAAAGGAAGATGATTTTCCATTGGCACTTACTCCCTTCACGTATGCATCTGCACGATCGCGGACAAAACATTTTTCATGTCCTGTCTATGCAGTACCTTGTCAAGCTGCCCGTGTTTAAGCAAAAATTCCGATGTCTGAAAGTCTTCGGGAAGCTCCTGGCGTATCGTCTGTTCAATTATTCTTCTTCCGGCAAAGCCGATCAATGCTTCCGGTTCGGCAAAATTGTAATCCCCAAGAGAGGCAAAGCTTGCAGAAACGCCTCCAGTAGTGGGATGAGTCATAACTGATACAAATAAGAGCCCTGCTTCATCCATTTTTTTCAGCGCTGCGCTTGTTTTGGCCATTTGCATGAGGCTGAGAATCCCTTCCTGCATCCGGGCCCCGCCCGAAGCAGAAAACAGAATAAAGGGGGCATGGAGATCAAGTGCACGTTCGATTGCGCGGGTGATTTTTTCACCGACCACCGAGCCCATACTTCCCATCCGGAACGCCGGATCCATGACACCAAGAACCACCGGGGTGCCTCCAATCGTCCCTTCACCTGTGACTACAGCTTCCTTATGGCCAGTCTTTTTCTGGTCCTTTTCGAGCTTTTCTTTGTATTCCGGAAATTCCAGAGGATCTGCCGATACCATATGAGGGTGTAACTCACGAAAGGAATCCGTATCGAGGATCAAATCGATCCGTTCGGAAGGAGTCATCGGCATATGATGACCACAGTGCATACAGACATTGGCATGTTTCATTAATTCTTTCGTATACACAATGGTTTTACATTTGGGGCACTTTGTCATAACGCCTTCATTCATTGTTTTCGGCTGTTCCCGTTCAGCCGGCATTGAAGCATATTTCCGCCTTTTGCTGAATAAATCTTTGATCATCATAAAGACACCTTCTTCATATTTAATGCTTGGCTGCTCCGCAAATAATAAAAACGCAAGCAGACTGCAGCGTCCCGGAATGTAATTCACCGTTCAGCGGGTGTACATAACGCAGCGCTGTTGTTTTATTTGCAGACGTACATCAGGAGCGACCGTTTTGTCAGCGATCGCTCCTGCTATTAGTCTCCCACATAGTTTATCACATACACGCTCTAATATATAGGAAAAGCCAGACATCTTCAATGGTTAGGAATATAGGTCTTTACTATTCTTCGATATCAGAAAGCGCTCTTGTTTTTTCTTTGATTTTTTCCGGATCAGCATTTTTTCGCGCCACTCCTGTTTCCATCGCTGTTTTCGCTACTGCTGCAGCTACTTCCGGAGCGACTCTCGGATCAAACGGATTTGGAATAACATAATCTTCGTTCAGCTCATCATCTGTAATCAGCTCTGCAATAGCATATACAGCTGCTTTTTTCATGTCCTCGTTAATGTGAGTGGCGTTTACATCGAGGGCTCCACGGAAAATACCCGGAAACGCGAGCACGTTGTTTACCTGGTTTGGAAAATCGGAGCGGCCTGTGCCAATTACTTTCGCCCCGGCTTCCTTGGCATCGTCCGGAGTAATTTCAGGATCCGGATTGGCCATTGCAAAGATGATAGGATCATCATTCATGGACTTTACCATTTCCTTCGATAGTACTCCCGCCACGGAAACACCAATAAATACATCCGTGTTCTGGACAACTTCTTTTAACCCGCCGGAAACATTTTCATTGTTCGTTACTTTTGCGACTTCTGCTTTCATGTCGTTCATGCCTTCCGGACGTCCTTCGTAAATGGCTCCCTTGGAGTCGCATAAAATCACGTCTTTCACTCCAAAGCGGCGCAGAAGTTTAATAATAGCAATTCCTGCTGAACCTGCCCCGTTAATAACTACGCGGATTTCAGACATATGCTTTTTATTGAGCTTCAGGGCATTGATTAACCCGGCTACGGTAACGATTGCTGTTCCGTGCTGATCATCATGAAAAACAGGAATATTCGTTTCTTTTTTCAGCCGTTCTTCAATGACGAAGCAGTTAGGTGCAGCAATATCTTCCAGATTCACGCCGCCAAACGTCGGCTGCATTAATTTTACCGTTTCTACAATTTTATCCACGTCATTTGTTTCGAGGCAGATCGGAAAAGCATCTACACCCGCGAATGATTTAAACAGAACCGCTTTTCCTTCCATCACGGGAAGGGACGCTTCCGGACCGATATTACCCAGCCCAAGCACGGCAGAGCCGTCGGATACGACCGCTACCATATTTCCTTTCATTGTATACTCAAATACCTTTTGTTTATCATCAAAGATTTCTTTGCACGGCTCTGCTACACCCGGAGAATATGCCAGACTTAAATCTCTTCCATTTCTCACCGGTACTTTCGAGACAGTCTCCAGCTTTCCCTGATTCTGTTTATGAATATGTAGTGCTTCTTCGCGGGTTGTCGGCATAGTGCCACTCTCCTTCAGCATTTTTTATATTTTAATTATAACCCTGTGCTTTTAGAAGCACATTAAGTGTTTCATTCATTTTAATTATAAACGTTACCTATTATAACAGAATAATCAGTCAGCGGCACCTTTATTTGATTTTAAAATAATAGATTCTTTTGAAACAACCTTTTCAAGCTCGCGGATACATGCACTCCCGGCATTTGTTTTCAAGCTGTTTTCGAGCTGAATGGTGCGCTTGTGCTGCCCGTCATAGACGATGACAGGCACAGCCCCGGGAGACTGCCGCAACACCTGCTTAATTCGGCGAAGCGCCCGTTCTCCGTCTTCTTTCGGCAGTTTAACAAACAGCGTATTCTCTGACTGTTTTTCAAGCTCCTGCAGGGAAAGACAGGCTTCTGCAATCATCTTGCTGCTGCGGGCCTGTTTATCGGTGCGCCCCTGGATCAGAAGAATCGATTTTTCTGTAAGCAGTGATCTTACATTCCGGTAGACATTCGGAAATACGACCACTTCAAGCTCTCCCGAACCATCATCCATCGTCAGAAAACACATGGACTGGCCATTTTTTGTCCGCACGGTTTTCACGGCCCGCACGAACCCTCCGGCCCAGCGCAGCTGATTATCCGCCGGCAGAGAGCTCCCGAGGTCCCATAACCGGAAGGCAGCAAAAAGTTCATTGTATGCATCCAGCGGATGGCCGCTCAGGTAATATCCCGAGGCTTCTTTTTCCATCTCAAGCTTTTCTTCGCGGGTAAGAGGTTCAGCTTCAATCCAGCGCATTCTCGGTGCCAGCTCTGTGCCAAATTCCTGGAATTCCTGTTCTCCCTCGATCATCCGCAGTGAACGGTCAAGCGAAGCGAGCAGCGTCGACCGTTCGACACCAAATTCATCAAACACCCCAGCCTGAATAAGATACACAAAACCCTGACGGCCAATCGCTCTTGTATCCACCCGGTGAAGAAAATCAAGCCAGTATTCAAAGCGCCCACCGCTGTTTCTTTCTTTTAAAATCATCTGAATATTATTTTTGCCTGCCTGTTTAATGATATTCAAGCCAAAACGGAGATTTCCTTCCTCAATACGAAACCCATAGCCGCTTTGATTGATGGAAGGCGGAAGCAGCCTAATACCAAGTTCTTTTGCTTCCCGCTGATATTCCAGAAATTTTTCTTCACTTCGCACATGACTTGTCATTAAGGAGGAGAAAAACACGGCCGGATAGTGGGCTTTAATATACGCCAGCTGATAGGAAATCACGCTGTAGGCCACTGCGTGGCTTTTATTAAAGCCATAATTGGCAAACTGCTCAATCCAGCTGAATATTTTTTCTGCTTCCGTTTTCGATACACCTGAAGCTGCCGCTTTTTCAAGAAACCGTTTTTCTTCTTTTTTCATTTCACCAGCGTCTTTTTTGCTGATAGCCCTCCGAAAGGAATCTGCTTCTCCCATCGAATACCCTGCCACTTTCACCGCAATCTGCATAATCTGCTCCTGGTATACGATAATGCCGTATGTAGACCCTGCAATATCTTCAATATGTTCAGGGAGATCAGGCATTTCTTTTATTCCGTGCTTTCGCTCTGCATACAACGGGATCTGAGCCATCGGGCCCGGACGGTAAAGAGCGCTCACCGCGGCAATATCTTCAAAACGGTCAGGTCTGATCTGCTGCAGGGCCGATTTCATTCCTGCCGATTCAAGCTGAAATATTCCGTTAGTTTTCCCCTCGCTCAGCTGCTGATACGTTTTTTCATCATCCATGGGAATGCGCCTTAACTGAAAATCCTTCTCTACTTTTTGAACCGCCTCGGTCATATATTCGAGAAGCGTTAAATTCCGGAGCCCCAGCAGGTCGATTTTCACAAGTCCGAGAGCTTCAAGGTCCTCCATCGGATACTGAGTTAATAGCAGCGAGCCGTTCCTTTCCATTAAAGGAGTATAGGATTCCAGCTGTTCGCTGCTTAACACGATACCGGCGGCGTGAATAGATGTCTGGCGCGGCAGCCCTTCCAGAAAGGAAGCCGCCCGGAGAAGGGATTCAACTTTCGGTTCGTTCTGCTGCCACTGCTGCAGCTGTTTGTCGCCGGCAGTTTTTCCGGCAATGGAATCGGCGCTTGAAAACATACCGGCCGTCCGGTTAATGAGCCCCTGCGGAATTTCGAGCACCCTTCCCGCATCCCTTATTGCCGCCCGTGCCCCGAACGTATTGAATGTAACAATCTGAGCCACATGATTCTCACCGTATTTATTCCGTAAATAATGCAGCACCTCTTCCCGCCGGTGATCCGGAAAGTCAATATCTATGTCCGGAAGCGCCGCACGTTCGGGATTCAGAAAACGTTCAAAAAGAAGGTCGTACTGCAGGGGGTCCACATCCGTAATACCGATAAGGTAGGAAACAAGCGAACCTGCTGCCGAGCCTCTTCCCGGCCCTACGTACATTCCCTGCTTTTTAGCAAAGGCCACAAAATCCTGCACAATTAAAAAATAATCAGCGAAGCCGGCATCGATAATAACGTTTAGTTCATGCTTCAACCGTTCTCTCATTTGTTCTGAAACAGCATTATAGCGCTTTTGCATTCCTTTTTCCGCAAGCTTTTTTAAATACAGGCCGGCAGACTGCTCACGCGGAGCTGGAAATACGGGCAGGTGGGTTTCCCCTAGTGAAATGTCTACGTAGCATTTATCAGCTGCCCGCTTCCAGTTGGCGATATGTTCGGCTTCATACATAACAGACGCTTCCTGCTGCCACATTTCGAGCGAGAAAGGCCTCTGTTCTATTACGGTATCTTTCCAGACACTGCCTTTCTTTACTGCATGCAACAGCTTATAGGCCCGCTCTTCTTCGGTTGTTTGCATATTGATTAATGGGGACGCCGCCATCGGGAGTCCGAATTGCTCTGCAGCTTCTTTCCAAACCCTTTCTTCTCCAGCTCTGGGGGCTTCAATCCAGAGAGTATCAGGCCTGAACCGTCTGCTCCACTTTTCGAAAAACGCATGCAACGCGTCTGTGCTATGTTTAAACGTACCGGGCTCACTGTTTTCAAGCGGGAGGATAAAAAGACAACCGGCAGAGTCTGCCAGCTGTTCCCACGTTACCTGTCTGTTCTGTTGTTTGTCCCCGGCCCACCGCATGAGCTGTTCGTATCCCAGGTTGTTCTGCGGCAGCGCAACCACCGGAAATTCTTCGTCCTCTTTAGTGTCTCCCTGGACCCACAGTTCAAGCCCCGGAAGGCCTTTCACCTGATACTGCCGGCAGAGACGGTAAAAAGCTACTGCTCCGTGCATTGTGTCCCGGTCAGTAACCGCTGCTGCCGGCCAGTTGTATTCTTTTGCTTTGCGGACAAGATTCTCGAGCCGGATAGTGCTCTGCAGGATGCTGTATTCCGAGTATGCGTGCAGTGACATGCGCCTCCCCCTCCCTTCGGCCCGGTCTGCTATGAATTTTGTTTACCTCTGCTTCCAATTTCGGCAGATGTTCTCAAGTTCCTGTATAATATCTTCCGTTTCCTTTCTGTTCTCTGCTTTCGCTCCTGCAGCCATTGTATGTCCGCCGCCGCGGTATTTAACAGCCAGCTGATTGATCACCGGCCCGCGTGAGCGAAAGCGCACACGATATGACCCCTGCTCTTCTTCTACAAAAAATACCCAGGCAATGACTCCTTCTGTATCAGCAAACGAATTAATCACCGCTGAAGATTCATTAATGGTTACATTGTATTTACCAAGCAGCTCCCGTGTTAAGTACATGTAGGCTGCTCCGTTTTCGGTCAGCGTGAAGTTTTGAAGCACTTCACCGCGCAGACGTACCAGACTCTCGGGGTTTTTATACATTTCGGCATAGATGGCTCCCGGATCAAAATCAAATGCAAGCAGCTCAGCTGCCATACGCATCGTATTCGGCGTTGTGTTATTGAACTGGAAACGTCCGGTATCCCCGATAAGACCAGCGTAGCAGAGGCGGGCGGTATCATTCGGGATCGTCCAGCCGTAAGACTGCTGGGCATACAGCACCAGCTCGGTAACCATTTCGCAAGTGGAGCTTTTTTTCGTATCCACCCACATCGGCTCGCCGTATGGATCTTCGTTCGGGTGATGGTCGATTTTTATAATTGCTGCTCCCTGGTCCCAGCCCACACCGTCGATTCTTGCCATATTAGCGGTGTCACAAACGATGACCAGTGTTTCGGCATCCACTTCAAACGGCTGTTCATCCATGGTCGTTAAAAACGAAAGAGAGGGTTCATTCTCACCCGTAGTGCCTACCTGTTTGTCCGGAAACTGTTTTCTAATCCATGCCGCCAGTCCCGACTGGGAACCGAGAGCGTCCGGGTCCGGGCGCTCGTGACGGTAAATCATAATTTTACCGTATTGTTCTATCGTTTGTATGATTGCCTGAAACATCTGCATTATCTTTCCTCCATCTATCAGCGGTCGAGCAGCTGCACCATCATCATCGCCTTACCGACGATTGCACCTTCGTAGTACAGTTCCACATCCACTTTTCCGTGTTTTCTTCCCACTTCAAGGATTTTTCCATTCAAATCAATTTTACTTTCAATTTGTACCGGGCGGATAAAGTAAAGCGTTACGTTTTCTACAACCATGTCACCTTTTTTATATTCTCTAAGCAGACGCCGGCCAGTTTCTGTAACAAGAGACATGATAACCCCGTTTGCTACCGTCCCAAGCGCATTAGTCATCTGCGGGGTAATATCGCACTCAAACATAAAGCCTGACCCGGGGGAAGCTTCCCGGAAACGGCTTGTCACCGTATCTTCGATGGTTTCCCCGACGTGGGGCTGACGCTGAACCATCTGCAGCGCTTTTAATACGTCCTGCCGGCTGATGACTCCGAGCAGCTTTTTCGCATCGTCCATCACCGGGAGCAGTTCGATCCCTTCCCACACCATCGTGTGGGCTACCGAAGCTACAGACGTTCGTTCACTTACAGTAATCGGCGATTTCGTCATCACTTTTTCGATGGACGTCTGTGCAGAAGCACCCAGGACGTCCTTCGCTGCCACCATACCCTGGACTTTCATGTCTTCGCTGATTACCGGGTATCTGCTGTGTCCGGTTTTCTGGTTCATTTCATGCCATTTTTCCACAGTGTTATCCACTGTCATAAAATAGGTGTCCTGCAGCGGAATTAAAATATCGTTTACTACTACAATTTCCTTTTTAATCAGCTGGTCATAGATCGCCCGGTTGATCATTGTGGCTACCGTAAACGTGTCGTACGTTGTTGTAATTACCGGGAGCCCAAGTTCATCCGCCAAAGAAATGACATGTTCATTCGTGTCAAATCCGCCGGTGATTAAAACAGCTGCTCCCGCTTCAAGCGCAAGCTTATGCACCTGATAGCGGTTGCCGACAATAAGGAGATTGCCGGGCTCCACATAGCGCATCATCGCTTCGAGCTTCATGGCTCCGATAACGAAACGGTTCAGGGTTTTGTGCAGACCGTTCCTGCCCCCGAGCACCTGACCGTCGATAATATTGACTACTTCAGCATACGTTAAGCGCTCAAAATTTTCTTTTTGCTTTTTTTCTATACGTATCGTGCCGACTCGTTCGATCGTACTGACAATTCCCTGGTTTTCCGCTTCCTTGATCGCCCGGTACGCTGTCCCTTCACTTACCTCTAAATTCTTTGCAATTCCACGGACCGAGATTTTTTCCCCTACATCCAGAGCCAGTATGTAGTTTAATATCTGTTCATGTTTAGTCGCCATAGGCACAGTACCTTCCTTTTTATTTACGCATTTACCGGGAACGTTCTGTCTGCGTAAATTTCTAACTGTATTACTTCTGTTATATTATCTGTACTATTACATTATACGGCTCAAAAACCCTCCCTTCAACTGCCTGCCGGTAATTGCATTAAAAAAAACCGCTCAGTCTGTTTTAATGACTGAACGGTTTTTTGAAAGTGTTACAGTTCGATGGAACCGCCTGCTTCCAGCGCTTTTCCTGTCAGCGGTGAGAGCGAGTCCACAAACTGATGCGGATCCTGCTTGATAGGCGGCATAGTATTGTAATGGATTGGGACTGTATAATCCGCATTCACCCATTCTGCTGCCGTTTTGGCATCTTTTGGCCCCATCGTGAAGTTATCACCGATCGGAACGAATAAAAGATCAATCTTGTTTCTTTCAGCGATGAGCTTAATATCAGAGAACAAGCCGGTATCACCCATATGATACACTTTCTTACCTTCTGCTTCGAAAATGATTCCACTTGGCATGCCAGTGTAAATAATCTTTTGTTCTTCTTCAAGGAAGTAGCCGGAACCGTGAAATGCCTGTGTCAGCTGCACGTGACCAAAATCAAACGTATAACCGCCTCCGATATGCATCGGGTGCGTTTCTACGCCCTGCCAGCCAAGATACTGCGCCAGCTCAAACGGTGCCACGACAAGCGCGTTGTTGCGTTTAGCAATATCCACCGTGTCGCCAACGTGATCAAAGTGACCGTGAGTCAGCAGAATAGCATCTGCTTTTACTTCTTCCGCGTTTAGATCAGTTAACGGATTGTCTGTAATAAATGGATCAATCAAAATCGTTTTGCCGTTCGTTTCAATCTTCACTACTGAGTGACCATGATAAGATACTTTCATGTATATCCTCCTCCGCAATCAAAAACTGTTTCCGGGGAACTATACCTTTTACAGGCCTAACTTAAACTGCCTTCCATTTATCTGCGTTTATGAAGCACGTCCACTCCGCCGGTCACTTCAATCACAGAACCTGTAATCATATCTGCATCGTCATCCGTTAAAAACAAAATAGTTCTCGCAATATCACCGCCTGTTGCCGGTCTTCCTACAGGGATGGAGTGGTCGGTCACCTCTCTGCCTTCATGGATATCCGCTTCCTTAAAATCGCCGGTCACTAAGCCCGGGCACACCATATTTGCGGTAATGCCATGAGGAGCTTCTTCAATTGATATTGATTTTGTCAGCGAAACCAGCCCGCTTTTCGCTGCAGCATAGGCCGAGCGGTAAATCCACCCCGGGGCTGTCGGGGCATTTTGGAAACCATACGTGACGAAACGGCCGAACTGCTGCCGGCGCATAATAGGTATTGCCTTTCGTGCCAAATGGAAGGCAGCGCTTAAATTGCCGTCGATCATCCGGTGCCATTCTTCATCTGAGTAATCTGCCAGCTGTTTTTTCTCAAATATGTAAGGGCCGGCATTATTCACGACAACATCCAGACGGCCAAAAGCAGTGTAAGCTTCCTCCACCATCCGTTCAACATCCTGCTTTGACACCATATCTCCCTGGACAAACTGAATACGGCTGCTTTCTTCTTCCCACTGCTTTTTCATCCTATAGTATGCTTCGTCTTTTTTTCGGTAAGTAACAGTCAATGTATATCCTTTTTCTTTTAAAGCTTCAGTAACTTTTCGGCCGAGGCCTTTGGTGCCTGCTGTAATTAACGCATGCCTCATCGTTATTCACCCGCCTTTATATCATCCATTAGTCATTTAATAGTGAAAATTATTTGAACATTTTTTACTTGTTTACCCGGCACATCCTTTTACCTACACACAATCGTTTTAAATTAAAAAAATAGGGAAAAATATCTATAGGAAAGAGAAATCCTACGACAAAAGGGGAGGATGGCATTGAGTAGATACGAAGTTATCATTGTTGCCGTCGACGGCTCAGACGAATCCAGAACAGCATTCAAAAAATCTGTTGAGATCGCACAGGAGCAGCAGGCAAAACTAATCATCTCTCATGTTATTGACACAAGAACATTCGCTACAATGGAACGGTATGACCGTACTATTATTGCACGAGCAGAAGAATATGGCAACGAACTGCTCGAGAACTATACGGCAGAAGCAAAAAATGCAGGGGTCCCTGACGTCGTCTCCTCGTTGGAGTTCGGTTCTCCAAAAACAAAGATCCCGCGTGAGCTGGCCAAAAACTATGAAGCAGATTTAATCATCACCGGTGCCACCGGCTTGAATGCTGTTGAGCGTGTATTTATCGGCAGCGTTTCTGAAGCCATTGCCCGTCACGCAAAATGTGATGTCTTAATTGTACGTAAATAGGAACCAGCAAAAAACCCCTGCATCCCTACGGACGCGGGGGTTTTTATTGCTTATCCAGGCGGAAGGCTCTCCTGCATAAAAAAGCCCCGGCCGGAAGATCACTCCCGACGGGGCAGCAGTACTTATTACGTTTGATTTATTACCTTTTTTCCCTGCTCGATCGCAGCACGCACCTGTTCAAAGCCGGTGCCGCCTTCACTATTTCTGCGGCTGACGACAGTTTCAGGCTTTAAGACCTCATAGATGTCTTCTTCAAATGCTCCATTAGCTGCTTTAAATTCTTCCATGGAAAGGTCCACAAGATACTTGTTGTTCTGAATGCAGTCCAGCACTAACTTACCGACAATCTCATGGGCCTCCCGGAATGGAACTCCTTTAACAGCAAGATAATCCGCCAGTTCTGTCGCATTGGAAAAGTCTTTGCTGGTTGTTTCCGCCATTTTTTCCGTGCGGACTTCCATCGTTTCCACCATGCCCGCAAAAATATCCAGAGATCCTTCGAGCGTCCGCACGGTATCAAACAGCCCTTCTTTGTCCTCCTGCATATCTTTGTTATACGCAAGCGGAAGCCCCTTCAAGAGCGTATAAAGCCCCATCAGGTTACCGTATACTCTTCCGGTTTTCCCGCGAATAAGCTCTGCCATATCCGGATTTTTCTTCTGCGGCATAATGCTGCTTCCTGTCGCAAAGGAATCATCGAGCTCAATAAACTGGAATTCCTGGCTTGACCAGAAGATCATTTCTTCGGCCAATCTCGATAAATGCATCATGACCGTGGAGGCCGCGCTCATAAATTCCAGGGCAAAATCTCTGTCGCTTACTGCGTCCAGGCTGTTTTGGTAAATATCGTCAAAGCCGAGCTCTTCTGCAGTCTGCCGGCGGTCGATAGGGAATGTTGTACCGGCGAGGGCCCCTGCCCCAAGAGGAGAAATGTTCGTGCGTTTTAAGCTGTCCTCAAAGCGCCCGTAGTCGCGCTCAAGCATCCAGAAATAAGCCATCATGTGATGACCAAAGGATATAGGCTGTGCCCGCTGCAAATGAGTGTAGCCGGGGATAATGGTTTCCACGTGCTCCTCTGCCTGCAGAAGCAGTGCCTGCTGCAGGGCCCGGATGGAATTCATAACGGTCTGTGTATGATTTCTCACATACAGATGAACATCTGTGGCCACCTGGTCGTTCCGGCTCCGCCCTGTATGGAGCTTGCCCCCGACCGGGCCGATTTCATCAATTAAAAATTTCTCGATGTTCAAATGAATATCTTCATTTTGGACCGAGTACTCCAATTCTCCGTTTTTTGCTTTGGCAAGCACCGCTTTCAGGCCGCGATGAATTTCGGAAGCTTCTTCTTCGGTGATGATTTCCTGATTTTTCAGCATATGTACGTGCGCAATACTTCCCTGGATGTCTTCTTCCACCAGTTTTTGGTCAAAAGGAATGGATGCCCCGAAGGCATCCACCCATTCTTCCGCTTGTTTTGTAAAGCGCCCGCCCCACAGTTTGGTCATACATTAACACCTTTCTTGTTAACTGCACTTTGTACTTTGGTTGGCAGACCCCACAGCTGAATAAATCCGACAGCTGCATTATGATCAAATTCGTCGTGTGTCGAGTAGGTAGCCAGGTTTTCATTGTACAAGGAGTAGTCTGATTTTCTTCCTTCAATGATAGCATGGCCTTTAAATAATTTCACCCGTACAATGCCTGTCACGTTGGTCTGCGTTTCTTTCAAAAACGCTTCAAGCGCCGGCCGCACCTGGGAGAACCACAGTCCTTCATAGATCACTTCACTCAATTTTTTCTCAATAACCGGCTTAAAGTGCGCTACTTCTTTGGAAAGCGTCAGGTCTTCAAGCTCTTTGTGTGCCTGAATCAGTGTCATAGCTGCCGGGCACTCATAAATTTCTCTTGATTTAATTCCAACCATTCTGTTTTCTACGTGATCAATTCTGCCCACGCCGTGCTTACCGGCAACGTCGTTTAATTCCAAAATCAAATCCTGCAGTTCATAGGCCTGACCGTTAAGCGCCACCGGCTTGCCCTGCTTGAATTCAATTTCGACGATATCTGCTTCGTCCGGTGTTTTTTCGAGCGGATTCGTCAAATCATACGCGCCTTCCGGCGGTGTAGCCCATGGGTCTTCCAGAACGCCGCATTCGTTGCTTCTGCCCCAGAGATTCTGGTCGACAGAATATGGATTATCGAGGTTTACCGGCACAGGAACGTCATTTTCTTTCGCATAAGCGATTTCTTCATCTCTCGACCATCCCCACTCCCGGACAGGTGCGAGTACTTCGAGATCAGGATTAAGAGCCTGAATGCTGACTTCAAATCTCACCTGGTCGTTTCCTTTACCAGTGCAGCCATGCGCTACGGCATCGGCATTTGTCTGCTCGGCAATTTCCACAAGTTTCTTTGAAATCAACGGCCGTGATAATGCGGAAACGAGCGGATATTTTTGTTCATACAGCGTATGTGCCTGCAGGGCCGGAAGCACGAAATCTTCGGCGAATTCTTTTTTGGCATCTACCGTATACGACTGTACCGCTCCTACTTCCAGTGCTTTATTTTTTACAAATTCCAAGTCTTTCCCTTCACCTACGTCAAGACCTACCGCTACCACTTCATACCCTTGACTGCTCAACCACTTGATTGCTACTGATGTGTCTAAACCGCCTGAATAAGCGAGAACTACTTTTTTGTCTGCCATTCTTATTACCCTCCAGATTATAATTGAATATTCATACTTGATTAATTATTTTTATACATCGTTTTGAAAAAATTAAAAGGACCAGCGCCTTTGTTTATGATTACTGTATTCAACTTCTTTCATTACTTTAACAAGCCCACAAAGAATTTGCAACCGGAAAATACAATTTTTTAGTATAAAAATTTATTTTTTTGATATTTTATGCGTTATCCGCCCCATATCATACACTTCAGTGTATGTGCATGCATGAGTCATAAAACAGCTTTGAATACTCCTCTTAAACAGCCGGGCAAGCACGAAAATAAGCAGAGACGCCTGTATGGGCCTCTCTGCTGCATTTATTCCTGATGCTTTTCTGCCATTTCCATTAAACGCTGCTGCACGTTACCGTAAACAGTATTGGAAGCGTAAAACCCGTTTTCTCCTACCTCCCCGGCATGTTCACTCATAAGTATTTCCATGCCTTCCTTTACAGTGTTCACCGCCCAGATGTGGAAATCACCGGCCTCCACTGCCCGCCTGATTTCATTTCGAAGCATTAAATGCTTAATGTTCTGTGTCGGTATAATTACACCCTGGGTTTTTGTGAGGCCCTGTTTTTTGCATACATAATAAAAGCCTTCAATTTTTTCGTTCACTTCTCCAATCGCCTGCACATCACCAAACTGATTGACGGCTCCGGTCACGGCAATGTCCTGGCGGAGCGGCACTTCTGCCAGAGAAGACAGGAGAGCATAAAGCTCCGTGCTTGAAGCGCTGTCACCGTCTACTAAATGATAGGACTGTTCGAAGGTGATGCTTGCCGCAAGCGGCAGGGGCCGGTCGCTTGCAAATTCCGCCTGCAGATAGCTTGTTAGTGTATGAAGGCCCTTGGTATGAAAAGCTCCGGTAAGCTGGGATTCTCTGTCGATATTAACGATACCGCCGCTCCCGGCATATGTACGTGCCGTTACACGGGTCGGATAACCAAATGAATAATCTCCTGTGTGGGCTACCACCAACGCATTGATCTGGCCAATTTTTTCTCCGCTCGTTGCGATATTGATTGTTCCGTCTTCAATCGCTTCATGGATGGCTGCTTCCGGCTGAGCTGAACGGTAATTTGTTTCTTTTAAGGCAGCGTGCACATGCTCTTGTTCAATTATGGCTGATTGTTTCTGTCCAGCCCAATAATCCGCTTCAATTAATAAAGATGTTACTTCGTGAAATTTAACGGAAAGCTTACGCTGGTGACCTGCTTCCCTGGTGCTGTAGTCAATAAGCCTTGCCACTGCTTCCGATGTCAAAGGACGAAGCCGCTTATTGTCACAAAAACAGGCCAGGAAAGTAGCGTATTGCCATATATTTTCTTTTGTCCGCTCCATGGTGGTAGTAAAATCCACCTTCACTTTAAAAAGCTTACGGAAGGTTTCATCTTCTTTTTGGAGCTTCTGGTATAAAGCATTCGTTCCGACAAGAAGCACCTTCGCCTGAAAAGGTACAGGCTCCGGCTCAAGGTAAGTGCTGGCAAATATATCGGAATCCTCATAAGGGGTCTCAAGCCGGATGTGGCCCAGTCGCATGGCTCTTTTTAATGCTTTCCATGCAAATGGATGCGACATCAGTTCTGCGGCATGAAGGATTAAAAACCCTCCGTTTGCCCGGTGAAGTGCACCGCCCCTGATATGGGAGAAATCCGTCGGTGAACCTCCATTGCGTCCAATTTCGACTTTTCCAAACAGGTTGACATATGTCGGGTGAGACTCATAAACGACAGGTGCCCCCGAATTGCCGCTGTTATTTACCAGAATATTAATTTCATACCGGCAGAACGAAAAGCCCGATACGGCCGGACGCCCTTCCTGTGTTTCTTTTGCAGGCAGGAATTCCTGCCAGTGCTGAATAACATCCTTTTCCATATCCGACAGGAATTTATGTAAGCCTTCGTTGACATATTCATCTTTTAAAGTTGAAATAAAGCCCTGGATGGATGTTTGAACCATCTGTTCGTCGGCTTCCCTGAGCTGGCGTCTTAAAATACGCTTTGCAACCTGCTGTTGTCTCAAAAAGTCGTTCACCTGTCTGGTAATCGTCTGGGACTCCTCCATGATATAATCCTGCCGGCTTTTTGAAAGTTCGTTATAGCTTTCGTCACTGTGGGCTTCGCCGTCTTCTTTAAGCGGCACCGCCACGATGTCTTCTTCTGTTTTTTCAAGAGCAAAACCCTTCGCCGCGGCTTCCTCTTCAAGCTTTTCCCAGTGCTCATTAATCACTTTTTCATGTTTTTCCGCCATAGATACTTTCTTCCGCTCAAAGGACTTACTGCGGAGTGTTGAAGCAATCTCTTCCTGGAGATCCTCAATCAATTCTTTAATATCTTTAGCAAACGGCTCAGCCATTCCGGCGGGAATGCTCATCACCTTCGGCCGCCGGGGATCTTCAAAAGAATATGTATAAATCCAGTCAGCCGGCACCTGCCTTTTTTCTGCTGCTTCCGTTGCTTTTCTCCGGGCATATGTCGTTTTCCCAAGCCCGCTTGCTCCGGTTAAAAACATATGATAATTTTCATCCTGAATATCCAAACCCATCTCCATAGCTTTCACTGCACGCTCTTGTCCAATCATTCCCTGAGTTCTATCTGTTAATTCTTTCGTTGTGTGAAAGGAAAACATGCGCGGATCGCAGCGCTCCGCTAATGCTGAGACAGGAAGTTTGCAGCGCATTTCGGCTGTTTGCATAAGTCTGTCTCCTTTCAAAGTACTGTTACTCCTTCTTTCCCATTATCCAAAGAATATATGCAGAAATGTCATATATTCTGTAAAAAACTCCTGCTTCACCGAAACAGGAGTTGAGTATTACTTATTGAATCTGGCCAAGCCGGACCGTGTCCCTGGCAATCATTACTTCTTCATCAGTAGGAACTACTGCGACAGCCACGCGGGAGTCATCTGTCTGAATAAACGCCTCTCCCGAAGTCTGACTGTTTTTCTCTTTATCAATTTGAATACCCATAAATTCAAGGCCTTCCATTACTTTTTCACGGACCAGCGCGCTGTTTTCTCCTACACCGGCAGTGAATATAACTGCATCGACGCCGTTCATACTGGCTGCGTAGGTGCCGATATATTTATGCATACGCGTCAAATATATATCGAGAGCTGTCCGGGCTCTTTCATTGCCTGCCTCTGCCTGCTGAACGACATCGCGGAAATCACTGGATACTCCGCTTACACCAAGCAGGCCGCTCTTTTTATTTAATGTGTCAATAACTTCCGCAGCTGTCTGTCCGGTTTTTTCCATTAAATATGGAATCAGTGCCGGATCAATGTTGCCGGAACGTGTGCCCATCATTACGCCTGCAAGCGGGGTGAAGCCCATCGACGTATCAACGGAAGCACCCTGGTCCACTGCCGTGATGCTTGCACCATTACCGATATGGCACGAAATGATTTTCAGGTCATTTTCCGGACGATCCATTAACTCTGTCATCCGCTGACTCACATATTTATGGGAAGTCCCATGAAAGCCGTATTTACGAACGCCGTACTTTTCGTAGTATTCATAAGGAACACCATATAAATATTTTTCTTTCGGGATCGACTGGTGAAAAGCTGTGTCAAATACCGCTACAGATGGAACATCCGGGAGAATATCACGAAACGCTTTAATACCGACAATGTTAGCCGGGTTATGAAGCGGGGCAAGCTCGCTTACGTTTTCGAGTTCGCTGAGCACCTGCTCTGTAATTAAAACAGAATCCGAAAATGTTTCGCCTCCGTGAACTACCCGGTGGCCAACCCCTTCAATATCATTAACATCGGTAATAACATTGTATTTTGTTAACGAATCCAACAGGGCTTTTACAGCCTCTTCGTGGTTTTGCAGGGAAGGATATTCGGTTTTCTTTTCTCCCTGTACCTCTACGGTAATAAAAGGAGACTCCAGGCCGATCCGTTCGACGACCCCTTTAGTGATAATTGTTTCTTCAGGCATCTGCAGCAGTTGAAATTTCAGCGAGGAGCTCCCCGCATTAATAGCAATAATGGTAGACATTCTTTCTCCACTCCTAATAATTACTCTCTTTATTTGTTGATAAACCCTTCTTGTACAAACCAGTCATTGATCCGCTTCATCATATCCTGCAGAGCTTCCTGGCGGCTGAATGATGGCAGCTCTGCCAATAGCGCCTGTCCCGGCTGTTTTACATCAGGACTTTTCTTTTGAAGCATCCATATACTTTTCGATGCTTCTTTGGCCTGAAACATCGTTTCCGGCAGCTGAAGAAGACCTAGCGTATGCGCCTGTCTTTTTACGTATGCCTGAAGCTCCGCTGCCTTTTCATCTTCAAACAGGTTATTTGGGATAAGAAGCACCATAAAACCACCCGGCTTCAGCTGGTTCATCATGCCCTCCACAAGCAGGTGATGCACGTAGGATTTTCCGTCTGTGCTTCCCAGCTGGTATAATTCGGCAATTTGATTTTTCGGATAATAGCCAACCGGAAGATCGCTCATGACCACGTCCGGATCAGGCGCACCGAATTGTTCAATACTGTCCTGATGAAACAGCTGAACAGCATGCTCCTGAAGATTCGCCAGCGTGTAGGCAATTTTAATTAACGTTTCGTCAACTTCCGATCCGTACGCCTCAATATTTTTTTCCGACAGCTGATTTAATACGGCTGATAGAAGATTACCTGTCCCTACAGCCGGGTCCGCGACCACAAATTCTTTACGCCCATTCATCAGCTTGTCTACTAAATAACCCATGAAAATCGCAACAGCGTCTGGTGTAATAGCATGGTGCTGCTGCACGGACTGCTTCATTCCTTTAATCAGGGCAAGCTGAAACGCTTTGCGGATATCCTCCTGCTCCATCGCTTCAGGCATATTTTCTTCCAGGCTTTGCTCCAGACGGTCTTTTTCCTCTGCAGATATACGCTGCACTACCGTTCCCTGAAAGATATCTTCTCCGGCTTCGGCTATCGCTTCCAAATACGTTATATTCAGTTCCTGCTGTATCGTTTTCGTAAGGTCATCCAGCAATTCAAATAGTTGTTCGACCGGTGTCGTTTCGTCCATGACACGCCCTCCTTCTGCAGCGTAATGCTTCTCCGCTCTCACTTTACAATACGTCAGTATAGCAGATGTGCTCTTTAAAGAGAAGTAATGAAAACAGAAATAACCCGATTACTCTTCAGGCATAAGCACACAATAAATGACGCCCTTGCAGGCGCCATTTTCTTCATTAGTTTGTATTGTGGGCTGCGTTAATTGCCGCTTCATAATCAGGATGGTTCGTTCCTTCTGAAACAACTTCCTTATAGGAAACCTTGCCTTCGCTGTCCACTACGATCACCGAACGGGCAAGCAGCCTCATTTCATCCATTACCAGACCAAATTGTTCGCCAAAGTCCAGATCTTTATAGTCGGACAGTACCCGGACATTTTCAATACCTTCTGCTGCACACCAGCGCCGCTGGGCAAAAGGAAGATCGCAGCTGATAGTCCATACTTCTACATTTTCAAGCGAAGCAGCTTCTTCGTTGAACTTCCGTGTCTGCTGCGAGCAGACACCTGTATCAATAGATGGTACTACGCTGATTAACCTTACTTTACCCGAGGCATCACTTAGTGATACCGGGCTCATATCATTGGCAAGTACAGTGAAATCGGGAGCGTATTCTCCGATTTCGACTTTGTCTCCTACAAGTGTCACCGGTTTTTCTTTAAACGTTACTGCTGTCATCTTACTCCTCCTTCACTTTTTGTTCACGGGCATCATTTTCTTGTATGAATGACCCTCGTATCGGCAATCATATCATGAATACCCGCCTTTTGTGGTGTGAATGCCACCACAATATACGCCAGATTTGTAATAACCAGACTGCGGTAGGCAAATCGAAGAACGATTTCCCTGAAAATAATATCGGACCATTTTAGTTTTTCCCGGTTTACCCGGATCACTCTCAAACCGAAAATCATTTTACCAAGCGTCTGCCCATAAAATTTTGTCATCAGCACAAAATATCCATAGGTGATCACCGCGTTAAACACGGCATACAATGTGATGAATCCCCATATTTCTCCTTCTCCCGTAAAATAGAAAGGAGAGAGAAGGAGCCCGTTTAAGGAAAAAAGTATAATCAAATCGGTAAGGTACGCCCAAAAGCGCATCCAAAACCCTGCGAACAGTTCTTCGTTCGCTTCATTTCTTCCAGTGGAATTCTGCTTATCCGCTGTCCCGGGCAGAGCATCAGCACTCTTACTGTTTTCTTCCGGCACCGTTTGTTCAGTTCCCTGTGCGTCTTCCGGATAGCGGCCGTTTGTCGTCATCTTCATCCCTCCTATCCTTCATACAAATACATTGGCCGCGGACTGTCGCTTCCGACTGATTTCAGCAGTTCCTGGAGTCCCAGCAGCTTCTCATCAGAAATGAACATTCCCTGGACGGAATTTTGCATAAGAGACTGCCAGCTAAATCCATCCGAAGTGTAACGTTCTACAGTAGCGTCTCCGAGTTCAAGATCTTCTTCCATCATTGCGATAGTGTCTTCTGAAGTCCCGAGTTCATCGATCAATCCATTCTCTTCTGCCTGCTCGCCCGTATAAATACGGCCATCAGCTAAGTCCCGGGCTTCGTCTTCACTAAACCCTCTTCCATCAATGACGACCTGCAGAAAATCTTCATACATGTCGTCGACTATGCCCTGCATAATATCCCGGTCTTCCTCAGTTACTTCCTCTGTGGGTGATCCCATGTCTTTAAACTCACCACTCGTTATGTTCACGCCTTCAATGCCAAGTTCATCAGCCAGCTCAGAATAGTTCAGGGAAGACATAATTACCCCTATCGAACCGGTAATAGTCGCCGAATGAGCTACAATTTTATCCGCTGGGGCTGCGAGGTAGTAGCCGCCGGAAGCAGCCGTGTTCCCCATCGAAACATACACAGGCTTATTTTCTTCCTCCTGTACCTCGACCACGGCGTCATGGATTTCATCACTTTCAACGACACCTCCGCCGGGGCTGTTTACATTAATGATAATGCCATCCACATCTGCGCTCGATCCGGCTTCCTCCAGATTACTCAGAAATTCATCATGGTTGTAGCCTTCCCCGGAGAAAGCACCGGACCCGCTCGAGGATTGGATGGTCCCCTCTACATCAAGCATAGCTATCCGGCTGTCTGAAGAGCCCTCTTTTACTATATCTTCCTGATTCTGCTGATTTTGCGCCTGGTTCGAGACAGTATTCCACAGTGAAAAAGCTGTCTGGGCACCAAGGGAGACGATGAGAAGCACCGCTGCCGCTAATAAAGCAAACCACCTTTTTGCATTCATGATTGTTCCTCCGTTTCATTATTAATTTTAATTCTGCTCTCCTCCGGCAGGAACACGACCTCGTCCCCTACGACGGTTGCTTCCACTTCGGCTGTTAATATCTCTTCCGGCTTAATTTGAAACAGATCCTTCCGGAGCACCGTAAAGTCTGCTTTGTAACCGGGAGCAATCCTGCCCAGGTCGTGCTCCCGGCTGATCGCCCTGGCACTGCCGCCGGTATACAGCTCCACGGCTTGAAAAGGAGTTAGTTTTTCCTCCGGCATATAACCGTTGTGCGGCTCTCCCGGGTTTTTCCGGGCGATGGCCGCATAAATTCCGGTTCTGGGATCTACGGATTCAATAGGAGCGTCTGAGCTTCCTGCACAGATTATCCCCTGATCTAGGAGTGTTTTCCAGGCGAAGGAATAACGAAGTCTTTCTTTGCCAAGGCGTTCTTCAACCCACGGAAAGTCCGAAAGCACAAACCGGGGCTGCAGATCGAGCGCCACCGGCAGAGCCTTCAGCCGTTCCATCAAATCCTCCCTTGCGATTTGGACATGAATAATCCGGTCTCTCACTCCTTCCGGAACCGGCCAGGCTTCTAAAGCATCTATCACATATTCCAAAGCCAAATCGCCAATAGCGTGAACAGCCACCGGCATATTTTCTTTTCTGGCTTCTGCCACGAGCTGTTTTAACTCTTCTCTCGAATGGATAGCAACGCCTGCTGTTTCAGGGGCATCATTGTAAGGGCGACTGAGAAGAGCGGTACGCCCACCGAGAGCTCCATCTGCAAATATTTTCATGGCGCCAAGCTCCAGACCTTCCTCAAGAAGGCCGTAAGTGTGGCCCTGCTGTATAAAATCCGGAAACACTTCATGATGCACAAGAAGGTGTGCCCGAAATGAAGTGGCTGCCAAAATATTTCTGAACGTGTTCAATGTCCTTGTAAATCCACCGTAGTAATTAAGATCTTCCGTATGGCCGCCGGTCAGTCCACATTGATGCATGTGGCGCACCGCTTTCCCAAGTGCTTCATGTAAATATTCCTCAGACACTTCTGGAATTTCATTTTTCACTAAATCGGCGGCCTGGTCGAGCAAATAGCCTGTGGGCTCCCCGTACCTTGATTTAACAATAATGCCCCCCTCCGGATCCGGAGTATCTTTATCAATACCCGCAGCATCAAGGGCGCGTGTGTTAACCAATGCCGCGTGACGGCATATCCGGGTCAAAAGCAATGGATGAGCGGGCACTAAATCATCAAGCTCCTCCCGGTGGAAAATTTTCCGGTCAGGGAAATTATTCTCATTCCATCCTTCTCCTATGACCCATTCTCCGGCAGGAATTTCTTTTGTTTTCTCCTTAATCAGCGCAGCCATCTCTTCTGCAGAAGTACACTCTGACAGATCCAGCTGGATCATCGTTTCCCCCAACCCGATCATATGTAAATGACTGTCGGTAAAACCCGGGTACATCGCATTTCCGTTTAAATCTATCCGGCGGACAGCAGCAGTTTGCAGTTCTTTTTCTATATCTCTGAGCAACCCTGCTTTTTCAATCGTCCCGTCCGAGGTTAAGACGGCTTCGACCTGTTCTTTTTCTTTTTTCATCGTGTAAATATTTCCGTTATACCAAAGTGTTTTCACAGCATTAACCGCCTCTCCTTTTTACGGGCGAATTCCCGTTTTGTTTCAACTATTTTAAAATTCCATTTTATACCACTTCTCTGCATCAAAAAAGTGTCTTAGAGAAGGTCTTCAAACTCTTTGTTTCCACTTTTTGCGTTAGAGACAGAAATCACCTTTGTTTCAGCTATCGCTTCTTCAAACAATTCCTCTTTATTCAAGCGTTTTTCATACTTGTAGACTAAACCAATTTTCGGTTTGGTCGCAGGACTGTCCGGCTGAAACACGGTACAGCAGTCTTCATACGGCCGCACAGAAATATCATAGGTGCCTATACGCTTAGCGATGCTGATGATTTCTTCTTTGTCCATAGCAATCAGCGGCCGCAGTACCGGTACACTCGTTACTTCGTTGATAACATTCATACTTTCAAGAGTCTGGGAAGCTACCTGTCCCAGGCTTTCGCCATTCACTACTGCCTTGGCGTCTTCCTTCTCTGCTATTTTTGTTACTATTTCAAGCATCGCTCTTCTTGTAATCGTCATCGTATGGTCATCCGGCACCTGCCTTCGGATAGCTTCCTGAACCCGGGTAAATGGCACCACATGAAGATTGATACTTCCGCCAAACCGGCTGAGGGCCCGGGCGATATCTTCCACTTTTTGTTTCGCACGTTCGTTTGTATACGGCGGACTGTGAAAGTGAACTGCCTCGACCGTTACTCCGCGCTTCATGGCTAAATATGCAGCAGTCGGACTGTCTATGCCTCCGGAAAGCATACTGACTACTTTTCCGCCAGTGCCCGTCGGCAGGCCCCCTGCCCCGTTAATACGCCCGCAGCTTACATAAGCTCCCTGCTCGCGAACATCGATTTCCACGGTTACTTCCGGATTCTTCACGTCCACCCCGATCCCTTCGGTGTGATGGAGAATATAACTGCCGACGCTTGGAGCGAGCTTCGTGGAATGAACAGGAAAGTCTTTATTGGACCTTCTTGCTTCCACTTTAAACGTAGTTTTTCTATCCTTATATTCCGAAAACATTTGATAGGCCGTCTGCTGTATCTCCTCTTCTGATAAGTCTGCTTTTCTCGCATAGCTGATGGAAGATATCCCAAACACCGGCTTTACTGCCTCAATGACTTCTTCAGCAGGTTCCCCGAGCAGATTGATCGCAATACGTCCGTAAGTACGCCGCACTTCACAGTGGGGAAAATCTTTCACCGCGTGATCAATGTTTTCTCTTAACTGCCGCTCGAATTCTTTTCGGTTCTTTCCTTTTAAAGCAAGTTCGCCGAAGCGAATTAATAAATATTCTTCTCTCATTGCTGTTCCTCCATAACCTTTTTCAACTGTGGCAGCACTTCTTCGCACATGCTGCATAAATGAGCAGCTTCCTCTTTCTTTGTATCCGCAGAGAAACTTATCCTCACAGCACTCTCTGCAAGTTTCCGCTCTCCCGCAGCAGCTAGAATGACGGCAGATGGCTCCGAGTTTTTCGAAGCACATGCTGTTTTGGTGGAAATTGAAGCTCCTCTTTCCGCGAGCGCTTCAACAAGCACTTCTGGTTTTATCCCAGGGAAGGAAACATTCAATATAAAGGGAGATCCTCCGGAAAAAGGAGAGTTGAGCACTCCACCGCTTTCCTGCAGCCGTGCCGCTGTCCATGCTTTGATCTCTTCAATCCTGCTGCTGTTTGCAGTATAGCTTTCTTTTGCCAGGCGGAGTGCTTTAGCCATAGCTGCAGCACCCGCTGTATTTTCCGTGCCCGATCGAACCCCGCTTTCCTGACCACCCCCGTGTATTAAAGGCTCAAGCAGCGTTCTTGGGTGCTTATACAAGACCCCCGTTCCCTTCAATCCATGAAATTTATGAGCTGACACCGTAACAAAATCCAGCCCCGCCTTTTCAATATTTAATGGAATTTTGGCAGCCCCCTGTACGTAGTCCGTATGAAAATAAATACCAGGGTAGGAAGAGAGTATTTCTCCAATAGCCTCGATAGGCTGCACTGCACCGATTTCACTGTTTGTGTGACCAATTGTAACAAGGATAGTATCCGGCTCTAACGCCTGATGCAAGTCCTTTATGCTTATACGGCCGTCTCTGCCAACCGGCAGGTATGTTACCCGATACCCTTTTTCTTCTAAATAGACACAGGTTTCCATCACTGAAGGATGTTCCACAGCCGTCGTTATAATATGACGACCAAGGTTTTTTCTAGCCTCTGCGGATCCTTTTAAAACTATATTGTTTCCTTCTGTACCACCGCTCGTGAAAAAACAGTGCTCCGGTTTCACGTCTAATTCCCGGGCGATCTGGCTTCTCGCAGATTCAAGCAGACGCTCAGCTTCTCCGCCCTTATGGTGAAATGAAGAGGGATTGGCAAAATAGCTTTCAGACGCTTTCCTGTAAGCACTCAGCACTTCCTGGTATGGCTGGGTGGTTGCACTGTTATCAAAATACATTTCAAATTCCTCCCAGCATTCACTAATATCATAAAAAAGAAGCCTGAGTTCAGGCTTCTTAACTATTTGCTTGTCGATTATGCTTCTGTCAACTGCATGTTAGACTCCTGCAGCACTTCTGTCACAAACCGGTCATCCATTTTCCGCACGGACGACGAAGCAACCTGCAGCGCGTGCTCATACTGGCCTTTGCGGAAAGCACTTTCTGCTTCTTTCAGGCTTTGGTCGAGTTCAGCCTCTTTGCTTCGGTATAAATTTCCGCGCTGGATGATACGTTCAGTCATCCACGCCTGTTCTTCCATACGCCGAAGCATCGTGGAAACAGTGCGGACGCTCTCTTCTGCCTGCGCTACCGTTTCGCGCACCTGCACCATTTCAAGCGGAGTCTCAGAAAGAGCCGCAGCGGCATGGGCAATTTTATCATCCGCTGATTCTTTTTCATTCAAAAGTATTGGCGGAAGCTTCGGCAGCCTTGTGCGCTGCATTCTCATTTCTTCGATGCGGTTCTGGCGCTTTAGCTCCTCGAGCGTTTCCATTGCCTGTGTTTCATCTTTTCGGAGTACCCCGAGCTGGTTCTCTGCTTCCAGAATTCCCGACTCGACCTCTCCCTGTTTTTCAAGAATTTGTTTTAGTTCCATCTCGATATGCGTAAAGGAATGTTCTTTGTTTTCTTTTTGCTCCTGCAATTGTAATACGCTCTTTCTAATTCCATCAACCTGTCGTTTTGATGAAGCAATCAAATGGTCTGTTTCCGATGGGATCCGATAGTTGGCTTCGATAAATTCTTTTTCCACTAACAGCGTCTGCATCCGCGTGGATAACTGTTCTCTGCCTTCATACGCCTGCGGCAGCAGACGTTCGACCTCGGCACGGGCTTCCACTTCTTCTTCAAGAATGCGGTACACTTCTTCATTGTAGGCATCCATCTCAGTAAGACGTTCTGCAATCCCGTCAAGGTCCAGGTTTTCAATCCGCGTCTGCAGCTGTTCAGCTTCTGCTTCATTTTCATTCAGCCGTTGTTCAAATGCAAAAGCATCCATAGGATAGCCCTGCTCTTCCATTTCATACAGACCGGCGCGCAGGGATTTCCATTCTTCGGGAAGGCGCCGCCGTACTTTTGCAAGCATATCAGGGACAGCATAAAGCGATGCTTCTTCACGTTCTAAATCTTCATCGAGCTTCTGTCTGAGTTGTTTTGCTTCAAATTGATTCCCCTGCTCCACCGCTTCGTAAAAAGCTTCAAAAGAAGCCTGGAGATCACGCATGTGCTGATCAAACAGCGGGGCCGTACTGCCAAGCGTGTGCCAGTTCTGGGAAACAAAACGTTTTATTTCCTCATATTTCTGTTCAGATTCTTCAATGCCGCGGCGATTATCGGATTCATTATGTACCAGCTCTTCTATTTCCAGAAAAATATTGTTGATTTCCTCTTCGATACTGGCGAGTTGCGCATCTACGGCAGCAGTGATTTCTGAAGCCTGACTGAACTTGTACTTGTCTGCTTTTTCTTCTGCATCATAAAGGGCCTTTTCAATATCCGGCAGATGCTTTCCCACAATTTCGTCCCAGTCTTTACGCCATGATTCAAACTTTTCTTCTGTTTCTCCCGAGATTGTCATGCCCTTGACCCGCGCAATTTCTTCGGCCACAGGCTGGTCCGCCATATTCGCCCTCGCATCCTCCAGGCGGTCTACTTCCCGGTAAATGCGTCTGCGTCCCCATGCTCCGTATATGACAAACGCGGCGATAATGATAACCAGAACTATAATTACAATTGTTGTCGCCAAATTCCTCACTCCAGTTTTCCCCGCTGTGCATCCTTGTTTTTCAATAATTTACACGTTATGGGTTACTTATACTTATCTCATACTTTATGTGCACGAACGTACTCAAAATATTTTTTCAACTATGTTTGCTTTAACTTATGATAACATGTAAACGCAGTGATTGTTATATGACGATAAAGAAAATTTCTAGAAAATCTATTTTCCTTATTTCCTTAATTAAGCCAACTGTTTTTTCATATTTTCATCCAAAAAAAGAGGTGTTTATACCCATGACAATTATCCGTGACGGCCATATTCACTCTCCCTTCTGCCCGCACGGAAGCAGGGACTCGTTTCACGACTATATTGAAGCTTGTATCAAAAACGGAATAAAAACGATCAGTTTTACCGAGCACGCTCCTCTTCCTGAAGGTTTTACAGATCCTGTGCCGGATAAAGACAGTGCCATGCCAGCCGCACAGCTCGATCAGTACCTCCAAGATTTAAGCAGCCTTCAATCAGAATACAATAGCGATATTACAATTAAAAAAGGACTTGAAGTGGATTTTATTGAAGGATTTGAGAAAAAGACAGAGCAGTTTATGAACACATACGGTCCTGAGCTTGAAGATTGCATTCTTTCCTCTCACTTCATTAAACTAAACAGTGAATATATTTGTATAGATTTTTCTCCGGATCACTTTGACCGCTACGTCCGTCTAAGCGGTTCACCGCAAAAAGCCGCGGAATTGTACTACAGTGCCGTTCTCCGTTCCATTCAGGCTCCCCTTGGAAAATACACACCGAACAGGATTGGGCACATGACGCTTATTCGGAAGTTTCATAAAAATTATGAATATGATTTTCTTGATCAAAATGCTATTGAAGCTATTTTACAGGAAGTTAAATCCAGAGGGTTTGAACTTGATGTAAACGGTGCCGGGACAATTAAAGAACGGTGCCTCGAGCCGTATCCTCATCCATCCGTAATACAATCGGCTGTAAGGATGGGAATACCACTTGTATATGGCTCCGATGCCCACGCCTCTTCGGGGCTTTTGGCAGGCAGTAACGATATTTCAGCTCTTACGGGGGAGCAATTACGATAATGAAAGAGGGATCTTCATGTCTTTTCAACCAGTTTCTTATGACTCATCTTTAGAGAAAAGCTACCATACATTATGCCAGCAGGCGAAAGCATTATTTTCAGACGAAAATAATCAAACCGCCAATTTAGCTAACGCTTCCGCTTTGCTTAATCAATTTTTATCCAATGTAAACTGGGTCGGCTTCTATATTTGGAACGAAACAGAAAATGAACTGGTTCTCGGTCCCTTCCAGGGGCTGCCTGCCTGCAACCGCATCACGCCGGGAAAAGGGGTCTGCGGCACAGCTTACCAGAAAAAACAGACGGTCCGCGTGGAAGATGTGCATGCTTTTCCGGGCCATATCGCATGTGACGCCGCCAGCCAGTCAGAAATAGTTGTTCCACTGTTCACTCCTGAAGGGGATGTGTATGGCGTGCTCGACATTGACAGCCCTGTACTGAACCGTTTTTCTGAACAGGAAGAGTCTTTCCTGCGTCAGTTTGCCGATGAAATTGAACACGGGCTGTTTTCCACAAAAAATTAACCTTCTCGTGTTTAGCCCCCACCGGACAAGCTTAAGTTAAGCTTGTCCGGCATTTTTATTCACTACGGAAAATTTCAATTAATACTTTCCCGGTCTAAACATATTGACTTGCCATCAGCCAGAAGTTATAATGACGGTTGTGTAAAAGACAGCCTGGGCAAGCCTTGCATGTGCTTTCCATTTTGCTCCTTGCTGTAAGCAAGGTGTGTTGCGTAACCCCTAGCTGTCGGGGCGAAGACATACGAGGGCAAAATGAGCATGACGGGAGATTCGCCAACAGTGTTTTTATACCAAAATTTGTTTTAATAGAGGAGGATGCCATTATGGCACGCTATACAGGTCCAACCTGGAAAAAGTCCCGCCGCTTCGGCATCTCTCTCAGTGGTACAGGAAAAGAACTCGAAAAACGTCCTTATCCGCCGGGAGAGCATGGCCCAACGCAGCGCAGAAAATTATCCGAATACGGTGTTCAGCTTCAGGAAAAACAGAAGCTTCGTTTCATGTACAACTTAAATGAGCGCCAATTCCTGCGCACATTTAACATCGCTGGCAAATTGCCTGGTGTACACGGCGAAAACTTCTTGATTTTGCTTGAATCCCGTCTCGATAACCTTGTTTATCGTCTCGGTCTTTCCCGCACACGCCGCGGCGCACGCCAGCTGGTTAACCATGGCCACATCACTGTAGACGGCAATCGTGTAGATATCCCGTCTTACCGCGTAGAGCCAGGAAAAACCATCAGTGTTCGTGAAAAGTCCCGCAACATGAGCGCTATCCAGGACGCACTTGAAGCTAATTCTTTCGTTCCGGAATATCTCACGTTTGATGCTGACAACCTTCAGGGCACCTACAGCCGTTATCCTGAACGTTCTGAGCTTCCTGCGGAAATTTCCGAAGCACTAATCGTTGAGTACTACTCTCGTTAATAGTAAAAATCCCGTGCAGATATCGATCTGCACGGGATTTTTATATTTGTCCGGCTTTTTCCGGCTGGCTTTTATCCATTGTTTTTTAGAATCAGAAAATATTTCTTTTTACCTCTGCGCATAATGATAAATTGATCATCAATTAAATCATTGTTTCCTACAGTTTTGTCTGTATTCTGTTCTCTCTCACCATTAATATATACGGCACCGTTCTGTACATCTTCCCTGGCCTGTCGTTTTGAACCTGCTATACCCGCTTGAACTAAAAGATCCACCAGGTTTTGTTCTTCTGTTACCATCGTGTACGATGGTACATCTTTAAAACCCTGGGCTATTTCATCTGCTGTCAGTGCCGTCAGCTCGCCTCCGCCAAAAAGAGCTTTCGTAATGTTTTCAGCCTGATTCAGCGCTTCCCAGCCGTGGACAAACGAGGTGATCTCCTGCGCCAGCCTCCGGTGGACTTCTCTTTTTTCAGGCTCTGTCTGCATCTTTTCTTCAAGCTCTTTCATTTCTTCCTGATCAATAAACGTAAAGTAGCGTATAAATTTTAATACATCACGATCGTCTGTATTAAGCAGAAATTGGTACATTTCGTATGGAGATGTTTTTTCGGGATCAAGCCATATTGCGTACCCGGCTGTTTTTCCAAATTTCGTGCCGTCGGCTTTGGTCACTAACGGGATTGTCATACCGTAAGCAGGAGATTTTTCCTCGTCTTCATATTCAAGACGGCGAATCAGCTCTAAACCAGCGGTAATATTACCCCATTGATCGCTGCCACCGATTTGAAGCGTACACTGATGATTTTTGTACAGGTAGTAAAAATCAATTGACTGCATTATCTGGTAGCTGAATTCAGTAAAAGAAATGCCCTCCTGAATCCGGGATTCCACCGATTCTTTCGCAAGCATATAATTGACGCTGAAATGCTTTCCAAAATCTCTCAGGAAACTGATGAGAGTCATGCTTCCAAGCCAGTCATGGTTGTTTACAATTTCTGCACCATGCGCACCGTCAAAATCGAGGTATTTTTCAAGCTGAGTGCGAATTTTTTGTGAAAAACCTTCCACAATCTCTGGTTCGTTCAGGGAGCGTTCTGCGTTTCTCCCACTCGGATCCCCAATCATTCCTGTGCCCCCGCCTACAAGAGCAATCGGCTGATGCCCGTGCAGCTGCATCCGGCGCATTAAAATAATAGTCAGCAGGTGACCAATATGAAGGCTGTCCCCCGTAGGATCAAATCCACAGTAAAAACGGAGTTGTCCGTTGTTCATCTGATCCTTAAGGCCCTCTCTTTCTGTCACCTGATTTACAAGCCCTCTTTCTTCTAATTCCTCCCAAATGCCCATAACTTTCCCCTTTCTGGTTTAAAAACGCTCTAAACTTGGATATATAAGTGTAGGTACATAAAAAAGTCCCTCTTCGTTTCGAAAAACGAAAAGGGACGATGATGACCGCGGTACCACCCTTGTTGGAAGCATAAACTTCCCGGCTTCATGTTGATAACGATGCATTACACCGTTTCAGGCCTTTTAACCAAAGATCTGAAAGAAGCTCTGGATGTGTAATTCGCCAAAGGCTGCAGTTCGACTTTCAGCAAACGTCGACTCTCTGTGACTGTAGGTCCTATGGTTACTTTCATCCTTCATAGCTGTATGTTATAGTTTGTTTTCAAGTTTGCACTTCTTTTATTTTTAGCACAAGACTTTCAACACTGTCAATGTATGAATCCATAGACAAAGCTACATAGAGAAGGGAGATCGTAATAATTATGGGGCGTCACGACCAAACAAGCTCTAGAAATACCTTGCGCGTTGTTGGTCTTTCATTTCTAACCCTGTTTGTTGTTTTTATTTTAGCTGTTTTATTTATTGGGTCAATCGGTGCAGGCTTTTTCGCCTCCTTGGTTAAAGGACAGGAAGCTTACACGGAAGAAGAAATGCAGGAATCAATATATAGCTACGCCGAGAACAGTACCGTCCATTTTGCCAGCGGAGAAGAACTGGGGGAGCTGCCTTCAGAACTCGAGAGACAGCGTGTAGAACTCGATAACGTTTCCACTAACCTGCAGGACGCATTTTTATCCACAGAAGATAGGGCTTTTTATGATCACAATGGAATTAATCCCCAATCATTAATGCGTGCTACATACCAGGAAGTAACGAACTCTTCCACTCAAACGGGGGGCTCAACGTTAACCCAGCAGATTGTTAAAAACCAACTGCTGACCAGAGAAGTATCTTTTGAAAGAAAAGCGAAAGAAGTCGCTTTGGCAATGAGAATGGAAACGTATTTCTCGAAAGATGAAATATTTCAGGCCTATATGAATATCGTTCCGTTCGGCCGCAATGCCAATGGAGAAAATATCGCAGGGGCCCAGGCAGCCGCCCAGGGAATATTTGGCGTTGACGCTTCTGAACTGAATGTGGCCCAGTCCGCTTATATTGCCGGGCTTCCGCAAAACCCTTACACCTACACTCCATTTGAAAGTAACGGGGAGATAAAAGACGATCTCTCTCAAGGGCTGAACCGGAAAGACGAAGTCTTACAAAACATGCTTGAAGTAGATTCCATTTCTCAGGAAGAATACGATGAAGCAATGAACTACGATATTCGCGACAACCTTGCCGAGCCAAAAGAAGAAGTAGCACAGGAATATCCTTATTTGATCAATGAAGCTCAGCGCAGAGCTGCAAGGATTATGCGCGAAGAAATGATTGCCGAAGACGACGTTCAATTAGAAAATTTATCAGAGGAAGAACGACAGGAAACCATTCAGCAATATAATCAGGAAGCAAGCCGGGAAATCGCTGAAGGTGGATATGATATTGAACTGACAGTTCATAAAGACACCTATGACGCTATGCAGGAAGCTGTAGATGGCAACGACTACTTTGGCCCGGAAAAAGAGGGCCAAGCAGAGCAGGTCGGCGGTATGATGATTGAAAATAACAGCGGTGCTATTTTAAGCTTCGTCGGCGGCCGTGATTTTGAAACAAGTTCGTTAAACTATGCTACTCAGACGCGCAGGCAGAACGGCTCGACCATGAAACCTCTGCTTGATTACGGTCCGGCTATTGAAGAAGGCCTTCTGCACCCCGGGCAGACACTGCTTGATATTCCTACCGAATACGGTGGAGATGATGATGAGCTCAACAACTTTGACGGAGAGTATGAAGGCTTTATCGATGCCAGAAGTGCTTTAGCCGAATCGCGTAACATACCGGCAGTCCGGGTATTTGACTTGCTCGACGAATCGACAAGACAAGAAGCTCTTAACGACCTTGGCATGGGCAATGTAGTCGAAAACGGCATTTCTTCTTCCACTGCCATCGGCGGACTTAGCCAAGGCGTAAGTGTAGAACAAAATACAAGCGCATTTACGACTTTCCCTGCCGGAGGAGAGCATCATGAACCTTACATGGTAGCTTCTATTACCGACAGTGCAGACGAAGCTGTTTTCGAACATGAAGAAGAATCCACCAATCCTTTTTCAGAGCAAACCAGCTTCCTTATTACAGATATGCTGCGTGATGTATTAGGATCCGACGGTACTGCAAGTTCTCTTCCCGATCGTCTGAATGTAGACGGCGACTGGGCCGGAAAGACTGGTACGACAAATAACCAGATCGACTCCTGGTTCGTCGGCTACAATCCCAACGTAACCTTCGGTCTGTGGCTTGGATATAATGAACAAATTGGCATTGAAGATGCGCAGGGACTCTCTTATTCGCAGAGAACTCAGCAGATTTGGGCAGATATTATGAATGCTGCTTCCGATACTGAGGACGATTTAATCGGTGCTGGAGACACATTCTCTGAGCCGGATGGCATCTCTACAGAAGAAATATGCGGTCTATCCGGTCAGCAGCCTACCGATTTGTGCGAAGAAGCGGATCTGGTGAATGAAGATATTCTCAATGAAGAATTCGCTCCTACTGAAGAGGATGACAGTCTCGAAGAAATTGAATACGTAACTATCGACGGAGACCGTTACCCTGGGTATGATGATACTCCTTCTGAATTTATGGAAGATGGTATTTCTTTAAATGACGAATACCTTTTGGACGGCGATGAGGAAGAAATTCAGGAATATCTTCCGGACGATTGGGACAATGTTGTTCCGGATGAAGATGCTCCTGAAAATAACAGAGATCCTTCCCGGGTCACTGGAGTATCTAATGATGGTGGCACTCTCACCTGGTCAGCCTCCGATGATAATGATGTAATCGGCTACCGTATCTTTAATGACGGCGACGAAGTCGACAATGTAATTGACCGGGAAACAACAGAATTTGATACTGATGGCAACGGCGAGTATACTGTCCGCGCCGTAGATACTCACGGCAGGGAATCAAATGACTCCAGCGGAGCTGATGTCGGCGGTTCGAACGGCAATAACAATTCCGGAAACAACGAAGACTCTGGAAGCAGCGACTCAGGAAACAACAATAATAATAATTCGAACGATGATGACGCTGAAGAAAATACCGACAGTAACGATTCTTCAAACAACAATAATGAAAATCAAAATTCTGAAGACCCGGACAGCGGCAACAACTCTGGCAGTGATAATGAAGAAAACAGTACGGATGAAAATAACGAAACTGAAGGCGGAGATAATTCCTCTTCTTCAGATGATTCCGGTGACAGCCCAGAATCATCTGGAGATAATTCTTCGGAGTCATCAGGCGACAATAGCAGTGATAGCTCTGAGCAAAACACGAATGAATCGAATACGACGGATGAAGCAGAAAATGACGGAGGTTCAACAAACGAAGAAGAATCCACTGAAGACAGCAGCAACGAAGACACTTCTGCTCCTTCCGGGGACGACGGCTCTGATGAAGCCGAAGACTCCGGCGGAAATTCATCCACTGACGAAGAGGAATCCACTGAGGACTCCTCTTCTGCTCCTTCCGGGGACGACGGCTCTGATGAAACTGAAGACTCCGGCGGAGATTCATCCACCGACGAAGAGGAATCCACTGAGGACTCCTCTTCTGCTCCTTCCGGGGACGACGGCTCTGATGAAACTGAAGACTCCGGCGGAGATTCATCCACCGACGAAGAGGAATCCACTGAGGACTCCTCTTCTGCTCCTTCCGGGGACGACGGCTCTGATGAAACCG
>NZ_FNNC01000004.1:273560-280004 GCF_900106595.1 Marinococcus luteus
TGAAGACTCCGGCGGAGATTCATCCACCGACGAAGAGGAATCCACTGAGGACTCCTCTTCTGCTCCTTCCGGGGACGACGGCTCTGATGAAACTGAAGACTCCGGCGGAGATTCATCCACCGACGAAGAGGAATCCACTGAGGATTCCTCTTCTGCTCCTTCTGATGATAATGCCACGGGGGACACCGAAGAGTCTGGCGGCTCATCCACCAATGAAGAAGCCCCCGGCGAAAATTCCTCGCCAGAGGCTTCAAGTGATACTGAGAATGAGATAGATGAAAGCAACTCTTCCGAACAGGAAGAGTAAGGAATAAAAATCATTATGTACTGAAATTAAGAATTAAGCCATCTGGGCCAGTCCAATCCAGACCAGCAATATTGCAATAGGCACTGAAACCATTCCTGCCGTCCGCAGAAAACGTCGATTTTCTTTACTTCCTTTAAATATTAAATAGAAACTTTCCAGTAAAATAATAATACCGATAATTAAAGCAACCAAGACCACCCCGCCCCTTTCTATTCTTACTGTATATCATACCTGAAGGGCCATTAGAAATAAAGAAGCCTCCGTACATAATAAGTACGGAGGCTTCTTACATTTTCATACTCTAGTCTTCCATAGTAGAAAGATCACCAGTAGGCAGATCAAGTTCCCATGCTTTCAAGACACGGCGCATAATCTTACCACTTCTTGTTTTCGGAAGTGATTTACGGAATTCAATTTCTTTCGGCGCAACGTGCCCAGCAAGTTCTTTTTTCACGAAGTTTTGAATTTCTTCTTTCAACTCATCTGAAGCTTCATATCCTTCCCGCAAGGCTACAAATGCTTTGATGATTTCCCCGCGCACCGGGTCTGGCTTACCAATAACCCCTGCTTCACCTACAGCCGGGTGTTCAACCAGTTTGCTTTCTACTTCAAATGGGCCGACTCTTTCACCAGCAGTCATGATAACGTCATCCACACGTCCCTGGAACCAGAAGTAACCGTCTTCGTCCATGTAGGCAGAGTCACCGGATACGTACCAGCCATTCAATTCAAAGTAGCTGTCAAACTTTTCTTTTCTGTTCCAAATAGCCCTCATCATTGCCGGCCAGGTTGGCTTAATAGCCAGGTTACCCATTCGGTTCGGTGGAAGCTCATTTCCCTGATCATCGACAATTGCTCCATAGACTCCTGGGATTGGTTTCCCCATGGACCCGGCTTTAATTGTCATTGCCGGATAGTTACATATCATCATCGCGCCTGTCTCTGTCATCCACCATGTATCATGAATGCGGAGATTAAATGCTTTTTCGCCCCAGCGTACCACTTCTGGATTTAACGGCTCCCCGACACTCAAAATGTGCCGCAGCGAAGAAAGATCATATTCTTTCACAAGCTCGTCTCCGGCGCTCATGAGCATCCGGAAAGCAGTCGGCGCACTGTACCAAACGGATACATTGTACCGATCCAGAGTGTCATACCAGTCCTGTGCGCTGAAGCGTCCGCCGCGCACCACGTTTGTTACGCCGGCAAGCCATGGGCCGAATATGCCGTAGGATGTGCCAGTTACCCAGCCCGGGTCGGCTGTACACCAGTATACATCCCCGTCTTTCAAATCCAACACCCATTTTGCTGTCTGGTAGTGCTGTATCATCGCATTGTGTACATGATAAACGCCTTTTGGCTTTCCAGTAGAACCCGAAGTATAATGCAGGATCAGTCCGTCTTCACGGTCTACCCATTCCGGTTCAAAATCGCTGCCTGCCTGCTGAAGCCTTGCATCAAAATCCAAAAATCCGCCTTTTTCATCATCTACGCCACCGTGGATGAATACTGTTTCCAGGTTTGGAAGATCATCAAACGGTACCCGTTCTACTAGCTGCGGCGTTGTAACGAGCGCTTTTGCTTCACTGTCTTCAAGACGGTCCCGGACCGCACCTTCCATGAATGCTTCAAACAATGGGCCAACGATAGCGCCCACTTTAATTGCACCGAGAAGAGCAAAGTAAAGTTCTGGAGAACGGGACATAAAAATGAAGACGCGGTCTCCCTTTTCAATACCTGCTTCTTTCATTACATTCGCTGCTTTGTTTGTGTATTTTTTCATGTCCGCAAATGTGTATTCCTCTTTGCGGCTTCCATCTAAATAATGCAGTGCTACCTGGTTTTGCTTATCAGGATTCTCCGCATGGCGGTCAATTGCTTCATACGCCATGTTTACCTTTCCTGTTTCGTGCCAAGAGAATTGTTTTTCAATTTCCGACCAGTCAAAATTTTGTTTTGCTTGTTCGTAGTCTTGTAGGTTGTAATTTCCGTCAATTGGTGGAAGCGTTTGCACTTTCATTTGAAACATTCCCTTCTGTCGATCTTGATTTGCACAAATTCATTATAATATAAGTTCATATATTGTTCAATTCTTTCATTTCTTAATATTCTCATTTCTTCCACCAATCTGAAGCGATTTTCTGATATGATAATAATGTAAGCAGTACCATAGGTGGATGAAGGATGGTGTACATGATTCACAAAAAGACCTATTATTCCAGGGAAATCGCATGGAACAACCACACTTTGCTCATGGAAGGCCCTGTTTCTGGTAAAACACTTCACGATTACGACTTTCATCCAGGCCTTACAGCGTTTCGTTCCCATGAAGAACAAAAAAAGGCATTAATCGGCATTGCTGATCTTCCTGAAGGCCGGATTAATATCGTGGCTGATGGCAAAACAATTGTCGGCTATGTCACATTTGTCTATCCGGACCCATTAGAACGCTGGTCAGAAGCCCGTTTGGACAGTCTCCTGGAGCTTGGGGCCATCGAAATAGCCAAAGAATACAGAGGAGCTAAAATTGGCAAACGCCTATTAGAGTTCTCTGTGCTCGATGATGCCATGGAAGACTATATTATTATTACCACAGAGTACTACTGGCACTGGGATCTTAAATCAAGCGGCTTAACCGTTTGGGAATATAGAAAACTCATGGAAAAAATGATGAATGCTGGCGGCCTCGAGTGGATGGCTACTGATGATCCTGAAATTTGCTCTCACCCAGCAAATTGTTTAATGGTAAGAATCGGCTCCCGTGTATCAGATAACGATATTCAACAATTTGATAATGTTCGTTTTACTAATAAATTTATGTTTTAACCGCCTGCATAGAGGAGGAATGTTTGCTTGTTCGTGGAAGAAATTATGGTTAAAGACGTCATAACAATTGAACGAACTACGCTCATACGCACGGCTTTAGAGCTTTTGGAAAAACACCGCATCCGGCATATACCTGTGATCGACGAAAATCGTTATGTCGTCGGTATTGTAGCGGACCGGGATATCCGCGATGCCAGCCCTTCCATTTTTCAGCCCGGCGATGATAAAAAAGAACTGGATCAGCCCGTTTCTACAATTATGACTTCTCCCGTCGTCACAATCATGTCCTATGACCTGATGGCTGACGCTGCAGTAGTCTTATACGAGAACGACATCAGTGCGCTCCCTGTCGTTTCCTCAGATGATAAACTGGTCGGTATACTAACTGAAACCAACGTTCTGCATACGTTAGTAAAAATGACAGGAGCCAATCAGCCATCTTCCCAGATAGATATTGTTGTTCCTAATTTATCCGGACAACTGGCAGAGTTGTCGTTGATTTTTAAAGAAAAAGGCACAAACGTTATCAGTGTACTGCTCTTCCCACACAATGAGATTGATAAGCAGGTGCTCAGCTTCCGGGTGCAGACAATGGACCCCCGAAAGCTGATTGCCGCCATTGAAGAAAAAGGATATACCGTACAATGGCCGAGAATGCCGGAGCCGGGGTCATGACAATGAATCACGCTCTCGTTTATTCTCCGGACATGCCGCAGTACAAATTTAATGACGATCACCCTTTCAGTCCCCTCCGTCAGCAAATTACATTTGACCTGCTGCTTGAAATGGGGGCTATCCGTGATGATCAGCTTGTTCCATCACGGATGGCAACAGATGAAGAAATAATGCTTGTGCACGACCAACATTATGTGGAGGCCGTCAAAACAGCTGGCAAGGGTGAGCTGAGTATCGGCGTCGCAAATAACTACGGGCTGGGCACCGAAGACACGCCTATTTTCGACCACATGCACGAAGCTTCTGCCACGCTTGTCGGCGGCACTCTTCAGGCTGTTGAAACAGTTCTTTCAGGTAAAGCATCTCATGCTTTCCATCTTGGCGGAGGCCTGCACCATGGTTTCCAGGGAAAGGCTTCGGGCTTTTGTGTATATAATGACAGTGCCATTGCCATTGAATACGCACGTAAACACTTCGGAGCACGCGTGTTATATGTTGATACAGATGCCCATCACGGAGATGGAGTCCAGTTTTCTTTTTACGAAGAACCGGATGTCTGCACACTGTCGATTCATGAAACAGGAAGATACCTGTTTCCAGGAACCGGAAGCGTTGGTGAGAAAGGTGCCGGGCAGGGCTACGGCACCTCCATCAATATACCAGTGGACGCCTTTACAGAGGATGAATCTTTTCTGCATTGCTATGAAACAGCACTGCGGGAAGCAGCCGAGTTTTTCAAACCGGACGTCATTTTTACACTTAACGGTGCAGACGCCCACTATTTTGATCCACTCACTCATCTCTCTTTAAGCATTGAGTCATACAAGGCTATTCCTGCGATCGCTCATCAAGTAGCCCATGAATACTGCGAAGGCAGATGGATTGCTGTCGGCGGCGGAGGCTATGATATGTGGAGAGTCGTACCAAGAGCCTGGGCAGCCGTATGGCTTGAAATGAGTGAGCAGACCCAATTATACGAACAAAACTGTCCAGAAGAGTGGCGGAGCCGCTGGGGGGCAAGTGCGCCTATCGAGCTTCCAATCAAATGGCAGGATCCGGAGCACATGTATCCTCCGATCCCAAGACGACCGGAGATTGAAGAAAAAAATATCCGTTCATTAGAAAAAGCCCTTTTTCATATTAGAAATGAAAAACGGCCGTAATTATAAAAAACAAGGGAAGCAGTTAAAAGCTGCTTCCCTTACTTTTCGGGGATATTCGTTGATTGTCTGTATTCCAGACGGTGCGGAAGGACTACGGTGCTTTCATCTACTTCCTCTTTGTTCATAAACTTCGTCAGGAGGCGCATCGAAACCGCCCCGATATCATACATCGGCTGTACTACGGTCGTTAATGTCGGCCTTACCATAGTCGCAAGACGTGTATTATCAAAGCCGATGACATTTACCTGGTCCGGCACACTGAAACCATCATCCTGCAGACCATGAATAACTCCGAGAGCCATTTCATCTGTAGAAGCAAAGATCGCGGTTGGAGGATTTTCGAGCTTCATCAGGGACTGTGCAGCCCGGAGTCCGGAATCATACGAATAATCTCCTACTGTTACTAATTCTTCTTCAAAAGTAATATTGTTTTTATTCAGGGCTTCTTTATAACCGCTGAATTTTTTATATCCATTTACCGGGTCTTCAAGAGAGCCCGAAACCATACCGATTCTTTGGTGCCCACCTTCAATCAGTTCTTCCACAGCGTCAAAAGCAGCATCTGCATAATCAATATTTACTGAAGGCACTTCCTTATTTTCATCGACTGTCGCAGCCAAAACGATCGGCACCGGTGAATGTTTGAATTGTTCCACATGCTCCTCGGTAATTTCGCCGCCCATAAATACAATTCCGTCCACTTGTTTTTCAAGCAGAGTGTTAATTAGATTAATTTCCCGGTCTTTATTCTGATCAGAGTTGCTCAGGATGATATTGTATTTATACATCATCGCAATGTCTTCAATCCCCCGGGCCAGCTCAGCAAAGAAAACACTTGATATATCGGGAATAATCACCCCGACGGTCGTCGTTTTTTTGCTTGCCAGACCACGTGCTACAGCGTTTGGACGGTAACCGAGCCCTTCAATGGCATCCAACACCTTTTTCCTTGTAGCTGGCTTCACGTTTGGGTTGCCATTCACCACACGCGAGACAGTCGCCATTGAAACGCCAGCCTCTCTTGCTACATCATAAATTGTTGTATTCACTAGTAATCCTCCTTCAAGTCCCTTTCATCCACTTCTCAACAGATGATGCTATCATATAATAATGGTTATAGCCTCTGCAATTCATTTATGAAAACTTTTCATAACTTCCTATTCAGCAAAGTTTATTCAGGTTTGTTCTTTTCTTCACAATCACAGATTTTCCAATCATACCATATTAAGCACAAAACGTCTTCATTCTTGATTTGGCCTGTTTTCAATTGTTTTCATTTTACTACGTTTTCATACTTATTTTCAAGAAAACGCTGTCAAATAATTTAAATTAATTATTAAGGCTCACCATAGAAAAAAGCACAGGAAGCCCTGTGCTTTCAGACTGTCGACAATGGCTCTAATTTTAGAGCGTGTCGACAGTTTTTTTATGCTATGATAAAAAGAAATAGCCTGGAAAGGGGTTATGGCGCAT
>NZ_FNNC01000010.1 GCF_900106595.1 Marinococcus luteus
AAGCACAGGAAGCCCTGTGCTTTCTTGTGCTGAATTATAATTTGTATAATCCGGAAGCCCGTAAAGAATCCAGGAAGGATTCAAATTGAGCAAGATCCATTTGCTGGGCGGAATCAGAGAGAGCGACAGCTGGATCAGGATGTACTTCAGCCATGACTGCATCTGCACCAATAGCAAATGCTGCACGCGCTGTTGGCTCAAGCAGATCTCTTCTGCCCGTAGAATGCGTCACATCCACCATTACTGGAAGGTGCGTTTCTTTTTTCAGAATTGGTACTGCAGAGATATCGAGGGTGTTTCTCGTTGCTTTTTCGTACGTGCGAATGCCGCGTTCGCAGAGAATAATGTTTTCATTCCCTTTAGCTAGAATGTATTCCGCGCCTTTAATCAGTTCATCGATAGTCGAAGACATGCCGCGTTTCATTAATACAGGTTTGTCTACGCCACCCACTTCTTTTAATAGTTCAAAGTTTTGAGAGTTTCTAGCACCGACCTGAATAACGTCCAGGTAATCCAGCGACATTTCTACATCCTGCGGACTCACAATTTCGCTGATTACTACCATATCCAGCTCATCAGCTACACGGCGCAGAATTTCAAGGCCTTCTTTGCCAAGCCCCTGGAAATCGTACGGAGAAGTTCTTGGCTTAAATGCCCCACCGCGCAGGAGGCGGATGCCCTGGCTTTTCATGAATTTAGCTACTTCATACACCTGCTCGTAGCTTTCAACGGAACAAGGCCCTGCAACAAGACGCTGAGAACCGTCTCCGATTTTTTCGCCTTTCAGGTCAACAATTGTATCTTCAGGCTTTTTCTTCCGGGATACCAGCAGTTCTTTGCGATTATCGTCTTCTTGAAGCTCAAGGCCTGCCTGGAAGATTTGTTTGAAAATATGCTGTACCGTGGAAGTGTAGAAAGGCCCTTCGTTATGTTCTGCGATATGATCAAGCATATGGCGCTCACGTACCGGGTCGAATCGTTTCTGTCCAGACTTGCTTTTCACGTCCCCGATTTCCCGGACCAGGCGTCCACGTTCATTAATCATCTCCAATAACTTCACATTCACATCATCCAATTGCTCTCTCAAGGCATCTAACTGTTCGTTACTCATACTCTCCACTCCTTCAGTCAATTACTTATCTTTTCGATTACGCCCCATTATAAACGAAGAATTCTGTTCTGTCAGCCCTTTTTTCTTTATTTCTTAAACGCTTTTAAGTGTTAAAGCATTTTTACCTTTAGAATAAGCCTTTCATCTATATTTACCTGTGAAAACATATTAAAAACCGCTGCGTTTGACGCAGCGGCCTTAGCTTTTACGTATTATTGCTGTTATTTTCTGTTGAATCTTTATGCAGATCGCGTACATCTTTTTTTACATCTTCTGCCGCTGCTTCTTCACTTTCATCAATACGTTCATTAAGTTCTTTTGCCAGTTCTTCAGCAGATTTTTCTTCGTCTTCTCCCGGGCTTCCTTTCACTCGTTCATATAAATGGGAAGATTGGGCAGAAACATTTTTAGCGAGTTCACTGGACTTATCTTTAGCACGATTTGCCCACTCACTGCCTTTTTCATATGCTTCAGAAGTTAGTCCGCTTGATTTCTGTTTTACTGACTGGGTGCCTTCAGTAAGATCCTGACGCCATTCTTCCCCAGATTTCGGAGTAAGAAGCAGCGCTGTCGACGCCCCTACAATACTTCCTATAATTGTGCCAATAATAAAGTCTTTTGTGTTGTACGAAGCCATTCTTTATCGTCCCCTTTTATTTTGTCCGTTTTTTCCAGCGGGCATACAAATCAATAAAGGCATTCCCCCACTGAATTACCTGGGTGACCTGCTCTGATTGTTTTGAAGAATAATTGGAAACTGAATCGGCTACACGACGGAATGAGTGGTTAACATTATCCACCGACTCTCCGACATTTTGCAGCGACCCTACAAAACCATTAATACTCTCTGTTTTGGTCTGCACGTCTTCCATAATAGTATTAGAACGGTTAAGCATAGCCTCTGATTCTCTGGTAATGCCCTGTACCTGCTGCTCTACTTGTTCCATTGTATTCCCTACGCGCTCCATCATTGTAGTAGCTGTTTTCAGCGTTTTCACGAGGAAAATAATTAGAACGGCAAAAGCGATCGCTGCGATAAGCGCGCTTATGTACCCTAAAATAGCCATATCACAATACACCTCCTGTCGCCATTTTACCACTATTTGTTTGGTTTGAAACTCCATTCTTCATAGAGGATCTTTCTATTCCTCTGTTCCCTTTCCCCATCAAAAGTATGCCTCTTGAATGAAAAAACAATCGCTGCGATGCCGGTTCGGTCTTTTTTTGATATTGATACCAAAAAAACGGAAAGCTTTTGCTTCCCGTCATTTTAATTTTACTGTTTAGAGGATTCAAGGTGAGCTTCATAGGCACGCTGAAACTTTTGAATGTCTCCGGCCCCCATAAATAAAAGCACAGCATCATTATGCGTTTCAAGCACCTGGACACCGTCCTCCTGAATTATTCCTGCTCCAGGAATACGCTGTTTTAAATCATCGATGGTTAAGCTTCCATCCTGTTCCCTGGCTGATCCGAAAATATCGCAAAGGTAAACATAGTCTGCCATCTGCAGACTGTCTGCAAAATCATCAAGAAAAGCCTTGGTTCTTGAAAACGTATGTGGCTGAAAAACAGCTGCCACCGAACGGCTCGGATACTTTTGTTTTGCCGACTCAATGGTAGCCCGGATCTCCGTAGGGTGATGGGCATAATCATCAATCAACACCTGCGACCCGGAGATTTTTTCTGTGAACCGGCGTTTTACCCCGCTGAAAGAGGCCAGCTGTTCACGGATAATAGAAGCCGGCACCTCTTCATAGTGGCAGATGGCAATAACGGCGAGCGCGTTTAGAATATGATGGTTGCCATAGCCCGGAATAGTAAAACGGCCGAAACGGTCCCCGCGGATTTGAACATCGAAGCTGGTGCCGTTTTCGTCTACTGAGATGTTTTCTGCGTTAAAATCATGCTTTCCTTCGATGCCGTAATAAACAATTGGTACCGGAGCATGCAGTTTTTGAAGATGCTCATCATCACCGCAGGCTACAATACCTTTTTTTACTTTTTGAGCCATTTCATTAAACGCCTGCACGACGTCTTCTACATCAGAAAAATAGTCCGGATGATCAAAATCGATATTTGTCATGATGGCGTAATCAGGTACATAGTTCAAAAAATGACGGCGGTATTCACAGGCTTCAAACGTAAAAAAGCGGCTGTTTTCCATACCCTTTCCCGTACCGTCGCCAATTAAGTATGAGGTTGGCTTATACGCCTCGAGCACATGGGCTAAAAGACCAGTGGTTGTCGTTTTGCCGTGAGAACCTGCCACTGCTATCGATGTGAAATTCTGAAGGAACTCTCCCAAAAACTGAGGGTAGGAATGAACTTCCAGCCCTGACTGCTTTGCCTTTTTTACTTCTTCGTGTGTATCACCATAAGCTGCTGATGCAACTACTGTCTGGCCTTCCTGGATGTTTTCAGCCTGAAAAGGAAGAATAGAGATATTTTTCTTTTCAAGAGGCTGCTGGGTAAAGAACGTTTTTTCAACATCCGAGCCCTGTACAGTGTGATTCATATCGTGCAGAATCTGGGCAAGAGCACTCATGCCGGATCCTTTAATTCCAATAAAATGATAATTAGACATATTGTCTTCCTCCGTTCTTTCAAAAAACCTTGCCGCCGAAACGCACAGGTGAAAGAGATCGTTTTTCATGGTGTGTATCATATGTAAACATACTTGTCTTATTATAGCAAAAACCTTTAGTTCCTCCAATGGAACGATTTGAATTGTGCAGAAAAGCCTGAATCCCGTCTTCGTTTAAGATTAAAAACTAACAGACGGGAGCGCAAACTGCAGCCAGGAAGCCCCTTTTTCTTTATGCCACCGAATATGCTCTTCCTTCTGGAAAGCTTTTTCTGCCTCAAGCATCAATGCTTGAAAACCTTCGCCATCGGCCCGGAGCGGTACCGCCTGTCCCAGGCGGGTATCCTCAAAACCAACACGTGCTGTCCGGACAAGCCACGTGGAGGAGGCAGCCGGCTCCAAAGCAGTGTCCTGCTGAAGCCGGTTTGAAAATTCCTGCTTGCCAACTGCTCTAACCCAGTAGTTTTTTTCATTCAATTCCACCGGCATCCAGGAAGCCGTCAACAGCAGACCCCCGAGTTGAAGATCCATGCGGGTTCTCGCAGACAGCGTCTGCTTTAAGAACATATCAAATAAATGCGTTCCGATGATAGTTACATAGTCATATGAAAACCATTCCTCAAACAGCATATCCCACGGTTTCTTTTCCACCTGCTCCACCGCGAGACCGGTCTGTTCAGCAAAAAGGTGCTTGGCACGCACCTTTTCACGCAGATTCGTATTTTCTTCTTTCCAGGCTTTAAATGCTGCGAGCAGGCTTTCGAGGCGCCGGTCCGCTTCTGCCTGCCGGCGCTGCCGGTACCTTTGTATATCCGAACGCACGGCCAAGAACTCCTTTCTGGGAAAATTAATAATTAACGGGCTCCATTCGATTATTCGGGCGATATTTCCGCCCCGCTTTAGCTTCATGTTTTCCATTTAACAATACATTGTCTCCCGTAAAACCGATATGGATTTTTAACAGACTGCTGCCGATACCATAAATATCAACAGGGACATCTTTAGCTTCATATTCCTCAATACGGGCGGCGTTGAAACCACCACTCACCATTATTTTGACATGCTGAAAACCTTCTTCATCCAACACTCTACGCAGGGCAAAAATCAATTCGGGGTTGGCGCCGGTAGGATTGAAGGAGCCAAGCACTTCCGGATGCCGGCAGAAATATTGATCCACCATACTTCCCGATGTATCGAGACGCACTGTCTGGAGCTCGCTGCCAAACTCCCTTGCCACCTTCAAAGAATCGGTAATAACATCATTGTTATAATCCACCAGTGCTACGAGTTCATCTTCAGGGAATGTTTCTTTGTAGGCGCGGGTCGCCTGAATAATGTCTCCCTCGAAGAGCTGGAGAAGGGCATGCGGCATTGTCCCCATTCCCTTTTTTCCCCACCATTCACTCATCGCGTGGGTCGCCTGAGCCTTGGATCCTCCAATAAAAGCGCTGTACCCGTCTCCAGCCTGCTGTGTGAAATGATCGTCCCGGTCCCCCATGAAAATTACGGGCTTTTTTCTTCCAGAAATTTTTGCCGCATTCACTACATTAAAGACATTCGTAGCAACAGATGTACGTCTGGCAAGTATACCGTCGATCAGACCTTCGAGAAAGCCGAAATCCTGGTACTTTCCTTCTACCGTCATCACCGTTTCATACGGCTCAATCTTATTCCCGTCTTCAAGGGCGTGAATGACAAGTTCTCCCGGATTGGAGGAGAAGGTTTTAACTAAAGCCACCGCTTCATCCACCCCGCATAAAACGGCTTGATCCTTTTGAAAAAACTGCATCAGCACACGTTCGTCCGGCTTATATTTCTCCGCGATTTTTTTAGTCTTCAAAAAGTATACTGCGGAGAACCAGCCTTCCTTTACCCGTTCGTCGAATTTAAATGTTTCGTTTGTTAATCGTTTTTGTTTTCCTTGCAGTTTGAGTTCAATCTCTTTCATAACAGCTGCTCCTTAACCTATGTATCAGAATAAGAGCCCGTGATTTTCCACGGGCTGCTTCTTTTTATTCTATTTATCATATAAAACCTTCCACGGGAAAGCAAGCCTATACCGACTCTTCCCACTCCTGCCGGGTTACTAATACATTCCTCGGCTTGCTCCCTCTCGCCTCTGAAACAATACCACGGTTTTCCATCGTATCGATCAGCTTGGCCGCGCGATTATACCCTAAAGAAAACCGGCGCTGCAGCTGGGAGGCGGAAGCCTGCTTCTGATCAATAACGAATTCGCACGCATTATCATAGAGCGGGTCCTGGTGCTCTTCTTTTTCGAGATGCTTCTGCAGCTCCTCTTTTTGGAACTGATAAACAGGTTTTTTCTGTTCTTTGACAAAGTCTGTCACAGCATCTATTTCTTCATCTGTCACAAATGTGCCCTGGACACGTGTTGGCTTGGACGCTCCGTTCGGATAGAAAAGCATGTCGCCCTTGCCAATTAACCGCTCAGCCCCTCCCCCGTCCAAAATAGTACGTGAGTCGACCTGGGAGGACACAGAAAATGCTATTCTGGTTGGAATGTTTGCTTTAATAAGGCCTGTGATTACGTCTACTGATGGACGCTGCGTTGCCACAAGCAGATGCATGCCGCAGGCCCTTGCTTTCTGGGCAATACGGCAGATTGCATCCTCCACATCCTGCGGTGACACCATCATCAGGTCTGCTAGTTCATCAATTACAATGACAAGGTACGGCATCTTATCAGCCGGGCGCCCCTGTTTTTCCATGCGTTCATTGTATTTTTTCATGTCGCGCACGCCTTCTCGGGCCAGTCGCTCGTAGCGGTCTTCCATTTCCTGCACCGCCCACTTCAATGCTCCTGTGGCTTCCTTGGCATCGTTTATTACCGGAGTAATAAGATGAGGGACCTCCCGGTACGAAGCAAGCTCCACCATTTTAGGATCAATGAGCATCCATTTGCACTCCTCTGGAGAGGATTTATACAATAGGCTCAGCAGAATAGAGTTTATGCAGACACTCTTTCCTGAGCCCGTAGCACCAGCGATCAATCCGTGCGGCATGTTTTGCAGATCGGCTATGACAGGATTGCCGCCAATGTCGAGGCCCATGGCTACTGACAGCGGCGATTGATGATTTTTAAATACGTCCCGGCGGAGGATTTCCCGTAAAAATACCGGCGCGGACGTCGGGTTGGGCACTTCAATGCCAATAGCATTCTTTCCCGGGATAGGGGCTTCCATTCTTAAATCTTTCGCCGCGAGCGCCATTTTAATATCATCTGTCAAATTGGTCACTTTTGTCACTTTTACTCCCGGTGCCGGCTGGACTTCAAACCTTGTAACCGACGGTCCTTTTGTAATCTGGGAAACCTTTGCATCCACATGAAAGTTTTTCAATGTGGTTTCAAGCTGTTCTCTCTGCTCTTCAAGCTCACTCTCGTCTTCGTCCTCTTTTTTAGGAGGAATATTGAGCAGTTGAAGTGATGGCAGTTGGTACCCCTTTTGTTTCGACTGCTGCTGGACGGAACGCTTATCTTTAGGATACATCATTACATTAAACGGGGTAGAAGTAGAAGTCCGCTTGCTGCCGGTTTGTTTTTTCGCCGGTACTGCCGGCTTTTCTTTCACTGATGAAGGCGAAGAAGTTTTTGGTTCTTCGGTTTTCGGTTCTTCAGTTTTCGATTCGTTTGTACTCGCGGGCAGTTCGCTTTTTTCCGGTACTGGTACAGGTTTATTTTCTACTGCTTCCGGCTTTATTTCCTGCACACCTTCTACAATAGCAGCCGGCGTACGTTCTTCTTGCCGGGGGACAGGGGCTGTCTGAGGAGCCTGCTGTTGTTCCGGCCCCTCTGCTTCGACGGGCTCTTTATCTGCTGCTTCTTCCGGTTCTATTTCAAACGCGGTGCCTGAAGGAAACAAATCAGGGTCTTTTTGTTCCTCTGACTCAGGTTCATCCTCCGGCGTACTGTTCTCTGCTTCCTGGTCTTTCGCTTCCGTGTCCCATTTTCCGCTTCTCTGCGCTCTGCTGATTTCCATAAAGCGATCGGTATCTTCCTGCAAAATGGAAGGAGCTCTGCGCTTTCGGCCGGCTTCTTTCTCTTCGACCTGCTTCGTTACAGATGAAGGCCTTCTGTCTCCCGTACGGATTGAATTCAAGAAAGCGATATCCTCCCGAATCTGTTCCTGCACGGATGTTTCCTTTCTCTCTTCCGTCTCCGGATCTCTTAAATTACCCGGATGCAGGTCGGCCTGCTGATATCCAAAGATCGGGGAAGGGATACTGCCTGCTTCAAAGTTTTTTCCCCGGAAATAGCTCGACTCCTCTATTTCGGTCTTTTTTTCTCCTCTTGACTCAGAACGTTTAGAGCTTTTCCCGCTGCGTTCCTGTTCGGTTTCCCATCGGTCGTGACCGGCTGTGCTCGGTTCAGCAGAAGATCCCGAAAGCTTTGCTGCGCTCGGCCGGTCAGGAGCCTGGGCGCTGCTTTTTTGCTTTTGTGCTTCCTCATAGCTTTTAGGATAAACGTTAAACATTTTCACCGGCTCAGATTCCTGATACGTCATTCTCGCTATGTATGGAGGAGGATCCTCTCCGGAGCGCTTTATACGACTTTCACGGTTGTTGGCCTCTGGCTGTTCTTCATCGTTAAAAAGAAAATGCTGCATTCTTTTCATCCATTGTTGAAAGGATGACGGCATTTTCAACCCCTCCTTTTCTTACCGGACCTTTTTGAGTTTACTTTTCTGTACCTGCACAAGAAAAACCCCTAGCACGACTAGCGGTTTTTCATTCACTTACTACACGGAGGCCGAAACCGGGCGTTCGTGATACTGCTTATAAAAGTCCTGTCCTGTTTCATACGTATCACCGAGAACGAGGATACCTTTTTCTGTCTGCTTTTCCGGCAGGGCAAGCTCAGACACCGAGCAAATCATACCAGTAGAAGTCACACCGCGAAGCTTCGATTTTTTAATTTTCATTCCTGATGGCATAATTGCCCCCGGTACCGCTACAGCTACCTTTTGGCCTTTATCCACATTCGGGGCTCCGCAGACAATTTGAAGCGTATCTGCTCCTGTATCCACCTGACAGACGCTCAATTTATCTGCATCCGGATGCTGCTTTTTCTCCGTCACATAACCTACCACAAATTCGGACTGGGGTGGTACTTCAAGCGAACTATCTATATTGTTTTCTTTCAGGGCTTCATTAACGAGCTCAATATGGCCTGTGTCCGCTGCTATTCTGCCTGTTCCTGTAATTTCCCCGTAAGAAGAGGCATTAAAAATATGGTAGCCTGCTGTTTCTTTGGTTGTGGCATGCGTGAGCACGGCCACATCTCCATGTCTTACCGTTTCACGCTGTTTTGAGTTTATCGGTTTTAAAGAGATGAGAAGTACATCCCCAATTCCTTTTGGATTATAAAAAATATTCATTCGTTGAGGCTCCTTTTCGCTAACTTAACTTTTATTGTATCACAGCTTGAACGCTCCCGCGAATCAGGTTTTAGGGCGTTTTTTAGCCAAAATAAAGATCGGTTCAAATTCTCCGTTTTCATACATAAACGGAAGAGCCGTAATCGGTACCCGGCCGTCATTAAAAAAGCGGAAAGCCATCTGCCCAAGTACATCGTAGCCGTTATCGTTTGTAATATCTGCAATAATAAAGACGTCGTTATGGGGCACTGCTACTGCCATATCACCCTGAACATCTTCAGCCAAACTCTGCAGTAAAGCTTCGTTTAGTATGCGGCTTGCGTCATAGCCGTCATTTGTATTAATAAAATAAAACGTGTTTCCCGCCACCGTATCTTTTTTCATCGGCACTTCCAGCTTTTTCACATTATTGCGGGCGGCGCGGCGGATGTTTTCCGTTTCTATCTGTTCGGCTTCAAGCGTATCCTGTTCGATCAATGAATACGCTTCTCCCATATCAAGGGCGTAAAAAATTCTTGTTTCTGCTGTATGGTCGTCCCATACGAGCTCCTTCCCGTCTTTTGTTTCGGTCGGAAAAGAAGTCGAACGTATTACCGGATAAATATATTGTTCCTGGCCGGAAAGTGAAACATCACGTTCCATGGCGCGAAACGAGGTATCGATATAATGCACGACCTCCTCTACAGCCTTTTCTCCTTCACGTTCATATTTTGCTGCCCATTTGCTTAAATCCAGATCAACTCCGGTTTTCAGCTGCTTGTGCTCAACCCGAAGCGAGCTTTGTTCATCATCATATTTAAACGTACGGGAATTGTCGTCTTTCAGTCGTTCCCGCAGTATGCGCTGTAGCTTTCGTACTTCCATTCTTATCGCTCCTCTTGAACATTCTTAATTCCATCGTAACACGTGCAAAGGTCTACTCCCACACTCGTGCTTACTGTCAAAAAAAGACTGCCCCATTTTTAGGGACAGCCCTTTTCATCTTTATGAATCAGCGTTAACCTTTTCCAGTGATTCATTCAGGAAATGCTGCACTTCTTCCGGCGTCTTCCGCTGCTTACTTACGAAGCGGTGCACTTCTTCTCCGTTATGAAAAGCAAGAAAACTCGGTATGCCCATCACTCCGTAATCAATGCATACATCCATAAGCTCGTCACGGTCCGCTTTGTAGAAGGTAAACTGATCATACTGCTGCTCGATTTCCGGCATCGCCGGATCAATATACGTGCAATCCGGACACCAGCCGGCTGAGAACATAATCACTGTATTTCCATTATCAATAGCTTGATTGAAAGATTCCTGTGTAGTCAAATTTTCCATTGTTCTGCCTCCTTTAAATTAATGCATACAGAAAAGATTATCCTTCCCGTATCTTCATATCCCCCATTCTAATCCAATTTCGTTTGCGCATCCACTCTGACAAACCGAGACTGATTAACGCAGGGGCAACAACATGAAGAAGCAGGACTGCACCAAGTACTTCAAAAGAAAAACCCATCGTCTGGAAGGTCATAATCTGGCCAACCAGACCACTCGTGCCCATACCGGCGCCAGCCGCATTGTTTTCCATCATAAAGACCATTGTGGAAAAAGGGGCAACGACCATACCGGCAACTGTCGGCGGAATCAAAATGAGCGGCCGCCTCACAACGTTTGGAACCTGAAGCATGGATGTACCAATACCTAGAGCGGCAAGGCCGGAAAATTTATTTTCCCGAAAGCTGCTGGCTGCAAAACCAACCATCTGTGCTGCACATCCAACAGTCGCTGCTCCAGCTGCAATGCCGTTCAGATCAAGAATAATCGCAATAGCGGCACTTGAAATCGGCGCTGTGAGGGCAAGACCCATCAGCCCGGCAACTAAAATGCCCATAATAAGCGGCTGGCGTTCTGTGGCCCATACAATTAAATCTCCAAATCCAGTCATAAACGCCTGAATACCCGGGCCGAGAAGCTGTGCTGTACCATATCCGGCAATAATCGTCACAAGCGGCGTTACAATAATATCAAGACGTGTTTCTTTCGATATCAGCTTACCCAGCTCCACTGAAACGAGGGCTGCGATAAAAGCCCCTGCCGGGCCCCCGAGCTCCGCTCCGGCAGCACCCGTAGCTACTGCGGAAAAAACAACCAGCGGCGGCGCCTGCAGTCCATATGCCACTGCTACACCGATCGCCGGCCCCATTAATGAAATCGCAAGCGCACCCATGTTTTCAAAAAAAGCAATACCGAACTGCTGGCCGATTGTTTGAATGATTAAACCGATAATTAAAGACGCAAACAGGCCAAGCGCCATATAGCTCAGTGCTGTAACACCATATGTCTTTACACTTAGATTTACACCCTTTTTCAAAAAAAATGAACGCATCCACTCTCTCCTTTTCTTTTTTTTCATTGTAACCATAATTTAACTTAATGAAAAGGCGCCGTCTAAAACCGGCGCCCTGTTTGATATATCCACCGGCCGTAAAGCAGAGAGACTATATGATGAAATAAGGCAGTACGGTCCACCTGCCCGGCGGTTAAAATACCGACAGCACCTTCATTTTGATGGGTATTTTCCAGCTGTGTATAGTGGTCCACTGCCGTTTTTAATTCCACTCCATTATGAAGCATAACAGCAATACGTTCCGGAAGCAGTATCCGGGCCCCGCCTGCCGTCCATACAGCGGTTCCATCCGTAAGCGCTCCCCAGCTGCACAAATATATGTTCTTTCCTTCAGGCTGTACGCCGCCTTCGAGACCTATGCCGATATCAGCATTTTTTTGTGCATACCATGCCCGGTTTACAGCTCCTTCTCTTGTTTCCTGATCAGAAAATGGCTGGTCACTTACTCCTGAAACAGCGGACATGCCCGCTACAGTAAAGTTCGGGCTCAATACCCGGCGGACAGCTGCCACCTTTACAGCATTTTCTGATCCCACCATAACCTTTTTCAATTTCAGACTCCTTTATGAATCATATCGAGGGCCTGTTTGTCCGTAGTCCGCACGAGCTTCGTCAGCAGTTCCTTTGCTGCAGCGTAATCATCCACGTGCAGCAGTGAAGCAGACGTGTGAATATAGCGGGAGCAGACACCGATAACGGCGGACGGAATACCTTCATTGGCCATATGCACCCGGCCGGCATCTGTGCCTCCCTGGGAAATAAAGTACTGGTAAGGAATGCTGTTACTTTCCGCTGTGTCGAGAACAAAGTCCCTCATGCCGCGGTGAGTAATCATTGTCTGGTCAAATATACGCAGCAGCGCTCCCTTTCCCAGCTGCCCGAAGGCATCCTTACCGCCGGTGGAGTCGTTCGCCGGACTTGCATCGAGCGCGTAAAAAATATCCGGCTGAATCATTTGAGCAGCCGTCTGTCCTCCGCGAAGTCCTACTTCTTCCTGCACTGTAGCGCCTGCATACAGCGTGTTCGGAAGGTCTTCACCCTCGACTTCTTTCATCAGTTCGAGTGCCAGCCCCACTCCGTACCGATTATCCCAGGCCTTCGCCATAATTTTTTTCTCATCCGCCATCGGAGTGAACGGGCACACCGGAGACACCGGCATTCCTGGGCGGACGCCTAGTTGTTCTGCATGATCCCGGCTGTCGGCTCCAATATCAATAAACATTTTATTTAACGGCATAGGCTTTTCACGCTGCGCCGGTTCAAGCAGGTGCGGGGGTGTGGATCCAATCACCCCCGGCACACTTCCTTCTTCTGTATAAATCTGCACACGCTGTGCAAGCAGTACCTGGCTCCACCAGCCGCCAAGTGTCTGAAACCGGATCATTCCATTTTCATCAATGGATTTGACCATAAAACCTACTTCATCCATATGGCCGGCTACCATCACCTTCGGTCCTTCCTGCCCGCTGCGTTTCACTCCAAACAAACTGCCGAGCCGGTCCTGTACAATTTCATCGCTGACAGGCTCAAGCTCTTTTTTCATATATGTACGAATCTGGTGTTCAAATCCAGGTACTGCCGGTGTCTCTGTTAAATACTTAAACATGTCGAGTGTTTCCTGCTTCATAAAATACCCCTTTCAATTATCAGGCTCTGCCTAATTTTCATTTTATCGAACGAGTCACGTTTTTACCACTATTGAAAACGGGTATGTATTTGGATATACGCATTATTTGCGGTATACTGATTAAATAAGAAATGGAAAGGCAGGGACATAATAATGAATACAAAGAATATTCTTATTGGAGTAGGTCTTGGTGTTGCTTTGGGGATTTTAGTTAAGCAGTTCACAAAGAAAGATGAAATTTCTCCGGAAAAAGCGCTGAAGACAGTAAAAGAAAACGTGCAGGATCATCTTCCAGTTAACGGCTCCTGGATTCACATGACGCCGGAAACGTACAAAAAAGACGACCTGGAATACAAAGTTTACCGCGGCGGCCTTTCGAGCACCAATCAGGGAGAGACCCGTCAATTAGACTTTATTGTAGATGCTGAAACTGGCACTATTTTGGAACTAAGCTCTTAACTCAACATAGTCCCCGGCTCTTAAAAGGCCCGGGGGCTTTTTATTTCCGTCTAAACAGGAAAGACAGGCCGCTATCGAGCGGCCTGTC
>NZ_FNNC01000005.1 GCF_900106595.1 Marinococcus luteus
GCACGCCGCCAGCGTTCGTCCTGAGCCAGGATCAAACTCTCCGTAAAAAGTTTGATGCTGTGGCATCAGTGATGCCCTAAATAAATGGTTCTTTTCTTTGGGGCTCTGGCTTGTCTTTCCTTTTCAAAGAACAATCTGTCGTTATTTTCGCGACTTTTATATGTTAACACCGAAGTGTTGTTAAGTCAATAACTTTTTTCAGCTGCCTGAACAGCCTGCCGCTCTCTTTACGGCGACAAAAAATAATATATCATCGTTTCTTATTTGTACGCAACCCATTTTTATATTTTCTTTTAAATTTTTTATATAAATGCCGACTTTCGCTTCAGAAAGCCGGCATAAAGCTGTCTACTCTTCGTGGGAACCCTGGTTGCGCATTTGTGGAAACAAGAGCACATCTCTGATGGAAGCAGAATTCGTGAGCAGCATGACCAACCGGTCAATGCCTATACCGAGCCCTCCCGTTGGAGGAAGACCATATTCCATTGCTTCAAGATAATCATAGTCCATCATGTGAGCTTCCTCATCTCCAGCTTCTCTTTCTTCCACTTGTTTTTCGAACCGCTCACGCTGATCTACAGGATCGTTTAACTCACTAAAGGCGTTGGCATGCTCACGCCCTACAATAAATAACTCAAAGCGGTCTGTAAATCTGGGATCTTTTTCATTTTTCTTTGCAAGTGGAGAAATAGCGAGCGGATGCCCATACACAAATGTAGGCTGAATTAGTTTTTCTTCAACAAAATGCTCAAAGAATTCATTAACCACATAACCAAAGGACATCGTTTCCCGAATAGGCACATTATGTTCTTTAGCCAGTGCTCTCGCTTCTTCGTCACTCATTTCTTCCCAGAAATCTACGCCGGTTTCTTCTTTGACAGCATCTACAATATGCATTCTTTTCCACTGATTGCCGAGTTCAATCTGCTCTTCTCCGTATTGCAGAGCTGTGCTCCCAAGCACGTCTTCAGCGATCTGTACTATCAAACTTTCGGTCAGGTCCATAATATCTTCATAGTCTCCGAACGCTTCATACAATTCCATCATGGTAAATTCAGGGTTATGGCGGGTCGAAATCCCTTCATTACGGAAGACACGGCCAATTTCATATACTTTTTCCATGCCGCCTACAATCAGACGCTTTAAATGCAATTCAATCGCGATACGAATATAAAGCTCCATGTCCAGGGCATTATGATGAGTAACAAACGGCCGTGCAGACGCTCCGCCCGGTATCGTATGCAGCATCGGTGTTTCCACTTCCAAAAAGCCCTGGCGGTTCAAATGATTTCTCATAGATTGGATAATCTTACTCCGCATGATAAACGTATCTTTTACTTCCGGATTCGCAATAAGATCTAAATAACGCTGGCGGTAGCGCTGTTCAATATCCTGAAGGCCGTGGTATTTATCAGGAAGCGGGCGAAGAGCCTTTGTTAAAAGCGTTACTTCTGTTGCCCGCACAGATAATTCCCCTACATTTGTTTTAAATGCACGTCCGCGCACCCCGACAATGTCTCCAATATCCATATCTTTAAAGCCTTCGTACGCTTCATCGCCGACTTCGTCTTTCCGGACGTAAATCTGGAGCTGTCCTTCAAGGTCCTGCAGATGTGCAAAGCCCGCTTTCCCTTTTCCACGCTTAGTGACCATGCGCCCCGCTATCGTGATATCCGTGTTTTTTTCGCTTAGCTCCTCTTTAGAGAAGGCGTCAAACTCCCGGTGCATGGTTTTTGAATCATACGTGCGGGCAAAGCGTTCCCCAAACGGGTTTTTCCCTTCATTAATCAGTGCTTCTCTTTTTTCCCGCCGTACACGGAACTGGTCGTTCAGCTCATGATCCTGGCTCATACTAGTAGTCTCTCCTTTAGCTCGTTTTTAATTTTTTCTTCTATATAAATGCCTTTTGTTTCCATTTTCATTCCGATAGCCATAAGCAGAGCGGCTTCCCTGGAAGAAGCCGCTCTGCGCGCAGATACTTATGCCATACTGGGAGCTTCCGTAGAACCGACAAAATTATATAGTGTTTCCGCCACTTCATCGCGTGTATTCAGTTCATTTACTCTTCCCCGTACTTTAGAGCCACCGTGCATGCCCTTAAGATACCAGGCCACGTGCTTGCGCATTTCCCGCACAGCCACATCCTCGCCTTTCAACTCTATCAAACGGTCCATATGCACAATGCATACATCCATTTTTTCCTTCGGAGTCGGTTCCTCTTCCACAAGCTTTCCTGTTTCCAGGTACTGTACCGTCCGGTAAAACATCCACGGATCTCCAAGGGCGGCACGGCCAATCATCACGCCGTCCACTCCTGTAGTATCAAGCATTGCCTGGGCGTCCTGAGGAGTAGAGACATCCCCATTGCCTATTACCGGAATATTCACTGCGTCTTTTACTTCCTTAAGTATTTCCCAGTTCGCGACGCCTTCATACATCTGCACCCGGGTGCGCCCGTGTACTGCCACGCCTTCACCACCGGCTGCTTCGATTGCCTGTGCGTTCTCCACAGCCAGTATATGCTCATCATCCCAGCCCATCCGCATTTTCACCGTTACGGGCTTATCTACTGCGTTCACAGCTGCTTTTACCATTTGATAAATTTTGTCCGGGTCAAGCAGCCACTTGGCCCCTGCGTCACACTTAGTGATTTTCGGTACAGGACAGCCCATATTTATATCAATGATATCTGCATTGGTATGCTGATCCACTACTTCAGCAGCCCCGGCCATCGTTTCTTTGTCCCCACCGAAAATCTGGAGACTGAGCGGTTTTTCCCTTTCATCCACGTAGAGCATCCGCATCGATTTTTCATTTTCGTGCAGTATTGCTTTGTCGCTTACCATTTCTGCGCATACCAGTCCTGCTCCAAATTCCTTCGCAATCAGTCGGAAAGCAGGGTTGCTGACTCCTGCCATCGGAGCAAGCACCACCGGGTTATTCATTTTTATGTCACGAATTTTTAACACCACAGCAACCTCCTATGTGTTGTCTTTATTTTTCACGCGTCATCGTTATCTATTAACAGCTCACCCCAGTATACTACGTCGGCCCGTTCCTTCTCCGGCAGTTTTTTTACATACCAACGAACCGTCTTGTCCTCGTGAACAAAACGGTCCGGGGCAATATCAAAAAACGGCACCAGAACAAAGGCCCGTTCAGTTAACCGGGGATGCGGAATAATTAAATGCTCCTTGTTCATATTTTCTTCATCATAGATAAGAATGTCAAGGTCCACTGTCCTCGGCCCCCACCGTTCTTCACGTATACGCTCAAGTTCATGCTCGATCCGGTGAAGCACCTCCAACAGTTCCTCCGGTCCGTAATCAGTGCTCCATTCGGAAACCATGTTCAGAAAATGCGGTTGATCAGTCACCCCTACCGGTGTGGTTTCATACACCGGTGAAAGCTTTGTCAGCTGCATCTCTTTCTCCTGCTGCATAGCCAGGAGCGCCCGCTTTAAATACTCTTCCCGCTTACCGAGGTTTGACCCCAGCGCAATAAAAACCTGTGGCATTATGGACGAACCCTTGTCATTTCAATGGCAACATGATCGTAGTGGCCTGGGATTGGCGGATCCGGTTTAATCACTTTCACGTGAAGCTGCTCAACGATTCCAAAACGCTCAAATATTGTTTCGGCAATCTTTTCCGCAATCGTTTCTACCAGCCGGTAAGTTTGGTTTTCCACGGCTTCTTTCACTGCTTCAAACGCTTCGGCATAGTTGACGCTTTTTTCTACGTCATCCTCTGCTGCTGCCGGCTTCAGGTCCGCTTCGAGTACTAAATTGACGCGAAAGCGCTGGCCGAGCCTGTTTTCCTCTTCAAACACCCCGTGATAAGCGTAAAACTCCATTCCTTGCAAATGAATTTTATCCAACCGAATGCTCCTTTCTTACTCCGAGCATAGCGTCCATCATCCGTGCTACGCGCGTCATTTCTTTTACATCATGCACACGGACAATGTCGCATCCGCGTTCAATACCAAGGCTCACCGTAGCACCCGTTCCTTCTACCCGGTCATGGGCAGGAAGTTCAAGCGTTTTTGATATGAGCGATTTACGGGAGCTGCCAAGGAGTACTGGGTACGAAAGCGACGTAAACTGATCCATGTTCCGCATCGCTTCCAGGTTCTGCTCATACGTTTTTGCGAAGCCGATGCCAGGATCCAGAATAATGCGGTCTGCTTTGACCCCGGCTCGCTCGCAAATGGCTATACTTTCATAAACGTCCTTAATCATGTCAGGCATCAAATCCTGGTACTCTGTATTATCCCGGTTGTGCATCAAAATTATCGGCACGTCGTATTCAGCTGCTACCCGGGCCATGTCCGGATCTGCTTTCGCTCCCCACACATCGTTAATGATATCCGCCCCGGCTTCGACAGCTGCTTCGGCGGTGGATGCTTTATAGGTGTCCACGCTGATAGGCACACCTATCCGGCCCCTCAGGGCTTCGAGTACCGGAACGATCCGCCGCTGCTCTTCTTCTGCTTCTACAAATGTCGCACCGGGACGGGTGGACTCCCCGCCGATATCTATAATATCCGCTCCGTCCTCCACCAGCTTTTCTGCCTGCGCAACAGCCTGCTCCACCTCGCTGTACCGGCCTCCGTCAGAAAAAGAATCCGGCGTCACGTTTAAAATACCCATGACAAACGTTTTTAAGGAAAAATCAAGCTCCCAATTCTTCCATCGCATTACCTGATTGCGCATTTTCTCTCCTCCCTGCCGTGCCAGCTGTTATTTTTTCTCTCTTTCTTTCTGGTAGCGGCTGTGCAGCAGCCGGGCCGCTGAATAACTTGGAAAATAATGATCCCCGAGGGCACGCACTGCTGCAATTTCCTGAATAGAATTCGTGACAAACATTTCTTCCGCTGCTTCTATATTCTTCGGGAGGAAGTATCCTTCCTCCACGATGTAATCATTTTCATGTGCTAACTGTATCACAAATTGACGGGTAATGCCGTTTAAAATACCTGTCCCCACTGCCGGTGTATACAAAGTATCTCTTTTCCGCCAGAAAATATTGGACACGATGCCTTCTGCGGCATACCCTTCGCCGTTTACAAAAATACCTTCCACGTCCGGCCGGTCTTTTATTTCCTGTTTGGCGAGCCAGTTGTTCATATAATGATGAGACTTCATGCGCTCCCGGCCTTCCGGACTATTCCGCCTCAGACGGAGCCATAAGGCGTCCTTTTGCATAGGTTCTGCTCCTGCTGCCGGGAGCGGCTTCATGTAAATAACAATAACCGGTTCAAGGTAGGGAGTCGTCTGGATCCCCAGATCCCCGGGCCCTGCAGAAACGTTGTAGCGTACGTAGGCATTCTGCAGCCCATTGGCGTCGAGCAGCTGCTGAATTTCTGCCTCGACCGTTTCACGCTCATAGCGAAAGACAATGCCGAGCTCTTCTGCGCCGGCTTCGAGCCTTTCCATATGAGCATTCAGCAAAAACGGGTGGCCGTTATAAACCCGAAACGTCTCAAACAAGCCAAGTCCGTACATAAAACCGTGATCAAACACAGAAAGACGAGCTTCGCCCGCCTTCTTTACCTCACCGTCTATATACACATACACTGCTACAGCACCTCTTCTGACTGCCGGTGCCGGTCCACAAAGCGCTTGAGCATCTGTTTCCCTTCACCGGTCATAATCGATTCGGGGTGAAACTGCACGCCCTCCACAGGGAGGGTGCGGTGGCGGATCCCCATAATCTCACCGGCTTCCGTTTCAGAGGTGATGTCAAAGCAGTCCGGCAGTGTTTCTCTTTTCACAATTAACGAGTGGTACCTTGTAGCCGTTAATGGATTTGGAAGATCGGCATAAATACTTACACCGTCGTGGTGGATATCCGATGTTTTTCCGTGCATCAGACGCTCCGCCCGTACAACATCGCCCCCGAAGGCCTGCGCAATCGCCTGGTGGCCGAGACAGACACCAAAAATCGGGATCTCTCCGGCAAAGTGCCGTATCGCTTCGACGCTGATCCCCGCCTCATCCGGACTGCAGGGCCCCGGGGAAATCATCAGAATATCCGGATTCAAATAAGCAATCTCCTCCACCGTGATTTGGTCGTTGCGCCGCACTTCGAGTTCTTCGCCCATTTCTCCGAGGTACTGCACGAGGTTGTACGTAAAAGAGTCATAGTTATCTATCATTAGAATCATGCGAAAATCTTCCTTTCTATTCTAGTCTCAGCTCTGCTCGTGGGTGATACCGGCCTCTGCTTCACTCTGGCTTTTCGCTTCCCATAATGCTTTGGCTTTTTTGATTGATTCTTTGTATTCTGCTTTTGGATCAGAGTCGATGACAATCCCGGCTCCTGCCTGAACATGAGCGTACCCGTCCTTGGCAAGCATCGTGCGGATCGAAATGTTCAGCTCCGCATCCTCATTGTAGCCAATCCAGCCGAACGCTCCTGTATAGAAACCCCGGCGTACCGGCTCAAGCTCTTCAATAATTTCCATCGTCCGTACTTTCGGAGCACCGGTGATCGTTCCACCGGGAAATACTGCCCTTATCATATCATACACCTGCTCTGTTTCAGCAAGTATTCCTCTTACATTGGAAACGATATGCATCACATGGGAATACCGTTCCACCGCCATTAATTCATCCACCTTTACCGACCCGTAACGGCAGACACGGCCAAGGTCATTTCTTTCAAGATCGACAAGCATGACATGCTCGGCCCGCTCTTTTTCCGTTCCCATTAATTCCTGTTCAAGCGCCATATCCTCCTGTTCGTCTTTTCCTCTCGAACGGGTCCCGGCAATTGGGCGGGTAGACACTTCCGCACCCCGTTTTTTAACCAGCAGCTCCGGGGAGGCACTGACCGTCTGCCAGTCCGGAGTGTGCATATAACCCATGTACGGGGAAGGATTCAGCTCTCTTAGCTTTTGATAAATATGAAAGGGAGAAGTATGCAGGAGCTGCGTCTGGCGCGTGGATAAATTTACCTGAAATACGTCCCCGGCGGCAATGTACCCTTTAATCTGCTCCACCGCTCCACCGAACAACTCCTCGGAAAAGGACGGTACCGACTTTTCGGCAGATACAGCCCCCTTCGCTTCTGGATGCTCCTGCCTGGAAGACTTTTCTGCCGCCTCCAGCCATGCTTTTTTCCATTTCTCGACGAATTTAACGGCGTCTTCTTCTTCGGCATGTAAATGCCATACCCACGTTTTCCCCGTTTTTTTGTCGTGAATGAAAAACAGGTCATACAGGAGAAAATACGCATCCGGCATTCTCAGATCATCCACCGCAAGCTCCGGAAGATGCTCAATATACCGTACATAGTCATAGCTTATCTGGCCTACCGCCCCTCCCTGGAACGCTGGGAGATCCGGATTCTTTGGAAGATTGTACGGCTCCATCCATTTTGCCAGCGCTTCAAGCGGGTCTCCCTCATGCATTTCAGTACTCCCATGTCTATGAAGGCTCGTTTCTCCATTTTTCCCTTCCACTACCGCAAAGGGACAAAGGGCAGCAATGTCAAGCTCGCCCTGGCGCCCGCTTTCAAGCAGCACCTGGTAAGGTTCGTCTCTGCCAAGAAACTCAAACGCCTGAAAAAACTGCTCATTCGTCTGAAAAAACGACGTCGTAGTCTGTGTATATGATTCTCCTGCTTGAGGCCCTCTGGCCAGTCGCTCATCCATTATGTTTATGCCCCCGGTTTCGTCCAAGTCTCTCTTTTCGCAGACAATTCTCTTTATATTTCCTCCAAGTCTACGAAATTTTTTATAAAAAAACAATCAGAACGCTGTGCCTGCTTTATTACCCTTTTTCGTTCCCATTCACTCCAAATAAACTTAAAGTAAAGCACAAAAGATATTTTCCCATAAAAAAAGCCCGCCCCTTTTTCAGGGTACGGGCTCTTTAAGGATTTTTATGCTAATCTACAGTTTCTTCAAACTGATAAAGAGGCGTGCTCAAGTAACGCTCCCCGTTACTAGGAATAACAGCTACGACCTTTTTGCCTTTGCCGAGCTTTTTCGCTTCTTGAAGAGCAACATAAATAGCCGATCCGGAAGAAATACCGCCTAAAATACCTTCCTCGCGGGCAGCGCGGCGTGCATATTCAAACGACTGCTCCGTGGTTGCTTCCGCTACTTCATCGTAAATGTCTGTATTCAGCGTACCCGGTACAAAACCGGCGCCGATCCCCTGGATTTTGTGAGGGCCTTTATTTCCGCCGTTTAAAATTGGGGAATCTGCCGGCTCAATACCTACAATACGCATCTCCGGATAGTGCTCCTTCAGCAGGCCGCCTGCACCGGAAATCGTGCCGCCGGTCCCGATGCCGGAAACGAAGGAATCAATCGGTCCGTCAATCTGCTCCAGCAACTCACGACCGGTTGTTTCACGGTGGATTTTCGGATTCGCTTCGTTTTCAAACTGCTGCGGCATAAAGTAGCCTTTTTCTTCAGCAAGCTCATTCGCTTTAGAAATTGCGCCACCCATGCCGTCAGGTCCCGGTGTAAGCACCAGTTCCGCGCCGTAGGCACGAAGAAGATTGCGACGCTCCATGCTCATTGTCTCCGGCATTACCAACACCGCCGGGTAGCCTTTGGCTGCAGCTACCATCGCCAGGCCGATGCCTGTATTACCGCTTGTCGGTTCAACGATTGTATCCCCTTCTTTTAAGCGGCCATCCCGTTCAGCAGCTTCGATCATCGCAAGACCAATACGGTCTTTTACGCTGCTTCCCGGATTCATATACTCGAGTTTCAAATAAACATCTGCATCATTTTCCCCGGTTAAACGGTTTAGTTTTACTACGGGAGTATTCCCAATGAGTTCTGTAACGTTATTTGCAGCCTTCATTCATGCTCCTCCTTCAAATACCAAGTAAATTTATTGGTTTTATAATAAATTAATCGTACCAATATGGTCAACTTCTGTCAATCTGTAGATCAAAAGGCGCACAAATGACCTAGGAGCGGTTTTCAATTTCGGAGGTGCGCTCTTTCAAACGCTCCAGGTCGTCCACGTCCAGGTGATAGACCTCATTACAAAAGTGACACGTCGTCTCGGCTCCCCCGTCTTTTTCAATCATATCCTGGAGCTCGTCGGTGCCAAGAGAAATAATCGCGTTTTCCACCCGTTCCTTGGAGCACTGGCAGGAAAACTGAACTGGCTGCGTATCGAGCACGTTCACTTCTTCGCCAAGGATAATATGAAGGATTTCCTCCGGAGTTTTGCCGTGCTCAATAAGCTTGGACACCGGCGGCATCTGCTGTATCTGCTGCTCAAGGTGCGCTACATATTCTTCCTCTGCATCTGGAAGCACCTGAATAATAAATCCGCCAGCTGCTTTCACAGAGTTATCCGGATTCACAAGCACCCCGAGGCCGACAGACGAAGGCAGCTGTTCGGAATTTGCAAAGTAGTACGTGAAATCGTCTCCGAGTTCGCCGGAAACAATCGGAACATTGCCGGTAAACATATCCCGCATGCCGAGATCTTTAACAACCGACAGTGTTCCTTCTGTACCAACGGCGCGGGCAACGTCGAGTTTACCGTTGTCATTCAAATCGAAGTGAATCTGCAGATTGTGGGCATATCCCCTCGTGTCACCCGAAGAATTGCTGTCAACAATAATTGGACCCATCGGCCCGTGCCCTTCAATTTTAATGGTCAGTTTATCGTCGCCTTTAAGCATCGCTCCCATCATGGAACCAGCTGTCATCGCCCGGCCTAAAGCCGCCGAAGCAGTCGGCCATGCCCGGTGGCGTCTGACCGCCTCATCCACCATTTCTGTCGTGTGCACGGCGTAAGCACGAACCTGATGATTAAACGCTGTTGCTTTTACCAAATAATCCTTCATTGATTTAATTCCTTCCTTTCCACTCTTGCTCTCTATATCATTATATTATCTTCGAAAACCTGATACATAGTATTGTACAAAACCAATTGAAAAACAACTAATCCGCTCGCATTCTTTCTGTTTATGCTATACCGCGGAACGTGCGGAGAAAAACATCTACTCTCTTTCAAGCATACAAAAAGGATGCCCGCTTAAAGGCATCCTTTCTTTTATACTAGTCGCGACGGTTCGTATCGTCACTGTCGGAGCCCGAGTCCGAAGAAGTTGTCGTTTCTTCGGTGGAGGTATCCTCCGAAGAAGATTCACCGCTGTCGTCTTTTAGGACGTGGTCAGCCTGTTCCTCTTCACGTTTTTGTTCTTCGCTTTTCGTAGCACCCATCTCTTCATCCGATTTATTCGAATAGTGATCCTCCGGAAGCTTGCCGTCTTCAACAAGGGAACGAATCTGCTCTGCATCCAGCGTTTCCAGTTCCAGAAGACTTTGGGCTACAAGCTCAAGCCGGTCTTTATACTGCGTCAGAATTTGTTTACAGCGTTCATACGACTCCATAATGATTCTTTGCATCTCATTATCAATTTCGTGAGCGATAGCGTCACTGTAATTTTGTTCGTTCTGCATGTCACGGCCGAGAAATACCTGGCCGCCTCCGCTTGAACCAAACTGCAGCGGGCCGAGTTTTTCACTCATACCGTACTCGGTAACCATGCGGCGGGCGATATCTGTCGCACGCTGGAAGTCATTATGAGCACCTGTACTCACTTCGTTAAACATGACTTCCTCTGCCACACGGCCGCCTAACAGGCCGACAATTTTATCGAGAAGCTCCGGCTTGGTCATAAAGTAACGATCTTCCTTCGGAAGCATCATTGCATAACCGCCGGCCTGGCCGCGCGGCACAATGGTTACCTTGTGCACCATATCCGCGTTTTCAAGCTTCATACCAACAACTGTATGGCCTGCTTCGTGGTGAGCCACAATGTTACGTTCTTTTTCTGAAATAACGCGTGATTTTTTCGAAGGACCGGCAATAACGCGGTCAATCGCTTCTTCCACATGCGTCATTCTGATCTTCTGCATATCAGCACGAGCTGCTACAAGCGCCGCTTCGTTCAGAAGATTTTCAAGGTCCGCCCCGGTAAAGCCAGGCGTACGCTGGGCGATCGCCCGGAAGTTAACATCCTCTGCAAGCGGCTTGTTGCGCGCATGCACCTGGAGAATTTCCTCCCGGCCGTTTACATCCGGACGGCCGATAAGAATCTGACGGTCAAAACGTCCCGGACGGAGAAGTGCAGGGTCCAGTACGTCGGCACGGTTAGTCGCTGCAATGATAATAATGCCTTCATTGCCGGCAAAGCCGTCCATTTCAACCAGAAGCTGGTTCAGCGTCTGCTCACGTTCATCATGGCCGCCGCCGACGCCGGCACCACGCTGGCGTCCCACTGCGTCAATTTCGTCAATGAAAATAATACACGGTGAATTTTTCTTCGCGTTTTCAAAAAGGTCACGTACACGGGAAGCACCGACACCGACAAACATTTCCACGAAGTCTGAACCACTGATGGAAAAGAACGGTACGTCTGCTTCTCCGGCAACCGCCTGGGCGATCAGCGTCTTACCTGTACCCGGAGGACCGACAAGAAGTACGCCTTTTGGAATACGGGCACCGATGTTGGAGAATTTACGGGCGTCTTTCAGAAAGTCAACGACTTCTACAAGCTCCTGTTTTTCTTCCTCCGCACCGGCTACGTCTTTAAAACGCACCTTCTTTTTGTCTTCCTGGTACATTTTTGCCTTACTTTTACCAAAGTTCATCATCTTGCTGCCGCCGCCCTGGGACTGGCTGAGCAGGAAGAAGAATAGAAGGAAGATAATGATAAATGGAATCATCGTCGTAAGGAAAGTAACCCAGCCGCTCGTTTCTTCTTCCGGCTGTGTATCAAATTCGACAGCGTTGCCATTTGGCCCCTGCGCTGTCTGCAGCTGCTGTGTTGATTCATCTGTCATCGGAATATACGACTCGTATGTTTCCGCGTTTTCAGTATCCCCACTTGTAGCACCTGTTACATTGTAAACTCCGCCTTCGGGCTGAAGCGTAATAGTAGCAAATTCGTTCTCACTAAGACGTTCATTGAACTCTGTGCTGCTGATTGTATTTGTATCTCCACCATCGTTTTGGGCAAAGCTGATAATCCCTATAATAACCAGGAATAAAAAAAGCCAAAACACAGTGTTACGAAAAATTCGGTTCATTCCTGACCTCCTCCTGCATACATCGAAAGCTGCAATAATAGTATCATATTCACTTGTCTGTTCCTAATCATCCGCCTTGATAAATCTCGGGCTTTAATACACCGATATACGGCAGATTCCGGTATCTCTCTGCGTAATCCAGGCCGTAGCCTACGACAAATTCATCCGGCACAGTAAAACCAACCAGGTCTGCGGTAAGGTCTACTACCCGTCCTTCCGGCTTATCCAGAAGCGTTACCACTTTCAGTGACTTCGCTCCCCGGGTCTGCAGGAGGCTGATTAAGTATTTAAGCGTACGCCCACTGTCGATAATATCTTCAAGTATCACGATGTCTCTGTCGTAAACCGTTGTATCCAGGTCTTTGATAATTTTAACTTCGCCAGTAGACACCGTGCCTCCGGCATAACTTGAAACGTCCATAAAATCCATTTCAAGATGAATATGCATGCGCTTGACAATATCAGCCATAAAAGGAAGTGCTCCTTTTAAAACTCCGATCACTAAAGGAAAACGCCCGTCATACTCTTCCGTAAGCGTCGTGCCCAGTTCTTTAATTTTTGCCTGCAGTTCTTCTTCCGAGATTAATATATCCTGTATTTCGTCGTGCATCTGAATGTCTTTACCCTCCCAAGCGAATTTCATTCTTTCATCCGGGCTGTTATTTAACAGCCGCTGTTTTATTTTATATAACTATAGTCACAAAACAGAAGCGGTACAACCGTGTTATAAGCTGCCAGTGTTAAAAATGGTCCATTTTCAATCATAGCACGTATAAAGGGAATTTGCTTCCCTGCACAAAAAATTTTCCGAAATTGTCACTTCTTATTTCACGTGCCCGCTTAGTCTTTTTTCCATACGAAGTATGCTGCCTCTTTTTCATAACGAAAGGAGGCGCGGAGGCCCGGAATCCATAAAATGGTTCCTTTTTCATCTGTAAATACGGGCCGGTGCGCACGTTCATGCTTTGGAACTTTTTCGTCTATAAACAGACGATGAATTTTTTTCGCTTCCTTCATGCCTGGTATATGTATTCGGTCCCCTGCGCGCGGGGGTCTTACGTATATCGGGAACGAAAGAATTCTTTCAGGTACAGCAACCCAAAAATCCGTGTCCTCCGGCCGGTCACGACTTACTCCAGCGATACCGGTGCCGTATTTGTAATTACCATAGCCAGAAATGCGTATCATCTCAGGAGAAGAAGCCACGGCTTCCTCCCTGCGTAAGAATTCCAGCCTGCCGTAAGATTTGCGGACTAGTATCCCCCCGGGTAAATGAAGCTCTCCCGACGGGCCGGCGGCAGAAGCCAGACCAATACAGGAATCTACCAAAGAAGCAGAAATGCCTGTTTCTTCTGCAGAAAAATAATAATTTAATAGTAGCGAAACCGTTTCCCTTTGTAAAGCAAGAGGGGCTTCGTGAAAAAAATCCATTCTTACAGCTGCATGATTGAGCTCCAGCTGTTCTCCGTAAAAATCGAGGGAAGCTCGGGCCTGGCTGCGCATATAGTCCTGCTGTTCTTTGTGCCATTCATACTTTTCCTGCATGTGCTGATGCACCAATGGAAATTCCTCTGTCAGCGCCGGAATGACATGGTGGCGCACCCGGTTGCGCCTGTAATCATCTGCAGAATTGCTTTCATCCTCCACGTAAGGAATGCCGTACTTTCTGCAATAGAGCAGAACGTCTGTTTTTTGCACACCAAGCAGGGGACGCGCAACCTCAAATCCGTTCATTGTACGCTTCGGGGCAATCCCTTCTTCGCCGAGAAGCGACCGGCCCGAAGCTGCCTGCATGATCATCGTTTCGAGCTGGTCATCCGCATGGTGGCCGGTTATCAACACATTATAGCCAAAACGTTCCATAGTGCGGAAAAAGAAATCATATCTTTTTTTCCGGGCCGATGCCTGGGTCGCCTTTTCTTCAGGAGCCTCCTTCATAAACATTGCCGCAGAAAAAAAAGGCAGCTGTTGGTGCTCTGTCCACGCCCGCACCATCTGCGCCTCTGCCTTCGATGTTTCCGGACGGAAGCCGTGATTTACATGCGCGATTCCCAACGTGAATTCATATTTACTCTGTAAGCTTTTCAGGATGGAGGCAGCTGCCATGGAATCTGGACCGCCGGATACCGCTGCGAGTACTTTCGCTCCCGATGGTATCATTTCCCATCTGGTGATCCATTCTTCAACGATGCGTTTCATAACGCTGGCCCACTCCTTTGCCAACAGAAAATACCGAAAACGCGAACACGAGGCCAGCCGCAATCGCAATGGCCTGCAGCACTGTTTCCACTCCCTGTTCCAGTCCATATAAATACCGTTCCTGCACGAATGCAAGCATTGTTTCATACGCCCGGCTGCCAGGGATCAGCGGAATAATTCCCGGGAGACTGAAGGTTGTTACCGGGACTTTCATAAACCGGGCAAACCATTGGCTGACAAACGAAGCAAAAAAAGCAGCCACCGCCGCCGCAAAAACAAGCGACAGTCCTAAAACCGGCATCAGTGAATAAATGGCCCACGTACATACACCGATAAACCCACCCCACCAGACGAGCCGGAGCGGGATATTAAAAATAATCGCAAAAGCGATCGTTGCCACAAAACAAAGGCCCAGCTCTAATGCAAACATCGCCATCGTTATTTCCCTCTTTTCCTCAGTCTATACGAAAAAAATTGTGAGTGCTACTGCCACACCGCCTGCTATAGACATGCTTGAGACAGCCGCTTCGGCCCCCCTGGCTACTCCTGCCACCAAGTCTCCTGACATTAAATCACGCACCGCATTCGTCAATGGTACGCCCGGCACAAGAGGAATAATCGTACCGATAATCACCTGATTGGTATTCATTACAAGTCCCATCTGCACCATCAGCATGGCTATTAAAGCACCTGTGAATGATGCCAGAAACTCCGAGAAAAACTTCACTTTCAGCCTCATTTGGTAGCGTACGAGCGCCACCGCTGTCACGAGTCCGCCAAGCGCGGCCGGCAGCATATCCATGATGCTCGAGCCAATCAAATAAGAAAAAGCACCCCCGCCGATACCGGAAGCCAGGTAAATGAACCATACAGGATAATTCATCGGTGATTCTTCGATTTCTTTTAACTGCTTCTTTACCTCCCTTGAAGTAAGAAGACCGCTCACGTATTCCCTCGACAGCTGGTTGACTGAAGTCACTTTGCTTAAATCCTGATAACGTTCCTCAATTCGGAGCATTTGTATATGGTCACGCTGGTCTACAGGCGATTTAAACGACAAAAAGATAGCTGTTGTCGTCACAAATGTATTCACCTGCTCCATTCCGGCAGCCTGGCCCATTCTCCGCATTGTGTCCTCTACCCGGAACGTTTCTGAACCGTAACGAAGCATAAGCTGTCCGGCATGCAGACACATGGCCATAATGTCATCTGCTTTTTCCACGTGCCTCCCCGCCCTTCCTCAATTAATATGTAAATGTGCTTTCGGTTAAAGTATAGAATACTCGCCAGCGGAACAAAAGTAATTTTCAGCAGTGAAACCGCTTCAATTAATTGGAACAAAATAAAACCACTGCCCGATTGGCAGTGGAAGCATTCAAGTTATTATTTGGTAGCGGCGGAGGGGATCGAACCCCCGACCTTACGGGTATGAACCGTACGCTCTAGCCAGCTGAGCTACGCCGCCATTTATTGCGACATTCACGATTATAAATTGTTTTTATATTAAAAGTCAATAAGCGATATGAAATTAATTTCAGCTGAAGCATTTCCCCGAACAAAGAGAGCCTGCCGTGCGCTGGCAGGCTCTCTCCAGGGTGGGAAGCTTCCGGCATTACTTGCGGGATTTTTTTCCCTTTTTTTCTGTCTGCTTACGGATAGTGGCCAGGCGTTCTTCGCTGTCTTTCATGAAGCTGCTCATTTTGTCTTCAAAGCTTGCCGGACGCTGCTGCTGAGGAGGTTTCGATCCTCCGCGGGGCCGGTCTCCCCCGCTTTTTGGACGTCCGCTGCCGCTGCTTTTCGGGCGTTCTTCCTGAGGACGGTCCTGCGCCTTACGGATGGAGAGTCCGATTTTTCCATCATCCTCTACCTTCATCACCTTTACTGTCACTTCATCCCCGACGGACAGAAAATCACTGATGTTTTCCACGTATTTATCCGCGACTTCACTAATGTGAACGAGACCTGTTTTTCCCGGCTCGACTTCTACAAAAGCGCCAAACTTCGTAATGCCGGTAACCTTGCCCTGTATCTTGCTGCCCACTTCAATTGCCATCTAAAAAATGCTCCTCCTTATGGATCCTATATGAAATATAAAAAGAGATTAGTGCAAAAGAAAGAGAAACGCCTCACGTTTTCAATTTCTCTGTGTCCAAGTAATTATACTCGAAGCCAAAAAACAATGTCAATTAGATGAATCGCTTTCCGGAAGTTTATAAAGCGTTTCCCCTTCTTTGGTTAAATAATATTCTTCCCGGGCGACTTCCGCTATGTAATCAAGGTCGTTGTAGTCCTCCACCTGCTGATTTAAGTCCGCTTCTTTATCCTCAAGGTTCACCATCTGCTCTTCCATCTGCTGCTGCTCTTCATTGTTGGCCGCAATTGTCTGCCACTGTGAAAACAAAGTGATGCCCATTAATATGACGACAAAGGCAGTAACGACAGTTAAAGCAGTCATTCTTTTTTTCAATCCACGGCGCTGCTTCTGCACTGCGGCTTCTTTACGGGCATCTGTCTGTGTCTGCTGGTGGGAGTGCGGTCGATGAATGTTTGTTACTTTTTTCTTTTCCTCAATCAATCAAGAGCTCCTCCTTCGCTCGTCTCTGCAAGCTTTGTTATAAAAGACGCACTTTATAAAACGTTTACGATTTTAGTTATGTTAATCATAACGGAGCAGCGAAAGAGTTTCAACACGGTTTTTCCTCTTTATTACAGTTTTTTGCTTTATTTTTCTTGTTTGCGCAGGTTTTCTTACATACTAAATAATAAAGCCGTCCCAAAAAGGAACGGCCGTTCGCATTATTTGCTTTCTTCTTCCATCAGTGTATACATCGACTCTGCTTCGTCTTTTTTCGTTGTATCTTTAATGGCTTCCACTCTTAACTTTAATGTCTTCGAAGCAAAACGTACGATGATTTCATCCCCAGGCTTTACTTCCGTACCGGCCTTCGCCTGATTGCCATTTACCGTAATGCGTCCCTGAGCAGCTACTTCCTTTGCAAGAGTTCTCCGCTTAATCAGCCGCGACACCTTTAAAAACTTATCTATTCTCACCGTTACCGCTCCTCCTTCTTCGCTTCCTGCCACCATGATTCCGCTGTCTGCAGAAAGTTTTCTTCCTGCCACTGCCGGTTTTCTTCATTCATTTTCCGTTCAATGTAGGCAAAACGACGGAAAAATTTCTGGTTTGTCTGTTCCAGCGCTTCCTCCGGGTGTACGCGAAAGAACCGGGCGAGATTCACGAGCACAAATAAAATATCCCCAAATTCTTTTGAGCTGTTTTGTTCGTTTTCTGCCCGAAGCTCTGCTTTCCATTCTTCTATTTCTTCATGGAGCTTGTCCCACATCGGAGCGTCATCACCCCAGTCGAACCCGGCTTTCGCTGCCTTTTTCTGGATTTCATAGGCTCTCATAAGTGCTGGCATTGCCTGAGGAATATCCGCGAGTACAGAATCTTCTTCGCCGTCTTTGCTTTTTTCAGCTTTTTTAACTTCTTCCCACTGAGTGTTCACTTCTTCCGGGGTAGCCGCCGCTGATTCCGCGAACACGTGCGGATGCCGGCGGATCATTTTTTCTGTTACTGATTCCACCACATCATCAATGGTGAAAAAGCCCTCCTCTTCCCCAATTTGAGCATGAAGCATCACCTGAAGCAAAATGTCCCCCAGCTCTTCCTGCAGGTTGTCATCGTCTTCAGCATCGATGGCACTTAATACTTCATAGGTCTCCTCGAGCAGGTATTTTTTCAGCGATTGGTGCGTCTGTTTCCTGTCCCACGGGCACCCGTCCGGTGCACGGAGGGCAGCGATAATGCTGCGGAATTTGTCCCAGTCGCCGTACCGGGCTGAAAACGGCAGCGGCGGAACATAGACTGACATTAGATTATCGACAAAGTCTTCGCGGTCAAGCTCGTACAGCGGAAGCTCCTGAAGCCGTTCTGCCCCCGTTCCCGCTCCGGAAATCATGTGCACTATGTGCTCTTCCGGGTACAGCTCCATCAGCGTCAGCTTCACCTCCGAAGCTGTCATACGATCGTACACCTGAGTGAGCAGCAAATGGGTGGACACCTGCACGTCTTCTCTTTTCAGCGCCGTCGCGTCCAGCAGCTGAAATCCTTCACTTGGATCCAGCCGGAGGGTTGCAAATACAGGGTCTAAAAAGCTTTGTCCCCCCACAATGTCCACCCGGCATTTTTCGGCCTTTTCCGCTTCGAGCAGCTGCTGCACCACCATTTCTGCCACTAGCGGATGTCCCGGCACTGCATAACAAATTTCCCCGGGGGCTTTGGAAGCCTCCAGCAGCTCTGCCGTCATTAATCCGTATGCCTCTTCAAACGAATCTGTCTGTTCGTAGATCCGGTCAAAGGTTTTATAGGCCGGCAGCTCTTCCTGCAGCTCTCTGACTACCGGGTGCTCCCTGGTACGCAAATACAGAGAGGAGGCTGAGCGGAGACGACGGTAAACCTCCAGTGGGAGCTGCCCGGCATCCCCTGCTCCGAGGCCTAAAACGGTAATAACTGGTCGCATATCTGCATTATTCATTAGGAAGTCCCCCTCTTTTCATTCTTGTTTCCGCCTGCGGAAACCATCTTCCACTCCTGGGGTTCGAAAAGTCTTAAGCCTTTGACAAGAGCCAGACAAAGCGCCACGCCGGCCACGGCCAGGCCAAGGGCCCACATGCCAGCGACCGTCCGTGCATCCACGCTGCCGACAGGCAGCTGCAGCACCCACAGGCCAGCGCCAAGCAGGACTAAAAGAGCCGCCCAGCAGATGCACCATCTGCGGGAAGGCCAGGAAATCAGCCCGTGCTTCTGCAGAAGCATCCCCTGCAGAAGGCTCGTGACGGCAAGACCGCCAATCGTTGCCGCCGCTGCACCAATTGCTCCAGAGACCGGGATAAGCACTATATTTCCGATGAGCTTTATGACTCCTCCGGCCACTATCGCTCCGGCAGCCATCCGGACACGGTCTGCCCCCTGGAGAATCGCGTTCGCAGTTACAATCCAGCCGCTGAACAGAAGTGAAATAGCGAGCGTCGCCATAAGCTCCGTCCCACTCCTGTTTTCAAACAGCATCACGTTCACAAAACCGGCTACTGTATACAGGCCTACAGCCGCTGCTCCGCCGATAACCAGACTGACCCGAAGAGCAAGCCCGCCGAGGAAAACTCCTTCTTTTCCGCGCAGCGAAGGGAGTACAGCTGCTGCGAGCGCCGTAGATATTACCGTGCCGAACTGGAGAAGCGGCTGCGCCCGGTCCAGCACACCCTTCGTTTCTTTCGCATCCTGTCCGGAAACACCGTAAGCCTCAAGCCCGGGAACTACAGTAAACGCATCGATCCATTGATAAAACAAAAACACCATTGCACCGAGACAGGCGACTACTCCTGGTATAAGCAGTTTTTTTACCATCGTTTTATACTCTTTCCCGGCTCCCCGGAAACGAAAAGGCAGCGGTTTACGACGGTGCTGAGACCACCAGAGAAGCAGCATAATCAAAGCCCCTGCCCCGGCACCTGCTATGGATGCTCCCATAGCACCGGCGCCTATGTCGTACACTCCCTCTCCGGCCGATACTGCTGCCCAGGCAAATAACAGAATGAAGCTCACCCGGCACACCTGCTCCACTACATGCGATAAAGCCGTCGGCTCCATTCTCCCTATCCCCTGGTAGTATCCGCGTCCAAGCGAAAGCACAGGCACGAGGAGAAAGACGAATGAAGTCATACGTAGTACCGGCGTAAGCTGTTCATCCCCCATAGCACCAGCCACCACGGGCGCAAAAAGAAGCAGAAGCATAAAAGCCGAAGCCCCTGCAGATACCAGCACCATTCCAGCCGCTTTCATCGTTTCCAGCCGGTCGGATGCTTTTTTCTGCTGTGCCATTTCCCCGGCCAGCACAGCCGGAAAGCCGTAAAGAGCAAGAATCATCGCTATACCGTAAAACGGGTACACCTGCTGATAAACATAATATCCAATATCTCCGGTCATATTCTGGTATGGAATCCGGTAAACAGCGCTGAATACTTTTCCTATCAGGGCAGCTGCTGTCAGCAGGGAAACGCTTTTTAGTAAACGGGCGAAAGAGCGTCTGTCATTTGTCATCTTCGGTACCTTCTATCCGCCCGCTCTATTTCGGGGACGTTGTTCCTTCCGGCTCTTTTTTTGCTTCCTGTACGCCTTTGACAACCGCCTGCACGGAAGTGAGGATTTTCATTTCTTCGAGCCGCTGGTGCTGCACTGAGATCTGAATTTTTTTTCCACTGGTCCCGATACCGATATGACGTCCCAGATCATTTACAAGTCCGAACAGCGAAGCGCCATCTGCTGCATTGCTTGCTGCTTCGCCTACCAGAATAATGGTTTTGTTTGCTTCCTGGGAAATGGATTCCACTCCGGAAGCTTCCGCGCGCAGACGAATATTACTGAGAATAAACAGCTTTTCCACTTCCACCGGATATTCCCCGAAGCGGTCCATCATTTCACTCTGCAGATCTTCCATATCCTCAAGCGTCTCAAGCCCCCGGAAGCGTTTATACATCTCTATTTTCTGCTTGGAGTCATCGATATAAAAGTCAGGGATATAGGCATCTGCTTTCATATTCATATCCATCTCCGGCTCCTGCTGCTTCGGCTGATCTCCCTTACGTTCTTCAATAGCTTCTTTGAGCATCTGTGAGTACAAATCAAAGCCCACGGATTCAATGTAGCCGTGCTGCTCTGCACCGAGCAGGTTACCCGTTCCACGGATGGAGAGGTCTCTCATGGCAATCTTAAAGCCGGAGCCGAGTTCCGTAAATTCCTTGATGGCCTGCAGGCGTTTTTCCGCCACCTCAGAAAGCACTTTGTCGCGCTGGTACGTGAAATACGAATACGCTACGCGGTTGGACCTGCCCACCCGGCCGCGGATCTGATACAGCTGGGAAAGCCCCATCCGGTCAGCGTTATTAATAATAAGCGTATTCACGTTCGGGATATCGACCCCTGTTTCTATAATCGTTGTCGTGACCAGTACATCTTTGTTGCCCTCTAAAAACTCCACCATGACCGATTCGAGCTCCTGCTCATTCATCTGTCCATGAGCGTAGGCGACCTCCGCTTCCGGCACAAGCATCGAAATCTGGTCAGCCATCCGGCTGATATTATCCACCCGGTTATGCATAAAATACACCTGGCCGCCGCGGCTGATTTCACGTTCAATGGCTTCTTTGACCAGCGTCGGGTTGTATTCCATCACATACGTCTGGACCGGAAAGCGGTTTTCCGGCGGGGTCTCGATAACTGACAGGTCACGAACGCCGAGCATCGACATATGCAGCGTTCTTGGAATCGGCGTTGCCGTCAGTGTTAACACGTCAATGTTTGCCTTGAGCCGCTTAATTTTCTCTTTATGAGTAACTCCAAACCGCTGTTCTTCGTCGACAATCAGCAGCCCTAAATCATGAAACTGTACGTCCTTGGAAAGCACACGGTGCGTGCCGATCACAATGTCAACGCTTCCTGCTTTCAGCCCGCGGATCGTTTCGTTCTGCTGTTTTTTCGTCCGGAAACGGCTCATTAAGCCAATGTTGATCGGCTGCTCGGCAAAACGCTCTGTGAGCGTATCGAAATGCTGCTGGGCCAAAATCGTTGTCGGCACCAAAATGGCCACCTGCTTGCCGTCCATTACTGCTTTGAACGCCGCCCGTATTGCCACTTCTGTTTTTCCGTAGCCAACATCCCCGCACAACAGGCGGTCCATCGGACGTTCGCGCTCCATGTCTTCGCGGATTTCTTCAATTGCTTTTATCTGATCCTCCGTTTCCTGATAAGGGAACGTCGCTGCAAACGCCTGCTCCTCCATCGCATACCGGTTAAAGGCGTGCCCTTTCGCAGCCTCCCGTTCTGCATACAGCTTGATCAGGTCATCAGCAATGTCTTCAACCGAGGACTGCACTTTGCGTTTTACACGCTTCCAGTCATTGCCGCCAAGTTTATAAATTTTAGGATCCTTTTCTTCTGATCCCACATACTTTTGCACCTGATCAATCTGCTCGACCGGCACATACAGTTTGTCGTTGCCCGCATAGGATACGTTTAAGAAGTCCTGGTGCACTCCTCCAACGTCCAGGGTTTCCATTCCCAGGTATTTTCCGATGCCATGGTTCACGTGAACCACCAGATCTCCCACCTGCAGCTCCGAATAGCTCTTGATGCGTTCCGCATTATTCAGCTTTTCCCGGCGCCTCGAGCGACGCACCTGCTTTGTAAACGTCTCCTGCTCCGTAATGACGGCAAGCTTTTCAAGCGGCAATTCAAATCCGCTGTCGAGCCGCCCCTGTACAATAGCAGGACGTCCCGGCGTAAATGGTCCGTCCTTGTCGGCCCGTTCTGCTTCTACTCCGTAATCATCGAGAATTCTCTGCAGCCGTTCGAGGCGGTCCTTAGTCTCAGCGGCAAAAACGATACGAAATCCGCCATTCTGCCAGCGTTCAATTTCATTTTTCAGTACCGGCAGCTGACCGTGGAACTGCTGCATCGCCTTGCTCGTGACATTCGCCACCCGGCGCGGGTGAAACTCGGATAAACTACGGGTAAATAAAGAAAAAAGCACCTTCGGAAAATCGATGTTTTTCATAAGCGTATGGAACGGTACCGAAAGCTGCATCTCTACCGGCAGCTCCCCCTGCTCCACCATATTTGTCCGCCACTCTGCCTCTTCTTCATCCAGCCGTTCTGCTGTTTCCTGCACACGGCTCACTTCATCAATAAAAAAGATCGTTTCGGAGGAAAAATACTTGCTCAGGGTAGCTGGCTGTTCATAGAAAAACTGCATATATTTGTACAGACTTTGAAAACGTACGTGCTGCAGCAGCTGCTCCCGCTCTTCCGACAGGCGCTCCTGCACCTTCTGTTTCACGGTCTCGTCCTTGACTGTTTTCAGCGTTTTACCCAGTCCGTCCTCAAGCTGGGAGGCTGCACGCTGAAACTGTTCCGGATAAAGAATTGTTTCCTGGGCAGGGCTGATATTTACCTTAGTAATCTGCTCAATTGTCCGCTGATCCTCTGGATTAAACAAACGGAGAGAATCAATTTCTGTATCAAACAGCTCCAGACGAACTGGATTGTCCGCCGTAAGCGAGTAAATGTCAATAATACCGCCGCGGATGCTGAATTCACCGGGAGCAGCCACCATATCGGCCCGCTGATAGCCGGAAGCATAGAGAAATTGCTGGAAAGCATCCAGGTCAAGATCGTCACCGGTATGCAGCGGCCACTGGGCTGCTTCCCAAACAGCAGGCGGAGGAAGCAGACGGCGAAGGCCGGCCACCGGGCTCACAATAATTCCGTCAAAGCCGCTGACCAGACGGTCGAGCACTTCAATTCGCTGCGACCTCATTTCCGGACTCGCTACCGCAATTTCAGCAGAAATAAGCTCATTGACCGGATAGATTAATACTTCTTTTTCCGACCATTCCAACAAATCATCGTACAGCTTCTGCGCCTGATACAACGTGTGCGTCACTACCAGCTGAGGCTTTTGCGTCTTCTCCTGGGCAAGCGTCATAAATAACGTTCTTGCCGATCCGCTGAGCCCTGAAATCAGCTGCTCCGGTACCCCGTTTTGAAGGTCGCCGATGACTGCGCTGACCTCCGGGTTGGAGGCCAATATCGATGGTAAACCCTTCATGCTCGTTCCTCCCTATTCATGGTGGTCTTTTTTTATCACGCAAAAGGGGAGCGGAACGCTTCAGCCCCACTCCATCCTTCTATTAATTAAACTCATTCATTACTTCGTCAAATGATTTACTGCTCCAGGCTTCCGCCGAGACTGCTGCCTTTTTAACAGCTTCATCCATCTGCTTTCTCTCTTCCGGTGGAAAAGTGCCAAGAACATAGTCAATCACGGACGCCTTCTCCGGCTTTCCAATGCCAATTCGCAGACGCTTGAACTCCTTTGTACCCAAATGTTCAATTAACGAGCGTATGCCATTATGGCCGCCATGGCCGCCTTTTTTACGCAGGCGGACCGTGCCGGGAGCCAGGTCCAGATCATCATACACAACTAAGACATCTTCCGGGGACGCTTTATAAAAATCAAGCATCGGGCCTACTGCTTCTCCCGAAAGATTCATATAAGTCAAAGGCTTTACCAGTATCACTTTTTCGCCCCCTGCCATTGTTTCGGCAGTTTCGCTCCTCCACTTGCTCTTTTTCCATGACAGCTGCCACATGGAAGCGAGCTCTTCAACAGCTTCAAATCCGACATTGTGGCGCGTCTTTTTATATTTTTTTCCCGGGTTGCCTAACCCGACAATAAATTTCATGCTGGTCCCCCGCTCTGCTTCGTACGTATAATGTTCAGGCTGCTTCTACATATTGTACTAAAAAACTGTTTTTTTGACGTTTGAAACGATTACAGTACTTGTCTTATTTTAAGATATTTCCGCTTAACAGCATAGCATAAATAAAGATCGCAGAGCGCCTGTACAACAGCGTCGCCTGCGATCTTTATTTATGACGGAAGGCAGCACGCCCTCCGTCGGCTTTGGTGCAGAAATTATGAATTGTTGTTGTCGTTGCTGCCTTCTTCAGAACCTTCTTCGGATTCTTCATCCGCGTCTACAAGCTCAGGCTCTTCTGCTTCTTCTTCGCCTGGCTCTTCCGGCTCTTCTTCCGGTACAAGAACAGTAACAATTGTTTCTTCCGGCTCACTCGTAATCGTGTAGTTCAAACCTTCTGGAAGGTCTGCTACCTGAATGGAGTCGCCGACATTCAATGTCGAAATGTCCACGCTGATGCTGTCAGGAATTTCAGCAGGCAGTGCGCTGACAGTAATATTGAACATCATGTGGGAGACAACGCCGCCGTCTTTTTCCCCTGGCGCTTCGCCTTCGAGGTGTACAGCAACGTCTGCTTCCATTTCGGAAGTCATATCTACTTCAAAGAAGTCAACATGGATAAAGTAATCCTTAATGGAGTCAACCTGCATATCATGCACGATGACCTGGTGCTTTTTGTTTTCGCCTTCAATAGTAAGATCAATGATGCCGTTCTTTCCAGCCTCACGAATCGTTTTCAGGAATGTAACGTTGTCAACAGAGATAGGCTGGCTTTCCGTTTTCTTGCCATAAATAACGGCTGGAATTGTGCCCTCTCTGCGGAGTTTTTTCGTCACTGACTGTTTTGTTTCAGGACGACGAGCTGCAGTTAACTGCGTAGCCATGGTATTCACCTCATAAGTTAAATTTTATTTTCACGTGTTCGCGTAATTTTGCCCACTTGAGACATAATTATACCAGAATCCACATCAAAAATCAATGGCTTATTCAAACCATTGATTTTCTTGTAGATTAATTAAACAAACGGCTGACCGAGGTCTGCTCAAAGACATTAATAATTGCTTTAGCCATAAGCGGGCCGACGGAAAGCTGCGTTACCTTATCAATATTTTTCTCTTCCGGAAGCACGATGGAATTTGTTACTACCAGTTCTTCAATCCTCGAATTTTCGATTCTTTCAATTGCCGGGCCGGAAAGTACCGGGTGGGTGCAGCATGCGTAAACATGGTTTGCGCCCGACTCGATTAACGCATCCGCTGCGAGAGTGATCGTTCCGGCGGTATCAATAATATCATCAATAATGATGGCTGTTTTGCCTTTTACGTCACCGACGATATTCATGACCTCTGAAACGTTTGGACGCGGCCGGCGCTTATCAATAATCGCAATAGGAGCCTTCAGGCGGTCTGCCATTCTGCGCGCACGCACGACGCCTCCGTGGTCAGGCGATACAATAACGAGATCTTCCAGGCCTTTTTCGTTGAAGTGACGGGACAAAATAGGTTCTCCCTGTAGTTGATCCACCGGAATATCGAAAAATCCCTGAATTTGCGTCGCGTGTAGGTCCAGGCTCAAAATCCTGGTCGCTCCAGCTGTTTCCAGCAGATTGGCAATCAGCTTGGCTGTAATAGGCTCTCTCGCCCGGGCCTTACGGTCCTGACGTGCGTACCCGTAATAAGGGAGGACAACGCTGATCGTTTTTGCCGAAGCCCGCTTCATGGCATCGATCATAATCAAAAGCTCCATAAGATGTTCATTGGCCGGGTCTGAAGTCGACTGGACCAAAAAGACATCGCAGCCACGGATACTTTCTTCAATGTTTATCTGCACTTCTCCGTCACTGAATCTTTTTACAGAGCTGAGTCCCATTGTTGTACCGATCTGTTCAACAATTTCCTCTGCCAGTCTTGGATTTGAGTTCAGGGTGAATACTTTCAAATTGGAGCGATCCATCGTGGACATTTTTTAATTCCCTCCGTCACTTGTTTTGCTTTTTATCTGCATTTAATTTTTCACTTACATAGTTTTCTTTATTCGTCTGTCTCGACCGCGCAATGGAAAGCGCATCCTCCGGTACATCCGAAGTAATAGTGGAACCTGCTGCTACGTATGCGCCTTTCCCAACATTCACCGGTGCCACAAGGTTGGAGTTGCATCCAATAAACACGTTATCTTCGATTTTCGTTAAATGCTTGCCCATACCATCGTAATTAACAGTAATGGATCCACAGCCGATATTCACATTTTTTCCTACCTCTGCATCTCCAATGTAGCTTAGGTGGGACGTTTTGCTTCCCTGTCCGATGGATGCTTTCTTGATTTCAACAAAATTGCCGATTTTAGCTTCATCACCGATGGACGAAGCCGGCCGGACGTGGGCGTAAGGGCCGATTTGTACGGAATTTCCTACCTCGCTGTCCGTCACTGTCGATTGACGGATCACTGTTTCGCTGCCAATGACAGCGTTGCTGATTTCTGAATGCGGGCCAAGGTGGCAGGAGGTTCCTACATGTACACTGCCGCGGAGAATTGTCCCGGGCTCAACTACTGTATCAGCGCCAATCACAGATTCTTTGGAGATATAAGTATTCTCCGGATCAATAATGGTTACTCCCTGCCGCATCCAATGTTCATTAATGCGGCGCTTCATGGCTTTTTCAGCCTGGGATAAAGCCACGCGATCGTTCACCCCGATTGTCTCAGAAAAGTCAGGGGTGGTCCAGGCAGATACGGTCTCCCCCTTCTCCTGAAGGATACCAATGACATCGGGAAGGTAATATTCCCCTTGGACGTTATTGTTGTCCACCTCGCTGAGCGCATGAAACAACGCTTCATTATCAAAGCAGTAAGTCCCCGTATTAATTTCCCGGATGTTTTTTTCCGTTTCGTCTGCATCCTTATGTTCAACGATCCTGACAACTTCTCCACTGCTGCCCCGGACGACCCGGCCGTATCCGGCAGGGTCGTCTGCTACGGCTGTCAGAATGCTTGCTTTTGCTTCCATTTGTTCGTGATGATCCATCAGAGCCTGCATCGTGCTTCCCTGAATCAATGGAGTGTCTCCACACGCCACAATGGTCGTCCCTTTTTTACCTTCAAGCATCTGCCTCGTCTGCATTACAGCATGAGCCGTGCCAAGCTGTTCCTCCTGAAGCACATAAGAAGTACGCTCCTTTAAATGCTCTTCGACAGATTCTGCCCCGTGGCCGGTCACCGTCACTAATTGATCGACACCGGCGTCTTCGAGCTCGTCCACCACGTGTTCCACCATCGGTTTTCCGCAGACAGGATGAAGTACTTTATAGAGACTGGATTTCATGCGGGTGCCTTTTCCGGCAGCTAAAATAACGGCATAGCGATTATTCATGTAGGTTCCTCCATATGCGCATTTTTGTCCACTAAGAATAATATCTTAAAAGCTGTAGGTTTTCAAGAATACACTATTACCTATTCTACATAATGAACGTTTACCTATCCACCTGATTTCGTTTACAGGCAAAAATAAATAACGGCCCCCCTCGAGACCGTTATCGCTGCCCTGGTACATATAATGTTACGAAGCGCCGGCTTCGTTAAAATTTTTTTCTGCGGGCTGTTGTTCCTGTTCTTCATATTCTGCCAACACAGCGGACTGGATCTTCTCTCTCGCTGCTGACGAAATAGGATGGGCAATATCACGGAATTCCCCATCAGGGGTGCGTTTACTGGGCATAGCAACAAAGAGACCGTTATTTCCATCAATGACCCGAATATCATGGACCACAAACTCTTCATCGAATGTAATTGAGGCAATTGCTCTCATTCGTCCATCAGTATTTACCCGGCGCAGCCTGACATCTGTTACCTGCATGTTTTCACCACCTTTGGTTTATTAACTCTCTCATCTATATGTATCTCCTCTTTCGCATAAAGCGTAAAGAGGCTGATTATTGATTTCTATATTATTCCGCAAAGTCCTGCCCAGGCAAAAAATCGCCTGCAGATATATTTAATTTTAAAGTATATAAACATGTATCCAGTATAACGATGTTTTATGCATGTTACCACATCTTTTTGCTCGAGCTGAAAGTCCTGTCTTTAAAAATCTTTCCGTTATTCTTCTTATCGGCTTGTCATATGCTCTTTTCTACCCATATCGTAAAAAAACAGCGCCCCGGCTGCCATTCGCACAGGCAGCACAGAGCACTGTTTTTATGAAGCTAATAAAGCGATCACTTCAATTTCCACTTTTACATCCTTAGGGAGACGGGCCACTTCGACACATGAACGGGCCGGCTGATGCTCTTGAAAGTAAGAACCATACACTTCATTAATAACCGGAAATTCTTCCATATCTTTAATGAATACTGTTGCCTTAATAACATGATTCAGCGAAGAACCGGCTTCAGCGAGTACTGCCTGCAGATTTTGAAAAACCTGGTGCGTCTGCTCTTCGACGCCGCCGCTGACAATTTCGCCTGAGGTCGTCAAAGGAATCTGGCCGGAGCTGTAAAATACATTATTTACCTTGATGCCCTGCGAATACGGTCCAATGGCCTCTGGGGCCTGCTTAGTAAATACTTCCTTCATCTTGATCTCTCCTTTTCCAGTTTTGTGAGAAAATTGCCGGGAACTACACGGATGTTTTTTGTCTTTTCGTTTACCTCTTCCACTCTTGCAATGCTCACGTAATCATCCACCAGCCGCTCGCCCGCGCCTTCAGCTTCTACAAGCACTCCGATGCCCGCCACATTTGCCCGGAACTCCTGCAGCAGCTCTATCATTCCGCTTACCGTACCGCCTGCTTTCATGAAATCATCCACTACAAGAACGTTGGATCCTTCCGGCAGGCTCCTCCGGGCCAAGGACATCGTCTGAATGCGTCTCGATGAACCTGATACGTAATTGATGCTTACCGTCGACCCTTCCGTGACCCGGTGGTCTCTTCGCACAATGCTTACAGGTACGTCGAGATATGTACCAATTGCGTGACCAAGCGGAATGCCTTTCATAGCCACAGTAACAATGGCATCAATCTGCCGGTCCGCAAAAACAGAAGCAAACATTTTCCCCACTTCGTTCATCGTGCGCGGACGCCCAAGGATATCCATCATATATAAATACCCTCCAGGCAGCAGCCGTTCTTTGTTTTCGAGCTTTTCACACAGCCCCCCGACAAACAATTCTGCCGTGCTTTTTTCCACTTTCGGCACATATCGCACGCCGCCGCTCGCGCCTGCCACCGTACGCAGTGCACCAACGCCCTGTGTTTCAAAAATTTCTTTAATGATAGTCAAATCTTCACTTACCGAGGATTTGGCGGAATCATACCTCTCCGTAAAATAACCAAGAGAGATAAGTTCATGTGGATGCTGCAGCAAAAAATTGGTCATATCAACCAATCGGCCGCTTCGTTTCAGTTTTTTCATGCTTACCTCCGTAAAATCCGAATATTTAGCAAGAATATACCATTTTCATACGGATTTTATCAAGCGTTTCGGTCGTTCAACAGGCGAACCGCGTACACTTGGGAGCAGAAACCACGCAACGCATTATACACACGGCTTACTTTACTTTCCTTATCCACCAGTCCGAAAACAGTAGGACCGCTGCCGCTCATCAGCGCAGCATCCACCCCGGAATCGAGCATGCGGGCTTTAATCTGGCCCACCTCGGGATAAAGCGGCAGAGTTACTTCTTCAAGGGTATTGGATAAAGAGCGGCAAAGCTGCTCATAATTGTTATTCCGAATCGCCTCCACCATCGCCGGGGTCATCTCCTGGCGTTTTTTCGCCGCGTCGATTCTCCGGTAAATCTCCCCGGTGGAAACGCCTGTAGGAGGTTTAGCTAAAATTACCCAGCAGGACGGGGGCGGGTCAATGTGTTCAATCTGCTCTCCCCGGCCAGTGGCGATCGCCGTTCCTCCGTGTACGCAAAAGGAGACATCTGAGCCGATCAGCGCCCCAATTTCCGCCAGTTCCTCCATGTCCGCACCGATTTCCCAAAGCTCATTCACTCCCCGCAGAGTAGCTGCAGCATCACTGCTGCCACCGGCGAGGCCGGCAGCGACAGGGATGTTTTTATGTATGAAAATCGACACGCCGTAAGCAATACGGTATTTATCCTTTAACAGCTTTGCAGCCTGGTAAGCCAGGTTTCTATGGTCTTCCGGAAGAAAGCCTTCTGACATCTGCACGACAATTTTTCCATCTTTTCTTCGCTCAAACTCCAGACGATCAGCCAAATCCACCTGAGCCATCACCATTTTCACCTCGTGATAGCCATCTGCCCGTTTACCTAAAACGTCGAGCGTCAGATTTATTTTCGCCGGAGCCTTCTTTGATAACTTCACCATCATTCTCCTTCTCTCATCTTCCTCCACGTTTACCGTACTTTCAACCTTCTAACATTTTAGTTGAAAAACAGCAGCATGTACAGCAGGAAAAGCTTCCCTTACTGCCGCAGGAGCACGTGGATTCGGAAATCAGGCTTTCGCGCACCTTTTGGCGTCCTTTCTTCAACATGGCTTTAAAAACGAAAAAAGCTTTCCGCTTAGCGCAGAAAGCCTGTATGCTGTCCGGGGACTGCATTCGTATGTGTTAGTTAAGCCTGAAGCTCTTCTTCTTCCGTTAGATACAGTTTGACTGTCTGGGTGAGTACATCTGTATAGCTGTAAGAAAGACGTTCGACAGGATGCTGGGCTCTGTCCAGTTTGACAATAAAGACGGAAGGATATGTTTCCTCTAAATACCCGGAACGTTCGACGGTTTTCTTGCGTCCGCCATTAGCAATTACCGTAACTCGTTTACCTACTTTTAAATCCAACGCTTCTTTAATCTCCACCAATGTTTTTCCCATTGTCTAACCCACCTCACTAAAAACTATCTTACCATAGCCCGGGTTAGTTGTCAAAAATTTTTCATTATAACAATTCTTCAATTTGAATGTCAATTACTAAATCTTTCTTTTTCAGAATATCTTAAAATTCCTGGTAAAAAGGAGCAAGTTCGTTGGCCAGTAGAGCAAATTCTTCCATGGAAAGCGTTTCACCGCGTCTCCCGGGATCGATGCCGGTTTGCTCAAACGCCTGCAGCAGTCTGCCTTTCCCCTCCGGGCCCACGAGCTGGTGCAGCAAATTGTTCCAGAGGGTTTTTCTGCGCTGGACAAACGATGCCCGCACCAGGCGGAAAAAGAATTCCTCATTCACTGTGTGCACCGGCGGAGCGGAGCGCTTTTTCAAGCGGAGAATCAGCGAATCGACTCGTGGCTGCGGAATAAAAACGGTTTTAGGAACGGTCATCACCTTCTCTGTTTCCGCAAAATACTGTACCGCTATGGATAAAGATCCGTAGGCTTTTGTGCCGGGCACGGCCGCCATTCGCTCTGCCACTTCTTTTTGCAGCATAATCACAATGTTTTTAATCGGCAGCCTCTGTTCAAGCACTGCCATCAGGATGGGAGTTGTAACGTAATACGGAAGATTTCCTACGACGGATATGCTGCGGCATTCACTCATGTTTTCATGAATAAACGCCCCGAGGTTCACCTGCAGAATATCGCGGTGGTGCACCCGGACATGCGGATAAGGAGCCATTGTTTCTTCAAGAATCGGAAGCAGGCGCTGGTCGATTTCGAACGCCTCCACCTGCCCGGCCTGTTTTGCGAGATGCTCTGTGAGGGCCCCGATGCCGGGGCCTACCTCTATGACCCCGTCTTCCGGCTCTATGCCCGCTGCTTCTGCAATGCGCGTTAAAATGTTTGCGTCGATTAAGAAATTTTGTCCCAGGCTTTTTTTAAACGCAAATCCGTGTCTTTCCAGTATGTCTTTTGTCCGCCCGGGGGTCGCTATATCCTTCACGCCTTCTCCTCCTCTTCCAATAATTGTTCATACGCCGCAGTGAATTCAGCCTGACTGATTTGAAACATTTCCAGCCTTTTCAAAAACTGCTTTCCATTGGCATAGCCAATGTTCAGTATTTCCCCCAGGCGGGCACGTTTATCTCTTGAACCGCTTCCGGCGAACAGGCCAAGCTCCAGAAGGTCCTGCCTTGTTACTGCTGCTGTCACTTCCGGGTGCTCTTTTTCGCTCCGCACGTGCCTTAAAGCTTCCCGGATCGTTTCTGCAGAAGCGTGCTCAACCCCCAGACTCTGGCCCGGGCTCCCGAAGGCTTTACCTTTTGTTAAAAAAGCGTGCTTGCATCCCGGCACACGCCGGCTGACAATCCGGCGGATTCTCTCGCCTGGTACGTCCGGGTCGGTTAAAATAATAACCCCTCTTCGCTCCCTGGCGAGTTCAATCCGGCGGAGCGCTTCCTCACTTACTGCCGACCCGTTCGTTTCAATGGTGTCTGCCTCTACCGCATTGCGGACAGCTGCAGTATCAGATTTGCCCTCCACTACGATACATTCATAAATACGCACGGTTACCTTCCTTCTAAGCCAATTTAGTCTTTTTCTATGATACAGCCCGCTTTTCCAATTTCATGGAAAGAGCGGGCCTGTTCATCGTTTACAGACGGAAAAGCTGTTTAGCGTTCTTTGTCGTCTGTTCAGCCAATTCCTCATACGGAATTTCTTTCAATTCTGCGATTTTTTCAGCTACCAGCTTTACATACGCCGGCTCGTTCCGCTTGCCCCGGTAAGGGTGCGGCGCCAAAAACGGACAGTCGGTTTCCACCAGCAGCCGGTCCATCGGGATTTCCCTGCTTACTTCCTTAGGAAGCTTTGCGTTTTTGAACGTGACCGGACCGCCAAAGGAAATATAAAAATTCATATCCATGCAGCGCTTCGCCGTCTCGGCAGTTCCGCCAAAGCAGTGCATAATACCGCCGACTTCTCCCGCATTTTCTTCCTCCAGCAGATCGACAATATCATCATGGGCCTCGCGGTCATGAATAATGATCGGCATATTCACTTTCTTTGCCAGGTGTATCTGCCGGCGGAAGACATCTTTTTGTACATCCTTCGGAGACTTGTCCCAGTGATAATCAAGCCCCATTTCTCCGAGGGCAACCACGCGGGGATGGCCCGCGAGTTCCTCAAGCCAGTCCAGGTCCTCATCGGTCATGTCGACAGCGTCAACCGGGTGCCAGCCGACTGCTGCATAAATAAAATTGTACGTTTCCGCCAGTTCTATCGCTTTCGGAATCGTCTCCCGGTCAAAGCCGACGACCGTCATGTATTCAACCCCGGCTTCTTTGGCCCGCTCGATCGTTTCTGCGACTTCTCCTTCAAATTGCTCTACGTTCAAATGAACATGCGTATCAAAAAGCATTACATTCTCGTCCTTTCTTTAATTGACGATCGATCCGTTTGGAAGAGCCTGATCGATAGTAGCGAGCGTAAGTTCTTTTCCTTTAGAAGCAGCCAGGATCATTCCTTCCGACCACTCTCCCCGGAGCTTCACCGCTTTCAGATTAGTCACACAGATCACCTTCCGGCCCTTCAGATCCTCCGGGGTGTAATGCTCTGCGATGCCGGAAACGACCTGACGCTTCTCATCCCCTACGTCAAGCTGGATTTTAAGCAGTTTATTAGCTTTTTTGACTGGTTCTGCGTCGATGATTTCCGCTACCTTCAGCTCAACTTTACCAAAATCATCAATTGTGATTTCACCGTTTTCTTCCGTTTCCTCTTCCTCTTCTGCTTCCGCTTTCACTGTACCGCCCATCGATTCAATAATATACTTCACTTCATCTTCCTGCTGAAGACGAGGGAAGACAGGCACGGCCTTTCCGGCTACTCTGGTGCCTTCTTTTATATGAGCGAAGGATTTCGTCGTCTCCCAGCCTGTAATTTCTTTATCTATTCCAAGCTGCGACCAGATGCTCTTCGGCGTTTCTGTCATAAACGGCTGAATCAGTATACTGATTACCCGCAGAGATTCTGCCAGATGATACAGCACGGAGCCCAGTACTTCCCGCTCGCTTTCATCTCTTGCAAGAATCCACGGCTGCGTTTCATCAATATATTTGTTTGTCCGGCTGATAAGCTGCCATATAGCTGTCAGAGCCACTGAAAACTCCATTTCTTCAACCGCGTTTTCTACCTTTGTGACGGTTGCATCTATCAGCTCGAGCAGCGAAGCATCATACGGACTCGCATCCTTCACGTAAGCCGGGATGGAGCCGTCAAAGTATTTGTTAATCATCGCCACGGTACGATTCAAAAGATTGCCCAGATCGTTCGCGAGATCATAGTTCAGCCGGTCCACAAATCCTTCCGGCGTGAATACCCCATCGGAGCCAAACGGCACTTCCCGGAGCAGATAGTAGCGGACAGCATCCAGGCCGTAGCGGTCGACAAGCGGAATCGGATCAACCACGTTGCCTTTGGACTTCGACATTTTTCCGTCCTTCATTAACAGCCATCCGTGGCCGAACACTTTCTTTGGAAGCGGCAGATCAAGGGCCATCAGCATAATCGGCCAGTAAATAGTATGGAAACGCACGATTTCTTTGCCAACAATATGCACATCTGCCGGCCAGTATTTTTGGTATTCTTCATCGTGCTCTGTCGTGTAGCCGAGTGAAGTGATGTAGTTGCTAAGTGCGTCAATCCATACATACACCACGTGCTCCGGGTCGCTTTTGACAGGAATGCCCCACTCAAATGTTGTTCTTGAAATAGATAAATCACCGAGACCCGGTTTGATAAAATTATTAATCATTTCATTTTTACGGGATTCCGGCTGGATAAATTCAGGATTATCTTTATAAAACTGAAGCAGGCGGTCCGCATACTTGCTCATTTTGAAAAAATACGATTTTTCCCGCACCTTTTCTACCGGGTGACCGCTTTCCGGGCTGATACCGGCGGTTACATTGCCTGCTTCGTCGTACTGTTTATCTTCGAGCTGGGTTTCTGTATAAAAGGTCTCATCCGGCACCGAATACCATCCTTCATATTCACTCAGATAGATATCCCCGTTTTCTTTCAGTTTTTCAAAAATGATCTGTACAGCATCGCGGTGGCGGTCTTCAGTAGTGCGGATGAAATCATCGTAGGTAATATTTAATTTGTCCCACAGCTGCTTGATGTTCTGCGCTGCATCATCGACGAACTGCTGCGGACTGACTCCGTTTTCTTCCGCTTTTCTTTCAATTTTCTGTCCGTGTTCATCAGTTCCGGTTAAGTATTTTACATCATAGCCTCTCAGGCGCTTGTAGCGGGCGAGAGCATCTCCCGCTACTGTCGTATACGCATGTCCGATATGAAGCTTGCCGCTCGGATAATAAATCGGTGTCGTTAAATAAAAAGTGTTCTTTTCTTCTGGCATGTTTATGTCCCCCTTCAAAAATGTATAAGGTCTCTTCCAATATAAAAAAGCCTCCGTCCGCCAAAGGGACGAAAGCTGCGCTCACGTGGTACCACCCAAATTTCCGTTATTTTTACAAACAACGGCTTATTTCCAGGCGCACCCGGCCCCCGGAAGTTCAGCGTTAACGCCGCCGACGGCCCGTCTTTACTATTACAGCTCACACGGACGCCCTCCCGGACCATTTTCTCTAGTTCTGCCGCACCGGCTTCCAGCATTCCCGGTTCTCTGTGCCGGCTTCTGTAGATACTCATCCATTCGTCGGGCCAATATTTTCTACACTAATATACTATGTGTTTTTTCCCTTTTCGTCAAAAATATTTTCATTCGACAATTCGACAAAAACTAATTTTTCCGAAGTAAATATTTTCCTATTATAATTTTTTATGGTTTTTTATACATAATCGGCCTGATTAAACTCTTATTTTTTTAAAATGAACATGTAATTAAATGTATAAAAAGATTTATTTGTGTATATATGATTGAAATTTTTGTTAAATTTCACAGAAACCATGATTCAAATTCGTTGACGGTGTTAGAAAACATTGGTATTGTTAGCATACAGATAGAAAATGTCGAATTTTGACGAATAAAACTAAATTTAAGGAGGACCTACCAATGAAATCAACAGGTATCGTACGTAAGGTTGACGAATTAGGGCGCGTAGTTATTCCAATTGAACTCCGCCGTACACTTGAAATCCAAGAGAAAGACGCTCTTGAAATTTATGTGGACCATGACCGCATTGTATTGAAAAAATATAAACCAAACATGACTTGCCAGGTAACCGGAGAAGTGTCGGATGACAACTTATCTCTTGCCGACGGTAAAATCATTCTTTCCCCTGAAGGCGCTGAAGCAATTATTAAAGATCTTCAGGATTATGTGCAAAACCATAAATCGAACGCTTAAGTTCACGAAAAAGCCTTTCCTTTCGGGGGAAGGCTCTTTTTTTATGGTTTATTTAACCCGTGATAAGCCGCATACACTTCCTGTTTTTTAACATTTCGGCGCTGGGCGGTTTTTTTAATCGCTTCTTTGCTTGAAGCGCCCGCTTCCATGTATTTCTGGACTTCTTCCTCCATCGGCCCATCGTCCTCTTCTGCGGCTTCATCCGAAACAGGCTTTTCTACAATTAATACGCACTCCCCTTTAATGTCTCTGTCCTCAAAAGCAGCCGCTGCTTCAAGCAGGGTGCCACGGACAAACTCTTCATATTTCTTCGTTAATTCTCTTGCCACCACAGCCGGCACGTCCCCCCATTCTTCATGCAGAAAGTGGATGGTTCCGAGCAGGCGGTACGGCGATTCATAAAGAACAATTGGTACGCCTGATGGAAGCTGGTGCAGAACCGTGCGTATGTCTTTTTTCTTTCGCGGCAGAAACCCATGAAAATAAAAGCCGCCGCCCCCGAGTCCGGAAGCTGTCAGCGCTGGCAGAAGAGCACTTGCACCGGGGAGCGGCACTACCGGTATTCCCTGTGCAATGCATTCCTGCACGAGTTCATCCCCAGGGTCAGATACCAGCGGCGTACCTGCATCACTTACCATCGCCACCTGTCTTCCCTCTGTGAGCCACTGCAGAATTTTTTCCTGTTTTTGACGCTTGTTATGTTCGTGATAGCTCTCTAAAGGCGTATCTATCTGATAGTGCTGGGTAAGCTTTTTTGTCTGTCTCGTATCTTCGGCCAAAATATATGCCGCTTCCTGAAGTATACGCACCGCCCGAAAGGTAATATCCTCTAAATTCCCAATCGGCGTTGGCACTAAATAAAGCATGCCAGTATTTTCAGTAGCCTGAAAGCTGAACTGCTGGGTCATCATGCGCCTCCTTCATTAACTGTTGTTTGTGACTGCGGGGGAGCTGCTTAATGCGGTATTCCTCCCGCATCGCCTCTGCTTTTGTAGGGAATCTCTGATGATAAACGATCCGCACAGGCCCCCTCCCCTTCGTATACTTCGCACCCCGGCCTGCATTGTGGGCTTCCAGCCGCTTTTGCAGATTGTTTGTATAGCCGGTATACAGGCTCCCGTCCCGACATTGCAATATATACACAACATGTTTATTTTGTTCCATAGTATGCCTTAAACTCCTCTGTATACTGTCCGTCTGCGTTATAGACAATAATCGCGGGAAGACACTCCAAACCGGGCCTGCCAGCTTTCATTCCCTCCACCATCACGATATTTGCCTCCCGCTCTGCCTTTGGATGCACAAACTGTACCCGCTTCGGCTCGATCCGGTATTTCTGGTAATAACTAAACAGCTCTGCAAGCCTTTCCGGACGAAGAACCATAGCCACCTTTCCTTTCTGCTTGGCTAAAAATGCGGCGGATTGTACAAATTCCTCCAGGCTTCCGTGCTCCTCGTGGCGTGCATTTGCCAGCTTTTCCTGCTTATTTTTCATTGTCTCCCGGCCGGTATCAAAATAAGGAGGATTGCACGTCACCAGCGACCACTGATCACCGTGATACCTGGAACGAACCGTCCGTACGTCTTCCTGCTGAACGGTAACCTGCCCGTCCGCTCCGTTCATGGCCATCGTCCGGGCCGCCATATCACACAGCTCCGGCTGTCTTTCTATACCTGTAACAGGAACGCGGCTCCGCTCTGTTAATAACAGAGGGATAATTCCGTTACCGGTCCCAAGATCGATAATTTTCCCAACAGTTTTCGGCACAGAGCAAAAATACGCAAGCAGCACCGAATCAATGGAAAACGCAAAAGCATTTTCATGTTGAATAATAGACTTCTTAGAAGGGGTATAGTCGACTCTCTCACCTTCTTGTAATACCTCTTTCACTGCCTACGCCCCCTGGTTTTGTATTGATTCACAGTTTTTCATATATCCACTTTCTGCTGAGTGGCCTGCTGAAAAGCTGCATACCGTCCCTGCTTTCGAAGAAGTTCACTGTGCGTTCCCTGTTCTGCAATTTCTCCATTATCCATGACATAGATGATATCTGCTTTTTCAATGGTGTTTAAGCGGTGGGCCACTACAAAAGAAGTACGTCCTTTCATTAAACGCCCCAGCGCCTCCTGTATTCTCATTTCTGTTACTGTGTCCACGCTTGAGGTTGCTTCATCAAGAATCAGAATTTTCGGGTCGGATAGGACTGCCTTGGCGATGGAAAGCAGCTGCCGCTGCCCGTGACTGAATCCGCTTCCTTCCTTCCCAAGCATCGTCTGGTATCCTTCCGGCAGCCGCTCGATAAATGCATGGGCGTTGGCCGCTTTTGCCGCTTCTATTACTTCTTCATCCGCGGCATCCAGATTACCGTAGCGTATGTTTTCCATTACCGTTTTTTCAAACAGAAAATCATCCTGCAGAACTACGCTCATCTGCTTCCGAAGGTGCTTAATGTTCCATTCAGAAAGAGGTGTCTGGTCCACGTAAACCTCTCCGGCTTCCGCCGTATAAAAACCGATAATTAAATTCATTACGGTCGTTTTCCCCGAGCCGGTAGGGCCTATAAAAGCAGCTGTCTCGCCGGCATTTACATGAAAATCAATGCCGCGGAGCACCTTTTCGTTTTCATAACCAAACGAAACGTCCTGAAACTTTACTTCTCCGGAAACAGTCTTTGCTGTTCCTTCTTCCTCCCGGTGGTCCTCCGCCTGCTCGTCCAGAAACGAAAAAATTCTCTCTGCGCCGGCAAGCGCCGCAAACAGAGCATTAAACTGATTCGCCAGGTCGTTCAGCGGCCGGGTAAACTGCCGGGAATATTCCACAAAAATCACGATCGTACCAATGGTGACCGCTCCGACACCATAATACGCCAAAATGCCTCCGGCTCCTGCAGTAACCGCGAAATTAATATTGTTTAAAAAATTCATCCATTTCGGGATAAAACCAGAATACGTCTGAGCCCAAAACCCTGCATGACGAAGGGTCTCACTTTCCTGTTCAAAGTTTTTCATGACACGCGGCTCTTTAGAAAATACCTTCACGATCGACTGGCCGGAAATCGTTTCTTCAGCATACCCGTTCACTGCCCCAACCGCCTGCTGCTGCTTTTGAAACAACAGTCTTGTCCGTCTGGTAATCCAGCGCAGACCCAAGAACATGACCGGCAGAAACAAAAGCGTAAAAAAGGTGAGAAGCGGGCTGATCACTAACATGATAACGAGAATGCCGGTAAACGTTAACAGGCTTGTCATGATCTGCACGACCGAGGTGTTTAAAGTAGTTGATATGTTATCCATATCGTTCGTCATTCTGCTCATGATCGAGCCGTGCTGCCGTTTGTCAAAAAACGAAAGCGGCAGTGTCTGCAGATGGGAAAAAAGGTGGTAACGAAGCTTAAATACGGCCTGCTGGGCAAGAGAAATCATCACATAAGTCTGAATGGTGCTCATAACTCCCCACCCAACGTACACAGCAAACAACAGTGAAAGTATCGTGCCAAGCCCTTCGAGACGCTGCGGCACTAAATACTGGTCAACAATATGGCCGAGAAGCAGCGGTCCCGAAAGCATAAAGGCAGCAGTAAAAAACACGCAGACAAAAACAGCTGTCAGCCGCCATTTCTGAACGGACAGGTAAGACCAGAGCCGGACTGTCGTACGTTTCCAGTTCTGTATCCGGTCGGTGTCCGGACGGCCGTCTGCCTGGGAAGGATTAATATCCGGGTGTTTATATTGAAACGGCGAGGTGATCCAGTGCTTTTTCATGTCGCCGCCTCCTTCCCGTACTGTGATTGATACAGCTGTCTGTAGAATGCAGACTCCTTATAAAGCTCTTCATGAGTACCGAACCCGATGACTTCCCCGTGCTCAAGAAGCAGCATTTTATCCGCCTTCAGCGCCGTTGAAAGCTTTTGAGTCACTAAAATGGAGGTGCACGGATACGCTTCAAGTGCCTCTAGAAATTCTGCCTCCGTTTCCGCATCCAGCGCACTTGTGCTGTCATCGAGGAGCAGCAGCCCCGGGTTTCGCAGCAGCGCCCGGGCAATCGTCACCCGCTGTTTCTGACCACCCGAGAGATTTACGCCATTCTGCCCGATCATCGTTTGCTCCTGCTCGGGCAGGGCCCGGATCGTTTCCTCAAGCTGAGCCGTCTCCACCGCTTTGCTTATTTCCCCGTCTCCGGCTTCTTCCCGGCCCCACTGAATATTTTCCCGAATTGTCCCTGAAAATAATTTTGCCTCCTGGGGCACATAGCCAACTTGGGTTCTTAAAGAAGCAATGTTAAGATTCCTCGTGTCCGAATTATCAATAAGAAGACGGCCGCTGACCGGCTCATACAAACGAAGTATTAACTGGAACAAAGAAGATTTACCAGCCCCGGTCGCCCCGAGAACCGCCATCTGCTCGCCGCGTTTCACGTGAAACGTTACATCATTCAGGGCCGGGACCCGGCTGTCGCTATAAGCAAAAGTCACATTCTCAAACTGGACATCTATACTTCCTTCTTTTTTCACCGCATCCTGCCCGGAATTTTCTTTTTCGGTACCTTCGAGCACCTCTTCAATCCGCGAGGCGGAGGTTCTCGCCCGTGCAAGCAGCGTAATCAGCATACCGACAACGCCAAGCGCGCCAGTCATTCTTGTAGCATAGTTAACTACCGCTACCACCTCACCTACCTGGGCCTCGTTGTTCTGCACGGCAGACCCTCCGATCCAAAGCATAAGCACAATCGCTGCGTTCATTAAAAACAACAGGATTGGCGAAGTAAGAGCCGTATAACGAAAAGCTTTAACAGCACTTTCCTGGAGAGCTTCATTCTGTACAAAAAAGCGTTTAATTTCATGCTGCTCGCGGCCAAAAACCCGTACAAGCCTCAGCCCGCCAAGGTTTTCCTTCATTACCCTGTTCACAGCATCGATACGCTTTTGCAAGCTGCCGAAATAAATCATCCCTTTTGTCATCAGCCATGCGAGGATTAACAGCAAAAAAGGAATAAAAATCACCAGTATGAGAGCCATTCGGGCATTTACCACAAAAGCCATAACAGTCGCGCCAATCAGCAAAAGCGGGGAACGAAGCATAAACCGGAGCATCATCACAATCATGTTTTGTACCTGGGTAATATCGTTGGTGAGCCTGGTAAGTAACGAGGACTGCGGGAAATTCTGCAGATTCTCAAGGCTTGACTCCTGGACACGCTTATACATTTCATTGCGCAGATCAAAGCCGGTGCTGTGTCCGACATGGTCAGCGAAAAAACAGTTCAGCACCCCAACGCCAAAGCTGAGCAGGGCAAGGCCCGCCATCGCAAGCCCAAGGCTGACGACCAGGCCGATATCATTGTTTGCCAGACCGTCATCGATCAGTCTCGCAAGAAGAAGCGGCTGAAATAATTCCACCGATAATTCAATCAAAAGCAGAAAGAAAGACAACACCGCTGCTGCTTTATAAGGACGAACATAGCGTAAAATAGTTTTCATCAAAAGACTCCTTGCACATTTCTGCCCGCGTTAAGAATTATTTATATTTTAGCACATGCCTGCAGCTTATTTCTTCTCAATCCGGCACAAAAACCGGCCTTCTCATACGAAAAGGCCGGCTGGCAGCTACACGATGTCGAGTGGTTGCTTTGTCTGCGGCTTCGGAAAAGCACGATCCAGCATTTCGACTTCTTCATTTGTCAGTGTCACACTCGCTGCCTCCGCATTTTCCCGCACATGTTCCGGATTGGACGTCTTCGGAATGCTTAACACCATCCCCGAGTGGATGGTCCAGGCGAGTGCAATCTGCAGTGGAGTCATGCTCCGGCGCTCAGCGATTCTCTGCAGGGTCCGGCTTTCTCCAAGCGTACGCCCTCCTCCCTGGTCAAGCGGACAGTATGCCATTACCGGCATCCGCTGGTCCTTCATCCACGGCATCAGGTCAAACTCAATCCCCCTTGAAGCCAGGTGATATAACACTTGATTGCAGACGGCGTTACCTCCATGCTCGAGCGAGAGCAGCTCTTTCATCTCCCGGGTATCCAGATTGGAAACGCCCCATCGCTTGATTTTTCCATCTGCTTTTAATTTTTCCATGCCCTTCACTGTTTCTTTGAGAGGGACACTTCCACTCCAGTGGAGTAAATACAAGTCCAGCTGTTCCACACCGAGACGGCTGAGCGACCCTTCGCATGCTTTTTCAAGTTTTTCGCCGCCTGCGTTATTTGGAAGAACCTTGGAAACGACAAAGGCTTCCTCTCTTCTTCCTTCCAGTGCCTCTCCGGCTAGTTCCTCTGCTTTGCCTCCGCCGTACATTTCGGCTGTATCAATCACCGTCATTCCATAATCAAGTCCTGTCCGCAATGCTTCTATTTCCTGCTCCCTCAGCCCAGCGTTGTCTCCCATATGCCATGTCCCCTGGCCAAGCGACGGAAGCTCCGTGCCGTCCCGAAGGGTTATCGTGCGAGCCTGGACATGCTCTTTGATGGATTTTGATATATCGCTCATTGATGATCCCGTCCTTTCGCTTTGTTTTTATCTGTAATACCACCCATTTCGGCAAAAAACCGTTCAGGCCTTTCTTTACCTGGGCAGCCCTCTTTCCATCTTTATCGTTTTTAACGGCGTTGCCATAAACATTTCTGTGAAGCGCTCCGTTTCCCGGAACCCCTGCTTTTCGTAAAAAGCTTCAGCCCGGGTATTTCCCTCTTCCACATACACTGTCACCGTCTTCTTTTCAGCAGAAATATATTCCATCCCGGCGTCGAACAGTTTTTGTCCCCAGCCGGCCCGCTGATACTCGGGCAGTACGTAAAGAGCTGCGAGCTCCGCTTCCTCCTGCTGCAGCACGTTAATATAGCCTATCAGAACGCTTTCGGTAACCGCGGCTAAAAATATGGACTCTCCGCGCTTAACATCAAACATTTTTTTAGAGTACGCAGCGTCAATGAACGCCTCTCTTGTCCGGGCCGGTATTAAATTCTTATACGTATGCTCCCACGTGAGCTCAGCCACCCGGCGCACCGCTTCATAGTCTTCCTCTTGTACAAGCCTGATCATTGCACGCCCTCCTCGTTGAAAACGCATGAGTGTGTGTCCTCAAGATATAAACGAAACCGCTTGTCTTTACAGACAGGCGGTTCCAGATAGCTTATTTTTGATTTAAAAAGGAGAGGCAGAATAAACAGTCTCCATCCGTCCGCAGGCTGCCGTAATGCATATTACAAATGTGGAAGCCTTCATGGTACAGGCGGGCAAGGTTATCATAGCCCTCCCCCATACTGCTTGTCTGAATTCGGCTCGGCCCCGGCTGAGAATCCCCTCCGGCTAATTCCTTTTCCTGAATCTCCTCACCGCTGTCTTCCACCCGCTGACGCAGGTGCTGATTTTCAAGTACGAGTGCCTGGTTCTCTTCAATCAGCATCGCCAGCTGTTCTTTGAGCTCTCCCAGTTCATCATGGAGCCTGCCGATCCGCTCTTCCATATGAATCACCTGGGAGAAGATTTCTTTTTTATCCACTCGCACCCCCACCTTCTCCGTCCGTTTAACTGTTATCCTGCGATGAAGCCTTCATCAAGCAGCTCATCCAGCGAAAATTCCAATACTCTCTCTTCTTCTGCGTAGTTCACCTGTACGAGGCGTTCTAAAATGTTGATACCGGCTACCTTTCCTTTGCCTTCCGGGGTATCAATATGCTCTCCAACGTCCGGCATTTCACGCTTGGCTGTTTCATAATGATCGTTTTCATATTTCAAACAGCACATAAGCCTGCCGCACAGACCGGAAATCTTTGCCGGATTTAAGGAAAGATTCTGATCTTTTGCCATCTTAATGGAAACCGGCTCAAAATCTCCGAGAAACGTCGAACAGCAAAGCATTCTTCCGCACGGGCCGATTCCGCCGAGCATTTTAGCTTCGTCCCGGACACCAATCTGCCGGAGTTCAATTCTCGTACGAAACTGGGAAGCTAAATCCTTCACCAGCTGACGGAAATCCACCCGTCCTTCCGCCGTGAAATAAAATAAAATCTTATTCCGGTCAAAGGTATATTCCACGTTCACCAGATTCATATCCAGCTGGTGCGTCGCAATTTTTTCGCAGCCGAGATCGTATGCTTCCTGCTCAAGCTGTTTATTTTCTTTCACAGCGGCATGATCATCCTCATCGGCAAGCCTCATAACTTTTTTAAGCGGCAGTACGACATCATCGCCGCTGACCTGCTTATTTTCAAGCACTACTTTTCCGTACTCAATTCCTCTGGCCGTTTCTACTATGACCCAGCTTTCTACCTGCACGTCATGGCCGTTCGGGGAAAAGTAATAAATCTTTCCCGCCTTTTTAAACCGGACGCCTACTACATCATGCAATGTCATGATCCCTCCTGTAACTGGATCAGCAGCTGTTCCATCAGAAGCTGCGCATTCGCGTTAGCCCGGAGCCGGCGCTTTGCTTCTAAAATTGCCTGCAGTCGGGCAACGACCTCCATTTCTGAAAAACGAAGGGCTACTCGTTCCAACGTCGCTTTTTGATCGAAGTATGTGATGTCATCCGAACCGTATATGATCGACAGGAGGTCGCGATACCAAAAAAGCAGCATATCTAAGCCGATGTCCAGTTCTTCTCTATCTGAAAAATGTACAAGCCATTTATCCTGCAGTGTCAATAATGCACTGTGAAGGCGTTGATGCACCTCTTCCGTTAATTGTATCACTAGATTTCGACCCTGTACAATCCACTCAGCCTGCGCCGCGTCGTTTTCACGCCCGGGGACATGGGCCAGTTTTGCAAGCAGGCCGGCCGCAATTTCCCCTGTACCTTCCCTTTCCTGAAATAAACGGCGGCGACGTTCCACGGATGGAGGAGAAAACGCAATCTTTTGGGCGCGGGACTGAATCGTGTCCAGCAGAAAATGAGCATTTTCCGTTAATAAAATCGCGAGCGTCGGACTTTCCGGTTCTTCGAGGAACTTCAGCAGACTGTTGGCTGCACTGGCCGTCATACGGTCAGCGTCTTCGATAATATAAATTTTTAAACGGGCTTCCATTCCTTTGTAGGTGAATTCTTTTTGAAGCATTTCCACCTGTGCTTTTTTAATCGAAGCACCTTCCGGCTGTAAAAACATGACTTCCGAATGGTTCCCGTGCGTAATTCTGCGGCATTCCCGGCATTCTCCGCACGGCACCGAACCGCTTTTTTCTACGCAAAAAAAGCGCTGTGCCATTAGAAGCGCTGTTTCACGCTTGCCGGCACCCGCTTTTCCTTCAAATATATAAGCATGGGCCACGCGGTCTTTGTTCATGCTTCTTTCCAACAGCGACATTACTGTAGGCTGTTCTTCCTGCATGGCTTCCCAACTCATGTTAATCTCTCCGTCTTTAATATTTTTCAAACTCTTCCACGTTTAATTGAAAAACGGTCGCTCCGCCGACCTGTACTTCCACAGGGTAGGGAACGTAGGAATCTGCGTTTCCGCCCATAGGCGAAACAGGAGCGACGAGCTGTTCCCGGGTTTTGCAGTTTTCCTGGATGACCTTTTTTACTTCATCCACCTGCTCATCTTCCACACCGATTAAAAACGTGGTGCTTCCGGCTTTCAAAAACCCGCCAGTACTCGCGAGCCTGGTCGCCTGAAAATTTGCTTCCACCAGCGCATTAGACAACCGGTTACTATCTTTATCCTGCACCACAGCCACTAACAGCTTCATGCTCCGTACCTCCTATTTCGTCCAGATCCACAATATTTATTACTTTTATTTTACTGTATATACAGTAAAAAGTGAAGCACACCAACGAAACAGCCATTTGTTGAACATTCGATTCAACACTTAAGCCTAAGACCTTTTGATCAATATTTGGGAATAAACACACTGGAATTGAAGCCATCAGCAAAATATGGAATACTTCAAGTAACAGTTTCCTATTTATGGCATTGCCGAATCATCAGATTAACGAAGAAAGGAAGTTGGACTCATGCGCTTTCCCCGCTGGCTGCTCCGGGCCGTTCTTATTACCGCCGTTTTATTAATAAGTTCTACAGCTATCGGCTATTCCAAGGAAGAAGACCCTTACCGGTCCTTCGACGGGATGGGAAGCAGCGTGTCTGTCGCTCCTTCTGATGATACATTAGCGTTCACCTATATCACAGGCGGCGAGGAGAAAATATATACCTCAACTGCTGACGGCAAAAATCCTGAGCCGCTTACTGATCTGGACCAGCCGCAATTTTCTCCTTCTTTCCATCCGCACTCGCCGGAGGATATTCTATTTTTATCGGGACACAATGATTCGATTCGCTCTCTTTATACATCAGAGACGGACAGCAGCCAGCATGAACGGTTAACTGGCAGTGAGCTTCACGTACGTGATGCTGCCTACTCGCCGGATGGCACGCTCATTTACTTTTTAGGCATGCCGGCGGACGCCTGGAAGTCCGCCGACCGGAGCACAGAGAAAGGGTTCAGCATCTACTCCATGCCTGCCGCCGGAGGAGCTTACAAAAAAATCACCAGTGAAAGCAAGTATTTAATGGGAAACATCTCTCCGGACGCTACAGGCAATATGCTTCTGTATACTTACACTGAAGGCCCCGATGATGAGATGCATGTAGGAATGAAAACGCTGAATAACAAAGTATATGAGGAACATATCGAATTTGCGAACAACCTCCCCGGAGGGCTGTACAATCCGACAGCTTCGCCGTCAGAAAGCCGCTATGCCTATACAACGAACGTCGCTTCCAGCCAGGAGCCAAACTACCAGTACGATTTATTTTTATATGACCTTGAAGACATGCAGGCCAAAAGATTAACCAACCATGAAAACAACATTGATTCTCCTTCATTTTTTCATCAGTCAGATGATATTGCCTACATGCACCAGAAAAACTGGCCGGAGGAGCCCGCGGAGTATGAACTCCGTATTGTAAGCAGCGCATCCGGGGCCGATGAAGTGGTTTCGGTTAATATGAATCAATCCGGCGATTCGCTGCTTTCTGCAGGACTCGGAGCAGCTCAAAAAGCAGTCAACGTATATGTGATTGGTTTTTTCTACACTCTGTTTGGCAGTTGGTTTATTATTGCTGCGTATAAAAAATACCGTCCGTTTCTGGTCGGGGCAGCAAGCACTACTGTGGCACTGGGGCTATGGGGCTTTTGCCATTTCGGAGAGACCTCCTACCCGTGGCTCGCTGCCATCTGCTCCGGACTTGTAGTTCCGCTCTTTATCTGCACAGCGGTTTTATTTCTATTCGCTGGTATTCAATCGTACCGGCTGAATATACGCGAATATAAAGCTTCCTCCCAGTAAAAAAAGCAGCAGGGGACCGCTCCCCTGACTGCTTTTTCTATGCTTGTTTACGGTTTTTCCATTTAGCGTACAGATCGACCACCGTGTCCCCGATGTCACGTATCTGGGCCACCTGTTCATTTTCTTTCGTACGCTTTTGATTTTCATGAAGCGTTTCTGTAGCTACTGCCCGCGTCGCTATATGATATTTCCCTACAGCTTCTTTGGAGCCCTTCAGCGTATTCGTAAGCTCCTGGATAGCCTCCATATCCCGGTTGACGGAATCGTTAATAACCTCCAGGCGCTGGGTCAATGTTTCCGACTCATTAATCAAGCCGTCCGTTTTCTTTTGAATCCGCTCCATTGTTTCATTGATGGTCTTCATCTGGGAAGATGCTGCTTTAACAGCCTGAACAACACCGATAACTAACCAGATAAGTGCCAAAACAATGATAGCGATACTCACATATAAAATAGCAATCATCTGTCCGGCTCCTTCCTTTATTGCGATATTTTCCTAATGCCTTTTCCCGTTTTTATTTTATTGTATGTACTGAATTTGTATTTTTCCTCAACTTTTTACATTCAAGTAGGCCTGTACCTTTTCCGTGCAGTCTTTAATTACTTCTTCAAGCGGCTTTTCGGCATCGATTTTTTTAATGCGGGCCGGATATTTCTCTGCGAGCGTCATATACGCTTCATGTACCCTCGTATGAAAACGGGCAGCTTCATTATCCAGGCGGTTCCATTCCCTTTCTTCAGCCCGCTGAATTCTTGCTATCCCTTCTTCCGGATCTACATCAAGCAACAGCGTGAGATCAGGCATGCGTCCTTCGATCGCAAATTCATTTACAGCTGCCACTTCATCTATGCCAAGACCCCTGGCTGCGCCCTGGTAGGCGAGGCTGCTGTCCACAAAACGATCGCAGAGCACAACAGCTCCTTCGGCAAGAGCCGGGAAAACCCGTTCCACCAAATGCTGGCGTCTTGCAGCAGCGTATAAAAGTGCTTCTGTGCGTGCGTCCATCTCTGAATATTCCGGATCGAGCACCAGACTCCGGATTTTTTCAGCAATCGGAATGCCCCCGGGCTCCCGCGTTTTTAACACCTTGAATCCATCTTCCTGCAGCCACTGTTCGAGAGCTGCAATAACCGTAGACTTTCCGGACCCTTCTCCCCCTTCTAACGTAATGAACTTCCCTTTACTCGTGTCCTGCATATGCCTCTATCCTTTCTCCCTATGTTTCACTTTTACAAAAAAGCGGTTATCTTCTTTCCTGCCGCCCTGCAGGCGTCCTCCGTTCTGCAGAAGGTCACGGGCATAGCTAATTCTTCCGGCGTCCATACATTCTCCTTCAAGCCAGAGAGGGACCCCCGGAGGATAGGGAACCAGCGGCGCTGCCGCAGTTCTTCCCTCTGCGCTTTCAAGCAGGATCCACTCTTCGCCGCCAGGCTCTTCTTCCCGGGCGCCTTCGGAGAGCCGGGGAAACAATTCAAACATGGAAAAGGAGGGGACCCTGTTCCCGTTCCGGGGCTCAAGTCCTTCCCACACTCTCTCGACTGCCTTTAAGGGAATGTTGATATGTTCGCTGGTCAGGGGCAGAGTCCAGAGAACATAGCTGCTGCCGGCAAGCTCTGAATAGATGTGTTCCTGTTCGAGGGCCTCTTGCACCTCCCATCCTGTATACCCTTCAGGTACCGGAACCATCAATTTTAATGGATCCGGGGCTACGTGCTCCGGCGGCTGTATCAGTCTGCTGCCGATGACTGCCTCAAGCTGCTGCTTTTGGGCGGAAAGCTGTTCGGCACTCCATCCCTCATGCTGCATTGTATGTACGTAATGACGGGCAGCATCGAGCGAAGCGAGGAGCAGATATGAAGGGCTGCTCGACTGCAGCATCCCCAGATAATAGGATAGACGTTCACGGGAAACCCGGGAGCCGGATACATGTAGATACGCACTCATCGTGAGAGCCGGCAGCATTTTATGCGCGGACTGGACGACCACATCCGCCCCCTGGGCGAGAGCCCCTTTCGGAAGCAGCGGACTGGCTGCAAAGTGGGCTCCGTGGGCTTCATCTACGAGCAATACCCCATCACGTTCGTGCACGAACTCTGCAAGGGACGAAATATCACTGCTCCACCCTTCATACGAAGGAGAAGTGATGACTGCCCCTTTTAATGATGGGTAACGGGCCCACGCGTCTGCCAGTATTTCCCGGGAAATACCGATGGAAAGCTGCGTATATTCATCTATTTCCGGCCGTGCAAATACGGCCCGGACACCGGCAAGCTTTAACGCATTCATCACTGATTTGTGAGCATCGCGCTGCACGAGCACTTGGTCTCCCGGAGAAAAGGCGGCCATTACCATCGCAAGGTTTCCTGTTGTAGAGCCGTTAATTAAAAACCAAGTTCTCTCGGCCCCGAACACTTCCGCCGCTAAATGTTCAGCTTCCGCAATCCCTTCTTCAGGCTGATGAAGGTCGTCGAGTCCGGTGATTTCTGTCAGGTCGTAAGGAAAGATGTTTTTCCATTCCTTTAGCGACGCCGGAAAAACGGTGCCGTTTTTATGCCCTGGCACGTGAAAGGATACCGGCCGGCCGGCCATATGCTGCTGCACCATACGGACAATAGGCTGATCCTGTTGGCAAACCATGACATTCACGCTCCCTTTTCGCCTCTCTTTTTTATCTTAACATGAAAATTTGGCTGTTCTTTCTCTTTTTTTACTCGTGCTATACTATTCAATGATTGAGATATTAAAGGAGAGATGTCTGATGAAAAGCATTGCTGTATTTTGCGGCTCCCGTCTCGGAAGCGACCCCGTATATAAAGATTCAGCATCAGCTCTTGGCAGAGAGATAGCCTCCTCTGGGCGCACACTGGTCTACGGCGGATCCAATGTAGGAATGATGGGGCGCCTCGCAGATGCTGCGCTCGAAGCCGGCGGTGAAGTTATAGGGGTCATACCGGATAAACTCGTTGAACGGGAGATTGCCCATCCTTCCCTTAGTAACCTTTATAAAGTATCTACAATGCATGAGCGAAAAGCCAAAATGGCCGAACTTGCCGATGGATTCATAGCGCTTCCGGGCGGCCCAGGGACCCTTGAAGAATTTTTTGAAATGTTTACATGGGCCCAGATCGGCGTGCACCAAAAACCGTGCGCACTTTTAAACATTCACCATTATTATGACCACCTGCTTCAATTTTTCAACCATATGGAACAGGAGCAGTTTCTCCCTGGCGGCCACCGCGACAAAATTATCGTTTCTGACTCTCCGAAAGAGCTTCTTCAACAGCTCAGCGAAAATCCGGGATTCGAAAAGAAGTTATACGAGTAACAGGCATAAAGTTGTGCCTGTGCTCTTTTTTTATTCATTATTACTTCAGCCGGATAAACGCTTTGCGGAGCTTCTTATTTTTCGTTATGATAATAATAATTAAACAAACTATGCGGAGGAACCTATGCGAAAAAAAGTGTTTATACATATCGGTTTTCATAAGACAGCGACTACGTTTTTACAGCAGAATGTGTATCCCAAACTAAAACAGGAAATCAAATACATACGAAAAAAGCGCATCGATCAGGAGCTTTATGATTTACGGCTGAAACGGCTGAGCGATGAAAACATTTATACCATTCGCACAAATATTGAAGCATTTATGCACCCGGACAAGCCGGTGCTTATTTCCTATGAAGGTCTTTCCGGCAGTCCATTTTCCCAGAAAAAATCAAAAAACAATCTAAAAGTGCTTGAAGACCTCCGCCGCACCTTTCCGGCAGATACGTATGATACCCATATTATCGTCGGTGTACGGGATCAAATTGACCTGCTGACCTCCCTCTATGTTCAATATCTCCATCAGGGAGGATACAAGAGCGCCAAAGCTTTGTTTAAGGACTGGGAGGACCACGGTATTCTGGATCATTATCACTATTACCGCTATCTCCAGAAAATAGAAGAGCTTTTCGGACCGGATAACTATTACCTGCTGCAGTACGAAAACTTTCGCAAGGATGAATACGGTCAAATTCTGCAGCTGCTTCAGTATATGGGCATCGACCGTGTACCAAAATACAACCGCTCTAAGCTGAACCGCAGCTACGGAGTCATGCAGGCGGTAATTGCCCGCAAGTTGAATTATTTCGTTAAAACACCGCTGAATCCAAACGGTAAAATCCCCATCGTCGACATCCCGAAGATCGGCCTTGTATCTCCGCGGCGCCTGCTGCAGAATAACGCAAGCTTTGCCCTTCATTATAAAAGGTACTCGCTTCCTGTGAACCTTCAAAAAGTGCTGCAGCTGAAATACCAGAAGGATAATGAAAAGCTTGCCGAAGCCTATCAAATTAAAGATTATTCCAAAAGCTAACCGAAGAGCCCCGGCTCTTCGGTTATTTTTCAATCAGTGCGAGCGTATAGCGTCCCCTGCTCCCAGGTTCATAAAGATTCACCGTATCTGTGGAATACTGCAGAATCTCAGACTGAAATGGTTCTGATTCCCCCACCTGCACATTAAAATCATTTTCGTACAATAGTACAGTCACATCGTGATACTCCTCATGAGTAACCTGAAACATAAATTCGACGATCCTTTTTCCTTCTTCTGTGCGACCGTTTCTTAGCATCTTCTCTTCCTGAAACGCCCGGCTGTTAATATAAATCATTCTTTTTTCCTCCTTTGGTTCTCTGCTTTATTCTGCCCTATAAAACATTCTGTTACAATAATTACGTCCAGTCCGTGCCCCGGCAGTTTAAGCCCGCCCTCCTGGTGGTACGGTAAGGAAAGGCTTTGTATAAGCATGTATTGCCAAGCTGTAAAGAGAGGGGTATAACATATGAACACCATCAAATCCTATGCCAAAGAACTCATGGGCGAATTTAAAAAGGACGACGTCCCGTTACTTGCCGCCGCCCAATCCTACTATTACCTGCTTTCCATTTTTCCGATGATGATTTTAATACTTACCATTCTTCCCCTTCTTAATATTGATTCCCAGGCCATTGTCACGCTTGTGCAGAATACCGCCCCGAGTGGCATGACTTCTGTGCTCGAGGAAAACATTCTGAGTATCGTTGAAACCCCACGGGGTGGACTTTTCACCATCGGCCTGATCGGTGCATTATGGTCGGCTTCCAATGGGATCAACGCTTTCATTAACGCTTCCAACACTGCATACGATATCGAAGAAACACGCTCCTTCATTAAAGTCCGGGGCCTTTCCATTGCACTGACGCTCGGTATGATTATTGCACTTGCTGCCGCTCTTATTCTTCCTATATTCGGCAACCTGATCATTAATTTTATCAACTCTGTCGTCAGCCTCCCGCCTCAGACCGAGCTGCTGTTTCAAATTCTCCGGTGGGTCGTCGCCCTGACCATAATGTCTGCTGTGCTTCTCGTACTGTATCGTTTTGCTCCGAACAAAACACTGAAATGGAAGGAAATTCTTCCCGGCGCTATCACAGCTGCCGTGCTGTGGCAGCTGATATCTCTCGCTTTTTCCTTTTATGTCAGCAACTTCGGCAACTACTCTGCCACCTACGGGAGCCTTGGCGGTATTATTATTCTAATGCTTTGGTTTTTCCTGACCGGCATGATTTTAATGATCGGCGCTGAACTGAACGTTATTTATCACCGCCGCCACGGAAAATCCTCCACCGCGTCCGCTTCTCCGGAAGAAACGTGAGCCGGTCTGCCCCAGGGCTGCCCGTTTTTTCTTTTAATACTTATCATTTCAGGTCCGGGTCAAAAATAATAAAAGGAAGGCTCCCTATCGCAGGAACCTTCCTTTTTGCGTTGTTCAGCTGATGCTTGAGGACTGACTGCTTATGCTTTCCTGTAAAAACTGCATACCTACCCACGTTTTACGGCCACGCTGCTGGATCCACTGGGTACGCGCGTAGTTATCCGGAAAATCATCCTCTCTTCCGGAAATATAGACAATATCTCCCGGCTGAATACTTTTGACGTTCTTTACCTGCACCCGGCAGCCGCTCATGCTGTAATCCCTGACTACCGCTTCATAAATAACGTTGTTTACTTTTAAAGTCGCAGACATATTCACCTGTTCCCGGACAGCCATGCGTTTTGCCTGGGCCGGCTGTTTTTCCGTCCCTCTGAAAAACTTCAGAAAGGCTCTCCCGAGCGAAGAACGCTCGTAAATACGTTTCGTATAAATATCCGCCATTTCTAAAAACATGACCTGGATTAAACTACGGTACTGTTCCAGAGTTACATTTTGAAATTTACCTCCAGCAGCAGCCATGGCCTCTGCCTGGCCGCCGACCCACAGCTTATGCACATGGAGGCCGTTAATCGGACCGGCGCTGAGCGTAAAGTGTTCTTCCTCTGACAGCCAGGACTTTGCTTCCGGGTGTGCTACTTCAAAACGCACCCCGGTCTCACTCAGATCCAGCACTTTGCACGGGAGCGTTCTCCCCCCGGCTGACACAGTACCTTCCAGATCTACTTTGTGCCGTTCGGCTCCGCGAAAACGCGGACGTTCCACTGAAACCATTAATGCCAGTACGAGAGCTACAGCGTTATAGATGATCCAGAAAATATTAATGTACAATACGTCTTCGTTTTGAAAAAGCGTTAGAGAAGTAGTGAAATGCACCACCACTCTAGCCAGGGCAATAAAGGTGAGCGCAAGCAGTACAAGATACGGAATACTGACCCTCCACAAAAACTGCCGGCGGTCGTTTTGGATGCCCTTGGCTGTCACATTAAACTTGATGTTTTTTCGCATAAACGCTTCCGTAATTACCGAGACTGCCATGTACGGTGCCATTGCTACTTCATAAACATGACTCCAGAGCACTGTGCGTTTCTGATCGGACATTAACCGGAAAGCCAGCTGGGATGAAAGAAAGGCCGGCAGCCAGTAAAGCACCAGCGTTTCAAACTCTGCATTCAGGCTGTAAATGGAAAAAATCAAAAACAACAGCGGTGCCAGCAGAAAAATCATTTTATAAACACCGAAGAACCAGTAGTTGATGCCATCCATATACAACAGCCGCTGCATAAAGGAGAGGCCTTTGATTTTCATCGGATTCCATTTCCGGGTGACCTGAATATTGCCACGGCACCAGCGGTCTCTCTGCTTTAAAAGGTCAGCATATGTTTCCGGGGCGAGCCCGACGGCCAATGTTTCGTTCACGAATACCGTTTTTTGTTGTCCGGTTTGAAGCAGCATTCCAGTTGCCATGTCTTCAGTAATCACACCAGTGGCAAAGCCGCCGATATCCTCGAGCGACTTTCTGCGGAACAGAGCGTTACTGCCTATATACATGGTAGCGTTAAAGCGATCTTTTCCTTCTTCAAGCCGGCGCATGAAAAAATCCTGCTCGTTGGTGATATTGTCTTCAAAAAACAAATTGTACTGAAAAGGATCCGCGTTATAAAACACCTGCGGCGCCTGGACGAACGACACTTTTTCGTCCGTGAACTGCCCGAGGGTACGCTCGAGGAACTCGGCTTTTGGCACCATATCAGCATCCATCGTAACAACGATTTCCCCGTCGGTTTTCGTTAACGCATCATTCAGGTTGCCGGCTTTGGCGTGTTCGTTGCCGGGGCGGGAGATGTAGCCTACACCTAAGCTTTCTGCAAGGCGGCGCACAGACTCTCTTTTCCCGTCATCGCAGACGTATACTTTCAATAAGTCTTCAGGATAGCGCATCATCGTGCACGCGATCATAGTTCGCTTCAAAAGGTCTTCCGGTTCGTTATATGTTGCGATGAATACATCGACTGCAGGCAGGCTTTCCAGCTCTGAGAGTGGAATATGTTTTCGTTTGAACGGTCTCCAGGATAAAATCGTAAACACAATCGCCTGGAAATAGCCCATTACTTCTGTAGCCAATAACAGAATCCCGGCGATAAAGCTGATAATGCCCAGTGTAGGAATCGTTTCGGCCGCTCTCCAAAAAAGATAGAGAGCATTGACGATAAGAAAAAGGGAGAGCAGTATGTGCCGGGACCATGTCCATTTTTTTGCTGAAAAATACAGCAGCATTAGTACAATTATTTCTGCTGCTACGATGTACCAGAATGTGTCGTTCATGTCCTGCCCCCTGTTACAGTATATGATTAAAAATAAATGTTCGTTTCATACGGTCATATGCCGGCTTCATTTCCCAGCTGCTGTCAAACAGCAGCGGCTCCCCGCTTTCTGACTCCTGCCCGGTGACCCAGCTTTCTGCGTCACCCACCCCCCAGACGGTGAGGCCGCTGCAGGAGGTCTCCTCCATACAGACACTCGTCACATCTGCATAAATATCTGCCTGTGCCTGCAGGCGTTCCTCCCGGGGAGCATCCAGGTTTTGCAGCTTCACATCCATTTCGGTTACAGCTGTCTCAAAGCCAGCGGCCTCCCAGCGCTTAAAGTTTTCCTGCATCTTTTCCCTGGAAAATCTCGGGTCGGCAGCATCAATATGAGTCTGCATACCAATACCGTCAATCGGGACACCGTCATTTTTCCATCTGCTTAAGGCTTCAAACATAGCATCTGTTTTTTCATTTTTCATTTCATTACCATAGTCGTTGTAGTAGAGCTTTGCTTCGGGATCCGCTTCACGTGCCCATTCGAAAGCCAGAGGAATATATTCCGGTCCGATATATTCAAACCAGATAGTTTCTCTGTAGCTTCCATCGTCATTCCAGGCTTCGTTAACGACGTCCCATTCCTGCACGCGTCCGCTGTAGTGCCCGGCCATTGCCTGCACATGATCTTTCAGCACTGCTTTAGCGCTTTGTTCATCCACTACCTTTTCATGAACCCAATCGGGAAGCGCTTCGCCCCATACAAGCGGGTGACCCCGGACCTTCATACCATTTTGTTCAGCAGTCTCTACAATGTCATCTGCTTTTTGAAAGCTGTAACTTCCTGGTTCAGGCTGCACGGCCTCCATCTTCATCTCGTTTTCTACGGTGAGACTGCTGAATTCTTCAACGAGCAGATCTTTATACTTTTCATTGTCTGCAAGCGGATCCCAGCGCACCGAAGCACCTATATAATGCCCGGAGTCCTCCGCGTTTTTACCAAGTGAAGCGTTTGATTTCATTACAAACCATCCTCCTGCCCCTGCCATAAGTAAGATCAGAAGCCCGGCTATAACAAAAAAGATCTTCTTCAAAACAGTATTTTCTCCTTTTGTGCATTGCCATTATCAAGGCTGATATTTTAACTTTTTTTTCCAATTACATATGTATTTATACTTAATGATACCATTATTTTAGTTCGTTAAGAAGCTTTAACCCATACTTTTTCCATTGATAATTCCAATCTGTTTCTATGTCTGTAAATTTAAAACAGGATACAAATCATGTTCAACTGCGAAGCTTTTATGTATAAAAACTCTTTGTTTTTAAAGATTTTTGCGTGAAAACCTGTATTCCTGCCTGATTTATGCTTATAGTGTAACTAGTAAAATCAAGACTCAAAACAGCAGCTGTGATAAGGAGGCCCATGTTATGCTCGCTTTTGAACGAAGAGAAAAAATTCTATCCACTCTCTACAGTGATAAAAAAGTATTCGTCGCTCCCCTGGCTTCAACGTTTAACGTCACTGAGGAAACGATTCGCCGTGACCTTGAAAAGCTTGAACGTGAAGGGGTTGTTACCCGTAATTACGGCGGAGCCACGCTCAATGAACGAACGAGCGAAGACCTTCCCTACCAGACAAGAAATACGATCAATTTAGAGGAAAAAAGAGTCATTGCACAACTGGTGCCGCCGCTCATCAAGGACGGCTCTTCCATTATGGCTGACACGAGCTCCACGGTGTATGAAGCACTGCAGGTGCTTCAGCAGTCCAAGGATCATCTCACCATTATTACAAACAGCGTCTCTATTCTTCAGGACTTTGCATTTTCATCCTTTGACGTGTTCTCTACCGGAGGAAGCCTTCGGAAAAACTCGCGATCCCTGGTGGGTCCGTCAGCCATTCGTTCAGTACAGCAGTACAACGTAGATGCAGCTGTAGTCAGCTGTAAAGGCATTTCAATGACGCAGGGCATTATGGATACGAATGAGCCGGAAGCTGATTTAAAGCAGTACATGCAGAATCAGGCACGGCAGGTTATTCTGCTTGTCGACCATACAAAGTTTGGAGCTGTCTCCCTGGTCAAAACATTTCCTTTTGAACAGGTGGATTGCCTGGTAACCAACAAAAAACCTGCGGAGGAGTGGCTCGATTTTTTCGGACAGCACGGGATCGATATTATTTTTCCTTCATAATAAAGCTCTGTCTTTCTGCTGCGACTGCAGAGAGACAGAGCTTTTATTTAAGAGCTGGTAAGGTGCCGGACAACGTCTTCGGCCATTTGATGGGTTTCCCAGGCCTGTTCATACATGTATTCCGGTATAATGTCCTGTTCCACAAAAGCCAGAAAGGTTGTAATAATAGTTTCAAAACCGCGCTTTTTCAATGTGGATTCCCAGTCGTTTTCTCCCTGGTGCCAAACGTCTTTATTTTTATGGACACTGACGTCCCGGACATTACTTACCGTCAACGTCTGCTCCTGATTCATCACGTCTACACGTTCCAGAGAGGTGCCGGCTTCGCGGTTCATAATACCGAGCGCCGTCACATTGGGTGACTCAAGCTGAAGCGTCACATGGTGCAGAAGATCATATTCTCCTTTACCGCTCACCGTCATGTTCTCAATTGTCTCCGGAAACAAATACAAAATCGTATCAATCACATGGATAAAGTCGTCAAACACAAACGTACGGGCATCCACTGCCTGGTGGCCCCGATGCTTTTGAACAATAATCATATTCGTGTCCTCTGCTTCCATCAGCTTTTGATAGGAAGGGGCATGCCGGCGGTTAAACCCGGTCATTAACAGCAGCCGCTTCTCTTTGGCTTTGGTAAGCAGCCTTTGGGCAGATTCGGCGTGATACGTAATCGGCTTGTCCACATACACGTGGATGCCCATGTCGAGCAGCGCATCTATAATAGGCTCATGCGCTACGGTCGCTGTATGCACAAATGCTGCTTTCATACCACAGCTCAGCCATTCGTCCATCTGCTGATATGTGTGAGGTATCGTATACGTATCAGCAATTTCTTTTAACGTATCCGGGTTTCTTGTGTACACGTGCAGTTCTACATCTTTTAAGTTGCTTAAAATGGGGAGATACGCTTTTTTGGCAATGTCCCCGATGCCAATCATTCCTATTTTCATGGTGTCCCCTCCCGGGTCTGAGCTCATCAAGATAACGGTTTCAAAACCAACAGAGTAATTTTGAATACCTTCTTCCCTCAGAATACCATAAATTGTTTCCTCACCGTTTTTTCACCAGATTATTTATAGTAATTTTCTTTCTGCTCTGCTATTTTCTGTACTTCAGCACGAATTTGCTGGTACGCAAGCCGTCCACCCAGACAAAGCAAATCATCTTCTTTGCTGTAGGGCGTGCGGCTGGTCAAATGAGCAATCTGTTTATCCAGATAAGCGGAGAGCACAGCGAGTTCTTCCTTTTTCACAACTCTTCACGCCCTTTTTGTACGGAAAGAATCCGGTCAAATGAAATATTATAATAACTGCCCTGCTCGTCCTTCCAGTGAATAAGCCGCTTCATGTGATCAATATACGTGCATGTTCCTGTTGCAGCTACTACATTTTCTTCATTTTTCCAGCGTAGTTTTAATTCATACTTTTCTGCCCAGGCTTTACGGAGAAGACGTTCCTTCTGTTTCCAGTCCTCCGTTTCTTTTTCCCATTCCGCCGCTATCATGCGGGCGATTGTTTTTTGTTCTTCAGTCATCAGCATCACATCCCCTTCAAAGAGAAGTATATTACTTCTATTATACAAGAACGTACGTTCGAGAAAAGGATATTTTTTACTGGATTTTTATCTGAGTGGAAAAAACCGCTCTCTGTAAGCATTTCTGTAGGCAGAAAAAAATTTTTTCTTCATACTGTACATAGCGTATTTTAAAGGAGGAAAAGCATGCAGGTAGATATTTGGTTTGATGTAATGTGTCCGTTTTGCTATTTAGGAAAACGGCGTTTTGAGGCCGCTTTGGAAAACATGCCGTTCAAGCACCAGGTTCAGGTGGTCTATCACAGCTTTCAGCTGAATCCAGAGATGCCAAAAAATCCAGCTTCGGACATTCATACCTTTCTCTCTGAACAAAAAGGCATGGACCGGGAGCAGGTGATTGCGTTTCACCGGCAGCTCACCGATCAGGCGCGGGATATCGGTTTGGAATACAACATGGACGAAGCAGTGCCGGCTAATTCGTTCGACGCCCACCGGCTGCTGCAGTTCGCCACAGAACGCGGCAAAAACAACCGCATGACAGAACGCCTCTTCCGCGCATATTTTACCGAATCCAAAAACATTGCGGATATCGACACCCTCGTCGGTCTGGCCGGAGATGTCGGCCTCGTGGAGGAAGAAACAAGGGAGCTGCTCGAGCTGGATGCCTACACCCCGAGCGTGCAAAAAGATTTACAGGAGGCTTCCTATATAGGAATTGACGGCGTGCCTTTTTATGTATTCGATGAAACGTACACTCTCTCCGGCGCTCAGCCGTCAGAAACATTTGAACAGGCTTTGCAGCAGGTTTGGGACGAAAAGCAGCAGGCATAACAGGAGAAGCTCTTCCTTTCCGGAAGGGCTTTTCGTATAAAGATAGGCCGAAAGTAAAGCTTAATACGCCTGAGCACAGGGAAACCTATTCCCATAATTGTAAAACAGGAGGCATGCGCCATGCTCGCTATTAAAGTAAACCGTGCATTCCATAAATTAAACAAACATGCAGCCCCCGCTGCCGAAACTGCTTTAAAAAATAATGAATCAATCGTGGTACATTTAACCAGCACTCAGGAGCGGAAAGTACAGGACTCTCTTTATTTTCTTGAAGAGGAACAATTGATTTACTGTACCGAAGCAGAAGAAAAAACTAACCCAGACCCCCGAATAGACACGACGCTCGAGCTCATCCCCCTTCCAAGGCTGTTCAACGTTCTGAATGCATAAAAAAAGCCTCCCCGGGGGTTCGGGGAGGCGCATAGAGGGGGTTACCTGTCCAGTGAGATGAACCTGGGGGATCAACACTCCTTATGTTAAGCCTTTAATGTAATGCTTGTGTGAAGAACCTGTTAATGTTTTGTTACTTTTCTTCGGCACGCTGCTTTCTTCCTGCAAGCACCACAAAGCAAAAAATCATGATACCAATTCCGATCGCCCCGGCGAGCCAAAGAGCGTTTAACAGCGCGAGCACGGTAAACATAAAGGTTAGCAGAATGTACAAAGCAGCGGTGCGCGGCTGCCAATAGGCCGACACGTCAGACAATCTTCCCTGAAAACGGAGAACCAAATACATAATCGCATGCAGAAGAAAGCCAATAATAAACCAGCCCTGGAAATTCGAAAACGGAATATCGTAATACCAGCCGCCTTCATTCCATATCCAGTACCCCTGCACCAGGTAATTTACAGGATCGAGCACAAAATCAATTCCGGTGACCAAAAGCGCCCCAAGCAGCACATAAAGAACAAATGCCCCCCATCCGCGCAGGCGTGGCAACATGCCCAGAACATACAGCATTAACGCATGTGAACCCGAAACGATAGCCACCCATGCTGCTCCAATCGTCAGCGGCACCCCGAGAATCATCGCCCCAAAATCAGAGGCATATTCATAGCTCCCAAAAAAGAGATTCAGCTGCACACCGATCCCTTCAAGAAACATTGAAAGCAGAAAAATAACGGCAGTCAGCCCGCCTCCAGTTTTCCCCCCGTAAGACCGAATCAGAAAAAAAGCTCCAATTACTCCGGTTAAATACAGAAAAACAGCGTTTGCCCATTCCAGCCATACCGGGAGCAAATCAAACGTCAGCAGCACAAGACCGCATATGTACCAAAAGATAAAAAAGCGAAATAAACCTATGTCGAACGGTAAGTTTCTCATGGCCCCTCCTGAAGTTACAGACTATTAATGGATGCCCCTTTCTATTTCCCGGGTAATACTTGTTTTAATTGTATTTTATAAAAAAAAAACAGAAAACCCCTAAGGATTTTCTGCCCGTAAACAATATTTTCTCGATATTTTAAAGTAGCTGACTTCCTGTTGAAGATCTTCCTCCATGGAAACAACCTTGTCATGTGTTTGAATATAGTCATTAAAGGTGTCGAGCATACGTTCTTCGGCCTCAGGATCGGTAAATGATTCTTCGGTGACGAGGTTCGCATAATGGCCGATATCAGCAATTCTTGCGTTCATTTCTTCGTCCACCTGTTGGTTTATCAGACCAACGCTTTCCCTGGCGTTGCTATTCATCTGGCTGCCGACTTCGTTTTTGGCAGACGCGTAGGAGCTGAAGCCGATAATAATACTTGGTACGAGCAGAAACGAGATGTATAATTTTTTCGCAGTGTTAATGATTGCAGCATAGGCGTCCCCTTTTCTGAATAAATTTTTCTATGTAATATACCCTCTACTTTTATTTATCGGCTTACTTTGAAAATTCTTTGGTTGCTGAAATCGTTCTCATCCATATTTACATAAAAAAATCCTCCCCGTGTAGACAGGAGAGGATTGCGTTTTATTGATATTCAAGCTGCACACTGTTCAGCGAAGCGAAAACGCCGTTTTTATGGATCAGCTCTTCGTACGTTCCCTGCTCAGCAATGCGGCCGCCGGTCACCACCACAATATTATCGGCATGGCGGATGGTCGCAAGCCGGTGGGCAATTACAATCGTCGTCCGGTTCTCCGCCAGCTGGGTCAGCGACTGCTGAATCAGTGCTTCGGTTTCCGTATCGAGCGCTGAGGTCGCTTCATCCAAAATTAAAATCGGCGGGTTCTTCAAGAAAGCCCGCGCAATTGCAATCCGCTGCTTCTGACCTCCGGAAAGCTTTAACCCCCGCTGGCCGATTTCTGTTTCATACCCATCCGGAAGCTCCTCCACAAAGCCGTCCAGATTCGCCAGCCGGGCGGCTTCTTCAATCTCTTCTTCTTCCGCCGTTAAACGTCCGTAAGCGATATTTTCCTTCAACGTGCCGTTAAACAAAAACACGTCCTGCTGCACCATGCCGATCTGCGAACGCAGAGATTCTTTTGTCATCTTCCGGATATCTATACCGTTAATAGTCACGGCACCGGCGTCCACATCGTAAAATCGCGGAATCAGTGAGCTGATTGTCGTCTTCCCGGCGCCGGAGGAGCCGACAAAGGCAACTGTTTTTCCGGCTTGTACCGTTACGTTCATGTCCCGCAGCACCGGCTGGCTTTCATGATACCCAAACGTGACATCCTCGAGCTTAATGTCACCTGTAAGCACCGGAGCCTCTACTGCATCAGGGTGGTCGACAATATCTTTCTCTGCATCTGTCATCTGCACGAACCGTTTAAAACCGGCCATTCCCTTCGGATACAGCTCTAAAATGGCACTGATTTTCTCAATCGGCTTGAACAGCACGTTCACGTACAAAATAAAGCCGACAAACTCTCCGTTTGTAATAGCACCTGTGTAAACGAGCCATGCGCCGTAAACAAGCACAGCCAGAATCATGAGACGGGTTGTTAAGAAAATAGTCGCCGTGGTGTGGCCCATCGTGCGGTAGCCCGACAGCTTAGCCCGGCGGTACCGGTTGTTGTTTTTGGCAAACCGGTCGATTTCAAAGGCTTCATTTGTAAAGGACTGCACTACCCGCGCCCCGGAGACGCTGTCCTCCACCCGGGCGTTCACGTCACCGATTTCTGCATACATTTTTGTCCAGGCTTTGTTCATTTGAATGTTCGTATAGGTAATAAGTGCAATCAAAAACGGCACAAAAACAAGAGCCACAAGGGCAAGCTGCGGATTAATCGAAAACATAATCGTAAAAGCGCCCGCAAACGTCATAATGGCAATAAACAAATCCTCCGGCCCGTGATGGGCAAGCTCTCCAATATCAAACAAATCGTTAGTGATGCGGCTGATAATGTGGCCGGTTTTCGTATTATCAAAGAAACGGTACGACTGGCCCTGCACGCTCTTGAACAGCTCACGCCGCATGTCCGTTTCAATGTTAATGCCAAGCTTGTGCCCCAGATAATTGACGATATACTGCAGATACGCGCTGAATAGGTAAATAGCAAGCAGGCCGGCTGAGACCCACACGACCAGATTCCAATCCTCCTGGGGAAGCAGGGAATCAATAAACCACTGGACCACAAGCGGGAAGACCAGATCCAGTGCTGCAACAGCGATTGCGCTGAAAAAATCGATGAAAAAAAGCTGTTTATGAGGAAGGTAATAGGAATAAAAACGTTTAAGCATCAGGGTCTCCTCTTCTAATCAAATTCACGTGGAAATACCTCTTTTATTGTATAGAAATGCTGATGAAATTCAATCATTTTCTATTTGATTATTTCCATATAATTCAAATAACCATGAAATAATATGAAAACAGGCGCTTATCGGCATGGAAAGCAAATATTAGCTAAAAAACAGCATTAATTATAGATATTCTTTTTTGTGTTTAATAGACAAATGAAGGAAATATGTTACTATAAATGCACTGAACGTCGTTAGGTATGTTGACCTTCCCGAAAACTTCCTAAGTTTCAGTATACAGCTGTAGAAGCTGTTTTTCTTTTTATATGCGGCGCTGTACGCCAAAAAGCCTGAAAGCATTGCTGCTTCCAGGCTCTTTTTTTGATTTTATTTAGATGGCTGTTTTTCTAAAGCTTCATTGTCATTCCGCTCATGCGGCATAAGAAGCGGCTTCGGAACAGCCTTTTTCTTCGTAGCTTCAGAAACAACAAATATGAGAATAAACGCGATAATCACGATCACCGTACGGAAAGGGAAAAGTACAATCCCGTCTTCGATCATCGGGTACGGAAGAAAGACCGGCAGGCCGATCGCGGGCTCCCCGCCGCCAAGGCGTAAAAAGACAGATACAACAAATGCTGTAAGCGAACCGTACACATTCGCATTTTTATAAAACAAGGCCATCGTCAGCTGCGGGAACAAAATACAGAAAATCAAATCTGATGCAAGGTACCACAGTGTATATACACTTCCAACGTTTAAAGCAATCAACGTCGACGCCGCCCCGATGATCACGATCGAGGTCTTGATCACTTTTTTCAGTTCATCGTGGGAGGCTTTCGGACGAACCAGCGGGCGGTATATATTCCATGACGCCATCGAGGATGCAGACAGAATTGAGGAGTCCATGGAAGACATTACGGCTGCTGCAAGAGCCCCGAGGCCGATAGCCGCTACCCATCCCGGCGTCAGATGCTGAAGCACCTCCGGCAGTACCATAGCCGCTGTTTCCGGTGCTGAAGTACCAAAGGACGCCCAGTCAACGTTGTAGCCAATCATACCAATAAGAACAGCAGGGACAGCCGCAATAATACATACTACGCCGGCAATGATCGAAAACCACATAGCTGTTTTTTCATTTTTAGCAGAAAGCACGCGCTGGAAATATACCTGCCAGGCAATGCCGCCGAAAATCAATAGAAAGGCATAATCCCACCAGTTCCAGAAATAGCTGCCCCATTCGGGATGGTTCCACCCGTCAAGCGGTGGAAAAAGGTTCGCATAGGTGCCAAGATCCGCCTGATAATCGTTCCAGTTTACGCTCAGGCTGCCGGTGTTGCCAAAGGCAAACGGCAGCACAAGAAACAAACCGCCCAAAAGCAGAATCATCTGTAAAAGGTCTGTATAGGCAACCGCCCACATACCGCCAAATACGGTGTAGGCGATCGCAATAATGGCTGAAATGACAATCGACGTCGTAAAATCGATCCCTAAAATAGTACCGAATGTAGTCCCAAGCGCTGTCAGAATCGCGCCGCTCCAAAACATTTCACCCAGGAGCGCCGGAAGATACAGCAGACCGCCCATTTTCTTGCCAAACCGCTGCTCGAGCGGATCAATAATGGTTTTAAATTCATAGCGGCGCATTTTTCTCGCATAAAAAATACCGCCAATAATAAGACTAAGGGCATAACCCCACGGTGCCTGGGCCCACACAAGGCCGTCAACGTATGTTGATTCTGCGGTCCCGTTAATATAACCGCCGCCTACCCAGGTGGCAGCCATGGTGAAAATCATGATCACAAGCGGGAGGCTCCGTTTGGCCACCATCATGTCGTCGAGAGAATCAGACTTTTTAGCGGCAAAATAGGCACCGACATAGTACATCAAAGCGTAGAAAACAAGCATGGCAATAAAGCCGCTCCACATGACTTCGTCACCAGTAGCAATTATGTAAATCATGACCGCTGCTACCAGAAGGACGAATCCCAGACTCTTCAGTAAGTTTAAATTTTTCTCTATCACAAGCAACACCTCAAGTTTTAATAAAATTCTAAATATTGCGAAAACGTTTCACAGAGAGATAAAGTATGGCTGTTATCTCTCTTTATCATCCTCTTCAACCGGAATATATTTAAACAGCTCTCCCGTTTCAATAGACTCTACGAGACGACCCAGCCATTTGTAGTACTTAATCGACTGGCTGAGAATTCGCTGAATCTCCCGGGCTTCTTCTTTTATTGACTCTTCTGCTTCTTCCGACTGAATCAGCATGTCTAATTGTTTCCAGGCGCTTTCGATAGCGCTCAAATTCGTCCGTACTTCCCTCTCCCACTGCTGGGTAAAGAAGTTGGTGAAAAAACGGAAGAAATCCTTTTCGGCTACGTAGGTCTGCTTTCGCTTTCCGCGCCGGTGCGTTTTCTTTACGACGTTGAACTCCTGCAGCTTCCGTACACCAGTGCTCATACTCGGTTTACTCATTCCGAGTTTTTCTCTCATTTCATCCAGCGTCATATCGCCTTCAACATACATTGTCCCATACAAAGTACCAACACTTCTTGTTACACCGTACAAATCCATGGTCTCTGCAAGGGAATCAATTATAATGTCTTTGGCGCTTTCGAGTGACTCCCTCCATTCATCCTGGTGATGAGAATCAGTCATGGGCCCCTCCTTTTCTATTAAAAAAATTCAATTTGTTAAATATTTTCTTCACAGTCTCTAATCTTAACGTATAAAAATTTCTTGTCAAATCCCTAATCAAAAATATTAGCCTGCGAACTTTATGTTTATTCCCCGGGAAATAAAAAGCTTTCGGGTATATTCGCACGCGCGCGAGAGAAGCCTGTAAATCTTTTTTAAATTTATTTATTTAAGGGCGGTCTCTTCCTTCATTATCAAAAAATTACACGGCAGGTCTTTGACAAGATGTTCGAAAGCTGTTAGATTTAAGTTGTTCAAAACGTTAAATAATTTTTTAACAAAGTTAACGAATAGGAGGCACACACATATGGATATTCGCATGTACATCGACGGCGAGTGGGTGGACGCTGCTAACGGCGAAACCCGGGACATCATTAATCCGCTTGACCAAAGCGTTATTACGCAGGCAGCGGAAGGCTCCCGCGAGGACGCTGTAAAAGCAGTACAGGCTGCCCGCCGTGCATTTGATAAAGGACCATGGGCCGCTACGCCCGCTTCAGAGCGCGGAGCTTACGTATTAAAGGTTGCCCAGCTTATTGAGCGGGATAAAGAAGAACTCGCAGAACTCGAAACGCTCGATACTGGTAAAACAATGGGAGAAAGCCGTGCCGATATGGATGATATCGCCGGAGTGTTCCATTACTTTGCCGGCCTTGCTGATAAAGACGGCGGCGAATACATTGCTTCCCCGCTTCCGGACTCGGACAGCAAAATCGTCCGCGAGCCTGTCGGCGTGTGCGGCCAAATCACTCCTTGGAACTATCCCCTGCTGCAGGCAGCATGGAAGATCGCACCGGCTATTGCGACTGGAAACACCATCATCGTAAAACCAAGTGAGATTACGCCGCTTACGACCGTCAAGGTATTCCAGTTGATGGAAGAAGCCGGTCTTCCGGCAGGCGTTGCCAACCTGGTTCTCGGGAAAGGCACTGACGTAGGTGCGGAGCTTTCCGAAAGCGTGGACGTGGACCTGATTTCCTTTACAGGCGGTATTGAAACCGGCCGTAAAATCATGCAGTCCGCCACCTCCAATATGAAAAAAATCGCACTTGAGCTTGGCGGTAAAAACCCTAACATTGTTTTCGCCGATGCCGATTTCGATCTTGCCGTGGACCAGGCCTTAAATGCCGCTTTCTTCCACGCCGGGCAGGTTTGTTCTGCCGGAGCACGACTGCTGGTGGAAGAATCCATCCATGACGATTTCGTCAAAGCGATCGTCGACCGGGTGAAAAACATTCGTCTCGGCAGCGGCCAGGATGAAGAAACACAGATGGGACCGCTCATTTCCGCGGAGCACCTGAGCAAGGTCGAAAATTATATAGAAATTGGTAAACAGGAAGGGGCAACAGTTGCTGTCGGCGGCGGACGTCCGGACGACAAAACGCTCCAAAAAGGATTCTTCCTTCTGCCGACGATCTTTACTGACTGCCGCTCGGACATGAGAATCGTGCAGGAAGAAATCTTCGGCCCGGTACTCACCGTGGAAACCTTCACTTCTGAAGAAGAAGCCGTGGAAAAAGCGAACGACACCGTTTACGGTCTTGCCGGCGCTACGTTTACAACAGACATCAGCAAAGCAGAGCGAGTGGCCTCCGGTCTCCGTCTTGGTACGGTCTGGATCAACGACTTCCACCCTTACTTTGCCCAGGCACCGTGGGGCGGCTACAAGCAGTCCGGCATTGGCCGTGAACTTGGTAAAGTCGGCATGGAAGAGTACACCGAAACAAAACACATCTTCCGTAACACTAATCCGGAAGCTCTGAACTTTTTCTAAACAACCAGCAAAAAATACGGCGTCCTCCGGTTACACCGGTTGACGCCTTCTTATAGACACAAACCCCATAAATAATTTGCACCAAACCCCAACTATTTCTATATTATGAAGTATTTTAAGGAGGATTTTCTCATGAGCATGAATATGAAAGTCGAAAGCATGTTAAGCTATCACACATTTGAAGTACCAACAGCAATCAAACACGGCATCGGTGCCATCAAACATATCGGTGAAGAAATCAAAGCTCTCGGCTCTGACAAAGTATTACTCGTCACAGACCCGGGCATCCACAATGCAGGCGTAACAAAGCCTGTTATCGAAAACCTTGAAGCTTCCGGTGTAGAGGTTGTGCTCTTCAATAAAGTAGAGCCGAACCCTCCCGTACGCCTGATTGAAGAAGGATCCAAATTTTACACAGCAGAAAACTGCAACGGCCTGGTCGCTGTCGGCGGCGGAAGCTCGATGGATACTGCAAAGGCCATCGGTGTTGAGGCTACCCACGAAGGCTCGATTCTCGATTATGAAGCTGCCGAAGGCAAAAAGCCCCTGGAGCACCGCATTCCTCCATTCATCACCGTACCAACAACGGCAGGAACCGGCTCTGAAGTAACCCAGTGGGCGGTAATCACAGACGAAGACCGCGAATTTAAATTCAACACCGGCGGCCCGCTCATCCCGGCATACGTAACCATCATCGATCCGGAGCTTCACGTATCCATGCCTCCGCATGTAACTGCAATGACCGGTATTGATGCGATCGCTCACGCGGTTGAATGCTATACAATGAAATTCGCCCAGCCTGTCACAGACGCAGTAGCCCTTCTTGCGATTGAGTACGCTGCAAAATATATCCGCCGCGCCTATGCCGACGGTGAAGACCTTGAAGCTCGCTACGGCATGGCCCAGGCAGCTATGCTTGCAGGCCTTTCCTACGGCAGTGAATCTGCCGGCGCTGCGCACGCCATGAGCCAGACGCTTGGCGGTATCATTCCAGTAGCACATGGCCAGTGCGTGGCAGCTATGATGGGACCGGTAATGGAATACAACTGGAAAGGTGCACCAGAGCGTTTTGCACGTGTCGCCCAGGCATTTGGCATCGACACGGCACGCATGAGCACCGAAGAAGCAGCTAAAGCTTCTGTACAGTATATGTATGATCTCGCGGAAGAGCTCGATATTCCTTCTCTTGAAGAGCAGGGCGTAAATCCTGACATGACAGAGCGTCTTGCCAAAGAAGCAATGAACGACCCGCAGACAGAGGGCAACCCTCGCGACTTGAAAGTATCCGACTACGAGTGGATCTACAAGCGCTGCTTCCATCAGGTGCCAAAAACCGTTTAATTTTATCCTTACGCAAAAGCCGGAAAGAGGAGCTGCCTCTTTCCGGCTTTTTTTATATTATACAGCTCAGGTTTAAAACTCTTCATATACCGCCGGGTCCTGATCATTTATGCGTCCGTCCGGATGATTCAAGGAGGCAAGCATCTCCATTTCCCGTTCGTCGAGCGCAAAGGAAAAGATCGAAAGGTTTTCAATCTGCCGGCGGGGCGACATCGATTTCGGTATCGGGATCGTGCCCAGCTGATAATGCCAGCGGAGAATAATCTGAGACACCGTTTTATTGTGATTATTTGCTATTTTACGAAGCGTCTCGTCCTGCAGTACATCGCTCGCCTTTGCCAGCGGACTCCAGGATTCGGTTTGAATATCATGCTTTTCGTGCCATTTTCTTGATTCTTCCTGGTTAAAATACGGGTGCAGTTCAATTTGATTGATGCTCGGCTTCACGCCTGTCTCTTTTTCAAGATGCTCCAGGTGTTCCGGTAAAAAGTTGCATACCCCGATGGAGCGGACCAGTCCCCATTTTTGGGCCTCAATCAGCGCCTGCCATGCTTCAACGTAATGTCCCTGCTTTGGGTTGGGCCAATGAATCAAATACAGGTCATAGTAATCCAGCCCTGCGCGGTACAGCGATTCCTGTATTGCCGGGACAGCCTTGTCATATTTATGATAGCGTCCCGGAAGCTTGGACGTAATCCGGAGCTCCTGCCTCGGGACAGAGCTGCGCCGCACGGCTTCTCCGACTGTGCCCTCATTCTCATAGTTGTACGCCGTGTCGATCAGTCGGTAGCCTGCATGAATCGCACGGTCCACAGCACTTGCCCCTTCGTTCCCAATCACCGCCGCCGTCCCAAAACCAATGACTGGAAGTGTCAGGCCGTCATGCAGGCGGATTTCCGGAATTGAATTATTCATCAATGACTCATCCTTTCCCTGAAAGCTCAAAATATGGTCATGCTTTTGTTCGGTAGTTCTCTTCCCCTTTTGAGGTGTTTATTAACCTGAGTAAAGACAGAAATACCAAGATATAAAAAGCCGCTTCAGGCTCCGGATGTACCAGAAGCCTAAAGCGGCTTTTTTGTATTAATTCCGAATAAACGGGCTTGTTTTTACTTCATACCTCTGATGCCTTGCTTCTTTGAGTAAAAAAACATATTTGGCCTGATGAATTTTGAACTGGATCGTAAGTTCTTCCGACGGCTCCACGCTTTTATTCAACAGCTGCTGGTACTGCTCCATTTTTTCCTTCGCAGCGTAGATATGGTCCTTCAGCCGTTCGAGCTCCTGTTTTTTCAGCTTTTTTTTCAGTGGCATACAGATCCCCTTACAGCTCGCGACGTCCTTCAATGGCTTTTGATAATGTTACTTCATCAGCGTATTCCAGATCCCCGCCGATTGGGAGACCATGAGCAATTCTTGTCACCTTCATACCGGTCGGCTTCAGCAGCTTCGAAATATACATAGCTGTAGCTTCTCCCTCAATAGTCGGGTTCGTCGCAATGATCACTTCCTGAATCTGTTCGTCCTGCAGCCGGGTTAACAGATCCGGCACGTTAATGTCCTCGGGCCCCACGCCGTCCATGGGGGAAATCGCCCCGTGCAGCACGTGGTACAGCCCTGAAAATTCCCGCATTTTTTCCATCGCTATAACGTCTTTGACGTCCTGCACGACGCACACGATAGAGCGGTCGCGCTGCTTATCCTGACAGATATAGCATGGATCCGTATCAGTAATGTGGTGGCAGACCGAACAATACGTAAGCTCCCGTTTTGCATTAACAAGCGCTTTGGCAAATTCGAGAACATCGTCTTCTTTCATATCTAATACATAAAAAGCCAGCCGGCCGGCTGTTTTCGGGCCGATGCCGGGCAGCTTCATAAAACTGTCGATTAATTGCGAAATAGGTGTCGGATACTGCACCTGATCTCCTCCTAGAACATTCCGGGAATGTTCATTCCTTTAGTAAATTTCCCCATATCCTGCTCAACAAGCTCATCCACTTTTTTCAGTGCTTCATTCATTGCTGCAAGCATGAGGTCCTGAAGCATTTCAACATCATCCGGATCGACTACGTCTTCGTCAATTTCAATGTCTAAAATCTGTTTGTCCCCGGAAGCCACTACTTTTACAGCTCCGCCGCCGGCTGTTGCTTCTACTGATTTTTCCTTCAATTCTTCCTGAGCTTTCTGCATGTCCTTCTGCATTTTCTGCATCTGCTTCATCATATTTGCCTGGTTTTTCATTATTAATTCCTCCTCATATTAGTGATCCACGACTTCGACAAATTCAGAGCCAAAGCGCTTCACTGCTTCTTCCACCAACGGATCCGGCGGCGCTTCCTGCGAATCTTCCGGAGCTTCGGACTCTTCGCTCTCTGCTTCTTCCGTTCCATTTTCCTGCTGAGTCTGCTTATACTCTTCCTTGATCCTCTCCCATTCATTCGAAAGGATCGTGTATGGCTCCAATTCTTTTCCTGTGATTTCCCGAAGGGCGTCGATAACTTCCTCCCGGAACTTTGTTTCAATCATGTTGCGGTGCATTTCGTTTTTAAAGGCCAAAAGCACGGCTGTCTCATTCACAATTACTGGTTTGGAGTTGTTCAGCCAGGCATGTCCGGGCACGCTTCTCGACCGCATCGCATTCATCACGCTGTCCCATTGGCTCGCCAGACCCTGCAGATCCTGCTTCGTCGCTGTTTTTAAGATCTCTTTGACTTTACCCTGCGACGGAGAAGAAGAAGCTCCTTTTTTGGAAGCACGCTTGGCCGGCTCCGGCTTCGGCTCTTCGGCTGCCGGCGCTTCCTGAACCGGAGCTGCCGGCGGCGCCGGTTTTTCTTTCAACGCTTTTTCAAGTGACGCAATACGGTTTTCGAGACGCGCATTTCTATCATCCGAAATACTGCTTTCTGCCGCCGGGGCAGTTCTGCCGGCAGAGGTATGGCAGGACTGAATCAACGCCACCTCCAGAAAGATTTTAGGATGGCTCGACCAGCGCATATCCTGGTGAATTTTATTTAACTGATCAATCATCTGGTAAATCCATTCTGCCGGGACATCAGAAGACAGGGCTTCAAACTCCTGATCGAGTGTAGCCCGGTCCAGCAGCTCCTGCATCCCCGGAGCCGCCTGGTGCAGCAGCATATCCCGGAGATAGTAGATGATGTCTTCCATAAAACGAACCGGGTCTTTGCCTTCCTTTACCAGGCGGTCGGCTGCCTGTACCGCTTCGGCTGTATTCTGCTCCTTCAATGCCCGCACAGTATCTGTCAAAAACTGCTGCGAAACGGCGCCGGTGATAGCCAGGACGTCTTCTGCCTGTACCGCTTCTTCAGCAAATGACATTGCCTGGTCAAGCAGGCTGAGCGCATCTCTCATTCCACCCTCCGCCGCCCGGGCAATCAGGTAGAGTGCCTGTTCCTCCGCCGAGTCCTGCTGCTCATCGAGTATATATTTCATGCGTTCGACCAGCGTCTCCGGCTGGATACGCTTAAAATCAAACCGCTGACAGCGGGAAACAATTGTAAGCGGAATTTTGTGCGGCTCCGTCGTCGCCAAAATAAAAACAGCATGCTTCGGAGGCTCTTCCAATGTTTTCAGCAGCGCATTGAAAGCCCCGGTCGACAGCATGTGCACCTCATCGATAATATACACTTTATAACGGATGTCCCTTGGAGCGGCAATCACGTTTTCGCGAATATAACGAATTTCATCCACACCGTTATTGGAGGCTGCGTCAATCTCTATCACGTCAACGACTGAGCCGTCCATGATCCCTCTGCAGGCGTCACACTCGTTACATGGTTCAGCTGTTGGAGCCTGCACGCAGTTAATCGCTTTGGCGAAGATCTTAGCGGCACTCGTTTTTCCTGTTCCTCTTGGGCCGCTGAATAAGTAAGCATGGGAGAATTTTTCCTGCACGAGGGCATTTTGAAGCGTTTTTGTAATATGTTCCTGGCCGACTACGTCTTCAAGCAGCTGCGGCCGCCACATCCGGTATAAAGCTTGATGGCCCAACCATGTTCCCCCCCTTCTTTTCCGTTTCTTCCTCTATTCATTATACCTATTTATAAAGGTATTTTCAAAACTCAAACGACCTGAGGAAGCATTCGAATATAAAAATAAAACGATCCCTGAGACGGAATCGTTTAGCTGATATGTTTATAGAGCCGTGCACCTTTCTTCGACAATATTTTCATAAGCGTTACCTGCGCAGTTTGCTCGGTCCAGGCAGCTCTGCGGCACACGGAAGAGTCCGCTTACTGCTGCTTCCTTCCGGACCTGACAGGGTTCGCGGGTTTCCGTTGCGCAGAACCTGGACGTCAACACCACTTACGCAGGGCAGACCCTACAAAAATAAAGCCTCGGAAAGGGATTCGGTCTTGCTATAGCGGATTGCAAGTACAGGGCACCGCTACCTCCCCACTTAGCACGGCAAATGGGTTCACTATATTTAGGCACTTCTTATCGAAGCGCATTAATAAGTATATCTATTTTTTCGGTAATATGCAACCGATGAGGTTCAATCGGCAGACATAGATTTATAGCCGCTTTTACCGACTTCTTTTTCTTCCCACTCGGCAATTTTTTCTTTAATCAGATGAGGCGGTGTATGCATAATCTGCTCAGCCGGGACATTCAGCTTTTCAGACAGCTTCTGCGCCGTTTCCACGGTAAATTGATTTGAACGCACTGGAAAACCCCCTGTTTATTCAATAATTTTGTTAAATATAGCACGAACTGCTTCTATATTCCAAATAGAATTAAACGACTGTAGAGCTATTCCCCGTTTTCTTTCTTATTATTCTTTTTCTTCTCTCTCATTCGCCGGAAAAATGACGTGAGAAGGTTTGCACAGGCCGCGCTTTCAACTTCGGGGATGACGTCACAGCGGTGATTAAAGCGCTCCTCCTGAAGCAGGTTCATCAGTGTCCCGGCGCAGCCTGCCTTTGGGTCATACGCTCCAAAAACGACGGAAGGCACCCGGGACTGCACAATAGCCCCTGCGCACATCGGACAAGGTTCAAGCGTAACGTAAAGCGTACATTCTTCAAGCCGCCAGCTGTTTAAAAACGTACAGGCTTCCTGAATGGCAATCATCTCAGCATGAGCGGACGCCTGCTGATCTTCCTCCCGCCTGTTCCGCCCCCGTCCGATCACTTCATTTTGATAAACAATGACCGCGCCGATCGGCACTTCTCCTGCTGCTTCTGCCTGCTCTGCTTCGCGGATGGCTTCCTGCATCCAATATGTATGTAGATCCATTACCGTCTGCCCTCTTTTCACTCGTAACGGATAGTGGCGTTAAAAAAAACTGCCGTCTGGGGCAGTTCTCACTGGTAAATTAATGGCGGAGGAGGAGGGATTCGAACCCCCGCGGGCCGCAAAGCCCCTGGCGGTTTTCAAGACCGCTCCCTTCAGCCAGACTTGGGTACTCCTCCGTGCTGAAAAATATGTAGCTTGGTGACTGACAACGATAATCATAGCACAGGCCCAACCGTTGATCAACCCATACAGAAAGAAAATTTCCCCGTCCCTCAAAGACTTACGGAACGGGAAAATATAAATTATACCGGCGCCTGCTGCTGCATCTCTTCAAATTCTTTACTTGTGCACAGCACGTAGTGATCTTTTGTTACTTCCCGGAACTCAGGCTCTTCGCTCTGGTCATGATCTTCCGGGTTATAAGCAAGACGGCGTCTTGTGCGCTCGTGTACCGGATCCGGCTGCGGAATAGCGGACAGAAGTGATTTCGTATACGGATGCAGCGGATTTCTGTACAGCTCTTCACTCGAAGCAAGCTCCACCAGCCGGCCGAAATACATGACACCAATACGGTCGCTGATATATTTTACCATGGACAGGTCGTGGGCAATAAACAAGTACGTTAAATCCTCTTCCCGCTGAAGCTTTTTCATTAAGTTGACGACCTGTGCCTGAATCGACACATCGAGAGCCGAAATAGGTTCATCGGCAATGATAAATTCCGGCTTCACAGCAAGCGCCCGTGCAATCCCGATCCGCTGGCGCTGGCCCCCGCTGAATTCGTGTGGATAGCGCTCTGCATGCTCCCTGCTCAGCCCCACCGTTTCGAGCAGCTCATACACACGCTGGCGCCGCTCCTCTTTATCGTTTGCAAGGCCGTGAATGTCAATGCCTTCCGCGATAATATCAATGACCTTCATCCGCGGGTTCAGCGAGGAATACGGATCCTGGAAAATCATCTGCATCTGGCGGTTAAACTTTTTCAGCTCCGTCTTGGATTTTTTCCCCTGAACATTTTCTCCCTTGAACAAAACCTCGCCGCTCGTCGCTTCATACAGACGGATAATCGAGCGCCCGGTCGTTGACTTTCCGCAGCCCGATTCTCCTACAAGGCCGAACGTTTCCCCTTTGTATATATCAAAATTCAAGCCATCGACTGCCCGCACGACACTCTTTCTGCCTGTTTTGAAGTGCTGGCTCAGATTTTTGATTTCCAATAATTTCTCATCGCTCATATTTACTGTCCTGCCTCCCATTTCCCGTCCATCTCCTCAATGCGCTGCTGTACTGAGGCGGGTGGTTGTACGTCCGGTGAATTTTCGTGCAGCAGCCATGTCGCTGCGTAATGCGTCTCAGAGACCTGAAACATCGGCGGCTGCTCTTCGTAATCAATTTTTAATGCGTACCGGTTCCGGGGAGCAAAAGCATCCCCTTTGGGCGGATGAAGCAGATCCGGAGGCGTTCCCGGGATGGCAAATAATTCTTCCTCGCGCTGATCCACTGTCGGCATGGAGCCGAGCAGCCCCCATGTATAAGGGTGCTTGGGATTATAGAAAAGTTCATCGACAGCGCCGATTTCTACAATTTTACCAGCGTACATGACTGCCACCCGGTCCGCCACATTTGCAACAACACCCAGGTCGTGCGTAATGAAAATGATCGAGGTTTCAAACTCTTCCTGAATATCTTTCATAATATCGAGAATCTGCGCCTGAATTGTTACGTCGAGCGCTGTTGTCGGCTCGTCCGCGATCAATACCTTCGGGTCGCAGGCAAGAGCAATGGCAATGACCACCCGCTGGCGCATACCGCCGGAAAACTGGTGCGGATACTGATCCATTCTTGCCTTCGCGTCCGGAATCCGGACCAGCTCCAGAAGCCGTACCGCTTCTGTTTTCGCTTCCTCTTTGTTCATTCCGCGGTGCATCCGCAGCCCTTCCATCACCTGCGTTCCTACCTTCATCGTCGGATTCAGGGAGGTCATGGGATCCTGGAAAATCATCGCAAAATCCTTACCGCGGTATTTGGTCATCTGCTTATCGCTCAGCTTGGCAAAATCCTCATCCCCATATAGAATATTGCCGTTTTTAATATACCCCTTCGGTGCCGGAAGCAGTCCCATCAGCGCCTTTGTCGTTACCGATTTGCCCGATCCGGACTCGCCTACGATCGCCAGGGTCTCCCCTTTTCCGACTGAAAAACTAATGTCTCTTACCGCCTGAACTTCACCGTTGGCAGTTTTAAAGGAAACACTTAAATTTTTCACTTCTAAAATGGTTTCATTACTCATGTTCGTTCCTCCCACATTCTAATCGCGCATCTTCGGATCAAACGCATCACGCATACCATCAGCCAAAATGTTAAAGGCAATCATTAACACCGACAGCACGACGGCCGGGAATATTAATACGTGCGGCGTAGTCTGCAGAGCATCAAAGCCGTTATCAATCAACACCCCGAGCGAAGCATTCGGCGCCTGGAGCCCCAGGCCGATAAAGCTTAGAAAAGCTTCGAAGAAAATCGCATTCGGAATCGTAAACATTGTGTTTATAATGATTAAGCCTAATGTATTTGGCACCAAATGCCTTGTAATAACTTTGGAGTTAGATAAACCAAGCGTCTGGGAAGCCAGCACAAACTCTTCATTTTTCAGCTTTAAGATTTCTCCCCGGACAATACGCGACATGCCGATCCATCCGGTAATTGCAATCGCTAGTGATATGGAAAGAATACCTGGGTCCAGGACAACAATCATCAAAATTAAAATAACCAAATTCGGTATACCGGAGAGAATTTCGAGTATTCTTTGCAGAATGTTATCCGTCCTTCCACCAAAGAAACCGGAAATACCGCCGTAGGCGACACCGATAAACAAATCAAGCAGCGTTGCAATCAGGGCAATGTAGAGCGATACCCTTGTACCGTCCCACGTTCTAGTCCACTGATCGCGGCCGAGCCGGTCTGTACCAAACCAGAAGTTCTCTTCCACCCCGGCTTCTGCATAAGTATCAACACTCGCCTGAACCTGAGCGGACCCTACAGAACCATCGCCTTCACTCAGCGTTTCATATTCTACATAGTCCCCTTCACCGAAACGGCTCTCAGCGTTCATCTGCGCCTGCTCGGCAGAGATATGTTCAAACACGTATGTTTCCTGGCCGTCCATATTTAAAAACCCAATGTTTTCTAAAACAGGTGCTTTTGGAGGCAGGTTGGACCTCGATAGATCCTGCTCTCGCGGCGTGTATTCATTCATCATTGGGCCAAATATCGCGAGCAGCGTAATTAATACTAAAGCGGCCAGGGAAATCATGGCTGCTACGTTTTTGCGTAAGGCACGGAACGCATCCTGCCAAAACGTCCGGCTCTGGCGGTTGATTTTCTCTGTTTCTTCTTCATTGACGTCTGCCGGGGAAAACAATTCTTTATTATATTTTTTTTCTTTATCATTTTCGTGCTGCATAATATCTTATTTCCCTCCATCCAGGCGGATTCTCGGATCGATGATGCCGTAAAGAATATCAATGATTAAAATGATCAGAACGAACAAGAAACTGAAAAACAGCGTCGTTCCCATAATCATTGGATAATCGTTAGTCGTTACAGCTGTGACAAACTGTTCCCCGATCCCCGGCACCGCAAAGATCTGCTCGATAACAAGCGTTCCGGTCAACAGACTGACTGCAAGCGGACCGAGCACTGTAATTAATGGAATCAAAGCATTACGAAGCCCGTGCTTCAAAATTACAGAAGACCATTTAACCCCTTTGGCTCTCGCCGTCATAATATAATCCTTATTGAGCACTTCAAGCATCTCTGTACGCATAAACCTCGCACAAATCGCCATAGGGAATATTAATAATGCGATTGTCGGCATAATAGTGTGGGCAAATGTGCCCCACGTGGCGACCGGCAATACCTGCCATTGCACGCCTAAGTAATATTGAAGAAGTCCTGCAAAAATAAAAGACGGAATGGAAGTTCCAATAACCGCAAGCAGCGTGGAACTAAAGTCTAAAATACCATTATGAAAAATAGCAGCAATCAACCCGAGGATGGCGCCTAAAAAAGAACCAATAATTAACGACTGAATCCCGAGCTGCAGAGACGGGCCAATCCGGTTCTCAAGTATCGATGAAACGTCCCGGTTATCGAACTGAAAAGAAACCCCCAGGTCTCCCTGGACGAGGCCAAGCATGTAGTCAACATATTGCAGCGGCACCGGCTTGTCCAACCCGTACTGCTCCAGCACAATCTGCTGCTGGGCTTCGGGTAGGCGGTCGGCAGCGCTCAGCGGTGTCCCCGGCATTAATTTCATAAGAAAGAATGTAATACTGGCGATAATAAAGAGCGTGATCACCATGTAGACAATTCTTGTGACAATGTAACGAGCCATGTGCTTTTTTCCTCCTTGGAGATTTCATGATGTTTTTCTCTGATGTACAAATTTTGAAATTAACAGGAAACAAGGGAAAAGAGAGTATAAGCCAATTATCATGGATATACTCTCTTGCCCCCTGAAAATATTATTTTATTTAATTTTTATTCTTCTGTCGCATCTTCGTTCATGTAGGCCCATTTGTATTCAAAGTCAGGACCGGCAGAGTTTACGATAACACCCTGCAGCGCCGGGTTCCAGAGGTAAGCCGTGGAGCGCTGATACAATGGTGAAATTGCGGCATCTTCTTCAATAAGAATCTGCTCCATTTGCAGGAAGTTGTCCCAGCGTGCTTCCGGCTCTGTAGCCAGCTCGCTGTTTGCTTCTTCAAGAAGGGAATCGTACTCCTCGCTTGAGTAGCCCATATGGTTATTTTCACCGTCGGTTTCAAACAGGTTCATGAATGTGTTTGGATCCACATAGTCTGGTCCCCATCCGGCAAACTGCATGTCATAATCCATATTCGTGTCACGGTCCAGACGCTCCTGGAAAGGCACTTCCTGGACGTTAACAGTCAAGCCTTCAAGGTTAGTTTCCAGCTGTTCTTTAATATAGGCATTCGTATTCTGGGCTGTTTCTGTGTCATCTCCCAGGAAGCCAACTTCTACACTGTCAGAGCCAAGCTCTTCAAGGCCCTGCTCCCAGAGATCCTGAGCTTCATCTTTGTTTACTTCAGCAAGGTTTCCGTTCTGCTCACGGAAGTCTTCTTCACCGTCCGGGCTGAATACAAAGTTTGCAGGCATTAAGCCTTCAGCAGGAATAGAACCATTGTTCAGAATCGTGTTCGTTAATCCTTCTTTGTCCACAGACATTTGGATAGCTTTACGGATGTTTTCATTATCGAGGGCTTCGTTGCCTTCCTGGTTCATTTTAAGATAGAAAACAGTCGGCTCCTCTACCGTACGGAAATCCTGCTCCGTGCTGTATTCGTCCACAAATTCTGCACTAACTCCTGCACGGTCCACTTCGCCGGTATCGTAAAGGTTAACGCCGGTGGATACTTCTTTGACCACCTGAACGTTGATTTCTTCAAGCTGCACAGCGTCTGCATCCCAGTAGTCTTCGTTTTTCACAAACGACATGCTTTCACCCTGATTCCACTCTTCCATTGTGAATGGGCCGTTCGTCATCATGCTGTCCGGGCTCAAAGCATAATCATCTTCCTGCTCTTCAATAAATTCTTCATTTAATGGAAGGAAGGTTGGGAATGTAGCTAATGATTCAAAGTAAGGCGTCGCTTTTTCAAGCGTTACTTCAAGCGTATAATCATCCACGGCCTCAACGCCCAGCTCTTCCGGATCTGCTTCGCCTTCACTGATCTCGGTAGCGTTGTCGATAACGCCGCCCATCATGTAAGGACCATATTCAGAAGCCGTTTCCGGATCCACGGCACGCTGCCAAGAATAAACGAAATCCTGAGCCGTGACAGGGTCACCGTTTGTCCAGGTGGCATCCTCCCGGAGGTTAAATGTATACGTTAGCGCGTCATCACTCACTTCCGGTTCTCCCGTGGCAATCCCTTCTTCTGTCTCTCCGTTTTCACCCAGACGGTAGAGACCTTCATAAATTTCCCCTGTCCACTGAATACCGTATGTATCTGTGGTGAGCGACGGGTCCATGGAAGGAATATCGGCAGACTGTGCCAGGTTGACTACCTGCTCCCCGCTTGCCTCGCCTTCGCCTCCTCCGTCACCACCGCCGTTGCCGCCGTCTCCGCCGGACTCTCCGCCCCCGCCGCCGGAACACGCTGCGAGCACTGTGCTTGCTGTTAATGCAGAAGCTAATACTGTCATTTTTGTCTTTTTCATAAGATATGTTGACCTCCCCAAAACTTTCGATATTTTGTTGTGTAAAATTTCTGTTATCTCTGTATTTACAAAGTATACAAGATATTGCGAATATTTTCACTAATTTTTTGATTTTTTGCGAAAATGAAAATTTATTCGCTTTGTCTATACGAAAAGCATTAATGTTTTTCCACACAGGGCAATTATTCGTAAATGAAATATTTCGTTCAGCGGCAGGCAGCAGTTGTGCTATAATAATGGGCGTTATAAAATTCCTGAAGGAGTTCCGTCTATGCATTGGAAGCTGAATCTCTCCATATTTGCCGTTAATTTAATAGCTGCCGGCCTGCTGTTTTTCATTTTTTCTCCGGCCTTTGGGCTGCTGAATGTGATCAATTATGTGTTTTATGTAGGTTTGTTTTATCTAATCATTTTCATTGCAGCGTTTGTAATGCGCGGAGGATTTTTCGATGCCATTACCCACAGTTTTCGAAAAGTGGCTCACCGCCTTGCCCCCTCCAGACCTTCAACTCAGGGCTGGGAACAACGGCTTGCGCCTTCTGAGGTCATCCAGACTTCTTTTTTTCGTGTCCTTTTCATTCAGACTACAGCGCTGATTGTCCTGGATCTTCTGCTGCTTGCTTTATACTACGCAGCAGATTAAACTGTTCCGGGTTGAACTGTGCCCGTGATACCACCACCTTTAATGTTTATTTTTACTCAGAAGTTAAATAAGAAAACGAATCCTTATACTGTTTTAATTCAACATTCACATCGGCGTTCAAAATTCCGTCAATTTGTGCTAAATCTCTGTTAACAAAATTCACTAAGTCCTCGTTATTTCTAAAATAAGCCTGTAAAATTAAATCATGATTACCAGAGAAAGCACCGACAAACCTTACTTCGGAAAAACGCTGAAGCCTACTCGCGATTTCGTCCTGCATCCCGAGCTTTGTGCTCAGCCCGATAATCGTCTGCACATCGAGCCCGATTTTGTTCGGATTGGTATGTATGATAAATTCAAAGACATTATGCCGGAGCATTTTGTTAATTCTTGAACGGACAGTCCCCTCACTCACTCCCAGGCAGCGGGCAATTTCACTGTATGACTCCTTGCCGTTAGCCTGCAGATACCCGAGTATCGACATATCTACCTGATCTAATGAAACACTCATTGGCATCCCTTCTCTTTTTCCCATTCTCACCTTGATGACCTTGCATCCTTTATTACGAATCACCGAGATAACCACAGCTCACCTTAGTAATTTCGTAACAATTCCCCGGGTGGATTAACGTAATTATAAGTAATTGTTTTTATTATTGCAATATTCGTGAAAGAATTTTATGAATTTTTTTGTAAGATTATATAACGTTATACGATTCGAAAACAGCCCGAAGATACTTCCCATACTACAATGTAATCGCTTTCATTACAATCGCTTCTTCGAAAGTATTTTGCATAACTATAAAAAACTCTGGCCGCCTAAAGCGTCCAGAGTTTTATCGAAGCCTGCTTATTTTGCTGTAATATATTCTTTGTTGCCCATATAACCGCGCAGCACTTCAGGAATTTTAATGCTGCCGTCCTCCTGCTGATGGTTTTCCATGATCGCTGCCACCGTTCTTCCCAGAGCAAGCCCTGAACCGTTTAGCGTGTGCACAAATTCTGTTTTCGCATCACGGTCCCGCTTAAATCGGATGTTCGCACGTCTCGCCTGAAAATCCTCAAAATTACTGCAGGACGAAATTTCTTTATAGTCTTCATAGCTCGGAAGCCATACTTCAATGTCGTATTTTTTTGCTGCCGTAAAGCCCAAGTCCCCCGTGCACATGTTCATCACACGATACGGAAGCTCAAGCAGCTGCAGTACTTTCTCAGCATGGCCGGTCAATGTTTCAAGCTCTTCATAGGAATTTTCCGGCGTCGTAAACCGTACAAGTTCCACTTTATTAAACTGGTGCTGGCGGATTAAGCCGCGAGTGTCGCGTCCTGCCGAGCCTGCTTCAGAACGGAAGCACGCACTGAACGCCGTATAGGCTTTGGGTAGTTCTTTTCCTGCGAGAATTTCTTCGCGGTGCATGTTCGTGACAGGCACTTCTGCCGTTGGTACGAGAAAATAGTCCTCTTCCCGGATCTGAAAAGCATCCTCCTCAAACTTTGGCAGCTGGCCGGTGCCGGTCATGCTGTCGCGGTTTACCATATACGGGGGAATCAATTCTTCATAGCCGTGTTCATCGCTGTGCAGGTCCATCATAAACTGAATCAGCGCCCGTTCAAGACGTGCCCCGGCTCCCTTATAAAACATGAACCGGCTTCCGGTTACTTTTGCAGCCCGCTCAGCGTCAAGCATATTCAGATCCACGCCGAGGTCCCAGTGCGGCTTCAGAGCAAAATCAAACACCGGTGTTTCTCCCCAGGCTCTTACCTCTTCGTTATCCGATTCATCTTCGCCGACCGGAACTGTTTCATGTGGAACATTTGGAATGGAAAGCAGAATCTGCTGCAGGCGTTCATCCTTTTCACGGATTTGTTCATCCAGTTTTTTGACTCTGCCTGATACGTCCCGCATTTCCGTAATCAGTTCATCGGCGTCTTCTTTATTTTTCTTTTTAGCTGCGATTTCATCGGATACGGTGTTGCGCCGCTGCTTTAATTCCTCCGTCTCCTGGATCAGTTCCCTGCGTTCGCGGTCGAGTTCTTCAAAGGAATCCAGCTCGCTGATATCTTCGTTTCGTTTCGAAAGCTGCTCTTTTACTGCATCAAAATCATTTCGCAATCGTTTAGGGTCTAGCATAGGTGATGCCTCCTTCATAGTAGCTGTTTATATATTATAAAAAAGCCCCGCCCCTGTAAATCAGGGACGAGACTTTGATTTCCCGCGTTGCCACCCTCGTTGCAGTAAACGTTACTGCCGGCTTCTTCTCTCATCTGTTAACGGGGACGAACCGAAAACGGCTACTTAAGTTCACCGTTTTACTCCGGACGGGATTCCTTTCGCATTTTCATCGGTTCACACCAGCCACCGACTCTCTGAAGAAAAAAGCAAAAGTACTATTGTCCATCAACGCGATTGTATTTACACATTTACTGCCGCCTGTGCTTCACGTACCATCTGTACGAAATACTGATGAAATCTGCGGTCGTTCGTCAGCTCCGGATGAAAGGAGCAGGAAAGCAGATGATCCTGCCGTGCCACCACGATTTCATCTTTATATTCTGCAAGCACTTCGACATTCTGTCCAACTTCCGTAATCAACGGGGCGCGGATGAATACCGCTTCGACATCATCCGCAACTCCGCGAATGGAAAGCTCGGTTTCAAAGCTTTCACGCTGGCGTCCGAACGCATTACGCTGAACCGTCATATCCATCAGCTCGAGATGACCTTCCGGCTCGCCTAACACGTCAGTAGCCATTAAAATCAATCCGGCACATGTGCCAAACACTGGTTTTCCTGCTTTGGCGAACGCCTGCAGCGGTTCAAAAAATTGATATTTTTCCACCAGCCGCCGCATCGTCGTGCTTTCGCCGCCTGGAAAGACCAACCCATCAATTTCTTCAAGCTGTTCCGGCCGTTTTACGATAATAATTTCCGTATCAGGGGCCTCTAAACTTTTGACATGTTCACGAACAGCGCCTTGAAGAGCTAAAACGCCGATTTTCATCATGAGTAAAAACCCCCTGTATTTATATTACTGACTGCGGTCCTGCATGCGATCAAAGCCTTCAAGCTGGGAAATATCCATCCCGCTCATTGCAGTACCCAGTCCTTTGGACAGCTTAGCGATCAGCTCATAGTCTTCATAGTGAGTCGTCGCTTCTACGATGGCCCGGGCAAATTTATCCGGATATTCGGATTTGAAAATACCGGAGCCTACGAATACACCGTCGGCGCCAAGCTGCATCATTAAAGCCGCGTCAGCTGGTGTTGCTATGCCGCCTGCTGCAAAGTTAACGACTGGAAGGCGTCCTTCTTCGCGAATTTGAAGCAGCAGTTCATACGGCGCACCAAGATTTTTCGCTTCTGTCATTAATTCGTCCTTCGACAGGCCGATCACTTTGCGGATTTGAGACTGGATCAAACGCATATGGCGTACTGCTTCCACAATGTTGCCGGTACCCGGCTCCCCTTTTGTCCGCAGCATGGAAGCTCCTTCACCAATACGGCGGGTCGCTTCACCAAGATCACGAGCTCCGCAGACAAATGGCACCGTGTACTCTGATTTATCCATATGATACACATCATCCGCCGGTGTAAGCACTTCACTTTCATCAATATAATCAGCACCCAGTGATTCGAGCACCCGGGCTTCCACGATGTGGCCGATACGGGCTTTTGCCATTACAGGAATCGATACAGCGTCCATCACTTCCTGAACAATTGTAGGATCTGCCATGCGGGCTACGCCGCCTGCAGCACGGATGTCTGACGGCACCCGTTCCAGTGCCATAACAGCTACTGCTCCTGCCTCTTCGGCGATTTTAGCCTGTTCTCCGTTAACGACGTCCATAATAACGCCGCCCTTTTGCATTTCAGCCATGCCTCTTTTAACGCGGTCTGTTCCTCTCTCTGCCATACTTCAGCCCTCCAGCTCCATTATTCTATCTATTGCCACCGATTTTGCGGTGTAATAATAACACTCAGTAGCCCTATTGTAACACTATACTATGTCCGGATAAAGCATCTTGTTTGCAACTGAAAAAGCTTTTGTGCCGGTTTTTATTTACCAGCAGCTGCGTGCCGGACGCTGCTGAACAGGTTGCCGATGCTCTGCACAATATTACCAAACCACCCGCGCTCGTCCACTGCTTCCCCTGCTGTCAAAGGTACTTCTGTGCGGTCCTCTCCGCCCTGTACATACGAGGCTTCGCTGTTTGTGACGACCACTGTCCCGACTTCTTCCCCTTTTTCGATCGGGGCTTCATTTTTGGAGACAGCAATTTCATATTCCGGTTCTATTTCCTCCGACGAAATCAGCTCCAGCTTTTCTCCAGCTGTCACATCTATGCTTTCTTCCTGGCCGCCGTCAACTTCAATGGAGGAGTCCCCATCGATTTCTCCGCCTTTTTCCACGAGTGTCCGGCTTTCAAGCTCGCGTTCAGCATAATCGTATAGTTTAGCCGTTTCGGTAAAACGCGACATTTTCGTTTCTGCGTTCATCACTACCGATATATATCTGTTTCCGTCCTGTTCGACGGTCCCGGTAAAAGCATTTCCAGCCAGATCAGTGGTACCTGTTTTCAGGCCGTCCACTCCTTCGTATTCCTGCTCAAGCCCAGGGAGCATTTTATTCCAGTTGATCATATCGATTGGTTCTTCCGTGCCTTCCTTGAATGTTTTTTTCGGAACACCCGCTACGTCCAGCACTTCAGGATACTCATCCAAAAGATGATAAGCCAAAAGGGCGGTATCGTTTGCCGACATCATGTTTTCTGCGTTTTCTTCGCTGCCTTCCGGAGCGTAGCCCACCATCGTGGAATTATTCAGCCCGGTCGCATTCACGAATTCATAATTCTCCATGCCAAGCTCTCCGGCCTGCTGATTCATCCGGTCGGCAAAAGCTTCCTCACTTCCCTCGATATGTTCTGCCAGAGCTATCGTTGCTCCGTTCGCAGAGTATATGGCCATGGCCTCGTAGAGCTCTTCAACCGTATAGGCTTCGTCCTGGCGAAGAGGCACATTTGATAAATTTGTCTGAAGAGAAAGTTCGCGGACTTTATCGCTGATTGCTACTTCATCGTTCCAGCTGATGTCGCCGTCTTCGATTGCTTTGTTTACTATGTATTCTGTCATCATTTTGGACATGCTGGCCGCAGACAGCAGTTCATCGGTATTGTCTTCATAAACTACCTGCCCTGTGTCCGCATCTATCATAATAGAAGCATTTGCTTCTATCTCAGGCTCTGCCGCTTGAGCCGGCGTGCTGCCGAACGTCCAGATGGCTGCAGCCGCCACGCAGGAAACACCTGCTGTTTTCAACTTATTTCTCTTCAATCTCTGCACCTCCGTGGTGTTTTGCTATCGAATATTTTACCACAGCCCCATTTTAAAACATACCTGCCATTGTTCCTTTTATAAAGCCGCCCGCCTGCACCTGGCAACGCCCAGAGATATTTCCTGGGAAATATCTCTGGGCATAGAAAAGACGGGAGCCGCCGGCCCCCGTCTTTCGTTCTTAGGAAGAGTAGTTTGGTGCTTCTTTCGTAATCTGTACATCGTGAGGGTGGCTTTCCCGCAGGCCGGCGTTGGTAATCCGTACGAAGCGGGCGTCTTCACGCAAAGATGAGATCGTCGGGGTACCGCAGTAGCCCATACCGGCTCTCAAGCCGCCAAGCAGCTGATGAATCGTATCCTTCAGTGGACCTTTATAAGGAATACGGCCTTCAATGCCTTCCGGCACAAGCTTTTGGCTGTTTTCCTGGAAATAGCGGTCCTTGCTTCCCCGCTCCATAGCGCTCATCGAGCCCATGCCGCGGTAGACTTTAAACTGCCGGCCCTGATAAATTTCACGCTCTCCAGGACTTTCTGTCACTCCTGCAAGCAGGCTGCCGAGCATAACTGCATGAGCACCGGAAGCCAGAGCTTTGGCGATATCGCCGGAATATTTGATTCCACCGTCGGCAATAATCGGTACGTTATGCTTATCCGCTTCTTCTGCACACTCATATACAGCGGTGATCTGCGGAACACCAACGCCGGCTACTACGCGGGTGGTACATATGGAGCCCGGTCCAATGCCGACTTTTACAATGTCCGCTCCTGCCTCGATTAAATCCCTGGTTCCTTCAGCTGTGGCCACATTGCCAACTATCAGCACCACATCAGGATAGCTGTTGCGGATTTCTGCAATTTTATCGAGTACGCCTTTGGAATGACCGTGGGCAGTATCGATCACAATTGCATCGGCTTCTGCTTTAACCAGAGCTTCCACACGTTTATCCGTATCGGCGCTCACTCCGACAGCCGCTCCGACTAGCAGTCTTCCCTGGGTATCCTTTGCCGAATGAGGGAATTCGATTACCTTCTCGATGTCTTTAATCGTAATAAGGCCTTTCAGCGTGCCATCCTTTTCTACAAGCGGAAGCTTTTCAATTCTGTGTTTCTGCAGTACATCCTCCGCTTCCTCAAGCGTGGTTCCCACAGGTGCTGTAACGAGGTTGTTGGCGGTCATCACTTCTTTGATCCCGATCGAATAATCTTCGATAAAGCGGAGGTCGCGGTTTGTAATGATTCCCACCAGCTTTTGGTTCTCATCAACGATCGGCACACCGGAAATGCGGTATTTTCCCATTAAATGCTCTGCATCGAACACCTGGTGGTCCGGATGAAGGAAGAAAGGATTCGTAATAACTCCGCTTTCTGAACGCTTCACCTGGTCCACCATTTCTGCCTGGGCTTCGATAGACATGTTTTTATGCACTATACCGAGACCGCCGGCCCGTGCCATGGCAATCGCCATATCTGCTTCCGTCACTGTGTCCATTCCAGCACTTACAACAGGAATATTTAAAGGAAGCTTATCGGTTAACGATGTCCGTACTGATACATCCCTTGGGTGAATATCAGATCTTGCCGGTAACAATAAAACGTCATCAAACGTTAGACCTTCTTGGGAAAACTTATCTGCTCGCACGAATCTTCCTCCTTCAAAATGGGTAATTTTACAGGATTTTTCACTACTCTGCTGCCTGTAACTATATTTATTTCTAATATCTTATCACGTTTGGGCCAGTCTCAGAAGTAAAAGGAATATGTTTTATTTTTCCGAAAATTTATAAACAGACGCTAATAATTATGTAAAGGATTTCAAAGCTATATCCACCACGCTAGACCACATGGTGGATGGCTGACTTTTCATTTAGCTGGATGATCTGACCATCTTTATCAAGCTGAACGAGCGGGTATTCTATCTCCCGGCGGTCCATATGCACAATAGAAGCAGAGCTGCCCTCGGCGAGCTGCACCTTCTTTCCGGTCATTACAGTAATGAACTGCTCTGTTAATGTTTCGACTACGGCGGGAGGAAGCTTTCCAAACACTGCACCGTCAGCTCGCGCATTGCATGAAAAGCCGATTTCCCCTCATTCTCCCGCCGCTCGGCTGCCATGGAGTGGTACATGTCCGCCGCTGCTAAAAGGCTGCTCAGCACATATATTTTGCCGTTTTTCATCCCGAGTGGATAACTGCTTCCGTCTTCACGTTCATGGTGCTGCAAAATAGCCAGCAATGCCTCATCACTGAGCGTTCCGGTAGCCTTTGCCATCTGGTAGCTCTGAATCGGATGCTTTTCCGCCTTCTGCCGCTCCGAGCCATTCCTTCCGGCTGCAGCTATGCTTTTTAGCCAGCAGCGCAGCCAACAGCGCCACTGATACCGCATGATGACTTTAGTACTTTTCCTGCTCCGCAAACTGATAGCTGGTAAATATATGAGAAGCGTTTTCTTCGAGATCCTCGATCAGGGGAGCAACAACTGCACGTGCTTTTTTCATTTCGATGGGAGCTCCGGCTGTCCAGGAGCGCCACATGGATTCATGAGCTTCCACCGCTGTATCATAAACGTCTTCAAATACCGGCTGATGATGCTCCCTGACTGTCTCAGCCTCTTCGGCTGGAGAAAAGGGATCGCCGTTGACAAGCACCGGCTTTACTTCAATTACTTTCACTGTTCTTATGAAGATTTCTAGAATAAAATTCCATTTCTCACGCAAAAAAAGCCCGGCCGTTTAAAATACGGCCGGGACTCGAACTATTCTTCTTCTGATTCTGCTGGAACATGTTCTTCTTTGGCGGCTTCTTGTTCAATTACAGGGGCTACTGTAGACACGGCTTCACCTTTATCAAGGCGGATAAGGCGCACGCCCTGGGCGTACCGGCCGAGTCTTGAAACGTCACCTACCTGCATGCGGATCACCACTCCCTGAATGGTCATTACCATCAGGTCGATGTCCAATGGCACCGAACGCATCGCTGCAAGTTCTCCGGTGCGGCTTGTGAGTTTAATCGCTTTTAACCCTTTACCGCCCCGGTTCTGCTTACTGAATTCTTCAATTGATGTAAGCTTCCCGTATCCTTTGTTTGTCACCATTAGGATCATTTCATTCTCCACTGAAATATCCATACCTACTACTTCGTCGTCAGCACGAAGCGAAATTGCCTTGACACCTGAAGCAGTACGTCCCATCGAGCGCACGTCCTCTTCGCCGAAGTGAATGGACATTCCCTGCTTTGTGCCGATGATTAAGGAATCGTCCCCGGAGGTGAGCCGCACGCCGTGAAGCTCATCGTCCTCCCGGACATTAATAGCGAACAGGCCGCCCTTGCGAATGTTCGAGAAGGCGGAGAGAACGGTTCTTTTCGAAATTCCTTTTTTCGTCAGGAAGAAAAGATAAGCGTTTTCCGAGAATTCCTCGATCGGAATGACTGTGCTGATATATTCCCCTTTATCAATCTGAAGCAGATTAATTAATGGAATCCCTTTAGCCGTACGGCTTAATTCAGGAATTTCGTAAGCTTTCAAACGGTATACTTTCCCTTTGTTGGTAAAGAAAAGAATTGTCTGGTGGGAATTGGTCGTCAGCAGATGCTCCACAAAGTCATCTTCATTTGTTCCCATTCCCTGAACGCCGCGGCCGCCGCGACGCTGGCTCCGGTACGTATCAATCGGCATACGTTTAATGTAGCCCTGATGCGAGATGGTGACCACTACGTCCTGCCGCGGAATAAGGTCTTCATCTTCGATGGAATTCTCTCCGGCTTCCAGACGTGTCCTCCGGTCATCACCGAATTTTTCCTTCACTTCGGTAAGCTCTTCCCGGATGATTTCAAGCACCCGTTCTTCGTTAGCCAAAATTTCTTTCAGTTCCCGGATACGCTCCATCAGCTCCCGGTACTCCTGTTCAATCTTGTCTCTTTCAAGGCCGGTTAAACGCTGCAGGCGCATGTCGAGAATAGCCTGAGCCTGATCTTCACTCAAATCATAGTTCTCCATCAAACCGTTTCTTGCGATTTCTGTGGTTTCCGATCCCCGGATCAGTTCAATCACCGCATCCAGATGGTCAAGCGCCACCCGCAGACCTTCCACAATGTGGGCACGGGCCTCTGCTTTTCGAAGTTCAAAGGCAGTCCGGCGCTTAATAACTACTTTTTGATGCTCGAGATAATGATACAGACATTCTTTGAGGTTAAGCACCTTCGGCTGGCCGTTCACGAGAGCCAGCATGTTAATACCAAAGCTCGTCTGCAGTGCCGTTTGCTTGTATAGGTTATTTAAAATAACGTTGGCGTTGGCATCTCTTCGTACTTCCACGACGACCCGCATGCCGTTACGGTCTGATTCGTCGCGAAGATCAGTAATACCGTCGATTTTTTTATCGCGAACCAGTTCTGCAATACGCTCCACCAGCCGGGCTTTGTTCACCTGATAAGGCAGCTCATCTACGATGATTGTTTCCTTGCCTTTTTTATCTTCTTCGATGTAGGCGTGCGAACGGATAATAATTGAGCCTTTACCCGTCTGATACGCCTTTCGGATACCGGAGCGGCCTAAAATGGAAGCAGCTGTTGGAAAATCCGGCCCGGGGATATATTCCATCAGCTCCTCTACCGTAATATCAGGATCTTCACTCAGGGCGAGTACCCCGTCAATAACTTCTTCAAGACGGTGCGGCGGGATATTGGTAGCCATACCTACGGCAATTCCGGATGTGCCGTTAACCAGCAGATTTGGGAAACGCGCCGGCAGAACCACCGGTTCCCGCTCGTTGCCGTCATAGTTTTCCTGATAATCAATCGTGTCTTTGTTAATATCGCGGACCATTTCAAGCGATATTTTGGACATTTTTGCTTCGGTGTAACGCATTGCCGCTGCTCCGTCTCCGTCCACGGAACCGAAGTTCCCGTGCCCGTTAACGATTGGGTGGCGGTAGCTGAAATCCTGTGCCATACGCACCATTGTTTCATAAACCGCGGAGTCGCCGTGCGGGTGGTATTTACCGATAACGTCACCAACGATACGGGCGGACTTCCGGAACGGTTTTTCCGGCGTCATGCCGAGTTCACTCATTGCAAATAAAATACGCCGGTGCACCGGCTTCATTCCGTCACGAACGTCCGGGAGAGCCCGGCTGACGATAACACTCATTGCGTAATCTAAAAACGAGGTGCGCATCTCCTCGCCAATACCAATCTCCGTGACTCTGGATTCGTTTTCTGCCATTGCAGTAACCTCCTACTTTCTATTCCAGCAGGCTTCAATGCCTGTTTCTGCTATATTCGATAGAAACCCCCGCTTTAATCTTTCGCGGGGGTTTCTTTGTTTCACCTTAATGCCGGCTCTTACACGTCGAGGTTCTGTACGTAATGCGCGTTTTCCTGGATAAAGTCACGACGCGGCTCTACGTGATCGCCCATCAGCGTTTCAAACACTTCATCGGCCACCATCGCATCTTCAAGCGTAACCTGCATCGTCGTTCTTGAATCCGGATCCATGGTCGTTTCCCAAAGCTGGGTCGGATTCATTTCCCCAAGCCCTTTATAGCGCTGAAGATTTGGTTTTGGCTGCGCCGGAAGCTCGGCCAGGGCAGGCTGAAGTTCACGCTCGAAAAAGAGATAGCGAACGTATTTGCCCTGCTGGACCTTATAAAGAGGCGGCTGGGCAATATAAATATATCCTCTTTCAAGCAGCGGCCGCATATAACGATAAAAGAAGGTCAGCAGAAGTGTCCGGATATGGGCTCCGTCCACATCGGCATCCGTCATAATAATAATGCGGTGGTAGCGGGCCTTTTCGATATCAAATTCGTTGCCGATTCCGGTTCCGAGAGCTGTAATAATGGTTCTGATTTCATTGTTGGCAAGAATCTTATCCAGACGCGCTTTTTCCACGTTCAGAATTTTTCCGCGCAGCGGCAGAATAGCCTGGAAGTGCCGGTCCCGTCCCTGCTTGGCTGAACCGCCGGCAGAATCCCCTTCGACAATATATACTTCGCTGCTCGCCGCATCCTTCGAGGTGCAGTCGGCCAGTTTTCCCGGCAGGGAACTGACTTCGAGGGCACTTTTACGGCGGGTTAATTCCCGCGCTTTTTTAGCAGCGTCCCGGGCTCTTGAGGCCATCAGCCCTTTTTCTACGATCGTCCTGGCCGTATCCGGGTTTTCGCTCATAAACCTTGAAAAATGCTCCGAGAATAATGAATCCGTGATGGTGCGGGCTTCCCCGTTCCCTAATTTTGTTTTTGTCTGCCCTTCAAACTGCGGATCCGGAATTTTCACGCTGACAATCGCGACCAGTCCTTCGCGCACATCGTCTCCAATCAAATTTGGATCGTTTTCTTTGAACAGGCTGTTTTTGCGGGCATAGTCATTAATAACTCTCGTCAGTGCCGTCCGGAATCCGGACTCGTGGGTCCCGCCTTCATGAGTATTAATATTATTCGCAAACGAATACACATTGCTTGTATACCCATTGTTGTACTGCATCGCAACTTCCACCTGAATATCGTTGCGGTTCGCTTCAAGAAAAATCGGCTCTTTGTGGAGGGTGTCCTTCTGACGGTTCAAATATTCCACAAAGGAAGCAATCCCGCCTTCGTAATGATAGGTCTGCACCTGCTCTTCTTCCGTGCGTTTATCAGTACACGTAATATGGAGTCCCCGATTGAGAAACGCGAGTTCCCGTACACGGGTCGTGAGCGTTTCAAATTCAAACTCAGTCGTTTCTTCAAAGATATCCGCATCCGGTTTGAAACGGATCTTCGTGCCCCGTTTATCTGTCTTGCCGACTTTTTCAAGGTCGTGCTGCGGGATTCCGCGGCGGTAAGCCTGCTGGTAGATTTCGCCTTCCCTGTGGACTTCGATATCAAGCGTTTCGGAAAGAGCGTTCACCACGCTCGCTCCTACGCCGTGAAGACCGCCGGAAACCTTATAGCCTCCGCCGCCAAATTTACCGCCGGCGTGAAGCACGGTCATAATAACCTCCACGGCCGGCCGGCCCATTTTTTCGTGCATGCCGACAGGCACACCACGGCCGTTGTCTTCTACGGTGATGCTGTTGTCTTCTTCGATCGTAATATATATTTGGTCACAATAGCCGCCCATGGCTTCATCAATGCTGTTATCAACAATCTCCCACACTAAATGGTGAAGTCCTCTGGACGTTGTAGAGCCGATATACATGCCTGGACGTTTCCGGACTGCTTCGAGTCCTTCAAGTACCTGGATTTGATTTTCATCATATGAATTTTGGTTCATCGACAATCTGTTCACCTTCGCTTCCTGCGGGATCAATTCTCGCGTGTAGTCCGTTAATACCTGCCGTCGTTTTCATCTCTATGTTCGCTCAGTCCTCTTTGGCTGACTGGATTTCTTCATGATATTCATCATATTCTGAAATAATTTGCGATCTGCGCTTCAGCGTTAACGAAGAAATAGGGGAGAAATAAACCTTCTCTTTTGTAACCACGACGGACTTTGCTTCGGAATCTGCAATTTGTTCTTTATCATCATTTTCGACTGCCTGCAGGAACTGTCTTGTGATACTTGAAGAATCCTGACTGTTGCTGTCTAAAATCGCAATGACGTCTTTTGAACGTATTACGGTGCCGTCGCCTAAATGTATAAACAATGTGATTCACCACCTACTGTTTTTCCAATTGTCCCTGGCGGGCAGTAAATACGGTTGCCCGCTCGATTGTCTCGTGCTTGATGCTTTCAATGCTTGTGGTTGTAACAAAAGTCTGTACTTTTCCCTGGATCGCGTCCAGTAAATGAGACTGCCGATGCTGATCGAGTTCAGAGAGTACGTCATCAAGCAGCAGGATGGGATATTCTCCTACGTAAGAGCGTATCAGCTCTATCTCTGCCATTTTTAACGATAATGCAGCTGTTCTCTGCTGGCCCTGGGAGCCATATGTCTGTACGTCCCTTTCGTTGACCAGAAGCTTCATTTCATCCCGGTGCGGTCCGGCAAGTGAAAGTCCCCGGCGGATTTCATTTTCCCTGCGGCGCGCAAGCTCTGCCCGGAGCTGTTCAGCGAGTGCTGAGGCTTCCATTTCCGCATGAATGTTTGCAGAGGGGTCATACTGCAGCTCAAGCTGCTCCCGGCCCTGTGTGATCCGTGTATGAATCTCTGAGGCCCAGCCTTCAAGCTGCTGCAAAAATCCGTAACGCCGCTGAATTACTTTCACGGCTGCTTCAATGTATTGCTCGTCGATGACCTCAAGTGTTAATTCCTGCTCCCGGCTCGGCACGGGAAACATGCCCTTCAGCAGCTGGTTGCGCTGCTTAAGAATGCGCTGGTACTTGGAAAGATCGTGCAGGTACACCGGGCTGATCTGACCAATCTCCATATCAATAAAACGCCGCCTCATATTCGGCCCGCCTTTTACAAGGTTTAAATCCTCCGGGGCAAACATGACGACGTTGCATGCGCCTATATATTCACTTAGCTTTTTTTGTTCGATGCCATTCTTTTTTACTTTTTTTCCTTTAGCTGAAAGAATAACTTCGAGATCAACATGACGATGCTCCCGCTCTACTGAAGCTTCGATACGGGCAAATTCGTGATTCCAGCCAATCAGCTCCTTGTCTTTGGAAGTCCGGTGGGATTTCGCAAAAGCAAGCATATGAATAGCTTCCATCAGGTTTGTTTTTCCCTGGGCATTTTCCCCGACAATAACGTTTACAGTGTTCTCTATTTGCAAAGCAATATCACCGTAGTTGCGATACTGCTTGAGCCGAATGTTTTTTACATACACAGGCCTGTGCTCATCCTTCGCCGGTACCGATAGTGAAGCTTCCGTTTTCTTCGACTTCCACTACGTCCCCTGGATACAGCTTTCTTCCCCTGCGGGCTTCTTCTTCTCCATTCACTTCCACAGCGAATTCAGAGAGAAACCACTTTGCCATACCACCTGTATCGATGATTCCAGCTTCTTTGAGGAACTGGCCGAGTGTTATATATTCGGTTGTGATATTAATCGCCTCTCCCATATCGATCCTCCCGACGCCGGATATTAAAGCATAATTATTACTTCTGCCTGTTTCCGAACATATTTCATTCATACTCTATATTTTACTAAAAATAAGCGGAAAATGCCAGTATATCGCACTATTCGTTTCACATTCCCTGTCAGCATAACATAAGAAAAACGGCCCCCTGTTTTTATACAAAAGGCCGTATAATTGTTCAATTTTTAATACGTGCGTACCGGTGAGAATAAATGCAGCATCTGATCATGGTCTGTCGGCCGCACCACAAATGGGCTCATTGCCCCGGTAAATTGAATATGAATTTTTTCACTGTCGATTACTTTCAGGGCATCTGTGATATTTTTTCCGTTAAACGAAATGCGAAGCTCTTCTCCGTCTATTTTATCACAATCAATATTTTCCGTCACTTTCCCTATTTCGGAAGAAACGGAGTTGATCTCTACCCTTCCGTCTCCGAGTGTTTTTAAGTTGATTACATTGTTTTTCGTTTCTCTTGAAAGCAGCAGTGCCCGGTCAAGCGACTGCAGTAATTCTTTCGTGGACAGTTCAACGCCGGTTTTGGTTTCAGAAGGAATCATATTTTTTGTTACCGGATATTTCCCGTCAAGAAGCCGGGAATAAAACAGGAGATGTGGAAAACGGAACATTACCTGGGTTTCCGTAATAATAATTTCGACGGTGGCATCATCATCGCTCAGCAGGCGGCTTAATTCATTCAGGCTTTTACCCGGAATAACAATGTTGGATAAATCAGGAGCGTCTGAACCTGCTTCGAGATTTGCTTTCCGGAGAGCGAGCCGGTGGCTGTCTGTAGCAGTACAGATCAGCTCTCCGTTTTCACTTTCAAGGTTTACACCTGTCAACACCGGTCGTGTTTCCTGGGCTGAAACGGCAAAAACCGTCTGGCGGATCATGTCCTTGAGTAAGCTCTGCGGCAGATGAAACATATTTGTATCGTCAAGCTTTGGAAGCCGTGGGTATTCTTCCGGGTCCAGACCGTTCAGGTTAAATACGACAGAGCCGGAACGGATTGTAGTGGCAAACTGGTCCTGTACGACGACTTCGATTTCTTCTCCCGGAAGCTTTTTTACTATTTCTGCAAAAAAACGGGCCTGGAGCACAATGCTCCCCTGCTCCTGCACCTGAACATACTGATTATCGTTTTCCTCTGTTGGAATGAACGTTTCGATGGATATATCAGAATCACTGCCGGTTAATGTTACGCCATCGGCGGCGGCAACGATTTTAATTCCGGTCAGTATTGGAATTGTCGTTCTGGAGGAGACAGCTTTATTTACGTTTTGTACATGTTGCACAAATTGATCTCGATCGACGGTGAAATGCATAGGTCATCTCCCTTTATATATATTGTTTTTAAAGTAGTAATAGCAGTAGGGCTTGTTAGTAATGTGGATAAATAAGATTTGAACTGCTAAATCGGGCATTTACCTCTGTGAATAAGTTGTGCATAACTTCGCAGGGTTATCCACACCTATGTGCGTAATTGATCGATGATTCCCTGGACAGTTTTTTGCAGTTCTGTATCTGTCGACATCAGATTTGATATTTTTTCGTGGGCATGAATGACGGTCGTATGGTCTCTGCCGCCAAAAGCCTCGCCGATTTTCGGCAGAGAGGCATCTGTCATTTCCCGGGAAAGATACATTGCGATCTGACGCGGAAAAGCAATGCTCTTCGTACGCTTTTTTGCTTTTAATTCCGGCACAGGCATCTGAAACTGGGTCGCGACCCGTTCCTGGATATGCTCAATAGTAACTGTCTTAGGCTGGGCGGTAGGAATAATGTCTTTTAAAGCTTCAGCCGCCAGGTCAGCGTTCATATCCTGATTGATCAACGAAGAATAAGCGACGACACGGATGAGTGCCCCCTCGAGTTCACGGATGTTTGTATCGATTTGGTTGGCAATATAGAGCATGACCTCGTTTGGGATATCAAGCATTTCCGCTTTCGCTTTTTTGCGCAGAATAGCGATTCTTGTTTCCAGGTCCGGCGGCGTGATATCAGTGATCAATCCCCATTCAAACCGGGAGCGGAGCCGGTCTTCAAGCGTTGGTATTTCCTTTGGCGGACGGTCGCTGGAAATGACAATTTGTTTGCTTTCTTCATGAAGAGCATTGAAAGTGTGGAAAAACTCTTCCTGGGTCTGCTCTTTTCCCGCTAAAAACTGAATGTCGTCGATTAGCAGCACATCGACGTTTCGATATTTGTTCCGGAAATGCACAGCTTTGTTGTCCCGGATAGCATTAATAAATTCATTGGTAAACTTTTCAGAGGATAAATACATAACTTTGGCATTGGGATTATGATCAATAACGTAATGGCCGATGGCATGCATCAAGTGGGTTTTTCCAAGGCCGACGCCGCCGTAAATAAACAATGGGTTGTATGCTTTGGCTGGCGCTTCAGCTACTGCAAGCGATGCGGCGTGGGCAAAACGGTTCCCGGATCCGATCACAAAAGTATTAAATGAGTATTTATCATTCAGCATGCTCTTTGGAGGGTCCTGGCTGGAACCGGACGGAGCTGCTTTTGGAGGCGCTGGTTCATTTTCCACCGGAGCTTCAGCCTGCGGGATTACAAATTTCACCTGCAGCGCGGATCCGGTAATATCTTCTAAAGCATCAGTAATCAGGTTTGTATAACGGCTCTCAAGCCAGTCACGGGCAAACTCGTTTGGTGCTTCAATAACTACGGTATCTCCTTGAAGATCCGAGGCCTCTGTCGCTTTCAACCACGTTTCATAGCTTGGTTTACTTACTTTTTCCTGCATTAGTTCCAATGTCTGGTTCCATAAATCAGTAATATTTTCCAATAAGGACGCACTCCTCTCGTACAGGTTTAGCAGTATACAATGGTTTGGCTGGAGACTCAAATCGCTGGAAAGACAGAAAAGGCTTCTATCTTATCATGGTGAAAGAAAGAAACCCAATAAGTGAATATGCGGGAGTTGCATATTATATGCGGTATAAAATTATTGTGCAATAATAATAAAATTATGTAAAAAAAGAAATACACATAATGCACAGGGCTGTGAATAACATTGTCCAACAGCTGTGGAAAATTATCCACAAAGTTATCAACAGCTGTGGATAAGGTTGCATTGTATGGAATGTTATTAACAGAAACTTAATCCATAATAGCAAATAAAAAGATGAATAACAACGGGAACATATTTGTTTATCCACAAACTCAAGAACTTGTGTAGAGAAACTATCCACAGCACTAGATTATGTGTACAAGTTGTTCATAACGCTGTGGGCATTTTTTATGTTCGCTTTTGTTTATCCACACAGTAAGGAGGAATTGCTGTGTACAAATGCAGGGAAAGAAGCCGCTGGTATCGGTCAGGGGGTGGTTGACAGTTTTTCTTATTCTCTATATAATTTACGGGAATGTTTTCGAACGTTTATTACTCCTTGAGGAGGTGCGATACACTATGGGAAAACCAACATTTACCCCTAACAACCGGAAGCGTAAAAAAGTACACGGTTTCCGTGCGAGAATGGGAACAAAGAACGGGCGTCAGGTTTTGAAAAATCGTCGTCGTAAAGGTAGAAAAGTATTATCTGCATAAGAAGGCCACGGATTTTATCCAGTGGTCTTTTTTTCTGTCTTCAGCCGGAAGAAAAATAAAAATGCCGGCGGTTATTACAGGAAAAAGGGGAGGACCGGGTGATGAAAAAGCACAATCGTTTAAAAAAGAATCACGAGTTCAGCTATATTTTTGCGCACGGAACTTCCTTCGCCAACCGGCAATTTGTGCTTTATACCTTAAAAAAAGAGGAGCAGGTTCATTACCGGGCAGGACTTACCGTCAGCAAGCGGATGGGAAACGCCGTCATGCGCAACCGGATCAAGCGCTACCTGCGTGAAGCTTTATCAGAGCTTGAGCCCCGGATCCCCGGAGGCTATGACCTGATAGTGATAGCCAGGAAACCGGTAGCGGATATGGATTACCATGAAACGAAAAAAAGTCTGACCCATGTATTTAAAAAAGCCGGTTTGTTAAACTCAGGGAAAACAAAGCCTAAAAGGTAGATAAAAGCTGTTTTCGCTTCTGGCCGGCAGCGGCTGGGAGCGAAAAATACTTTTAAAATAGAGGGATTTCTGCTGGTGCTGAAGAAATTATTTACAGGAACCATGCGTAAATGAACTCAGAATCATTTTACACATACACATACGTTCAGCATATGCATATAGATGACCGTTATAAACGAAAAACAGGTACGAGGAAACATAAGGAACGAGGAGGGCGGGGTAACGGTGAACCAATCGATGAAGGTTTCCGGGAAAACAGTAGAAGAAGCTTTAGATACAGCTGTGCAGGAGTGGGAAACAACGATAGACCGTATCGAGTACCAGGTGCTTGAAGAACCAAGAAAAGGATTTCTGGGTATTGGAGCGAGACAGGCTTCCGTAGAAGTATTCCTTCGGGTCGACCCTGTGGAGGAAGCGGCTGCATACTTAAAAGATCTGGTTCAGGCTATGAACGTAGAAGCAGAAGTGGAAGTACAGATCTCCAGGAAGCATACTGCGATGGAGATCAAAGGCTCTTCTCTCGGCCTTCTGATTGGAAAACGTGGAAAGACCCTCGATGCGCTCCAGCATCTTACGAATACAGCTGCCAATAAGTACGCTGACGCCAAACAGCATATTGTACTTGACGCTGAAAATTACCGCGGGAAACGAAAAGAATCACTGCAGCGGTTTGCAGAGCGTATGGCCGGGAAAGCTCTGCGGGAAACCAAAACAATTAAACTTGAGCCTATGGACGCAGCGGAACGAAAAATTATTCATCAGACCCTTCACCAGCACAAAAACATTGAAACAACATCGTCAGGAAAAGAACCAAGACGTCACGTAGTAATTACACCCGGTGCAAAAGAAAAGCTAAAGTAAGACAAACTGCCGCCTGGACTGCCGGGCGGTTTTTTAAAAAGAAACAGGCAGCTGTACACAGGTTATCCACATGTGGATAAAAACCTTTTGCGAACTGCTTTCATATGATATTCTATTTAGTTAGAAGCATATAAGGAAACGACGAAAGCGATGCCGAAAAAGGTGTCGTCCTTTTCGTGTGTCTAATAGATGAAGAAAAACCCAGGGAGGGTTGATGAATGGAAACAGATACGATTGCTGCTATTTCCACTCCGAGCGGGGAAGGGGCTATTGCGATTGTCCGCCTGAGCGGAGACGAAGCGCTGGATATTGCGGATCATGTGTACAAGGGCAAAAAATCTCTTCATGACGTGGTAACTCATACTATCCATTACGGGCATATTATCGACCCGGCGGACGGCTCCGTGATTGAAGAATCCATGATTTCTGTCCTCAGGGCCCCAAAAACATTTACAAGAGAAGATATTGTGGAAATTAACTGCCACGGAGGACTGGTCTCGGTTAATCGTGTCCTTGATAACGTATTAAGTCAGGGAGCACGGCTGGCGGAGCCTGGAGAGTTTACGAAACGGGCATTTTTAAACGGGCGTATTGATCTGACACAGGCAGAAGGTGTCATGGACCTGATCAGGGCTAAAACCGACCGGGCCATGCAGAGTGCTTTAAAGCAGGTTGAAGGAAGGCTTTCCGAACGCATCCGTAAACTTCGCCAGAAGCTTCTCGAAACAGTGGCCAATGTGGAAGTGAATATTGACTACCCTGAATTTGATGCTGATGTTGTGACGACGAATGTTTTAAAAGAAAATGTTGCGTTTGTCGGCGAAGAAATCGATCAGCTGCTCGTAACGGCCCGGCAGGGAAAAATTATGCGGGAAGGACTCGGCACAGCGATTATTGGCCGGCCGAACGTAGGAAAATCCTCCCTGATGAATAATTTGGTGCATGAAAATAAAGCCATTGTAACGGAAGTGCCGGGTACCACCAGAGACGTGCTCGAGGAGTATGTAAACGTCCGTGGGGTGCCGCTTCGTTTAATTGACACCGCCGGCATACGTGAAACTGAAGATATTGTGGAAAAGATTGGCGTAGAGCGCTCCCGCCAGGTGCTGCAGGAAGCGGAGCTGATCCTTCTTGTCATCAACAGTGCAGAGCCGCTCTCCGATGAAGACCGAGCATTATTTCAGGCAGTTCAAGGCATGAATGTTATTGTTATAATGAATAAAACGGATCTTCCCAAACAGGTGGATGAGGAAGAACTCCGGGAGTATACATCCGGCCGGCCTATTATTGCCGCTTCTTTTCTGAATGATGAAGGCATCGACAGTCTTGAGGAAGCAATTGCCCACCTCTTTTTTGATGAAGGAGTGGAGGCGGCGGACATGAATTATTTGTCCAATGCACGTCATATTGGGTTATTGAATCAGGCAAAACGGTCGGTAAATGACGCTCTGGAAGCCGTGGAAATGGGAGTACCGGTAGATATGGTACAAATTGATATTACCCGGGCCTGGGAACAACTCGGAGAAATTGTCGGAGAAAACGTGCATGACGGATTAATTGATCAGCTGTTTGCCCAGTTTTGTCTCGGAAAATAGATACATCCGCTGGAGGCGGAGGGTAATACTAGAAGGAGGAACCGTAATGAGTTACAACGGAGGAAATTATGACACGATTGTCATCGGCGCCGGACATGCGGGCGTAGAAGCAGGTCTTGCTTCTGCACGCATGGGAGCCAATACATTGATGCTGACGCTGAACCTCGACGCCGTAGCGTTTATGCCGTGCAACCCGTCCGTAGGAGGGCCGGCAAAAGGCATCGTGGTCCGCGAAATTGATGCGCTCGGCGGAGAAATGGCTAAAAATATTGATAAAACGCATATCCAGATGCGGATGCTCAATACAGGAAAGGGGCCGGCTGTTCAGGCGCTCCGTGCGCAGGCTGATAAATTTCTTTATCAGCAGGAAATGAAGCGGACCCTTGAGAACACAGACAATTTAACGATCCGCCAGGGACTGGTGGAGGAACTGATTGTTGAAGATAACGTATGCAAGGGCGTAGTTACTAACACTGGCGCGAGCTACTACGCTTCATCGGTCGTAGTGACAACGGGTACTTATCTGCGCGGCAAGATTATTCTTGGAGAACTCGCGTATGAAAGCGGTCCGAATAACATGCAGCCTTCCATCAATTTGTCGGACAGCATTAAAGCGCTCGGTCTTGATATGGTCCGGTTCAAAACCGGCACGCCCCCACGGGTTAACAGCAACTCCATCGATTACAGCAAAACAGAGATCCAGCCCGGCGACGAGCAGCCGCGGGCCTTTTCCTACGAAACAGTGGAATTCATTACCGATCAGCTGCCCTGCTGGCTCACCTATACCGGAGCAGAAACGCATGAGCTGATTACAAACAATCTGCAGCGCTCCCCGATGTATTCCGGGATGATTGAAGGAACCGGTCCGAGGTACTGCCCTTCAATTGAAGACAAAATTGTCCGTTTTAACGACAAGCCGAAGCACCAGATTTTCCTCGAACCTGAAGGCAGAAATACAGATGAAGTATACGTGCAGGGGCTGTCGACAAGTCTTCCGGAGGACATTCAATTCGGCATACTCAAAACGATCCCGGGACTTGAAAACGTAAAAATGATGCGTCCAGGGTATGCGATTGAGTACGATGCGATTGTGCCGACACAGCTGTGGCCGACCCTTGAAACAAAAACCGTGGAGGGTCTCTTTACCGCCGGTCAGATCAACGGAACCTCCGGATATGAAGAGGCCGCCGGCCAGGGAATTATGGCCGGAATCAACGCAGCCTGCAAAGCACAGGGCAAGGAAGGCGTCATCCTCGATCGTTCGGATGCGTATATTGGAGTATTGATTGATGATCTGGTCACTAAAGGCACCAACGAACCGTACCGCCTGTTAACGTCGAGGGCGGAATACCGCCTGCTTCTCCGTCATGACAACGCCGACCTTCGTTTAACTGAGATTGGTCATGAGATCGGACTGGTCCCGGAGGCCCGCTACGAACGATTTGTGCATAAAAAAGAATCGATCGAGGCCGAGAAAAAACGATTGGAAAGCTTTACCCTGAAGCCGCATGAAGAAATTAATGATATGCTCATTTCCCGCGGTTCTACAGCGATGAAGGAAGCAGCTTCGGCGGCCCACCTGATGAAGCGGCCGGAAATCGGCTATGCTGACGTTGCTCCATTTGCAGACGCCCCGTCATCTATTGCACCGGATGTAGCCGAACAGGTGGAAATTCAGGTGAAATACGAAGGATATATTTCCAAACAGCTTGAACAGGTCGAGCGGATGAAGAAAATGGAAGAGAAAAAAATTCCAGAGAGTATCGATTACCATTCCATCTCTGGCATTGCGATTGAAGCGAGACAAAAGCTTTCAGAAGTACGTCCGCTTTCTGTCGGCCAGGCTTCCCGTGTATCCGGGGTGAACCCGTCCGATATATCTATACTGCTTGTGTATATTGAACAGGGCCGTATGGCAACAACGTAACAGTGCGTGATTAAGCCCCTGCTTACTGAAAGCAGGGGCTTTTTTTCAAGACAACGCCATTTTGCTAAGGTGTAAACACCAGGAGTTCAGGCGTTGTTGTATTATCCAGTGAAGGGCAGGAAAGAAAAGAATGAGTAAAGAAACGTTTCCGGAATGGCTTGAAGCCATACATATTTCTTTGGACGATAAACAGAAAAAGCAGTTCGAGCAGTATTATCAGCTGCTCGTTGAATGGAATGAGCGCATGAATCTGACAGGCATTACTGAAGAAGGGGAGGTATACGAAAAACATTTTTATGATTCTCTTACCGGAGCTTCCCTGGAGGCCTTTAAGGCGGAAGGCTCCCTGATCGATGTTGGTTCAGGAGCCGGATTCCCGAGTCTGCCTCTCAAGATCTGCTTTCCGGAGCTCCAGGTTACGATCGTCGACTCTTTAAAAAAACGAATCGGTTTTTTAGAAGAAATCGTCAGTGAACTCGGGCTTGAAGGAGTGACCCTCATCCATGACCGGGCCGAGCAGCTAGCGCGTCAAAAGACGTACCGGGATCAGTTTGACGCAGCCAGTGCCCGTGCCGTGGCCAAGCTTCCAGTGCTGCTCGAGCTCTGCCTGCCGTTTGTAAAGCCGGGAGGTGTTTTCATTGCGTGGAAGGGAGCAAGCGGAGAAGAAGAACTGCATGAGGCGGAAAACGCCCTGGTGAGATTAGAAGCAGAAGCAGCGGCGCCGAAGAAAATGAAGCTCCCGGAAGAACAGAGCGAGCGGGTGCTTTTAACATTCGAAAAAAAGAAAAAAACTCCAAAAGCGTATCCAAGAAAACCAGGGACCCCGGCAAAAAATCCTTTATAATCACCCACGGCTCATTCGACAACCCTTAGAAACGTGATAGAATGAAAAGAGCATATGTACGAAATCCACGAGTGAAGCATCAAGGGCCGCAGTTTTTAAGTGAGGTGATATACGGGTATGAAACAGTCGATTCAAAAATGGTTCGGTCTGGGGGACAACCAGGCCGAAAAAAGCGGCATTAATGAACACGAAGTCAAAATGATTCCTATTCATCAAATCATGGCGAATCCTTTTCAGCCGCGGACCATCTTTTCAGATGAAAAGCTTTCGGAATTAGCCCAATCGCTGCAGACGCACGGCCTTCTGCAGCCAATAACGGTCAGAAAGCAGTCCGGCGGCTATGAAATTATTGCTGGGGAAAGGCGCTGGCGCGCTTCGCAGAAGCTTGGATGGAAAGAGATACCGGCGCTGGTGAAAGAATTTAATGATACCCAGACGGCTTCAATTGCGCTCATTGAAAACCTGCAGCGGGAAGCATTAACAGCGCTTGAAGAGGCAGCCGCATACGCCAGGCTGCTGGAAATGAACCAGCTCACCCAGGCAAGTCTGGCGCAGCGGCTGGGGAAAAGTCAGTCGACCATTGCTAACAAGCTTCGTCTGCTGCATTTGTCTGAATACGTTCAGGAGAAGCTGTCAGAAAAAGAAATTACCGAACGGCATGCCAGGGCGCTTCTGAAGCTGCCGGAGGCGGAGCGCCAGGATCGTATCGTTGATGAAGCCATCGAAAAGGACTGGAACGTGAAACAGACGGAAGATAAAATTGCTGCTTTGCTTGATCCAAAGCCGAAAAAGACAAAGCAGCCGAAAAAGCACGTCTCCAGGGATACCCGTATTGCCTTAAATACGATCCGGGAGTCGATAGACATGGTGACGAAAAGCGGTATGACAATTGATACGGATGAAGAAGACTATGATGGTTATTATCAGGTGACCATTCGAATACCAAAATCGAAGCAGTAAATAAGAAGAACAGCATGGAACTGGGAAAGTAGGTGTATCGATGGCAAAAACTGTTGCTATCGCCAACCAGAAAGGCGGCGTTGGGAAAACAACAACAGCAGTAAACATTAGTGCCTGTCTGGCACATGTAGGACAGCGGGTGCTTCTCGTGGACATTGACCCGCAGGGTAACGCCACCAGCGGGGCCGGCATTGAAAAAGGGGACGTTGAAAAATGCGTGTATAACGTTCTCGTTGAAGACACGGATATTCGTGATATTGTCCGGGGAACAGCCTTGGAACAACTGGACGTAGTACCTGCCACCATACAGCTTTCCGGGGCAGAAATTGAACTGGTCTCCACTATTTCCCGGGAAATAAGGCTGAAAAATGCATTGGAGGATGTGGCTGCGCAGTACGACTACATAATAATCGATTGCCCTCCCTCCCTTGGGCTTTTAACGATCAACGCGCTTTCCGCTTCGGACTCGATTTTAATCCCTGTGCAGTGTGAGTACTATGCCCTGGAAGGATTGAGCCAGCTGCTCAATACGGTCCGGCTTGTGCAAAAGCACTTAAACCATGACCTGGAAATCGAAGGGGTCCTGCTTACGATGCTCGACGCAAGGACCAATCTTGGATTTCAGGTTATAGAAGAAGTAAAAAAATATTTTCAGGAAAAAGTATTCGAAACGATTATTCCCCGGAATATACGTCTTGGGGAAGCTCCAAGCCACGGTCTTCCAATTATTATGTATGACGCAAAGTCTAAGGGTGCCGAGGTCTATTTAGAATTAGCAAAGGAAGTGGTTGCTGGTGGCCAAAGGTCTAGGTAGAGGATTGAACGCTTTTTTCCCGGAAGAAACAGGCGGCAACGAAGATCAAATCACTGCCGTACCAGTACAGGAATTACGGCCGAACCCTTATCAGCCGAGAAAACGATTTGAAGAAGAAGCGATTGAAGAGCTGAAGCACTCTGTGGCAGAGTTTGGTGTCCTGCAGCCAATTCTCGTCCGCAAAAGTATTAAAGGGTACGACATCGTTACCGGAGAGCGGCGGTTCCGTGCTGCCTCAGCGGCAGGCTTGAAAGAAATTCCGGCGATCGTCAAGGATTTAAGCGATGAGCGGATGATGGAAGTCGCTTTAATTGAAAATCTGCAGCGGGAAGACCTGAATCCATTAGAAGAAGCCCAAGCGTACCAGCGCCTGGTGGAATCACTCGATATTACTCAGGATGAACTTTCCAAGCGCCTTGGAAAGAGCCGGCCGCATATTGCCAACTATATCCGGCTTCTGCAGCTGCCAGCAGAAGTGCAAAAGCTCGTTGAAACCAAGGAGATCTCCATGGGGCACGCCAGAACGCTTCTTGGGTTGAAAAAGAAAGAGCTGGCGGTGAAGGTAAGCGAACAGATTGTTAAACAAGCGCTCAATGTCAGGCAGACGGAAGCACTTGTTCAGCAGATGAACGAGGGTGTTCCACGTGAAACAAAGCAAAAACAGCCGGCCTCTCCTTTCCTTGAACAAAAAGCAGAGGAACTCCAATCGTATTTTGGTACCTCCGTTTCTATTCAGCAGGGAAAAAATAAAGGTAAGATTGAGATTGAATTCTTTTCGGATGAGGACCTGGAGCGGATTCTTCAGCTTCTGAGTGAAGAAATAGAATAGAGCAAAGGCTTCCGGTTCATTAACCGGGAGCCTTTGCTGATTTGTATGGTTCGAAGGGTAGAGTCCGGTGGAAAATATCAGGCGTAGGAAGAGTGACGCTCAAGCACCACCATTGGGTGCCCGTCGGAAAGGCTGAATGTGCGGGAAATGACAAATCCGAACGAATGGTAAAGGTCGATTGCCGGCTGGTTCTTTTCGCTGGTGTATGCGTAGATTAAAGTGTCGAGATGTTGATTTAATAGATATTTCAGCAGGTAAGAGGCAAACCCCCGCCGGAAAAAATCCGGGTGGACAACGAGCCGTGTAAGTTGCAGCTTTTTCTCCTGATATTCATAAGCAATAAAAGCACGGAGTTCCCCTTCCACAAAGTAGCCGACAAAGGTTTCCTTTGATGAACGGATAGATTCCACCGTTTCATTTAGAGCAGGAATTTCAAAATTGTCTATAAGCATAGCTTCTGTGGAGTAGGATTGCTGCTGCAAAGCAAGTATACTTTTAGCAGTATCGTATTTATGATTGGGTAACAGGACGATCATTATAATCTCTCCTTAAAATGAAAGAGGCGGAAAGAACGATAAAAGACATCAGCTACGTAACTTTTGCCGTTTAGGGCAAGCCCGCTTCAGTTCATTTCATAGTAAAATATTTAAAGCCCAATTGTTACTGAAGAAAGGCACAGTGATTAAAGGTTGTTTTAGAAAAAAGGGCAGCGCACATTCAGGCGCGTAGTCCATTTTTGAGCAGGAAGGAACAAATTTGTTCATTCAGGAAGGAATAAAGCGGTATGGAAAATCTCTTCGGTGCTTCTGGCGGCTGGACAGCTGTTTATCAGCGTCCCCTCGGAATTTCTAAAAGGGTGTATATAGAGAAGTAAAGAAACAAAAGGGAGCGGACATTTATGGTGCTGACAGGAACATTGGTCAACGGAGTGACCATTATTATTGGATCGTTAATGGGGTTGTTGTTTCACCGTATACCGGAAAGAATGAAAACAACCATTATGCAGGCGCTGGCGCTGGCGGTTGTTCTTCTCGGGATCCAGATGGGGCTGCAGACAGAACAATTTTTAATTGTCGTGGGCAGTCTGGTAACTGGAGCCTGGGCAGGAGAGCGCCTGCGAATTGAAGATGGTCTGGAATCGGTCGGCCAGTGGGTGGAAAAACGAATGGGGAGCAGCGGTACAGAGAATACAGTAGCCAAAGGTTTTGTAACTGCCACGCTGGTATATGTGGTGGGAGCGATGGCGGTGCTTGGAGCAATGGACAGCGGTCTGCGCCAGGAGCACGATGTTTTATTTACAAAATCAATGCTCGACGGATTTTCAGCGCTTATTTTTACAACAACGATGGGTATCGGAGTGTTATTTTCGTTTATTCCGGTCGTTATTTACCAGGGGTCCATTGCCCTTTTTGCTGTCCAAATTAACAGGCTGGTGCCGCAGGAGGCCATGGATACTTTTATTACTGAAATGACGGCTACCGGCGGCGTGATGATTATCGCTATCGGATTAAAGCTGGCAGGTCTGTTAGAAATCCGGGTGGCCAATCTACTTCCGGCGATACCGATGGTGGCTTTTTTTGTGTTTATCATCCGTCTGTTCGGCGGATGAAGCTTCCCGTAGGAAGCGGGCATGGTCGTCGTCATTGTGGAAAGTTACCGGAGGGGTGGTGGCTTCTTTCTCCTGCAGAACATGCTGCTTTGATATTGACCGGTCGGCAAGAAGGAAGCTTTCGGCTATTAAAGAAGCCATCGTGTCGATAGTATACAGCCGGGTATTTTGCAGCACAAAGTATTCCATCATTCCGCTGACATTCACTATGCCGTTAATGTGCATATCTCCAACCATTGGGAGCTTCTTTTTCATTGCAGCTCCCGGAGTGACTCCTCCTTCATTCAAAGTAACTTTCCCTACATTCTGAAGATAGCCAAGACAGGCATCCACAGCGATAATAAAAGCATGCGGATGCTCTGCTGCAATGATGGAGAGCGTCTCCTCTAAATTAACAGCGTGTACCGGGTGTTGGAGAGTGCCATATATATAAAAGTTTTCCAGTTGTTTTTCAAGAAGCTTGCTTCCGGTTAAAGGCCCGAGAGAGTCTCCAGTCGAGCGGTCTGTTCCAATACAGACAAGGATGATATCTTTATCTGTGACACGCTCCCGGATATGACCGGCAAGGCAGTCCGCCAGCTCTCCGGCACTTCCGGGTTCATCCATGCTGACGTGACAATGAGTACGATAGGATTCACGTGAAACAGCTTTTTTCCCCATAGCAGATAACTCCTTTCCAGAATCCTCCCTGAAAATAATTGTATTAGCTTACTATACCCGCGTTTGGTTAAAAATAACTGGTATATTTAAGCAACAGCCGCCTTGAACACGGAATTGGCAGTTTAATTGAGGTTTTTGACGGAGTACGATAGGATAAAAAGTATCGAATCATTCAGGTGAATTGAGAAGAAAGGAGAAAACGGGACTCATGGTGGAAAAGCAGCCTTTTGATATCAATAGTATTGTAGAAATGAAAAAGCAGCATCCTTGTGGAGAAAATCGCTGGAGGATTATCCGGATGGGCGCCGATATCCGGATTAAATGTGAAGGGTGCGGGCATAGCGTCATGCTTCCGAGAAAAGAATTCAGTAAAAAGGTGAAAAAGGTTCTTGAATAATTCCGGGAAAGCTGCTCTTGTTGTCGCAAAAGTGAAATTATACTATACTCAAAGCAATATGCTAACGATAAAGAGTCGCTTTTCAGGACAGCTGCGGTTGTCCTCTTTGTTATGTTTAGAGAAATATTAATTGAAAGAAAGAAGGAAATAATAAATGGCTTTAACAACAGGTATAGTCGGACTTCCAAACGTCGGGAAGTCAACATTGTTCAACGCGATCACCCAGGCTGGAGCGGAGTCTGCCAACTATCCGTTCTGCACTATCGATCCGAATGTAGGTATTGTGGAAGTGCCGGACAGCAGGCTCGAACAGTTAACAAATATGTTTCAGCCGAAAAAAACGATTCCTACCGCATTTGAATTTACAGACATCGCCGGTATTGTTGAAGGAGCGAGTAAAGGAGAAGGTCTCGGCAATAAATTTCTTTCGCATATCCGGGAAGTGGACGCGATTTCCCACGTGGTACGCTGCTTTGACAGTGATGACGTCACCCACGTTTCCGGGAAAATAGATCCGATCCATGATATCGAAGTAATTAACCTTGAACTGATTCTTGCAGACCTTGAAACGGCGGAAAAGCGGATCGATAAAGTGGCAAAGCTTGCCAAGTCCAAGGATAAAGACGCCATGCAGGAGCATGCGGTGCTCGAAAAAATTGTCGAAGCATTGAAAGAAGAGCAGCCCGTGCGCAGCCTGGAATGGACTGAGGAAGAGCTGAAAATCGTTAAAGGCTTCCAGCTTCTCACGATGAAGCCGGTATTATACGTAGCCAACGTCAGCGAAGATGACTTAATGGAAGCAGAAGACAATGAACACGTCTCCCGCGTCAGAGAATTCGCTGCAGCTGAAGGGGCGGGCGTAGTAGTTATCTCCGGGAAAATTGAAGAAGAGCTGGCGGAGCTTGAAGGAGAAGAAAAAAATGAATTTCTTCAGGACCTCGGTATTGAAGAGCCGGGGCTTGACCAGCTGATCCGGGAAGCTTATTCCCTGCTTGGCCTGCAGACGTATTTTACTGCAGGCGAGCCGGAAGTAAGGGCCTGGACGATCCGCAAAAATACAAAAGCCCCTCAGGCAGCAGGGGTAATTCACAGTGATTTTGAAAAGGGCTTTATCCGTGCTGAGGTTGTCGGATATGAGGACCTGATGCAGGCAGGTGCAATGAACAGCGCCAAAGAAGCAGGCAAGGTAAGGCTTGAAGGGAAAGAATATATCGTTAAGGATGGCGACGTCGTTCACTTCCGTTTTAACGTTTAATTTTTCTGCCGGAAATATTGTAAAATGAAAGTCAAGCTGATATAATTTTAACTTGCGAGTTAAAAACGGATAAGCGTTTTTTGCTCCTTGTTCTTTTCCACCGGAAAAGAGCCGAAGACCAAAAGGAGGTGACGCAGCATGCGGAATTATGAGGTACTTTACATTATCAGCCCGAATGTTGACGAAGATGGTGTCAAAAACACAATCGAACGGTACAACAAAATCTTAACAGATAACGGCGCTGAGATTGAAAAAGTAGACGAAGTAGGAAAAAAACGTCTCGCATACGAAATCAATGATTTTCGTGACGGGTATTACGTTGTAACCTATATTAAAGGCACCGCGGACGCTACCAACGAATTTGACCGTCTGGTTAAAATCGATGATAACGTAATCCGCCACTTAGTTGTTCGTAACGACGACTAATTTCATTAACAATCAGGAGGGGTTTAAATGATAAATCGTGTCGTGTTAGTCGGTCGGCTGACCGCGGACCCTGATCTGCGTTATACCCCGAACGGCGTAGCAGTCGCTAACTTTCGCATTGCGGTAAATCGTCCATTTACCAACCAGCAGGGCGAACGTGAAGCAGACTTTCTTAACTGCGTCATTTGGCGGAAGCAGGCAGAAAATGTGGCCAATTACTTGAAAAAAGGCAGCCTGGCCGGTGTGGACGGACGTATGCAGAGCCGGAGCTATGAAAACCAGGAAGGCCGTCGTGTAACGGTAGTAGAAGTTCAGGCGGAGAGCGTGCAGTTTCTTGAACCGCGCGGAGCATCCGGAGGCGGAGGTTCTTCGCAGGGAGGCGGCTATTCTCAGCAGCAGAGCAGCCAGAGCTCAGGTTCAGGCCAGCAAAATCGCGATTCGTCTAATTTAAACGATGATCCGTTTTCGGATAACGGGCAGCCAATCGACATTTCAGATGACGATTTGCCATTCTAAAACCCCTGAGAGCATAAACAATCTTTTATAAAGGAGGATAAACAATGGCAGCAGCAGCACGTCGTAGAGGAAAAAGACGGAAAGTTTGTTACTTCACAGTAAACAAAATTACTCATATCGATTACAAAGATACTGAACTCTTGAAGAAGTTTATTTCAGAAAGAGGGAAGATTCTTCCACGCCGCGTAACTGGTACGAGTGCGAAATATCAGCGTAAGCTGACTCGCGCTATCAAGCGTTCCCGTCACGTAGCATTGCTTCCTTTCGTGCGTGAGCAGTAAGGATAACATTGAAGCACCCTTTTCCAGGTTTCAGGCCTGGGAAAGGGTGTTTTATTGTAAAAAAATGGCTGTATGTTTAGTCTGCTTCCTCCCCGGGGTATAAATGAAGTAATTGTTAAAGCGTTTTATATACCGGGAAGGAGGTTTTCACATGGACGTTCAGTCTTATATTACGAAAATTAATAAACAGCTTGAAGAACTGAAGCAGGATGATATTCAGGCCGCAGATGAAAACATAGAAGCGGAAGTGCTAAACGAATCTTCTTTCAAACTGCCGAATGAAGAATAAACAGCAGCCCTGCAGCAGATAAATAAACGAAATAAGGCGCTGACGGAAGTCAGCGTTTTTTAGATATGAACAGCCTTTGACTATTCGGCTGTTCGTCTTTCTTTTTGAAAAGGAATAAGCTAAAATGAACGAATGGAATTTCCATGAATACGAAGGGATAAAGGCAGCACGGGGATAATGTCGGAGTAAAAGCAATCAGGCGGCTGCTGTACATTTATTTGACTGCCTTTGTAAATGAGGTGAACGTGAAGTGAAAAATGCTAGAAGTGTCGCAGAAGCAGCCGTCTTTAGCGCTGTTTTCCTGGTGCTGGTACTGCTGTTGATCTTTGTGCCGGTCGTGGGAAGTATATTAACGATAGCGATGCCGCTTCCGTTTATTATTTTTGTGGCAAGAAACGGATGGAAGCCGGGCGTTTTTATGTTTATCGTCTGTGCGCTGCTTGCGACTCTGTTTACGGGCGGTATTGGTTTTCCGACTGCTTTGATTTTCGGTCTTGGGGGCATTGCAGCAGGTGAGCTTATTCATCAAAAGAAGCCGGCTTTTGCCGTTTTTGCTGCAGGAACTGTCGCGTATATAATCGGCCTGGTTTTATTTTATTTGAGTTCGGTTCTTCTGTTTAATATTGATCCGATCCAATTGATCCAGCAAACATTAAATGACTCTATTGCCCAGGCAAGAAGCATGATGGAGAGCATCGATCAAAATACTTCGAATCTGGATGCCTTAGCAGAGATGGTCACGCTGGTTCAGTATATCGGCCCGGTGCTCCTGATTGGTACAGGCATTATTCTTTCATTTATAACCCAGGTGTTCGCTCATGTCATTTTGAAGCGTGTCCGGATGGACTATCAGCAGTTTCCGGCTTTTCGAAACTGGAATTTTCCGAGGTCTCTCATATGGTATTATTTGACTGGTTCTATATTTATTTTGATTGGACTTGAAGAAGGCACAGCTATGTATATTGTTGTTATGAACCTTTTTCCTCTTTTAGAGCTGGCTGTGGCTATTCAGGGCTTTACCGTGATCTTTTATTTTCTGCATGCTAAATCTTATCCGAAATACTACGGGGTTCTCATTATTGTCGGGAGTATATTATTATCAACAATAGCATTATTTTTAGCCCGCATTTTAGGTATAATAGATTTAGGTCTAAACTTGAAGCAACGCATTCAAACCGACACGAAGTAGGGGTTGAGTTACATGCCGAAGTTTTTAATACGGCGGTGGTACGGCTATCATATCGTCGGATTGTTCATACTAGCCGGAATAGCACTTGCCTTTCTCACCTGGTTTCAATGGGAAATAGGAGCTGTAGGATTTACACTGCTTGGGGCTTTGGCTATTTATGTTATCCAGGCAGAGCGTTCATTTGAAAAAGAACTTGAACGGTATATATCTACGCTGACCCACCGTGTGAACAAGGCAGGGGAGGAAGCGGTTACCGAAATGCCTATCGGCATACTGCTGTATGACAAGAATTATCAGATACAGTGGGCGAACCCCTTCATTCTTTCCTACCTGCCGAAAGAGTTCATGGGAAAGCCGATCAGTACCGTCTCTGAACGTCTGGCTGCAGCGATTAAGCAGGGGGAAAGCGAAATACACTTAACGATGAGAAATCGTCATTATACCGTTTATATTCACCGCGAAGAGCGGCTGCTGTATTTTTTTGATATGACCGAAACGACGGATATACAGGCGATGTATCAAAAAGAGAAATCAGTCGTTGCATTTATTTATTTAGATAACTTTACCGAAGTTACCCAGGGCATGGACGATCAGACAAGAAGCCGGCTGATGAGTCATGTAACTACCGCTTTGAATGAGTGGGCGGGGGATCATGACATTTTACTGCGCAGCATCTCTGTAGACCGGTTTATTGCTATCATGAACCAGGATGCCCTTGATCATCTCGAGCAGACAAAATTTGAACTGCTCGATTATGTACGTGATATTACGAGTAAAGAAAAGGTGACCATCACCCTGAGTATCGGTATCGGTTCGGGCGAACCATCTCTGCAGGAACTTGGTTCGCTGGCTCAGTCCAGTCTCGATCTCGCACTCGGACGTGGAGGAGACCAGGTAGCCATCAAGGATGCGAACGGAAAAGTTCGTTTTTACGGCGGGAAGTCCAATGCAGTCGAAAAGCGCACCCGGGTGCGCGCCAGGGTTATTTCCCACGCACTGCGTGATTTTGTTCTCGAAAGCGACCAGGTCATTGTGATGGGCCATAAAAATCCGGATATGGATGCTATTGGTGCTGCTATTGGTGTGCTTAAAATCGCTGAAGTAAATAATACAGATGCGTATGTCGTCGTTGATCCGGATGAAATTAATCCGGATGTGAAAAAGCTGATGGAAGAAATTGAAAACCACGAATACCTTTGGTCTCAATTTATTACGCCGTCAGAAGCAATGGATGAAGTAACGAAGCACACGCTGCTCGTCGTCGTGGATACACACAAACCCTCCATGGTTATCGAGCCGCGGCTGATTGACCGCGTGAACCGTACGATTGTTCTTGACCACCACCGCCGGGGAGAAGAGTTCATTGAAGATCCGGTGCTTGTATATATGGAACCGTACGCTTCATCCACGGCCGAGCTTGTAACAGAGCTTCTGGAGTATCAGCCGAAAAAGCTCAGTATGGATGTGCTTGAAGCCACGGCGATGCTTGCGGGCATTATTGTGGATACGAAAAGCTTCGCCATCCGAACAGGATCGAGAACGTTCGATGCAGCCTCATTTTTAAAAATGCACGGTGCCGATACGACTATGGTACAGATGCTGTTAAAAGAAGACCTCGATCAGTACGTCGAGCGGTCGCATCTTATCGAACGGGCGGAGGTGTACCGTGACGGTATGGCTGTTGCCGCCGCTGCGGAAGATGAAATGTACGGCCAGATTTTAATCGCCCAGGCAGCGGACACCCTGCTTACGATGAATGATATTAAAGGTTCGTTTGTGATATCTAAGCGTCAGGATGATAAAATTAGTATCAGCGCCCGTTCACTTGGTGAAGTGAATGTGCAGTTAATAATGGAAGCTTTAGGCGGAGGCGGTCATTTAACGAACGCGGCAACGCAGCTGACCGATGTCACGATTGAAGAAGCGGAAAAACGCCTGAAGCAGGCTATTGATGAATATTTGCAAGGAGGCACATCCGAATGAAAGTCATACTGAAACAAGACGTAAAAGGCCAGGGAAAAAAAGGTGAAGTTGCAGACGTGTCTGAAGGATACGCCAGAAACTATTTATTAAAGAAAAACCTTGCCGTGGAAGCAAGCAAAGGCAATCTGAGGGACCTGGAAGCTACGCAGAAAAAACAAAAAGAACGTGAGCAGGAAGAGCTTGAGCAGGCGAAGAAGTTTAAGGAGCAGCTCGAAAAAACAGATGTGGAGCTTACTGCGAAAGCGGGAGAAGGCGGCCGTTTGTTCGGAGCGGTTTCCACAAAACAGATTGCTGAAAAGCTGAAAAGCATGAATATGAAAGTGGATAAACGCAAAATAGAAATCGACCAGCCAATTCGTTCGCTTGGCTACACCAAAGTACCAATCAAGATTCATCCTGAAGTCACAGCTGTCGTAAACGTACACGTGACGGAAGAGTAACAGCTGCGTGGATGAATAAAGAGCCTGTTTCCCCGTCATAAACAGAGGGTAAGAACCAGGCTCTTTTTTTCAACACGTTCTATAGAGGTGAAAGCAATGAATGATATTTTCACAGAACGGGTCCCCCCGCAGAATATTGAAGCAGAGCAGGCTGTTTTAGGTGCTGTCTTTTTAGAGGGAGAAGCACTCATTACTGCCACGGAGCATTTGATGCCGGAAGACTTCTATCGTCAGTCGCATCAGCGTATTTTTAATACGATGATTGAGCTGTCCGAACGGGGAGAGCCGGTGGATCTTATTACGGTCAGCACGGAGCTGCAGGCAAAACAGGTGCTCGAAGAAATCGGCGGCCTTTCCTATCTTACCGATCTGGCAAACGCTGTACCGACAGCGGCCAACGTCGGTTATTACAGTCAGGGCGTATACAGCAAGTCCCTGCTGCGTCGGCTGATACGGGCAGCAACTAACATAGTGAACGAAGGCTACAGCGGAGAACACGATGTAGAGGAAGTACTTAACGAAGCTGAAAAGACCATAATGGAAGTGTCGCAGGAGCGTCGTTCGTCGGCCTTCGTTTCCATTAAAGACGTACTCATTGAAACATATGACAATATTGAAATGCTGCAGAACCGTGAAAATGATGTAACCGGAATTGCGAGCGGCTTTGCCGAGCTCGACCATATGACTGCCGGGTTTCAGCGCAGTGACCTAGTGATTGTGGCTGCGAGGCCTTCGATGGGGAAAACGGCCTTTGCCTTAAACATTGCCCAGAACATTGCGACGAAAACCGAGGAAAATGTGGCGATTTTCAGCCTGGAGATGGGTGCTGCCCAGCTTGTGCAGCGGATGCTCTGTGCGGAAGGAAACATTGATGCTAACCGCCTTCGTACCGGCGCGCTGCAGGAAGAAGACTGGGAAAAGCTCACGATGGCGATGGGGAGCTTGTCTTCGGCCGGCATTTTTATTGACGATTCCCCGGGTATCCGGGTGAACGACATACGTGCGAAATGCCTCCGTTTGAAGCAGGAACGGGGCATTGGAATGATTCTGATTGACTATCTGCAGCTGATCCAGGGAAGCAGCAGAGGCGGGGAGAGCCGCCAGCAGGAAGTGTCGGAGATCTCCCGTAATTTAAAAGCTCTTGCGCGTGAACTCAATGTCCCGGTAATTGCGCTGTCCCAGCTTTCCCGCGGGGTGGAGTCCAGGCAGGATAAACGCCCGATGATGTCTGATTTAAGGGAATCCGGAAGTATTGAGCAGGATGCGGATATTGTATCGTTTTTATACCGTGATGATTACTATGACCAGGAATCCGAAAACCAGAATATCATTGAAATTATTATTGCCAAACAGCGTAACGGCCCGGTCGGTACAGCTGAACTCGCTTTTATTAAAGAATATAATAAATTCGTTAATTTGGACCGGAGACACGATGATAATCAAATCCCACCCGGAGCTTAGGCTCCGGGCTTTTTGCATAAGCGAACAAATTAAGCAAATAAAACTTTTAATGTTCGTGTTTTATTGACTTTGTGTGCCGTGGTTGATAGACTATCTAAGGGATTTTCTGCATAATAAAATTCAAACATGAAAACTTTAGATGAAGCCAAGTGAACGTTATCGGATAAACAAAAAAATATGCCTAAGGTGCCGGCAGGAGAGATTGTGGAGGTGGACGCTGTGTCGTCAATAGTAATTGTAGGAACTCAGTGGGGAGACGAAGGAAAAGGAAAAGTAACGGATTACTTATCAGAAAATGCGGAGGTTGTAGCCCGCTACCAGGGTGGAAATAACGCTGGCCATACGATTGTCTTCGGTGGAACTAAATACAAGCTTCATTTAATTCCGTCCGGAATCTTTTATGATAATAAAACGTGTGTTATCGGAAACGGAATGGTTATTGACCCGAAAGCGCTCGTCGAGGAGCTGGAATATCTGCATGAGCGCGGAGTTGATACAAGCAACCTTCGTATCAGCAACCGTGCCCACGTGATTCTTCCGTATCACCTGCGTCTCGACGCTGTGGAAGAAGACAGCAAAGGCACAAATAAAATCGGAACGACCCGCAAAGGCATTGGTCCGGCTTATATGGATAAAGCTGCGCGCGTTGGTATCCGTATTGCTGACCTTCTGGATAAAGATGAATTCCGGGAAAAGCTGGCGCGGAATTTGAAAGAAAAGAATCGCCTGCTTGAAAGAATGTATGACGCAGAAGGGTTTGAGCTTGAAGACATTCTGGACGAATACTACGAGTACGGCCAGTTCTTTGCGAAGTACGTCTGTGATACGTCGGTAGAATTAAATGAAGCGATCGATAAAGGTCGCCGCGTGCTGTTTGAAGGCGCGCAGGGCGTAATGCTTGATATCGATCAGGGCACATATCCGTTTGTCACTTCCTCGAATCCTATCGCTGGAGGCGTGACCATCGGCTCAGGTGTAGGACCGTCCAAAATTCAGCACGTGGTGGGTGTCTCCAAAGCGTACACGACCCGCGTGGGCGACGGCCCGTTTCCAACAGAGCTGTCTGACGAAACCGGGGACCAGATTCGTGAAGTCGGAAATGAATACGGGACTACCACCGGCCGCCCACGCCGTGTTGGCTGGTTCGACAGCGTAGTCGTGCGTCATGCCCGCAGAGTGAGTGGTATTACCGATTTATCTTTAAATTCCATTGATGTGCTGACTGGTATTGAAACGCTGAAAATATGCAAAGCCTACAAGTACCGGGGAGAGATTATGGAAGAATTCCCTGCGAGCCTGAAAGTCCTCGCAGAGTGCGAGCCGATTTATGAAGAGCTGCCAGGCTGGACAGAAGACATCACTGGTGCTTCGTCGCTCGGAGATCTTCCGGTAAACGCCCGTCATTACATTGAACGTATCTCCCAGCTGACGAACATTCCTATCAGCATTTTCTCGGTAGGACCGGACCGGAATCAGACAAATATGGTCCGCGGTGTATGGGCGATCCAATAAAAACCACTAAGCATCTGCCATAGAGGTGGATGCTTTTTTTCAATGAATCACTTTTTTCATATAAAACTAGTTGAAATTGTATCTCTGACGTGATAATATTACTCATGTTGTCGTTATCCACAGCGACAATTTCTTCGTATCAGGAGCCATTAGCTCAGTTGGTAGAGCATCTGACTTTTAATCAGAGGGTCGGAGGTTCGAATCCTCCATGGCTCACCATGAAAGGCCCGTTGGTCAAGTGGTTAAGACACCGCCCTTTCACGGCGGTAACACGGGTTCGAATCCCGTACGGGTCACCATTTTCTTATCAAGCAGAAAATAAACAGAGCTGAAACAGACGAAAAGATTCGCAGTGTATTTCCCCCTGCTCGTTTTTGGAAAGAAGACACCAGAAGGTTGAGTATGCCAGGGAGAGAGCAAAGGAACGTACAAAACGTACGTGACTGTAGTGAACGAGAGCAGCAGACGACAAGGTTCGCCTTGTATTCTTTTTAAAAGGGCCTGTGGTGTAGTGGTTAACATGCCTGCCTGTCACGCAGGAGATCGCGGGTTCAAATCCCGTCAGGCCCGCCATTTTTGAATTGCAGACGATCAGTCGTTAAAGCAGCATTCAAGCATTTCCTTTAATATGGCCAGGTAGCTCAGTCGGTAGAGCAACAAGCAATACTTCTCCGAATGTTCTGCGAGTTGTCCGTCCCGAATTGCTTCATCGAATAAGCAAAGAATGAGGGTAAGGACAGTGGCTCTAAAAGCAAGAGCAGCACTCAAGCAAAAGCATTTCCTTTAATATGGCTCGATAGCTCAGTCGGTAGAGCAGTGGACTGAAAATCCTCGTGTCGGCGGTTCGATTCCGTCTCGAGCCACCATTTTTATAAAATAACCAGCGCCTGGACATTGACGTCCAGGCGCTTTTTTCAAAGGCCTTAGGCCTCGATAGGAACAGATAAAGAGCTGTGTTACAATGTGAAAGAGAATTGTAATCCTCTTAAATATTTTGCAATAAACATAAAGAGGCATACCTGGGCAGGGTGTTACTACACATAGATGACTGAATTTATGCCTTTTCACATTTGAGGAATGGAGCGGTGGGAACATGGATGAGAAAATATTAGTAGTCGATGATGAACAGCCAATTGCTGATATATTGGAATTTAATCTTCAAAAAGAAGGATTTCAGGTTGTTTGTGCATATGACGGCGACGAAGCTTTAGAAAAGGTGGATAATTTCGGCCCGGACCTGATTCTCCTTGACGTCATGCTTCCGAACAAGGACGGCATGGAAGTATGCAGAGAAGTCCGGAAGCGGTTTGATATGCCAATCATCATGTTAACTGCTAAAGACGGTGAAATCGATAAGGTGCTCGGCCTTGAGCTCGGCGCAGATGACTATGTAACCAAGCCGTTCAGCAACCGGGAACTTCTGGCCAGAGTTAAAGCCAATCTCCGCAGGAAGCAGCCGGCAGCAGAAGAAGGAAGCACCGAGCCGCAGAATGCTATAAAAATCGGTGACCTTCTCGTAGATCCGGATGCGTATTTAGTGACAAAACGCGGTGAGCCGATAGATCTTACGCATCGTGAGTTTGAACTGGTCCTTTACCTCGGCCGCCATATCGGTCAGGTAATGACCAGAGAGCATCTTCTTCAGGCCGTGTGGGGCTATGATTACTTTGGGGACGTACGTACCGTGGACGTAACGGTGCGCCGTTTGAGAGAGAAAGTAGAAGACAATCCGAGTTTCCCTGAGTGGATTGTGACAAGACGTGGTGTTGGGTACTACTTAAAACATCCAGAACAGGAGAAGTAATGTATGAAGATTATCGATTTTTTCAAATCGATTCATTTTAAACTCATTTTGATCTTCGTTCTGCTGATTTTTGTAGCGATGCAGTTCATTACCGTATTTTTCACGAGCGCCCTTGAAGACACGCTCGTGGAAAATTTTAATGATACGCTCGCTGAGCAGACAGATCTTCTGGAGTATAATGTGCAGGAAGAACTGACACAGAGTCGAGGAGAAGACGATAATACGGTTCAGGAGGATATCGATAGTTTATTAAGCCAATTTGCCAACTCAGGAGCAAACAATGATCCGGGACATTCGAGTCCGGAAGCCAGGGTGATCGGCTCCAACCAAATTATTTTAGGCACGTCGAACATAAACGAGCAGGATATCGTCAATAACCAATCAAACGATGATCTTGTACAGCGGGCGTTATTAGGGAACACGCTTGAAGAAGTGCGCTGGGATGCCGACAGCGGGCACAGGGTCAGCTTAATTGTGCGGCCGATCGAAGAAGACGGAGAAATTCTGGGTGTATTGTACGTGCGTTCTGATATGTCGAGCGTGTACAGCCTGGTAAATGACATCAGCAGTATTTTAATTGCAGCGAGCGTTATTGTGCTGATTTTAAACGCGATCCTTGGTATTTTGCTTGCCCGCACGATTACACGGCCTATCGCAGACATGCAGCGCCAGGCGAAAATTATGGGGGAAGGAGACTTTTCCCGCAGAGTCCGCGTGTACGGCAACGATGAAATCGGGCAGTTGGCCCATTCCTTTAACCAGCTGACGCTGAAATTAAAAGAGAGCCAGGCAAGCACCGAGGACGAACGGAAGAAATTAAGCTCGGTTCTGACTCATATGACAGATGGTGTTATAGCTACTGACGAACTCGGGCGCATTATATTAATGAACAAGCGCGCCGAGCAGCTTTTAAATAAAAACAGCGACGAAATGGAAGGCACATATATTACGGAAGCTCTGCACCTGTCAGAGACGCTGACATCGAGCGATCTGTATGATTACAATGAAGCAATCATGCTGGATTTCAGCAGCGAGGAACAGGATTTTCTGCTGCAGGCTAATTTTTCAATCGTGCGGAACGAAGACGGACCAGTTACCGGCCTGATTACCGTGCTTCATGACGTCACAGAGCAGGAAAAGATCGAAAGAGAGCGCCGGGAGTTTGTATCAAACGTTTCCCACGAATTAAGAACTCCGCTGACTACGCTGAAAAGCTACATGGAAGCTCTCGAAGACGGGGCTATGCAGGACGAAAATCTGGGTCCCCGCTTTTTACAGGTGACCCAGAACGAAACGGACAGAATGATCCGGCTCGTGAACGACCTGCTTCAGCTTTCGCGGATGGATAGTGACGAAATCAGCTTAGACTTTTTTACTGTGGACTTGTCTGAAATGATCAATCAGGTGATTGAACGGTTTGAAATGATTAACAAGGATAAAAATATTGCTTTTTATAAAGAGGTCCCTTCCTACCCGGTATACGTAGACATGGACAAAGACAGGATTTATCAAGTCTTTGATAATGTGCTTTCGAATGCTGTGAAGTATTCGCCGGATGGCGGGGAGATCAGTGTGCAGATGTTTACGCGTGCCGATGCTGTGGATGTTGAAATCAGCGACCAGGGTGTAGGCATCCCGAAAGAAAGCCAGCACCGTATTTTTGACCGGTTTTACCGGGTGGATAAAGCGAGAGCGAGAAATCTCGGCGGCACTGGGCTCGGGCTTGCGATTGCCAAGGAATTTATCCATGCGCATGGCGGAAAGATTGCGGCTGACAGTGAATGGAAAAAAGGAACCACTATATTAATTACGCTGCCATATTCAGTGATTAATAAAGCGGAGGCTGGATCATGAAAGAAACAATCAAATCCTGGACATTATCGATTTTAGTGATAGGCAGCCTGCTGCTTACCTGGCAGAACTGGTCGTTTCAGCCTGAATACGAAAATGTCAATTCCTCTGAAAGCGTACAGGAAACGACAGAAATAGCAGAAACAAGAGAAGCAGGAGAGGTCGTACGCCCCACTCAGGGAGTAGTGCGCTCAAATGGAAGCAGTTCTCTTATGACAGAAGATCAGGCTGCTTCTGATTTGGATAAAGTTTACCATCAGCTTGGAGAAGCTGATATTACCGAGACATCAGTAACTGATCTGGATCACGATGAGCTCTATCAGAACGCTTCTTCAGCAGAATATTCGGTGGAGCTTGTATTTCCTTCGGCGGTCTCCTGGTCAATGGTGAATGAGCTGTTTAGCTTTGAAGATGAAAGTAATGAAGTGGAAGAAGCGCTGGACGGGTCAATTGACCGGATCTTACTAACGGCTTCACCAGGGAGTGAAGAACTGAACGCTGTGTTTGTTTCTTATGATGAGGGAGTTGTCGTAAACAGCAATACGAACCTTGATAAAAATGAAATAGAATACGAGCAATATCTTGCAGAGCATGAAAGTATGCTTACCCATGATACCGATCAGGAAGGATACGAAAAGCATATTTATCTTCCGCAAGATCCGGGGGCACGTACTAATTACACCTATGCTTCTACAGATTTATCTACAAATGAATTTCAGCAGGTATTGATAGCCGATGAAAATGCACAGAATCTCCAAACCTATACAAGTGATTCCACTGAAGTTATTACAGACGGAACGAGAGAGCTGCGGATTAATAATGTCGGGGATTACTTGCGCTATGCAAATCCTACCTACTCTGAACAGACAGATGGAAATGATACAAGCAGTCTCATTTCTTCCTTTGAATTTGTAAACAACCATGCCGGATGGTCGGATGAATACCGGTATTATTCTTCGAGCACAGTAGACGGAGAAACCACGGATACTTTTCGTATGAATAAAGGAGGGCTGCCGGTGTTCCGGGACTCCAACGGCAGTGATTTTGCCTCTATCCAGGTGTCGAATGTAGGCACGCAGACGACTGGGTATTCACGTCCACTGTTTGATTTGGAAAACAATCCGGTCAGAACGGGGGATGCCGGTGTTTCCACCGATCTTCCCACTGGGGAAGAAACGCTCGATGCTGTACAGGAGCAGTGCAGTTCTTCGCTGATTGAAGATATACAAATCGGCTACAGCATTTCAAGAAACGGGGAAAATTCCGGCTATTATGATATGGAGCCCGGTTGGTTTGTCCGCTGTGACGGCAGCTGGTCTCCAGTGGAATTTGGCGGAGACGATAACGAAGAAGGAGGAGAATAAGATGGACTGGGCGAGAACAAAGACCATTTTTATTATTGTTTTCCTGCTTCTTAATACGTTTCTGTGTTACAGCTATTTAGAACAGCAGATTGAATACCAGGAAAGCTCTGCTTCTCAAACGGATGGGGAAGAAGCAGAGCAGCGCCTTTATGGTTTTAATGAAGACGATTTACCGGAACAGATTGAGCAGCTTCACCTTGAAGCAAGCTATGTGGATTTTGAAAGCGGCGGCCGCTCCCAAAAGGTAGAAGACAACTCAAATATTAATGATATTACGTATATATCCAACGAACGACTGATCGGAATGAGCGCCACGCTCGAGGAACCGGTGGAAATATCTGAGGATAACCGGAACGAGGATCTGGCTGCCTTTTTAAATGATTATGTCTGGAGTGCAGATGACTATGAGCAGGGCCAGATGGATGAAGAATTAAACAGGCAGTACTATTACCAGACATTTGATGATAAACAAATTTATAAACCGGAAACATCCTCCCAGCTTGAGCTGGTGTTTAACGATCAGAACGAAATTGTCGGCTTCCGCCAGTCATATTTTGAGCTCGACGCCACTCCGGCAGAAAGCACCATTCCGGCAGAGGATGCTATCGAAGCCCTGGGGAACCCGAGCAACGGTATTCTGCAGACAAATGACACGGTGAGCGATGTGAGTGTTGGTTACTTCAACCAGGTGACGCCTCAGGGAGAAAACGTTTATTTATATACACCGATGTATATTGTGGAAGTGAACGGAGAATCAAGGTACTTGGTGAATGCCAGAACCCAGCGCGTTCAATCATGGGAGCAGGTAATGGAGGATAACGGCGAAGAGGACATCATGGTCGAACCGGAAGTGCCGGAAAATGACTCTGACCCGGAAGAAGATGCTGAAGAAAATGGATCAGCGGAAAACGGGGAAGAAGCGCCGGCTAATGAATAGGGAAAGCAGGAGGATAGAATGACACTGCAGTTCAGCGTACTTGCCAGCGGCAGTACAGGCAATGCTATATACGTACAGACCGGGGAGCAGCGTCTGTTGATTGATGCAGGCTTGAGCGGCAAAAAAATAGTGGAAAATTTACATGCGATCGGCGTGGACCCGGCAGCGCTGGACGCGCTGATAGTTACCCACGAACACAGTGACCATATTAAAAGCGTCGGGGTCTTAAGCCGGAAATACCAGCTGCCGGTTTATGCCAATTTAAAAACATGGCAGGCCATGGAAGGACTTATCGGCAAGGTGCCTCTTGAACAGAAATTTCACCTTGACCGAAACCGTCCGGAAGCATTTGGCAATATAGAGCTTGAGCCGTTCCACGTTTCGCACGATGCAGCGGATCCCATGTTTTTTGTGTTTCACCATGAAGGCAAAAAGCTGGCGCTTGCCACAGATATGGGCTACGTCAGCGACCAGATCAAAGGCACGGTAAAAAATGCCGATGCGTACATTTTTGAATCAAACCATGACATTAACCTGCTGCGTATGGGCCGCTATCCCTGGAATGTTAAAAAACGAATCCTGGGCGATTCCGGGCACGTGTCGAATGAAGATTCCGCTTATGCGCTCGCTGATATTGTCGGAGAACGGACGAGCAGAATCTATCTCGCGCATTTGAGCCGGGACAATAACATGAAGGACCTGGCACGGATGACAGTAAAGCAGGTACTCGAAGAAGAGGAAACAGGAATAGGCCATACGTTTCATCTTTACGATACGGATCCGTTCCTTCCAACAAGCCTGCACGCGCTTTGAACAAAAATATTTGGTACACCTGCGGGGTATTCTCTATAAACGTAAAAAATTATCAAAAGCACGCCCTTTTACTAGACGGGTTGTGCTTTTTCTTCGTACAATAAACATACATCCCGGCACCCGAGACGGGTATGATAAAGGGTCTTTATTTCAATATGTGTCAAAAGCACTGGAGAAAGCCCCGGTATCTTATGAAAAAAGGAAGTGTCGGAACATGGGTTATTATGATGATCATGCAAGAAAGGAAAGTCAAAAGCATAAGAAAAGTCGCAGAAACGTAGGTATTGCAGGCTTTGTGGGGGCAATTATCGGTGCGGGGGTAATGACAGTGTCGGCACCGTTTATATATGATTCGGTTTTAGGAGAAAATAATGAAACGATTGACGGGACGGCGGATTTATCGGACAACGGTTCCGACGTCTCCACGGAAGAAGTCAGTGCAGAAGCTGGTACGGTGACAGCAGCGGCAAACGAAGTTTCCGGAGCTGTAGTCGGAGTGTTTAATCAGGTTCAGGCAGAAAACACCGGCATTCAGGGCAACGGGGAGCAGGACGGAGAATCCGTCGAACAGGGAACCGGCTCCGGCGTCATTTATAAAAAAGAAAACGGCTCAGCGTTTATTGTTACCAACAACCACGTGGTGGAAGGGGCAAACTCTGTGGAAATCAGCTTAGAGGACGATACCCGGCTTGAAGCAGAGATTGTCGGTACTGATCCTTACACCGATCTGGCCGTGTTAAAAGTAGACGGCGGACCGGTGGAGACCGTAGCTGATTTTGGCAGCTCCGATGACCTGCAGGTAGGCGATCAGGCAATCGCTATCGGGAATCCGCTCGGCACCGATCTGTCACGAACGGTGACAGAAGGAATCATTAGTGCGAAGGACCGTAGTATTCCGGTGGATTACGACGGAGACGGACAGGATGACTGGGAAGCAGATGTCATGCAGACAGATGCAGCGATTAACCCGGGCAACAGTGGCGGGCCTTTAGTTAATAGTTCCGGTCAGGTAATTGGAATTAATTCCATGAAAATTGCCCAGTCTTCGGTGGAAGGCATCGGGTTTTCGATTCCCACATCAGTGGCAGTGCCGATCATTGAAGATTTAGAAGAAGACGGTGAAGTAGAACGTCCGCAGCTTGGTGTAGCTATTCAATCTATTTCTGAACTATCGAGTTATAACTGGACAGAGGAACTGGGACTGCCTGAAGACGTGGATCACGGAGTATACGTAACCCAGGTCCAGCCAAATTCTGATGCGCAGGAGGCAGGACTTGAACAAAACGATGTGATCACTCAAATTGACGGCGAAGAAGTGCAGGGAGGCAGTGACCTCAGGAATTATCTCTATAACAGTACTGAGATCGGAGATACAGTTACTATAACGTATTACCGGAACGGGGAAGAACAGACAACGGAGATAGAATTAACACAGACGGCATCTACAGGTGAATAAATCAATTAAGGGCCTTCCATTGAAGGTCCTTTTTTGTGGATAAATATAGAGATAATCGAAGTGAAGAAAATATATGCTACAATAGACGCTGAAAAAATTGTATACAGGAAGAAGGACAAACCCTTGATATACTGCTGTAAAGAACATATAGAAGAAGCGTTGGATGACGCAGTGGAAAATGGAGAAGGCAAAGCTCCGGATGTGGATAAGTTTGTGGATGAAAACCAAAAAATATCCACACCCTGTGAGTGTTGCTCAAAGGAAGCAGAATGTACCGTATCAATTTAGGCTCGTTCACTTGTGAATATGTGGATAATTTCTGTGGAAAAATAAGCTGGAGGGAAAAGACCTGTGAATATATTAATTATTGCTGTTGGTAAATGCAAAGAAACTTTTATCAATGAAGGAATCGCAGAATATAAAAAAAGACTGACCAGACAGGGCTCATTGGAAATTGTTGAAGTAAAGGATGAAAAAACACCGGATCAGGCCAGTGAGAAGGAAAATGAGCAGGTAAAGAATACAGAGGGTGAACGCATTCTCAAAAAGGTTCCCGAACGGGGATACGTTATTGCGCTCGATCCGGGAGGCAGAATGATTTCTTCTGAACAGCTTGCTGCAACCTTCCAGGAGCTGGCCGTCCAGGGAACGAGTACAATCGTTTTTGTCATTGGTGGCTCGCTCGGTCTGTCAGGGGAAGTATTAAAACGGGCTGATTTTAAATGGTCATTTTCCGCATTAACCTTTCCCCACCAATTAATACGCCTGATGCTTGCAGAGCAGATCTACCGTGCCGTACAGATTAATGCGGGGAGTCCGTATCATAAATAAAAGGAATGTAAAAAGCGCTCTTAGGGTTTTTACACCTAAAAGCGCCGAGACTTTTCTCACAGTACAAATACATTTAACGTAATAATAGCTCCTACTATGATTCCGATTAAGCTGAAAATGACTCCAGCCAAAGCTGCTTTTCTGCCGCGGTAATGATAGTTCTTAATGTCCTTTAGTGCTTTAAGACCGGTCCACAGCCCAATAATGCCGAAAATCAGGCTGAAAGGAAAAAGAATTACAAGAAAAATGAATGCATCAAAACCGAGTACTAAAGAAATGATGGCTTTAAGGCTTCTTCGCTGTGTTGCCGGTGTATCAGTTTCATTCATGGGCTGCCGCTCCTTCACTATGCCAAATCACATTTTCGTCTTTTTCATCGTAACGCGGCCATGAAGCAAAAACAATGAACAGGAGTGGCATTCTGTTGACAATTCCCGGGCTGCTTACGTTTGATCTTTCTAAAAAAAGGATATTAAGGATTTAGAGCATACAGTAAAAGAAATCAGCAGGCGAAGGAGTCGACGCGGCTATGGAAATTCTGCAGAATGACTGGGCTCCTGTGCTCGAAAAGGAATTCGATAAAGAGTATTACCAGGAGCTGCGGGAATTTTTAAAAAAGGAATACCAGGAAAAGACCGTATATCCTGATATGCACGACATTTTTAACGCGCTGCATTATACAGGATACGAGAATACAAAAGTCGTGATTCTCGGTCAGGACCCCTACCACGGGCCAAAGCAGGCCCATGGATTAAGTTTTTCAGTAAACCCGGATGTTTCCATGCCACCATCGCTGAAAAACATTCACGCAGAGCTGGAAGAAGATCTGGGCTGTGAAAAACCGAGTCACGGGTCTCTGGTTTCCTGGGCAAAGCAGGGAGTGCTTCTGCTGAATACGGTACTTACGGTGCGAAAAGGGGAAGCGAATTCGCACAAAGGAAAAGGATGGGAAACCTTCACAAATGAAGTAATCCGGCAGACAAACGAAAAAGAGTATCCAGTTGTCTTTATTTTGTGGGGGCGCCATGCTCAGGCAAAAGAAGAGCTTATTACAAATGAACACCATCTAGTTATTAAATCACCACACCCGAGTCCGTTTTCGGCCAATAAAGGATTCTTCGGAAGCCGCCCGTTTTCAAAAACAAACCAGTTTTTAAAAGAAGCCGGGCGTCCGGAAATTGACTGGTGTATTCCAACAGAGGAGGAAGATCATACATGAGTATCCAAACATCTGTAACAACCTTAGCAAACGGAGTAAAAATGCCATGGCTGGGCCTTGGCGTCTATCAGGCAGAAAAAGGCGAAGAAGTAAAAAATGCCGTTTTAACTGCCGTGCAGGCAGGTTACCGTTCCATCGACACCGCTTCTTTTTATGACAACGAAGAAAGCGTCGGTGAAGCGATTCAGGAAAGCGGTGTGCCGCGTGATGAATTGTTTATTACCACAAAGCTGTGGAACAATGAACACGGATTCGACGAAGCGCTGGAAGCCTTTGAACGCTCCCGTAAAAAACTCGGCGTCGATGTAGTGGATCTTTATTTAATTCATTGGCCGGTTCCCGGAAAGTTCAAGGAAACCTGGGGAGCCCTCGAGAAGCTGTATAAAGACGGCAAAGTGCGTGCAATAGGTGTCAGTAACTTTACCGACCAGCACCTCGAAGAACTGTTGAAAACAGCAGAAATTACGCCGATGGTGAACCAGGTGGAGTTTCATCCGCGTCTTTTCCAAAAAGCCCTGTTAGAATACTGCCAAAGCCATGATATTCAGCTTGAAGGCTGGAGACCGCTTGGCAAGGGCGACCTTCTTGACCACGATGCGGTGAAAGAAATTGCTGACAAGCACGGCAAAACGCCGGCACAGGTTCTGGTGCGGTGGGCACTTCAAAACAAGGTTGTATCTATTCCTAAGTCTGTTACAGCCGAACGGATCCGCTCCAATGCAGAAGTGTTCGATTTTGAACTCGATACGAAAGATATGGATACGATCAACGGCATGAATGAAAACGCCCGTTACGGTCTGCACCCGGATGAGTTCGATTATGCGTCAACGACAAAATAACGAAATAAAGCAGCCGGCATATTCGCTATGCCGGCTGCTTTTTTATGTTTACCCACCTTCTTTAAGATTGTTGAAGGCCTGTTTCAATCATGCCCGTTATTTGCGGATCGGTTGGCTTTGTGCTGCTTTTGAAGCTGCCGAGAACTTCGCCGCGGCGGGAAACAAGAAACTTTTCAAAATTCCATTCGATCTCACGACCCGGGTTGCTCTGCTCCAGGAGCCAGTCAAACAGCGGATGCTTTTCGTTCCCTTTGGCATGGACCTTATCAAAAATATCGAAGCTGACCCCGTAATTGGTTTCGCAGAATTCCGTGATATTTTCAATAGTGTCCGGTTCCTGGCCGCCAAAGTCATTCGAAGGAAAGCCCAGCACCTGAAAGCCGCGGTTTTTGTAGCGTTGATACAGCTCCTCCAATTCTTCGTACTGCGGAGTGAAGCCGCATTCTGAAGCAGTGTTGACAATCAGCAGGACTTCTCCATGGTACTCGTTCAGCGTTTTTTCTGTGCCATCGGCCTGAACGGCCTCGATGTTGTAAATGCCGGCAGTCATATGTTTCCTCCTTTGAGCAAATGATACTTTTCGTATAACCTTCGCAATTTCTGCTTAAACACTCATGCTGTGAATAAAATGCAATTAATGCAGGAAATAGCGGGAAGGTTTTTCAATTTCATCAGGATGCTATAATAATAACCGATATGGATGAATGAGGAAAGAAGGCATTATGATGAAGCGGACAAAACTTCTCTTATTGGCAGCTGCCGTATTAACAGGCAGTTTATTTTCCTATTTACAGCTCCCGGCTGGATGGCTGCTCGGCGGGCTCGTGACAGGGATTGTCTGCGGGATGGCATACAAACGGCTCGTCTTTGATGGCTGGCCATTCCGCACCGTTCTTGCCCTGATTGGCTGCAACATTGGTTTTATGATGGAACCCGGCATCTTTGCTCTTCTGGGACAGTATATTTTTCCGCTGATCCTTACGCTCAGCTTAACGATGGCACTCGGTGCTGGTCTCGGCTGGCTGATGAACCGCTGGACGGACCTGGATCCGCTGACGGCTTATTTTTGCTGTGTGCCGGGTGGGGCTTCGGAGGTGATCGGCTTAAGCAGCGATTACGGAGCGGATAACCGTATGGTTGCCGCATTTCACACTACGCGAATAACGCTGTTTGTGTTAACAGTACCAATTTTTATCGGTCTAACGACACCGGCAGACATTGGCTCGATAGGAAGTGCCGGACCGGCGGTGTCCGAAGTCTCCCCTGCCGTAATGGGAGTGTTCGGCATTTGCGTTGTAGTGACGGTCCTGCTTTATTATTTGTATAAAGTGCCGGCGGGAACGTTATTTTATGGGTTAATTATTGGATTTATAGCTGGCCACTGGGTGGTGACAATAGACAATGGACTCCCGTCTGTCATCGGTGGAAGCGGCCAGGCGCTGCTCGGGGCGATGGTCGGTATTCGCTTCGACCGTCCGACATTTTACAAATTGAAAGAGATCGGACGGCCGAGTGCGGTGCTTCTTGGGTTTTACTTCATTTTCAGCCTGCTGCTCGCTCTGATGTTTCACGCCGCGACAGGTCTTTCATATGTAACGAGTCTGCTTAGCACAGTTCCGGCAGGAGCGGCGGAAATGAGCAGTACAGCAATTGCCTTAAATCTTGAACCGACTCTTGTGTCGAGTCTTCATATTATAAGGGTGCTCGTTTTATTTATCTGCCTGCCATTTTTTGTGCGCCTGCTGCAGAAGCTGATTCAAAAACAGTCGGTGTAGCAGAACTGAATAGAAATAAACAGTTGGGACGATAATTGATTTTATCGTCTTTTTTTTGAGCGGGAAAACGCTGGAGCAAGAATAAAAAAGGCTTCCATTTTACGATAACGCTTTCAAAAATTGGAGGAACAAAAATAATTCGTAAAAAAGTAAATCTTTTGAACCCCTTATATATCACTGGTCTTTCGAATTTTTAATACATAAAGAGGATATTTTTGTGTTAGATTATCTTACACAATACTAGATTCTGAAAATTTAAACGGTAAAATACTATTTAACGCAAGATGTTAACTAAGTTCACATGAGTCTTGCACGATAATAACAGAGGGGGAAAAAACGTGGATCCGATAGTATTGCTTGATAACCTTTGGGTTATGATTGGATTTATTTTAGTTATTCTTATGCAGGGTGGATTTATTCTATTGGAAGCAGGTTCGACCCGGATGAAAAACGCGGGTCACATTGCAGGAAAGACGATCTTTACACTGGGAATTTCCTCACTTGTCTTCTGGGCTGTCGGGTACGGTTTTATCTATGGTAACGATGTCGGAGGCATTATTGGACTTTCGAACTTCTTTTACGGGGATGCCAGCACTGCAGACGGTTTAACGCCTGCCATCGACTTTATCTTCCAGCTGGCGTTTGCAGCGATTGCCCTTACGATTGCTTTTGGCGGCTTCGCTGAACGTGCAAAGCTTGCTGCTTACGTAGTATTCGCCATTTTATTCTCTGCTATTGTATACCCGCTAGTTGCACACTGGATCTGGGGCGGCGGCTGGATTTCCGGTCTTGGCAAACAGGACTTTGCCGGTTCCACAGTAGTCCACCTCACTGGTGCAATGGGTGCTCTTGCGGCAACGATTTTACTTAAACCGCGTATTGGGAAATACAATAAAGACGGTTCGGTCAACAATCTTCCAGGTCACAACCAGGTATTCACTGCTTTAGGTGTGCTTCTGCTGTGGGTCGGCTGGTTCGGCTTTAACGGTGCCAGTACATTTGGTGTAGCAGACGGATTCTTTGGTTACGTTTCTATGAACACGCAGCTTGCAGCTGCAGCGGGTGCTTTTGCAGCACTTCTGATTGCCTGGGCAGTGCTTGGGAAAGCAGACGTACCAAGCATGCTTAACGGAGCACTTGCAGGGCTTGTAGCAATTACCGCTTCCTGCGCATTTGTAGCTCCTTGGGCTTCTGTAGTTATCGGCGCAATCGGCGGTATGATCTGCTTCTTCAGCGTTCGTTTCTTCGAAAAACGCAACATCGACGATCCGATTTTCGCCCTTTCAGTGCACGGTATGGCGGGTGCCTGGGGAACAATTTCAACCGGCTTCTTTGCCACACCACAGCTTGCTGAAATGAACGGCGGCCGTGCCGGGTTGTTCTACGGCGGCGGATTAACCCAGCTTGGTGTACAAATTATCAGTGTAGTAGCGTGCGGGCTGTTTGCATTTATTGCTTCGTACATTCTGCTCTTAATTACGAAATCGATTATCGGCGGACTTCGCGTATCGGAAGAAGAAGAAATCATGGGTCTTGATATGAGTGAGCACGGTGCATACGGCTATCCGGAAAACGTGCAGCCTACCAATGGCAATTCTTCAGAAAGAACAGGAGCATAAAATATGTCGAATTCTTCATTCTCACAAACACAGGGATTTTCAGCAGAACCTTCCTTTAAGAGCTATGAAGAAATAAAAAAAGACAAAGAAGAGAAGATGGACGATTTGGCGGGAGAGCCAGTAAAGCTTAATGAAGCCCACGATACGTGGATTTCAGAAACGGTTACTCTTGCTGTTCATCATCATCAGAGTGAGCGGGGAGATCTTCCTGCTCACTTTGCTTTTTTTCTTATGGGAAGCGCAGGAAGACAGGAACAGGCGAAGTTCAGTGATCAGGATCACGGTATTGTTTTTGAAGGGACAGACGACGAACATCAGGATTATTTTCTCGGCCTGGGAGCGGAAATACGTGAAGGAATGGCGATCGTTGGATACCCGCGCTGTGAAGGGCTGGTCATGGCTTCGCATAAACGCTGGTGCCACGGAGTGGAAGGGTGGAAAAAGCAGGTGGACGGCTGGATTGAAGCCGATGAATGGGGGCCGTTCCGCCACCTGCTCACCTTTATCGATGCCAGGACGCTTGTGGGAGAAGATGAGCTGCTTGAGGAAGTAAAGGAGCATGTATTCGAGCAGGCCGGCCGGGGCGATGTGCTAAAACGATTATCAGAAAATACCGCATATCTGCATAAAGGGCTCAACGCTTTCGGCCAGCTTCTCCCGGAAGAAAAAGGGCAGTACGCAGGCTCGATGCACATTAAAGATGTTGGATTTTTTCCATACGTTCATGCCCTGCGCCTGCTCGCCATCTATGAAGGAATCCATGCTTCCTCCACGATAGAACGCATCCGGCAGGTGTCGGAAAAACACTCCTATGTGAAGGGCAAGGACGTGCATTTTAAAAATCTGCTGGAGCTGCGGGCTTCATTTTCCAAAAAACAGCATGCCTATGAAGACGTTCACTATGTGCCGGTGCAGCAGCTTTCGAAAACACAGAAGTCCGAGCTGAAATCTGCATTAAAAGAAGGAAAGCACTTGTTTCAGCATACAAAAAAAATCATGGAGTCGGGTGATTTTTAAATGTTCCAATGGATGCGCAGTATTTCGAGTCGATTTGGCGGTCTGGACTCCACGAATCCCCAGCATCAGTCTTTTATGCGTCAGCTGCAAAAAGACGTAAAGGCAGAACAGCCTCTGCAGAAATCGCTGTCTTCGCTGAACGTCACCGTCCTTGATCTGGAAACCTCGGGCTTTAACGCGGACGCCGGAGATAAGATATTGTCGATGGGAGCTATTAAAATTAAACACAACCGGCTGGTTCGGGACGATGCCTTTTATACGCTTGTTCATGAACCGGAGGCTGTGTCTCCGGAGGTAAGCGAAGTCACCGGCTTAACAGCGGAAGAATTGGAAGCAGACGGTCAGTCGATCAGCGAGGCGCTCGAGCAGTTCTATCAGTTTGCCCAGGCAGATATACTCGTAGCCCATCACGCCTCCCACGAACGAAAGTTTCTGCAGAAGTATACGTACCGGACGATGGGGACAAACCTTCAGCATCGCCTGCTCGATACTTCGTTTGTGTTCAGTATTGCTGCGCCGGACTTTGAATTTCGTTCGCTCGATGACTGCTGCAACTATTACGACATTCCGATAAAAGGCAGACACAATGCCCTCGGCGATGCCATTATGGCCGCTGAGCTCTGGACACGCTCCATCCAGACGGTACAGGAGCTTGGCTATGAGACGCTTCAGGACGTATATGCACATCTCAGCCACCGCCGGAGGTAACCCCTTACGGCAGGCTGAAAAAATTTATAAAGGAGGAGGGCGCGGTGAAAGGTAATATTCCTCGTAACGCTGCTTGTTTTCCCATTAGCGTGGTACAAGAAATCACATCATTGTCAGCTCGCCAAATCCGTTACTACGAAGAACAGGGGTTGATCAATCCAGAGCGAAACCAGGGGAACCAGCGCCTGTTTTCGATGAATGATATTGATCGGTGTCAGGAAATCAAAGAGCTTATCGACCAGGGGTTAAATATTGCCGGCATCAAAGCCGTGCTCTCCGTCCGTGATAAGAATTCAAGTTGACAAATTACGACCGGGATACGGATTAATAAAAAAGTCCCTTTTTAAAAAAAATTCTTTATATCTGTTTGAATAAAGAAGTGAACGGGAACACTTTCGAAACAACGGAGGTGTTTTATTCATGTCATTTATCATAGTAGAAGATATTCAAGTGCCGGCGAAAAAATTCGACGAGCTTGAAAACGCCCGTGAAGACGCATCGGAAAAGGAAGTCATTGTCCGCAATAACGATGGCCAGTACTGGGTGATTGACGAAGAAGACTACGCGAAGATCGAAGCCTACGGCTATGAGCTTGTAGAGAAGTAAACGCAGACAGACGTATAAGAGTCCGCACCTGATTTAGGGCGGGCTCTTTTTTAAATGTATATGGACGCGGGATACGACCGGGGTGGAAACGGGTTTCAATGGAAAGAAGAAGTGAAAAAGTACAGGTAGTGCAAAAACGGATCAAGGAATTATAGACAACAGGATTTTAAAGGGGGGACTGGAATGACACGCTATGAAGATGACAGTTTATCGCTCCATACGGATTTGTATCAGGTGAATATGGTGGAAACGTATTGGCGGAGCGGCATGCATACCCGGAAAGCTGTATTTGATCTCTATTTTCGGAATCTCCCGTTTGGCAATGGGTTTGGCGTATTTGCCGGGCTGGAAAGAGTTGTCCATTTTTTGGCAAACTTCCGGATGACAGAAGAAGACCTTACTTATTTGCGGGAAGAAGCAGGCTACGGAGAAGATTTTCTTTCCTATTTGGCCGAACTCCGGTTTACCGGCAGCGTTTATGCGATGAAAGAAGGCGAGCTTGTCTTTGGCAATGAGCCGATGATCAAAGTGGAAGCCCCGCTCGGAGAAGCACAGCTGATTGAAACTGCGCTGTTAAACATGGTGAACTACCAGACACTGATTGCTACAAAAGCAGCCCGTATCAAACAGGTGACGGGTGGAAATGGGCGCGCAATGGATTTCGGCCTGCGCCGGGCTCAGGAGCTTGACGCCGGGCTGTGGGGGAGCAGAGCAGCCTTTGTGGGCGGCTTTGAAGTAACAAGCAACGTCAGGGCCGGAAAAGTATTCGGGCTTCCTACAGCGGGCACACATGCGCATTCCATGGTACAGGCATGTGAAACAGAATATGAAGCCTTTAAAATGTATGCCGAGCATCACACCGATTGTGTGTTTTTAGTGGATACTTACGACACTCTCCGCTCCGGAGTACCTAATGCTATCAAGGTCGCAAAAGAAATGGGTGACAATATTCGTTTCAAAGGCGTGCGTCTTGATAGCGGGGATCTGGCCTATCTCTCCAAAGAAGCAAGAAGAATGCTCGATGAGGCTGGCTTTACGGACACCCAGATTATCGCCTCCGGGGACCTGGATGAATATACGATCACCAACTTAAAATCCCAGGGAGCAGAAATTGATACATGGGGCATCGGCACAAAGCTTATCACCGGATATGACCAGCCTGCTCTCGGAGCTGTATACAAGCTTGTAGCGATTGAGAACAATAACGGCGAAATGCGCGACACGATGAAAATCGGAGCAAAAAAATCCGGTAACCTGGAGAAAATGACTACGCCGGGCATGAAAAATGTTTATCGGATAATAAATACCGAAAACAAACGATCGGAAGGGGATTATATTACGCTTTCCGATGAAGAGCCAAACGAGCAGGAGGAGCTGCATATGTTTCATCCTGTGCATACGTACATCAGCAAAAAAGTGCAGAATTTCAAAGCGGTGAACCTTCATGAAACAGTATTTAAAGACGGGAAACTGGTATACAGTCTGCCATCCGTAGCAGATATCCAGGCCTATATGCAGTCAAATCTGCCGCTTTTATGGGAAGAGTATAAACGGTCTTTAAATCCTGAAGAATACCCGGTTGATTTAAGCCCGAAATGCTGGGAAAATAAAGTGCAGAAGATGCATGAAATTCAAAATGAGTTTAGTCAGTAAAAGAGCTGCCTGCCGTGCCGGATTGTTCGGTTCGGCAGTTTTTTTGTGTTTCGCGCCGGCAAATTGCGAACGTCTCGTGACAATAAAGGGAAACGTAGGGCTGCGGGCTGTACATATGATATAATTTGACAGGACTCTAATTGTGAATGCTTTGAAGCAGAGAAAGGGAGGGCAGAGCCTATGCAGATATCTGTTCAGACCGTGATTGAAAAAATGGAAGAGGAACTGCTCCAGCTCGCAGAGCAAGGGGAGAAGGGCGACGAACGGGCGCTGCAGGAGCATGCAAGAACGCTTCGAAACTACTGTGATATTCTGCTTTCTTCAAAGGCCGGGGAAGCGAAGCGCCCGGCTGCAGAACCTCCGCAGCCTAAAGCAGCGGCTCCTGCTTCAAAAACACCTGCAGCACCAGGGCCGCGCCGGGAAACAGCTGAGGAGGAAAAAGAAATTCCGTCAACGGAAGGTAATTTACTGGATTTTTAATTAAGAAGGAGACTTAGGCATGCTGTGGAAAGTACTCGTTGTGTTAGGTGCAGTGAACGCTGCTTTGGCAGTGGGAATTGGGGCGTTCGGCGCTCACGGCCTGGAGAGCCGGCTGTCGAACCGGATGCTTGAAACGTATCACACCGGAGCGCAGTATCATATGTATCATTCCCTGGGGCTGATCGCTATCGGCGCTGTAGCAGCTTATACCGGCGGAGGATCAGCACTGGTGGGATGGGCCGGATGGCTTTTGTTTGCGGGAATCGTTTTATTTTCCGGAAGCCTGTATGTGCTGTCGCTGTCTGGCATCTCCTGGCTTGGGGCTGTAACTCCTTTAGGCGGAGTGGCTTTTATTGCCGGGTGGATTTGTTTAATTATTTATGTGCTGAAAGCCTAAAAAAGGCCGGCTGCGGAATTTTACCGCGGCCGGCCTTTCTCTTTTTTATTTGTAGGAATTACACTGCTCTGGTACGATCAATCCGGCCGAGGAAAAGTGCCAGAAAGAGGCCTGTGGCAAACATCACCAGACTGATGATAAAAGCGATCACGCCGTCATTTAAGCCGGGGAATATAACGTAAAGCGACCCAAGAAGCAGGCCGGTAATCACTGCATACGTTCCGACAGTATGAGCACGCAGCAGGTAACGCAGCAGCTTACTCATAATGGAAATCCCTACGAGTACGCCAACGCCGAAGGTGAAAAGGACCGGCAGGTTCAGCTCTGTTAAAGCGTTAATCACGGTCTGATAAACTCCGATTATTACGAGCACAAACGAACCGCTGATGCCGGGAAGAATCATCGCTGTGCTCGCAAGCCATCCTGAGAAAAATAAGGTTGCAAAGCTTCCTGCGCTGCCAGTGGCAATTACGGCTGCCTCCTCATCCCCCTGGAAAAGACCCGAGAGCAGAACAATCACAGCTGCGATCAGCAATATGGCGTAATGATGCTTTTTAAAATTCGTTTTGTAATTCACTTTGTACAAAATAAAAGGAATCGTTCCGAGAATTAATCCAAAAAAGAAGAAAAATGTCGGCTGTGGGTGTTCGGCAAGCAGCCATTCAAGCAGATGGGCGAGTGACAGTATAGCTGTCCCCATCCCTAAACCGAGAGGGATTAAAAAGCCGAGCTGCTGCTTCCACTGGCGTGAAAAAAGCAGGCTTATAGCAGACAACAGCCGGTAGTAAATACCAAGGATTAACGCCAGAGTGCCGCCGCTTACGCCCGGGATAACGTCACTTGCTCCCATGGCCATGCCGCGTAAAATATTTTTCCATTCAATCATGTACATCGAGACTCCTCGTTCATCAAAATTGGTTTATGTAAAAGCTGCAAATTTTTCACAGCATCAATTCTTTATATCATGTTTTGAAAGAAATTACTATAAGCCGTCAGCGGCCCATGAAAAAAACCGAACGAAAGGTTCGGTTTAAAAAACGGCGCCGGGCTCAAGCTCTTCATTTTCTTCACGCCGCAGGCTGCGTTCAAACACAAACGGGCCAAACGGGATGACGGATACAATGACGGCAATAAGCATACGAAGAAACGGCCAGCGTTTCTGTACCCAGACAAACAAAGCAATAGCTACATACAGGACGAACAATCCGCCGTGGGCAGCGCCAACGACGGTGACAGCCATGTCAAAGCCCGCCCCGTATTTTAACGGCATAGCAATAAAGAGCAGAAGCAAAAATGAGACTCCTTCTATGATACCGGCCCATCTAAGCGATTGGAGAGAATTCATGCACGGCCTTCCTTTCTAATGTCAAAATCACGATAAGAATATATCGTTAACATAGCATAGGGTAAGATCCGGTACAATGGACGAATTGTGACAGTTGAGTCACGGGCGGGCCGCAGCATATAAGCTGAAAGAACGGTTCCACCGTTTTACAGGACGCTGATAAGTCATCCCGATATTTTCCGCTACTTTAATGGAAGGCGTGTTTTCAGGATCAATGATCGATATAAGCGTTGGGATAGCGAGTGAATAAAACGCGAAATCCCTGACCACAGCAGCGGATTCGGACGCATAACCGTACCCCCAGTTCTCCGGTGTGAACAGGTATCCAAGTTCAATAGAAACGCTGCCTTCTATTTTTTCGGGCACAAGTCCGCACTGGCCGATAAAGCGTTGGGTTTGCCGGTCTTCCACCATCCACATCCCGACCCCGTACGATAGATAGTAACTTTTATTCCAGTGGATCCACTCGTCGATTTCTTTTTCGGATTTTAACGCGGCGTAATAGCGCATGACGTCTTTATCCTGGAAAATGTTTTTCAGCAGCCTATGGTCTGTATGCTGCATAGAACGAAATGAAAGACGTTCTGTGGAGCGGGGGAGTCGCAACGCTTTCACCTCTTTGATTAATTGATGGCTGTCATTGTTTCCATAAAGCATTCAAACGGCCGTTTACAGCTGTTTAGAAAGAAGGTTCTTTTGAATTTCCTGATTTTTTTCCGCAAACCGCTCGTTGTGGGAAGAGACCATAGCCTTTGCCCCGGCACCGGGCTCAAGAAACTGCTTGACGCTGTTCGCAGCCGAAGCACCTTCCACAAACGCGCCGGCAATCAAATGGACTTTTCCCTGGTGATTGGTGATATCACCGGCAGCAAATAAACCTTCAATATTTGTTCTCATCTGCTCGTTTACGAGGATTTTATTTTCTTCTGTCTGCAGCTGCAGGTTTTCGAGAAGCTCGAACTCCATCTGGAAACCGTGATTCACGATGACAGCATCCACTTCTTTCTCCATACTTTCGTTCGTCTCAAGGTTTGTGCAGAGCACCCTTTCGATAGCAGTGCCTTCGTCGTTGCCGTGAAGCCCCGAAAGAGCAAAAGGCGTCTGTACATTTACTTCAGATTCTTTCATTTCCTGAACGTGCCGTTCATGACCGCCGAACTCATCGCGCCGGTGCACGACGGTGACTTCGCTTGCGATCGGGCAGAGAGCGTTAGCCCAATCGACGGCAGAGTTGCCGCCTCCGGAAATCATGACCTTCTGATCACGGAAGCGCTCAAGCTGCTGAACGGTATAGTGCAGGTTCGAGAGCTCAAATTTTTCTGCACCTTCGATGTCGAGCTTTTGGGCATGAAGAATGCCGTGGCCGACAGCGATTATAACAGCACGGGAATAATAGATGCCGCCTGTCTCTGCTTCAAGGCGAAATAGTCCGGTTTCGTCTTTTTCCACGTGAATAATTTTTTCATTTGTAGTAATGGCTGGATGGAAGGTTTCTGCCTGTGCCACCAGCTGATCCATCAGCTGCTTCCCGGAGGAAGGAGGCAGGCCGCCGACATCCCAAACAATTTTTTCAGGGTAGGCGTGAATTTTTCCGCCCAGATCAGGCTGCGCTTCGATTATATGGGTGTCGAGCGCCCGCATCCCGCAGTAAAAAGCAGTGTATAAACCAGCAGGACCGCCGCCGATAATAGTAACATCATGTATGTGAAAGTCAGACAAGGTGTCCAGCTCCTTTAGTGATAATCGTTATCAATTACATTGTACGCTCTTTTTGTACAAAAGTAAAAGGAAGATGGTAAATACTTTCGCAAACAAAAAATGTTCCACGTGGAACATTTAGGACTTCGGGGGAGAGAGCTTATAATACGTGCCCGCCGCTGTACTCAATAAAACGAGTAAGAAAATTAAATAATTAAAGAATTTCCATTCTCCGGTTCGAATTCCGGCTGCTACAAAAAGACCTGTAAGCAGTATAAATAATGCCCATAAAAAACGAAGCATATTTTTTCTCATCCAATCATCCCTTCTGGCAAAGCAACAGTACAGAAAAAAGAGAAATGGAAAAAGGTTCTTTAATTGATGCGTATTTTGAGAAAAGGATAACATAAAATAAGTAAGCGGTTCATATCAGATGTTCTTAAGTATAAAAAAGCCCTGCAGCAGTTGCCGCAGGGCTTTTCTTTTATGAGAATTATTCTTTAGCGGAGGCGGATGTTTGTGCACTGGCTACCTGGATATCATTGTCATTCACCGTGATAGTAATGCTTTGCACATCTTCTTCTTCAAGCATGAGATCAGCAATGCCGTCCTCTACTTTTTCTTCGATTACCCGGCGAAGAGGGCGGGCACCGAACGAAGGATCGTAGCCCTGATCGGCCAGCATGCGTTTTGCATCTTCAGACACGGTAACATTCAGTCCCTGTTCACCGGCTGCTTCTAAAATGTCTTTGAGCATGAGATCTACAATGGTGACAAGGTCTTCGCGAGCGAGTTCTTTGAAGCTTACAATGCTGTCGAAACGGTTCAGGAATTCCGGACGGAAATACTCACTGAGGGATTCCATGATTTTTGGTTCTACCTGGTCTTTGTCTCCAAAGCCTACCGTCACGCGCTTCATTTGTGAGCCGGCGTTTGAAGTCATAATGATGACTGTATCCTTAAAGCTGACCGTGCGTCCCTGGCTGTCAGTCAGGCGGCCGTCTTCCATGATCTGCAGGAACATATGCTGCACATCAGGATGCGCTTTTTCAATTTCGTCCAAAAGAATGATGCTGTAAGGCTTCCGGCGCACTTTTTCTGTCAGCTGGCCGGCTTCATCGTGTCCAACATATCCTGGTGGTGAACCGATAAGCTTGGACACAGAATGTTTTTCCATATACTCACTCATGTCGAGGCGGATCATTGCTTCAGGATCGCCAAACATTTCAGAAGCGAGTGTTTTGGACAGCTCTGTTTTCCCGACACCGGTCGGTCCGACAAACAGGAAGGAACCAATTGGGCGACTGCCGCGGCGAAGGCCGGCACGATTTCTGCGAATCGAGCGGGCAACTTTGCTTACCGCTTCTTCCTGTCCGATAACATTTGCATTCAGACGTTCAGGCAGGTCGCGCATTTTCTTTTGTTCATCGCGCTGGAGGCGGCGAACCGGGATACCAGTTTTATTTTCTACAATCATCTGGATCGTCTCTACGTCAACGGTTGGCGTTTCTTTTTTTATATTGCCGTTTTGTTCGGCTTCCTTAACCTGCTCATGCAGCTTGGCCTCTTCATCACGAAGCTTAGCTGCTTGTTCATAATCCTCCTGCTGAGTAGCACGCTCTTTTTCTGCAGCAATCTGCTCGAGGCGGCTTTGCAGGGATTCGCTGTCATCATCGCTGTGAGCGAGATTTATTTTAGAGCCTGCTTCATCCATTAAATCGATTGCTTTGTCCGGCAGGAACCGGTCCTGTACATAGCGGTTGGATAGATTAACGCAGGCTTCAAGTGCTTCATCGGTAAAAGCAACGTGATGGAATTTTTCATAGTTCGCCTGCAGACCCTTTAAGATCGCTACGCTGTCTTCGAGGTTTGGTTCGTTAACCATGACCGGCTGAAAGCGGCGTTCAAGCGCTGCATCTTTTTCAATTTTGCGGTATTCCGCGAGCGTAGTCGCACCAATCAGTTGAATTTCTCCGCGGGCGAGCGCCGGTTTCATGATATTGCCGGCGTCCGAAGAACCTTCTGCCGAACCTGCGCCAACGATTTGGTGAACCTCATCAATAAAGACGATGACGTCCTGGCGCTCCTGCAGCTCTTTCAGCAGTTGTTTCATGCGTTCTTCAAATTGGCCGCGCACCCCGGTATTTGCTACGAGGGAGGTAACGTCCAACAGGTAGATGCTTTTGTTTTTCAGCTTGTTTGGCACTTCGCCTTCTGAAATACGGAGGGCGAGGCCTTCAGCAATGGCTGTCTTGCCGACACCAGCTTCACCGATAAGAACCGGATTATTTTTATTGCGGCGGTTCAATGTTTCGATGACTCGTTCAACTTCTTTATCGCGGCCGATGACTGGGTCAATGAGTCCGGCACGTGCAACATCAGACAGGTTTTTACCTAAATCGTCAAGAAGGCCGCCGCCCTGGCCGCCGCCAGACTGAGCCTGTTCCTGTTCCTGATTGGAGCCTTGTTCTGCTCCGCTGCCCATCATGTTGTTGAAGAATTGGTCAAATGGGGACTGGGAGCCGCCGAAGCCGCCCTGGCCGGATGGCTGATTCATGTTTTGACGGATTTCTCTATAGCACCGTTCGCACAGGTGCATTTTTTGATGACTTCCATTAACATTCATGTTCAGTTCAATGCGTGCTGGACGCTGTTCGCAATGTTCACATCTCATCATACTGAACCGAACCTCCTTATTTTAAAGTAATATTATTGACGTGTGCATCGTTCATTTTCATCTTCGTAAGGTCAGAATTATTGCATTGACTTTGACTATCTTTGACCTTGTAACAGTATTATATACCCGCTTCCTGTATAATGCAAGAGATAAGTTTGATTTTCTCTGACCAATTGATTTACACCTACATAGTAGGAAATGGAGAAGAGAAATTCAAGAAATATGCTCGGATAATATGTGTGAAAAACGGTAAAGAATGTATTAACATTTTTGCGAAAGTCTAAACATTTCTGACCAATAAAACATATCGAATTAGGGGAAGATAAAAGCAGTGAAAAGTTTGCAGGGAAAAAGGGAAAGGAAAAGAAACAGAGCTGTTCAGAAAGGACGGAGCCAAATGAGAAACAATGAAAAGCGTTCATCCGCAAAGACGTACAGGTTATCAGAACCTCGTCATTTGTTTGGAGAAAGCCGGCCGGTGCCAAGAAGAACGTTTCCTGTCGGAAACGTGCACCCGGTGGAGGTAAAGCGAAAAATTGAAAATGGGAATCCGGTGGAAGCAGTGACCGTGGCCGGAGAGTTAAAGGTAAAACTGTTCCGGTGGACACTGCTCCGCGTGGACATCCCTTCGCTGACAGTTCATCTGCACCGGCCGAAAAAATGAGTGGATAATGATTCGAAGGCACGGGGATCAAGAAGCATAAGCTTTCCCGCTTTTTTTAAATGGAAGGCAGAGCCGGTAGCTGATAAAGCCGACAGCGCCCAGGAGAATGAACAGTGTCGACATTCCTGCAGCAGGAATGACGGCACTTGCTGTAAGCATAAAACTGCTGAGAAGAAGAGCGGTATTATACATCATTGACTCCATTGCCATATAAGAACCGCGGGAATCATCGTGAACGATGCCGGCGAGTATCGTCTGGCGGACAGGAATATAAATGATCTCCCCCAGGGTGAAGGCTGCAGCAGCCAGTATAAGGACTAAAAATGAAGTGCTGAACCCAAAAAAGCCGAAGGCAAGGGTGTAAATGCCGAGGCCGACAGCCAGTACTTTTTTATAGTTCAAGGACGAAACCCGTGCGGAAACCGGCAAAGTAAAAAATACGACGCCGAGGGTATTAATAAACATAATAAGGCTGAACATTCGTACTCCTGTAAGTTCAAACCCGCCCAGCATCATATGAAATTGTTCGTCCAGACGCACGGCCACGTATTTATCCAGTTGAAATTCCAGGCTGGCAATACATACGGTCCCTATTAAAAAGAAAAGAAAGCGGCGGTCTTTCATTACGGCTGCGTACCTCTTCCATATAGTGAGCGGCACCTGGCCCTGCCGGGGGCGTTCTGCTTCAGAACTGTAGTCGATAATCATCGCTTCGGATGGCGGGTCGGCGGCGTTAAAACAAGCGTTAGCGATAAGAAAAGCTGCAAATGTAAGCCAGACAGATTCAAATACGGGAGAGCTTGCCACTGCCATTACACCGAGGCTCAATACCTGCAGCCCCTGAGCAGTAACGATAATACGCTTTCGGCCGATGACGTCCGATAAATGTCCGGTCCATAAACCAATTCCAATGCCTGCGGCCATAGTGAATGCGAGCAAAAGGCCGGCGGTACCGGCTCCGAGGTGGCTGCTGAAATATACCGCCATAAACGGAAGAATGGCCATCAATACAAATTCCATAGAAAAATCAGTAATAAGACGTATTTTAATGTTTTTGTGCAGTCCCTGGAATTTAGTCAACGCAGCTCTCTCTTTTCCAATAATAATGAAGTATAAAAATGATAATACCTAAATATGGAAATATTATCAACGTGTTTCCTGCAGCTTTTAAATCATGAATATCAAGGACTCTGACTACAAACTCCCTTCCGCTAAGTCTTTTCTTTTGACGGCCGACGTGAGAAGATCACAATAGACAGCATTTTGTATGCGCTGACATTTTAAGGGAAAGGGTGACTGTGATGACTTGGGAACCGGAAGAGATGAAGAAAAGAGATGAGGAAAGCATTTGGCATGCCATGAGACCTTACAGTCCGGGGGGAGGCATGGTTATAGAGAAGGCGGACGGTTCGTGGGTGACAGACGTGGACGGCAAGGAGTACCTTGATGGCATGTCCGGTCTCTGGTGCGTAAATGTCGGATACGGGCGAAAAGAAATTGCCGACGCTGCCTATGAACAGATGCTGAAGCTTCCATTCTATCCTTTAACGCAGAGCCACACTCCGGCCGTGCAATTGACAGCAAAGCTTGATGAATGGCTCGGCGACGGCTATATGTACTTTTTTTCCAACAGTGGATCGGAAGCAAATGAAACTGCTTTGAAGCTGGTGCGTCAATATTTTCAACAAATTGGTGAAGCCAGCCGTTATAAAACCATTTCCCGCTACCGCACCTACCACGGGAGCACACTCGCCACAATGGCAGCAGGGGGCCAGACACAGCGGAAATACCGGTACGAGCCGCTGCCGCCGGGGTTTGTGCATGTAACGCCGCCGGATCCGTACCGGAAGCCGGAAGGCCAGAGCGATGAGGAGTACAGCCTGGCTTGTGCAGATGAAATTGAACAGGCGATTTTATGGGAGGCGGAAGAATCTGTCGCGGCGGTTATTATGGAACCAATCATTACCGGCGGCGGGGTGCTGATTCCCGAAGCTTCCTATATGAAAAGGGTCCGGGACATCTGTGACCGCTACGGCGTTCTTTTAATCAGCGATGAAGTTATTTGTGGTTTTGGACGGACCGGGAAGCGCTTTGGATTTATGCACGCAGACGTGAAGCCGGATATTGTAACGATGGCGAAGGGAATAACGAGCGGATATATGCCTTTGTCTGTAACCGCAGTGCGAAAGGATATGTATCAGGCATTTACTGGAAGTGAAGCCTACGACCATTTCCGCCACGTGAATACTTTCGGGGGCCATCCAGCTGCCTGCGCAGCCGCTGTGAAAAACCTGGAAGTAATGGAGCGGGAAAAGCTGGTGGAACGATCGGAGAAAAAAGGCAGGGAGCTCCTGGAGGCATTAAAGGAGCTGGAAGAGCTTTCCCACGTAGGTCAGGTACGGGGGCGCGGGCTTCTGGCCGGCATTGAATTTGTTGAAGACAAAACGACTAAAAAGGCAGCACCGGAAAAGCTCGTGAAGCAAATTCTTGCAAACTGCAAGAAAGACGGAGTCATTGTCGGCAAAACATCCGATATTGCCAAGCACCATAACAATGTTTTAACCCTTTCCCCGCCGCTGAACATCGAAGATAAAGATCTTCAGCTGCTCATTACGACCCTGAAAAAGCATGTAAAAGCTGCAGTACACCCGGCATAAAATAAAGACTTGCCCCTGCCTCGAGGCAGGGGCAATTTCATGGAAAGATTTTCATTTTGCAGCCTAAATGAAAGCGCTTTCTGTTATAATTAATACAGGAGGTGTATGCTCAATGAAGGCAGCACGCTGGTACGGGGCACGGGACATTCGCGTCGAAAACGTGAAAGAGCCTGAAGTATTGGGAGACAAAGACGTCAAAATTAAAGTGAAATGGTGCGGGCTTTGCGGAAGCGACTTGCACGAATATTTGGATGGGCCTATTTTTATTCCCGCAGACTCTCCCCATCCTCTGAGCGGGGAAAAAGCTCCTATTGTAATGGGACATGAATTTGCCGGAGAAGTCGTGGAGACTGGAGCGGGAGTGAACCGGGTGCAGGTGGGAGACCGGGTGGCGGTGGAACCGATTCTCTCCTGCGGGACGTGTAAGGCCTGCCTGGAGAATAAATACAACCTTTGTGAAAAGCTTGGCTTTCACGGTTTGGCCGGAGGTGGTGGAGGTTTTTCCGAGTATACAGTCGTAGCTGAACATATGGCCCACTCGATGCCTGCGGAGCTTTCCTATGAGCAGGGGGCATTTGTAGAGCCGGCTGCCGTCGCTCTGCATGCTGTACGGCAAAGCACACTGCGGGCCGGAGACAAGGCTGCTGTGTTTGGCACCGGTCCTATTGGCTTACTGGTTATTGAAGCTTTAAAGGCAGCTGGTGCCGCTGCAATTTATGCGGTGGAGGTTTCGGAAGTCCGGAAACAGAAAGCAGAAAATTTGGGGGCCGTGGTTGTCGACCCCTCTGAAGCTGACGTGGCTGAAAAACTCCGTCATTTGAGCGGTGGCGGCGTAGATGTCGCTTTTGAAGTCACCGGCGTGCCAAAAGTACTTCCTCAGGCCATAAACAGTACTTCATTTGAAGGAGAAACAGTGATCGTCAGCATTTGGGAAAATGAAGCGGCGATACAGCCGAATACGATTTTGCTGCAGGAGCGAACAGTGACTGGAATTATTGCTTACCGGCACATTTATCCTGCCGTTATGGATTTGATGAAGCAGGGATATTTTCAGGCTGAGCAGTTTGTTACACAAAAAATACCGCTGGATAATGTAGTAACCGACGGGTTTGAAGCACTATCCAAAGAAAAAAGTCAGATTAAAATACTGGTGTCACCAGAATAACGAAAAAGAGTCCCTGCCGCCTGAGCCTATGCATGCGGCAGGGGCTTTTTCGTAAATAATGTAATCTATGAAAAGCTCAACGCACACGAGTGTGTTCAGTAACAATTTTCAGGGCGGGAGGCTGGGTGATGGAACACTCATATTTGCCGTCTGTTCATGACGCCATTACGTACATGCATGAACATCTTCACGAACCAATGGATCTTGCCGGCCTGGCCGCGCAGGCTGCCTATAGTCCGTATCATTTTTCGCGTCTGTTTAAAAAGAGTGTCGGGGTGCCGCCGCTGTATTACCTGTCTGCTCTACGGCTTCAATGGGCGAAGGAGCTGCTGCTTGAAACAGCTCTTCCTATACGGGACATCGGGATGGAGATCGGCCAGCAGAGCGTAGGAACGTTCACAACAAGCTTTGCTTCGAGGGTAGGAATGACGCCGGGAGTTTTTCGTGCATCAGCTGCTGCCACGGAGGAATCTTTGTCCTCGTTAAGAAAGGCCCGCCATTGGGCAGAGCCGGTTTTTCCTTCGACGGAAACATGTGTCAAAGGCCGTATCTACAGTGAAGCGCCTTTTGAAGGGTTTGTGTTAATCGGACTCTTTCCCCGGCCGATGCCGGAGGGGGTGCCATTGTACGGCACCCTGTGCGAGGCGTCGGATGAATACTGTATCCGGGGGGTGAAGCCGGGAGTATATTTCATGATGGCTACATCGGTCGCCTGGAAAATGAAGGCGGCCGATATTCTCATCCCTCATCGCACACTTCGCACACGCTCAAAAGAGCCGTGTCACGTAGACGGAGCCCTTGCAGAAGAAAATAGAGACGTTTATTTATACCCGCCGCGCCTCGATGATCCTCCCATCCTCATATCATTGTCGCTGTTGATGAATAATTTTCTAAAACGCCAGGCTGAGACCGCAATCGGGAAGAAATAGGGTGAAAGCGACCGTGCTATAGTGAAGGTAATCATTAATAAGAGGAGGGTGTGTACGATGATTACCGGAATGACTCCGTACCTCACTTTTACCGGAAAAGCTCGGGAGGCGGCTGTTTTTTACGAAAAAGCCCTGGGGGCAAGAGTTATCGAAAGCCAGACCTATGCAGAGGTCGAAGGCATGGAAATACCACCCGGAGCCGAAGAACTCATTATGCATGCTTATTTAAAAATCGGTGATACGGAGCTGATGCTCTCAGATACGTTTTCAGAAAGCTCTGATCTGGAAGCTCCGGGAAGTCTGGTGTCGATCGCACTTAGCATGAGTGACGCTTCCTCGGCAGCAGAAACGTTTCACGCTCTTGAAGCAGGCGGAGAAGTAATCATGCCTATGGCAGAAACGTTTTTCAGTCCGGCTTACGGACAGTTGAAGGACCAGTTTGGTGTGCTGTGGCATGTGGTTGCTTACGAAAAAGAAAAATGACAAAGAGGGAGGTGCAGATGCAATGAGTCTGCAGACAAAGCAAATATTTGTAAATATTCCGGTTAAAAACCTTGAGGCTTCGATGGAGTTTTTCCAGACTATCGGGTTTTCATTCGATCAGCGCTTCACGGATGAAAATGCTGCGTGCATGATACTGGGAAGCGGTATGTATGTCATGCTGCTCCAGGAAGCGTTTTTTCAAACCTTTACCAATAAAGATATGGTCGATACCAGCAGAGAGGCGGAATCGATTCTAGCCATTTCTGCAGACAGCAAAGAAGAAGTCAATGAGATTGTCCAAAAGGCGCTGGAGGCAGGCGGCCGTCCATCCAACGAACCGATGGACGGAGGCTTTATGTATGGTTGGAGCTTTCAGGATATTGACGGTCATCTCTGGGAAGTAATGTATATGGATGAAAACGCAGTGTAGCAGAAAGGCATCAATAAACAACAGCAGCTTCCTCCGAAAGAAAGGAGCAGTATTTAATGGAAATTATATCTTTTCAGGAATGGAAGGAAACAAAACTAACCCTTCAGCTTCTCTCCCAGATTCTCGGAAAAATAAGGCTTGAAACAGCGCCGCAGGAGCCACAGTGGGAGCATGTGATGCTTGAAGTTACCCGGAATGGATTCTCTACAGGTATGCTGCTTAAGGACCGCAAAGCATTTGAGCTCGAAATAGACATTCGGCACAGCCGGCTTTTAGTGGCAGTCGAAGGTGATGCTGAAACCAGAAAGCTGGAAGACGGCACGTCCATTCAAACATATTACGAATGGATCTTCAGCTGTCTTCACCAGGCCGGAGTTCATGTGCACATTCATCCCAGGCCACAGGAAATGCCGGTGACGATATGGTTCCCGGAAGACCAGGTGCATAAACGGTACGATGCAGAGGTAGCTATGAAGGGGCTCAAAATGATGCAGGCAGCGTATCAGGAGGAATTGGCTTTTATCGGGCCGCTTAGGTGCCGTAAAATCAAACCGGGTTTATTCTGGGGCACCTTCGACGTTTCGACGCTTATCGTGGAAAGTATTCCGGAGCCTTTTCCAGAGGATAAAACGATTGAAAAGGCTGCTTTTGACGAGCAGTTTATCGAATTTGGATTTTGGCCCGGTGATGATAATACAGCCAGGCCCGCTTTTTTCGTTCTGCCATATCCTTTTCGGCAAAAGGATTTAAACAGCCCGGCGCTTGAGCCTGAAGAGGCTTATTATGATCAAAACGCGAGCGAGTACTTTCTGCCTCTTACCAATGACTTTGACGAAAAGGCAATACAGAGGTTTTTCCATTCGACGTTTGCTTTACTGCATGCAGAACTTGAATGGAGGGACCGGGAATACTTTTACCGTCCGCTTTTAATGAAAAAGCCTCCAACCATTAAATAGAGAAACCCCGTGCAGCTCCTGCTGCACGGGGTTGATGTTTATACGGCGAGAACGCGTCCGTCTTCATACACGTGGTACGTTTGGAGCAGTCCGTCGTCGCCCTGTTCAATAAGGGAAAGGTCCAGTGCCTGCACCTGGTAATAAGCCTGGCCGCTTTCGCTGATCGAAGGATATTGATCGATTTTTAACTCCGCATCTGTTCCTTCCTGATCGCGTACTGTCTGGAGTGCTTCATAAGGGGTGAATTCCTGCTTCTGTTCCTGTTGAACAGTCGTTGGGGTTTCAGAAGCCTGCGCCGGGACAGCCGATCCTGTCACAAATAAAGCTGCGAGCCCGACGATAGAAAAGAATTTTTTCATAGATGATCTCCTTTCAGTTGAAGGTACAATTCTACATTCCCTCCATGAGATGAAACGTAACCAACAGCAGCAAATTCAAATCGAAAGTCGGACCCTGCAGCTGAATAGCTGTGAAGCATCAGCCCGGCAGAAGAGGTATCCATTGCTGCAGTTTCCGGATCCTGGACCGGTTAATAGGAAACCGCCTGCTGAATATATTTTTCGTAAGAGGCAGCATCTTTATCACTAAATAGCACAAACCGGATATGCTGAATAGAAGCAGCATGAGAAAGCTGATCCAAAAAGGCAGGCATAAAATCCACAAGCGCCTGCTCGAGAGGGTAGCCAAAAGCCCCGGTGGAAAGGGCAGGGAACCCAATGCTTGTAATGCCTTTGTCTTCGGCCAGCTGCAGGGCGTTAAGGTAGCAGGCACGAAGGAGTTCATCAGAAGGCTTGTCAACTCCGTAAACGGGGCCGAGGCAGTGAATGATATAATCGTTTGGCATTTGCAACCCTTCCGTGATCACTGCTTCCCCGGGAGAAATAGGGGCGAGTGGTTTGCAGACCTCCTCGAGCTCCGGACCGGCAGCCCGGTGAATAGCACCGGCAACCCCTCCGCCGATTAAAAGCTGGGCATTGGCGGCATTGACTACAGCTTCGAGATCGTCCTGCTTGGTAATATCGCCTTTGACAGATTCGATGGTGATACCCTGATATTCTGTCTGCATAAAAGCTTTCGCCTCCAATACATCATTTGTAGAGGCTTTTCCCTTATCTTTGTCTTTCTATGCGGAGAGGCTTTTGTTTATTATTTTTTATACTGGGGTAGGGTATTTACAGGAATCATATTAAAGGAGGTGGGCCAATGGCACACGAACACGGAGAGCACGGACAAGAGCATCATGAAGAACACGAAGATCATGGCGGCGGACATGATCATCATGAACACCACAGCGCTATGATTGCTGACTTTAAAAGAAGATTTTTTGTATCAATCATTTTAACCGTTCCTATTTTGCTTTTGACCCCGATGATTCAGGGATTCCTCGGTCTTGACTGGGCTTTCCCTTATGATCAGTGGGTGCTTTTCGGACTTGCAACGGTCGTATTCTTCTACGGCGGCTGGCCGTTTTTAACCGGAGCAGCAGACGAACTGAAGCAAAAAAGTCCGGGAATGATGACACTGATCGGGCTGGCTGTCGTCGTAGCTTACGGATACAGCACTATGGTAGTGTTTGGCTGGGAAGGCACCCAGTTTTTCTGGGAGCTCGCTACGTTAATTGATATTATGCTCCTCGGGCACTGGATCGAAATGCGCTCGATAATGGGGGCTTCAAACGCCCTGCAGGAGCTGATTAAGCTCATGCCTCATGAAGCCCGCCGGGTGAAAGCAGACGGGGAGACAGAAGAAGTTAGCGTGGACGATCTTCAACAGGGAGACCACGTTCTTATTAAACCAGGGGAAAAAGTGCCGGTGGACGGAACGATTATAAAAGGAAGGTCCTCAGTGGATGAATCCATGCTCACCGGGGAATCGCTTCCAGTAGAAAAGAACGAGCAGGACGAGGCAATTGGAGGAGCAGTCAACCAGGACGGAAGCTTAACAATTGAAGTAACAAAAACCGGCGATCAGACGTATCTTTCGCAGGTAGTTACGCTTGTACAGGAAGCCCAGGAATCCAAGTCACGGGCTCAGGATCTGGCAAACCGGGCAGCTAAATGGCTGTTTTATGCTGCGCTTGGGTCGGGCATTGTGACGTTTATTATCTGGTGGATGGTAAGCGGTTCGACAGACAGTGCAGTAGAACGGGCCGTTACTGTAATGGTTATCAGCTGTCCGCACGCTCTCGGACTCGCAGCTCCTCTCGTCGTGTCTGTCTCTACGGCATTATCCGCAAAACAGGGGCTGTTAATCCGTAACCGGCCGCCGTTTGAAAGTGCCCGGAAGCTTGACGCAGTCATTTTTGATAAAACCGGGACTCTGACCCAGGGGAGCTTCGGTGTAACTAACGTTGTCCCAAGCGGCAGTTATTCTGAAGAGCAGGTGCTTGAATTTGCCGGCTCCGTGGAACAGGAATCGGAGCATCCGCTGGCGGAAGGAATCGTTAATGAAGCTAAAGCGCGCAATATCAAGCTGCATGAGGTAGAAGACTTTCAAACGATGACCGGCCAGGGACTTGAAGGATCTGTGAACGGGTCAGCGGTGAAAATTGTCAGCCCCGGCTACATGAAAGATCATCAGCTGACGTATGATGAGAAAACCTTCGAAGAGAAGGCAGAAGAAGGAAAAACGGTTGTATTTGTACTGGTTGATGGAGAGCTGATCGGAATGGTGGCGCTCGCTGATATGGTGAGAGAATCCGCCAAAGAAGCCGTGGAGCGCTTAAACGAACAGGGAATCAAACCGATTATGCTTACGGGGGACAATCAGCGCGTGGCAGATTGGGTAGCAGCCCAGCTTGGCATTGAAGAAGTGTACGCGGAGGTGCTGCCGGACCATAAAGCAGAGCAGGTAAAGAAAGTCCAGCAGTCCGGCAGAAAGGTTGCGATGACGGGCGACGGTATCAATGATGCGCCCGCGCTCGCGACAGCGGATGTTGGTATTGCGATTGGCAGCGGCACTGATGTTGCAATGGAAACTGCTGACATTGTACTTGTGCAGAGCAATCCGCTCGATGTGCTTTCCGTTATTGATCTGTCCCGGAAAACGTACCGGAAAATGGTTCAGAACCTCTGGTGGGCTGCCGGTTACAACATCGCTGCTATACCACTTGCAGCCGGTGTACTGGCGCCTGTCGGTATTCTGCTGAGTCCGGCTGTCGGAGCGCTGTTGATGAGTATCAGTACGGTAGTAGTAGCTATAAACGCCCAGCTGCTGCGAACGTAGGAAAAACCCGGAAGGCTTTCTGCCTCCCGGGTTTTTTAATGGTTGGTTTCACCGTTTATTTTCGAACGTTTCAGCTCCGCTGTCTGTACCTGCAATGATGATATCTGCCATATCAGCAAATAAACCTGTTTCCACAACGCCGATCAGCTGAATCAGTTGGTGGTGCAGCTCGTCCGGCCGCTCGATCAGCTGAAAATCACAATCGATCACGTAGTTGCCGTTATCTGTTTCAAATGGGTCACCGCGGTCGCGGCGAAGGACGGGGTCACAGCCCAGCGATTGAATATCGCGTGCTGTTTTCTGCCATCCAAATGGCGTGATTTCGACCGGCAGTGGAAAGGAGCCGAGCTGTTGCACAATTTTACTTTGATCCACAGCAATAATCAGCTTATCTGCTGCGTCGGCAATAATTTTTTCCCTTAACAGGGAACCGCCACCTCCCTTGGTCATATGAAAGTCAGGATCGACCTCGTCTGCACCGTCAATGGCCACATCAGCTTTCGTCATGTCGCTCGAGAAGTAGACCAGCGGCACGTGAAATTCCTTTGCCCACTGCTCTGTAGCAGGGGAGGAAGGAATGCCCTGGACGTGCATCCCTTGCCGGACAAGTTCTCCAAGCTTCTGCATGACCCAGTACATAGTGGATCCGGAGCCCAGTCCGACAATAGAATTATCTGGAATATACTCGACAGCCTTTGCTGCTGCGTCTTGTTTTTGCTGTTCCCTGGACATAAAAAAAGCTCCTTTAGGATGTATTTAAGCAGGCTATTTCCTTTTCTGCTTCTGGTCAAACCTGCGGCTTCAGCTGCTGGTCCTGGCAGAAATGAGCTTCACCCCGTTTGGGTCGACAGTCTCTTCAAAAGCAGGATGTGATATCAGGGCTGAATGAAGAGCATGACGGTGAGTGATAAGAGATTGTACGCCGGAAGAATAAGGGTGAAGCAGTTGGTTGATTTCCTGCTCAAGGCCGTCCGTAGTGGTTTCGATGTTGAGACTCTGGAGCCGGAAGGGGCTGTCAATCTCGTCAACAGCCTCCTGATGCGTCTGAAGCTCTACCCGGAACGAATGACTGGTGGAAATAAACGTTCTTTTTTCTCCTCGTTGAACACGCAGCCCCGCCGTCTCAGCCTGCTGGCAAATAATCCCGAGCCGGCGTTCATTTGTCAGGTAGCCGATATGGTCAAACATGACCCGCTTTCCCTGGCCGAATGTAATATTTACAGAACCTCTGCGCATTTCAATAATGCGGAATGTGATTGGTCTGCCGCGGAAGTCATCCCAATCCAGCGGAGGGTCAAAGGACTGATAGCTGCCATTGTATTTTCCAATACGCTGGGAGACGCGAAATCCCAGTCGGGCATAAAAGGCTTCGGTTTGTTCTATGTAGGGCGTCCAGTGATGATAATGGAAAAGCATATGATGGCCTCCTATTTCCATTTCCTGCTATTGTACCAAAATAACCCAAAAGAAAGACCGGTCGTCATAATTATGGTAAAAGAGGGTAGAGAAAAAGTGAATGGATCACGATAAAAAGGAGTGTTTTCAATGACGGAGCCAGTATTTATTATTTCTACCGGGAGAAGCGGATCAACAGCTGTGTCCAACTGCATTCATCTTCATCCTAAACTTGTAAGCCTGTCTGAAATGATTCTTTCTCTTCATTATAATTTCGGTATCAGCGGTGAAGAATGGAAGCAATTCGATAACCAAACGTGGACAGGCAGTGAATTCTGGGAGCTGCTCGCCCAAAAAGAGCCGATACGACTGGCTCCGTACGAAAAGAAAGGGCTGTACAATAAAGAAGTGCTTTATGAGAGAACGGAAAATACTTTGTTTAACGAGAAAACGGGCTTGCCGGCTATTGCGTCCATCACCCTTCCTCACTTAACCGATGAACCGGATAAGCTGTACCGGGAGCTTGAAGAAGTTGTTCCTGCGTTTCCGCAAGGCTCGCTGCCGGACCAGTACCGCCGCCTGTTTGAGTGGATGCAGCAGCGATTTGATGGTGACACTTGTGTAGAGCGTTCCGGATTTTCTACAGACGCAGTCGAATACTTAATAGACATGTTCCCGAACGCGAAATATGTTTTTTTATACCGGGATCCCCGGGAAATTGCCGTAGCTTTTAACCGCTTCCAGACGATGAAAATGGGAAAAGCTATTTTAAAGGCGATGGAAGAAACAGGGGCTGATCCCTCGGATCCGTCGACGGAGGCTGAAAAGCTTGGCTTCTACCAGTGGCTGCACCCGGATTATTTTGAACTTGAACAACTGCACCAGATGGACATCCCGTACAAGGAACTCGGGTCCTGGATTTCAAGGTCACTGCTGCACGCAGGCCGTGTGATCGAAGGTCTGCCGGAGACTCAGCAGCACTGGCTTCGGTATGAAGATCTGCTGGAAACACCGGAAAGAGAGCTCGATCGTCTGATTACTTTTATAAATCCGCCCTCTGCGTCAAAAGAAACAAACGAACAATGGATAAAAAAAGGCACCGGACACATCGATCCCAAGCCGGATACGTGGCCGGAGCTGCCGGAAGAGAAAAGAACTGTGCTGGAAGAAGCGGTAGGGCCGGCACTTCGCTATTTAGACTACGAGTAACCAAGTGTTTACAAATTATCATAATCGGAAAGAGTATTTAAAACCAGTAACTCCAGACACAGATTAAATAACAGAAAGGCTGGTCTAAAATAATGAAGGCAGTAACGATTCAAGGCAAAGAACACATGGAAGTCAAAGAAGTTGCAGACCCGAAAATTGAACGCAGCGATGACATGATTGTACGCATTACAGCCAGTGGTATTTGTGGATCGGACTTGCATTTATATAAAGGTGGTATTCCGACGCCGGAGGATTATGTTGTCGGTCATGAGCCGATGGGAATCGTAGAAGAAGTCGGGCCCGATGTAAAAACGCTGAAAAAAGGAGACCGCGTTGTTATTCCATTTAACATTGGATGCGGGGAATGCTATTACTGCACCCATCAAATGGAAAGCCAGTGCGACAATTCCAACCCGCACGCGGAAATGGGTGGATTGTTCGGCTTCTCTGAGGATTTCGGGAACTTCCCGGGCGGTCAGGCGGAGTACCTGCGTGTACCGTATGCTGACTTTACTTCTTTTAAAGTGCCGGAAGATAGTGAACTGAAGGACGAAAGCGTGTTGTTCCTTTCAGACGTCGTACCTACTGCATTCTGGAGCATTGAAAACAGTGGAGCGACTTATGGGGATACGATCATTATTTTAGGCTGCGGGCCGATCGGGTTAATGGCCCAGAAATTTGCATGGATGAAAGGGGCTTCCCGCGTCATAGCGGTGGATCAGGTGCCGCACCGTCTCGAGCATGCGAGAAGAACAAACAACGTGGAAACGTACAATTTCAGTGAAACAAAAGAAATAGGCAAACTGCTTCATCAAGATACAAAAGGCGGGGCAGACGTAGTCGTTGACTGTGTAGGCATGGATGGCACCGTACCACCGGATACAACGTTCGGTTCCGAAAGCGACAACCAGTTTGGGACCATCAGCCCGATTGTGACAGCTTCTCAGTCCGTGAAGAAAAACGGAGTCGTGCAGTTGACTGGTGTTTACGGCACCGAAGCCAACAATTTCCCAATTGGTGACTTCTTTACAAGAAACGTTGCGCTTACGATGGGACAGGCACCGGTCATTCATATGATGCCGAGCCTCTACCGGATGATTGAAAACAAACTGTTCGATCCGACGGATATTATTACTCACCCAATTCCATTGGAGGATGCAGCTGAAGGCTACCGCATCTTTGACGAAAAAGAAGATGGCAATATTAAAGTGATTTTGAAGCCATAAAATAATTCTAATATAGTAAATGCGGAACCTTATAATTTTATAAAGGTTCCGCATTTATTATGTTAAAAAAGTGATCTTTAGCTTGATTGGAACTGCCGGCAGGCCAAAAATAAAATGTTCCACGTGAAACACTGTATTAAGCATTTTTATAGTAGATAAGGTTATCTTTCCACGCATCGTTTTCGTAAATGAATCTCCGGCGCAGGCATTCATATTCCATTCCGGCTTTTTCTGCAAGAGAGATGGATGGGTGATTATCGACATTAATGTGAGCTTCTATCCGGTGAAAATACAGATCATCAAAAGAAGCGCATAGAACCTCCTGGACGGCTTCTTTCCCAAACCCCCGATTCCAGTGCTGGTTATGAATCATATAGCCGAGCATGCCCCATTGAAATTCTTCACGTATTAACGTAGTAATATCAGCATGTCCCAGATGATTTCCGTCTTTATGAAAAATATCGTATACATAGGTACTATCCTGCTCTTTCATCGCTTTTCTCTGCTGAATCATATCCATGAATTTTGCTTTAGTTAAACGGCTGATTTCCGGACGACCGGGGTCGTATAAATGCTGGGATGGTTTTCGTTCCGAGAATGCCTGTAGCTATCAAAGTCATCCGGCTGCAGCGGACGCAGAATTAAACGCTCTGTTTCTCTCTTTCTTTGTTGAAGCTTCATTCTATACCTCCTGTTGCTCATGCAGAGATAACATATTTCCTACAGAATTTATGGTTGAAAGGAAGATTCAAGTATGAAGAAAATATTCAGATTTTATTATATTGATATATTTTAATTTCCATACTTTTTCTGGAATGAAAAAGCCCCGTCTCTTTGAGCAAAGAGAGGAGCTTAAGGATGCTGTGAATTTAATGAATATGTTTGACGCGTCCTACCTGGCCGTCTTCAAGCCGGACTTTAATACCGTGCGGATGGCTCGGGGAATTGGTAAGTAAATCTTTAACGATTCCCCGGGTCAGCGCGCCGCTCCGCTGATCTTTTTTTAATACAATATCCACTTCTGTTCCCGGGGTAATATCTTTACGCTTTGTGCCGTCCATAACATGTCCTTCCTTTCAAAGGTGATGCTTTATTTTAGCAGACAACCGAAAAGAGAAAACAATAAATTCTCTTTCCTGAATCGCTGCACCACCGGTTTAAATAAAAATACCGAGCCATCCGGCATTTAGCATGGCGATTAGCAAAAGGGTTTTTTCTACAGCTGATACGTGCTCGGGGTTGGAGTTATCCATCCGGCTGACAAGAATAAGAGATACTGCCATAAGTACGGCCAGCCCTGCTGCCGCCCACAGGCGGTCACTGCCAAGCCAAAAAATAGTGAGCCCCGAAATCACTAAATAACATACAGCAGGCATATGAGCGTAAGGGGAGCCAAATTCACGGGTGAACCAGACTACAGTGGTACGCTTTTCGGGAGAGGCCTGCATGTCCGCTTCCCGGTCCGGAATATGATGGACCATCACCCAGGCCAGACAGATCATGGCATTTATAAATGCATTCTGCCAAGCCCATTCCGGAATGTTTCCAAGCGCCAGCCATGCTCCGCCGAGACCGAGCAAAAATATGGATGGAAACAGGCTGAGCCATTCTCCGAGAAATGGCTTATAGCTGAGGCTGAACGGCGGCAGGGAATAAGAAGCCGCTGCCCAGACGCCGACAAGAAGAAGTACGCCGACTTTAATATAGCCAAAGATAAAACAAAGTACGGCAATGCCAAGCAATGCGATAGCGAGCCATTTTCCGACCAGCCATAATGATTTTAACGACATGGCATTGGTCTGCAGAACGCGGCTGCCTCCGGACAGAATAGCAGGGCTGTGTTCATCCGTGCCTGAAAGATAGTCAGCATAATCATTAAAAGCGTGAGTGAGAAGCCCGTGAATAAGAAAAGCGCCAATGGCCAGAAGAATAAAAACGGCTGTTAAATAAGAAGCAGAGAGAGACGAGTATAAAAAAAGCGGCAGCATGGTAGAGACGATCGTGGCAATACTCGAAGATATAACAGCAATGGCACGAACAAGCATCCACGCACTGCGCAGCGTCCCGGCTAATTGATTGGCCATCCACATCTTTCCTTTCTGGTTCCTGATAATTTCAATTTTTCTGGTACTAGTATCCCATTTATTGGCGGTTTCGTACAGTATCCAGGGGAGAAGAGCCGGCATAGAACAGTAAAAAAGACGCTGTTCTATAAAAGAACAGCGCCTGCGGCTGCACCGCTGACGACGATTACCCACGGCGGAAGCTTCCAGAAGGCAAGCATCGTGAATAGAAAAGCAGCCAGTATAAAATCCAGTGAGGAGGTAATGGATGACGTCCAGATTGGATTATAAAAGGCAGCTAAAAGGATACCTACAACAGCAGCATTTACACCGGTCAAAACGCCTTTCATATGAGTGTTTTTACGAAGCAGAGACCAAAACGGCAGCGCTCCGATAATTAAAAGAAAGGCTGGTAAAAAGATGCCTGCAGAGGCGACCAGGGCTCCCTGCCAGCCGGAGAGGACAGTGCCCAGGTAGGAAGCAAAGGTAAATAAAGGCCCCGGTACAGCCTGGGCTGCCCCGTAGCCCGCTAGAAACGTTTCTTCACTCATCCATCCGGTCGGGACAAACTCCCGTTCCAGCAGAGGAAGAACAACGTGACCACCGCCGAACACAAGTGACCCGGCCCGGTAGAAGCTGTCAAACATGGCTACGAAGGTAGACCCGGTCCAGTCCCGTAAAAGCGGCAGTGCAGCGAGCAGAACAAAAAAGAGTGTCAGGCAGAAAGCACCTGTTTTGCGCGAAACGGTTTCGATGACCTCCGTATTATCTGCCTCCTGGACCGAGCGGTACAGCACCCAGCCGGCCCCGCCCGCTGCGAGTATGACGAGTACCTGTGCAAGAGAGGTCTGCCATAAAAGAGTACCGCTCATGGCGAGCAGGGCAATGGTGCGGCGCTGAAGATCAGGTGTGAGCTTCTGGGCCATGCCCCATATCGCATGGGCAACAACTGCCACAGCGACGATTTTCAGTCCCTGGAGCCAGCCGGCATCGCTGACGTCGAGGCCCTCAAGTGCGAGGGCGAAGATCACTAAAGCAATAACGGAAGGAAGGGTGAATCCCAGAAAGGAAATAAACCCTCCAACGAGACCTCCCCGGACAATGCCTATTCCTATGCCGACCTGACTGCTGGCAGGGCCGGGAAGAAACTGACATAAGGCGACAAGATCCGCATAACTCTTTTCGTCGAGCCACTTTCTGCGTCGTACGTATTCTTCATGAAAATAGCCTAAATGGGCGATAGGGCCGCCAAAAGAGGTCAGTCCCAGCCGCGTGGAAATCAAAAATATCTCCAGCCATTTTTGGCCCAATGTTTTTCCCATGGCGTTCTCTCCTGTCTTTACTTGATTTCTTTAAACAATTCATAGGCTTTTGCGCGGGCTTCCTGCAAAATTCCGGCTCCTTTATCTGTGGTGGTATAATATTTACGGATTTTTCCGTTCACGTTTTTATTTTCTTTGTGTAAAAGGCCGTCATTTTCCATAGCATGAAGAATCGGGTAAAGAGTGCCCGCACTCATTGAATAACCGTGTTCCTGCAGTTCCTCAAGCATCCATTGCCCGTATACGGGATGCTCGGAGGCATGATGTAGAATGTGAATGTGAATAAAGCCTAAAAAAAGCTTGCGAAGTGTTTTATCTTCCATGATCGATCATCCTTTCGGATTTCGATATCGAAATCCGATATCGAAAGAATAACAATTAATTTTTATTATAGCAAGAGGGGAAAACAAATTTGAAACATTGCCGGAAAAATGAAAAAACGGCTCCGCTGGCTGGCCGTCGGAGCCGTTTTGGGTGCTTAAAGACTGTTCGTCTGTTCGAGTTCTGCCTCTACAATGTAACGATCAGGAGCACTGCCGATATAGTCAAAAGGATAGCAGGTGGTGAGCGTAAGCGTTGGTTCGTCTTTGTCTACAATGACAGAGCGGTCCTCGGCGTCCGTCACCCATGTTTCCTGCAGCCGGTAAACGTACTGGGTGTTTTCATACTCGACAATAAGAGAGTCCCCGTCTTCAAGTTCGTCAAGCCCGGTGAAGACTGTGTCCCGGTGGCCGCTGAGCACCGTGTGGCGGGACTCTTCCGGGGTGGTTGTCCATTCGCTGACGTACATACCAACGCCCTGGTCAAGCGATTCATCATCTGTGCCCCAGTAGATGGAATAAGAGTTTCCAAGCTCCGGAATTTTTAATTTGGCTACATTTTCGCCTTTATCCCATTGATCTATTTCATCGCTCATCACCGCCGAATCTCTGCTGTTGTCGGAGGAGGAAGAGGAAGCTTCGTCGGGGCTCGTGTCTGTATTGTTTCCTTCAGGCAGCGTATAGGCTTCTGGTTCCCCGGCAGCTTCCACGCTGGAAGAATCGTTTTGCTCTTCGGAGTTATTATCGTCCGGAGCTTCCGCTGATTCATTCGCAGAATCAGTGATAACGTCTTCTTCGTTGGTGGAAATTTTATCTACTCCTGCTCTGGCATCAAACCACTGATATCCGAAGTATCCGGTAATACTAAGGCCGATAACAATCATCGCAATAAATATTTTTTCCATATATGCTCACTCCAGTAAAAGGACGTAACAGACCACAATACACATTACTATTATTTCCATAATACACGGTCAATGGAGAAAAAAACAACCTTCACCAGAGAGGTGAAGGCTGCGTGATCGAAAGGTTATTATACCTGCTGGCGGCGTCTTGTCCAGAACAGGGCTCCGCCGGCCAGGCCGGCAAGGGCCAGACCGCCAGCCATATAGGCAGGCTGGGCGCTTGCTGTTTCAGGCATTTCTCCGCCTTCAGCGCCTTCTTCCGTTGAAGCCTCGTCTTCGGCCATGCCTTCTTCAGGCATGTCTTCTTCAGGCATGTCTTCCATACCGTTCATTCCGTCCATGCCTTCCATTTCATCCATCGGTACAGCCTCATTCATGACTTCCTCCGGAACAGTAATATCACCGACGCTGTTGAAGTTGGAGTAGGTGGAATCAGCTGTCAGGTTCATGTCTGTGGTGATTTCTTCCATCTCATAAGAAGCATCCAGATTAATGGTGCTCGCTGTCATGTAATGAGTTTCCTTATCCACGGTCAGGCTCATGGATACGTCCTGAATATCGATCATACTCCAGGTCTCTTCCATCATTTCCTCATCAGCCATACCGCTGCCCATATCCGACTGCATCATTTGACTGGCTGCTTCTTCTATCTCTTCACCGCTTCCTTCGTATGTGAGTACGTAGGAGTTTTCGGTCTCTTCTACGTCCATTTCGTCAGCAAAGGACTCTGAAGCTCCCATATGCATGCCTGGATTTGTGGTCATCTCTTCCATGCCACCCATCATGTCGCCGGGCATCATAGTCCAGCTGCCATCGGGCATTTCTACATAGTAGCCGTCTTCTGTCCAGTACATTTCTGTGGATACTTCTTCACCGCTGACCGGATCGACTGTATTAGTTGTCTGGTGGAGAGCGAAAGGATCCATCGTAATGTCCTGTTCCGAAGTGGAACTGTTCGTCATTGTTTCCCCTTCACCGGCGGCATTTGTAATTTCCTGTGAAATTTCGGTGGTGGCAGAATAGCTGTCGAGCTCAGCCATAGTTTCATTTGACTGCTGCAGAACGTCCCCTGCATTCATTTCTTCTGCCTGGGCGGGTAAGGCGATTACACCGAGAGCTAAAAAACCGGCACTGCTTCCTGTGATCCATTTTTTCATCATTTTTCGTCCTTTCTTTTCTTTCATTTATTCGGCAAAAGCTTATGTGGTAAACCACTGGCTTCTGGTATTCTATGGTAATTTTACCTTATAAATGTCGGAAATAAACGCACTTTTTAAAAATTTGTGAAAAAATGTGAGAAAAAAAGCCCGTATAGCCATATTTTATAGGGGCTTCGGGATTCAAAAAACTGGAGGGGAGCTTAAGCATGCCGGGCACGGTGGAAATATCTGCTTTTTTTCGTGCGGCGGCTATTTTTCACATGAAGAAGAATAAGCCCGGAAATGACCAAAAATAAGCCGGCAGCTTTCATCCATCCAAATGATTCCTGAAAAAGCAAAATGCCCGCGACGGCTGTTAAAGCCGTACCAAGACCTGCCCATACAGCATAAGCAACAGATAACGGGATCGATTTTAAGGCGAGGCTCAGGAAGAAAAAAGCCCCGATAAATGCTATAAAAACGGTCAGAGAGGGAATAAGGTTGGTAAAACCTTCTGAAAGTTTCAAGGACGTAGATGCAGTAACCTCAAATAAAATCGCAGCAAATAGCAGAAGAACAGCACGCATAAATTATTCCTTCCTTTCATCCTAAATTCATCATAAGAAGACCAATTACCAGGCATACAATACCTAAAATGTTCATTTTATTCATTTTTTCCCTGAAATAAAAAACGCCGATGCAGGCAGTCAAAATGGTGCCAAGTCCGCTCCACGTAGCATAAACGACACCGAGCGGAAGGGTTTGGAGAACGAGAGCCAGCAGGTAAAAAGCAATGCCCATGCCGGCTGCAAAACCAAGAGACGGGAGCAGCCTGGTAAAACCATATGAAAGCTTGAGCATGGAGGAAGCAAATACTTCGCATACGACAGAAATGATTATGAGCACATAAACCATTACACTTCTCCTTGTTCAAAGCGCCCCAAAAGTTTTTGAAGCAGACGTTCAGACTGTGAAAGGGGCATGGTATTAATCTCAAAAATATGTGAAAACCAGATGCCGTCACTTAACAGCCGGATCATAGAAGCTTCATCAGTGTGAAAAGCGTCTGAAGCAAAAAGTTTCTGCCAGCGTTCGTTGTATTCCTTCCAAAGATCGAGCACCTCTTTGTGATCAGCAAGGGTGGCAAGCAGGCTCGCATTTATTAAAAAATTGCTTCCCGATCGAAGCTCTTCAAGTGTTGCTTCCGCGTAAGCTTTAATATAGCTGCCAGCAGTGCTTCGTTTTTCTTCGATTAATTCATGAAACCGGGCAAGCGCATAAGCATTCATTTCATATACGAGCCGTTCTTTATTTGGAAAATGATAAAGCAGCCCGCCTTTACTCACTTCTGCTTCATTTGCCACAGCGTGAAGAGTAAGGCGGTTAAAGCCGTCCCTGCGGATGATGCGGGCGGCAGAATGCATAATTTCTACTCGTTTACTCATTGTTGATTCTCCTTTATTAGTCAACAGTCTGGACGGTATAGTAAAAAGTGTAGCAGAGGAACGGATAAAAAGCGAAGAAGAAGTCAGCTTATCCATAACCGGTGTAAAGGTCTGTACAAAAAAAGATTGAACCGCGGAGCGCAGAAGCGTGGACGGGGCCTGAATGGTGGGAGGAGGGCCGTTGTGTTTAGTCAGCTTTTTGTTAATTTAACCATCTTAGTGACGTTCCTTTTTTTTTATTACCAGGTATTCCGGGAGCATTCCTTTTCACGTGTCACCCCTATACCGGTGAGGCTGTTTACCGGCATACTGTTTGGATTACTCGGCATGGTGTTAATCGGATTTGGCATCAGGGTTAATGAGTACACCCTGATCGACCTTCGTCATATCCCAATTATGCTCAGCGCTTTGTTTGGCGGATGGATACCTGCAGTAGCGGCTGCGGTCATTATTTCGTTTTCACGTATCGCCATCGGTGGTGGGGTAATTGTTTTATACCCGCTCAGCATGATTATTTTCAGCACGGCGGTGTATGTTTTTATCGCCCGGATGGTGCGAAATCCGTGGCTTGCAGCATTCTATATGCTTCTATGCTCCAACATTTACTTTCTCATTATTATGATGTACCAGCTGAATACTGTGGATCTTTATACGGAAGTGGCACTCAGCTATTGGTTTGTGTCGTTTGCCGGAGCGTTTGCAGCAGTATATATGGTGAAGCGGCTGACTTATTCCAATCAGCTTCTTCATAAGTATCGGGCTGAGTCTTTAAAAGATCCGCTCACGGGCCTTGATAATCCGAGGAGCTTTGCCTATTCGTTAACAAAAAATCTCGAGCAGGCTTCGAAAATGAAGCAGTCGGTGTCACTGCTCATGATCGATATCGATCATTTTAAAGATATTAATGACTGTCATGGGCATACAGCCGGAGATGATATTTTAAGGCAGCTTGGCACGGTGCTTCTTGAAATGGTCCGGCCGGAGGATTCTGTGTACCGAAAAGGTGGAGAAGAATTTACAATTATATTGTCCAACTGTCCAGCGCCCAAAGCAGTCGATATCGCTGAACGAATAAGGGAGCGGGTGGAAAAATATCCTTTCCTCACGGATCATCAGACACTGTATATTACTGTGTCGACCGGGGTTTCTATATTTCCTGGGACAGCTGTGGAGGAAAGAGAGCTGTTCAAGCAGGCAGATGATGCTTTGTATCAGGCAAAAAACCAGGGTCGTAACCAGACTTGCATGTATTCTAAAAAAGACCTTATAAAATAGGTCTTTTTTATTGTTTATAAATAATTGAGTCTTTTTTATAAATATGTATTAGAAAAAGTGTTTTTAAAATAGGTTATTGGGTATAAAGTATTAATATTATATAATAAAAAAGAACTAGAGAGGTATTCACCATGAAAAAACAAAAAATAACGATCAGGTTTTAGACGCGTCCCAGGTTTTACGTGCGCTGGAACAGTCGCTCGCCATCATTGAGTTCGATCTCAATGGGAGGGTGCTGTGGGCAAACCACCATTTTGCTGCGGCGATGGAGTATCATGAAGAAGACATGGCAGGGATGCATTACCGGCAGTTCTGCACCCCGGATTTTGCTTCGAGCCGGGATTATGAAAGATTTTGGCAGGATCTGCGAGCGGGAAAATCCTTTCAGGATAAAATACAGCGGATGACGCGAAGCGGTAAGCTGGTAAGGCTTGAAGCTACGTACATGCCGGTGCTTGATGATGCGGGGAATGTACACGCGGTGTTGAAGGCAGCGACAGATATTACCCGCCGGGAAGACGAAATGACAAAGTTATCAGATTCTGTGCAGAACATGTCTGAGGACCTCTTAAAGAGGGCGGAGGACGGTATGACAAAAAGTCGTGAGATTACTGAAAACTCCCAGCAGGTAGTGACAGAGGCAAATAACAATCTTGCGATTCTGGAGTCATTGGAGCAGCAGCGAGAGGCCTGGAAGAAAGGGCAAAGCAGTTCCGGGATATTTTATAAAAAAGCAGCGGATCAGTATCCCTGCTTTTTTATTTGCGAAAAATAAGTGTAAAACTTTAGATTTAGTTCAAAAGAATTATATTCGATATATGCCATGCTATAATAAATACATTTCCAATTAATTGTATTAAATATTGTAGTAAAGGAGAGAGCACATATGGCGGTACGTCCTGAATTACTTATGCGTCTTCGACTCGAACAGCCCATTATTCAAGCCGGCATGGCCGGTGGGGTCACTACTCCGGAGTTAGTGGCAGAAGTTACAAGAGCAGGCGGGCTCGGGACTATAGGGGCCGGATATATGACCGCAGAGAACCTTCGCTCTGCCATTCAACTTGTGAAAAAGCAGACCTCGGGGCCGTTTGCGGTAAATGTCTTCGTGCCGGAAACTCCGGAAGTGGTCGCTGAAGATGTTCAGTCAGCCAATGAAAAGCTCTCTCTGATTCATAAAGAATTAAAATTGGCCGCTCAACCGATGCCGGAAAAGCTGCCTTTTTTCTTTGAAGAACAGCTTGAAGTTATTATAGAAGAAAAAATTTCAGTTTGCAGCTTTACCTTCGGCATCCCTTCCGCCTCCCAGGTTGAGCGGTTGAAAGCCCACGGCGTCTTTTTGATCGGCACCGCCACCACAGTTGAAGAAGCCGTTCAAAATGAACAGGCAGGCATGGACGCGGTAGTGGCCCAGGGGAGTGAAGCCGGCGGGCACCGTGGAACCTTTGCAGAGTCCTTCGGGAAAGCGATGATCGGAACGATGGCTTTAGTGCCCCAGGTCGTGGACGAGGTCGACATTCCTGTAATTGCAGCTGGGGGGATTATGGATGGACGCGGTATTTTGGCTGCACACGCCCTGGGCGCGGGAGCGGTACAGATGGGGACTGCTTTTTTAACAAGCAGGGAAAGCGGCGCCCCGCAGGCCCATCAGGAGGCGGTATTAATGAGTAAAGAAACGGACACCGCTGTTACTTCCATATTCAGCGGCAAGCCGGCTAGAGGAATTGCAAATAAAATGATGATATGGATGGAGGCGCTCGAGCACAATTGGCCGCCGTACCCCATTCAAAATATGCTTACGCAGCCGATTCGCAAAGAAGCGGCCAGACAAAACGAGCCTGCATTTATGTCTCTCTGGAGTGGCCAGGGAACACGTCTGAGCGTACAGGAGCCGGCAGGTGTCATGATTAAGCGTCTGATGGAAGAGGCGGAAGAAACATGGGAAAGCCTTTAGAAAGATTCTCGCATGCTCTGTTTGTTAAAATGAAAATATCAAAAAAGCAAAGGGGCATAACGAATGGCGTTATCGAAGGAATACAACGAGAGGCTCGCCGGTGAAAAAGAAGGACTAATGTACCGCGACCCTGTTGGTGAATTGATTCGGGAGCACGAAAAGAAGGGCGGCTTTGACCATCTGCGGGGACGCGGCAAGCCGCTGCCAAAGGAGTACCTGCAAAGCGACACCTTCGACACTCTTTTAAAACGAAACGGATTTGTGCCTTCGTGGGTCCGGCTGCAGCGGGAAATCCGGGAGGACCTCGGGCAGGTACTAAAGCAGCAGGCGGATGAAGCACTCTCTGACCGCCGTATAAAAAAAGAAATCAGTAAAATCAATAAAAAAGTCCGACGGTACAATCAGCTTTGCCCAACACCGAGTCTGCAAAGGTGTTTAATAGAGAAAGAAAGCCTGCACAGCCAGTATGAGCGGTGGCGTTAAACCGGTTGAAAGACACCGGTTTAAAATCAACCCTTTATGAAATATTTATTTCAATATATAATATAAATGAAATAAATATTTATGGAGGTTCTGAATGTGAAAGAAACAAGCGTTTCCCGTGAAACTACACAATCAAGAAATCTTTACGAAAAAGCGAAGAAGGTAATGCCTGGGGGTGTTACTGCAAATATTAAATATTTTTCTCCGTATCCTATTGTGATGAAAAAGGGGGCGGGGAGTAAGCTATATGATGTAGATGGGAATGAATACATTGATTACCTGCTTTGTTACGGTGCTTTAATGACTGGACACGGGCATCCAAGGGTTATAGAAAAAGTAACAGAACAGCTTCATGACGCGGGGACGCCTATTTTTGGCACTCCACACGAGCTGGAGGTTACAATGGCAGAGAAATTAGTCTCCTTGTATAAATCTATTGATACAGTCCGCTATACTAATTCGGGTATGGAAGCAACTTTACTTGCTATGCGGATAGCTGCTGCTTACACTGGAAAAAATCGACTGGCAAAATGTGAAGGCCATTATCACGGGGGCTACAGTCAAGTACTGTATAGCGTGAACCCTGAACAAAATGAAGGAGGTCCTGAAGAAAAGCCGGAAGCAGTACCGGATTCTTCAGGCATGAGTTCTGAAGAAAAGCCGCTTATACTGCCGTTTAATAACGCCGGTGCAGCAGAATATCTTCTTAGAGCCAATGCTTCCACTATTTCTGCAGTCATTCTTGAACCAGTTCAGGGAGGATTTATTCCCGCTGATCCCGGCTTCCTTCAAATGCTCCGGAGAGTGACAAAGGAGCTTGGAATAGTGCTTATATTTGATGAAGTGAAGACTGGCTTTCGACTTGGACTCGGAGGAGCTCAGGAGGAGTACGGGATTACGCCTGACCTTACAACTTTAGGTAAAGTTCTGGGGGGAGGATTCCCGGTTGGGGCTGTAGGAGGAAGTAAAGATATCATGGAAGTCAGTTCCCCGGACGGGGGTAAAGATATTCTGGCCGGCAATTCCTCAGAAGAAGGCAAAGCTCTGTTTCACAGCGGGACTTATAACGGGCATCCCACGGTGTTGGCAGCCGGATTGGAAACGATAGCGCTTTTAGAGGAGCCAGGGGCTTTAAAAGGAATTTTTCAAAAAACCATGGCGCTTCGCAAAGGCATCGAATCACTTTACAGCGAAGCAGGTATTCCCGTTCAAACAATAGGAAAAGGGAGCATCTTCAACTTTCTTTTTACCAAATCGCCTATTCACAGTCACCGGGATTTAAAGCGTGTGAACATGGATTTTCGAAAACAAATCGATTGCAAACTGTTGGAATTAGGAATTTATACGAAGCCCCTCAATCGTTATTCCATGTCGATCGCCCATACAGAAGAGGATATTGAACGAACTTTACAGGCACATAAGCAGGCCCTCGCTGATATTTAAGAGCAGGTAATGATTGAAGCGTAATCAAAAATGAAAAATGTTAAGCTGAAGGGAAAGTCATCTGGTAAAAAGGAAGAGAATAATGAAGGATATAAACGTATATAAATTGATTGCAGAAAAAATGTCCTCGATGACAAAGGCTCAACAAAAACTGGGAAGGTACATCTTACAGCATCCGAATCAAGTCACGTTTCTAAAAGTCGGTGAACTGGCAGAGGAGGTGGGAGTGGGAGATGCTACTGTGGTTAGATTTGCAGTGCAATTAGGATTCTCCGGCTACCCAGCCCTCCAGGAACGGATGCAGGTTTCTTTACAGCAGCAGCTCTCTACCGCAGAAAAAATGTATTTAAGTGAAGAAGTATATAAAGATGAAGCCCAGGGTATTCAACAAATCTTCCACGGAGAGCAGGCCAATATCCAGGCTACGATGAAACAGCTTGATATGAACGCTTTCCATCAAGTAGTCCAGGACATTGTCGGCGCAGGGCGTGTATATATCATTGCTAATAGGAGCGCGAAGGCGCTGGGAATTTTTATGCACTACTACCTGGCAATGATGATTGATAAAGTAGAAATGATTGAGTTGATAGAAGAACAGGCGGACACTCTATATGGGTTAAACGAAAAGGACCTCGTCATTGGCATCAGCTACGCCAGATACACGAAGCGCACGACTGAGGTATTTTCATACGCAAAGGACAAGGGAGCTAAAACGGCAGCACTTACTGATAACTGGGCTTCGCCTTTAGTACCGCATGCTGACAGCGTGCTAACCGCTGAAAGCCAAATGCCTGCTCTAATTAATTCATTTGTGGGGCCTCTTAGTGTTATTAACGCTTTATTAATTTATACGGGCCGGGAGAAGCAAAGCGGCTTTGAGAAAAAACTTCAGGACCTTGAAGAAGTGTGGGATACTTTTGGGGTGTTTGAGTGAAAAGCAGATCAGGAAGGTAAAATCGTGATGCGGCAGACTGTCGGCCTTTACCTGTTGGGTAAAGGCTTTTTAATGGGCTGAAGCACAAAACCACCGGTATTCAAAAATTTTTGAGAAGAGGAAAAGAAGGTTACTGTTATACTCGAGAGGGTAAAACGGGAAAGAGTTCTTAAATATTGAAGGTTCCAGGTCATGGGTCGTGAACAGACGGAAGGAGTCAATGCTTTATTACCGCTACTCTATCAATTGTTGCATTTATAATCTCTGCCGCAGTTTCAGTGTTTTCAGCTGTGAAATTGTCAGGCTATGCAGATATCATCAGTAGAAATACGAAGATTGGCGGGCTGCTGGCGGGCACTATTCTGCTGGCCGTTGCTACCTCTCTTCCTGAATTAACCGCAACTATTTCGGCGAGTGTGATCGGCAATGCCGATATTGCCGTAGGCAATGGACTCGGAAGTATTATTTTTAATATTTTCTTTTTGTTTTTATTGGATATTTACTTTCGAAACAAACGGTTGTTTCTTAAAGTATCAGACGATCATCTCTATACAGCTGTTATCGCGCTTCTGCTCTGTATAGTCACAGCTGGCGGACTAATGCTTCACTACCCACTCTCCTTTTTTGGCATAAGTGTTATCAGCGTGCTGGTGGTTGCTATTTACACGGGCGGGATGCTTTATATATCTAAAAAGCAGAAGGATACTGCTGACGAGGGGAAAAAAGCTTCGCCGGATCAGAATGTAAATATCAGGGGAACCGTTATTAAATTTATCACATTCGCTGCGATTATCTTTGTATCCGGAAGTGCGCTGTCTATATCCGGAGACCTGATGTCGAGCACTACAGGTATCAGTGCTACGGCGGTCGGCAGTATTCTGGTCGCGACTGCCACCTCCCTGCCGGACGCTGTCAGCGTATTTGTAGCGCTCCGGCTGGCCAATGTGAATATGGCGATTGGTACGATTCTTGGAAGTAACATCTTTAACGTACTTGTAACAGCCATCGGGGACGTATTCTACCGCGGCGGCAGTATTTGGATGGATACAAGCGATCAGACAACCATAATAGCCGTTGCAGGGTTTGTGCTCACAGGACTTGTGATGATTATTGTGAAAAGGGATCGGACCAAAAATGCTTTCACCTACATGATGCCCTCGCTTGTAGTCGTGATCGGTTATATGGTTATGATTGCTTCCATTTTATTTTATAACGGAAGCACGTAAAAGCAGGCAGCCGCCTGCTTTTTTTAGTGGCAGGAGAATATAGCCGGGCATATTAGTTGCATTAACAACTAATTATTTATATGGTGGCTAGAGTGAAATACAGACAAAGGAGTAATCAGAGTGTCTCAAAAGCTGGCTATTCTATCCATTTCATTAATCACCGTTATGGCGGGAGCCACTATTTCTCCGGCGCTCGGTGCTATTTCTGAAGCTTTTCCGGACGCCAATGAAACCTCAATCAAATTAATCAATACCCTGCATGCATTATTCATCATTCCATTTACTTTTATATCAAGCCGGCTCACGAAACGAGTGTCCAAAAAATCTGTTTTAACAGCCGGACTCACCCTGTACGTCATTGGAGGTTTGGGAGGAGCTTTTGCTCCAACGCTTTGGCTGCTACTCGTTTCAAGAGCGGTGCTCGGTATTGCCGTCGGATTGATCATGCCGATATCCACGAGCCTGATCCCGGATTTTTATGAAGGTAAAGAAAAAACAATCATGATGGGAAAAGTGAGCGCCTCCAATCAACTGGGCGGTATTATTTCCATTGTGCTTGCGGGCATATTGGCAGGTATTTTGTGGAGGCTGACATTTGCTGTTTACGGCCTGGCCCTGCTGGTGCTTGTGCTTGTATTCTTTTTTCTTCCGAAACAGAAGCCGGAAGCGGTATCGGCGTCAGATGGCAGCACATCAAGGGGAGTGGAAAAGCCTATTTTTGCTCTTGCCGGTGGTATGTTTATTGTCTTCTTATTCTTTTATTCCATTCCGACGAACATGGCAATCTTTCTGCAGGAGAATAACATTGCGTCCGCTTCCCTTACCGGCGTGATGATTGCTTCTTTAAACGTAGGAGGCTTTGCAGCAGGATCGATGCTTGGCAGCATCACAGGCCGGATGGGGAGATGGACAGTACCCCTGCAGCTGGCTGTAACCGGTGTTGGTTTTGTTCTCATCGCGTTTGGCGGCCGGGCTGCATTAATTACGATAGGTATCGTTTTGATAGGTATTGGGCTTGGCACAGTTATTCCGCTGATTTTTGACCGTGTGACGAAGGTGTCAAGCGCCGCCCAAATGTCTTTGGCAATGGCAGTAGTGCAGAGCTTTATGTATTTCGGGCAGTTTATATCACCGCTCGTGCTGGATGTTGTCGGTCGTCTGGCGGGTAGTTCGATCGGCGCCAATCAGTTCATTTATGCTTTTTCCGGCATCACGGCCCTTGTAGTGGCAGCAATGGTTTTTCTGTTTAAAGCTTTCGGGAAACGCAAAACCCCGGAGGAGGAGAAATAGTATGACTGTTTATTCTGTTGGTAAATGGGCGGCTGTTATTCAGCGTTACACTCATCAATATATTGATAAACGGTTCAATCATTTTGGTTTAGGGAATACAGAAGTGCTTGTACTTTTAACGTTATACGATCAGGAAAATGTCCCTCAGGAATACATTACGAGGCAAATAGTGATGGATAAGGCTACAATTACGCGCGCTATAAAACGCCTTGAAGAAAAAGGGTATCTTTACCGAAAAGAGAGCGTTTCGGATCGGAGAGAAAAGATCGTTTTTCTTACTGAAGCGGCCTGGAAAATAGAAAAAGAAATTTCAGAAGCGATGCGGGAATGGACAGATATTATGACAAAAGAGTTTACAGAGGAAGAAAAGCAGACGCTTCTCAGACTCATGAAAAAAGCGGCGGACGGGGCTGGAGCCGAAGTGGAGCCCAGGTAGAGTATTTGTGACGGCAGGCAGCTCATGGTAGCATAAAGATATATACTTCGTATAATCCTATTATTTCCCCGGCGTTTATTGCCCTTCATCGTTTTATTCTTATCAAAATCCATTCGTGTATATTCCATATATAGGAGGTGTATATTTACTTGCGAAGAGAAACCAAATTTTTATTTTCTTTTATGCCTTTCACCACCTACGATAAAGAAAAAAACCGCTTAAAGGAGCAGCGCCAAAAAGGGTGGCAGGCTCAGGACTGCTCTCTGCTCGGCTATTCTTTGTCGGAAGTAAGGGAAGAGGAAAAGGAATATCAGTTCATCATGTCGAAAGATTATCAGGGATTGCGGAAAATTTCTGAAGATGAATGGACACTTCTGTGTTCCTCTCCGGTACTCCACATATTTGAAGGAGAGAAAGATGCTTCGTCCTTTCAGGACCACTGGACGCTTTATTTTCTGGAAGAGTACCGGAAAAAGTGCCGGAGGTGGGGGGTTACAGCTGCAGTAAGCGTCCTTTTGTTTATAGTATTTCTGTTTTTAGTGATAATTGATTTGAACCTGCCGGGTGTGGCGGTGAATTTCGCCTTTTTTATGCTCTCATTGTTCACGGGGATAGTAGCCTTTACCGTGATCCGGTGGCTCCGGACGCTTGCTGTTATCATCCAGGCTAAACAGATTGTCAGTACCGGCACAGAATGATATTTTATCCTGTACATGAAAGGACGGCCTTCATGGAAGAAGAGCTTCGTTATTTGAATGAAGAGGACAAAGAACGATTTGAAGAAATTCAATCAAAGCTTGAAGGAAACATCTCGTATGAAGACCAGAAAAAGCTCGTGACAGAGCTGGCGATACTGCGTGAAAGAAACGAACTCAGAAAAAGATCCCGGCCGGAATAGGCACGGGATCTTGCTTTATTCATGCCTCTGGTTTAATACATACAGCAATGCCGAGAGGGTAGTGGACACCCGGACGGTCTGGACGTTCGAAAGCGACGCCCTGCTGATAGTACAGCTGCAGCTTCTCCCAGGGCCAGTCTTTTCTTGATAAGAGCTCCTCCCATTCCTCAGTCGTTAACTGATGGTAATGAAAAGGGGAATTGCTGGGCATGTGCCTTCCCTGGCCGAAGGGCGTAGAAACGATGAGTGTACCTCCAGGGCGGAGCAGGGCGTACATGCGTTTCATAAAAATACGGTCATCGGGCACGTGTTCAATGGTTTCAAAGGAAACAATCGTATCGAACGTGCCTATCTGCATGGGCAGGTTCTCATCAAGAGCATCTCCTGTCTGGAAAGAAAGCTGAGGATGATAATAGTGCTTTTGGGCAAATGTGATCGCTTCAGAATCAATGTCGACGCCGAGCACATGGTCTACTTCCCGTTTCTTTCCTTTAGCTGTCATCTGGGCCCCGTAGCCGACCCCGCAGGCAATATCAAGCACGCGGCCCCTGGCGTACGGCATGGCAAAATAATAGCGGGCCAGATGCTCAAGCAGCATACCGTTGGTCGGTTTCATTTCTGAAGGGATGATTCGTTCTCCTGTGTCTTTTAACACGAATAGTCACCGCTATCTGTATAGTTTAGTCTTCTCATCATATAGAAAGAAGGAAGGGAATTGCAAGGCTGAAGGAGTTCACGGGAGGCAATGGCTGCCGGGGCGCAGCATATGATACACATTTGACAAACAGGAAAGCATCGTTTATATTTTTCATATACCCACGCGGGTAATATAAAAAATGAAGGAAAAATAAATAAATACTCTTCTTGAAAGGAGGAGCCTTTCATGGAATACAATGATCAAATGAAAAACCGGGTAAAAAGGGTAGAAGGGCAGGTCCGCGGCATTCTTCGGATGATGGAAGAAGAAAAAGACTGTAAAGAGCTTGTTTCCCAGATGAATGCTGCACGTACAGCGCTTGATCGTGCGATCGGTCTGGTAGTGAGTACGAATCTCGAGGAATGCGTGCGTGAACAGATAGAAAAAGGTGAAGACAGCGAAGAGCTGATCCAGGAAGCTGTTAATCTGCTGGTTAAAAGCAGATAATAAACAGTGTTAATGAAATTTTAAATGACTAAAATCCGCGTTCTTCCATGTAGAGCGCGGATTTTTTAGTATGAAATATTGTCGTTTTTCTTAGACATTTTAAATAAATCATCCCTGGTAACAGGCGGACTGTATAAGTACCCTTGATATTCATGACATTTTTTCTGCCGTAAAAGGTTTAATTGCAGCGGGGTTTTCAATATTTTACGCGATAACGTGGAAATGCAAATGTGACGCCAGGTGCAGGATACTTTCTACAATAGCTGTTTCACGTGAAACGCCATTCATGCCCGAATAAATGTTTTATCAATTTTGAGCGTATCGAAAGGAAAATCCTTTAAATATCCAAGGACGAATAACCGATACTGAGATCATCCAGGGAAGCTTCACCTCAAAATTTTTTAATTAGTGGAGAACAGGAGCAGCTTCCCTGGCATACTGGATAATATTTTCCATCAGAAGAGTTAGTCCAGGCTCTGGGTGACACTATACAAATCAATCGAACTTATTTATACCATTATTATATTTTTAGCATGTATATTAAGCACGGGATGTACCATCAAAATTTTAAAGAAATATTCCATTTTTCAAATTTACCGGATGATAACAGAATAAATAGGGTATAGATTTTAGGGCGATTGGCGTAAGTTAAACAAAAATTAATAAAGGTGGCTTCATAATGCAGGGAGAGGACCGTGAAGTAGTATTTATCTCAGACAAGATCCATGCAATTATTCTTTTTTTGGATGATATTATCATTCAGGAGAAATATCACATGAAAGATATTGAAAAGCTTCAGCCTGAAACGATGGAATCCCAAAAGCATAAATCAGCGATTATTTTAAACATTATGGAACGTTCGGCAGAATTACTCCGTGGACGGTTTCCGGACTGCTGCGAGGCAGGCTCACAGGTTACTTACACCGTGAAAGACCTGGAGAAGGCGAGAGAAGATTTAAAAACAATTCACAATGACACATTTGAAGAATACGGAATTGTTAAATCCACGTACGAGCCCGGAGAGAAAAACGAAGATTCTTTTATTACAAAAACAGTCGTAGGCCTGGTGAACTATAATGTGCATTTATTTGAAACGAAGTTTCTGGACTATATAGACCCGCATGCTCTCTAGACGAAAAGAGGGAATTTGCCTGGATATGGTTTAAACAGAGAGAGAATGGTTTATTAGGATAGCAGTAAACAATATAAGGGAGGTTTTTATGAAACCGTTCGTTAGAGAATATACAAGTGACGAAGCACTGCAGCAGGACGTTCAGCGTTTAGCTGAAAAGGGCATTGATAAAAGTAACGTGTACGTTATGACCCACGATAACGACCGTACCGGCCGTATCGCGGAGAATGCGAATGCGAACACTGTCGGCATGAAAGAAGAAGGATTAAAAAATGCGGTAGGAAATATGTTCAGCAAAAAAGGTGACGAGCTTCGGAACAAACTGCAGGAAATTGGATTATCCCAGGAAGAAGCCCATGAGTATGAGGATGAACTCGATGAAGGAAAAATCCTTCTCATTGTGACAGATACTGAAGGCGTCAATACGATTATTTAACAGTAACAGAATAAAGCCGCTCTCAAGCCGGGGGCGGCTTTACGTTTGTCGATTGACAAGCTTTTACAGTAAGGAATAGAATAGCGTTAGATTTTCCTTAGGGAAACTTTTTTTAATAGAGTAAAAAGGGATTGTACTATGGAGTGGTTTGCGGCCCTGCCTCCTACGCTGCAGGCGCTGCGGTGGTGTTTTTTACGAACAGAAACAATCAGAAGCTGATGGATAGTATGCTTGCATTTGCCGGCGGGGTTATGATTGCTGCGAGCTTTTGATCGCTGCTTTCTCCCGGCATTGATATGGCGGAGGAGCAGGGACAGATACCCTATATTCCAGCTGTTATTGGTTTTTTACTCGGGGGTGTTTTTCTGTTGCTGCTCGACAGGGTCATTCCCGTGATGAATGAGAAGACACGTATTTTACGGAAATAACAGACAAGTATGCCAAGCACCGGACCATAATGCTCGTTTTTTCGATTACTCTGCACAATATTCCGTAGGGGTTCGCTGTAGGTGTAGCGTTCGGGGCACTGGCTTCGGAATTCAGCAGCTCCACGCTCGCCGGAGCAGTAGCGCTTGCTCTTGGCATTGGTATTCAAAATTTTCCGGAGGGAACAGCAGTATCAATGCCGCTTCGCCGGGACGGAGTATCGAAAAAGAAAAGCTTCTTTTACGGTCAGCTGTCCGGTTTTGTAGAGCCGGTGGCTGCAGTGATTGGTGCTGCTGCAGTCATCATCATTCAGCCGCTGCTTCTGTTTGCTCTCAGTTTTGCAGCAGGAGCGATGATATTTGTCGTTGCCAAGGAGGTCATCTCCGGTTCGCAGGAAAAGGTCAATGTCCGGCTCGCTACCTTCAGCCTGATGATCGGTTTCAGCGTCATGATGATACTGGATGTAGCTTTAGGATACAAAGGGTGGCTGAAGCAGAGAAGGTTTTTTCTGCTTCAGCTTTTTATGCTGCAATAAAGGCTTTTTTTCATCCGGCAGGCTGTTTTTAACGAATTAGGGATAAAATTCATGTACCCTTTTGTGATAAAGTAGCATAGATGAGCACCCGGACCGGGAGGCTGAATTTCATTAATAGTTTCTGGAGAAAATGCTGAAAAAGGAGCTTCGACATGTGGGCTGATAAACCAAAAAACGGGGCGGGTCCTATTTTTTACGGATGGGCAATTGTAGCTCTATCCGCGTTAAGTATGTTTTTTTCCGGACCGGGCCAGACGTATTCGATTTCTATTTTTATTGATTATTATATTCAGGATTTTTCGTATTCACGTTCCTTTGTCTCTGGTATTTATTCTGTTGGTACTCTGGCTGCCGGTATTACTCTTTTTTTCGTCGGCCGCGCAATTGATCGCCTTGGCCAGCGCCTGGTAATGGGGGCCGCAGGAATTCTTTTGGCTCTGGCTTGTATTTGGAATGCCTTTCTAACAGGCGCTGTAATGATGTTTATTGGTTTTTTTGCTATTCGATTGTTCGGCCAGGGGTCGCTGACCCTGGTTCCTAATACACTTGTGCCGCAGTGGTTTGTGCAGAAGCGTGGCCGGGCCTTAAGTGTCATGGCGATTGGCGGCTTCGTCGGTGCAGCTGCCCTGCCCCCATTGAATACATGGCTGATTCATATGGTCGGCTGGCGGGACACATGGTTAATTTGGGCTGGACTGTTACTTATGGTTTTTGTGCCTCTGGCCTTCTTAGTGGTGCGGAATCAGCCGCAGGATGTTGGCGAGGAGCCCGATGGCAGAGGATCAAGAGCCCATGGGGAGACCCGGACGCAGCGAAAAGCCATGCAGGAAAAAAGCTGGACCCTTCAGGAAGCACGCAAGACCAGAGCGTTCTGGCTTATTCTTTTTTGTGTCAGCGTTCCGGCAATTGTAAACACAGGGGTCACCTTCCATTTAGTATCTATTGTAGAAGGCAAAGGTCTTTCGATTTCGCTTGCGGCATTGATTCTTTCATTAATGGCTTTTATCGGTTTTCCGGTAACATTTGCTGTAGGATATTTGGTGGACCGCGTTGCTGTGCATTATGTGCTTGCAATGACATTTGGGGTACATATTGTTTCACTGTTGGTGCTTTTGGCGATTAATTCCTGGACAGGAGCTATCATTTTTGGAGTGCTGTGGGGGATAGCGCACGGCTTTGAGCGTATTGTGTTAAGCATTGTGTGGCCCAATTATTTCGGCCCAAGGCACTTAGGAAGTATTAAAAGCATTGCCCAGACTGTGATGGTTATTGGCTCTGCTCTTGGACCACTGCCGTTTGGCATTTTTTACGACTGGTTCAATAATTATACGGCAATATTATGGCTTATGATGCTTCTGCCGGCTACGGCTTTGGTTTTTGCTCTTTTATCGCCGAAACCCTCCTGACCGTTTTATTACTAAAATATTTTGTTCCGCGGGCCCATAAGCCCGCGGATTTTTACGTTAAAACAGGAGCAGGAAGTCTTTGCACATTAAACAAGGGTGAGAGATAATAAAGACATATTAAGTAAACGTTTTCAATCTCATAAAGAGCTTCCAATTAAATACGGTGGTGAGGATATGATTTCAAAATTTATGGCTCCCGAAATCATTTTCGGGGATCATTCGATTCAGCAGACGGGTGAGAGCTTTTTACGCCTGGGAGCGCAGCGTGTACTGGTAGTAAGTGATCCGGGCGTCAAAGAAGCCGGCTGGACAGCCGAGGCTGTAGAAAGTATACAGACTTCCGGCCTTGATTATCATCTGTTTTCAAATATCAGTACGAACCCTGACACAGCCCAGGTAGCAGAAGGTGCAGCGGCCTATCATAAAGCCCGGTGTGACGCTGTACTTGGCATTGGGGGAGGAAGTGCGCTGGATGTGGCTAAAGCGGTGGCTGTCATTGTGAGCAACGGTGGAAAAATCGAAAATTACGAAGGCGTAGATCATATCCACAGTCCCCTCCCGCCGGTCATTATGGTGCCGACAACTGCCGGGTCGGGCTCCGAGGTCTCACAATTTTCGATTATTGTCGATCCAGCTCGGAAAAAAAAGATGACGATCGTTTCCAAATCGCTCGTGCCGGATATTGCGATTGTCGATCCGTTTGTATTGATGACCAAAGATCATCTGCTTACAGCAGCTACCGGCCTTGATGCCATTACCCATGGCATAGAAGCATATGTAAGTGCGGCAGCGACGCCGCTGACCGATGTGCAGGCGGTTAATGCGATGAAACTGGCGGCTGAATTTCTGCGGCCGTCGGTGGCATCGCATACGAATGTGGAAGCCAAACGTGCGATGGCGATGGCAAGCATGCAGGCGGGACTTGCGTTTTCCAATGCTATTTTGGGGGCGGTACACGCGATGTCCCACGCGATCGGTGGACGCTACGCTCTTCCACACGGAGAGATTAACAGCATTTTGCTTCCGCACGTCATGGAATTTAATCTTATTGCTTCTCCTTCCCGTTTTGCCGCCATTGGAGATATTTTCGGCGCTTCTGCGGGCGGGGAAGAAATGGTTCGTGCCAGACACGGCATTCAGGCCGTCCGGGCTCTTGCAGACGATATCGGTGCCCCGAAGACACTGCACTCTGTCGGTCTGAGAGACCCTGATTTTGAAAGCATGGCCCGCATTGCTCTTGAAGACGCATGCATGATCACCAATCCCCGGGACGTGGCTCTGAAGGATATCGAAATGCTGTTCAAAAAGGCTTACGAATAAAGGAGCATCTGTATGTTTACAGAAAAGGAAATGGTGATTGAAAAATTAACCGGGGTCCGTGCCTCGAAAAAAAGCTATTATACAGATTTGAAAGCGACGATTGCGGAGCTGGAAAAAAAGAATCGTAAGCTTGAAATTTTAAGCGAGGTGGCAAAAGGATTTCAGGTTACAGGTACAATGGAGATGTCGCTGCAGCATATTCTTGAAACCATTTATGAACTGTATCCGATCGACCGGGTAAGCTTATCGTTAATCGAGCAGGGAGCAATGTCGTTAAAAAGTGTCTATCCTCTCTATGAAGAGAATTCCGCAGTAGGTATGCATCTTCCGAAAAAAGAATCTTTGTACTGGAAGGCAATAGAGCATAATATGATTGTTCTCCATGAATGGAAATCTGCCGACACATATACATTTGTGGAAGAACAGACGCTTTCTGCTTTGAATTTTCATTATGCATGTGTCATACCGCTTCGGATAAAAACATCGACCATCGGCGTGCTCACCTTTGCCGCCGCTGAACGGATTGAATGCGACCAGTCTGATATCAGCTTCTTCCGGCAGCTTTCGGATCATATTGCCGTCATGATGGAGAACGCGAGACTGTATCAGGAGGTGTACCAGGGCAAAAAAGAATGGGAGGAAACCTTTCAGGCCGTAGCGGATCTTCTGATATTAACCGATAACGACCATCGGATCGTCCGCTGCAACCAGGCCTCCTACAGTTTTTTTAATGAATCACCGGAAGCGGTGACAGGCAGGCCCTGCCATGACCTGCTTTTTCATGATACGAATACATTCTGTCCAATTGAAGAAAGCTATCACGGTGAATCGATGAAAAACTACCAGATGACGTTAAAAAACGGCCGTGTGTGTGATATTCAGACGTATCCAGTCCGGGACGGGGACGGAGAGATGAAAGGGCTGCTTATTTACATTAAAGATGTAACAGCGCGAATTAAAACCGAAGCCCAGCTTCAGCATTCCGGAAAGCTCGCAGCGATTGGGGAAATGGCTGCCGGGGTGGCGCATGAGTTAAACAGCCCGCTGACGGCGGTGATCGGCAACACCCAGATACTGCAGCGGAGTCTGACAGAGGAAGGGCCGTCGAAGGAGCTGGCTGCGGCGATTGAAAGAGGGGGCCGCCGTTGCCGGACGATCGTGCAAAACCTGCTTTCCTTCTCACGGCCGGAAAAAGAAGAAAGCACAGAATGCGACGTGAATATAGCAGTTGAAGATGTGCTGAGCCTGATTGGCTTTCAGATTGAAAAAGAGAATATCCTGATTGAAAAGCATTACACCCCCGGTCTGCCGTTTGTCCAGGCAGGACCTCATCAGGTCGGCCAGGTGGTTATCAACCTGCTTTTGAATGCAAAAGACGCGTTAAAGGACAGCGGAGAGACAGATAAAAAGATTCAGATTAAAACCAATGTTGTTCATTCAAGCGTCGTGCTTGAGGTCGAAGACAATGGATGCGGCATCTCCCAGAGTCAGAAACCGTCGGTGTTTGAACCTTTTTTCACCACAAAAAGAAAACAGAACGGGACCGGGCTGGGCTTGTCGGTAAGTAAAGATATTGCAGAGAAAAACGGGGGCCGGCTGATGTTCACAAGCGAAGAGGGAAAAGGAAGTGCCTTTCAATTGAAGCTGCCGGTTCATGGAGGAGGAGATGAGTATGAAGATATTAGTCATTGACGATGACTATGATATCGGCACGTTTTTTCGTTATCTGCTTGTAGAGCAGGGCCATCATATTGATCTTGCCCATGACGGGAAGGAATATGAACGCCTTCGCGGCCAGAACCATTTGTACGAACTGGCATTTATAGACTTAAAGCTGCCAGATACAAATGGATTGAAGCTGCTCGCAGACTTGAAGCAGGCACAGCCCTCCTGCCGCTGTATTGTTATGACAGGATACAGCACGATCGATACCGCTGTGGAAGCAGTTAAGCTTGGGGCGGAGGACTATATTGAAAAACCATTTGAAGATATCAGCATTATTGAAGAGAAAATACAGCAGCCGCGGCTGGACCAGGAGGCTTTAAACAACATTGAACAGACGGCTGCAAGAAGCGGCCTGATAACCGGTGAAAGCAAAGTAATGAAAGAAGTCGTCCGGCTGGCTGCTCGTTTTGCGCCTAAACCATTAACGGTCTTAATCGACGGAGAGACCGGTACTGGAAAAGAGGTAGCCGCCCGATTCATTCATGAGCTTGCCGGGCCGGAGAAGCGTTCATTTCTTGGAGTGAACTGTGGAGCTCTGCCGGAGCAGATGCTTGAAAGTGAGTTGTTTGGCCATGAAGCAGGGGCGTTTACCGGGGCGGGCAAAATACGGAAGGGATATTTTGAATTGGCCTCGGAAGGGACGCTCTTACTCGATGAAATTGGAGAAGCGTCGCTTTCAACCCAGGTGAAGCTGCTGCGGGTACTCGAAACGAAAGAGTTTTACCGGGTGGGGGGTGAACGCCCGATTAAAACAAAAGCCCGTATCATCGCTGCCACAAACCAGGATCTGCACCTTGCGGCAGAAGCAGGGAATTTTCGTGAGGATCTGCTGTACCGGCTTGAGGTCGTCCGGCTGACTATTCCGCCTCTGCGGGAACGAAAGGAAGATATCCCCGCGATGGTCCAGTCGATTCTTCGCAAAGAAGTTCCGGAAAACACAGCGCTCAGTCCGGAAGCTTTGGATGCGTTACAGGCTCACCACTGGCCGGGCAATATCCGGGAGCTTACAAACGTGCTGGTCCGGGCCGCCGCAGAATCAGACGGAAGGATTGAACGCCGCCATTTAAACATGAGACTCTCAAGCCGGAAGACTGCGGCCAGTAACCGAATTGTATCCGGGGATTGGCTTAGAGAAAAAAAGCAGGAACTCGAAGAGACAAAATATTTATCGCTTGAAAGCACCGTTGAAGCTATACGGACTGAAGAAAAGAAAAGCATTCAGGACATTATCGACCATGCTTTAATGCTCACCCGTGGAAACCGCCGGGAGGCAGCAGAAATGCTCGGAGTGAATACGAGAAAGCTGCGCTACTGGCTGAATGAATAAATTCCGGCAGAAAAACCAGCAAAACCCGGCGGGAAGAGGCGCCCGTCCGGGTTTTGCTTTGTGTAAGCGTTTCGTAAGTTTACGGGAATCTAGTCCTGGATTTTGAGGACAATCCTGCCGTTGATATCGCCTTTTTCCATCGAGTCAAACACGTCGTTAATATCCTCCAATTCCTTCGTTTCAATAATCGGGCGAATCTTGCGGTTAGCCGCAAGCTCGAGACACTCCTGCAGGTCTTTGCGTGTGCCGACAATGGAACCTTTTACGTTTACCGCGTTTAAAACCGTATCAAAAATTGGAATAGGAAGGTCGCCGACTGGAAGTCCGACAATGACTAAATTTCCTCCCCGTTTAACTGTGGAATAGGCCTGTTCAAACGCTTTTGGGCTGACGGCTACGCTGATGGCTGCTTCTACGCCGTTTAATTTCTCCATCAGAACCTTGCCGGGGTCCTCATTCATACTATTGATCGTCATGTCTGCTCCCATTTCCTTTGCGAGTTCCAGTTTGTCGTCCCTTATGTCGACAGCTACAACGTTTAAGGCCATAGCTTTTGCATACTGGACGGCAACGTGCCCGAGTCCGCCGATACCGAAAATAGCGACCCAGTCCCCCGGTTTGGCTTCAGATACTTTGAGCGCTTTGTAAGTTGTCACCCCGGCGCAGAAAAGTGGAGCCACTGTGTCAAAGTCCAGGCTGTCCGGAATTTTTGTCACATAGTGGGCAGGAGCTTTACAGTATTCCGCGTAGGCTCCGTCCACGGAATAACCGGCATTCAACTGCTGTTGGCAGAGCGTTTCTCTTCCAGAAAGACAGAATTCGCATTCACCGCAGGCAGAGTAAAGCCACGGAATACCGACGCGGTCGCCGATTTTGATGGATTTGACGCCGTCTGCAACCTTTTCTACTGTACCTACGCCCTCGTGTCCCGGAACGAGAGGAAGCTTAGGTTTAACCGGCCAGTCACCGTGGGCCGCATGCAAATCGGTATGGCAGACCCCGCATGAATGAATTTTGACAAGCACTTCCCCGTAATCAAGTTCGGGCACCGGAATATCTTTAATCTCCAGTTTTTGATGAAATTCATTAACTACTGCTGCTTTCATGAGTGAACCCTCCTTATAATTTTGCAGGATGCACTCTATGTATATGCAAGGAGCGTGCCAATATTGTAAATGCAGTAAAAAGCTGGTAAAAGCAGGCAGGTTATAAATAGTTAATGAAGCGAGCCGAAATTCCGGCCCAATGCGACAAAAAACGGCTCTAAAAACAAAAAAACAGCTCTGCTGTTTAAGCAGAACTGTTTGGGGGGTTGTTATTCAGCTTCAGGAAGGCCAGCCATGACGAGTTGTGTTTCGCCGTCTTCGTTTTCCTGCGTGTCGAGCGTAACGTCCTGCATTAAGTCTGTAACGCGGTTGTCCACTGCTACTTTAATGCCGTTTGCTTCTACCACCTGGTCGTCTTCCTGTGGATCCTGAAGAACAAGGCCGATTTGAGAGGAGTCTTCCATTTCTTCGACTGCCACGCGAAGGTGGTCCATGTTGTTTTCTTCCATCAGCGGTTCGAGTACTGCTTTAGCACCGTTTGTAATTTCCAAGAGTGAGCCTCCTTAATTTTTAAGCCTGTATAGAATATATCTATACCTTTTTTTCTATCTCTGCAAACTGCTGAATACATTCCCTGCTCTCCGTAAGTGTAAACTGCCGGAGCCGGGCGCTGGATAATTATCATTTGCAACTCTGCCAAGGGTAACAACAATATTACTGTTATTCAACTAATTCATACAGGAAACCTGGCGGGTGCCGATGTCCCAAACGGAGAAGGTTCCATATTTCCCGGGAAATGACAGAACGCTTCCGGTCAGCCGCCAATGATTAACAGCCATACGTACAGGCCGACAAGAGTAATAAAGAGTGTAGGAATGGTCAGAATAATACCGACTTTAAAGTAATACGCCCAGGAAATATGAAAGCCGAACTGCCGCAGCACATGAAGCCACAACAGGGTGGCGAGTGAGCCGATTGGTGTGATCTTCGGTCCCAGGTCGCTGCCGATCACATTGGCGTAAATAAGGCCTTCGCGTACGGTGCCGGAAACAGTTGTTTCAGAAATAGCCAGAGCATCAATCATCACCGTTGGCATGTTATTCATGACAGAAGATAAGAGAGCGGCGATAAAGCCCATCGAAAGTGTGCCGACAAATAATCCCTCATCAGCAGCAGCCTGTATCACAACTGCCAGCTGCTCGGTAAGCCCGGCATTCTGAAGGCCGTAAACTACGACGTACATTCCCACTGAAAAGAAAACGATATCCCACGGAGCCCCTTTCAACACCTTGCCTGTTTCAACGGCCGGGCTGCGGCGGGCCATCAACAGAAAGAATAATGCTACGATACCGGCAATAACAGAGACGGGGACTACTACGAATTCGCTGACGAAGTACCCGGTTAGCAGCACCGCGAGCACCACCCAGGAAAGCCGGAACATTTTTATGTCCTGGATCGCGTCCTTGGGATTTTTAACTTTTGTGACGTCATACCGCCCGGGAAGATCCTTGCGGAAAAAAAGATACAGGACAAGAAGACTCGCCCCGATAGAGAAAAAGTTCGGCACAATCATCCGGGTCGCGTATTCAACAAAGCCGATGCCAAAAAAGTCGGCAGAAACAATGTTTACGAGATTACTAATAATCAGAGGCAGGGAAGCTGTGTCAGCGATAAAACCACTGGCCATAATGAACGGAAGAATCATGCGTTCCTTAAATTCGAGCGCTCTGACCATCGCGAGAACGATAGGCGTCAGTATAAGGGCAGCACCGTCGTTGGCAAAAAGCGCAGCAACGACGGCTCCGAGCAGAATTATGTAAACAAACATCCGCAGGCCGCTGCCTCCGGCGATTTTTGCCATATGCAGGGCAGCCCATTCAAAAAATCCAATTCTGTCGAGAATCAGACTGATAATGATAATAGCAACAAAGGCGAGCGTGGCATTCCATACGATTCCAATAACGGTTTCGACGTCTCCAAAACTGACAACACCTGCGATAAGAGCGATAATAGCACCTCCGCAGGCAGACCAGCCAATATTTAAATTTTTCGGCTGCCAAATAACCAATACGAGCGTGATAAGAAAAATAACAACTGCGAGCAGGGTGTTCATACATACCTCCAGGCCGGGCCGAAAACGATGCGGCATCCGTTTCTTTCTAATTTTAATAAAACAATTGCTGAATTTATTATATAAGCATATGCTAATATAAATATATATAGAAGTCAAAATACGATTCAATACTTTTAGAAAAAAGTGTGATTGCTAGAGTAAAAGAACAGAAAAAATGTATAATGAAGCTAAAAGATGAAGGCAAAGGCGGTGAGACTTATGACAGAGGAACAAATGAATGTAACGGTGATCTGCGGGAGCCTGCGGAAGGAATCCTACAACCGGAAGCTGCTGGATTTAATGAAAGCAGAGTTTCCAGAGCACTGGGAGGTTGAAGAAGCGTTTTTGCATCACATTCCACTTTATCATGCCGATGTAGAAGAAGCAGGAACTCCGGAAGCCGTCGTAGAATTGAAGCGCGCAATGATGCGTGCGGACGGGGTTATTATCGTCACCCCTGAATACAACAACGGGATGCCGGGCGTTGTCAAAAACGCCCTGGACTGGGCGTCCAGTCCGCCTGCCCACTCCGCTTTGACCCATCGTGCTTTTGCGCTTGCCGGAGCGACTCCCGGGGGCGGCGGCACGGCTTTATCGCAGTATCAGATCCGGCAGACACTTACTGCTGCCGAAGCTTACGTAATGCCCGGGCCGAAAATGCTGGTGGCGAAGGTGGCAGGAAAAATGAACAAAGAGTTGGGTACGCTTGAGGATGAAAAAACCACGCAGCACGCAAAAAAGTTCGTGCAGGCGTTTAATAGCTGGATGCATCGTTTTGACGGATAAAGAAAAGGCTCACAGGAGGAATGACAAATGAGGATCAGAGAACATGACCTTCCGGGGGTAGGAAAACGGGTAGCGTTTGAAAACCGGGACGGTATTATCACGGTCATGATCGTACACCATAGTGGTAAAAGAGAAATCTATTTTGTCGAAGACGAAGACGATGACGAAGCGCTTTTTTCAACTATATTCACCTCCGATGAAGCGAAGGAGCTGGGCGCCCGTCTGCTTGGCATTCACGATGAACCGGTGGATGAAGAAAGCTTTGAGCGTTTCCGTCTCTTAAGAAAAAAAATGCTTGTCGACTGGATTAAAGTGAAAAAAGGCTCCCAGATGGATGCCCGCTCAGTGGAAGAAGCCCAGATGTCAATACCGGAAGGAGTTTCCATTGTCGGCATCATGAGGGATAAAGATATTCTTCCGAAGCCGGAGGATGATTTCATCATTCAGGCCGGGGATACCCTGCTCGTTGTCGGAAAAAAAGATAGTATTGGGCGCTTTGAAGAAGTTTGTAAGGCGAAAGGATAATTCTTATGCCGGAAATGCCTGATCTGCTTGCTGCGGGGTTGATGCTGCTCATACTTTTTATCGGGGGATGGATGTCTTTTAAAATGCGTTTCCCCGATGTCATCATCTATCTATTAATTGGAATTGTCGTCAGCAGCTGGCTGGCAGATTCACACCTGCTGTATTTTGCCGGTGAGATTGGTATTGTCCTGCTGTTTTTTATGCTGGGGATGGAGTTTCCGGTCCGGCAGCTTATCCATGTTGCAACAAAGGTTTTCCGGGCCGGGATTCTGGATATTGTACTCAGCTTCGGGGTTACCGTAGGTATTACGCTGGCGTTTGGCCTCGGATGGCTCGAATCCTTAATCATAGGCGGCGTCTCTTACGCTACAAGCTCTTCGATCACCGCCAAAATGCTTGAAAGCTCCAAACGAATGGTGAACCCGGAGTCTGAATTTATACTCGGCCTTCTCATTTTTGAGGATTTATTCGCCCCGGTGCTTGTGGCGGTGCTTGTCAGCATGACTGTAGGCAGCGGAGTTACTATAGGCACGCTCGGATGGACCTTCGTTCAAATTATTATATTGGTCGCAGGAGCGATTCTGCTCGGAATATTCGTTTTCCGAAAATTGCGTTCATTTGTGGACCGTTATATGGATGAAGATTTTTTTCTCCTTTTCGTGTTCGGTATTGCGCTTACTTACGGCGGCATTGCTCTATACCTGAATTTATCAGAGGTGCTGGGCGCTTTTCTGGCAGGAATTATCCTGGCTGAAGTAAAACGGAGCGATGTGCTTGAAGGCCTGGTTGTACGTTTTCGGGATCTGCTTCTCCCAATGTTTTTTGTTTATTTCGGCACTACCATTGAAGTCGGGGAAGGGGTGCCGATGATTCCGATGCTTCTCGTGCTGCTTGCCTGGTCGGTAGCAGCGAAAATAATCGTCGGGTTTGCAGGGGGAAAGCTGTACGGCCTGTCATCCAAAGTAGCGCTGCGTGCAGGCTTATCTTTAACCCAACGCGGGGAATTTTCCATTATTATGGCAGCACTTGCTACAGGCACCCTGCGGACCTTCAGCAGTATTTTTATTCTTCTTTCGGCTCTCGCCGGGGTATATTTGTTCCAGAAAGCACCTGAGCTTGCCACAAGTATTTACGGAAAGAAAAGAGGCAAAAAAACGGTATAGGATGAAGCTTTGAGGGCTGCTCATAAAAGAGCAGCCTTTTTTATATCATTTTACGAAGGCTTTATTTTTAATCATCTCTACGGTATGTTGAAGCGAGAGAAGGAGGAGGCTTACATGCTTACAGGCATTCTTTTATTTGTGCTGGCAGGAATTATGGAAATTGGCGGCGGCTATCTGGTCTGGCAGTGGATAAGAGAGTCACGTCCAGGGTATTATGGCTTGTTCGGAGCAGCAGGGCTTGTAATGTATGGGGTAATTGCGGCTTTTCAGGTGTTTCCGGCATTTGGAAGAGTTTATGCAGCGTATGGCGGTATATTTATAATTATGTCCCTGCTCTGGGGCTGGTGGATCGACGGCTGGCGTCCGGACACATACGATTGGATCGGGGCTGCTTTTTGCATTATCGGCGTAAGTATTATGCTGTGGGCGCCCCGCGGAGTATAAAAAAGCCCGACGGAGACCGCCGGGAGGAATTTACATGGATGGGATCGTTCGGTGGGGAAGCTTCCATTGAAAGCGGTAGGAGCATACACGGCCGGAAACGAGCAGAACGAATAACAGGAACAGGCCAAAGCCGCCGGTAACCCAGCCCATACCGATAAATAAGCCGCCGACCAGCGCCCACAGGGCGTAGACCTCTGAGTGAAGCACCATCGGTTTTCGGTTGGCCAGTACGTCACGGATCAGTCCGCCGCCGCTGCCTGTGAGCACCGCTGCCACGATGACAGCGCTGAGCGGGTGCCCCATTTCTACTGCAAAGAGGGCCCCCTGCATCGCAAAAGAAGCAAGGCCGATGGCGTCAAAAAATGAGCCCCAGCTGTGCCAGTGCTTCATTAAAATATTTGGGAACAATACAAACAGCAGAATAGAAAAAAAGGAAACCTGGAAAAACAGCCCCTGGCTCCAAAGCTCCGACACAGGGACCCCGATCAGAATGTTTCGAATCGCTCCTCCTCCGAACGCTGTGATAAATCCTAAAAACAAAACTCCAAATATATCAAGGTCTTCTTCCATAGCGACAATTGCCCCGCTGATGGAAAAAGCGATGGTGCCGATCACCGTCAGCATATCCCAGGTCATTCAGATCCCCCTTTCCAGGTTGACGCGTCTTCATATAAAAAATCGCTGCCGGAAAGGCAGCGACGGCATATACACTTATAGTCCGAGAATGATTATAAGCTGTAACTGCAAAAATAGCAACCCAGTGCCTATGATAAAGAGATAGGCAGAATATTTCTGTTACGATGGTGCAAAGAGCAGTTAATGTTTCAGTTGCCGGGGGAATCATATATAAAATAAAGACTAAAAATAATATCTATACAAAAAGAAGGGGTCCTATGAATAAAGTGAACTTACATACAAAGGCTTATGCGAAAAAACTGGATGACAATGATGAACTCCGGAAGTACCGCCGGGAATTCTATATGGGAGAGACGATTTATTTGGATGGAAACTCGCTCGGTCTGCTGTCGGAGCGGGCCGAAAAAAGCGTACAGGAAATCATGAATATGTGGAAGCAGCTGGGTATTGAGGGATGGACAAACGGAAGCCATCCCTGGTACTACCTGTCGGAAAAGCTGGCCCAAACCTCGGCTCCGCTGCTCGGGGCAAAAGAGAGAGAAGTGATTGTTACCGGTTCGACGACCGTAAACATTCACCAGATGCTTGCTACCTTTTATCAGCCTGCTGGCAAACGGTACAAAATACTCGCAGATGATGCGGCTTTTCCCACCGATATTTACGCATTAAAAAGTCAGCTTGATCTGCGCGGTCTGGGGGAAGAGGCGCTAGTTCAGGTGCCGGACCGGGACGGGATACTTGATGAAGAGGAAATTATTGATAGGATGAATGACGATACGGCTCTGTTGTTTCTTCCAGGCGTATTGTACCGGAGCGGCCAGGTGCTCGATATGGAGCGGTTAACGAAAGAAGCACACGCCCGTGGCATTATGGTCGGCCTCGATCTTTGTCATTCGGTCGGATCAGTACCGCATGAGCTTCACGAATGGGGCGTCGATTTTGCTGTTTGGTGCAATTATAAGCATTTGAACGGAGGACCGGGGGCTGTTGCAGGGCTGTATGTTCATGAAAAGCATTTTGGGGGATCACCGGGGCTTGCGGGCTGGTTCAGTTCAAAAAAAGCTGTGCAGTTTGATATGAAGCATACCCTCGAGCCGGAAGAATCGGCCGGAGCATACGAAATCGGGACCCCGCATGTGCTAAGTATGGCTCCGCTGATCGGTTCTCTGGAAATGTTCGGGGAAGCAGGAATCGGACGAATCCGGAAAAAGTCTCTGCAGTTAACCGGTTATATGATCGATCTGATTGACTCTGGCATTGGCAGCGGCCTGAAGGTGGTAAGCCCGCGGAACCCGGCTGCAAGAGGCGGACATGTGCTTCTTAAACATGAATATGCCGCCGGCATCTGCAACGCATTGAAAGCTGAGGGCATCGTGCCTGATTTCCGGGCACCTTCATACATCCGGATTGCGCCGGTGGCGTTGTACAATACGTATGAAGAAGTGCGGTTGGCGGTAGAAACGCTGAAAAGAATCATAGACAATGAAGAATACCTGCAGTTTTCAAATGAACGCGGAACGATTGCCTGAAAAAAGTGAGAGAAAGTGAAAGGAGGAAGTCCGGAGATGGAAACAGCTATTATTGTTCTTTTGGGGCTGTTAATTGCTCTTATCGTTTTGGCGCCGGGAGGGCTGGTGCTTTGGATGTACGTTAAGGACCGTCGGCAGAGGCAGCACGCTATTTTAAAAAATTTCCCGGTTCTCGGGAGGATGCGTTATTTAATTGAAAAAACAGGGCCGGAATTTCGTCAGTATTTATTTAACAACGATCTTGAGGGGAAACCATTTTCAAGAGAGCAGTTCATTTCTACGGTAAAAGCCGGTAAATACAAAACACGCATGCTTGGCTACGGGTCGAAAGAAGACTTTAATACGAATGGCTATTATATCGTAAACGACATGTATCCGACGCTTGAAGAGGATGTACGCAGGGACCGGAAGGCAGAAGCCGTTCCGTCCAAAGTATACGAAATCGACAACGAACGGTTATTTACAAGGCAGGAGCACCGGGTGGAGGAATCGTTCGATCCGTTTCTGCTTGATGAACAGGACATTCTTACGCTTGGAAAACATAGCGGGGTCAAGCATCCTTTCCGTGTTAAGGGGCTCATCGGCCAGTCAGGCATGAGCTACGGGTCGCTCGGAGACCGGGCGATTGAAGCATTATCCATAGGAAATGCCCGGGCGGCCGGGTCCTGGATGAACACTGGGGAAGGCGGCCTGTCGGACTACCATCTGAAGGGCGGAGCGGACATTATGTGGCAGATTGGCCCGGGATTGTTCGGGGCAAGAGACCGCGCCGGCAGCTTTAACCGGCAGCTGTTTCAGGAACAGGCAGCTTACGACCAGGTAAAGGCTGTAGAGATCAAGCTGGCTCAGGGAGCTAAGCAGCGCGGCGGACACGTGGACGGGGCGAAGGTTACCGAAAAAATTGCCGCTGTCCGGAATGTGGAGCCGTGGAAAACGATAGACAGTCCGAACCGGTTTAAAGATATTGAAACAACAGAAAAGCTGATGTCCTTTCTCGAAGAACTGCGGCAGCTGAGTGAAAAGCCGGTCGGCATTAAAATTACTCTTGGCTCAAGACAGCATGCTTCCAAACTGGCGGAGGAGCTGAAGACTTCAGAGAGTCTTCCCGACTTTATCACGCTGGATGGCAGCGAGGGCGGCACCGGAGCCTCCTACAAAGAAATGGCGGACAGTGTAGCCCTCCCGCTCTTTTCAGCGCTGCCGATGCTTGAAGAAGCACTGCTTGAAGCAGGGATTAGGGACAAAATCACCATCATTGCCTCAGGGAAGCTGTTAACGCCGAACAAGGCAGTCACGGCGCTAGCCCTTGGCGCAGATTTGATCCATGTGGCGAGAGGATTCATGGTCAGCGTCGGCTGTATCATGGCGCAGGTGTGCCACACAAACGAGTGCCCGGTCGGGGTGGCCACGACTGATCCGAAGCGGCAGGAAGCTCTTGATATTGAAGAAAAATCCTACCGCGTCACCAATTTTATTATTTCCATGCGGGAAGGGATGCATAATTTAGCGGTGGCGGCCGGCCTCCATTCGCCGACGGAATTTAACCGGAATAATCTTATTTATAAAGATATGGATGGCCGTACGTATTCCGTAGAAGACATTGTAGAAAGAAAAATGGAAGGAACGCAAAGCAGGGTTTGAGAAAATTTTAAAACGCCGCTGGGAGTGAAAGTATTTCCCGGGAAATACACGTCTTCTGCAGTATGCTCAAAGATAAAAAAACCGCCAAAGTGTATGCTCACTTTGGCGGTTCGTTGTACTATACAGAAAAATATGCCTGAATTTTTTCCGGTTCGAGAATATTTCCGACATAAAAGGCTCCAAAATCGCCGTAACGGGCAGAGACTTCGTCAAAACGCATTTCGTATACGAGTTTTTTAAACTGGAGGGCGTCATGAGCAAATAAAGTGACTCCCCATTCCCAGTCATCAAGACCGGTGGATCCGGTAATAATCTGTTTTACTTTTCCGGCATACTGACGGCCGGTCATGCCATGTGCTTTCATTAATTCGCGGCGTTTGTCGATCGGAAGCGAATACCAGTTGTCTTCGCCTTCCCGTTTTTTATCCATTGGATAGAAGCAGAAATGCTCCCATTTTGGCAGGATAGGGTAAATGCGGCCGCGGATCCACGGATTCTCGAGAGGATCGCTCCCGTCTTCCGGGGGCAAGTAGTTTCCGAGCTCTACGATGGAAACGTATGAGTAGGCAGGAGTCGTGTAAGCTGCCAGCCCGGATTTATCGAAAGCAAGCTCAATATCGTGAATCTCTTTCATGGTTTCACGGAGCACCATGATAACAAAATCGGCTTTTTGACCCACGATCGTGTATAAAGCATGGCTGCCCTGCTCAGCCTCTTCCACCTGCTGAAATCCTTCAATCATACGATGGAATTCGTTAACCATCTGGTCGCGCTCTTCGCTTGGCACCTGCTTCCATGCATGCCAGTTAAAGTGGCGGAAGTCATGCAGGCAATACCAGCCGTCCAGTGTTTGAGAAGCTTCGCTCATCATGATTCCTCCTTCATCTAAACCTTCCGATGCCCACTATACCACAGTACACTAGCGTCCAAAACGAATATGATTGAGCAATTTGTGACACGGGCATTATCATCGTGAAAAAACGATTATCCCTTCTGTATCAGGAATTAAGGAGAAACAAAAGTGTGAAAATTTATAAATCATTGAATTTATTCGTCCCGGTTTATTTTTTCCCACAGAAGGAGTATGCTAATGTATGAAAACTGTGCAGGTATTTTCACAATCAATAAACGAATGCCCCTTTGCAGGAGTTTCGCTAATTATCTGAAGAACTACTACAATGAAATCAACACGATATACACTTGTTTTACAATATTTTGAGGAGGAATTTTGTTGAGCGATCTTTTCGCATCCATCTATGATCAGGTGAAAAAAGAACATCCTTCCATCGTACTGCCGGAAGGAGACGATGACCGCGTCGTTCAGGCAGCCTCACGTCTTGGGGAAGAAAATGTGCTTACTCCTATTCTTATCGGAGATGAAGAGGAAATTGAAGCCAGAGCACAGAGGTTAGGCGTGTCCCTGGAAAACGTTACTATTTTCAACCCGAAAACGTATGAAAAAATGGACGAGCTTGTAACTGCTTTTGTCTCCCGTAGGAAAGGGAAAGAGACAGAGCGGACCGCAAAAGAAAAGCTGACGGACGTCAATTATTTCGGTACAATGCTTGTATATATGGATTTTGCAGACGGGCTCGTCAGCGGGGCAGCTCACTCTACCGGTGACACCGTGCGTCCGGCGCTCCAAATTATTAAAACAAAACCAGGTATTCAAAAAACATCCGGCGTTTTTATTATGGTGAAAGAGGACCAGAAATTCGTGTTTGCGGATTGTGCCATTAATATATCCCCAAGTGCTGAAGAATTGGCGGAAATTGCTATTTCCACTGCAGAAACGGCAAAATCATTCGATATCGATCCAAAAGTAGCGATGCTCAGCTTCTCTACAAAAGGATCGGCCGCTTCCATGGAAACGCAGAAGGTATCCGAAGCAACAAAAACGGCTCAGGAAACCCGCCCTGATCTTGTCATTGACGGAGAGTTCCAGTTTGATGCTGCATTTGTGCCGGCGGTGGCTCAAAAGAAAGCCCCGGATTCACCGCTTCGCGGCGAGGCGAATATATTTATTTTCCCGAGTCTGGAGTCTGGAAACCTTGGCTATAAGATCGCCCAGCGTCTCGGCGGCTACGATGCCATCGGCCCGATTCTTCAGGGCCTGAACAAGCCGGTGAATGATCTCTCTAGAGGGTGCAGCATAGACGATGTGTACAAGCTTTCCCTTATTACGGCCAAGCAGGCTATTACTGAACGCGAAGCAGTAGCAAATAAAGAATCATAAATGAAAAAAGGCCTTTCGGGTAAAAACTCCGAAAGGCCTTTTTTGTGCTACTGCCTTGTATCATGCGTTTGTGTTTCCGGTATAGCTATAGTATCAAAGTCGTCTGCAAGCTTTTGCAGCCCGTCCCGCAGTGCGCTGCCGCGAACCGGCATGCCATGGCCGGTGATTGCAGCGGCTGGCTCGAGCTGGTTTAGTTTTTCAACGGAGCTTTTAGCGGCGACCCAGTCCATCGTTAAATATTTCGGCGGGCCGTGGATTTCGAGCTTTTGCGTCGTAACACGGGAGAGGGACTCCTGTTTTACAGTAACAAAAGCATCACCGGCAATGAGCGTCCGGTCCTGTTCCCGGAACAATGAAATGTGTCCGGGCGTGTGTCCCGGTGTGTGCAGCCATTTCCACTCGCTCAACTCAGGGACAGAACCGTCGGAAGGCAGCGGCTGTACGAAGTCTCCCAGATTGACCGGCTCGGTTGGAAACCGCGGCGACATCTTCGCGACGAGTCCGCGGTCTACAGAGCTGTCCGCCTGCGGATATGCTTTCTTTCCGGTCAGATAAGGCATTTCCTCCGGGTGGGCGTAAACGGGAACATTCCATTTTTTAACGAGCTCCACAACTGTACCGACATGATCAAAATGACCGTGCGTGAGTATAATGGCGTTTGGTTTATTGTTGGTGCCGTATAAATCCTCGACAGCCTGAACCACTTTATCCGAGGATTTAGGCATGCCGGTATCAACCAGCACCCAGTTGTTGTTATTATCATGCTGCTCGATAGTACAGAGATTAACGATCTTATTCGTATAAGCGTGCACTCCCCGGGCTACCGTATGCTCTTTGCCGCTTTTTACCGAGGTCATCGGCAGATACTTGTCCGCCATTGGATTATAAAGCTCTTCGTTCGTTTCTTCGCTCATCATTTTCCTCCTTCAGAAATAAGTATGTATGCTACGTATTTCCGTACCCTGGATAATTAAAACCAGAAAAAAGACGGACACTCCCGGGAGCGTCCGTCTAAAAAAGCTTTTACGATTTGGAGGATAATCCTCCGCGAAGATCCTTTTCGATATCTTCGAGACTGCGTCCTTTGGTTTCCGGAATAAACCGCAGTACGAATAAGAAGGCAAGAACGCCCATGAAAGCGAAGATAACGAAAACCCAATTGATGCCTATAGCCCCTAATAGAATAGGGAACGTTAAGGAAACAATTAAGTTGGCCAGAGACAGTACGAGCGTTGTAATACCAGTAGCTGCGCCGCGGGCTTTCATTGGGAAGAGCTCTGGAAGCATAACCCAGACAACCGGCCCCCACGTGGCGGAGAAAAACATGATAAATACGCCAAGGAAGACCACGATCAGCCAGGCAACGGTAGTAGTTAGCTCGACGCTGAACAGAATAATGGACAGCGCTGCGAGACTGCTGACCATACCAATATTACCAGTCAAAAGCAGCTTTTTCCGTCCCAGCTTGTCGATCGTTGCGATCGCTACGAGAGTCATTAATACGTTTACTGTACCGATACCGACTGTTCCAAGAATTGAAGCGGCATTACCGAGTCCAGCTTCGGTAAAAATGGTCGGCGCATAATAAATAACGGAGTTAATACCAATCAGCTGCTGAAAGGCAGCGAGCAGACAGCCGACTACTAACATTGGCCGCAGCCATTTGGCCTTCAGGAGATCGCCGGTGCCTTCTTCAATGTTTTCAATTTCCTTCATCTGTTTCATTTCATCTTCGATTTCTGCCTGGTCGCGTGTTAAGCCCATGATGTTCCGGGCTTCCTGTTCACGGTTCCGTTTGATCAGCCAACGCGGACTTTCCGGCATAAAGATTACGCCGATCATAAGCAGAATCGCCGGTACGGCTGCGAGCCCGACCATCCAACGCCATCCTTCAATTGGAGTGAAGGCGTAGTTGATGAGGTATGCAAGTAAAATACCAAGAGTAATCATCAGCTGGTTTAAAGACGAGAGCGCGCCGCGCTGGCTTGTCGGAGCCATTTCCGATAGATAAACCGGCACAAGCGCAGTTGAGCCCCCGACTGCAAGGCCGAGAATAACACGGCCGGTAATAAGTACACCTGCATTTGGAGAAAATGCAAGAACCAGGGAGCCAATTAAGTAGACGAGAGCGATTACAAATACGACCCGCCTTCGGCCGAATTTATCCGATACATAGCCGCTCAGGCCTGCGCCAACAATAGCCCCGGCGAGCAGCGAACTGACGACGACACCCTGCAGGAAGTCCGAAAGAGGAATGTCCTGATCAATGAAAATGAGAGCGCCGGAGATAACACCGGTTTCATAACCGTACAATAAGCCCCCAAGGGCTCCAAAAAAGTATATCCAGCCCTTGCTTAAGCCGTTAGACATCATATACCCACCTTTAATTTTTTGTCCTGACAGAATTCTTCCACGTTCGATAGTATCCCAAACATTTCCATTAAATAAATCCATAAGAAAACAGCCGCAAATAATACTTGTTTTGGGCTGTGTAAGGTTTTCCTATGAGTGTGGCTGGGTCGCTTTTTTGTTTCTTGCAAGCACCCTGTCGTAGAAATGCGTAAAACGGGACTGTTCATCCTCTGTAAGCTGATCATCATACACAGAAGCACCCAGACGCTCTGCTGTCTGCTGGATGCGCCGGTTGATGTCCTGAATGGAAAAGGCGGTGCCATAAAGCTCTTCGAGGGAAGTCATCACAGAAGGAACAACGGCCGGCCAGGCGATCTTTGTGTCTGCCTGATCAGCAGCGGCACGTTCGTAGAATTCCCGTAAAATTTCTGCACGGGCAGCGCCGCTCCGGGTAACGCCCACATAAATCTGCACCGCTACCCCGCCTCTAATACGCCGCTGCGAAATTCCCGCAAATTTTTTTCCGTCGATGCTTAAATCGTAAGAGCCCGGACAGTACGAGCCGACGATTTCATAAGCGTCGATATACCCGGGACTGTCGTCGAAAACCTCCTGCATAAATGACCACATCCATTCATAACCGGCATGAATGGATGTCCGACGTTCTTCTTTAAAAATGAGGGACAGATTATAAATTCCTTCATCAAGCACGACAGCAAGACCACCCGAATTGCGGACAATAACTTCATATCCCTGCTCCCGAAGGTATTCAAGCCCATCGGCCGCAGCGGGCAGCCGGGTATCCTGAATACCGAGGACAACGGTGGGGGCATGGACCCAGGCACGCATAACAGAAGGGGAAGAACCCTCTCCGAGACTCACACAAAAATTATCATCAAAGGCAAAAGATTGCAATGGATCCATATTAATTCCTGTTACTGAATGATCGATCCACCGCCATTCTTTACCGGCAAAAATATTTTTCATTTCCATTTTATGTACCCCGATTCTAGTCATTTTCATTTTGACCGGTCTTATTATAACACTGCCATTTCTATGTGAGATATTAAAAGGCAGTAAATATATAGAAGAAACTAGGATTTTTTCTTTCCAAACAGGGTAATGAACAGTATAATTACGGTATCTGCTTGAGAGAGTTTTTAGTGGAGGGCCCAAAAACAACATAGAGAGAATATTCATAATATTTATATTTAAAAAGGGGGACCTTAATATGAACAAGAAACTGACGATTTGGATTTTAATAGCGCTTGTTGCGGGTGTGATCGCAGGAATCATTTTAAGCTTTGGACCGGACAGCGTCTACAATCCAATAGATACATACTTACTGTATCCTGTCGGCGAAATTTTCCTTAACTTAATTACGATGCTCGTAGTACCGATTGTGTTCGTGTCGATTACGCTCGGGGCTGCAGCTTTAAATCCGAGAGACCTCGGACGGATTGGCGGCAAGACAATTGTGTTTTACCTTGCCACGACTGCGATTGCCTTGACCATCGGCGTTATTGTTGCTTATGTGCTTCAACCAGGTGCCGGCGGGGACTTTGATATTCAAAACGCCAGCTACGACGCAGAAGAAGCACCTTCCATAGCTGACACTCTGCTCGGCATCATTCCGGATAACCCGATACAGGCGATGGCGGAAGCAAATATGCTCCAAATTATTGCCTTTGGTATCTTCATCGGTATTTCCCTCGCCATGCTCGGAAGTAAAGTATCGATGGTAACAAAATTCTTTGAACAGCTGAATGATATTCTCATGTTTTTGGTTACGATTGTAATGTACACAGCCCCTTTCGGCGCGTTTGCGTTGATCGCTTCTGCTATTGGGGAAGCGGGACTGGACGGCCTTCAGTCCATTCTCATGTACGCTCTCGCAGTTATTCTTGCTCTTGTGTTGCAGGCAGGTATCGTGTATACCCTTGCGATTTCTTTACTCGGCAAGGGCAATCCGCTCACCTTCTTTAGGGAGTTCTTCCCGGCGATGGCCGTCGCCTTTAGTTTATCGAGTTCGAGTGGTACGCTGCCGATTTCGATGAGAATGGCCCAGGAACGACTGAAGGTAAGCAAGCCGGTATCAAGCTTTGTGCAGCCGCTTGGTTCGACGATTAATATGGACGGCACCGGTATTATGCAGTCCGTTGCGGCAGTGTTTATCGCCCAGGCGTACAGCATTGATCTTTCCTTTACCCAGGTGATTGTCATTATCCTGACAGCTACTCTGGCCAGTATCGGGACTGCCGGCGTTCCAGGCGTAGGCCTGATCATGCTTTCACTCGTGCTGACCCAGGTTGGACTGCCGGTGGAGGGCATTGCCCTGATTATCGGTATTGACCGTCTGCTGGACATGCTCCGGACTTCCCTGAACGTAACAGGCGACGCAGTATGCGCGTTTGTAATCGACCGTTCGGAGAAACGAAAACGGGGAGAAGAAATAGAGCATATTGGAACAGAATAATTTTAACAAGTACCGGCGGCAATATGCTGCCGGTATTTTTTATGGCTGCTTTTTTTGCTAAGCGAGGAAAGAAATTGCTATAATAACAGTATTGGAATATACGATCAGCGGGCCCGCTGAAACAGAGACGGAAAGGAACGCAATGACCATGCCGGTTGGGAATAAGAAGCTTCCAGAAGAAAAAGTATTTAAGGATCCAGTCCACCGCTACATTCATATCAGTGATGAACTCATATGGGATCTGGTGGGAACAAAAGAATTTCAACGGCTGCGCCGCGTCCGCCAGCTTGGAACGACGTTTCTGACGTTTCACGGAGCGGAGCATACCCGCTTCAACCATTCCTTAGGCGTGTATGAAATCATGCGCAGGATTATCGAGGTGTTTGAAGGCCGTCCGCACTGGAATGGGGACGAAAGGCTTCTTTGCCTGAGTGCGGCGCTTCTCCATGATATCGGCCATGGCCCGTTTTCCCATTCGTTTGAAAAAGTGTTTAATACAGATCATGAAGAATGGACACGCCATATCATTTTAGGTGATACAGAAGTGAATACCGTTCTTCGGCGGATGGGCGGGGATTTTCCCCAGCAGGTCGCAGACGTGATAGAGAAAACTCATCCGAATAAACTGATTGTCAGCATGATCAGCAGCCAGATTGATGCGGATCGGATGGATTACCTGCAGCGGGACGCCTTTTACACCGGGGTCAGTTACGGTCATTTTGATATGGAGCGTATACTCCGGGTCATGAGGCCGACAGAAGACCAGGTAGTTATTAAGGCAACCGGCATGCATGCGGTTGAGGACTATATTATGAGCCGGTACCAGATGTACTGGCAGGTGTATTTTCATCCGGTAACGCGGAGTGCGGAAGTGATACTGACAAAAATTTTACAGCGAGTTAAAGACCTTAAAAACGAGGACTATCCGTTTAAATATCCCCCGGACCATTTTGAAAGCTTTTTCCGAGGCGCGATTACGCTTGAGGATTACCTGGACCTCGACGAATCGGTCGTTATGTATTACTTTTTGATGTGGCAGAAGGAAGAAGATGCGATACTTCAGGATCTGTGCCGGCGCTTTATGAACAGGCGGCTGTTTAAATATGTGGAATTTGACCAGCACTTTATGATGAATGAATGGCTTCGTCTGCAGCAGCTGTTTGCAGATCTCGGTGTAGATCCTGCGTATTACCTGGTCGTCGATTCTTCGTCGGATCTGCCGTATGATTTTTACCGGCCCGGGGAGGAAGAGGACCGGGTGCCTATTCATCTTTTGATGCCGGATCGCCGTCTCCGCGAATTGTCGAGAGAGTCGGATGTGGTAGAAGCGATTTCGGGTAAAAAGCGGACCGATCATAAACTATACTATCCGTCAGAGGTTCTCGAAGAGCCCGGGCAGGAAGACACGAAGCAGCAGATTAAGGACATACTTCATTTAAAATTAGGGAAAATAGAACGGTGATCCCGCCGTCCTTCCGGTGAAGCCGGAAGATACATAAAGAAAGCAGCAGAAAGGGAGGGGGAGCGGCATTATGTTACCGGATCACGCTAAGATCATGGCCCTGCTTGAGGATACAAAAGAAGTTATTGGACGAAAAAAACTGCAGAAAATCGTATACATTGGAAAAAAGCTGAACCTTCCATTTCAGGAAAAATATACGTTCCGTATGTACGGCCCTTATTCAGAGGAGTTGACGCTCCGGCTCGAAGAACTGTGCGGCCTGGGCCTTATCACCGAGTGCAAAGAAACAAAATCCGGCTACTATCAGTACCGGTATGAGCTTTCGGAAGACGGAACTTCGTTTCTGGAGAAGTTTCCGCTCGACTGGCCGGCCGAGCGGGCAAAGCCTGTACTTCAAAGTCTGAACAGCCAGAGTGCCCGGTTTTTAGAGCTTGTTTCCACCATGCTTTATTTTGATCATCTGTCCAAAGAAGCGGTGGAAGCCCGGGTGGCCGAGCTGAAAAAAAGCCAGAATTACCGCCCGGAAGAATTCGAGGAAGGCTGGGAATATATCGAATCGTTGCAGAATCAGTAAGAAAACAGGTACGATAAGAATAAGGAACGATTAAAGGAGGAGCTTTTCCGAATGAGTGAATTCAGTAAAGATAATAATAAAGGCGCTGAAAAGAAACGTGGCAGCCAGTTCAATATTTTAAGCGGGGACGCTACGAAAGGGGACGGCGGCTTTAACGCCGGCGCCCTCAGTCTGGACCATGTGACCCCCGTTTTCATCGACCCGGCCGAAGACGCGGCATTTATTGACATGGGAGCATTGCACGCCAGATCCGAACCGGAAAAACGGGTGAAATTTGGTCCTGATAAAAGCAACGTCCCGGACGGCAAGCTGTACTGGCTCGTATGGGTATCGACGGAGCAGGGCGAAAACGGCCCGTTTTACGCCGGTCTTGGCGCCTGCGAAATGCTCGTGGACAAAAAAGCCCGCCGTGCGTACAAAAGTATGCCGGAGCATGTGAACAATCTGGATAAAGCAATTAAAGGGCGCATAGCAATTGCGCACATGGATGAGCATTCCCGCTACATTCTGCAGGAATATTTAAAAGCATTTAACCGGAACATGTGGGACAATTCGACCGAAGAGCTGTATGAAGCCTTCCGCGGAGCGGCAGAGCAATAAAAAACAGGGCGTGCGGGGATATTTCCCGCACGTTTCGTCTGTGAAAAGAGGAGGAAAGGCTATGGAAACGTGGTTTACAGAAAAACAAACGGAGCATTTCGGCATTACTGCACGTGTTACGAAAACGCTGCATTCCGAGCAGACTGATTTCCAGCAGCTCGACGTGGTGGAAACGGCGGAGTTCGGGAATATGCTGCTGCTTGATGGCATGGTTATGACGACAGAAAAAGACGAGTTCGTCTATCATGAAATGATGGCCCACGTTCCGCTTGCAGCACACCCCGAACCGAAGCATGTGCTGGTTGTCGGCGGAGGCGATGGCGGTGTTATCCGGGAAGTGCTGAAGCACCCCTCTGTGGAGGCAGCCACGCTTGTGGAAATCGATGGCCAGGTGGTGAAGTATTCAAAAAAATACCTGCCTTCCATTGCTGGAGCGCTTGATGATCCGCGGGTGGACGTGCAGGTTGCCGACGGGTTTATGCATATCGCGGAAAGTGAAGCAGCGTATGACGTGATCATGGTGGACTCCACGGAACCGGTCGGGCCGGCAGTCAAGCTGTTTGAAAAAGGCTTTTACGAAGGCATCCACCGGGCGTTGAAGGAGGACGGCATCTTTGTCGCCCAGACGGACAATCCGTGGTTTCACGCGGACCTGCTTCGGACAGTATACAACGACGTAAAAGAAATATTTACTCATACCGATGTATATACTGCAAACATTCCTACGTATCCGAGCGGTCTTTGGACGTTTACCATCGGCTCGAAGCAGTACAAGCCGAAAGAGGCGCACCGCAGCCGGGCAGAAGCGCTGGATACTCATTACTATACGGCGGATATACACGAGGCTGCGTTTGCGCTTCCGGCTTTTGTGCAGCGGGGCCTTGAACGGAAGGGGGAGTGACGATGGACGCCTTTGATCCGGCTTATACAGGAAAGGTATTTATCGGAAGTTCTGCTTCCTACGAGGAAAGCAGCGTCGTGCTGTACGGCATGCCGATGGACTGGACGGTCAGCTTCCGCCCGGGCTCTCGTTTTGGTCCGAACCGGATCCGGGAGACCTCTATCGGCCTTGAAGAATACAGCCCCTATCTGGACAGACATTTGGAGGATTATTCGTATCACGATGCCGGGGACATGATGCTTCCGTTCGGTAATCCGGCCAAAAGCGTAGAGATTATTCAAGAGACGGCGGCGCGTTTGTTTGCGGATGGCAAATTCCCCCTGGGGATAGGGGGAGAGCATCTCGTGACCTGGCCGATTATGCAGGCGGCCTGCGCATATGACCCTTCTGTCGCCTTTATTCATATCGATGCGCATACGGACCTGCGCGAAGACTATGAAGGAGAGCCATTATCCCACGCCACCCCGGTACGGAAAATCTGTGAAAAAATAGGACCGGAAAATGTATATTCCTATGGAGTGCGCTCCGGGGAAAAAGAAGAGTTCGACTACGCCCGCACGTCGGGCATGCATTTCTCCCCGTTTGAAGTAGCGGAACCGCTGCAGCGGGATTTGAAAGAGCTGCAGGGCCGCTCGGTGTATGTATCGATTGATATCGATGTTTTGGATCCGGCGTACGCTCCGGGCACAGGCACGGCGGAAGCCGGCGGCATAACGTCAAAGGAGCTGCTGGAAGCCATTCACGCGATTGCCGCCTCGGAGGTTAATGTGGTCGGAGCCGATATTGTAGAAATTTCACCGCCGTACGACAGCGGCGATCAGACCGCGATTGCGGCTGGAAAATGTATCCGGGAGATGCTTCTTGGCTGGACGAAATAGAAGCTGAGGCCATCAAAAAGGCCGGAAAGCCTCATGAGGTTTTCCGGCCTTTTATTTACGTGAGACGAACGGGAAGCTCCGTGAGGCCGCGCATGAGTATGCCGGGACGCCATTCCAGGTCAGTGGAAGCCGTGTCCAGCTGGAGCCCGGGGAAGCGTTCAAGCAGCGTATTCACGGCGACTTCAGCTTCAACTCTGGCAAGCGGGGCCCCAAGGCAGAAATGGATGCCCTTGCCAAAAGCAAGGTGTTTGCTCTGGCCGCGGGTGATGTCGAAAACATCCGGGTCTTCAAATGCTTCCGGATCGCGGTTGGCTGCATCAAGCGCGACGAGTACATGGTCCCCCTTGTTGATCGTTTTCCCCTGGAGCTCCAATGTTTCAGCGGCCCAGCGGTCGGTGCTGAATTCAACCGGGCCCTCGAAACGGAGCATTTCTTCAATAGCCGGGCGTATGAGCTCCGGCTGCTGCTGTAACTTGCGCATCTGCTCCGGGTGAGTCATTAAGGCAAACAGGCCGTTTGCAACGAGGTTTACCGTCGTTTCGTGGCCGGCGATAATTAGCAGTGAAACGACGCCGTAAAGCTCCTGCTCGGATAGACGGTCGCCTGCCTCTTCTGCCTGGATGAGCTTACTCACCATGTCATCCTTCGGCTGCTCCCGCCTGATGGCTATCCAATCCCTGAGGTAGGCGGTGAATTCCTCTGTGTGCTGCTGAATTTTTTCGGCTTTTCCGGGGTCATTGGAGGCTTCGACGAGGGTGTTGGACCAGGTACGGAATTTATCTCTGTCCTCGCTTGGCACACCGAGCATTTCGCAAATAACAATGATAGGCAGTGGAAAAGCGAAATCATCGATAATATCGATTTGGGAGCGGCCCTGCATATCATTTATCAGCTCATTTGCAATTTCTGTAATCCTGCCCCGGAGCTCTTCGATCATTTTTGGTGTAAACGCCTGCTGAACGAGTCCGCGCAGCCTTTTGTGGTCCGGGGGATCCGCAAAAAGCATATTTTGGGAAAAAATATTTTTCTGTGCTTCGGCGCGTTCTTCTTCATTTAAAAAGACAGTGAAATCCTTAATGAAGCGAGTGTCTTTCAGCACAGCGACAGCGTCTTCGTACCGGGTGACGATCCAGGCGTAATGGCCGTCGGGCATTAAGGCCTGGTGCAACGGATCGTGCTGCTGGAGAGAGTGAAAAGCGGGATAAGGGTTCTGGTTAAAGGCATGAGTGAATAAGCCGGCTTCTTTGCTGCTGAAATTATTATCCATACGATCGGCTCCTTTATAGTAGGATGAGGAAGGGAAGGCCCGGATCTTGAAGAAACGGGAACAGGTTAACTATATTCCCGTTTTTTCGAAAGCATCATCATTGTTGTTTGAAGAAGAAACAATTAGAATGTAGGAAAATCCATCCTTTGCGGAGGTATAGCGAAATATGATCTATCATGAATGGAATCGTAAATGGAATGAAATCGAATGCCGCCGTCTATACCGCAACGATGATTTAGAAAAGGATAAACACGGATACATCGCCTGGGAACGGGAGCTGCCGTTTTTTAAAAGCTACCGCAGTCGTGCGTTTTATGTTGCTGATACGCCCCGTTATATTGAACAGCGGGCTGCTGTGGAAGAAAGGGAAGCGAAAGCAATCGCGCGTCGTTTTCCGGAAAAATTCCGGGAGCAGAAGGAGGAAGCCGACCGTCTCATCCGGGCGGACTACCGGCTGCTGCTTTATCGCCGTCTGTATGAAGGAAGGGTGCCGTACGTATTAATGTCTCCAAGGCAGATGGACGCGTGGCTGCAGAAGGAAGAGGCATTTCAGCTGCAGCTGACAACACTGAGTACCGAAGAGGGCCCGCTTCAAAGCCTTTCTTTTTTGAAAAAGCAGATGGGAAACAAAAATTACCGTAAATGGTTCGCCCAGCGCCGGAAGGAATGGGAAAAAATAAAAAAGCAGGACGCCATGGATCTGCTTTCTTTATCTCCGTACCGGTCGCGTCAGCGGGAAGAAAAGAAAATATAGCTGCAGCCGGCGCCTGATTAAATATACGGCGCGACTGCCTCGCGGTGTGTGTGCACGTCCACACTGCTGCCGGAAACGATGAGGACAGTTGGGCCGTTAACGGACACGAGTCCGTCTAAAAGGGCGCCGGCGCCGACAGCGGCTGCACCCTCCACGACCATTTTATGCTTATCGTATAAAAATGCCATGCCCCGGGCAATTGTGTCTTCATGCAGCCGGAGGCGCTGATCCGCATAGCGCTGAACCATGGAAAAGGTATATCGATTTTCGAGGCCGATACCCCCGAGCAGGCTGTCAGCAAGTGTTGGGGCCTCCGGTACGAGGGTCGGCTTGCCGATATTCAGGCTCTCATCCATAGCAGCTCCTTCCCGGAGGGACAAACCGCTAAGCTCAAGGTCAGGAATTTGTTCCTTCAGGGCAAGACCGAGGCCGGACAGCAGGCCGCCACCGGACAGGCCGGTGAGCACGTGCTTCACGGAGGGCAGATGCTCGATGATTTCGAGTCCCATTGTTGCCTGCCCGGCGATGACAGAAGGGTGGTCAAAGGGAGGGATAAGAGTCAGCCCTTCCTCTTCGACGAGGCGGGCGCTGACTTCTCCGGCTTCGTCCTGGCCGCTGCCCTCCACATGCAGCTCAGCGCCGCTTGCTTTGAGCGCCTCGACTTTATTTGCCGGTACGTTTTCTGAGACACACACAACGGAGCGGATGCCGAGACTGGCTGCTGCTGTTGCTACTGCAAAGCCGTGATTGCCGGTGGAAAATGTGACTACACCCTGGGCCCGCTGCTCCGGAGTCAGGGAACGAATCATGTTCGTCGCACCCCGGAGCTTGAAGGAGCCGGTCACGTGCATTTGCTCGAGCTTTAAGTACACGGGCTGGCCGGCAATATTTGTAAGAGGCTGGGAAAAAAGGAGCGGTGTTTCCGGAAGCACCGGACGTAAGCGCTGTCTTGCTTCCCAGGCATCCTGAAGTGTTAACATAGAATCATCTCCTGCTGTAGCAAAATTTATAATTATACTTATTTAAACATAAGCGGAGAAGCGAAAACAATACGATCTGGCGGACGTTTGCCAGGTTGCGGATAGGGAACAACCAAATAGAAGTGTGCGCAGAAAGGATGAATGAGTGTGAGAGTTGGGTTTATTGGAACAGGGATTATGGGTTCAAACATGGTGAAAAATTTAATGGATGCCGGAGAAAAGGTTACGATTTATAACCGGACCAAGCAGAAAGCACAGCACCTTATCGACGCAGGAGCGGGGTGGCGGGAAACGCCGAGAGAGTTGGTTTCCAAGGTGGATGTCGTATTCACGATGCTGTCGAACCCTGAAGCAGTAGAGGAAATAGCTAACAGCGTGGATGGCCTGCTTGCCGGCGAAACGAGCCGGAAAATCTGGGTGGACATGAGCACCGTCAACCCCAGCTTTACCCGGCAGATGGCCAAAACTGCAAAAATGAAGGAAATGCGCCTCGTGGATGCGCCGGTATCCGGATCTAAAGGGCCCGCTGAAAAGGGAGAGCTTGTGTTTCTTGCCGGCGGCCGTGAGGAGGATGTACAAAAAGTACAGCCGCTTCTCGAAATTATGGGCAAAAATGTCCATTACATGGGAGGCACTGGAAGCGGATCGGCGATGAAAATGTCCGTCAACTTAACGCTGATGCATGCCATGACCAGCTTATCGGAAGGCCTGCACGCAGCAGAAGGACTGGGCCTTGATAAGGAGCAGGCGCTTGATGTGCTGCTTCAGGTGCCGACGACGGCTCCTGCCGTGGCTGGAAAGCGGGATATGCTTCTGAGCGGAAGCTACGAAACCCAGTTCCCATTGAAGCATGCCTACAAGGATTTACATTTGCTTGAGGAATCAGCGTACCAGGCGGGAATTTCCCTGCCGGTTACCGGCTCAGTCCGTGAAGCGTATGCGTTGGCAAAGCAGTACGGTATGGGCGATGAAGACTTTGCGGCGGTGTATAAGCTGCTGGCAAAAGGAAGCGAATAAAAAAATGCCCCGGCAGGCCGTTTTTTTAGGTCTGCCGGGGTATTTTGCTATTTAGCGGGAGCGTTATTCTGCTGTTCTTCGTTTGCCTGGCGGGTCATTTCCTTCTCTCTTTTTGGAGAGCTTAGGAAGAGAGAGAGGACCAGGGCTACAAAGGCAAGTGCAGTGCTTCCCATAAAGGCCCACTCAAACCCTGCTACCTGCGCGAGCTGGGGAGCCGCTTCTGCGGAAGTCGAAGCGGCAGGCTGATACTGCTGGGCACCTAAGGCGACAAATGTAACCAATAGGGCGGTCCCTATAGAAGCGGAAATCTGCTGCAGCGTATTCGCCATAGCCGAGCCGTGGGCGTACCATTTCATCGGCAGCTGGTTTAACGCTGACGTCATGACCGGCATTAGTGCGCAGGCGAGCCCGAACATACGGACCGCATATACAATGGTTAAATACGTAAACGACGTTTCAAGCGAAAGGTTCGTAAACATAAAGGTAGTGATGGTAACAATGGAAAGTCCGGTAATTGCGAGCCATTTCGCGCCGAAGGCATCAAACAAACGGCCTGTAATCGGCGACATAATCCCAATCACAATTGCTCCCGGCAGAAGCATTAAGCCGGATTCGAGCGGTGTAAAGCCTAATACATTCTGCATGAACAGTGGCAGAAGTGTTTCTGCTCCTATTAATGAAATCAAAACGGCCATAGTGATACCGATGGCGAGGCTGAATATCTTAAACTTAAACACCCGGAATTCGAGCATCGGCGACTTTAACGTAAACTGACGCCAGACGAATAAACCGATAATCAGGGCGCCAACAATCACGGCGGTAAGAACGACCGGGCTGCCCCAGCCGCTTTCGGAAGCTGTTCCGAAGCCGTATAAAAAGGAGCCAAACCCAAAGGAAGAAAGAATAATGGATAATACATCAATCTTGGGGCTGCCCAGTTCGGTAACGTTTTTCAAGAAGACAGCCCCGGTAATAATCGTCAGCGCTACGATTGGAAGCACGGTAATAAACAGGGCTCTCCACGGAAACAGCTCGAGTAGAAAGCCGGAGAGAGTCGGGCCGATAGCCGGACCGAATGAAATAACGATCCCGATCATGCCCATCGCTGTGCCGCGGCGTTCCACTGGAATAATGGCCAGAAGCACCGTCATTAAAAGCGGAAGCATGATGCCGGACCCGGAAGCCTGGACCACACGTCCAAACAAAAGAACTGGAAATGACGGGGCGATAGCGGCGATAGACGTGCCGATGCCGAATAAGCCGATAGCAGTCAAAAATAGTCCTCTGGTAGTAAAGCGCTCAATTAAAAATGCGGAGATTGGAATCATAATGCCGTTTGTCATTAAAAAGGCCGTCGTCAGCCACTGAACGGTTCCCTGCGTGACCCCGAGGGCCTCCTGAATTGAAGGCAGGGCGGTGGCGAGCAGTGTTTCGTTAATAATTCCCATAAAGGCGCCAAGCAGCAGGGCAGTAATCATAGCTGCCTTCTGCCGGGTGGGGATGTCCCAAGATGAAGAACTCATAGTATGTGTTTCTCTCCTTTCCATGCGCTCCATTTTGCACTCAGCTTCTGCGTGTGTGTATGGAGCTCCGCGTGGTGCTGCAGCTGATGCAGTAAAGCGTCGATCAAAAATTCTCTCGGGATTTCTGCCTTGAACTCTTCGTAAAGCATTTCCGTTGTTTGAAGCGTTTTTTCAGGCAGTTCGCCCTGCGTATGCCGAGCTTTCACAAATAAAAGCAGTGCTTCGGCTTCGCAGCGGATGCTTTCCATGCCCTGTACGGGCTCATCTCCTCCTGCCCATCCTCTCGGAAGCTGGGCCTGCAGGTCATTGTCATCTTTAACGATGGAATGAAGCCTCTCTACGATGAATGCAGACAGCTGGTTCAACGGGAGGGTGGAAACATGCCAGGTCATAAGGGTTAAATAGGAGTGCATGATTCCTTCGAGAATCACAGCCAGATCGCTCACATAAGGGTGCACCCGGGGGCCGAAGGCTTCCAATAGCGATTGTTCATGCCAATCCTGAAAAAAGCGGCGCATACGGTTTAAGTAGTTGGAAATTTTGTTTTCCTTATGAGGAGGAAACTCTGTGAAAAGCATCTGAAACAACGGGCGGTACTCCGTGAATTTCTCCAGTTCGATGCGTATTTTGCCTTCGAGACGCTTGAACTCGGACTCATGCTGTGTTCCCTGATAGTTTTCGGCCTCGTGAAGCATGTTTTCATGCACTTTGCGGAGCAGCTCTAAAAGCATCGTTTCTTTGGAATCAAAATGCTTATAAAAGCCGCCTTTGGATATACCGCAGGCTGCTGTGATGTGCTGGATGGATGTGGAGTGAAAGCCCTGCTTCACAAACAGATGCAGTGCTGCTTCCAAAAGCTCATCCTTACGATCTGCCATGCAGTTTTCGACCCCCTTTTGACTTTGTGGTTACTTCTGGTGAACGTTTAGTCACAAGGGGTATCGTAGCATTTGCCATGGAGAGAATCAAGTAATGAGCTTAGAGATTTTGACACAAAAAAACCTGCCGGAAGACGGGCAGGTTTATGGATCTAAATAATCAACGCCCCGCTCTGTGAGCTCTTTTGTTCCATGGCGCAGATGGAGATATACGATCAGGAGGGTAAGCCCTGCAGCGGACAGAACTCCCCCGGTGCCCAGCAGGCTGATCCATGGCCACGGGGCTGTGTCCCATAAGGGGAGAAAAGCCGGCTCGGGGCCGCTCCATTTTGATTGAAGGGACAGGCCGGCACTTAAAATCATCCAGGTGGGGACGAAAAAAAGCAGAAGGTACAGAACGTTGAGAAAGAAGGATACCACTCCTGTATCGAACCGCACCCGCTTTTGCGGATTTTTTTCATTGTATGTTCCCCCGGAAGCTCCAGCCCAGACACCGGAAGCCGCGGCAACAGCCGTGAGGGAAAGCGTCAGCGCAAGCCCGGCGAAAACCAGGACGATGTTCCACCCAAAGAGTAGAAAGGCGATCAGTTCAAGTGCTGCAAGTGCTGTTCCTGTCATAACCCAGTGAGCCAGAAATTTTCCAAAGACAATCTGCCGGGGCGTCACAGGAAGAGCCCGCAGCATCCAGCGGGAGTCGCCCTCCCGTCCAAATGCGGCCGCGGCAAACTGCTGCAGACCGAGCAGAATGGCGGGGCCCAGCATTACGTGCACACTGCTCCAGGCGGAGGCTGGATTTGACCACGGGGAAGCAAGCGCCGAGTCGCTGCCAAAAAAATTAATGAACATTAAAATAAGAATAAGGGCAAACGTGAAGCAGGTGGTCCATTCTTTAGGATTTCTCTGCACGGTCCGCCATTCTTTAAGGGCAATGGCATAGGGTACAGAACGGGCTGCGCCGGGCCGGGTCGATTTGATTTTGTTTCCAACGGGCTCGGTGGCCCGCTGCCAGGAGGAAAAATAGTGTTTTTCCACGAACCACAGAGAGGCGAGACTTATGACCGCCAATGCTCCGAGGCAGGCAGCTGCATAAATGACTCCTGCGCCTTCCCCCCGAAAAGAAGCGAAAAGAGCGGCTGCCACCGGCTGCGTGGGAAGCCATGCGGGAGCTGCTTCAATGGTAAGAGACGTGTTATCGTTTTGCATAATGATGTTTGGCATCTGTGCGGCCAGAATAAACAGGGCGGCAGATATGAAACTGATTACAGTAGTCAGCTGTTGGGCACGCTGGGCCGGCAGAATATAAACAAGAAACAGATTCAATAAAAACGCGAGGCCTGCTCCAAAAACAGACAACCCGAAAAAAAGGAGAGCAGCGGCCGGATAAAACAAAAGATGAGCTCCGGAAACGGCCCCGATAATAATGCTCAGCCCGGTTAATAATAAAAAGGAAAGCAGAGGGAAGCCGGCCCATCCGGTGAAAAACTGCATGGCAAACAGGTGCCTCGAACGAATGGGAAGGGTGAATAAGAACTCAATATCTTTTGAGCCAAACAACAATTGAAAGGTGCGCGGCATGGTCACAAAAGTGATAACAGCAAGGGTGCTCAGCAGTAGGTAAACGATGACTGCACGCAAGCTTTCCGTAGAGAAGACGTCCCCAGCCGCAGCTATGCCGAGACCAAAGGGAATCATAATAAACAGGGCCAAAGCTGTAAGAGTGATGTATAATACTTTGCGCCCCGCCGGCAGAGCCTCATACTGATGGTGCAGGGTTTTTTTCTGATAATACCAGAGCGTTTTTATCACGGAACCTCCCCTTCAGGGCCTTCGGTTTCGTGCTGCTCTGTCATGCGGAGAAAGACATCCTCCAGAGAGCCTCCGGCATGACTGGCGTGTTCCTGTTTAAGCGCCTCAGGGGTGCCAGTCTGCAGAAGCCTTCCCCGATGAATGATTCCGACTCGGTCACAAAGCTGGTCAGCAACGTCGAGCATATGAGTGGAGAAAAAAACAGCAGTACCGTCCGCCGCTGTTTCGCGCAGAATGGCCCGGAGGTCTCGTGAGCTCTTCGGATCGAGCCCGACCGTAGGTTCATCCAGAAAAATAACAGACGGCTGATGAATCAGGGCACCGGTTAAAGCAATTTTCTGTTTCATGCCATGTGAATACGTCTCCATTAACCTGCCGGCGCTTTCTGTTAAATCAAACCGGTGCAGAAGCCTCTTTGCATGCTCTATCCATATGTTTTTATCAAGTTTAAATACAGAAGCAATAAACTGAAGAAATTCCCATCCTGTGAGCTTTGGATAGATATCTGGTTTATCGGGCAGATAGGCAAGCTGCTGTTTTGCTTCGAGTGGGTGATTTTTAATCGATTTGCCATGAATGTATCCATCCCCGCTGCTCGGTTCAAGCAGGCCGGCGAGCATTCGCATTGTCGTTGTTTTACCGGCACCGTTTGGTCCGAGAAAGCCGAATATTTCATGAGCATGGACCTCGAAATTCAACGGGTGTACAGCAGTGGCCCCCTTAAATTGTTTTGTCAGCTGATTTACTTCTACTGCGGTAGAATCATGCATGTCGGGCCCTCCTTTGTATGATATGCTGTGGGCAGATGAACAGACATGTTCATCATAAATGATATAGAAAATAATGGAAATGATAAAAGAACGTACCGTGTAAGGAGGCAGAGGGCTGAAATGACCTATGAAGAACTGGCAGATAGACTGGATCGTACGTCTGATGGTGAAATGATTGGTTTTTTGATGGTACCAAAAGCGCACCGGAAGCAAAAGAAAAAAGTGAACAGCTATTTAAAGGAACGCTACGCTGCATCTGATTCCGATTCCTTAAAAGACATTGTGGAGCATTTTTGTGAAGAACACCTGGAACCTGGGGAAAGCCGGGAAATTGAGTTTTATCCAACGGAAAAATTAACATAGCCAAACGGGGGAGACGCATTGAAACCGAAAACAATGATGAATCTGGCCACGCTTATTAACGGCATTGGCGTATTTTTATTTATTTTAGCCAGTGTGCCAAACTGGATTCCCGCTATTTTGTGTTTGTTTGGCTGCACGCTGCTCGTGTTTCGCAAGCAGGCAGCAGACTGGTGGAATAAAAACATTACTAAAGAACCGGAGCAATGAAGGCAGCTGCGCTTGAGCGGCTGCCTTTTAGGTTCACGCTGCACGGGCGTAGGTCCATTTGCGCCACAGGTATTCCATTGGCCCCTGGGAAAATTTTTTCACATACCAATGGCTGCCGGCGAGCTGGAAAATATAAATGATTAACGCTGCAGTAAACCCGCCAGTAACAGAAACCTCTCCGAACAGCCCCAGGCCGTAGCCATGAAACAAGAGGACAGCAATTACAGTCTGCAGCAGGTAGTTCGTCAAAGCGAGCCTGCCCACGGAGGCGAAAGGAAGCAGAACCCGGCGCAGGCCAGTGTTTCTTGCGGCCAGCACAAAGGATGACACGTAAAACAGCATCATCACCGGTCCGGCCATATAATTCAGGCCATCTCCGATCCCGGTGCTGATGCCGGCAGGGAGAGGGGTCCATTCCTGTTTAAATGCTGTCACAACAGTATTTAGGGCTAGGCCGAACCACAGGCTGTGTATCCAGAGCCGCTTCCATGACTTCATATGAGACCCGGCATCTGTAAACATGCTCCGGCGTCCAAAATAGAAGCCGAGGAGAAATAACCCAAGGATAAAGGGCACAGAGAATGGAAGCTGGAGCAGCACGAATACGACTTCATTATTCAGCCGATAGGATAAAATATCGCCGTAGGATCCGTTTGCCATGACAGAAATGCCGGACGCAACAGACTGCTCGGCGGAAGCCCCGGGGTTCATTGAGGCAGTACCCGCAGAGGCTGCAGTTAAGAGAAGCGTCATAAAGAATCCCGAAGCAAGGATAAGCCCGAGCGCCCATGCTAAAACTGCTTTATTGCTTCTCTGGGTGAACATGAGCAGAAAGAAGCCGGTCACCGCATATAAATGAAGAATATCGCCGGACCATAAAAACACGAGATGAATCATGCCGACAAGCAGCAAAAAAAGAAGCCGGCGCTGAAAAATACGGTCAGCGGAAAGGTTTTTTTCTACAAGACGCTTGTAGAACATATAAAATCCGAGTCCGAATAAAAAGGAAAACAGGGGATAAAATTTTCCAATCACAAAAAAGTCCAGCAGCGTATTAATGGTTTGATCGGCTGCTGTGGTTTCCGTCAGGCTGGTATTTACCGTGTCTGCGTATTGGCTGAAGCCTAAAGCTTTAAAGGCAGCCATGTTTGCCAGTATAATACCGAGCAGGGCAAAACCGCGGAGCATGTCGATAGTATGTATACGTTCTTTTAGGGATACTGCCTGCGCCATCTGATTGCCTCCTTCTTAGGAACTGGATACAGTATATCAAACCTACGTACAAAGGAAGAAAAGGTTACGGTAATTCCTGAAAGAAAGATTACAGGGGAAAAAATGAGGGTAGTAAAGAAGTATGGTAAATATGTTATTTATCTACAATTATGTATAGCGTTAAAATGTACAGGACTTTTTATTCATACATCACCATCAGTCGAAATAAATACAGAGAAGGAGAGATACGTTGAGGACAATAGAAATTAATATTCAGGAAGATGAAATACACGGGACCGTTGATGAAACACACAAGTTCACGTTCAGAAAAATGGAAGACCGGTCCAAAAAAACATTTCCTTTTGGTTTATTTAAAGGGCACGCAAAGGAACATTCAAATGCTGCGTACCTTGAGATCTATCAGGAAGAACAACGGGTGCTCTACTGGGAGCTTGAAGATTTTCAGGACAAGGATTCCCTTGTTTTTACCCGGGAAGGGCTGCTTGAAGAAGGAGAATGGAAGCCGGAAGAACTTACGCTTGAAGGACTCCGCGTAGAATTCTACGAGCCGGAATTATAACACTTCGTACATAACAGGAAGCAGCTTCTAAGACTCTCTATGTCCTTGTTATGGTAATTTTAATATTTTACCACTATTTGGGAGGGGTTTCATGCTTGGATTTTTGATTGGACTGTTGATTGGAGCTGTTTTTTCCGCCGTGATTTTTTTCATAAAAACCCAGCGTACCATGCGTGCACAAAGCCGGCAGGAAATTGTCCACAGGCTGCTCGCCAATGAACGCAGGAGCCGTTTTGATGTACGGAGTATGAAGTGAATACCGAAAAAGGGCCGGTACTTGAAAAAAGTGTCCGGCTTTTTACATGGGCTCTTTTAATAAAAATGCGGGTTAAACGCAGATGATTGAAATTAAACGATTGAACGAAGCGCCGGGGTGGGAATGTAATAATAGAATATCATTTATCAAGGTGGTATTTGTGGGCACAATGGCCGGCCTTCCCGGGGAGGTAGGCCTTTATTTTTCAATGAATACATAGATCTTTTTTTCGGGATCTTTGAATACAAACGGTATATATTAAGAGGAGGAGCGGGCATGGCGGAAAATTACTCAAGTGAAGATCTCCAGGAGCAGCAGAAGCAGTTGGGAAGCTATCTCGGAAAGCTATTACGGGATCACTTTGGGAAGGGCCCTGAATCGGTCTACGTCAGCATTGACCCTCATTGCATCGTAATGCATATCCGCAAATTTCTGTCCCCGATGGAGCAGGTAATCATGGGGCAGAGAAATCAGGAAGCCGTGGAAGAGCTTCGGGAGACGATGATGGAGCAGATTCTTCCGGAATTGAAGCATTACCTGTCAAGGATTGCAGATATAGAGGGCTGGGAGTTTTACTTTGACTGGAATATCGAAAACCGGTCGGGCATGATTACTGCCATGAATTCGCAGGAATTAAAAATCAAAAACGACCAAAAACGACCGGAATACGAAGAAAATATTAAAAGAAAAGTGAACGATGTCAGCGCCAAAACAGAAAAAATCCCTGACGATATTGCAATGTACCAGATTAATGAACGAACATTAATAGCGGCCCGGACAGGTATTTTAATTCTGATTGAAAAGGAGTTAATCAACCTGGGTCACGGAGCAAATCTGAAAACGGCGAAGCGCCGCCTGGAAAAACAGCTTTTAAATGAAATACGCTTTGATAGTCTGTTTGGAGCGAAAGTACATGATATTTTCGTGGACTGGGATTTTTACAATGACACAAGTGTTGTAGTTTTTGTTACAGACCCTGTACCGGCGGCGAAATAACTGTATGGTATATGTAAGGCCATGCCGGATGTGCGGCATGGCCTTTTTTGTATGGCCGATGGATTAAAAGCCAGCGGTTTCGCTTTGGAGTGTCTGGGCGAGACGTTCGACAGTACCGAGCAACAGCAGGCCGCTGCCTTCTGCGCTCAATGGATAGCCGAGAGGAACAGTGCGGCGGAGCAGCTGGGCATACATCTCCGGCTCGGAAATGCGCCGGCCAAAGCCTGCTTCCGCCCAGTTGGTTACAAGGGCAAGGGCGCCGGAAACGTGAGGAGCTGCCATGGAAGTGCCGCTCAGCCGGGCGTAGGAACTCCCCACATACGTAGATAATATCGAAGCCCCTGGAGCTGTGAGATCAATTTCATCGTTGGTATTTGTAAACGGGGTCAATTCGTTGGAAAAGTTCACCGCCCCGACTTGAATAACTTCATTATAGGCGCCCGGATAGGCAAGCTCTGCAGTATCAATGTCCCCGTCTCCTTCATTTCCAGCGGCGCAGACAACAGCAATATCGGCCGCAACTGCTTCTTTAATGGCCTCGTGCAGCTCAGGAACGTCCTGTGGACCGCCGAGAGACATACTGATCACACGCACCCGTTCCCCGTTGCTTCCGCGCCAGGAGACCGCGTAGCGGACGGAGTCGATAATTCCCTGCATGCTCCCGCTTCCTGATCCGTTCAGTGCTTTTAAAATCAGCAGCCTGGCTTTAGGTGCAACTCCGGCTATACCGAAGCCGTTGTCGGCAGCGGCGATAGTGCCGGCCACATGAGTGCCGTGACCGTTATTATCTTCAATAAACGCTGGATTCCCCCGGTAGTCGCTGGTGAAATTGCGCCCGCCGATAATTTGATGCTGCAGATCAGGGTGATCTGTCTGGCAGCCGGTATCAATAACTGCGATAACATTGCCCGCTCCCTGAAACGTTTCCTCCCACTGCGATGGTGCTTCGATCATTTCCACTCCAGCCGGCACGTAGGATGCGGCAGAGACGTCGCTCTCTTTTCGGAACGGAACTAAAGATACATAACTCATAATAATGCCCCCTCATCAGGATGTAATAGCATTTCCTGTTATGAAAAGGCATGATCAAAAGAAAAAGTAAACCAGAAAAAATCAGGACCGGGCGATTCCCGGTCCTGAAGCGTGTGGCCTTATTACTCTGCTTGAGCCTGATCGATGCATTCCTTTGCCGGCTCTGCTTCGGCAGGAACTTCTACATCTTTGCCGTTTTTATACTTTTGAAGTACAGAAATCAGCTGTCCGCGGTTAAAGCCGGAGTCATTTTTGTTTGGATTGCCGTTTGGCACCAGTTCATGCACTTCATCGATAATACATTCTTTTGTGACATTCTCAACGGGAGCTTCCGGTTCTTCAACGGCCGGTTCCCCGACTTCAAGGTTGATCCGTCCCTGCGTTTCATAATCCACGGCACCTTCCGTATCCATTAAGAATTCAGCATAGGTGATCATGCTGTTGGTCACAAGTCCGGCATCAGGCTGGATAATTTCCCCTTCGAAATTATAGCCGTCCCCGCCGTCCGCGAGGAAGTTTGGCAGCGCGACCGAGTATGTTTCCGTGCTTTCGATCGGCTCTCCGTCAATAGTGAGCTCGGCTCCGTTAAATGCACCGTCTTCGGTCGTATAAATGGTGTAGTTCAGTCCGGACGTCTGCAGGTCCACCTGCTCACTGCGATTATAGGACTGCTCGATTACATTTTCGAGAGCTTCCCCCGTCATATTCATTTCAACGATATTATTTCCAAATGGTTCAATGGAATAAATATCTCTTGCAGTAATATCTCCGGGGTCGATGCCCGCCCGCAGGCCGCCATTGTTATAAACAGCAACGTCTGTATCTGTTGTGTAGCGCATGGAATCGGTCCAGAAGTTACCAAGCGGGGCGTCTTCCTCATAGCGGCTGTCTCTTGAGAGGCCGGTATTTGTTTCCCCGATGACTTCTCCCAGCAGCTCATCCGCTTCTGCTATATAATCATCCGCTTTCACCTGAACGTCTTCATTCATCGCTTCTATGCTCTCGATGTCGTGTAATTGCCCTTCAGTGTTTGTTACTTCTCCGGTTTCATCATCAAGGGTAAAGGTCATTTCTCCGATAAAGTCGAGGTTTGAGCCTGCCTGGGCAACAGGTGTGCCATTCACGACGGCTGGCTCTTCAAGGACGGTATGCGTATGGCCGCCAATAATGGCGTCAAAAAATTCCACGTCCTCTGCCAGCTGCTCATCTTCGCTGTAGCCTATGTGAGTGAGGCCGATAAAAAGGTCTGAGTCTTCTCCAAGGCTTTCGTATGATTCCGCCACCCCTGCATAATCATTGTCAAAGCTGAGGCCCTCGATACCGTCAGGCGCTGTGGCAGGTGGTGCCTGGGTCAGTCCAAGAAGAGCGATATCGATGCCGTTAACGTTAATTTCATCATAGGCGGCGGGTTCTTCGATAGGGATGGAGCTGTCTTCGATTGATGTATTGGCACTGAGCCAGGTGAAATCACTGTCTGCTTCATTTTGGGCGAAGACTTCCTGACCGTAATCAAATTCATGGTTGCCGATCGTCATCGTTTCAAGTCCGACATCGTTCATTAAGTCGACCATGGGAGCTCCGTCCTGTAAATCGACTACCGGGTCTCCGCTGAAAATATCCCCGGGGCTGACGAACACCACGTGATCAGACTCCGCTTTTTTCTCATCAATGTAGCCGGCAAGCTTTCCCATATCCTCAATGGATGAATGGATGTCATTGGCATGAATGACTGTGACTTCTGTTTCCCCTTCCGCCGCACCGGCATTGGCTGCGGGAAGCATGAAAGCAGCGGCAGAAGCGCCGGCAGCAATCCCCCATCGTAAATTTGAATTGTTCATATAATCCCCCCTGATATGTATAAAAGAACTAATTAAAATGTAAGAAAATTTTGATCTTTTGCCAATAAGCAGGAGTTACTGCTTGTGAACAGAGGGAAAAAGAGTGAGCATATACCCAGGGACGGGCAGACTTATACTGCAGTATTTGAGAAAATTTATGCCTGTGCTCTCTGTTTTTTCGCATCCAAAGTCGTGATTCTTTTAGAATATTAAGCCGGCTTTTCTGTCGGTCCACCGCGTTTAGCCATGAATACATATGTTGCGAGAGCTAACGCACTCATCAAAAAGATAGTCAGCCCCATGGGGATGGCTGTGTCTTCGCCGGCAATGCCAACCATTGGGGCCGTAACGGCGCCGAGCACAAACGGGAGAAGACCTAAAAGCGCTGAGGCGCTGCCGGCGATATGGCTCTGGGTTTCCATCGCAAGAGAAAACGACGAAGTGGCGACAAAGCCGATAGAGGTAACAAAAAACAGAATAGGCAGTACAATGCCCCAGAGCGGTCCTTCAAAAATAACGACCACAAGCAAAGCCAGACCGGCGACAAAAGCCATCACAAGTCCGGATTCAAGAAATATTCTTTCAGGAATGACCGAAGCAAAACGGCCAACCATAAACGTTCCCAGCAGAAGGCCGAGTCCGTTTAACCCAAACAGAATACTAAACACCTGCGGGGAGACGCCATATATATTTTGATAAATAAATGGGGTACCGGCCACGTAGGCAAAAATTCCCCCGATCATAAAGCCCTGGGACAGAGCGTACCCCGAAAACTGCCGGTCTTTAAGAAGAGAGAGAAAATTGCTGAAGGTAGTTCCGAGATTGCTCGGCACCCGGTCGTCTTCAGGGAGGGTCTCGCCTAACCGGAACGCCGTGATCAGCAGTAGAATAGTACCAAGTATAGAAAGCGTTAAAAAGATTCCGGGCCAGCTGGTGAAAAGGAGCACCCCGCTCCCAATAGAAGGGGCGAGCAGTGGAACAAGGTTGTTGACGAGCATCAACAGGGCGAACAGCTTCGTGAGTTCGGCCCCGCTGCTGACATCCCGGACAATTGCCCGGGAAATAACGAGTCCGGCTGACGCAGCAAAGCCCTGTATAAAACGCCCGGCGATCAGGATGGAAATATTCGGTGCAAAAATACAGGCGGCTGATGCTGCAATATAAACGATCAGTGCGACAATCAGAGGCCGGCGACGTCCGTACACATCACTGAGGGCTCCGGCGACGAGCTGGCCAACGCCGAGCCCGAGCAGACAGGCCGTTAAACTCAACTGTACGATAGAGGCACTGGTTTCGTAGGAAGCGGTAATATCAGGAAGGGCGGGAAGGTACATATCAATAGTCAAAGGAATCAGTGCTGCAAGTGCTCCGAGCAGGACAACAAAACGGGCCCGCTTGAAGCTGGTTAATTGGTTCATATGTAGACCGCCTTTCTAAGCGAAGATATAAATAAATAAAGGAAAAAGCCTAAACCTGCTTCAGCTTACCTAAAAAAAGAAAAGATGGAAAGTTTTTTGCCCGTACTCATAAAAACAAGCCGCTTTTACAAATATAATTTTTGGGAAAATAAGGCGTGTTAACCCGCTTCTCCGTTATAATAAAGATAGATATTGAGGAGGAAGGCGTCATGAAAAAAAAATTAAAAAATTACGCTCTGCGGCTGACAATTACGGTGAGTGCCGCCATTCTGATTCTACTGCTTTCGCGTTTTTATCTTCATCTCAACCCTGAAGATGTGAAAGGGTGGATGGAAAGTATCGGATTTTTAGGGCCGGTCGTCCTGCTGCTGTTATTTGTGATCCGGCCGTACCTGCTGATTCCTCTGCCAGTGGTCGCTATAGCTGCCGGATTTTTGTTTGGGCACTGGCTGGGCGCGTTTCTTATTTTTCTTGGAGCCGTTCTGGGCGCTTCCGTTTCTTTTTTTACGAAAAGACGCAGGGCGGGCGACTTAAATTTAGATGAAAAAAATATGGAGGAACTGGACAAAATCAAGGAAGAGCTAGAGGAACACGGCTTCAAATTTTTATTAATGCTCCGGCTCATCCCGGTGCTTCATTATGATTTATTAACGTCCCTCAGTGCCCGTATGGACGTAGGCTGGCGGCAGTATCTGGGTGCAACCGTGCTGGGTACCGTCCCGAGGGCTGTCCTGCTTGGCTTTTTTGGTTCGAGTATTCTTTCTTTTGAGCCGATGAAGATGATTATCCTGGGAGTGCTTGCGGTAGTGATAGCCGTGCTCGGCTATGTACTTAAACGAAAGGTAGAGGACGAATTTAACACCGAAGAATTAAAAGAAGAAACTAAACAGCTGCAGCCGCCGGTATGAACGCAGCCAGGCCGCAGCAAGAAGGGGAGAAAAATATGGATCTGCAGCTTGCAGGAAAAACGGTACTTGTACTGGCGTCAAGCCGGGGCCTTGGAAAAGCATCGGCTGCCGCATTCGCAAAAGAAGGCGCTGATATCATGATTACGGGCCGCACGGAGGAGAGCCTGAAAGAGGCGGAAAAAGAGCTTCTGTCTCTAAGCGCCCCCGGCCGGGTTGGTTATTATGTATGCGATATTACGAAAAAGGCAGAAATTAAAGCACTTGTTGAATATACCGTGGAAGCATTCGGTCCGGTCGACGTGCTCGTTAATAACGCCGGCGGCCCTCCTGCCGTCACGTTTGACGATTTTGACGACGATGACTGGCAGAAGGCGTTTGACTTAAACCTGATGAGCTTCGTACGTGCAACACGCGCAGTGCTGCCTTCAATGAAAGAGAGCGGAGGAGGACGGATTGTCAACATTACGTCTTCTTCGATGAAACAGACGCTGGATAATTTAATTTTATCGAATACATTCCGGGCCGGCTTGATGGGTCTTGCCAAAAGTCTTTCCCAGGAGCTCGCCCCGCACGGTATTCTCATTAATTCCCTGGGACCTGGCAAAATAGCTACAGACCGGGTAACAGAGCTCGACGGAAGAAAAGCCGAACAGAACAATAAGAGTGCTGAGGACGTGCAGAGAGAATCAGAAGCAGCGATCCCGCTTGGACGATACGGGCAGCCGGAAGAGTTTGCGGCGCAGGTCGTTTTTTACGGATCCTTCGCCAATACCTACGTGACCGGCCAGACACTGCTCGTGGACGGCGGGCTGATAAAGGCACTTTAAGGCGGAAAATTTATCCTCTTCGCTGCCGGATAACGTTTATTCCGTTTTTCATCAGAAGAAGCGCTAAAGAGAACACAGGAGGAAAACCGGGTGCGGCTTTCCGGCCTTTACTCAGCCGGGCGAGCTGCTGATTATACCAGGCAAGCTCCATAATCCCCAGGTTATCAATAAACGGAAGGCCGGTTTTGACAGGAGCAATCCGGGGGACCGGGGCTTCTGAAAGAAGCCTGTCCGGGTAATCCGGGTACACAGCCATGGGTCTTGCCAGACCAATGAAATCGGCTGCTCCTGACTGGAGCGCGCTGTCCATCGCCGGACGGGTGCGGAAGCCTCCAGTTAAAATCACCGGAACCTCTGTAGTCTGCTTCAGGCTTTCAGCATATTCCAGGAAATAAGCTTCACGCTTAAGCGTAGAGGCAGAAGCATTTTTTCCGAATAATTCCGGACGTTCGTAAGTGCCTCCGGAGATTTCAATCATATCGACTCCAAGCCGTTCGAGCTCTTTAATTACATATTGGGATTCTTCCTCCGAAAAGCCGGCCTTCATAAAATCCGCACTGTTGATTTTTACTCCAACAGGAAATTCCGGCCCTGCGGCTTCGCGGACAGCGTTAAAAATTTCACGTAAAAAACGGAAGCGGTTTTTAATTGAACCGCCCCATTCGTCGGTTCGCTGATTATGGCGGGGCGAGAGAAACTGGCTGATCAAGTAGCCGTGGGCAGCGTGAATCTGGACGCCGGTAAAACCGGCACGCCTGGCCAGGGAGGCGGTATGGGCAAACTGCCGGATGATTTTTTCTATTTCTGGATGGGTTAGAGCCCGGGCGTGGGGAAAGAAGCGCTGGATCCCTGATTCAAACGGCACAGCAGAAGGGGCGACCGCTTCACGGGCTACACCTTTTGGCACCTGTTTGCCCGGGTGATTGATCTGCATCCATAAATGGGTATCATTATGTGTGCCGGCACGGGCCCAGGCGCGGAACAGGCCAAGCTGCTTTTCGCTCTCAAGCACGACGTTGCCCGGCTCCCCAAGCGCCTGCTGGTTGATCATCACGTTCCCGGTAATGAGTAAGCCTGCGCCTCCTTTGGCCCAGGTATGGTACAGCCGGAAGATGTCAGCATCCGGCAGATGGACTTTTGTGGCAAGCCCTTCGCTCATGGCTGATTTAACGAAGCGGTTTTTAAATGTCACATTTTTATTATGTAATGTAAACGGGGAAGCGGCTGTGGTCTCTTTCAAAGTGATCCTCTCCTTACTGCTCGAATGGATTAAGAAGAAAATAAAGCGGAGCGCGTAACAGAAGCGCTCCGCTTGTTTTATTACTGGTCGTGGGAAATAACCATTTTGCCGAAGAAATTTTGGCTTTTCAGGTGGCGGTAGGCTTCCTGGGCCTGTTCAAATGGATAAACCGTATCAATTACCGGTGTCAGCTGATGGGCAGCGATGGCGCGGTTCATGGATTCAAACATATCTCGGCTGCCAACACCGATTGTTCTTGTGGAAGCTTTACCGAAAAGGTCATAGTAATCGATTTTCTCCCCGGTTCTTGTAAGCACGCCGATTAAAGCTACTTCCTCGCCGGGAGCGACTGCTTCAATCGATTGATGAAACGAAGCAGGGCCGACCACTTCAACCACACGGTTTACGCCACCGTTGGAAAGCTCTTCCGCACGTTTTCCCCAGTCCGGCGTGTCGTTGTAGTTGATGATGTTGTTAGAGCCGAGCTCCTGCAGCTTTTCCTCTTTCCAGCTGCTCGAAGTAGTCGAGATAACGCGAAGCCCCAGAATTTTCGCCAGCTGCACCGCGAAAACAGAAACGCCCCCGGTGCCAAGCGTCAGCACTGTGTCCCCAGGGCCGGCCGGGGAAGGACCGTGCAGGGCATTCCAGGCAGTGACAGCCGCGCATGGAAGCGTTGCTCCCTGCTCGTACGTAAGATGATCAGGTAGACGAACAAGCTCTTCCGGATTGATTACTTTATAATCCGTCAGCCAGCCGTCACTGTGTGTGCCGTATGGTTCCATGTAGGAAGGACGCTTTCCGCCGAACCATTCCCGGGTGAAATTGCCGGCTACCCGGTCTCCGATGCGGAAGCGGCGTACATCTTCACCTGCTTCAACAATTTCACCGGCGCCGTCCGACAGCTGCACGAGGTTTTCCCGCAGTTCCCCCGGATAACCGCCTTCGACCATAGCGAGATCCCGGTAGTTTAAGGAAGTAGCTTTTACCCGGACAAGCACCTCTCCCCGCTGTACCTTCGGCATGGATTCTTCGGCCATCTCTAAATTTTCTATGCTTCCCGGTTCACGAAGCCGAAAAGCCCGGTTTTGTGCTGGTGCCATTGTATAGCCTCCTTGAATGTTTTAGCTTTTACTGTTTATTCCCCGGAGAGCGATTTTTTAAAAGAGACGGGCGTAATTTTAAGCAAAAAGTTATACTGAAAGCATGACCTTATATTTTTCTGTAAAGCAACAGGAATGTTATTACGCTTAATAAAGAAGAAGCCAGTCCCCGCTAAAAAAAAAGGAGGTCCGGTGTGCGGAAAAACACAGATATGACTGAAGTAGAAAATGTAATTGTCCACAAAGCAGCAGAATTCCAGGGATATACTGTTTTATTCTCGATCCACGGCCAGCGCTTTCAATTTTTAATAGCCGATGGGCAGCCGTTATTTCCGTTAAATGTCCTCCATACGTTTGTTGAACAAGATGTATGCGGGCAGTGTGGAAAAAAGAACTGCTCGCCTATATGGAGGAGCATTTCCTGTGGGGGCCGGCAGGACATATTTAAATACGAAGGAGGATTGGTATGTACAAACTAATAGCCGTAGATATGGATGGAACCATGCTGAATGATCAGCACGCACTGACGCCGGAGGTGATTCAGGCGGTCCGGGAAGCAAAAGCAGCCAGCATCAAAATTGTATTGTGTACCGGACGGCCGCTCCCGGGTATTCAGCGTTACGTTGATCAGCTGTCACTTCGGGAAGAGGGAGACTATATTGCTGTATTTAACGGAGCGCTTGTCCAGGAGACATTCGCAAGCCGGGTTGTCAGCCAGCTCGATATGGTGTACGAAGACGTTATGGAGCTTGAGCATCTGAGCCGGGAGCTGCCCATAGCCATGCATTACTTTAGTGAAAAGCATATTTACACGCCGCAAAAAGATATTGATAAATACACGGTGCTTGATGCTTATCTGAATAGTATACCTTTGCGCGTGCGTACGCTTGAAGAGGTCGGGCCGTCCGTGGCGCTGCCGAAGGTGATGTTTGTGGGCGATAAAGAACACATTGACCGGACAGAGCTTTTACTGCCGGAAAACATTAAAGCCAAAAATGAAATTATGCGCAGCACGCCGCATTTTTTGGAATTTCTTCATCCAAAAGCAAGTAAGGGCAACGCGGTGATGGATCTGGCGGCCCGGCTCGGCATCGCCCGGGAGGAAGTAATGTGCATCGGGGATAACGGCAACGACTTATCTATGATAGAGGCAGCAGGATGCGGAGTGGCGATGGGAAATGCTATTCCGGAAATCAAGGCGGCAGCTGATATTATTACATCCACGAACAATGAAAACGGGGTGGCAGAGGCAATCAATAATGTACTGCTGCACTTCCGTTAAGTAAAAAAGCCTTTATTCCATGCGGAATAAAGGCTTTACTTGTATTTAGCGGGAAATCCGGGTTATTCGAACGGATAGCGGAAATTCCACTGCCGCCGGGATTCGTCCATGAGTGCCATCACATCAGAAGAGTACTGCAGGAGAGGGGCATAGTCCCCGCTGGAAACATACCGTTCCATTTCCCGGATTTCATAATGCAGTGCTTTTGGCGTCTCGCCCTCAGCAACGAGCTCGCTTTCTCCGCTGGTATACTCGATGACTGCCTCGTCGGCACGTGGAAAGTTGTCGACAGTAATTGAGCCTTTATCGCCGGCAATAATCCCTCTTTTGGGAAGCCTGGAGCTGAATGAGAGCTGTATTGTCGCCATCTGGCCCCGGCTGTTTTTTAAAACGATCCCGGACTGGTCATCGACGCCGCTCCCGGCCATTTCTCCAATGGTTGTTACCTCCTGCGGCTGCTCCTGCAGGAAAAAACGGGCAAACGACAGGGCATATACGCCGATATCAAGCATTGCGCCTCCGGCAAGATCCGGGTTAAAGAAGCGGTTGGTGGTATCATACTCTTTAATAGTGCCAAACGTGACGTTAATAGAACGAACGTTGCCGATTACCCCCTCTGCGATCTTTTGCTGCAGCACCCGGTGAAGCGGATGAAAATACAGCGTTACTGCTTCAAGCAGCACCAGGTCCAGGTCTGAAGCAAGCGCCGTCAGTTCATCGAGCTGCTGCTTATTAACGGTAATGGCCTTTTCGCAAAACACATGTTTCCCGCTCTCGAGGCACTGCCTGGCAATGTCGTAGTGGTTCGTATGGGGAGTGGCGATATAGACGATATCAAGCGCTTCGTCTTCAAGGAATTTGTTCAGCGAGTCAAACGGGTGCTCAATGTTAAAATCACCTGCAAAATTTTCGGCTTTATCCATAGTGCGGGAGCAGACGGAATGAAGCCCGCCATGCTCATCGTTTAATGCTTTAGCAAATTTTCCGGCTATATTGCCGGTGCCGATGATGCCCCAGTTAAAACTCATATGCGTCACACCTTTTCGTTTAGTTGTTTTACCCGGCTATTATAACGCAGCCGAAAAATTAGGAGATAATTTCCGGTCAAATCGTGCAGAAGATTTTTATTTTGCCTGCTTCCCACTGATTTTATGATACGTATCTTCGTGGCAGATGACAAAGAGCCGGGCATCCTCCGGAATACGTTCGCCGAGCTTATGATTGATATTTAAATCATCGTGGTCTGAGACGAGGGTAGCCCCTTCTTCGAGCAGATCCATATAAGCTTCACGGTATGTTCCCCATGAGGGGCGTTTAGGTATTTCATACAGATCTTCCCCGTGCCTTTTCGACAAAAGCTGTGACACGATCTTTGAAGTGCCCCGGCTGAAAGCGGAACGTACGGCCAGCTGCGAAATCATTTCTGAGCTGACGATAAATTCATCCACGTCCACATGGGTGAAGTTGTGAATATTATTTCGCTCCTTGACCTCCACGATGGTATAAATGTCTTTAAAATGGCGCTGAATATTGGTGGCAATTAATAATGATTTCCCGTCAATGTAAGAAGGATCATGAATATATTCTCCGTTGATGGTAAGTTCATTGGGAAAAATAAATACGGCCCGGGCTTCGCAGATGTTTGCCTGATCCAGCACTTCTTTATCGGCCGGGTTACCGCGGACGTAAAACAGGCGGTCGTGGTGATACGGAGTTTCTTCATACTGATCGATAAGTACGATTTCAATATTTTTTTCCGTGTTTAAAATTTCCCGGATGGCGATTTTCGCATGCTTGCTCCAGTCGGCAATGACGATATGGTCTTTTCCACTGTAATCCAATTTTCCCCGCTCCTTTCTGCGGTTATACACATATATAAAATCAATAACCTTACTGATCACGATAGAAATCAGACCAATGCCGATCATGTACAGAAAAATGCCGTACAGCTTTCCGGGGGCGGTCTGCGGAACATAATCACCGAAGCCGACAGTAGTCACAGAAGTCATGACCCACCAGAAGCCGTTGAACGGGCTGCCGAATTCTTCCGGCTCTATGTAATAAATCGCAAAGGAACTTCCCCCGATCACCAGGGCAGTAACCATAAAAATAACGGCTGTATTCACATTAATTAAACGTTCAAACAATTTATTAAAGAACACCCCGGCTCCTCCTCCCTGCTAAAAGTACCATTACCCATATTAAGGCCGGAAAAATCTAAAAGTTTATAGTAAAAATTTTAGTAAAAACTTTATTTACGCTTAGCTTTCCGCTATACTGATAAAAAGAATGAAGGAGGCTATTGCATGGAGGCAGTGGTAATGAAAGAGTTTGAACAACAGTTTTCCCGCCAGGCGGAACGGCTGTTTTTTGCTCCCGGCCGTATTAATGTTATTGGTGAACATACAGATTATAATGGAGGATTTGTGTTTCCGTGTGCGATTACAAACGGAACATATGCAGCAGCAGCGGGTCGAAGCGACCGACAGCTGAGGTTTGTAAGCGGTAATTTTTTAAACGAAGGAATGATAACGCTATCAATGGATGATCTTTCGTTTCAAAAGGAACATGACTGGGCGAACTACCCGAAAGGCATATTTGCTATTCTGGCAGCAGAAGGCTATCAATGCGAAACCGGCTATGATATTTATTTTTCCGGCAATATCCCAAACGGAGCCGGTTTGTCCTCGTCAGCGTCGATTGAACTGGCCACCGCCGTGCTGCTCAACGAATGGGAAGGATGGGGACTTTCCATCAAAGCCCTTGTCCAGTACGCCCAGCGGGTGGAAAACGAGTATATCGGCGTACAGACCGGTATTATGGATCAGTTTGCGATCGGGTTTGGCAAAGACGGGCACGCCATGCTGCTTGACTGCGGAACGCTCGAATATGAATACGCTCCGCTTCCGACAGATAAATATACCATTTTAATTATGAATACAAACAAATCCCGGGAGCTTGCAGGCTCAGCCTATAATGAGCGGCGGGCCGAATGTGAAGAAGCGCTGGCAGAAATGCAGAAGCACCGGGATATTACGAACCTTTGTGAATTATCGGTAGAGGAGTGGAACCAGCTCAGTCAGGAGGTTAAAAATGAAACGGTCCGAAAAAGAGCCCGGCACGTTATTTACGAGCATGACCGTACGAAGCAGGCAGCAGCTATGCTGAAAGCGGAAAATTATAAAGCGTTTGGCCGGTTGCTCAATGAGTCCCACCGGTCGTTAAAGGAAGATTATGAGGTAACCGGTCCCGAGCTCGACACGCTGGCCGAAACCGCCCAGAAGCAGCCCGGCGTGATTGGCGCCCGGATGACCGGAGCGGGTTTTGGCGGCTGCGCGATCGCTTTTGTGGAACATGGACAGGCGGAAGAGGCAGAGAAGAGTATTGCAGCAGCCTATGAAAAAGAGACAGGCTTTAAACCTTCGTTCTACAAAGCCACCGCCGGTGAAGGCGCCCGGGAGCTGGCGCGGGCTGGGCAAAAGTAAGGGAAAGGAGAGATTCTATGGCCATGCAGGTGGATTCAGTCATCATGTCGCTCGTCGACTGGGCAGAAGAAAATAAATTAATTCATGCAGAAGACAAGGTGTATGCACGCAATCAGCTGCTGCGGGAGCTTCATCTCGAAGCGATTGATGAAAATGCAGCCGCCGGGGCGCGATCGTTTGAGGAACTGCTCGGGAAGCTCACCTCCTATATGGTGGAGACAGGGATCGTGGAGGATTTACTCGACAAGCGGGAGCAGGCTAAAGCAGACATCATGAATATTTTCCTTCCCAGGCCTTCTGACGTCCAGCGGACCTTTGAAGAAAAGTACCGCCGGGACCCGGTCGAAGCCACCGACTATTTTTACTGGCTGAGCCGGGCCTCCAACTATATTCAGATGGACCGGGTGGCCAAAAACATTCATTTCCCGTATGCGTCTTCCTATGGGACGGTCGATATTACGATCAATTTGTCCAAGCCGGAAAAAGATCCGCGTGATATTGAAGCGGAAAAGCAGAAGAGGGCATCGGTATCGTACCCGAAGTGTGTGCTGTGTAAAGAAAATGAAGGATACCCGGGGCGGATCGGGCATCCGGCCCGGTCGAACCACCGGTTAGTCCGGACAGAGCTTGAAGGGGAAAGTTGGTATTTGCAGTATTCTCCGTATATTTATTACCCGGAGCATTCCATTCTTCTCAGCGAATACCACCGGGATATGAAAATTAACCGTAAAACCTTTACCCGGCTGCTTGGATTTGTGGAACAGTTTCCGCATTATTTCATGGGCTCGAACGCCGATCTTCCGGTAGTGGGGGGATCGATTTTATCCCATGATCACTACCAGGGCGGAAGATACACCTTTGCCCTGGAAAAGGCAGAGCCGGAAAACGTTTTTGATGTGTTGGGATATACGGATTTAACCGTGGAAATCGTTCACTGGCCGATGAGCGTTCTGCGGCTGCGCTCAAAGGAGCAGACAAGCGTGATTGAGGCTGCGGAGGCTGTACGGAAAACGTGGCAGGATTATACTGATACAGAACTTGAGATAGAAGCTTACTCCAGCGGAGAACCGCACAATACGGTAACGCCGATTGCACGAAAAAACGGCAGAGCCTGGGAAATGGATATAGTGCTGCGCAACAACCGGAAGACTGAGAAGCACCCCTACGGCCTGTTTCATCCCCACGAGGAAGTGCATCATATCAAAAAAGAAAACATCGGCCTGATCGAAGTTATGGGCTTGGCTGTTCTGCCGGCAAGGCTCCTCGGTGAACTCGATCAGATCACTGAATTTGCCGCCGGGCTTGGAGAGACGGTACCCGGGCAGCACGAAACGTGGGCTGAAGAACTGCGCGGTAAGCTGCAGGGACAGCCGAAGGCTGAGGTGCGGCAGGAAGTCGAACAGGCCGTGGGCAAAAAATTTATGGAGGTGCTGCATCACGCAGGTGTTTTCAAGCAGGATGCTGCCGGGCGCCGCGGCTTCCTTCAGTTTTTGCACACGCTGCCCTTAAAGCTCAAAGAAAAATAAAAGGAAGCTGATGACATGGCAACGATAAAGGACATCGCAAAAGAAGCCGGCGTGTCGATAGCGACCGTTTCCCGTGTGCTGAACTACGATGACACGCTCTCCGTAGCGGAAAGCACAAAGCAGCGTATTTTCCAGACCGCCGAAGCGCTGAACTATACGAAGCACGCAAAACGCAAACAGACTGTGCAGGCGGTTACCATCGTATACTGGTATACCGAACAGGAAGAGCTCGAAGATCTGTATTATCTGTCGATCCGCCTTGGCATTGAAAAGCGCTGTGACGAGCTGGGTATCCGGGCCCGGCGCCTGCTGCTTGAAGAGTTTCTGGCCCAGGAAACGAGTGAAAGTGAGCCGGTCATTGCCGTAGGCAAATTCAGCCCGGCGCAGGCGGAACACCTGCAGCACGTCAGCTCGCAGCTCGTCTTTGTGGACTCCACTCCGGATGAAGAGACGTTTGACTCTGTCATTGCCGATTTTCAGCGCGTGACGGAAAAAGTTCTTTCTTATCTTCGGGAGCTTGGGCACAAGCGTATCGGCTATCTTGGCGGACGGGAGTCCTACCCGTCAGAAACCGGGACGATTCCGGATCCACGGGAAGAGACTTTCCGTCGTCTGATGAACGAAAAAGACCGCCAAACAGCGCCCTGGATACGCACGGGCCGATTCACGGTTCAGGATGGTTATGAGTTAACAAAAAACGAACTGGCCGCTGAGGCCGCAGAAACGAGGCCGACAGCTCTGTTTGTGGCAAATGACACGATGGCAGTCGGATGCCTGCGCGCGCTCCATGAAGCAAAGATCAGCGTGCCGGAAGACATCAGCGTGGCGAGCGTCAACGACGTCAGCGTCGCGAAATTTGTTTATCCGCCGCTTACGTCCGTGAAGGTTTATACAGAAATAATGGGGGAGACAGCAGTGGACCTTCTGCTTGAGCGGCTCGATGGACGGAGAACGGTGCCTAAAACGGTGCTTGTGGCCACCGAGCTGCAGAAAAGAGAAAGCTGCGGGCCACTTTTATCATGACGATTCTTTGTTTTGCGAGGAGCCGAGCGCTTTCATAAAATAAGCGGTGGGGAGAAGAAGGCCCAGAGCTGCCTGCAGAAGAGCAAACGCTCTGGCGGTGCCGACAGGAACAAGATCCCCGTAGCCGACAGATAAAATAGTGACGCCGCTAAAATACAGACAGTTCAAGAAAGTAGATTCAGCAGCGGTGTCGGTAGGGTCATTAATTCTAAAGACGGTTTCATAAAAAGAAAGAAAGTAGTAAAGCAAAGCAAAAGCAAACGTCAGGCTCAACATAACTACAAACAGCTTATAAAACATAGCTGGACTGAATACCGTATGTTTATATGTTTTGTTCGTGAAAAAATAATATAGATTGATTAATACAAAAATAAATGTGAGGCCGAGCAAAAGCCCAGGCAGCATATAGTTATCCTCCTTTGTGGAACAAAGCTAAGTTTCCGTGCCCGTTTTAATTGTTTCAGAAAACATATTTCTATTACGTCAAAAGGGGTATAAAATAAAAGTAAGCTTTCCATCAATCAGAAAAGGAGCGTGTACGATGAGTGCGAAAAAAGTATTGATCGTGGCTGGTGATGCCGTAGAAGCGCTGGAGGTGTATTACCCGTATTTTCGGTGTATGGAGGAAGGATTTCATGTGGACCTGGCAGCAGCCAGTGTCAAAAAGCTGCATACGGTAATTCACGACTTTGAGGATTGGGAAACGTATACGGAAAAGCCGGGGTACGGCATCGAAGCGAATATTGCTTTTGAAGACGTAAACGTCTCTGACTACGATGCGCTGATTATCCCGGGAGGAAGAGCGCCGGAGCATATCCGGATGAACAAAGACCTGCTTGAAATCGTGAAGCATTTCTTTGAAAAGGATAAGCCGATTGCGATTATGTGCCACGGAAGCCTCGTGCTGACACCAATCGCAGAGGTGGCCAAAGGAAGAAAAATGACCGCTTACCAGGCCTGCAAGCCGGAAGTGGAAAGCATGGGCGCAGAATATATCGATGAAATGGATTATGTGGATAAAAACCTGGTTTCCGGGCACGCATGGCCGGATCTGCCTGCCATTATGCGGGAGTTTGTGAAACAGGTGAACGAAGCTCCGGTAACAACGTAGGACGGGATTCGGGTGGGCCGGCTGTATAAGCCGGCTTTTTTTGATGGCTGTTCATGCTAAAATGGAGCTGGATTACATAGAAGAAAAGAGGACAAGGACATGATGGAAGCTGTTTTACTGCTGCTCACAGGCATCTTTGCCGCTGCCTGCGGTTCGCTGGTCGGCCTCGGCGGAGCGTTTATTATTGTACCGATACTTGCACTGTTCTTTCCGATGCCGGCCTCGGATATTGCCGGAACCTCGATGGCAGTCCTTTTGTTTACGGCCATTTCAAGCACGTGGACGTATTCGAGACAAAAACGGATTGATTATAAAAGCGGTGTCTATTTTGCGATTGCCATGATGCCGGGCGCAGTCTTTGGCGCGTGGCTGACCCAGTTTTTTGATACAGATACGTTTTATACCGCGTTTGGTATCTTTTTATTCTGCATGGCCCTGTTTTTGCTGTTCCGCCCGAAGAACAAACAGCGGAGCGCCGGCAGGCCGACGACCAGGCGGACATTTACAGACCTTACGGGCCATACATATGAATACTCATACAATCGATGGATCGGCCTGTCGATTGCTCTGGCTGTCGGCGTTATATCAACGTCGTTTGGTGTCGGGGGAGGCTCTGTCATGGTGCCGACCATGGTAATGCTGCTGGCTTTTCCTCCTCATATTGCCACAGCAACCTCGATGTTTTTGATGGTGCTTTCGGCGGCAGTGGGGACAGCGGCGCATGCCTATTTTGGCCACGTTCAGTGGGAGAGTGTACTCTGGCTGGCGATTGGTGCTGTAATCGGCGGCCAGATTGGTTCTGCGCTTGCGGCGAAGCTGCCAGGGGCTATTATTCTGCGCGTGCTGGCCATCAGTCTCATCTTTGTTTCGTTAAGGCTGATTTTCGGAAGCTCATAAAAAGATCCCGGCTCTCGTATCGAGCTGGGATCTTTTTTGCTGTTTACTGGTCGTTTTCCGTTTGGAAATGGGAAACGATTGTATTCAATTCTCTGGACATCCATATTCAGCGCTTCTGCGAGAGCGTCGATCTCCTCTGCCGCAGCTTCAGAAGTCATGGTCAGTTTTTCTTCTTCTTCGGCTGTAATAATTTTTCTTTCACGTTCATCCACTCCCCCAATATGGAAACGAATACCTTCTCTTATTCATATCGGGCAAATGGAAAAAAAAGTGAAGCTTTTCAAAAAAGCAGCCTGAAGGAATATATGCCTCTGACGTGTAGATAAAGCAGTCGTTCTGTTACTCCTTCAGCTGCATACGCTCGTTAAAATAGGTCTTGTAGCCGAGCTGGGTAAATAAAATAACGGTGAGGGCGACGGCCCCGGTAATGCCCAGAAGAATAGCGATCTGGTAGCCGATCGCCGTCACAGGATTGACGCCGGAGATAATCTGTCCAGTCATCATTCCGGGCAGAAACACGATCCCTGCGCCGACCATGCTGTTAATCGTTGGAAGAATGGCCGCATCGAAGGATTGATTTACAACCTTACGGGTGGCCTGGTTGGGTGTTGCTCCGAGCATGAGCGCTGCTTCCACCCGTGAGCGCTGGCTGTGCAGGTGCTCTGTCAGCGTCTGGACCCCAAGGGTAATACCAGTCATGGAATTGCCGATAATCATCCCCGCAATCGGAATGAAATAGCGGGGGTTAAACCACGGAGCAAACTGGATGACTACGAAGTTGAAATACAGCAGGCTGAGGACGGTGCCGATGCTCATTGATACAGCAATCGCCCGCTTCATTTCCCGGGTCAGAGGACCACGGACGCGCTGAAAAATATTCCAGATCGCAAAGCCGAGCATAAAAAGGACAATCAGCGAGGTGAGCCAGGGGCTCGGATTTTCAAATAAAAACATGAGCACATAGCCCATTAACAGCAGCTGAAACGTCATGCGGAGCGAAGAAATGAGTATTTCTTTTTCCCGGGGAATTTTCCTCCAGCGCACAATGGCGAGCAGAAGAACGATAAACACGTAGGCGGCAAGAATCTGCCAGAATGATAGCTCGATAATAGAGGTGCTTTCAGTCATGATTTCATACCTCCCCGCCAGTAAATGAATTTGAGTGAACAATGCGGTCAGCAAAATGGTCAGCCATTGCCGTCGCATGGCTGATAAAAATAACTCCTTTAGCAGAACGCCGTGCTTCAGCCAGAAATCGTTCCATGACGTTCCATTCCATGTCTTCATCGAGCGCTGAGGTCGGCTCGTCGAGTAAATAGACATCGGGGGCGGCAAGAAGCAGGCGGGCGAGGGAGAGACGCTGCTGTTCTCCGCCGGACAAATTTTCGGCAGGTTCACTGAGCTTTTTATCAAGCATACACTGCTGCGCCGCAGCAGTAAGCTTTTCCTCAGAAGCTTCTTCCCTCCCGCTGAACAGTCTTCCGGCCTGAAGGTTTTCAGCTACTGTTTCTCCAAACAGCACCGGCTGCTGCGGAAGCATCATCACCTGCCTGCGCAGCTCCACAGGCTCCCACTCGGAGAAGGGTTTTCCCTGGTAGGAAATGGTGCCGCTTTCCGGAGTGACCAGATAATTGAGCAGACGCAGAAGAGTTGATTTTCCCGAGCCGCTTGGACCAGTAACGGCAGTAATGGCATCCGCAGGGATGGTAAGCTGCTTCGTGTTAATAATGTTTTTATACTTTACGTCATTCAACTGAAACATAAAACGGCTCCTTTCATTAGTATAAATTATTACCCGGAAATAACAGGCGGGTAAATAAAAAAGCACTCATGAATACTTCCATGAGCGCTTGGGCAGATTGCCTGCTCAGACAAAATCCAGAATATATACGAGACCGGTATATGCACTCAGCACAAACATACAGCCGAGAACGAAAACGCTGAACGGTGAGCGTCCGCGATGAAAGCTCTGCGCCATCAAGTATAAGAATCCAATAGATAATAACACACTTAAAATGGTGATGGGATGCAGCTGTAGCTGAAAGGAAGCACTGTCCGGCACGGAAGCAGGGTAGAGCACATGAAACAAAAAGGCCGGGTTTTCATAATGCAGACTGCCGCCTGGCTCCTGCTCGGTCATAAAAGCAGTAATCACAAAGATGAGCATAGCGGTCAGGCTTTCTGCACGCAGCCACTGCCGTGGATTGTAATCCGTGCTCTGCTGCAGGCGCCTGCGGATGAATATTCCGTTAAAAAGAGCAAAAAGGAGAATAACAATATAAAACAAATGCTTCCATATGAGCGCTTCGCCGTATGGAAGAGCCCATGAACCGATAAATGGGTCTGTCAGCAGCTGTCCCATGATTACGCCGGTAAAGGCGATAATGATGACACACATGACAGCGATCAGCGTGAACCATTCCAGAAAAGAAGCCCACTGTTTATAGGAAACGGCAAACCAGCTGACCATCAAAAGTGTGCCAATCCACAGACTCACGGCAAGCAGATGGAAAAAGTGAAGCGTCCCGCCGATGAGCGGAATCGCATTGGCAGCGTGGCCAGATGCTCCCAGAGCGCCAATCATTCCCATAATAAGAACGAGGCCGACAACGGCAGCAGCACGCGGCATGCCCGTGGAATGAAAGAAAAGAATAAATATCCCAAGCAGAAAAAAGCTCAGGACAAACAGGACTACCCAGCTCTGGCCTACTTCGTACTGGAACAATATGCGCTCGAGGGCCCCGAAAAAAGACATGTCCCTGCCCGAAGCTATCGTGCGGGTGAGCTGGACGATGGGAACGAAGGAAACGGCCGGCAGGAGGGCTGCGGCTGCTGCCGGAACGAAAAACGGAATGGAAAGAGCCGGCCGGTGCGTTGAGGGAATAAGCTGAAGCAAAAGCGTACCGGCAAGTACAGCGAAAAACAAATACTGCAGAGCGTTGCCTGCTGCGAGAATCATGTCCGGCGTTTCAGGCGGAACAGAAACAGGGCGACGATGGCGGCGACAAGACCGAGACCGATCAGTCCGATGGTTATGCCGAATCCGGAGCCGGCTTCTTCTTCATTAATGGCGCTTTCGGTCTGGCCTTCCGCGTTTTCTTCCGCTCCTTCCGCGTTGTTTTCGGAAGAGGAGGCGTCATCGGAGGTGGCCGCTTCTTCTTCGGATGCTTCTTCTACGGTGAAGGAAGAGCTGTCCTCCATAATGTGGCCGTCTTCACTGACAATATCAAAAGAGGCTTCGTATTCTCCAGCTTCGAGCGGCTCTTCCATCGTTATATTCAATTGATCCCCGGGTTCGATGGAAACATCGGCGGTTTCCACGTCATTTCCTTCTGCATCTTTGACCGTCACTCCGTTGTAGTCTTCAATAGGACCGTCAAAATAAAACGTGATGTCTTCCGGTGCTTCCACCGTGGCCCCGTCTTCAGGGTCGGAGCTTTCGAGGTGTGTATGTGCTTCAGCCACTGCGGGCGAAAGCAGGAAACCTGCGGCTAAGCAGGCGATTAAACGGCGCATAGGTTTTTCCTCCTTTTATATGAACGAGAACGTGATTATAAGCTTCTTCTTCCTTTATATCAAAGAATACGTTCGAAAAGGAGGAAAGGATGTGAATAATTTACGAAAATCGTTTTTCAGGAAGTGAAAGTAGAAGAGGAAGGGCGTTTCTCTGCTTGAAGAGATTAAGAAGAGACGAGGAGCTGGAGAAACCCTTCAGCAGTTTCTGCTTTTAACAGCCTTTGAATTAATTTCGGCTGTTCAATCACCCGGCCGAGCAGCTCATACCTCTCCTGAAGATCTTTGGTGCTGTTTTTTTACATTTAACAGGCAGACAAGCTGCACATGACGCTCGCCCCAGCGAACAGGCTTATCGAGCGTACAGAAGCTCAAAAATGTTTCCTCTGTTTTGGGCATAACCGGGTGGGGGATGGCGACAAGGCTGCCGAAGGCAGTCGAGGCCACATTCTCCCGTTCGAAGACAGAATCGAGAAAACCATCATCAATTAAATGCCGGGCAGACAACTCCCGTTTGAAAAACATGAGTATCTGTCGAGTAGTGGAAAACGGTTGGTGATCAATTCGATATATAATGACACCCGGGACATCCAGCCGGTTAATACGAGAAACCGCGGTGCCATTGCAGGAATTCCGGCGGAGTCGGCGGTGGAAGTCAGCTCGGTCATTACGAAGGACAGCTCCAGGCCGGTGGCTGTCGGGGAGCTTCCGATGGCAGTCCAGGGACTCGTGCAGCAGATCAAGTCGTTTGAACGGGTCGCTGCTGAAGCTGCGGTGACGGGAAACTACCAGACGGCTCTTCTCGCGATGACCATTAATCCTCTCGTTCCGTCCGACACAAAAGCAAAACAGATGCTTGATGACATGCTCGAAGCCCACAGGGAGCATTTGCCGCAGTTTTTCCAGATAGAAAAGGCTTGAAATGATGAAGGTCTCCGAATGCCGGAGGCCTTTTTTGTCAGAAAAATTTTTCCATAGTTTAAAGATGAACTATAAAAAGAACAAACGTTCGTGTATACTGAAGCGAAAGGAGGCGTTACGGATGAAAGAAAACAAATTAACCCCGGGGTCGAATATGCGATGGGAATCCAGCCGGATGATTCTGCCGGAGCACCGGGAAATGTGGCTGCGTCATCAAAAAGAGGACCGGATGAAGTTCAGGCCTCTCTGGGATGAGCAGCAGCTTGAGGAGTTTTCCCATCGCCTTCAGGAGGCTGTGGCGGCTGGAGCGGAAGTAACGCTTCATGTGTTTGACCCTTATGCAGAAATAAAAATGACCGGAAAAATTCTGCAGCTGGACGCGCTGAACAAAACAATTAAAATAGAAGCAGGCGGGGACATCCGTCGTGTGGACGTGCAGGATGTTATGGATCTGGAAACGTAAACGCATGTTTTTGAAATATGCGTGAGGGAAAGAAAGACAAGAAAAGAACTCGAAAGGGAGAGGATGAAATGAAGAATAAAAAATTCAGCAGAATTTCTTTAACGTCCTCCCTGGGAGGTTTCGGGCTGATTGCTGTATCTATCATTGTTTCCGCCGCGTTTTCCCTTCCTGACAGCAGCCCCATCGTGCCGTTATTCGGGTCGCTGCTGACGATCGGCATTCTGCTGCTTGCACTCAGTGCATTTATGAGCATGATTGCTTTTTCACGCCGGGAACCGGGATGGATGAAGCTGAGCGGCTGGATTGTTATGGCAGTGATTCTGCTCTGGTTTATGGTCAGCCCGGCGCTTACCGGGGTGGTATAAGTCTTCGGGAAAAAGCTGGTTGCGCGCAGTACTGGTTCGTGGTGTAATGTAGAAAAAGATGCAGAGGACGGATGTTTTATGAGTACACCAGATTTTCGGGCCCGCTCGCCGTGGGCATCATTAACGGATGTAGACAAAGTGCACGTTTCTCCAGTTTCGCCCGGGTCGATTCAGACCTCTTTGACGGTGCCGGGAAGCAAAAGTTTTACGAATCGGGCACTGATCATGGCCGCGCTTGCAGAAGGCACGTCCACCCTTTCAGGCATTTTAAAAAGCGATGACTCGTACTGGTGCCTCGGCGCTCTCCGGGCGCTTGGCGTAAAGTCCGAAGTGGAAGGAGATACGGTCACGATCCACGGATGCGGCGGTCGGTGGCCGGAGGAGGACGCAGAGCTTTACATAGGCGCTGCCGGTACTACAGCCCGTTTCCTTCCGGGGCCGCTTGCAGCAGCCGGGAGCGGGGTTTACAAAGTTGAAGCGAGCAAACGGATGAGTGAACGTCCGGTGGAGCCGTTAATGGAAGCCCTGGAAACGCTCGGGGCCGATGTTCATTACATAGATAAAAAAGGGTTTTACCCGCTTGAAATTCATGCGGGCGGGCTCCCCGGTAAAGAAGTGACCATTTCCGGGAAATTATCGAGCCAGTTTATCAGCGGCCTGCTGCTGACGGGCGCCTATACAGAGGAAGGCCTGCGTATCCGGATTCCGGATTACATTGTGCAGCATGCCTATGTACACATTACGCTCGATTTAATGAATCAGTTCGGGGTGCCGGTCACGTACAATGAGGATTTAACCGATATGCAGGTGCCGGCAAAGAGCTTTCAGGGCCGGAGCATGGCGCTTGAAGCAGATGCGTCGACAGCCAGTTATTTTATGGCACTTGCGGCACTCACGGCCGGAACGGTCCGTATAAATAATTTAACGATGGACACCAACCAGCCGGATATAGGAATGGTGGATGTGTTTGAAAAGATGGGGTGCCGTGTGGAAAAAGGTGACACCTACATTGAAATTGCAGGCCCGGAACAGCTTTCGGGCGGGTTCGAGCTCAGCATGAAGGAAATGTCCGATCAGACGCTGACCGTCGCTGCCCTGGCTCCGTTTGCCGATGCGCCGATTACTATCCGGGACGTGGAGCATATTCGTCATCACGAATCAGACCGCATTCACGCAGCCTGTACAGAGCTCCAGAAAATGGGCATCCGTGTGGATGAATACTCGGACGGTCTAAAAGTATACCCGGGGACACCGATCGGCGTGTCGCTTCACTCGTACGATGATCACCGGGTAGCTATGGCCCTTTCACTGATTGGGGCGAAGGTGCCCGGCATCCATATTGAAGATCCGGGGTGCGTGTCGAAAACGTGTCCGACCTTCTACGATTTGTTTGAAGCAGCCGGCGTACCGGTGAAATTTTCATAAAAAAAGCCCTCTCCATTTTTTAGGAGGGGGCTTTTTCGCAGAAATTATGAAGCAGCAAGCTCCCGGCAGGCTTTTTCGCAGCGGTAGCAGGCATCGGCGCAGTCTTTGCAGTGCTGGTGATCGTGCTTGGCACATTCATCTCCGCATGCTTTGCAGGCTTCTGCACACAGCTGAGCGGTCTCTTTCATCAATGGACTATTGGACTGGATGGCTTTAGCCGTCATGGCGCAAATATCTGCACATTCGCGGTCAAGACGTATACATTCGGCCATCATTTTCACGTCGTCTTCCTGCAGGCAGTCGTTAAAGCACTGATTGCACTGCTTCATACATTCGATGCAGGCTTCGAGGCATTCCTTCTGTGTAGAATTCATATTCATCATCCTTTCTAATATTAGGTTCTGGTATAGGGGTTCCCGGAAGGGGTATTTATTCAAACGTAAAATATGTAGAAGCAGGCGAAGCCTGCTTCTTTGGATCATTATTTATAAGGGTGCTGCTGGTAAAAGAAATTCGGGGTGTGCATGATATTGCGGTAGGAGCTGTGAAAAATATGAGTAGCGGCAGGCGATACCGGCGGAATCAGCCACGTCCAGTCACCGGTTACTTCCCGCCCTGCTTTTTGTTCCTGCTGCTCAAACCGGCTAAACTGCGAAGCGGCCGTGTGATGATCCACCATGCTGACGCCTGCTTTTTTATACGAATGCAGCACGGCGCGGTTCAGCTCCACAAGTGCCCGGTCCTTCCATAAACTTCCCGCGTATGCCCGGTCGATGCCAAGCGCGTCTGCAACCCGTGGGAGCATATCGTAGCGATCCGGATCTGCGAGGTTCCGGGCGCCGATTTCCGTTTCCATGTACCAGCCGTTAAACGGCGCGGCCGTATACGTGATACCGCCGATCTCCATTTTCATATCCGAAACAATCGGCACGGCGTACCATTTTAAACCGAGCGTGGAAAAAGCATCGCTATCCGGATGGGTAACCGGAACTTCGAGTATTTCTTCGGCTCGGAGCGGAAACCACCGGGGGGCGCCTTCGTTTACCTGAACGACCAGGGGAAGAAGATCAAACGATGTTTCTGCACCCTTCCATCCCAGCGATTCACAGTATTTTGTGAAAGCAACAGACTGCGGGTCGCCAATGATTTCCCCGTCCCGCTCGTAGCCAGCGTAGCGGATCAGCTGGTAGTTCCATATGCGCATCCGCTCCTGCCCATTTTTGACAGAAGGAAATACAGAGATAGCTGGAATGATTTTCCCGCCGTTTTCTGCGTAATGGATATGGTGGCGAAGCGCTTCAGCTGTCTGCTCTTCAGTACACACGTCCCGGCAGTCGATGACCTGCAGGCTTTTCCAGAAAAACCGCCCGATGCAGCGGTTACTGTTGCGCCAGGAGACCTTCGCTCCGAATGACAGCTCCTCAAACGTATGCTCGTAATGCCCGGAAGCTTCAATCTCCTGCTCTACGTTTTCCCAGCGCGCCTGAAAAACTTCCGAGGGTTGGTCTGTTTCCCGGTAATATTGCTCTAAAAATGCGTATGCGTCCTGTTTTAATGCTTCTATATTGGTCATTATTTGTCTGCACCTCAGTTTTTGCCTTTTTTCCATTATAAAGGTATTAGCTGCTATTATCGAAAAATCAATCTTACAAAAGCTATTTCCCGGGAAATAGATAACAGTAGTAGATAGACGTACGAGTTGACACGTCCTTCGAGGAAGCGAATACTGGAAACGAAAGATAAAGGGAAGTGAGTGATAGCAATGAAAGCAGTAATTACTACAGAAACCGGCGGGCCGGAGGTACTGCAGATTCAGGATCGTGATGCCCCGAAGCCGGAGATGGACGAGGTGTTGATTAAGGTAAAAGCAGCAGCCGTGAACCGGACCGATATTTTAAACCGGGAGGGCAAGGCCGGATATATCGAAAACCCGGTGCTCGGAATTGAAGTGGCGGGCGTGGTGGAAGAAGCAGGCACTGAGAACCCGTTTTCGCCGGGCGACCGGGTCATGGGCCTCGTGAATGGCGGCGGCTACGCAGAATATGCCGTCATGCGGGCGGACCGGGTGATGCGGATACCGGAGGCATTCACGTATGCCGAAGCAGCAGCCGTGCCGGAGGTATTCTTAACGGCCTATCAGACGCTTTATTGGATCGGGCACCTGAATCAGCATGAATCCGTTCTGATTCATGCCGGCGGAAGCGGTGTAGGCACGGCGGCCATTCAGCTCGCGAGCCATCTTTCGTCAGCCCGTGTACTTACTACCGCCGGGTCAGCGGAAAAGCTGGAATTTACTCAAAAGCTCGGCGCAGAAGTACGCATTAACTATAAAGAGCAGAATTTTGAGGAAGAGGTACTTGCAGCTACCGGAGATCAGGGAGTAAACGTAATTTTGGATTTTGTCGGGGCCTCCTATTGGGAGCAGAACCTGAAAAGCATTCAAACCGATGGACGCTGGGTTTTAATTGGTGTGCTTGGGGGGGCGAACGTGCCGAATGTGAACCTGATGAAGCTGCTAATGAAGCGCGTGCAGCTGACCGGCACGCTGCTTACACCGCGGAGCGACGAGTATAAAGCCGAACTGAGCCGGGATTTTGTGAAGCACGCGATGCCGCACCTTGAAGACGGACCCATCCGTCCCATCGTAGACACGGTGTTTTCATTTGAACAGATTGCGGATGCGCACCGGCATATGCAGGACAATAAAAACATCGGAAAAATCGTATTGGAATGGTAAAAAAAGAGAGCCTGCGTTCAGGCTCTTTTTTTATTGGTCTTCATTTCCACCGGAGCTCTGCCCCGCCAGTCCGTGTCACGTTCCGCCGCGAAGCGAGGTCCCTGACGAGCTGCAGAAGCGCATAGTCCTTCTGCTTTGCTTCAATCATCCCATCAATAGGCTCGCCGATCTGCTTTAAGGCCTGAAGAAACGGAAGATTAAAATCGGGGTCCACGTAGTCGGCATGGCTGCGGAACGCCTCGGCCGATTTCGGAGAGGAAAGATGGATTTTCGGCCGGCTGTCGGTATGTGCCCACGTATCGATAAACCGTGGCAGCAGCTCCTCCAGACGTTCATCCCCGGAGTGATTAGCCTCAAAGTGATGATAATCAAACATCATTGGAATTTTTTCCTGTTCACAGACAGCGAGCACGTCGCTTGCTGTGTACGTCTTATCATCATTTTCCAGAGTCATCCGTGCCTTGATTTTTTCGGGTAGCTGCTGGAGGTTTTCGTGAAACCTTTTCACCGCCGCTTTTTTGTCCCCATAGGCTCCCCCGACGTGTAGATTGATCCATGCTCTCTGTTCGAGACCCATTGCTTCAAGCATATGGTAATGGTACTCCATGTCCTGCACAGCATTGGCGGTGACATTCGGCTTGTCGCTTGTGAATAACGTAAACTGGTTCGGGTGAAAGCTTGGACGGATATTGTGTTCACGCACGAGTCTGCCGATTTCCTTGTATAAATCCGCAAAAGGCGTTATGTAATCCCAGGCGGCGTCGTCATGAGTGGCAAGCGGCGCAAGAGAGGACGAAAAACGGTACAAGGGAATGTCGTGGGCGATATTGTAATGAAGCATGCGGATCGTGTGCTCCAGATTTAAACGGGTGACCTCCCGCAGTTTATCCTCGCGGCTGTCCGGGTCCATTTTCTGCCAGCGTGTCAGTGTCATTGTTTTTCCTGGAGAAGCGTCCCAGAGAGCGAGAGCCTGAGATACGTAGCCGAGTCGTAAAGTCATCATACATACTGCCTCCATTTTCAGATCTTTGTTACACATACCCAGAAATTCGCAGACGTAGTCTTCAAAGGCAGGGGCATGAAAAATAAACCGTGACTTAATTGAACGAATATTATAAAATAGTTTAAACGATAAAAATTAAAAAGTTCAATTTAGGGGGGTGTAGACATGAATGAACTGGTGAAATTAGAGGGCGTGTCAAAATATTTTGGGAGGCATGCGGCGCTTGAACATGTGGATTTGACGATCCGCGAAGGAGAAACGGTAGGATTTCTCGGCCCGAACGGCTCCGGAAAGTCCACGACGATTCGGGTAATGCTTGGTCTGTTGAAAAAAAGCGGTGGTGAAGTGAAACTGTTTGGCAAAGACGCGTGGACCGAGGCCGTAGATATTCATAAACGGGTGGCTTACGTACCGGGTGATGTGAACGTCTGGCCGAATTTAACCGGCGGTCAGGTGATTGATGTTCTGGGAAAGCTGCACGGTGATTTTAATGAAGAGAAACGCCAGCAGCTGATTGAACGTTTTCAGCTCGATCCGCGGAAAAAAAGCAAAACGTATTCGAAGGGAAACCGTCAGAAGCTGGCACTCATTACGGCGTTCGCCTCGGAAGCGGATTTGTATATTTTTGACGAACCGACCTCGGGTCTGGATCCGTTAATGGCTTCTATCTTCCGGGAGTGCGTACGGGAGCTGCAGCAGGAAGGAAAGGCTGTGCTTCTTTCGAGCCATATCCTGGCAGAGGTGGAGGAGCTGTGTGATCGGGTCAGTATTATTAAAGAAGGGAAAATTATTGAATCCGGAACGCTTGAAAAGTTGCGGCATTTAACGCGTATTTCCATTACGGCAGAAACGAAGCAGACAGCCGCTTCTTTAGCGGAGCGAAGCGACATCCACCAGTGGAAAGCAGACGGGTTGAAAGTGCACTTTTACGTGGATGCGGAAGGACTGGCGCCAGTCATGCAGGAACTCGCAGCAGCAGGTGTGGTTTCACTGGAGTCAAGGCCGCCGACGCTCGAAGAGATTTTTCTTCGCCATTATGAATCGAAGGCAGGGGAAGCCAGATGAACATGTCAATGTTCACAGGAACGGGCAGGCTGTTTCGGGTAATGCTCCGGAAAGAAAGAGTGCGCCTGCCTATTTGGATCGTTTCGATTTCAGTACTGTTTCTGCTCAGTATTCTCAGCTTTCCGGAGACGTATCCGACGCAGGAAGACCGGCAGGGCCGGGCCCTGCTTTTAGAAAGTCCGGCACTCCGGGCGATGGCCGGGCCCGGCTATGGGCTTGAAAACTATACGTTCGGTGCGATGATTACAAATGAGATGTTTTTATACGTGGCGGTGGCGGCTGCGTTTATGAGCATCTTCATGATCGTCCGCAATACAAGGGCAGAAGAGGAAAGCGGACTATCGGAGCTTGTGAAAGCAGGAGTGGTCGGCCGGGTCAGTATGTCCACAGCTGCTTTTTTACTGATGGTGCTTGCGAATCTCTTCATCGCCATCATTATCATTTCCGGCATGCCTTATACGATAGAGGGGCTCAGCTGGGAAGGGTCGCTGGTATTTGGGCTCGGGGTCGCCGGTGTCGGAATCATGTTTGGCTCTATCAGCCTGTTGATGGCTCAGGTGAGTGAAAGCGCCGGAGCGGCATCCGGCATCAGCTCTGCGCTGCTTGGCCTGGCGTTTTTATTCCGGGCCGTCGGCGATGTGGCTTCTGTAGATGCGTGGCGGTGGCTGTCACCGATTGGGTGGGGCCAGGCAATGCGCGCCTTTGTGGATGAGCGCTGGTGGCCGCTCGGTTTATTCGCCGGAGGTATTATACTGCTCGCAGTGGCGGCTGTTTATATAGACTATCGCCGGGACGACGGGGCCGGGGTGCTGCGGGTTCAGGGCGGGAAAGCCCGGGCCGGGGGCGGTTTGACACACCTGCTTGGGCTGCAGAGCTTTTTATTTCGCTGGGTTTTTCTGAGCTGGGCAGCCGGTGCGGCCCTGTACGGAGTGGCAATGGGGGCCATAAGTGAAGAAGCTGCTGACTTTTTTGCGGATAATCCAATCGGGGAAGATTTTCTCGTCCAGGCCGAAGGAGCGACGCTTGCAGAATCGTTATTTGCCACGTATATGGCCTTTCTCGCCATGCTCGCAGCAGGCTATGCTCTGCAGGTGATGACCAAAATGATCCGGGAGGAAAAGAGCGGCCGGGGAGAAATTCTGCTGGTTCAGTCTGTGCCGCGTCCGCGGTGGATGCTTGATTATCTCCTGATTTCCTGCGTGGGGAGTTTTATGCTGCTTGTGATCAGCGGTATTGGCGCCGGAGCGCTTTACGGCTACTACACTGAAAGCGCAGACGGGGCATGGAAGGTGTTTTTCGCTGCCATCGCACAGACGCCGGCTGTCTGGATATTTATTGGACTGGCGGCTCTGTTAATGGGCCTGTGGCCAAAGGCGCTGTCACTCGTCTGGCTTGTGTATACAGCGTTTACCCTGATCGGGCTTATTGGACCGCTGCTTCAGCTGCCGGACTGGGTGAGTGATATTTCACCATACGCGCAGATTCCGGGGGTGCCTGCAGAGGAATGGACACTCTGGTCGACAGTAATTCTTCTGGCAATATTCGCCGTTTTTACAGCAGTCGGAATGTATATGATCAGAAAAAGAGACTTGGTCATTTAAAGAAAGGATAGAAATGGGGAAGCAGCCGTGGCGTACAATAAAAAACGACGAACAACGAGAAAAAAGAAAGACCTGGTCGAAACCGCGCACCGTCTGTTTCTGCAGGAAGGGATAAAAGCGGTCACCATCGGGCAGCTGTGTGCGGAAGCAAGTGCGAGCAAAGCCACATTTTATAAATACTTTTCAGACAAAGAAGGCATTTTAAGCGAAATGCTCGACGGTGTGATGCAGGAGTCCAAAGGTAAAATGGAAGAACTGATTGTAGAAAGCAGAAAGCACGGGATGACCGAAGATATGCTTTTGAAGATATTTGATATGAAGGAATACGAATCGTTTTTTCAATCAAGCTTTCTCACGGAATTAATGCAGGATTATCCGCATGTACTGGCCGATTACAGCAGCCGGGGCGAGAAGATAGTTATGCCGGTGTTCCGGGAGCTGGTGGAGCTGGCAAAAACGCAGGGCATACTCCGGGAAAATATAAATATTGATTTTTTCATGTCGTATGTGATCTCGCTCCGGCAGATGATGGCCTACCGGATTCAGCAGGGGGATGATGTGCCGGGGAGCATGACGCTTGAAGAATATCAGACGCATTTTTATGATTTGTTTTTGTACGGTATCGTCAAAAGATAAGCAGAAGAGCTGCCGGCTGCCGGTGGCTTTTTTGTGATTGCTGGAATTTCCACTGGCGGGAGAATTACTATTTCTGCTACAGTAAAAGTTAAAATAACCAATTGTTTTATAAAAGGTTGGATATGTATCACAAGGAGGCGGAAACGGTGAACATAGGAGAAACGCTGCAGCGCCCAGTTTGGAAAGATGCAACACTGCTTGCTGGCAAAGACGGGGACATCCGGGAGATCCGGCAGGTGAATATGATGGATGCACCGGACATTGTAGATTATCTGCAGGAGGACGACCTGCTGGTGACGACAGGCTACCATTACAAAGACCGCCCCGGGGAGTTGAGTGTGCTCATCGAGCGGATGGACGCCGTGGGGTGCGCCGGCATTGGGCTTAAAATCGGGCGTTTTCTGCAGGAGCTGCCGGAGAGCGTCATCGAAAAGGCGGACGAGCTGCAGTTTCCTATTATTGCCCTGCCGGAGGATATCGGTCTTGGAGCGATGGTCAATGATATGCTTAACGACATGCTTTCGGTAAGGACAAGGGAGCTGCGCGAAGCGTTAAACATCCACCAGCGGCTGACCGATCATGTGATGCATGGAAAAGGCCTGACGGCGCTGCTTGAAGAAGTATGCGACTACATCGGTTTCCCGGTCCTGCTGCTGGATGCATATGACCGCCCGATCTATGCAGGCGAAGGGATGGAAAAAGCGCAGGCGGTACTCGAAGCGCACCGGCGGGCAAAACGGGATCTGTTTTTAACCGGCAGCACCTACAGCAGCTTCTGCGTGCGGGAAACAGCACAGACGTACACACTGTTTCCGGTGCGGACGCACGAAACGCGCAGCGGGTGCCTCGTGATTGGCGGCGAAATTCCGATTTATGACAATGGGCTTGTGCTTATCATCGACCAGGCGGTAAACGTGATCGGGTTCGAACGCATGAAACAGAGTGCCATCGCTCAATATGAACGAAGAGCCCGCGACGAATTTTTTCAAAATTTCATTAATGGAGGCTACTCGTCCGATGAAGAAGCGCGAAACCGGGCGGAGGAAATGGGGCTGCCAAACAGCCGGAATTACGGCTGCGCCGTCGGCATGCTTGATCCTGAACCCCGGCATCCGGTCACCTATACCCAGCAGCAGCGGGAGATGGATCACATGTATGAATACATTGAAGGCGAATTGGACAAATGGCGTTCCCCGGCCTGGTTTTTCAAAAAAGAACGGCAGTGTATTATTTTATGGGAAGCGGAGCAGCTGCAGGCAGAAGCAGATGAAGATTCGGTGAAGGCACTGCGGCAGCTGCAGGAAGGAATCCAGCTTTTTTTTGACCGCTCGATATCCTTTGGCATCGGAAACACGGCCAGGTCGTTTCTTGATACCCCGGCGTCCTATAAAGAGGCGGAAAATACCTTGTACAACAGCCAGCTCACCGGCGAACGCGGGTTTATCCGCTCCTATTATACAAAGGATATCGCCCAGCTTCTCCGGCTGCTGCCCGCCGAAGAGCTGGCCTCGTTCAGCCACTCGGTCCTGCAGGAACTTACAGAGGGGAGCCAGGAGGATCAGGGGCTTGTGCAGACGTTATCCGTCTACCTCGAGTCGCACTGCCACGTGGCTGATACAGCGAAACGGCTTTACATTCACCGCAATACGGTGCTTTACCGCCTGGAAAAATGCGAGGAGCGCTTAGGGGTTTCATTGAAAAATCCCGAAACGACTATGCGGCTGCGGCTGGCTTTGCGGGTGCAGAACGTCCTCTCCTCGGAATGATGTAAGATAATCTGCACAAAACCCTTCGTTTTCTTAATGATTATAGATGAAATGCCCAAAACATTTTGATAATTTTATATAGAACGACTAATGAATCAAGTCCGGACCTCCTATAAGATGGATAGTAAGGTAATAATAAAAGGAGGAACACCTAATCATGGCTAACGGAACCAACGGGCTTCGGACTTTTTCATTGGGACTTCAGCACGTACTTGCAATGTACGCCGGAGCGATACTCGTTCCGCTTATCGTAGGACGCGCATTGGAGCTTTCAGCAGAACAGCTGGCATACTTAGTGGCAATTGACCTGCTTTCCTGCGGTGTAGCAACCCTGCTGCAGCTGTGGAGAGGAAAACATATCGGCATCGGGCTGCCTGTCATGCTCGGAGTATCATTTGTAGCAGTGACACCGATGATCAGTATTGGCACCAACTACGGCATAACAGCTATTTATGGATCGATTCTTGTGGCCGGGCTGTTTGTCGTTATCTTTGCCAGATTTTTTGGAAAATTACAAAAGGTGTTCCCGCCGATTGTGCGCGGCACAGTCGTAACGATTATCGGGCTTTCGCTTATTCCCACCGGAATTAAAAATATGGCCGGCGGAGAAGGAAGCGAAAATTTCGGCTCTCTTTTTAACCTGCTTTTATCTGTCAGCGTACTCGCCGTGATCATTCTTTTATTCCGGATGTTTACAGGGTTTATGAGGTCGCTCGCCGTCCTGATCGGTATTGCCGGCGGCACGATAGCCGCAGCAGTAATGGGAAAGGTCTCCTTTGGAGAAGTGATGGAAGCCTCGTGGTTCCATTTTCCTCAGCCGCTGTACTTCGGCATGCCGACATTTGAAATTGGGCCGATTATCACGATGATCATTGTGTGCAGTGTGATTGTCGTTGAAACGACCGGTGCTTACTACGCAGTTGCCCGTATTACGGATCGTGAGCTGAACGAAGACGACCTGGTCCGGGGCTACCGCTCTGAAGGGCTCGCAGTCATTATCGGCGGCTTTTTCAACGCTTTTCCCTACAGTACCTTTGCCCAGAATGTGGGTCTGCTCGAGCTGTCAAAAGTGAAAACGAGAAACGTTATTTTCTCGGCAGCTATGACGCTGATTGTCCTGGGGCTGATTCCGAAAGTTGCGGCCCTGGTTGTTATCATTCCAACACCGGTGCTTGGCGGGGCGACCGTCGTCATGTTTGGAATGGTTGTCGTTGCAGGTCTGCAGATGCTCCGCGATGTCGATTTTAATGAACAGTCGAACCAGATGGTGGTTGCGTGTTCCGTGTCGCTTGCGCTTGGCGCCACAGTAGTACCGGAGCTGTTTTCAAGCCTTCCGGAAGGGCTCGCTATCATCTTCGGGGACGGTATTATCACTGGTAGTTTAGCCGCAATTTTCATCAATCTCCTATTTAACATACGGTGGAAGGGGGAACATGTATATAATGAAGAAAAACAAAGTAAAGCTTGAAGGAGGAGTAGTGTATGCTGACTATTGAACAAGTAAACCAATTATCCCGCCGAGAATTTATCGACACTTTCGGAGGTGTGTATGAGAATTCTCCGTGGGTGGCAGAGGCAGTCGAACCGGTGAGACCGATGGAATCTGTTGAAGATCTGCATCAGCGGATGGCAGGCGTAGTTATGACGTCCGGGGAAGAGAACCGGCGTGCGTTGATCCAGGCGCACCCTGCTCTCGGAGAAAAGAAGCCGATGAGTGAGGAATCTACTTCCGAGCAGGAAAGCGCTGGTTTAACGGAGATGGAAGAAGAGCAGCAGGAAGAACTGCGTATATGGAACGAGCGTTACCAGGATAAGTTCGGTATGCCGTTTATTATGGCGGTAAGAGGAAAGACCACAGAGGATATCTTAGAGGCCGTACAGGAACGTATGGACCATACCCAGGAGGAAGAAGAGCGTCAGGCTATCCGGGAAATTCACCGAATAGCTCTGCTGCGGCTCGAGGTCATCATTGAAGATGAGCGTACGGAAACAATAAGTGAATCAAACGAAAGTGGAGACATGGGCAACGGCGCCGCTGCCGGAGAGCATGGATCTTCTGCAGCGCTCGCGGCAGAGCCGGCCCGCATGTCACAGACAGTGACAAGAACAAGCAGTAAAAAACGGAGAACAATGAGCTACGGCAAAGGCGATGTGTTTGCCTACCGGACGTTTTCCATCCCATTTACAGATATCACGCCAATACCGGAGTCCCCGTATGAGGGCACAAACAATACGATCTTTGGTTTGAATGTGTCCGTCAATATTACCGGGGAAGCCTTCCTGCCGAGCTTTACCGAAGGCGACAACAGTATGGTGGTGGCGACAGATTCCATGAAAAACTTTATCCAGCGTCACCTGGGCAGCTATGAAGGCGCAACGGTGGAAGGGTTTCTTGCTTATGTGGGGGAAGCGTTTCTCGAAAAATATGATCATGTTGAAACCGCAGAAGTATACGCCGATCATCTTCCTTTTGAAAAAGTAAATGTCGATAATACGGGATACAAAAGCGGGGTAGTGTTTAAAAAGTCGCATAATGAAAAACCTGCAGCGATGGTAAAAGTAGGGCGGACGTCGTTCGGGGCTCCGGAAATTATCGAGCAGGAGAGCTATGTAAAGGACGTCCAACTCGTGAAAGTAGTGGACAATTCATTTGTCGGCTTTATCCAGGATGAATACACGACGCTGCCGGAGGACTCCAACCGTCCGTTGTTTATTTATTTAAATATCGGCTGGACATATGAAACACCGCAGACCGCCTTCGGGCAGAACGGGGAAGGCTATGTAGCCGCTGAGCAGGTGAAGGATATTGCAGCTGCTGTCTTTCACGAAACACAGACAGCATCGATTCAGCAGCTGATCTATTATATCGGCCGCCGGGTGCTTGAGCGGTTCCCGCAGCTTCAGGAAGTTTCGTTCGAGTCGCAGAACCATACGTGGGATACTGTTGTCGAAGATATTCCGGGAAGCGATGGCAAAGTATATACAGAGCCGCGCCGCCCGTACGGCTTCCAGCGCTTTGCGGTGCATCGCGAAGATCTGGATGACGAAGGAGAAATATAAATGGGGCTCACAACACATGTGCTTGATCTGGCTTCCGGCCGCCCGGGCGCAGGTATAGCTTTAACGCTGTACCGCCTGGATGGCAGCCGGAAAATTAAAGAAGCCGAACGGGTCACCAATGCAGACGGACGGGTGGATGAGCCGCTGCTGCAGGCAGATGATATTCAAACAGCTGCGTACGAGGTGGAATTTCAAACAGGGGAATATCTCCGGCAGAAAGGATGGACGCAGGAGGAGCCGCATTTTCTGGAAACGGTGGCTCTCCGGGTCACGCTTTCGGCGGAAGAAACGTCCTATCACCTTCCGCTGCTGTTATCTCCCTACGGCTATCAAACGTACCGGGGAAGCTGATTAAAAGCCAGGCAAAGGAGGGAACGTATGGCTGTTCATTCTTCAAACATAATTCAGGATCAGATCGACCAGCTGCTGCAATGGCTTTCCGGCTTTGGAAAAACAGAAGACGGAGGTGTGACAAGGCTTTTATACGATGAATCGTGGCAGCAGGCACAGGAAGCAGTAAAGGGAAAAATGGGGGCAATGGGTCTTGAGGCCCGCTATGACACTGTCGGAAACGTATTTGGACGCTTTGAAGGGACAGAAAAAACGGACAAGGTTGTTATGGCCGGATCCCACATTGACTCTGTCGTGAACGGCGGTATATATGACGGCGCATACGGAGTAGCTGCTGCAATGCTTGCCGTAGAAAGGCTGAAGCAGGCTTACGGGCGTCCGAAGCAGAGCATTGAAGTCGTATCATTCTGTGAGGAGGAAGGAAGTCGTTTTCCGGTCACGTTCTGGGGGTCGGGCCATATTACCGGCAGGCTGGCAGAGGGCGAATCAGAGACCCTGAAGGATACAGACGGCATCTCTATCGGCCAGGCGATGCGGGCATGTGAATTTGAAGCTCCGGCATCGCTTCCGCTCAAGCGTGAAGACATAGACTCCTTTATCGAGCTTCATGTGGAGCAGGGGGGCACGCTGGAAAAGACGAATGCTTCTGTGGGAGTGGTGTCAGATATTGTCGGACAGCGCAGATATCACATTACCGTGGAAGGAGAAAGCAATCACGCCGGAACCACTCCGATGCCGGAACGCAAGGATGCGGTGGTGTTATCAAGTGAACTGATTACAAATATCACCGCCATGGCCAGGCGGAAGGATGAAAGCATGGTGGCCACAATAGGCAAGATGGAAATTACGCCAAACGTACCGAACGTGATCGCTTCTAAAGTCGTTTTCAGCCTGGATGTCCGTCATCACAGCAAAGCGCTGCTTGAAGAATTTGAGCAGGAGCTCGAAAATCTGTACGCCGTGCAGGCTGAACAATGCAGCATGAACGTTTCTTCGAATTGCTGGATGGAAGTGGAGCCGGTACCGATGAGCAGGGCAGTATATGAAACGATGCATAAAGCTGCTGAAAGCCTGCAGATCCCCTCTCAGCTGATGATCAGCGGAGCCGGGCACGATGCGCAGGTAATGGGCAGCTATTACCCGACTGCACTGTTATTTGTGCCAAGCGAAGCCGGTGTAAGCCATTCACCGAAGGAATATACCAAATCCAGTGACTTAGAGCAGGGAGTAAAAGTGCTTGAAGAAACCCTGTTTCGTTTAGCGTATTAGAAAGGAGAGTAAATATGGGCTATCACCAGGAAATTCAGCCGCCGCTCCGCACGATCATGACTCCGGGCCCGGTAGAGGCGGACCCACGGGTGCTCCGTGCCATGAGCACCCCGGTGGTCGGACAGTTTGATCCGGCTTTTACGAGTATTATGAATGAAACGATGGAGCTTCTGCGCTGCATCTTTCAAACCGAAAATGAATGGGCCTTTCCGGTAGACGGTACTTCCCGTTCAGGTATTGAAGCAGTGCTTGCGAGTGCGATTCATCCGGGGGACCGAGTGCTGGTGCCCATTTATGGACGGTTTGGGTATCTTTTGACCGAGATTGCTGAACGGTACGGCGCAGAGATTCACACGCTCGAAAAGGAATGGGGCACTGTCTTTTCCCCGGAAGAAGTCATAGAGGAAATGGACCGGGTGCAGCCGGATATTGTCGCGATGGTGCACGGCGAAACATCGACTGGCTGCATTCAGCCGCTTAAAGAAATCGGGCACGCCTGCCGGGCACGCGGGATCTACATTGTAGTGGATGCGGTGGCGACGATCGGAGGAGTGCCGGTCAAAACAGATGAATGGTGTCTCGATGCGGTCATCGGCGGTACGCAGAAATGCTTCAGCGTTCCGTCCGGAATGGCTCCGCTCACGTACAATGAGCGCCTCGAGCGCCGCTTTCAGGAGCGGAAAAAAGTGGAGCGGGGAATTGCGACAGAGGCAGACAAACAGCCGGAAGCACCGATGATCCGGAGTAATTACTTTGATCTCAGTCAGCTGCAGGACTACTGGGGCCCACGCCGTTTGAATCATCATACCGAAGCGACGTCGATGGTTTATGCGCTTCATGAAGGCGCGAGGCTGATCGTCAACGAAGGACTTGAATCCCGATTTGCCCGGCACCGCTACCACGAGGAAGCGCTGACAGCTGGTTTGAAAGCAATGGGTCTGTCGCTGTTTGTAGAAGGCGAAACGAAGCTCCCGGTCGTCACCTGCATTAACGTACCGGAAGGCATTGACGCAGATGAGGTCCGCAAAATGCTGCTCGGGCAGTTTGGAATTGAAATTGCCTCGTCCTTCGGGCCGCTGCACGGAAAAATCTGGCGCATCGGCTCCATGGGCTACAGCTGCCGAAAGGAAAACGTGCTGGCCGTGCTCGGAGCGCTCGAATCGGTGCTTTTATACGCCGGAGCCCCGGTGAACCCCGGCACTTCGCAGCAGGCAGCACTGTCCTTTTACATGCAGGAAAAAGATACAAAAGCAGCGGCTGAAGTATAGGAGGACACATAAAGAATGTATGATCTGCTGATTAAAAACGGAACCGTCGTCCGCCCCCTCGGGACAGAAGCAACCACGGTGGCGGTCTCGGACGGAAAAATAGCAGCCTTTGGCGTTTCTGATGAAACCAAAGCAAAAAGCGTGGTAGACGCTGATGGAATGCTCGTAATGCCGGGAGCGGTAGATATTCACGTTCATTTCAGCGAGCCCGGCCGGGACTGGGAAGGCTTTGAAACAGGGGCCCGGATGCTTGCAGCGGGCGGCATCACTACTTATATGGATATGCCGTTAAACGGTATTCCTTCTACGATCACCACCGAAAATGCAGAAGAAAAAGCGGCGCTCGGCCGGCAGAAATCTGTCCTGGACTTTGGGCTTTGGGGCGGCCTGGTGCCCGGAGGAATAGAACACATTCCAGCCATGGCGGCACGGGGCATACGCGTATTTAAAGCCTTCATGTCGCCGAGCGGTAACCCGGAGTTTGAACGGTCGGATGATGAAACGCTGTTGCGGGGCATGCAGGTGATTGCTGAACACGGAGGAATGCTCGGCCTTCATGCAGAGAGCGCGCCGGTAGTGAGCACGCTCAGCCGGCAGCTCGAGGAGCAGGGACGCACGGAAGCGGATGATTATTTAGCTTCCAGGCCGGTGGAAGCAGAGCTCGAAGCGGTGCAGCGCGCCCTCGTTTTTGCGAAACAGACAGGCTGTCCGCTTCACTTCGTACATATCAGCTCCGCAGAGGCGGTGGAGGTGATTCAGCACGCAAAAGCAGCCGGGCAGGACGTTACACTCGAAACCTGCGCTCATTACCTGATGTTTGACCACGAAGCGCTGCGGACACGCGGCGCCGAAGCAAAATGCGCACCGCCGTTACGGGGGACTCCGGTGCAGCAGGAGCTGGTGTCCAAATGGAAGCAGGGGGCGATAGATATGGTGACCTCTGATCATTCACCGTGTCCGGAAGAGTTGAAAGAAGGCGGGCTGTGGCAGGCGTGGGGAGGTATTTCGGGTGGTCCATACACGCTGTTAAGTGTCCTCGAGCTAACAGCAAAGCACGGCCTGCCGTGGGAGCAGGCAGCAGCCTGGACTGCAGAGAAACCGGCGGACCGTTTTGGGCTGCGTCAAAAAGGGAGCTTGGAAAAAGGGAAGGACGCAGACTTCGTGCTGGTCGACCTTCACGAAGAAACGGCAGTGGCACGCCAAACGATGCATATGCGTCACAAACACAGCTTGTTTGAAGCCCATCGTTTTCCGCACCGGATCCATTCGGTCTGGCAGCGGGGGATAGAAATTTATAACGGAAAAACGGATACATTTACAAACAGACAAGGAAAGTGGCTGCAGGAATAATGATCCGGCAGCCACTTTTTCAGCGCAGAAGGCGGTTAATGAATTTACGTGCTGTACGGTTGGCCGAGCGGCGCGCAAGGCGTTTTCCCAGGGAACCGTTTTTGGCTGCCTTTACATCACCAGAAACACGGTTTGCTTTTAAAATCGTACGTGCGAGCTTTTGAAAAGCCATCTGAACATTCCTTTCCGTGAATTTCTTTTTGTATAGTATATATCCTTATTTGTACAAAAATAAGCCTCCAAATGATTTTTCATTTGAAGGCCCGGCAGCAGAAAAGGCTTATTTCAGCAGCCACTCGTGATCCGGATCGTTATGGAACTTCCATTTACGCACCGGCCCGGCCATCACATTCAAATAGTAAGCCTGGTAGCCTGCAGGAGCCGCCACCGGATGGTAGCCTTTAGGTACCATCACTACATCGTTGCTGTTTACTACCATTGTTTCATCAAGGTCTCTCGGATCGTCGTAAACGCGGTGAATCAAAAAACCGCCTTCTTCCGGATCCACTTTATGAAAATACGTTTCTTCAAGATAGGACTCGTGCGGAAGGTTTTCGGTATCGTGCTTGTGCGGCGGGTAGCTCGACCAGTTTCCTTCCGGTGTGTATACCTCCACCACGAGAACGCTCTCGGCTTCCTCAGAGTCCGGGAGGATATTATGCACTCTCCGGGACATGGATCCGGAGCCGCGGTCTTCTGTGCCTACATCATCCGGGCCGATCAGGCGGGCGTTATATTTTCCGGTTGCCGGTGCCTTACAGACGGCGAGTTCAATATCTGTATTCGCCTTTACCTCAAAGCGGTCCCTGGCCGGAACGTATACCGAATACGGCGGAATTTTTTCAAAAACACTCATGCGCTTGCCGAGATTTTCAAAGGAGTCATTGCTGGTCTGGATGTCTGCTTTACCGCTCAACAATACGAGGCATGCTTCGTTATCGCCGGTTTCGGCCTGAATGCTTTCGCCCTCCTGCACACGGTATACCTGGAAGCCGACATATTTCCAGCCGGCGCTCTCCGGGGTAACATCGTGGATTTTTTGTGCGGTGGTATCTGGTTTTACAACTAAGTTTGGCATACATAAACATCCTTTCTAAGAGGTTTCAATCGTTTCGGATTCCAGATCAGCAACATACACGGTTTTCTTTTCTTTCCAGGCTCTTGCTGCAGCCAGGGCAGCCGTCTGGGCGGCAATTCCGTCATCGCCGGTGCAGACAGCCGGGGTATTGGACTGCACGGATTCAGCGAACATCGCAATCTCGCGCTCGAACGCCGTTTGATACCGTTCTAAGAAGAAGTGCACCGGCTTTTCCGATTTAATAAAATCGTCCTGCCACCATTCCACCTGATGGATTGGCTGATTTGGCACCGTGGCTGCCCCGTTGGAGCCAAACAGCTCGAGACGCTGGTCATAGCCGTAGACTGCCCGCCGGCTGTTTTCAATCACACCGACAGCCCCGCTTTCAAACGTTAAAGAGATAACAGCCGTATCAATGTCGTCGTAATCATTGAACCGCTTATCGGTCAGTGCACCGCCGTGCACAGAAATCGCCGCAATATTTTCTCCCATAATGTAGCGGGCCATATCAAAGTCGTGAATGGTCATATCCACGAACAGCCCACCGGATTTCGCCACGTAGTCCATTGGAGGCGGGGAAGGGTCGCGGGAGACGATCTGCAGCATCTCCGGGGTGCCGATCTGGCCGTTCAGGCGCATTTTACGCACCTGCTGGAAGGAAGGGTCAAAGCGTCGGTTAAAGCCAAGCTGAAAAATAAGGCCTGCTTCCTTGGCCGACTTGACGACCCGGCGTGATTCTTCAATATCAAAGCTGATTGGCTTTTCACAGAAAATATGTTTTTTGTTTTGAATGGCCTTGTCAATCAGAGAGATATGCTCTGAGGTGGCAGCGCAGATGAAAACGGCATCAATTTCGGGATCATGAAGAATATCTTCGGCATTGGACGTTACGTACTGCGGAGAAAAGGCCTGCTCGATCGTTTCAAGAGCAGAGGTGTTTATATCTGCCACAGCCCGGAGGACAGTGGCAGGAAGATGATGAAGGTTTTCTATATGCAGCCGGCCGATGCGCCCGGCGCCGATGACACCTATATTAACCATATGCGGAGCCTCCATAAAATGTATTTTGAAGAAAGCGCTTAACTTAATGTGAATTATACATTAATGAATCGCTTACATCAATCAAAGAATGGGATTTTTCAGAAAACATGTGCCAGCTTTTAACCTTTAAATAGAAATTAAAGAAAAATCAAAAAAATACTTTACATCTGAATGCGCTTTCTTTAGAATCAAACGTATAGACGAGGAAAGCGCTTAACCATAAATCGATTAAAATAACGAAGGGTGGTTATGTTTTAATGGAATTTCCAAAAAACCGTTCAAGGGATCTGGTTGGCATGGGCCGGCTGACGATTGACATGAACGCGAACGAAATCAACCGTCCGATGGAAGAAACGCGGACGTTTACAAAATATGTGGGAGGATCTCCGGCAAATATTACAATCGGCGCATCGAGACTTGGTCTGAGCACCGGCTTTATCGGCAAGATAGCAAACGATCAGATGGGTAATTTTATCCGCGGCTATTTTGAAGAAAACAACATTAATACGGAAAATGTAATAACAGATGACACGGGCGCGGTGACCGGGCTTGCCTTTACGGAGATTATCAGTCCGGAAGACTGCAGCATACTTTTGTACAGAGACAATGTGGCGGACCTGAAAATCAGCCCGCTCGAAATTTCCGAGGAATACATTAAAAATACATCCGCAGTAATGTTTTCCGGCACGGCGCTTGCTGCGAGTCCTTCCCGCGAAGCGGTATTTCTCGCGGCAGAGTATGCGCATAAACACGGAACGAAGGTGCTTTTTGATATTGACTTTCGTCCGGCGACGTGGAAATCAAAGGAAGAAACCGCCACGTACTACAACCTGCTGGCTGAAAAAAGCCATCTGATTATTGGAACAAGAGACGAGTTCAATATGATGGAAAATATGGAGTCAGAAATGGATGGAAGCGACGATAAGACTGCCGCGAAATGGTTTAATCACTCGGCAGAAATTGTGCTGATTAAGCACGGGGCCAAAGGGTCATTTGCCTACACGAAAGACGGGGACTATTTCACCGGAAAAACCTTTGAAACCGAAGTGCTGAAAACGTTCGGGGCGGGAGACGCCTATGCTTCATCGTTTGTTTACGGTCTGATTCAGGGGTGGGAAGTCGACCGGGCGATGGACTTTGGCGGTGCGTCCGCAGCCATTGTCATTTCCCGTCACAGCTGCTCCGAAGCAATGCCGAAGGCGGAAGAAGTACAGGAATTCATTGATGAAAGTGTGAGAAAAGGTACCATAAAGTCCTAAGAGGCCACGATGCTCAGGTATAATCATATGAAAGTACTTCAAAAAGCAATTCTATAATCTGTTTATACAGAAAGGACGATGAAGAATATGCAGGAACAAGCAGTAACGACATTGAAAAATTTTATCGGCGGCGAATGGGTGGAGTCCCGGTCCGCCACCGACAAGGTGTACAACCCGGCCA
>NZ_FNNC01000006.1 GCF_900106595.1 Marinococcus luteus
GTTCCTGCGCCAGATCGTGACGGCGACCGGCGACGGCTCGCTCGCGGCGCAGACGGCGCAGCAGTATGTGGAAGAACTGAAAAACGCGGTCGAAGTGTAAGCACTCCGGCCCGGCAAACTATGATTATCCGCCCTGGCTGCCTTTGGACAGCCGGGGCGTTTTTTTATGATAGTATTATGATAAGAATGCGTGTTGACCAGGGAGGTGTCCTGTTTCCATGAAAGGGGGATGAATAATGATAATTTATCCGGGCAGAAAAAATACAATCAGTCTGCTAATCTTCGGGGCAGCGTTTCTTGCCGGATGCAGTGCAGAGGAAAATGACGAACAGCCGGAGGAAAATGCTGGAGAGACCGAGGAGGCTGCTGGTTCGGTTACTGAAGCTCAGACAGAAGACTGGGACGTAGAAGTGATGGCGGAAAATCTCGACGTCCCGTGGTCGTTAAATATTCACGAAGACACGTACTATATGACCAACCGCGGAGGTGACGTGATCGAGGTGAACGGGGGAGAAAGAGAGCGCCTTTCGCTTAATACGAGTGATGAAGTAGCGAACGAAGGGGAGGGCGGCCTGCTTGGCTTTGTGCTGGCCGAAGATTTTGCTGACTCCCGGGAAGGCTATGCGTACTATACGTACCGTCAGGATAATGGAACGCTCGCCAACAGAGTGGCTGCTGTGGAACGCGAAAACAGCCAATGGAATGAAACGGAGATACTGCTTGATGACATTCCGGGGAGCCGGATCCATAATGGGGGCCGGCTTGAAATTGGGCCGGATGGTTATTTATACGCCACCGCCGGAGATTCGGATGAGCCTTCGCTTGCACAGGATCAAGACAGCCTGGCTGGCAGCATACTGCGAATGACGGTCGAGGGAGAAGTGCCGGAGGACAATCCGTTTGAGGATTCGTATGTGTACAGCTACGGCCACCGGAACCCGCAGGGACTCGCATGGAACAGCGATGGCCAGCTGTACAGCTCGGAGCACGGGCCGAATGCCCAGGATGAAATCAACGTAATCGAGTCTGGCAATAATTATGGATGGCCGGAAATCACTGGAAGTGAATCAGCAGAAGGACTGGAAACACCGGTGATTCAATCGGAAAGTACTACATGGGCACCCTCCGGCACGGCTTTTTTCGAAGATACTCTTCTGGCAGCTGGACTCCGGGGAGAGAGCCTGTACGCCTATGACGAAGAAGCGGAAGAGATGAATGCTGTATTTGAAGGAGAAGGCAGGCTCCGGGACGTTAAAACCGAAGATGGAGACGTTTATGTTCTTACAAACAACACAGATGGAAGAGGTACGCCGGCAGAAAACGATGACCGTCTGCTGAGGCTTACTCCAGGTGAATAATGATTTAAAATATTTTCGCTGTTTGGCAGGCAGTACTGCTGAACAGCAATTTTTTGGCAAAATAAGCATAACTTTTTCGAATGGAGCAGAAATATAAATGGATTTTCAAAAGCCTGGAATTAAACATTGTGGTTCAAGAAAGGTTCGATTCGCTGCTTCCCGGGCTTTTACATTAATTTTTTGTATAAAAGGATAAAAGGGTAATAAAAAAAGCTGAAGCAGAAAACTTCTCCTGCTTCAGTCTTTTTTATTGTAAAAAATCAATGCTGACCGGCTTTATATTTTTTCTGCAGGATCCGTAATGAAGACGACAAGGCTCCGGTCGCGGTCGAAATCCCAATCTACGAAAATATCGTGGACCGTCGTACCGAAGATAGAACCAAATTTTTCTTTATAAAGCTCTTCTTTTTCGAGAAGACGCTTCGTCGATTTTAAAATGTCCAAATGCCCCGTTCTGATTAGTTCTTTTTCAATTAAAATCAGGCCTCCGGTACGTACGGCGAGCATGGTTCGTTCGTTTACAGGATGGACTGTGATCTCCTCAGGACTTTTTCCCACTTCTTCACTGACACGCTGAATCGCATGTTTAATGTTCTCCTGGCGCGGCGTGCGGTTCTTTTCCTGCTTTTCTTTCAGTTTATCAGGGTGAAAACCGGTAATGACGCCCGATTTGTTTTCAATGTTCCAGTCAAAATAAAACTCCCAGCCTTCAATATCCATGAGAGTGGAAATGTAATGCTCAATTTCAGGCAGCATTTTCGCCATCATGGTTTCCCTTAATTCTTCCACGGCACTTTTGTCCCTTTGGTCGAGCATCACTTTTTCAATAGGTGATAAAAATTTTCGTATATGCATGACGATACAGCAGGGGTCGACGCTCACATAGACGGACTCCGGTCCTTTGCCGAAATGATCGCGAAGCACTCTGCCGAGGTAGCTTCCGATTTGTTTTTGTTGTTCTTCTATTTGTGCAGGCGCAGAATGTTCGGCCATATTTTCACCTCTTGTTCATTGTCTTGAATTTATTAACTGCTGCAGTTGATTAAGTATAGCCGCGATAAAGTCTCAAAAATCGCAGCACCTGAAGCTTTTATAACGTACAGGTGGTGACAGGGCTGCCACCATGAATAATCAACAGCTTCACCTCCCCGGAGTAATATACAAAAAGCCCGGTTATAGAGCGATTGGACGATACAACTTTTTATTTTTATACCCGGGGTTCATGCAGGAAAACAGCTTTAAGCATCGCTGAAGACTTTTTCACGTTTTTGTTCATGGCCGTATAAAGGCGGGGAAGCTGGAGCGGTTTCTTCTTCCATCTGCCTGCCTTTTTCGAATTTTTCCATAAGAACGTTGAAGGCACCGCGCTGTCCGGCTGTTTTGGAGATAGCCCGGAGGTAGCTGAAGCATTGGTTCTGGTCATGATCAAACGTTATTTTGCCTTCAAAGTTCCAGGCAATGCTTTCGGCATAATGCCAGCACACTCCTGCTGCTTCTCCCCCGAGGGAATCAGCTAACAGATGAAGAGATTCAAGCACGCGATTGGTAATTTTAATATCCTTTTTAGCGGCCTCTGCAATAGGAGAAAAGGCGGCGTACACATAATAGGCGAAAGTACTTTCCTTCATCACGACCCGTACCTCGTCCTTTTCATCGACAAGATATGGTCTGTGGACGGCAGTGCCGGAAATGGATCTGATTAAATCAGCGAGCTGGTAGACAGCATCCTCCGCGGTGGAGGGCTCGTTGTTTCCGATGGCTTTTAAGGCAATTTCCGTTAATTTTCTTACGCTGAAATTCATGTCCTGCATTTCTGTTTTTTTGTGGCCGATAAACAAAAACTGCAGGTACGTCTGCTCATTTACAGGCGTCTTCGGCTTTTCGTCGTACCTCTGATATGAAAAGAGCGTATCGCCTTCGAGCAGGTAATCGCCAACCCTTCGTTCAAGATACACAACGAGGCCATCCTTTTCCGCTTGAGTAATCAGTCGTTTAAAATCAACGAGCTGCAAAAAGCCTCCAGAGGAACTGGCAATGGAATAAACCGGCGACTTCTGGGGAAGACGGTATTCCTTCTGCGGAAAGGGACGGTGTTCTTGTAAATCATGTTCATTTGTAGCAGTAATGGTCTTCTGCGAGCGTTCATTCAGGTTATTGGTGAGATTAGCCACCTGCATCCATTTGGCAGCATGATTAATAAACAAAATAAAATTGATCGCAGATACTGAAGCTGCAATGACCCCGAGTACCGGAAAAATAACGTATTCGCTCACGGAAGGGTTCAGCATAAAAAAGCCAAGAAGTATATAAAAGTAAGATAAATTAAAAATGCCAATGGCGTGCAGAGTCCGGCGGTCTGCAATAAAGCTGAACAAAACGCGGGGCGTGAACTGACCGGAAAAGCTGGTTAAAACGATTAAAATCATATTGAACGTAAACGCGTGGATCATTAATACGCCGTAAGCAAGTGTACTGTAAATCATTTCAGTTAATGCATAATCAGCGGTGAGAAATGAGCCCAGGGGCAGCACAGGCTGAAGGCCAAACTCAATACCGTAGACAGCAAAAGCTGCCATCACTGCAAGCAAGGTATAGATTATGGGGAGCGGCCATAGGCTGGAACGGAGTTCATACCAACGCTGCTTTTTGGACATGCTTTGTATTTTTTTGATGAATTTAGGCGTTATGCGATGCACAATTGCCTCCTTTCTTTATTGTCATAATGTAATCAAATTTTCACGTTATTCTGTTCGCGGGTAGGCATCTAATGAAGCCAGCTGGCTGTTCCGCACCACCCGTACCTCACAGGCAGCCTTACTGGCTACAGTCCGGGATCTTCTGCCGCGAAGGAAACGTTCGAAAGCAGGGCCTCCGGTCTCTCCGACGAGGATTAAATCGGGGCTGTACGTAAAACAGAGGTGACGGGCCAATCGTTTTTCCGGAACACCGGCATCAACCACTGCTTCAACATCTGTAACACCCTTAAGCTCTGCCTCTTCTTTGTAAGCCTGAAGGCGATAACCGGCCTTTTCTTTTAAGTGGCGCACGCCTTTAGGATCGATGCGCTGCAAATTCGCATACCGGTGTTCATCGAAAACAAAAGCAAGTACTAAAGATGCCCCGTGTTCAAGAGCCATAGCACAGGCTTCTTCGAAAGCATCGTATGAAGGAGTTTCCAGGACATCGAGACCAACTAGTATCTGCTTATAACGACTCATAGCATTCTTCCTTTCTACAGACGAATTTTGACAATAAAAAAGCCAGAAAAAGAAAAGCTTCTTTTTCTGGCTTATGTTAAAGGGCTTTATTATCCCAACATTGCTGCCATCATCGAATATTTGGTGAATCAATATTGTTTTTGGTATTTCGGAAAGAAAGAAAAGTAAAGCGGAAACCGGGAACGGTAGAAAAAGGCTCTGCTTTTATAGAAATCAGAACCCCTGGGAGAGAGGGCCGTCTCATAAAAAAAACCACAAAGGAGGAAACCCTCATTTGTGGCTTATGCTTTAGCTTTATATCTAAGCATTACTGCCGTATTGATTTATTTTAATGAAATAACCAATTAAGATCTTATCATAATATTAATATTACCGGAAGTGGAAAGGTTAAAACATATTTTTGATCAGTGGTATCGCTTGCCGATGAACGGGTCCAGCAGGTACACTATCAGGGAAGAGATAACGGTTGGGGGAGTTCATCATAAAACTATCGTTGAAAACAGCAGGCATAATCGCAGGAGTCAGCCTTCTGGTTGTACCGGGGGTGCTCGCGCTGCTGCACTTCTTTACTCCGTTCAGCCTGGGAAAGAATACGACGGAGGACGGCATCGCGTTGAAAGAGCCGAAGGAAGCGACAGAAGACGTTTCCGGTATACATACAGAAGTGAGCAATCATATACAGGAGTCCCATAGGTACTGGAACGAGCGAACCGGTTACGGAGCCATCGACAACCTTACAGGAGACGACTTCGGCGATATGAGCACCCGGATTGAAGATACTGAAGAAGTAATAGACAAAATCGAGGATCCACAGCTGCAGAAGGATTTCAATAATGCTGTCCGCTGGCAGCAGGTGATTGAAGAAAACCCCGACAAGGAAAGCGTTCAGCAGGCTGCCCGGTGGACACACCGTATTTATCATGACCTGGATGAATACGTTAACGATTATGACGAGGCTCCGTTGTTCGGTGCCACCCACTTTGATAATGGAAGTATTTCCGAAAGCGATAAAGTACTCGAGCAGGTGAACCGCTTGCCGGAAGACTAAAGACAAAAAGAAGGATGCCGTGCCAGGCGTCCTTCTTTTGCGTATTAAGGACAGAGTTTCAATTCAGGTTTCGATTGTTCCGTTTGCGGGGAAAATTTTTCAGAGGGTTAATCTGAATTTGAACCAATGTATTATAAAGCGTGAATAAATAAATTTCCGGGAATGGTAGTTAAGAACGGAATGTGCAATAATATAGTTTGTTTTATTCTCAACTAGGGGGATTTGACACGTATGGATCACAACCATGAAGAACTTGTTCATCGATTAGAAGAAAAAGCATCCTTCGTGAAAGAGGGAAGTTTAGAAATAGTTTCAAAAAGCATACCGTTTATGGAAGATAAAGAAGGGCTTGATCCAAGAGTAAAACAATTCCTGGAGCAGGAATCCGATCCAGGGCTTAGACGTCCGATGACGTATGATGATCTTGAAATCATCCGCAGCCGTAAAGAACAACAGAGTCAGGATTTAAGCTCCAATATTCGCATGGAAACCAAGCTTGTGTCTTTAGAGGGCCGGGACTTAGAACTGAAAGTATATAATCGGTCAAAAAGCACCAGGCCGATGCTCGTTTACTTTCATGGTGGCGGCTTCTTTGAACGCGACGAAAGAGTAATGGACAATATATGCAAACTGCTGGCCGAAAAGGCGGAAGCTGTAGTAGTCGCAGTCGAGTACCGGCTCGCACCGGAGCACAAATATGCAGAAGGGCTGAATGACTGCTTTGACAGCGTGCGCTATGTATGTGACAACCGGGATGAATTCGGTGCAGATACGGGGAGTGTGGGTCTGGTGGGCGACAGTGTTGGAGCGAATCTGGCACTTGGCGTTTATCACTTAAGCCGTGAAAAATCCTGGGACATTTGCTACATGAGCCTATTGTCTCCTTTGTTGGACTTATCCGATGTGTCCGGAGGCGTCCGGAAAATGGAACAGTACAATCCGGGCAAAGACAGAGAGCTTGTGCGCCAGGAGCTTGTGACAATGCGGGAGTCGCTTTCTTTTATTCAATCGCTGTATGTCACAGATCTTGAAGAGCTCGATCAGCCGCTCGTATCCCCTTTACGGAGTAAGGAAAACATTACTTATCCTCCGATGACGCTTGTTGCGACTGAATTTGATTTTCTCCGTACACAGGGAGAGGAATTCACGAGAAAGCTTCAGGAGAAGGGGGAACTGGTACGCTACATTGAATATAAAGGGATGGCTCACACGTTTTTAAAGAAGTTGGGCTATTATCCTCAGGCTGCTGATGCCATTCGGGAAACGGCTGCCCACTTTCGGGAAGTGCTTCAAAAAAATACGCAAAGCAATTAAAAATAGGAGCGGCAGCCAAGCCGCTCCTATTTTTAATCGTTATTGAATACTGGCGGCTGCACGGAAGAAAAATTCCCGGCAAAATCCACTAAAATATTCTCGTATTCAGGGATGGAGCTCGTGTAGACGAGTTCGTTGTCCCCGTGCCAGTTGTAACCGACAGGCCCGAACTCTACGGCAGGCACGCCGTAAACTGTAAAATACTGGCCGTCCGAAGAACCATGCTGACCGAAAATATTAACCTTTTCAAGCTGGGTGTGGCGGGTGACGGACTCGGATAATGTTTTTACATAAGGGTTATCGACTTCCGTGTTTACGGGATCGTTGCAGATATGCACAGACACTTCATCCTCGGATAGACTGTTAATCTGCTGCAAAATATCCTCCGGCAACTGGTCCGGCAGGTAGCGGATATCAAGCGAAAATTCACACTTGGCCGGCACTTTGTTATAGACGGTGCCGGCCTGGATTTTGGCCAGGTTAATAGAAGGCTGGGCGTATAATTCTGAGCGTTCCCGGGAAAATGGGAGCTGCTTAATACGCTCATAGAGCGCAAATGCTTTTTCGATCGCGTTCTCTCCTTCCCACGGACGGCTGCCATGCGTGGAGGAGCCGGTGACAGTAATATCAAGCTGCAGAACACCTTTGGATTGAATAGCGATTCCCAGGCCAGTAGGCTCTCCGCAGATAACAAAATCTCCCTTATGACCGGTATCAACTAAATAGCCGGTGCCGTTACGGCCACCGGTTTCCTCATCGGGAACAATTTGCAGCTGTACTTTGCAGTCGGGCGGGATTTCTTTCAGGCGCACCATCGCAGACATCATAGCCGCAAGCCCGGCTTTCATGTCTGCCGAACCGCGCCCGTAAAGCTTTGCGTCTTTTTCGTAGGGAGCAAACTGCTCTTCTTTGCCTTTGACAACGTCCAGGTGGCCATTGAAAATCAGGGTTTGACTCCCGCTTCCGATCTCGCATACGAGCATGGAATGTCCGTTGTTTTCATGTTTTTGGACCGCCAGGCCGCGATCTTCCATCCATTTTTTACAGAATTCCATTGCTTCATTAACTCCAGAAAGACTCGACGTATTGTAGCTGATTAATGCTTTTAGGAGAGGAATCGTTTCATTCATTCTGAGCCTCCTCGCGAAAGTGTTTCATCATATTGAAAAAAGGACGCATTGTTTATACGGTGGATGAGGTTTCATCTGGAGCTGTATGAATTCCTTTGTTTTTATCAATTTTTACGACGCTGTCAAATCGTGCAAGTTCAATGTTTTCTTTGTCATTCAGCCATTCCGGATGAAGCTCTTTGCCTGCGGCCAAAGCGATGTAGGCTGAAGGAATATTCGCGCCGGCAGCGTGTGAGTGGGCGTATCCGCCTCCAAATCTTGGATTAATATCAATCACGTAATAGTCGTGGCCATCATAAAACACATCTGTATTAATGTAGCCGATGTGCTTCAAATTTTCTCCGATCTTCCGGCCAACATCCAAAAGCGCTTGATTCTTTACAGAAATTGCTTTATCCACATCGCCTCCGCGCATTTCGAGCTGTTTAAGGGCCAGAGTGGTTAAATAATTTCCTTCCAGGTCATTAACGATGTCAACACTGTACTTCTCTCCATCCACGACCTGCTGAATCACGATGTTATCTTCGGAATCATGAATAGAATCATCAGCGATCGGACTGTTTTTGACCGCGTCTACCGCCTGTTTGTAGGCAAACTGCATATCTTCAACAGAGGAGACAATGTTAATGCCGACCGAAGCCGAGCCGTTGCGCGGTTTAACAATCAGCGGCCAGGCGACCTCCTGGTTTTCAATTCCTTTCGCTGCGTCGTCCACCGTCAGGTAAGAAATTGGTGCCGCTACACCGAATCTGCCAAGAAGTTCCCGGTATTGATGCTTGTCTCTCATCGCTTGCACAGTGGAAACCTCCGGAGTAAAAACTCTTACCCCCAATTGTTCAATTTCATGACGGGATTCTGCAAATTTGGTGATTTCCCAGTCGTTTAATGGAATGAGCATTTTAATCGCTTCATCTTCACAGATCGACAGGATCGTGTCCAGGTAGTTTTCATCCGTCTGGTGCGGCGTAATATAAGATCTGTCTGCTTGCTGGATCGCTGGGGCCCCCGGGTCCGGATCAGTGACAATGACTGTCCCTTCGATATTTAATCCGTTCATCGCCTCCTGGAAAAACTGAACAAAATCTATTCGGCGTGCTGCCGAGGTTAATAGTATATTCATGGCGGAACCTCCATTTTAGATATATAGTGTACAGTCTTAACGACTAATAAAATTTCTGTGGGCAGTGTGAAAAGGAAACTGTTAGTCTGCTAACTTTTTCCATGAGCATAAAAAAGAGCCGAAAAGGCACTGGTACCTTTTCGGCTCATGTTTTGCTTTATTTCAAAACATTGCTGCCGCAATAATAAGTGTTTGACTAATGTCACTTATACCTTATTCGCGACCGCCCTAAACGTTTCGTTTTATAGCATAGCTTATAAACCAGACTGAAGTATCAATATGCCTCGTGGCAGGCTATCTCTTTTTTTCCGGCTCCAGCGCGAGCACCATGTACCCTTTATCTGCACTAAAATTCCAGTCGGTGAAAACGTCCGTGATTTTTCTCTGCAGAATCGGCTCCATGTGCTCTTCTTTAAACAGCCGACGTTCCATTGGCCGTTTGGCAATTTTGAGCTGCTCTCCAAAGCCTGCATGAATGAGTTCTTTCTCAATTTCAACAAACACACCGGAGCGGTAAATCATAATCGAGCGTTCATCAATCCAATAAGCTTCCGTATATTCGGGCTCCTTTTGGCCTTTAATACTCAGATTCACGATTTTTCTTTCGAAGGCCTTTTGACTGAGCTCTCCCGGCCACGGAAACTTTTTTGGCGGTTCTTCATCCATGATGGCCCAGATCATGCCGCTGTGCGCTTTTAAATTCCAGTCAAAGTACCACTCTTTAATTATTCCATTTATCATATCTTCAATGTCCGGCTGAATCCGGGGACAAAATTCGTGCATAATAAACTCTCTTGATTTCGCAACGCGCTGTTCTTCATTTTGCTGCAATAAAATATTTTCCATCGGTCCTAAAAAATCTTTCACGTTCATAATTAAAAATGGCCGTTTAAACGAAACATGGATATTAACCGGGCCTTTTCCAAAGTGATCCCTCAACGCTTTACCGGTATAGGCTGCAATCATCTGGGCTTCGGTTTGCTGTTGTTCCATAAGGTCTCCTTTTTTAAGAAACGGGGTTCTTCTTAACTTATTACCATTATACTGATAAATAAGCTTTTTATATACGTTTTTTCGGTTTTTTAAGACTAAAGATCTGCAACTAAACACCTTTTAAAATTTCGAATATAAGAAAACACCTTTGTTTACAAGTCAAATAACACCTTGTTAAACATAGAAACTAAAAAGTGTAAAATTTGTATGAGCAGCAGGTTAGTTCCAAAAAAATAATTAGAATGATTCATTTTAATCCCCGGAGTCTCGTATTTAAGCGTTCTCTTTTACTTTGAAAGGGGAGGAGCGTATTATAATAGATGGAAGGCACATAGAATGGTGGCTTCTCCATAGAAAAAGCTCTTCCTACGCCGGCAGGAAGAGTTTTTTATGCTTTGGGGGAGGCGTTGAAAAGAACGATTTCTGGAGCCTTTTATGAGAAGACTCAGCTTCTTATTTGATGCGCAGAAAATAATACGTTTCGATTGCTCTCTGGAAAGGTAAACAAACAACGAGCAATAACTAAATAGTATCGGCAGCAACAGACAGTTCCAGCTGTTCTGTAAGCCAGGAAAAAGATCTGCTCTTTTTCTGGCTTTTTTTATTGCTTCAAAAGCAGGTGCCGGCTCAAGGGCACCAATTAATAAACCAAAGGAGAATGAGCTTAGCGACAGGAAATCTATTTCAGGAATCGTTTTATTTTTAAAGGCATCCGGTATTCATAAAAGCTATCCTATTTAGGGAAAGGACGTACACATGTGAAAAAAATAAAGCCATACATTTCAGACCTGATGACTGAATTTAAAGAAGATAATGTGCCTTTGCTTGCCGCTGCCCAGGCGTATTATTATATTCTTTCCATTTTTCCGCTGCTTATTTTTGCGTTGACGATTCTGCCATTATTAAATTTGAATCCTAACTCTGTAGTCAGCTTTATAGGAACCGTCGCACCGTCGGATACTGCTTCTTTGTTTGAGGAAAATATTACAACACTGGTACAGGAACCGCGTGGCATTTTATTTGTAGTCAGTCTGCTCGGTGCACTCTGGTCTGCCTCTAATGGCATTAATGCGTTTATTAAATCCTCCAATGAAGCTTATGATGTAGAGGAGTCACGCTCGTTTATTAAAGTGCGTTTGATCGCCATTGCACTTACAATCTGTATGATCCTGACCATTGTAGTGGCCCTGGTGCTTCCGATATTCGGGAATGTTCTGATTTCGATGATCAGCTCTGTTCTCGGCCTTCCGGCGCAGACAGAGATTTTATTTCAGGTGCTCCGGTGGGTGATTGCGGTTACCGTTATGACACTCATGCTTCTGCTGTTGTACCGGTTCGCTCCAAATAAAACATTAAAGTGGAAGGAAATACTGGTTGGCTCGTTAACTGCTGCGCTTTTGTGGCAGATCGTATCGCTAGGCTTTTCCTTTTACGTCAGCAATTTTGGAAACTATTCGGCTACCTACGGCAGCCTTGGTGGTGTCATTATCCTGCTGCTTTGGTTTTTCCTGACCGGTCTCGTGCTTATGATTGGTGCAGAGATGAACGTTATTTTTCACCGTAGAAAAAGTGGTACGGACCGAAGAAGCAGAGCACAAAAAACTGTCCAGCACGAGAAGTCCAGCTCATAGCTCCTGAATTTAAAAATCAACATTAAATAAAAACGGTTCCGGCTGCTGCCCGGGACCGTTTTTATGCTCTGCTGAGGATGTGGATAACGGTTTTTTAAAAACCTGCCGTCCAGCCGCCGTCTGCGGTTAATACCGTGCCATTGATGAAGCTTGCATCGTCGGAAGCTAAAAACAGCGCTGCGTTCGCAATTTCGCCTGCCTGCCCGACACGCGGAATGAGGGATTGGGTTTTCTGGGTCCGGGAAGCGCCGAATTCACTCACATCCTTCATCGTAGAGCTGATATTGGTTTGGACCGCTCCCGGAGCAATAGCATTGCAGCGGATGCCTTTGTCTGCATACATAAAGCCTGTGTTTTTAGTCAGACCGACGACGGCATGCTTCGAGGCCGTGTAGGCCGCTCCGGCATGAGCACCGTTCAAGCCGCCTGTCGAGGCGGTATTAATAATAACACCTGCTTCTTTTTTCAGGAAGATGGGAAGCGCGTAACGAATGGCACGCATCACGCTTTTCGTATTAATATCAAACAGCAGGTCCCACTTCTCATCACTAATGTCTCCGGCTGCTTCCATTCCATCCATAATCCCGGCGTTGTTAACCAGGATATCGAGTGTGCCGTAAGCGTTAACGGCTGAATCGATCATGTTTTTGATGTCCTCGGGCTTCGTTACATTCGCCTCCACCACCTGAGCGACGCCGCCTTGTGACGTAATCGATGCCGCCACTTCCTCAGCTCCCTGCTTATTCACGTCTGCCACAATTACCCTTGCTCCTTCAGCAGCGAATCGTTCAGCGATTGCTTTCCCCATTCCCGATGCAGCGCCAGTTACTACGGCTGCTTTTTCATGTAATTTCATCTCTTTTCCTCCTCCACATTAATGTATTCGCTTACAAAATAATTATTTAATCAACACCTGTTCAATAAATTAGTTCTATTTGTAGTATAATAGACGCAGGTTTTTAACTACAATCATCAAAGAGAGCGTATATTGTTGATTAGCAAACAAATTCCGGTCTTTTTGTTTATAAATTTAAAATTACAGTAGAGAGGAAAGGGAAACATATGAAATTATCCTCTGAAACAACAGATCGGCGAATAAAAAAATCAAAAAAAGCAATGCAGCAGGCACTGCTTGAATGGATGGAGGAAAAGGATTTTAAATCCATCACCATTACAAATATTGTCCAACGGGCCGATGTTAACCGGGGAACGTTTTATAAACACTATGACTACAAGGAACAGCTGCTCGAAGATATCATGGATGAGATTACCGCTGATTTAAAAGAAGCGTTTCGAAAGCCATATAAAAGTAAAGCAATGCTCGAGCTTCCGGAACTAACGGCGCCTTCGGTAAAAATATTCGAGCATGTCTTGAAGCATGACCATTTCTATACGCTTGTTATTGCCTCAAACATGCTGACCGGCTTTCAGTACAAACTAGTCTCTATACTCCGGGGGCTCGTACTCGAGGATCTTTTACAGGCGGCAGGGGACGAGGGCATCGACCAAAGGCTCCAGGCCGGCTATCACTCACACGCCATTTTTGGATTGATTGTCGAATGGGTGCACGGAGGATTTGAACACAAGCCGGATTATATGGCTGAGCAGCTGTTATTGATAATTAGAAACCGTCCTGCTGAGGTTGTGTTTAAGGCTGAAAACTGACCGATGATGTAATTATAAAAGAAAGGCCCGCATACTGGGTCAGTAGCGGGAAAGCTGTTTGATTAAATCGTTTACGAGATTTTCAAGCACCGCAATTCTTTTTTTCGTATGCATTACAGTCGGCACACGTGAGATTGTCGTTTTTAAAGAAGAAGCTGCTTTAGAGCCGGTAACGGTGATCGATTTAGGTACTCCCTGGAAGGTATTCAGGCATAGTTGGTTAAACTTTTGCACGAACAGCTCTGAAGCGTCTTCCTGGCTGGTGGCAATGTCGTGAGAGAGCACTATTTCCGATGTTTTGTCTACAAACATACATATCCACAGATGAACCGGGGATCCTGATGAGGAATTGCCGAGGGTAACGGAATCCACCTTGAATATGCCTCCGTATAGATAAGTATTCCGCATGGGAAGCTTCTCTAAGGAAACATTGTCTAGGGACTCGAAAGTCTTTGCAGCTGGTGGGCTTTGACCACCGGAATCCATAGAAAACAATGGCTCGAGGCGTACATTATGAACTTTTTCGTAGGAATTTCGCATCTCCCCCTCGTCGAATACAGGAATCATGTTCGTTTCGGCTCCGTTCAAGGCGAGGGGATTGGAGTTAAAATAATCCAGAACCATTGGAATGAGCGGCAATATATGCAAAAAGGCAAAAAGTTCATGTGCTTTTAAAAACTGGGGGGCTTTTCCTGGCTCAAGCCTTCTGAACGTCGGCCAGTGTTCATGCTCGTAGAAGGCATAGCCGGTCTGAAGGACAAGCTCGTGATCGGCCGGCTCCAATTCCTCGAGATCGTCAAATGATAAAAATAGTGCTTCCAATTCACCGGCAGTAAACGACGGATCAAAAAACTGTCTGTATAGAGCCTGTTCTCCCGTAGTTCCTGAGTACAGTCCCAGCCCGTAGACTTCCTGTTCATTTCCGAGCACGCTGGCAATAAACCGTTCTCCGGTTTCCGGAAGCAAAAAGCCGAAAAGGTCGGCAGAGGCAATATCGTTCCAGGGGGCCTCCCAGTTGAATTCCCCGGCTGCATCAAACAGGTCCGCCCACTCCTCCAGTGTGGCAAGGTCGTTCTCCTTTACCCCGGGAAGAGGAACAAGCTTATCCCAGTCCGCATCCTTCGGAGCGCCGGCGTTTTCGATGAAGTAAAGCAGGTCGTTCAAGTAATGGCGGAACCTTGTTTCGCTGAAATTTCCTTTCGGCGTCCGCCATACCTCATCAGAAACCTCTGCACGGGGATTGGGCTTTGTCACGTTTAAACACACAGGGGAAGGGTCAGCAGATTCCCCGGTTATGATTTGTTCGAGCAGAATCTCGTGCCCGTGGTCCTCTCCAAAGTCATATAAATAGGTGATCCTCTGCCCCTCTTTCCAGAGCCAGTCGAAGATCGTTTCATTTCGTTCATCGAATACGCCTGGTTTTTCTTCCATATCCGGAAAGTCCATGCTCGTAATTTCATATAAGGCAGGCCGGTCCGGCGCCATTCGCTGCTTCATCTGCAGGTACTCGTCCTGGTCCATTGAGCGGGCGCTTTTCATTGGTTCAAGAACATCTTTTTCGAAATATTTTATCTTTTTCTTATATTCCTGGTGCTTTATATCACTGCTGGCCTGCAGGCGGAAGGTGTGCAGGTGGCTTTGCTCCCATAAAAAAGCTGCCTGAATTAAGTTATGCAGATCAAAAAAAGTAAACGAAGAAGGAAGCTCAAATCTTCTCCAGACGGGAGGTTTCGTGTCCATAAGCCGTACTTTTAACTGTAGTTTCAATGTAGGCACCTCCTAAAGATTGTATCTACAGTCTAGCAGAAATATTTAAGGGAAAGGAAAAGCTTTTCACGCGTGATACTATAGAAAAAACAGAATCATTCTGTACTCATTTTGCCAGCTGAAAGGAGCTTCGGCCTTGATTGTCTACGAAGCAAATAAACAAGAATTTCTTGAAGATGTTTTTCACGATGAACTGGTTACCAACATATGCAGCAATTACACGTCCAAGGTCGGTAAAATCAACGAAGCAGAGGTGAGGTCCTGGGATAATTCGATGCAGTACATGTACCGGGTGCTAATGGATGACGAAATTCCGGACAATGCCGGAGTCGCGATCGAATTTAAAATTCCTTATACGTCGAAGCGGGTGGATTTTTTAATATCAGGCAAGAATAATAATGATCCCGCTATCGTTATTGTCGAGCTGAAGCAGTGGAGCAGGGCAGAAAAAATTGAAGGGAAAGAAGCGATCGTTAAAACGGCGATGGGTGGCGGACTGGTGGAAACAACTCATCCTTCCTATCAGGCCTGGTCATACGCCTCTCTTATTAAAGATTATAATGAAAATGTTCAAAAGGACCATATTGAGCTGCACCCGTGCGCGTATTTGCATAACTATCTTTTACAGCCGGAAAATGAACCGCTCACCGATGACGTCTACACCTATTATGTGGAGCAGGCGCCAGTGTTTGCTAAGGGAGGAGCGGGGAAGCTGCGCGCATTTATTAAACAATACCTGACGCACGGAGATAATAAAGAGAATATTTATAAAATCGAAAAAGGAAAAATCCGTCCGTCGAAATCGCTTCAGGATACGCTGAACAGCATGCTCGCAGGAAACGATGAATTTCTGATGATTGATGACCAAAAGGTCGTATACGAAACAGCCCTGCAGCTTGCAGAAGAAGCCAAACGTACGAATACCAAGCAGGTACTCGTCGTTGAAGGCGGCCCGGGTACGGGAAAATCGGTGCTTGCGGTGAATCTGCTGGTGGAGCTGACAAATAGAAATCAAACCGTGCAGTATGTAACAAAAAATTCAGCGCCGCGAAATGTGTATGCGAATAAACTAAAGCAGGACTACCGCAAAACCCATATCGATAATTTATTCAAGGGTTCAGGCAGCTACGTGGACCGTCCGAAGGATGAATTGGACGTGCTGGTCGTAGATGAAGCCCACCGTTTAAATGAAAAGTCCGGTTTGTTTCAAAATCTGGGAGAAAACCAGATGAAAGAAATCATCCATACGTCGAAGCTGGCGGTATTTTTTATGGATGAACACCAGCGGGTTACCTTAAAGGACGTAGGGACGACGAAGGAAATCGAAGGATTCACCGAGGAGGCAGCAGGCGTCCTGCACCGGATGAAGCTTGCCTCCCAGTTCCGCTGCAATGGCTCCGACGGCTACCTGGCCTGGGTGGACGATACGCTCGGCATCCGGGAAACAGCCAATGAACATTTTATGGGACGCGATTACGATTTCCGGGTATTCAGTGATCCAAACGAATTGTACGAAACGATTGCTGAGTTGAATGAACAAAACAACAAAGCAAGGCTCGTGGCCGGGTACTGCTGGGAATGGCCGAAAAAGGAGCGGGCCTATTCGGACGCGCACGACATTACACTTCCAGAGCACAGCTTTGGCATCAGCTGGAACCTCGACACCTCCAATACGTGGGCCATTGATGCAGGATCAGTCACAGAAGCGGGCTGCATTCACACATGCCAGGGACTCGAATTCGATTATGTGGGCGTCATTATCGGGGATGATCTTGTGTACCGGGACGGGGAGCTGCAGACGGATTACACGAAAAGGGCCAAAACCGATCAGTCGCTGCGCGGGATCAAAAAGATGATGAAGGAAGATCCGGAACAAGCCGGAAAGCTTGCCGACGAAATTATCCGGAACACCTATCGGACGTTAATGACCAGAGGGCAGAAAGGATGCTTTATCTACTGCACAGATAAAGAGCTTGAGCAGTATTTTAAAGAACGGCTGGCGCTCACGGAGCTCGGGTACAGGCCGGAGAGTTTTTTCAAAAAGGACCTGGAGGTAGCTGAAAACTATTCCGGTTATGAATAACTTTAAAAAAGTATCCCCCAGCCCTGGCAAGAGGCAAAAGGGATACTTTTACGTTTTCAACGCCTCGCGTTTTCTAATCCATTTAAACAGCCACCGAAGGATTGGGGGAACAGCTATAAAAATGAACAGAATGCGAAACAGCTGGTAGCAGATGACAATTGAAATGTCAGCGTTCACCTCCCGGCCGATAATCCCCATCTGGTCCATGCCGCCAGGCGCGAGGCTTAGTAAAGCAGTAGCAGGAGAAACATGGTGCAAGTGCTCCAAAATCAGGCTTAGACTGAACGCTCCAGCAATCAGGACGACCCCGCCGGCTACGGTCAGTGCTCCAATCCTTGCTTTCTTCTGAAGCTGTTCGGGCCGGAGCAGCAGACCGAAGTAAGTGCCGATCAACAGCTGGGCTCCGTTCGTTATAACAACCGGGAGAGCCGGAGCCTGCAGACCGGTAAGCGTAACACCGATCATTACAAGCATGGGAGCAAGCATATAGGAGGTCGGAAGCCGGAGCTTTTGTCCAGTCCAGGCTGCGGTGAGACAGAGGCCAAGAAACAGAAGCGCTGAAGGGAAAAGACCGTCCCAGGAGGCCGCTGTCTGGACGGAGCTGCCTCCGGACGCCGCATCTCCGTCCGTAAATAGGGGGCTCACCGCAAGCACGGGGACTAAAAACATAATTAAAATAATCCGGGTTACCTGCATGAAGGTCACGATCGTAATATCAATCTGCTTTTCTTCTTCCGCAAGAGTCACCATCTGGGAGAGGCCTCCCGGAATGCTTCCGGTTAAAGCCGTGGGCAGGGAGACCCCGGAAAGAGAAGCAAACCCGAAGGCCATAAATCCGGAAAATAAAAGAAGCAGCATCGTCAGTCCAATCATCATTGGCAGCTGGGAGCCGATCTGGTAAAAGGTCTCCATCGTAAACGCCAGTCCGATCGTATAACCGACAATTATTAATCCGGTGTTTCTAAGGGACTGCGGCCAGTACATCTGTGAGCGGGGCAGCTTCGAAAGAAATAAAACGACCGCCATCGGTCCGAGCAGCCAGGGCACAGGAATATTCAGCACGGAAAAGAAAAAGCCGCCGGCGCAGGCAGCTGCTGCAGTAACAAAAAGACGCAGCCAGGCCGGCTGCACACATTTAGAGCCAGAAAACATACAAAGACCTTCTTTATTGATTAGTAGCATAGATTAAGGTGATTGTAGCATAAAACAACCAGGCTTCGAAGAACAGCAGGGGTACAGAAGGAAAAAAGACGAAAGATGAGACCTGCGCTTTGACATGGTACGATAGAAAATAATGGAATTCATAAAAAGGGGAGATTTTGTGGCGGAACAAAATAAAGAACTGAATGTTTATACGACAAAAAAATACCTTCGCAAGCAGACGCTGGCAACAATTCTTGATCAATTCGATGACCGGTTAATGAACCTGAACAAAACCCGCCGCAAGGCGAAATACGTCAAGATGAAACAGGACCCCTACAGCTTCTTTCGGGGAAGTGCGTATTTATTTTACTACGATGTAGTTAATATTCCGTTCCGGCATCATACACCAGAAGACAGGCCGACCTGGATTATGGGCGATATGCATATGGAGAACTTCAGCAGCTTTCAGAATGAAAACGGAAAAATTGTTTTTGATGTGGATGATTTTGATGAGGGCTATCTTGGTTCTTATCTGTACGACGTGCTCCGCATGGTGGTCAGCATCCGGCTGTTTGCGATGCAGCAGGGATTTGATGATGACGAGCGGGACGCTTTCGTGCGTACGTATTTAGAAGCTTATTATAAGCGTCTGAAAAAATTCAAAAAAGGCAAAAAAGATCCAGTGGAAACGCAGTTTACTTCAAAAAATACAAAGCAGCCAATCAAAAAGACGCTCGAAAAGCTTGAGGACCGAAAAGCTACTCACGAGCTCGACAAGCAGACCATTGTCAATGAGGACGGGGACTTTATATTTGAACGGGAAAAATCAAAACTCGATTCAGTGACTGACAATGAGTACCAGGAAATAATGAAAATCTGGGATCAGTATTTAGGCAGTCTGGCAGAGGAAAGCTACGAGAGCGAAGAGCATTATGAAATCAAGGATATAGTGAAAAAGACAGGAGCCGGTATCGGTTCCACCGGCTTGAAGCGTTTTTACATTTTAATTGAAGGCGGAGAGGATCATGTTATTTTGGAAGCGAAAGAAGCGCGGACGCCGATCCCGGCATACTTTTTTCCGTATGAAGAAACGTTCTGGACCACAAATAAGCACCAGGGCAAGCGGGTGATCAAAACCCAGCGGGCGATGCACCATCTGGCTGACCCTTATTTAGGCTACTTCACGCTTCAGAACCGCGATTACTACGTGCGGGAACGGTCACCGTACGACAAAGATTTAAAGAGTAAGCATTTGGAGAAGCCGAAACGGATGCACCGCACGGTGAAAACAATGGGGAAAATATCAGCAAAAGTTCATGCCCGGGCAGATGTTGATATTCAGCAGGGACTGCTGGATTATCACAGCGAGAATGAAATTTTAAAAGCCATTGGAGACGACAAAGAAATTTTTATTGAGGAAATGGTTACATGGTCGAGGTTTTACAAAGAGCGGGTGGAGGAGGATTACGAGCTCTTTCTTGAATGGCTGAAGGAAAGCTTTTAATATTGGAAAGCAGTAGGTGCCGGCGGGGGAGCCGGCACTTTTTCTATACATAAGCAAGAAACTGAATGACTTCTTCGCTGGTGTACTTATACAGCAGGTGGGTTGAAGCCTGCGGAAGGTCGAATTCCGGGGCGTCCACATGAAGCACTCTTCCTTCCGCAAGCTCCCTTCTTACTGCGGAACGGGGAAGAAAGGAAACACCGAGGCCTTCCTCGATAAACCGCTTCGTTACGTGACTCTGAGACACCTCCATCGTCTGCAGGGCGGGGAAGCGAGTGCGCAGCTTTCGAAGCAGTGTTTCCCAGTAGCCTGGATGGTTGTAGGTGAAAACAACATTTTTCGTCAGGACGTCCGTACTGTCGAGAGGCAGAGCTGTTTCAGCATCACCTCCATCATGTGGGGCAATTAAAAGCACCGGCTCCTGATGCAGCAGCTTCTGGTGCATATCGCTGCCAGTAGCGGGGAGAAGAGAAAGACCGATATCGGCAGAGCCGTCATGGAGACAGCGTTCAATGAGAGCAGATTCCTGAACGTCGATGATCACGTCGATATGGGGGTAGGCTTTTATAAACGTGCGTATAACCTGGGGAAGCATCGAGACCGCAAGAAGCGGAGAAACGGCGATGGTCAGTGTACGTGTCTTTCCCTGCTGCCATTGCTCCATATCATCGAGTCCGGAGTGATAACTGTTAAGAATGGCCTGCGCATGGGGAAGAAACCGGCGCCCGTCCGGACTTAATGTAACCCGGCGGCCTTTGGAGACAAATAATTTAAACCCCAGCTGCTTTTCGAGATTCTGAATATGGATAGTTACCGCAGGCTGAGTAATAAAAAGTACTTCGGCCGCCTGACGGAAATTTTCATATACAGCCGCAGCAGTAAACGTCTCCAGCCACTCTATTTTCATCATATATCCCTCTTTTAATAAGATAATATTATTGATAATGATAATTTTATTTAATATTTATTATTATATACCCGCGATAAACTAAATGTAACAACTATAAAGGAGGAAGAGATAATGAAAGGAAAAGGACTGGAAAATGTAGTTGCTGCCGAAACTGCTGTCAGTATGGTCGACGGGGAAAAGGGAAGGCTGGTTTATAGAGGGCTTCCGGCGGCAGACATAGCGCTTGAGTCGTCGTTTGAAGAAGCTGCTTATCTGCTGCTTGAAGGAGAAAAACCTGATGAACAGCAGCTGCAGGCATTTACAGAATCGCTGAAGAAAAAACGGAAGCTGCCGGAGCATATTCATAAGATGATTGAGCAGTTTCCTGATGATCTGGAGATGATGAGTGTTCTCGAGGCTGCAGTGGCCGCGCTGGCAGAAAAAGCTCCATTGGAAGAACCGCTGCGCGATCAGGCTGAGCGGCTGATCGCCGTGCTTCCAGTCATTATCGCGAGCCGACACCGCCAGCTTCAGCGAAAAGAAATGGTGCAGGCGGACGCCGGCCTTTCCCATACAGCTAATTATTTATATATGCTCCACGGCCAAAAGCCGGAGGAAGTGGAGACCCGGGCGCTCGAAGCGTATTTAATTTTAACGATGGAGCACGGCATGAATGCATCCACTTTTACTTCCAGGGTAATTGCTTCCACAGAATCAGATTTCTTTTCAGCGGCCGCGGGGGCAATCGGCGCCCTGAAAGGGCCGCTCCATGGGGGAGCGCCAGGCGGGGTTATTAATATGCTTGAAGCTATAGGTCAGAAAGAAAACGCAGAAGCGTGGCTGCGGGCGAAAATAGTGGCCGGGGAACGGCTGATGGGCTTCGGCCACCGAGTGTATAAAACGACAGACCCAAGGGCAGAGGCATTAAAGAAAATATGCGAAAGCATTGCAGGTAAAAACGATTGGCTTGATACTGCGTATCATGTGGAAGAAAAGGCGGTGCAGCTGCTGCAGGAATATAAGCCGGGAAGAGAGCTTTATACTAATGTAGAATTCTATGCAGCCGCTGTTTTAAAGGCAGTCGAGCTTCCTGCAAACTTATTCACCCCAACATTCGCTCTTTCACGGAGTGTCGGCTGGAGTGCTCATATTGCAGAGCAGCGAAAAGATAACCGGATCATACGCCCTCAGTCTGTGTATATCGGCAAATAAATAATAAGTAAAAGACCGCTGAAAAGCGGTTTTTTATATGGTTGAGTATGAAAGTTTATTCATATTAAACGAGTGAATTAGAAGACAATGGATAATAATGATGATAAAATAAGACTAAAGAACTATTTAATTAAGAAAAAAAGACTAAGTATATTTTTTATTACCAAAAAACTATACTGTCTGCAGTTTGGTGGCTGAAGGAGGGCGGGCTTTTGAGTGGACAAAATAAAGAAATGCAGTTATATCATACGACGATCAAGTATGGTGTATACATTGCCTTTATCATTCATATGGTTTGGCTCGCAGGGTTTTGGTGGCTGCAATTCGAGACGATGGCTGCTTTGAATGTGATTAGCTGCCTTGTATATGTAATTGCCTTCTATCTAATGAAAAAAAGAAAATATGTAACTTGTTTTTTCATCGTACTTACAGAGGTCATGGCCCATGCCGCTGTTGCTACGATAGTGCTTGGCTGGGGTACGGGCTTTCATTACTATATGATTGTTACTGCCTATGTACTGTTCTTTTTCCCGCAGATCCGCGGGGTAAAGGCTATGGCTTTTGCAATTATTATAATTATATATATGGGGTTATACAGGATCACTGCAGGTATTCCTCCCGTCGAAAATGACATTGTGGCTTTCGTTTTTCCGGAAGCAAATATGGTGGGTGCGCTTTGTATTATAGCGCTGCTCGGCTCGATTTTCCGTAATAATTTTGACCAAATGATCCAAAATTTACATGAGATGAACCGGCAGCTTGAGCATATGGCCGCAACCGATGCGCTCACAGGGCTTTTTACGAGACGGAAGATGTATGAGCTTATGTCTGAAAAAATGGAAAAGAACAATTCCTTTTATATTATGATGATCGATATCGATTATTTTAAATCAATTAATGACCAATACGGGCATGCGGTAGGAGACGCAGCTATCATACATGTCTCGGAAGTTATTATGGCTAACCTTAAAAATAAAGGCTTTGTCTCCCGCTGGGGCGGGGAGGAGTTTTTGGCAGCAGCAGAGGTTTCAGATGATGCAGAGGCAGGAAGGCTGGCAGAGATCGTGAAAGAGGAGATGAATATAAATATCCTGCACCACTGCGGGGAATCAGTGCCGGTAACGGTATCGATCGGGATAGCGAAATGGGAAGAGAGCCGGGACATTGAAGAAGTGATTAACGAGGCGGACCGGGCGTTATATAATGCGAAACAAAAAGGGCGGAACCGGACAACGATACATGAAGTGGTGGAAACCTAATAACAGCTCTTCGGCTTAAAAAAGCTGGAGAGCTTTTTTATGAAAAGCGGGGCGGAATAAACAAAGTGGAGTATGATAAAGAAAAGTGGAGCAGTTATTCCTGTGAAAAAACTAAAATGAAAGGGGAACAAGGATGGGCAATCAAAAAATGAAGGGCAGGTATACGACGCCAGGAGACCGGGATGTTACTGTATTTGTCATCGGAATGAAAATCAATAAATGGCGGGCGGTGCATAAAGGGCTTCCGGTTCTGATTGCGATGCCCCCGATGATAAAAGAATTATCCATAAACAAAGAGCTGGGCTGCATGGGCATACAAAGCTATATTCAGTTTCCAACAACGATGATGATCCAGTATTGGAATTCCAAGGAACAATTGCTGGCATACGCAAAGGCGCCGAAGCATCTGAAGGCGTGGCGGACGTTTAACAAAAGAACTAAAGGAAATGATGCAGTCGGTATTTATCACGAAACGTATATAGTGCCCAAAGGGGCGTACGAATCGATTTATGTAAACATGCCGTCCCTTGGTCTCGGCAAAGCACTTGGCACTGAGCCAGTAACCAAAGCGACCGGCACAGCCAACGAACGAATGGGCCGGACGGCCGGAAAATAACCTGGTTCATAAGGAGGAGGAAAATGGAAGAAGAAAGCCGCAGAACAGCAGGATGGCTGATGATAGTATTGCCTGCAGTTATTTACGGAGGCGTCAGTCTGCTTCAAATGATTGTTTCCAAGGATACAGGCTACGTAAATAATCCGCTCCGGCAGGATTTGTTTCGTGCAGGACATGCGCACGCAGGCGTGCTTCTTATCCTTTCACTGGTCGTGCTTTTATACGTGGATCATACTTCATATGGGCCGAAAGCAAAACAATTTGTCCGCCACAGCATTCCGCTGTCGGCCATACTGCTGCCGGCCGGTTTTTTCTTTTCGGTATTGGATCCACAGGCGACAGAGCCAAACGCATTTATATATGCTGCTTACGCCGGGGCAGTACTTCTTGTCGCTGGTTTAATAACGCTTGGAATCGGCTTAGTAAAAAAATAAAATTTCGAGCAGAAACTAGGACTTACCTCTTGTTATGACGTATAATAATGGAAGCATCATCCCTATATAAAATATTAAGGGCATCTTCGATAAAAAGTGAGCCGATGATATGAAAAAACTATGGATCGCCCTGGCGCTTCTTATTGCAGGGGGTATTACAGCTGGAATATTAATCTTTTCGGAATGCACACAGGCAGCCGCGAGCTCCTGTCTTTATGTAGCAGCGGACGGGGACGACAGTAATGACGGCAGTAAATCGGCACCGCTGCAGACGTTGAACGCAGCTTCTGAACAGGCAGAGCCTGGGACAATAGTCTATGTCAGAGGGGGTACGTACGAAGAACCGCTCGAAGTATCGCAAAGCGGCAGCGCCTCGAACCCGGTTACGTTTGAAGCGTATGAAGACGAAGAAGTAATTTTAAGTGGTGAAGAAATGGAGGAAGAAGCAGGTATAACAGCAATGATTCGTATAGAAAAACAGGATCATATTACCATCCGTGGGTTCACCATTCAGAATTTATCGACAGAGCTTAACAACGAAACCCCAGTAGGCATTTTCGTTCATGACAGCGCCGAAGGAATTACGCTCGATAACAATCACATTCGCGGTATTGAAACAAACGCAGACAGCGGAAATGCTCACGGTATTGCAGTGTACGGCCGGGAATCGATAACCGATGTCGAAGTTATTAACAATACAGTGGAGAATCTTGTGCTCGGTTCAAGCGAAGCAGTCGTGTTAAATGGAAATGTAGAAGATTTTACGATCGCTTCGAATACAGTACGCCACAACGATAACATTGGAATTGACATGATCGGGTACGAGGATGTTGGAGATGACCCGGATCTTGATTACACCCGGAACGGAATGGTGGAAAACAATACCGTCTACGACAATTCTTCGTATGGCAATCCTGCTTATGGTGAGGGGGACGTTTACGCTGCGGGAGGCATCTATGTAGACGGCGGCAGCGACATTGATATTCAAAACAATACGGTCTACAGGAATGACCTTGGTATTGAAGCGACCTCGGAGCAGGACGGGGAACAGGCGGATAATATCCGGATCACCGGGAACACAGTCTATGAAAACAATTTCACGGGTATCTCCATCGGTGGATATGACGAAAAAAGAGGCGGCACGAAGGACAGCACAATTGCAGAAAACGTTATATACCGTAACGATACAAACGATTTGGACGGGGGACAGCTGCTGCTGCAGAATGATACGGAAAACAACAGGATTGAAAATAATATTTTAACAGCAGGAAGCTCCCGTGTATTTGTGGCTAATTACTTTGAAGACAACACGGATAACGAATTTGACCAGAACGTGTATCACCGGGAGAAGGGCAAAAAAGGTATTTGGATCTGGGAAAATGAGCAGGTCTCCACGCTTAATGAATTTCAGTCCCTGATTGGCAGTAATAACGATTCCCGCTACGTGAATCCGCAGTACAAAAACGCCTCGAATTACAATTTTGAATTGTCCCAGGATTCCCCCGCACGTGATGTCATTGAATAAAAAAGAGCCGGACGGATAGCAGTTTATCCGTCCGGCCTTTCTTATGCTTTTAAAGGATGGTGCGTTTGTTCATCCACTGGCTCATTTTAGTAAATAATGTCGGCGGATTTGGACGTTCAAGGTTATTAGGGTTGCAGAAAGCAAAATAATCGACTTTTTCAATAAAGTACGTAAGACGGAGCAGAGCAAACAGAAGGGCCCCGCTCGATCCAAGGGCAAAGCTAAGTCCGTACCCGTTGTATCCCAAAGGAAGCAGCAGGAAGGTGAGAACCGCATTTAGAGAGAAAAACAAAATGGAAGTAATCATTGCGCCGCGCCGGTCTTCAAAGTAAAGAAGAATCAGCGTCAGAACAAGAACCAGAGCGTTTGAAAACGCTCCGACCGTCGTAAAACGGAAGATCGAGATAATATCGTCCTCGATTGGTATAAAGGTAGTAACATAGCCGATCGATAAAATGATTACTATCGAAATCAGGCCCTGGCTGCGAACGAGCCGCTCAAGCTCCTGCCTTAAGACGTACTGCATAGATTCCTTCGCCGTCTTGATCTGCTGAAGCGTCCCTCCCTGGTTGATATAGCCGTAAAACGAACGATACCGTTCGTAGAAACGGGTCTCTACGGATACGACAAAGATAATCAACGTAGGAATAATAGTCAGGTATGACCAGAAAATTGCGGTGTCATACACCCGGTTATAAACGAATGAGTCGAGAAGAATCGATCTTCCTTCCCCAAACCAGATAATCCAGTTGCATACCCAGATACCGACATTATACAAAAATCCGGTCCAGAATAAGGTCGGGTATTTGTCAAAATAGCTGATGTATTGAAACTGGCTGTCAGACGTATGAAGTGGGAACGTAATCAGCATCGAAAACAGCAGCCCGAATAAGGTGATAACCATGCCGCTCGTAAACCCAAGCACAAGCATAAAGCTTGTAGCGTGCGGGATAAACGTAAAAGCTTCTGCGGAGCGTCCGAGAAGAAATACCATACCGACCGCAATTACTGCCCCGGACAAAAAGCTGTAGGCAACAGCCTGGTAAAACTTTGCGGCACTTAAGAATAAAAACAGTACCCAGATCAGATTAATAGTTACAAACAACACGAGAAGCAAAAGCTCGTACAGAAATGGCAGAGAGCTGATCCATATAAAAATGAGCCAGGCGGTAACAGCGAGAAACAGAGTCACTTTTGTCATTCCGAGAAAGGTGGGAAAGACTTTATTTGTCTTATTCTCGTAAAATAAATCCGCCACATATCGCGTGACTACGAGCTGCTGGATGCCAAAAAGCACCTGGGAAAAAATGAACGAGTAGGAAATAGATAAGTTGAACAGTTCCCTTTCCTGCAGCGTTACTGGAAGAAAAACCATTGAAAACCATTGGATCATCGCAATAGTAGCAATAACAACAATCCAGGGCCCGGCGGTCACCAGGCCGGCAAAAGCATAAGCTTTCATCCTGGATGAAAAATAGTCTTCCTGAAACAACTGCTGGAGTTTAAACCCTATGCCGGCCATATTCGAGCCCCCTTTGGTGGTAACGTTCTGTGTACTCCTGGATAAACTGGTGAATCTGGTAATACGCTTCGACCCGGTTCTGACCGTTCCGGCCGAACTTATCAGCTTCCTCCGGATGCTGATAAATCCATTCACAGCGCTGGGCGACCTGGTCTGGGTTAACCGGCGGAACAACAAAGCCGGCCGGCCCGTATGGATCACCTTCCCGGCCGTGAATCAGCTCGGAGCAGGAGCCTACATTTGTTGCGATAAACGGAAGGCCTGCCGCCATGCCTTCAAGGACGGCGAGGGGCTGACCTTCAGAAATACTCGTCAGCAGACAAACGTCAAAGGTTGGCAGATAGTCGGTGATGTTGACTTTCCCGACAAGAAAGACGTGATCCTGAAGGCCAAGCTGATCGACGAGACGCCGGCACTCGCCGGCATATTCGAGGTCTTCGTCAAGCGGTCCCATAATAGTGAGTTTAAAAGGGACAGACCGGCTTTTTAAAATATTCCCGGCATGAATCATCGTTTTAATGTCTTTAATAGGGACAACACGAACGATAGCACCAATATGGACATAGGAACGATGATGGTTATCTTTTTCTATGAGCGATAAGCGGGAGTAGTCAATTCCATTTGGAATGATTTCAATTTTAGCCGGGTCGGCCCCAATATCCTCCTGCAATTCGCCGTTACGGGCAAACAGCGTGATCACATCATCTGCCTCCTTGTAAGCCTGACGGGAAAGGTGATGAAAAAACGTAATCCATCGCTGCTTGTAATAATCTGGTATCCAGTCAGCCTGCAGAATTTCTTCCTCCCGTTCCCGGGAATAGATACCATGCTCAGTCAGCAGGTACGGAATTTCCTGCTGTTTTTTTATGGCTGCAGCTACCATGCCGGCATAGCCTGTCGAGGCTGAATGCACAATATCAAGCTCGGGGAATGAAAATTGGAGTAGTTCAATGACAGGAGCGAACATGCCCCGCCACATCCAGAAATAATCGATAAACGAACCGGACTGGTTTTCTTTATCATAGCTTTGCTGCACAATTTCCCAGAACAGGCTGCTTGAGAAAAAGTTCTCTGTGCCCCCGAGCTTCTGTCCGAGAGCAACCAGAGCGTCCGAACGGACAGATTCAAACATCATCCATTCAGTAATAGCTTCTTCATCCTCGGGCGTCAATTGGAAATTTCGCTGCCGTCTCGGCTGCTGCATATTAAGTGGAAGATTCAGCACCTGTGAAATATTGCGCGGCAGTTCATAACGGTAATCTTCCGGAGAGATCGGCTCCGGAGTAATGGCGATGATGACGAATTCATGCTCAGGCATCTGCTTAACGAGCATCTGGACCCAGCTGGCCACCCCGCCGCTGACGTACGGATAGCTTCCTTCTACAACCATGCCTATTTTCATGATGCATCATCCTTTAGTGGAATTTCAGCCTGCGGCTCTTCGAGTGTGAGCTGGTACAATGTGCCGGAATCGCCGTAGGCTTCAATGGAACCGAAGTCAAAGCTCCCTGTTTCAATGGAGGTTCCTTTTTCAACACGAAGCATCATAGTAGAGGGCTCAAGCAGTTTCTCTCCCTGAATCGTAATCCGGTCCTCCTGGTATATAACGTCAATGTTTGAAGTCTGGTAGCTTTTCATTCGTTCTGTTGCCTGGGCCTGGGTCATGCTGTCGAGATTCGGATAAGTCTCTTCGACAAAAACTGCCATGTCTTCAAACTGGGCTTTCATATCCTCCCAGCCTTCTCCGTAAGCCCGGTCCGGGTCAAGCACGTCATCCGGGTGAATAAAGTGGGAAAATACACCGAAGTTTGCAACTGCATCTGCCTGAATAAACTGAGAGTCAGGGCTTTCCCAGTACCCGCTGGAGATGCGTGGGAAATGATAAATCGACGGATATTCTTCGTCTTCTTCAAACTCCTGGATGAAGCTTCCTTCGCCTTCACCTGTATAGAGAGAAGCAATTGTGTTGATACTTGGAAGAGCTTCATGAATTGCTTCAATCCCGGTTCTGTTCAATACGTTGGAAGGAGGCACGTACGTTTTAAATTCCTCTTCAGGGTAGTAATGCTGAAACACTTCCTCTACCCGTGTCAGTGATTCCTCCATTTTTTCCTGGCTTTCCCAAGGGCGGTATAAAAGCTCGGGATCCATCGGTTCGTCTTCGGTTACAAGCGGCTGGTGATTGTATCCGTGAAGGCCGATCTCTCCGTCATGACGGTAGACATTTCTGCCAAAGAAAAGCAGTGGAAAGCGATCATTTTCAATAAGCTCTTCGGCCGTGGCATCCATTCTATCTTCATACGTGCCGATGATTAATCCGGTATACGTGAGATCATGGTCCATGCCGATTTGCTTCATATCCTCCCACCAGACATCGGCGTAAAAATCTTCCACAGACATATTGTACTGACTGGCAATTTGCTCATCTTCCGCTGTCGGAGCCGGAGCAGGGAAATCATCAATATGGGCCATCTTAATATCAGCCTGGCTGCTTGCAAAAGCAGGCGGCAGAATAGATAGTGACTGCAGCAGCATCCCGCGTGCATTTTTCATTTCCATAGCGGTAGTGTTCCAGAACATTGCTTTTCCGTCACCATATTCGTTCGTCCACATTAACGGGTCGCCTTCGGTCGATAAATAAGGATCTGCTCCTTCGCGCAGCGTTATGTTGGCGATGCTGTGGGAAAACAGTTCAGAATCAGAATCAAGATCGGTATAGCCAGGGAAGAGCTCCTGCTCAAAAGTCAGGCCCTGACGGTTGCTAAAATCATTCACATCATCGATGCCGAGCATTTCATTGTATCGGGTATCAATAAATCGCGCACCAATATAGAGGCGTCCGCCCTCTTCGACGAACGATTCTATTTCTTCAAAAGGCCATTCTTCGGCATGTTCGCCGGCGAGTACGAGCACGTTGTACGGAGAAGGTTCGAGATCCGAAATTTCTTCCTGCGAAATTTCGGTGTAGGGCACTTTGGCGTAATCAAGAGCGTATTCAAAGTTATTTAACGTTTTTTCAGATAGGTCACTGTCATTTTTGTGAATGTAGACGTTCATTTCTTCCCCCGCCGTTTCCTCACTGCCTGAATTCATCGTTTCTGTTTCTTCCGCTGTATTAGATGCCTGATGGGGGAGCCAGAGCTGAAAACGCTCGAGCCTGATAAACTGGAGAATAAGAAGAATACTTAAAATTACAACGAAGAGCCCAATTGTTGACTTCATCATCTGTTTTCTCATGAAACGACCCCTCCCATCTGGCGGACAATATATTGCCGGTTTTCCGGTATTTTTTCTGTATCCACATTTTCATGCATCCGGGAGAGTACCTGCCCAATACCAGTCCAGTCTTTTTGATTATAGTAGTATTCAATCAGGTTCAAATAGCCATCGGCTTCATGTGGGAAAGCCTGAAGCATATACATGTACGTATTGATGGCCTGTGTCGGGGAACCTTGCTGCAGATAGATGTCTCCAAGCTGGTTAAAAACTTCCATATGGTCCGGAAAGTCTTTGGCTGCCTGTTCTAAAAATTGAAGAAATACGTATCGGAGGTGCTCCTGCGAATGATCGTCAAGCAGGCGGCTGTCGAGATAGCCCCGGTAGACGCCCATCAATCTGCTGAGAGTCTCTTCATTGTGGGAGCGGTCATGCTCTGCTTTCGCTGTATCTAGACTTTTTTCATAGCGGTCGACAAGCAGATTCATCGTTGTGGCTGCATAATGGACGGTCTCTGAATCATCATTGTTGAGGCCGAGATTCAAATACTTTCCTTTGTCTGAGATATTGGAATTAATTAACTTAAGCATTAAGCTTTTACGATCCGGCTGGTTCTCATTTGTAAATGCTTCCATCAAGGGAGTGAGATTTTTATTGTCTTTGGCTTCATAGCGAAGGTGCTCGAGGTTAATCGGCTGAAACTTTACGTATTCTGTATAATCAGAAACGATTTTGTTTGAATCCACCCGTTTGGAGCCCCACCAGGCAAGGAGACCGAAGGCTTCCCCAATGAAAGGAAGAAAGCAGCTGATCAGTACAATCCAGATAACAGCTCCGTACTGCTCAGGCTTCAGTCTTTTTTTCGCGGCCTTCGCCGCTGCAAACAGAATACAGGCGTGAACGATGTAAAAAAGAATAACTAGTATCGTTGGCTGTATGAGATTACCCAGCATGAGTACCTCCTTTTTCTTTTAAGGCTTTCTTAATCCGCTTTTCCACAACCTGGGCATTTTCAGCATCGGTGCCGGGAAGGAGGAAATAAAGAATACTCTGTTTGGAATCAAAGCCGATAATATCTATTTCACGCAGATAGGTCCGCAAAATAACTTCAGCTTCAGCAACAGACATCCCTTCAAAGCGGTCAAACTGAATGGCTACCGTACTGTATGGCACGCCGTATTCTTCCTGACGTACGTCCTGCTGTGCAACGTGAGCATCAAAGGCGTCTTTATAATAAACATTTGTACCTGGAAGCATTTGCTTCTCTTCATCCTTCGCCTGCCATTCACGTGCTTTTTCGATACGATTGGAAATCCAGTCGAGCACAAAGGACATAATTTGGATTTCATGGGTGGTAAGACGGGCAAAGTCGAGCTGGTCGATAATCAATACTTCCTGGATTTCGTTATTGTAAACGATTGGCCCTGCAATTACCGGGGCATTTTTTTCATCTTTGATATTTCGCAGCGTGATAGCTTTTTCTGTGAACAAACGTTGGTAAAAAGATGATTCTTCGCTTAAAAATACGGTTTGCGGCAGGGTCTGCGAACTTCCCTGACGTACTCTCAGCCGGAGGGATCTTTTGGACGAATCAACGTGATAAATCGCAATGTCATTAGCTTTAAATAAATCTGCGATAATCGCTATCGCTTCATTTCGCACAAGCTCTGGCGTAGGCTGGTCCAGCTTGATGCCCACCTGGTAAATCTGGGCAAGAGTATGTTCGGAGTCCAGTACTTTTTCCTGCATGACCCGCTGGGAATCCTCGAGTTCTTTAATTGTTCTGGTCAGTTCCTTATTATCATCTTTCAATTCATCCTGGGTGTACGTAATGCTTTCATAGCGTTCCCGGTAGGACGAACTGTAAAGGCCGCATATAACAGCGAGAAGCAGGGAAAATAATAAATAAAGGTAATCCCCGGTATCATAAAACAGAAGAAATAGATCATCCCCTGCTGTAAACGTGGCAATAACGTGATATACAAGGGTAGTGAAAAAACTTAGAATGGCAATATTAATGCCGTACCGCAGAGAGAAAAACAAAATAACAAACAAAAATGGGTTAAGTGTCCAATCAAGCATCCCCAGCTGAAATACCTGGTCAATGATTCCGAGTACAAGAACGACAACGAGCAGCTCCACAACTTTTCTCCACACATTTTTCTGCGTGTAAATCATCCCATCACCTCTTCAAAAAGTTATATTAAATTTACGTGCCATGTTGCTATTGCTGCCCCTTCAGAGTAAGATTGATGAAACTTTGTACTTACAAAAGAATTGAATTTGTGATATTAAGGGTGCAATGACATGGTTCATAAATCCCTGCACTCAAAAAGGACCGGTCCTAATTTTGTGCTTCAATGCTTGTTTATTATCTGTAAGGAGGAGCGCTATGGGTATTATCTCACAAAAAATGATTTTTGTTACAAATTTTTCTGTATTTTTTTATAAGTCTTTTCTAATGAAATTAAAACCCGCTTCTCACAGTGCTTTCCCGCTGTTGAAAGTAAAAAATTACAAAATTTTTTACGATTCCCCAAACAAAAACATACTTAGGGAAATGAAAAATTATGATGTAGTAATCATTGAGCCGGTGTATTATTCCAGGCAGCAGGTGAAAGCCATTCAACGGGCGGGAACGAAAGTTTACGGTTATATTAATGCAATGGAAGCAGACCGGTGGAATGAGGCTTTGTATGCACAGATGGAGGAAAAAGATTTTTTTCACCGCAACGGGGGGCGTGTATATTATAAACAGTGGGATTCCTACCTTATGAATATGGATGAAGTGCATTACCGGCAAGTCCTGCTGAATGAAGTCACAAAGCAGGTTTACTCCAAGGGATGTGACGGTGTGTTTTTAGACACGGTAGGAAATATTGATGATGAGCACGAAAATGATCCTGAAATAATAAGTACACAGCGTGCAGCGGTGGCTTCGTTTATGCAAAGCATTAAAGATAAGCATCCGCAGCTTGCCATCATTCAAAACTGGGGGTTTGATACGCTCAGCGCTGTCACGTATCCGTTTGTAAACGGCATCATGTGGGAAGGGTTTGAGTATTCATCAATTGCGGGGGATGAATGGGCGCAGCAGAAAATTGCCAAATTAAAAAAGCTGCGGAAAAAACACAAAATTCAAGTGCTCACGGTATCGGGGCGTGAAGAGAAGGAAAGTCGGCAATATGCGGAGCTTCACGGCTTCTGCCATTTTCATTCCCCGCATGGATACAATGTCTGGGAGTAGATAAAAGAAAAGCAGAGCAGTAAAGAGCTTTGCACGTATTAGTATTGTTATTAAAAAGAAAATGATGTAGTTTGGAAATAATAAATAACCAAATTTTGGAGGAGATCAGTGATGATTCTAGTAACTGGCGGCGCAGGATATATAGGAAGCCATATTTGTGTAGAACTGTTGGAAGAAGGTCATGAGGTAGTGGTTATTGATAATTTTTCCAACAGCCGGCCTGTTTCTCTGGAACGGGTGGAAGGGATTACAGGAAAGAGTCTTGAATACTTCAGCGTGGATTTGCTGGATCGTGAAGGTATGGAGAGCATATTTGAACGATTTGATATCGAGGCAGTTATTCATCTCGCAGGGCTGAAGGCAGTGGGAGAGTCTGTGGAAATACCGCTTAAATACTATCATAACAACATTACCGGTAGTATTATTCTGCTTGAAACAATGAAAAAATATAATGTGAAAAAGATGATTTTTTCGTCTTCGGCTACCGTGTATGGTACGCCAAAAACAAATCCAATCACCGAAGACTTTGAGCTTCAGGCGACGAATCCCTATGGCAATTCAAAACTGATGATTGAAGATATTCTCCGGGATCTTTACGTGTCCGATCACGAATGGAGTATTTCTATTCTCCGGTATTTTAACCCTATCGGTGCGCATCCAAGCGGTAGAATCGGAGAGTCTCCAAGCGGTATACCGAATAACCTGATGCCATATATAACACAGGTAGCTGTAGGGAAGCTTCCGCAGCTGAACGTGTTTGGCGATGATTATCAGACAAAAGACGGCACAGGAGTACGGGACTACATTCACGTTGTAGACCTTGCCAAGGGCCATCTAAGCGCTCTGTATAAATCGATGGAAGGCCCGGGAATTGGAGAGTTTAACCTTGGCACCGGCCAGGGCTACAGTGTACTGGATTTGGTGGAGGCATTCGAAAAAGCATCCGGCAAAGAAGTTCCATATGAAATACGGGACCGGCGTCCGGGAGATATTGCAGTGTGTTATGCTGATCCGTCCAAGGCACGTAACGAACTGGGATGGACCGCTCAAAAAGGAGTGGAAGATATGTGTGAAGATTCCTGGCGCTGGATTAAACACAATCCCGATGGTTATCCATCTATGTAAATGGTGTTGATTAAGAAAAAGCCTGTCTCTTCAGGCTTTTTTTTGTATTTATTTCTAAAATTAATAAATATTTCTAAAAAAATGTACTTTATATATATAAATATAGTTCTTATAGCACGGTACTTATTTATGAATAAGCAGTATAATAAAGGAAATAATAAATGCGTGTTCACTCATACATATGCCGGTCGACCGGCATAAATAAATAAATGGGGTGAGCAGGATGGGTATGAAGTGGTTTAAAGCCGCAGTCCTTCTAGTATTTTTGCTTGTTACCTGTTTTTCGTTTCCGGTTCAGGCGGACGCTGCGAGTTCAAAGTATGTCGTGAAAGGAAATACTTCGAGCAAGGTGGTGGCGCTGACTTTTGATGACGGCTCGGACGGCACTAACATTTCTAAAATCCTGCAGACGCTGTCGACCCACAATGTAAAAGCTACGTTCTTCTTGACAGGAACTGGAACGAAAGATCACCCGCAGTCTATACGAAATATAGCGGCTGCCGGACACCAGCTTGGCAATCACTCCTACTCCCATCCTGATTTCACTACCATTTCCACTACTAAAATGAAAAAAGAATTAGCAGACACGGAAGCCCTGGTGAAAAGCACTACCGGGAAATCAACTAAGCCAATCTTTCGGGCTCCGTTCGGCGCTACGAATTCCACCGTGCTTAAAACGGTAGGAGATGCAGGCTATACGCATACACTGCACTGGAATATCGATACGATTGACTGGAGAGGGCTTTCAAAAACACAGGTATTGAATAAAGTAGTAAATAATATTGAACCGGGTTCGGTCGTATTAATGCACACAGGGGCAGGAGCGCCTGGCACACCGGCCGCACTGCCGGAAATGATTACAAAGCTGAAAGCGCAAGGGTACAAATTTGTAACGGTCTCTGAACTTCTGCAAATGCAGGATTCGACGTCGGCCGGAGGAGCTTCTTATACCGTAAAATCGGGGGACACGCTGTACAGCATTGCCAACCGGAACAATGTGAGCGTGACAGAGCTGAAAAAAGCCAACAGCATCCCAACGAGTTCGAACGTCATCAGGGTTGGCCAGGTACTGAAAATTCCGGGTAAAGGCACCACTGCTCCGCCTCCTGCTAATTCCGGATCATATACCGTAAAATCGGGAGATACGCTGTACAGCATTGCCAACCGCAATAATGTAAGCGTGACAGAACTGAAAAAAGCTAACAGCATCCCAACGAGTTCGAACGTCATCAGGGTTGGCCAGGTGCTGAAAATTCCGGGTAAAGGCACCACTGCTCCGCCTCCTGCTACTTCCGGATCATATACCGTAAAATCGGGAGATACGCTGTACAGCATTGCTAACCGCAATAATGTAAGCGTGACAGAGCTGAAAAAAGCTAACAGTATTCCGACGAGTTCGAATGTCATCAGGGTTGGCCAGGTACTGAAAATTCCGGGTAAAGGCACCACCACTACCCCTCCGTCCTCTTCTACCACTTATACCGTAAAATCGGGGGATACGTTGTACAGCATTGCTAGAGTAAACAGCACTACTGTCCAAAAAATCGCTGCAGACAACAATATTTCCAATACGAGTGTTATCAGCGTCGGTCAGGTGTTAAGAATCGCTTCGTAAGAAAAGGTTGAACGTAAGCCCTGTGCGGGTAAAGGTAATCAGACCGCAAGAAAAGGGAGGTTTTCTAATGACCGAAATTACGTTCAAACCAGAAAAAGGCACACACACCACGAAAAGCAGCGATGGCCATAATATTCAGTACACGATCAACTTTGTGGAAAAAAATAACGAACGCGCGGTACACGTCAATTACGAAACGAAGGACCGGCTCACTCCGCAGGCCGGAACAGTACTGTTTGAAATGGGAGAAACAAAGATAGAGCAACGCGGAGTTGTTTTTAATTTAGATGGTACGCTTGAAAAGGGGGAAAATGAATAAACCGGCCGGAATGCCCCGGCCGGTTTTATTTATGGAAAAAAGAGGAATGTAAGCGGAATTTTTGGTATAATAACTTTTCAGAAAGGAGTAATGGCCTATGATATTATTACTGATGCTTTCATTTAAGGCGGTTTTAGCCTTCGTTGCTGCTGTAAATATTCTTTTAGAGGCTTTTACTCCACAGCCGCTGCTGACCGGCTGGATGACAGGGATTCATGTGTGGAGCCTGCTTTATTTATTATACTTCAGCCTGCATAAGAATTTTGACGTTGAAGAAGGAAATGAACCGAATGGAAGCTACCGGTGGATTCTGCCTGCCCGGAAACGAAAAGAAAAGGTAGCAGACATAGAAAATAAAAAAAGAAAGAAAAAATTATCATAAGCGTACAAGTTCTTTATGAAGTCTATAAATTTCCTCATTAAAAATACGTGAGAGGATTTGAACACCGTTTTGAGAAAGGCGGGTTTTTACTTTTTTCTTATGAATTTCACGAAGCCAGTCGCGCCGGTCGTTAATATCACCAAGCAGAGGCTGCATTTGTTTGTACAGTTCTTCGGAACGGTTCCCATCAAACTGGTATATACTGCTGGTGTATTTGTACAGATAACGCATCTCTTTCGTTTGCAGGCGTACGTCATGCAGGGCGGCGAGGGTCCGGGCGTGTGTCCAGCCATGACGGTCTTTAATGGATTCGTAGCGGCGAAAAGTTTTTCGATAGGTGCTTTCTTTTTTCTCCAGTCGATCTTTTAAGGGGAAAAATCTGCTGAACAGCGGTAGCTCGCTTTCAAGAAAGAAATGCCATTGCTTCATATGCGCGTCTTTAATCATTTCGGGGAGTTTTGTAAGGAGAGCTTGCTGATGCTTTTTTTGTTTGAGGTACTGGAGTCGTAAAACTGTTTTAAATACTTCTTCCTGCCGGGGATCCGTTGTCTGGTCTAGGAGCGATTGAAAAGAAGAAATTATCACATCACTCTCTCTTAAAGGGGCAAGAAGGCGGTGGATACGCTTTAGCCGTGTGCGGACGTCATGGGAACGTGGAATGCCCAGAAAATCGATAAGCGCCTGAAGTCGGCGCCCGGTCACGCGCGCCTGATGAACGTCTTCGGTGTCTTCAAGAGTGAGAGCTTTCCTGCAGTAGGTGAAATGATCGGAAAACAGCTGATCCAATGTGCTCTTCCAACGGTTTGTTTCTGCATGGGAGCTTTCTTCCCGACAGTCGAGACACAGATACGACTGGCCTGCGGGCAGCAACTCTTCTTTTTTTCTGCAGAGGGCGCAGGAGGCTGTATAGGTTTTCAGATAAAGATCACCCTCACTTTCATCCCATTCAAGCAGGGTCTCTTCCTCCCACTGCAGCGAGTGGCGGAAGGAGGCAGGAAGGAGCACGCGCCCGTCGGGGTCAACTTTTTTCTTGTAAAATACCCCTTCCGGCGGTATTGTATTAAAAGAAAAGTGCAAACATTTTTCAGAAGCCATGAGAGTGATAGTAATGGTTGAGTGCTTAGAGACATGATGCAGCCTGGCAGGCACAAAAAGGCGTCCTGTCTTGTCAAATGTTACCGGTGTCAGACTATACATAGAAAGTCCTCCCCAAGGTGAGTGTTATCGTTGCTTTACCCGGTTCTTATTATTTTCATTCCTTTAAGCAAAGATGGCCCTTGACACTTCCCAGGACAAAAGTGTAATATTATCTTTAATTAAAGATAATTGAATTAAGGATATGGTAAGCATGAGCAATCCTATGAGTGGGCAGGACCTCGCTTTAAAATCATTAGTCGTGTTATCAAGAGCCAATCACGCAGTAGAAGAAAAAATTCGGGAAGATATACGTGCGCATGGTTTGAATCCTACTGAATTTGCTGTGCTCGAGCTTTTGTATCACAAAGGAGAACAGGCCATTCAACGCATCGGAGAAAAAATTCTGCTTTCGAGCGGAAGCATGACATACGTTATTGATAAACTCGAAAAGAAAAAATATCTTTTCCGGACCCGGTGTCCGGAAGACCGGAGAATTATTAATGTACGTATTACAGAGGAAGGATCTGCCCTGATGGATGAGATCTTCCCCCGTCACCAGGCAGCTATTCAGGAGATGTTCAGTGTACTTGATGACCAGGAAAAAGAAACATTTATAGCTATGCTGAAAAAATTAGGTCTTTCTCTCAAAAAATAAATTTTTTTACGTTAATATCTTGAATTAAAGATATATGGTTTCAAAATAATGGTGAAGAGAGGATGAATATGAAGAAAAAAACTGCTGGTATTCATCACATTACGGCTATCGTAGAAAATCCAAAAGAAAATGTCGCCTTTTATTTAGAAGTACTTGGTTTAAGACTTGTTAAGAAAACCGTTAATTTTGATGACCCCGGCACGTATCATCTGTACTTTGGTGACAGTGAAGGTTCGCCGGGCACCATTATGACGTTTTTTCCATGGAGTCAGGCACGTAAAGGGCGCACCGGCAGCGGCCAGGTGGATACCACGGTATTCGCTGTCCCTACCGGGAGTCTTGCCTTCTGGAAAGAACGCCTCACGGCTTTCGGGGTGAAAGTAGAACAATTCGGAAGATACAACGAAGCGTATCTCCGCTTTCAGGATCCGCACGGTCTTCATTTAGAGCTGACGGAACGTCCGCTGAACAGGAACAGTTCTTCAACGGTACCTGAGGCTTACGCCATTCAGGGATTTGCCGGGGCGGTACTGAATTCCGGGGCGCCTCACCAGACAGCTGATCTTCTCGAGCAGGTGATGGGAATGAATTATGCAGGGCAGGAGGGGATGTATCTGCGTTTCCAGAGCGAAGCCTTTGTAGGTAATACCGTTGATATCAGTACAGCTCCCGTTCCAAGGGGAGAACTTGGGACAGGTACTGTACACCATATCGCTTTCCGGGCTCAGGACGACGCGGAGCAGCTCGAATGGCAGCAGCGTATAGCGGCCCATGGCTACATGCCCACAGAAGTGAAGGACCGTGATTATTTCAAAGCCATTTATTTCCGGGAGCGCGGTGGCTTGTTGTTTGAGATTGCGACCGATCCGCCGGGGTTTACCCGGGACGAGCGGCTCGAACAGCTGGGGCAGGAATTGAAGCTGCCGGTATGGCTGGAGCCAAGGCGACAGCAGATTGAAGCGTCACTGGAACCGGTGTATGCATCAGAATAAAGGAGGATTACAGTGAAACACATTTTTCAACAGGGAACTGACCAGAACAAACCGACATTTATGCTTCTTCACGGAACAGGAGGCACGGAAAACGATCTATTACCGGTAGCGGGAATGATAGATGATTCCGCTTCGGTGCTTGGAGTGCGTGGAAATATTACGGAAAATGGCATGCCAAGATTTTTTAAACGGCTGGCCGAAGGCGTGTTTGATGAAGAAGATTTAATGAAACAGACGGAAGAGCTGTATGGATTTATAGACACCGCTTCTGCAGAACATTCATTTGACCGGAAAAACGTCGTGGCGGTTGGATATTCCAACGGCGCCAATATTGCTGCGAACCTGCTCTTTCATTACGAAGAGCCGGTGAAAGGGGCGGTGCTTTTTCATCCGATGGTGCCCCGCCGCGGTATACAGCTTCCGGATTTAACAGGTCTGCCTGTGTTTATTGGAGCGGGAAAAAATGACCCGATCTGCCGCCCGGAAGAAACAGAGGAATTGGCGAAAATGCTTGAAGCAGCAGGTGCTGAGGTCACCCTTCACTGGGAGGACGGCGGCCATCAGCTGACAAGAGAGGAAGTGGAACAGGCGGCTGCCTGGTATCAACGATCGGTGCTGTAACTGAATTGACTCTCGTGTGTGAATGGAGCACGCATCCTTATACCAGAAAACATGCAGGATTAAAAGAAATGGTGGTGCACGAAAGTGGGACTATTTGATTTTTTGAAACAAAATACAAGGAGCGATGAAGCAATGGAAAATGTAAAAGTAGCAGTTATTTATTACAGCGCAACAGGCACAAACTACACAATGGGACAATGGGCCGTGGAAGGCGCAGAGGCAGCCGGGGCGGAAGCGAAGCTTGTCCGTGTTCCGGAGCTTGCACCTGACGAAGCGGTACATGGAAACCCGGCCTGGAAGCAGCACCTCGAAGATACCTCTCATATTCCGGAAGCGACACTTGCTGATCTGGAATGGGCAGATGCCTTTATATTCAGCATGCCGACGCGTTTTGGCAACCTGCCGGCACAGATGAAGCAGTTCATTGATACTACCGGCGGCCTGTGGATGAACGGGAAACTGGTCAATAAAGTAGTGAGCGGCATGTCCTCCGCCCAGAACCCGCACGGCGGACAGGAAGCTACAGTGAAAAACCTGTATACGACGATGATGCACTGGGGCGCCATTATAGCTTCCCCGGGCTACACAGATCCAGTCACATTCGCTTCCGGCGGCAACCCATATGGCACGAGTGTAACGGTCGACCAGGAAGGCAACATGCAGGAAGATATTGAAGAAGCCGTCAAGCATCAGGCGAAGCGTACAGTGACAGTGGCTTCATGGGTGAAAAAAGGTATGGAGCAGCAGTAATTAAAAGGGGCGCACGCGCCCCTTTTATGTGAAATCTAAAAAGGATTTGGAACAAAGGAGGAACACATGGTGGAAGGAATCAGAGGCCTGCACCACGTAACAGCTATTACGAGCAGTGCAGAAAAAAATTATGAGTTCTTTACGTACGTATTAGGCATGAGACTGATCAAAAAAACCGTGAACCAGGACGATATCCAGACGTATCATTTGTTTTTCGCCGATGATGAAGGAAATGCCGGCACAGACATGACCTTTTTTGATTTTCCGGGTATCCCTAAAGGCACACACGGCACGAATGAGATCGCGCGAACATCTTTCCGGGTGCCAAGTGACGAGGCTTTAGCATACTGGGAAAAACGGTTTGACCGAAAAGATGTTAAGCACCAGGGCATCTACGAACGCTTTGGCAAAAAACGGCTCCCATTCGTTGATTTCGATGAACAGCAGTATGAACTTGTTTCCGATGAAAACAATGAAGGAGTGCCGGCAGGGAAACCGTGGAAAAGCGGTCCTGTCCCGGACGAGTACGCGATTACGGGGCTCGGTCCCATTTACGTCCGTATCGATAACATTGACTATTTTAAAGAAATGATGGAGCGGGTGCTCATGTTTAAAGAAATCGGGCATGACGGCTCATTTCATTTATTTGAGGTCGGAGAAGGAGGAAACGGCGCCCAGGTGATCGTCGAATACAACGCGGTACTTCCGCCGGCGCGTCAGGGATACGGCACCGTTCACCACTCGGCCTTCCGGGTAAAGGACCGCGAAGAGCTCGACGCCTGGATTCAGCGGATGGCAGACTTCCGCTTCCGCACATCGGGGTACGTGAACCGGCATTATTTTGAATCACTTTACTCCCAGGTGGCACCGCAGATTTTATTTGAATTTGCAACGGACGGACCGGGATTCATGGGAGATGAACCATATGAAACCCTCGGAGAAAATCTCGCTCTGCCGCCGATGCTCGAGCCGCAGCGCGAACAGATCGAAGCATCTGTGCGGCCGATTGACACAGTAAGAAGCACGAAAACATTTGAAAAAGAATACAACGACTAAGTCATCTCCTTCGGCCCCGGGCCGGAGGTTTTTTATAGGAAACACATTTGCCTGAAAAATGGAAAGTATAGTAAGCTGGCAAAAAGAAGTCAGAACGCATCTCCATGCAGAAAGGCGGACGTAAAATGAAAAAAGACATCTATGTGGTGGGAGCAGTCATTTACGACAAAGAGTGGATTCTTTGCGCCCAGCGCGGACAGACGAAAACTCTTCCGCTGAAATGGGAATTCCCGGGTGGGAAAATTGAAGCAGGGGAAACGCCGGAAGATGCGCTGCAAAGAGAAATCAGGGAAGAGATGAAATGCGGCATCAGCATTGAGGACAGAATTGAGGAAACAACGCATGAATATGATTTCGGCATCGTGCACTTAACGACATTTTACTGCAGGCTTACAGGAGAAGAACCGAGGCTTACGGAACACCGTACAATCAAATGGGTACATAAAGAAAATCTGTATGAATTGGACTGGGCACCGGCAGATATTCCCGCCATTCATAAAATCACTCAGTAGTTTTTTATTACAAACATAGGCAGGAGCTTGATGATGGACACAGTACGTCAATTACAGGAATCTTTATACCGCGGCTTTATTGACCAGAACAGCTACGAGCGCAGTCCTTTTGCACCAAAGCTTTTGATGAATGACAAAAAGAAGCATGAGGAGGTGCTCGCTACACTTCTTTATGAATTGCACCGATGTGACTCTTTTTTCTTTTCCGTAGCTTTTATTACGGAAAGCGGCCTGGCCACCTTGAAAACACATCTTCTGGAGCTGAAAGAACGCGGCGTGCATGGGAGAATACTTACCTCCACCTTTCTGCAGTTTAATCAGCCGAAGGTCTTTCAGGAGTTGCTGAAAATTACAAATGTGGAAGTGCGATTAGCGGAAATCGATGGGTTTCATTCTAAAGGGTATGTATTTAAGCATAAAGACCATTATTCACTGATGGTCGGGAGTTCGAATCTGACGGTGCATGCGCTGAAGGTGAACTACGAATGGAATATTAAGCTGCACTCTCATGAAAACGGAGAAGTGATTCATCACTTCCGACAGCAGTTTGAAGATACCTGGTCGCAGGCGATTCCATTGACGGAGAAATGGATAGAAAAGTATCAACAGCTGTATCGCCCGCAGGCCCAGGAGAAGATTGCTGAGCTTTCTCCAGGCTGGATTGCACGGAACGCAATGAAGGAAGCACTTGAAATCAAGCCGAATAAAATGCAGCAGGCAGCTTTGAAAGAACTGGAGGCCTTGAGAACAGCCGGGGAGCAAAAGGGGCTCGTCATCTCAGCAACAGGAACAGGAAAAACGTATTTGGCTGCATTCGATGTCCGAAAGTACCGGCCCCGAAAGATGCTGTTTATCGTACACCGGGAGCAGATTCTGCGGAAAGCAAAGGACGACTTCTCCCAGGTTCTCGGCGGACGCACAGAAGATTTCGGATTATATACCGGCGCCGGTCAGGACACCGGGGCCCGCTACGTGTTTGCAACGATACAGACGATTTCAAGAGATATCCATCTGCATCAGTTCGACCCTGAAGCGTTTGATTACATTTTAATTGATGAAGTACATAAGGCGGGGGCTGCGTCGTACCAAAAAGTTATTGATTATTTTCAGGCCTCATTTTTACTTGGTATGACCGCCACACCGGAACGAAGCGATGATGTAAATATTTTCGCTCTGTTTGACTATCAGGTGGCGTATGAAATACGGCTGCAGGAAGCGCTTGAAGAAGAAATGCTCTGTCCTTTTCATTATTTCGGAGTGACCGATTATGAAAAAGACGGGGAAGTGATTGATCAGACGACAGATTTGAACCGGCTTGTGTCGGAAGAGCGCGTAGAACACCTGCTCGAAAAAATCCATTATTACGGTCATTCCGGGGAGGCGGTGCGTGGACTGATTTTTTGCAGCCGCAACCGGGAGGCAGAAGAGCTGTCGGCTCTCATGAACCAAAAAGGACGGAATACCGTAGTGCTGACGGGGGCCCATTCGCAGGACGAGCGGTGGAAGCAGGTGAATCGTCTTGAAAACGGTGTGATTGAATACATTATTACAGTGGACATATTCAATGAAGGCATTGATATACCGAGTGTGAACCAGGTCGTCATGCTCCGGCAGACGCAGTCGAGCATTATCTTTACCCAGCAGCTTGGGAGAGGACTCCGCAAAGACCCCGCCAAGGATTTCGTAACCGTCGTGGATTTTATCGGCAATTATAAAAATAACTACCTGATTCCAGTGGCACTCTCCGGCGACCGCTCGCTCAATAAAGATCATATCCGCCGTCGGATGCAGACCAATCGTTTTGTTCAGGGCGTTTCCTCCATTAATTTTGAAGAGGTGGCGAAGAAGAAGGTGTTTGCTGCTATCGATCAGACGAACCTGCAGGAAATGCGAAAGCTGAAGGAATCTTATATGAATGTAAAACAGCGGATTGGGCGGATGCCGCTTTTAAAGGATTTTTTACAGCAGAATGCAGTGGATCCGGAAGTGATCATCTCCAAATACGGAAGCTATTACAGGTTCCTGGGCAAAATGAAGGAAAAGGCTCCCCGGCTGTCTCCGCTCGAGGATCAGCTGCTGCATCTCATTTCGGCTGAATTTATTAACGGAAAACGTCGGCATGAAGCTGAAGTGCTGCGGCATCTTCTCTCGCACGGCCGCATTACGACAGACGAAATAGAGCGCATTGTACACGCGTCGGGGGACGGTGAAACAAAGGCAGCGTCCGTATCAGTGAAGCGGCTTTTAACGACGGATTTTTTTACAGACCCTTATCAAAAAAAGTACGGCAGGACTCCGCTGATTGAAGAGGACAGAGGAACCTTCATATGGCACACTGCGATGAAAGAAGCGCTTGGCGGTTCATCTTGGTTCAGCGTGCTTGTGGAAGATGTGCTTTCCTGTGCAGAGCTCAAGAATGAACAATACGGCAGACCGCCGTTTACGCTGTATTAGAAGTATTCCCGTAAGGACGTATGCCGGCTGCTGAATTGGGAGAACGATGAAAGTTCAACAATATATGGATATAAAACGAAATACGGCACAACTCCTATTTTTATTACGTATCATAAGCCGGAAGACGTGGAAGCCAATATCAATTATGAGGATGAATTTATTAGCCGCAGGGAGCTGCAGTGGTACACCAGAAGTAACCGGACGACTGCTTCAAAGGAAGTGCAGGAAATTATCAATGCGGATGAACAGGGGAACCGTATTTATGTCTTTGTGAAAAAAGACGATGATGAAGGCCGTGAGTTTTATTACATGGGCGAAGCAAGCCCGCTGAAACATAGTGCAGAAGACCGATCCATGCAGGATAAAAACGGAAAATCAATTCCGGTGGTGCGGTTGAAGCTTCAATTAAAGGAAGAAATCGATGCTGATCTGTACCGTTACCTGCACAGTGATTAACGGATAATAGAACCGGCGAGTTAAATAAGGCCGGCAGAGTTATTATCTCTGCCGGCCTTATTTAATAAGCTAATGGACAGGTTTAAGCCTCTTTTTGTTCATTGGAGGCGGCCCGCAGGCCTGGCAGGGGAACAAGCCGTACAGGCACCAGTTCATCTTTTCGGTAAGCCTTTAACGAATACTCCTCTCTCATCAGGGAAACGTAAACAAGCCTTTCATTATGGAGAAAAGCCATATGAGGCTCTAATCGTTCTCCCTCAGAAGGAGTAATATGGAGAGTAAAGGGTTCATTGTTTTTCAAACGTTTATCTACAGGGGCTCCTGCCAGACGGTTAAGCTCCTTGAGTGTTTTTGTCAGTTTGTAATCGAATATGCTCTGCAGCATAGTTACTTTCCTCCTTTCAATAAAAATAAGGGAGAGCCCATCCTTTCTTTGCGCTTTATCTAAAAAAATACAAAAAGCCAGAAAAAGTGATTATAACTTTTTCTGGCTTTTAGCCCGGTTATAGATCCGGGCCACAATTACCATGTATGCAGTTATTGTAGAAGCAGGATAGCTGATAACTATCCGGGTCGTTTCGTTTCAGAATTCGGCGATTAGCTTTTGGACTGATGCCTTTATGAAGTTCTGAAAGAAGCTTGAGTTTTTCATATTCGTAAGAGGGGATTTTGAAGTTGTGATGTACATATTGCCACATTCTTTGTTTATTAAACATATCGCATGTATATAAAATATCGTGGTAAAATATGTTAATCATAAAAATGATTCAGAAGCTCGCACGCTGTGAGTTTTCTTAGTGCTGAACGGGAGCGGAGGAATAATCAAAGATTTTCACGGCTGCTGCTGATGCTTGCTTTTTTAAATGGTTTTTTCACCTGGGCAGCCCATGGCTTGGGGAGTATGTAAAAACATCTTCCCGTCTTCAGTTCTAACGTACATGGAATATGTTTATTCTATCGCCTTGTTTCCCGGACTAGGCTGCTCTTCCTTCGGGTATAGGAGAACATGTACACTGAGAGGAGGAGCGTATAATGAAAAAAAACGCGTTAGTGACTGGCGGGAATCGTGGTATTGGACTGGAAGCCTGCCGGCAGTTAGCTCAAAGCGGCTTCAAAGTATGGCTTGGAGCAAGAAATGAGAAAGCAGGCAGGGAAGCAGCGAAAGCATTGCAGGACGAAGATCTCGACGTGCAGTTTATTGCTTTGGATGTCGGCCTTCCTGATATGGTGGAGGCGGTGAAAAAACAGATTCTGAATGAAGACGGAAAACTCGATGTGCTGGTAAACAATGCCGGGATCTTTCCGGATCAAAAGCAGTCCATCGTTGATATTGAGCCGGAGGCGTTTGAAGATATTCAGTTAACAAATTATTTCGGTCCCTTTTTTACGATGAGGAGCTTTATGCCCTCCATGCTTGAAGCAGGCTATGGACGTATTGTAAATATAGCCGCTGAAATCGGAGTTGCCGGTACTATGGATGCACCGATGGGAGGAGCATACAAAGCCTCTAAATATGGGTTAAATGCTCTGACGCGTCTGTTCGCCGGAGCGGTGCGAAAAAAAGACGTGAAAGTGAATTCGGTCAGTCCAGGATGGGTACAGACCGATTTGGGCGGAGAAAAAGCAAAACGCAAGCCGGCTGAAGCAATGGAAGGTATTTTGTGGCTTGCCCAGCTTGAAGAGGACGGTCCAAACGGAAAGTTTTTCCGCGATAAGGACGAACTGGATTTTTAAAGCAGGCGCACTTCCCGGAGTGCGCTTTTTTGTTGAAGAAATTCCATCATTAATCACAAAAATACCCCCACCTTAATCTGTGGTGGAGGTATCATCTGCATCGTCGTTAATGATGTTAACTACCTGCTGCGTCGCCCGGCGGCCTTCATCGGTGTCCTGGAGCTGAAACACATGAGGCATTTCCGGATACTCATAGTAATTGATGGGAATATTTTTCTCGTCGGTAATCTCAGAAAACTTCCGGGCATCCGCGAGAAATAATTCATGGGTGCCGACAATCAGAGTCATATCTCCAAGGCCGGTCATGTCTCCGTAAATTGGACTTACCATCGGATTTTTCAGATCAGCGTCCCCGGCATAGGAAGCTCCGGCATTCAGCAGCCATTCCAGGTCAAGAAAAGGGTCTACTGAAGTTAAATCCTGGATGCCGGGATTTGTCATGCTGACGTCAAGCCACGGAGAGAGCATGATAATATCTCCCGGCTGTTCGATGTCCTGGCGGTCTAGCTCCTGGGCAAGTGCGAGAGCCAGCCCGCCGCCGGCGGAGTCGCCCATAATGACAATATTTTCAGCTTCTGTGTTTTCAAGTGTCTGCGTATAGAGAGGCACCAGCTTTTCGAAGTTCTCTTCATACTGATGCTGCGGGGCTTTCGGATAAACAGGAAGCATTACCGTGCTGTCGGTCTGATCCTGGACGCCTGCAAGCCACTGAAAATGACGGGGATTTGGCTGACTGACGTAGCCGCCGCCGTGCAGATAAATGATTTTCTTTTCTGCGGTCTGTTCGTTTTCGAGTACATAGTTGTCCATGCCGTTTAATGTCATTTTTTCGTAATCATAACGGGCCTCAGTTTCTTCGGGAAGCTGGTACTCCGGCCTGTCCGGATAAGGCCCGTCTTTGCCGGTGCCGGTTGAGCCGTCAGCAAGGTTTGTCACTACGGACATTACCGAGCGGTCCTCGTGCCAGCTTGTGTAAAGAATAAACGCAGAAAATCCTGCAGCGAAAAGACCCAAAAGGCTCAAAATCCAGTATTGTAATTTTCTCTTTGGTGTTTGTCTTTTCATGCACCGACCTTCCTTAAAAGTTGCTTCGTGAGAATCAATACGTATTATCTTAACACAGGTATTGAATTGTTTACAGTTTTCGGCCCAGGAGGAGGTCGGGGTGTTATTTGCCGATAAGAAACGGGGCTTTGTTTTTGATTAAATATACGAACGGCACACTGATGATAAGCGTAACTACAGTAAACATAATTCCCCATAAAGAAGTAATAGGCATAGGGTTGCCTTCAATACCGAAGCCGTATTCGAGCGTGATACGGATGATGGCAAAAATCATAAAATGAAGAGCGAAAATGATCAATGAGTTCTGTCCCAAATAACTGAGGATGCGGCTTTTTCCTTCCAGACGGAAGCTTAAAAATAAAATACCCGCAATGCCAAGCAGAGAAGTGGAAATAAAGATAGGAATAGACTCATATTCCCCGGAGCGCATGTCGATGCGATTTATAAATTGAATGAGCGGATATATAAGGCTTAGTGTTGCTGCGGCTGCCACCCAGCCGAAGGAGTATTCGAATATTTTTGTCCGTGCCTTCAATAAATAGCCAAGTCCGAAAAACAATACGGCCACAGTAGCTACCTGAATACTCCATGGGAGCATAGAGTCAAACCAGCGGGTGGAAAAATATCCTGCCGCAGCGACAGCGACAATGCTGATAACGCGGACACTGTTCCATGGCACATATTTGAGGAGCAGGTAAAAGCCGATCTCGACTACAAACAGGCAGGTTAAAAACCATATAGCCGGGTTGTAGGTGAGCAGGTAGTTGTCTCCAGCAGAGTAAAAAATACCAAGAGCGGGAATAATAGCGTCAACGTCATCTTTACCCAGGAGAGGACGCTCGAGAAAAAACCAGAACGTATATGTAATGACGGAGAAAGTAAAATAAGGGATGAGCAGTGAACGCCCTTTTTTTTTGGCGAAACCGACCGGCCGGAGCTCAGTATAGCCTCCTTTAAACGTCACGCCGGATAAAAGAAAGAACAAAGGCATATGGAAGGCGAAAATATACTGGCGTAGAATATCGTCAATGGGGGCGTGTCCGAGGACAACCAGAATTATGCCGAGACCTTTGGCAATATTCACCCATTCAAAGTGCTGATTCATCATTATCACCTGCGTCAACTGTTAATTTTAGTGTCAGAAATGCTGAAAGATACAGCATATCACGGAGAAAAAGCGAGAACTATCGCAAATGTATGTAAAAAAGTAAAATGAGCTGCTTCCAAAAAGCAATATAATATTTTACATACCCTGTATACTGCCATTGTATACGACAAAATGAAACAATGCCGTAATTAGCCGCAGAAAGGGGCCTATTCTCATGCAGGAATATCGTCTGACAAAAATAAAGCTCGAACATTCAGGGAAAACCATCAGCATCTCACGCGGCTCTCTGACTGTGTATAATGATGAAGCCAATATATGGTATGCCGAAATTGAACAGCCTTCAGAGGTGGAATTATTACAGGAATGGAAGAAAAAAGATACAGAAGAAGAAGTAATGTTTTTTACTGAGGGTCATAGCGCAAGAATCGGCTATGCTGAAGTTACGAGAGTAACGGAAAGCAGTTCAGGAGTGAGTGTGAGCTTTAAAGGAGCAGGAGAACTTCGGCTCGTGGGAAGCAACTAGTAACAAAAATATCTGTGGGGGGCTATGAGCGCTTGTACCGGTTACTCAGCATACAGAAAAGAGGTACAAAAACGTGTAAGCGCTTTAAATCACTTTTGAGATGTGTGAAAATAGGGAAAAGTATAAAACAATTGAATAGAATACAGACCCGGAGTAGAAGTCTTTGGAACTCATTAAGGGAGGCGTTACCGATGAAAGAGTATCGCTTAACGAGGCTGAAGTTTGAACACGCACAAACACCATTGACGTTCGATAAAGGACTTTTAACTGTATATGATTACGAGCCGGCAGAGGTTTGGTATGTAGAACTTGAAAACCCTCATCACATCGAGCTGTTCGAAGAAATGTACGATAACTGTGATGTGCGCAGCATGATTTTTTATACGGAGCGAAATAGTGCCCGGATTGGCAAAGCAAACATTACCAGGGTATTAAAAAGTGACGGGAAAGTAAGCGTCAGTATTAAGGGTGAAGAAGCATTAAAGCTTGTAGGAAGTTAAACAGCCGGTGCCCGGGAAATATCCCGGGTCTTTTTTTGCTCTGTCTCAAAAAAACAGGTTCCGGAAAGGACGGAACGGGAAAGAAAAAAGCAGAACACATAGAATGGAAGATGACACATGCTGATAGATGTAAAAAAGGAATGGGAAAAAATCATTGGCCCGTTCGAGAGCGAGCGTCTGACGGGAGGGTTCAGTCATCACACCTTTTTAGTTACCCAGGCGTCCGGGCAGTACGTATTGAAAATTGAAAAAGGGAGCGGTGGCTATCTGCGTCGGGAGTATGAAGTTCTGGAACAGCTGCGCGGCGGATCCTTTCTCCCGGCTCCAGCCGGCTGTCTGGAATCAGAAGGCTATTTTTCATTTATGCAAAGCTATCACCGCGGAGAAAATGTCTCCAAACTGCCCTCCCACTCTTCCTACTGGCTCGAGGCGTATAAAAAGCTTGCTGTCACGCTTGCTTCTGAGGTGCACAGCCGTTCAGGGCGTATCCGCGAGTATGACCGGAATGCAGAGCCTCTCAAGCGTGAAATAGATGCTCTCCCTCCAAGGGGCATGCATCATCAGGCTGTTGAAGTTTGGGAAGCACGGACATCTTCAGGGATTACATTTGTACATGGAGACGCAGGGCCGCACAATATGATTCTGAACGAAAACCATAGTGCAATCCTGATCGATTGGGAGTGGGCCGGATGGAATGATCCGATGATAGACATTAGCTGGGCGTTATGGAACGCAGCCTTCCACGCCCCTGAAAGATACAGCGAACTCCGTCGTGTGTTTTTGGAAACGTATGTAAGTATTCGTACGATGAACATTACAGATGCCAATATTAAAGCATACAGTCTCGCTGTGATTTACCGAGCGCTTGGCCGGGTAAAACGTTCTCCGGAAGCTATTCAGCGCCGGTGGATCAAACGGCTGGAATGGACATTGGCCAGCAACTGGGAAAAGGGGGTCGTGCTGTGAATATTCAACCTATGAAAGAAATTGACCGGCAGAAGAAAAAAGATTTTTTTGCGACCTGCTGGGAAACAAATGAGATGCATGTTAATAATCAAACGTATGTACTGCCGGAGCTTGAGGGATTCTGTGTCCAGGAGGATGGTGTACTCGCCGCAGCGATTACTTATACATACGAAGGCAGTATCGGTTTAATTGTGTCTCTTGACAGCATAATTGAAAAACAGGGGCACGCGAGCCGTCTGCTTATGCATACAGAGGAGTATTTAAAAAAAGCGGGGGTGGAGGACCTGAGGGTTGTTATTACAAATGAGAATGAATACGCGCTTCGTTTTTACCGGCGCCGGGGCTTTCAGCTGGCGAGTGTGCATGTTGATGCCGCGAGGAGAGCCCGGGAGGATAAGCCGTCTATCCCGCTGGTCGGTGTAAACGGAATAACAATCCGGGACGAGTGGCATCTGAGAAAATGGTTATAGCATAAGAGAGCCGCGCATTATTATGCCGGCTCTCTTTTTAGGATCCAAATATGGGGGAAGCCGCCTGTTCTTCGCATAAATTATAAGGAAGACAGAGTGGCATTCCGGAACGGGGATCTTTAATAATATCACTTTTGATGCCAAATACTTTTTCGATAATTCCTGCTTCCATCACTTCGTGAGGCGTGCCGGTCTTTACAACATTACCGTGTTTGATGGCAACAATATGGTGAGCGTAGCGGCTGGCATGGTTCAAATCATGCACGACCATCACGATGGTCCGGTGCTCCTGTACGTTCAGTTTTTCAAGGATGTTCAGCACTTCCATCTGATGGGCCATATCAAGAAAGGTGGTAGGCTCATCCAAAAACAGGGTTTCGGTCTCCTGTGCCAGAGCCATGGCAATCCATGCCCGCTGGCGCTGCCCGCCGGATAAATGATCAATCGGGCGGTTGGCGAATTCGCGCATGCCGGTGATTTCAATTGCCCAGCCGATCATTTCTTTATCATGGGCTTTTAAGGAACCAAAACCGCGCTGGTGGGGGGCCCGCCCGTACGTTACAAGCTCCGTAACCGTCAAGCCCTGCGGAGCTTCGGGGTTTTGGGGAAGGATGGCCATCTGTTTGGCGAGTTCTTTTGTTTTTTGGCTGTGGATGGAGCTGCCGTTTAAGTAAACGATGCCCTTCGAAGGCTTCATCAGCCTCGACAGGGCTTTTAGAATGGTAGACTTTCCGGAACCGTTTGCGCCGACAAGCGCGGTAATTTTACCAGAAGGAATCTCAATATTTAAATCGTTTACGATTGTCTGCTGATCATAACCAATATGGAGTTGATCTGTTTCGATCATCGCATAAACATCCTTTCAGGGTGATAAAGTTAGACATTGCTTCTGGCAAGCAGGTATAGGAAATAAGGAGCGCCAATAACGGCCACAACAATCCCCGCGTGAATTTCCGACGGTTGAATAATGGTACGGCCGAGCGTGTCCGCAAACAATAGAAGCAGGCCTCCGAGAAGCGCCGAGGCCGGGAGGACAAGCGCATGATTGGGGCCGATCAGCCTCCGTGCGATATGAGGAGCGATCAGTCCGACAAAGCCGATGCCGCCGCTGACAGAAACAGCCGATGCTGCAAGCGCCACTGAGGCAAAGGTGAGCAAAAGGCGCTCTTTTTCCACCCTAAGGCCGAGTCCTTTTGCCATCTGTTCGCCGAATGTAAGAGTATCGAGTGCGCGCCACCGGTAATAAATGAAAATCGATAAAATAATAAACCAGGGAAGAAACGAATATACGTAAGGCCAGGTGGACCCGTAAATTCTTCCAGCAAGCCATATAGCGACAAAGTCAAACTGCTCCGGCTGCAGACGCAGCATGAGAACGGTCATCAGTGCATTCAGCCCGGCAGCTACTGCGATGCCGGTCAGTATCATTCTCATCGGAACGAGTCCGAGCTGCCGGTCGTAGGCCAGAATATAAATTAATGCTGCAGCGAGCAGGCCGCCAAAAAGGGCGAATACCGGAAGTAAATACGGAGAAGCGGCGTCAATCGAGCTGAAAAACGAAATATATAAAACTACAAACAAACCGGCGCCGGTAGTAATGCCGAGAATACCCGGATCGGCGAGACTGTTACGGGAGATTCCCTGGAGCACGCATCCTGAAACGGCAAGAGCAGCTCCGACAAGAAGAGCGATAACGATCCGGGGCAGGCGGAACTGAAATAGTACGAGATTCTGGTTACTGTCACCAAACCCGAAGAGCGTCTTTAACACTTCCAACGGACCCAGCGGGGTAATTCCGGAATTCATGCTGAACAGCAGCACGATAAATATTAGAATGGCGAGGGAGCTGAAGACGGAAATTCGCCGTCTGCGGCGTTTGCGTTCCCATTCGCCGGAAAATATAGAATGCATTTAAAGCTCCCTCCTCTCGCGGCGCGCAATGTATAAAAAGAACGGCACACCGATAAGCGCGAATAAAGAGCCGAGAGGGGTTTCATATGGCGGATTAATAATCCGGGCACCGATATCGGCAAGCGACATAAAGATCCCGCCCACCACGATAGAGCACGGAATGATAGCCCGGTAGTCGACCCCCACGAAAAACCGGACTACGTGAGGGATAACGAGGCCGACAAATCCGATAGGGCCTGCAATGGATACGGCAATGCCGGCGAGAAATAAAACGGCAAGTGTGCAGAGTAGTTTTATCAGGCCGACACGCTGCCCAAGACCCGAAGCGATATCATCCCCAAGACTTAAAATAGTGACAGACCTCGACAGGGCGACCGCAAATACAAGCGCTCCCCCCATCCACGGGAGGGCTGGCAGCAGCTGTTCCCACCGGACGCCGGACAAACCGCCGGCATACCAAAAAGCAATATCCTGGCTGAGATCAAAGTGAATGGCAATGCCTTCACTTAACGCAGTGAACAGAGCGTTAATCGCCGCCCCGGCAAGCACCATGCGAAGAGGTGTCAGGCCGATGCGTGAAAGCGAAGCAATACCAAAAATCAGCCCCATGCTGATCGCCGCCCCTAAAAAAGAAAAGACTATCAACAGGTTATAAGAGAGCCCCGGCAGAAACGCAAAACAGACTGCCACCATAAAAATCGAACCTGCATTGATGCCGAGAATCCCGGATTCGGCCAATGGATTTCTTGTCATTCCCTGCATAATGGCTCCGGCTACGGCGAAGCAGGCGCCGACAATAATATCTGCGATAGCCCGGGGGAGACGAAGCTCGCGGATAACTACGTGATCATTCAAGGAAGCGTCATAGTGAAACAATGCGTTCCAAACAGTACCAATCTCCACGTCTGCGGCACCGACAGAAATCGAAAGCAAAAAAATAAATCCAAGTATAGGAAGGCCGGCAATAAACATTAGTACAGCTATTACAGGACGTGAAGTAATATCGTCTTTATAGCTGGAAGGTTCCGTTTGTTGACGCATGTTATATCCTCTTTCAACATTAAAAAATCATTCATCAGTGATAATCATTATCAATCAATTTTTATCATATCAGTTGAATTTCTTTCTGTCCATGTTTTCCTGTATAAGCAGCGGAAATTATAAAAATCCGGTCTTTTCCGAATAGGGAAAAGCCGGATTTGTTTTATTATTTTTCAGGTGGTGTCGCCTTTAATCAATTGCACGTCGAGCACAATGTTTTGATTATGTTTTCCATCTGCCTGCCGTTCAATATTACTGATTAAGGAAAATGCAAGCGCTTCTCCCAATTTATCGAGTGGCTGCTGAATGGTCGTCAGCCTGGGTGTCTGCAGCATACGGGTAAAGCTGTGGTTATCATAGCCGATAATTTTCAGTTCCTCCGGCACACGAATATGATGCCTGGAGGCGTAGACATATAACGCGTACGCGAGCAGGTCATTACTGCAGAATATGCCGTCATAGTTTTCAAGAACAGCACTGATGTGTTCTTCAATAAATTTATAATTATCTTCAAAGGTCGCTTCAATATAGGCTCCCTCGAGACTCATGTAAGAGATGCCTGCCTTCATAGCTGTTAATTCAAAGGCGTCCTTGCGCCGGTTGGCAAGCAGGTCATATTCGAGAGGCCCCGAAATATGAAGGATTTTTTTGCATCCGCCCTCAATCAGGTGTTTGGTGGCAATCTCTCCGCCCTGATAGTTATCGCTGGCCACATAAGGAATAGAAGGGGAAATTACGCGGTCAAAAGAGATGACCGGCATTTCTTCATGTTCATATTTTTCGGTAGACAATGTATGGCTGCATACAATAATACCGTCCGCGCGGTTCTGACGAAGCATATTTATATAATTGGCTTCCTTTTCGGCATCGTGCACAGAGTTACAGATGATGATTTTGTAATGCCGGGCATTTGCGTAAGCTTCAATTTCATTAATCAGTTCAGAAAAGAAAGGGTGGGCCAGGTCAGGCACAATTACGCCGATTAACCCGGAACGGCTGCGCTGAAGTGAGCGGGCAATCTGATTCGGCTGATAATCGAGCTCCTGCATAGCTTTTTCCACCCGGCTTCTTGTCTCTTTTCCGATATAGCCCCGATTATTCATGACTCTTGAAACAGTAGTTACGGAAACCCCGGATAATTTCGCGACATCTTTGATACTGGACATAGGCACTTTCTCTCCTTCTGGCAGGCAATCTTCTATTTTTATTATAACTCATTTCTTAGGCGGACAATTTATGAAAACGTTAACTTATACTATGTGATTAAATAATCCATGAAAAATGCTTATTTGTAAAGCTTTTATTGAAGACGAAAGTAGAAATTAAGAATAATGTGACTATTTTTATGAAAACGTTTGACATATATTTTTAAATACGTATAATGCAATTTGAAAGCACTTACAAAAAATGAATGCATAAGGGAGTGTGCACCGTGAAAAAACCTGCCCTCTGTTTAATCGCTTTTTCAGCTTTAGGTCTTGGCGGATGCTCGTTTGAATCGTTTGGAGCAGATGATAATCGTACAGAAATAGAAATCATGACAGGAAAAGTAGAAATTAACGATGCTTTTGAGGAACTGGCCAGAAAATACGAAGAAGAGAATCCAGATGTGAAAATTCAGATTACGAGCGTAGGCGGGGGTTCAGACTACCTTGGCACGCTGAAATCGCGTTTTTCTTCGGGAGACGCCCCGGACGTATTTAGTGTAGCAGGACCCAGGGAGCTGCAGCAGTTTGATCAGTATGTGAAAGATTTATCGGACACAGAGTCAGCCGAAACAGCTCTTGACGGCTCCCTCGAGCAGGTAAGTGAAGGGGACGAAGTGTACGGGCTGCCTTTCAATTATGAAGGGTATGGATTGATTTATAACAAGCGGATTTTTGAAGAGGCAGGAGTTAATGCTGACGAGATTCAGTCATATGAAGATTTAGAAGCAGCGGTGCAGACAATGGACAGCCAGAAGGAGGAGCTGGGTATCGACGGAGTATTCGCTTTTCCGGGAAAAGAATCCTGGGTCATTGGCGGCGATCTGGGCAACGCGTACCTGTCCCCCGAGTTTGATGAAAGCGGTACAAAAGCATATGAGGCAGAAACCGTAGATTTCGAGCGCGAAAATGAGTATCAGCGGATGTTTGATCTTCAGGCGGATTATTCAATTACTCCGGTTCTCAGCATGACCTATGCCCAGCAGGTGGAGGAATATTTTGCCCAGGGCGATACCGCGATTATCCAGCAGGGCAACTGGGTGTACCCGTCGCTTGCCCAGGCAGATGAAGAGTTTGCCAACGAAGATATAGGGATGATGCCGATTCCAGTCGAAGGGCACGAAGGAGAAATACCGGTCGGCGTTCCGAACTATTGGGCAGTAAATGAGGATAATGATGATGAAAGCATTCAGGAAGCAGAGGCATTTCTGGACTGGATGAACAATTCTGAGACCGGCAAGGACGCTGTGATGAATGACTTTAACTTTGTGCCGGCCTATGAAGATTACGATACATCGCAAATTTCTGATCCATTGTCCCAGCAGGTTAATGAAAGCATCGAAAACGATGAAACGCTGAACTGGATTAAGCTAAGCTTCCCAAATGCATGGGATGGTTTCCTCGGCTCTCAAATGCAGCGCTATTTGAGCGGTGATTATACGTGGGACGAAGCAATAGAAGCCTCGAAGGAAGAATGGAAGGAAGAACGTGCCACGGAGTAGACGGCAGAAAGCCGGATCTTCAATAAAGAATACAGCTCAGGCACATTTCAAGCAATGTCAGGAGGAGTACGATGAATGATCGCAGTTTAGCATATTGGTTATTTTTAGCCCCGGTACTGATTGCTCTGGGAGCAGTGGTAATTGTTCCGTTCTTATACGGATTCGGCTTGTCCTTTACCAACTGGAACGGGGTGTCCATCAGCAGCTTTGTCGGACTGGAAAACTACATCAGCCTGTTCCAGGACGGTGAATTTCGCAACGCCTTTTGGTTCACACTTTTATTTGCTGTCGCGACAGTGATACTACTGAATGTTTTTGGTCTCGGCCTTGCTTTGCTGGTGACCAGAAGTTTAAAAAGCAGCAATCTGCTTAGAACCGTTTTCTTTATGCCAAATCTGATCGGCGGATTGATTCTTGGCTTTATCTGGCAGTTTATTTTTGTGAACGTGTTCAGTGAAGTAGGCACAGCCTTAAACATTGAAGCGATGCAGGGATGGCTGTCCACAACTGCAACCGGCTTTTGGGGGCTTGTGATTCTGACCGCCTGGCAGATGTCCGGCTATATCATGGTTATCTATATTGCTTATCTGCAGAGCATCCCCGGTGATTTGATTGAAGCTTCAAAAATTGACGGTGCAGGGGCTTTTGAGCGTTTTAAAAGTATTTTGTTCCCTCTGCTCGCCCCAGCCTTTACGGTCAGCATGTTTTTAACGCTTTCGACCGGCTTTAAGCTTTACGATCAAAATTTGTCACTGACAAATGGCGGTCCGTTCGATTCGACCCAGATGCTTGCCATGGATATTGTGCGGACGGCTTTCGTGGAAAACGATATGGCTTACGCTCAGGGGAAAGCAGTTATTTTCTTTATCATTGTGACGGCGATTGCACTCGCCCAGGTTTACTACAACAAACGCCGGGAGGTTGAAATGTAATGAGTATGTCCAAAGCCGAAAAACGCAGACTGGTACCGCTCGAAATTGCAGGGATAGTCCTCGGAATACTTTGGTTGATCCCTTTTTATCTGATGCTTACCAACGCTTTTAAAACGCCGGACGGAATTTTTGAAAGCGTGATGGCTCTGCCCGGCACCTTTGTATGGCAGAATTTCGTTACCGCCTTTCAGGAGCTCGACTTTCTCAAATCCTTATTTAATTCTGTTATGATTACGGGTGTGAGTATCGCTGTTATCATCATATTTTCTTCGATGGCCGCCTACGCTCTCGCCCGGAATCCGAGCAGGCTGAGTACGACACTGCTGTTTGTATTCGTTGCTGCTATGCTTATTCCGTTTCAGTCCGTGATGATTCCGCTCACGTCGATCTTTGGCCAGTTAAACATGATGAACGGGGCCGGCCTGATCTTCATGTATCTTGGCTTCAGCTCGAGTCTGGCGATATTTTTATACCACGGGGCGCTCAAAAGCATTCCAAAATCGATGGATGAAGCAGCAATTATTGACGGAGCGAATCGCTTTCAAATGTTTTGGTTTGTTATCTTTCCATTGCTAAAGCCGATTACAGTGACTGTTGCCATTTTGAATGTCATCTTTATCTGGAACGACTATCTGCTGCCGTCATTAGTGCTCGGGGAGGCTAATGCAACGATCCCGCTGAAAATGTTCTATTTCTTCGGGCAGTACACGACGCAGTGGCATCTAGCGCTTGCCGGCCTTGTGCTTGCGGTGCTTCCGGTTATTATTTTCTATTTTATCGCTCAAAAACAAATTATCGAAGGGGTCTCGGAAGGAGCGGTAAAATAAGCTGCTGCGCCTTCCTGCCGGAATTTTACAAACACAGGAGGCATCTGAACAATGGAACAGGCATGGTGGAAGGAAACAGTCGTTTATCAGATTTACCCGAGAAGCTTCATGGACGCAGATGGGGACGGAATCGGCGATATCCCCGGGATTATATCAAAGCTCGATTATCTGCAGGAACTGGGCATCGGGGTAATCTGGGTATGCCCGGTATATGCTTCGCCAAACGACGATAACGGATACGACATCAGTGATTACCAGGCGATTATGCCGGAATTTGGGACGATGCAGGACTTTGACAGGCTGCTCGGGGAAGTTCATCAGCGGGGGATGCGCCTGATCATGGATCTGGTCATCAATCATACGTCCGATGAGCATCCGTGGTTTGTGGAATCGCGTTCGTCCAAAGAAAGCAAATACCGGGACTATTACATTTGGAGGCAGCCGGAAAATGGCCGGGAGCCAAACAACTGGGGATCCATTTTTGAAGGGTCAGCCTGGGAATGGGACGAGCATACCAAAGAGTATTTTCTGCACGTTTTCTCCCGTAAGCAGCCGGACTTGAACTGGGAAAACCCGGATGTCCGCCGTGATCTGTACGACATGGTCAACTGGTGGCTCGATAAAGGAATTGATGGATTTCGCATAGATGCTATTTCCCATATTAAAAAGAAGCCCGGCCTTCCCGACGTGCCGAATCCGAACAATGAAGATTATCCGCCTTCATTCGACGGCCATTTAAACCAGCCCGGCATTCAGACATACCTTGAGGAGCTGAAGAAAGAAACATTCGACCATTATGATATTATGACCGTCGGAGAAGCCAACGGAGTAACCATTGAAGAAGCGGACGCATGGGTTGGAGAGCAAAACGGCAAATTTAACATGATCTTTCAATTTGACCATGTTGATTTGTGGGGAAAAGGCGGTGACAGCCGGCCGGACATTTTTGCCCTGAAAGAAATTTTTGCTAAGTGGCAGAAAGGGCTGGACGGTGTCGGCTGGAACGCTTTGTTTTTAGAAAATCATGACCTTCCGCGTTCAGTATCCACATGGGGAGATGCGGATAACTACTGGTACGAAACGGCTACGGGACTGGCGACGATGTACTTTTTCATGCAGGGAACGCCGTTCATTTATCAGGGCCAGGAGATCGGTATGACCAACGTCGAATTTCCTTCCATTGAAGATTACAATGATATCGCCATTCGGAACCTGTACTATAAGGAACGCCAGGCAGGAACGCCGCACGAAGATATTATGAAAACAATCTGGAAGACAGGCCGGGACAACTCCCGCACGCCGATGCAGTGGGACAGCGGTCCGGGTGCTGGCTTTACGACAGGTACGCCCTGGCTGAAGATTAATCCAAATTATTCTTCGATTAATGTCGAACAGGAAAAAAAGAGATCCCCGTCTGTATTTGCTTACTATCAAACATTAATACAGCTGCGTCAGGAATGGAAAACGCTTGTATACGGTTCATTTGACCTTGCGCTTGTGGACCACCCGCAGGTTATGGCGTATATAAGAACCCTTAAGGGTACCAAAATGCTTATCATGGTGAATCTGTACAATGCTGAAACAAGCTGTGAGCTGCCCGAAGAATTTGCAGCCGAGGCCCCGGACCTGATATTAAATAATTACGGGAACGCCCAGTCGGAGGGGGCAAAGGAAATTACCCTTCGACCGTTTGAAGCTGTCGTTTATGCTTTAGGAGGTGGCGGTGTATGAATCATCAGCAGCAAATAAACAAAGCGGTGAAAGGTATTGCTTCCATACAAAAGAAAAATAAAAAGGAATACTGGCGTCCCGCCTTTCACATTACAGCACCTGTATCATGGATGAACGATCCCAACGGCTTCAGCATGTTTAAGGACGAATATCATTTATTTTATCAGTATCATCCTTACTCACCGGAATGGGATAACATGCACTGGGGACATGTTAAAAGCCCGGACCTTGTCCACTGGGAGCATCTGCCGCCGGCGCTGGCGCCAAGCGAGCCTTATGATACGGATGGCTGCTTTTCCGGAAGTGCTGTGGAAGCGGACGGGGAGTTAGTCTTAATGTATACAGGTAATGTATGGACGGGCCCGGATCCGGATGAAGACTTGAAGCAGGTTCAGTGTCTGGCTACAAGTACAGATGGCCTCCGGTTTGAAAAGCATGTCCAAAATCCTGTAGTCTCAGAAGCTCCTGCAGGAAGAACACATCCGAATCATTTCCGGGATCCAAAAGTGTGGAGAGAAAATGATTATTATTATGCAGTACTTGGCTCCCGGACAGTAGACAATGTCGGGCAGGCGCTTCTCTACCGGTCAGAAAACCTCCTGGAGTGGGAATTCATGAACATACTGGCAGCTGGCCGCGGGAATATGGGCTACATGTGGGAATGTCCGGACCTTTTCCGTCTCGATGGTTTTGACGTGCTTGTGATGTCCCCGCAGGGCGTGCTTCCGGAGGGGGAGAGGTATCATAATCTGCACCAGGCTGTGTACGCCGTAGGCGATCTGGACCTCGAAAAAGGAACGTTTGAATTTGATGTGTTTCATCCGCTCGATCATGGTTTTGATTTTTATGCCCCGCAGACAACGCTGGACCGCTTTGGGCGCAGAATCGTTATCGGATGGTTTGCCATGTGGGAAAGTGACATGCCTGAAAAAGAAGAATTGTGGGCCGGTGCGATGAGCCTGCCGCGCGTTTTGTCCTGTGAAGCGGGCCGGTGGAAAAGCCGGCCTCTGCCGGAAATGGCAGACCTGCGCAGAGAGGAAGTGAAACGAAGCGGCGTCATCATTGAAGATGAAAGGCAGATAGAAGGTGTCGAAGGAAACTGTCTGGAGCTCCAGGTTGTTATAGATCCGCAACAGGCAGAACAATGCGGTGTGGATCTTCTCGCAAATGAAAGTACAGGGGAAAAAACGAAGCTTGTATATAATGCACGCGAGCAAAAAATAACGCTTGATCGTGAAAAATCGGGCACGGGGCCAGGGGGTACAAGAACCACGGACGTTGTTCTGGAAAACGGCCTTTTGCATCTGCATATTTTTATTGACCATTCCACGGTAGAGGTATTTATGCAGGGCGGGGAAAAGGTGATGAGTGCCCGCGTCTACCCCGCAGAAGCTTCTACCGGGGTCCGCTTTTTCAGCGACAGGACAATAGAACTGGTTGAAATCCGGAAATGGAAGCTTTCAAAAAGTATATCGACTGCAGCGCCCGACATGCAGCTGTTATTAAAAAATGAATAATAAAAGCAGCCGTACCTAAAAACTACGGCTGCTTTTTATCGTGGCGCACTGTGAAAGGTTATTCGGTCAGCTGGACCATCTGGGCAGAGGACAGGACGGTATCCGGAGGATTTACGGTGAGGCATACGACAATGCCCGAAGGATCTGTGACGTATAAAGCATGTTCTTTACGGTGAAACGGATAGCCGGCAGCCTCCAGCCTTTCAGCGACAGGCTCGAGCGACTGGTCAGAAGGAAGCAAAAGCGTGTACATGTCGATTCCGGTGTTTCGTATGGATGCTTTAGGGGCCTGGGCTCCGGCCCATGAATTAAGCCCGATGTGGTGATGGTAGCCGCCGGCAGCAGCAAAAAAAGCAGGAAATTTCTGCGGATCGGCGGTCAGTTCAAATCCCAGCACTTCTACATAAAAACGGTAAGCTTTCTCCATATCTTGCACATGAAGATGCACGTGGCCCATCACAGTTCGAGCCGGCAAGCCGTGCCATTGGGTATTTTCCCCCTCCTGAAGCAGCTGTTGTTCATGGAGGGGGTCGACAGTCATGTGGACGAATCCGTTACTGTCGTATTTCCATTCAGTTCGGGGGCGGTCACGGTAAACCTCGATACCGTTTCCGTCCGGATCAGTCAGATAGAGCGCTTCACTGACGCTGTGGTCAGAGGCTCCGAACCGCTCGCCGATGCTGTGAAGATGACGCATTAAAGCTCCGAGGGACGCGCGGTCCGGAAGAAGAACAGCAAAGTGGTAAAGACCGGCATACGTGCGCGGGGGAGTGACCGAACCTTCCACTTCCCGAAGCATGACGAGAGGGAGTTCGTCTGAGGGCACGCCGAGAACAGCGGTAGAAGAGGAATGTCCGAGTATCCGGAGACCGATTACGTTTTCGTAATAAGCAGCGGCCCGGCGGATATCCTGCACCCTAAGCTGTACAGGTCCGACAGAAACAGCGGGATCAATCACATTAGTCATGGGTGAACGCTCCTTTGTTATTTATTATAGTATGCAGGTGTATGTAGAGTTCATCATACTAGGAAAAGACTCAGGCATGGAAGTACCCACTTTGAAGTGGTATAGTATCCCAAATGATACTGCCAGAGGAGGCGCCAGAAAAAAGCGTACAAAAAAGGGTTTTCTTTTACCCTGGGCAGGAGAGAGCAGAAGGAAACGAGAAGAAAGCAAAAACAGTTTCATTACAGGCAGGGGAGGGCAAACAATGCATGAAAAACACGGATCGTCCGCAATAGACAAATATGATTTCCCGGATACGCCCGAAGAACAGGAGCTTAAGAACGCGATTGTTTCTGCAGAAATAGAAGGATTTGTTTTTTCAGAAAAAGATATCGAAGCTGTGCGGAAGCTCCGCGACGGGCAAATGACGATTAAAGAAGTGACAGCTTCTGTAGCGGAAGGACGTTTATAATATGAGTGAATCCTATTACACTTACGGAGACAGCGGAGTGCTTATAAACAAAATGAATTTTCGGGAAGCAGCCAAAGCAGAGAAAATCGAACAGATTATTACCACGTACCGACTGCAGCAGATGATGACAGCAAAAAAGGTGCTTGGATCCTTTGATGAAGAGCATATACGACGTATTCACCGGCGGCTGTTTTCTGATGTATACGCCTGGGCGGGAGAATTTCGGACGGTGGACCTTGCTAAAGGACACACATCCTTTCTGCCTGCAGCGTTTATCGACAGAGGGCTGCGTCATCTAAGAGACTCTGTCCAGGCAAAAAATAAATTGACGTACAGAGACAGGGAAGCTTTCGCCGAAGCCTTTGCCCCGGTCTATAATGACCTTAATCATATTCATCCGTTCCGGGAAGGAAACGGTAGAACGCAGCGGGAGTTCGTTCGTCAAATTGCCTGGCACCACGGCTTCGACATGAAGTATACCCCTCACCAGCAGGCAAGGCTGTTTGAAGCCTCTGTGGCTGATGATGAAAAGAAAGCAGCCGCAGCACTGGCGGAGGGATTGACTGAAAGCTGAAAAAGCAGCCTCCTGAGGGAAGCTGCTTTTGGTTTATTGTTTTTCGATCAGGGCGCCCTGGCGCGTGGCACGCGGCTTCGCTTTAGGAACGGGCCTTGAAGCGGCGATTTTTCCTTTAGCTATGCTGAGCACAAAAGCGGTAGCGATAATGGAGAGTGTGGAATAAGCGCCTGCGATTAAACCTACAGAAGCGAGCCCGACAGCCACCGCCAGTATATCAAAGGATAAATTTACTTTGCCGGGGTTCCACTGGAACCGCCGCTGAAGAAATAACGCCAGAATGTTAGCCCCGCCGAGCGAGGTGTTGTTCATAAATAAAATCGATATGCCGGCTCCTATACTGACACCACCGAAAATGGCTCCGGCAGCCGGATGGATGCTGAAAGCAGGAAGAAAGTAATCCAGACTTGTCAGAGCGGAAAGCAAAGATACTGCGGCGATCGTATTCAGGGTGAAGTTCCATCCCATATGCACAACGGAAAACACGTAAAAAGGCAGGTTAATTATAAAAAACACAGCCGAAAAAGACAGAGGCAGGACATATGTTAAGCCGAGCGCGAGGCCTGCCGTGCCTCCGGTGACTAAATCAGCGTGCTGGAGCAGTGTAATGCCGAAGGCAGCTAACAAACATCCAGCCAGGACTTGTAGTATATTGGTTATGTTTATCAACGGTCGTCTCCCCTTCAACAATAGGTTACTTCTATTATAAGGAAAAATAATCCATGGATGAATAATTATATGAAGGATAATTGGTTTAAAAACAATAAAAATGAATACATAATTGATTTTTTATATTCAAAAAGAAAGGTGAAGTGCGTTTAAATGGATCATATTGATATCGAAATGCTCGAGATACTTCAGGAGGACGGGAGAATATCGGTAAGCGATTTATCCAAAAAATTAAATTTAAGCCGTCCAAGCGTTTCTGAACGAATGACGAGGCTGCAGGAGAGAGGGATTATTGATCACTTCAGTGCAGTGATTTCTCCGGAAGCCGTTGGCCGGGATACGCTTCTGATGATCCAGGTGAGCGAACTAAAGGATACGATCTCCCGTTTTGAAAAAATGATTGCAGAGGATACGCGGGTGCTTGAGTGTCACCGGGTCACCGGGGAAGTAAGCTATTTTATTAAAGCAGCGGTGCAAGGAATGGACAGCCTGAGAGAGTTGGTTGATACCCTGATCTCGTACGGAAACATTAATACGTCGATTGTGCTGAAGTCACCGGTGGAGCGAAGAAAAATACTCCCGGAAAACCGGGAGCAGGGATAGTCGGTTTTCTTTCTAGGGGTGGGTAATTGTGATAAGATTAATGTGATTTAGAGAGCGAGAGCATATACAGCAGGGGGGAGAAAGATATTGGTGAACGAACGTGAAGCGTTGCAGCGTGTCATCGAAAACGTGCAGCAGGTCGTGGTCGGAAAAAAAGCTGAAATTGAATTAAGCCTGACAGCGCTCCTGGCCCGCGGACATATCCTGCTTGAAGATGTGCCCGGCGTAGGGAAGACGATGATGGTGCGGGCAATTGCCAAATCCATTGGCGCGAGTTTTAAACGAATACAATTCACCCCGGATCTTCTCCCATCAGATGTTACAGGTGTGTCTATATATAATCAGCGGACGATGGAGTTTGAGTTCCGGCCCGGCCCATTGATGGGAAACGTTCTGCTGGCAGACGAGATCAACCGTACTTCCCCGAAAACGCAGTCAGCCCTTCTCGAAGCGCTGGAGGAAAAAAGTGTGACGGTGGACGGTGAAACGAGAAGCCTCGAACGTTTATTTTTTGTAATGGCCACACAAAATCCGGTAGAGTACGGAGGGACATACCCTCTGCCGGAAGCACAGCTCGATCGTTTTCTGTTTAAGCTCCGGCTCGGCTATCCGACAGAAGAGCAGGAGATAGAAGTGCTCGAACGCGTGGAATTCACGCATCCGATTGACGAGCTTTCATCTGTCATGAGTCTTGAAGACGTCCTGAAGGCTCAGGAGCTGGTGAAAAACGTGCATGTGGACCATTCAGTGAAACAGTATATTGTTTCCATTGTACGGGAGAGCAGAAATCACCGTGATATTTATCTTGGCGTAAGTCCAAGGGGATCGATTGCGCTGATGAAGGTATCGCAGGCATATGCTTTTGTGAGAGGAAGAGACTACGTGACTCCGGATGATGTGAAGTATCTTGCGCCATTTGTTATGGGGCACCGTCTCACCCTGCAGACAGACCAGCAGATGGCGGATAAAGACGGAGAGACCGTGGTGCGGGACATCTTATCGAGTGTCCGCGTTCCGGCATCGGACAGTGATTCGGCGGTACGCCCATGAATCGGTTTTTAAAAATTGGAAGAAAAGTAATGCAGCTGGCAGCTGTTCTGGCTGCATTAGCTGTATTATTTATTTACGCCATGTTTCAAGGGGGGTTTGTCAGCTGGTTTTTGTTTTACAGTGTAACGACCCTCGCAGTCATACAATTATTATTATTAATTTATCCGCTTCGTTCTTTAAAGGCTGAACGCAGGCTTGATGCTGATATGCTTTCCTTTGACGGTCATACTGAAGCTGTAGTCACATTGAAAAAAAGAATTCCGCTTCCGCTGATATATGTGAAAATCCGGGATCATCAGCCTTATGGGCTCCGGGATTGGGAAACATCGGCTGAAGCCCTGATTTTTCCTTTTTTTCAGAGGGAGGCGTCCTATTCCTACAGCCTCATGGGCAGAAGGAGGGGAAAGCATACCATCGACTATCTCCGCGTCCGTTCCGGCGATCTGTTTGGCTTTGTAGAAAAAGATTACGATATTTTGGTTTCTTCCACAGTGACAGTGCTTCCAAGAATGAGAAAATTAGCGAACTGGAATACAACGGCAGATAATTCCTCGGAAGCAGTCTCGCTGTCGCAGCGGCTGCAAAATGAATCTGTTAACGTCGCAGGGGTCAGGGATTATACACCCGGGGACCGGATGGCAAATATTGACTGGAAAGTAACAGCCCGGGCCGGAAAGCTTGTCACGAAAGAATTTGAAGCTGAAAAGGGACAGGGCTATTTTCTGCTGCTTGAAAACGCAACTGACATAACATCCGAACCATTTGAAACTGCGGTGGAATTTGCTGCTTCTCTGACGGAGTATGCCTATCAGATGAAAATGCCGATTGGCTACGGGGTCACTGCTTCCGGGCAGCTTCTGCAGCCTCCCGGGACCTCGAAAGAGCATTTCCAGCGTATTTATCAGAGTCTGGCGTATGTGGAATTGCACACAGAACCAGAGGCCTCGCCGTTTTTACGCCAGGCCCCGGGGCTCGGAGCGCTGATTTATGTTACCCCGGTACTTTCTAAGGTTAGAATTAAAGAATTAAAACAGTGGGCCGGGCAAAAACGATCTGTTATTGTAGCTCTGCTCCCTGATGAGAGTGGGTTCTCCCGCCGGGAAGGTGCAGAAGCGCTGCGGCACACCAATATTCATATTTATTATGTGCAGCCGGGCGAGGCTGGCTTTGAAGTGTTATAGAGGAGGCATAATTATTTGGTTAAACCGGAGCATACCTGGAAAAAGTTGATTGTTTATATTCTTGGTTATTTTCTGTTGGCAGAATGGTTGCTGCCTCTGCCGGAAGCCGCCGGGACAGGGTCAGTGACCATATTTATGGTTGTTTCTGCCGCCTTTTTTATCGTAATTTACCTGCGTCCGCCCTGGTGGGCGATTATCGGCAGCGTACTGCTGGTTATATTAACGGGAATAAACACCGTTTTTTATGAGGAATCGCTGCTGCAGCTGAGCTGGCTGCTTTCCCTGGCTGCAGAAATGCAGACTAATGCCGGCTATATTATCAGCGGCCAGTGGTACGCTCTGACAGATATGTTCCGCAGTGTTCTGTTTATGCTCCTGCTCGCTATTATGAGTTATTTGATTTATTTCTGGGTGGTACAGTCCCGCCGGATTTTGTTTTTTCTGACGTTTACGATTATTTATATTGGCGTCATGGATACTTTTTTCGAGTACGATGGAATGTTTGCGATAATCCGTACGTTTGTTATAGGGTTTTTGCTTTTAGGACTGCTTCAGTGGGAACGTATTGTCTCACGGGCGGCAGACAGGCAGGCACAGAGGAAGGTCTTTATCCGATGGACGCTGATTATGGCTGTTTTTTTAATTATCGCCGGAGGCGTTGGAGTGCTTGCTCCCAAAAGTGAACCACGGTGGCCTGACCCCGTTCCGTTTTTAACGTGGGGAGAGAGCAGCACCGGGAGCAGTCAGGGCGTGCAGAAGATTGGCTATGACAGTACCGATGAGCGTCTCGGCGGCGGGTTTCAAATGAATGATATGCCTGTATTTACTGCCTCTGGAGATATTAACGGCTACTGGCGGGGCGAAGCGAAAAATGTGTACACCGGCCTTGGATGGGAAATAGAGTCCCCTGATGAAACCTCTTCTGAGGCAGGCTTGTACCATGAAAGTATCGAGACAGAAGAAAAGGAAGTAAACATTGAAATGGCAGAAACCCAGGAGTTTGACTTTGCCTTTTATCCGGGTTCGTTTCTTTCTATCGAAGAAGATATAGAAACATCGGTGGACACCTGGACAACCCAGGCGGAGTTTGAGACTGGCGGGGACCCGGCCTCGTTAACCAATTATACGGTTGCATATGCAACGGCAGATTTCCCCGTAGAGCAGATGAGCGCTGTCACTGATAATTCAGAAGACCCGGAGGAAGTCACGGAATATTTTACACAGCTTCCGGACGATCTTCCGGGAGAAATTCAGGAGCTTGCCGAAGACCTTACTGAAGAAGAGGACAACCGCTATGCGAAGGCAAGGGCGGTAGAAAGGTATTTGCGCGGGCCTGATTTCTCCTATCAAACGACAAACATTCCGGCTCCATCGGAAGACGGGGATTATGTCAGCCAGTTTTTGTTTGAATCGCGGACCGGGTACTGCGATAATTACTCGACTTCGATGGCGGTGCTGCTCCGGACGCTGGATATACCGACACGCTGGGTTAAAGGGTTCACAGAAGGCGACCAGGCTCCGGGAAATGAAAACCAGGTGGAAGTTACAAATGAAAATGCGCATTCCTGGGTGGAAGTGTATTTTCCGGAGGTCGGATGGGTGCCGTTTGAACCGACGAAAGGTTTTTCTTCAGAGTTTAATTACACATATGAAAACAATGAAGCGTCGGAAGAAGCACCTGAAATTGAAGAAGAGGAAGCGGAGGAAGAGGAAGCTGCCCCCGAAGAAGAGGAAGCGGCTCCTGAAACAGGGGAAGAAGGCGAAGAAGAGCAGGCGGACACGTCCGGTGGGGGCGGAATTGACTGGAGGCTTCCGCTGTGGCCCTTTTTTGCAGTGATTGTCATTCTCCTTGGAGCCGGATGGCTTTTCCGGAAGAAGCTGCGGGCCAGCTATCTTCTTTTCAAATACCGGCACATGCATTCCGATCCAGAGTTTCAAAGTGCCTACCAGGCACTGATCCGGCTGCTGCATACAGCTCGTGTGAAACGAGCCAACGGGGAGACTTTGCGGGAATTTGCCCTGCGGGTGAATGACGTCTACGGCAGCAGTGATATGGAACGTCTGACAGAAAAATATGAACGTCTGTATTACGGGCGTAAGAACGGGGACGGAGCCGAGCCTGAAACAGTCGCTGCATGGAAACGACTGGTAAAGAAAATCCGTTCTTGACCGGTCCGTGACGGGCTGTTAAAATTTATTTCATGTTTACAGGTGAATACCTCGTATAGTTTGGGATCAGGCCCAAATGTCTCTACCCGGCCGCCGGAAAATGGCTGGACTACGAGGGCAGTGAAGGACAGACGGCGACAGAAGCCCCGCCATTTGTCTCCAGTCATAAAGCTGCTTTCGTATAATGCGAGAGCAGCTTTTTTGGTCTGTAAAAAATACTTTCATTGAAGTATTTGACGTACGCCCGGTAATCGAAAACAGATAGTTGCCCGGAAGCGGGCATTCCTTTAAAGTGAACCTTGCACGTACATATTTGAAAACAGTTAGGGGTAGAAGCGATGAGTGTAGGAAATATCAGTGAAACGATTATTGTTCTGGACTTTGGCGGCCAGTATAATCAATTGATTACACGCAGGATCAGAGATCTCGGTGTTTTTAGTGAACTCCATCCGAACACGATCAGTGCAGAAAAAATTAAAGAATTGAATCCGGCGGGGATTATTTTTTCCGGCGGGCCGAACAGCGCGTATGTCGAAGGTGCGCTCACCTGCGATCCAGCTATTTTTGACCTGGATATTCCTATTCTGGGTATCTGCTACGGGATGCAGCTGATGACACTGCATTACGGCGGAAAAGTGGAAAAAGCCCAGCACCGGGAGTATGGTAAGGCTGATATCCATGTGCAGGCGAATCCAGTATTATTTGAAGGGCTGCCGAAAACCCAGAGCGTGTGGATGAGTCATGGTGACTTAATTGTCGAGCCGCCGGAAGGTTTTACGGTGGACGCGACCAACCCATCATGCCCGGTAGCTTCGATGAGTGCTCCGGAGAAGAAAATGTACGGCGTTCAGTTCCATCCCGAAGTACGCCACACCCAGTTTGGTGATGACATGCTGAAAAACTTTGCCTACCGGGTCTGCGGATGCTCGAATGAATGGACGATGGCCAACTTTATCGATGAGCAGGTGGCAATTATCCGGGAACAGGTGGGCAGCCGTAATGTGCTGTGTGCGTTGAGTGGCGGTGTGGACAGTTCGGTAGCTGCTGCTCTTGTCCACAGAGCGATCGGAGATCAGCTCACATGCATGTTTATTGATCACGGCCTGCTTCGTAAAGAGGAAGCGACAGGTGTCATGGAGTCTCTCGGACGTGGATTCCAAATGAACATTGTGAAAATTGACGCAGCCAAACGTTTCCTCGATCAACTCGAGGGAGTGAGTGATCCAGAGCAAAAACGGAAGATTATCGGAAATGAATTTATATACGTGTTTGAAGAAGAGGCAGGAAAGCTTGAAAACGTGGATTTTCTTGTCCAGGGCACGCTGTATACAGACGTCATTGAAAGTGGTACGGATACAGCACAGACGATCAAGTCCCACCATAATGTCGGCGGACTGCCGGAAGATATGAAATTTGATCTGATCGAGCCTTTAAATACGCTGTTTAAAGATGAAGTCCGCAAGCTCGGAACGGAGCTGGGAGTGCCGGATGAAATCGTGTGGCGTCAGCCGTTCCCGGGGCCGGGACTCGGTATTCGTGTACTCGGGGAAATTACAGAGCAGAAGCTCGAAATTGTCCGGGAATCGGATTATATTTTACGGGAAGAAATCAAGAATGCCGGTCTTGACCGTGAGATCTGGCAGTACTTTACGGCGCTTCCGGATATGAGAAGCGTGGGCGTAATGGGAGACAGCCGGACATATGATTACACTGTCGGCATCCGTGCGGTAACTTCTATTGACGGTATGACTTCGGACTGGGCCCGTATTCCATATGACGTTCTCGAAAAAATTTCCACCAGAATTGTCAATGAGGTGCAGCACGTCAACCGTGTAGTATACGATGTTACGTCCAAGCCGCCTTCGACCATTGAATGGGAGTAGGGGCTTGCGCCGTGAGCGCTTAGTTAGTATATAATAGAATCAGAGAGAGTTTTGCCTGGGGAGAGGAAAGAGAGGAAGAGATAAGAGGATGGATCGTTTTTTTGAATTTACAAAGAATGAGACGAACTACAAGAAAGAATCGTTAGCCGGTTTAACGACTTTCCTTGCGATGGCGTATATTTTATTCGTCAACCCCAGTATTTTAGCCGAAGCCGGAATGAATGAGTCCGCTGTGTTTGTAGCGACAGCACTGGCAGCGGCCATTGGGACACTGATTATGGGACTGCTTGCCAGGTATCCGATAGCTCTGGCACCGGGGATGGGGCTCAATGCCTTTTTTACATATTCCGTTGTGCTGACAATGGGGATTCCCTGGGAGCTTGCTTTGTTTGGGGTATTCTGCTCCGGGATAATCTTTATCGGTTTAACGACATTTGGCATTAGAGAGAAAATTATTAACGCGATTCCGGAAGAGCTGAAATACGCTGTTTCTGCCGGTATTGGACTGTTTATTGCTTTTGTCGGACTGCAGGGAGCGCAAATAGTGGTGGCTGACGAGTCTACTCTCGTCACGCTTGGCACACTTACCTCCGGACCGGCTGCTCTTGCGGCGTTCGGGCTGCTTGTTACCGTTATACTGATGACCCTGGGCGTTCGCGGAGGTATTTTTTACGGGATGGTGATTACAGCTCTGGCGGGCATTTTGGTCGGGCAGATTCAGCCTCCGGGCCAGATTGTCTCCGGGGTGCCTAGTATCGCGCCGACATTCGGGGCTGCTTTCACCTCTCTTACCGATTTTTCGTGGGATTCAAGCTTTATTATTGGATTTATCGTTGTTGTTCTTACGTTTTTATTTGTAGACTTTTTTGATACAGCCGGAACTTTGTTCGCAGTAGCCAACCAGGCCGGCTTCGTAAAAGACAACAAACTGCCGCGTGCCGGGCGGGCACTGGTGGCGGATTCATCTGCTACCGTAATCGGCTCGATTCTGGGAACATCTACAACGACAGCATACATTGAGTCCTCAGCCGGCGTAGCTGTCGGAGGGCGTACCGGCTTCGCTTCGATAATTACGGCGCTGTTGTTTCTTGCCGCTTTGTTTTTCTCGCCGCTTCTCGGCGTGGTAACAAGTGCCGTAACGGCTCCGGCTCTTATTATTGTAGGGGCATTGATGGTATCGTCGCTTCGCTTAATTGAGTGGCAGCGTCTCGAAATTGCTGTGCCGGCTTTTTTAACCGTCGTTTCGATGCCGCTCACCTACAGTATCGCGACCGGGATTGCCATGGGCTTTATCTTCTATCCGATCACGATGGTGCTGACTGGAAGAGGGAAGCAGCTGAACCCGATTATGTACGCTTTGTTTTTTGTATTTATCATCTTTTTTCTGTTTTTAACACCGTAGCAAACCGGCATGTGCTTCCTGAGGGAGGCACGTGCTTTTTGTTTTATCTGCATGGAATAAAGCTTTTGTGGGAATAGGGTAGAGGATCATTTTATGGAGGTGGAAAATATGAGCACATTTAAGGCGCTGGTCGTGGATAAAAACGATCAGGGAGAAGTTACAAAAGAAGTACGCACACTTGAGGAAAAGGATCTGCCTGAAGGCGACGTCACCATCGATGTACACTACTCGAGCATCAATTATAAAGACGGCATGGCAGCGGCGCCTGGAAGCCAGATTGCACAGGGTTATCCACTGGTTCCAGGCATCGATCTCGCCGGGGTTGTCGCCTCATCCAGTGATTCGAGGTATCAGGAGGGCGACGAGGTGCTCGTCACAGGCTATGAGCTGGGCGTTGCCCATCACGGCGGCTATGCGGAAAAAGCAAGAGTGCCTGCCGACTGGATAGTAAAACTGCCGGAGGGGATGACCCCGAGAGAAGCCATGATTTTTGGCACAGCCGGTTTTACAGCAGGATTATCGGTCGTGCGCCTGGAAGAGGAAGGGGTCAGACCGGACCAGGGCGAGGTCGTTGTAACCGGCGCTACTGGCGGCGTTGGAAGCATGGCTATAGCGATGCTTCACTCCCTCGGATATGACGTTGCAGCCGTTACCGGGAACACTGAAGCCCATGATTACCTTCGGAATATCGGAGCGGGCCGTATCCTGTCCCGCGAAGACGTGAATCCGGATAAACGAAAGCCGCTCGGCAAGGCGATGTGGGCTGGTGCCGTGGATCCAGTTGGGGGAGAGACGCTTGCCTACCTGCTGAGTACAATGAAATATCACGGCACCGCAGCCGTCAGCGGACTTACCGGAGGGACAGACGTGCCTACGACGGTCCATCCGTTTATTTTACGCGGTGTCAATCTGGCTGGAATTGATTCTGTTTATTGTCCGGCAGAAAAAAGACAGTATGTGTGGAACCGGCTCGCAGACGATCTGAAAATTCAATCACTGCTTGATACGATTGCGAGCGAGACCACCCTGGACGATTTGGCAGAGGATCTTGACGCTATTTTGGAAAGCCGTATTCAGGGCCGCCGAATCGTCGCTTTGAAATAATAGAGCTCAGGCCCTCCATTTGGAAACGTAAGGATTTCCGGTTTCAAAGAATCGCCACGGGTAATGGCGTGCTTCGCCGCTTCCGGAAATACCGACGCGTGGGCCGTTTTCAACCGAAGGTTCACAATCTTTCGGTGACAGATACAGCGGCGGGTGATCAAGTTCATGCCCGTAGTAGCTCATATCAATGCCAAGCGCTTTCGTCAACTTGCCGGGGCCGTTTGTCTGCTGAATGCCGCGGACACGGTGCCGGCGTTTTTGAATGAGTTCAAGGCCTGCTACAGGCTCGACAGCGCGGATGAGGACAGCTTCCGGAGATTCCTCCACCCCGCTGACGATATTTAGAAGCGCATGGGTGTGCATCGTGTACATATATACGTGTCCCGGGGGAAAGAACATTACATCGGTCCGCTTTGTTCTGCGGTAATTGTAGCTGTGGGCAGCACGGTCCACGGGCCCTATATAGGCTTCCGTTTCAACGATCCTGCCGGCTGCAGGGCCCTCCGGTGTTTCATGAACGAGTACACAGCCGATCAGTGCCCGCGATAGTTCGAGTGTCGGTTTTTCATAAAAGTCCTTTGGAACAACAGAATAAAGGGTCATAGGAAAGAATCCTTTCTTTTGGTGTATACGAAAAGGAATATATTGATTATGATAGAAATATAATGTATATAGTTTTACATAGCGAATGAGAAGCGTTTTTTAGTGTACCAAATCCCAGGTTAAAGTAAAAATATTAAGGCAGGAGATGGAAGAGGTGCTTATATGGGTATAGCGGTCACAGTCATTATAGCTTTAATCATCATTGGAGCAGTCATTTTAATTCAGCGGGATCAGTATTTAAAAAAAGTCCGGCAGTACGATAGAAAAATGGAAGAAGAGATTGAAGGAAAAAGCTCGCAGTACCGTGAGGATATCCAGGCAATACGCGGCAAATATGAGGAAGAAAAAGGGAAACTGACGGATTACATTTATCATCTGGAGAAAATCTCGCGGGAACCGGAAGAAATGAAAACCCATGAACTGCTTCGAAGCATTAAAAATGATCTTGTAGAAGCAAATCAGATTGCTGTGGATGAAATGTTGATTTCCGGACACGTATACGTGCCGCTGGATGAACGGACAGAGCTCTCGACCCGCCAGGTGGATCACGTCGTTTTGACGAGCCGGGGGCTGTATGTGCTTGAAACGCAGAAATGGAAAGGCCATATTATTCACGGAGTCAGTAAACACAATGCCGGGACGCTTGATTTTGTGCTTGATACGCTGTACCCGGATGTCGAGGAAGACGTGGAAACGACGATGGTTTTTCAGAACACAAGCCGGGGACACGTTCGTTCAGGAACGTTTGAAGTACACGACAGTCCGATTGAGCATGCCAAAGCAACGGCTTCGATCACAGAAGATTTTCTTCGCAGGGAAAAGCACAATCCGGGTGAAGTTACGCCAATTATTTTCTTCGGCCATTCGAACACTCAGGATGACCGGTTTGTCCAGGACGTGTCGGTGGATGCTTATACTCATCGTTTTACGACAGAAGCAGCACTGCGCGCGTTCTTTCACGAGCAGTTTTCCCAGAATGAGCCTCTGTACTCCCAGGAGCAGCTTTATCAAATGGAGCGCTCCATCATTACGACAAATTACGTTTCATAGATCAGTATGCAGAAGCCGCCCGGGCAATCACCAGGGCGGTTTTTTTCGTTAAAATGCCAATTTATACTTTTTCCATGCCTCTGTAGAAAGCTTAAAAATTTTCTTCTTTAAAACAGTGGTATTTTTCTTGTATTTAGCTACTTTTGACACGGTTAAATAGTATATAATGGAAATAGATAATAACGGTTAGAAGGGATATTTTTATGGTAAAACAGTATCAGCAAACCTTTATTGCAAATATTAAAAAGCAGTATACATACTTAGAACAAAGACAGTTTGCAGATTTTGATGAAATGTACAGGTGGCTTCACACGATCAAAGGCACCGGTGCCACGATCGGCCTTGAGCAGGCGGCTGAAATGGCGGAGGAAGCGATGCAGTCCCTGGTGGGGACAGAGAAACCTGGAAAAGAACAAAGAGTGTACGCAGAGAAAATCATGAACATGCTTGGGAAGGAAAACGAGGCGGAGAAGCTTTCCATTACCTATGATGCCTCTGAAGAAGAATCTTCATTTGTGCTTCTCGGGCATGTGTCGCTGCACGTTTTGTATGAGGTGAAGGAGCAGCTTGAAACGCTTGGCCATCACGTGCTGCTTGCTTCTGACCGGAGAAAGCTCATGGAAAAAATAGAGGAATTCCATCCGGAGATGGTGCTTATATCAGAAGATTTGGCCGTGCGGGGAAGCAGGACAATCATTAAGCGTGTCAAAGACGCAGCGAGAGATGCTCTGCTGCCTGTCGCTGTATTTTGCAGCGGCGGAATAGACAGGGAGAGGGCGGATAAACTTTATGAAGACGGGGCATCCTTTGTGATCAAACCGCCGTATTCCACGGTGGAAATGGTGCAGGTCATTCACCGGCACCTGGAGTGGCAGGCCCCAATGAAAGAAGCGCTGACGGTGGACGAGCTTACGGGAGCCTATAACCGAAAAATGCTCGAAATGGAGGAATCCCGTCTATGGGCGGAATTTAAACGGAGCGGTAAGCCTTTTTCTATAGCGCTGACGGACCTTGATCACTTCAAGCAGATTAATGACAGCTATGGCCACGAGGAAGGAGATCAGGTGCTTAAATGGTTTGTCAGCCACATGTTTTCCCGGAAGCGTCCGAGTGATCATTTGATCCGCCTGGGCGGGGACGAATTTTTATTTATTTTTCAGCAGACCTTTTCTGAAGAAACGGAAAAGATTATGAAGCGTCTGCAGCACTCCTTTGCCGATTTTGTATCAGAGCGGCGTCTACCTTACCGGCTCGGGTTTACGGCAGGGACGTCAACAGCAACTGCCAATCACGCTTCCCTGCAGGTGCTGATCAATGAAGCAGATGCAGCCATGCTTAAAGCAAAGGATGCCGGCCGGAACACGGTCGTTTCCTATTCGGGCGAAACGACTATCGATCTCCCCTACATAAATGTATTTATCATCGATGATGATGAAGCGATGGCTTCCTTTGTTGCTGATCAGTTTCACCAGTTAAATATTGCAAGGTACCGGATACGGACAACATATTTTTCATCTGGCGAAGCATTTTTTGAAGAAGAAAACTACGAACGCGGGCAGCGCTATTTTGTCGTGCTGGACGTTACCATGCCCGGAATGGATGGATTTGCAGTGCTTGAAAAGCTCCGGGGGAAATATCCGTCGAGCAACATGATCGTATTAATGCTTACAGGGAACCGGAACGAAGAGGATATTGTGCATGCGCTTGAACTCGGAGCCGATGATTATTTGATGAAGCCATTTCGAAAAGAAGAGCTGGTCGCACGTGCGAAACGATTGATTCAGCGGGTGCTTTAAGCAGGGAAGGGTGGTAGAAAATGTACAAAATACTGGTAGCCGACGATGCGGAAGTCCTGCGAATGCTTGTGGTGGACACATTGGAGGACGAAGAGGAATATATCATTGACGAAGCGGCAGACGGGAAGGAAGCATACGAAAAAGCGGGCGCTGCTTCCTATGACCTTTTAATTATCGACAACATGATGCCTGAGTATAACGGGGTGGAGGTTGTTTCCATGCTTCGAAAAGATGGCAGACTCGAAAATATGAAAACGCTGATGATCACAGCGAAATCCCGGGATAAAGACGAAGAGGAAGCGAGAAAAGCCGGTGTGACGGAATTTTTATCCAAGCCGTTCAGCCCGGCGCTGCTTATTACGATTGTGGAGGAGCTGCTGGATGCTTAAATACATAAAAAGCCGCCTCCATCGGAGGTTCGGCATAATCTTTCTGCTCGTATTAGTACTTGCCGCGGCCGGGGGTATCGGCCAGCACGTCTATATGAGCTCGAACCAGCAGGATCTTGAAAACGAGTCAAGACAGTGGCGGGAGACGCAGAACGTGCTTGCGGATCTGGAATTTTATACCCAGCAGATTATCATTGCCGGCCGCGGGTATCTTGCCTTTGGAGACGAAAGTGAACGGGAGGACATTGAAAGAAACCTAAGCGCCGCGAGAACACAGCTCGAGGAGTACCGGAGCCTGAATAAAGCGGACACCGATCTGGCCGCCCAGACAGAACAGTTTCTTAATGACTATGAAAACGACTGGCTGCCCCAGCTGAACGAAGCGGTAGAATCCGGCAGCTCTACTATTGAAAACCGCGAGCAGGTCAGTTCTCAGGTTGGAGCCCTCGTCAACAGCTTGTCGAACGGGTATGATCAGGCCGAGGCCGAACGAATGAGCGTGAATGAGCAGTATTTTGAAGTAAACGAAAGCTCGCATTTTGCCTACCTGCTTTATTTGATTGCGATACTGATGGCGCTCGGTGCCATCGTTTGGCTGCTGCTGCGGAAGGTTACCGGCCCGCTGCGGGAAATGAGAGATGCGGCAGCCAAGGTAGGAAACGGCGAAGAAATATCGATTTGTGACAACCACCGAAGCGATGAAATAGGAGAACTGAGTCGCTCCTTTAACGTAATGGCAGCAAGTATCCAGCACAATCAAAATGCGATTATGGACCGGAACGAAGAGCTTGTCACCCAGCAAAACGAGCTTCAGGAGCAGCAGGAATATCTGCGGACATTAAATGAGCTGAACGAAACGTTCAGCGGTTCGATGGGGAAACAGGCATTAATGGAACAGCTGCTTTCAAAGATGTACGCCCTCTTTCATTTTGAAAAAGGAATGGTTGCAGCTTTAGAGCCCAGCTGGCAGGCTGCCTGGTACGGAGTGAGTGAAAAAGAAAAACAGTATTTCGAAGATCATTCCCCTGGGAGCCCGCTCTCTTTAATCGCCGACACGAAAAAGTCTCATGTGATCGAGCGGGAAGCACGCGACGGGGAAAAAGGGCTGGGGATAAAAGAAGCAGCGGTGTATGAAATATATCTGCCGGTGTTCAGCAGCAAAAAGGAAATGATCGGAGCCGCGGTATTTGCACGGACCGGTCAGAACTTTTCGGAGCAGGAGCGCGAAACAATGCGGGGAATTCTTCGTCAGGCCTCCATCTCCTTCAGCCGTATTCTTCTGTTTGAGGAAACGGAAGAGGAACGCTTTTTGTACCAGCGCATTATCGACAGCGTCGATGAAGGCATTCAGTATATAAATGAAAACGGCACCCTTGAGCATGCGAATCATTGGACATGGAGTATGATCGGTGCAGGAGTGCGTAATGAGAAGCAGACACTTCCGTTGGCGGAATGGACGTCGGAGTGGATCAAACAAATCGATGAAGACTGCCGGGAAAAAGTGGAAAACTATTTCAAGGCGTTTGTCGGCGGCAGAGAAGTGCCGGATTACAGCATCGAATATAAAATTACGACAGAGAGCGCTGTAACCGTTTATGAGCTGTATGGACGTACTGTGCAGATGGAATCTGAAGAAAAGGGTACTATCTTTGTTCACCGCAACCGGACAAAGGAATTTGAGCTTGATCAGATGAAATCAGACCTTGTCAGCACCGTAAGTCACGAACTCAGGACACCGCTTTCGAGTATTTTAGGCTTTGCGGAGCTGCTGCTCGTCAAAGATTTAAAGCCGGCCCGCCAGAAAAAGTATATAGAAACGATTCACCGGGAAGGCGAAAGGCTGACGTCGCTGATTAACGATTTTCTTGACCTGCAGCGGATGGAATCCGGCCGTCAGGAATACGGCATGGAAGAAGTCGATATCAGCAGCCTGATGCTAGAAGTAGTGGATACCTTTGAACCTAATCAGCCTGAGCACACGTTTGTTGTAAAGGACCGGCTGCAGTATGGACGAATCTATGCCGATAAAGGTAAAATCGTGCAGGGTGTCACCAATATTATTGGCAATGCGGTAAAATTCTCTCCAGAGGGCGGCGAGGTAAAAATTGAGCTTGCCAATGAGCAGAATATGGTGAGAGTAAAAATAAAAGACGAAGGTCTTGGAATTCCGGAAAAAGAGCTTCCCCTTCTTTTCGGAAAATTTCACCGTATTAATGATGAAGACCGGAGGAAAATCCGCGGCACCGGCCTGGGACTTGCGGTAACAAAGCAAATTGTTGAAGACCATAAAGGCAGAATAGAGGTTGATTCGATAGAAGGGGAAGGCAGCTGCTTCTGCTTATTCTTCCCGATCTCAGGAGTCGATTTCGATATTGAAGAACTGCCGGAAGAAAGTGATCTTCACTCGGTGCTGATACTCGAAGACGACCGGAGTCTCGGGATGCTTCTTTCAGAAGAACTTCGTCACGCCAAATACGAAGTAGTGCACTACTTTAATCCTTACAAAGCGCTGAATGCCTTAAAGCGGGGGCTGCGGCCGGACGTTTTTGTAGTGGATCTGATGCTTGGCGAAGAAATGGACGGATGGGATTTTATTGAACAGCTGAAATCCTTCCGCCATACCGAAGATGTGCCGATTATTATTTCCTCGGCTCTGCACGAGGATAAAGAGCGAATGGCCCGTATGGATATCCGGCATTATCTGACCAAGCCATATCCTCCCAACAGTTTATCCCAGCAGGTACGACGTATTATTGAGCAGGCAGATAATCAGGGGGAAGTGTATGTTCCTTCGTTTAATGAAGTGTAACGTTTTTGCCGGTGTGTTAATGTGAAAGAAGAGAAGGAGTGATGATGCTTTGGGTAACGAGGGGTTCAGCAGGGAGCGCCTGCTCCAGACGATTGAGGAAAGCAGGGGCTTTCCGTCGATTGATCCCGAGGTTTTGGCTAGACGCCTCGAAGAACTGGCGGCTGTCGGCCGCACGGAAGAGGGTGGCATTACACGTTATGTCTATACAGAAGACGAGCAGCAGGCAAAAAATCTTTTTCGCTCCTGGATGGAGGAAGCGGGCCTGAGTGTGAGGGAAGATGGTGTAGGAAACATTTACGGCCTGTGGGAGTCTGGCCAAGCCGGAGCCCCGATTATCCTTACCGGCTCTCATCTGGACACTGTGAAAAACGGTGGTGCTTTTGACGGGGCTCTCGGCTGCGTATCGAGCCTGATGGCCGTAGAAGCATTGAAGGCAGAAGGTGCCGAACTGGAATGTTCTATAGAAATTGCCGTTTTCGTCGATGAAGAGGGGGCGCGCTTTGGGAGCGGCATGCTCGGAAGCCGTGCGGCCGTCGGCGATATATCGAAGGATGATTTTTTTCAAATGCGTGATGACGAAGGAGTGACGGCGGCGGAGGCAATGAAGCTGATGGACTATTCGCCGAACAAGCCCGAGAAAAATATTTACCCGCGTGAACGGCTGCGGGCATATTTAGAGCTGCATGTGGAGCAGGGAAAACAGCTCGAACAGCAGGAGGCGAGTATCGGAGTGGTAGAAGGAATCGCCGGCCCTTCCTGGCTTGACGTTGATTTTTTTGGGGAAACGGACCACGCCGGCAATACACCGATGAACATAAGGAAAGACGCAGCCGCTGCAGCAGCAGAATTCATTCTGTATTTGGAGCAGCTTCCAGCTATGCACAGTGATAGTGCAGTAGCTACCGTAGGAAGGCTTTCTATCGAGCCGAACGGTTCAAACGTAATTGCCGGAGAGGCCCGGCTGACAGCGGATATCCGGGACCTTGATGAGGAAGTCCGGGACCGGATGATCAGCCTGGCACGAAGCGAAGCAGAAAAAATAGCCGGCCGCCGTGGGCTTACTGTTTCTCATGAAGTGGCCTTCAGAGTAAAACCGGTGCCGGTCCCTGAATGGATCCGGCGTTCGATTGAGGACGCCTCCCAGAGCATTGGCTTAGCTGCAGAATCCCTCGTATCGGGGGCGAGCCATGACGCCATGATGTTCGGGGCCTACGTGCCGTTCGGGCTCCTGTTTGTTCCGAGCTTCGAAGGCAAAAGCCACACGCCGGAGGAATTTACTGAATTAAAGGACTGTGTAAATGGCGTTGCTGTCTTAAAAGAGACCATACGAACGATAGGCACAGAAAAAGAACGATAAATAAGCGAATGAAGCGGAAAATGAAATTCTGCTTCGTTCGTTTTTTTTAGAAAGAACCTGTTATAATAGAAGCATAGAAGTAAAGAAATAAGGAGCAGCGACACGAATGGCAAAAAAGAAAAATAAACAGATGTTTTACGTACAGGAAGAAGAAACAGTAGAAGAGTGCCTCGCCCGCATTGCTGCAGAAGGTTTTATGCCGGTACGCAGAATGGAAAAGCCTGTATTTGAAGAGCAGACCATTAACGGGGAAACACAGTACGTGCCGGTGAGTCAGGAAATCAGTTTTGAAGCAAAAAAGAAATAAACGAACGTTTGAGCTTTGGTCATTCTAATTGTTCGAATTTTGATTGACAGATAATATAACAACTTGTTAAGCTGAAACACGTAAGCAAGAAAAACAGAACGATGACAATCCTCATATACTTTCGGGAATAAGGCTCGAGCGTCTCTACCCGGCAACCGTAAATTGCTGGACTATGAGGAGAATGATCAAACGAAGCCTTTGTCTGAAATAGTGGAAGCTTCGGCTTGAATTTTTCTTCTATAGTAGAGCGTATACGTTCACGAGACCTTCCCCGGAGTGCGGAAGACTATCCTTTTTTAGGGATGGATCTGGCACCGGGGCTTCTTTATGTCAAAAAGCACGTGAGGAAAAGCAAAGGAGTGGCGCAAGTGGAACCGCAGGTAGGAGTAGTAATGGGCAGCACGTCCGACTGGGAAACGATGCAGAAGGCATGCGAAGTGCTCGATGAGCTCGGGGTACCGTTTGAAAAGAATATCGTATCCGCCCATCGGACGCCGGATTATATGTTTGAGTATGCGGCTGAGGCAAGAGGGCGCGGAATAAAAGTGATTATTGCCGGTGCCGGGGGAGCGGCCCATCTGCCGGGTATGGTGGCGGCGAAAACGACCCTGCCGGTCATTGGGGTGCCGGTGCAGTCCAAGGCTTTAAGCGGATGGGACTCGCTTTTATCCATCGCCCAGATGCCCGGCGGCGTGCCGGTAGCAACTGTCGCAATCGGAACGTCCGGAGCGACAAATGCCGGCCTTCTGGCCGCTCAGATGATTTCAGCCTTTGATGAAAAGCTGGCAGATAAGCTGCATAAGCGTAGAGAACAAATGCGTGAGCAGGTCATGCAGTCAGGAGATGAACTATGGGGCGAGTAATGAAGCCGGGACAGACAATTGGAATACTTGGAGGCGGACAGCTCGGACGGATGATGGCGTTTGCGGCCAAGCCAATGGGCTACCGGGTGGCCGTGCTTGAACCAAAAACTGACTCGCCTGCCGGGCAGGTGGCAGATGTTGAAATTGAAGCAGCTTATGACGACCGTGCCGGTGCTGACAAAATGGCAGAAGCGTGTGACGTATTAACCTATGAATTTGAAAATATTGACGCAGAGACAGCCAGGCATCTGGAAAATACCCTCTATCTTCCGCAGGGCAGCCAGCTGCTTCATACGGCACAGCACCGCCTTCGTGAAAAACAGGCAATTGAAGCAGCGAATATTAAAGTAGCTCCGTACCACCAGGTGACCTCCCGCGAAGAGCTTTCGGCAGCGGTAAAGCAGATCGGCGTACCGAGCGTGCTGAAAACATGCCGCGGCGGTTACGACGGCAAGGGGCAGGTAGTGTTAAAGGCAGCAGAGGACGCAGAAGCAGCGTTTGAAACCCTTGGGGGAAGCGACGGCAAAGAGCTCGTACTCGAAGCGTGGATTCCGTTCCAAAAAGAAGTTTCCTGCATTGTCACCCGGAGCGTGCACGGTGAGACCGGCGTATTTCCGGTCGGAGAAAATATCCATGTTAATAACGTTCTGCACCAGACAATTGTACCGGCAAGAATTTCGCGTTTTGTGAATGAAGAAGCGATCCGTATCGCCCACCGGCTTGCCGAGCATGTTGATCTTGTCGGCACTCTTGCAGTGGAAATGTTTGTCACAGAAGATGATACGGTGTATGTGAACGAAGTGGCACCGCGGCCGCACAATTCAGGTCACTATACGATTGAGGCATGTGAAACCTCCCAGTTTGAACAGCACATCCGCGCTGTCTGCGGTCTGCCGCTCGGACCTGCCGGGCTGAAGCAGCCGGTGGTTATGACCAACATTCTCGGCGAACACGTCGAAGCGGTAACCGCGCATATGGAAGAGTGGAGCAAAGACCATGTGCATCTGTACGGCAAGGATGAAGCCAAGCCCGGCCGGAAAATGGGGCACTGGACGGTACTCCGGGAAGATCTTCAGGACGCGATTGACCGGTCCTCGGACGTATGGAAGCAGTACATAGAGAAATAATTATTAAAGAGAAGAGTGGAGGAACCTGATTATGATCGATCGTTATACACGCCCGGAAATGGGTGCCATCTGGACCGAAGAGAACCGCTTCAACGCCTGGCTGGAGGTCGAAATCTGCGCCTGCGAAGCCTGGTCGGAGCTTGGGGACATTCCGAAGGAAGATGTGAAAAAAATAAGAGACAATGCTTCCTTTAACATCGAACGGATCCAGGAGATTGAAGAGGAAACACGCCATGACGTTGTGGCATTTACACGGGCGGTGTCGGAGACGCTCGGCGATGAGCGCAAATGGGTTCATTACGGCCTGACCTCCACTGACGTTGTGGATACGGCGCTTTCCTACCTGATTAAGCAGGCCAATGATATTTTGCGGGCAGATCTGGAGCGCTTTCTCGAAATTTTAAAAAACAAAGCAAAAGAGCATAAGCATACGATCATGATGGGGCGCACCCACGGCGTACATGCAGAGCCCACCACCTTCGGCATTAAGCTTGCACTCTGGTATCAGGAAATGAAGCGCAATATCGAACGCTTTGACGCAGCGGCTGAAGGCATCCGCGTTGGAAAGCTGTCGGGAGCAGTGGGAACGTTCGCCAACATCCCGCCGGCTATCGAGGAATCGGTCTGCCGGAAGCTTGGCCTTCAGGCAGCGCCGGTATCGACGCAGACCCTGCAGCGGGACCGTCATGCAGATTACATGAGCACCCTCGCGTTAATTGCCACTTCGATTGAAAAAATGGCCGTCGAAATCCGCAGCCTGCAAAAAAGCGAAACGCGGGAAGTCGAAGAGTTTTTCGCTAAAGGGCAGAAGGGTTCATCAGCGATGCCGCATAAACGCAATCCGATCGGCTCGGAAAACATGACCGGCCTCGCGAGAGTGATCCGCGGCCATATGCTGACCGCCTATGAGAATGTGCCGCTTTGGCATGAACGAGATATTTCCCATTCATCAGCCGAACGAATTATTATTCCAGACGCGACGACGGCGCTCAATTACATGCTGAACCGCTTCGGCAATATCGTGAAAAACCTGACAGTATTTGAAGACAACATGAAAGCAAATATGGACAAAACGCTCGGCCTTGTCTTTTCACAGCGCGTGCTGCTTACGCTGATCAACAAAGGCATGGTGCGCGAGGAAGCGTATGACACGGTTCAGCCAAAAGCGATGGAGGCCTGGGAAAAAGGCATTCCGTTCCGGGAGCTTGTGGAAAATGAACCGGCGATTACAAATGTTTTAAGCAGTGAAGAAATCGAGGATTGCTTTGACCACCGTCATCACATGAAGGAAGTCGATACGATCTTCGCCCGTGCCGGCATCGAATAATAAGGGATAGTCCAAAGGAGGAGCCTGCGATGGAAAAACGCGCTCTATTGTATGAAGGAAAAGCCAAAAAACTGTATGAAACAGACGTGGAAAATACGCTCTGGGTAGAGTACAAAGACGATGCCACTGCGTTTAACGGGGAGAAAAAAGAAGTGCTCGCCGGGAAAGGCAGGCTGAATAACGAAATTTCTTCCCTGCTGTTTCAAAAGCTGCATGAAGAAGGCATAAACAACCACTTCGTGGACCGGCTCTCTGAAACCGAACAGGCGGTCAGGAAGACGACGATTATCCCCCTTGAGGTTGTAGTACGCAATATTGTCGCCGGCAGCCTCCACCGCCGCACCGGTATCGGAGAAGGTACTGAAACCGCCCAGCCGGTGGTGGAATTCTACTACAAGGATGACGAACTTGGGGATCCTTTGATTAACGATGATCATATCCGGCTGCTGCAGGCTGCTTCCCCGTCACAGGTGAAGGATATGAAGCAGATAGCCGAACACGTGAATGAAACGCTAAAGAAGCATTTTTCCGATCACGGCCTGCTGCTTGTGGACTTTAAAATTGAATTTGGCATGACAGAGGACGGGAAGCTGCTGCTGTCCGACGAAATTTCTCCGGATACGTGCCGGCTGTGGGATAAAGAAACCCGCCAGAAGTTTGATAAAGATCTGTTCCGTTACGGGACTGGTTCTCTTCAGGAAGGCTATACTGAAATATTACAGCGATTAGGGGGAGCTGCACATGGTTAACGTTCAAGTGTATGTGACATTAAAAGAGGGAGTGCTTGACCCGCAGGGAAGCACGATTGGAAATGCCCTGCAGACGATGGGGTACCATGAAGTGGCATCTGTCCAGACCGGCAAATATATTGAGCTCGAAGTAGAGGAAGGAAACAACCTTGAAGGCCGGATTGAAGAAATGTGTGAAAAGCTCCTGTCCAATCCGGTAATTGAAGATTATACGTACACGATCGGAAAGGGCGTGTCCTGATGAAGTTCGCGGTTATCGTGTTTCCAGGGTCCAACTGTGATGACGACATGTATTACGCAATCCAGGAAGGTCTCGGAGAGCCGGTGGATAAAGTCTGGTACACCGAAGAAAGCGTCGCGGATTATGACGGTATCCTTCTGCCCGGCGGATTTTCCTACGGAGACTACCTTCGTTCTGGTGCAATTGCCCGTTTTGCCCCGGTCATGGCGAGCGTCGTGGAGCAGGCGGAAAAAGGCAAGCCGGTTCTCGGCGTATGCAACGGATTTCAGGTGCTGCTTGAAGCCGGACTGCTTCCGGGAGCTATGCAGCGGAACCGGTCGCTGAAGTTTATCTGCCGGCCGGCACGCCTGGTGGTGGCGAATCATGAGACTGGTTTTACCTCGGAATACGCCGGGGGCGAACGAATTACGATCCCGGTAGCCCATGGCGAAGGAAACTACTACTGCGATGACGAGACCTTAAGGGATCTGCAGGCCAACAACCAGATTGTGTTCACATACGAAGACAATTTTAACGGCTCCAAAGAAGCGATTGCCGGCATTGTAAACAAGCAGGGCAATGTGATGGGCATGATGCCGCACCCGGAACGCGCAACCGACCAGATTCTTGGCAGCGACGACGGCTTGAAAATCTTTCAGTCAATATTGAAGCAATGGAGGAAATCCCATGTCCTTACTACTTGAGCCTTCCGCAGAGCAGATTGAACAGGAAAAAATCTACCAGGAAATGGGCGTTAAAGACGAAGAATTCGAAATGATTAAAAAAATTCTCGGACGCCTGCCAAATTATACAGAAATCGGCCTGTTTTCAGTCATGTGGTCCGAGCACTGCAGCTATAAGCATTCCAAAGCACAGCTGAAAAAGTTTCCAACAGAGGGAGAGCGCGTGCTGCAGGGACCTGGGGAAGGTGCCGGCATCATCGACATCGGTGACGAACAGGCGGTTGTATTTAAAATGGAAAGCCACAACCATCCGTCAGCGATCGAACCCTATCAGGGAGCGGCTACCGGAGTCGGCGGCATTCTCCGGGATGTGTTCTCAATGGGGGCCCGCCCGGTCGCCATTATGAATTCGCTCCGTTTCGGGGAGCTCGTCAAACCGCGGGTGAAATATTTATTTGAAGAGGTTGTCGCCGGGATTGCCGGATACGGAAACTGCATCGGCGTGCCGACGGTTGGAGGCGAAGTGCAGTTTGACCCGAGCTATGAGGGCAATCCGCTCGTCAACGCGATGTGTGTCGGGCTTATTGACCATAAGGATATTCAGAAGGGAATTGCAAGCGGCGCCGGAAACACGGTAATTTACGTCGGAGCAAGCACTGGTAAAGACGGTATCCACGGAGCTACTTTTGCTTCGGAAGAAATCAGCGACGAATCGGAAAGTAAGCGTCCTTCCGTGCAGGTGGGTGATCCATTTATGGAAAAGCTGCTGCTCGAAGCATGCCTCGAACTCGTGAAGTGCGAATCGCTCGTCGGGATTCAGGACATGGGAGCTGCAGGGCTGACTTCTTCTTCAGCAGAAATGGCCAGCAAGGCGGGTTCAGGCATCGAAATGAACCTTGACACGGTACCGCAGCGGGAGCTCAATATGAGCCCGTATGAAATGATGCTCTCCGAATCCCAGGAGCGGATGCTTCTAGTTGTAAAACAGGGCGAAGAAAAAGAGATTCACGATATCTGCAGCCACTGGGGGCTTCATTCGGCAGAAATCGGCCGTGTCATCGATGAACAGCGCCTTGTGCTCTGGCACGATGGTGGGAAGGTTGCGGATGTGCCCGTGGACGCCCTGGCTGAAGATGCACCGGTGTACTATCCAGAATCGCGGGAGCCGGAGGCGTTCCGCAAACGCCAGCAGCAGAAGGCATGGAGGCCGGACGTAAGTGACGCGAAAGAAACGCTCACGGATCTTTTAAAGCAGCCGACGATCGCCAGCAAAGAATGGGTGTACGACCAGTACGATTACATGGTCCGCACCAACACAGCCGTACTACCGGGCTCTGATGCAGCGGTGCTCCGGGTGCGCGGCAAAGACAAGGCACTCGCAATGACGACCGACTGCAATGCGCGTTATCTCGGCCTTGACCCGGAGCAGGGCGGGAAAATCGTTATCGCAGAAGCATCCCGGAACATTATCTGCTCGGGCGGTCTGCCGCTCGGGCTGACCGACTGCCTGAACTACGGTAATCCGGAAAAACCGGAAATTTACTGGCAGTTTGAGAAATCAATTGACGGGATGACAGAAGCGTGCAAAACCCTTGAAACACCGGTTATCGGCGGCAATGTATCCCTCTACAATGAAACGCAGAACGGCGCGATCTACCCGACGCCGGTCGTCGGCATGGTCGGACTGATTAAAGAGCTTGCCCATATTACGACCCAGGAGTTTAAGCAGCCGGGAGACGCCGTATACATTATCGGCGAAGCAGGAGAAGACTTTGGCGGCAGCGAGATTCAGGAAATGCAGACCGGCTCGATTGACGGACGGGCCCCGAACCTTGATCTTGACACCGAGTACCGGAGACAGCGCGACGTGTTAAAGGCTATTCAGGAAGGAATGGTTCAGTCAGCGCATGACGTATCCGAAGGCGGTCTTGCCGTCGCAATTGCGGAAAGCACGTTTGGCACCGGACTCGGAGCGGAAGCAGTGATCGCCGGGGATGTTATCGATGAATTGTTTGCTGAAACGCAGTCACGCTATGTGATTTCCGTAACACCGGAAAACCGGAAAGCTTTTGAACAGACGGTACCAGACGCAAGGTATGCCGGCAGAGTGACAGAAGAAGCAACATTGCACTTACTCAAAGAATCGGGAGAGACGATTCTTCAAGCTTCTGCCAAGGAGTTGGAGAACGCCTGGAAAGGAGCTATTCCATGCTTGGTGAAATCAAAGGCTTAAACGAAGAATGTGGTGTGTTTGCTGTCTGGAACCATGAGGAGGCGGCACAGCTGACCTATTACGGGCTGCACAGTCTGCAGCACCGCGGGCAGGAAGGGGCAGGCATCGTCGTCAGCGACGGCGGTAAATTGTCTAGCCATAAGGGACTCGGTCTTATTACGGAAGCCTTTAAAGAAGGGGACCTCGAACAGCTGCAGGGAAGCTCAGCCGTCGGGCACGTACGCTACGCTACGGCAGGCGGCGGCGGTCTTGTAAACTGCCAGCCGCTGCTTTTTCAGTCACAGACGACAGGACTTGCGATTGCGCATAACGGAAACCTTGTGAATGCGAACCACGTGAAAGAGGAGCTCGAGAGAAAAGGAAGCATTTTTCAATCCACCTCGGACACTGAAGTGCTTGCTCATTTAATCAAGAGAAGCGATGAAACCCGCTTTGAGGATCAGCTGAAGGATGCCCTGTCCTATATTGAAGGTGCATATGCTTTTGCGGTGATGACTGAGGACAAACTGCTTTGTGCCATGGACCCGAACGGCCTTCGTCCGCTTACGATCGGGAAAATTGGAGACACGTACGTGGTCGCTTCGGAGACGTGTGCGTTCGACGTGATCGGAGCTGAGTACGTCCGGGATATGCAGCCGGGAGAAATTGTCAGCATTGATGACTCGGGCATGCGGTCGGAGTTGTTTTCAACCTCTACGTCCCGGGCGATCTGCAGTCTGGAATACGTCTATTTTGCCCGGCCGGATTCCAATGTGGACAATATTAATGTGCATACGGCGAGAAAAAACCTGGGCAAGGAAATGGCTAAAGAAGCGCCGGTGGAAGCAGACGTAGTGACCGGGGTGCCGGACTCTTCGATTTCCGCTGCTATCGGTTTTGCCGAAGCTACCGGCACGCCGTATGAACTCGGGCTGATAAAAAACCGGTATGTCGGACGGACGTTCATTCAGCCGTCGCAGGCGCTGCGCGAGCAGGGTGTGAAGATGAAGCTGTCTGCTGTCCGCGGAGTCGTGGAAGGTAAACGGGTGGTCATGGTGGATGATTCAATCGTCCGCGGCACGACAAGCAAACGGATTGTCCGCATGCTGAAGGAAGCGGGAGCAACCGAAGTGCACGTACGCATTACGTCACCACCGATTACGCACCCGTGCTTTTACGGGATAGATACATCCACGAAGGCAGAATTAATAGCTTCGAATTATACCGTCGATGAAATGCGCGATCTGATGGGGGCGGATTCACTGTCGTTTATCAGTATTGAGGGCCTGCAGAACGGCATCGGCCGGGATAAGAGCGAGCCGAACTGCGGTCAGTGCCTCGCGTGCTTTACCGGCAAATACCCTACAGAAATTTATGATGATACGCTTCATCCGCACGATAAAATTATGAATGGTTAATAAAGGAGGGTCTACGGATGTCTGAAGCTTACAAGCGGGCCGGTGTAGACGTTGAAGCAGGATACCAGGCGGTAGAGCGGATGAAAAAACACATTGCCCGCACCGGGCGCCCGGAAGTGATGGGAGCTCTCGGTGGTTTTGGCGGTATGTTTGATATTTCCGGACTTCCTTATAAAGAGCCTGTGCTCATATCGGGCACTGACGGTGTCGGCACGAAATTAATGCTCGCTTTTCAAATGAATAAGCACGATACGATCGGCCAGGATGTGGTGGCGATGTGTGTAAATGATATCGCCGTCCAGGGGGCCGATCCCCTCTATTTTCTGGATTATCTCGCGCTGGGAAAAGCAGACCCGGAAAAAATTGAGCAAATCGTAAAAGGCGTAGCAGACGGCTGTGAACAGGCAGGCTGTGCTGTCATTGGCGGAGAAACCGCCGAAATGCCGGGAATGTACAGCGAAGAAGAATACGATCTGGCCGGGTTTGCCGTTGGCGCGGCGGAAAAGGCGGATATTTTGGCTGAACCAAAAGCCGGACCCGGGGATGTAATTATCGGGGTAGCTTCCTCAGGCGTGCACAGCAACGGGTTTTCCCTTGTGCGCAAGGTTTTGTTCGAAGAGGGGTTGTTTACGATGAATGACACGGTTCCGCCTTTTCAGCGTCCGCTCGGGGAAGAGCTTCTCGAGCCGACAAAGATTTACGTGAATGCAGCGAAAGCAATTAAGCAGGCGGGCACAGCCAGAGGGATGGCTCATATTACCGGCGGCGGTTTTATTGAAAATGTTCCGAGAATGCTTCCAGATGGCTGCGGGGCGATGTTTGATATTCACAGCTGGCAGCAGCCGGAGATTTTTCCTTTTATTCAAAACGAGGGACATTTATCCCCGGAAGACATGTTTGGCACCTTTAATATGGGCATTGGCTTAATGACGGCTGTACCAGCCGCGGAAAAAGAAAACATGCTTCAGGCCCTGAAGCAGGCCGGGGAAGAGGCATGGGCCATCGGGGAAGTGACTGATGGCGGCGGTGTGCAGGTGAAGGGGGCGACTTGCTGATGAAGCTCGCCTTATTTGCCTCTGGTACTGGTTCGAATGCCCGTTCATTGGTCCGTGCTGCCCGAGAGCAGAGGCTCGAAGCGGAATTTGTGCTGATTGTATGTGATAGGCCCCGCGCCCCGGTCCTTGCTTTTGCCGAAGAAGAGGGCATTCCGGTGTTCGCTTTTTCGCCGAAGGAATATGAAAACAAGGCAGCGTTTGAAACTGAGATCGTGAAGGAATTATATGCTAAAGGGGTGGAGCGGATCGTGCTTGCAGGCTACATGCGGTTAATCGGCGATACGCTGCTTACAGAATACGGCGGGCGTATGATTAATGTTCATCCGTCGCTGCTTCCGGCTTTCCCCGGAAAAGATGCCATCAGGCAGGCTTGGGACGCCGGAGTAAAAGTGACGGGGGTCACGGTTCATTACGTCGATGAAGGCATGGATACTGGAAGCATTATTGCGCAGGAGCCGCTGTATGTAAAAGAGACGGATTCGTTCGAAACACTCACAGCCGGTATTCAGGCTGTCGAACACCGGCTCTATCCGGAAATTGTCCAGCAGTGGATTGCCCGTCCCCTTAAAACAGTACAAACCAATACGGAGGGAGCCAACCATTCATGAAACGAGCATTAATTAGTGTGTCAGATAAAGAGGGTATTGTCCCCCTGGCCAAAAGCCTTGAAAAGCAGGGAATTGAAATTATCTCCACGGGTGGAACGAGCCGCGTGCTCGAGGAAAGCGGTGTGCAGATCACGGGAATTTCAGACGTCACCGGCTTTCCAGAAATACTTGATGGCCGGGTGAAAACGCTGCATCCAAACATACATAGCGGACTGCTTGCCCGCCGCAGCGACGATGCTCATACAGCCCAGCTGAAGGAGCACAGCATCGAACCGATTGACCTGGTAGTGGTAAATCTGTACCCGTTCAAAAAAACGATCGAAAACCCGGACAAGTCGTTTGAGGACGCCATTGAAAATATTGATATCGGCGGCCCGACAATGCTCAGGGCGGCGGCGAAAAACTTCGAAGACGTTACAGTCGTCGTAGATCCGGATGATTATGAGCTTGTGCTTACAGAATTAAATGACGGCGGCGCGGTATCAGCAGAGACGAACAAAAAGCTTGCGGCCAAGGTGTTCCGGCACACTGCTTCTTATGACGCGTTAATTGCGGATTATTTAACCCGGGAAGCCGGGGAAAAGCATCCCGAAATGTACACCGTTACGTATGAGAAAAAGCAGGATCTGCGCTACGGCGAAAACCCGCATCAGGAGGCAGCCTTTTACCGGGAGCCAATCGGGCCGCTCAGCTCGATTGCAAATGCCTTCCAGCTGCACGGCAAGGAGCTGTCCTATAATAATATTAACGATGCCGAAGCAGCGCTCAGCATGATCCGTGAGTTTACGCATCCGGCCTCGGTGGCCGTTAAGCACATGAATCCGTGCGGGGTCGCAATTGGGGAAACGCTCGAAGAAGCTTACGACAAAACATATGCCGCAGACCCGGTCTCGATATTCGGCGGCATCGTTGCGTTTAACGGCGAAGTGACTGAGGCGGTCGCAGAGAAGCTGAAGGAAATCTTCCTTGAAATTGTAATCGCTCCGAGCTTTTCACAGGAAGCCCTTGATCTGTTGACGCAGAAGAAAAATATCCGTCTGCTGACAGTAACACTCGAAGGAGTGGTGGAGACCCGTTCTCAGCTGACTTCCATCCACGGTGGTCTGCTTGTGCAGGATGAAGATACCAAAGGATTTCTGGACGCAGACGTGCGGGTGGTAACAGAGCGGGAACCGACAGAGGCCGAGTGGGAAGACCTGAAGCTCGCCTGGAAGGTAGTAAAGCATGTTAAATCCAATGCGATCGTATTGACGAAAAATGTCCAGACGATAGGTATTGGCGCTGGTCAGATGAACCGGGTCGGATCGGCCGGGATTGCTATTGATCAGGCCGGGGAGGAAGCGCTGCACAGCGCACTTGGCTCCGATGCTTTTTTCCCAATGCAGGACACAGTGGAAACAGCTGGAGAAGCGGGAATTTCAGCGATCATTCAGCCGGGTGGATCGATCCGGGACCAGGAGTCCATCGACCGGGCCAATGAATTGGGTATTACTATGGTGTTTACCGGCATGCGCCATTTCAGGCATTAAGAGCCGAAAAGCCCGGGGTCCCGTATCCCGGGCTTTTCTTTGAAACAGGCATGGATATAACGGTTTTTGAACAGGAGGATGGCGATGAATGTCTTAGTAGTAGGAGCAGGCGGCCGGGAGCATGCACTTGCTTATGCCTTTGCAAAAAGTGCGAGTGTGACCCGCGTGTATGCAGCGCCGGGTAATGACGGGATGGAGAATTACGCGGAATGCGTGAACATAGCGGAAACCGATCAGGAAAGCCTGGTTGCCTTTGCAAAAGAAAAGAAGGTGGAGCTGACCGTGATTGGACCGGAAGCCCCGTTGTTAGACGGGCTTTCCGACCGTTTCGAACGGGAAGGCCTGCGTGTGTTCGGTCCGAGTGAGAAAGCAGCTATGATTGAAGGAAGTAAGTCGTACGCGAAAGAAGTTATGGAACGCTATAATATCCCGACCGGGGCCTATGCTTCCTTTTCAAAATACGAAGAAGCAGTAGCTTATGTACGCAGCCAGGGAGCACCGATTGTCATAAAAGCAGACGGCCTGGCAGCCGGTAAAGGGGTCACCGTGGCGATGACCGAAGCAGAGGCGGTGCAGGCGCTTGAAGAAGTGCTGAAGGATCACAAGTTCGGCGAAGCGGGTGCCGAAGTAGTTATTGAAGAGTTTTTAGAGGGAGAAGAGCTGTCTTTAATGGCTTTTGTACACGGCGAAACGGTCGTGCCGATGGTGGCTGCGCAGGATCATAAACGTGCATACGACAACGATGAAGGGCCCAATACCGGAGGAATGGGCGCCTACAGCCCCGTGCCTCAGTTTACTCAAAAAGACATCGATGAAGCGGTGGAAAAAGTGATCCAACCGGCCGCCTCCGGCCTGGTGCAGGAAGGTGCGCCGTTCACTGGTGTGCTTTATGCCGGGTTGATGATGACGTCTGGGGGACCGAAGGTGATTGAGTTTAATGCGAGGTTCGGCGATCCGGAAGCGCAGGTCGTGCTTCCGCGACTCGAATCGGACCTGGCAGAGCTTCTGGTAACCCTCCTCGATGGAGGAACCCCGGAGCCGGTCTGGTCGGAAGATGCTGTAGTCGGGGTAGTAGCCGCCTCTAAAGGCTATCCCGGCAGCTATGAAAAGAACCGTCCCATCCACCATGTGCCGGAAAGTCCCCTTCTTTTTTTCGCGGGAGTGGAAAAGAAAAACGGCGGATATGTAAACAGCGGCGGCCGGGTGCTGCTGCTGTCGGAAAAGGCGGCGACCCTGGGGGAAGCGAAGGCACAGGTGTACGAGAAAATGAAGGAACTCGATACGGGTAATTTGTTTTACCGCACCGATATTGGTTTTCGGGCGCTGCAACAGTGAAAAGGAAGACTGTTTCTGCTGACGGCAGAAACAGTTTTTTTATGAACTTTGCAAAGCGAATATGAATTTTATGTTATATTTCTTGCCATTTTCTTTCTCCTGGGCACGGGATTCTGTTACAATAAGCAGGATAAAAATATTAGTACAGTTTTATCGGTTTTTTAATGAAATTTCCTAATATTTTAAGTGAATTCTGACAATTGACTGAAACTGTTTCACTATTTTTGTGAAACTATAAAAACAGTTATAAAAAAGGAAAACGTTTCAAAATTGTCACCTGAAAATATAAAAAAGCGTTTACATTTGTGATATGATAGGGGAAATGAAATCGAGCAACGAACTGTGTGCAGGAGGAGAGATGTTTGGATGGCAAATAAGCTGTATCATTGGAGCAAATCAACATTAAGAGACCATCTTTCCGTGATGAGGGGCGAAACAGCTCCCTCCATTATTTTAAAAGATGCAACGTACTTAAATAGTGCCCGCAAAAGCTGGAGCCGCGGGCATATATGGATATATGACGACCGTATTATGTACGCCGGACCTGAATGGCCGGAAAAAACAGACGGTTCAGAAATCGTCGACTGCAGCGAAAAGTGGGTGGTGCCAGGCTATATTGAACCGCACGCCCACCCGTTCCAGTTGTACAGCCCGCAGACACTGGCGGAATATGCGTCTGTGCGCGGGACGACCACACTTGTGAACGACAATTTGTTTCTGTTTTTAAATATGGAGAAATACCAGGCGCTTTCCGCTATTGAAGACCTTGGGGAGCTGCCTACGTCCATGTTCTGGTGGGCCCGGTATGACTCGCAGACAGAGCTCGAGGAAGAAGACCGGTGGTTTTCGCCGTCGAATATGAAGGACTGGCTGGAGCATCCGCTCGTCGTCCAGGGGGGAGAACTGACTTCGTGGCCTAAAGTAATGACCGGCAATGATACGATCCTGCACTGGATGCAGTACACAAAAGAGTTGAACAAGCCGATTGAAGGGCACCTGCCGGGCTCCTCGGTATCGACAATTACGCAGATGGCACTGCTCGGCGTGGACGGGGAGCATGAAGCGATGACCGCTGAAGAAGCACTGCGCCGACTGGACGCAGGCCTTGTGACCTCGCTTCGCTACTCCTCGATCCGGCCGGACCTGCCGGATATGGTCGAAGGGCTGCTGGAGGCCGGAATCACGGACTTTCGCCGTTTTACACTGAACACTGACGGATCCACGCCGGCCTTTTATAAAGAAGGTGTTATTGACCGGACCATTCAAATCTGTCTGGATAAGGGCGTTCCCGAAATCGATGCGTATGAAATGGGCTCGTATAACGCGGCGGTTCACCTCGGCCTCGACAATTTAATCGGCATGATTGCGCCAGGACGGCTTGCGCACCTGAATATTTTATCGGATAAGCGCGAGCCTAAGCCTGAAGCCGTGCTTGCCAAAGGGCAGTGGGTGTATAAGGATGAAACGAACCTGTATCCGAAGAAGCCGTTCGAATGGGAAAAATACGGCGTCACTCCGCTTGACATTGATTGGAAATTAAAAGACAGTGACTTTCACTTTTCGATGCCGATGGGAATTGAACTGATGAATTCCGTTATTTTAAAGCCTTACCATATCGGCATTGAAGCAAATAATGATGAGCTGTGGAAAACCCACGACGAGTCCTTTTTCATGGTCGTTGACCGCTACGGCAACTGGCGGGTTAATACGATCTTAAAAGGATTTGCGACCAAGGTGGACGGATTCGCCTCATCCTTTAATAACAACGGCGATATTATGATGATCGGCAAGCATAAAGAAGATATGGAAAAAGCAGCCGAAGAACTGATTAAAAATAAAGGCGGAATTTTTCTGGTTGAGGACGGGGAAGTGGTGGAGCGTATTTCCCTGGATATTTTCGGCCTGATGTCCTCGAAGCCGATGGAAGAAGTTATTGAAGAGCATGAAAAAATGGTAGCCGCGCTTAAGAACCGGGGCTATCCGCATGAGGATCCGATTTATTCTCTCTTATTTTTTGCAGCGACTCATCTCCCGTACATCAGGGTTACGCAAAAAGGTATATATGACGTTCATAAAAAAATGGTACTCTTTCCTGCCATTATGCGTTAAACTGTAAAAGTAGGTACTGATATCAGCTAGTTTCAGCTTGGATGAAACTGTTTTACGCGTCGCTTTATGAATAAATACCTTCGTCTGTCACGTAGCCAAAAAGGAGTGTAGTGTGTTGCAGATTGACAAATTAAGGGGGAAAGAGCTCGATCAGCTCTTTCAGGCGATCCTTTCGTTAAAAAATATTGATGAGTGCTATGAATTTTTTGACGATCTATGCACGATTAATGAAATTCAATCACTTGCCCAACGGCTTGAAGTAGCGAGAATGCTTCAGCACGGATATACGTATCACAAAATTGAATTGGAAACCGGTGCAAGCACCGCAACCATATCACGTGTGAAACGGTGCCTGAATTATGGAAACGACAGTTACCAAATGACTCTCGACCGTGTGCATAATGAAAAACAGGAACAGGACTCACAATAGAGCGTAACAGACAGACGCGTATAAAACTCCCGCCGGACTGCCGGATGGGAGTTTTTTTGCGGGGTAAACGGTATAAGTTTATTTAGTAACGGCGGTGGATTTGGTATAATGAAAGACTGAAGAAAGAAAAGCGGAAAGGCCCGGGATGTTTGGCCGTTTCAGGTATCAGAAGCTTCAAAGGAGAACGTGTCTGAGCTTATCTATTTGCATAAAGGGAGTACGTCAGAATGCTATCATATTCAGAATGGAAACATGTCTTCAAGCTGGACCCGGCGAAAGCGATCAGCGACGAAGATTTAGAACACATATGTGAGTCGGGAACAGATGCGGTCGTTGTAGGAGGAAGCGACGGGGTTACCCTTGATAATACATTGAATCTTCTGGCCCGGGTGCGACGGTTTCCAGTCGCATGCGCGCTTGAAATCTCAAATATAGAGGCCGTGACGCCCGGCTTTGACTGCTACCTCGTGCCGACGGTGTTAAACGCCGGGGATGCGCGCTGGATTACTGGGCTGCATCAGGAGGCACTGAAGGAAATGGGCCCGGCCCTCGAGCAGGAGAAAGTGCTGGCGGAAGGATACTGCATTTTAAATCCGGATGCCAAGGCAGCAGCGTTAACAGAGGCGAAGACGGAACAGACGGACGAGGATATTGAAGCATATGCCGCGATGGCGGACCGGTTGTTTCATCTTCCGATTTTTTATATAGAATACAGCGGCACCTACGGAGATGTGCGCATGGTTCAGGAAGCACGCAAAGCATTGCAGGAAGCAAGGCTCTTTTACGGCGGCGGCATCCGTTCGAAGGAACAGGCAGCGGAAATGGCTGCTTACGCAGATACCATCGTAGTCGGAGACATTGTGTATGAAGACATCAAAAAAGCAATTCAGACCGTCAAGGCGGTCAGACCATAGCGTGAATCACAAATATTCGGTATACTGAGCAGGAACGTATGTTCCTTGATACTTATGAAAGGCGGTGGCATCATGCAGCGACAAATCATTGAGCGCATGTTATCCGGAATGAACGAGCCGCAGAAACGGGCGGTGCAGCATACAGAAGGCCCACTTCTGGTTATGGCCGGGGCGGGAAGCGGAAAAACCCGGGTGTTAACCCACCGGATTGCTTACTTAATCAGAGAAAAAATGATTCCGCCTTACGCGATTCTTGCGATTACTTTTACAAATAAAGCAGCCAAAGAAATGAAAGAGCGTGTCGGTAAACTCGTCGGCCCGGTTGCGGAGGACATTTGGATGTCGACCTTTCACTCGATGTGCGTCCGTATTCTCCGCCGGGACATCGACCGGATCGGCTATAACCGGAACTTTTCGATACTGGATTCAAGCGACCAGCTGTCTGTCATCAAGCAGATCTTAAAAGACCAGAATATCGACTCGAAAAAATTTGAACCACGGGCGATCCTTGGCATGATTTCGTCCAATAAAAACGTGCTTGAAACACCGAATCAGTTTGCAGAAAGAGCAGAAGGGCCGTTCGAAGAAATTGCAGCGGATGTTTATAAAGAGTACCAGCGCCGGCTCCGGAACAACCATGCCCTTGACTTTGACGATCTAATCATGAAAACGATCCAGCTGTTTGAAGACGTGCCGGAGGTGCTGCAGTTTTACCAGCGGAAATTCCAGTACATTCATGTGGACGAATACCAGGATACCAACCGGGCGCAGTACATGCTCGTGAACATGCTCGCAGCAAAGCGGCACAATCTCTGTGTTGTAGGGGATTCGGACCAGTCCATCTACAAGTGGCGCGGGGCGGATATACAAAATATCCTTTCCTTTGAGCGCGACTACTCGGAAGCGGTCACTATTTTCCTCGAACAGAACTACCGGTCGACGAAAACGATTCTGCGTGCGGCAAATGAAGTGATTAAAAACAATGCCGGACGTAAAGAAAAAACGCTCTGGACGTCGAATCCGGATGGGGAAAACATCTATTATTTTCAGGCCTCCAATGAACGCGACGAAGCGTATTACGTAGTGGATAAAATTAAAGAAATTACGAGAAAGAAGGATATACGCCACGGCGATATTGCCGTTTTGTACCGGACGAACGCGCAGTCCCGTGTGATTGAGGAAATGTTCGTCAAATCAGGCGTTGAATACAATATGATCGGCGGCACCAAGTTCTACGACCGGAAAGAAATCAAGGACCTGCTCGGCTATTTGCGGACAGTCGCGAATCCGGACGACGACATCAGTCTGGGCCGGATTGTAAACGTGCCGAAACGGGGCATCGGAGCCTCCACGATGGAAAAGGTGACAAAATATGCTGCGAGTCAGGATATTTCCCTCATCCATGCGCTGCAGGAGGCCGATCAGATTGGTCTCGGCGCCGGACCGGTCAAAAAGCTGCAGTCCTTTGCCGAGCAGATGAAGCACTGGATGGAGATGCAGGACTACCTTTCAGTCACCGAACTGGTTGAAGAGCTGCTGGAGAAGACCGGCTACCGGGAAGCGCTGAAAAATGAACGCTCGCTGGAGTCCCAGAGCCGCCTCGAAAACCTCGAAGAATTTATGACGGTAGCCCAGGAGTTTGAAAAACGGAGTGAGGATAAATCATTAATTTCCTTTTTAACGGATCTGGCGCTCGTGGCTGATTTGAACGAAAATGACGACACAGACGTGCGGGACAAGGTAGCGATGATGACCCTGCACTCCGCCAAGGGACTGGAGTTTCCGACCGTGTTTCTTATCGGGATGGAAGAAGGCATCTTCCCGCATAACCGTTCACTGTTTGAGCCCGAAGAGATGGAAGAAGAGCGCAGACTCGCCTACGTTGGAATGACCCGGGCCGAGCAGGAGCTTCACCTGACCCACGCTTCCATGCGGATGCAGTACGGACGAACGCAGGCAAATCCGATGTCGCGGTTCATTCAGGAGCTCCCGCAGGAGCTGATTTCCGGGCGTGAAGAAAAGCAGCAGGCTCCTGCCGGCGGGAAGACGGCGTCCCCGTTTGAACGCAAACGCCAGGCCGCGACAGCTGCGCCCCGGGAAAGCAAAGCACCGACGCCAAGCGGAGGCAGCGATCTTGCCTGGAATATCGGCGACAAGGCCAAGCACAAAAAATGGGGAACCGGTACCGTGGTCAGTGTACGCGGTGAAGGCAATGACATGGAGCTCGACATTGCCTTTCCGAGCGAAGGCGTCAAGCGGCTGATGGCCACGTTTGCCCCGATTGAAAAAGCGTAGAAAGGACGAAGCCGATGGAGAGAAAACAAGCAGAAGAACGTGTGCAACAACTCCGTGAGCTGTTGGATAAATACGGCTATTATTACTATGTCAAAGACAATCCAATCGTGCCGGATGCGGAATACGATGAACGGCTGCAGGAGCTGATCCAGCTTGAAAATGATTTTCCGGATCTGCAGGCTCCCGATTCTCCAACGGTCCGGGTCGGAGGAGCGCCACTGGAGGGCTTTCGCAAGGTGCAGCACCGGATTCCGATGCTGAGCCTCGGTAACGCGTTCAACGAACAGGATGTGCGGGATTTTGACCGGCGGGTGCGCCAGGTGACCGGCGACAATGTGGAATACGTGTGCGAGCTGAAAATCGATGGCCTGGCCGTATCGCTTTCCTATGAGGACGGACTCTTCGTCCTCGGGGCCACCCGGGGCGACGGCACCACCGGAGAGGACATTACCCATAACCTGAAAACGGTCCGGGCGATCCCTCTGCGTCTTGACGAAGCGGTGGATATTGAAGTGCGTGGGGAAGTGTTTATGCCGGAACGTTCGTTTCTCAGCCTGAATGAAGACAAGGAGAAAAATGGAGAGGAACCGTTTGCCAACCCGCGTAATGCAGCTGCGGGTTCTCTCAGACAGCTTGATCCGAAAATTGCGGCCAAGCGGAACCTGGATATTTTCCTGTACGGCGCCGGCAACGACGATGAGCTCGACGTGAATACGCACGCTGAGTCGCTTGAGTTTATGGAGCAGCTCGGATTCAAAGTGAACCCGGAAACAAAAAAATGCCGGACCATCGAAGAAGTGCTGGAATTTGTGGACTACTGGACGGAAAACCGCAACGGACTCTCCTATGAAATCGATGGCATCGTTATCAAGGTGGACGATTTAGGCCAGCGGGAGGACCTTGGATTTACAGCAAAAAGTCCGCGCTGGGCGACGGCCTATAAGTTCCCGGCAGAAGAAAAAGTGACGACGCTCGAGGATATTATTTTAAGTGTTGGACGGACCGGCGTAGTGACCCCGACAGCGAAGCTGACGCCGGTCCAGGTGGCGGGGACGACGGTGCAGCGGGCCTCGCTTCACAATGAAGACCTGATCCGGGAAAAAGGGATCAGACTCGGGGACCAGATTGTCGTTAAAAAGGCCGGGGATATTATTCCGGAGGTCGTGCGTGTGCTCACAGAGCTCCGCGAAGGAAATGAACGGGAATTTGAAATGCCGACCGAGTGCCCCTCCTGCGGAACAGAGCTTGTACGTCTCGAGGAGGAAGTGGCTCTTCGCTGCATGAACCCGAACTGCCCGGCCCAGCTGCAGGAAGCGTTGATTCATTTTGTCTCCCGGGGAGCGATGAATATTGACGGTCTCGGAGAAAAGGTGATTCAGCAGCTGTTTTCGCATCAATTAGTGTCAGGCATTGAAGACATTTATAAGCTCGACCGGGATGAACTGCTTGAGCTTGAGCGTATGGGAGAAAAATCCGTTGATAATCTGTTGAGAGCGATTGAATCGTCCAAAGAAAATTCATTGGAGCGCTTATTGTTCGGTCTTGGAATCCGGTTTGTCGGCTCTAAAGCGGCCCGGACCCTCGCGGAAGAATTCGGTACGATGGAGGCGCTTGAACAGGCAGATAAAGAGCAGCTTCTTGCCATTTATGACATTGGTGAGAAGGTGGCGGATTCCATCGTCAGTTATTTTGAACAGGAAAACGTTTCGGCACTGCTCGGGGAACTGCGCCGGCTCGGGTTGAATATGGAATATAAAGGCCCGCGGAAAGCAGCACAGGCAACAGATACAGTATTCAGCGGTAAAACGGTCGTTCTTACCGGCAAGCTGCAGGAATTAACCCGTAAGGACGCCAAAGAACGTATTGAGGCGTTGGGCGGAAAGGTTACCGGCAGCGTCAGCAGTAACACGGATATCGTGGTGGCAGGAGAAGAAGCCGGCTCTAAATTGGAAAAAGCGAGAGAGCTGGACGTTACCGTTTGGGACGAACAGCAGTTGATTGAGCAGACAAATGAATAAAAAAAGATAAAAGTAGCTTGTTTCACTCGGACATACCTTCTAAGATAGAGATGGGAAAGAAAAAAATGTAAACCTCTGGACGCACAAAAAAGAAAGAATATCTGGAAGGAAACGCCGGGAATGGAGGAAATGATATCATGCGGAAAAGAGCCGGCCTTGTTATAGCTGCTTCCGTGTTTGCATTATCAGGATGCGGATTGTTTGGCGGGGATGAATCAGAATCAGAGGATTCTCAGCCGGAATCAGAAGAAGATTTGTCACTGAGCGCCGGCATTCCAAGTCTGGATGAGTACTACCGGGCGGTGCTCACGGACGACGGCCAGTACGTCACGGGTGAATCCCGGGGACTCAGCAATTCCATTGTTTATAACCGCTTTGATCTTGAGCGGATGGAAATTGGCATGCAGGAGCTTGCTTCGGAAGAGTTCAGCCAGGACAATTATTACTTCCGGGAAGGCCAGGTTATCGAACGCAGTGAATTAAACAACTGGTTGCTCCGGGAAGGCGAAGAAGGCGACGGTGAATCGACAACGAGGCCGAGAGGGCTGAATCCACCGCTTGCCGGCAGTAAAGGAGACGGGTTTGAGGAGCGCGAACGCGGTGAACCGAGAACAATGTCCAATCTGCTTGAACATAACTATATGGAAGAGGGAAGCGGAGGCCTTGAACTTGGCGGTATTGTCATCGGGCTGTCGATGAATGAAACATATTACTTCCGCGAAGAATATGAAGACGGTACATACGGTCCGTGGCTCGAGGAGTCCATCAGTGAAGAAAATGCTCTCGAGGACGCGCAGCGTATTGCAGAAGAAATTACCAAGCGCCTGCGAAACAATGAGCGTGAAAACTCGGACCGGATTGAAGAGGTGCCGGTCATGTTTACCATCTTCCAGGAGGCGCCGAGAGATTCGAGTGTGCCGGGAACGTTTATTGCCACTGGTATGGCTGAGCCGGGGCAGGAGCCCGGAAACTGGAATGAGTTAAATGAATCGAACTATCTGTTCCCGTCTTCGGAAGCAGAGGAAAATAACCGTTCTGATTCCGAAATGTTTGATGAGTTTAGTAACGAAGTGAACAGCTTTTTTGAAAATACAGTTGGTGTGGTTGGAGAAGGTCATTACGTCAACGGTGAACTCGACAGCCTGACGATTGATATTCCAATTCAATTTTACAGTAAAACAGAAATTATTGCCTTTACTCAGCACGTGGCGGATAAAACAGAAGATATTTTTCCAAACGGTCTTGAAGTTGAAGTGAATATTAATTCTTCCTCCGGCCAGGAAGCGTTAATTACGAAAGAACCGGGAGAAGATATGTACGTTCACGTATACAATGAGTAATTTGTGAACTCGGGAAGTGGGCACAGTTGCCCGCTTTCCTTTTTCTTTGATATGATCAGAGTATTGTCGCAACAGAAGAACGATAGCAGCATTTAAAGGAGGAAAAACTGATGGCTCATATTTCAAAAGAAGACGTGGAGCACGTGGCCCATCTGGCACGACTTTCCGTTTCTGATGAGGATTTGGAAAAGCTGACCGAAGAGCTTGATGCGATCATTGGATTTGCTGAACAGCTCGATGAACTCGATACGACTGACGTGGAGCCGACATCCCACGTACTGGATATTCACAACGTACTGCGTGAAGATACCATTCAACCATCGCTTGACCGGGAAGAAGCATTAAAAAATGCTCCGGACCAAAAAGACGGCCAGGTCAAAGTACCATCCGTGCTGGAGTAAAAGAAGGGAGATAACGTATGTCCATTTTGGAAGAAAGTGTAGCGTCGTTACATACAAAGATAAAAAACCAGGAAGTAACTGTCGCCGAACTGGTGGAGGCTTCATTTGCCCGTATTCGTGAAGTAGACGCAGACGTAAAAGCGTTTTTAACGTTAAATGAAGACCGGGCACTTGAGCAGGCTGAAAAGCTCGACAAACAGATTCAAAACGGCGGCGAGGTTCCGTTTTTGTTCGGCATGCCAGCAGGCATTAAAGACAATATTATCACCCAGGATCTGCGGACCACCTGCGCGAGCCAGCTGCTTGCAAACTTTGATCCGGTCCATAACGCAACTGTGATGGATAAACTGGGAGAGTCGGAAACAGTGACGGTCGGGAAGCTGAACATGGACGAATTTGCCATGGGCTCCTCGACGGAAAACTCCGGTGTGCAGGAAACGAGAAACCCGTGGAACACTGAGTACGTACCAGGCGGTTCGAGCGGCGGTTCAGCAGCCTCTGTGGCAGCCGGCGAAGTGCTGTTTTCGTTAGGGTCGGACACGGGCGGATCCATCCGTCAGCCGGCGTCCTACTGCGGGGTTGTCGGCTTGAAGCCTACCTACGGACGCGTATCACGGTACGGTCTTGTTGCTTTTGCTTCTTCCCTGGATCAGATCGGGCCGCTTACCCGTTCGGTTGAAGATAATGCTTACGTATTGCAGCAGATTGCCGGTCATTCCGAGAACGACTCAACCTCTGCAGACGTGGAAGTACCAAATTACCTGGAGGCACTCGGCAAGGAAGTTAAAGGCCTGAAAATTGGCGTGCCGTCCGAATACATCGGGGAAGGCGTGGATGAAGGCGTCAAACAGCGGGTGCTTGAAGCGCTGAAAGTTCTGGAAGAGCAGGGTGCTGTATGGGAAGAAGTCTCCCTTCCGCATTCAAAATACGCAGTGGCTGCGTACTATTTAATCGCTTCTTCGGAGGCTTCGGCCAACCTGGCCCGCTTTGACGGTGTCCGCTACGGTGTCCGCGATGAGAACGCGAAGGACCTGGTGGAAATGTATAAAGAAACCCGCAGCAAAGGCTTCGGTGAAGAAGTAAAGCGCCGGATCATGCTTGGAACATTTGCTTTGAGCGCCGGTTATTATGATGCCTACTACAAGAAGGCCCAGCAGGTGCGGACGCTGATCCGCCGGGATTTCGAAAAAGTGTTTGCCGACTATGATGTCATCGTCGGGCCGACAGCGCCGACGACCGCGTTTAAACTCGGGGAACAGCTCGATGATCCGCTCACCATGTACGCTAACGACATTCTAACCATTCCGGTAAACTTGGCTGGTATTCCGGCAATTTCTGTGCCGTGCGGCTTCTCGGATAGTATGCCGGTCGGCCTGCAGATTATAGCCAAGCCGTTTGCTGAAGAAACGATCTATACAGTTGCTCACGCATTTGAACAGGCAACTGAACACCATAAAGCCAGACCGGAATTATAGGGGAGGAACCAGGACCATGAACTTTGAAACAATCATTGGACTCGAAGTCCATGCAGAGTTAAAAACAAACACAAAGATTTTCTGCAACTGCTCAACCGAATTTGGTGCTCCTCCGAATACGCATACGTGCCCGGTCTGCCTGGGCCATCCGGGAGTGCTGCCGGTTTTGAATGAGCAGGCGGTCAACTACGCCATGAAAGCAGCGCTTGCACTGAACTGCGACATTGCCGCAGAAACGAAATTCGACCGGAAAAACTACTTTTATCCCGACAACCCGAAAGCTTATCAAATTTCCCAGTTTGACCAGCCGATTGGGGAAAACGGGTGGATTGACATTGAAACAGAAGAAAACGGGCCGAAGCGTATCGGTATCACCCGCATTCATATGGAAGAAGACGCCGGAAAGCTCACGCACGACGAAGATGGAGGCCACTCTCTCGTCGATTTTAACCGTGTCGGCACACCACTGATTGAAATTGTGTCAGAGCCGGATATTACGACGCCGGAGGAAGGCTACGCCTACCTGGAAAAACTAAAAGCGATTCTGCAGTATACCGACGTTTCCGACTGCAAAATGGAAGAGGGATCGCTCCGTTGTGATGCGAACATTTCCATTCGTCCGGCAGGCCAGGAGGAATTCGGCACGAAAACTGAGCTGAAAAACCTGAACTCATTTACGAATGTGCAAAAAGGACTGGCATTTGAAGAAGAGCGCCAGGAAAAAGAACTGCTTGCCGGCGGGGAAGTACTGCAGGAAACGCGCAGGTGGGATGATGCGAAAAAAGAAACAATTCTGATGCGTATCAAAGAAGGCTCGGACGATTACCGTTACTTCCCGGAACCGGATCTGGTGACGTACTATATCGATGAAAACTGGAAATCACGGATCGGGGCGTTAATTCCCGAGCTGCCGGACGCGCGGAAGAAGCGTTACATCGAGGACTTCGGTCTTTCCGAATACGATGCATCGGTACTGGTGCAGTCCAAAGCAATCGCGGACTTTTTCCAGGAAACTGTTGATGCCGGAGCGGACAGCAAGCTTACAGCCAACTGGCTGATGGGCGAGGTAAGCGGCTATTTAAACAACAACGATATGGATATCGAAGAGACCGCGCTCACCCCGCAGTCGCTTGCCAAGCTGATTGAACTTATTGAAAAAGGCACCATTTCAAGCAAAATTGCCAAGCAGGTATTTGCAGATGTTATGGAGCAGGGCGGCGATCCGGAACAGATCGTAAAAGATAAAGGACTTATGCAGATCTCCGATGAAGGAGAGCTGAAACAGGTGGTCGACGGAATACTGGATAACAATCCGCAGTCGATCGAAGACTACAAAAACGGAAAAGACAAAGCGCTCGGCTTCTTAGTCGGACAGGTGATGAAGGAAACGAAAGGGAAAGCCAACCCGCAGATGGTGAACTCTTTAATTCTTGAAGGCATGGAACAGCGCTAATACGAAAAACCCCGCAGCGTTAAAACTGCGGGGTTTTTGTATGCTCCGGGCCAGCGCCGAGAATGGCCGGAAGCCAGAAGCGCGAACGCATGGTATAGACGACGTGATCGACGTAATGGTCATACAGCCATTCGGCATTGCGCACATATTTGTATTTTTCAAAGCCGAGCCGCTCCGGAATAGAACGACTGGGCCGGTTGTTCGGAGCAACACAAATATCGACACGCCTGAGGTGAATGTCCCGGAAGGCATAATCAGTCAATCTCTGCACCGCCCGGGTCATAATGCCTCTGCCCTGAAACGGGGCAGCGAGCCAGTAGCCAATAACGGTGCGCCGGGTCAGGCGGTACACGTGGTTGAAGCTGATGGCACCGGCGAGCCTGCCTTCAAACCAGATGCCAAACGTGTAGGAGGTGCCGCGGCGGGCAAGCTTGGCGCGGTGCTCAAAAAAGCGGAGTACGTCGCGCAGCTCGCGTGTCTTATCCACCCACGGCAGCCAGTGCCGCAGATACGAACGATTGTCCTCCACCAGCTGCAGGTAGTCGGCAGCATCTTTATCTTTAAACGGACGAAGGTATATTTGGGAATCCACAGTAAACTCAGCCATTTTTTATCCCCTCCGTAAACTATAGGTGGAGAGTATTTTCCCGATAATCTGCAGGATATAACCCATTTTATGTTTAAGCGGAAAGTCTGGCCCATTCGTGCAGGCGCCAGCGCATATACACAAACTGATTCGGGGGGATATGCTGAAACGTATCAATCAAAAGGCCATAACAGACAGGCTCTGCCTCAAGTGCCTCCTGAAGGGTGGCAGGGTGTTTGTGCCAGATTGTACCCATCATTTCAATATAAGGGAGGCGCGTGCCGATAAGGGCACTCTGTTCAAACACGTGGTCGCGGAGCTGGCAGAGCTCGGCCGGATCATCCGCGTGATCCAGCTGGTACAAAAATTGTTCCACAAAGTAAGCAATATGTTGATCCGGGTGCATGTCCGCTCCTCCTATGCCGATGAATGTTTAGACAGTAAGTAATAAAAAAAATCCCCTGCCAGCTAAACTGCAAGGGATACAAAAATATAACAGGGGTAAGCTTGGTTAATGGTGTGAAACGTGTGTCGAGGGTGACGGTTTACGATTATTTAAAAATAATTACATTATTCCTGGCAAGTTAACTAGTAACTGGAAATCGCCAGCAGCGCCAACTGTTGTTACTAACCCTATAGCTACAGTCAATTTAATTAAATTAGCTTTCACTGAAAACAACCCTCCTACAAGAAACTCTGTAATTATTTTCTATATGCATTATGACATATACGAGCATAAATATCTTTGGGCGTCTAATGCCTTCATTGCCCAATAATTAGGTAAAAGCTCTAGAATTGTGGTAAAATCTAGGTTAGTTAGAACTATAGTTCTTAAAAGGTGGTTGTATGGAAGATTCAAATGTCGGGAAAAAGTTAAAAGATTTAAGACAGTACTACGAAGTTAGTCAAAGAGAACTGGCTGAAAATATTTGCTCTCAAAGAGCTGTTTCCAAAATTGAACGAGGAGAAATGCAGCCGACCGCAGATATCCTGCACCAAATGGCGATAAAACTAGGAGTGAAAATCAGCTATTTTTTTGAAGATCATGAAGCTCCCCGATTTAACTATATACAGGAAACTAAGGATAAAATTGATAAATTAGTACGTATATATGAATTAGAAGAAGCAATGAAAATCATTAGACAGGAATTAAAAAATCCACTATTTCGAAAGCCTGTCCATCTTAAATTTTTATTATGGAAAAGAGCTGCCTGCCACTCTAAATTAACGTTTGAAAAAGAAGAGTCTCTGGAATTATTAAAGTTAGCCATGGATGTGGATACAGGCTCTTTAAGCATCACAGAAGAAGATATTGGTATATATATAAATATTGGTACAGTATATATGGATATGAACGAATATGAAGATGCCATTTATTATTTTAATAAGGCTCTTGCTCTTTATACAAAACTTCCTGTGGCACAATGGGATACTTCCAAAACAAAAATTTATATGAATTTGTGTATTGTATACTCTAAAGCTATGCAGTTTGAAAAAAGCCTGGAAATCGCAAATGAAGGATTGACATATATATATGAAATAGAATCAGTGTATCTGTTAGGTGAACTTTATTACCAAAAGGGGGTAGCTTTATTTTATATGGGCGAATATGCGAATGCTTTACGGTGCATGGAAAAAGCCATGTTTATCCTACAAGATAAAGGGCAAAAGATGTTTTATGATTTTATAGAAGAAAATTACCTGCGATTTCAAAGGGCTACCTTTGCACAACGCTCCAAGTTTAAGCCAAAAAATATAGACTCTACAACCGCTACTGTTTAATTAGTTAACAATAGTATACAATTAATTAGTAACGCATGGAACAATGACGGAAAAAGATAGTTCTTTTATATATTATCCAGATGAAATGAAATCTTCGATGTAATAGGGGTTAAAATATGCGAAAACGAGCAAGAGTCATCTACAATCCAACGTCCGGAAGAGAACAGATGGAGCGGCAGGTGCCTTATATATTAGACCGGATGGAGCAGGCGGGGTACGAAACCTCGGCCTTTATGACCCGCGGGGAAGGCGACGCCCGGGACGAGGCACGCCGCGCCTCGGAGGACAGATTCGAAGCCGTGGTCGCCGCAGGCGGGGACGGGACTATTTTTGAGGTCATTAACGGAATAGCCGAACAGGAATGGCGCCCCAAAGTAGGACTTATTCCTGCTGGAACGACGAATGATTTTGCGCGTGCCCTTGGACTGCAGGGAAAAGAAATTAAAGAAGTCTGCGATGTATTTGCGCGCGGACGCACCCAGGGCATTGATATAGGAAAGGCAAACGGCTCATACTTTATTAATATTGCTGCAGGCGGGAAGCTGACGGAGCTCACATATGACACTCCGAAGGGGCTTAAAACGGCGCTTGGACAGGCCGCCTATTTCATTAAAGGGTTTGAGAAATTCTGGTCCCTGCATCCGCAGATGACGACTGTTGAATATGATGGAAAATTTCTCGAGGAAGAAATTACAATGTTTCTCGTATCCAACACCAATTCCGTCGGCGGATTTGAAAAGTTGCTACCGCAGGCAGAATACAATGACGGCTATTTTGATGTGCTGATCGTACAGAAGATGACGATGTTTGAATTCAGCCAGCTTTTGCGCCAGGCCTTACGCGGGAGGCATCTGGAAAATCCTAAAATCAAATATTTTAAAGCAAAACATCTCCGTATAGAGGCAGAGGAAGACATGCAGCTGAATCTTGACGGGGAATACGGCGGCCATCTGCCGGCGACGTTTGAAAATTTATATCAGCATATTGAATTGTTCTGCCCATAAAAAAACAGCCGCATCGCCGGCTGTTTTTTTAATTGTTTTTCCATTCTGTTTTTAAAATAGCGTAAATCATCACATCCCGCCGTATCCCCTGAATCAGCAGCGAACGGCGCAGTGTGCCTTCATGTACCATGCCGACCTTTTCCATCACCTTAGCTGAGGCTGTATTTTCGATAAAACACCGGGCTTCAATCCGGTGCAGGCCCATATCTTCAAAGCCGAAACGGATAATTTCCCGTGCTGCTTCCGATCCGAATCCCTGATTCCAATGATCCGGGGCGAGCGTGTAGCCAATTTCCCCATTGGCATGGCCGCGGTCCCAATGAACAAAATCGATGGTGCCGATTACTTTGCCGGAGTCCTTGCGTTCGATGCCAAACGGTGCCCGGTCGCCGTATTTATAGGAGTTCATCGTGATATCCAGAAAATCTTTTGTTTCCCCGCGGCTTCTGTGGGTGTCCCACAAAACGTTGCGGGAGACAAGCGGGTTGGAGGCGTATTCGTAAATATCTTCAAGATCTGAATAACGCAGGGCCCGAAGCCGGAGCCTTGACGTCTCCAGGGTGGGGAAGGGTCTGAACGGTGATGTTGATGAATGATGCATAGGCCTTCATCCTTTACTGTAGCGCGCCCTCAAACGGTGCTTATTTCTTTGTTAATTATAGAATAATAAGAAATACCCAAAATGACAATAGGCACACCAGGCAGAAAAAAGGCATTCTGCGCGAATGCAGAATGCCTGGATGTTTAAACAGTAGAATTTTGTTCGAGCTCTGTGCGTTCTTCCTCGGAAAACACCCGTGAGCGGGTTAAAAACCGTTTGCCCTCAGGTCCTTCGAGGGAAAACATCCCGCCACGGCCGTCGACAACATCAATAATCAACTGCGTATGCTTCCAGTATTCAAATTGATCCTTCGACATATAAAACGGGGCTCCGCCAATATCACCCATATACATGTCGCTGTTGCCGGTTTTAAAGTCGCCTTCCGGATAACACATAGGGGCGCTGCCGTCGCAGCAGCCGCCGGACTGGTGAAACATTAAGGGGCCATGTCGTTTTGTCAGTCGGTTAATCAGTTCAAGGGCAGCGTCAGTAGCGGTTACACGCTCTACTGCCATGATAAATCCTCCTTTTTAAATGCTTCCGGCCGCTGGGTTCTTAAAAGAATCCTTTCGGCTGTTCGCTGTAGCTGACCAGAAGGTTTTTCGTCTGCTGGTAATGGTCGAGCATCATTTTGTGGTTCTCCCGGCCAATACCCGATTTTTTATAGCCTCCGAACGCTGCATGCGCCGGATAGTCATGGAAGCAGTTGGTCCATACGCGGCCGGCCTGGATCGCACGCCCGAACCGGTACGCGGTGTTCATATCGCGGGACCAGACGCCGGCGCCAAGTCCGTACAGCGTATCGTTGGCGATTTCCATCGCTTCTTCTTTTGTTTTAAAGGTAGTCACACTCAGCACCGGTCCGAAGATCTCTTCCTGGAACACGCGCATTTTGTTGTGGCCTTTAAATACGGTTGGCTGTACATAATACCCCTGTGAACGGTCTTCATCGTCGACCTGGGCTGCTTCGCCGCCGACGAGAACCTCTGCGCCTTCCTGTTTCCCGATATCCAAATACGAAAGGATTTTATCGAGCTGTTCCTTGGAAGCCTGGGCGCCCATCATAGTGTCGGTGTCGAGCGGGTGACCGACGTTGATGGCTTTTACGCGTTCGATGGCCCGTTCGATAAATTTGTCATAAATGGATTCCTGGATGAGAGCACGGGATGGACACGTGCACACTTCCCCCTGGTTCAAGGCAAACATGACGAAGCCTTCGATCGCTTTATCAAGATACGAGTCGTCTTCGGCCATCACGTCTTCAAAGAAAATATTCGGTGATTTGCCACCAAGCTCGAGCGTTACCGGAATAATATTTTCTGAAGCGTACTGCATAATCAGGCGGCCAGTCGTGGTTTCCCCGGTGAATGCCACTTTATCAATGCCTTCGTGCTGGGCAAGCGGTTTGCCGGCTTCAACCCCGAATCCGCTCACTACGTTCAGAACGCCTGGCGGCAGAATATCTTCGACAAGCTCAAGCACCTTGTAAATCGACGCTGGTGTCTGTTCAGCCGGTTTGAGCACGATGCAGTTGCCGGCAGCAAGCGCAGGTGCGATCTTCCAGATGCCCATAAGGATCGGGAAGTTCCATGGGATAATCTGGCCGACAACGCCGAGCGGCTCGTGGAAATGGTACGCTACTGTGTCATCGTCAATCTGTCCGATCGTTCCTTCCTGGGCACGGATGACGCCCGCGAAATAGCGCAGATGGTCGATGGCAAGTGGTATATCAGCATTGAGTGTTTCCCGCACAGCTTTGCCGTTTTCCCATGTTTCGGCCACGGCAAGCATTTCAAGGTTTTCTTCCATCCGGTTCGCCATTTTATTTAAAATATTGGAGCGTTCTGTTGTTGATGTTTTGCCCCAGGCTTCTTTCGCTTTGTTTGCTGCTTCTACTGCCGCGTCAACATCCTCTTTCGTTGAACGGGCAATCTGGCAGAAAACGGTACCGGTCACTGGGCTGACGTTGTCGAAATATTCGCCCTGGGCCGGCGGCCTGTACTCGCCTCCAATAAAGTTATCGTATCTGTTTTTAAAATGTACCAGGCTTTCAGGGGTGTTTGGTGCATCGTATCTCATGCAAAATCCTCCTTCGTTTTAGAGAAAAATTGGAAACGCTTACACAAGTTCATTATAGCACCATTTAAAAATAATGGAAATATAGAAGTTCTGATTATAAAAATATTCCCGCCGCAGCTGGTGGGGAGTTATTTAATGAAGCCCGGAGGTAATATGATCAATTTCCTGCAGGGTGCTGTCGATTTCATCGAGCAGGTTGTCCGGAAGCTCCAGCTCTGCAGCTTTTAAGTTTTCTTCAAGCTGCTCGGGCCGGCTTGCTCCGACGATAGTAGAGCTTACGCCCGGCTTTCGGAGAATCCAGGCGAGGGCAAGCTGGGACAGCTTAACTCCGAGTTCATTCCGGGCCAAATCTTCCAATTTTACGACATTTTCGAGAATGCGGTCATCCATGAAGCGTTCCATCGCAAAATTAATATCTGAATTAGCGGCACGGCTGTCGGCCGGAGGCTGTTCGCCCGGGCGGTACTTCCCGGTTAAAATACCCTGGGCAAGGGGGGAGAAGACCACTTGTCCGAGCCCCTCACGTTCGCTGATCGGAAGGACCTCTTTTTCAATATAGCGCACGAGCATATTGTAGATCGGCTGGTTCGATACCGGCCGGTGAAGGTTTCGTTTATCGGCAATGTGAGCCGCGTCGCTGATCTGGGTACCGGTCCATTCGCTGAACCCGTAGTACAGAATTTTACCCTGGCGCACGAGATCATCAAGCGCCATCAGCGTCTCTTCCAGCGGGGTGTCGGGATCATAGCGGTGGCATTGATACAGGTCCATATAATCCGTACCGAGCCGCTGCAGGCTGGCATCGCACTGTTCCATGATATGCTTGCGGGAGAGACCGCGGTCGTTCGGTCCATCACCCATTGGAAAATACACCTTCGAAGCCAGCACGTAGCTGTCCCGTTTGTAGGAGCTTAAAGCTTTGCCTACGACCTTTTCTGCTTCACCCCGGTTGTAGACGTTTGCCGTGTCAAAGAAATTGATGCCGTTTTCATATGCATGGTGAATAATGTTACCAGCTGTCTGGTCTTCCACGGAAGAGCCGTAGGTAAGCCAGCTGCCAAGGCCGATTTCACTTACTTTTACCCCGGAGTTCCCTAATCGACGATACTTCATGCGCACACGTCCTTTTCATAAGTATAATTCACTGCGGCAGAGAGACAGGATACGTTAAAAGTATTCCTTTGAACATTAAATTGTAAACAATTTGCAGGCAGAGGCTGAAATCAACAAAAGAAAAACAGGTATGTTATTCTAGGAAAAAAAGCAGGGTAAGGGGTGGATTCACGTGGACTATTACATAATGAGAATGCAAAAGGAGCACTGGCCCGAAGTCCGGGATATATATGAAATGGGCATTATGAGTGAGCATGCGACATTTGAAACGGAGGCGCCGTCATGGGAGCTGTGGTCAGCAACTCACGACCTGGCCTGCCGTCTCGTTGCTATCGACACTACAACTGAAAAAGTGATCGGCTGGGCAGCGCTCGCTCCGATTTCCGGCCGGGAAGTATATGAAGGTGTAGGCGAAACAAGTGTGTATATTCACCAGGACGAGCGCGGCCGCGGTGTGGGCGGAACGCTTCTGGAAGCATTGATTGAAAAAGCGGAAGCAGAAGGCTACTGGATGCTGCAGGCCGGTATTTTTCCTGAAAATGACTACAGTCTGCGTATTCACCGGCGAAAAGGGTTCCGTGAAGTAGGCGTACGGGAGCGTATCGGCAAAATGCAGGGACGCTGGCGCAACGTTGTGCTGCTTGAACGCCGCAGCCAGGTGGTCGGTGTGGATGAGGAAGACAATTATGATGATTGATCTTCCTCTTTTTTGTAGCGCTCCTTCCACTTTTCAAGCGAAGCGATCATATCATCCATTTCCTTGGTGGTAAGCTCCGGGTAACGGTTCAGCGTTTCCTGGACGTGCCGGGCTTCCGGCGGAAGCGTACGATAATCGTTGGAAAAAAAGGCGGCTACAGTACCGGTAACGATACCTATCAGGCTGATACCGACGATCATCAGAATGCTTGCAATAATTCTCCCGGCCGTTGTCACCGGAACGAAGTCTCCGTACCCGACTGAGGTAACCGTTACGATTGCCCACCACAGCGCCTCCTCATACGTGTGAAAATCTGGTTCAATCCATCGCATCGAAAGACTGGCCGCAAACAGAAGCACGCCGACAATAACGACAGCCCTGTCTATATGGTATTTAGAAAAAAATACGTCAAACGGAGAGTGCTTCCGGCTGAAAAGCACAATTAGACGTAAAACTTTTAAGAGACGAACGAGGCGGGCAGCCCGGAAAATTTCCCCAAGCGGCAAAATGGCGATCAGCTCGAGAGGATTGCTTTTAATGTACTGCCATTTATTGTCGCTCGCAAAAAAGCGGACGCCGAAATCGATTACAAACAACACGTAGATAAATATATCGAGCGCCCGCGACTGGTCAGTTGGCAACTCCACCGTTAAAGAAAATATTAAGAGAGCGGCAAGAATCAGCTCATAAATCGCTTCAAATGAAATGCGCACAGTGTTGCTCCTTTCTACAGCAGCTTAGCCATCATTATTTCGTTAACATACGCTCCGTGGGCAAAAAGGGAAGCCCTTTTGATGCCTTCCTCCTGGAAGCCGAAGCGTTCGTAGAGAGCGCGTGCCCCCGTATTTTCTTCGATTACGGTCAGCTCCAGGCGGTGAAGTCTGCGTTCCCGGCCCCACGCTTCGATACGCCCGAGCATCCGGCTTCCAAGGCCCAGACGGTGATATGCCGGCAGGAGGCCAATAACGACGGAGGCGGTACGGCAGTTACGGGCGGTACTGCCTCCGACGCCCATCGCGTGTCCAACGATCGTGCCCGCGTCTTCGACAATATAAAGCACGAGATGCTCCTTCATAATAAATTCATTCACCATATGCTGATGCTGTTCGGCCGTTGGCTTTCGCTCACCCGGCTCCATCAGCATATACGACGTTTCGTTATCGAGCTGCTGACTGAACGCCAGGTGGACGTTTGCATCCGGCGGCTCGATCAGTCGAATGTTCATATGTATCTCTCCGTTCTTCACCATTTGCTTTTTGTATTCCTCATTATAGCGTGCGAACAGACGGACGCCAAACCGTTCCTGTGTTACAATTTTGCTGACAGACTAGAATGAACGGAAGGAACGAAATAATGAGTAAGCAAAATAAACCGGAAGCTCCGGTAGAAAAAAACGAATTAATAGAGACGACGATCGAAGATTTAACCCACGAAGGACACGGGGTCGGAAGAATCGACGGATATGCGATGTTTATTCCGTACGCCCTGCCCGGTGAGCGTATTCAGGCGAAGGTTATTAAAACAAAAAAAGGCTACGGCTTTGGAAAGCTTATTACTGTTCTTGAAGAAAGCAGCGAACGTACCGAAGCGCCGTGTCCGGTTTATGTAAAATGCGGCGGCTGCCAGCTGCAGCATATGACTTACGATGCCCAGCTCCGCTATAAGCATAAACAGGTTAAAGACGCGTTTGAACGGATCGGCGGCCTCGACGAAACAGTGGTCCGCGATACAATCGGCATGGAGGACCCTTGGCGCTACCGCAACAAGGCCCAGGTGCCGATTGGTGTAAAAGAGGACGGCCGGTTAAAAGCGGGATTTTACCAGAAGCGGACGCACAACATTATTGATATGGATGAGTGCATCATTCAGCAGAAGGAAAACGACGATGCCGTCCAGCAGGTAAAGGACATTGCCGGCCGGTTTGGCATGAGCGCCTATGATGAAGAAAGCGGGCGCGGCTTTCTCCGCCACGTCGTGACGCGGTACGCCCCGACCACCGGCCAGCTGATGATTGTGCTTATTACAAATGGCAAAAAGATCCCGGACGAGCAGGCGTTTATCGAAGCTGTGTGCAGTGAAGTAAAGGACACGGCAAGCATCGTTCAAAACGTGAATACGAAACGAACGAATGTCATCTTTGGTGAACGCACGAAGACGCTGTGGGGCGAAGACTACATTTACGACCACATTGGTGACGTGAAGTTTGCGATCTCCGCGCGGTCCTTTTATCAGGTGAACCCGGTCCAGACAAAAACGCTGTATGATAAAGCGCTGGAGTACGCGGACCTGCGCGGTCATGAAACGGTTATTGATGCTTACTGCGGCATCGGAACCATCTCGCTGTTTCTCGCAGAAAAAGCCCGGGAGGTCTACGGCGTGGAGGTAGTGCCACAGGCCGTGAGTGATGCAAAGCGAAACGCGCAGCTGAATCATTTTGATAACGTAACCTTTGCAACAGGAAAAGCAGAGGAAGTGATGCCGTGGTGGGTAAAAGCAAACGGGCTGCGTCCGGATGTCGTTGTTGTGGATCCGCCGCGGAAGGGCTGCGACGAACAGCTGCTCGATACGATGCTCGAGGTAGCTCCCGAGCGTATCATATACGTTTCCTGTAACCCGGCGACACTCGCCCGGGATTTAAAACACCTCGTGGAAGGCGGATACGAAGTCGTAGAAGCCCAGCCGGTGGATATGTTCCCGCAGACCACGCATGTGGAAGTGGCAACGAAATTAGTGCGAAAGTAAGAGAGAGCATGCAGAAAGAATACGAGCAGCACAACTGTATATTAAAAAACAAGGAAGGCCCCTGAGCGGGACCTTCCTTGTGCTATTACTGAGTATCTTCGCCAAAAGCCTCCGGCAGCATTTTAAAGCCTTCGATCTCTGCGTCCTCTTCAATCTCAATCATAATGCAGCGCTTTCCCTGATAGTTGACCTGTCTCACATATTCAAGATCCTGCGGGCTGATCGCGATATTGGCGATTTTCGTGTTAATTTTAATGGATTTGGAATTGTACTTCGGCACGATGCTGTTTGCTTTGAGTTCGTACGTTTCGTTATCGGTAACCCGCTGAAAGGCCGTTTTGACTTTGTCGGTCTCCACCTGCTCGCCGCTCTGCTGCAGTACCCGTTCGACATCTTTATAGTCAAGCGTCGGTGGGGTATCCTCTTCGTTTTCTTCGACGACCCTGTGGATTTCCCCGTAGACGTTCGCAAGTGTGGAGGGGTTCATCTGGTCGCCGACCACGTCTCTCACAATATCCTCGAACACTGTTTTGTTTTCTTTGGCGGTGACGATCTCTTCGCCGTTCAGCACGTCTTCGATAAACCGGTAGTCCGGCTCGTTAGGCTTCGAGGCCGCATAAAGCACATGATTGACGTCAGCGGCGCCCTCTGTCATCGCTGGAAACAGGAAGCCGGCCAACGGATGTTTAAGATCAATCACCGGATCGGCCTCGACCTTGTATTTGAATTCCTTCTCAATGTAGTCAAACTGCATTTCTTTTTTCGGCTCTTCTGTCTTATTGATGCTGCAGAGAATGAAAGAATTGGAATATACCGCATCGCGGTCGCTCGTTTCTGCTTCCTCGTTCCGCTGTTTTGCCGGCTTTAAATAGTCGGCACGGATAAAAGTAATAACGGTGTCCTTTTCATATGGATGGTCTTCGATCATTTTTTCGGTCATGCGAAGCATCTGTTCCTTCCAGTCTTCAACGTTGCGGCTTAAGAGACCTTTGTGAAGAATGAACTGGCTGGAGTCTTCAGCGTCCTGCTGAAATTTCAGCTCGAACAGTTTTTCATCCAGCTGGCCGGTGAGGACCTTTTTGAAATTGGCCATAAACAGCTCCTGCTGGTCACTGTCGAGCATTTCGAACGGCTGGCTCTGATGATGGTAAATATCGGTTGTTTCTTTCATTATGTAAACGTTAAAGATGTCTGAGATCGTGAGCAGGTCATTGTCTGTTTTTAACTGCCTGCGAAGATCGGCAATATCTTTTTTATCCATGGGTAGTCCACTCCTGAGCTGTTTGAAGGATTGTTAGCTTATTTATTTTAACATATCACAGAGGTTCCGGTTCCGGTATATATAAAAACCCGCTGCTTTTAAGCAGCGGGAATCTGTCGTTTATCTGTTTGACGGGCTGCCAAAGTGCCGGCGGATTTCTTTGCCGTAGTCATCGGTTAAGGTCATGGACGCTTCGTAATCAGGTGAATTTTCCACCGCTTCACGGCTTACACTGGTGGTGGCACTTTCATCCATGGCGCTGAACTGAGTAAACCATTCCACCGGAACAAGAGAGTGGTCACTTGACAGGGCACCAGCAGTATCGACTTCGATGAACTGAATACTCCAGTCATTTGTGTCGAAAACAACGTCGGAGATGGTGCCGATGCTTTCACCGCTCGCATCGATATCATAGCCGCGGAGATCCTTCGTGCTCTGCAGGTAGTAGTCTTCTTTGTTTCGGGCAGCTTCCATTTCATTTTCTTCCGTACCAGTGACAGCTGTGTCATGGGTAGGACGTGCATTATTATCGTCGTCATCCGCCGGGGCAAATGGCCCGCCTACAGGCATGACTGGCCCGGTGCCGGTGCTTCCGGCTGTCGGGATCCAATAAGGCTCCAGGTTGTAATGATTTAGCACTGAGGCTTCATACGAACGGGAGATAGGTTCGTGCTCGTCCGGTTTCGGACTGTTTTTAATCTGGTCTTTCGAAGCATTCATCTGAATGGCCTGGCCGGCCAGATCGAGCCGGTTAATCAGTTCGGGGCTGAGCAGAACTTTTCCTCCGACAAACCATGTACGGGTATCAGCGACGAGAAACCGCACCTTCCATTCGCCTCTGGAATCGAAATAGACGTCGGAAATGGAGCCGATTGCTTCTTCATCGGTGGCTGAAATCCAAAATGCCTGAAAATCTTTTGTACGTACGAGCAATTGCTGCACCTCCTGATAATAGTTATTGATACCCGGCCTATTGCCTGAGAGGGGTGTTTTTAAACCATCGACATGAACTGTCAAAAGCAGGTGAATAGTAAGTCGCGATTTGAACGGAAGAAAGGGTAATAGACCTAAACCGTTTAACTGGCCGGTACCAACCTTTGTATCAATTCCACAGCAATTATTGACTTTGATAATCATTTTCAATTAATGTGTATATTGTAATTAAGAGCTTGAAATGATGCTTTTATTTTTTTTAGAATGATTGATAATGATTTTCATTATCTATAAATAACGGATGATGGAGGAGACGATATGCCGGTTGTAAAGGAAGAGTCACATACCGCAATTGATAATGAATTTCTAACCAATGTTGGTGATAAGAGCAGAATTCTCGAAATGTTAACACAGACTTCTGCCTATATAGCGGAATTTTTCAATGAAAGTGAAAGACCTGTGCCCGCAGAAGCAGAGGTGCAGGTGAAGCAATTCTTTCACGGCCTGGAGAAGGAAAATGATTTTGATAGTGTGCTTAAGGAAGTAATGGAGCATATTATGAAATGCTCTTTAAACATCAGCCACCCTCATGCAATGGCGCATCTGCATTGTCCGCCGCTTTTGTCCGGAGTATGCGCGGATGTAATTGTGAGTGCTTTAAATCAATCAATGGACTCCTGGGATCAAAGTCCGGCAGCGACAACGGTGGAGACAGAAGTAGTGAATTGGCTGTGTGAATTGTATCAGCTGCCTCAAACCGCTGCGGGAACGTTTACGACCGGAGGTACTCAGTCGAATTTCATGGGGCTGCTGCTTGCAAGAGACCAATACTGCGCACGGGAATTGTCACATGACGTAAAAGCCGATGGCCTTCCTGCGGAAGCAGCCCGATTTAAAATTTTCTGTTCGGAGGAAGCGCACTTTACAGTAAAAAAATCGGCTGTTCAGCTTGGCCTGGGAGAGCGGTCGGTAGTAGGGGTGCCAACGGATGAGCATAAAAAGATGAGCACCGGAAAGCTCGAAGCCTTTATTCAGGAGGCAAGGGTTGCCGGTGATCATCCCATTGCCATAGTAGCTACTGCCGGCACTACTGATTTTGGAAGCATTGACCCGCTCCAGGAGATCCGGCGTACAGCGGATAAAGAAAATCTGTGGATGCACGTGGATGCAGCTTTTGGCGGAGCTTTAGCGCTCTGCAGCGCTCAGGCTGAAAAGCTCGACGGGGTGCATAAAGCAGATTCCCTGGCGGTGGATTTTCACAAATTATTCTATCAGCCAGTCAGCTGCGGGGCTTTTTTGGTCAGGAGCCGGGATAGTTTTCGTTTTATCAGACATGGGGCGGATTATTTGAACCCGGAAGATGACAGAGACGAGGGCTTTACTAATCTTGTGGACTATTCGATGCAGACGACCCGGCGCTTCGATGCACTTAAAATATTGATGACGCTCCGTACTCTCGGCACGGAAAAATGGGCGGAAATGATCGGGCAGGGGTTAAGACAGGCCGGGCGTCTTGCGGAAAAAATTAACGACGAGCCGGAGCTGTATCTAGTAATGAAACCAGAAATGAATGCAGTGGTGTTTAAATACTGCACAGAAACGTCTTTTGGAGAAAGGGAAGAAGATGAGATCAATAGAGAAATTCAGCAGCAATTATATGCTTCGGGCGAGGCGGTCATTGCCAAAACAAAATTAAATGACAGACAGTTTTTAAAATGTACGCTGCTAAATCCTTTAACAAAGGAAGAAGATATTGATCATGTGATTCAGTCGGTCATTGAGACAGGCCGGGAAATTGAAATAATACGAAGGAGGAAACAGCAGTGAACACTAAACAAAAAGCAGCAGAGGCTTCAATGCAGAGCTTTATCAATTGTTATTTGCGGGAGACCGGAAGCGGTATTTGGAAAGAGTCGGAATGCCGCGTAGAGCTCTCCCGCCAGAAAATCGAGCTGGTCCTTCCAGTGAAATACCGGTCGTTGACCCACCGGCATATCTTTCATTTTCCGCTTTATTATAAACCCCTGGACAGCGCCTCTCTCCTTGAGCTGGATGTGCTGACGACCGGGGCTTTGCTTTTGAAGGAGCTTTCGCTTGAATACGGTGATAAGGGAGGGCAGGAAGAAATGATGCAGCGGGTACTGCAGAGCTTTGAGCTAACAGAACTGTTTTTGGAAGCGCGCAAGGAAGATAAAGGTGAAATCATCTCCCGCTACATTGATTCAGAACAGGCCCTTTTGCTCGGGCACCTGCTGCACCCGACCCCTAAAAGCCGTCAGGGCATGGAACGTAAGGGGGAAACAGAACTGTATTCCCCGGAAACAAAAGGACGTTTTCAGCTGCATTATTTCCGGGCTCCGTCAACACAGGTAGAGGAAGCATCGATGGAAGAAGAAAATGCGACGGCTATCGTAAAAAAAGATCTTCAAAATGCTCCGGAAACAGAGGAATTATTTAAAAAACACTATTGCCGTCTGGATGATGGATATGCCCTGCTGCCGGTTCATCCGCTTCAGGCAAGAGCCATGCTGCAGCAGGAGTCCATCCAGCAGAGAATGGAACGCGGGGAATTGGCATATCTTGGCCCGGCAGGCCGGAGCTTTACAGCAACTTCCTCGATCCGGACACTGTATCACGAGCAGTCACCGTATATGTTTAAAGTCTCGATTCCGGTGAAGGTGACCAATTCACTGCGAGTAAATCAAAAAAAAGAACTTGCGCGCGGCGTAGAAGTGGAAAAGCTGATGCAGAGCCGGATCGGAAAAGAGGCAGCACGGTTTTTCCCGGGATTTGAAATTGTCCGCGATCCGGCATTTATCACTCTTAAGGGAGAAGAAGAGACAGGCCTTGAAACGATTATCCGGCGCAATCCTTTTCAGGAAACCATGGACGATCAGGTGTCACTTGCCGCAGGACTTGTCCACGATGCGTACGGAGAAGGCAGTATGCTCGGCAATCTGATACGCATCCTTGCCCAGGCGGAAAACCGGAGCACAGCCGAAGTAAGCCGGGACTGGTTCCGGCAGTACTTATCAATCTCCCTGCATCCGATGCTTTGGCTGTATATGACCCACGGCATTGCGCTTGAAGCGCACCAGCAGAATTCTGTCGTGCGTTTTACCGGCGGCTATCCACAGATGTTTTATTACCGGGACAACCAGGGTTACTATTTTGCACGCTCGAAGGAAGCACATTTGAAAAAGTACGTGCCGGAGCTGAACGCTTCAAGTGACACTGTGTGCGCAGATGACATTGCAGACGAACGCTTCCGTTATTACTTTTTTATTAATCATTTGTTTGGACTGATTAATGGCTTTGGGACTTCAGGATTGATTGAAGAAGCAGAGCTGCTGCGAATATTACGCGAAGAGCTTGAAGATGCAGAAAAAGCATTCGGCCGTTCCGCTTTAACCGAAAGCCTTCTTGAACACGAAACAATCCCTTCCAAGGGTAATCTGCTGACCCGCTTTTTTGATATGGATGAATTGGTCGGCTCCCTTGCTGAACAGTCCGTTTATATTCATATTTTAAACCCGTTGACCGCAAAGGAGTGCATGCAGCATGAAAGCCCAACAATCTAATTCTTATATTTTCACCCGGGAGCCGGGTGGAGAGGAAGATGAACGTATACAATTCCGTGCGGTTGATGAAACGGCCGACTTTCGCCTGCTGCACGACTGGATGCATCAGGCACATGTAGTGCCGTTTTGGAAGTTGAATATAAGTGAAGGCCAATATCAGGCCCATCTGCGGAAGGCGCTTAATGATACCCATCAAACACTCTATATCGGGAAGATCGACGGCCGTCTGGTCAGCTATTGGGAAGTGTATTGGGCAGCTGATGATGTGATCGGTTCCTATTACGAGGCGGAGCCGGCAGACCAGGGCGTACACCTTTTAATTGGACCGCCTGAAGAAACGGGCAAGGGATACGCCCTGCCGCTTTTAAAAGCTATGCTTGCGATGCAGTTCCAACACGCCCGGACAGCCCGGATCATTGCAGAGCCCGATATCACCAATGACAAAATGATTCACGTGTTTAAAAAAGCGGGGTTTGAGCCTGTAAAGCCGGTGGACCTGCCGGATAAACGGGGGCTTCTAATGGTTTGCAGACGGGAGACATTTGAAGGAGGGACTGCCGTTGGCAGCTGAAACAGAAGTATATGACGTACTTGGCATAGGCATTGGACCGTTCAATCTTGGGATGGCAGCACTGCTGGAAAATGTTCCGGAAGTAAACGGTATCTTTCTGGATGAAAATGAATCATTTGAGTGGCACGGTGGTATGCTGCTTGACGGTACCAGCCTGCAGGTGCCTTTTCTTGCTGACCTTGTCACGATGGCGGACCCTAAGAGTCCCTATTCCTTTTTGCAGTATTTGCAGGAAAAGGACCGGCTCTATGCATTTTATTTCTATGAAAAATTTCATATTCCGCGTCGTGAATACAATGACTACTGCCGCTGGGCAGCTGAAAAGCTCTCCTCCTGCCGGTTTGGCCGGCACGTGACCAATGTATCTTTTTTAGAAGAAAGCAATATGTATAAAGTGGAAGCGGTACGTTCGAATGATAAAACGACCGAATACTACTATACCCGGCATATCGTGACGGGCACGGGCACGAAACCGTCGCTTCCCCTCTGGGCAGAAAAAGGAGAAGATGTCTGTCATTCTGCTGATTACCGGTACCGCCGGAAGGATCTGCTCCAAAAGAGGAGCATTACGGTGGCAGGATCCGGTCAGAGCGCCGCTGAAGTCTTTTACGATTTGTTAAAGAACCGGCCTGAATATGGGTACAGTCTGCGCTGGTATACAAGGTCTTCAGGATTTTTCCCGATGGAGTATTCCAAGCTGGGGCTGGAGCATTTTTCGCCGGAATATATTAGTTATTTCTACCACCTTGATTCTTACACAAAGGAGCAGCTGCTTCAGAAACAGGATCTTCTGTATAAAGGGATCAGCGCTGACACGATCGCTGCTGTGTACGATGAGCTGTATGAGCAGACGATCGGCGGGGAAAGCGAGGACATCATTCTACAGGCAAATACGGAAGTAATAAGTACGGAGAGAATGCCGGGCGGCAAAACGAAGCTGTCTTTAAAGGAGATTAACTACGGTACGGAGTACACAGAAGAGACGGAAGCACTAATCGCGGCTACAGGCTATCAGCCGTCTCCGCAGCCGTTTTTAAAAGGTATCGAAGCAAGCCTGCAGCGTGATAAGCATGGGCGTCTGCAGATTGATGAAAAGTACCGCGCGGTACAGGCTGAAAAGAACCGCCATGTGTTTATTCAAAACGGTGAAATGCACACACACGGCGTCGGGGCGCCGGATCTCGGGCTCGGAGCGCATCGGAACGCGGTCATTATTAACCAAATCGCAGACCGGGAGGTTTACCCTGTCCGGGCTAAAAATGTTTTCCAGCAATTTGAGAGAGAAAAGACTGGGGTTTTCACGTAAACCTGTAAGCCTAATCTTAAAAAGAAGGGAAGAAAGCAGATGAATCCATATACGGTTGAATCCTTTGGGGCCGTCCAACAGCGGCACTGGGAGGAAGCGAACCAGCGATTAACAGCGAAGATGCTGCAGGAATTTTTGTATGAAGCTATTATAGAAGCAGATATTGTAAAAGAAAGCGACCCCCAAACGCTTCAAGTAGAAGCCCCTGGAGCGGTTTATACATTTTCAGCGCGCAAGCGGCTTTTTGACAGTGTGTATGTGTATCCAGAAAGCATCGTAAAAAAAGAACATGATATAGCAGTACCTGTGCGGGCAGATGCTTTTCTGCTTGAACTTCAGCAAATGGCACCGATCTCGAGTGGGACAGCCGGCCATTTACTGAAAGAATATTATCATACCCTGACAGCAGACTGCCATTTGCTGGATAAAAAAACGACAGCTGCCGAGCTTGCGGAAATGGATTATTTGCAGCTTGAAGGAGAAATGGGCGGGCATCCATGGATTACTTACAATAAAGGCCGTATCGGCTTCAGCTTTCAGGATTACCTTTCCTATGCTCCTGAACACAAGCAGAAGGTTCGTTTATTCTGGATAGCGGTCCATAAGAAAGCAGCTTCGTTTCAAACTGTACACGCTGATGGTTACCATCGTTTAATAGAAGAGGAACTGAATGAGACTGAACGAAAGCATTTTCGCGATCTTATAAACCGGGCCGGGAGAGAAGCGGAGGACTATTATTACATGCCGGTGCATGAATGGCAGTGGGACAATCACATTGTGACGCTTTACGCTGAGTACATTGCCAACGGATGGATTATTCCATTGCAGTATTCAGAAGACACGTACCTTCCGCAGCAATCGATTCGTACGTTCGTAAATACAGAGCATAAAACAAAAAAACATGTAAAGCTTCCGGTAAGTATTTTAAATACACTGGTATACCGGGGACTGCCCAGTGAGAGGACAACGGCGGCCCCGGAAGTGACGAAATGGATTCAATCAGTCAAAGACGAGGACCCTTTCCTGAAAGAGACGTGCAAGGTAGGGCTGCTTGGGGAAACAGAAACGATCGACGTGCCACATCCCGCGTTTCATCATTTGCGGGGAGTGCCGTACCAGTATACAGAAATGCTGGGTGCTGTCTGGAGAGAAAGCATTTATACGGTGGTGGAAGAGGATGAAAAACCAGTAACGCTGGCGGCCCTTCTGCACGAAGATGCGAATGGAAAACCCCTGGTGCAGGAGTACATGGAACGCTCGGGATTAAGTACTGAAGAGTGGATAAAACAGCTGTTTGATTCCGTGCTTCCTCCGCTGCTGCATTACATGTATAAATACGGCACCGTTTTTTCACCGCATGGCCAGAATACGATCGTGGTATTAAAGAACTACGAGCCGCACCGGCTTATTATGAAAGACTTCGTAGATGACGTAAATGTAAGCGACCAGCAGCTGCCGGAGCTTGAAGACCTTCCGGAGGACTTAAAGCAGGTTCTGCGGTGCGAACCGCCGGAAGGACTCGTACAGTTCATTTTCACCGGATTGTTCATCTGCCACTTCCGGTATCTGTCGGATCTGCTCGACCGGGAAAGCTTACTTACAGAGCATACATTTTGGAAAATGACAGTTGAAACCATTGAAGCGTATCAAAAACGTTTTCCGGAGCTGACCGGTCGCTTTGAGCTTTTTAATCTTTTTCAGCCAACCATGGTGAAGCTTTGTCTGAATCGAAACCGCATGCTTGATTACGGGTACGGAGACGGTGATGATCGTCCGCACGCTTCAGAGCATGGATACGTTGACAACGCACTTTTTACGGTCCATAAGTTTTACATCTAAGTCAGGGGATTTCCCTGGCTTTTTTGTATGGAATTGATCATTTGTATGAAAATGCATAATAAATAAACATTTATATCATACTAAAGACACATGTATTGTTTGGCGAAAGGAAAAGTATTATAATAATTCCAATGTGCAAACCATTCCCGCGATCAATCTAAATGTTGGAGGAACAAAAATTGCAAAAAGAATACAGTCTGGATTCGACCGAATTTCCGTCGTTGAAATCCGTTTCGCAAAAAATGTTTGATTTAATAGCAGACCAGCTTAATGTAAATACAGCGTATATCACAAAGCGCGGCAGCAATGAAATGACTGTCATCAGCACGTTCAATAAAAAAGAAGAGATTATTCCTGAAGGCTTTTCGGTGGAATACAGTGACACATACTGCAGAAAAATTATTATGAATGAGGAAGACGCGCTCTGTACAGAGGATCTGACAAAAGACGTAATGACCAAAGAATTGGAGGTAACCTCCCGGCTGCAAATGAAAGGGTTTCTCGGCGTCACGCTGACCGATCTGAACGGCAACGTATTCGGAACACTGTGTGTTATGGACCCAGAGGAAAAGATATTCAGCCAGGAGGATGTTGATTACTTAAAAGCCATGGGAGAGGTGCTTGCACATATTATCGAGCTCGACCACACCCAGTACAACCTGGGATTTTTAAATGTGCCGATTATCCCGGTTAGGAAAGGCATTTCGATTCTTCCAGTTCAGGGAATTATCGATGAAAAACGGGCTGAAATTATTACCCGGACCGTTCTGGAGTACGCGGCAGCCCAAAAAATTGAACACCTTGTGATTGATTTGTCCGGACTTGTGATCGTGGATGGTGAATTTCCACACGTGTTTATTAACGTCATTCATGCCCTAAAGCTAATGGGAGTTAATATTTTGCTGACAGGAATCTCCCCGGCGATCGCCCGGCACGAGTTAAACAACAATGAAATTTTAAAAATGAATATCCACATTTCAAGAAATCTCGAATCTGCACTGGAATATATTGGCTTTCATCTGCAGTCTCAATAAAACCGGCGGAGGCGCCGGTTTTTTTACTGACAAAATTATATTGATGTTCTTACTTAAAGGAATTTAAATAGATAGCATCTCATGGATTTCTTCTTTAATCAGGCTCCAGGCATCGGTTTGTATATCGGTAAGCATAAAATGCTCTGCGTCCGGGAGTTCGAGATACCGTATGGACCGGTGGCCGATTTTTGCCGCCTGGTGGTACTGGGCGCTTATGCCGACTGGTACGTTCACGTCGAGCGCTCCGTGTACGAGTATCTGGGTAACATCAATAGGAATCAGATCAAACGGCGAGGTTTCAGTATAGCGCTCAGGAAATTCATCCGGGGTGCCGCCGAGCAGGTCCGCGACGGGGTCCAGGGGTTCCTGTGCGTTTGTGATTTTATTGCGGTAATCATGTATCTCGTGCATCAGATGCATATCGAGCACCCCGGCGAGGCTTACCGCTCCATATACAGATAGCGGATCGGCGAAATGGGACAACTCGCTGCTCACCGGCAGCGATGGCCTGGCAGCGAGCCATAAGGCAAGCTGTCCCCCTGCGGAATGACCAATGGTAAATACCCGGCGAACGTCGATGGGATGAACGGCTGCGAGTTCCCGGACATAATCAGCAGCCCTGCCAACGTCATTAAATGTTCCCGGCCAGCCACCGCCCGCGTGGCCTACGCGCCGGTATTCAATGTTCCACGTGGCAATGCCTTCCCGGGTTAAATCCTCAGCCACTTCCTGAATAATATCGAGACCGAAGGATGTTCGCCAAAAGCCGCCGTGAATAACTATTGCTAAAGGAAAAGGACCTTCTCCTTCAGGCAGGCGAAGGTCTCCAAACTGTTCAGAATGCTCCCCGTAATAAATTCGTTCCATATTTTCCCCTCCTGTTCTCCTTTTATCATACCTGCTTTTGGTACAATAGATAATAGGAAATGCTGAGGAGGAGAGACGTGAGGATAAAAACGTTTTACGCCATAAGCGATAAAGGTCTCGACAAGAAGGTAAACGCCTTCCTGGACGATGGAGGCATCGAAGTAACAGATATCCAATTTGCGATGAACTTCTTTTATTTCAGCGCGATGATTGTCTATCAGGATAATAGGGAATGAATGGGGGATAACTATGCAGCCATTAGTAAAAGCAATTGAAGGAGAGCAGCTGTACCTGCGTCCATACACGAAAGAAGAAATACCGGCACTGTACGAAGCGTTTAATAATAATCAGATTGCCCGTCAGTTTACCGGCACAAGCCGTATTTACACCCTGGAGGATGTGGAGCGCTATATCGAAGACACCGGCGCCCACGCAGACGTCCGTCTCGGCATTTTCATGCAGGGAAATGATCAATTAATCGGGGACACTTCGTTTATTGATATCGACACGCCGGCGAGCCGTCAGGCGAGGTTTCAAATGGTCGTATTTGACGATTATATCGGTCAGCGCTTCGGCACTGAAGCGACAAGGCTGATGCTTGAATATGGATTCGGGAAATTGAATTTCCACCGGATTGAACTCGAGGTTTTTTCGTTTAATACCCGGGCGATTCACGTATATGAAAAGCTTGGATTTGTGCACGAAGGAATGAAACGCGAGTGCCGTTACTACGACCACCAGTATTATCACGCCGTAATGATGAGCATACTCGAACAGGAATACCGGCAAAAGCATCGCTGAACCGCCCGGATAAGGGTGGTTTTTTACTTTAAGGAACTGATTTTCACGCGGTGGCCGGGAAAAATAAATATTCATTGAAGGTGACAATGTGAAAGATATATACAGCAGTGTGGTGCAGTTTCGCGGCACCCATTATGAATTTGGCAGATACCAGGGAGAACGTCTCGCCGGGTCGTTATCCGTTGAGAACCGGGATAAGCAATGGAAAATACGAAAACCGCGGTTTCAAGTGGACATAGGAGAAACGAAAGAAGCGCTCATGAAAGTGGCCCCTGGTATCTGGGAAGAGCTTGAAGGGCTGCAGGACGGTTTGAAATGGAGTGTGGAAAAAATTGTTATGCATTTTTCCGGCTATCGTCTTGAAATACCTAAATCGGGATGCTCTATTATGACCGGAGACAATTATCTAGTGCGTAATTATGACTACCACCCAAAAACCTACGAGGGCAGATACACATTGTTTCAGCCGTCGGAACAGGGCTATGCGATGATTGGACCATCACAGCGGGTAACCGGCCGGATGGACGGCATGAACGAAAAACAACTTGCGATGGGCTACAATTTTATGCACCGGAAAAAGCCGGGGGATGGATTTATCTGCTCCATGATTGGCCGCTTAATTCTGGAAGTATGTGCATCGGTGGAGGAGGCGGTGGATATGCTGAAAGAAATTCCGCATCGTCATTCATTCAGCTACGTGGTCCAGGACACGAAAGGTGTTTCCAAAGTAGTGGAGGCATCGCCGCGCGGAGTTATCGTCAGAGAGGATCAGACATGTACGAATCATTTTGAAAAAATGCCGGAAGAAAATCGTCATTATTTAGTGGAATCGAAAGCCCGGCAGGCGGTTATGGAAAAGAAAAAGCCGGTGCTCCCTTCCGCAGAAAACGTGTACCGGCTGTTAAATAATACTGAAGGCGGGGTGTTTTCGGATAATTATCACAGCTGGGCGGGTACGATTCATACCTCCGGTTATCTGCTGCAGGAACAAAAAGCATGGTTCGCACTGGGGGGCAACCGTGAGCCCTATGAAATTGACTTCTCCCGATGGCTGAAAGGGGAAGACCTTCCCGAACAGTATTTGTATGGCCAGATCGACACCGATATGAAGTTCCTTCACATGGACCAAAACGTAAAATAAACCGGCACGCGGCCGGTTTATTTTTTATATGCGAAAGTCCCAGTTCTGCTGCTCCTCCTGCTTCATCTGGTCCTCCGTATCCTGTGGATAAGCCGTGCGGAAGGCGTGATGGTCTGCTTCGATTACTTCCACCATCTTGTTAATCATATCGTCAGGGTCAAACTGGCTGTCGAGCATTTGCTCCATGTCGCTGATTGATTTTTCCGGAGTGAAGTTTTTTTCCGGGTCGTACCATTTCCACTTTTCTTCAAACATCCGGTCATTAAAGCCGGTTTCGTAGGGACCGGGGTTAATGGTTGCCACCTGGACATTGAATTCTTCAAGCTCAGCTTTCATGGATTTCGCAATGGATTCGATGGCGTGTTTAGTGGAACCGTACGGAGCCAAATATGGCATTGCGACCACACCGACGATAGAACTGAGAAAGATTATTTTGCCCCGGCCTTTTTCTACGAATTTTTTTGCAGCAATTTGCGCATTCTCAAGTGTGCTGAACACGTTTGTTTCATAAATTTCGCGAACGCGGTCAACCGGTATTTCAGCGATTGGGCCGCCTTCGCCGATGGCAGCGTTTGCGACGAAAATGTCATAGTCATAGTTGGCAATCAGCTGCTGATCCCGTTTATTCGTAATGTCGAGCTTGATCACTTCGAGGTCCACCCCCGCAGCTTCTGCTTCTTCCCGGAGACTTGTAATCTGCGCCATTATCTCGACTGCAGCAATCACGCGGTGGCCTTTTTTCGCCAGGCCAATTGCTGTGCCTTTCCCAAGGCCGGTACCGGCACCGGTAATAAATATTGTTTTACTCATAAATTGTCTCCCTCCTTGAATGGCAATCTGATTGTAATGGACCGTTCCCGTTTGAATGAAGGGCGAAACGCTCAGCACCGCCGGTATGAGTTTCCAGCCGTTCTTGGAAAATGAAAAAGGAAAATGAAAGAGCCCGGCGAAATAACAATTAAAGTATCTTTTGCACGTGGAACATCAATAAGGGAGGCTGAAACTGTGAATAGAATTAATCTTATTACACTTGGTGTCAGGGATATTTCTGTTTCCAGGAAATTTTACCGGGAGGGACTCGGTTTTGAGACCGCTGCAACTGAAGACGGCCCGGGTATTGTATTTTTTAACAATAAAGGCACCAGGCTGGCTCTTTATTCGTTACAGGAACTGGCGGAAGAAACTGGTGAAAAAATGGAGGAAGCGGCACAAGGTTTTTCGGGGGTGACGCTTGCGTACAATGCAAAGTCTGCGGAAGAAGTCGATAACGTCATGAAGCAGGCAGCCGAGGCCGGGGGCAGGATTGTAAAAGAGCCGGAATGGGTTTTTTGGGGAGGGTACAGCGGTTATTTTAAAGACCCGGACGGCCACCTTTGGGAAGCGGCGTACGCGGAATTTTGGGAATTTGACGAACAGGAAATGCTGATTATGGAATAAAAGGAGCCATTCTATGTTTGCATATAAAATTAACGATCGTTTGGAGCTTCTGCTGCTTCAAAAAGAGCATGCGGGGGAGCTGTTTGCCCTGATTGATAAAAATCGTGAACATCTAAAAGAATGGATGAACTGGGTAGACAACGTCCAGTCGGCCCAGGATACTGCTGCAAACATTGAAAGGACGCTCCAGCAGGCAGCAGCTGGAGACGGGTTTCGTGCAGGCATACGATTTGAAGGCGACCTTGTCGGTGTTATTAACTACCACGAAGTGGACTGGGGGAATAAAAAAACAAGCCTGGGTTACTGGCTTGGGGAGGAATACGAAGGAAAAGGCATCATGACGCAGGCAGTAGAAGCTTTTACGAATTATGCCTTCGACAGAATGGATCTGCACCGGGTGGAAATTCGCTGCGCTGAAAAAAATAAAAAAAGCAGGGCAGTCCCGGAAAAGCTGGGATTTCATCTGGAAGGGACATTAAAGGAATCAGAGCGTCTCGCCGGAGGCTATGTAAACCAGGTAGTCTACGGGATGGTGAATACAAAAAATGAAAGCAGCTGACAGATTTTAAGACAAACCCCGGTGTTTACACATCAGTGTACCGGGGGAAAAGATGTTAAGCAATCACGGTTAATTTTAAAGCCGGAGGGAAGCCTTTACTCTTTTCGGTTTATTTTGTATGAACGCTTTTGAAGAAAAAAGCATTTTCAGTAAATGGGGTAATCGGGTAAAGAGATAGTAGACAAAACTGGAGGGATACAAATGATTACGGCAGAACAGGAAAAAGCATTAAAAGATCAGCTTTTAGAAATGAAAGAAGAAAATAAAGAAAAAATTGAAGCAGAAGAAACAGGAAATGCTAACAACAATACAGAAACGATCGGTGAGCTTTCCGAGTACAGCAACCACCCGGGCGACCAGGGCACGGAGCTGCATGAAATGGAAAAAGACGCAGCATTAAATAACCAGGCCCGGGAACAGCTTGAAAACATCGACCATGCCCTTGAGGCGATGGAAAATGGAAATTACGGCAAGTGTGAAGTCTGCGGCAGAGAAATTCCATATGAACGTCTTGAAATTGTACCGGAAACAACGCGCTGTGTAGACCATGCAGGCAGCGATAAGCCTGCTCAGGATCACCCGGTGGAAGAAGACGTGGTCAACCCCGGGCCGGAGCGTGAAAAGAGAGAAGAAAATGTAGCTTTTGACAAAGAAGATACGTGGGAAGCAGTAAGTGAACACAGCACTTCCCAGACGCCTTCCGATGATCCGGAAATGACCGGCTACACAAGTGAACAGGAAGAAGAGCAGGAAGGCCGGAAAAAATAATTCGAAAGATAAATAATAGATATAACGGTGGTCGTACGTTAATTATGCGGGCGGCCATTTTTTATAATACCGTTTAGAAAGACAGAATAAAGCTCTATACTACAAATCGAATTGACAGCGTTTTCTTTTCGTGCTAAAGTCTTTTTAAGTTAATATATCGGGCTGAGTCGAATGAAAGCCGCACACTAAAACGCTCTACAAGGAGCGCGGTGTGCGGTTTTTTAGTCGTTTAAGTAAATGAAACGGCTGTCGATACTTATGTCTGCAAATTACAAACGCTTACAGGGGAGCTGGAAAAATGTCGATATACTTAGCAGAAGTCATTGGTACGATGATACTTATTATTTTTGGCGGTGGCGTTGTTGCAAACGTTAACTTAAACAAATCGAAAGCAGAGGGAGGAGGATGGATTGTTGTCGCTCTCGGCTGGGCGTTTGCCGTAGCAATGGGAGTGTATGCAGTCGGGCAGTTTTCCGGCGCGCATTTAAATCCAGCCGTTACTCTCGGCTTTGCATCTATTGGGGAGTTCCCGTGGGCAGATGTACCGGGCTATATCGTTTCTCAAATTATAGGAGCGGGGATCGGCGGAGCCGTTGTATACTTGCATTTTCTCGGGCACTGGAAGGAGACAGAGAATGCAGATGTGAAGCTGGCGGCTTTTTCAACAGATCCGGCGATTCCCAACCGGTTTGCGAACTTTTTAAGTGAGTTTATCGCGACTGCCGTATTTTTACTCGTATTAAACAGTATAGGCGCAAACGAGTTTACAGAAGGCTTGAACCCGCTTATTGTCGGTTTTCTTGTTGGGGCTATCGGGCTGTCGCTCGGCGGTACCACCGGCTACGCGATCAACCCGGCCAGGGATTTGGGCCCTCGTATTGCCCACGCCCTGCTGCCTATCGCCGGGAAACGGGATTCCAACTGGCCGTATGCCTGGATTCCGGTAGCGGCGCCGGTACTGGGAGGCGTTTTTGGCTCTCTTGTTTACCGGGCTGGATTTTTAGGGGAAGGATACGGTGTGCTTGCATTATTCAGTGTTGTTGTTCTCATCGTCTTCGGTGTTCTTTACTTCATGAATAAACGTGATACAGAAGTCAGCAATCCGGACGTTAAAAACTGATAACCAAAAGCTGCAGTCCCCATTAATAGGGGGATTGCAGCTTTTTATTTTTCAGTAAACAAAGCCGCTGCTGTGACATACGAATACCATAATGATAAGTGAAAATTTGTAAAAGTATGTAGCAGTTTATACGTAACCTGCCCTTTGTTCCGTCGACTAATATCAGGAACAATTAAAATAAACATATTTTCTTACGAAAAAATAAATATAATGCTTTTATATTTATGGAGGATAAAATGAAAAAATCAAAAGGAACTGTCCGGCTGCATGCACCGGCAGGAATTTACGAAGGCCGTTTATACAAACATGTTCAGGAATATCTCGGAATTAAGTATGCAGAAGCGGAGCGGTTCAAAAAGCCGAAGCGTTTAGATGAATCCACAGAAGTATACAGTGCTCTGGATTATGGTCCCGCCTGCCCACAGTCCGTGGAAGGCCTCAGAAAAGGTACGGAATCGGAGGACTGCTTGTATGTAAACATCTGGAGACCGGACGAAGAACCGGTGCACCGCCGGCCGGTGATGGTTTTTATTCACGGCGGCGGCTTTAACAGCGGATCGAACCGGGAGGCGCTGTATGACGGAAAATCGTTGGCTGCCCGGGGAGAAGTAGTGCTGGTGAGTATTAATTACCGGCTGGGAATGTTTGGCTTTTTGGATGCAGAAAATATTTGCGGACCGGAACGGGCCTATATGAAAAATCTCGGACTGCTGGACCAAATGGAAGCACTCCGCTGGGTCCAGGAAAACATTGAAAGCTTTGGTGGAGACCCGGGCAACGTCACAATCTTTGGAGAGTCAGCGGGCAGCATCAGTGTAACCTCCCTGCTCGCTGCCCCAGCCGCCCGGGGGCTTTTTCAGAAGGTCATCGCTCAAAGCGGAGTGATCACCGGACTTGCGCGTTCGGTGGAGGATGCGGTGAATATTTCGGACCAGCTTATTTACAAGCTCGGCCTGCATTCTATGAATGATATCTGCTCCACTCCTGCAGAAAATCTTGTAAAAACTACAGTGTCGTTCGTGAACAAAAATTTTACCTCCAACGGCCCGTATAACGGGTCCAGAATGTTTGCCCCCACACCAGATGGAGAAATTATTCCGTTTGACGTAGAGCGGGCGATTCAGGAAAACGCGGGAAAGGTGCAGCTCCTTCACGGCTCCAATGCCAATGAGATGCATTTTTTCAAGCTGCTGATTCCAGAGCTGCGCCAGAAAAAATCGGTGGAGACATATGTATTATTTTATCTTCGGAAATACGAGCATATGTCAGAAGAGACAACGATGGCTGTTTACCATGACTATAAGAAAAGATATCCGAAATGGAGCCGATCGCAGATTTTTATGCAGATGTTTACAGACCGGGCGTTTCGTTTGTATCACACAGAACTCAGCGAGCTTTATTCCCGGGCAGGGGGGAAAGTGTATCAATACCGTTTCAGTGTGGAAGTCCGCTGGCTGAAAGCCTGTCATGGACTGGAGCTGGGGTATTTGTTTAATACGGTTAAAACAGCTTTTTCCCTCCGGAACCGGAAGCTTTTAGGCATAAATGAAAGCCCGGGGCTTACCCGCCGGATGCAGGACGCCTGGGTTAGGTTCGCGAGGGAAGGAGATCCTGGGCATGGAGACATTCCGGAATGGAAACAGTATACAAAGGAACGGCCGGAAACGATGATTATAGGGAAAAAATGGGTGCCAAGGCGCCATGATCATGCGGAGGATGATTTTGCCTGGAGAGCCAGGCTGGCCGAAACGTATACGCGTCCATTGGCATCTAGAAGCTGATAATACGCATATGCTATACTGATATGAAACGTAATGCGGACCTTTCAGAGAGTCCGCATTTTACATAATGAAAAGAGTTTGACAACAGAGGAGAGCGTCGAGATGAAGGCACCAGCGATAAAAACGCATTACAGGACACCGGTGCAGCAGCTGAAGAAGAGACAGTCCCCGTGGAAGGAAAAACAGTACAGCTGCCGGACGAAGGAATGGCTTGGAGATGAATATGGGATAACGATCCGCATTGAAATTGGGGATGACCGGCTGCCAAAGCGTATTGAAGAAGAATATTCCTTTATCGAATGGGCAGCAGGGCCGGAATGGGAAAACCGTGTCAGAGTACCGCTTCGTTTTTTTGCGGCCGACGTAAGAAACGGCCGGAGTTTTTCAACGTTTGAAGGCTATGTGCCTTACGTGCTGCTTGAAAAGCTGTCGGCTGATGTTCCCTTTAAAGCGGTCGGCTGGGCGGTGCTTTCGAACCGGCGGGAAGGAATTCGTTTTCGACTGAAAACCGGACGAAGCGGAACGACCTGGCTGCAGAAGGGGACAATTAGTGTAAATGAAAAAGGCTGTTTATTCAGGCCGGTGATCAATAAATTTAACAACCTGGAACTGAAGGTTACCAGGCCGTCCGGAAAAAAAGTGAAGCTCTTTCCTGCATATCTGATGGATGTAGAAGCAGTGGATGACGGATGGGTATTGCTCGGCACGGCTTCAAAGCATCTGCTTGAAGCAAACGGCTGGCCGTCAAAGCTTCAATTGATCCTGAAAAAGCGCGGAGAGCCAAAAAAATATTATTATCCCGTTGAATGGAAGAACGATAAATGGTGGTCGTCGACTGTAGAACTCGAGGCTTCAAGCCATTTTACAGGCGTATGGGATTTTTATATCGCAGATGCCAGCGAGAAACCATTATGGCGGCATCGCCTTCATATGCCGGCCAAGGATATTGCGAAAGCATCCAAGTGGTATGCTCCTCATTATGAAAAAGGGGCTGTCAGCTTCCGGCTGTACCGCACCCAGAATTATTCGGCTTCGGTTATGATTCAGACAGAAAACGTTAAACTGTATACGGTCCGGGCAAGCTATGAACAGGGTACCATCCATTTTCGGGGCACGCTTTACTGGAACCGCTACACTCCGGATACCTGGGAGCTCGTATGGAAAAACAGAGATACCAATGAAGAAGCTTCCGTGCCGGTGCATGTGTATAAGCTGCATTCCAGACAGGCGCAATACGTTTTTCACGGAGAAGTGACAGATTTATTTAAAAATAAAGCCGGGAGAGAAAAGCATCCCTACCGGTTCGGGCGGTCGGATCTTTACCTGCGTGTCACAAGAAATGGGGAGGAGATTGACTACCGGCTGCGTTCCAACAGCAGGAACCTTGTGAAAAACACAAAGCTTGAATGGTACCACCAGGACAAAATCTACCGCCACCAGTTTTACCGGACGACGAGTAAACGTGTCGCCTTCTCCATAGATGAAATCGACATTGCCAAGGACATCACATCAATGAAGGTAAAAAATGGGAAATTCATTATTGAAGGGCAAGCCCGTTTTACAACACTGACACGTAATCTACGGCCAAGGCAGCGGGTAACTGTAGTGGTAAAGAACCGGGAAACGGAAGACGAGCATCACTTTTCCATCAAAAATCAGCACCTGAAAGATAACTGGGTGCAATTTGAAGCGGAAGCGGCGTTCGAAGATTTCCGTGCGCTTCACGGCGATAAGGCTGTGCTGGATATGCATATCCGTCTGCATGCCGGGGAATTCATGCACGAACGAAAGCTTGGAAAAAAAGACTTTATCTATTATAAAGATGAAATCCTGCATTCCTGGGTGCTTGAAGAAGAAGATCGGGCGGTTTCCTGGTACGTGACCTATACGCCTCGGGGAAATGTGAAAATAGAGACGACAACGTATCCGCGTAAACATTTCCTGAAGCTTCAGGAAGAAAATGCCAGAATGCAAAAGGCCGAAAAAAAGCCTGCAGTGTGGGTAATCGGGGAACGGCCGGATACGGCGCAGGATACAGGATATCATTTTTTCAGATACTGCCGGACCGCTCACCCGGAAATGGCAGTGTACTATGCGATCGAAGAGGATTCCATGGACCGGGAAGCCGTGGAAAAGCTTGGGAATGTGCTGATTATCGGAAGCGATGAGCACGTGGACGTTTGTCTGCGGGCAACAGCCTTTTTCGGTTCGCATGACATTGAATATTTTCTTCCGTTTAAAGGGCCGTTAATGGAATCATACCGGAGCGGCCTGCGTGTCTTTCTGCAGCACGGCGTGCTTGGACGAAAGCGTGTGGAATACAACCGGGAATACTATAAATACCCGTTTCATCTATTTTGTGTCAGCTCGAAAAGTGAAAAGAAAATGGTTATGAAAAAAATGCATTATGATGAAGAAACCGTACAGGTAACGGGCCTTTCAAGATTTGATAATCTCCTTGAGGGACCGCCGGCGGAACGGAAAATTATTTTTATTCCGACCTGGAGGGAGTGGCTTCACTCCAAAGAAACCTTTCTGGAGTCGGAATATTACCGCCGGTACAAAAGCTTTCTGGAAAACCCGAAGCTGCACCGGTTTTTAGAGAAAAATGACGTTGTGCTGCAGTTTTATCCGCACTACCGGATGCAGCAGTACACGGACGCTTTTGATAGAATTAACAGTGATAAAATCGAAGTAGTCAAACTGGGTAAAAAAACGGTCCAGCAGCTGTTAAAGGAAAGTATGCTGATGATCACTGACTACTCGAGCGTTTCATTTGATTTTACGTACATGCAGAAGCCGGTCATCTATTATCATTTCGATACGAAACGATTTTTTCAGGGCGGCAGCCTCCGGCCACTTGAAGAGACTTTTCTTGGAGATGTTGTCCATTCGGAAGAAGAGCTTCTGAAAAGTCTGCGGCGTCATTTGAAGCGTGGGTGGACCGAAAAGAAAGCGGTAAGCGAAAACAGGGAAATGATTTTCAGTCATTCAGATAAGCACAATGCAGCGCGCATTTTCCAGGCTGCAGAAGAGCTGGAAGAAGAAAACAGATGACGGGGCAGAGCCATTCTGCTCCGTTTTTTGCGGGGCAGATCAGCCCATAAACTATATTAAAATATCTTTAAATATGTGAAAAAATGTGAAGGTTGTCATGGTTGTCACATAGTTTTATAGAAAGTTCCTTCCACTTCCCATGATTAGACGACATATTTGGCAGGGTATATGTGTTACAATTAACGCGTCAAGTTGATAAATGTAAATTTTTAATGAAGAATTTGTTGAGAAAATTATTTGTGTAGAAGAATAAAATACAGAGTAAAATTAACGGAATACAGGGGGGCACTACTATGAAAAAAGTATTGACTTACGGCACGTTCGATTTGCTGCATTGGGGGCATATTAATCTTCTTCGCAGAGCTAAAGAGCTTGGAGATTATTTGGTGGTAGCAATATCGACAGACGAATTCAATGACTTGAAATCCAAAAAAGCATACTACACGTATGAACAGCGTAAGCTGATTTTGGAAGCGGTTCGCTATGTAGATGAAGTCATCCCGGAAGAAAACTGGGAGCAGAAAATCGACGACGTACTCGACCACGACATTACTACCTTTGTGATGGGTGACGACTGGCACGGAAAATTCGATTTCCTCCGCCCGTACTGTGAAGTAGTTTATCTGCCGCGTACTGCTGACATCTCGACGACGAAAATCAAAAAAGAATTACTGCTCGTAAACTATTAATCTTCACTCAAAGAGGCTTCGCCTGCCTAAGCGGAGAACCTGAGCAGCCGGGGAGGGAGAGATGTTCTCTCCCTTTTTTTGTTGCCATCAAAATTAACAATGATTTACAAAAACTTAAACCTGTTTTGTAAGTTTGTCGTTTTTGTTAAGCTCTTTTTTGATAGAATGGAACAAGATGCGCTGCAAAGCATCCAAAATACGAACTTTTAAAAAATTGAGGGACGATAATGGCAAAAAAGAAATGGACGAAAAAATACAAAAAGAAATTTAAACGCTCCTGGAAAAATGCGAAAAAACGGGTAACGAAACGATGGAAAAAAATTAAAAGGCTGCGCAACGGCAAAAATTTCTATAAAGCGGTTCTATCGGTGCTGGGAAAGCTCCCTAAAAACGAAAACATTATTGTTTTTGAAAGCTTTTTCGGCAAACAGTACAGCTGTAACCCGCGTGCGATTTATGAACAAATGCAGCAGGATTATCCCAAGCTCCGGTTTTACTGGAGCATTGACCACCGGTACAAAGAGCTTTTTGATGAACGGGGCCTCAAGACAATCAAACGCTTTTCTTTCCGCTGGTTTATTGTTTTGATGCGTGCCAGGTACTGGGTGTTTAACAGCCGGCTGCCAAAATGGATTCCGAAGCCGGACAAAACGGTTTATATTCAAACGTGGCACGGCACCCCGCTCAAAAAACTCGCCAAAGATATGAATGAAGTGACTATGCCGGGTACTACGACAGAAAAATATAAAAGGAACTTCCTTTTTGAAGCCGGACGCTGGGACTATCTTGTAGCCCCGAATCCTTATTCCGCCCAGATTTTCCGGAGGGCGTTTGAATTCAGGCATAATCTGCTTGAAACCGGATATCCAAGAAATGACTATCTTCATCATTATTCGCATTCGGACGTCGAACAGATCAAGGAAAATCTCGGCATTCCGGAAGGGAAAAAGGTCATCCTGTATGCTCCAACATGGCGGGACAATGAATACTATTTTATTGGGAAATACAAATTTACCCTTTCGATGGATCTCGAGGAAATGCGCAGGCGCCTCGGAGACGAGTACGTACTGCTTCTGCGTCTGCATTACCTCGTGTCTGATCATCTGGATGTTACCGGGTACGAGGATTTTGCGATTGATGCTTCTGCGTATGAAGACATCCGGGATCTTTACGTGGTCAGTGATGTGCTGATTACAGATTATTCTTCTGTGATGTTTGATTATGGCATTTTAAAGCGCCCGATGATATTTTATACGTATGACATCGAGAGCTACCGGGATAAGCTGCGCGGCTTCTATTTTGACTTTGAGCAGGAAGCCCCGGGACCGCTTGTGATGAATACCGAAGAAATCATTGAAGAAGTAGAAAACAGCAGCACCATTCGGGAACGTTACCATAAAGAGGTTGCCGATTTTGAAGAACAGTTCAATCAGTGGGAAGACGGCTATGCGGCCAAACGTGTGGTGGAAAAAGTGTTCAACGCAAATTAATCAGTTGGGCAGAGGATAAAAGAGGGAAACAATATGAATGCAGTACGAACCGTGGCGAAAGAATTATGGACGAGCATTCCGCTGATCAACCGGCTGGCGGTGTATGAAACTAAAATTAAAAACAAAAGCAATTACCTTGGTTCCTTCTGGGAAATCATCAGTCCGCTTCTGTTTATCGCCATCTATTGGTTTGCTTTTGGCTACGGGATCCGCCAGCGGAGCGATGTGGATGGCATTCCTTTTCTTACCTGGATGCTTGCGGGCATTATTTTGTGGTTTTTTATCCAGCCGGGAGTAACCAACGGATCAAAAGCTATTTTTTCTAAGATAAAAATGATTTCCAAAATGAATTTTCCAACAAGCATCATTCCGGCCTATGTGGTGATCTCAAGACTCTTTCCACATTTGGCGCTGCTTGCGATTACGATTGTTTACATGCAGTTTGCCGGACATCCGGTCAGCGTGTATTATCTTCAAATTCCGTATTTTCTTGTGGCAGCTATTCTGCTTGTGATCAGCGTGGTAATGATCACCTCCACGCTCACGGTGATTGTCCGGGATTTTCAAGTATTTATTCAATCTTCGATCCGGGTGTTTTTGTATTTAACCCCGATACTGTGGCCGATGGATAACCGGCTGCCTGACTGGCTGATTCCTGTGATGAAAATCAACCCGATGTACTACCTGGTGGAAGGATACAGGGCAAGCTTCTTTTACGGGGAATGGTACTTTATCACAAATGCCAGCTACACCCTTTATTTCTGGGCATTGGTTTTTGTGCTTTTCAGTATTGGAGCCGTGCTGCACGTGCGCTTCCGCCGGCACTTTGTGGATTTTCTGTAAACGGGCAGTACGGATAGTTTTATAAATCACACAATGAGGATAGAGACGGGGGAGAACAAATGAAAAAATCCGTCGTAGTCAAAAATGTTTCAAAAAAATATAAGCTGTATGATACGCATGCCGAGCGGCTGAAGGACCTGCTTCTGCCAAAAAGCTACGGGGAAGAATTTTACGCTCTGCATAATGTTTCGTTTAAAGCAGACAAAGGGGATATCATTGGGCTCGTAGGTGTCAACGGTTCCGGAAAATCAACTCTTTCCAATATTATTTCCGGGACAATTCCGCCAACGAAGGGATCGGTAAAGACGAATGGGGAAGCTGCGATGATCTCTGTTTCCACCGGGCTGAACGGAAAGCTCTCCGGGCGGGAAAACATCGAGCTGAAATGCTTGATGCTCGGATTTTCCAAGCGGAAAATCCGGGAGATGGAACCGGCTATTATCGAATTTTCCGAGCTTGAACAGTTCATTGACCAGCCGGTAAAATCGTATTCAAGCGGCATGAAGTCAAGACTTGGCTTCGCCATTTCGATCACTGTAAATCCGGATATTTTTATTGTAGACGAAGCTTTATCAGTGGGGGATAAAGCCTTTGCTCAAAAATGCCTGGATAAAATGCACGAATTCAAGCAGCGCGGGAAAACGATGTTTTTTGTCAGCCATTCGCTGACGCAGATGAAAGAATTCTGCAACAAAATACTGTGGCTTGAATTTGGAGAAATAAAAGCTGAAGGAGAAGCCTCCGAAATTTTAAAACAATACGAAGACTTCCTTAAAGAATACAATGCTTTTACCCCGAAAGAGAAAAAAGCATTCCGGAACCGGGGCTTTGAAAAGCAGAGCGCTGTCCGGGCAGTAACGCAGTAAGCAGCATCCCGGGTGGTGCTGCTTTTTGCTTTTGGCTTAAAGCCTGGAGTGATATGATAAACACATCCGATTAAAGGGAATGGAGCCAATACATTGCGGTTAACAGGAGAGCAGTTTGATTTGGAATTGCTGCAGGAAAAACATACAGATTCACTGTTTGAAGTCGCTTCAGAACCGTCCAATTGGACATATATGACGAGAAAGATGCATAATAAACATGATATGAAGCTGATTGTCGAAGAAGCACTGAAGCTGCATCAGCAGGGAGATACGATGCCTTTTATTGTGAAACGTAAGAGGGACGGGGCAATTGTTGGATCGACCAGGCTTTATGATATTTCCCCGCGGCGGAAAACGGCAGAGATTGGATCGACGTATTACAGTGAAAGTGTGCGCTCTACCGGCGTAAATACGGAATGCAAATATTTACTTCTCACATATGCGTTTGAAACCCTGGGGGTTGTTCGTGTACAGTTTAAAACAGATGAACAGAACAAAGCCGCCAGAAAAGCCATTCAAAAACTGGGCGCCTTCGAAGAAGGTATTCTGCGTAATGAGCGCAAACTGCCGGATGGACGTGTGCGCAATGCGGCTGTTTACAGCATTATAAAAGAGGAATGGCCGGAGGTAAAAGCGAAATTAACGGAAAGAATTGAATTCAAGAAAAAGGGGCACGAATAATATGGCATTGATGGATGATTTAGTAGAAGCATATCTGCAGCAGTTTGATGAGTTTATGTTCGTTTTGGATAAAAAGCTCGGGCTCGTATTTGTAGAAACAGTATCAGAAGATACGCCGCTTTCCTGGAGTTCGGAGGAAAGTGCGAATCTGGTGGCTATCCCGACGATTACAAAAGCGGAAAGTACACGGCTGATGCAGGACTTTGCCTCGAAGCAGCCGGAGAATAAAGAGCAGTCCCTGCAAAAAGCATTGGAAGAAGAGGACCGCTTTTTATCTTTCGAAAAACAGGTGGAAGAATTCGGACTCGAAAATGAATGGGAGCAGTTCGAACGGGACAATGCCAAAAAATACGTGCAGGATTGGCTGCAGTTGCTTCAGCTAGATTACAACGAACTGAATGAAAAGCACGCAATCCATGCAGCAGATGAGTAAGCGGGGCAGATAATATGGCTGTGCACGAAGAATTGCAGGCAATTTTAGAAGAGCAGGAAAGTATGATGCAGATGCACGAGCTGACGCCGGTCGAGGCCCGTGGCCAATTTAATGACAGTATTGACGTTATTACATCACACGTCAACGTCGATGAAGCCGGCGGGATTCGGGACGTAATGACTACCGGGGAATACGGGGAAATACCGCTCCGGATTTATTATCCGGATACCGAGATGGACCGCTACCCGACCATTGTCTATTATCACGGCGGCGGATTTGTGATTGGAAATATTGGGACCCACGATCACATCTGCCGCGCCATTGCCAAAGAGTCGGATTGCGCAGTGGTGAGCGTGGATTACCGGCTTGCACCGGAGCATCCGTTTCCAGCAGCGCCCAAGGATGCATACAATGCGCTGCTATGGCTGGTGGAAAATGCGGAGCCGCATCAGCTGGACACGGAAAGGACCGCTCTGGCCGGAGACAGTGCCGGTGGCAACTTGGCAGCTGTGACCGCTATACGTGCGCTGAAAGAAAACGGCCCAAAGGTGGCCTCACTGCTGCTTTTTTATCCAAGTGTCAGCGGAGAGCACGATTTTCCTTCGGTTGATATGTTTGCTGGAGGATACGGTCTGCCGCTCCGGGACCTGGAATGGTTTATGGAACAGTATGCTGATGGAGAAGATGAGGAGAATCCATATCTCGCTCCGCTTGCCTTTGAACGCCTTGGTGAACTTCCGCCTACTCATATCGTTACTGCTGAAAACGACGTGCTTCGGGACGAAGGGGAGGCATTCGCCAAAGCTATTGATCAGGACGGCGGACAGGTAAGCCTACGCCGGGCAGAAGGTATGATTCACGGTTTTCTGCATTGGACCAGAGCGTTTCCAGAGGTTGATGAAGAGCTTCTCGCTGCGTTAGAACCGGTTAAAGACGTGCTGGCGGAATAAATGAAAATAAAAAGAGATGCCTCCTGTATAAAAGTATACAGGGGGATTTTTGTATTATATGTAAATTGAATTTACATATAATACAAAAAAGCATTGTTATTTCACAAATTATCGCCTAAGATAATAGTAGGGAATAGGTATATGTACTTAAACAAGGAAGAATTTGTGTGTCGAAAAAATTGTTGGTGAGTCTATTCAGCGCAGGGGTAATTTCATTGGGGATCACTGCACCTGTGTGAGCGGACGATGAAAACTGTTCGGACTTTAGTGACGGGGAAGAAGTTTTGGCCTTTTGGGAAGATAATAATTACGGGCCAGACAACGATAACTTACCATGTGAAAATTTGACGGAAGGCATGGAAAGTGAATTTGACGCCGCAGTCTCAAACAACGGTGAACCAACAGAATCTACAGATAACAGTTCCTCCGCTGACACTTCAGAAGATACGGCTTCTACTACGGAAGAAGGCGTGACAGAAGAAGAATCCTATTCCTCCGACGAAGGCACTACAGAAGAAACGACTACAGAAGAAGAAGCTGCTTCCACAGAAGCTTCTGATGAAAATATGACTGAAGAATCTGCAGAAGAAGGCGGCGAAATGCCGGAAACATCTACAAATCAACCAGCCTGGGCTTTAGCGGGAACAGCAGTAGCCGGACTGGGAGCTCTTTTACTTGTACGCAGACGGGCAGCGTCTCACTAATAAATATTCACATATCCTGTTCCCTGACCGCTGTGCTCTTAGATACAGCGGTCATTTTATTACGTGTTTCATTTAAAGGAGTAAAAGGTATGAGGAATATAGGAGAGGAGGCTCATAATGAAAGCAATTGTCATTGAACAATACGGAAGTGCTGAACAACTTGTGGAAAAAGAAATGGAAGCGGAAACACCCGGGGACAGACAGGTGCTCGTGGATGTGTACGCTACTTCCATCAACCCGCTTGACTGGAAACTGCGGGAAGGGTACATGAAAGATGACATCCCTTTCGAATTTCCTATCATTTTGGGATGGGATGTAGCAGGCGTCGTCCGCACAGCAGGAAAAGATGTCACTGCCTTCGGGCCAGGAGACAGAGTGTTTGCGCGGCCGAAATTAACGGGACGCGGTACTTATGCAGAACAGACATTAGTGGATGAAAACCTGTTAGTAGCCATTCCTGAGCCTATGTCCTATGAAGAGGCAGCCGGGATTCCGCTCGCCGGGATGACCGCCCAGCAGTGCCTGCTCGAATTTGGAGAAATCACTGAAGGCAGCAAAGTGCTTATTCAGGGTGGATCCGGCGGCGTCGGCCATTTTGCGATACAGGTAGCTAAAGATGTGGGAGCCTACGTAGCGGCTACAGCAAGCGGCAGAAATCAGGAATTTTTGAAGCAGATGGGCGCCGATGTGGCGATCAATTATGAAGAAGAGAATGTAGTGGATATACTTTCAGACTATGATATGGTATTAGATACAGTGGGAGAAAGTGTCCATGAGGAAAGCTTCCGCGTGCTACGCACCGGTGGAAGATTTGCTTCGGTTGCTGCCCCGCCTTCTCAGGAAAAAGCAGAAGAAGCCGGTATTACTGCCGGATTTGTATGGCTGCAGGAAGAAGGCGAAAAGCTCCGGCGTTTAACATCACTGTATAATAAAGGTGCATTGCGTGTGGAAATTAACAGCAAGCACAAATTTTCAGAAAAAGGTCTTCGGGCAGCACATAAAGAGAGCGAAGAAGGACGTGCCCGTGGTAAAATAGTCATTAAGGTCCGCTAGAGATCTAATGAGGCGTTTCTGTTTCCTGCGGGAAACGGAACGGCCTCTACATAACAGGGGGATAGCAGAGAAAAAATAGGACTTTAATAAAGAAAAAATTTTCCTGCTATTGAAATATTAGTGCATAATATAGATAAAAGCTTAGGAATCATTGACAGACAGGGGCGATTCGATGTCAAACGGACAACACAATCGTTATACGCGTCTTGCTAGGATTACACGACTGATTAATGCTAATTTAGACATTAAAACACTTCTTGAACACGTCGTAACAGCTATATCAGAAGAAATTATCCAATGCGATGCGGTTGGTATTTATCTCCCGGAAGACAGGGAGCGTTACAGAGGCTATGTCAGCAAGCCGGAAGTGCTGAGCGGCATGACTATAGACCAGCACTTGGTCGATCCACAGGTGGACCATCTGGCCCGCGAGGTGATCGAATCCCGGAAGTCCATCTATATTGCTGATACGTCCAAAGATGACAGGCCGGACGCCAGAACAGTTGATTTCTTCCAGATCCGGTCGGTGCTTACAGTGCCAATATCCCACGGTGACGAATTATTCGGACTCGTATATTTGTTTGACTACGGGATACCAATGAATTTAACAGAATCTGAAATTGAAACAGTGGAAGCTTATGTACACATGGCTGCTGTAGCTATTCGCAACAGCCAGGCGATGCATAACATTGAGGAACTGCTGCATGAAAAGCAAACGCTTATCGAGGTTATGGAACAGCTTGCCCATTCACAGACGTCTGACTCGGCGATCGATGTCTGCTTTAGTCATATCGGCGATGAACTAAACAATCATAATGTGAGTCTTCACATCATTGATCCTGTTTCCAAAGAAACAGTCATACCTTCAAAACTCAGCCGCAGAAGCGACTTTGAACAGGGTGAATGGTTAAACATTCACGAGCAGATGCAGATGGATCAGACGAACGACAAGCTTTTTCAGCAGGTCGTTCAAACAAAACAGCCGCTGTTTGTCGAAGATGTTGCAGAAGAAAACAGGATATTTCAGAAAATCTGCGATGTGTTTAATATCAAGAGTATTTTTATGGTACCGATGATTTCTGTCGGCCGTGTTCTTGGCGTGATTGTAATCGCTCATATCGGCGGACAGCCGGCCGAGTATACAAAAGCCCAGCAGCGTCGGGTGGAATCCATCGTTAATGCCACTGCGCCTGTGCTGATTCATTTATACAACCTCGAAAGCCAGGAAAGCATCATCGCCCGGAGGACCGAAGAAATACAAAGCAAAAATGAAGAGCTCCAGAGGCTGATTTTGGAGATGCGCAAAATCAATACGGAAAAAGAGCTGATTATGAATACGGTGGATGAAGGCATTATCGGCTTTTCGCTGGAAGGCACCGTCATGTTTTCCAATGAAGCAGCTGAACATATGCTTGAAACAGACACCCAGCTATTTCACAGCATCGAGTCCTACGATGAGATTCTTGAGCATGTAGAAAATGAGGAGGGTGCCCTGTCCGATATTTTTGCCTCTTATCTGGAGTCGGATTCCATGCAGCCTGTGAGTGGGGAAGCGTATATGAGCCATCCTGAAAAAGGACTGGTAACGCTTGAATATACTCTTTCGAGCCAGATTGAAGAAGGCATAGTGGTGGGGTACGTATTGACGGTCAGAGACGTTACGGTACGAAAAGAAATGGAGCAGCGGATTGAATACTACGCGTACTATGATGGCACGACCGGTCTTCCGAACCGGATGCTCGTGCACGATCGTCTGAGTCAGACGATCCGGGAAGCCAAAGAGCATGATCAGGAAATTGCTGTATTATTTCTCGATCTGGACCGTTTTAAGCAGATCAATGACCGTTTCGGCCATGCTGGAGGAGACGAATTATTAACTGAAGTTGCCTACCGCCTGCAGGAAATGGTTAGCGGTGCAGCGACTGTGGCCCGCCAGGGAGGAGACGAGTTTATTTTAATTCTCCCGCGGCTTGAAAATATGGTGCAGGCAACAACGATCGCAGAACAGATTCTGCGCGTATTCCGCAATCCGTTTTATCTCGAAGGGGAAGAAGTGTATGTAAAACCGAGCATCGGTATCAGCTTCTTCCCGCTGGACGGTCATTTGGCAGATGATTTGATCCAGAATGCCAACTCGGCCATGCATAAAGCGAAAGAAATGAACGGAAATACGTACCGGGCGTTTTCGTCCGAGCAGATGGGGCCGGACATGAAAAAAATCCGGCTTGAAAATGATTTATACCGGGCGCTTGAAAACAATGAACTTGAACTGTTCTACCAGCCGCAGGTGCGTTTAAGTAAAAACGTCGTCATCGGTGTGGAAGCACTTGTGCGTTGGAATCATCCACTCTACGGGAAAATATCTCCTTCAGAATTCATTCCTATGGCTGAAGATACCGGTTTAATCACTTCGATCGGCGAATGGATTTTGGAAGAGGCCTGCTCTCAGGCGAAAAGCTGGCAGGAGCAGGGGCTCTGCAGCCTGCGTGTAGCGGTAAATATTTCCGCGCAGCAGTTTCAGCGGGAATGCCTGGTCGAAACCGTGAAAGAGGTACTTGCCCGAACGGAGCTTGCCCCCGAATTTTTAGAAATTGAGATTACGGAAAATACACTGCTGCTGAATACTGAAGAGACAGTCACGACCATGAAAAGGCTGAAAAACATTGGCGTCCGTATTTCAATAGACGATTTTGGCACCGGCTATTGTTCACTGCAGTATCTCAGGGAATTTCCAATTGATACACTCAAAATTGATAAAGTGTTTATTGATGACATTAAAGCAGAAAACAGCTCAGCCCCTATTACAACTACGATTATTGCTCTTGCTCACAGTCTGAACCTTCACGTGATCGCCGAAGGGGTGGAAATGCTTGAACAGCAGAAATTTTTGCAGGCGAATAAATGTGATTTAGTTCAGGGTTTCCTGTATAGTAAACCAGTACAGGCAAGTGAAATTCCTGAATTTTGTAATAAATAGTAAAAATTAGTGGGGGGATAAAACAGAATGAAAGCAGCTCAGTGGATAATTGATTATTTGCGGCAGGGTGGACTGGACTATGTTTTTGGTATTCCGGCGGGATCGGTAAACGCTCTTTTTGATAAAATGTATGAGCATGGCGAAATTACACCGGTTATTACAAAGCATGAAGGTGCGGCAGGCTATATGGCTTCCGCCTACGCGAAGCGTTCGGATAAGCTGGGGGTATGTATAGCAAGCAGCGGACCCGGGGCAACCAACCTTCTTTCCGGAGCAGCGAATGCAATGAGAGAACAGACTCCCGTGCTTTTTATTACCGGCTCTGTACCAACATCGACGGTTGGCTTGAATGCTTCCCAGGAGCTTGATGTCGTTCCGATGTTTACTCCGGTGACAAAATACAGCCGGCGGGTGGAAAGTATCCATGAAGTACGCGAAGTGTTTAAGGAGGCGGTATGCAAAGCATTCGCCGGTATACCCGGACCAGTGCACGTAGCGATCCCGATCAATATTCAATTATCTATGCTCGAAGGGAACACTGAACTGCTCGAATACCCGGCGAAGCGCCGGCTGTCTCCAGTGGAAAGCAATGTATCGGAAGCCATCCGGATACTCTCAAGCGATCGTCAGGGAATCATTTTCCTTGGCCAGGGAGCAAAAGATGCCTTGCCTGAGGTCATGAATCTGGTGGATTATTTGGACTGGCCGGTCGTTACTACACCGCAGGCTAAAGGGCTTGTTCCGACGGACCACCCAAATGCACGTGGGGTATACGGCTTTGCCGGTCACGAAACAGCTACGGAAGTAATGGAAGACAGCGATCATTCCATTATATTTGTTATAGGATCGAGTCTCGGGGAAACGGCTACGAATAACTGGAATCCGGCTTTGGCTGCTGATCGTTTTGTGATTCAGCTCGACCATGATCCGACGGTATTTGACCGCAAATATAAAGTGGATATTTCTCTGCTCGGAGACGTGCGTACCACTATTGGGGAAATAAACACACGGCTTCGCCTCCCGGCAGCGGAGGAAGCAGAGCTTCAGCGGCCAGACGTTTCGCCAAAACCAGTAAATGAAAAATACGATACCCAGAGTGTGCTTCAACAGCTCCAGTCCCATATGCCGGAGGATACGCTTTTTACAGTGGATATTGGAGAGTTTATGAGTTATGTGATTCACTACATGGAAGTGAAAAAACCGGACACGTATGACATCAACGTTCATTTTGGTGCCATGGGCTCGGGGATTTCCAATGCGCTTGGAGCAAAGCTCGCCGAACCGAATCGTCCTGTTACAAGTATTACGGGAGATGGATGCTTTTTTATGCATGGGATGGAAGTGCTGACCGCCAAAGAATATCAGTTGCCTATTCTTTTTATCGTGATGAATAACGCAAGGCTCGGCATGGTGTATCACGGACACCGGCTTCAGTATGGAAGAATGCATGACCGTTTTGAACAGTCGATGGTACCGGTGGCAGCTATCGCAGAACAGATGGGAGTAAAATATGCCACGGTCCGTTCCATGGATGATATTACCCCCGAGCTTTACGAAAGTCTCTGTTCAGACAATTGCCCGGCTGTGCTGGAAATCCAGCTTATTGATGAACAGACGCCTCCAATGGGAGACAGGGTGAAATTTTTATCCTCCTTCAGCAAATCCTAAAAAGAAACACTAATAAATGAAGCGCCCCGTGCCTTATGAAGGCCGGGGCGTCTGCTGTTGCTCGGGCTGTTCGGGAAAATGAAGTTCTTCGAGCTCTTCGAGGACATCGTGAATAGACAAGAGGGCGAAGATAATAATAACGTCTGTAGAAAAATGGTGGTGATATTTTTTTATGTTCGGCCGCGATGCATGCTGGCGTTTTTTCCAGAAGCACCGGTCAAGACGTTCAATCAGCCTGAACTGCTCATCAGAGATGCGTTCCCCGAAGTGATGAATCGTTTGTGACATCGCTGGAATAATTTCGCCAATCAGCTGGACCTCTTCTTTCGTAAACGTGCAGTCATCTGTTTCGAAATTAAATAAACGATTAATATGATAGCTTATGCGCTCTAAAAAATGGAGCTGTCGCTGCTCCCGGGTGAACCTTCTTACCTCTGTATCCTTTTTCTTATGGTATTTCCATTCTTCCTGCTGGTAATAAGAAAGCTGGATCGCCCGCTCCAGGTCACTTTCGAGCTGATGATATTTTTCCATTACCTGTGCAGAAGGACGCCGGCCGTTCATTACTTCTTCAAGCCGAAGCTCAAAAATTTCAGCGGTCTCCACGAACATTTTGCGATTCTGTTCCGCGAGCAAAGAAGAAAATTTTGGAGGCAGAATCGTTAAATTAATAACTGTAGAGATCGCAAGGCCGATAAACGTCGTACCGACACGTTCCACAAAAGTTAAAAAATAATGATCGCTCGCTGTGGGAATCATCGCCACTGCCGTAATCGTTGCGACGAGCATCCCGTCCCGGAGCCGCAGTATATTACAGAAATAAAGTGTTAACACAGAAGCAATCATATACGTTACCGGGGTCGGTCCGAATAGATAAACGGTAATCATCGCGAGAGCCGCCCCAATGACGGTGGCTGGAAGCCGCTGGGCGCCTTTACGTATGGAAGCAGCTGCTGTCGGTTCAAGGGTTACAATGGCTGTAATAACGGCGAAAGCCTGCGGGAGGTCAAAAATGCCGCATACAAAGGCAGTGAGCAGAACAGCTATGCCGGTTTTAATCAGTCTGCCGCCAATGAACCGCCGCTTAATTTTTCTCCAGTAGTGCATGGCAAGCCGCCTTCTTTATAAAAATTTCACGTCTGTATTTAGTGTAGCATGAACATGCAGCGTTTTCATCAGCCTCTCCTGCAATAAAAAGAGCTGCCCGCAGACAAGCAGGCAGCCAGAAGTTCTAGATAGATTTTTCGACCTGTTCATATGCAGCCTGCCGTTTGACGGAGATTACTTTAAAGACATACCAGGCAAGCACGAACACAGTCAGCACGGCTCCGATCGTCATGGAAAGGCCGTACGGAAGACCGAGTCCTTCCGGGGCGTAAAAGATGTAGGAGCAGACGACGGCTGTCATAAACATCGCCGGCACGCCGCAGATGAAATGGTTTTTGCCGGCATAAAGCAGGTACATGCAGCCGGTCCAGAGCATCACGGTAGCGACGAGTTGATTGGTCCAGCCTACATATCTCCACAAAAACGAGTAATCGATCATGGATAAAAACAGGGCCGGGATAACGACCGGAATAATAGTAAGAATTAAAAGCGGCTTTCCTTTTAGGGATACAGCGTTTGCCACGAGCTCTGCAAGCATCATCCGTGAAGAACGAAGGGCAGTGTCGCCTGTCGTAATAGGAAGCAAAATAACGCCAAGAACAGCAAGTACCCCGCCGAGGGTGCCAAGAAGGCTCGTGGAAATTTCGTTCACAGCGCCGGCCGGACCCCCGGCGGCTATGGCTGCCTGGAGCCCGCTGGTGCCTCCAAAGAAGGCCATGCCGGCTGCGGCCCAAATAAGGGTAATGATGCCTTCGGCAATCATAGCTCCGTAAAACACCTTGCGCCCTTCTGATTCTTTTTTCAGCGTGCGGGCGATAATTGGACTCTGGGTGCTGTGAAACCCGGAAATGGCACCGCAGGAAATGGTTACCATAACCATTGGCCATACCGGCAGTTCATCGGGATGAAGATTGGCAAGCGTAACGTTTGGAATCGTTACATCTGAAAACACCAGAGCACCGGCGATACTGACCGCCATAAAAATAAGTACCGCTCCAAAAAGAGGATAAATCTTTCCGATGACCCGCTGAATTGGAAGCAGGGCAGCCAGTAAAAAATATGCAAAAATAGCAAAAATGGCTGTAAGAAAGCTGAGAGGCGTCAGGCTCGCAATTAATTCGGCCGGGCCGGCGATAAATGCAGCAGCCACAAGGATCATCAGGCAAATGCTGACGATGTTGATGAAGCTCTGCATCGGACGCCCGAGATACTTCCCTACGAGTCCCGGAAACTGGGCACCGTTATGGCGAAGAGAAAGCATGCCGGAAAAATAGTCGTGTACGGCTCCGGCGAAAATGGTGCCGAGTACGATCCAGAAAAATACGATAGGCCCATACAGCGCTCCGAGCAGCGCCCCGAAAATTGGCCCGAGACCAGCAATATTTAACAGCTGGATAAGGCTCCCGCGCCACCAGCTGAGAGGAGAGTAGTCGATATGACCTTCGTTATGGTAAGCAGGTGTTTTGTTCCGGTCATTGATGCCGAACGTTTTCTCCACAAAAGATCCGTAAACGATGTAGCCGGCAATTAGCAGGATAATAGCGATAAAGAAAGATAACATAAAACGTTCCACCTTTGCTGCAATGTACTAGAGAAAACAATTGTTATAAATTCTAACTTGTTCCTTCCAAAATGACAATCGTCTACATGGAAAAAACAAAACTTTTTTCACATAGTAATAACAAATATATAAAATTAGGATAAAAACCGATTTTTAATCCTGCTCAAAATAAGCAAAATTCATTCATGTGGTGACCTTATCTATAACAGGGGTAAAACATAGTATGTGCATCCTATGGGTGATACAATAACGGTAAATAGTGAACGGAAGGAAGAGCGGACGATGACCATGGATCGTATTGAAACGAAAAAAATAGCTGAAGTAATCCGGGAAAAAATTGAGGGCATGATCAAGCGGGGCGAAGTAAAGCCTGGCGAGAAGCTGGATTCTGTCGTCGCCCTTTCGGAAAAATTTGACGTCAGCCGTTCGGCCGTCCGCGAAGCATTAAGCGCTCTGCGTGCCGTAGGAATTGTAACCATAAGGCAGGGCGAAGGGACGTTTGTGAATCAGTATGATTTTTCCACTATTACAGAGATGATGAACAGCCGCACCCTCATTTCGAAACAGGAAATGAAGGAGCTGTTCGAAGTCCGGCATGTGCTTGAAAAGGGGGCTTCCGAGCTTGCAGCAGTCCGACGGTCAGAGCAAGATCTCGAGCAGATGGGTACTGCTCTGGAGCAGATGAAGCAGGCAGCAGGTGGGACCGACGATCTCGGGGAACAGGCAGACGTCCGTTTTCACCTTGCAATCGTTGAGGCTTCCGGTAATACTTTATTAAAGCAGATGATGGGCCGCCTCTCCGATACGATGCAGAAAACGATGTATGAAACGAGAAAAGCATGGCTATTTTCGGAAAAACGTTCATTCCGGCGCCTGCTTGATGAACACCAGCGGATTTATACTGCTATAAACGAGCAGGATCCCGAAGCAGCGGCAGAAGCAATGAGCGCTCATTTAACGAACGTGGAAAATGTGCTGTCCAAAGGCATTGAGCATACGAACGACTAAAACGTCCGGCTCCGGGCGTTTTTTTAAAAGGAAAATTTTCAGGGCCTGGACCTTTAATCCTTGACGAATAAAAGTTCAGGGGTTAAACTACTAAATAGTTCAGGGGGTGTACTAATGAAGGATCAGAAAATGGAAGAAGCGGTGGAACTGTTCGCAGAAGTGATGATTCTAGGCAGGAACCGTATAACAAATGAAATACCCGATAACTTATTAAGCCAAATTTCTCCGGAACAGGTAGAGCTGCTGGATTTTTTAATGAAGTACGGTGCGATGACGTCGACAGAAATACAAAACAGGATGCTCGTCGGAAAGAGCGCTTTGTCCAACCGGCTGAAAAAAATGGAAAACAAAGGCTATGTGAAGTTTGTACCCAGCAGTGAAGACCAGCGGGTGAAGTACGTAGAAATCACCGATGAAGGAAAAAAATCTCACGAGAGGCATACGCGTCTCGTAAATGAATATGTGTCTGATCTGCTTCAGGACATAAACGAAGAGGAAGTGGAGCAGTTTATCCAGACTTTTCATAAAATACGGAGCATACTACAAAAAGGTGGACAGCAAAGATGAAAACAATATTACAGTTTCGCTGGTGGATAGCTTCATTAATAGTTATTTTTACCGTAATACTTACCGTCGTTTCCCCGAGTTTATCCAATTTGGCAGCTGACAAAGAGACGCTTCAAATACCGGAAGGGGAAACGTCCTCCCAGGCCCAGGAGATACTCGATGACAATGGGGAGGGCGGAAATACCATCAGCGCGGTAATCCAAACAGAAAATCAGGTGAATGAAGAGGAACAGGATAATATTCAATCGCTGATTACTGCCATCGAAGACGAAGATATTAAAGGTATTACAGAAGTCACGAATCCATTTGGCAGTGAGGAAACAGAAGAACAGCTGGTTGCCTCTGACGAAAATGTCGTCGTCATTCCAATATCTATTGAAGGAGACAATGACACAGCGGTGAATGCCGCCGAAGAGATCCGTGATCTCAACGAAGCTTCGGACATAGAAACGTATGTCACCGGGGAATCGCTTTTAAACCAGCAGGTAAATGAAGCGAGCCAGGAAGGACTGGAGCGTACGGAAGTTATTACAGTAGTGTTAATTCTTGCACTGTTGTTTGTCGTTTTCCGTGCAGTTATTACTCCGTTTGTGCCGCTTGTGGCGGTCGGTCTTACGTATCTGATCAGCCAGTCGATTATAGCGTATTTAGTAGACTGGTTTAACTTTCCGGTTTCCAACTACACGCAGATTTTCCTTGTAGCGGTGTTGTTTGGGATCGGGACAGATTACTGTATACTTCTTCTGAGCAGGTACCGCGAGGAGCTGGCTGCCGGGCTTGATTACAAAAAAGCGATCATACGCACGTACAAAACAGCCGGTAAAACAATGGTTTACAGTGCACTTGCCGTGCTTGTCGGCTTTACGGCGATCGGCTTCGCAAACTTTTCCGTTTTTCAATCCGGCGTAGGTGTTGCGGTTGGCATCGTCGTATTAACAGGTGTTCTGTGGACGATCCTGCCGTTCTTTATGCTGACGTTGAAGAGAGCTTTATTTTGGCCATCGAAGCTCCATAATGGTCATGCTGACAGTAAAATATGGAAATGGCTGAGTGGTGTTTCGGTTTTCCGCCCGCTGCTTGCCATTCTCCTTGTCGCTGTCGTGACCGTGCCGCTATTGTTAACATTTGATAACTCGCGGTCTTACGATACGATCGATGAAATCGACCAGGATACAGAAGAAGTTACCGGACTTAACTTAATTGAGGAAGGTCTTGGTTCCGGGCAGGCACTTCCAATGCAGATTGTCATTGAATCAGATGGATCGGTGATGGAGCCGGAGACGCTTGCGTATGTGGAGGACTTGAACCGGTCCATTTCGAACCTGGAGGAAGTAGAGGCAGTACGAAGTGCGACGCGGCCTGCCGGAGATGTTATTGACGATTTTTATGTAAACAATCAGCTCGAAGATGTGAGCACAGGTATTAGTGATGCCCGGGACGGCATTGAAGAGACCGAAAGCGGCCTGCAGGAAGTCGAAGACGGGCTGGGCTCCATCCAGGATCAGCTTGGAAGCAGCGATACGGAAAACTCCTCATTGCAGGATGCTGCTGACGGTCTTGGCGAGGTAAATACGGGGCTTGAACAGGTGAGCACCCAGCTGGCGAATGCTTCTTCTCCTCAGGAAGCGGCAGCAGCTTCGGAGCAGCTGACTGGGATCAGTCAGCAGATTACAGAGATTCAAAGCGGCCTTGAAGAAGGGCAGCAGGAGCTTGACCAGCAGACAGAAGAGCTGGAACAGCTTGCTGAAACGCTCGGCGAACTGGAAAACGGAGTGGCCGATTCCCGCGATGGGCTGACGGAAATCAGTGACGGTCTTGAAAGTGCGGAAACCTTTACGGGAGATGTGTCTGAGGCAAATTATGTTGAAGGCACCGGCGTGTATATTCCGGAAGATACCATCGGGAATGAAGACTTTCAGGACGGTGCATCCAATTATGTATTCGACAATGAAAACGGCATGACCATTGAAGTCGGATTGAACGCAGACCCTTATTCCAAAAAAGCAATCCAAAGCGCAGAAGAAGTTAAAGAGGTTGTAGAAATGAATACGCAGGGCACGCCACTTGAAGACGCGACGATCGAATACGGAGGCGTACCGAGCGTGAACAGTGATCTGCAGTCGGTCAGCTCGAATGATTTTGACCGGACGGTATTAATCGTTCTTGTCGGCATTTTTGCGATACTCATTATTCTGCTCCGTAATATTATCCAGCCGCTTTATATTATCGGCGGACTTGTACTCGCGTATTTTACAGCAATGGCTGTGACAGAACTGATTTTTGTAAACGGGCTTGGCTATCCGGGTATTGCCTGGCCGGTACCGTTCTTCGGATTTGTTATGCTTGTAGCACTCGGGGTGGATTATTCCATCTTCCTGTTAAGCAGGTATAATGAAGAAGCGAAAGCGGGCGTGCGTACAGGCATGCAGACGGCGATGATCAAGATGGGCACGGTAATTATTACAGCAGCGATCATTTTGTCAGGAACGTTCGCAGCAATGCTTCCGTCGGGAGTGCTTACGCTTCTGGAAGTAGCTACGGTCGTTATTACCGGCCTTCTGCTGTTTGGACTGATTGTACTGCCGTTGTTAATACCGGCGCTGATCAGCTTCAATTCAGAAGAGAAAAATCCAAAGAAAAAACAAAAGCAGCAGCGATAAAAAAGAAACTCTGCCTTTCACGGGGCAGAGTTTTTTGCGTTATAAAGTATAGCGGAAAACGTAGCTCGACGCCTGATAATCGAGCCGTTCATAAAACCGATGGGCGTCAGTGCGCTGCAGGCCGGAGGATAAAATCACTTCTGTGCATCCGTGTTTTTCTGCGTACTGGTGAACGGCCCGGAGCAGGGTCTCACCGTGGCCGCTGCTCCGGGCATTTTCTGCTGTAACAAGTTCATGAATCCATGCGTGTCTGCCCCAGGCGAGGCTTTCCAAAATCTCCAATCCGGCTACTGAGACTACCGCTCCGTCTTCTTTTAACGCGAGCAGCTGGTACGAGGGATGACGGGAGAGATAATCATTGAAGGCTTCCCAGCTGAGAGAAGGCCGCAGGGATTGAATAACTTTATATGCTTTTTTGTAATCGGATCGTTTGTTTAAAAATGTAGTGGTAACCGCCATAAGTGAGATATCCTTTCCGTACGAAAATAAGGCCCGGAAGGCCGGGCCTTATTACGTAGTGTTAATTATGCGTGCTGTTCTAAGTTTTTTCTGGCTTCTTCTGCAGCACGAACCATGTTTTTAAGGGCTTCAATTGTTTCCGGCACATCACGTGTTTTGAGTCCGCAGTCCGGGTTAACCCAGAACAGGTTGCTCGGAAGCACGCGCAGTGCGCGGTCGATCATTTGAGTCATTTCTTCCACGTCTGGTACGCGTGGGCTGTGAATATCATAAACGCCAAGGCCGATGCCTTTGTCATAAACAGCTGTTTCAAACGTTTCAATCAGTTCCCCGTGGCTTCGTGACGTTTCAATCGAAATAACATCGGCGTCGAGCGCGCGGATTGACTCAATCATATCCTGAAATTCACTGTAGCACATGTGCGTATGAATCTGGGTGGTATCTTTGACAGAAGAAGTGGAAAGACGGAAGGCATGGACGGTCCATTCCAGGTACTCGTCCCATTCTGCTCTTTTCAGCGGCAGGCCTTCACGAATTGCCGGCTCATCCACCTGAATCATTTCAATGCCTTCGTTTTCGAGCGCAAGCACTTCGTCATTAAGAGCCCGTGCGATCTGGAAGGCTACTTCTTTTTTCGGAATGTCATTGCGTTCAAAGCTCCAGTTCAAAATTGTTACCGGACCAGTAAGCATTCCTTTCATCGGCTTTTCGGTCAGGGTCTGTGCGTATTTGGTTTCTTTTACAGTCATTGGTGCTTTAAACTCAACATTTCCGTAAATAACTGGCGGTTTGACACAGCGGGAACCGTAGGACTGCACCCAGCCATTGGAAGTGAATGCAAATCCGCCCAGTTTCTCTCCGAAGAACTCTACCATATCGGTGCGTTCAAACTCTCCGTGCACGAGAACGTCGAGTCCGATTTCTTCCTGGATATCGACCCATTCCTGCATTTTATTTTGAATGTACGTTTCGTATTCTTCTGCGGAAATTTCGCCTTTTCTCATCCGGCGGCGTTCCACGCGGACTTCACGCGTCTGCGGGAAGCTTCCAATTGTAGTGGTTGGAAGTTTTGGCAGCTGAAACTTCTCCTGCTGAAGCGGGCTTCTTTCTTCGAACGACAGCGGACGGGAGGAGGGAATGTCTGCTGCAGCGTTACCAGCTGTTTCCTGACGCCACGGAGCGTTTTTAACACGGTCAAGCTGGGCAGTGTTTTGCTCGAGCTCCGCCTTCGTATCTTCCCCATTTAGTGTGCGTGTTATGAGGTCGATTTCCTCAAGCTTTTGGTCAGCAAAAGAGAGTGCATCAAGCAAAAGCGGATCAAGCTGCGTTTCGTGTTTAGTCGTAACCGGTGTATGCAGAAGACTGCAGGACGGCTGAATTTCAATATTTTTACTGCCTGTTTCTGCCTGAATGTCTTTGGCAAAAGCTACAGTGGCATTTACGTCTGCTTTCCAGATGTTGCGTCCGTCAATAACACCTGCACCCAGCACTTTGTCTGAAGGGAAGCCATGGGCCTGCACATTCGCCCAGTTGCCCTCCCTGCCGTGAACAAAGTCAAGACCGAGGCCTGCGATTGGAAGAGATATAATGTCTTTATAATGAGAAATGCTGTCGAAATACGTTTGCACAAACAGATCCAGTTCAGGCACCTCGCGGTTGAATAATTCATATGCCTTCCGGATTAATGGAATATCTGTTTCCGGAAAGGACTGCACAAAGGCCGGCTCATCGATTTGAACGCTTTTCGCTCCTGCATCCTGCAGCTGCTGCAGCACTTTTTGATACAGTGGCAGAAGATCGTTGAACAGCTGTTCAAACTGATGGTCTTCATAGCCTTTGGAGAGTTTCAGGAAAGTATACGGGCCGATAAGGAAGGGACGTCCGTCAATATCTAATTCAGATACCGCTTCCTGATAGGCTTTTAACGGATAATTATCTACAAGGCGCGGCTTTGCATTTTGAAGCTCCGGTACAATGTAGTGATAATTGGTATTAAACCATTTTGTCATTTCGCTCGCCGGCGATGCCTTCGTGCCCCGGGCTACAGCGAAATATGTAGATAGGGAAGAGTAGCCTTCGGAAGCGTCGAAGCGCTCCGGCACAAGCCCGAACATCACGGATGTATCGAGTACGTGATCGTACAGCGAGAAATCGCCGACAGGAATTGAATCCACGCCGCGTTCCTTTTGCTTTCTCAAGAAATCCAATCGGAGTTCTCGGATTTGTTGTTGAAAAGAATCCTCTTCAAGCTTTCCTTTCCAATAGGATTCCAATGCTTTTTTCCATTCGCGTTTTTCTCCTAAGCGTGGGTAGCCCAAGTTACTGCTGGTCCATGTCGTCATTAAATTATTTTCTCCCTTCCAATAATACTCGAGTGTCCTCCTATTCTTTACGTGAGAGGCATTCATGTAGCCAAACTATATCTTTTTATGAGTTAAAGTGTCAAGGTATTTTACAGAATATTTTCACGTTTAGTACAGTGAAAAACACCCTCAGGCGTTGCTGAGAGTGTTTTTGCTGAAAATTATATTGCTTACGCTTTGCTTTCCTTCGTGCTGCTTTTGCTTCCGCGAATATCGCGTTTTTCCATCGTATCCGGTCTCGTGTTTTTAAGAAAGAAAGAAAGCACAAGGCCGACGAGGGCAGCAACTAATGCCACAAAGAAAGCAACATTAATTCCGTGAATCAAGGCAGCGCTCTGGCTCGAGACCTCGCCTGCCCGTGCTGCACCGGAAGCACTCTGGGACATGACGGTAATCAGTACGGCTGTACCAATCGAGCCTGCTACCTGGCGGAGCGTATTTGTCATCGCTGTCCCGTGGGCAATTAACGAATTAGGCAGCTGGTTGAGTCCCGCGGTCGTCATTGGCATCATAACCATGGCGACACCGAGCATACGGAGCGCAAACATAGCTGTTAAAAAGGCGATGGAAGAGTTTTCTGTTAAAAACATATACGGAACAGTGCCAACTGTTAATAGAGAAAGCCCGGTAATCGCAAGCCCTCTTCCGCCAACTTTGTCGAAAATGCGTCCGGTAATAGGGCTCATTAGTCCCATTAAAAGAGCGCCCGGTAAAAGCATCAGCCCCGAATCCAGGGCCGAGAGGCCACGTGCGTTTTGGACATAAAGCGGAATAAGGGTCTGAGAGCCGACCATAGAAACAAAACAGGCCATGGCAACAACGACGGTCAATGTAAAAATAGGATTTTTTAAGACCCGGAATTCGAGTATTGGTCTTTCCACATGAAGCTGTCTCCATATAAACATGAACAAGGCAACAGCGCCTACAGCAAGAGTAGTGAGCACTGCAGCACTTCCCCAGCCACTGTTTCCGGCAGCACTGAATCCATACAATAAGCCTCCGAATCCGGCTGTTGACAGCATAATCGATAATAAGTCGAGCTTTGGATGTTTAAGCTCTGATACATTTTTCAGCAAAAAGTAAGCGAGGATAATGTCTACAATGGCGATCGGGAGAATAATATAAAATAACGTATTCCAGGAATATGAATCCACAACCCAACCGGAAAGGGTAGGGCCGAAAGCCGGTGCAAAAGCAATGGCTAGCCCCGCGAGGCCCATGGCCTGACCGCGCTGGGAAAGAGGAAACATGGTCATGATGGAAGTCTGCATTAATGGAATCATTATACCGGCACCAACACCCTGAATAACCCGGCCAGCCATAAGCAGGCCGAAGGTCGGGGATAGGGCTGCAAATAACGTCCCGAGGGCAAAGGAGGACATAGCAAACAAAAACAGTCCCCGGGTGGTGAATTTTTCAATAAGAAAGGCGGTGATCGGAATCATAATTCCATTAACGAGCATAAAAACGGTCGTTACCCACTGGGCTGTGTTGGCGCTCACGTTTAAATCAGCCATAATACTCGGAATGGCCACAGCCAGGAGGGTCTGGTTTAAAATAGCGATAAACGCTCCGGTAAGAAATACCGCGATAATTAAATTTCTTGTTTTCGCAGGTATTTGTGTAGCTGCTTCTTCAGGCATGAGAAGCCCTCCTTCGGTGTAATGCATTTCACGGTCATAAATCATTTATAAAACGAAATGGTTTTTAAAGTACTTATTAGTTTTTATCAGCATATAATAACGCCAGCAACAGGAAAAATCAAGAAACTTGTTTTAAAGAAAATAAGCATCTGACTTTTTGTGCTGACGGTTTGAGGCTTGACTGTGCAATTTTAAGAGCTGGTATAGCAAGAAAACCGAAATAAATGAACGATACCAGGCCCGGAAGTTACTGAAAAATTTCCCGCAGGATATTAATATTAATTTGTAGATCTTCATTTTTCTCGAGAAAACAAAACAGCGACTCCATAACAATCATTTCAGGCTCAGACTCGTAGAACTCCTGGTTTAAACGGTCCACCGCTTCCACCCACTGTTTTTTTTCGTAGGAGGGAAAGCGATAATGAATAAAGGCCCGTACCTGTTGGATGGTCCGGTCCCAGAGATCCTTCTGATCGATCTCCCCGTAATGCCCCTGAAGATTAAATGGTTCCATATCTTCGCTCGAAAATACTGAAGCGGAGGAAGTTTTGTGTTTGATAATGCTTTCAATGCTGGTAACCAACACTTCAGCGAGCTGCTCGAAATCAAAATTGTACCGGTCAACTTTCTCGGCGAAAGCGATCATTTCTCTGCTCATCCCCTGCATGCATATTGCAAGGTCCCACACGAAAGGCTCTATATCGGCTCCAAACGTCTCGAGAAGTGTATCTTTATGCCAGTTCACCATAATGAGCTGACCTTGTTTTAAAAGAGCCTTAATATTATCAGACTGTTTGTTAATGGAAGCAGATTGATAAAGCATCCAGACGTATTCACGGTGCTCCACGAGGCCTTCGATTTCTCTCGACAGCTTGGCAATAAGCTGATCCCTCGGCTGCTTGGACTGCTCATTGCGTGCGTAATTGGCACGGTGAATAATGTGGTTTAAATTATCTCTTACAATTTGGGCGAGAATATCTTCCTTGGAATGAAAGATTTTATAAATTGAAGCTTTAGACATCCGGCATGCTTCAGCAATATCCTGTACTGAGGTGTGAAAGAAGCCCTGACTGGAAAACAGCTGCATCGCAGTCTGCTGAATGTATATTTTTTTTTCATCCATTCCTCTCACCACCTTAAAACGATCAAGTTTTTTAAGTACCTTTAAGTTTTGACTTATTAATGATAGTAGTTTTTATTTAGAAAAGCAACATCTTTGACTATCTTAAAAAAAATATTTAAGATAAAGAACGTAAAACTGACTAAAAAGATAGGAATGGGGGATTATAATGGCAGTAACAGTACAGCCTGTTTCCCAGCAGGAAACTGCTGAAAAAGCTTCCAAGAAACTGGGGGCACCGCAGAATAAGCTGGTCACCGGCGGGTTGATCGTATTTGCTATTTTAACGTTATATCTTGCATTAACCCAGTCAATCGTCCAGCCGCTTCTGCTTACGATCGGCCTGCTTCTGGGGTATACACTTTTTCATGCGAGGTTTGGATTTACCTCGGCGTTCCGCCGCTTAATGTCTGTAGGTAACGGCCAGGCGCTGCGGGCCCACATGGTGATGCTTGCAGCAGCGGTGACCTTGTTTGCGCCGATTCTTGCTCTTGGTTCCACCTTTTTTGGCGGGGACGTATCCGGGTACGTCAGCCCTGTTGGCGTGAGTGTAGTCGTGGGCTCGTTTATGTTCGGAATTGGGATGCAGCTCGGAGGAGGCTGCGCTTCCGGAACATTGTATGCAGTAGGCGGCGGCCGGACGAACATGTTTATTACGCTACTCTTTTTCATTGTTGGCTCTACCGTTGGTGCATATCATCTTTCGTTCTGGACAGATGATACACCTTCCTTTGGCTCGATTTCGCTGGCTACGTCGACCGGTCTCGGGTACACGGGAGCCTGGATAGTATCTTTGCTCATTTTCGCTGCTGTAATTGCAGTAACATTAATTATTGATAAAAAGAAAAATCCTCCGGCAATGGCTACTCTGCCGACAGCAAGCGGCTGGAAACGCATTTTCCGTGGTTCCTGGCCTATGATGATTGCAGCGGTAGTGCTTGCTGTATTAAACGCGTTAACCCTGCTTACACGTGGTCAGCCGTGGGGAATTACTTCGGCGTTTGCACTCTGGGGATCCAAAGCTGCTGAGGCTGTAGGCATCAATGTCTCCAGCTGGGATTACTGGAGCGGGGAAAGCGCTCAGGCGCTGCAGACTACAATTTTTGCTGATTCCACTACTGTGCTGAACTTTGGGGTTATTTTAGGTGCATTTATTGCTTCAGCGGTGGGGGGACTGTTTAAGTTTACGAAAGTAACGGTGGGCAACGCTTCTGCTTCTATTATCGGCGGCCTTTTGATGGGTTACGGAGCGAGGCTCGCTTTTGGGTGTAATATCGGTGCTTACTTTGGCGGAATTGCCTCCTTTAGTGTACATGGTTATGTATGGGCGGTATTTGCCTTAGCCGGCACATTCCTAGCTCTGTTTCTGCGGCCGTTGTTCGGTCTTTCTGTACCAAAGCCAAAAGATACGTTCTGTTAATACGAAAAACCTCCCTGGCGTTCAGGGAGGTTTTTTAATGGAAAATGAGTGATTTACTCAAAAATATTAATCTTTTCTTCAATGGACGTTCTTGGCTTAGCTTTTGGTATTTTTTCAAAATAGCCGAGCTGCAGCATACCGACAATAGTTTCTTCCGGATCGATGCCGAGCGATTGCTTAAAGCGGTTTGAATAAATATAATCACCGGTTTTCCAAATCATGCCGAGATTTTGTTCCCAGCTTAACAGCTGAAAGTTTTGAATAAGGGTAGAGGCTGCGCCAAAATCTTCTTCCCATTTTTTCACTTTTTGCTCTGCCTGATTAACGACAAGCAGGGCCCCGGGAAGCTCAGAAATTTGGGCACGTATTTTTTCCGGTTTTTTCGAACCTTCGTGCTCCTGATAATCGGCGAGAGCTTCTGCAAGTTTCTCCATGCCGCTGCCAAGAAACAGCAGAAAGCGCCACGGTTCACGCACGCCATGATCAGGCGCCCATTTGGATATTTCAAGCAGTTCAAGGATGGTTTGTTTATCTACCGGCTGGTCCGTAAATTTCTTAATGCTTCGGCGGGATTGAATTGTCTGGGCGAGTGGAGTGCTGGCTATATCAGTCATAAGAAATGCCTCCTATATTGAAAATGATTATCATTTACTATTTTAACACATAGACGGCTCGCAGGTAGGGTTGTTTGGTTCGTGCGATTTTATATACCCGAAATACAGGGAGGCGCTCGATTTAATGAAAAACCAGTTTCAAAAGCAGGGAGCAGAGGTAGAGGATGCAGTGCTGAAAGTAGAGCTTGATCCGGAGGCAGAAGATGCCCGGGCGCCCGGAAACTGGCGGATACATTAATGCAGAATGTAGAGAGGAAAGCTAATTCCGTTTCATAAAAAGAAGCTTACAGCCACAGCTGAAAGCTCCTTTAGTTACAAATATCTGTTTGTTTCGGTGAGCACGTTTTGAATAGAAGCACCGGGAAATGTTAAATCGGCCCATGAATCGAGTTCTGTTTCTTCCTGGTTTACAATAACGAGCCTGGCTCCGCTCTCTTTTGCTTCCATTGGAAATAGAGAAGCAGGGGCTACCTGCAGGCTTGATCCTAGAACAATAAATAAATCACAGGCTGCGGTGGCCTCCTGAGCCTGCTGGATAGCCTGCTCTGGAAGCATTTCCCCAAACAAAACGATGCCCGGCCGGAGCTTACCGCCACAGTTTGGACAGTGGGAAGAACCGTTTAAAAAGTCTTCCTGCGATGCCTGGCGACCGCAAATATGGCAATTAATCTCCCGCAGACTGCCGTGCAAATCAGAAACATGCTGCTGGCCAGCCGCCTGATGAAAGCCATCAACGTTTTGGGTAATTACCTGCTTAAGCAGGCCCTGTTGTTCCCATTGAGCCAAAATTTTGTGCCCTTTATTTGGTGATGCGTCGAGCAGAGACTGGAGGCGCCATTGGTAGAACTTTGTGAATGCGTCATTTTGATGTTCGAGTGCTTCGACTGTGGCCAGCTGTTTCGGATCATAATTGCTCCAAAGTCCTGACGAAGACCTAAAATCGGGGAGTCCGCTATCCGTAGACATCCCGGCCCCGGTCATTACAACACTGTAATTGGAGGCTTGAAGCCATTCTGCTAATTGTCTGCTCACCCTGATCCTCCTGACATATAGTTATTGATTACTGCTGTAATCTTAATACCCGTCTTTACCCGCTGCTTACACTAATAACAAAAAAAGGTGTTCTAAGGAGAGCTCCGTGCTAAAATAAAAGCATAAAAAAACACCAGCCTGAAAAGCCTGGTGTGTTCGTTGTATAAGAAATGGTGCGGATGAGAGGATTCGAACCTCCAAGAGCGTAAGCTCACACGGACCTGAACCGTGCGCGTCTGCCAGTTCCGCCACATCCGCAAGACAAATTCTATTATAACCAGTAGCAGCGAATTGTGCAATAGAAAATTTGCTGTTTTTTTTATAGAATAGTACGATTAAAGCTAAGAAGAAAACGGACAGGAAAGTGAGTCGTCGATAATGAGCGAAAAGAGAGACCGGGGATTCGGGCAGCGATTATACGAAGCGATTATGGTGATACTTGCCATTCTCTCTGTAGGGACGATCTGGTACGAGACAGAAGTATCCGGTTATATTATTTGGACCACGTGGGCGTTATTTACGATCGATTATGCTTTTCGTTTTTTTCGTGCGGAGAAGAAATGGGAGTTTGTAAAATCCCACCCGTTTTTATTAATAGCTATTATACCGGCGGATGCTATTTTTCAGTTCGCACGTCTGGCAAGAATTATTCACCTTTTCCGTCTCAAGACGATCACCAAGTTCTATACAATGCCGCTTATTCGCTATTTAAGCCGCCAGCACCAATATTACGTTTGGGGCGGTATTTTAATATTGTACATTTGTTTTGTGCTTTGGGTGTGGGGCATTGAACCTCCGGCAGATTCGCTGTGGACCTCTGCTTTAAGCGTGCTTATGGCGCTTGTCATGTTTGGGCGCTCCAATATTGAACCGGTTACAGTCATTGGCCAGGGGACAATGGTAGTGCTGAGTTTGTTCGGGGTCATTTTATATGGTTTAATTTTAACCTATGTGTTTGAATACATTTCGGTAAAGTATTGGAAGAATAAAGTGAAAAGATGGTTCCCTTTTAATTAAAAGCATCCCTGAAAAAGATGGAGATTCTTTGAACCTCAGTACGGCAGGAGATATGTCAGCCAATAACATAAAATTGTTGCAAACGTGTGGCGGCGGAGTATGATAGAACTATATCAAAGGAGGAGTCATCATGTGGGCTTTGCATCTGGTACAGAATACGCGCTTTGTCGTAATGGGTCTCTTATCCCTTTCGGCCCTCAGCATTCTTGCTTTTCAGTCGGTAGAGATTGCACATGCATTTCTTGAAACGTTTAGGCGCCGCTAACAGAAAAATGCCATACAGCAGGAATGCCTGGAAACCAGGTATTCTTTTTTGCTTTTTCTTATATAACCGCATTTTGAAAGCAGCAAGAAAAAACCTCTCTCCAAAAAGGAGAGAGGTTCATATATGGCTTAATTAGTTTTTAGTAACGTTCGCAGCTTGTGGGCCACGGTCGCCTTCTACTATTTCGAATTCTACCGTTTGTCCTTCTTCTAAGGTTTTAAAGCCTTCTTCCTGGATAGCGGAGAAGTGAACGAAAACGTCGTCTGCACCTTCGCGTTCGATGAAGCCAAAACCTTTTTCTGCGTTAAACCACTTAACTGTACCTTGTTCCATAAAAATAATCCTCCTGCGTGCCCTGTGGCACAAATAATACTTATCTTGCAAACCGCATAGTTCCAAGTTCAGAAGCTAAAACCCTAACCTTGTTCAAACTAACGGATCAAAATAGTAATTTCATTGTATCATGTTACCCAAATTATAGCAACAGACTTTAATATTTAAATATTAAAGAAGGGGTAATCTTTTTTAAAAAGAAAAAACCACTCTCCCGAAAGAGAGCGGCTTTGTATAGTTTAATTAGTTTTTAGTAACGTTCGCAGCTTGTGGGCCACGGTCGCCTTCTACTATTTCGAACTCTACCGTTTGTCCTTCTTCTAAGGTTTTAAAGCCTTCTTCCTGGATAGCGGAGAAGTGAACGAAAACGTCGTCTGCACCTTCGCGTTCGATGAAGCCAAAACCTTTTTCTGCGTTAAACCACTTAACTGTACCTTGTTCCATAAAAATAATCCTCCTGCGTGCCTCATGGCACAAATGTTACTTATCTTGCAAACCGCATAGTACCAAGTTCAGAAGCTAAAACCCTAACCTTGTTCTGACTAACGGATCAAAATAGTAAATTCATCATATCATGTGCTCCAAACAATAGCAATACATTTTGCGAATGAATTTTAAAGACATTAATATCAGCTGTTCCGCTGTTTGAAACGAATAGCATCTTTTACTGTGCCAAAGGTCTGAAAAGCGGAGAAATCGAAATCCATATCTTTGGATCTTACCGCAAGGCTTGGAGAAATACCGGTTACAATCAGTTCAGTGCCAAGCAATTTTAGAAGATCATTTAAAGTGAAGATTCCTTTCATAATATCATCATTTAATGTAGAAAGACCCGAAAGGTCGACAATGAGTGTTTCTACTTTGGATTGATGAATCACGTCAGTAATATTTGTGAAAATAATCTTCAGCCGCTGCTCGTCGACGTTTCCGATCAGCGGCATCGCGTACACACTATTAATAATTGGAACGATGGGGGTGGACAAAAGATTAATTTCATTGAAGTACTCTAAAGCATCTTTCTCTGCATCCTTTTGTTTCGTAATATCCTTTTGCACTCCGATAAAGTAATATTTATCTTCTTCCGGTTCATATACAGGGTCAATGTGGAGTTCGTTCCAAAACTTAGTGCCATCTTTCCGGTAGTTAATAATCTCTATTGAAATGGGTTCGTATGTTTTCAGCGCTTCTCTCATACGGTCAATAGTATAAATGTCGCTTTCCGGTCCCTGAAGAAAACGGCAGTTGCTCCCAAGAATTTCTCCGGCGGAATAACCGGTTAAATTGCAAAAGCCGCTGTTCGTATAAATGATAGGATTGTCTTCTATATCCGGATCAGTAATGATAACTCCGACACGGGTATGATCAACGGCTGTGAGCAGTAAAGAATTAGTGGGGGTTTTTAATGGGAAATCCTGATTCATGAGTTCGCCCACTCCTTTATCGTGGAATTATTTTTCAAAGCAAAAGGCCTTCTGACAGTTATTTTCACTTAATCTTCAATGATTTTATAACAGCTTCCCTCCGTGGGCAACTGCCGTATTTACTATTTCGTCAGCGTATGTGAAAATATTTCCAATAAATAACATTGGAAGGCTGGATGTTTAAAAAGTGGAGTAAAAGTGTATAGTTACTATTGGAATCAATCGCTATTAAGTTGAATGGAGGAGTTATGTATGGCAGAAACAATATTTACTTCAAAAGCAGTTGTAGAAGGCGGCCGTGAAGGTCATGTGCGTTCTGAAGATGGAATGATTGATGTGAATCTGGAACAGCCGGGTTCAGGTTCTTCCAAATCAGGGTCCAATCCGGAACAGCTCTTTGCATCAGGTTATGCAGCCTGCTTTGATGGCATGCTGAACCTTCAGGCAAGTAAGAAAAATAAAGACGTTTCTTCTAAAACAACTGCAGCCGTAAGTCTGCAAAAAGACGAATCTGACGGCATGTTCCAGCTGGCTGCTGAACTTACAGTGGAAATCAGCGGTGTTTCAAAAGAGGAAGCAGATGAATTAGTGGACCTTGCCCACCAGTACTGCCCTTATTCCAAAGCTACACGAAACAACATTGAAGTAAAGGTTCAATCTGAAGTGAAGTAAAGACGTAAAGAGGGCCCGCAATGAACAGCGGACCCTCTTTATATGTATACCGCTGCTTTCAGAGAAAGCAGGGCAGAGTTTAAAGTGAAAGGTTTTCTTTAAAATCGTTCATTGGAGAACGGAGAGTGATAATACACTCGTTATGGTAATACTCTTTAACACCCTGGAGGAGCGCCTGCTCAGAATCACAATAATAAATCTGTCCGCGGCCTAAGTCCATTTGTTCAATATCCCTGAGTGTTCCCACCGTGACTTGCCTTCCGGAACGGTCAACAAAATATGCAAATTTGTTCTCCACAGCCATTTGCCCGTCCTCCTTACATATTTATATACGCAATTAAATGAAAATTTTGTAATTTAATTATATCGTCATCTACATAAACTGTTCAATGTAGTTTATGTTACGTTTTCATTACAATTAAATGATCAGTATGAATTTGTAGTTAATTTCTATGGAATGTGAAAATTAGATGGATTTCTTTTCATGAATATGGTAATGTTAATTAGTTCATACGAAATGATCGAATAAGCATAAAAGGGGAATATATACTTGACTTTATTTTCAGAACTAAGATTGGAATCACCTATTCTTCAAGCTATTGAAGAAATGGGATTTGAAGAAGCAACACCCATACAATCGGAAGTTATTCCAAAAGCGAAGAACGGAACGGATATCATTGGCCAGGCACAGACTGGTACAGGAAAAACTGCAGCTTTCGGCATACCGCTTCTTGAAGCAGCCGATAAGACAGCCAACTCTCCACAGGGCATTGTGCTTGCGCCTACAAGAGAGCTTGCTGTGCAGGTATCCGAAGAATTAAACCGTCTCGGAAAGCATAAACGTGTAACGGCAGTAGCCGTTTACGGCGGACAGGATATTCAGCGCCAAATCAAAGCGCTGAAAAGAAAACCGCAAATTATTGTAGCAACTCCGGGTCGTTTAATGGATCACGTGCGAAGAAAAACGATTGACCTCGGAAAAATGAATACAGTGGTGCTTGATGAAGCGGACGAAATGCTCAGCATGGGATTTGTGGATGACATTGAAGAAATCTTAAAGGATATCCCAGAGCCTAGACAAATGCTTTTATTCTCAGCTACAATGCCTCCAAAGCTGAAGCGCGTAGCAGATAAATTCATGACTAACCCTGAGCAGGTTCAAGTGAAAAACAAAAGCATGACAGTAGCGAAAATCGATCAGTATTATATCGAAGTAAACGAACAGGAAAAGTTCGAGACTCTTTGTAATATGCTCGATTATACCCCGCCGGAGCTTGCGATTGTCTTCGGACGCACGAAGCGCCGCGTAGATGAACTCGCAGAAGCTTTATCGAGACGCGGTTATGCAGCGGAAGGCATTCATGGCGACATGAAGCAGGCTCAAAGAGATAAAGTGCTTCAGAAATTCAAAAAAGGCACGATTGAGCTATTGATCGCTACTGACGTAGCTGCCCGCGGCATTGACGTGAGCGGTGTTACGCACGTATACAACTTTGATCTTCCACAGGATCCGGAAAGCTATGTTCACCGGATCGGCCGTACAGGACGGGCAGGAAACGAAGGCGTAGCGTACAGCTTCGTACCGTCGAGAGAAATGACGCATCTGCGTCTTATCGAAAAAACGGTCCAGGCCAAGTTGAAAAAAGCGCCAAAACCGACGAGAAATGATGCAGTTGAAGGGCGTGCCCAACAGGCTGTACAGAAGCTGGTCGGATCAATGCAAGTCGATGATAATGAGTACTGGGAGCGTACAGCAGAAGAGCTGCTTAACGAATACGAGGCAAAAGAAATCGTAGCAGCAGCCCTGAAAATGAACGCACGCGAGCTGAAAGAAGAGCCTGTAAAACTTACTTCGGAAGCACCGCTTCGTAATAAGGGTTCTAAAGGCCAGGGCAAGCCTTCCTCGAAATATAAGCAAAAGCGCCCTCAGGGCCACGGCTCCAGTAAAAACAGCCGTCCGCCAAGAAACAAAAAGAAAAAAATGGATCTTTCCTAAATCTAATTTTTCGCATAAGAGCACTTTCCCAGCCTGATGGGAAGTGCTTTTTTGTTTTCCGGAGCTTTAAATAGCCGTGTGTTTTTTAGGAGCACCAGTAAATATGCTAAGATAGGAAAGGACGAGAAAGGAACGGTGAGAACATGAGTCTGCTTGTAGCGGAAAATTTATACCAGACAACCGGCACAAAGGTGCTGTTTGACCATATTTCATTTACCATCGAGCCCGGAGACCGTATCGGACTGATCGGCGTTAACGGTACAGGGAAATCTTCGCTTCTCCGTGTGATTTCTGAGATTGATTCTTCGGAGAAGGGAAAGCTTCAGCATTCCAAACAGCTGAGAATTGAATACCTGCCGCAGGATCCCGAGCTGCCGGAGGAAGAAAATCTAATTGATTATTTATATGAAGGCTCTTCCGATATCATGAAAGCAGTGAAAGATTATGAAAAAGCCCAGGCACGTTTAGAGCAGGAGCCTGAAAGTGAAGCTGCACAGGAACAATGGATGAAGGCCCAGCAGAAGATGGACCAGCTCGGAGCATGGGAAGCAGGCACTGTAGCCCAGCAGGTGTTAAACAGACTGGGGCTGACGGTCTATAACCAAAAAATTAATGAACTCTCAGGCGGCCAGCGTAAAAGAGCTTCCATTGCCCGGGCACTTATTCAGGACTGCGACATTCTTATTCTTGACGAGCCGACGAACCATCTCGACGATGAGTCGATTAACTGGCTTGAGAAATATTTGTCCAACTACAATGGAGCTTTAATATTAGTCACGCACGACCGTTATTTCTTAAACAGAGTAACGAATAAAATCTTTGAATTGGAACGCGGCCGGCTGTATGAGTACGACGGAAACTATGAATTGTTTCTGGAAAAACGGGCGGAGCGCGAAGCAAATGAAGCACATGCCGAAGCCAAACGGCAGAACACATTAAAGCGTGAGCTAGCCTGGCTTCAGAAGCAGCCGAAAGCTCGCGGAACAAAACAAAAAGCCCGGAAAGAACGGGCAGAATCGTTAAAACAGCAGGAAGGGCCGCCGAAGAAAGAAGAGCTTCAGGTTCCGGTAGGGTCTACGAGGCTTGGAAAGAAAGTAATAGAAGCGGAGGATTTGGAAAAGTCCTACGGAGAGAAGAATATGTTTTCCCAGTTTAACTATATGTTTACCCCTGGAGAAAAAATAGGAATTGTCGGTCCAAACGGAACTGGAAAAACGACGCTTTTAAACATTCTTGCCAACCGCATCGAACCCGATGCCGGGGATGTAGCGTACGGACCGACCGTGAAGCTTGGCTACTACTCGCAGCAGCAGGAAGAATTGGATGAATCCAAGCGTGTGCTCGAATATATTCGCGATATTGCCGAAGTTATATATACTGTTAACGGAGAAAGTATTTCGGCTGAGCAGATGCTTGAACGCTTTCTATTCGAACGGGAAGACCAGTGGACGTATATTTCCCGTCTGTCCGGCGGCGAAAAAAAGAGAGTGTACCTGCTCAGTATTTTAATGACCGAGCCGAACGTATTATTTATGGACGAGCCGACGAACGATCTGGATGTGCAGACGCTCAGTGTACTCGAAGAATATCTGCAGCAGTTCCCAGGCGTAGTCGTCACCGTTTCCCACGACCGCTACTTTCTTGACCGGGTAGCTGAAAAGCTGTTTGTGTTTAATGAATCTTCCCAGGTCACCTTGTTTGAGGGAAATTACTCAGAATTTATGAGCTCAGAAAAGGATGCTTCCCGGCCGGCGCTCAGTAAAGAGAAGAAACCGGAGCCAGCAGCTGTAAGCAGCACGGCTGGAGATAAGAAAAAAATGTCCTATAAAGAAAAGCAGGAATGGGAGCAAATTGAAGAGCGTATTGCCCGTCTTGAAGATGAACTGGCGGAAGCAGAAAAACAGATGGAGCAGAGCGGCAGCGACCTGGAGGCCATCGAGAAGTGGTCCAGTATCCAGAAGGAAACCAATGAAAAATTGGACCAGGCGATGACACGCTGGGCCGAGCTCTCAGAAATAGCAGAAGAACAGTAAAAATTAGCAGTCTCTTAAAAGAGGCTGCTGCTTTTTTTTGAAGAAACAGGTTCTAAACGTTTATTCACTTGACTTTAAGGCTATAATACATACATATAATATATCTGCACATACTTATATTCGAATATATAGTAGTGTCTTTTTTTAGATTAAAGGAGTGAAAGAATGACAATAGAAGAAAGAGAAAATATAAAAATTACGCTCGACAAAGTATGCGGAAAATGGAAAGCTGTCATTCTTATGGAGCTGGTCGGAAAAACGCTCCGTTTCAGTGAGATTAAACAGCAGCTGCAGCAGATTAATCATCAGACATTAATCAAGCAGCTCAAGGAGCTTGAACATGACGGCTTAGTATTGCGTCACGCTTACGCGGTGGTCCCGCCGAAAGTGGAATACTCTCTGACAGGCTACGGTGAGTCACTCGAGTCTCTCCTCCGGGAACTGGAAAAATGGGGAAGAGAACACAAAATGAAAATGGAGGAAGAAGGCAAAAGCTCCTCCGGAAGCAGTGGGTGCTGATGAGTATGATGGAAAATGACGTATGGAAACTTGGTATTGTGGAAGCAATAGAGCCGATGGGGGAAGGATCACGTGTCTGTATAGACGCAGCAGATGTTTTGTCTCCAGCTGAAGGGCTGCTTGTCGGAGACACAGGGCACGGGTACATTTATACGCTTTCGGAAAACCGTACGACCAGTACGTATCCAGCCCGTGTGTTTCGCATTAACGCCGGCGCTGTGCACCAGTACATTTTTGAAGAGGAAAAGACTAGATATCTCGCAGAAGTAGAGCACGATGAGCCGGTGACCGTATATGAAGGCACAGCCTCACGTCAGGTGCCGGTAGGCAGGGTGAAAATTGAAAAACGAGAGCTTGTGAGAGTAAAGGTCCGCGCAGGGGATGTGAGCCTGTCAGCTACTCTGCAGTGGGCGGACAGCGTTTATTTATTGACGGACCAATACGAGCCGATGGCCTTAAAAGACTGCCGGCCCGGAGACCGGATCTACTGCAGAATCGATGAGCCGGGGCGTCATCTCGGTCAGGCGGTTCAAGAAGAAATAGAGGAGAGGTAATGAAAAAGCATGCTTTGTATAAAAGCGTGCTTTTTTATGAAAAAATATATATTTATAAACTGCTTTGATTGAAACAATATGGTTTAGTATAGTATCTTTTTATTTCAAGTGATTAAAAAATGAAAGGAATACGAATTACATACAAGATTAAACCCAAAGATAAAAAATGGGAGTGGAAAGAAGGGAAAATAGTATGCTGGACTCTCTATTGTTTCAACTAATGCTGATCGGTGCCGTCGGAATCGGCTCCCAGTGGATTGCCTGGTTCTCGAGGCTGCCGGCCATAGTCGTTATGTCTGTTGCCGGGCTTTTGATCGGTCCGATATTTGGACTGATTAATCCTTCCGAAGCATTTGGCGAACTGTATGGCCCCATCGTATCGATTGCTGTAGCCATAATTTTATTTGAAGGAAGCCTGAATCTTGATTTCAGGGGACTTCAGGGGCTTCAAAAGCCTGTGTACCGTATCATCACAATAGGGGCTTTTCTGGCCTGGATACTGGGTTCATTAACAGCCCACTTTGTGGCGGGATTATCATGGGAAGTATCCTTTATTATCGGTGGTTTGCTGATCGTTACAGGACCTACCGTCATTCTGCCGCTCCTCCGGCAGGCAAAGCTGAAGCCGAGGCCGGCCAGAATACTTAAATGGGAAGGAATTGTCGTTGATCCATTTGGCGCTCTTCTGGCAGTATTTGCGTTTGAAATTATCCGCACCTTCACCTCCGAAGAGTCAGCTTTCGTCTCGCTCGTTAATTTCTTTATGGCTTCGTTGTTTGCTGTCTTTCTCGGAATTCTTTTCGGCAGAATTATCGGGTGGACCTTTGAACGGGGACATGTGCCGGAGTTTCTGAAATCTCCGGTCGTTCTGTCGATGGTGATTGCAAGCTTTGTTATTTCGGATGTAGTCATGCATGAAACGGGACTGTTGGCTGTTACTGCTATGGGAATGACTATTGCGAACCTTCGGATCAGCTCCATCAGCGATATGCAGCACTTTAAAGAAAATATTTCTGTGCTGCTGATTTCGGGTATATTTATTATGCTGACAGCATCGCTCGACCGGGCTACGCTGATGCAGATTTTCGATCCGCAAATTATTGCTTACGTTCTTTTGATGCTGTTTTTAGTTCGGCCGCTTTCGATATGGCTGTCGACCATAGGGACCGATTTGACATTCGGGGAAAAAGCTCTGGTTGGCTGGATCGCTCCCCGTGGGATTGTGGCTTTGACGGTAGCAGGATATTTTGCGAATGTGCTTGAAGGGTACAATTACGCCGGGGCTTCCATTATTACTCCGCTTACGTTTGCGCTCGTGTTTGCGACTGTATGCTTCCACGGGTTTACTATCGGGCCGCTTGCCAGAAAGTTAAATCTTTCAAAAGAGGGGCTTCCGGGGGTTATGTTCGTAGGAGGAAGTTCCTTTACCACGAGCCTTGCCCAAAAGCTGAAGGAAATGAATGTCCCGGTACTGATTGCCGACTCTTCGTTTGAACATTTGTTTAATGCACGTAAAGCAGGAATCCCTTACTACCGGGGAGAGATTCTCTCCGAGCAGTCAGAGTATTCACTGGATATGACTCCTTATAATAAGATTATCGCGGCTACCGACCGGGATTCTTATAATTCGCTGGTGTGCACCACCTTTGTTCCTGAATTCGGAAGAAAGGATCTGTTTCAGCTCAGCTGGCATCAATCAGACCGGAATGAACCCGATGAGCTGATGAGAAAAGTCGGTGGCCGGGTCCTGTTTGAAAAAGGCGCGACGTTTGAAGAACTGAACTGGAAAGTGGATGCGGGTTACGTATTTAAATTAACGTCGTTAACAAAAGAATACCCGTACCAGTCATATTTACATGACCGCGCGGATGATGTAGTGCTGATCGGCATCCAAAAACCAACCGGACGCCTGGAGTTTTTTGCTCTTGATAATGCAATAAAGCCTGAGGCAGGAGACAAAATTCTTAGCCTAAGTCCGCCAAGCAACCAGGAGGTAAAAAAGAAAGAGGAGTTAAAAGAACAGTCAAGAGAAAACCAGGCTGTTCGGAAGCTTTCGGGCCCATCCTTAAATTAATGAATGAAAGTATAAAAAGCCGCCTGTCCATAAATTGGATAGGCGGCTTTTTTGTAGTACGATCCCCGTGGTTCGTGAAAGCAGCGGAGTTATGGTTTTATTCGGAAACATCCACGAGCAGCTTGCCCGTGTTCCGGCCGGTGAATAATCCGATAAATGCTTCCGGAATACGATCAAAACCGGTAAGGATTGTTTCTTCATACTGGAGGTCCCCGGAAGCTACCCAGGCTGCAAGCTGTTTGGTTGCTTCTTCAAATTCATCAGCGTAATCCCCTATAATAAAGCCCTTCATCAATGCGCTTGATTTAATGAGCTTGAATTGAACTCTCGGCCCGTAATTGTCCGGATCATTATAAGTAGAAATCGCCCCGCACTGAACCACACGGGCAAATTTATTTAAATGATCGAGTACAATATCACTCATTTCGCCTCCGACATTATCAAAGTATACGTCTACTTTGTCGGGGCACGTCCGCTTGATGGCTTTTGTTAAATCCTCTGTTTTGTAATTGATCACTTCGTCAAAGCCAATGCTTTTCATATAATCCAGCTTTTCATCGGTACCTGCAATACCGACCACACGGGCGCCCTGCATTTTAGCAATTTGACCGGCAAGTGAACCGACAGCGCCGGCGCCGCCGGAAATGACGAATGTTTCTCCCTGCTTAGGCTGACCGATGCTGAGCGTACCGAAATAAGCAGTGAGTCCGGGCATGCCGACAGCGCTTAAATAAGCAGAAACCGGAGCTGCTTCCGCCTGGACCTTCCGTACATCCGAAGCGCTCACGTTAACATATTGCTGCCACGGCAGATTGCCGGTTACGTAGTCGCCTTCTTTTAAAGAATCGTCGCGGCTTTCAAGCACCTTCGCAATGGCTCCGCCGGCAATTGGTTTATGAAGCGGAAAAGGAGGGACGTATGATTCACGGTCGTCCATTCTTCCTCTCATATACGGATCTACAGAAATGTAAATCATTTGAAGAAGAACTTCTCCTTCTGCCGGAGAATCTATTTCTATATGCTTAAATGCAAAAGTGTTTTTATCTGGCAGGCCGTTTGGTCTTTCATGTAGGAGTATTTGTCTTGTTTTCGTTGCCATTTTATATGCTGCATCCTTTCGTTTATGAAAAATTTGTCCAATAAGTAAAAAGTGGTCCGTCTGAACCGAAAACGGGATCGTAATCAGGAAGAGGAACGCGGTAAATATTATTTACTTTTTCCGGGCGCTCGGAAGGATCACCGGTACACATATCATAATTCGAGCCGCCTGGATAAGCGCCAATAACCGCAAAGTCTTCACTCTGCTCGATAAGCTTATGGCCGTATCCAGCCGGAAGAACCAGTATGTCACCGTTTTTTACATTAAGCTGCCGGCCCTGTTCGCCACCTATGTGCAAAAGGGCGGAACCACTTACGCAGCCAAGCACCTCATGCGAATTACTGTGATAATGATGGTATTCAAACACACTTCCTTTCCACGCTCCCAGCCAGTTATTTGTATTAAAAAGTTCTTTAACATCATCAGAGCCGGTTACAGTCTGTTCGTAAACGAGCACAGGAAAACCCGGATGATTAGGTATTGTACCGTCATCTTCCACGGTAAGTGTTTCTATATGAACTTCTTCGCGGCTTTTCATGCAAATACCTCCTTTTTTGACTGACTGGTAGCATACTCTTTCAATTATATTCCACATAGAGACAGAATAAAAACTTCTGGCTCAAGAATAAATATTGACATTGAGAATCGTTTTCAATAAACTATACATAATAAATGAGAATTATTTTCAAATAGGAGGATAAACATGGATGGGTTGATGATCATTGGAGCAGACAGACTGGGGGCCATTCCCGACCGGTTAAAAGAATTAGGCTTTCAGGACATCAAGCATGTCAGCGGGCGTAAAGTGAAAATGGTGCAAAAAGAAATTCCGCCAAATATTGATCTGGTGCTTGTGCTGACTGATTTCATCAATCACAATGTTTCCGCCAAGTTAAAGGAACGGGCCAAAAATCAAAACGTGCCGATCTGTTATGCGAAACGGTCCTGGTGTTCTATTTATAAAGCATTGAGTAACAGTGACGAAGTGTGTGCAAAATGTCCAATGCTTCAAAAATGTGATTAATGAAGGAGCGGTAGAGATATGAAAAAACAGCATCATGCGAAAAGAATAACGCCTGAAATTGATGATTTATTTATTTCGATTATTCAGAATGTAATGAAAGAATTAACAGAAGCAAACATTGAAAGTCAGTTGGATGTAGTAAAGTGTGTAAAAAAACACTGGAAGAAAACCGGTATTTCATCGCCGGAGCAGGAGTCGCAAAAAGTTGTGCTGTATGCAGCCCTGATGGACGAAAGCCTGAAGGCCTACCGGAACATACAGACCTTGAGGGAAGCACAGTTTATTTCTCTTGAAAAAGGCGGGGCCTGGTTTACCGGAAAAAAAACGAAGGAAGTGCACGTTTTGACATATACGGAAAGCGAAAGCATGAAATCAGTATGGAGGCGTGAGCCTTGCCCGTCCGGAGCAGAGCGTATGTACTGGTCTAATTTATATAATGGCTCCAGGAGAATGATCCTGCACTGCAAATAGAAAGCATCTCCCTTGTTTTTTCCTCTTAGGAAATGGGAATATACGGGTAGCGTCTTCTGAACAAGGAGCCGTGTATTTGACAGGATAGGGGAGACGTTCATATGTATCAAAAAGCTTTACTTATTATTAACGGAAACAAAGACGTTAATGAAAAACAAAAGCAGTTAAATACATTTATCCAGGTATGGGGAACTTCTATTGTGGAACTGATCATCAGACAGACGCAGTCCAAAGATGATGTACGTGAAACGTGCGCTTCGATCGATGAAAAGGTAGAGGCGGTATTTATTGCCGGCGGTGATGGGACAATTCATGAAAGCATTAACGGGTTGATGGAGTCACCATATGCCCCGGATGTGGGTGTGCTTCCGTATGGCACCTGTAATGATTTCTCAAGATCTCTCGGTTTGGCCCAGAATCCAAAACGGGCTATGACAGATATGCTCGAAAAAAATACGAAAGAAATCGATATAGGTTCAATGAATGAGCGTTTCTTCGCTAATTTTTACGGTATAGGTTTGATTGTGGAAACGTCGGAAAATATTGATGAAAACTTAAAAGGTGCGATCGGAAAGTTAAGTTATTTTATAAGCACGCTGCAAACGGTTCAAAACCCGGAAGTGTTTTCTTATCAAATGAAAATTGACGGAGAAAACTACACTGGGGAAGCGGTAATGATTCTGATTATGAATGGCCACTCGATCGGTACAAACCAGGTGCCGGTAGGCGACACCTCGATGCAGGATGAACAGTTCGAAATCTTCATTATTCCGGAGGGCGGCAACAGCTTGATGAGAGAATTTTTTGCAACGATGGGAACGAAGGAAATTGATAATGAAAACAGTCCTATCGAGCACGTGCTTGGCAAAAATATCGAGTTAACTACAGATCCAGTAAAACAAGCAGACACGGACGGGGAAGTTTATACGGAAACGCCTGTAAAAATTAAGTTAGGGGAGAAAAAAGTAAGATTTCTCGTTTCTGCGACCCCTGCAGAATAGGAGAGGCCGCGCCGGCCTCTCCTTGTTTTTATTCTTTGAAGATGTTTTGTTCAAGCTCTGCTTCTTTCACATTGGCAAGTGGCTGCATAATAAGAGAAGGATCGAAGCTGTTCATCGACTGGCCGTGAAGAATGCGGTAGGGGGCGTCGGGATTGGCCAGGGCGGTTCTGCCGAGAGAAACAAAATCAGCAGCACTTTCATTGATGGCGTGGGAGGATTTTTCCGGGTCTCCAAGATTTCCGTTGGCAATGACAGGGAGACTGCTGTATTCTTTAGCCGCCTGGGCCATGCTTAGGGTGTCATTTCCAAAGCCTTCGCCGAGGCCGTCGCCGTCCGTAGTATGAATATAATCGAGTGGCGTCTTCCCGAGCTCGGAGAAAATGGCTGCCGCGTCTGCTTCTCCACCCGGCCAGCGGTAAGAGCCATCCGTAACTTTGGCCTGCGAAATCCGGATGCCAAGAATAGGAACCGGGCCGATGGCTTCGCGAACGGATTCGATTACTTCAGTAAGAAAGCGTACACGGTTTTCCACGGGACCACCGTACTGGTCTGTACGCTTATTCGTGGAAGCAGATAGAAACTGATCAAGCAGATATCCGTTCGCTCCGTGAAGCTCTACACCGTCAAATCCTGCTTCTGCGGCGCGGAGGGCTGCCTGCACAAATCCCTGCTTAGCAGCATCCATATCGTTTTCATCCATGGCTTTCGGGACGGGGAAAGCTCCCTGGCCGCCGTAGGAAGATACTTTTTCAGCGGGAGGCTGCACGGGAGAAGCGGAAGCAGTTTCGCTTGTGTATTGATTATACTGGGACTGGGCGCCAGCATGCATAAGCTGGGCGATCATTTTGCTTCCGTGCTCTTTGACTGCCTGTGTAATCGGCTCCCATCCGTGCTGATGATGTTCGTTGGCGAGCCCGGGCTGATTAGCGTATCCCTGGCTGTAGATTTCATCGGTGTAAATTCCTTCCGAAATGACAGCGGAAAAACCGCCGAGAGCATAACGCTCATAGTATCTGCGCATCCGGTCGTTGGGCGTGCCATCGTCATCTGCGCTGATCCGTGTCATTGGAGCGACGATCAGCTTGTTTTTAAAAATATGGTTGCTTATATGCTCCTGGTTAAACAAGATTTTTTCTGCTTGTGGCATACTACTCCTCCTAAAACTTCATCGGTTTCTCTTCCATGTCATTCCCTTTTTCATCATTGGGAAACTGACTGAAGTTATAAAAACGGAAGATAAATAAAAATAAGAATTGCGTAATTCAGAAAAGTACGATATCATAATTTTCAAACATATTACTCCTCTGGTAAAAGGAACCTTTACCCGAAGCGTTCTTCTTTTAGCAATCAGGTGGTGAAAAACGTTTGTATAACAAGAATACTATTTACATTGTGGGAGAGGCTAAATCTCCTTCGAATAACCCGATCACTGAACAATACCAGGTATTTTTTATTGGATTTGTAGTGGATACTCTAACGGATGAAATCCTGGAGGCAGAATGTTCTGCTATTCTTTCTTTAACAGCACGGTTTGTAAAAGAAATATTCGCAGGAGCTTCGATTCAGGAAAGTGAGCATCTTGTAGAAATTATTCAAAAACGCTATCATGGCTCGTCCCAGAAAGCGATGATTGTTGCCCTGCGTAACGCCAGCTTAAAGTATAAGCAAATAAAGGCTGATATGTAAGCCATGCTGCTTTATCTTACCGGATAAAACCCAGCAAAGAGATCTTTTCTCTTTGCTGGGTTTATTTATATTCAAAAATTTAAAGGAGGTTATTCAGCATGATAGAAAACGGAGCTCTTTACATTAGTGTTTTGATTGCCATGGTTGCACTTCTTGTAGGTACGGAAAAAGTGACAAAAAGTAAATTTTTTAAGTACGTACCTACAGTCGTGCTCATCTACATCGTTGCGGCTCTGTTAAACACCTTTGGAGTATTCAGTGGCTCTGAGGCTCTCGGTGAGTTAAATTCAGGCATACGTTCTCTTTTGCTGCCGGCAATGATATTTCTATTTTTATTAAACTGTAACATTCTGCAGATTATCAAACTGGGGCCAAAAATGCTGCTTAGCTACGTTGTAGCTGTGATTAGTATTGTTGGCGGTTTTACGGTTACATATTATATTATGCAGGGATTTTTAGACACGGAAACGTGGAAGGCTTTTGCAGCTCTGGCTGGTTCATGGACAGGAGGTTCAGCAAATCTTGTAGCGCTGCAGGGGATTCTTGAAGTGCCCGAGAATTTATTTGGCTATGCTTTAATTATGGATACAGTAAACTATTCGTTTTGGGTGATGCTTTTATTTTGGCTCGTTCCTTTCCAATTCGCATTCAACCGGTTTACAAAAGCGAAAACAGAAAGCATTGATCAGATGCAGTATAATTTGTCTCTTGAGGAAAAAGAAACAAAACCTCTAACATACGTAGAAATTATTGTCTGCTTAGGATTTTCTATGCTGGTGGCTTCGGTTGCCATTGCAGTAGGAAATACGCTTCCGGAAGCTGGGAATGCTGTGAATGCAACAACGTGGACGATATTAATTGTTACCGTTTTGGGTCTAAGTCTTGCTGTAACGCCGGTTGCCAGGTTAACGGGGACAATGGATATAGGCTATTTGATGCTTTACACGATCATCGCTCTAATTGCTTCCAACGCAGATTTTTCAAATATTGCTGAAGTTCCGGCGTATATTATTTCCGGATTTATGATCTTATTTTTCCACGGAGCTATTATGTTGCTTTTGGCAAAACTGTTCCGGCTTGACCTTTTCACCCTCGGCATCGCAAGTCTGGCCAATATTGGCGGTATGGCATCTGCTCCGGTGCTTGCAGGAGCCTTCAGCCGTACTCTGGTCCCAATAGGCGTAATGATGGCATTAATTGGCTCATTTATGGGCACAGTCGTCGGTGTCGCGGTAGCGGAAATCTTATCAAGAATTTAAGGAGGTGGGATGTTGAATGGAAATAGTTTCTCTTGAAACGAAAAGAAAAATTATTCCTTTGGACCGTCCTTTTGTTACTTCCGTAAGGAAGGTTACAAGCATCGAAAATGTTGAGGTGAGTGTAATGCTGGAAGACGGCACTGTAGGGAAAGGAGCAGCTGCTCCAGCTCTCGCAGTAACGGGAGAATCCCCGTCAAGTATCGAAGCAGTTATTAACGGTCCGGCTTCAGAGGCCCTCGCAGGAGCACAAAGCGAAGCTCTGCAGGAAAATGTGCGGAGACTTAAGCAGAACTGCTACGGGAACTCCAGCGCAAAAGCAGCAGTGGAAATGGCAGTTATAGACGCGTTTGTTCAACAGCGTCGCTGCAGCCTTCTGCAGTGGCTGGGAGGAACACCGTCTGTATTTGAAAATGATATGACGATCAGTATGGAAGAACCAGCACAAATGAAAAATACAGCAGAACAATATATAAACGAAGGATTCCGCTACCTTAAAATGAAGGTTGGAGATGACCTGAAAAAAGATTATCAAAGAATCCGATCTATTGCTGAAGTGCTTCCCCAAGGCGTCATGCTTAGGATTGATGCCAACCAGGGGTGGACATCTAAAGAAGCTATAGTATTTATTCAGCAGCTCGAAAAAGAAAAAATTCCATTACAGTTTATAGAACAGCCCGTAGCAGCAGATGACTGGGCCGGCTTAAAAAAAGTCACAGAATCTACCAGAACGCCTATTATGGCGGATGAAAGCTGTAAAACATATAAAGACGCCCGCAGGCTCATCGAGTGGCACGCCTGCGACATGATTAATATTAAACTCATGAAATGCGGGGGACTGCTGGAGGCATGGAAAATTGCTGATATTGCAGAAGCGGCTGGTATTCCGTGCATGATGGGCAGCATGATGGAATCGACCATAAGCGCCTCGCCAGCAGCTGAGCTGGCGCTTGCCCATCCTAATATTAAGATGGTGGATTTGGATGCTCCAAAATGGCTGCAGGAAAACACTGTTACTGCCGTATCTTTTGAAGGGCATCAGATAAAAGCAATGAATCCTGCACAGAGTGCGCCTATCAAATATGAAGGGGGGGAACTGCGATGAAGAAAGGTCACTGGACTTCAACTGTCCTGATTGCATTCATAGGAGCAGCATTCACGGCCGGCTCTGCGAGTGCATCAGAAGTGAATGAGACGGCTTATACAGATGTGAGTGCAATGACGATGTGGACGGAGCCGGATATTCTCCGGGAAATTGATCTTCCCTCAGCTTCCAACCCGGCCAGCCTGAATGAATGGACAGCGTCTATGAGCGTAGATGAAAAGCTCTGGCTCGTTGGGAATCTGGAAAGCCAGGCGTTGTTTGGTTCAAAGGTGCACGTTCTTGAAAAAAAGAATGGATGGGTAAAAGTAGCAGCGGAAGGCCAGGAGACTCCGAGAAATGAACTGGGTTATCCCGGGTGGGTACCGGAAGAACAAATAGCTGAGAGTAATCGGATGGAAAAATTAGAAAATGAACCATTTGCGATCATTACTTCTCCGACAGCAGAATTAACTTATGACAAAAAAGGTAGAAAAGATTATAAAAACTTGAGCTATAATACCCGTTTACCGGTGGTGAAAGAGCAACAGGGAGAAGTACTGGTAGCTACCCCTTCGGATGGGAATAAATGGATCGATGCCTCAAATATCGAAATATACGACAGCGAAGAAGATATTCCAGCTCCTGAGGCGGAAGATATAATTGCAGACGGAAAACAGTTTCTTGGACTACCATACTTGTGGGCGGGGATGTCAGGGTTTGGTTTTGACTGTTCAGGGTTCACGCATACTATTTTTGCTGCTAATGGCATTGAGATTCCAAGAGATTCCAGCGTGCAGGCAGAGCACGGTCTTCCAGTAGCAAAAGAAGACCTCGAGCCGGGAGATCTTTTGTTTTTCGCCTACGATAACGGGGAAGGACGAGTGCACCACGTCAGTATGTACATCGGAGGTGGTGACATGATTCATTCGCCAAATTCCCGGAGCACGGTTGAAATCGTAAATCTGGAGGATTCCGGGTATGCAGATGAGTATGCGGGTGCGAGGAGGTATTTAGAGGAATAATTCGCCATAACAGGAAAGCGGGCCGGTCTCGGCCCGCTTATTTATTGTGTTCCCGGATTTGTGCATTAATCTCGTGCATTTCTTTTTCAAGAATGTCGAGCTCGCGCATAATGCCGTCTGTGTTGCCCCCGAAAGATTCGAGTTTTTCCAAATCTCCCTGTATGCGCACATAATCTGATTTTAACATGTCCAGCTGATGGTCAAGTTCACGAAGAGTCATAGCAGAATCCGCCTCCATAATAAATTTGTACATCTGTTTGCTATTTTAACGCAAAATCGTTATAATTTTAAATGAAAATCATTATCAATTTTATGAACGGCACAGGACAAGACTAAGATTGCAGAAAAGAAAGGGGCTTGCGACGGTGGCAAGACTTCAAGCAGAGCAGGTAGATGTTTCTTACGAAAATAAACAAGTCCTGAAAAATATCAGTGTTGACATACCAGAAGGAAAAATCACGTCTATTATCGGGCCAAACGGCTGTGGGAAATCCACGATTCTCAAATCACTTTCCCGTATACTGACCCCTGAAGAAGGCGGCGTGTACTTAGACGGCAAATCCATTCATGAAATGAAAACAAAAGAAGTGGCTAAAAACATGGCAATGCTTGCTCAGACTCCGGATATTCCGCTTACGTTAACGGTGGAACAGCTGGTATCATTCGGCCGGCACCCCCACCGCAAACGCACCCGGAAATTAACTGCGGAGGATAACGAGGCTATTCAAAAAGCAATGACGGATACCAGAGTTTCAGAATTTGCCAGCCGGACGCTGGACTCCCTGTCCGGAGGCCAGCGCCAGCGGGCCTGGATTGCCATGGCACTGGCACAGGACACGGACCTGCTGCTTCTCGATGAGCCGACTACTTACCTTGATATGGCCCATCAGCTTGAAGTGCTTGAACTGCTTCAGGAACTAAATGAGAAGGAAAGCCGTACGATTGTAATGGTGCTTCATGACTTAAATCACGCTGCCCGGTTTTCTGATCACTTAATCGCTATGTGCAGCGGAGAAGTACAGTGTATTGGATGTCCCAACGATGTCATTTGTAAAAACGTACTCCGGCAGGTGTTTGGCATTGACGCCCATGTTGTAACCGATCCAAAGAGCGGCAAGCCGCTCTGTATGACATATGATTTAATCGATCGCACGCCTGCTTCCGCAACGGAAATATCAAAAACGAATTAAAAATAAGTTAAGCCAGGAGCTCCGCTAGGGGGATCCTGGCTTTCTTTCGGCATGATTATTACGATTTAGAGCTTCTGTGCATCAGCCACAAAAAGAATGGTGTGCCAATCACAGCAGCCACCAGCCCCGAGGGGATTTCATCAGGGGCGAGCACGGTGCGTCCAATCGTATCGGAAAACACGAGAAGAGATCCACCGATAAACAGGGCTACGGGGAGAATACGAACATAATCCTGGCCAACAAGCATGCGGGCTAAGTGAGGCGCCACAAGCCCGATAAAGCCGATCGTGCCAACGGCAGCTACTGCCATCGCGGCGCAGAAGGTGGCAAGCAGCACGGCGGCCCAGCGGGCAAAGGTTAAACGCTCTCCAAGAGCGATTGCTGTCTGGTCACCAAGCGCAAGCACGTTTAAGGAAGGAGCTAAATACCAGGCAAGCGGTATACTTACGGCAAGCGGGAGCAGCAGAAACTGCTGAAGCTCTTCGTAGCCGGTCGCATACGTGCTGCCGGACAGCCATGTTAAAGCAGCGGCAGCGTTTAAATTAAAGCGGGTTATCATAATTTGTGACAGGGCGCCGCCCACAGCTGACAGTGCGATGCCGAGAAGAGCCAGTACAGCGGGATGAAATTTAGTTTTCCAGGAGAAAAACAGAATCACCCCTACCGCTGCGAAAGCCCCGGCAATAGCGCCAACTGGAATAAAGGCAGTAGGAATATCCCTGAAAAGAAAAAGCACAAACAGAGCGCCTGCGCCTGCTCCTGAAGTCACCCCGAGCACTGAAGGATCTGCTAGGGGATTGCGCAGAATACCCTGATACAGCATGCCGCTTAGTGCAAGCAGCATACCAGCTGTAAGCGCCGTTAAAAGACGTCCGAGCCTTAAATCGAATATGATGAACCGCTGGCCGCTGCTTTCTTCTGTAAACAGAGCCTTCCAGGTGTCAGCGAAGCTGAAGCCCGTAGACCCGCCTGCCAGTCCCAAGAAAAACACGAGCGCAGTAAACATAACAGCGCCTGCTAAAACGACAGGATACTTCAGTTCACGCCTTTTACGTCCGCCCCCAATAGCACTTTGCTGTTCTGTGCCAAAAAACGAGCCCCGGTGCCTTAAAATCAGCCATACAAGAAACGGAGCACCGACGATCGATGTAACAGCACCTACAGGAAGCTCGCTTAGAGAAGGGTCGACGGCCCTGCCCAGTACATCAGCCCCGATTAGAAGGACGGCTCCCCAAAGCATAGAGCCAAACAAAAGAGTGGAGTGAAGCTGATAGCCCATTAAGCGTGTCAAATGAGGGGCCACGAGGCCGATAAAGCCGATAGGGCCAACAACACTTACAACGATGGCAGTCAAACCTACAGCAAGAAAAAACATCAATGCTTGAGTAGCCCGTACGTTTTCTCCGAGTGTAGCCGCCTGGTTTTTGCCGAGCAGCAGAATATCGAGACGGGGGGCGTAAAAGAACACGAGGAACAAAAGCACGATCAGTACAGGAAAGACAAAACGGACACCGCTCCAATCCTGCTGTACAAGCGTACCGTTACCCCATAAAAACAACCCGGCGGTCTGTACTTCAAAAAATATCTGCAGCACCGCTGTAAATGATGAAAAAGCAATAGACAGTACGAGCCCGGCCAAAGCCATCCGCACCGGCGTAGCTTCAAGGCCTCCGGCCATTGTAAACACCATTACGGCCGCCAGACATCCGCCGACAAATGCAGCGATAAACCCGCTCAGGCCAAGCCAGTCGGGCAGTATGGTGGCAAAAGCTACAATAAAGAAATAGGCACCGGCATGAACTCCTAATGTACTCGGGGCTGCCAGCGGGTTTTTCGTGATCGTTTGAAAAATAACGCCGGAAGCAGCTAAAGCTATACCTGAGAGAATACCAATAACAATTCTCGGGAGATACACGGTCCGGAAAATACTGCTTTCTGTAGAATCAGTTTGCTGCAGAAGCTCCCACCAGGAGCGCACCGAAAAAGTACCGGTGCTCTGCACAAGATGCAGATATACCAGTACCAAGAGAAGAGCTGCTCCGCTAGTATACAGCAGAACAGCTCTTGAAACGAACGGGGATGAATTCATAATTACTCCTCATTTGTTAAAGTGTCAGCCACCTCTTCAGCGAATACTTCAGATGAAAGTGGACCGCCATAAGGCCATGTAGTACTTGGAAGACGGTGAACGTTATCGTTTTCGACAAAAGAAAGGCTGTTCCATACTTCATTATTATTCAGCGTTTCTTCAATATTATCACGATCGTCTTCTGGTGTGGGGATATCTATAAACGTCTGGTCCTGATAATCCTCGAGAGCGTCGACACCTGTTTCGGTATAGCCGTATTCTTCAAACTGTTCAGACTCATAGGCGTTCTCGACGCCGATCTGCTCCATCGTCTGGGCAGCAAGCGAATTGTCGGCGAATAGACGGAATGTTACATTTTCGTTAGCCAAAAAGGAAAGAGAAAGCAATACTTCTTCATCATCCTGGCCGGCATCTTCAATTTCCGTTGAAAGGTCGTCGTAGGTGCTGTCCAGATCATTTAAAACCTGGTCCGCCTGGTCTTCCTCTCCCACAGCTGTGGCGATGCTTTCAAAAGTTGATTCCATCTCTTCGTACTGATTGCCTTCTCCTTCTTCAGGATATGGATTATACATCAGCGTAGGGGCAATCTCTTCAAGCTCTTCTTTAATATCTTCATGACGGTAGCCGGCAGTTATAATCAAATCGGGTTCAAGTTCGGCAATGCGCTCCAGGTTAGGCTCCTGTCTCGTGCCGACGTCCTGGACGTCTTCAGAAGGCGAGGGTTCGATGTCGCCCAAGTAATCGTTATATCCATCGAGGTCGGCGATACCGGCAGGCTGCATGCCTAACGCAAGAAGATCCTCTGCATATACCCATTCGAGCGCCACTACGTCCTCCGGTGTTTCATCGAGTGTTACTTCGTTGTCATACCCATCTGTTACCGTCACAGATTCGCTATTGTCAGAAGATTCCTCATTGTTGCCGGACTCCTCCGAACCGCCGCTGTCGTCTGAAGAACTGCATGCAGCGAGTGAAAGCGATAAAGCGGGTATCGTCAAAAATGTTAAAAAAGTCTTTTTATTCATATGTATATCCCCCTAATTGAAAAAGATTATCAATGTCAACAAATCCGACTTTACTACAAAAGGGAGGACAATTCAATAAATATAAGAAATTTTTCTTATTTATTATTCATTATATTGGTCATAAAACCGGGCAGTAATTTCTTTCATCCTGTTTTTATTTTTACCCATATCCCCCTTCCCGATTCTTGAAGCTGAACGAAAATGAACGTGCTCATGATTCCCGAAATAAAAAACGACGTCATCCTTAAATTTAAGTACCGGTGTCGTAAACACAGCCGAAATATAGTTATCATCCTCATGAACAATTTCCGCATACTTTTGCTGCCGAATGATATGGCGGATGGTGCTTTTCGCTGTTTCTGGGCTTCCTGAGTAATGTATGGGCTCCATGTAATGAAGTTTATCCCCGGGAGAGCTCATGGTGGAAACACAATTTGGACTGTTAGGGCAGGGAGAAAGCATAAATAACATCCTTTCGCGGTAGAATTTTATATACAATATTGTGTACACTGTAATCAGATGATTAGAATTAAATCAGCGTTATTCTCTTTCCCTAAAAAATAAAGCGTTAATCGGAAACAGGAAGGGAAGGGAAAAGGAAGGAAGGAGTGAATCGCAGATGGTGAAAGTCAGCCAGGTGAGTGAAAATATTATTAAGGTGCACATGAAAGTAGGCATTACCATCAGCGCCTGGGTCGTGAAGCATGAGAACGGCTCAATTATTATCGATACGGGCATCCGGCCAATGGCGCCGAGAATTTTAAAAGAAGCAGCACGTTTTGGACGGGTTCAGATGATTTTATTAACCCACGGTCATCCGGATCATGTAGGCGGACTCGCTTATATTCAGGACAAAGTAAATGCACCTGTTTATATTCATGGGCTCGAGATTCCTTACATAACGGGGGAAAAACCTTATCCTAACCGTAAAAAACCAACGGATTATACAAAAGGATTTTCTGTGAAGCAGCTGCCGGGGGACAGTCGTGGCGTTTTTCATTCCATGATGGGAATTGATCCGTATTTTACGCCGGGGCACTCGCCGGGTCATACCGCTTATTATCATAAACAAGACGACGTTCTGATCGCTGGCGACATGATTACGTCTAAAAACGGCCGTATAGGCCCTCCGATGAAACAGTTTACTGCTAATATGGACCGGGCGATGCGAAGTACGAAAACCATACAGAAAGTGGCTCCCGGAAAGTTATCCATCTGTCACGGAGAGGATCTGGAGTATTCGCAGCATCTGTACAGCACATTCGTAAATGAATACCAGTCTAAAGTATAAGGGGCACGGTTATGTATAATGAGGCTTTGATGAAACGGGCGGTCCAACTGGCACGGAAGGTCAAAAAAGAAGGAGAAGGGGATCCTTTTGGGTGTGTCATTGCCCGGAACGGTGAAGTAGTTGCAGAGGAGGGAAATAAAGGTTTTAAAACCTTTGACCCAACGACTCATGCCGAACTGGAAGCAGTAAGGACCGCTTCGCGGTTCTTAAAAACCCAGGACTTAAGTGACTGCGAGCTGTATACGAGCGGTGAGCCCTGCCCAATGTGTGAAGCTGCAATCAATTGGAGCGGTATCCCGGTAGTATACACGGCAAAAACAGCAAAGGAGGCCGAAAATGCCGGCCTCCTTCCAGTGCCCGAAACAACCTACGAGCTGCAGTATAAACCACTTCAGGATCAAACACTCGATCCATACCTTGATGAACAGTAGACCTGGACGGTTAAAGCAGAAAAAAACGAAAATAAATAAGTATGCCCAGGTAGATAATTAATAATACTGCAGACATGAGCAGAATAAACCACATGTATAAAAGCGGCACATAATGTGACTGCTTTTTTATTGTAATTGCAGCGAGGGTCGCTGTTGTTCCGAGCGTAAGCAGAATCAGCACCACCAGCCAGGTGGCAATGGACGGCCACGGGAGAAAATAAACAAAGGGCATAAGCATCAGCAGTACACACATTGTATAAAACGCATAAAGCGATGTTTTATACAGGCGTGTGTCCTTTTGGCGCTCTTTGTGCTGCCGCCGCCGGTCCAGCCTGCTGTTTGATTTTTCTCCGTCCGCGGAAGCAGGCTGCAGTGTATGCTTAACACGGTTCCACAGCTGCTTCGGGGAGAATCGTTTCCATTTTGATGAACTTCCCATTTTTCATGCTCCTAAAGGCAGGCGGAAAACATCAGCATTACGGCCGGCGTGTGAGGCCCATAAACGTTTGCAAAAATGATTTCCAGTTACGGTTTCTGCCATAGTAATAGTCGATGATCTGCGAAAGTGATTCGAACTTTCCTTCATAAGGATACCATAAAATTTCGCTGTTCATACTACCTCTTGCGCTCATAACGGACGTTTCAATACTGAACGAACGCATACCTGCGGTGGCGTGGTAGGACCCTATGCCGCTCTGTTTTGTGCCTCCATAAGGAAGGTAGTGATTGGCAGCGTGGGAGATTACATCATTGATCATGAAGTTGCCTGTACGGACCTTTGCAGTAAAGTTTGCCGCAAGTTCCTGATCAGCAGTGAAAATGGATCCGCTCAGACCGTAAATTGTATCGTTGAACAGCTCGAGTGCCTCGTCTATTGTAGAATAAGTTCTTACTGAAAATACAGGACCAAAAGTCTCTTCCTTCCATACCCGCATTTCTCCGGTTACTCCAGTCAAAACAACTGGTTCGATCGTCAGGGTCTGGTCGTCCCACTGCTCCGGAGGCTTTCCGGCTATTTGTTCGGCACCTTGGTCAAGTGCTTCCTGGACCTGGCTGTAGACAATATCCCACTGCTTTTTTGTCGTCATTCGCCCGATTTCATACTCTTTTTCGCCGTCCCGGCGCAGAGCGGCGATATTACTGCGTACACTGTTCAAAAATTCTTCCTGAACCTCTTCGTGCACAATCACGCGCTCGACAGATAAACAGACCTGGCCGCTGTTCATGAAGGCACCCCAGGAAGCAGCATTCGCTGCCCGTTCCACGTTTGCATCTTCATGAACGACCATAGCATCTTTTCCGCCCAGTTCGAGGGTGGTGGGGATCAAATGCTCGGCGGCCTGCTTCTGGATAACCTTTCCTGTCGCGACCGATCCCGTAAAATGAATATAGTCCGGCTGCTGCTCAATCATTAAGCGCCCGGTTTCAGCTCCGCCGTGAAGGACCTGAAAGACTCCGTCAGGAAAAAGTCCCGAGATTTTTTCAAGAAGAAGACTCGCGAGCGGCGTCTCTGCGGAAGGCTTTAAAAGCACGCAGTTTCCTGCAGTCAGCGCTTCGACAACAGGGATAAGAGAAAGCTGAAACGGAAAGTTCCATGGAGAAATAATAGCAATTTTCCCGCGGGGCTTCCGGATAATTGATGAATTTTTACCCAGGAAAATCATCGGGGTTCTGACACGCTCACGGTTGAAAAGGCCGGGAGCTTCTTTTTCAATGTGACGCAGTGCTTCAAGAACCGGAATGACTTCAGATCCCAGTGCTTCTATAGGAGGCTTTCCTGTAGCGGAGGAGATAATATCGGCAATCTCTTCCCGGAGATCGCTGATAGTAAAACGAAGCAGCTGTATGTAGCTCAGCCGTTTCTCTATGGGCAGAGAAGCCCAGGGAGCGAAAGCATCATCGGCCTTTTGCCAGGCGGCCAGTATTTCTTCTTCATTAGATGAATGAACGGTTGTTGATTCCAATGTTGACACCCTTTCTAAATCATAATAATAAGTATAGTATCCCGTTCCCTAATTGGAAGTAATCATAACAGAAGTTACGGAAAAGAAACCGTGGTCCTCCCAAAAGGCGTAAGGCATCTTTTCCGTAGTTAAAGGATAGTTTATTTATCGAAGCCGTACCGGATAAAACGGGAGATGTCTTTTGCAACGCCGATATCCCAAAGAATAATAAACAGAACCAGAATGGCGGGCCCCGCCAGCAGGCCTACGGCTCCAAACATTTGCAGGCCGGCAAACAGGGAAATCAGCACAGCGAGCGGGTTCAGATTCATGCTCGAAGAGAGCACTTTTGGCTCGATAATCTGCCGTACAATCATTGTAATCGTATAAAGAATCAAAAGGCCAAGCCCAAGGCCGAAGTTGCCTGAAATGATCAGATACACTCCCCATGGAATTAAAATAGTGCCGGTGCCTAAGTAGGGAAGAAATTCAGCGACACCAACGATGGCGGCGAGCCAGTAGGCTCCTTCGACTCTCATGATAAGAAGGCCGATTAACACAATAACGCCTGTCACAAGCATAAGAATCAGCTGCGCCCGGATGTAGCCGAATACTCTCGCCCACATGGACTGATAAAAAGCTTTCAACCGCTCGATGACAAAGGGCGGCAGGGCCAATTTCATTTTCCCGGCATATCTATTCCAGTCTTTTCCGATAAAATAAATAGCTAATACAATAAATAACAGGACAATCAAAAGCGTAGGAATACCTAAAATTAATTGGGTTAAAGCGTCGGCAGTAGTTTGAGCGACTGAGCCAAGACCAGAGCCAAGCTGACTTCCAAGCTCAGCTATCCCCTGATCTACAGAAGACTGGCCGCCGATGCCGGAAGCGGCTCCTGTGGCTCTTTCCCAGAAGGGAAGGAGGTTTTCATTGTAAAAATTCTGCATTTGCTGAAAGGTGCTTTCCATCCAGGCGGGTCCCTTCTCAGCGATCACATTGAATAGTTCAATTGAAAGAAAGATGAGACCGGTAATAATGCCTCCGACAATGCTCAAAGTAAGCAGGAGGCCAAGAAGGGCAGCTATCCCATTTGGCAGACGCAGTTTATAATGAAGCCACTTCGTAAGCGGCATAAGCATCCACGCGAAAAAAGCAGCGATCCAAAACGGATACGTATAGGAAAAAACCTTGCCAATCGCCCATGCAAGAGCGAAAGCGGCTATTATAACGATGACAAACCGCAAAATCATCCAGCCGGTCGTTTGTTTCATGAGCCATTCCATTCCTTTCCTTTGGAGGACATCCCAACCATCTTTTCTTATTATAACCTTCCCGCTGAAAAAAAGAATCTACACATTTTTTTAAAATATTCCCGAATAGAGGGGGAGATATACTTTTGATGAATAGTTCTTTAGGGTAATTATAAGGTAGAATGGCAGTAGTGGCTTATACTTTAGGAACAGACAGGGGAGGAAGCAGTATGGATATTAACGGAAAAGTTTTTTTACTGCCGGGCGGTGCATCCGGACTTGGCGGTGCTACAGCGAATATGCTTGTAGAAAACGGCGCAAAAGTGGTTATCGCCGATTTTGAGGTGAGACCCGGAAGAAAAAGAGCAAAAGAGCTTGGGGACAGCGCCATTTTTATTGAAATGGACGTCACTTCGGACGAAAAAGGAAAAGCGACTATCGATAAGACGATAGAAACGTTTGGGCGCATCGACGGAGTAGTTAACTGCGCAGCACTCGGGCTTGCAGAGAAGATTTTGAATAAAAAGGATTCTCACTCCCTCGATCATTTCAATCGTGTTATTCAGACGAATCTGGTTGGCACATTTAATATGCTCCGGCTCGGTGCAGATGCGATGAGACATAACGAACCAAACGAACAGGGAGAAAGAGGCATCATTATTAATACATCCTCGATCGCGGCCTATGAAGGCCAGGTCGGCCAGGCTGCCTACAGCGCTTCTAAAGGTGGTATCTGGAGTCTGACAGCGCCGGCGGCCAGAGAGCTTTCAGACTTTGGCATACGCGTCATGGCTATTGCTCCGGGCTTATTCGAAACTCCTTTTTATATGTCTTTCCCGGAAAAGGCAAGGCAGACGCTGGGACAGAACGTTCCATTCCCAAGAAGGCTCGGATTTCCAAATGAGTACGCCTCGCTTGTGAAAGAAATTATCCACAACACGATGTTAAATGGGGAAACTATCCGTTTGGACGGTGCGCTCCGTATGCCTCCGAAATAAAAAAAGTACCAGAGTCCGTATTACGGACTCTGGTACTTTTCATTTTTGGCATCAGCGCGCTGCTTGTTTACTGCTGCGGGAAGCAGAGCTCATAGAAGTTGCACCGCTTACAGGCGAAGGTGTTGGTCGTTTTTTTGAAATATTCGAGTGGAAGAGGCTTGTTGGCTTCTTTGTCCTCAAGGAAGCCTGCCATACGTTCCACGCTTTGGACGAGCAGCTCCCTGACCTCCTGAAGGGTGGAGTGATCGAGCTTGTGTTCGACACTTGTGCCTTCGAGCAGATATTCATTCCGTACGACGATATCCTCGAGCGCTGCTTCCGGGTAGTAGTCAAGGACATACTGAGCATACAAAGCCAGCTGGTACGGATCTTCTTCTGTCTGCAGACCGGTTTTCCAGTCTACAATGACCCATTTATTGTTTTCTTCATCTTTATAAAGAAAATCGAGCACGGCAAATACTTTTGTATTTTCAAGGCTCATCGTTCGGAGTTCTTCCGATTCGAGGTAATAGGTCGGCCGGTCAGAAGAAAGCTCGAGTACTGTGTCACAGGTTAAAATATGCTCCACTACAGCCACGAGCCGGTCCTGGATTTTTTTAATTTTCTCCGTGGGCAGCTTTTTCTCTTCGCCGTAGTAAATTTCATGGAGCATTGTCGTATGTTTCGGCTTTTTACGCCACTGCTCCGCGTTTTGCGTAGAATCGATAAACCCTTCATTCAGGCGGGTGCGGATCGTTTCTTTCAAGGTGTCTTTTGTCGGGAGATGCCCGTCATTTAAATATTTTTTCAGCGTTTCTTCCACTAGATCGTGCACAATAGACCCAAACAGCATTTCAAGATTGGTTAAATTTTTCAACCGGTAGACGTGACGCGGAAAAGGGTCAGCATTCCGCAGCCATCCGTTGTGTGAGGAGTAATACTGGTGAGCATACTGCCGTTCGCATTGAAGCAGCGTTTTATGTCTCGACAGCGACCAGGAAAACTCCGGATAGTCCCGTATAGTAAACAGGAGAAATCACTCCTTCGATTTGTCTTTACCTTGCTCCTGCTACCATTTTAACGGTGACGGCGGGCAAAGTCGATAAAACGGAACTTATCCGAACGGTGTCTGGACTCAGTGTATTGAAATAATTCTGCATTATCGAGATACACATAGTTTCGAACGACCGCAATACTCGAATCCGGGTAAAGATCAAGAAGCTGCTTATCTTCTTCCGTCGGCTTTTCAATAGTAATTTCTTTACGTGCAAAGCTGATCACAAGCTTCAGTTTATTTTCCACATAGTTATAAATAGAATCAGCGCAAATGTCTTCGGTGAGACCGGGCACCCAGCGCTCAAGCAGGTAGTCAATATCGAGCACAATGTTTTCGCCGTCCATTTTCCGCTGCCGTTTTACTTCCCAGACCTGCTCCGTTTCCTGAACCTCGAGCACATGCTGAAGGGCCGGCGGCAAGGTGGAAAGGGTTAAGGAATGTACATGAGTTTCACTGGTGCTGCCGGTCTGTTCCGCCAGCTCTTTAAAACTGACGAGCCCGGAAACCGGAAAATCAAACCGTCCGGTTTCAAGCACAACGGAACCCTTGCCCTGAATTTTTTGAATATAACCGTGTTCGGATAGAAGGTTCAGCGCTTTGCGGATGGTTTCCCTTGACGTTTCGTACATAGAAGTGAGCTCATGCTCGGAAGGAAGCAGGACATGAGGCTGAAACTGCTCATTGCGGATGCCGCGCGCTATTTCTTCATAGATGTCTAAATACTTTCTTTTTGTACCCATGCTCGTTACACCCCAGGCAGCTATTTTTGATAATGCAGAACGATCGTTTCATACGGCTGCAGGCTGTCAGTTTCCAGGGAAAAGCTGTCCCGTTTGTAGTTGGTGACAAAAACAGTTCCTGCCGCTTCTTTCCGGGGAAGATCCAGACTGCCGGCTTGAATTATATCAGAAGAGAAATTACTTATGATGAGTAATGCTTCATCTTCGTCCTCGCGTGTGTAGACGAAAAGGGAAGAATGGTCCGGGAGGTGAAGCTGATAATCTCCAGTCGTCAGGATTTTGTAATCCTTGCGAAGCTGAATTAATTGTTTGTAAAAATGATACACAGACTCCGGATCGCTTACCGCTTCTTTGGCATTAATGAACGTATAATTTCCCGGCACCGGCAGCCACGGCTCGGCTTCACTAAAACCGGCATTTTTCGAGCTGTCCCACTGCATCGGTGTACGTGCATTGTCCCGGGAACGGGCCTGAATGACAGCGAACGCTTCCTCCGGGCTTTTTCCCTGCTTTTGCATAATATCATAATAATTGATGGTTTCCACATCACGGTAGTCGTTAATGGAGCTGTAGGAAGGGTCCGTCATCCCAAGCTCCTCGCCCTGATAAATGTAAGGAGTGCCGCGCATACAGTGCATGGTCGCTGCGAGCATCTTTGCCGATTCTACGCGGTACTTGTCGTCATCGGCATACCTGCTTACAATGCGGGGCTGATCATGATTGCACCAGAACAGCGCATTCCAGCCGCCACCTTCGTACATACCGGTCTGCCAGTCGGATAATGTTTCTTTTAACTGCACAAAATCAAATTCAGGCAGGGTCCATTTTTCTCCTCCGGGATAATCCGCTTTTAAATGATGGAAGTTAAAGGTCATGCTCAGCTCTTCCCGATCCGGGCGGGTATACTTGATACAGTGGTCAATCGTCGTAGACGACATTTCTCCGACCGTCATAGCTCCGTACGGGGCAAATACGTTTTGATTCATTTCATGCATCCACTCGTGCACTCTCGGGCCATCTGTATAGAACCGGCGGCCGTCCCCAATGTCGTCATTTGGAAACCGCTGATCCTTCGAGATTAAATTGATGACGTCGAGCCGGAAACCATCAATACCCTTATTGAACCAGTAATGCATCATATCGTACAGCTGGCGGCGCAGTGCTTCATTTTCCCAGTTCAAATCTGCCTGACTGACGTCAAACAGATGCAGATAGTACTGGTTTGTCGGTTTATGCCACTGCCATGCAGAGCCGCCGAATTTAGACACCCAGTTGTTTGGTACGTCCCCGTCTACGGGATCCTTCCAGATGTAATAGTCGCGGTAAGGACTTGAAGCATCTGACGAAGCGGCCTGGAACCAGGCATGGTCTGTGGAGGTATGGTTAATAACGATATCCATAATGATTTTCATACCCTTTGCATGAGCCTCACTCAACAGACGTTCGAAGTCCTCCATCGTTCCATATACATCGTAAATATTATAATAATCGCTGATATCGTATCCGTTATCCTTTTGAGGAGAAGGGTACACAGGATTGAGCCATAAAACATCAATTCCGAGATCCTGCAGATAATCAAGCTTTTCGATGATACCGGGAAGGTCGCCGACCCCGTTGCCGGTCGTATCGTTAAAGCTTTTAGGGTAAATCTGGTAAATAACTGCCCGTTTCCACCATGGTTCCATTCTGCTCATCCTTTCGCATATATGCTGTATGGAGCAAAGGCGCCTGCTAACAGTTTCAGCAGACGCCTGAATTCATTGGTTAAACTTCTACTTTACGAATACGCCCATAAAGATAGGTTAATACAATCGGGAGGATAATGACAATCAGCATTCCGATAAAGAACGCTCCCCAGTCCGGTGGACGAATGGAAAAGATTCCGGGAATACCGCCGACGCCGACAGCAAAGGCCAGTACGTTATTAATACTGATAAACGTTGCTGCAATGGCAGAGCTGATAAGCGCACAGAAGAATGGGAACCGGTACTGCAGATTGACCCCGAATAATGCGGGCTCGGTAACGCCAAGATACGCCGAGAGGCCGGCGGAACCTGCGAGCCCCCGCATGTTCTGATCTCTCCAGGCTAAAATCATCATACCAACAGCAGCAGAGCCCTGGGCAATGTTGGAAAGAGCGAGAATCGGCCATAAAAAGGTTCCATCAGTTGAAGCTGTAAGCTGCAGGTCCACCGCAAGGAATGTATGGTGAAGCCCGGTAATAACGAGCGGAGCATAAAGCAGGCCATAAAGCAGACCGCCAAGCCATGCGTATTGGTCAAAGGTCCACAGGAAGAAGTCGGTAATCGCGTTCCCGAGACCGAAGGTAACCGGTCCGATAATAATAAAGGTGAAAAATCCGGTAACAAGTAAAGCAATCGGTGCAACCAGCAGGACCTGGATAGAATCCGGGATCCGCTTCCGGAGGAAAATTTCAATTTGTGCTAAAACATAGGAAGCTACAAGCACTGGAAGCACTTGGCCCTGATAGCCGACCTGCTCAACGTTCCAGCCAAATAAATCCCAGGTTGGCACTTCGTTGTTTGCACTTGCATCGCCATAAGCATACGCGCTTAAAAGCTCCGGGTGAACGAAAATTAACCCGAGCACAATACCGAGCAGGGGACTGCCGCCAAACCGCCTGACTGCCGACCAACCTATGAGAACAGGCAGAAAGTTAAATGAAGCGTTTGCAATGATGAAAATAATTTCAGAAAAACTGGTCCACTGGGGATATACTTCGATTACAGCTTCGTCGAAAAATATGCCGGGACCGGTTAACAGGTTGTTTAACCCAAGCAGCAGCCCTGCGGTGATAATGGCAGGAAGAATCGGAATGAAAATGTCGGCGAGCAGGCGGATAAACCGTTGAAATCCATTCTGTTTTTTACCGGATTTCTGCGTTTCACTGGCATCGCTTTCAGAATCTTCGTCACCTGCACGGCCGCCGCTTTCCTCGGAACGGCCTGTGACACTCATCAACTCTTTATAAACTTTGTCTACAGTGCCCTGACCGATAACTACCTGGTACTGGCCGCCGGAAGAAAAAGCTCCCCGCACAAGATCCAGGTTGGTAAGCTTTTCTTTATCTACCTTTTCTTCGTCGTACAAAACAAATCTCAGCCTTGTCACGCAGTGGGTGACTGTTTCTATGTTTTCGTTGCCTCCCACGGCTTCTACAATCGTCTCCACGGCTTCCTTTGTGATTTTTGCCATTTTGGTTCCTCCTTAAATGAATGCATTTGAAAACGATACCAATTTATAAATTCACTTTAACTTGTATATACAAATTAGTCAATATAATTATCAATGGGAAAAAGGTTTTTATTAAACGAAAAATAGGAATACTAATACAAAAACCTTTAATGGAGCGTGAAAGCATGGAGCAGCTGATAACACTTGATCAAACAGAAACGTTGTACGGAACGCTCACCGTGCCTGAGAACGGGCATGAAAAAGCCCCTGGTGTGCTGATAATTGGGGGGAGCGGCCCTATAGACCGCGATGGCAATGCCCCGGGGATGAAATTAAACATTTATAATCAACTTGCCGCCTGGCTTGAAAAACAGGGTATAGCGGCGCTGCGTTATGATAAGAGAGGCACAGGGAGCAGTGAAGGGGATTTTCGTGAAACGGGGCTGCAGGATTTAATCGAAGATGGTGCTGCTGCGGTGCGTCTTTTGAAAATGATCCCTGAAATTGACGAAGAGAGAATTTTCATTCTCGGTCACAGCGAAGGTGGGTCGATTGCTCCCAAGGTGGCTGAAAAAGAAAAGGTACAGGGGGTTATGGCACTCGCATCGTCGCCTAAGCCGCTGTTTGATATTTTACTCGAGCAGGGAGAATCGGTGGAAAGGGAAATAAGTGAGGGGAAAGGGATCTTTTACCGCGCATTGAAGACGGGAAAAGTAAACAAGCGGATGATCAAAAAGCAGCATAAAGTGCTCAAGGAGCTGCTTGATGAAGAAGCATCAAAAAAATATAAAAATGTGAATGTGAAATGGTTTCAGGAGCACGCTGACTATGACCCCCGGGAAGCTTTTCACCGTCTGCGTATTCCTGTGATCGCCGTAAATGGCGGCAAAGATGCCCAGGTGAAGGCAGAAGACGTCAGTGCGATTGCCCAGCAGACGAGCGGTCCGGTGGAGGCTTATGTAGTCGAAGAGATGAATCATATTCTCAGACACCAGCCGGAAGAGTTTTCGATCATGAAAACGAAGCGCAGGTACTTAAAGCAGCAGAACGACAACCTGTCCCACGAACTGCTGGACCACCTGCACCCGTGGCTGCAAAAACAGATACAGTAGTAAACGCTGGAAAATCAACAAGCGGATATAAAAAATCGTCCCCAGGTTTTAGGCCTGGGGACGATTTTTTGTTTATTACATGGAAGCTTTCTGCAGACTGTTGATCATTTCCAACGATTTACCAGTACCTATCGCGACAGCTTCCAGAGGGGACGATGCAAGGTGAACCGGTACGACAATCTGGCGGCTCAGCCACTCCTGAAGGTCGTTCAGGAGTGCCCCCCCGCCGGTAAGCACAATTCCCTGATCGACGATGTCGCCGCTCAGTTCAGGCGGACACTGCTCGAGAGTAACGCGAATGGTTTCGAGAATCTGCTCGAGGGTTTCCGTGATAGCCCGGTGAATTTCCGGTGACTCCAGGGTAATGGTTTTCGGCAGCCCGTTCACAAGGTCTCTGCCCCGGATTTCCATCGTACGGACTTCACCGTCCGGAATAGCGGAGCCGATCTCCATTTTGATATTTTCAGCGGTCCGTTCGCCGATCAGCATGTTGTATTCTTTGCGGACATGCTGGGTAATGCTCTCATCCAGATGGTCTCCGCCGCGGCGGATCGCCCGTGAAGAAACAATGCCGCCGTAAGAAATAATGCCAACCTCTGTCGTACCCCCGCCAATATCGACTATTACGTTCGCTTTAGGTTCATCTACAGGCAGCTCTGCACCGAGCGCTGCTGCAATCGGTTCTTCGATTAAGGAAACAGATTTAGCTCCACAGCCAAGCACTGCGTCCCGGATGGCCCGGCGTTCTACGGAGGTGGAATCACACGGCGTACATACTACGACCTTCGGCTTGCGGAGAGTAAAGCCTGCTTCCTTTTGGATTTTTTTAATGATATGTGAAAGCATGGCAGATGTAATATCATAATCTGCAATAACGCCTTCTTTCATCGGACGGGTCGCAATGATATTGGCCGGAGTTTTTCCGACCATTTCTTTTGCTTCTGTACCTACAGCGTAGACCTCTTTTGTGTCGATATGAAGTGCTACAACTGAAGGCTCGTTAAGAATAATGCCTTTTTCTTTCGTGTAAACGAGAATATTCGCGGTTCCTAAATCAATACCAATTTCTGTTAATGCCATTTTGTTTACTCACCTTTTCCGGGTTATTAGTCTCTAGTATTTAATTGTAGAGGAATGGGGGTACTTAAATAAGGGTCTAAGGTCACGTAAAAAATGAGTAATTTCCCATTTTTACGAAAAAATTCAGCTTAATTAATAAATTAAGTCCACTACTTCCTCAATGGAAATAGCTCCAAAATACGTATACAGATCAAACTGCGATAATGTTTCATAAATGGCATCGCGTTCATACTTCGTACCCTGAAGTGCTTCCTGGAGATCCTCTACGTTTCCGGTACCAAAAAAATCACCGTATATTTTCGTTTCCTGAATCACGCCTTTTTTGACGTTGAAGCGGATGTCGAGCATGCCGGCATCGAATTTTTTGTTGCGGTGAATATCAAAAGCCGGGGATTTGCCGTAGTTCCAGTCCCAGTTGCTGTAACGCTCATTAGATATTTTATGGATTTCCTTCCAGTCCCCGTCGGTAAGGCGGTACTGCTCGATGGCTTCGTCGCTTCCAAAAATATACCGTAGAATGAGCTGTTTGAAGGCTTCTACAGACAGCGGCTCATCCAAAAACTCATTGATATTTCCTACACGGCTCCGAATGGATTTGATCCCTTTCGAGCGTATTTTTTCGTCTTTTACATTCAGCGCAGCTACGACGTTTTCAATTTCCGAATCAAGCATCAGGGTACCGTGGCTGAACATTCTCCCTTTCGTGGCAAACTGGGCATTACCGGAAATTTTTTTTCCATTCGCCTGTAAATCATTGCGCCCCGACATTTCGGCCGGAACCCCGATGTTATTCAACGCATCAACGATCGGCTGAGTGAATTTTTGGAAATTTTGAAAGCTGTTTCCGTCGTCTTTAGTTAAAAAGCTGAAATTCAAATTGCCTAAATCATGATAGACTGCCCCGCCGCCGGAAAGACGTCGTACCACCTGAATGTTGTGCTTCTCCACGTAATCGGTGTTGATTTCTTCAATTGTATTTTGATTTTTCCCAATAATAATGGAAGGGTTATTCACATAAAAAAGCAAATACATTTCGTCTTTGTCGAGATCCATGTTTTTTAAAGCAAATTCTTCGATGGCTAAATTGAGTCTCGGGTCATTTATGCCTTCATTATCAATAAATTTCATCCGTAACCTCCTAAAAATTGTGCGCTGAACCGATGTTGTTTTTTAAAGAAAGATCCTTTTATATTATGCCATAAATACTGATATGAAAGCTAATGCTAACAAGAAAAAGTATGCCGTAGAGAATCGCCCCGGGAATAATCCCTAGTTAAACGATTTGTATTGTTGACTTTGCAAAACGCAACCACTAAAATGTAGTGTAAGTTAATAAACCTGATAAATTTACTGAGGATTACAAGGACTTTAAAATAAGATTTTCATTTTTTATAGAAACAGGTACAATATTAAAGTGAAAGGGATGGAAGCGCATGATAGTATACGATTCCCTGCAGACAAATGAATTGGAGCAAGTGAATAACGAAGTGCTGGAAGGAAAAAGTGCGCTTGAAGTTATCCGTTGGGCCTACAGCGAATATGGCGATGATTTAGTGTATGCATGCAGTTTCGGAGCTGAAGGAATTGTATTGATTGATTTAATCAGCCAGGTGAAACCAGATGCAACCATCGCTTTTCTCGACACCCAGTTTCATTTTAAAGAAACGTATGATGTAATTGACGCAGTTCGTGATAAGTATCCGGAGTTAAACATTAAAATGGTGAAACCGGAACTTTCGCCTAAACAACAGGCGGCCCAGGAAGGCGAAAGACTCTGGGAAACAGATCCGGACCGCTGCTGCAGCATTCGGAAGCTGCAGCCCCTCGAAAACGAATTGAGCCAGTACGGCGCCTGGATGTCCGGCCTGCGCAGATCGCAGTCACTTACCCGCCGCAATACGCAGTTTGTGAACGAAGATAACCGGTTTGAATCGATTAAAATCTGCCCTCTGATCCACTGGACGTGGGACGATATCTGGGCCTATATTGAAGACAACGATCTTCCTTACAATGACCTGCACGAGCAGAATTATCCAAGTATCGGCTGTGTACAGTGCACCGCGAAAGTGCTCGAAGGCGAAGACCTGCGCAGCGGCCGGTGGACAGGAAGCGGAAAAACAGAATGCGGCCTGCACCGCTGATGAATTAAGACGAAGAAGGGACGATGATCATGGCTTTAAGTACTCCACACGGTGGAAAATTAGTAAATCGTAAGGACTTGAACAAAGACGTTTCATCCATTCAAAAACAAATTGAGCTTGATGAGGTCGCTTTATCCGACCTTGAGCTGCTTTCAAACGGCGCATTCAGTCCGCTCGAAGGCTTCATGAGCGAAGAGGACTACAACTCGGTGGTTTCTTCGATGCGCCTTGCAGATGGCACGGTCTGGAGTATTCCTATTACCCTGCCGGTCACGAAGGAAAAAGCGGAGGAATTGAAAGCGGGAGAAGAAGCCCGCCTTGTTTTTGACGGAGAAACGTACGGTACGATTGAACTTGAAGGATTCTATGCTCCGGATAAGAAGCGGGAAGCAAAAGAAGTATACCGCACCGAAGAAGAAGCCCACCCCGGCGTAAAGAAAATGTACGACCGTCCGGACACGTATGTTTCCGGTAAAATTACGCTTGTAAAAGAAATCGGCCATGAACAGTTTGAAAACTATTATCTGGACCCGGAAGAAACGCGCAGCGCGTTTGAAAGCCGCGGCTGGAATACCGTGGTTGGCTTCCAGACGAGAAACCCAGTCCACCGGGCGCATGAATATATTCAAAAAGCAGCGCTTGAAACCGTGGACGGCCTGTTTTTAAACCCGCTTGTCGGGGCAACAAAATCAGATGATATTCCTGCCGATGTGCGTATGGAAAGCTATGAGACCATTCTCGACGAATACTATCCTGAAAACCGGACGTTTTTAGCCGTATTTCCTGCTGCTATGCGCTACGCGGGACCGCGGGAAGCAATATTTCATGCAATGGTACGGAAAAATTACGGCTGCACCCACTTTATTGTCGGCCGTGACCATGCTGGTGTCGGTGACTATTATGGCACGTATGACGCCCAGGAAATTTTCTCCGAGTTTACGTTTGAAGAACTTGGCATTCAGCTGCGCTTCTTTGAGCATTCCTTCTACTGCCTGAAATGTGAAAACATGGCGACGGCAAAAACGTGCCCGCACGACAAAGCTGACCATGTCATTCTTTCCGGTACGAAAGTGCGCGCCATGCTGACTAATGGCGAAATGCCTCCAAAAGAGTTCAGCCGTCCGGAGGTCGTGGAAGTATTGATCCGCGGCATGCAGCGCCAGACTTCCAATTCATAAACGACAGGAGGAAAACGATGGGGTCTAAATCCACAGATATCGTCTGGCACGACGCCTCGGTATCCAAAGAAGAACGTCAGGAAAAAAATAAGCACCAAAGCTTTGTGCTCTGGTTTACCGGTCTTTCCGGCTCAGGTAAATCCACGCTTGCTAACGCCGTTTCCCGGAAGCTTTTTGAACGGGGAAGCCATACTTACGTGCTCGACGGAGATAACGTACGCCACGGCCTGAACAAGGACCTTGGCTTTTCTCCGGAGGACCGGACTGAAAATATCCGCCGCATCGGAGAAGTGGCAAAGCTGTTCGTTGACAGCGGCCAGATCGTCAGTACTGCTTTTATTTCCCCGTACCGGGAGGACCGCCATCAGGTGCGTGAACTGCTCTCGGATGGAGAATTTATCGAAGTATATGTAGAGGCGAGCCTCGAAGCTTGTGAAGAACGGGACCCGAAGGGCTTGTATAAAAAAGCTCGGTCCGGAGAAATTCCTTCCTTTACCGGAATCAACGCTCCCTATGAAGAGCCGGAAAACCCGGAGCTTACGGTAAATACCGAACAAAAATCCATTGAAGAATCTGCCCAGGAAGTGGTGGACGTTTTAGTGAACTGGAATTACATCGAAGAACAATAAAGAAGGATACGTAGAGGACGCGGGCTGTTAAGCCGTGTCCTTTTTTACCATTTGATAAAGAGAAAGGAGGGGTTGGGTGGCAGGTGGAAAAGTGTATTTAGTAGGAGCAGGGCCCGGAAATGAAGGTCTGCTGACTGTGCGCGGGGCAGAATGTATCCGGCAGGCGGACGTCATCTTTTATGACAGGCTGGTCAACCCGCTTCTTCTGGAACAGGCCCCGATTGAAGCGGAACGTATATACTGTGGAAAACTGCCGCAGAAGCATATTTTGCGGCAGGAAGTGATTCAGAAAATGATGGTGGAAAAAAGCCGTGAGGGAAAACGGGTGGTGCGCCTTAAAGGAGGCGATCCCGGCGTATTTGGAAGAGTCGGGGAAGAAGCAGCCGTAATGGAGGAAAACGATATCGAGTACGAAATCGTTCCCGGCATCACCTCAGGTATAGCTGCTCCGCTTTATGCCGGAGTACCTGTGACTCACCGCGATTATTCGGGAAGCTTTGCAGCGATTACGGCCCACACAAAGAAGGAAACAGGAGAGCCGGATCTGGACTGGGAGCCGCTTGCCAAAAGCATTGATACGGTCGCTTTTTATATGGGGGTCAAAAACCTGCCTTTTATTACGAAGCGGCTCATAGAAGCGGGAAAACCTAAGGATACGGCCGTGATGGTAGTCGAGTGGGGCACATATTCCAAGCAGCGGACAGTGAAGGGCACACTGGCAGATATCAATGATATTGTGCAGAAGCATGCGATTGAAAATCCATCGATCACGCTGGTCGGCAACGTCGTTAAGGCTGGGCCGGTCTCGACCTGGTTTGAAGAGCTTCCGTTGTTTGGCCGCTACATATGGCATGTGCGGACAACAGCGGGTGCAGGCAGATGGAGCAGCGAATGGAAAAGCCAGGGGGCGGAGGTGTATGAAGGGCCGGTATGGGAAGAAACACTGCCGGAGCTTACACACTTACAAAAGGATCTTCCCTATGATGAAATTGTATTTGAAACAGCCAGCGACGTTGAAGCATTTATGGCTCAGCTGAAGAACTGGCGTCTGGACCTGAGACAGGTGAACTGCCTTCTTACAGCTGCAACCCGGCGGGCAGAAGAAAAATGGAAGGACTACGGGATACTTCCCGGATTTCGTTCCAAAGAGCAGTGGAAGTATACAGAAGGCGTTCATTTTATCGGAAGTGAGGCATGGATAGAAGAAATCGGTCACCAGGGCAGCAGTGACATAGGGCATGTGTTAGAGAGCGCCGCGTCTTCAGATCATACACTTGAGCGGCTGCTGGTGGATGACTCCATTAATACAGTGATTTTCCCGTGTAGAAAAGCTGTCACAACAGCGGTAGAAAAAATCAACGCCCTGTATAATGGAGATGCTGCACAGTGGTGGTCACAAAAAACGGTTGTGTGCATTGGGGAACGCACGAAAGAACAGGCTGAAAAATACGGAATTCATGTAGATATGGCAGCAGGGGCTTCAGAGCAGGCGGTGACCGCCTCTATTCAAAAATGCTTCAGCCCTATTCTTTAAGGAGGAATCATTATGAAAGCTATTTTGTTTGTTGGACACGGGACGAGAGTCCCTGAAGGTAATGAACAGGTGAAAGCTTTTACGAAAAAAGCGGGAGCCGCTTTCCCGGAATACGAGCAGAGGACCTGCTTTCTGGAATTGGCAGAGCCGGATATCGTCACGAGTGCTGTGGAGTGCATTGAAAATGGGGCCGATACCCTGGCTGTTGTCCCGGTGCTTTTACTTTCAGCCGGCCATATCAAAAAAGATATCCCTGAAGAGCTCGAAAAGGTACAGCAAATGCACCCGGAAGTAACTATTCAGTACGGAAGCCCTTTTGGTGTTCATGACCGTATTAACGATCTTCTCCTGGACCGTCTCCGTGTAAAAGGCTGGGTGCCGGAGGAAGAGGCAGACATCCTGTTTGTAGGAAGAGGTGCAAAAGATCCCGGAGCCATCGAAGACTTTTACCGTATTGCCGGGGAACTTGAGAAACATACCGGCCGATCAAGGGTGGAAACAGCTTTCCTTGCCGCCGCTGAGCCGGGTTTTCAGGAGAAAATGAAAGAGCTGGCTGAAGGAGAGCGGTCTGTCTACATTCTGCCATATTTAATGTTTCTCGGCCTGCTTATCAAAGAGATGGACGAAGCAGCAGCTCATTATAATCAAGTCAAACCCGGGCATTTTACAAGGTGCGACTTTTTAGGCTTTGACGAGCGGCTGCTCCCGGTGCTTGAATCCCGTGTCGCTGAAACGCTTGAAAAAGACGCAGGCATTCATGTCTGACTTTCTTTTTCCGTTAGCTGTGAATCTGGACAGGGCGGAAGTGGTAATTATTGGCGGCGGCAGCGTGGCGGAACGCAAAGCCGGCAAGCTGTTAGAGGCAAATGCTGCTGTAACGATTGTGGCACCGGAGCTTTCCGGCGGGCTGAAAAAGCTGTGGGAAGAAAATAAGGTTGGCTGGAAGCAAAAAGAGGGTGAACCGGAGGATTTGAAGAACGCCTGGCTGATTATTTCCGCCTCCGGGGATAAAGCAGCCCAGCAGATGATCGCTGGGCACAAGCATCCCTGGCAGCTGGTGAATGGTGCCGATAACCCTTCAATCGGCAATGTAGCTTTTCCGGCTTCGTTTAAGGAAGACGGGGTACAGATCTCTGTTTCAAGCGGCAGCAATAAGCCGGCAAGCGTAAAGGAGTGGAAGCATTATCTCCAGCGTCTTGTAAAAAAACAGTAAATCCTGCAGGTGTAATTTAAGGAACAGCGGGTATACAGTAATAGTCACAGCATATACAGAAAGAAGGTATACAAAATGGATTACGTAACTTTAAACAATCAGCTGCAAATGCCTCAGCTTGGCTTCGGTGTTTTTCAGGTAAGTGATGATGAAGCCGAACAGGTTGTCACGCACGCGCTGAAATCCGGCTATCGTTCGATCGATACAGCAATGATCTACAAAAATGAAGAAGGAGTCGGCCGGGCTATTAAAGCGAGCGGAATTCCAAGAGAAGAGCTCTTTATTACGACAAAGGTATGGAACTCTGATCATGGCTACGAAAACACGCTGCAGGCATTTGAGGCCAGCCTGGAACGTCTGGGACTCGATTATGTGGATTTATACCTGATTCATTGGCCGACGCCGGCAAATGACGATTACGTAGAAACGTACCAGGCGCTTGAGAAGCTGCACGAAGACGGCAAAGTAAAAGCGATCGGCGTAAGTAACTTTGAGGTGGAGCATCTGGAAAGAATTTTAAACGAATGCACAGTGAAGCCGGTATTAAACCAGGTGGAATGCCACCCTTACCTGGCGCAGAATGAATTAAAGGATTACTGCAAAAAGAAAAACATTTATGTGGAAGCATGGAGCCCTATCATGCAGGGTGGAGAAGTGCTGGATGATGAACACATTCAAAACATCGCAGAAAAGCACGGGAAAAATCCGGCTCAAGTCGTCCTGCGCTGGCACCTGCAAAATGATACGATCATCATTCCGAAATCAGTAACGCCGGAACGCATTGAAAGCAACATCGATGTGTTTGACTTTACGCTTGAGGATGAAGATATGGCGACCATTAACCGTCTGGATAAAGGCGCGCGTAAAGGGCCAAGACCGGCAGAAATCAACTAAAAAGAATCCCAATGATCTTCCGGTCAAAAACGGCCGGAGGATTTTTTAAAATGAACATAGAGTATATAGGCAGCTGAAGAAGCTGCGGCCAGGTCTTTTAATCAAAGGTGGGTGTTTATGTTTTCCATTCCTTCTATGAAGCTTAAGCTACTGAATGCTTTCGCACTGGCGGTAATCATTGCTGTAAACGGGCTTGCCAACGCCCTGCCATTAAACGGCCAGACTACCGGCAGCATATCGGACAGGCTCAATGTATTATTCACACCGGCAGGCTATGTTTTTTCGATATGGGGAGTTATTTATCTGTTAATGATTTTATGGGTGCTGCGTGCTTTTTTCGCAAAACCGACGGAAGAGCATATATATGCAGGCATCGGCTATACATTTATTCTATCCTGTATATTTAATGTGCTGTGGCTCTTCTTGTTTCATTATGAAATATTTTACGGCACGATGGCGGCAATTCTGGGTCTGTGGCTCAGTTTGGGTGTTATTTATATGAAAATTAAAACGAATCCCCGGCGGGGGCTCCTGCTGGTGCCAATCAGTGTATATTTTGGCTGGGTGACGGTCGCATCTATTACGAACATCGGTGTTGTACTTACGTCAAACGGCGTGCGCGGATGGATCATCGACGGCAGCTGGTGGACTGCTCTTGCGATTGCTGCAGCTTCTGCTGCCGTGATTTTATTTTATAAAAAAACGGGCGACGTTTTGTATACGCTGGTGTTTGTTTGGGCGTTCACAGGTATTTTTACACAGCGCTGGCAGGAAGTGAATCTGGTGGCATGGACAGCTGCTGCGGCTGCATTGATTCTGTTTGTTCAGTTGTTTTTCCGTCCGAAAAGTAAATTCACTCATTTGTAACCATATTGGGTGATTAACATCAAAAAAGGAAGGGAAAATAGAACTTGATTACAAAGTTGGAAATTCGTATATAGTCAAAGGTTTCCGGCAGCCTTTCAATACGGAATGGAAGTCCAGCGGAATTGCTGGGCTTTTTGATTGAAGCCGGAAGTACTTAATTTTGAGGTGATCAGGTTGGAAAACAAACTTTACGATATAGCAGGAATCGGACTTGGACCGTTTAATCTTGGTATGGCCGCCCTGCTTGAACCAGTGGACGATATAGAAGCCGTGTTTTTAGATGAGAAAAATGAATTTGCCTGGCACCCGGGAATGCTGCTCGAAGGCACAGTGCTGAATTCTTCGTTTCTTGCTGACTTGGTGACTTTTGCCGATCCGACGAGCCGTTTCACGCTGTTAAACTATTTGCACAAGCATAACCGCATGTTTCAGTTCTTTTTTAATAAGCAGCTGAAGGTGCCAAGAAGAGAATACGACTCCTACGGAAAGTGGGTGGCCGCGCAGCTTCCGTATTGTCTTTTCGGGCAGCGGGTGCTTGAGGTTGCTGACAGCAGCTGGAACGGAGCTTCCTGCTACAAAATTACGACGGAAAATACGGACAGCGGAGAAAAGGAATATTTTTATACGAAAAATGTGGCGGTCGGAACAGGGGCAGCACCGATGCTTCCTCCTAATATTGAAAGGCAGCAGAGTGATGATATTTATCATGCGGCCGATTATTCTTTTCGCAAAGAGGAGCTGAAGAGTGGAGACGAAGTCACCGTTGTTGGCTCCGGCCAGAGTGCGGCAGAGATTTTCCATGACCTGCTGCAGGACCAGAAGCATTTTCATTACAAGCTCAACTGGTTTACCCGATCCCCTCAGTTTTTCCAGGCCGAGGATGCCAAGGTTGCCCGCGAGATTTTTTCTACGGATTTTGTCGAATATTTTCGTTCACTCGATATTAAAACAAGGCTTGAGACACTGCCGGAGCTGGATCATGCGAGAAAGGGCATTGAACAGCCTACGCTTGAAAAAATATACGATCTTCTTTATCATCGTTCTATCGAACGTGAAGATCCAAACGTTGTGCTCCAGGCTGCCACTGAGCTGTCGGATATTCAGTCGGTGGAGGGGGGCTATCAGTTAAAGCTCCGTCAATGGCAGCAGGATAAAACGTTCCGGTGTTTTTCGGATAAAGTCGTGCTTGCCACCGGTTTCCAGCCGAGTGTCCCAGACTGGATTCAGGAGTACGGAGAGCTCGTGGAAAAGGAAGATGAGGACCATTATATGATTGATGATTATTATCGTCTTCAGTTCAAGGACGGGCGCGACAATCATATATACATGCTCACAAATATCGATCATTCACACGGCACAGCTGCGACGAATTTATCCTTATCCGTCGTAAGAAATCAAACGATCATCAATAATCTGTGCGGCTTTGAGCGCTATCCGGTGCAGAAAGATACGGTGTTCCAGCGTTTTTCAGCAAAAGAAGAATAAGGAAATGGACGTCTCTGCTGGTTGGGAGGCGTTCTTTTTTCCCCAGGGAGAGAGACAAATGGCGAAAAAGAAATGGTATGTAGTATGGAAAGGAAAAAAACCGGGGATTTACAGTACCTGGGCTGAATGCGAAAAGCAGGTCAAAGGATTCAAAGGAGCGAAATTCAAGTCGTTTCCTTCGTATGAAGAAGCAGAGGCAGCTTTTAACGGCTCCGGAGGAAAACCTGAAACTGAAAATGGAAGTTACATAACGGAAAGTATTTCCGTAGACGCCGGCTCCCACGGTAACCCGGGACCGGTAGAATACCGGGGCGTCTATACGAAAACGGAAGAGATTGTGTTTGCCCATCCCGGATTTAAAAAAGGAACCAACAATATGGCGGAATTTCTTGGGATTGTGCACGCGCTCCGGTACTTAAAAGAACAGGAAAGCCCGATGCCCGTATATTCGGATTCAGCGACAGCCATCGGCTGGGTTGAAAAGAAAAAAGCGAATTCGACGCTTGTTGAAGATGCGGAAAGCCGGGAAATCTGGGAAGATATCCGGCGGGCAGAAAAATGGCTGAAGGAGCATACGTGGGAGAACCCGATTTATAAATGGGATACAAAGAATTGGGGAGAAATTAAAGCGGATTATCAGCGCAAGTAAAGAAAGAAGGGGAACCATGAAACTGAGTATACTCGATCAATCCATCATGCCCTACGGAGAAACACCGGAAACAACCTTCGCCTGGACCGGGGAATACGCCCGGATTGCTGAAGAACTTGGCTACCACCGGTTCTGGGTCTCTGAGCACCACGGCACAAAGCACATAGCCGGGAGCGCTCCGGAAGTATTAATTGCCCATCTGGCTGCATGCACAAAGCGTATAAAAGTTGGCTCCGGCGCAGTACTGCTTCCGCATTACAGCGCTTTTAAGGTAGCGGAGGTATTTGAAGTGCTGGCTTCGCTCTACAGCGATCGTATTGATCTGGGCCTGGGCAGGGCGCCGGGCGCTATGCCAAATGTTACAAGGGCGCTTCACGAAGGAGGTTCAAGAAATGCAGCCAGGTATCCCGAACAGCTGGAAGAGCTGCTCACTTTTTTGTCTCCGGAAGGAAATAAATACGAAGGGCTGTATGACTACGCTACGGTGACGCCCCGGGCTCAGGTGAAGCCGGCAGTCTGGATTCTCGGCTCAAGCCGGGACAGTGCTAAAACGGCGGCAGAAAACGGTCTGCCCTTTTGCTTCGCCCATTTTATTAATCCGGACGAAGGCTTTCAGGCAGCTGATTATTATCATGAGCATTTTCAGCCGTCGAGCGTCTGCCCGGCCCCTTATTTTATGCTTGCGGTCTCGGCACTTGCAGCAGAGTCCGAACGGCAGGCGGAAGAATGGAGGGCGGTGGGCGATTATGTATCCTCAGTGACGGCTAAAGGCCTTGGCCTGCTCGGTGTACCCTCATATGAAATGATCAAAGACGTGACGTACATGGATGAAGAAAAAGACATGTTTCGAAAAAACCGGTATCATAACGCGGTCGGAACGATAGACCAAGTGGAAGAAAAGCTGAAATGGCTTGAAAAAGCTTACGGTGCTGAAGAAATTATGACTGCAGGCATCACCCCGTCATTTGAAGAAAAAGCCGCTTCGATGCGCCGGATTGCCGACCGGTTCAAAATAAGCTACAGCCAGGTTTAGAATGAACAGGGACTTGGGTAAACTTATCTGTGTGACTAAGATTATATCCAGGAAAGGTGATATATAATGAGTAAAATAGCAGTAGTCCTTACAGATCTTTTTGAAGATGTGGAATTCACAGACCCGAAAGAAGCATTCGAAAAAGAAGGTCATGAACTTACCGTAATCGAAAACGAAAAAGGCAAAACAGTCACCGGCAAACAGGGAGAAGCGAAAGTAACCGTTGATGCTTCTATTGAAGATGTGAAGCCGGAAGACTTTGATGCTCTTCTTATTCCAGGAGGGTTTTCTCCGGATCAGCTTCGCGGCGACCAGCGATTCGTGGATTTCGCCAAATACTTCATGGATTACGATAAGCCGGTGTTTGCAATCTGCCACGGTCCGCAGCTGCTTATTACAGCAAAAGCGCTGGAAGGCCGTAACGCAACAGGATTTAAATCCATCCAGACAGATATGGAGTACGCGAAAGCGAAGCTTCATGACGAAGAAGTAGTTGTGTGCAACAATCTGGTTACAAGCCGTGAACCAGACGACATCCCGGCATTTAACCACGAATCTCTGAAACAACTAGCAAAATAAGACAAAAGGCCGGCTCGGGAGCTGGCCTTTTCTTATTGAATGAGATTAACAAAAGAAGATTCAGGGTGAGCACATAAACAGGAAATCACATGAAGAAATGTTATAATTAACAGTACATGAGAGATTGGGGTGAATAACATGGCAGAAGAACAAAACACGAAGCTTGCCACCTTTGCCGGCGGATGTTTCTGGTGTATGGTGGGCCCTTTTGAACAGGAAGAAGGTGTCTACGACATTATGTCGGGATATACCGGCGGGCATACAGAAAACCCGACATACCGGGAAGTGTGTTCAGAAACTACCGGTCACGTAGAAGCTATTCAAATGAAATATGACCCATCGGTGGTATCTTATGAACGGCTGCTTGAAATATTTTGGCGCCAGATTGACCCTACAGATCCGGGCGGTCAGTTTAATGACCGCGGGGAATCCTACACGACGAATATTTTCTACCACGATGAAGAACAGCACCGGCTTGCAGAAGCCTCCAAACAGGAGCTTGATGAGAATGGTCCTTTTGAAAAGCCTGTGGTAACTAGAATTAGGGAAGCCGGAGTGTTTTATCCGGCCGAGGAATATCATCAGGATTATCATCACAAAAATCGTTTTCACTATATGATGTACCGGAAGGGCTCCGGCCGTGAAGGATTTATAAACAATTACTGGAGTGAGCAGAATGAGCACCAATAAAAAATACAGTACAGAAGAACTGAAACAGCGTTTAACCCCGATGCAGTATGAAGTAACTCAAAATGATGCCACGGAGCGTCCATTTGAAAATGAATACTGGAACCATAAAGAGGAAGGTCTGTATGTAGACGTGGTCTCCGGAGAGCCATTGTTCAGTTCAAAGGATAAATTTGATTCAAACTGTGGGTGGCCAAGCTTTACCATGCCTTTAAAGGAAAGCGAAGTTAAAGAAAACTTTGATGATTCTTTAGGGATGAGAAGAACAGAAGTCCGAAGCGACGAAGCAGATTCCCACTTGGGACACGTATTTCCGGATGGTCCTGAACCGACAGGTTTACGGTACTGTATCAATTCGGCCGCTCTTAAATTTATCCCGGTCAATGAGCTTGAAGAGCAGGGTTACAGCGAATATCTGTACCTTTTCAAATAAAAAAGAGGTTTTTTCAGCCTGAAAAAGGGTAAAATATACCTTGGAAGGTTGCAACTATGAGAAAACATCAATTGCACTAAACAGACGACAGGAGGAATTTATTCATGGAACGCGTAAGAGAAAACGATCCTAAAGTACAGGAATTAATCGATGGACTTAATGTCGACTTAGCACACGAATATGCAGCAGCTATCATGTATACAAACTATGCAGCTGTGGTTTCCGGCATTCACACACCAATGCTCAAACCATTGTTTGAAGATGAAATTGGTGACGAGCAGGGCCACGCTCAATACCTGGCTTCTAAAATCCGTACGCTCGGCGGCACACCAACTACAAAACCTGCTGATGTGAAGCAGACGTTCCAAGTACGTGAAATGCTTGAAGCCGCCCGTGACGCTGAAGCGGACACAATTGACCGCTACACTAAACGTGCCCAGCAGGCAGAAGAGCTTAACATGATCGAGCTTCAAAACAAACTTGAAGACCTTATTTCTGATGAGACCGGTCATAAAGAAGAAATTGAGCGCATTCTCGAAGATTCCGATCTGTAAAATAGAGAGAAAAAAAGCCGCCGAAAGGCGGTTTTTTTTTATTATCTAGAGATATACTTGCGCGTTTATTTAACGAAAAATTCAAAAAATTTAAAGGGAGATTATATAAGGATGGCATGGAAATCTCCGGATGGCTGCCATCCTTGCAGCGCTATTAGTTGGCTCGTTTTTTAGTGCCCGGGCGGACATATACTTCTTTGGATTTTTTTTCATCAAGTCTGCGGTCTATTGAATCAAGTGCCTGCTTGTTGCCTTTGAGTTCATTTTTATTTGCTTCCATTAAGTCTTCAAACGAAAGTCTCTGTGGTCTTCTCATGCGGACATCTTCCTTTCTTTCTATTATACTCCTGCTGACCATTAGTTTACCCTATATTACTCGTTTGACAAACCATAAAATTATGAAAATGTGATCGAAAGCACAATAGCTTTACGATAGGTAGATTTTTTTTGATAAGATAAAGTAAAAAAGAATAAATTCATGTAAAATGTGGTATAGGTAATAATATATGCAAAGTCGAAAGGATGGATAGTGATGGCAGAGGAGAATGGAAACACAGCACTCAAAATTGGTTTAATTCTTGGAGGCGTCGTCTCCGTTATTGTTTTGCTCAGTACACGTAAAACCCGTACTCCTATTGTAGAGGGGACGAAACAAACAGCTTCTACACTGAACAATACGTCGCAGTTTCTTTCAGAGAACAGGGAATCAGTTATTTCTACACTACGGGAAACATCAAATTATTATTCTGAGCTGCTCCAGTCGGCAAGCACAGATATCCAGGAAATCGTGAACCGGGTGAACAGCCTGAAAGAAACGCTGATGAAAGCAAAAACGACGACGCTTGAAACTACCGGCGAATTAAAAGAATTAAAAGAAGAAAGCACGGCTATTGAAAGCAGTTCTTCAAACAGCGGCTCAGGCCAGCTGCAGAGTGCTGAAAATACTCAATCCTCTTCATAAAAAAAGGCAGGTTCTTTCATTTGAACCTGCTTTTTTTATTGGTTTGAAAATATTATTGCATTTGACGTTTACCGTTCCTTTTCGAAGGAAATACACTTTGTAGAATGGTAATTGAATAGTTAACACAGTCATGGAAAGGGGCAACAGACAATGGGAATTACGAACAATTTGAAACAGCTGAAAAATAAAGAGGATGAATATGGTTTTGTATCCTTTTATTTGAACACAGATATTGGTGAAGGCGGACAGCCTAGTGAAGAATGGAAGATTAAATACAAAAAGGCTGTCAACGGCTTAAAGCAGTACGCAGATAAAAGTGAAACGAAAGATGAAAAAAACGCGATCAAAAAAATTACCGATGATATTGAAAAATACATTGAAGATCACCGCGATGAATTGCAGAAAAGTATTATCATTTTTGCTTCCGGTGACGGATCCACCTGGGAATCGGACATCTTCCAGGTGCCGGTGGAGACAGAAGTAATGTGGGAGCCGACACCACAGACCGGGCAGCTCGAAAAACTGGAAAAAACATTCCCGCCTACAGCAATTCTTCTTACGAACAAGCAGGACGTTTACCTGATCGATACCTCGATGGGGAAAATCCGCGAAGAGATGCAGTTCCACTGGGATGTAGACAGTGAAGACTGGCAGGAGTACAAAGGCACGGCATCGGCTGACCGTACGGCTGCAGGGTCCACCCAGGTGGACAAAGTCCAAAAGCGCTTTGAAGAAAACCGCCATCGCTGGTACAAGAGCCTGGCGCCTGTCATCAACAAACAGATGAAAAACCGCGGCCTGGATACGGCATATATTATCGGCGATAAAGAATATGCCAAGGATCTCGAAGATAATATGGGTGAAAGAGTAAAAGAAGTCATTAATAAAAACTTGATCTCTACACCAACACATGAAATCTTAAACGAAATCTACCCTGAAAACGTACGCTAAACAGTACGACTGCAGCAGCTGCTATCATAATAGCAGCTGCTTTTTTCATGAATAAAACAGCTTCGGGCTTTTAGGTATCTGCACAACATCCCTCAGTTTTTGATATAATACCTTTTGTTTGGAGATAGGCTTATATTTAGATAAGATACAACACGAAGGATACTATGGAAGAGGTGAATAGGATGAAGTTTTCGATGACTGACGGAGGATTTCAAACAAAAACAGACTACGGAGAGCTGTCTGTGTCCGGGGAGGAGGATTACGGCTTCCGCCCTTTTCAACTGATGACTTCTTCGATTGCTGTTTGCAGCGGAGGAGTGCTGCGGAAAATAATGAATAAAAGGCACCAGACAGTGCATGATATTCAAATAGAAGCAGAGGTGGAACGGGATGACAAGCAGGCAAATAAAATAACTGCTGTTCATCTGCACTTTATCGTAAAAGCAGAAAACGTAACAGAAGCCCAGATGCAAAAAAACATGGAGTGGACGAAGAAAAACTGTTCGATGGTCCAGTCAGTAAAAGACAGCATTGCGGTTACAGAAACATTCGAACTTCTTTCCGACTAACAGTGCAAGAGGCCTTGGAACAGAATTGGAGAGAAAAGTATGGCAAATGCCGGACGTAACCAGCTAGACTTCACGGAAGGCAGTATCATGAAGAAAATGGTGATATTCGCCTTTCCGATTTTTATTGGAAACCTGCTTCAAAGCTCCTATCAAATTGTGGACAGCCTATGGGTCGGTAATTTAATCGGCGCGAGCGCCCTGGGTGCGGTTTCTCTGGCTGCTACGATTTTATTTTCTGTGCTGTCTTTTATTATAGGAATCAACAGCGCGACATTAACGGTGCTCTCCCAGAGGGTAGGGGCGGATGATGACGAGGGCCTGAAGCGTTCTCTGAACGCCTTTGTGTCCGTATTAGGAACGCTTGCCATTATTCTCGGAACGATAGGTTTTTTTGCAGCGCCAACCGTTTTAACGTGGATGGGGACGCCGCAGGACATCCTGGAAAGTGCAGTCATATACTTACGCATTAACTTTATTGGTATTGTCTTTTTATTTGGCTATAATTTTATAGGTACTGTTCTGCGTGCTGTCGGCGACAGTAAAACTCCGCTTCGCTTTATAATGATGGCCGTCGGACTGAATATTTTTCTGGATCCGCTCTTTATTTCAGGCTTTGGTATGGGTATCCAGGGAGCGGCTATAGCGACGGTCATCTCCCAGGGGAGCGCGTTTGTGTTCGGGGTCGTATATATGATTGTTGTGAAGGGGCTTCCGTTTGCGGTACCAAGCATCCCCGAAAAAGCAGAATTTCAGCGCATTATGAAGCTCGGCCTGCCAGCCGGGTTGTCGATGATGGCTATTTCCGGCGGACAGCTGGCGATTATGACGGTGGTGACGTCGTTTGGCTCTGTGGTTCTATCCGGGTACGGGGCGGCCCAGCGGCTGGACAGCCTGATTATGCTTCCAGCAACAACGCTCGGCTCTGCCATTACAAGTATGGCCGGACAGAATATTGGAGCGAACCGCTGGGATCGTATCAGCTCAATTGCGAAAAATGCGCTAATTTTGATTTTAATCGTATCGATCACGATGAGTACCGCTGTCTTTTTACTGGCTGAATTTTTGATGGGACTGTTTGTAAATGACGAAGCCACCATTCAATACGGTAAAACGTATCTGCAGATTGTTGCTTTCTTTTATCCGTTTTTAGGGATAAATTTCGTGCTGAATGGTATCGTACGCAGTTCCGGAGCGATGATCCAGGTGCTTGCCCTGAATATTATTTCTTTCTGGGTGCTTCGTTTTCCGCTTGCCTGGTTCTTTTCCGAAAGAATTGGGGAAAACGGAATTGCGCTTGGCATAGGGGCGAGTTTTGTGATCAGCGCTGCAATTGCGGTCAGCTATTATGTGTTCGGCGGCTGGAACCGTATTGATATATTTAAAGAAGAAAAGAAAAAAGGAGGAGCGTCATGAGCACGCCAGTACACGACAAAAACCAACAGCTTCAGTATATAAAACAGCGTCTGCACCTGCTTTCGACAATGGTGGATAATATTGATCCTGAAGAAGGCTCCGAATCGGAAATGAAGAGACTCGAAGAAATGTTGGAGCAGCTGCGGATTAAATGCCGCCAGTTTCAGCCGGATTGGAAGGATTACTAATGCCTGATGTTTATTTTATCCGGCACGGGGAATCGGCAGGAAACTATGCCCAGGTCCTTCAGGGCTCGATGGATTATCCATTAACTGCGCATGGACAGACACAGGCAGAAGCGCTTGGCAGTTACTTTCGCGGGATTCAGTTTGATACCGTCATTGCAAGTGATCTACTGAGGGCTTCTGCCACCGCAGAGGCACTGGCAGGCTTTCAGCAGGTGGGCATATCCACCGACGAGAGGCTTCGTGAAGTACATTTAGGCGTGCTTGAAGGGAAAGCGAGAGAGGTTATTCAAAATGAATTCCCGGATCTTATTGGCCGGGATCTTTTAACCGCTGAAGTGGAAGGGGCAGAAACAAAAAACGATCTGACAGAGCGGTGCGCCTGGCTGTACTATAAGCTGACCGAGGAATGGAAAGATAAAGATCAGATTGCTGTCGTTTCGCACGGAGGTTTTATTACAATCTTCTTTATGTATTTACTGGCTAAAGACAACTGGGTATCGCTCCAGCGTTCCATGCGTATCGACAACACAGGAGTATCCCGGATTCACTTTCGAAAAGACCGTGCTTCTATTCAATACATCAACCGAATTACACATTTGGAATAATATGAAAAAGCAGGAGCCAAAGCTCCTGCTTTTAAACGTTTTTTAGCCATTGTATTCAATCGGGCCGTTTGGACCGAGCGGAATGCCGGTGAGCATCCATACGACAAGCAGCAGGGACCAGAACAGGAGAAATGCGACAGAATACGGAAGCATAACTGCTATCAGGGACCCGATGCGCATGTTTTTGTCATACTGTTGGGCAAATGCGATAATAATTGCAAAATAAGTCATCAGCGGCGTAATAATATTGGTGGATGAATCTGCCACGCGGTACGCCATCTGAGTCAGTTCCGGTGAATAGCCAAGCTGCATCATAATCGGAACGAATACAGGCGCGAGTATGGCCCATTTGGCAGAGGCGCTTCCGATAAACAGGTTGATAAACCCGACAATTAGTACGAATACCAAAATTAAAGGAATGCCGGTAAGATTAATAGACTGTAAAAAGTCCGCGCCGTACACAGCCATAAATGTGCCCAGATTGGTTTCTTCAAAATAGGCCACAAACTGTCCGGCTGTGAAAGCGAGCAGAATGAACATGCCCATGCTTGCCATCGTATCAGAAAGCTGATTAGCGACGTCCGTATCGTTTCTAATGTTTTTTGTCACAATACCGTATACAAGCCCGGGAATGAAGAAGGCTATAATAATTACGACAACGAGGGAGTCCATAAACGGCGACTGAACGACGGCCCCTCCTTCACCGCGGAGCGGAGCGTTAGACGGAACGATGAGCAGTGCAAGCAGAATGGTGGTCAGAAGCGCTGAACCCATCGACCAGAAGATACCTTTCTTTTCCGTGCCCGTTAATGAAGTAAGGGTCTCCCGGTAGTCGCCCTTGTATTCTCCCAGCCGCGGTTCGACGACGAACTGACTCACAAGTGTGCCGATCACAGCTAAGAAAAATGTGGACACAAAAATGAAGTAGTAATTCATCGCCAGGTTCATCTGTTCGGCGTAGGCCGGATCGATGGTGGAAGCCGCCTGGATCGTCAACTCACCGAGGAGGACATCGGTACCGGAAAGCAGAAGGTTGGCGCTGAAGCCCGCCGAAACCCCGGCGAAGGCAGCAGCAAGTCCTGCTAGCGGGTGCCTGCCGAGTGCAGCAAACAGGATAGCGCCAAGCGGCGGGAGGACCACGTAACCGGCGTCTGAGGCGACACTCGACATAATGCCGGCAAAAACAAGACCGAACGTGATTAAAGCCTTCGGAATAGACAGTATAAAACCGCGAAGCAGCACGCTGATCAGTCCGGTGCGCTCCGCAATGCCGATACCGATCATGGTAGCAAGTACGACCCCGAGCGGGGCAAAGTTAATAAAATTGTCCACCATACTGGTGAATATGTATTCAATTCCACTCGCTGAAAGCAGATTGGTTACCTGAACCGTTTCTCCTTCTTCTCCTGGAGATTCCACCTGCAGGCCGGCGGCCGAAAAGACGGCAGATAACACCAGTACAAGCGCAGCAAGAATGGCGAACAGAGTAACCGGATGGGGAAGCTTATTCCCAACTCGTTCAATCCAGTTCAGTGCCCGCTGCAGCATGGTCGGTTTTTGTGCAGAAGAGCTCATAATTTACCTCCTAATTAGTTTAAAAATGACAAAAGTATCATAGGCATACAAAGAATATTGTAATGAATGAAAACAAAGGAAGAAAGCCATTTCATCGAGAATAGGAAAATAGAAAGCAAAAAACAATTAACAGTTTATTGAAAATTAATGCTTTTATCCTAAAAAAGAAAATATTGAAGAGTTCTGATTACATCGAGGAGCAGGTCGCGTGAACAGGGGTAAACGTGATAAAATAACAAAGCTTCATGAAAGGACGTAATTACTGTGCAGCAGATAACAAAGCAGATCCCGTCCGTATATGATGTTCAGCTGATGCTGAAACGGATGGCACTCGATCCGCTGTATAATGTAGATATCGATAAAAGACAGGTGAAGCTGCCTCTCCCGGGTGAGAAGCAGCTTGATACAGTAACCCTTGTGTTTGTTGAACATCAGCCGGAGGCTTATGTATATATAGACGCCCCGGAGAACAGAGAACCGGAAGCTCTGGACAAAATAGAACGTGTTTTTCGTTTTCATCAGCCGCTCGAGCAGGGAGCCGGGCATTTTCAGGAAACAGAATTAGAGCCGCTGTTTCAACGGTTTCACGGTGCGCCGCTCACCTGTGACTTTGACTTGTACGGCTGTCTTATAAAAACAATTATTCATCAGCAGTTGAATATGGCCTTTGCCTATACCCTTTCAACAAGGTTTGTTCAGACGTACGGCACGTATAAAGACGGTGTATGGTTTTACCCTGGTCCCGCAACTGTGGCAGCCATTCATCCCGACGAGCTTCGGAGCCTGCAGTTCAGCCGGCGGAAAGCGGAATACGTAGTAGATATTTCAACAAGCATTGCTCAGGGCACGCTTGATATTGATGCTCTTCAGAAAAAAACTGATGAGGAGGTCATACGGGAACTTACGCAGCACCGGGGAATAGGCCCCTGGACAGCAGAATGCTTTTTATTGTTTGGACTCGGAAGAGAAAACCTGATGCCGGCTGCTGATATCGGCGTTCAAAATGGATTAAAGAAGCTGCTGGGGCTTGAAGCGAAACCATCTAAAGCGGACATAACAGAATGGTGCGGCCGGTGGAGTCCCTACAACAGCTATGCAAGTATTTATTTATGGCTTCATGTGGAAATACCAGATAAAGGAGAAGATACACGTGCCGAAAAATGAAAAGTTTGAACAGCGTCAGCCGCTGCAGGAGGGTCAGGAATTTCCGCTGACTATTAAACGAATAGGTATTAACGGTGAAGGAATTGGATATTTTAAACGCCAGGCTGTATTCGTAGAGGGGGCGCTCCCAGGGGAAGTGATTGTCGGTCAGGTCGAGGAAGTAAAACGAAACCGTGCGATCGCAAGCATTAAGTATATCCGCGAAGCTTCGCCGAGCCGGCAGAAAGCTCCCTGTCCGGTGTATAAAATCTGTGGCGGGTGCCAGCTGCAGCATGCCGAATACGACGAACAGCTGTGGATGAAGCAGGACCTGGTGCTGCAGTCATTTGAACGCTACGCTCCCGTCGTGCCGGAAATTCGTGAAACGATTGGCATGGAAAATCCCTGGCGGTATAGAAACAAAAGCCAGTGGCAGACGGGAGAAGGAAAGAAAGGACGAGTGGAAGCGGGACTGTATTCGAGTGATTCAAATCAGCTGGTGGATCTCACCAATGTCGGCTGCATGGTGGAAAAGTCGATTCTAAATAAGATTACAAAAGCAATTACTTTATTTATGAAGGATGAAGAGGTACCTGTACACACGAGCAAACAAAAAGGGGTTAAAACCATCGTGGTACGGGCAAATGAACAAAAAAGCGAGGTTCAGGTAACGCTTGTAACGTCTTCGGTGGATCTGCCGGAGCAGGAAGAGCTGGTGGATTTCCTCCGTTCTTCGTTCGCCGAAATAAAATCAATCCATCATCATGTGCAGAATGAAAGCAGCCCAACGGTTTTTGGCGGAACAACCAAGCGGCTGTGGGGTAAAGATACAATCAAGTACAACATGCAGGACTTTTCATTTCATTTATCCCCGGAAGCATTTTTCCAGCTGAACTCGGAGCAGGCCTCCACGCTTTATGATGAAGCGAAAAAAGCGGCAAAGCTTACAGGTCGTGAAAAAGTGGTTGATGCCTACTGTGGCAGCGGGACAATTGGTCTTTGGATGTCCTCGGACGCTAAGGAAGTACGCGGCATGGATATGATTAAAGCAAGCATTCAGGATGCCAACAAAAATGCCAAGCAGGCTGGAGCTTCCCACGCCAGGTTTTACCATGGAAAAGCCGAAGAAATGATGCTGCAGTGGCAGCGGGAAAACTGGAGCCCTGATGTAGTAGTGGCGGATCCGCCGCGCACAGGCTGTGGGGAGGCGCTGCTGAACACGATTGGAAAGGTGAAGCCTAAACGGTTCGTGTACGTATCCTGTAATCCGTCCACCCTGGCGAAGGATGCCGCTTATCTGAAAAAAGCAGGCTACCATCCAGAATACGCCCAGCCGGTGGATATGTTCCCGCAGACGTCTCAGGTAGAAGCTGTAGTTCCATTTGTATATAAACCGGAGAAAAAAGGAAAAAAATAAATATGCGTGGTGAACAGCAATGTGTTTGTACTGGCTCGGTATCAGCCTGATTGTCTCCATCATTCTTACCATTCTGGCCAATCTGCTGCTCTACCTTTTTTTATAAACCAGGAAAGGAGAGCACACACCTATGTTTGAAAAGCAGCTTTGGCAGCATACTGCCGATTCATTAAACGAATTTGCCGATTTTATCAGTGAAGCACTCGGAGGGCCTGTGACCATTGAGGATTCGACGCACCGTTTGCTCGCATACAGCGGACATCCCCAGGTTACTGACGGAGCACGTACAGCGACTATTATGGGGAGGAGGGTCCCGGAAGAGGTGATTCACCGTTTATGGAATGAAGGAGTGATCCCAAGCCTTCATCAGCAGAACGAGCCCGTCTCCATTTCCGCTATTGATGAAATAGGACTCGGAACCAGAATGGCCGTGGCCGTCAAGGAACAGCAGACGGTAATAGGCTACATCTGGGTGGTGGAGGGAGAAACACCTCTTTCAGAAGAGGCAAAGCAGGATCTTCACTCGGCAGCCATTGTGTGTGGTGAGCGTTTCCGGCGGCAGTTTCATCCAAGAAATCCGGTACAACAGGACCATCAGGAATATTTTTGGCGTCTGTTAACCGGGGACGAGACGGATGAACAGGCAGTAGAGCGCCAGATGCTTCGTTTTTTTCCGGGACGGCCGCAGCAGTATTCCGTTGTAATCATGGAGTTTTCGGAACAGCTTGAACACAATACCTGGGAACGGCTCACTTATCTGCTGACGATTTCGCAGCGGGTGAAGGTGATGCTCAAAACATATGATCAGCACCGGGCTATTCTCATGCTGTATGGGCTTGAAAGCAGAAATATAGAAGCAACAATCTCAGCATTTTTACGCCAGATGCATGAGCTATGGCACGAACGGTACGATGACACGCTAACGGCTATTGCTGCGTCTGAAATCTGTCATCAGTATATGGAAGTGGCGGGCGGATACAGGCAGGCATTGACCATGCTTGATTTAAAAAAACAGGTCCGCCAGCTCCCCTCCCATTACTACTTTCTGCATGAAGCAGGCTATTACCGCTTTTTTCCTGTGCTCATACAGAGGTGGGAGGAAGAAACATTCATACACCCGTCCCTAAAAAGCTTATCCGATTACGATGCAGAAAATGAGACGGAGCTTTTGAGCACGCTTTACATCTATCTCAGCGAAGACTGCAACGTCAATGCGTCCGCTAAGCTACTTCATGTGCATCCGAATACGCTGACCTACCGTTTAAAAAGGATGCAGGCAATTGCAGGTATAAGTCTTTCCAGTGCCCATGAAAAATGGACGCTCCTGCTGGAATTGGAATTGTTGAAAGAAAAACACACAAACCTATTGTGAAAAATCACAAATGGATAACGGAAATATTATTTTAATCCGCCAATGCTTATAACCCGGAAACACGCTATACTAATAGAAAAGGTATTAGAGGAGGCGATGTATCGTGATTATAGGGATTCCCAAAGAGATTAAAAACAATGAAAATCGAGTAGCGATTACGCCGGCCGGGGTTGTGCATTTAACACAAGCGGGCCATCAAATACATGTTGAAAACCATGCCGGGGAAGGCAGCGGTTTTTCGAATGAAGAATATGAATCAGCCGGGGCAAAAATTATTCCAGAGGCTGCAGACGTATGGAAGCAGGCAGAGATGATACTGAAAGTCAAAGAACCGCTGGCTTCGGAATATCAGTTTTTCCGGGAAAACTTGATTTTGTTTACCTATCTGCATCTTGCTGCTGAACCTGAACTGGTGAAAGCATTGACCGAAAGCGGAGTCACTGCAGTAGCTTATGAGACAGTCGAGGAAAACCATACGCTGCCTCTTTTAACACCGATGAGTGAAGTAGCAGGAAGGATGGCAGCCCAGGTCGGGGCGCAGTTTCTGGAAAGCGTGCACGGGGGCAAAGGCGTCCTGCTTTCGGGAGTGCCCGGAGTGAAAAAGGCCAACGTGACGGTGATCGGCGGAGGGGTTGTCGGCACGAACGCTGCACGGATAGCCCACGGTCTCGGGGCCAACGTAACAATTATCGATTTGAACCCGGCGAGACTCCGCCAGATTGATGAAGACTTTGGCGGCCAGATTCAGACGCTGAGCAGCAACCCCCTGAATCTGGCGGAAGAAGTGAAGCGGTCGGATCTGGTGATCGGAGCTGTCCTGATTCCCGGGGCCAAAGCGCCGAAGCTCGTAACAGAAGAAATGGTGAAAAGTATGGACCGGGGCTCTGTCCTGATCGATGTAGCGATTGACCAGGGGGGCATTATTGAGACAGCCGACCAGGTAACGACGCACGACCAGCCGACGTATGAAAAACACGGCGTTGTGCACTACGCTGTGGCAAATATGCCGGGAGCGGTTCCAAGAACGTCTACAATTGCTTTAACAAACGTAACCATTCCTTATGCGCTTCAGATTGCAAATCAGGGCGTGGCAAAAGCTCTGACCAATAACGAGGCGCTTGGCAAAGGATTGAATACAGCGCAGGGGAAAGTAACCTATCAGGCAGTGGCAGAGGATTTAGATTATGCTTACGCATCATTAGACGAAATACTTCCGATGTTGTAGAATGTGGAACGGGGCGCCGGCGCGGGTGCCCCGTTTTCTTGTGGGAAAATAGCTACAGCGGAGAACTGCTGTTCAGAGGAAGGGAGGGGCTGTGATGATTTCCTGTGCCGGTATTGATGCAGAAGGAAACACAATAAGCAATATTACATTGAATGAATTTAAAAAATACGAATGGAAATGGTACTGGATTGATTATTCCTCTCCCACTGTGGAGGAAACAAACACGCTGGATTCGGTGTTTCACTTTCATCCACTGGCCATTGAGGACTGCTACACGGAGCGTCAGCGCCCGAAGCATGATTCCTATGACGGCTACAGCTTTTTCGTCCTCCATGCCCTTGATAAGGAAACGCTTGGAGCTGAAGAGATCTGCATGTTTCTTGGTCCCAATTTTGTCGTTACATATCATGAAGCGCTGTCTTCGGCGGTTAATCATTCCTGGAAAAGGCTGCGGGCCGAAGGATCCGGGCTTAATCCGGATGATATCAGCTATCACATTATTGATAAAATGACGGATGAATATTTTCCGGTGCTGAATCAAATCGAAGACCGGCTGAATGAGATCGAGGAAAGCAATGCGGAGCTGACCTATGGTAAGCTGATAGAAGAAGTATTTGATTTACGGTCTGATCTGCTGAGGCTCCGCCGAACTATCGTTCCTATGAGAGACCTGGTGTACAGAGTGTTGTTTGTGGAACGTCTGCACCTGATTACCCAGCAGCGGGAATATTACCGGGATATTTATGATCATCTGCTAAAGGTTACAGAAATGATCGAATCCAACCGGGCGATGACCTCAGACATGAGAGACAACTTTCAGACGATGGCATCAAACAGAATGAATGCGATTATGATGACGCTCACGATTGTATCAACAATCTTTATTCCGCTGACATTTATTGCAGGGCTTTATGGCATGAACTTCGTGTATATGCCGGAGCTTGAATACAGATACGGATATTTCATAGCGCTTGGAGTTATGTTCTTAATGGCGGTAGTGCTGCTGGGCTTGTTTAAACGAAATGGATGGTTTAAGATTTTTAGATAGAAGAGTAGAAAGGGGGCGTTCGGATTGTCCTACCGATTATATAAAGCACATTTTAAGCATCCAATGCACGAAGAAGATTTGATCGTTTACTATGATAAGGATCAATCAACCTTTTGTTTTGCGACAAAAGATATTGAAGAACAATCCCCGGAGATATGTAAGTTCCAATATCCTGCAGATTCTCTGCACGATGTGAAGCTTTTCATTGAAAAACTGGGTGTTGACGCCCAGACGCTGACGTTTCGTCATTATCTTCTGCATTAATAAGCAAATCCCCTGATGTTTTTGGCATCAGGGGATTTTTTGATATTAATCAAGATCTGCCGGATATACGCCGTTTTCGTCGTGAACCTCACGGCCGCTCAGCGGTGGGTTGAATACACAGACCATGCGCATGTCTTTGCTGCCTCCGCGAAGCAAGTGCTCGTCGTTTTGATCGAGCGCGTACAATACGCCTGGCTCGAGCTGATATACTTTATTATCGCTTAATGTTTCAATTTCTCCATCTCCTTCAATGCAGTAGACGGTTTCGAGATGGTTTTGGTACCAGATGTGAGTTTCAGTGCCGGCACGGATAATTGTATCATTCACCGAGTAGCCCATATTATCGTCCTTCATAATGAAACGGCGGCTGACCCAGTTGCCGTCATCCACTTCACGTTCAGTACCAAGCAAATCTTCGAGCTTAATTACTTTCATTTTCTATTCCTCCATCTTGTCAGTTAAGGGTTTATATCATAAAAAGGCCGACCGTCGGGGTGCCGATCGATCGGCTTCTTTTTATCCAAATAGTCAATTGGCTAAATTAGTTGGCAACGAGGTTGCTTTCAGCGATAACTTCTTCAATTGCCTGCTGAAGAATCGACAGCCCGCGTTCTAGACCTTCATCGTCAATAGTAATTGGCGGGAACAATTTAAATACTTCATCATCCGCGCCGGCTGTTTCCATAATCAGACCGTGTTCAAAGCATCTGCCGGCGATGTTATCACACAAATCTTCGATAGGGCTCATAATTCCCTGCATAAAGCCGCGTCCTTTACGGACACCTTTCATTTCAGGGTGCTTTTTAATCATATCATCCAGAAACGAAGCAATACGCTCTGACTTTTGCTGGACGTTCTTTTCCAAACGGTCGTCTTTCCAGTAATTCAACGCTTCAGTACCTGTTACAAAAGCAAAGTTATTTCCGCGGAAGGTGCCGTTATGCTCACCGGGAGCAAATTTGTCATACTCCGGTGCCACTAAAGTGATGGCAAGCGGTGAGCCGTTGCCGCCAATGGACTTGGAGAGGCATATAAAGTCAGGTTTAATACCGGCTGGTTCAAAGCTGAAGAAAGTACCGGTACGGCCGACGCCTGCCTGGACATCGTCAAGAATAAGCTTGATGTCGCGCTCCCGGCAGATTTTTTCAATCGAACGAAGCCATTCACTGCTTGCGGCGTTTAAGCCGCCTTCACCCTGAACTGTCTCTACGATGAACGCTGCCGGCTTATCAAGTCCGCTGCCTCCGTTATCAAGGAAGTTCTCGATATATTCAACGGAATTATCGCTTTCTTTTAGGAATTTATCATACGGCAGGACAGAGGTGTTGGATAAAGGCATGCCGGCTCCGTTTCGTTTAAATTTGTTGCCTGTAACGCTCAAAGCACCAATGGTCATGCCGTGGAATCCGTTAGTGAAGCTGACTACATTTGTGCGTCCAGTTACTTTACGGGCGAGCTTCAGGGCGCTTTCCACACTGTTCGCACCAGTCGGCCCGGGGAACATGATTTTATAATCCATGTCGCGCGGCTTCAGAATAATATTTTGGAAAGCATCGATAAATTCGCCTTTTGCTTTAGTTGCCATATCAAGAGAGTGGGTAACTCCGTCTTCCTGAATGTAGGCGAGCAGTTTTTCTTTCATGTTGTCATCGTTGTGTCCATAGTTCAGTGCTCCTGCGCCGGAAAAGAAGTCGACGTATTCTTTTCCATCCAAATCCCAGAGCTTGTACCCTTTTGCCTGGTGAAACACAGTAGGAAATCCTCTGACATAACTGCGTACTTCTGATTCGTATTCGTTAAAAACGCTAAGGTCATTTTTCATCATAAAAGTAAGTATCCTCCTTGGGGACGTTATCGAAAAATTCAGTTTTTACATAATACATGACATGCGCTTTGCATGTCATGTGCACTACTTATTTTGTAAAGGGTCCTACTCGAAATGTCAACTCTTCTTCATGTTCATCATCCGGAAAAAGATCTTCTGTAAAGCATTCAGAAACTGTCACTTCAGTATCCCGTTTCTTGGCAAGCTTTTTAAACAAAGCCTGCGAGGCTTCATTGGAAGGAGTGATGGTAGCTTCTAAATACAGCACTTCGTCACATACATCCCGTTCCAGAAGTGCATCCAGCAAACGGGAAGCAAGACCTTTTCCCCGTTGGGAAGTATCCACGCCCACCTGCCAGACAAACACGGTATCCTGCTTTTCAGGTGGAATAAAGGCCGTTACGAAGCCCACTAATTCATCGTTTTCTTTAGCGACAACACATGTTTCGGCAAAAAATTCACACATCATAATATATTTATATGAGGAATTTAAATCCAATGTGGAGTTTTTGACAAGTTCCCACATGTCTGCCCCGTCTTCCACGGCTGGTTTGTCAAAAACGATTGAATCGACGGAACCGTTCGTTCCAGTCATTTTCGTTTCCATTTTCTTACCACCTTTTAAAAGTAATAGAGGGCTACCTGTACTATACCTCTTTATAGAAAAAACAAACGTAAAATTGCCTTGTTTTAAAATGTAATAAGATCTGCCACACTCATAAATCAAATCTTAACGCTAATTATGAAAATGTTCAAACTTGCCTATCAGGCATTTATGAGTATTATTACTACTTATAGAGTGTTATGTAACCTGAACAGCAAAAACGATAAGTAATACTTGCGCAGATGGACAATTCCTCCACCTTTGATAAGAAAAGCCGTCTGAGAAGACCAGACGGCTGAAGATTACTCTTTTAAAATATTGATCAGCGCAGGCTGAAGGCTTGGAAAGTGAAAGGAGAAGCCATGATCCATGGATCTTTGGGGTATCACCTTCTGGCCTCCAAGGATCATTACACTCATTTCACCGAGCATCTTCTCGATAATAAATGATGGTACAGAGAGCCAGTGTGGACGTCCGGTCACTTTAGCTATCTCGAGTCCGAGTGTTTCCATTTGTGCAGGCTCAGGCGCGGTAATATTCAGTGCACCTTTAATGTCTTTGGTTGTGGCTGCAAAAAGAAGCATTTCGACAGCGTCTCTTAAATGAATCCAGGAAAACCACTGTCTTCCGCTTCCGATAGTCCCTCCGCCAAACATTTTGTATACAGAAACAAGTGGGGGGGTAAACTCCTGCAAAACGAGACCCATCCGTGCTTTTACTACCCGGATTCCGAGCTCTTCTGCTTTTTCAGCTTCATTTTCCCAACGTACAGCAACGTCCTGCAAAAAGCTGGGTTCGCCTTTTGGAGATTCTTCAGTGAATTCTGCTTCCTCAGACATTCCGTAAAAAGCGACGGCAGAAGCGCTTACGAGCACTTCGGGTTTATGACTGCTTGCTTTGAAAATGCGGACGACTTCTCTGGTGGAATCGATCCGGCTGTTTAAAATATCTTCTTTATTTTGTTCTGTCCAACGCTGTGCAATCGATGCGCCAGCCAGATTTATGAAAGCATCTACCGGCGGCAATTCATATTCAGGTTTGCTGCCGGGGTTCATCCATTCAATAAAGGTGATATTTTCGCTATTTTTTTTATTTTGACTGTTTCTTGTTAAAATATAAATATGGTGGCCCATCTGCTCGAGGTAGCCTGTGAGGGCGGAGCCTACGTATCCGCTTCCTCCTGCAATAGCAATATTCAATGTGTATTTCTCCTTTCATTACTTAAGGTGATATAAAAGCGTCACTTTTGAAACTATTCAACTTTACCCAAAAGCAGATTGTCATAATCATTTTCCACTATGCAAAAGGAGAGGGCCTTTGTGAAAATTACAAAAATTGAAGTGCAGAAAAATAATCCGGAGCGATACAACATTTTCACCGATCAGACGGGCCGGGAAGCATTCACGACCGGTGTGGATGAAGCCGTTTTGGTCCAGTGGGATCTTAAAAAAGGAAAAGAATTGACGGAAAATGAGCTCGGGCTTCTAATTGAAGACGATCATGAACGCAAGGCATGGAACCGGGCGCTGCACTACTTATCGAGTGTGATGCGGACAGAAAAAGAAGTATATGATCATCTAATAGAAAAAGAGTTCACAGAGGCCTCTGCATCGAAGGCAGTCGAAAAAGCGAAGAAATATAAATTCTTAAATGACCGTGAATTTGCCAAAGCGTTCGTACGCACAAAAATTAACACGACCGATAAAGGGCCGAAGGTCATTAGGATGGACCTGGAGAAAAAAGGCGTGGCGGAGAATTACGTCTCCGAGGCGATGAAGGAACTGACTGATGAACTGGCCCTTGACCGTGCCGTGAGCGCAGCAGAGAAGAAAGGGCGTCAGAAAAAAGGTGAATCGGGCGGTGCGGTGAAGCAGCGTTTGTTGCAAATGCTGCTCCGGAAAGGATATGATCATGAAACAGCTTCAGCCGCTGTAAAAGAAGCGGACTTTGCTCCTTCAGAGGAAGATGAGTGGAACTCGGTGCTCGTGCAGGGAGAAAAAGTTTACCGGAAATGGGAAGGAAAACTTGAAGGCCGTCAGCTTGAACAGAAAATCAAAGAATACCTGTACCGGAAGCAATTTCCGATGGAGCATATCCAGCGGTTTTTAGATGAAAAGAGAGAGGAGTCCGAACATGGGGATGGAAAAAAGATACAGCCAGATGAGCAGGTATGAGCTTGAACAGGAAATTGCGAACTTAAACGAAAAGTCCAAAAAAGCCGAGCAGATGGGAAGAGGAAACGAATTTGCGGTTTATGAGCGTAAGATCGCAATGGCGAAAACGTATATGCTTGATCCAGCGGACTATCAGCCTGGGAAAACGTACCGGATCGCCCAGGAAGGATCCACCTTCGAAATAGAATTTATTAACGGCGTGTTTGCCTGGGGCTACCGAAACAATTCAAGCCAGATCGAAGCACTGCCGTTCTCTCTGTTGGTTGAAAAATAAAGAATGGAGGCACGAGAGGAATGGAAAACCAGAAAAATTATTTATTGGAAACTCTTCTTGCAGTCAATAGTCAGTTAACGAACGAAAAAGCCCGGGAATGGGTGGAATTTCTATGGGAAGACTTTGAATCCACTCAGGCGAGAGCAGGTCGTTCGTACAAAGGTGAAGAAGTAACCGGGCAGATTGTGGAAAAATGGATCCGGCAGTACGGTCCGCACCTGCACCGCTACGAAGCGACAAATGAAAAGTTTTTCGGCATTAACTAGATATAAATAAAGAGTACGGAGGTTGGCTCCGTACTCTTTATTATTGAGTATAATAGGAAAAAGCCCGGCCTTTGTCGAGTTTTTTGTGAAGGGTATCATCACTGAAAATCCAGCCGGTGTAGGAAGTCATAACTTCTAATTCCCCGTTCAGTTGAACGACCGCTACAAACGGATAGTAACCCTTGCTGCGGTAACGCAGGTCAATGAATTTCACTTCGTATCCCTCGTCTGTATTTCGGACGATCCAGCGGTAAGTAGGAGAGAAGGATAGAAAAGAAGCAAGGTTCCGGTCGTCTCGGGCCGCGTTGATAATCGGATCGTCAGGAATTGGTTCAAACGGGTACGTTTCAAAGTAGCGAAGCCGTCCGTTTCGGTAATTGGTGACGAATAACTTGTGGGGCGTACGGATGACTAAATGCCACCGGTACCAGTTGTAGGTTGGTGAAATAAACAGGTGTGTGGCATCCGGGTGCAGGCGGCGGGCCCTTTGCAGAACAATGTTCCGGGCCTGGAACCGCCACAAATAGTAAAGAAGCAAAAAGACGTATAAAACAATCATAGAGGGTGCTCTCGGTACATCAAACCACCATAGGATAAATACGAACAGGTGGGAAAAAAAGATTACTGAATCAAAAATATTAATCACGCCGAGCGCTATCCACCGCCTCGTAAACGGGGACAGTGCCTGCGTGCCGTAGGCATTAAAAATATCCACAAAGACGTGCAGAGCGACAGCGATAAAGGACCAGAGCCATAAATGCGAAAAAGCAATTTCCGGGGAAAACATATATATAATGGCTGCCAGCAGTACCGGCCAGATTAGAACGGCGGGTATAGAGTGTGTCGGACCGCGGTGGTAGCGGATATAGACGGCGTTATTTTTCAGTTTTAATACGGTATCAAAATCAGGGGCCTGTGACCCTATAATTGTTGCGATCAGGATTGTGCCCATTGCTCCGCCTTCAGGTGAAATAGCAGGGTCAATGGTGGCCAGGCCTCCCAGGCCGATCCCCATCACAGTGTGAGTTGCTGTATCCATTGGCACCACCTTTAATTTATGGCATGCTGAAACAAAAAAAGCCTGTGGCATCAAACAAGCACAGACCGTACCATCGTAGTTCCATAATACCCTAATCAGTTTATTTCAAAAAGGAGAATTATATGAATCCGAAGAAATACGTCGTTTTTATGGAATACCGGGTTTCAGAGGAGAAAAGAACTGAATTTTTAAGAGCCATGGAAGAGATTTCTTCTGCTATGCTCAATGAGCAGGTGAATAATTATGAATGGTTTGAGTCTGTGGACCAGGGAGCATTATTTGTAGAAATGTTTGCAGTTAATACGCTTGAGCAGTACAACGCCCTGAAAGCTAAACGAACAGAGACAGATGACAGAGTATATGGCCGCCTTGATAAATTCGTCCCCGGGGGAATGAAAAAAGTGCACTGCTGGTGTTTTGAGAAAAACGGCCCTTATAGTGACTAAAATAAAGAGAAAGAGTGAACTGCTATGAATCCACTATTGGAGAAGTTTTCGCCGGAACAGTTTCAACAGGACTTAGTCGACTGGTACCGGCACCAAAAAAGAGATCTGCCTTGGCGAAGAAGTGCAGACCCTTATCACATATGGATTTCAGAAATTATGCTTCAACAGACAAAAGTCGATACAGTCATTCCATATTACTACCGGTTTTTAGAAGCATTTCCTACTATTGAAGCCCTGGCAGAAGCAGAAGAAGATCAGGTGATGAAGCAATGGGAAGGCCTTGGTTATTATTCGAGGGCAAGAAATCTGCACCATGCGGTGAAGGAAGTAGCTGAAGAATACGGAGGAGAAGTTCCGGACGGGAAAAAAGAGTTTCGTTCGTTAAAGGGAGTCGGTCCCTATACAGCTGGAGCAGTACTGAGTATTGCTTTTGATAAACCGGAGCCGGCCGTGGATGGGAACGTCATGCGCGTGTTTTCAAGACTGTTATGTTTGTATGAAGACATCGGAAAGCAGTCGACAAAAAGTACGTTCGAAGCAGTACTTGGCGAAATTCTGCCACTTACCTCACCATCGGACTTTAATCAGGCAGTAATGGAGCTTGGTGCTCTTATCTGTACGCCAACCTCGCCGGGCTGTCTGTTGTGCCCAGTGCAGGAACACTGTAAAGCAAGAGCAGCAGGGGTGCAGGAGGAATTGCCGGTGAAAGAAAAGAAAAAGGCTCCGCGAAAACAGGAAATGGCAGCGGCAATTATTTGGAACGATGACGGGGAAGTATTAATCCATCAGCGTCCGGATAAAGGGCTTCTTGCCAGGCTTTGGGAATTTCCCAATACGGCAGTGGAAAATGAAGCGGAGCGCGCCGGGGAAATGGGCGCTTATCTTGAGGCGGACGCACACATAAAACCCAAAATTGATCGTCCTGTGCAGCGTGTGGAACAAACCTTTTCACATTTGATCTGGAATGTGCACGTATATGAAGGAAAGGCGGAAAAAAGCGATCTGCCTGAGGGCTGGAGATGGGTGCCGCTGAAGGAGGTAGTGAACTACGCGTTACCTGTGGCCCACCAAAAAATCTATAAAACATTGGTTGAAGGGATGGAGTTAAAATGAGCAAAGCTTTCGAGGGAAAAAAAGTACTGATTACAGGCGGTTCCAAAGGAATAGGGAAAGGCATTGCCCAGGCGTTTTACAGCGAAGGAGCCCGCGTTGGTATTTTAGCGCGTTCCGAGGAAGGGCTAAAAGCCGCCAAAGAAGAAATAGGGGACATTGAGACATACGCCTGCGATGTCACTGTAGACGGGGAAAGACAAAATACCTTTCAACGGTTTATTGAAACGTTTGGCGGAATTGACATACTGGTGAACAATGCCGGGGGAAGCAGCGGGGGAAAAATTGCGGATACTTCTATGGAAGAATTTACGAAGTCGATGGAAACAAATTACTTCCAGGCTGTACACTTCAGTAAAATGGCGTATGAACAAATGAGGGAACGCGGCGGAGCAGTTATTAATATCACGTCGATCTTTGGAAAGGAAGCTGGCGGAAAAGCTACGTATAACAATGCTAAAGCGGCGCTGATCAGCTTCACGAAAGCAGCAGGCAACGAGTGGATAAAAGATGGTGTACGGGTCAATTCGATTGCTCCAGGGTCCATTCTGCACCCTACGGGTAACTGGCAGAAACGGATAGAGGAAAATCCTGAAGCGATGGAACGGTTTGTGGAACAGAATATCCCTGCCGGAAGATTCGGTAATGTGGAGGAAGTGGCAGACGCAGCATTGTTTCTAGCTTCCCAGGAGGCACGGTGGCTTGTTGGCACGACGCTTACAGCTGACGGTGGACAGTCCCGGATGAATATATAAAACCGAAGGCTGCGGCCTTCGGTTTTATAGTTATTCAGAAACAGTAAGCACGAGGTTGCCGGGATAACGCTTGTTTTCCAAATCTTTGTGAGCCTGGGCAGCTTCCTCCATAGGGTAGGTACGGGCTACATGCGGGGAAAAGACTCCCTGTTCATAAGCCCGCCGGACTCCGGAAGCTGCTTCCTGCAGTGCCGGAACAGGTGCTGTAAAAAGCAGAATGCCGAGAATGGAAGCATATTTTTTGTTTAAAAGCTGCCATGGGAAACTTGGCATATTATTCACCGGCGAGCCGACCGCGACGATTCGTCCTCCTGGTGTAAGGATCTGCAGGTCCGTATCGGCATTTTCACTGAAAGACATATCAAGGATAACATCAGCGCCCGGCTGTCCGGAGGCTGAAGCAAAATCTTCCTTCCAGCTTTCATCATTTAGATTCAAAACAACATCCGCACCGGCGCGCCGGGCAATTTCGTGCTTTTCAGTGCTGCTAGCTGTAGTGATGACAAAGGCATTATGATGCTTGGCGAGCTGTATAGCGGCGTGACCGACTGCACCGGCGCCGCCGTAAATAAGCACGGTCTCTTCGGGCTGAAGCGCTGCCCGGAAAAACAAAGCCATATGAGCAGTAAGGGCGGGAATTCCAAGAGAAGCTCCTTCAGTAAAGCTCATGGCCTCTGGAAGAGGAAAAACGTTTGAAGCCGGAGCGGCTGCCCACTCTGCGGAGGCGCTTGGAATGTTTGTTCCCCAAACCCTGTCTCCCGGCTGGAAGTTTCCTGCACTGCTGCCAACTTTTTCGACAATTCCGGCAGTATCAAAATGTGGAATAGCCGGGAAAGAGGACACGGAACGTTTGCCGGAGCGGAAATACGTGTCAACGGGATTAAGACCCACCGCTTTCACCCGTATAAGGACTTCATTCGGCTGAATATCGGGCTTATCCACTTCTTCTGTATGGAGGACATCCGGCGTACCCTGTTCATAATAAACGACTGCTTTCAAGAAAATCGTCTCCTTTCATTTCGAAAATGACAGTTTTTTGCCTGCCCTTTTATCGTAACAGTTTTTCAGATCGAAGGAAGAAATGTATAATGAGAGTGATAGAAAAAAGAAGGCAGCAAAAAATTGCAGAAGAAGGGAGGCGGGACACATTGGCCGAGCGTAACGAAATCGCCGCAAGCTTCCCGGAAACAGGTAAGCCTATCCAGGTGCAGAGTTATAAGCATGACGGATCGCTCCACCGTGTATGGGAAGAAACATTAATACTGAAAGGTACAAGCAGAGAAGTCATTGGCGGGAACGATCGTATTCTGGTACATGAATCGGACGGAAGAGTCTGGAGAACGCGGGAGCCTGCTATTTGTTATTTTCATGCCGAAAAATGGTTTAACGTTATCGGTATGATCCGGTCTGACGGAGTGCATTATTATTGTAATCTCGGCACACCGTTTGTCTACGACAGTGAAGCTCTTAAATATATCGATTATGATTTGGATATTAAAGTTTTTCCGGACATGACCTACAATTTACTGGATGAAGACGAGTATGCCCAGCATAAAAAAGAAATGAATTACCCTGCGCAGATAGATGAAAAGATGGACACGAGTATTCGGGAACTGCAGAATTGGATCTGCCAGAGAAAAGGCCCATTTAACTCTCAGTTTATCGAACAGTGGTATGAGCGTTTTTTGTTTTTTCGATAAGAGGTGAAAAAGATGGGCAGTATTAGACGTTACATGCAGTTTGTGCGGCCGTACAATAAAATAATTGCGGTGACAGTGACCATTGGAATTTTTAAATTTGGTCTGCCGCTTTTAACGCCGCTCATCCTTGCTTATATTATAGACCACGTGCTGTTGGCAGATGGCATGGCAACAGCTGAAAAAGCACGAGTGCTCGCCTGGCTGGCAGGCGGAGCGGTTGTGCTTTTTATTATCGTCCGTCCGCCGATTGAATACTACCGGCAGTACTTTGCCCAGTGGACAGGTAATAAAATTTTATATGATATCCGTGATCAATTATTCAGCCATATTCAAAAATTGAGCCTGCGTTTTTATTCCAACCGCAAGGCAGGTGAAATCATTTCACGGGTGATCAACGATGTCGAGCTGACCAAAGACTTCGTGATCACAGGCCTGATGAACATTTGGCTTGATCTTGCGACGATCATTATTGCACTTATTATTATGTTTACGATGGATGTGGAATTGACGCTGGTGGCGATGTTGTTTTTACCCATCTATGCCTTTTTTATCAAATATTTTTATTCGAGGCTGCGGGATTTAACAAAAGCAAGATCGCAGGCGCTTGCAAACGTGCAGGGGCATCTGCATGAACGGGTGCAGGGAATGAGTGTAATCCGGAGCTTTGCTCTTGAAAATCATGAGCAGGGACAGTTTGATACGAGAAACAAACAGTTTCTGGACCGGGCGGTGGATCACACGCGCTGGAATGCTAAAACATTTGCAGCCGTGAATACTGTGACGGACGTAGCTCCGCTTGTAGTTATCCTGGCGGCCGGCCTGGCTGTATTGTACGGAAATTTATCCGTCGGGGAGATGGTGGCATTCACCTCTTACATGGAGAGGCTTTACAGCCCGCTCCGTCGTCTGGTGAATTCATCCACCACCCTTGTGCAGTCGATTGCGTCAATGGACCGGGTATTTGAATTCATTGATGAAAAATACGATATTACCGACAAAGAAACAGCCGTGCCGGTGAAGCACGTCAAAGGTGACATCAAGTTTGACCACGTATGGTTTAAATATGAAGAGGACACCAACGATGTATTAAAAGATGTCGATCTGCATGTGCGGCCGGGAGAAACTATTGCGCTGGTCGGCATGAGCGGCGGCGGGAAAAGTACGATCGTCAGTCTTTTGCCAAGGTTTTATGATGTCACCGGCGGTTCTCTGCTTCTTGACGGAAAAGACGTACGGGACTACGAAGTACGAACGCTCCGGGATCATATCGGCATGGTGCTGCAGGATAATATTTTATTCAGCGAATCGGTGAAAGAAAACATCCGGATGGGGAAACCGGAAGCCACGGATGAGGAAGTCATACAGGCAGCACGCATGGCTAATGCAGAAGTTTTTATCAACGAACTGCCGCTCTCCTACGATACCCCGGTCGGAGAACGGGGCGTGAAGCTTTCCGGCGGACAGAAGCAGCGTATTGCTATTGCCCGCGTATTTTTGAAAAACCCGTCGATACTTGTATTTGATGAAGCCACTTCGGCGCTGGACCTGGAAAGTGAGCATTATATCCAGGAAGCGATGGAGCGGCTCGCGCGGGATAGAACGACTTTTATTGTAGCGCACAGGCTTTCAACGATCACCCATGCGGACCGGATTGTCGTCATCGAAGACGGACGCGTGGTGGAGTCAGGCAGCCACGAGCAGTTAATGATGGCGGAAGGCTCTTACCAGAGGCTGTTTGACGTTCAGCATGTGTAATTGAGAAACAGGGAGGAAACCATGGAAGAAGTCAAAAATTATTTCGAACAACACCGAAGCAGCCACTTAAGCCAGCTGAAAGAATTTTTATCGATACCAAGCATCAGCGCAGATCCTGATCATAAACCGGACATGGGGGCTGCTGCCTCCTGGGTGGAGGGAAGTATGCAGGCAGCCGGCCTGGAAAATACCGCTGTAATGGAAACAGGCGGACATCCGGTCGTGTATGGGGATTGGATGCATGCACCGGGGAAACCTACGGTTCTCTTTTACGGGCATTATGATGTCCAGCCGGCTGATCCGGTTGAGCTGTGGGAGACTCCGCCGTTTCAGCCGGACATACGAGATGAAAAAATCTATGCCCGCGGTGCGACAGACGATAAAGGCCAGGTGTTTATGCACCTTAAAACGATTGAAGCCTTCATGCAGACGAAACGGGAGCTCCCGGTGAATGTAAAGTTCTGCATTGAAGGAGAAGAAGAGATTGGCAGCCCTAATCTGGATGAGTTTGTCGAAAAGCACCGGGAGCTGCTGCAGGGGGATGTACTGCTGGTTTCCGATACGCCGATGCTTGAAAAAGGCCGACCGACAGTGTGCTATGGCCTGCGCGGACTCGCTGGAATTCAGATTGACGTGAATGGAGCTAAAGGAGACCTGCACTCCGGCCTGTACGGCGGCGGGGTTGCAAATCCGCTTCATGCATTGGCCGATATACTTGCATCCATGCATGACGACAGCGGCCGTATAACCGTCGATGGCTTTTACGACCGGGTTCTTTCACTTACGGATCAGGAGCGCCGGGCATATGCGGAGCTTTCGTATGACGAAGAAAGTACAAGAAAAGAATTAAACGTACCGGAGCTGTTTGGCGAAGAAGGGTTTTCATTTCTGGAAAGAACGTGGGCCCGTCCGACGCTTGAAATTAACGGCATGCACGGAGGCTTCCAGGGGGAAGGAATCAAAACGGTACTGCCTTCTGCTGCTTCAGCCAAGATTACGTGCCGGCTCGTGCCTGATCAGGACCCGGATGAGATTGTTGAAAAACTGACAGCCCATGTTCAACAAAAAACACCGAAAGGCGTAGTGGTGAACGTGACTCCATTTGATAAAGGCCGGCCATTTGTTACTCCGTTTGACCACCCGGCCATTCAGGCAGCCGGGCGAGCGCTCGAAACCGCGTATGGTACAACGGCAGCATATACAAGGATGGGGGGATCCGTTCCTGTCATTGAAACTTTCTCCCAAATTTTAAATGTGCCGGTGGCGTTGATGGGATTTGGTCTTCCGACCGAAAACTTTCATGCCCCGAATGAACATTTCCATCTGGAAAACTACGATAAAGGCCTCGAGGCTTTAGCGGAATACCTGATGGAGATCAGTGAAAATTTATAAACGAAAAAGGAGGGCGCCCGCTGTCGGGAGCCCTCCTTTTAGTTTTCAATAGCAAAAAAGTCTTCGCTGCTATGGTAGCGGAAATAGGTTTCAACAAGCCGGTCGAGGTGTTCGAGCTGCTCATTGTATTCAACGATATGTGCGACAATAGGAAGAAGATGAAGCCATTCCGAGCGGTCAATGTTCTGCTTTTCATACATTTCCATGAGCTGATCTGTCAAAGAAACTCTGCCTTCATCTACTTCTTCAGCCATTTCCTCTGTAAGGTGAGTAGTCACCTTGCCCACATAACGCTGAAGAATTCTGTCGTGGTAATCCATGAGATGATCGAGCTGATTGCGTATGGCTTCCTGCATGTCTGAAGGCGTCTGCTGCATGTTGTTTTCAAACTTATCCAGCGTACGCAAAATGGTCACGATTTTATTCATCGAAGCGATCATCTGTTTGAAAAGGACAACGCGCCGGTCCCGTGTCAGCCGTGCTTTTTTTGTATACACGCGCTCTTCTTTAAACAAAAGGTACAGGTTTTCGATGGAAACCGTCTGGTCTTTAAGAGAGGAAAGGTCTTTTCGCAGCGTCTGCCGGTTAGTTTCATGTCTTCCAAGCAGCCGGATCCACTGAATAGTATTCTGGGTTACGTCGCGGATTTGCTGATACAGCTTGGTTTCATGCTTTGGAGGCAGAAACAGCATGTTGACTAAAAAAGATGCAAGAATGCCAAGCATGATTAAAGCAAACCGCTCGGAGGCAAACAAAATAAAACTGCCGTCTCCGGGCCTCCCCATGATAATGATGACCGTCACTACAGCGATCGGAATGGTGGAGGCGTCCAGTTTCAAGCCTAGAATCCCTGCAATAATAATCATCACCGTGACTCCGATAATTACCGGATCGTGGCCAAACGCAAGTACCATAACAATAGCTGTGCCAGCCCCAATGATATTAGACTGAAGCTGGTCGAGCATTGTCTGGAATGTGCGGGATATGGAAGGTTGAATAGCGAAAGTAGCGGCGATAGCTGCGAAAAAAGGAGGGTTCAATCCAATCCACGATGCTGCGTATATAGCTAGAACGATCGCAAGACCGGTCTTGAAAATTCTGGCTCCCAGCTTCATAACGGATTGTATTCCTTTCTGTATTGAACTTAGTAAATGTAGCTGCTTAACGCTGCAAAGGCCTGGTCCGAAGCTTCCAGCGTATCTTCTATGTCCTCATTGCTGTGTTCAGTGGTCAGAAACCAGGCTTCGTATTTTGAAGGAGCAAGGTGGACGCCGCGGTCAAGCATTTCTTTAAAAAAGATGCTGAACCTTTCAGAGTTCGAGCGTTCGGCCCCTTTATAATCTTTTACTGTTTCGTCTGTGAAATAAATGGTGAACATTCCTTTTAACCGATTGATCGTAACGGGAATGCTGTATTTTTCAGCCTGCTCGAGGAGACCTGTCTCAAGGCGTTCGCCCAGACGATCTAACGTGTCGTATACCCCGTCTTTTTCCAATACTTCAAGGCAGGCAATGCCCGCGCGCATAGAAGCAGGGTTTCCGGACATCGTTCCTGCCTGGTAGGCCGGACCCAGAGGAGCGACCTGCTCCATGACATCGACCCTGCCTCCGTATGCGCCAATCGGCAGGCCGCCTCCGATAATTTTCCCCATAGCGGTCATATCCGGTTCCACCTGGAGCATGTTTTGAGCAGCTCCGTAGGTGAAACGAAAAGCAGTAATGACTTCATCAAAGATAAGAAGAGAGTCCGATTCATGCGTGAGTTTTTTAATCTCTTCAAGATAACCGGGCTCCGGCTCGACAAGCCCGAAATTACCTACGATAGGCTCAATAAGGACTGCAGCCGTTTCGTCCCCCCAGCGGTCAATGGCTTCGCGGAAGCTGTCAATGTCGTTAAATGGCACAGTGATGACTTCTGCGGCAATATTGGGAGTCACCCCCGCAGAGTCCGGGGATCCCAGCGTCGATGGTCCGGAGCCGGCTGCTACAAGCACAAGGTCGGAGTGGCCGTGGTAGCACCCTTCGAATTTGATGATCTTATGTTTGCCGGTATAGGCTCTGGCTACGCGGATAGTCGTCATTACAGCTTCAGTGCCGGAATTGACAAACCTGACTTTCTCAAGTGAAGGGACTGCGTCCTTCAGTTTTTTAGAAAAAACATTTTCCCATTTCGTGGGAGTGCCGAGCAGCGTCCCTGTGCGGGCAGCCTCATTAATGGCTTCAGCAATGTGTGGATGGCCGTGCCCGGTAATAATGGGACCGTAAGCCCCGAGGTAATCAATGTAGCGGTTGTTATCCTCATCAAACAAATGTGCACCGCGTCCTTCTTTCATAAAAACCGGAGTGCCGCCGCCGACACCTTTAAAGGAGCGGGAGGGGCTGTTAACGCCTCCTACGATCAAGTCGCAGGCTTCATTATAGAGTTCGACAGACTTTTCATAGGACATATTTTCTTAACTCTCCTTACTATCAACTATTTCTTATCTATTGTATCATGGAGAAGTAAAGCAAAAACCATGATATCATAAGATGAAAACAACTGTTGAGGTGATCAATGTGAGTACAGAAGAAAGCAGTGTAAACCCGAAAGATCTGGAAGGCAGGCAGGCGCCTGATTTTGAACTTCCCGCTACTACTGGAGAAAATATCCGTTTAAGTGATTACCAGGGACAAAACGTGATTTTATATTTTTACCCGAAAGATAACACGCCTGGATGCACAACTGAAGCCTGCGATTTCAGGGATGCTCTCCCGGAATTGAATGATAAAAACGTTAAAGTACTCGGGGTCAGCCCTGATTCAATGAAAAAACATGAAAATTTCACCGCTAAGCATGAACTTTCCTTCCCCCTCCTTTCTGATGAAGAACAGAAAGCAGCCAACGCCTATGGAGTCTGGAAATGGAAGAAAAACTTCGGTAAAGAATACCTTGGAATTGTACGGTCCACCTTTTTTATTGATACAGAAGGGGTCGTGCAGAAAGTATGGGATGAAGTGAAGGTAAAGGAACATATTGGGGAAGTATCCCGGTATGTTGATGAATTCTTATCATCTTCTAAAAAATAGCAGGAGGGTGAAAAGATGAAACTGCTTCTTTGCATTATCGATAACTTTTATACCGATCAGGTAGAGATGGAAATGAAAGACAAAGGCTACCGCATGACAGAAATTGCGAGCAGCGGGGGTTTTTTGAAAAAAGGAAACACGACGTTTATGTTCGGTGTGAATGAGGAAGAAGTGCCGAAGCTGAAAACAGATTTAAAGGATATATGCCTGGCTTATGAAAAACACAGGGGAAAACGGCCCGAACATTCAAACAGGTTTACTTCTTTTCTTTTAGACGTATCGATGCTTCCCTTTTTTCAATCAGCCGAAGCAGATGAGAATCGCTGACCCCCTTTCATTGACAAGGATCAGGGAATTCCGATAGAATAGATTATAAGAATTACAAACAAAGAATCGTTTTACAGGAAGAGAGGTGCATGACGATGGCGAGCGCTAGCCTACAGGAAGCAGTAAGTGTCTTGAAAAGTACAAACGTTCGGATGACACCGCAGCGTCATGCTATTTTAGAGTTTCTGCACTCTTCAATGAGCCATCCGACTGCTGACGATATCTATAAATCTCTTGAAGAACGTTTTCCGAACATGAGTGTAGCCACAGTCTACAATAATCTTCGGGTTTTTAAAGATGCTGGTATAGTGAAAGAATTAACCTATGGGGACTCCTCAAGCAGGTTCGACTGCATTACTTCAGATCATTACCATGTAATATGTAATGATTGCGGGAAAATTGTAGACTTTCATTATCCAGGCCTGGATGAAGTAGAAACGTTAGCTGAACATGTGACTGGCTTTGAAATTGAAGATCACCGGCTGGAGATTTACGGAACATGCCCGGCATGTACAAAGATGAGCAAACAGTAAGCTGTTTTAAAAGCCTTCATCTTCTTAGTGGATGAAGGCTTTTGTATGCTTTTTAAACCCACGCAGTTCTCTTAAAAACTAATTTAAAATTATTTTGCAAAAGTGGTTGACGGTCTTATGGGCCGATGTTATATTACTAATTGTCGCCAAAACGGCTGACAAAAAAGAGAATAGCGAATTAAAACTTCTTCAAAAAGTTGTTGACATTCATTATTCAAAAATGATAAATTATAAAAGTCGCTGTTTAGCGGCAGATCGTTCTTTGAAAAGGAAAGACAAGCCAGAGCCCCAAAGAAAAGAACCATTTATTTAGGGCATCACTGATGCCACAGCATCAAACTTTTTACGGAGAGTTTGATCCTGGCTCAGGACGAACGCTGGCGGCGTGC
>NZ_FNNC01000007.1 GCF_900106595.1 Marinococcus luteus
GTTCCTGCGCCAGATCGTGACGGCGACCGGCGACGGCTCGCTCGCGGCGCAGACGGCGCAGCAGTATGTGGAAGAACTGAAAAACGCGGTCGAAGCGTAGGCGCTCCGGCTGAAACGACGAGGCACAGGCGCAGAAAATCATTTCTGCGCCGTTTTTTTAGTGCAGGGAATAGAAAACATAGCATACTTTCTTTTGTAAATTGTCTGAACCATCGAAGGATAGTATACTGGAAAAAGGTATATGTGAGGTGGTACACATGCAACGGGTGACAAATTGTTTTTTACAGCAGAACGATCAACTGCTTATGCTCAAGAAACCAAGCTACGATTGGTGGAATGCCCCGGGCGGAAAAATGGAACCGGGGGAGTCGGTATATGATTCAGTCCGGCGGGAGTTCCGTGAAGAAACGGGCCTTGCGCTTGAACGCCCGCATCTGCGGGGTGTTTTTACATTTATCACGATGGAGGACGGCCTTACGGCGAATGAGTGGATGATGTTTACATTTGAAGCTTTTGGTTCCGAGGGCAGGCTGCTTAATGAGTCTCCGGAAGGCATCCTTGAATGGAAGGAAAAGCAGAAAGTGTCATCTCTTCCTATGGCCGAAGGCGACAAAGCCATTGTAGAGCATATTTTGAGTAATAAAGGAACGGTGTATGGTACGTTCCGCTATACGAAAGACCGCCGGCTTTTAGACAGCCGGTTCGAGCAGTCAACGTCATACTATACGTAAAAGAGGGATGCGGATTATGGAACAAGAGCGGAAATCGATTCAGGTTGAAATCATTACAGGGATGTCGGGGGCCGGAAAGACGGTGGCCATCCAGTGCTTTGAGGATCTGGGCTATTACTGTGTAGACAATCTGCCTCCTTCATTGATCCCGACATTTATCGATTTAATTGAAACGACTGAAAATAAAACCGATAAAGTAGCTTTCGTAGTGGATCTCCGGACAAGGGAGTTTTTTGACCATCTGTTTGCTTCAATAGACCAGTTGGATCAGCGCCGGGAGCTGTCGACACATATTTTGTTTTTGGATGCAGGAGATCAGGTGCTTGTGAGCCGTTATAAAGAAACACGGCGGTCGCATCCGCTTGCAAGCGAGGATACGCCGCTTGAAGGCATTCAGCTTGAACGGGAGATGCTGCAGGAACTAAAAGGCCGGGCACGCCATATTATTGATACAAGCAGCCTGAAACCGAGAGAATTGAGAGAGCGTATATTAACTGATTACGCTGAAAAAAATCAGTCGGTTTTTAATGTGAATGTGATGTCTTTCGGATTTAAGTATGGGATGCCGATCGATGCGGATTTGGTTTTTGACGTTCGTTTTCTGCCCAACCCTCACTACGTGGAACATTTGGAGCCCAAAACCGGTCTCGAAGAAGAAGTGTCTTCGTACGTGTTAAAATGGACGGATACAAAGGAATTTATTAATAAACTGGTGGATATGCTTGAATTTATGCTTCCGCTGTATAAGCAGGAAGGTAAGTCACAGCTTGTGGTTGCGATTGGATGTACAGGAGGCAAGCACCGTTCCGTGACGCTTGCTGAATATATTGCTTCTTACTTTTCAGGGAAATATGAGACGAATGCCAATCACCGGGACATTGAGGAAGGAAGGAAAAAATAGACGTGGAGGACCAGAAGGTTGTAGTGATGGGCGGTGGCACAGGTATAGGCGTTCTGCTCCGGGGGCTGAAGCAGTTCCCGGCAGACATTACGGCAATTGTGACTGTCGCAGACGACGGAGGAAGCTCCGGGCGCTTACGGAAAGAGTTTAATATTCCACCGCCCGGAGACGTAAGAAACGTACTGGTAGCGCTTGCGGAAGTCGAGCCTTTAATTGAAGAATTGTTCCAGCACCGCTTCACGAGCGGGGAGGGGCTGACCGGCCATTCCCTGGGGAATTTGCTGGTGGCAGGCATGACCTCCATAACCGGGGACTTTGCTAAAGGAATTACAGAGCTTAGTACCGTGTTAAACGTACGTGGAAAGGTTCTTCCGGCCTCTAACCGGAGCATTGAGCTGTTTGCAAAAATGAAGGACGGCTCCACGGTCTACGGGGAGTCCCTGATCCCAAAAGCCGGCAAGCAGATTGACCAGGTGTTTATCCACCCGCCGGATGCTGAAGCGCTTCCGGAAACCGTGCGCGCCATTGAACAGGCGGATGTCATTGTCATTGGTCCCGGGAGCCTGTTTACAAGCATCATGCCGAATTTGATCGTTCCCGGCATCCGGGATGCCATCAATCGTTCAGAGGCACGCAAAGTATATATTTGCAATGTGATGACGCAGCCGGGGGAAACAGACGGTTTTACGGCAGCCGACCATCTGCATGCCATTGAAAAGCATACAGGGGGCGCTTTTGTGGATACTGTACTTGTGCATAATGGAGAGATCCCTGCTCCGGTGCTTGCAAACTATGAAAAACAGCAGGCATTTCCCGTGAGATGTGATTATGAAAGATTAGAACAGATTGGGTGCCGGGTAGTAAAAGATACATTTATGCACTATGACGGCCTTGTTCTTCGTCATAATGCCAAAAAAGTATCTGAAGCCCTGCTGGCCCGTGATTGACAGAAAGGCGGTGAAGATGAATGTCTTCATTTGCGGCTATAACAAAAAAAGAATTAACTCAGATTGAAGTGGATGATACAAGCGCCAAAGCGGAACTGGCAGCATTAATCAGGATGAACGGCTCAATTTCATTTGGCAACGGCCAGCTGATTTTAGACGTTTCAACTGAAAATGCTGCCATCGCACGACGTATCTATTCGTTAATCAAGCGTATCTATAAGGATATGGTGATTGAACTGCTTGTGCGAAAAAAGATGCGTTTAAAAAAGAATAATGTCTATGTAGTCCGGATGGCCGAAGAAACGAAAGAGATGCTGAGCGATCTTTCCATTATGGAAAACGGCTACCAGTTTAACCGGTCGATTGCGAGTGATGTGATTCCAAACACGGACAGCCGCCGGGCATACTTGCGCGGAGCTTTTTTAGCCGGGGGATCGGTCAATCATCCGGAAACCTCTTCGTATCATCTCGAAATCTATTCGATGTATGAAGAGCACAATCGGGCGCTCCGGGAGCTGATGGAAACGTTCGGGCTCACATCCAAAAGCCTTGAACGGAAAAAGGGTTACATTCTTTATATTAAAGAAAGCGAAAAAATTACCGAGTTTTTAAACATCATCGGTGCCCACCAGGCTCTGCTTTATTTTGAGGATGTACGGATTATGAAAGACATGCGGAACTCGGTGAACCGCCTGGTGAACTGCGAAACAGCGAATTTAAACAAAACCGTTGGAGCCGCACTGCGGCAGGTGGAAAACATTCAGCTTGTCCAGGCAGAAGTCGGGCTCGAAAACCTTCCCGAAAAAATCAGGGAAATGGCAATTCTGCGTGTCCAGCACCAGGACGTCACGCTGAAGGAGCTCGGGGAAATGGTGCCAAGCGGAAAGGTGAGTAAATCCGGCGTAAACCACCGGCTGCGCAAGATTGATCAGATCGCGGAGCGCATTCAGGCCGGAAAACCGCCGATTCCCGAAAAAATTTAACCGCCGAAAGCAGGCGCCTGTGGCAGCAGAGGCTTCTTCTGTTCCTGCAGGCGCCATATTACAGCAGCCATTAAAGCGCTTGCTTAAAAAACGTTCCAAGTTAAATTACGTTATGTGTACATGAAAAGTGGGTACCGGGTGAAGACAGATAGAGAAAGGAAGATAATAACTATGGTCGAAAAAACAGTGGAAGTAAATTTGCGTACAGGGCTTCAGGCCCGGCCGGCAGCGTTGTTCGTACAGGAGGCGAACCGGTTTCATTCCAATATTTTTCTTGAAAAGGACAATAAAAAGGTGAATGCCAAAAGTATTATGGGTGTGATGAGCCTCGCTGTGCGCACCGGAGCCTCTGTAAAGCTTTTAGCTGAAGGGGCGGATGAAGAGGAAGCCGCCGAATCATTGACAGAGTTTATGAAAAAAGAAATGTGAACATAAAAAAATCAGGGCGGCGCCATGCCGTCCTGATTTTTTGCATTTTACTGTCCCATAACCTGATCTACAAGACCGTATTCTTTTGCCTGTTCCGCACTCATGAAGTTATCACGGTCCGTGTCGCGCTCGATGACTTCAAGCGGCTGACCACTGCGGTCTGCAAGAATCTGATTGAGTTTTTCACGCATTTTGATGATGCGGCGGGCGTGAATTTCAATGTCAGCAGCCTGTCCCTGTGTGCCGCCGAGTGGCTGGTGGATCATTACTTCACTGTTTGGAAGGGCATAACGTTTGCCTTCCTGGCCGGCTGTGAGAAGAAAAGCACCCATTGATGCTGCCATGCCGACGCAGATCGTAGAAACCTGTGGTTTAATGTGCTGCATTGTGTCGTAAATAGCCATGCCGGCTGTAATGGAGCCGCCCGGGCTGTTGATATAAAGAGAAATATCCTTCTCCGGATCGTCGGCTTCAAGGAAAAGAAGCTGTGCTACGATCGAGTTGGCCACATTGTCATCGATGCCTGAGCCAAGCATAATGATGCGGTCCTTCAACAAACGGGAATAAATGTCGTATGCGCGTTCGCCCCGGTTGGTTTGTTCAATAACTGTTGGTATCAAGTTCATGAAAAGCGTCCTCCTTTAATGAAATGTATGCCTACATTCATGGTAGTTGTATGGAAAATATTTTTCCTTCCGCGTTGCTGTTATTATCATAACTCTTTGGTCAATTAAGGTCAAATAAAAAGTCTGACCCGATTCCATATAGCTACACGTCAACTTCCATTCCCTTTATTTTCACAAACATAAACGTTCCGTGCAAATGTTTCACTTCCTTATAAATCTTAATTTAGGTGAAAAATGATCTGACAAACAAATAGAAAGGGCAAGTCTATTTTTATATGATGACAATAACAGAACAAGAAAAAGGGATCGATTCATGGAAGAAAAATATGATATGATGTAAGAAAGCGTTTTCAAAAAAGGAGGTGGGGATGATGGGTTTGGGGCTTGAATTGCAGCAGAAGCAAGAAATGAGTTTAGTGATGACACAGGAACTAAAGCAGGCAATTGCCCTGTTGAAGCTTTCCTCCCAGGAATTATCCGACTATCTGCAGGAAGAAGCAATGGAAAACCCCTTAATGGATTTAACACTCCCTTCTATTACCGATGGGGCGTCGCTTTCTGCCTCCCGTGCTGCTGCTCCTGTCTATAATCCGGCCTCTGCGGTCGAACAGCCGGACTGGCGTGAGCCGGCGGGGGAAACTCTCGAAGAGTCGCTGCGGGAGCAGATTGCCTGCGGCCGTTATAAAGGAAATACCCGGGATATACTCTTGTTTTTAGCCGGAAGCGTTGACGAGCGTGGATACTTAGAGGACATCGAACAGGAGATGGACCAAAAATTCCAGCTGGGCAAAGAAGAAAGCGGGCAGTATATTTCGATGCTACAGCAACTCGAACCGGCAGGAGTCGGGGCCAGGAATTTAAAAGAATGTCTTCTTCTGCAGCTCGAACGCTGCCTGGATACAGATCCATATATTGATCAGGTGGTAGCCGAAGACCTCGAAGCGCTGGGAGCGAAAAAATGGCGCTACCTGCAGCAGAAGTATCAGCTCACTAAAGAGCAGCTGCAGGAAATCTATACATGTCTCCAAAAGCTTTCCCCGCATCCGGGTGATGCATACCAGCAGGAAAAAACAATTTCCGTATCTCCGGATGTCCAAGTAGAGGAGATCGACGGAGAATGGGTTGTTACCATTTTGAATGACCGGCTTCCTGAGCTGCAGATGAATGAAAAATACTGGCGTCTTTTGCAGCAGGATACCGATGAAGAAGCAAGGCAGTATGCCATGGAAAAATATAAGCAGTTTCTATGGATTGTTAAAAGCGTCGAACAGCGCCAGCAGACGCTGCAAAAAGTATCGGAAGTGATCGTCAAAGCGCAGAGCGAATACCTAAAACACGGTGAAGAAAAGCTTCGTCCCCTGACACTCCGGGAAGTGGCTGAACAGGCGGATATGCATGAGTCCACCGTTTCAAGAACGACGAGCCGGAAGTATATGCAGACGCCCCACGGTCTCGTAGAACTGAAGCATTTCTTCTCCTCGAAAATTACCCGGCCGGATGAAGATGCTTCAAGCACCGGAGTGAAAGCCATGATGAAAAAACTGATTAAAGAAGAAAATAAAGAGAAGCCTCTTTCGGACCAAAAGCTTGCTGATCTGCTGCAGCAGGAGCAGCAGTGTACGATTTCAAGGCGGGCGGTGGCAAAATACAGAACAGAGCTTCGAATCCCGTCTTCTTCCCAGCGGAAACAACCGTTGTAGAAAAAATCCTCCTTGCAGCAAAAGGGGGATTTTTTATGCATGAAATAAGTGGAATGCGGGTATTAATAAACCATAAGACAGTATGAAAATCGTAGTGAACATTTGCGTTGATTTTCCAAATATAGATTGCTACAATGTAATTGTGAACAAAGCGTTCATTTTTTTATTAAATGAGCGGGACAAAAAATGTCTCTGCGGGACTTCGAACGTCCCGGTCGGAGCAGTGAAGATCAATGATGAGGAGTGGCTTGAAATAAGCTGCTGCCGCAGGTTCGGTGGTGTAGCCGTATGTTACGTGACGTATTGGAGATGCAGCGGAAACTGCAGCCTGATGTACTCGAAACATTAGGGAAAAGGTACCGCATTTTGCAATACATCCGCCTGATGCAGCCGATTGGAAGAAGAACCCTTGCCACTCAGCTATCCACCTCAGAGCGGGTTCTGCGCAGTGAAACAGATTTTTTGAAGCAGCAGGGACTTATCCTGATTCAAAGTGCAGGGATGCTTTTAACAGAAGAAGGAAATAAACTGCTCGAAGGGCTCGAACATACAGTCAAATATGCTTTCGGGCTCGAGGAATTAGAGCGGAAGCTGTCGGGTTATTTATCCGTTCCGAAGGTTATCGTCGTCTCAGGAGACAGCGATGAGCTTCCGGTAGTGAAAAAAGAACTCGGCCGGGCAACGGTGCAGCAGATGAAAAATCGAGTCAGCCCCGGTGATGTGATTGCGGTAGCCGGAGGCACGACACTTGCTTCAGCTGCTGATATGATGGTGCCTGACGCAAAGTGGAACAATACCATCTTCGTGCCGGCCCGCGGTGGTCTCGGTGAGAAGGTGGAGATCCAGGCCAACACCATCAGCTCTGCGATGGCAATGAAAGCCCAGGCTTCGTACCGGCTGCTTCATGTGCCTGACCAGCTGAGCGAGGATACAAGGCGGTCGCTCATGCAGGAGCCCGGAGTACAGGAAGTGCTTGCTCTGTTAAAGTCGGCATCTCTTGTCGTTCACGGCATAGGGGAAGCAAAAACGATGGCCGGGCGGCGGACAACGAGCGCTTCCCTGCGCAGCAGGCTCGAGGAAGAGTCGGCCGTGGCAGAGTCGTTTGGCTATTATGTGAATCAGGACGGAAAAGTGGTGCACCGGGAAAACACGGTGGGCCTGCAGTGGGACGAGCTCCGGCCGGATCAGACCGTGATCACAGTAGCCGGAGGCTCAAGTAAGGCAAAGGCGATTGACGCTTATATGCGCTACCGCCCGAGCAGCATTTTGATCACCGATGAGGGTGCAGCCAAAGCTATTCTGAATCAAAGCGATGCACCGGAGGCAACTGAGTAACAGGCAGAACACCTGCCGCATTATGCTGCAGTAGCTTTCACAATTATTTATATTCCAAGGAGGAAAAATTATTATGGCAACAAAAATTGGTATTAACGGTTTTGGACGTATTGGACGTAACGTTTATCGTGCAGCTTTAAACAACCCGGATGTTGAAGTAGTAGCAGTAAACGACCTTACAGACACTGATACGCTTGCACATCTTTTAAAATACGACACGGTTCACGGCACGCTTGACGCAGAAATCCAGGCAAGCGGCGACAACCTTACAATCAACGGCCACAAACTGACCGTTTTCTCTGAAAAAGATCCAGCGAAAATCGACTGGAAAGGCGTAGACGCTGAAATCGTTGTTGAATCCACAGGTATCTTTACGCAGCGCGATCAGGCAGCAAAACACCTTGAAGGCGGCGCGAAAAACGTTATCATTTCCGCACCGGCTAAAGGCGTAGACGCAACATTTGTTGTCGGTGTTAACGAAGGCGAATTCAAGCCGGACGAGCACAAAGTCGTTTCCAACGCATCCTGCACAACCAACTGCCTGGCTCCGGTAGCTAAAGTACTGGACGAAAAATTCGGCATCAAACGCGGCCTGATGAACACAGTCCACTCCTACACGAGTGACCAGCAGATCCAGGACGGCCCGCACAAGGACCTTCGCCGTGCGCGCGCTGGTGCTGAAAATATCATCCCGACAACTACAGGCGCCGCTCAGGCAGTAGCCCTCGTGCTTCCACAGCTTGACGGAAAGCTTACCGGCGGTGCGATGCGTGTTCCTACTCCAAACGTTTCCCTTGTGGACTTCGTGGCAGAGCTCGACAAAGATGTAACAGTAGACGAACTGAACAACGCATTGAAAGAAGCTTCTGAGTCTGACGAACTCAAAGGCATTCTTGGATACAGCGAAGAGCCGCTCGTATCGAAGGACTACAACGGAAGCGCCTATTCTTCCACAGTAGACGCCCTTTCAACACTCGTTATGCAGGACAACATGGTTAAAGTAATCGCTTGGTACGACAACGAATTCGGTTATTCCAGCCGTGTTGTGGACCTCGCAGCAAGCTTTGGCAAAAAACTGTAAATCATTTTTAATGCTTGGGAAAGGGAGGAGAATATTATTTCTTCCTCCCTTTTTTGAGTCTGTATGGGCCCGTACCCGGCCCGTCAAAAATCCGGTATTTCCGTTCAGCCTTCGCATTAATAAAAATAGACGTTCCAGTTTTTTCTGCGGCGGGTAAAGAACGGGAGTGCAGATTTTTGTTATGATAGATGAGGAAGATAATTTAAGGGAGGTTTGGCAATGGCGTTAAATAAGAAAACCATCCGCGATTTAGATTTGAAAGGTAAAACCGTTTTCTGCCGCGTTGATTTCAACGTACCAATGAAAGGCGAAAGCATTACGGATGACGCACGGATTCGTGCTGCTGTACCAACAATTCAATACTTATCCGAACAGGGAGCGCGCGTCATTCTCGGCAGCCACCTCGGACGCCCGAAAGGGGAAGCCGTGGAAGAGCTTCGTCTCGGTCCGGCAGCAGCCCGTCTTGGCGAAATTATGAATGTCGATGTAAAAAAGGTCGATGAAGTATACGGTGAAGAAGCCAAGAAGGCAGCGGCATCCCTCCAGGACGGAGAAATCATGCTTCTTGAAAACCTGCGCTTTGAAGCAGGCGAAGAGAAAAATGATGAAACTCTGGCAAAAAACATAGCATCCCTTGCAGACATTTACGTGAACGATGCATTCGGGGCGGCACACCGGGCCCACGCGTCCACCGAAGGAGTGGCGCACCACCTTCCTTCCGCAGCCGGCCTGTTGATGGAAAAAGAGCTCGATGTGCTCGGCCAGGCACTTGAGGATCCGGACCGTCCATTCACGGCAATTGTCGGGGGAGCAAAAGTAAAAGATAAAATCGGCGTTATCGATAACCTCCTCGATATCGTGGATAACCTCATTATCGGCGGAGGCCTTGCCTACACGTTTGTCAAAGCGCAGGGATATGAAATCGGCCAGTCCATGCTTGAAGAAGACAAGCTTGATATGGCGAGAGAGTTCATGCAGAAGGCTAAAGACAAAGGCGTAAACTTTTATATGCCAAAAGATGTTATTGTTTCCGATGACTTCAGCGATGATGCGAACACGCAGACAGTAAACATCGACAGCATTCCATCCGATTGGGAAGCTTTGGATATTGGACCGGAAACGAGAAAAGAATACGCGAACGTCATTAAAGATTCGAAGCTTGTTATCTGGAACGGGCCGGTCGGTGTATTTGAATTTGCTACGTTTGAAAAAGGTACGCGCGCAATTGCTGAGGCAATGGCTGAAGCTCCTGGCACGTACACAGTCATTGGTGGCGGCGACTCTGCAGCAGCAGTGGAAAAATTCGGCCTTGCAGACAAAATGAGCCATATGTCCACCGGAGGCGGGGCATCGCTTGAATTTATCGAAGGAAAAGTTCTGCCGGGCGTGGCAGCACTGGATGATAAATAAGCAGTATATTTACTATAATCTTAGCGGGGTGAAACAATGAGAAAACCAATCATAGCAGGCAACTGGAAGATGAATAAGCTTCACGGCGAGGCAGTAGCTTTTATCGAAGAAGTAGCAGGCAAAGTACCGAACGCAGAAGACGTGGAAACGGTAGTGTGTGCACCGGCTCTGTTTCTGAAGGATATGAATGAGGCGGCAGCATCGAGTGATGTGCAAATCGGTGCCCAGAATATGCACCAGGAAGACAGCGGTGCGTTCACCGGCGAAATCAGCCCGGCAGCGCTCGCAGACCTAAACATTCCTTACGTCATTATCGGCCACTCCGAGCGCCGCGAAATGTTTAACGAAACCGATGAAACGGTCAATCAAAAAGTGAAAGCAGCCCTAAACCACGGATTAACACCGATCATGTGCTGCGGCGAATCACTTGAACAGAAAGAAAACGACTCCACGGAAGCAGTCGTGCGCGAGCAGATTGAAAAAGGCTTTGCCGGACTCAGTGCAGAAGACGCTGCAAAGGTGGTTGTCGCTTACGAGCCGATCTGGGCAATTGGTACAGGCAAATCATCCACTGCAGAGGATGCGGATGAAACATGCGGTTCGGTAAGAAAAGCACTTGCCGATCAGTACGATCAGGACACGGCAGACAAAGTACGCATCCAATACGGCGGCAGTGTAAAACCGGAAAACATTGAAACGTACATGGCGAAAGAACACATCGACGGTGCACTTGTCGGCGGTGCTAGCCTGAAGCCGGATGCCTTCCTGGAGCTTGCAGAGGCGGGAAAAAAATGAGCAGTCAGCCAGTAGCACTTATTATCCTGGACGGGTACGCCTGCCGGGAAGAAACCAAAGGGAACGCGGTAGCGAAGGCAAGCACGCCAAACTTTGACCGCTATTGGAACCAGTATCCCCATGAAACACTGACGGCTTTCGGTGAAGCAGTAGGTCTGCCTGAAGGACAGATGGGCAATTCGGAAGTCGGCCATATGAATATCGGGGCCGGCCGGGTTGTGTATCAAAGCCTTTCCTTAATCAATAAAGGCATCAAAGAGGGAACGTTTAAAAACAATCAGGCGTTTGCTCATGCCGTAGATCACGTGAAAGAAAACGACAGCGCTCTTCATTTATTCGGCCTGCTGTCTGACGGCGGGGTCCACAGCCATATCAATCACTTAAAAGCACTGCTCGACATGGCAAACGAAAAAGAAATCGAGCGTGTGTATGTTCATGCCTTTTTGGATGGCCGTGACGTGGGCCAGCGTTCCGCTAAACAGTACGTATCCGAAGTGGAAGACTATATGAAAGAAATCGGTACCGGCGATATTGCAACGGTTCAGGGCCGGTATTACGCCATGGACCGCGATAACCGCTGGGAACGTGTGGATAAATCCTACCGGGCTATTACGTACGGGGAAGGACCTTCCTACGAAACAGCTGAAGAAGTGGTAGACGCTTCATACGAAGAAGAAGTATGGGATGAATTTGTGCTTCCGTCGGTTATTACTAAAGACGGGGAAGCGGTCGGGCGGCTGCAGGACAACGATGCAGTGATTTTCTTCAACTTCCGTCCGGACCGGGCTATCCAGCTTTCACAGGTATTTACGCAGGATGGTTTCAACGGTTTGGACCGTGGAGACAAATTCCCATCCAATCTGAAATTTGTCAGCATGACGCAGTACAGTGACTCGGTGAACGCTGAAATCGCCTATCCTCCGCAGGACCTGGTCAATACAATGGGAGAAATCGTTTCAGATGCCGGGCTGCACCAGCTTCGCATTGCGGAAACGGAAAAGTACCCGCACGTGACCTTTTTCTTCAGCGGTGGACGTGAGGAAGAGTTTAAGGGTGAAACACGGGTGCTGATCGATTCGCCGAAGGTTGCCACATACGATCTGCAGCCGGAAATGAGCGTATATGAAGTGACCGAGGCGCTTGAAAGCGAGATCCAGTCTGAAAAGCATGATTTCATCGTGCTGAACTTTGCGAATCCGGACATGGTGGGGCACTCCGGTGACCTTGATGCCACGGTTAAAGCAATTGAAGCAGTGGATGAATGTCTCGGACGGGTTGTGGACCTGCTGCACGATAAAGGCGGACGTGCCATCATCACGGCAGACCACGGAAACTCCGATGAAGTAACGACACCGGACGATAAACCGATGACAGCTCATACAACCAACCCGGTACCGGTCATTGTTACAGGCGATGAAAATGCGAAGCTTCGCAAGGGCGGCGTGCTCGCTGATCTGTGTCCGACAGCCGTAGAGTTGCTTCAAATAGAAAAACCAAAAGAAATGACGGGTCAGTCCCTCATTCAATAACCATTCAGAGGAGTGAATCATCAATGAGTTTAATTGCAGATATTTACGCACGCGAAGTACTCGATTCCCGCGGGAATCCGACGGTAGAAGTAGAAGTATTTACAGAAACAGGCGCTTTCGGACGCGCTCTCGTTCCAAGCGGCGCTTCCACCGGTGAATACGAAGCGGTAGAGCTTCGTGACGGCGGCGACCGCTTCATGGGTAAAGGTGTCACTAAAGCAGTCGACAACGTGAATGAAACCATCGCAGAAGAAATCATCGGATTCGACGTCACTGATCAAACAGGCATCGATCAGGCGATGATCGAACTCGACGGCACAGACAACAAAGGCAGCTTCGGCGCCAATGCCATTCTCGGTGTTTCGATGGCGGTAGCGCGCGCAGCAGCTGACGAGCTCGGCATTACGCTGTATGAATACCTCGGCGGCTTTAACGCGAAAACTCTGCCTGTTCCAATGATGAACATCCTGAACGGCGGCGAGCACGCAGACAACAACGTCGACTTCCAGGAATTCATGATTATGCCAGTCGGAGCCAGCAACTTCCTTGAAGCTGTCCGTATGGGTGCAGAAATCTTCCACAATCTGAAAAAGGTACTTGGAAGCAAGGGCTATAACACTGGTGTCGGCGACGAAGGCGGCTTCGCCCCGAACCTCGGCTCGAATGAAGAAGCGCTTCAAACGATCATTGAAGCTATCGAAAAAGCAGGCTACAAGCCGGGCGAAGAAATTATGCTCGCCATGGACTCTGCTGCTTCTGAAATGTACGAAGACGGAAAATATCACCTTAAAGGTGAAGGCGTTGTGAAAACCGCAGACGAAATGATCGAATTTTACCAGGATATGGTGTCGAAATATCCAATCGTATCCATTGAAGATGGTCTGGACGAAAACGACTGGGAAGGCTTCAAAAAGCTTACGGATGCTCTTGGCGACAAAGTCCAGCTCGTGGGCGACGACTTGTTCGTGACAAACACCAACAAGCTGAAAGAAGGCATTGAAAAAGGCATTGGTAACTCCATTCTGATCAAAGTGAACCAGATTGGTACACTGACTGAAACCTTTGATGCTATTGAAATGGCGAAGCGTGCCGGTTACACAGCCGTTATTTCCCACCGTTCCGGGGAAACGGAGGACACGACTATCGCAGATATCGCAGTAGCGACCAACGCCGGACAGATTAAAACAGGCGCTCCATCCCGTACGGATCGTGTGGCTAAATACAACCAGCTTCTGCGCATCAACGATGAACTGGCGGAAACCGCTGTTTATCTGGGCAAAGACGCTTTTTATAACCTGAACAAATAAGTGCTTTTCGACCGCGGCCCGGGATACGGGCTGCGGTTTTTACAATTGAATAAAACACCGTTATCATAGGTTTCATGCCCCGCGCTGCCGCCTGTGCTTGCACTGCACGTTTTGGTGTGTTACATTAATACAAGCGTAATTGGAACGTGGAGGTGTACGGGTGATGATAACGGCGTTGTACGTTGCATTAATAGTCGTTGCGGTCATGCTTATTGCAATTATTTTATTGCAGTCGGGCCGAAGCAGCGGTTTGGCAGGAGCAATATCCGGCGGAGCCGAACAAATGGTTGGCAAACAGAAAGCGAGAGGCATCGAAGCCTTTCTGATTCAGTTTACAGTAGTTCTGGCTGTGTTGTTTTTTGTTCTTACCATACTCATCGCCTATTTTGTCTGACAGACAGTATAGGAAGCTATCTCAGCAGCGGACGGTTCCATCGTTCGCTGTTTTTTATGTTACCGGCTGATGTTTGCTTTTCCTGTATTTAGTGAATCAAACAAGCAGGTGGAAGTTTAACGTTTTAGCGGCCAGGCCAGAGATAAATCAAAGACAGGGGAGCAGGAGCATGAAGACAGCAGCCGAAAACCAGACAATTGGATGTTTGTGTCTGCATGGATTTACAGGCTCTCCGTGGGAGGTCGAACCGATTGCTGCAGTGCTCCGGGCATGCACAGACTGGATAGTGGAAACACCGGTGCTTCCAGGTCATGCTGATGGAAGCTTCAGTATTCAAAACCGTGTTTCGTATGTCACATGGATTCACGCTGCTGACCGCGCAGCGAAGAAACTGGCGGCTGCATGCAGCACTTTGTATGTAATTGGATTTTCGATGGGAGGCCTGCTTGCCTGCTATGTGGCAGCCCGTTACCAGGTGGAACGGCTCGTGCTTATTGGTATGCCGATGGAATATATCAACCCCGGTCAGTTTTTGAAGGACACGCTGCTCGTCGTGGGCGGACGGGCCAGAGGATCGCTGCACCCCTGGTACGGTGTGGCCGCAGAAAAATTAAAAACCCCCGGCTGGGCGCTTCGGGAGTTTCAGCAGGCAGCGCATGTGCTGCGTCCGTTTGTCGGAAAAGTCTCCTGTCCGGTGTTTATCGGCCAGGGTGAAAAAGACGGTCTGGTACCGGTCCGGAGCGCTGTGCGTATATATAAAACGGTAAAAAGCCCGGTGAAGCAGTTTGTGCTTTACAAAAATGGCAAGCACTTTCTTTTTCACGGTCCGCACCGGCACGAAGCCGTGAACGATGTGCGGTTATTTTTAACTTCAACACAAATAAATTCTGAGAACCTTATGCGAACGATCGATTAAATAGAAAAGAAGACAGATAGGAGACGATGAATCATGCGTGTAGTACCCCCTAAATCATTTACCTTTGAAGGCGGGAATCGTGCAGTTCTACTGCTGCACGGATTCACAGGCTCATCTGCGGATGTCCGGATGATGGGACGTTTTTTGGAAAAGAAAGGTTATACTGTCCATGCGCCGGTGTACAAAGGCCACGGTGTTCCCCCGGAAGAGCTGATGGAAACGGACTACCACGACTGGTGGGAGGATGTAAAAGCAGGAATTGAGGAATTAAAGGAAAGAGGCTTTGACCAGATTGCGGTCGGAGGCCTCTCTCTCGGCGGGCTGATGGCTCTGCGGGTGGCGCATCATTACGACGTGCTTGGTGTTATTCCGATGAGCGCCCCAATGACGACGTTCAACAACGCAGATAAATTGTATGGAGACGTCATCAATTACGCAAAAGAATTTAAACGCCTGGAAGGAAAAGACCAGGATCAGATTGATAAAGAAATTATGGAATTCCGCCAGCTGCCGACGGACACCTTGCACTCGGTCAACCGGCTGATCCGGGAAGTGGCGGAAGGCCTGGATATGGTTCACGTTCCGGCGATGATTGTGCAGGGTGAAAAAGATGATATGATTGCAGAAGACAGCGCAAATATCATTTATGAAGAAATCTCTTCGGAGGATAAACAGATTAAGTGGTATCCGGACTCCCCGCACGTTATCACCCTCGGGAACGACCGCGATGAGCTGAACGAAGATGTTTATCAGTTTTTAGACGGATTAAATTGGTCAAAATAAAAAAAAGAGCTTAAAGCTCAAAACGTTTATCACAACAACATTGAAAGGAGATGAAAACGTTGAACCAGGAAATAAAACAGACACTGCTGAATTACCTGAAAAACGATTCTGCGGGCCCTGCAACCATTGAGGAGATCCAGGAAACGCTTCAGGCGGATTCGGCAGAAGATATTAAGCGCCTCATGAAGACGCTAAACGAAATGGAGGACAGCGGAGACGTTGTCCGGACGAGAAGCAACCGCTACGGCATATCGGAGAAAATGAATCTGATGCGCGGACGCGTGCAGAGCCATGCCAAAGGATTTGCCTTTATTATTCCGGAGGAAAAGGAACGAGACGACATCTTTGTGCCGGCCGGTGAAATTAATGGAGCCATGAACAAAGACACCGTACTCGTTCGTATCTCGGACTCGAGCCAGGGCAGTAAAACCGAAGGCACGATTATCCGCATCATCGAACGCGGTATTGAAAAAGTCGTCGGTACGTACCAGCGCTATGGTAATTACGGGTTTGTCGCAGCGGATGATAAGCATATCCGCGATGATATTTATATTCCGCAGGACGCAGAAAACGGAGCAGTGGACGGCCATAAGGTTGTCGTAGAGCTGACTAAATATCCGGATGCGGCTTCAGGAGCTGAAGGGAAGGTCGTCAATATCATCGGGCATAAAAATGACCCGGGCGTGGATATTCTGTCGATTATTCATAAGCACGGCCTTCCGGGAGATTTTCCGGAGGAAGCTGTGGAACAGGCCCAGAAGACGCCGGACGTGATTGATGAAAGTGAAATTAAACAGCGCCGGGATCTGCGCGATGAAACCATTGTGACCATCGACGGAGCGGACGCAAAGGATCTTGATGACGCCGTTACGGTGACAAAATACAATAACGGCAATTATAAGCTCGGCGTTCATATTGCAGACGTCAGCTATTACGTGGACGAAGGAACCCCTATTGACGTGGAGGCCGGAGAACGTGCCACGAGCGTATATTTGGTGGACCGGGTAATCCCTATGATTCCACACCGTTTGTCAAACGGCATCTGCAGCCTGAACCCGCAGGTGGACAGGCTGACGCTCTCGTGTGAAATGGAAGTAACGCCGGAGGGCGAAGTCGTCAATCATGAGATCTTTGAAAGTGTGATCCGCACAGCCGCCCGTATGACGTACAATGACGTTCGTCTGATTCTTGAAGAAAACAATCAGGCGAAGCGGGAGGAATACAGCGGGCTCGTTCCAATGTTTGAACGCATGGAAGAGCTTGCAGCCATTCTCCGCGGAAAGCGGTTTGGAAGAGGCGCCATTGATTTTGATTTCAAGGAAGCGCAGGTGCTCGTGGATGAAACGACTGCTCCGACAGACGTAGTGCTGCGTGAGCGCTCGGTCGCTGAAAAGTTGATTGAAGAATTTATGCTGGCCGCCAATGAAACGGTAGCCGAACACTTCCATTGGATGAAGGTGCCGTTTGTCTACCGGATTCACGAAGACCCGGCTGAAGACAAGCTGCAGTCGTTCGTGGAATTTGTCACAAACTTTGGCTATTCAGTCAAAGGGACGGCAAATACGGTTCATCCCCGTGCGCTTCAGGAAGTGCTTGACGCTGTCAAAGGAGAACCGGAACAGGCAGTAATCAGTACAGTGATGCTGCGCTCGATGCAGCAGGCAAAGTATGATCCTGAAAACGCCGGCCACTTCGGCCTGGCTGCGGACTTCTACACCCACTTCACGTCGCCGATCCGCCGGTATCCGGACCTGGTTGTCCACCGTTTGATCCGTACGTATCTCGTAAACAAACGGATGGACGACAAGACGCAGCAGAAATGGAAAAATGAGCTGCCGGAAATCACTCAGCATTCTTCAGAGATGGAGCGCCGGGCCATTGATGCCGAGCGTGAAGTTGACAGTATGAAGAAAGCTCAGTATATGAAGGATAAAATCGGGGAAGAGTTTACCGGTTTTGTAAGCGGAGCGGCGAACTTCGGCCTGTTTGTGGAGCTTGAAAACACCATTGAAGGTATGGTGCATATCAGCTATCTGACGGATGATTATTACCACTATGATCCGAAGCAGTACGCGCTGATAGGCGAGCGTACCGCGAACATGTACCGCATCGGTGATCAGGTGGAAGTGCGTGTTCTGAATGTAAATCTTGACGAAGCGGCGATTGACTTTGAAATTGTGGGCATGAAACGGCCGGCAAAAGCACGGCGCAAAGAGTCCGCAAAAGTTATTCAGGGCGACAAAGGCAAGCGTCCCGGCCGAAAAGAAGGCCAGGGAGAAAAGAAAGACGGCAATAAAAAAGACGGCGGACGTAAAAAAGGTAAATCCGGTAACAAAAAGCCGTTTTACTCAAAAGTTTCAAAAAACAATAAAAAGAAATAATACGATCGTGGAGAGCCCGGGGCAATAGGCTGCATCCGGGCTCCTATGGTAAAATAAAGACAGAAGGCAGGTGAATGGAGATGGCAGTAAAAACGGAAAACCGTGTGCTGGCTCAAAATCGAAAGGCCCGCCATGACTATACCATCGAAGACACCTTCGAAGCCGGTATTGAACTGCGGGGTACAGAGATAAAGTCGATCCGGGCCGGCAGGATGAACCTGAAGGACAGCTTCGGGAAAATCGATAATAACGAGCTGTTTCTGCATAATGCCCATATCAGCCCGTATGAACAGGGAAATCAGTTCAACCACGAGCCCCTGCGTACGAGAAAGCTTCTGCTGCACCGCCGGGAGATTAATAAACTTATTGGTAAAAGCATGCAGTCCGGGTACTCCATTATTCCATTGAAGGTTTATATTAAAAACGGTAAAGCGAAGGTGTTAATCGGTCTTGCCAAAGGTAAGAAAAAATACGACAAGCGCCAGGCGCTCAAGGAACAGGATGCCAAGCGCGAAATGGACAAAGCAATCAACCGGAGCATGAAAGGCATGAGCGACTAGATTGACACGCTCCGGGCATTTCGTTATAATATAGTATGTCGCTCATAAACCTATGAGCACATGCTTATCCTTCACATGGGGACGTTACGGCTTCGACAGGGATAGGTTGAGCTTTAGCTGCGAGCCGAGAGGCAGCTCGTAAAAATGCCACGCCAATAATAACTGGCAAAAACAACGAAAACCTCGCAGTAGCAGCGTAACAACTGCTTTTTGCGGATCCCGCATTCCATCGCCCGCGTGGAATGATTTGGGGTCTCACTCTTAGTGGGCTACGCAGTTCGCCCTCCGTCTGAGGGCGACTGAAGAGACTAATCAGACTAGCCGTACAAAAGCCTGTTGCTAGGCTGACGTACTGGTGAATGATAATATAGCGACTACGCTCGTAGATGCTAAAGTGGCAATATCTCTGGACGTGGGTTCGAATCCCACCGTCTCCACCATACATACAGGAGACAACAGGTGCTTACGGCTTATCAGCCGTGAGCACCTTTTTTCGTTTGCTGCGCCGGGAAACCCTGACTGGCTTTTTGTCTTTACCGTACTGGAGATAGCTGGATGTTTCCCGCCGGGAGAAGTTTTGCATTGACACAACAATTGAAGAATGGTTAAAATGTTGCATGAGGGAAAGAATCGTGAAGCTAATCAGATTACAAAGGGGGCAGCGTATGGAACCAAACGTCATTTATGCATTTTTGTTAACACTTGGAGCCGGGCTTGCCACAGGCATCGGTAGTATACTGGCTTTTTTCACTTCTACGACAAATACCCGGTTTTTGGCTTTTTCGCTCGGCTTCTCCGGAGGCGTGATGATTTACGTCTCCATGGTGGAGATATTTTTTAAGGCACAGGAGTCGCTGGTCGGGGCGCTCGGAGAAGTCGGCGGACAGTGGGTGACCGTTGGGGGATTTTTTGGAGGGATGATTTTTATTGCCGCCATTGACCGGCTTGTCCCCCAAAAAGGAAATCCGCATGAAGTAAAGCGGGTGGAAGATATGCATATGTCAAAGGAAGAGCTTGAACGCCAGGGCCTTATGAAAATGGGGACCTTCACAGCTCTTGCCATTGCTATACATAACTTTCCTGAAGGGATCGCTACATTCACCTCTGCACTGAACGACCCGGGCCTTGGGCTTGCGATCGCTCTTGCCATCGCGATACACAATATTCCTGAAGGGGTAGCCGTTTCGGTGCCGATTTATTTTGCGACCGGAAGCAAACGTAAAGCATTCCGGCTTTCGTTTTTATCAGGATTATCAGAGCCGGCCGGGGCTATTCTGGCTTTTCTTCTGCTCATGCCGTTTTTGACCGATACATTGTTTGGCATCATTTTCGCCGCTGTGGCTGGTATTATGGTATTCATTTCTCTGGATGAACTGCTGCCGGCGGCAAAAAAATATGATGAAACCCATGTATCGATCTACGGCGTAGTGAGTGGTATGGCCGTAATGGCGCTGAGTCTGCTGCTGTTTATTTAAGCAGATGAAAAACAGGGGCCGCCGGCCTCTGCTTTTTTTTGATTGACACACTTTTTTTCTTTTTGTATATTATTATTTGCCTTAAACGTTCGCTAGTGTAGCTCAGCTGGTAGAGCAGTTGCCTCGTAAGCATCAGGTCGCAGGTTCAAGTCCTGTCACTAGCACCATTCATATCATTACAGCGCCCATACAGATGGGTGCTTTTTTTGTTTTAAACCGGCCTAAAAAGAGAAAAGACCAATGAGGAAATATTTTAGCCTATTTTTAATGAAAAGATGGGCAACAACAAAAGAAAATGATACGTTGATAGAAGATAAAGTCGAAAGGGAGGGGTAGTTTGAGATCCCCGGTGCTGTTTACGTTTAATATAATATTTTTGTTCTTGGCTGCGGCGGCAGCCGGTTTTTTTCTATGGCTTGGCGACACATTTTACGTCATAGTCGCAGCAATTGGCATGCTGAGTGCTCTGCTTGGTGTATACCAGACAGGCCGAAAAAAGCCAGGCAGTAAAAAGAAATCAAAAGAAAAATCAGGAGGAGAATCATGAATACAAATGCAGCCGTGAAATTCTTTTATTGGTTCGAAGGGTTTATAGTGGTGCTCAGTCTTATTCTCGGCGTTTTTTTCATCGTCTCCGGAGAATGGCTGTGGAGTATCGTAATGGTCATTATTGCGATGTCCTGTATCGTTACGCTCGTAATGATATCAAAAGCGTTAAAGCAGCAGCAGTGGTGAAGCTGGAATAAAGAATAGTAGGAGGCAGACCGTTATGCCGACGTTTGCAAGAACAGCATTAATTGTAGGAGGTGTGGCTTCAATAGGAATGCTTGCGATTGTGCTTTTCTATTGGACACGTCTTCCCTACATTGTGCCCCAGTTTTTCGACGCCACCGGAGACCCAAACGAATATGCTGCAAAGTATTATTTATTTGTCCCGCCGCTGGCGCTGATCGCTATCTGGATCGGGGCATATTTTTCTCTCCGCTACCCGGGATGGTTCCGTCTGCCGGTACGAATGAATGAGCATCAAATAGAAGTGTTTAAGCGTGAAGGGCAGATTCTTATTTCCGTGCTCCTCGTGGAACTGTCGCTCGGATTTGTCTATGTTCAGTGGCAGACCGTTCGTACGGCCCTGAATGAAAGCGAAGGGCTCGGGTGGTTTTTCCCTTCGTTTTTCCTTATTTGTTTAATTGGAACTGCTGTTTATTTTACATGGAGAACAATCACTTTGTGGGGCAAAGCTTCAAACCGACGTTCTTCATCATAATAGACTGCCATCCGGCAGCGTATTGAGGGATGCTTAATGGAACAGGCACGTATACTGATTGTTGAAGATGAAGAAAAAATTGCGCGGGTGCTTGAGCTTGAACTCATCTATGAAAATTATTATGTCCAGAAGGCTTCCGACGGTCTCGAAGGGTTCGCTATGTATCAGGCGGAGCCGTGGGATCTAATCATTCTCGATATTATGCTTCCGGGAATCAGCGGAATCGAACTGCTGCGCCGGATACGAAGCCAGAATACAAAAACGGCGGTCCTGCTTGTTACCGCTAAAGATTCTGTGGAGGATAAAGTTTCCGGACTCGATCTCGGGGCCAATGATTACATTACAAAGCCGTTCCAAATCGAAGAACTGCTAGCCCGAGTCCGTTCGTCGCTACGCTTTCAGACGGAAGCAGCTTTAAAAACCGAAGCAGAAGCAGAAGAAGAGCAGTGGCTGTCAGCGGGCGATGTGCGGCTGAATGAGTCGGCCAGGGAAGTGTATGCCGGCGGGGAACCGGTGGAGCTCACCCGTAGAGAGTTTGACCTGCTTTACTATCTTTTGAAAAACAAAAAGCAGGTGCTTTCCCGCGACCAGATTTTAGAGCAGGTATGGGGCTTTGATTACATTGGGGAAACCAACGTGGTGGACGTCTATATTCGTTATTTGCGTAATAAAATCGATAAACCGTTTGGCACCGCGCATATCCAGACTGTGCGCGGCATTGGCTACGTGGTGAAGGACTTCTCATGAAGCTTGGAAATAAGATTCATTTATATACATCGGTGCTCGTATTTGTGCTCGTCGTTCTTTTAGTGCTTGCTATTTACTTTTCCTTTTCCCGCATGATGATCGGAAGTGAAGTAGAACAGACTGTAGAAGAAGCAAGACAGACAGCGTCCACGTTTAACGAATCCGCGGATAATTTTTCGGTCGAACAGCTGCTTCGGGCATATACTCCGACTGAAGGGATGGCCAGAATTGTACTGCAGGATGAATCTGAAGCAGCGACGGTAACTTCTCCGGAAGAGGGAAGCTTAACGGATGAGTCCGTTCAATATTATTCCGAAGAATATGAACGGGTGGTGGAATATGACGGAGAGCGGTACGCATTCGTATCGGTACCGGTCATATGGACAGATGGGCAGGTGGCAAACATTCAGATTACCGACAGCCTCCGTCCTACAGAAGAAAATCTGGCGGTGCTCCGGATAATATTAATAGTAGCCACTATTGTGGCTGTCATCCCGGTATTTCTTTCGGCCCGTTTACTTAGCACGGTGATCCTGCGTCCAATCGCAGCACTGTCCGCGACTATGCGGGATATTCAGACTAGCGGCAGGTTCAAGCGAATTTCCACATCGTCGAAGTCCAGAGATGAAATCGAACAGCTTGGGGAGACGTTTAATGAAATGATTGAGCGTCTCGAAGAAAATTATCATAAACAGGAGCAGTTTGTATCAAACGCGTCGCATGAATTAAAAACGCCGTTGACCGTTATTGAATCATACGCCAGTCTGCTCCAGAGAAGAGGCGCCTCCCGGCCGGAAATTATCGAGGAATCGGTGGAAGCCATTCATTCCGAGGCGGTGAGGATGAGGGAGCTGACCCAGCAGCTTCTGCTGCTTGCCCGTCAGAGTGAAAAAGAAAATCTTCATATTTCAGAAGTGGACCTGGAGGCAGTGGCAGCAGATGCTGTGGAAAACTACCGCGGCAGCTACCACCGGGAGATCGAATTGAGCGGGAAGCCGGCAATCGTTCAGACCGACCCTGACAAAGTGAAGCAGCTTTTGTATATCCTGCTTGATAATGCCCGGAAATACAGCAGCGACGTCATTGATGTAAAAATCGATACGACAGAGACAGAATCGGTCATCGCTGTAATTGATCGCGGCATCGGTATTCCGGAAAAGGACCTTGAACGTGTTTTTGAACGCTTTTACCGGGTTGATGAATCGAGAACGCGGACAAGCGGGGGCTACGGGCTCGGCTTGTCGCTTGCTAAAGATATTACTGAAGCTCTCGGTGCACGCATCACAATTGAAAGCACGTACGGCCAGGGCACTGCCGTCCGGTTAATTTTTCCTGTAACCAGTGAATAACCTCTCTTTCTCATCAATTTCTCAGAATAAAAGGATACAATCATAACAACAGGGAGAGAGGGGGCCTGCGTTGAAAAATTTCATCTTTCTGTGTATGCTGCTGATCGTCATCATAGCGGCAGCTCTTGGAGTATGGCGGTTTTCTCCGTATTTCACCCCGGAAATGTCTTCAGAGGAAATTGAACAGGCTGTGCAGGAACAGTATCAGGGGGACATCACGCGTGTGGAAAAACAAAACGGCACCTACGAGGTGATGACGGAGCTTGACCGGGGAACGTACCAGTTGCAGGTGGATGCTGAAGACGGAGCGGTCACGGGCGTGACGCGGGTAGCCGGCAATAGCACAAATGATACAGAAGCTTTAACAGAAGAGGAAGCACGCGCCCGGGCAGAAGAAGAAACCGGGTTTTCCATTGAAGAAATCGGCCGGGAAACACGGGAAGGTACGGCCGTGTACGTAGTGGAATTTGCAGAAGACGAAGCGCTGGAAGAAATGACTATCGATGCCAGGTCAGGAGATGTTTTAGAGGAAAAAGAACAGGAAGACAGCGGTGACCGCGAAGAAAGACGCCAGACAGTGCTTAGCGAACAAGAAGCTGCAGCTGTGGCGCAGGAAGAAGTGAACGGGGAAGTGGATGATGTTGATTTTGAAACGTCAGACGCCGGGGAGCCCTTTTACTACGTGGAGCTTGAACAAAATGATGACGACGAAGCTACGGTTCAGGTGCACGGCATCACCGGAGAAATATTGTCAGTCACCTGGGATGATTAAACGGCAGAAGCTGCCTGGATGATTCCGGGTGGCTTTTTTTGTTTCTTTGCTTTTTATATGCCGTTCATGTATTTCTCATTAATTTCTCATTTCCTTATAGGAATATTCTCATGTCGGGCCTTTATAGTAAAGATGTAACAACAAATAAAGGGGGAAATGACCATGAAAGGGAAAGTGCTTGCAAGCAGTCTGGCGGGTGTCACGGCGCTTGGTGCAGTTATTGGTGCAGGAGCCTACACGACCATGAATGGGGGCGTGGAGGCAGAAACCTCTTCAAACAAAGCTTCAGAAGAAACAGCCGCAGAAAGTAACGAAAACAACGGCAGCTCTGGTGAGGAAAAAATTACTGCCGATGAAGCCGTGCTGATTGCTGAGGAAGAAACAGGCGGCAAAGCGGTGGAACTGGAGCTTGATATGAAAGAACAGAAGTACGAGGTAGAGCTTGAAGGCGAACAGGAATACGATGTTGAAGTAGGCGCGTTCTCCGGGAATTTAACCGAATGGGAAACCGACGATGATAAAGATGATGAAGAGGCGCTGATCCAGGACGGGGACAGCGTTAGTTTAGAAGATGTTGTGGGCTCGGGGATGGGTGATGTGTCCGGAGAGCTGAACGAATGGGAGCTCGACCGTGAAGAGAACGGATACGACCTGTCGGTGGAAACGAATGAACAGGAAGGCGATTTCTTCATAAATGATGCAGAAGGTACGATCGCTTCCAGGGATATTGAAGACGATGATGAAGATAATGACGACGATTAAAAACTAAGAAAAGCAGACGATTGGGAGCCGAAAGGAGTCTTGCAGGGATGGCACTACTGAGGGAAAAGGTGCTGAATTCACAGCTGCACCGGGCAAAAAACATCTTATGGAACGAATGGCATCAGGAGAAAAGGCCGGGAGCCTGCCCAGGGCTTAGAATAGGCGAAAAAGCACCGGCATTCTCACTTCCCGGCATGGACGGAGAGAACGTTACGTTAAATCAGCTGCTCCTTCAGGGGCCGGTAGTGCTTCTGTTCTGCTTTGGCGGCTGGATACATGCGGAAGCAGAACGGCTGCGAAGCTACCAGGAGGCCTCCCCGCTGCTGCGGCAGATGGGTGCCCAGGTAGTAGTAGCTGCCAGTGAGCAGCTACCCGCGCTTCAGGAAGAACTGAAGCATACGTCTTTTACAGGAAAAGTGCTTGCAGATACAAATGCTGTGGCAGCCTCCTGGTATAATGCGTGCATCTCCTGCCGGGACTATCTGCTTCAGGACGTCCCGGAGGTTAAAGCAGCCCTGCGCAATACCGGATATCACTCGTATTGCCCCGCAGACGTAACATATGTCATCGACCAGGACGGTACCGTGGCAGTTTCTGTCTGGGAAGCCGCCCGTCCGGATCCCTACTGGATCGTCAACGAGCTTATTCAATTGAAAGAAAGATAAAACCCCGCCTGAAAAGGTGATGAAATATGGAGAAGCAGCCGGTGTAAGCGCGGGCTGTTTTTGTTTGGGGTCACGCTGAAAGTATCAAGAATTTACCGAAAATTATCCCCCCGTAAATAGAGTGCTGAAATAAATGTATGTCTGTATGTAGTAGTGCAGACGCTGCCGGCTTTTATAAACGACTAGATATAGAAGCAGGTCTTACTTACTGAATTTTTTTCTGTCAGAAAATGTGCACAATTCCAGGGGTAGAATAGCGGAGTATAAGGAAGTATAGCAGAGGTTTTAATTGTCAAGAGGATGAAACGAAAAATATCTATATCATGTATGTTGAAAAAGAAGATTACACCATATATAGTAGTGGTATAAGAATGATGTACACACGTTCGTACATTTTAGAAATTAAGGAGGGGATTCGATGATACCGATCATTTTTGATTCTATGACGGGCAACGTGAAGCGTTTTGCGGAAAAAATCCCGTTTGACCGGGTGTACAGTCTGAATGAAGCGGAACAAATCGATGAACCATTTATCCTTATCACCTATACGAAGGGCTTTGGGAATATTCCAGAGTCCACAGAGGCATTTCTCGAAGATCATGCAGAGCAGCTTCTTGCTGTGGCATCGAGCGGAAACAAAGTATGGGGAGACAATTTTGCCAAAAGCGCCAATCAGATTGCAGTTAACTACAACGTTCCTATACTCCATAAATTCGAACTGAGCGGAACAAAAAACGATGTGTCCATTTTCGCAGAGGAGGCGATGAAAGTTGCAACAAACACAAACCACCGACTGGATCCAGTTAAACAATGAAATCATGTTTCAAAAGGATGGGTCCTTTCAATTTGAAAAAGACAAAGAAGCCGTTTATCAATACTTCATCCAATACGTCAATCAGCACACTGTTTTCTTTCACGATCTGAGAGAAAAGCTCAACTACCTGCTCGAAAATGACTTTTATGAAAAAGAATTCCTCGAGGCGTATTCATTTGAAGAAATTGAGCGCGTCTACAACCTGTGTTATGAAAAGAAATTCCGTTTTCCGTCATTCATGAGCGCGTTTAAATTTTACAATGATTATGCGTTAAAAACCAATGATCAGAAAATGATCCTTGAGCGCTTTGAAGACCGGGTGGCTGTGGTGGCCCTTTATTTCGGCAATGGAAACGCAGAGAAAGCCGAGCAGTTTGCGGAAATGATGATGAGCCAGGATTATCAGCCGAGCACCCCGACGTTCCTGAATGCCGGCAGAAAACGGCGCGGAGAATTAGTCAGCTGCTTCCTGCTTGAAGTAAACGACTCTTTAAATGATATCTCCCGGGCTGTTGATATTTCCATGCAGCTGTCCAAGGTAGGCGGCGGTGTATCGCTGAACTTATCGAAGCTTAGGGCGAAAGGCGAAGCCATTAAAGATGTGGAAAACGCGACAAAAGGCGTCGTCGGCGTAATGAAGCTGCTCGACAACGCGTTTCGTTATGCAGACCAGATGGGGCAGCGCCAGGGCTCCGGGGCGGCGTATTTAAACATTTTCCACCGGGATATTCACGACTTCCTGGATTCAAAGAAAATTTCAGCCGATGAAGATGTGCGTGTTAAAACGTTATCGATCGGGGTTGTGATTCCGGATAAATTCGTTGAACTTGCCCGTCAGGATAAAGACATGTACCTGTTCTATCCGCATACGGTTTACCGGGCCTACGGCGAACATCTCGATGAAATGGATATGAGCGAAATGTACGACAAGCTCGTCGAGGACGACCGCGTGAAAAAAGACAAAGTCAACGCCCGCCGCATGCTTGAAAAGCTGGCGATTCTCCGGTCGGAATCCGGGTATCCGTACTTGATGTTCCAGGATAACGTTAACCGGGCGCATGCGCTGAATAATGTGTCCAAAGTGAAATTTTCCAATCTTTGCTCTGAAGTACTTCAGGCGTCTGAGGTATCAAGCTATACAGATTATGGTGAGGAAGATGAAGTCGGACTCGATATTTCCTGCAACCTCGGTTCGTTGAACATTGCCAATGTTATGAAGCACAAAACGATCAAGGATACAGTGAAGCTCGCCACCGATTCTCTGACCCACGTAGCAACGCATACCAATATTACGAATGCTCCGGCTGTGCGCCGCGGCAACCAGATGATGAAATCGATCGGTCTCGGAGCGATGAACCTGCACGGCTTTCTGGCCCAGAACCATATTGCCTACGAAAGCGAGGAAGCACGGGAATTCGCTGATTTCTTCTTTATGGCTGTGAACTTCTATTCCATCCAGCGTTCGATGGAGCTTGCAAAAGAGACAGGAGAAACGTTCTACGGCTTTGAAGGATCCAGCTATGCTGACGGCTCCTACTTTGATAAATATCTGAACCGTTCCTACCTTCCGTCCTCGGCTAAAATTGCAGACCTGTTTGAAGGCATGGCTATACCGGATGCCGAAGACTGGAAAGAGCTGATGGAGCAGGTGCAGACGCACGGATTGTTCCACAGCTACCGCCTGGCGATTGCGCCGACCGGCTCCATTTCCTACGTACAGTCGGCAACTGCTTCTGTTATGCCGATCATGGAGCGCATTGAAGAACGGACGTACGGAAACTCGAAAACGTATTACCCAATGCCTGGCCTCGCGCCGGATAATTGGTTCTACTACAAAGCGGCGTATGACATGGACATGTTCAACGTTGTGGATATGATCGCATCTATCCAGGAACACATCGATCAGGGCATCAGCTTTACGCTGTTTGTACGTGACACCATCACCACAAGAGATCTGAACCGAATTGATCTCTATGCCCATCATAAAGGTATCAAGACGATTTATTATGCGCGGACAAAAGACACAGGACAGGACGACTGCCTCTCCTGCGTCGTGTAAAGAAAGGAGCACCATCCCATGAATCAAATATTTGACGCAGCCGACTGGTCAAAACAAGAAGACGACTTTACGCAGATGTTTTACAGCCAGAACGTAAAACAGTTTTGGCTTCCAGAGGAAATATCACTCAACGGGGATCTGCTCACCTGGAAATATTTATCTGATGAGGAAAAAGACACGTATATGAAAGTGCTCGCCGGTTTGACCCTGCTCGATACAGAGCAGGGAAATGTCGGCATGCCAAAGGTTGCTGAGCAGGTGGAAGGCCACCAGCGCAAAGCAGTATTAAACTTTATGGCAATGATGGAAAACGCCGTGCACGCGAAATCCTATTCGAACATTTTCATGACACTTGCTTCTACAGAAGTGATTAATGAGCTGTTTGAATGGGTGAAGGAAAACCCGCACCTGCAGAAAAAAGCTACCCGTATTGTAGAGCAGTACAATAAAATTGAGGACGGGGACGAAATTTCCCTGTACAAAGCCATGGTAGCTTCTGTTTACCTTGAGAGCTTTCTGTTCTACAGCGGCTTTTATTATCCGCTTTATTTCTACGGTCAGGGCAAGCTCATGCAGAGCGGGGAGATCATTAATCTGATTATCCGCGACGAAGCGATCCACGGCGTATACGTCGGTCTTCTGGCACAGGAAATTTACAAGCGTCAGACACCGGAAAAGCAGGAAGAGCTGCGGGAATTTGCCCACGACCTGCTCATGGAGCTGTATGACAATGAACTTCTTTACACCGAGCAGCTTTATGATCCGGTAGGATTGACCTCTGATGTGAAAAAGTTCCTTCGGTACAATGCGAACAAAGCATTGATGAACTTAGGTCTGGATGCGTATTTTGAAGAGGAAGAAATTAACCCGATTGTATTAAACGGCATGGATACGAAAACAAAATCCCATGATTTCTTCTCAATGAAAGGAAACGGCTACAAAAAAGCAACGGTGGAGCCGGTCCGGGACGAAGATTTCATTTTCGATTAATAAAAAGCCGGGCCTGCGCCTGGCTTTTTTAATGTGTATTTAAAAAAGTTTCGCTATAATAAAGTACAGACGAACATCACAAAGAGGTGAACAATATGGGTAAAATGGATGAAATGATTGTAGTAGCACCAAGAGAGCAGGTATTTGCACGCGAAGCCCGGACATTTCACGGGGTGCAGGACGAGCAGGTCCAAATTCAGGAAATTATCGGAACGATTGCGGATACATATACGGAAAAAAGAAGGGGAGATGCCGAAGAAGATCCTTCCTGGAAACAGCCGATTCCCTATGTGGTTATCCGCAGGGGAGAAGAATTATTCGCATACGAACGACTTGCAGGCGGAGGAGAAGGAAGGCTGCATAACAAATTGTCCCTCGGATTTGGAGGGCATATGAATGCTGAATCAGGCGTCTCGACATTTCAGGAGCTGCTGCATACAAATGCCGACCGTGAGCTTGAAGAGGAACTGTATATTTCTTCACTGGAAGGCGCAGAGATGCAGGCGTTGGGACTGATTAATGATGACAATAACGCTGTCGGTGAAGTACATCTCGGCATTTTGTATACTTTTATCCTTCCGGAGCACGTGGACGTGCATGTGAAGGAAACGGAGCAGATTCGCGGCTTCTGGACGAGCGTGGATGAGCTTTCCCGGCCGGAGACCTATGAACGGCTCGAGACATGGTCTCAATTTGTTGTAGATATCCTGGATAAATAAACGAGAAGCTGTTTCCTTTACCCGGAAACAGCTTCTTATTTTACTTATCGTTTAACTGCTGGAGGGCATCCAGACCTATCGTTACTGCCTCACTCATGGATTCGCCGCCGCCAAAGGCTGCTGCTACGCCCATATATTCTTTGATTTCATCCTCCGAGCATCCATGATGGAGACACTGGTCCATATGATAAACAATGCACGTAGTATCGCCCTGATGAACGCCAATAGCCAGTGCTGTCAGATGCTTCTGAGCGGTCGAAACCTCTCCGCTTTCAAAGGCACTCGACGTAAAGCGATTGTAATTTTTTGCGATTTCCTGATATGATTCACTGAACTGCTCTATGCCGCGGCGGTATTCGCTTAATATTTCTTTGGCATCAATAACTGCCATAATGTTCACTCCTTTTTAGTATGCTGAAGGGAACATTCCCGGTTCTGACATTTTCAAACAAAGTATGGCTGCCCATGAAGATTAAAAATCTGCCGGAATCCGGCAGATTTTCTTTAGTAATATTTGGAGAAAAAGTCACTTACCTGACCCGGGGTTTTAGCGTCGGCGCTGTGCAGGTGGCCGATTTTTTCCCCATTCTGGAATACAAGAATACTCGGTATTCCCATTACTTCCTGTTCGCTTGTAATGTCTGGAAGCTGTTCGGTGTCAATTTTATGAAATGGAACGCTGTCAAAGCGGTTCAGTACATCGTCTATAAACATATCGAGTCTCCGGCAGTCCGGACACCATCCCGCTGAAAATTCTACTGCCACCGGTGCTTCTGTTTGTATTGTCTCTTCAAAAGAGTCTTTGGATTCAATGCGATTATTCGTAGTCATTACTCATTCGCTCCTTTCTTACTGTTCTCTATTGTAACAAAGGCATAATGATGTGCAAAAAAATGATAAGAATAATGTTTCAACTGGAAATACCTGTTAGAATAAACATACACATACTTAGAAGAAACTTATTCATTTTTTGCGGGAGGAGGGGGCTGTGTAATGCGGCTTTTCAACAATATAACAGCAGGTGCAGCGGCAGGGGTGCTGCTGCTTGCATCTGCCTGTGGAAGCGATGCAGAAGGAGCAGAACAATGGATCACGGAGCTTGAAAGCAATGGACTCTCTATGCAGGAGACAGAAGAAAACCCTGCGGCCCCGGTATCAATGAATCATGGAAGCGAGATGTGGGAGGAAGACAGCACGAATACAAAAGTATCGGTTTATGAATTCGATTCCCGGGATGCGGCTGTACAGGCAGAAGAACAGTTTCAGCAGGAAGTGACTGAAAACGGGGGATGGGAAAATATTTCCTACCGCACGGCCGTTTCAGGATCAATGTTTTTATGCGCCTACAATGAAGATTCCTACGCTTTTTCAGCATTCATGGATAAAGTATCACTTCCGTCTTAACAAGAATACGAAACGCCGGTGCTGCCTTTTTGAACTGATCCCCGTCAAGTAGACAATGAAAATAAGTAAAGATCTTAAGCGGCTTGATTCCGGTGATCTATGAATGCCTCAGCGATCACAAAAATCATCCACACTCTCCGTCCGTTGGTGAAAGGCGTGAATCACCGCTATTTTCTGCTCGTTCGTATATCTAGGTAAGACATAATAAATATTCCCCTCTAAGCAGCACAGATGATTTATTTCATCTTTCTGCTTAAAGGGGAGCATATCATGAGGGCATGTGACTATTTTTTGCGTACAGCGATAAAGAAAAGAGCGATGGAAATAATCAAAAATGCAGTGAAGGAAAGAAGAGGGATAGTAATAAACCCAAACCATTGCGCTGATTGATCGGAACAGGAAACCGCACCGGTGCATTCCGTGGCCTGCTGCAGCACCGGAAGCTTTTGGTACAGGTAATGGTAGCCTGCAAGCAGCATGCCGGGAACAGCAAGAGGGAGTGCATACCATATGACCTGCCGCTCCCCGCGGAAGACAGCCACGCCTAAAATAACTGCGAGCGGGTACATAAGAATGCGCTGATACCAGCAAAGCTCGCACGGCGTATAGCCTAAAATTTCGCTGAACGCTAAGCTGCCGAGCGTAGCGGTAATGGCCATCAGCCAGGCCGCACTTAACCAACGATCCATAGGCGTTACTCCCCTGCCTCTTCTTCAATCATATCGAGCAGTTCCTGATAGCTGTCACCTTCAAACAATTCTCCGTTCACAAATACGGAAGGGGTGCTGTTGACTCCAAGATCCTCTGCCATGGAACGGTCATTCTCCACGTTTTCTTCATAGGCGCCGTTTTCAAAAGCCTCGACCACTGTCGTTACTTCCTCCTCGGAAGCTGTCGTCTGCAGCAGTTCCGTTAAACGTTCCTGATTAAAGTAATCGCCGCCTTCGTTCTGCGGCTGGTTGGCGAAAAGGGTATCATGAAAGCTCCAGAAGGCTTCGTCCCCGAGTTCGCCGTAAACGTCTTCACTGAATTCTGCCGCTGTGGTGGAATCTTCACTTAAAAATGGGTAATGAACGTAATGGAAAGCGGCATCGCCGGATTCGATAAACTGGGATTCGATTTCAGGAACGACCGATTCATGAAAATCTTTACACGCGGGGCATTTATAGTCCCCAAATTCAACAACTGTGACCGGGGCATCCTCGTCCCCTTTAAGCGGCTGGCCGCTTGTATCAATACTTTCTCCATTGCCACCGCCGGAATCATTACTGCTGCCGCCGCTGAAATTTCCGACAAGAATGATAGCGAGCAAAATCACAGCTATAACGGCTACAATGGCTGCGAATGTACGGCCGGAACTCGGCCTTGGTTTTTTGGACATGGGAAACTCCTTTCGTGCCTGTACTATGTATCAAACGTAGCGATCAGTACCTTCATAATTTACCATAAATTGCTGGAAACTCAAGAGCCCGCAAAAAACTGCTGAAAAGAAAGAGAACTGCCTAAAAAGGCAGCTCCCGTAGAATTTATAAATCTGCGTCTGTAACGGCTCCTTTAGCACTTGAAGAAACTAGTTTAGCGTATTTGGCAAGAGCTCCGCGTTTTTCCGGAAGATCCGGTGCCTGCCAGGCATTCCGGCGTTTTTCAAACTCTTCATCGGAAATGTGGAGGTTGATCTCCTGCGTGTCGCTGTCAATGGAGAGGGTGTCCCCGTTCTCAAGCAGGCCGATCGGGCCGCCAACGCTTGCCTCAGGTGCTACGTGACCGATAACGAAACCGTGCGAGCCGCCGGAAAAACGTCCGTCGGTCATAAGAGCTACTTTACCGCCGAGTCCGCGGCCGACGATCATGGAAGTAACAGACAGCATCTCCGGCATGCCCGGACCGCCCTGTGGGCCGACGTAACGGATGACAAGCACGTCTCCTTCGACGATGTCCCCGTCCATGATGGCTTTTGTTGCTGATTCTTCGCTGTTAAAGACCTTTACCGTGCCTTCGAACCGGCTGATTTTCTGGCCGGACAGCTTGATAACAGAGCCTTCCGGAGCGACGTTTCCTTTTAATACAACGAGAGGACCGGTCTTTTTAAACGGTTCAGCCACAGGGCGGATGATTTCCTGCCCCTCTTTCAGGGAAGGCACAGCCTCAAGGTTTTCCGCAAGCGTCTTACTCGTTACCGTAAGACAGTCACCGTGCAGCAGTCCTTCCTCGTGGAGAAGCTTCATGACTGCCGGCACGCCGCCGATTTCATAGAGATCCTGCATGACGTATTTGCCGCTCGGTTTCAGGTCGGCAATATGAGGCACATTCTGGCGGACACGTTCAAAATCGTCATAAGACAGGTCGACGTCTGCCGAGTGGGCAATCGCAAGAAGGTGTAAAAACGCGTTGGTGGAACCACCGAGTGCCATGACAACCGTAATGGCATTTTCAAATGCTTTTTTCGTCATAATATCTTTTGGAAGAATGTTATTTTCAAGCAGCTCGATGGTTAATTCTCCGGCCTGCCTGCATTCGGTTTCTTTGTATTCGTAAATCGCAGGCGTGGAGGAAGAACCGGGAATGCTCATGCCAAGCGCTTCTACGGCAGCAGCCATCGTGTTGGCTGTGTACATGCCGCCACATGCACCCGCACCCGGGCAAGCGTTGCACTCCACCTGATGAAGCTCTTCGTCACTGATCTGGCCGGTCTGGTGCTGGCCGACAGCCTCGAAGGACGAAACAATATCAATGTCTTTGCCGTTTAGTTTACCTGGCTGAATAGTGCCGCCGTAAACGTATACGGAGGGAATATTCATGCGGGCCAGAGAAATGACGCAGCCCGGCGTTGTTTTATCACAGCCGCCGATCGCGACGACCCCGTCGAGACGCTCTGCATTGGTGACGGTCTCGATCGAGTCTGCAATAATTTCACGGCTTGGAAGGGAGTAATGCATGCCTTCATGTCCCATAGCGATTCCGTCAGATACGGTAATCGTGTTGAAAATAAGCGGCGCGCCCCCATTGGTGGATGCTCCCTGCTTTGCGTGGCGTGCAAGATTGTCGATATGTACGTTACACGGAGTAACCTCGCTCCACGTACTTGCAATGCCGATCATCGGTTTTTTAAAGTCGTCGTCTGTAAAGCCGACGGCACGAAGCATGGCCCGGTTTGGGGCCCGGTTGGCTCCCTCGCTGATGGCTTTACTGCGGTTTCGTAAATCTTTTTCTGTTTTTCCCATCGCTATGACCCTCTCTCATGAAGTTTCGTCGCAGACAATGTGCATGACGATTCGCGTGCTCTATACGCAGCACGGGTAATTTTCTCTGCATATACAAATGTCTATCTAACAAGGACTATTCACTATCATACTAGGAATAGATGATTGTTTCAACGTAACAGCGGCAGTGAATAAAAGTTATTTCTGACAAATGAAAAAATTAGTGTGGAAGATAACTTTACAGAGAGATGGGAAAGAATGGAGAAGTTTATTATGATATAGATAACCTATCTCTACTCAGGAGAAAAAATGGAGGGATAACGATGAAGGAACCAATTATATGGGCTGTGGCGATGTTGGTTGCGTTTCTCGCTCTGTTTTTAACGGGGACTCTGCAGCTGCAGGGGCTCGAAAGTGTTATTATTCAAATGATTGGTTTCAGCGGCATGGTATTTGCGATTTTGTACAGTGTACTACTGACACAGAAATCAAATGATGAAAAGGATCAGGCATTCAAACGGTGAGTGAAGACCGACATTATAATGAAAAAAGCATCCGGGTAGAAAAACCGGATGCTTTTTGTGTCTTATTTTGCAGAAGTGGAAGTTCTGTGTGAAAGACGATCCGAACTTGGCTGGATAGCGGAGGTGTCCTGGCGGTTGGCCAGAAATTCCGGGCGCGGCTCCTGGCCGCTGAACGGATCCACGAGCTTGTTTTCCACCGAGTTGAAGACGAAGAAGACGTTGCTGCGCGGGTACGGCGAGATGTTGCCGGCCGAACCGTGCATCGTGTTGCAGTCAAAGAAGAGCACCGAGCCCGCCGGGCCGGTCGCGCGGTCAATCTGGCCGCCGGCCTGCTCCGTGAGCCATTCCATGCTTTCGTTGTCCGGCACGCCGGTCTCCTGCTTTTTGAGCGACTGCTTGAAGTTGTCCTCCGGCGTGGTGCCCGGGCAGGACACGTACCATTTCTGCGAGCCGGGGATCAGCATGAGCGGGCCGTTGAACTCGTAGTTGTCCGTGAGGATGATCGAGCAGCTGAGCGCCCGCATGTCCGGCATGCCGTCCTCCATGTGCCAGGTTTCAAAATCCGAATGCCAGTAGAACTCCTTACCTTTAAAGCCTGGCTTAAAGTTTATCCGGGACTGCATCATGTAGACCTGGCTGCCGAGAATCTGCTGGGCGGCTTTGACAATGCGTTCGTTTTTGGCGAGCATTTCAAAGAACCCGCTGTCCTTATGGATTTCAAAGACGGAGCGGACTTCGTTGCTGTTCGGCTCCTTGATCACGTCGGGCGCGTCGCGCTCTTCGTTGCGCTTCATCGTTTCGCTGAGTTCGCGCTTCATCATCTCAACTTCCTCATCGGTAAACAGCTTCTGGAGCATGAGGTAGCCGTTCTCGTCGTAAAAGTCCAGTTCCTTCTGCTGCAACGGGCCATCATAGCCGGCGCTTCCGTGTACTACCGGATCCTTCCGGTCCATGATTTCCTTATGATCGCCTTGTCTGGATGGATATTTATCGACTGCCATTGTTCCAAATACCTCCTTTATATTTTAACCAAGGATTAAATCCTCAGTCAGTCAGACACATTCCCGGGTTAAAAAGGAATAAACATTGGAAACGAAAAATTTCAAATAATTAAATAAACTGGAAAAGTTCTAACCCGGATATGATGCGTACTGGACTCATATTAAAAAAAATTTAATTTTTTTAAGCGTTAACATAACCTCTGAATCACTTAGTATATATTTAAATACTTCCTTTGTTGCCGGGAGATTTGGCGTTGGCTTTCACCTTTTAGGAAGGATCGGAGGTGGAACATTGAAGCATCACTACAGATATGAACTGCTCCCTTTGCTTTTGAATGCATCCGTACGCCTGAGCAGGTATTAACGGCTTCTTCCGGCGGTTAAAAGCAAAATGTAACTTTCCAACCTGGAGGGTTTCCGCTACAATAAGAGGAAAGAATGCGTGTGGAGGAGGCCTGGCAGTGGCACTTACTTTTTACGGGTATCCCCCGTGCGGTACATGCCGTAAAGCAAAAAAGTGGCTGGAAGCAGAGAACATTTCTTTTGAGGAGCATCATATTGTGGAAGATCCGCCCTCAAAGGAAGAATTGAAAGCATGGAAAGAGCAGGAAGGTCTTGAGTGGAAGCATTTCTTTAACACAAGTGGGAAGAAGTACAGGGAAATGGATCTGAAAACCCGGCTGCCGGAAGCATCTGAAGAAGAGATTCTGGAATGGCTCGCTTCTGACGGAATGCTTTTAAAAAGGCCTATTGTGACAGACGGCGAGAGTGTTACCCTTGGGTTTAAGGAACCAGTTTTTGAGGAAAAGTGGAAAGCGTAATAGTATTCATTTGAAGGAGGATGATTGTGTATGAGTGTACCAGACGAGCTTTTGTATTCAGAAGAACACGAATGGGTTAAAAAAGAAGACGGACGTCTTCGTGTCGGTGTCACGGATTTTGCCCAGTCCGAGCTTGGCGATATTGTGTTCGTAGAGCTTCCGGAAGTCGGGGATGAACTCGAGGCCGGCGAGCCATTTGGAAGTGTAGAGTCTGTTAAAACGGTATCAGAGCTTTATGCCCCGGTTACAGGAAAGGTCGTAGAAATTAACGAAGACCTGGATGATTCTCCTGAGTTCGTCAACGAATCTCCATATGAAAAAGCCTGGATGATCGTTGTAGAACCCTCCAATGAAAGTGAATTGGATGATCTGATGTCACCAGCCCAGTATTCGGACATGGTAAGTGACGATTAATACTGAGTTACATAGGAGCTGTCCTTCTGCAGGACAGCTTCTTTTTGTAAGCAGCTTTAATATGGCTGTTTTCAGCCCTGTCAGGGAGGGAAACTAAAGGTTGACGCTTCTGGGTAAAGGTGCTATTATCAATAGCATCGTCAAATATGAACGGATAATCATCGTTCACTTATCAAGAGAGGTGGAGGGGCTGGCCCTGTGAAACCCGGCAACCAGTCTGCATAAGCAGACATGGTGCCAATTCCTGCAGGCAAACGTCTGCAAGATGAGTGGAAAGGATCCTTTAAAACCTTTCTGCTCGTGTGCAGAAGGGTTTTTTATTTATGAGCCGACAGGGAAAAGAATTGCCGGACTCATGACGATTTAAAACATACTATTTACATCGTTTTAATAAAGATAAAGAAAAGCGATGAAGGAGAGAGCGGTATGATCCAATTAAAAGGTTTATCCAAGGCCTTTCAGACAAAAACACAAACCGTCACCGCCGTAGACAACGTCAGCATTTCTATTGATGAAGGAGAAATTTTCGGCATTATCGGCTACAGCGGCGCCGGCAAAAGTACGCTTGTGAGGCTGTTAAATAAGCTCGAAACCGCAACAAGCGGTGAAGTAACCATTGAAGGGGAAAGCATTACTTCCTTGAAAGGGCAGTCCCTGCGCAGTGCGCGTCAGGAAATAGGCATGGTATTTCAGCACTTTAATCTGCTGTGGTCCCGGACGGTAGCAGAAAACATTGCATTTCCGCTCGAAATCGCAAAACAGTCAAAGCAGGAACGAAGCAAAAGGGTGCAGGAACTGGTGAACCTCGTCGGTCTTGAAGGCCGGGAGGACTCCTATCCTTCTCAGCTGAGCGGCGGCCAGAAGCAGAGGGTGGGCATTGCGAGAGCACTTGCCAATAACCCAAAGGTGCTGCTTTGCGATGAAGCGACATCGGCGCTGGATCCGAAAACAACAGATTCTATTCTTGCTCTGCTTACAGATATTAATAAAAAACTGGGGCTGACGATTGTGCTGATCACGCACGAAATGCACGTGATCCGTAAAATCTGCCACCGGGTGGCGGTAATGGAAAGTGGCAGAGTCGTTGAAGAAGGACCGGTGCTGCAAGTGTTCCGGAACCCGAGGGAGCATATGACTAAAGAATTTGTCCGTCAGATTACGGAGCCGGAGGAGGATGCCTCGGAAATCGTATTTAATGAAGAAGAAACCGGGGTGGTTGTCCAGCTGAAGTTTTTGGAAAACAAGGCCGAGCAGCCGTTCATTTCCAAAGTCATCCGCCAGTTTGATGTGGATGTGAACATTATTCAGGGGAAAATTTCCCAGACGCAGCGCGGCAGTTACGGCTCCCTTTTCATCCGCATCAAAGGCAGCAGTGAAGAAATCGACAAAGCGCTGGCCTACCTCCGCGAAGAAGAAATAGAAGCAGAGGTGATGGAGCGTGCTTAACACCTGGATGGAAGAAATCAATTGGGAAAACATGTGGGTCGCTACGTGGGAAACCCTCTTTATGAGCCTGATTGCGGTAGCAGCCACCTTTTTACTCGGTACGATACTAGGGGTTCTGCTGTATTTAACAGACAAAGGAAACATGTGGGAAAACAAGCCGGTGCACACGGTAACGGCAGCTGTCGTTAATATTTTCCGCTCTATTCCATTTATTATCCTGATCATTCTGCTTATTCCGTTTACCACCTTTCTGCTTGGCACGATGCTTGGGCCAAGCGCAGCACTGCCGGCGCTGATTATCGGTGCAGCTCCATTCTACGCCCGCCTGGTGGAAATTGGGCTTAGAGAAGTGGACAAGGGTGTTATTGAAGCCTCGCAGGCGATGGGAGCGAGTCAGTGGCAGATTATTCAAAAAGTACTTCTGCCTGAAGCGCTGCCGTCCTTAATTTCCGGCATCACCGTGACCGGTATTACGCTGGTGAGTTACACCGCCATGGCTGGTGTTGTAGGAGGCGGCGGTCTCGGGAACCTTGCGTACCAGGAAGGGTTCCAGCGCAGCAACAATGAAGTGGTATTTGTTGCTACGGTCCTGATTCTTGTCATTGTCTTCATTCTGCAGTGGATTGGTGATGTTTGGACAAGACAGATAGATAAACGATAAATATTATATTAATGGGGGAATTTTTCATGAAAAAAACACTACTCGGCGTTTCATTACTTTCCACGGCAGTGCTTGCAGCCTGCGGCTCTGATTCAGAATCCGGCAGTGGCTCCGGGGAAGAAACAGAGACACTTACTGTAGGTGCCACAAGTGTGCCGCACGCAGAAATTCTGGAGTTTGCCGAAGACCAGCTGGCAGAAGAAAATGTGGAGCTTGAAATCGAAACGTTCAATGACTATATTGTTCCAAACGAATCACTTGCTTCTGAAGAAATTGATGCGAACTATTTTCAGCATATTCCGTACCTTGAAGACCAGATGGAAGAGAACGATAACTTTGACTTCGTCAATATGGGCGGCATTCACATCGAGCCAATCGGTGTTTATTCCCAGGAGTATGACAGCCTTGACGCCCTTCCGGACGGAGCTGAAATAATTATGAGCAACTCGGTTGCAGACCACGGCCGGATTTTGCAGATGCTCGAGCAGGAAGGCGTGCTCACGCTTGAAGAAGGCGCCGGCGTTGAAGCAACAGTGGATGATATTGCCGAAAATCCGAAAAACCTGCAGTTCCAGGCGGACATTGACGCGGCTACACTTCCGCAGGTGTACAATAACGGCGAAGGGGATGCAGTATTCATCAACTCCAATTATGCAATTGATGCAGATTTGAGCCCTCAGGAAGACGCCATTGCGCTTGAAAGTCCGGAGGATAATCCGTATGTTAATGTGGTAGCAGCCCGGGCAGAGGATGAAGACAATGAAACAATTCAGACGCTTGTAGATGTGCTGCAGTCGGATGAAACCCAGGAATTTATTGAAGAAGAATATGACGGAGCCGTCATTCCTGCAGAGCAGTAATAGCGGTCAGGCCGGACTCTTTGACTGAGTCCGGCTTTTTATATCAGAGAAAAACAGAAGAGAATCTTCATTGAAAGAGTTTTTCCTTTTTTACTTCTCAGTGAGGTTTGGTATACTGTAAGAGTGAATGAAGAAAAGCATTGAATAGGGAGGGTCGTTCCTGCAAATGGTTTGTATAGGCACCCTCCTTTTTGTATGAACGCTTTTATTGAGAATGAAGTGATCGTATTCTCATTTATTTCCCGTGTGATCTTTTGCCATATAGTAGCAAAAAAATGAAATATATCGGGATGGAAAGCGAGTTTGCTTGAAGTCAGTTTACATTTGTTATAAAATAATAATTATAATAAATAGAGAAAAAACAGCGGTTTCCGCTTGATTCCAAAATATGGAGGTATGCAAAATGGCAACGCCGAACTTGAAAATTGAGAATTTGCACGTAGAAATTGAAGGTACTGAAATCATTAAAGGTTTCGATCTGGAAATGAACGGCGGAGAAATTCACGCAATCATGGGACCAAACGGAACAGGTAAATCCACCCTCGCTTCTGCAGTGATGGGTCACCCGAAGTATGAAATCACTAAAGGGACTATCACTCTTGATGGAGAAGACGTTCTCGACATGGAAGTTGACGAGCGTGCAAGAGCAGGCCTCTTCCTCGCCATGCAGTATCCTAGTGAAGTGAGCGGTGTAACAAACTCTGACTTCATGCGTTCGGCCATTAACGCTAAGCGCGGAGAAGGAAACGAAATCCAGCTGATGAAATTTATCCGCCAGATGGACGAAAAAATGAACATGCTTGAAATTGACGAATCGTTCTCCCAGCGTTACTTAAACGAAGGGTTCTCCGGCGGTGAGAAAAAGCGTAATGAAATTCTTCAGCTTCTCATGATGGAACCAAAAATCGCTATCCTGGACGAAATCGACTCCGGTCTTGATATCGACGCGCTCAAAGTCGTTTCCAAAGGCGTAAATGACATGAAAAGCCCGGACTTTGGCGCCTTAATCATCACTCACTATCAGCGTCTCTTAAACTACATTACTCCGGATAAAGTACACGTCATGATGCAGGGGCGCATCGTTAAATCCGGCGGCGCCGAACTAGCTCAGCGTCTCGAAAGCGAAGGCTATGAGTGGATTAAGGAAGAACTCGGCATTGAAAACGAACGCGTTGGGGAACCACAGGAATAATTTTAACAGCAGGGGAGGCGAAATAATGTCTATAGATACTACTTGGAAATATGACGAGAAATACGTTGAAGATTTCTCGGCTAAACAGAACGAACCAAAGTGGCTGAAGGACCAGCGGCTAAGCGCCAGCCGTTTAGCAGAAAAGCTGGAAATGCCGAAGCCGGAAAAAACAAATATTAAAACATGGAACTTTACCGAATTTGAACACGAAGGCACTCCGAAGGAAACTTTTTCTTCGTCTGAGGAACTGCACGAACAGGTGCAGGGACTTATCGATAAAAACGCTGCACAGCAGAATCTTCTCGTGCAAAGAGACGGCCAGACCGTTTTTTATGAAACAAACAGCACGCTTGAAGAACAGGGCGTTATTTTCACAGATATCGCAACAGCGGCTATTGAGCACGGCGATCTGCTTGAGCGTTATTTCATGGGCAACGCCGTACAGGTGGATGAGCATCGCTTTACAGCACTTAACGTGGCGCTCATGAACGGAGGTACATTCATCTACGTTCCGAAAAACGTAAAGGTGGAAGCCCCGCTTCAAACAATCTACTGGCTCGAACAGGCTGATATGGGACTGTTCAACCACGTGGTCATTGTAGCCGAAGCGAACAGCGAAGTGACGTACCTTGAAAACTACGTTTCTTATGATACAGAAACGCCTTCCGTGGTTAATGCGATTGCAGAAGTTTATGCAGAAGAAGGCGCGAACGTTTCCTTCGGCGGCGTGGACCACTTAGAGAAGGCGACCACGGTTTACACCAACCGTCGCGGCTACGCGCTCAAAGATGCAAGCATCGACTGGGCACTCGGCCAGATGAATGAAGGCAATACAGTATCGGACAATACGACTGCGCTTGTAGGCGATGGTTCGACTTCTGACAAAAAATCTGTGGCTATCGGACGCGGAGAGCAGAGCCAGAACTTCTGGGCCCATATTATCCAGTTTGGTAAAAATACGGACGGCCAGATTTTGACTCACGGCGTTATGAAAGACAAAGCTTCCGCTATCTTTAACGGCGTTAACAAAATTGAACACGGGGCAACAAAAGCCAACGGGGAACAAACCGAGCGTGTACTCATGCTCAGCGAACGTGCCCGCGGCGACGCGAACCCGATTCTTCTTATTGATGAGGACGACGTTACAGCCGGTCACGCAGCTTCTGTAGGCCGTGTGGATCCGGTTCAGCTTTACTATATGATGAGCCGCGGTATTCCGCAGACAGAAGCAGAACGCCTTATTATTCACGGCTTCCTTGCTCCAGTAGTAGACGCGCTGCCAATTCAAGCTGTGAAAGATCGTCTGACGGAGGTTATTGAAAGGAAAGTATACTAATGGATGTAAAAGCCATTCGTGAACAGTTTCCTATACTGCAGCAGGAAGTAAACGGAAGTCCGCTTGTCTATCTTGACTCGGCGGCAACTTCCCAAAAACCGCTGCAGGTCATTGAAGCGGTCAGTGATTATTACCGCCGCTATAATTCAAATGTCCACCGCGGTGTGCATACGCTTGGAAGCATGGCAACGGACGAGTACGAAGGAGCACGGGAAAAAGTCCGCTCCTTCATCAACGCCCCTTCCTCACAGCAGATCATTTTCAACCGCGGCACGACAATCGGTATCAACACGGTAGCTTCAAGCTACGGGGATGCTCATCTGCAGGAAGGCGATGAAATCGTCCTGACAGAAAAAGAGCACCATTCCAATATTATTCCGTGGCAGCAGGCAGCTAAACGTAACGGAGCCCAGCTACGCTATGTGGAGCTCGAAGCAGACGGAACGGTAACGGCAGAAAATGTACGCAAGGCCGTTTCCGAAAAAACAAAAATTGTTGCGGTCAGCCACGTGTCAAACGTACTTGGCACGGTTGATCCCATTAAAGATATCGCCGCTATCGCCCATGAACACGGAGCGGTCATCGTCGTCGACGGTGCCCAGAGTGTGCCACACATGACGGTGGACGTGCAGGATCTGGATGTGGATTTTTACGCCTTTTCCGGCCATAAAATGGGCGGTCCGACTGGGATCGGAGTTCTCTATGGCAGAAAATCTCTCCTGGAAAATATGGAGCCGGTGGAATTTGGCGGCGAAATGATTGACTTTGTAGGGCTCTATGATTCAACATGGAAGGAAACCCCGTGGAAGTTTGAAGGGGGCACACCGATCATTGCTGGTGCTATTGGTTTAGGGGCAGCAATTGATTTCCTGAAAGAGATAGGCCTGGATAACATTGCTGCTCATGAGAAAGAGCTCGGTCAATACGCGCTGAAGCAGTTATCGGCGGTGGACGGCCTGGATATATACGGACCGAAGGAACGCACTGGCATTGTGACATTCAATGTGCAGGACGTGCATCCGCATGATGTTGCCACCGTGCTCGACGCGGAAGGCATTGCGGTACGCGCCGGTCATCACTGTGCCCAGCCGTTAATGAAGTGGCTTGATGTAGCTTCTACCGCCCGTGCCAGTTTTTATCTTTATAACTCCACAGAAGATATTGATGCTTTGGCAGAGGGGTTAATAAGAGTAAAGGAGTATTTCGGTGATGTCTTCGCATAATTTAGATACACTTTACCGCCAGGTCATCATGGATCACTATAAAAATCCGAGAAACAAGGGTGACCTGGAGGAAGAAACACTTCATGTCAACATGAACAATCCAACATGCGGCGACCGCATCCAGCTTCAGCTGAAAGTGGAAGAGGAAAAAATCGCCGATGCAAGATTTGTTGGGGAAGGCTGCTCCATCAGCTTGTCCTCCGCTTCGATGATGACAGAGGCTGTCAAAGGCCATACTGTCGAAGAAGCACTGGATATGGCGCAGATGTTTTCGCAGTTGATGCAGGGCGAAGAGATCGACGATACGAAATACGACCTTGGCGATATCGAAGCTCTGCAGGGCGTGACGAAGTTTCCTGCCCGTATTAAATGCGCGACACTTGCGTGGAAAGCCATGGAAAAAGGTTTAGTGGAAGAAGAAAACCGTTCATAATACAGTAACGTGCTTGAAACGCAGCGGGAATGACATTATTTATTCCCGACTCTAAGGAGGTATTTTCATATGGCAAAACAAATGCCGGAAATTGGTGAAGACTATCAGTATGGTTTTCATGACAAAGACGTTTCTATTTTCCGTTCTGGTAAAGGCCTCACAGACGAAATTGTAAAAGAAATTTCTAAAATTAAAGAAGAGCCGCAGTGGATGCTTGACTTCCGTCTGAAGTCCCTGGAAATCTTCTATAAAAAACCAATGCCGCAATGGGGCGGCGATCTCTCCGGACTGGACTTTGACGCTATTACGTATTACGTAAAACCGTCCGAGCGTTCTGAAAAATCGTGGGACGAAGTACCGGAAGAAATTAAAAACACGTTCGACAAGCTTGGTATTCCGGAAGCGGAACAAAAGTATCTGGCAGGTGTATCTGCACAGTACGAATCCGAAGTTGTATATCACAACATGGAAAAAGAGCTTGAAGATCAGGGTATCGTGTTTAAAGACACAGATACAGCAGTGAAAGAAAACGAAGAATTGTTCCGTGAGCACTTTGCGAAAGTTATTCCGCCGTCTGACAACAAATTCTCGGCGCTGAACTCCGCAGTATGGTCCGGTGGTTCCTTTATCTATGTACCAAAAGGTGCAAAAGTAGAAACACCGCTTCAGGCTTATTTCCGGATTAATTCGGAAAACATGGGACAGTTTGAGCGTACGCTGATCATTGCAGACGAAGGCAGCTCCGTGCATTATGTGGAAGGGTGTACCGCACCAGTTTACTCCACGGATTCCCTGCACAGTGCCGTTGTTGAAATCATCGTGAAAAAAGATGCGTACTGCCGTTATACAACGATCCAAAACTGGGCGCCAAACGTTTACAACCTCGTTACAAAACGGGCAGTTGCCGACGAAGGTGCCACGATGGAATGGGTTGACGGTAACATCGGCTCCAAATTGACGATGAAGTATCCATCGATTATTATGCGCGGTGAAGGTGCGAAAGGTACCGTTCTTTCCATCGCTATCGCTGGACGCGGTCAGCACCAGGATGCAGGCGCAAAAGTAATGCACCTGGCTCCGAACTGTTCTTCCACCATCGTTTCGAAATCCATTTCGAAACAGGGCGGCAAAGTAACGTACCGCGGTATTGCGAACTTTGGACGCAAGTCCGACGGTTCCAAGTCGAAAATCGAATGTGATACGTTGATTATGGATAACGAATCCACTTCGGATACGATTCCATACAACGAAATTTATAACAACAACATTGCTCTTGAACACGAAGCGACGGTATCAAAAGTATCAGAAGAGCAGCTCTTCTATCTGATGAGCCGCGGCGTTGGTGAACAGGAAGCAACTGAAATGATCGTTATGGGCTTCATTGAGCCGTTCACAAAAGAACTGCCAATGGAATATGCCGTAGAAATGAACCGTTTGATCAGCTTTGAAATGGAAGGCTCGATCGGTTAATTTCCCTGCCCTGTACGAAAAATAGGAACTGTCCTTTAAAGAGCTGTTACTGCTCTAAAAAGGGCAGTTTTTTTGTTTTATTTTAAAGAAGAACGTGAAAAGAAAAGAGAGGTGAATAAATGATGATATACGTTGGTTTAACTGGCTGGGGGGACCACGACTCCCTTTATCCAAAAGGATTAAAGCAGACTGACAAGCTGAAAGAATACAGTAAATATTTTCCCACGGTAGAAGTGGATTCTTCCTTCTACGCTATTCAGCCGAAGAAAAATATTGATAAATGGCTGCGGGAGACGCCGGATTCGTTTCAATTTATTATGAAGGCCTATCAGGAAATGACCGGACACCAGCGCGGCCCGAGTAAATATGAATCAAAAAAGGAAATGTTCGAGCAGTACGCCCTGTCGGTGCGCCCAATGAAAGAAGCAGGCAAATTAGCGATGGTGCTGTGCCAGTTTCCACCCTGGTTTGAATGCAACAGGGAAAATGTGGACTATCTCCGCTACTTAAGAGATCAGCTGCAGGAATTCCCCTGCGCCCTTGAGTTCCGCCATGAATCATGGTTCCACCCGAGCTTCCGGGAAAAAACGCTTGAATTCATGAAAAATGAAGACTGGATCCATTCCGTGGTGGATGAGCCACAGATTGAAGGCGGATCGGTGCCGATTGTGGAGGAGGCCACCACGTCCTCCAAAACGTTAATTCGTCTGCACGGGCGTGACAAGAATGCGTGGCTGAAGCCGGCACGGGGCCAGGAGTGGCGGAAGGTGCGCTACCGCTATAACTATTCCGATGCAGAGCTTCAGGAATGGCAGGGACGGGCGGAAAGGCTGCAGAAACAAAGCAGCGACGTGTACATGATTTTTAATAACAATTCCGAGCGTCACGCGGCTCCGAATGCACGCCGGCTGCTGGAGCTTTCCGGTATTGAATACGAAGGGCTTACTCCAAAACAAACTTCGCTCTTTGATGACGAGACCCGTGATTCGTAGTAAGATAAAAGAAGATGAAATGCACTCGTTCTGCACCTCAGCAGGCGGAGACGAGCACAAAGGCGGTGAAACCTGTTGTCCTCCAGTTTTTCTGTTTACCTGTACCACACAAACGACATTCACAGTGATTTGGATCAATGGACACGCACAGCAGCATATTTAAAAGAACGGGAAAAATTCCGGCAGGAGCGGGGGGAGTCAGTTCTTCTTCTGGATCTCGGGGACCATACTGACCGGGTGCACGCCGTCACAGAAGCCACAAGGGGAAAAGGTAATGTGGAGCTTATGAATGAAGCGGGCATTCAATATGCGGCGGTTGGAAACAATGAAGGCATCACGTTTGCAAAAGAAGAGCTGAACCATATGTACGATGAAGCCGGATTTCAGGTGCTTCTGGCCAACTTGTTTGATACAGACGGCCGCCGTCCCGGGTGGGCGGAGCCATACAGTATCCATACGACAAAAGAAGGGATACGGATCGGCCTGCTCGGCGTAACCGTTCCTTTTTACCCGTTTTATGAAGGACTGGACTGGAAGATCACAGAACCGGAGCATGTAATAGAAACATTTCTGCCCGAGCTCAGGGAACAGTCGGACGTGATGGTTTTAATGTCGCATCTGGGCTATCCACAGGATTTGGAGCTCGCTGCCTCCTATGATTTTGATGTTATTCTGGGAGCACACACCCACCACCTGCTTGAAGAGCCGGAATGGGTGGATAATACATTGATCACGCAGTGCGGCAAATTCGGTACGCACGCAGGGGAGCTTGAGCTCCAGTTTGAAGGGGAGGAACAGCGCCTCTCGGGCATTGTTGGCCGAACGGTGGATATGCGCCGGCTAAAGCCTTCCCCAATCACTGAAAGGCTTCTGGGGGCGCTTGAGGACGAAGCAGATAAAGACATGAATGAAGTGGTGACAGAAATTGCAGAGCCATTATCTGTGTCATGGACCCAGGATTCTCCATTTGCCTCGCTTCTTGCCGATGGGTTGCGGGAGTGGTGCAAAACGGAGATATCCATGTTGAATTCAGGACTGCTGCTTCATTCGCTGCCCGCAGGACCGGTGACGAAAAAGGATATTCACCGCCTGTGTCCCCACCCGATTAACCCATGCGTAGTGGCGGTGAAAGGGCACGTGCTTGAAGAAGTAGTGAAGAAAGCTTTTACAGAGGAAATGATCCGCCTGCCGCTGAAAGGATTTGGCTTCCGCGGGGAGATGCTTGGCCACATGGTATTCAGCGGCATGCAGATAGAAGCGGATTACGAATACGGAGAGTGGACGGTGCAGAGTATCCGGATCGGATACGAATTGCTTGATCACGCAGAAACGTATGAGCTGGCCACGCTTGATATGTTTACGCTCGGTCCGTTATACACCGGCTTGTCCAACGCAGAGTCGAAACAATACTATATGCCGGAAATGATGCGGGACATTCTGGCCGATGTGCTGGTGAAGCAGTATACGGCCGGGTCCTGACCATCCGCCTGCAGATGGAAAGCCTTCAGCTTGTTGTTAAGCTTGAAGGTGCTTCTGTCATACGGCAATTGAAGTACAAACATAGGGAGGAACAAACGTGAAACAATACTTAGATCTCTGCCGTCATGTACTCGAAAATGGCGGAAAAAAAGATGACAGAACCGGCACTGGAACAATCAGCACCTTTGGGTGGCAGATGCGCTTTGACCTGCAGCAGGGCTTCCCGGTGATCACCACAAAAAAGCTGCATCTGCGTTCCATTATTCACGAGCTCCTTTGGTTTTTACAGGGAGAGACGAACATTGCCTACCTGAAAGAAAATAAAGTGAAAATCTGGGACTCCTGGGCAGACGAAGAAGGCAATTTAGGGCCAATCTACGGGAAGCAGTGGCGGTCTTGGGAAGGAGCAGGAGGAAAAACGGTAGACCAGATTTCCGACGTGGTGGAAGCGATCAAAACGAATCCGGACTCAAGAAGACTGATCGTCAGCGCCTGGAACGCAGCAGAAATCGAAGATATGGCGCTTGCGCCGTGCCACTGCCTGTTCCAGTTCTATGTCCAGGACGGAAAGTTGTCGTGCCAGCTGTACCAGCGGAGCGCAGATATTTTTCTCGGCGTGCCGTTTAACATTGCTTCGTATGCCCTTTTAACGCAAATGATCGCGCACGTATGTGACCTTGAGCCTGGAGAGTTTATTCATACATTTGGAGACGCTCATATTTATAACAACCATGTGGAACAAATCAAAACTCAGCTTGAGCGCGAGCCGCGAAGCCTTCCGGAAATGAAAATCACCCGGAATGTGGATTCCATTTTTGATTTTACCATTGATGATTTTTCGCTCGAAGGGTACGACCCGCATCCCCATATCAAAGGAGAGGTGTCTGTATGATCGCATTTGTAGCTGCAGTCGCAAACGACCGGGTAATCGGATATAAAAATGACCTCCCCTGGCATCTCCCTGCTGATTTGAAGCATTTTCAACAGGTAACAAAGCACGGGACTGTTATTATGGGAAGGAAAACGTTTGAATCGATGAACGGGCCGCTCCCGTCACGCACCAATATTGTTATTACAGGTAATACGGACTGGTCGCACGAAGGGGCGCAGGTGGTGAACGATATTGAAGAAATCCGCCGGCTTGCCGGAGAAGAAAAGCTGTATTACGTTATCGGAGGCAGCGGCGTTTTTACAGAACTGCTGCCGGACGCTTCTTATATGTATCTGACCCATATTGACGCCGATGTTCCGGGAGATACGTATTTTCCGGAATGGAATGAATCCGAATGGGAGATTGCTGAAAAGGAAGAAGGACCCGTGGATGAAAAAAACAAGCATCCACACCGCTACGTAACGTACAAACGAAAAAATAATATTTAAAATCATTAAATGTCCTGTTGCAGTCCTTGAATTGCGGCAGGCTGTTTTTATTTACTTACAAAAAATGAAACTAATGGGTGGATGGAAAAAAACGTTTATAAAAAACTTTTCCGTCGTGTACTTTGACAAGGCAAAGAAAGATAAATATAATGAATTATCAGACAAAAGTTGTGCATCAGCAGATGTTCACATAGTCATGTAACAGATAAAAAGGAGGAAGCTTCATGGCTGCAAGAGAACAGTGGGGTACACGTGCGGGTTTTATTATGGCAGCAGTCGGATCTGCGATCGGGCTCGGAAATATTTGGCGCTTTCCGGCTACGGCGTTTGAAAACGGCGGCGGCGCGTTTTTTGTCCCATATTTATTTGCGCTGCTGACAGCAGGTATTCCGCTTTTGATTATGGAATTTACCATGGGTCATAAATACCGGAGCGCAGCACCAAGAACGTATTCAAAAATGAACAAAAATGTGGAGTGGATCGGCTGGTGGGCCGTGGCGGTAGCATTTGTTATTTCTACATATTATCCTGTGATCATCGCCTGGTCGCTGTCCTACACAGTTTTTTCTTTCAATTTAAGCTGGGGGGCCGACACCGAAGCGTTTTTGTTTAACGACTATCTGCAGCTGGCAGATCCCGGGCAGTTCGGCGGCATGACGATCGGAGTGCTTATTCCGTTAATCCTCGTCTGGGCGATCGCGCTTGGTATATTATTTAAAGGGGTGCAGCGCGGTATTGAACTGGCGAACCGGATTTTTATTCCGACGCTGGTCGTCATCTTCCTTATTATCTGCATCCGCGCGGTCACTCTTCCGGGAGCGGCAGAAGGGCTTCAGGCTTTCTTTGAACCGGATTTTGGGGCACTCACCCAGGGAGGTGTCTGGGTCGCCGCATACGGCCAGATTTTCTTTAGTTTATCAATCGCTTTTGCGATTATGATCACCTATTCCAGTTATCTGCCGAAAAAATCAGACATTACAAACAATGCCTTTATTACTGGCTTTAGTAACTCCAGCTTTGAGCTGCTGGCCGGGATTGGCGTCTTTTCAGCTCTCGGGTTCATGGCCCAGCAGCTGGACGTGGGAGTAGAAGAAGTGGTAGCCGGCGGTGTCGGACTTGCGTTTGTTGTCTTTCCGCAGATCATCAGTGAATTTCCTGCGCTCAGCGGCCTGTTTGGTGTTCTTTTCTTCCTGTCGCTCGCCCTGGCCGGATTATCATCACTTATTTCTATTTCCGAAACGTACATTAAAGGCCTGCAGGAAAAATTCGGCTGGACGCGCGGGAAAGCAGTCGGTATCGGTGGCGGTGCAGCGGCACTGTGCTCCCTGATATTTGCTACCCGTGGCGGCCTGAACTTCCTTGACGCAGCCGATTACTTTATCAATCAGTTCGGCGTGGCTCTGCTTGGCCTGGTGGAAGTAGTATTGATTGCCTGGGTGCTCCGCAAGCTGCCGGAATTTCAACAGCACGCCAACGCAATTTCTGATATCCGCCTTGGCGGCTGGTGGAAAGTATGTCTTGGTGTCATTACGCCAATTGTGCTTGGTTATATGATGATTGATTTATTCCTGCAAAATATTCTAAAGCAGTTTGATACCGAAAATGGGAATTACGCTGGGTATACAGACGGATTTATTTTCGCCAGCGGATGGGCTGTGGCCCTGGCTGCTTTAGCGGCAGGTATTATTATGTCCCTCATACGCTGGAAAGGCTTATCCAAAGAGGAGGCTGAGTAAATTGACAGCCGGAGCAATTATAACAATGGTCGTAGGAATGGTTATTATATGGGGCGGTCTTGTGGCAAGTCTTTTAAATGCAAAAAAAGCCTCGAAACAAAAATAAAATGAAGCAGCCCGGGAGCAGGCAGCCGGGCTGCTTTTTGTTTGCTGTCTTTTGATTGTTCCCGGCTGCTGACGGATTTGTGGGTGGTATAGAAGGACGTCTATGAATTGTCTGAACCTGTGGAACGTGTTAAAGTATAGAGGAAAACAGTAAAAACTGGCCAGTCTAATCAAACATATACTACAGATAGAGCGCAAACAGGCATTTTATTATTCATAACTGGGAGTGAGAGCATCATGGCAAAAACGGAAGAATACATCCGCAAGCCGGAATGGCTGAAAATAAAACTAAACACCAACGAGTCCTACAAAGGGCTGAAAAAAATGATGCGGGAGAAAAATCTTCACACGGTATGTGAAGAAGCCAGATGCCCGAACATCCACGAGTGCTGGGCAGTCAGAAAGACGGCTACATTCATGATCCTCGGTGACACCTGTACGCGCGGCTGTCGTTTCTGCGCTGTTAAAACCGGTCTTCCAAACGAACTGGACTGGGGCGAGCCTGAACGTGTCGCGGATTCCGTTGAACAAATGGGGCTGAAGCATGTCGTTATTACAGCCGTAGCAAGAGATGACCTTAAAGATGGCGGCTCGGAAGTATTTGCCGAAACGATCCGTGCCGTCCGCCGGAAAAATCCGGTTACGACAATCGAAGTGCTGCCATCAGACATGTCCGGTACCCCGGAAAACCTGGACATTTTAATGGAAGCAAGGCCGAACATTCTGAACCACAATATTGAAACAGTGGAACGGTTGACGCCGCGGGTGCGCGCCCGGGCAAAATATCGTCGTTCCCTTGATTTCCTTCAGTATTCCAAAGAGCTTCATCCGGATATTCCAACCAAATCGAGCCTGATGGTCGGTCTCGGAGAAACAAAAGAGGAAATCATTCAGGCTATGGATGATCTGCGGGCACACGACGTTGATATCATGACGATCGGGCAGTATCTGCAGCCGACGAAAAAGCATTTAAAAGTACAAAGATATTATACGCCGGAGGAATTTGCGGAGCTGAAAGAAATTGCAATGACAAAAGGATTCAGTCACTGTGAATCCGGTCCTCTTGTCCGTTCTTCCTACCATGCTGACGAGCAGGTGAACGAAGCACAGGTACAAATGGAAGCAAGCAAGTATCAATAAATTAGAGACCGTCCCTGGAAAAACCAGTTCCTCTTTTCGGATGCTGGTTTTTCTTTTGGAAGGGCCGGCCTCTGCAAAGGAGGGGAGCTCATTGATTCGAGTTCAGGGACAGCGTTATGAACTGCTCGAAGATTTTCGGGATGGCTGGAGTGAAGAAGCGTTTAAAGAACGTTACAGCGAAGTGCTGAACAAGTATGACTATGTCGTTGGGGACTGGGGGCATGAGCAGCTCCGCATGCGCGGCTTTTTTGAAAACGACCGCAAAAAAGTCCCCCACGATTTTAAAATCGGTACCCTTGAAGATTACTTGCTGGAGTACTGTAATTTTGGCTGTGCCTATTTTGTATTAAAAAAGGTCCGTCAGGAGCAAAAGGAAGAAAACGAGGAAGAAGCAGAAGAATCCGTAACGTAAAAACCCCCGGCGCCGGGGGTTTTTGTTTATTCTTCAGCAAGAAGGTGAGGTTTGTAGTCAAGGTGATGCTGGGCTTTAATGTAGCGGACAGTACGGGTTTTGGCTCGCATGACGATGGAGTCTGTTTCGGCAAGATCCCCTCCAAGAAAACGGACTCCGTCAAGCAGTTCACCGCTTGAAACGCCGGTCGCTGCGAAGATAGCATCGTCGCCTTTAACGAGATCAGACAATTGAAGCACCTTGCTCGTGTCCGTAATTCCCATGACTCTGCAGCGCTCTTCCTCTTCGGCATCTGAGGGTACAAGGCGGGCCTGCATATCCCCGCCGAGTGCTTTAATAGCGGCAGCTGAGATGACGCCTTCCGGAGCTCCACCGGTGCCAAGGAATAAATCAATGCCGGTGCGCGGAAGCGCAGCTGCGATGGAAGCTCCTACATCCCCGTCGCCAAACAGCTTCACCCGCGCCCCTTTGGCCCGGACACGGTCGATGAGCTGCTGATGACGCTCGCGGTCCTGGATAATAACCGTTACGTCCCGGACCCGTTTGTTGCTTGTTTTAGCAATCGTATCGATGGTAGTCTCGATCGGGTCATCCAGGCGGACGTTCCCCGCAGCTTTCGGCCCGACCGCGATTTTTTCCATATACATGTCCGGTGCATGAAGCAGTGTGCCGCGGTCCCCGATGGCAATGACAGCGACAGCGTTGGCCCGGCCGCTCGCAACGATATTTGTTCCTTCGAGCGGGTCAACAGCGATATCAACCTCAGGCCCTTCCCCGTCTCCCACTTCTTCTCCGATATATAGCATGGGTGCTTCGTCGAGTTCCCCTTCCCCGATAACGACCGTTCCGCGGCAGTGCACAGAGTCAAACATGGACCTCATCGAAGTCGTAGCAGCATCATCCGCTTCTATTTTTCTTCCGCGTCCAAGCCACTGGGCCGAAGAAACGGCAGCAGCCTCTGTGACACGTACAATTTCAAGCGCCAATTCTCTATCCATAAATAGATTTCATCCTTTCCTGTAAGAAAATGCATATGTAAAGTCTGCAAAATGCTTAACCATCGTACCATATTTATGGGCCGTCTTCAGCGGCGGTTTTATCTGCAGAAGCGGTTAGATATGCTACCATGGAGAATGAGAAAAGGAGGCAGAGAAATGTATTTTGTAGACCGAAAACAAATTGAAGACCGCCTGCAGTATATGGAGCAGCTCGGGCGTATATATAAGCAGGTCCGGGAGGAAAGCACAGCAGGCACGCAGCTGGCGCTCGAAAGGCTCGCGCACGGATGGATTGAAGCGCTGATAGACGTCGGCAATCAGATGATTGATGGTTTTATTATGAGGGATCCGGGCAGCTATGAAGATATTCTCGATATTCTTGAAGACGAACGGGTGCTCGAATCTGAAGTGATCAGCCGACTGAAACCGCTGGTGGCATTCCGGAAAAAGCTCGTGCAGGAATTTACTGCTATTGAATCTGCCGAAATCAAACAGGTGCTTGAGGAAGCGGAGCCCGCTGTGGAGAAGGTAAGCCCGTCGGTAAGAAATTATCTTGAGGAGGAGCTCGGGCCGGTATCTGCCTTCCTGCCCGAGGAGAAGGATACACAGGAATAAAGGAGGCGAACGGCCATGAAAAAGTATAAAGCATATTTAATTGATCTGGACGGGACTATGTACCGGGGCAGCGAACCAATCCCGGAAGCTGTGCGGTTTGTGAATCAGCTTCACGATAAAGGTATCCCGCATTTGTATATGACCAACAACTCCACCTCAGCCCCAAAAACAGTGGCTGAACGACTGGCGGGCATGGGAGTGAAGTGCGTGGCAGACCAGGTGATGACAACGTCGCTTGCAACAGCCAGATACTTACATGAGCAGGCGCCTTCTGCCAGAGTGTATGTAGTTGGGGAGCAGGGGCTTCAGGAAGCGTTGGAGGATTACGGCTTCCGTCTTACGGAAACCAATCCTGATGCTGTCGTAATGGGGCTCGACCGCAGCATTACATACGATAAACTGAGCAAGGCGACGGTAGCGGTACGAAACGGCGCCATGTTCATATCCACTAATGAAGATGCCGCTGTCCCCACCGAGCAGGGCTTTCATCCTGGCAACGGGGCGCTCACTTCAGTCGTTACGACAGCCGCACAGCAAAATCCGGTCTTTATCGGCAAGCCACAGCCTATTATGGTGGACATGGCGATGCAGGCGCTCGGCCTGTCCAAAGATGAGGTGGCGTTAATCGGGGACAATTATGATACCGATATTCTCGCCGGGGTGCGGGCAGGAATAGATACCATTCATGTGAACACAGGAGTTACAAGCAGGGAAGCGGCAGCGGGTAAAGAGATTCCTCCGGCCTATCAGGTGGAAACACTGGCAGAATGGGCTGATTATCTATAGCTTTTTTTGCTGTAATGGTTGCGAGTTGAAAATAATATCGTTATAATGTCCTTTATAGAAAGACATTTGTTTACCTAAAATAAACATTATATAAATAAAGAACGTAATAAAGGTTTTAGAGGGAGTTAGGAGTGTAGCAGGAATGGAAAAAATCGCCGTAGGTATGCTTGGATTTGGAACGGTTGGAGCCGGTGTGGCTCAACTGCTTGAAGAGCATAAACAAGAGCTTCAGCACCAGGTGGGTGCTGATGTGTTTTTAAAAAAAGCACTGGTTCGTGATTTGGAAAAACCAAGGACCGGTCAGGTGAGTTTGCGGGAAGATCAGCTGACGCTGGAGGCAGATGACGTGCTCCGCGACCCTGAGATTCACACGGTTATTGAAGTGATGGGGAGTGTGGACCAGGCAAGAAAGTATATTACCCAGGCACTGCAGCAGGGCAAAAGCGTTGTTACTGCAAATAAAGACTTGATGGCCCTCCACGGGGCAGAGCTGTTAAAAATCGCGGCAGACAACCACAGCGATCTGTTTTATGAAGCGAGCGTAGCCGGGGGAATACCGGTACTGCGGGGCCTTACGGAAGGACTTGCTTCCGACCGGATTACAAAAATGATGGGTATCGTGAACGGCACGACCAACTACGTGCTGACGAAAATGAGCCAGGACGACCGTCCTTACCAGGAAGTCCTGCTTGAAGCGCAGGAGCTTGGATTTGCAGAAAGCGATCCTACCGCAGATGTCGAAGGTCTGGATGCTGCCAGAAAAGTAGCTATTCTGGCGAACCTCGGCTTTTCCATGAATGTGGAGCTTTCGGACGTTACCGTTGAAGGCATTACGTCCATTACAACAGATGACCTTGCCTACTGCCGGCAGATGGGCTATACGTTAAAGCTGATCGGCCTGGCTGAACGGAAAAACGGGAAGGTGGAGCTTGCTGTGCAGCCGATGATGCTGCCAAACGACCACCCGCTGTCCTCGGTGCAAAACGAATACAACGCTGTGTACATTTACGGTGAAGCGGTGGGAGAGACGATGTTTTACGGTCCGGGAGCTGGAGCGCTTCCAACTGCAACAGCGGTTGTTTCGGATCTTGTCACTTCTGTACGCAATATGCGCCTTGGCGTCAGCGGCCAGCATGTCGGAGAGCCGCTGAATGAAAAGCATATCAAACCGGATAACGAAGTATTTTCGAAATACTTTCTCCGCCTGCACGTAAAAGACGCCACCGGTACTTTCGCAGCCCTCACCTCGATTTTCGCTGAAGAGGATGTAAGCTTTGAACGCCTCGTGCAATGGCCAGTGGAAGGAATGGTGAATACCGCAGAAATTGTCATTATTACGCATACAACATCACTCGATGTATACAAGCGGCTTCAAAAGGCGTTAAACAGTCTTGATGTTGTGATAGATATTAAAAGCAGCTACCGTGTAGAGGGAGGAAGCTAAATGAGTGCTTGGCAGGGACTTTTAAAGCAGTACAAAGATTTTTTACCAGTAACAGAAAACACGCCGGCGCTTTCCCTGAATGAAGGTAATACGCCGTTAATACCACTTGAACGCCTGTCGGAAGAGTGGGGCGTGAACATTCACGTGAAGACAGAAGGTACCAACCCGACGGGCTCGTTTAAAGACCGGGGAATGGTGATGGCGGTAGCGAAAGCGAAAGAAGAGGGAAGTAAAGCTATTATCTGTGCTTCCACAGGAAATACCTCTGCAGCGGCAGCTGCCTATGGTACGAGAGCCGGCCTCCGCACGATCGTTGTAATTCCGGAAGGGAAAATTGCGCTCGGGAAGCTGGCTCAAGCCGTTATGTACGGAGCCGAAGTGTTTGAAATCCAGGGCAACTTTGATAACGCGCTCGAAATCGTCCGGAGCATCAGTGAAAAAGAACCGATCACGCTCGTGAATTCTGTGAACCCTTATCGTATTGAAGGCCAGAAAACGGCTGCGTATGAAGTGTGTGAAGCGCTCGGAAAAGCACCGGATGCCCTCTGCATCCCGGTGGGGAATGCCGGAAACATCACGGCTTACTGGAAAGGATTTAAAGAGTACCATGAGCAGCACCAGACCGGCCTGCCGAACATGCTTGGCTTTGAAGCAGAAGGGGCAGCCGCCATCGTACGCGGTGAAGTCGTCAAAGATCCGGAAACGATCGCTACGGCTATACGCATCGGTAATCCGGCAAGCTGGGATAAAGCCATCCGGGTGACAGAAGAGTCAGACGGCCGCATTGATATGGTCACAGACGATGAGATTGTTGAAGCTTATCAGCTGCTTGCCAAAACAGAAGGCGTTTTTGCAGAACCAGCTTCCTGTGCTTCACTGGCGGGACTGAAAAAACAGATCGACAGCGGAAAAATCAAAAAAGGTTCTTCGGTCGTCTGCGTCCTCACTGGAAACGGACTAAAAGACCCGAGTACAGCGATTGATAAAGTGACGGTGAAACCAACGGTTATTCCAAATAATGAAGAAGCGTTTATGGAGCATATCAAGGGAGGAGTCGTTCGTGGCTGATAAAAGATTGTCGATCACTGTGCCGGCCAGTTCAGCGAATTTAGGACCAGGGTTTGATTCTGTAGGAGTAGCAGTCAACCGCTATCTTACGCTTTACATCGACCGGGCGGAGGAGTGGGAATTTTTCTCGAATTCATCCGAGCTCAGCAGCCTGCCAAGCAAAGAAGATAATCTTGTTTATCAGGCGGCGACAGCTTACGCAGCTGAATACGATGTGGAACTGTCCCCCTGCCGCGTGGAAATGGTAAGTGATATCCCGCTCGCAAGAGGACTTGGGAGCAGTGCTTCGGCAATTATTGCCGGTATTGAACTGGCAGACGAAATGGCCGGGCTGCACCGGTCGAAGGAAGAAAAAATGCAGTTTGCAAGCGGATGGGAAGGGCACCCGGACAACGTTGGGCCCTCGCTGTATGGCGGCCTGATCGTCGGGGCCTACGGAGAGGAAAAAACACATGTGATGCACTGCGGGGTCCCGGATGTGGATCTCGTGCTTGCCATTCCGGACAATGAGCTTCTGACTAAAGAAGCGAGGGGAGCACTTCCTTCCGAACTTCCTTACGCAACAGCTATTCACGGAAGCGCCGTAAGTAACGTGCTGGTTGCGGCTATTATAAAAGAAGACTGGAAAATGGCCGGTGAAATGATGGTGCGGGATGTTTTTCACCATCCGTACCGAGCGGATATGGTCCCCGGCCTCGAGGAAATGCTCAGCGGCATCCGCCAGTACGGGGCCTACGGGGCTGCGTTAAGCGGCGCCGGCCCGACCATTCTCTGCTTCGTACCAAGCGGCAAAGGCGAAGAGGTGAAACGGGCGATTCAGGAAGACTATCCGGATTTCCGGGTAGAAACAGCCAAACCGGCTCCCTTTGGCTCAAGCGTACACTATGTTAATCAGCCGGCAGGGGTATCAAGCTCGGTTTGAAATAGAAATAAAAGCATATAAAAAAGCTCAGGGCATTTAACACCCTGAGCTTTTTTGCGGTTACAGTCTATTAAAATACCTGCTCGAGTTCTTTAACTCCCGGTACTTCTTCTAAAAGAGCGCGTTCGATACCGGCTTTCAGTGTAATCGTAGAGGAAGGGCATGAGCCGCATGCTCCCATCAGGCGGACCATAACGATGCCGTCTTCAATATCTACAAGTTCAACGTCGCCTCCGTCGCGAAGCAGGAAGGGACGGAGCTTTTCAAGAACCTCCTGAACCTGTGCATGCATATCTTCTGTCGTTTGTGGCATGTTGATCTCTCCTTTCAATACTTTTATTATAAACCGTAGGGCTGTTATGTTCAAATGTCATCACGTATATATGCATTCTACTATGAACAGGTGCTGTTTGACAATCATTATCAACCGGGCAGGAGAAATAGTGAAGAAAGCACAGATATAGTATGATAAAGAAAAAGGGGGCAGGTGTGTGATCATGATAAAAGTGTATGGAGCAGAAAAAAAGTGTCCGAGCTGCGTGAATCTTCCATCAAGCCGGGAAACGGCAGAGTGGCTCGAAGCTGCAGTGCAAAGAAAGTATCCGGATAATCCCCCCAGTGTAGAACATATTGATATTGAAGACTCGACGTCGGCTTCTGATGCTGTGGCGGAAAAAGTCCGGCAGGAAGAATACTTTTATCCGCTCGTAACAGTGAACGGAATAGTAGTGGCAGAAGGCAATCCACGACTCAAAGCTGTTTACAGGGAAATTGATAAGACGCAATCGCCGGCCGCGGGAACGACAGAAGCACCAAAGGAATAAAAAGAGGCCGGGCGGAAGTTGATTCTCCGTCCGGCTTTTTTCAACTGCTGATAGATTCAGCGCCGCTTAATTGTTACCGTGTCCGCGGTCGTTTTCTTTGCCGTGCCCAGTTTGTTCAGCGGAAGCTTCCTCGATCAGCCCTTTAATGTCGGTATTGTCCATGTAGCCGGTGAAATTTTCACTGCCGGCCCCGGTGGCAAAGAGAGGAACCATTTCTCCTGTATGGCCGCCGGTATCGCTTTCTGCACGTATTTCTGTATCAAGGGCTCCGACGTCATAGTGGTCAGCAATAATGGAACCAATTTCCCAGCCTACCTGGTACTCAGGATATACTTCCCCTTCCTCATCTTCGATATTTGCACGGAATGCTTCTAATTCTTCGTCTGTAATGTCAATATCTGCATATTCCGAGAACACCTGCTGAATGCTTTCCTCAGTGTATTGATCAGAGTCCTCCCGGGTTTCAAGCTGCTGGGCCATATACTCCGGGGACACTTCAATGTCTTTCAGTCCATCCACATCCATGGTTTCTGTTGCGGACATGCCAAGTGTTTCATGGTCGGAAAGCACAACAACGAGCGTGTCATTCCGGTCTTCTGCCCAGGTAACGACCTGTTCAACCGTTTGGTCAAATTCGATCATTTCCTGCCATACGCCGGTGGCGTCAGCCGCATGGGCAGCGTGGTCAATACGGGCGCCTTCGACCATCATAAAGAAGCCGTCATCATCCTGTGAAAGCACGTCCAGTCCGGACTCAGTCATAGCCTGCAGGGATGGCTCCTCGCTGTCAACGTCGTCTTTATCGGTTTTATAGTTCATGTAGGAATCATTAAACAGGCCGAGCAGCTTGTCCGGAGTTCCGGCTTCCTCCAGCTCTTCTTCAGTAGTCGCGTATTCATAGCCGCTTTCCTGGAAATCATCCACGAGCCTGTCTTCGCTCGCGTCCTCGTCAGCTCCGAAAAATTCACCGCCGCCCCCAAGCAGGACATCATATTCCTCCTCGTACTGCTGTTCGGCAATGTCCTCTTCGCTTCCTCTGTCAGCTACGCTTGCAGTAAATGAAGCCGGAGTGGCGTCTGTGACCGTGTTATTGGAAATAACGCCGACTTTTTTTCCGTCGTCCTGGTACTGATCCAGAATGCTGTCTACTTCGTTGCCGTCTTCGTCGACACCGATGCTTCCGTTATTTGTTTTCGTGCCGGTAGCGATGGCTGTACCGGCAGCGGCTGAATCAGTTACGTTGTTATCAGCAGAATATGTGCTGGTCATGCCTGTATGTTCAAGCGATTCCATGAACAGTTCGCCTTCCTTGCCGTATTCAAGCATAGAAGCGATTTCCATCTGCCCCATTCCCATGCCGTCCCCAACCATTACGATGACGTTTTCCGGCACATCTTCCTTGGCATTTTTACTGCTGTTTTCAATTCCGTTTTCACTGGCGTTATCATTAGCTGAGCCACTTGCGTGAAGAAGGCTCCCTGAGCTGATAACCATTCCTGCGAGAACGCCGACCGTTAACTTTTTTGAAAAATACATGCTGACCCTCCCATAATGATTCATAACTTTTGATATTTTTTGAAATTTTAGTTAATAATAAATGGGCCGGAAGCAACCGTCAACAACAATATATTTTTTCAGGCCAAATATCACTTTAATTTTCTAATTTTTTCATATTATGGATGTTTATTTACTTAGGACTATTAATTAGTTTTTGCAAACATAAAAAGATCTGCCTCATGGGCAGATCCTCTGGTGGAACATGAAATTATTTTGGCTATTAAACGCCGGAATGGTTTTTGTACATCCAGAGCACGCCGCTTTTTAACAGACGGGCGACGCGGCCGGTAACTGCTGCTTTGGCAGTGCCGCCCATCACCCCGAAGCCGTGCTTTTTGCCTAACGACCCGAGGGTGCCCTTGAGTTTGATTTCAGGCATCGTTTCCGGAAGCGGTTCGTTCTTCCATTGTTTTTTCATAATTGTGGCGATCTGTTCTGCCTGTCCCTCGGCAAGCTGGGCGCTTGGAGCGTGCGGCAGACTGGCACAGTCCCCGACGATAAAAATATTTTTATCGTTTGTTAGATGATGGTGGGGGGTTAAAATTATGCGTCCTTTCCGGTCTTTTTCCGTATCCAGGTCACGGATGATTTTATTTGGCTGGATACCTGCAGTCCAAATGATTGCTTCAGACTGGATCCAGTCTTCGTGGTTGTACAGGCCTTCTGCTGTCACAGTAGTGATGTCGGAATTGCTGATGACTTCAACGTCGTGCTTTTCAAACCAGTTCTGTACATAGTTACTAAGCCGTTTCGGGAACATAGGAAGAATGGTTTCCCCGCGGTCAAACAGACGTATGTGAAGATCTGAGCGGCTCTCCCGCAGTTCACTGGCCAGTTCTACGCCGCTGAGTCCGGCGCCTACGATGCTGACAGCGGATTTTGGCGGTAGATTGCTGATAGCTTCGTATGTTCGGCGTGTTGCTTCCATACTTTGAATACTGTAGGAATGCTCTTCTGCACCGGGAACCCCGTGAAAGTTGTCGACCGAGCCAAGACCGGCAATGAGCTTGTCATATGGAAGCGAAGAAGAATCAGACATAACCACCAGCTGATTTTCCATGTCGATATGGTCGACCGTGCCAAAATGAATTTTTAAACGGGAATGGTCGGGAAACGGAACACGCACGTCGTGGTCCGACTCGGTGCCGGCAGCAAGCGCGTAGTATTCCGTTTTCATACAGTGGTACGGAAGTTTATCCACTAATGTAATATCAACATCCTGGGGAAGGTCGCTGCCGAGCACGCGCTGAAGAAAACGCATCCCCCCGTAGCCTCCGCCTAATACGATAATTTTTTCCATTGTTTCTTGTCCCCCTTTGAGTAGCATGCTGTCTATGCCCGCGTGGACCAGCTGCATAAAATGATGAAGTAGTTCTTCGCGGTCGGTTTCAGCTCCGATGGATAGCTGATAGTAAAAATAGCTGTTGATGATATGTGCCCATCGATTCGAAGAAATGGAAGGGTCTATTTCCTGCTGGCGGACACCGCTCTCAAGGAGCTGTTCCCACGTGCGAAGCAAAGCACTGTCATGCTCGACCACATGGCGCCAAATGTGCCTGGTCAGGGAAGGGTTCAGGTGAAAGTCCCCCAGGAAATATCCGGCATAGGCACGAATACGGGAAGGAAGTGTCATGCGCTGAATTTTATACGTCTGCATGTATTCCTGCACCCTGAGCAGCCGGTCTTCTGCGAGTGCACGCATGATCGACTCTTTCGTAGGGAAGTAATTGAAAAAAGTCCCTTTGGCGACTTCGGCTGAAGCCGTGATTTCCTGTACAGTCGTCTGCTCAAAGCCCTTTTCCTGGAATAAATGCACAGCAGCCTGCAGAATGCGGGAACGTGTCTGCTCTCGTTTTTCCGTTCGTTTCATGGAATGCCCCCTCTGCGCAGCTGAAAGCATTTGCAAAAATAAAAAGTTACAATAGAGAGAACAATTCGGTGGTGCAGCCAGTAAAAATGACTGCGGTCAATTTTGATTATAGAGAGGTACAGCTGCTTTGGCAACCAATTTTAAAAATATCAAACAATTTTGTGAACGGGGCATTCAAACGAATTGGTTGACGCAGCGGCCACAGACGACTAATATAAACTCGTATAACCCGGGAAGAGGTGATGAAAGGTGAGGCCAATTATTGAGTTTTGCATGAGTAATTTGGCGAACGGCTCTCACGGGGCAATGGAAGAACTTGAAAAAGATCCGAATCTGGATGTTATTGAAGATATATGCTTAGGCTACTGCGGCCGTTGCTCTATGAATATGTACGCGCTTGTGAACGGGGAGCCGGTAGAAGGGGAAGATGAAAAAGATCTTCTTGCCAATATTTATACTCATCTCGAAGAAAACCCAATGTTTTAATGCAAAAGCGTCTTTCTGCAGAAGGGAAGACGCTTTTTTTCTCAACGTTTAAAGAGGGGGCAAAGAATGGATATCATTCCTTTTGAAAATACATGGCCGTATGACAAAATAGGTGAAGATATTTATATTAATGAATGTCCGTACTGCGGAACTAGAAATATATTAACAGCGATGAAAGTAAAAGATTTAGAATGGGCAAAAGAGGAAATAAAAACATATATCAATATGCCGTGCTGTCATAAACGCATGCATATTGTATTTGCAGATGAAGATTACTTATGGACGACAGAGCCGCTGAGACGAAGGGAGAGAAAGGCATGAAATTTACAAAAATGCACGGGCTTGGCAACAGCTACATTTATGTCGATGTATTTGAAGAAACACTCGAAGAGCATGAGCTGCCGAGGCTTGCCCGTCAGGTAGCCGATAAAAATAAAGGAATCGGTTCAGATGGCCTGATTTTGATTGGGCCGTCGACCCATGAAGACGTGAAGATGCAGGTGTTCAACGCTGATGGATCGGAAGCGAAAAACTGCGGAAACGGACTGCGCTGCACAGCTAAGTATGCGTATGAGCATGGTTACGTTAACAAAGAGCGTTTTACGATCGAAACGCTCGGAGGAACGATGAAAGCGACTGTTCACCCGGACAATACCGGCCAGACCGTCAGCCTGGTGACCGTCGACATGGGTGCTCCGGAATTTGACTGGGGCCGGGTGCCCGTCAAAGAGCAGGGAGAGGGAGAGCTCTCCCTTGAAGCTGCAGGCCGTTCCTGGCAGCTGATGCCTGTATCCATGGGCAATCCGCATGGAGTCATTTTCGTGGATGACACAGAACAGGCGCCGGTGGAAACGGCCGGGGCGGAGCTTGAAACACACGAAGCTTTTCCGGAAGGGGCCAACATTGAGTTCGTGCATATGCGCCGCAGCGATGTGATGGATTTTAGAGTATGGGAACGCGGCTCCGGTGTTACCCAGGCATGCGGAACAGGCGCTTGTGCGGCGGTGGCAGCCGCAGTGGCAGCCGGAAAGAGTGAAAAAGACAAAGAGGTGACTGTGCATCTTCCCGGAGGTGATCTGTATATTACGTGGCAGTCATCAGGGAATATACTGATGACGGGAAATGCTGAGGTTATCTGCACTGGGGACTATGAAACAAGAAGAGCCTCAATATAAAGAAAAAGAGAGCGGGCGCCCGCTCTCTTTTTTACGTTTAATAGGATTTAACAATGTTATAGAAGGTATCCCGTTCCACCGGGGTTTTGCCTGCTGTTTTAATCAGGTGGATCAATTCTTTGCGGGTGATTCCCTGGGACGTCAGCGCGCCGACAGAGTGGGAGATTCGTTCCTCAATCAGGGTGCCGTGAATATCGTCGGAGCCAAATGTGAGTGCCATCTGGGTCAGCTGGGCGCCGATATTAATCCAGTACGCTTTAATGTGATCAAAGTTATCAAGCATAAGTCGTGAAATCGCTACGGTCCGCAGGTCATCAAACGCGGAGGTGCGCTGGTGCAGGCCGGCATCGAGCTTGCGCGGCTGCATGGCGAGCGGGATAAAGACCATGAATCCATTGGTTTTGTCCTGCAGCGCACGAACACGATCCATATGAATGAGTCGTTCTTCCTTCGATTCAATCGACCCGTACAGCATCGTCGCGTGTGTACGCATGCCAAGGTCATGGGCGAGTTCGTGAGCTTCGAGCCATTCAAATGTCGTCGCCTTGTCCGGACTCATTTTCGCGCGGTAATTCTCTGTAAGAATTTCAGCACCGCCGCCTGGAAGCGTATCGAGTCCTGCCTTTTGCAGCTCTATGAGGACTTCGCGCATGCTGAGCCCTGCGTGACGGGCAAAAAATTCGATTTCAGCTCCTGTGTAGGCTTTAACTTTTGCCTGTGGGTAATGCTTTTTCAACACACGGACGGTGTTTAAATAATACTCAAACGGAACGTCCGTGTTGTGACCGCCAACGATGTGAAATTCCCGGATATTGTCATTCCAGCGTTTCTCTACGTATTCAAGCAGTTCTTCTTCATGCATCGTATACGCGTTTTCCTGGCCGGGCTTGCGTTTAAATCCGCAAAACGAGCAGCTGGCTTCGCATACGTTGGTCGGGTTGATGTACATATTTTCGATAAAATAAACGTTATCCCCGTTTTTTCTTTCGTTCACCTCATTTGCCAACTGGGCCACGGTTAACAGGTCTGCTGTTTCATAGAGGTAGAGGCCGTCTTCAATGGATAACCGTTCTCCTTCTCGGACTTTGTCGGCAATGCGCTGCATGTCGGCGTCGCGATTCAAGGTGATCGCCATATTAATCCTTCCTTTCCGATGTACAAGAAATACTGTGAAGTTAAAGCTCAGCGGTTCTGCAGGCAGCTTCCGTACCGCCGTGCAACACCTTATCTGCTGTATAGGTATATAAAAGGTATGCTGCCAGGGAAAGACATCATGCTAACAAGAATTTCCGGGGCTCAATTTCTTATTATACATCGTGCTATTACGGAAGGAAAGTAACAACGCCCAAAGCAGTTCTTCAATCGGAAGAAGCGGCTGCAGGGGAGGCTGAAGAGTAATTCCAAGCTTCCGGATAAAGCGGCATCCGCTCCGCCCGGTAAACCACCCGGCCGTCGCCCTCCCCGATGCCGGAAAGCTCGAGTTCGTAAACTACTTCATCTGTGGTGCCGGCAGTTTCAACGACAGTGGCCTGGTAGCCGTCCTTCACCTTCTGGTAGCCGGAGGTGAGCAGGCGGTTTTCGGTTTCGTACATATAATCAGCATCGCTGACCACGTTGGAGAAAAAATCTTTCCCGCGTTCTTCGCCGTAATCCCAGACGGTTTCCACGGTGCCTTCCTCTTCATTGATACGGTATTGAATGCCCTGGCTGAAATCCTGGCTGATGGATTCATCGCCGCGGGTGACTGCCCTGTTGTTGTCAAACAGGAGAACATCTTTTGTCTCCGGGTTGTCATCCTGATCTGGAAGAATCATCGGAGCATGCTGGGCGCCGGGATATTTCAAATTACCATTTTTGGGCTCGAGCACTTTTTCAGCCATGTCCGCATTCCAACCTTCCGGGGCTCCAAGAATCCAGTTAATATTCATCCCGGGATACGTTAAGCTGAGCACAGCACTCTGATGACGGCTGGATATAAGAATGCTTTCATTTTCTTTGTCATACCAAATAGCGTTTAGGTGCATCCAGTCGCCGTCGCTTTCGTTCGGTCCGGAATATTCTTCGTACGTTTCAGAAGGGAAGATGTCTTTTAAATCAAGCGATTCCACCGTCTCGCCGGTATCGCGGTCGATTTCCACCATAGTATCCTCTACGTAGGCATTGCTGTTATCGTGCACGGTAACTAACAGGTTATTGTTGGGCAGTTCGATGGCGTCGTGGTGAATGACGTTAGTGTCCTCGTAGCTGGGCAGGTTAATCTTGTACTGATGCTGAACCTTTCCGAGCATGTCCGTCTCAAACAGATATTCATTGCGATTATCCTCAGACTGCGATGCCCCGAGCAGCAGATTTCCATTGGAGAGCCGTTTAAACACAAACCCCCCGGTCCGGGAAGAGTACCAGCGGATATCTCCCTGTTCATCCACTCCATAGAATTTGGATTTACCAGGGGTTAAAAAAGTAATTCCGGGCTCCATTTCTGCCGGAGAGCTTTTTATCACTTCTCTATCATGAGCGAAGGCGGGAGTGTCGTTAGTTTCAATGGAAACGCTCTGCTCCTGAACGTTTCCCTGACGGTCCTCGGCTTCTATAGTAACTTCGTTGTCCGTATCAGGGTGAAGGCCGAGAACAGGCACCTCATGCTCCTGGTTAAAGGCAGAGTATGTATGTGTAATGTCCTGGGCGCCTCCGCGGCTGGCAACAGTCACAGTGATGCGGCTTGGATTTTCTGTGCGGAATTTTGTCAAAGCAGTCAGTGGAGCCTCGCCGTAAGGGTCCTGGATGACCATCGGATCGTCAAACGTGTAGTTTCCATCCATATATTCCTGCTGCCACTCCTTCTCCATTTCTTCCTGTGTTTCGATCAAATCGTTTTCGCTGTTTGTGGTGGAAGCACTTTGAAAAATGGAAAAAGAAACGGTCTGGCTAGTGTTCTCCGCAATAATGATCCATCCAGCAGCAAATGCGAGGATTACAAAAGTCATTATTTTCAAAAAAAACCTCCCTGCTTTGAATTATAAGAACTTTCTTACAAGTATAAGCAAAATGAAAGTATTTGCACACAAAAACACCCGCCTGAAAAAACAAAAGGGGAATATTTGAAGAACGGAGGATTAGGGTCTATAATATAAATGAGCCTCAGATACACAAAGGAGGAAACACTAATGTTAGTATTATCGGATGCAGCAGCACAGCGCGTGCTCGACATGATTGAAGAAGAAGGCGACAGTTCACTATATATGCGTGTAGGTGTAAAGGGCGGCGGATGCACCGGCTTATCCTACGGCATGGGTTTTGATTCTATAGTAGAAGAAACCGATCAAGTGCTTGAAATCAAAGGTGTACCAATCGTTGTAGACAGTGAGAGTGCTCCTGTTCTGGATGGCGTAAACATCGATTTCAAAGAAAACATGATGGGCGGCGGATTTACAATCGACAACCCGAACGCCATCGCTTCCTGCGGCTGTGGTGCATCGTTCAAGACCGCAACCAAAGAAGGCACACCGGAAAAGTGCTAGAAAAATAGCGTTAGAAAAAGCAGCTGTCAGTGTACAGCTGCTTTTTTTATGTTGTACTGGTCAATAATAGACACAATTTGTAAAATGTGAAGACAGGGGGGAAGTTATGAAAAAACGAACGATCTTTACAGGAACGGTTGGTATACTTATGCTCACAGGCTGTGGGAGCAGCTTATCAGACGACGAGCAGCAATACATAGACGAAGTGGACGAAAGTGCCACAGAGATTCAGCAGCTGGACACGAAGCTTACAGAAGCCGTAAACGCTGTGGAAAATGAAGAGGAAGGTGCAGCCGAAGAGCTGCAAAACATGCAGGAAGAGATTTTCGTAACAGCATTTGATAACGTCGAAGCCATCAGCGTACCGGAGGGCGAAGACATGCAGGCAGTGTATAAAGCCCATACCTCTTATGCAAACGAGTATGTTTATATTGCAGAAGTCTTGATGAGTACAGAAAATCTGCAGCAGTCAATTGGAGAAAACATCAACCCGGTACTCGAGCGGGCGGAGGACGAGCAGAGCAGCTTTGCTGATACAGTAGAAGAAGAAACCGGGGAAGAAATCAGCTTTGAATAGCAAAAAAAACGATCCCGAATACGGATCGTTTTTTTATTAAAACATATGGGAGCTGTGTCCTGGCTGGACTTTTGCCTTTGGATTAATATAATTCATCGCATTGTTCACTGCTGTAGGAGCTTCCCCGAAGCCGGTAGCAATTAATTTTACTTTGCCGTCGTAGGAAGTAACATCTCCTGCCGCGTATACGCCCGGGATGTTCGTTTCCATTTTCGTGTTTACAATGATGGAATTTTTATGAATATCCAGTCCCCATTCTTTAATAGGGCCGAGTGACGAAACGAAGCCGTAATTGACGATCAGGGAATCAACATCGACCACCTGTTCAGCAGTGCCTTTTACTTCTTCAAAAACGACCTGCTGAATACGTTCGCCGTCTCCGAGAACATCTTTAACCTGAAACGGTGTGAGAATATCCACATTCGACTGGTTAAGCTGTTCGACACTGTGCTCGTGGGCGCGGAATTTATCCCGGCGGTGGGCAAGGGTGACATCCGCAATGGGATCAAGCATGTTTGCCCAGTCCACAGCCGAATCGCCGCCGCCGAGAATCGTTACTTTTTCACCGGCAAATGCCTGAAGGTCGTTAACGAAATAATGAAGGTTGGATTCTTCGTATGGTTCCATGCCGTCAATTTGAAGCTTCCTTGGCTGAAAGGCGCCTACACCGGCAGTGATAATGATAGTGCGGGTATAATGGACTCCTTTATCCGTGTGAAGCTCGATAAGATCATCTTCGTTGCGGATAACATTTTCTACGCTTTGTTCAAGCACTACTTCCGGATTGAACGGGTTCATCTGTTCAATTAAATTATCTACAAGCTCCTGGGCACGGACTTTCGGGAACCCTGCAACGTCATATATAAACTTTTCGGGGTAAAGAGCAGCAAGTTGGCCCCCAAGCTGTGGCATGCTTTCAATAATTTTAACTTTAGCCTGGCGCATCCCTCCGTAAAACGCGGTGAATAAACCGGTAGGGCCGCCGCCAATAATGGTCACATCATATATATCTGACTCTAATACCATTAAGGTACACCTCCGTGAATCTTTTCAAATTTCAATCCATTATAATACTGATTGAGAAAAATAGAAACCAATTGAGAAATTGTTTCAAGAGTTACATTGTAACATAAGCAAAATCAGTGCCAAGGGTATTTCCCTCCCGCATTTAGGAAGAAGGGATGAAAAAAGGTGAAAATCGGGAAAAAGGTTGAAATATTATGGCAAAACCCATAATATTAAGTACGGGGTTTGTGTCTATTTTTTTACAAAAAGCAACGTATTAAAAGCAGAAAACGAAGCGGACTTTTCTTTTTTATTAAAGAAAAGGCGGTTTGGTATAGTTGTGTACGTGAAATAAATCACATACATGAGCTGCTTTTAACAAAAATCTAAAAGATGGAAGTGATTGACATGGCAGGAAAAACAAATATTGTTGTTTTAGGCGCTGGCTATGCTGGTCTCGTTTCCGCTTCAAAGCTCGCAAAAGAAGTAGGAACAGACAATGCAAACATTACGCTGGTCAGCAAGCACGATTATCATTACCAGACAACCTGGCTGCATGAGCCGGCTGCAGGAACGCTTCACCATGACCGCACCCGCATTAAAGTCAGTAAAATTCTTGATTTGAATAAAATTAACTTCGTGCAGGACGAAGCGACCAAAGTCGTTACAGAAGAAAAGAAAGTAACGCTTGCTTCCGGCGGCGAACTGCAGTACGACTATATTATCGTAGGCGTTGGGGCTATCTCTGAAACGTTCGGCATCGAAGGCGTTTATGAAAACTCCTATCACCGCTGGACCGTGGACGGTGCCCGCCAGATGAAAGACCGCATTGAATATATGTTTGCGCGCTATCACAGTGACGAAGCAAAAGAAGAAGACCTGACGTTCGTTGTAGCAGGCGCCGGCTTTACCGGTATGGAATTTATGGGCGAGCTGAGTGAACGCGTACCTAAGCTTTGCAAAGAGTACGATGTACCGCGCAATAAAGTGAAAATGTACGTCATCGAAGCGATGCCGACAGCACTTCCAGGCTTCGATCCGGAGCTTGTGGAGTACGCAATGAATTTACTCGAAAACCGCGGGGTGGAATTCAAACTGGATTCACCGATTAAAGCAGTGACGGAAAACAGTGTAGAGCTGAACACTGGTGAATCCGTAAAAACATCGACAGTCATCTGGGCAACTGGTGTCCGTGGCAATCCGCTTATCGAAGAGTCCGGATTTGAAAACAACCGTGCCCGTGTGAAAGTTGATGACGATCTGCGTGCTCCCGGCCATGAACGCGAATTTATTATCGGTGACTGTTCCTTGATCATCAATACAGAAATCGACCGTCCGTTCCCGCCGACAGCTCAAATCGCTCTCCAACAGGGCGAAACAGCTGCCGATAACATCAAAGCATTGATGGAAGGACGTCCAACAGAAGCATTTGTAGCTGATATTAAAGGTACAGTGGCTTCTCTTGGTGGAAAAGAAGCGATTGGCGTTGTAGGTTCGAAAAAGCTTTACGGCCGTCCCGCCTACTTTATGAAAAAAGTGATCGAAAATCGTGCATTATGGGTTCTCGGCGGCTTTGGCTTCCTGCTTCGCAAAGGACAAAGCCCGTTCTAAAATGAATAAAGGATAAACACAGCAGAAGCCCCCGGCATAGTTTGCCGGGGGCTTCTTTCGTATGAGGAAGTATACAAACTAAGAGCTGGTTACACAATGAAAATAGCATGAGCAGCGAACGTTATACCCACACCGAAGATAGCGCCGAAAATAACTTCAATCGGCTGGTGGCCGAGCAGTTCTTTGAGTTCCTGACGTTTTTCAGGCTCGCGTTTTTGCTGCCAGGACCGGGCTTCGGTCACGAGGCGGTTAAAGTCGTTAACCAGCTGATTCAATACGGTGGCATGATAGCCCGCGTGCCTCCGGACGCCGGTAGCATCAAACATTACAATAACGCCGAAAACGATGCAGATGGCAAAAAGATTCGAATCAAAGCCCTGCTCAATACCAATAGCTGTAGAAAGAGATGTGACAGCTGCGGAGTGGGAGCTTGGCATGCCGCCGGTACTTGTGATGAGTGAAGCATCCCAGGTTTTGGCAGCAATGAAACCAAGAGGTATTTTAATCGCCTGTGCTAATAAGATAGAAGATAATGCCACTAAGAGTGGGAAGTTCTGCAGTAATTCCATTCACGAACGTCCTTTCTGAATTTTGGCAGTTAGTAAGGATAAGGAACAGCCCACATTATGATAAATATAAGTACAGGCAACAATATTTTATCACATGGTATCAGGTTCGTCGTGACGTAGCTTGAAGAAAGCAGGAAAGAAATAGATAAGGAATGCTTTCCTTAAAATCGGGTTCCAATCTGAAAAAATGCCTTCTCGGTAGATTTTAGGGCTAAAGAAGCTGTCAGGACGAATTACTAAGGATTAGGTGCTAGTATATATAAGAAAATAAAGATAGAATATACCTAAACTGTTTGCAAGAAAAGTATATGTTAAGTATACTTACATTAACTTATTATAAGAAAGTTTCATTCATACATAAAATAACGCAGAACACATGTCTGCACCTGAACCAAATCATAGCAAATATTTTTTTAATATTGAAAAAAATGCAGAAATGGGTGTTTGAAAATTGAAAATATTAAAGTGGCTTGACTTAGGTCTCAAACGCACTGAAGAGGCGGTTCTGTCGCTTGCGATCATTACAATAACGGTCATGGTGGCAGGCAACACTATCAGCAGGAACCTGGGTCTTGGCGGGTGGGCGTTCGCAGAAGAAATCAGCCAGATTGCGATTTACATGGCGACATTTCTCGGGCTCGGCTATGTCGCCAGGCAGGGCCGGCATATCAGCATGACGGCATTGTTTGACAATGTACCGTATAAATTCCGGAAAACGCTGGCGCTCATTATTCCGTTCGTTACAGCTTTTGTTCTGTTTACTCTGGCGTATTATTCCTATGACTACGTGCTCTCCTCGCAAAACAGGGTCACCGACTATCTCCGGATTTCCTACGTATGGATGGTAGTGTGGGCACCCATTGGCTTTTTGCTCGGTGGCATTCAGTTTTTACGAAACTTCTGGGTGAACGTGAAAAATAAAGATGTATATATCGCAGCGGAACGAAAAGACTACGATACAGAGCAGGATGCAAAAGAATCCAACCAACTATAAAATTTCGGAGAATGAGAGGAACCAATTATGCTTTTTACATTACTTGCGATAATGGTCATCTTTTTAGCACTCGGTTTCCCCATGATGGTTCCATTAATTTTGGCTCCGCTGGTGATAGTGCTGTTTTTCTTTGATGCCGTTGATCCATTCATCATGCTGCAGCAGATGCTTGAAGGGATATCAAGCTACGTGCTTTTGGCGGTCCCCATGTTTATCTTTGCAGCAGACATTATGTCACAGGGCCACACATCAAAGCGGCTGCTTGATTTTATTGGCGCTTTTGTCGGCCATCTCCGCGGCGGTTATGCAATTACCACAGCTGCCGCCTGCACCATCTTCGGTTCGATTTCCGGATCTACCCAGGCTACAGTGGTAGCGATCGGCGGACCGATGAGACAGAGGCTGTTAAAGGTAGGGTACAAAGATTCCACGGCGATTGCTTTTATCATTAACGCAAGCGACGTCGCACTCTTAATACCACCGAGTATAGGAATGATCATGTATTCCTTAATTTCCGGTACGTCCCTTGGGGATATGTTTATTGCGGGTATCGGCCCGGGGCTTCTCGTATTTGTCTTTTTTACTCTTTATGCCTACATACACGCAAAAATTTACAGCATCCCGCTCGCAGCTAAAATTCCCTGGAAAGAGCGCGGGAAAATGACCTTTGATGCAATCTTTCCTCTATTATTTCCAGTCATTATTATCGGGGGAATTTACTCCGGCCTTTTCACTCCAACAGAAGCAGCGGCAATGGCTGTTGTGTACGCCTTTGTATTGGAGGTTATTGTCTACCGTACAGTTAAGCTGAAGCAGATGTTCAGCATTGCTTTATCTTCAGGGCTCGTAACGTCGGCCGTTTTTATGCTTGTAGCCGGCGGTCAGGTATTTGCATGGGTCATTCAGTTTGCCCGTATTCCGCAAATGATTACAGACACCTTTCTTGGAGGGGACCCGGGGCCGATTTATGTTTTGATTATTGTATCCATTTTCTTCTTTATCGGCTGTATGTTTGTGGACCCGATTGTAGTTATTCTCATTTTGACTCCAATTTTCTATCCGGCAGCGATTCAGGCAGGGGTGGACCCGGTTCATTTAGGGGTGGTTATTACCTTCCAGGCAGCGCTTGGCTCCGCCACTCCACCGTTCGGGGTGGATATATTCACCGCGAGCGCAGTTTTTAATCGATCGTACCTTGATACGATCCGCGGAACGCCTCCGTTTATTGTAATGATGCTCGTTATTGCAGTTCTGCTTATTTCGTTTGAGCCTATTTCAACGTTTTTACTTCCTGATAATTAACAGGAGGCTGGATGAGGAAGGGGGATGCGAATGGCCTCCTCTCTGACAGCCGGATCATTCGTGTTATTACTTATAAGGGGGAATTATACATGAAAAAGAAAAAGCTTGGTTTGTTGACAGGAACGACCCTCTCTGCGGCAGCAGTGCTCGCAGCCTGCGGCGGTGGCGGTGGCGGCGATGAAAGCGGCGGGGGCGGCGACGGTGAAGAGACATACGAATGGACCTTTGTGACAGAGGAAAATGAAGGCCAGGTGCAGTATGAATATGCGCAGGAATTTGCGAGCCGGATGGACGAAAAGACAGACGGTCAGGTGACGATCGAGCCGGTGGAGTTCGGTGGACTCGGCAGTGAAGTGGACCAGGTGGAGCAGCTCCAGCAGGGGGCGGTTGAAATGGCTGTGGTCTCCCCGGGCTTCACGGGAACAATGGTAGAGGAAGGCCAGGTTTTCTCTCTGCAGTTTCTGCTCCCAAATGATCAGGAAGATGTGCAGCAGGTATTGAATGAAAGTGAAGCGTTAAACGATACATTAGCTGCTAATTATGAAGAAAATGATATTATGCCGCTTTCCTTCTGGAGCGAAGGAGCAATGCAGTGGACTGGTAACAAAGCTATTGAGTCCCCGGATGATTTCAATGGGTTTCAAATGAGAACCCAGAACTCACCGCTTCTTCAGCAGACGTACCGTGAATACGGTGCAGATCCCCAGGTTCTGAGCGCCGGTGAGCTTTACACCTCTCTTGATAATGGTACAGTGGACGGCCAGGAGAACCCATTGTTCTTTATCGAAGCTTCATCTTATGACGAAGTACAGAGTCACTTGATGATTTCTAACCAAAACTCATACGTAGCGATGACGACAGTGAATCCGCAGTTCTATAATGAGCTTCCGGACGATCTGAAAGAAACATTTGACGAGACTGTAACGGAAATGCAGGACTGGGTATACGATGAGCAGGTCGAGCAGAACGAACAGGCCCGCGAGACGATGACCAGTGAATCCGATATTGAACAGGTGGAATTGAGTGAAGACCAGCGCGCTGAGTTCCGGGAAGTAACCCTTCCAATGCGTGATTACTACGTCGAGGAAGTCGGCGGTGACGCAGAAGAAATTCTGACGACGCTTGAAGGCGAAATTGAAGAGATCACCGGTGAATCAGTCGAATAGCAAGTTTTTACAGCCCCGGCCAAAAGATGCCGGGGTTTTTTTGGCCGTAATTGTTTAATTTGGAATTACGCGCGGGAAACGATACAATAGGCAGAAGAAAATAATAAAGGAGTGAACGTAACGATATGGCAAAAGTAGAAAGCTTTGAACTCGATCATACGAAAGTAGTTGCTCCGTACGTCCGCCAGGCAGGCGTGCAGAAGGTGGGAAGCGACGGTATCGTCACTAAATTCGATATTCGTTTCTGCCAGCCGAATAAGGATAACCTCGAGCCGCCGACGATTCATACGATGGAGCATTTGCTTGCATTAAATATTCGTGAATATGCTGAAGACTATGACCATTTTGAAGTCATTGATCTTTCGCCGATGGGCTGTCAGACAGGCTTTTATCTGATTATGAACGGGGAGCCGGCGGTAAGTGAGATCATCGATATTCTTGAGAAAACGATGAAAGACGGCGTAGAAGTTACCGAAGTGCCTGCAGCAACCGAACTGCAGTGCGGCCAGGCGAAGCTTCATGATCTTGAAGGTGCCAGGCAGGTATTCCGCAACTGGCTCAACCAGGACAAAGCTTCACTCGAGCGCGTATTTGAAGCATAATTATTAAGCATCCTTCCGGCTGTTCCGGGAGGATGCTTTTATTAGTTTTCAGTGTGTTATAAATGTCAGTATGTAAAAAAAAGCTTCCGGCTGCCCGGAAGCTTTTACGTATTTATGAAGAATGGGAAGGCTGTGGAAGCTCCTGGGCTTCCTGCATGATTTTCTCGAGATCGTATTCTGTACTGTCTCTAGTATCGGCACCAAGTACCTTATTCATCAAATTAATTGCTTCTTCGTTGGCCTGCATACTGTTCGATGCGGTGCAGTCCTGCGGGACCATTAATTTATATCCGCGCATATAAGCATCATTTACTGTAAAGTGAACGCACATGTTCCCGGCGACGCCGGCGAATATAATTGTCGTGACCCCCAGGTAGTTCAGCAGGATCTCCAACGGAGTAGCAAAAAAACCGGAAAACTGAGGTTTGAGTATATAATAGTCATCGTCATCGGGAAGGATTTTCTCTACTATCGGTTTGCCTGGTACCCCGTCACGTCTGCAGTATTCTACGAGATCAGGGAAATTACTCTGCCAGCGTCCGTAATTATCGTTTACGTAAATAACAGGTATATCTTTTTCTTTCGCCTGTTTTTTCAGATTTTTAACATTTTCAGCTGCATCAAGAGCATGAGGGAGTAAATCGTCACTGTCCGGAAAATCTAAATCATTGATCATATCTAGAACTACAAAAGCCACACTGGACTGTTGATTTACATGGGGTTTTTCTGTTGCCATCTTATCGCCTCCATTTTTACTGTTTCCTTTTTTGAATAAATTTTAAAAGGGTTTTTTGTAATCGGCAGCGAATCGATTTGAAAATTTTCGCGGAAAGCTTGATAATGTTTTATATACCATCCAAAAAATATTGTAAAAAAGAGGGACATGTCGTTTGGTGTCCTCTCTTAGTGTACAATAGTACACAGGAGATGTAATTTTGAAGAGAGAGAAAGGGGCTGCCATTCTTGAACGAAAAAGAGTTGGAGATTCTGCACTTATTGGAGCAGAACGCCAGAATGGATATTAAAACAATTGCCAAGCTAATAGATCAAACAGAAGAAGAAGTGGAAATGATGCTGAAAAAACTAGAGGAAAACAAAGTGATCGTCACATACGCTACTGTTGTGGACTGGAGCAAAGTCAACAACCATGACGGTGTGACGGCAATGATTGATGTAAAAGTCACTCCGCAGCGGGGAGTCGGGTTTGATGAAGTAGCGGAACGAATTCATCGTTTCCCGGAAGTCAAAGCTCTGTATTTGGTGTCTGGGACGTATGATCTTCAGGTGGTCATCGAAGGAAAAACGATGTCTGAAATCGCTTCGTTTGTTTCCGGGAAGCTGTCGGCGCTTGATTCGGTTATCTCCACGACGACGCATTTCCGCCTGAAAACGTACAAACACGACGGAGTAGTGTTCGGCGATGACGATGAAGATCACAGAATGATGGTCTCGCCATGAATACTTCCTCCACGCAGCAGCACAGACTGTCAGAAACGGTGCAGCAGTTAAAGCCTTCAGGCATACGCCGGTTTTTTGATTTAGCTTCTACGATGGATAACGTCATTTCCCTAGGGGTGGGGGAACCGGATTTTGTTACACCGTGGAACGTGCGGGAAGCGAGCATTGTATCGATGGAGAGAGGATTTACCTCCTATACGGCGAATGCCGGCTTGATTGAGCTTCGAAGAGCCGTTTCATATTATCTGGAGAACTCTTTTGGCGTCTCGTATCATCCGGAATCGGATATTGTGATTACGGTGGGAGCAAGTGAAGGCATTGATGCAGCTTTTCGGGCGATTATTAATCCGGGGGATGAAGTGATTGTCGCAGAGCCCTGCTTTGTCTCCTACGCACCGATTATTACTATGGCCGGGGGAGTGCCGGTACCGCTTGAAACGACAAAAAAACACGACTTTAAAATCAATGCAGGAGACCTTGAAGGCCTTATCACTTCAAAAACGAAGGCGGTGCTTCTTTCATACCCGAACAACCCGACCGGAGCCCACATGTCAAAAGAGGAGCTCGAGCCGGTCGTAAAGGTAATTAAGGACTATGACCTGCTGGCTGTATCGGATGAAATTTACGCCGAACTCAGCTACGATTATGAGCATGCAAGCCTTCCGGCGTTTCCGGGGATGCTCGAGCGCACAATTTTGATCTCCGGCTTTTCAAAAGCCTTTGCGATGACAGGCTGGAGGGTAGGATACGTGTGCGGTCCGAAAGATATTATGGCTGCAGTACTCAAAATTCACCAGTATACGATGATGTGTGCGTCCACCTCCGCCCAGTTCGGAGCACTTGAAGCATTGAAAAACGGACGTGCGGATGTGGAGAAAATGGTAGCAAGCTACCGGCAGCGTCGCAATTATTTAGTGAAGACGTTTGCGGAGATGGGACTCGAATGCCACACGCCGCTCGGCGCTTTTTATGCGTTTCCTTCGATTGAAAAGCTCGGCATGGATGCCGAGACATTTGCCGAGACGTTTCTGACAGAGGAGCAGGTGGCTGTCGTGCCGGGGACAGTCTTTGGTTCAGGAGGAGAAGGACACGTCCGCTGCTCGTATGCTACTTCGCTGGAGTCGCTTGTAGAGGCAATGGAGCGGTTCAAACGCTTCATGGACCGTCACCGATAAAATAGCACGGACCGGCAGGTTTTCTCTGCCGGTTTTTTCATGTAAGGTTACATTGTACTGACTTCAGTTTAAAACATAAACAGAAGGGAAATCGGTAGAGGGATTTACATACGTATTTCTGGTTCGTATAGAGAGGGTGAATTTATTGAAAAATGCTATTCGACGCATGCTGCCCAAGAAAATCCGGCAGCTGATGAGCATGTCTTACCGCCAGCAGTGGTATGAAATACGCTCGAGCTTATGGGTGCTTCCAGCTATTTATATTATGCTAGCGGCCGTCCTTTCCGTTGTAGCTTATTGGGCGGAGTTTGGCCTGCAGCCGGCATTCAACTCGCTGCCGGTATTTTCCACGGAATACAGCCTGGCGCAGACGATGTACAGCACGATGCTCTCCGGAGTACTTACCTTGAACGCTTTTACATTTAACTCGATTCTCGTAGTGCTTACGAGCTTCTCGGGCCAGTTTACTCCAAGGGTGCTTTTTAACTTTATTGCTGACCGAAAAACCCAGCACTCGATCGGGATCTTTAATTTATGTTTCTTTTTCCTGCTGTTTGTATTCTTCTTCCTTGATTCAAGCATGAGTGAATACGTGATTTTCCCTATCTCCGGCGTGGTAGTGACTTCTATTTCTGTCATTAATTTTATTTTGTTTATCAATCATGCTACGAGATGGATGCAGGTATCAAGCATTACAACTTCCATGAAAGAAGAATCGCAGCTGCGTATTTTGAATACGCTCGTGTACGACCTTGAGCCGTACCGTCCGGATGATCCGAATCGGGTTTTCCGGGAGAAAACAAATGGCGAGGCCCATGTAGTAGCCAGTGAACGAACCGGCTTTCTGCAGGTGGTGGATTTTGGCAAGCTGATACGCGAAGCCAGAAAAGACGGGATCGTTATTCAAATGGAGCGTCGTGTCGGGGATTTTGTAATGGAAGGGATTACGTTATTTAAATACTGGAAAACGGACAGCAGCGCGGACATGCCGATCAATGAACAGAAATTCCGCCAGTTTTTGTACCTGGGACACAGCAAAACGGAAGTGCAGGATTTGGAATTCGGTATTCGGAAATTGACCGAAATTGCGATCAAGTCGATTGGAAACGATGAACCCATGACCGCCCAGGACGCTATTTACCAGTTAACGGACCTGCTGTTTTCGATTTCTAAAGTTACAAAATTCACCCCGTATTTAACAGACGAAGATGAAACGCTTCGTTTGATTATGCTGGATGAAGAATTCTCTTTTTATGTATACTCCGCCTTCAGTCATATCGCCTCGTACTCTGAGAATGACCCGGTTGTTACCAACAGCCTGCTTGAGGCACTGGTGATTTTATCAAAAGCGTTAAACACGAAAGATAAAAACTGCTGCTGGCATTACGGGAAAGTAATTGCACGCGGATTTACCGGCCAGTTTAAATATGATTACGACCAGGTGAAATTTGTGAACAATATTGAAGCTCTTGCAGAAAACTCGGAGGACAAGGAACCGTTTCAGAGCTTTGTGCGCGATTTCATTGACCGAGGCGTTATTCAGGAAAAACATATTCCGGCACGTCAGTATAAAGATTAAAAAAAGCAGCCCGCGGGCTGCTTTTTTTAGGATCCTGTGAATAATCCGATAAGAGAGTTAATGAATACGATAATAATTGCTACTGGAGCGATGTAGCGAATGACGGTAAACCACATGAGGAATACACCATTTCCCATAGCGGATCCCCTCATTACTTCATCCCGCAGGTCTGCTTTCTTAATTTTTAATGGAAGAAACAGAGATACGATCAGTGCCCCGAGGGGAAGAAGGAAGTTACTTGTCAGAATGTCAATGGAATCAAAGAAAGTGTTGCCAAAAATAAGCCAGTCAGATAGCAGCCCGTACGACAGGTTCGATGGAATGCCGAGGATGAAAATCAGAATACCGACAACCCAGGCTGTGCGTCCGCGGCTGTCCGGGCGCTTGTAAGACACGGAGGAAACGATAATCTCGAGCAGTGAAAATGCCGAAGTTAATGTTGCGAACACAAGCAGGAGCATAAACAGCGTAAAGAACAGTGAACCAAGTGCAAGCTGCTCAAACACGGCCGGCAGTACAATGAAAATCAAATTAGGGCCGGCGTCCGGCGGTATATCAAAAGCGAACACTCCCGGGAAAATAGCAAGCCCGGAAAGCAGCGAAATAATAATCGTCAATACGACAATGGAAAACGCTGAGTTGATCAGGCTTTTTTCTTTCGGAAGGTAGGAGCTGTATGTAGCCATTACAGAGTTACCGAGGCTGAGCGAGAAAAACGCCTGGCCGAGTGCGAATAAAATCGTGGTGCCTGTGACTGCACTGAAATCCGGCTGCAAAAAGAAAGCAATACCCTCACCGGCGCCTTCAAGGGTAAGCGAACGGATTACAATCACAATAAATAGAATAAACAGTGTGGGCATCATCCAGTTGGTCGTCCGTTCGATACCTTTACGCACGCCCCCCTGTACGACAAGAATCGTAATCAGCATGAAGGCAAGATGGGCGATGCCTACTTCCCAGGGATTGGAAATAATCGAGCCAAACAGGGCTCCGTAATCTGTCCCTTCACTTGCAAGACCTCCAAGGCTCCGGACAAAGTAAATAATAATCCATCCGCCGACAACGGAATAAAAAGATAAAATTAAAATAGCACAGATCATGCCTATGATACCGTTAAAAAACCAGGGAGTATTTGGAGCAATAGTTTTATAGGCGGGGACCGGTGGCTTCTGGGTACGGCGCCCGACCACAAATTCGGCTATTAATAAAGCGGTCCCGAGAATGAGCGTAAAAGCAACAAAAATCAGAAAAAAAGCTCCGCCGCCGCTTGTTCCTGCGACATATGGGAGACGCCAGACAGCGCCCAGGCCAATGGCGGAGCCGGCTGCTGCTAATACGAACCCAAGCCTCGTTCCCCACTGCTCGCGTGGTTGGCTCATAGTAGGTTCCTCCTTAAAATTAATTTATTCCTTTAAAGTACCGAACATGCGGGACTTTTGTCAAGAAGAGGCCGTGAGTTTATCGATTGCCGAATACCGAAAATAATGCTATAATTTGAAAGTTAATAAAAAGTTATAGGAGTTGTTTGAATGTCAGTACAGCAATATGAAGTAGGCGCAATCGTCGAGGGGAAAGTAACGGGGATTAAACCATTCGGCGCGTTCGTTGCGCTCGACGGAAATAAACAAGGATTGGTTCACATTTCTGAAATTGCCCACGGCTACGTGAAAGATATTAACGAAGCACTGTCAGTAGGCGATGAAGTTAAAGTGAAAATCAAATCCGTCGATCAGGAATCAGGAAAGATTTCTCTTTCTATCCGGGATACCCTTCCGGCACCGGAAAAAAGCGAAAGCCGTCCGCAGAGCCAGGCACCGCGTCAAAGCAAAAGCAGCGGCCGTCCAGCCCAGCAGAGTAATAACGATACCCAGGGGTTTAATACTCTTGAAGATAAATTAAAAGACTGGCTGAAGCAATCCAATGAAATTCAGGCAGATCTGAATAAACGGGTACGGAAATAAGCATTCCTGCTTTAAAACCGTCGCTTTCGAGCGGCGGTTTTTTTATACAGTTGAAACGGGTACAGGTACTTGAAGAACGTTTTGCGGGTGCCCCGGTTTTTCTTTATAATAGAGAAGGGCTATAGAGGCGGAGAAAGTAAAACATATTTTAGGGAGGCAGTAATAATATGGCAAAGCAAATTGAAGTGAACAGCAAAAATATTTCTCAGGAAATATCAGAGCATGAGATCGAGCAGCTGCAGCCGATGGTGGAAACGGCGCATCGCATGATTCATGAAAAAACCGGTGCCGGTTCGGAATATCTCGGATGGGTTGATCTTCCGGATACATACGACAAAGAGGAATTTTCACGGATTCGACAGGCGGCGGAAAAAATTAAAAAGGATTCAGACGTGCTGATCGTGATCGGTATTGGGGGGTCCTACCTCGGTGCGAAAGCGGCCATTGACAGCTTGAGCCATTCGTTCCGCAACCAGCTCGACGGCTCTAAGCGGAACGGCCCGGAAATTTATTTCGCCGGCCATCAGATCAGTCAGCGCTATATGCATGACCTTCTTGAAATGGTGGAAGGCAAGGACGTTTCAGTGAACGTCATTTCAAAGTCCGGTACTACAACAGAACCGGCTCTGGCGTTCCGGGTGTTCCGGGACTGGCTCGAGAACAAATACGGGGCAGAGGAAGCGGCTTCAAGAATATACGCTACGACGGACAAAAGCAAAGGTGCTTTAAAAACGCTGGCTGATGAAAAGGGCTATGAAACATTTGTCGTCCCGGATGACGTCGGCGGCCGTTATTCCGTTCTTACAGCTGTAGGCCTCCTTCCGATTGCAGCGGCAGGCCTGGATGTGGAAAAAATGATGGACGGGGCAGCTGCCGCCATGGAAGCGGGCAAGCTTCAGAGCGTAAAGGAAAATTCGGCCTATCGTTACGCTGCTATCCGCTACGCCGCGTATCAGAAGGGTAAAGCCATTGAACTGCTGGTGAACTATGAGCCGCACATGCACTTTGTGTCTGAATGGTGGAAGCAGCTGTACGGGGAAAGCGAAGGCAAAGACGGCAAAGGATTGTTCCCGGCTGCAGTCGATTTTTCCACGGATTTGCATTCGATGGGGCAGTATATCCAGGAAGGCCGGCGTCATTTGCTCGAAACAGTGCTTCATATTCAGGACGCAGGGAGCGCTCTGGAGTTGAAAAACACCGATGATGACCTGGACGGCTTAAATTATCTCTCTGGGGAAACGATGGGCTTCGTCAACGAAAAGGCGTTTGAAGGAACGCTTCTCGCACATACTGACGGCGGCGTGCCAAATATTATTATTGATATTCCGGAATGGAATGAATACTATTTCGGATACCTTGTTTATTTCTTTGAAAAAGCGTGTGCTGTGAGTGGTTATATGCTCGGCGTCAATCCATTTGACCAGCCGGGCGTGGAGGCGTATAAAAAGAACATGTTTGCGCTTCTCGGCAAACCGGGATTTGAAGAACGACAGACAGCGCTTGAAACGCGCCTGAATGAAGAGTAAGCAGAAAATCGGCCTGCCCGCCGGCAGGCCGTCTTTTTTACAGAGTTACATAAAAACATAAAAAAGGACTTGTCAGACAGAGACAGACAAGGTACAATATTTTTTGTCGGCTGATATTTTACCGGCAAAAATATGGGGCCTTAGCTCAGCCGGGAGAGCGCTTGGCTGGCAGCCAAGAGGTCAGCGGTTCGATCCCGCTAGGCTCCACCATACATACTATGCCAACGACACCGATTTGAGGATTACTTCTCACATCGGTGTCGTTTTGTATTAGCGTACAAAAGTATATGTGCTTTTTTTAGTTAAAAAACTTGCCGTTTAAAACCAGGTGAGGTATTATATATTCATTCCAAGATACATACCACGCCAACGACGCCGGTTTGAGGGACTCTCCTCGGCCCGGCGTCGTTCTTTGTTTCGACAGTAGGTGTGTAGGCTGACAGTGACGGCCTATTTATAGTAGAGATTTTCGTTGGATAACGGAATTGAGGCATGGCATTTTTCACACGGCTGTTCGTTTCCGGAAACATTGGAGTCGGCGCTTAACGTTTCAGGCGGCATTTGAATGGAGGCCGTGTTTTCGTGTCCACATTCCGGGCATTTCACCATTAACATTGATATATTCACCTCACTTTTTATAATGGTTTTCCCGTCCGTCTGAGGGTTATAACTGCTATTGTAAGAAAAAGGTGATAAATGAGAAGAACTGATTCTTTGGACCTTGTGGGAGGCCGCTGGGGTGTATTATGCTATGAGCAATTCTCTATCGAAAATGACAAAAGGAGTTATAATAGATGAGAAAAAGGTTTATACTTCTGCTCACAGCAGTTGCAGCTGGAGGTTTTTGGATAATGGTTTCCTCCAACGGGCCTTTCCAGGGAAACAATGAAAGAACTAAAATACCGGAAGAGGACCTTTCAGAACTGGAAGAGATGAACATTTATTCATTTCTGCAGCACCGCCTGGATACATATCATGTGTCTACTGTAGAAGTGTTTGGATCAAGTGTAGCTGCCGGCACCGGCTCGGATCGTTACAGCGAATCATGGGCCGGCCGGCTGGGGGAGAAACTGCATGGCATTACGGATGACACGCAGCACGTAGAGCTGAACAATTATGGAGTAAACGGCTATTCTTCGGAGGATATGCTTGAGCGGGGAGTGATCGATGCCGAGCTTTCTGAAGAAGCGGATCTTGTGATTATTGAGACAGGGATATTAAACGATTTTTACCGGGGTATTCCGGCCGCTCAAAGTATTGATAATATCCATCAGTTGCTTCGGGCAGTGAAAACGAAAGCGCCTGACGCCGTAGTATTGGTGATGAATCCTAATCCGGCGATTACCTATGAAAACACGGAGCCGGAGATGGATGCCGAATACCAGCAGTTTGCAGATCAGCTCACAGAAGAATTTGAGCGCGTTGAAGGAGTCTTGTTTATAGATGCCTCTGTGCCTTTTCACGAGAAAGCAGAGAACGCCCGGCAGATGGAAAAGTACATTGGGGACGGCATTCACCCAAACAGCAAAGGCTACCGGCTCTGGTATGAGCACATGGATGCGTATTTTGAGCAGACACCCGTTCAGCAGGCAGAAGATTCCCGTTAAATGATCGATGAACTGTTTTAAATAGAGAACGCGCTGCGCAAGCAGGGCGTTTTTTTGTAGGCCTTCCTCTAAAACTGTTTACAAATGCAATTAGTAGATTATATGGGGAAAGGCGGTGTTTGGATAATGACGGTGGCAAGCAAAAACGAAAAACCAGTCTGGAAGCAGCGGTGCTGCTCATATTTTTGCCTAAACAAAGAGATAAAAGTGCAGTAAGAGACGGGCAGCTGACAGGGTATTGCATGAATTCTCCCGCCCGTATTTAGGAGATTTTCCGGGTGCGTATAACTAGTAGGTATGTGAAGGAAGTACTGTTTTAGGAAGAATGAGAAAAAACAACTCGCGGCCGCTGGATATTAGGTAAGATAAAGGTACACACCCAACAAAAGAAAAGCATAGCCAGAAGAAACAGGAAGGGGGTTTCCATGAGTTACACTGCGCACGAACTAGTTTTTAGCCAGGCCTTTAACTGCTGGAGCCGTATTTCGTACTTGTATCAGTGTGAACCGAAGATAGTAACCGTATCGATTTTCCCCTCAGCCGGCAGAAGAAGTACTCAGCTTAACGCCGATATGCTGAGCATTGAAGAGTTTTGGAAGATTTGCTACGAAAAATTTAAAGCTGATTTTTTGGAAAAATAAAAGCCGTGGCTTATAAAAATTAAAAATAACGGCGCTTCCGCAAGACGTTTGTCCGTGCGCTCAGAGGGTAATTACCAATAGGTACAAGGAATGTTAGAAGAGGTGAAAGTATGACTGCCGGACTATTATTAAGCGCTGTTCCACCTAAAGGGAATCCTTTTGTGATGATTGCTACGGATTCAAAAGGGGCCAGCCTCGAGGGCGGACCGGCGGATGAAAAGGCGCAGAAGGTATTTGATGCCGGAAATGCGCTGCTGGCTGTGAGTGGTGTGGCAACAGATGCCCACCGCTCCAGGCTTGTAGAGATTCTCGAATCACATAAAGCACAGCCAATTGATAAAAAAATGCAGCTGGTATATGACGAAAGCCTGTCCGTAAAAAAAGAACTTGGCTTAAATATGACTGCTGCGATTATGCAGTTTGACGAAAGAGGAAATCCTCAGGTGGCGTTCTGCTATGTGGGTACAGATGAAGGAGACCGACAGTTTAACCCATATACGTTCGACCGCCGGGTGCCGGAGGTTAATCACGCGTATTTTGGTGAGGATAAAGAAGGGGTCACCGAGTTCCGAAGAAAGCTGGACGAGAAGCTCGATAAAAAAACAATTACTCCGGACCACGTCCGGGAGTCCGCCGGGTGGTTTATCCGGAGGGCTGCAGAAGCGTTTCCTGAAGCGGTTAATGCGAGTGTCCAGACAAGGGTAAAGGTGTTCAGGCCCGGAATGTGAACCGGCACAGAATATATTAATACGCAATTGAAAGGGGAGAAGATCAATGAGCTTTGAAAATACATTCGCTACTAAAACACGCAAATATTTAAATATTGATGCCCAGCCCGAGCAGCAGCTGATCGATTCTACGGCGAGGGAAATCATGTATTATTTTATGGATCTTGAAGAAGAATTTAAAAATATAAACGACCGCAAGTTTCATATTGAAGCGGGCTTTCATGAAAGCTATATTAAGATCAACAAGCGAAAGCTTACTTTTGAGCTGAAGCATATTCCTTCCCACCGTATCACTATCATTCAAAAGGTGAATGGCAGTAAAGCCCATATAGATCATATCATTGCCAAGGATGATGAAGCGCGCAGTGAAGCAGACGAAACCCCTTTCAGCCGTGATTTGATCCGCCGGTATCTGATTCAGACATTTGGAGATTCTCTCGACTTAAGTAACATTTATTGATGCCCTCTTCCAGAGGGTATTTTTTATTGGGAAATTTTTTTGAATAAACGAAGTCGCGGCGGTTGAATAAATGCCAGGGGCGTCAGATAATATATATGTGTAAATACAAGTCGGCTCAAGCATACGTACCGGCGAAAATATCAGATAATTCTTTATCTTTTGAGTGAAGCAGGAGGAGAGAGAGATGAAAAGCACGGCGGTATTTAAACAGATGAAAGGCCGGCAGGAACCGATTACGATGATCACAGCGTATGACGCTCCGGGGGGGAAGGCCGCGGAAAAAGCTGGAATGGATATAATACTTGTGGGTGATTCTGCGGGGATGGTCGTGCACGGCTACGATTCCACGATTCCAGTAACGCTTGACGATATGGTGATGCATGCACGTGCGGTACGCCGGGGAGCCCCGGGCACATTTATCGTAGTGGATCTGCCCTTTTTAACCTATCATTCCTCTATAGAGAGTACGTTTACAGCAGTGAGGCGTCTTATGCAGGAAGGTGGTGCCCAGGCAGTTAAGCTCGAAGGGGGAGATGAAGCTACAACGGAGACTATCGCCCGGTTAACGGCTTCCGGCGTACCGGTCACAGGGCATATCGGCCTTACTCCTCAGTCCGTTGGGGTGCTTGGAGGCTACAAAGTACAGGGGAAAACAAAAGAAGCGGCACAGCGGTTGATGGAAGAAGCGCAGGGACTTGAACAGGCCGGGGCTTTTGCGCTTGTGCTTGAATGCGTTCCCGGTGAGCTCGCTGCCCGTATTGCAATGCATCTTTCGATTCCAGTTATTGGTATAGGTGCCGGTGCCGGCATTGACGGCCAGGTGTTGGTTTTTCACGACGCTGTCGGATGGGGGGACAACTTTGTCCCTTCCTTTGCCAAACAGTATACTAACGTCCAGACACAGATTGATGAAGCTCTTGAGAACTACGTAAGTGATGTGAAAGCGAGAGCCTTTCCAGAGGACAGGCATACTTTTTCCATGGACGCCTCTGTACTGAACGATCTTGGCAGAGGAGCATCTTCATGAAAGTATTTACTGCAATTCAAGAAATTCGCACGCATATCTGTGAGAGAAAACAGCAGGGAGAAATGGTTGGATTTGTGCCGACAATGGGAGCACTGCACGAAGGACATTTTTCATTAATGGCACAGGCTTTGAAAGAAAACGACGCAGTGGTGGTGAGCATTTTTGTCAATCCTCTGCAGTTTGGTCCGGATGAAGATTACGAGGCGTATCCGCGTACGCTTGATGCGGATCTTGAAAAAGCCGAAGCCCGGGGCGTTGATATAGTGTTTGCGCCTTCAGCAGCAGAGATGTACCCTGAAGAGATGCAGACAGGGGTGCACGTACATGAAGGAACTGATGTACTCTGCGGTAAAAGCCGGCCGGGACATTTTGACGGAGTGGCGACAGTGGTGCTGAAGCTGCTGCAGATTGTTCAGCCGGCGCGGGCCTACTTTGGGCAGAAGGATGCACAGCAGGCCGCTGTACTAACGAATATGGCCCGTGATTTTAATCTTCCCGCAGAAATTGTTACCGGCCCGACGGTACGGGAACCTGATGGTCTGGCGCTGAGCTCCCGCAATGTGAATTTAACCAGCGTAGAACGCCGGGAAGCCGTCTGGCTGTACGAAGGATTAAAGCAGGGAGCGTTATGGATAGAAGAAGGATCTTACGGACCCGGGGACATTTTGAAGAAAGCAAAGCATACAGTAGAAGCTAACATTTCCGGAACGATTGATTATATGGATATTTTAACTTATCCCGGTCTCAAACCTGTTAAGGAATGGAACGGGCAGGTAATTATTGCAGGAGCGGTGCAGTTTTCGGGAGCGAGACTCATCGATAATATCATTGTTTCTCCTGGCCAAAAAGAAAGGGTGGGTCGCTGATGTACCGTACGATGATGAAATCAAAGCTTCACCGGGCCATAGTTACAGAAGCGGATTTGAACTATGTGGGAAGCATTACCATTGACCGCGATCTGATGGAAGCGGTGGATCTTTGGGAAAACGAAAAAGTGCAGGTGGTCAATAATACGAACGGGGCCCGTCTGGAAACGTACGTGATTGAAGGCCCCCGGGGCAGCGGAGTGATTTGCTTAAACGGTGCAGCCGCGAGGATGGCACAGCCGGGGGATGTGGTCATAATTATTGCATATGCGTTGATGGAAAATGAAACGGCCCGGGAGTTCAAACCGGCGGTGGCTGTACTTGACAGCCATAATCAAATCCAGCAAATGCTGTCTTACGAGCCCGCTTCGACGACATTGGATTAAAAGGAGATGCCGCCTGTGCGCACGCCTGAAGCTATTATGACGCTGATAATGGAGACTGCCAGGGGTGATGAACGGGTGCGTGCCGCGGCTCTAAGCGGCTCCCGTGCAGCTGCCGTAAATAGCAGTCCTGATATTTTCAGCGATTTTGATATTATTTATTTTGTGGAAAACATGGAACAGATGATTCAGGACCGGAGCTGGCTTAAAGTGTTTGGCCCCCCCTTTGATTGTGCAGACGCCGAATGAAATGAATTTATACCGGGAACCGTCGGGGGAGTCATTTGCTTTTCTGATGCTTTTTCAGGATGGCAATCGCATTGATTTAACCTTAAAGCCTGCGGAAAGCAGGTATCTGCACTGGAAGCAGGACGGTTTGACCCGCTGTTTGCTGGATAAAGATAATCCTGTTTCTGATTTTCCTGCTCCCACAGATACAGACTACAAAACAAAGATGCCGGAAGAGGACTTCTTTCACCAATGCTGTAATGAGTTTTGGTGGGTGGCGGTATACGTGGTCAAAGGCTGGAGTCGGAAGGAAATGCTCTACGCCCAGGCCCACCTGGATATTATACGCCGCATGCTGATACAAATGCTGCAGTGGAAGGTTGTACTCGAAAAAAGAACCTCAGTAAATTTCGGCCAGGAGGCGAAGTGTCTGGAAAAACAACTGGGGGATAAGAGCAATAAAGAACTGGCAGCTACTTATGCAGCGGGCTCTTACGAAAGCATTTGGGCCTCGTTACAGACAGCGATATTTATGTTTGAACGGGAATCTGCTTCTGTTGCGGGCCAATGCGGATTTGCGTTGAATAAACAGGAGGGGGCACGGGTGTGGCAATATATTAAAAAGGTCGGACACGTGCAGTAAAATAAAAAAAGGCTCCTGCAGGAAGCAGGAGCAAAATGAAATATGGGATAAGAGCAACAGATTGGACGAATGCTACTCTATATGTTTATTATTACCTAAAGAGTAAAAAAAGTACACACTTTTCAGAAAAAATAATGCTTTTACCTACAGATAAAAATGAGTCTAAACTACTGAATGGATAGATCTCCAGCCCGTTTATAGTGGAGCTGGGCCAATTCTCCCCACTGTTTCACTTTGTGGAGGTGAAGCCGTTTTGGCTGGCCGGACCGTTGCTTAAACAACGGGATGCCGCTTCCTAAAAGATCGGGAGTGAGGGTAATAATGTATTCATCAATCAGTTCTTCATTAAGCAGAGGGTCGATAATATCTGCTCCTCCAACAATCCATATACCACTTCCAGGGTCCAGCCGTTTGTTTTGAAGCCACTCTGCGACGTCACCCTTTACAAAAGAGACTTGCCCGCCGCTTTCCAGGCGGCTGGTGGAAAAAACATAGCAGTCTTTGTCGCTGTACGGAAAGGCATCTGTTAAGACGAGCACGTGTTCATAGGTTTTTCTCCCCATTACAACGGTGTCCACCCGCCGGTACATTTCATCGTAGCCGTTATCACCTTCGCCTCCGGCTTTCATCAGCCAGTCAATATTCCCTTCTTCATCAGCGATATAGCCGTCAAGGCTGGCGGCTATAAACAGAATTACCGGCTTCATCATGACCACTCCCCTCTGCTAGTACGTTCATTTTAGCATGTTAAAGAAAGAATAATCGGAACAATTACACGGGAAGGAGGTAAAATATGAACAAAAACTGGGTGTGGGTAAGTGTTGCTGCGGCAATGATCATAGCAGGGGGTGCTGGCTACTGGGCGGATCGGCACGTTTTAATCACAAATGTCGATGGCAATGACAAAGCCTGGTACATCGAAGGCGGAAAAGCGGAGGAAGAGCTCTACCTGCGTCCGGAAGTGGCGGCATCTTTATACGGAGCGGAACTGGAAAAAGAAGGCCCGGCCGTGCGTTTATCGGTGAACGGTGCTTCGTGGGAGGGAGAGCTTGAACAGAGTCCGGCATGGTTCAACTGGAACGGAGAGGCTTATATTCCTGCAAGAGAAGCCGCCGAAGAACTGGCATTCGAAGAAGAAGAGACCGGGAACCGCTACACAGCCCAGCTGTGGAGCCCTGCACAGGAAAGAATCGCCAGAGTGATCGAAAAAGGCGAAGAATTTACAGGTATTCCGTACAAATGGGGGGCATCTGAAACTACGACCGAGTATTTCGACTGCTCCTCCTTTACGCAGCGTATGTACGCTGAAGAAAACGTGGATCTTCCAAGGGTATCAGAGGATCAGGCGCAGGAAGGACGGGATGTTGCTGAAGAAGACTGGAAGCGTGGAGATCTGATTTTCTTCGATACGACTGGAGACGGCAGTATTAATCATGTAAGTATGTATATATCTGATGAGACACTGTTTCACGCCACAGAATCCGACGGTGTCGGCTATACTGATTTTTCGGATTACTGGAAGGACTCTGTAGTGGAGACAAAACGGTTCATTGTTTAAAAACCGTTTGGATTCGTCTTCCTAAAAAGAAAGTGATAAAATAAAAACGGAATAGACATGGGAAGATGAAACGAGGAGGCTTTTTAAGCATGGATTTTAACAAGGTATTAGATCGGAAAAATACAAACTCAATGAAGTGGGACTTTGCCGCCGAGCGCTACGGCTCTTCGGAGCTCTGGCCGATGTGGGTCGCGGATATGGATTTTCAGGCGCCGCAGCCTGTGCTTGATGCAATGCAGGAGGTACTTGACCACGGAATTTTCGGCTATCACCGGCGTCCGGAATCATTGAAGGACGCGACGACCGAATGGATTCGCACGCGCCATAGCTGGAATGTAAGCAATGAGCAGCTCGTCTTTACCCCGGGCGTGGTGCCGGCGATCAGTCATCTGATTCAGACATTTACGGAAAAGGGCGAAGGCGTTATTCTGCAGACCCCGGTCTACTACCCGTTCTATATGTTAGTGAATAATAATGAACGAACGCTGTATAAGAACCCGCTGAAAGAAACAGACGAAGGGTTTACTATCGATGTGGAAAACCTTGAAGAACAGATGAAAGCCGGCGCGAAAATGCTGTTATTGTGCAGCCCTCATAACCCTATCGGCCGGGTGTGGACCGAAGAGGAGCTGCAGCAGATCGCCGCTCTGGCAGAAAAATACAACGTGCTGGTAGTATCCGATGAAATTCACGCAGACCTTATTCTCTCCGGGGTGCATGTGCCGTTTTCGAAGGCGGCGGAGGGCTATGATGTTGAAACCATCACCTGCATGGCTCCGAGCAAAACCTTTAATCTTGCAGCCCTGCAGCTGTCCTACGTTGTTTTTGAGAAAAAAGCTTCACAAAAAGCATACGAAGCCCATCTGCAGCGCAATTTCGTTGGAATCGACAACCCGTTTGCCACAGTCGCTGCGGAAGCCGCCTACCGGCACGGGACGGAGTGGCTGGAAGAGCTGCTCGTTCATCTGCGGGAAAATGTTGATTACTTAAAGGATCAACTGGAGTCGGCAATCCCGGAAGCCCATGTTATTAAGCCGGAAGGGACGTACCTTGTCTGGATCGATCTCCGGGATCTTGGCATGGACAAAAAAGAACTGGAAGAATGGCTGCGCCAAGAAGCAGGGGTAGCTCTGAGTGACGGGCATATCTTTGGAGATGAAGGCGCTGGTTTTGTCCGTATCAACGTCGCCTGCCCCCGCACGCATATCGATGAGGGTGTACGCCGCTTAAAAGAGGCATATGAACGCACCATTCAGGCTGCCGGCCGTAAATCATGAAGACATTCCGTCTTGTCCGCCTCAGCTTATTTCAAAAAGACGGTGACGCGATTGAAACGCATGAGATAAAAATGAAAGAGGGCCTCATTATTAACCGGGAAGAGCCTGATAGATCCTGGCTGCTTGATGCGGTCATACCTACAGAGTATGAAGACATCATTCATGAGTGGGAAAGACACGAAGAGGAAATGCTGATGGAAGCGGTCATCACTCATCCCGACAATGCCCCGGCGCTTTTGAGGGGAGTCGTGAAAAAAACCACAAGACTTGAGCATTCACTTGGCGTGTTAATCCAGGCATATATGGCTGGAAAAGATGAAAATATCACTGAATTGATATTGAAAGAGCTGATTACCGAAGGATATGAAGGTGATCAGCTTATGGAAGAGTTTCACGAGCGAAAAAACGATCAGCGCTCCTGGTCTAAGGCAATGGCTGCAAGATTATACAGCCGCCAGGAAAAATAATTTCCCCGGAGAGATGAGAGAAGTGGAGTGATACGTATGTGTGAGGATCTGAGCATATGACAACCTGCTACAAATTCCGGGATTACTACAATAACGAAGTGGAACTGGCTTTAAACGGAACTCCATTTTCAGACAAGCCGGGGCATGTATGGGTTATATGCTTATACGCCGGCAGGTGGCTGCTCACTCGTCATTCCCAGCGAGGGCTGGAGTTTCCGGGGGGGAAAATTGAAGAGGATGAAGCCCCCGAAGAAGCAGCTGTACGGGAGGTCGATGAGGAAACCGGCGGCAGGATTGAAGTGATACGCTCTCTCGGCCAGTACAAAGTGGCCGGCCGGAGTGAGGATGTAATAAAAAATATATACATCGCAGTGGTGGATTCACTGGTGCCTCATGAGGATTATATGGAAACGGACGGCCCGGTGCTGATAGAAACACTTCCAAGTAATATTCGTGATCATCCCGCCTACAGCTTTATTATGAAAGACGAAGTGCTTCCCCGTTCTGTGAAATATGCGGAGGAGGCAGGGTATATTACATTAAAATGAAAGGAACCGGAGCCTGTTCATACGCAGGCTCCGGTTCCTTTTTTTAGCATTGAATATTCCTGGCGTTGATGAAAAATAACAACTACAACTGAGTTGGTCCGGCGTCTGCGATAGAGGCAGGCACATCGTCAAACCGCTTGAAATTTTCTGCGAACTTGCGGGCAAGCATGCGGGCCTGAACCTCGTAGTCGACGGCTTCTGTCCACATTTTCTTCGGCTGGAGCATATCTTCCGGAACGCCGGGGCAGGACTCAGGAATATGCAGTCCGAAAATAGGATCCTCGACCGTGGCTGTATCGGTAAGTTCTCCGTTGAGAGCTGCCTGCACCATAGCACGGGTGTATGAAAGATCCATGCGGCTGCCGACTCCGTACCCGCCGCCGCTCCAGCCGGTATTCACCAGAAAAACAGGCACATTGTGTTCATCGATTTTTTCTCCGAGCATTTCTGCATAGACAGAAGCCCGCTGTGGAAGAAAAGGCGCCCCAAAGCAGGTGGAGAAAGTTGCTTCTGGAGAAGTGACGCCTCTTTCCGTGCCGGCGAGCTTGCTTGTGTAGCCGCTGAGGAAATGGTACATGGCCTGCTCCTTCGTCAGTCTGCTGATTGGCGGAAGAACGCCGAACGCATCTGCGGTTAAAAAGATGATCGCCGAGGGATGACCGGCTGTGCCGGAGGGAACAATCCCGTCGACATGTTCAATCGGATAAGCCGCTCTCGTGTTTTCCGTAATCTGAGTATCAGTGTAGTCAACTTTTCCGTTGGCATCGTCTATGCCTACATTTTCGAGCACAGCGCCAAAACGGATAGCATTCCAGATCTGTGGTTCTTTCTGTTTGGAAAGGTTCGAGCATTTTGCGTAGCATCCGCCTTCGATATTAAAAATGCCGTTTTCGGACCATCCGTGTTCATCGTCACCGACCAAAAGTCGGGAAGGGTCTGCGGAAAGGGTTGTTTTCCCGGTGCCGGAGAGACCGAAAAATAGAGCGCTTGCGCCTTCACTGCCGATGTTTGCCGAGCAGTGCATTGGAAGTACGTTTTGTTCAGGAAGCAGGTAGTTCATGACAGAAAAGATTGATTTTTTCATTTCCCCGGCGTATTCTGTGCCGCCAATTAAAATCGTGCGCTGTGCAAAGCTGATGACGATAAATGTTTCCGATGAGGTACCGTCTGTCTCCGGATCTGCTTTGCATTCCGGTGCAGCTATAAGCGTGAAGGGGGGAGCAGAGGGTGTTTCTCTTCCGTCAGGGCGGATAAACAGCTGACGGGCGAACAATTGATGCCAGGCGTAGGAGGTGATGACCCGGACAGGAAGCTGGTAGTTGGGATCGGCTCCGGCCAGAGCGTCGCTTGCGAAAACCTCATTCTGACTGTTCAAATGCGCCGTCACTTTGTTATAAAGCCGTTCAAACGCTTCTTCGGACATTGGTTGATTTACATTTCCCCAGTCAATAGAAGGAGAACTGTCGGGCTCATCGACAATATATTTATCTTTTGGCGACCGGCCGGTGTATTTGCCTGTTTTCACAGCAAGAGCACCTTCTGCTGTAAGTGCTCCCTCCTGCAGAGCCAGCGAGCGCTTCACCAGCGCAGGGACCGAGAGATTCCATTGGACGTGCGCTGCATTCAATAGATTTGTTTCAGGTTTGGAAGCGAACGTCGGCTTCATAAACAATCACTCCTTTAATGATGGGGAAGTTGGATTTATTCATCATAAATGATGGATATAATATAAAATAGTGTAACACATTTAATTTAATAGTACATACTCATTCGTTAAAAAAGTTCATGAATATTTTTGGTACTGAGGGGGAAAAGATGTAAGAAAGCAACGAAAGGGGCACAATTATGGGACAACAACCGGAATTTATTGTATTTTATGACAGCGACTGTCCGTTATGCACCAGGTTCCATACTTATCTTTCAGCGATAGATAAAAAGAACAGGGTGAATTGGAAGCCTATATATGATGAGGATTTATTTGAAAAGTACCCGATGCTCAAAGGAGAGCCGCTTGAAGAACAGATGCACAGTGTAGAGGATAATACGTACGTGTACGCTGGCTATTTTACGGTAAAAAAATTATGTTATACTATTCCGGCTTTGAAGCCGCTGAAGGCAGTATTTTTACTGCCGGGAGTAGAGACGCTTGGCCGCAAGCTGTATCACACTGTTTCGGTGAACCGGTATCAGTGGTTTCATTTCCTTTGCGATGATAAAACATGCCAGCGGGGAGGGCACTAGGTTTGACATCAAATAGGGTTTGCGTTAAGATTTTGTACGAACGGATACTCTTATCCTGAGCAGGTGGAGGGACAGTCCCTGAGAAGCCCAGCAACCATCCGGAAACGGAAAGGTGCTAACCTGGAGAGGCAGACAGATGCCTTGAAAGATAAGAGGCGAAAAAGCTGAACTGACAGCCCCTTTTCCCTCAATTTTTTGGGACAAGGGGTTTTTCTTGTACACAACGGCCTACTGCCGTTTTCTTTTCGTCTACCCCGAGAATGGGAGAGTACACCCGTAGCAGGCAGTTAAAAAGGAGGCAGCAGCGTGTCTACAATTGGACGACGTTTATTTACGTCGGAATCTGTGACAGAAGGGCACCCGGACAAGGTGTGTGATCAGATTTCCGACGCGATTTTGGATGAAATTTTAAAGGATGATCCGAATGCCCGGGTGGCAGCGGAAACAGTAGTGAACACTGGTCTCGTATTGGTGGCAGGAGAAATATCGACATCTACATACGTGGATATTCCTAAAATTGCCCGGGAAACTTTGAAAGACATTGGTTATACACGTGCAAAATACGGCTTTGATTACGAAACGTGCTCGGTTTTGACGTCTATCGATGAACAGTCGGCTGACATTGCCCAGGGCGTTGACGAGGCGCTTGAGACCCGTGAAGGTTCGATGACTGAAGATGAATTGGAATCGATCGGAGCGGGGGACCAGGGCTTGATGTTTGGGTATGCAGATAACGAAACCGATGAACTCATGCCTCTGCCGATCTCGCTTGCGCACAAGCTGGCACGCCAGTTAACGAAAGTGCGGAAAGACGGCAATCTTTCGTATCTGCGTCCGGATGGAAAGACGCAGGTTACCGTGGAATACGGAGATGACGGGAAGCCGCTCCGGGTGGAAACGATCGTTATTTCCACCCAGCATTCAGATGACGTAACGCTTGCTCAAATTGAAGAGGATATGCACAAATACGTTATCGAACCGGTAGTACCGGCAGAGCTTCTCGACGCTAAAACCAACTATTTCATAAACCCGACCGGCCGCTTTGTCATTGGCGGGCCGCAGGGAGACGCCGGGCTTACAGGAAGAAAAATCATTGTCGATACGTACGGTGGCTATGCCCGTCACGGCGGTGGTGCGTTTTCCGGTAAAGACCCGACAAAAGTCGACCGTTCCGCATCATATGCAGCCCGGTATGTAGCGAAAAATATTATTGCAGCAGGCCTTGCAGATAAATGCGAAGTTCAGCTTGCGTACGCGATCGGAGTAGCTCAGCCGGTCTCCATTTCGATCGCCACGTTTGGTACGGGGAAAGTATCAGAAGAGGTGCTCGTAAAGCTTGCCAATGAAAACTTTGACCTCCGTCCGGCAGGCATCATCAAAATGCTTGATCTCCGCCGGCCGATTTACAGACAGACAGCTGCTTACGGTCACTTCGGCCGTCATGACGTTGATCTGCCATGGGAACGCACGGACAAAGCAGCGGCACTTCAAGAACAGGCATTCACCGAAAATCAGCACTAAACAGACTAATACCCGCTCCTGTTTATATCAGGAAGCGGGTATTTTTTATCTAGCTCAGTTTTTCTCCGTGTACGTGCCGACAGAGTCAAATTCTGTTTTAATTTTTTCAGAAGGTTTCGGTCCAAGCAGGCTGACCACGATAATGATCAGAACATTTATAAAGAAGCCGGGCACAATTTCATAGAGATCAAACAACCCTCCGGTAAGCTGAACCCAGATAATTACGGTTGTTCCGCCGGCGATCATTCCGGCAAGTACACCCCACATGCTCGTCCGGCGCCAGAATAGGGAGAAAAGCATCGCAGGCCCAAACACCGCGCCGAATCCGGCCCACGCGTAGCTCACGAGTTCAAGCACCGTGCTCCCCGGGTTGGAGGCGAGCAGCAGGGCGACGAGGGCGATGACGATAACGCCAATCCGGCCGACCCAAACGAGCTCGCGGTCAGAAGCTTTGGGGCGGAGCATCCCTTTGTAAAAGTCTTCCGCAAGGGCACTTGAGGATACAAGCAGCTGGGAATCCACCGTGCTCATAATAGCAGCAAGAATCGCTGCGAGAAGAACCCCGGAAACCCACGGGTTAAACAGTACCTGGGTAAACAGAATAAAGACCGTTTCCTGGTTCCCTTCGCCGAGCTGGGCGTTACCTGAAAAGTAAGCAATACCAATAAATCCCGTGAAAATAGCGCCGAGAAGAGAAATAACCATCCAGCTCATGCCTACAAACCGGGCCACCGGAATTTCTTTTTCGGAACGTATCGCCATAAACCTGGTAATAATATGCGGCTGGCCAAAGTAGCCGAGCCCCCAGGCGAGCAGGGAAACAACAGAAATAACGCTCACATTCGTAAAGGCACTTAACGCATCCGGATTAATGGAGGCGACGGTCTGGACAGAATTTCCCCATCCGCCAATTTCTATAACGGCAGCGATTGGAACAGCCACGAGGGCAAGAAACATCAGAATACCCTGGATAAAGTCAGTCCAGCTGACAGCCATAAATCCGCCGAGGAACGTATAGGTAATAATAACAGCACCGCCGATCCAAAGGGCCGCCTGATAGGAAAGGCCGAAGGAACTGACAAACAGGGTAGCGCCTCCGACCAGTCCGGAGGAGGTATAAAAAGTGAAGAAAATAAGTATAAATAATGCCGAAACAATACGCAGTGCTTTTGTTTTATCGTGGAAGCGGTTTTCAAGAAAGTCGGGTATCGTAATCGAATCGTTGGCGATGATTGTATACCTGCGCAGTCTTCTCGCCTGAAACTGCCAGTTCAAATAAGCTCCAATGGTGAGGCCGATAGGCAGCCATATTTCACTCATTCCGCCCAGATACATGGCTCCGGGGAGGCCGAGCAGAAGCCAGCTGCTCATGTCAGATGCTCCGGCACTGAGTGCGGCTACGGGTCCGTTTAATTTTCGTCCGCCTAAAACGTAATCCGAGAGGTTATTGGTCAGCTTGTAGAATAAAAAACCAATGCTAAGCATAACAACAAGGTAAACGATAAAAGTCACAATTGTTGGTACGGAAATATCCATTTAGGTGGTCTCCTTTTTTGATTTAACATAACTGATTGCTGCTAAAACTACAGTAAGCGGCATGGGTATTAATATCAGCAGCCATGTGAATAGTGTTATCCCTTCCATTCAGTACACCTCCCCTTGAATGTACTTTTATATGTTGCAAGAATAGTGCCAATATTCTTAACTTCAACAGGCGCTTAATAAAACCGGTGGAGACGTCCATTATAATTGAATACTTCGCTGGATAGAAGCGTAATTAGAAAATTAAGGGTTTAAAGGTGCAAAATTTTGCACTCCTAAGTTTTGGCATTTTGCGTACGTAGCCTTCGCACTTCATGATAAAATCAAATCAAGAATAAATTATAAAGAGGGTGGGTCCATGGTATATCAAGGTACGAATTCGTTATCCTATCCTGAGCTGAACGATGTATTTGATCATTTAATGGTGAAAATGGATCAGGGGATCCGTGTTATTGATACAGATGAAAACCTGATTATTTATAATGACAAAATGCGCGAAATTGAGTCCATGACGTATGAAGACTTTAATAATAAAGGTATGATGGACGTTTTTCTGTTCGAGCATGAACGGGACAGCAGACTACTCCAGGCTATTAAGCAGGGAGTGGAAACGAGAGAAAAAAAGCAGCATTATACAAACAGCCGCGGGAAAAATATTACGACTATTAATGAAATTTTTCCGATTTATTCGGGCGGCCGTATCGTGGCAGCAGCCGAGATCGCAAAGGATGTCACCCGCATGGAAAAGCTGGTTCGTGAAAACCAGAAAAAAACCGACAATGGGCTTTTCACATTTGACCAGATTATCGGGCATTCTGCTGAGATCACAGGGGTGGTGCAGAACGCAAAGCGGGCAACGAGGACGTCGTCCTCGGTATTAATCGTTGGAGAGACAGGCACAGGGAAGGAACTGTTTGCCCAGAGCATTCACAGTGAAAGCGAGCGGGCCGGACAGCCGTTTGTGTCACAGAACTGTGCCGCGCTTCCGGAAACGCTTATTGAGGGCATTCTGTTTGGCACCGTAAAAGGAGCGTTTACAGGAGCATCCGAACGGGCCGGGCTGTTTGAAAAGGCAGAAGGCGGGACGCTTCTGCTTGATGAAATTAATTCGCTGCCGGTAGCGCTGCAGGCAAAGCTTCTGCGCGTCCTGCAGGAAAAGAAGGTAACCCGTTTAGGGTCGCACAAAGAGCAGTCCATTAATGTCCGTATTATCGCCACAATGAACAAAGAGCCGGCAGAGGCTATTCAAAACAACGAGCTGCGCGAGGATCTTTTTTACCGTATTGGCGTCGTTACGTTGTACGTCCCTGCGCTCCGGGAAAGAAAAACAGATATTGAGCCGCTGGTGGAAACCTTTCTGGAAAAGTACAACCGGGTTTTTCAAATGGATGTGAACCGTATCTCCCCGGCGGTGAAAACGAGGCTGGAGTCCTATCACTGGCCGGGGAACATCCGGGAGCTTGAACACGTCATCGAAGGAGCGATGAATTTAATGCTTGATGAAGAAGTGATTGAAGAAAGTCACCTGCCGGATCACTTCCGCAAACGCACTGACCTTCTGGAAACAGGAGGGAGAGAGAGAAGCGGTTTGGACGGGACAAGCAGCCAGGAAGGAAGTTTAAAGGAACGTCTGCTTGAAATGGAATTTGCTTTAATCAAAGAAGCGCTGCACCAAAGCGGAGGCAACGTAATGCAGGCAGCCAAGGAGCTTGGAATCAGCCGGCAGAGTCTGCAGTACCGGATGAGTAAATTTCATTTATAATTTTTGCATAAAGCGCAAAATTTCTTGCGGTTTTGACGAACATGCTATTTCTTTTTGCGTATAATCCTGCGGACGCCCATGCAGTCGTGTTGGCACGTATTTTGCAACAGTGTAGGGCATAGTACTGAAAAGATCAGGAGGGTGCACCTATGACAATTTCACGTTCGTTTTTTATATTTCTTTCCCAAAATAAGACGCTGACAAAGGGCGCCAAAAAGTGGGGCATTCACCTCGGAGCTTCAAAAGTAGTGGCTGGAGAAGATATTGATGAAGCATTAACAACCATTCAATCGATGAACGAACAGGGCCTGATGGCGACTATTGACCATCTTGGGGAATTTATAACGGAAAAATCAGAGGTGGAAGAAGCCAAGCAGAAAACCATCGAGATTATTGATAGCGTCTATGCGAAAAACGTACAGTCAGAGCTGACAGTGAAGCTGACGAAGCTTGGGCTTGATATAGATACGGACTACTGCATAGAGAATATGAAGGAAATCCTCCAGGCGGCCAAGGAAAAACAAAATTTCGTAAATATCGACATGGAAGACTATTCCCGATATGAAAAGACACTGAATGTACTGAAAACGCTCCGAAAGGAATATGATAATGTAGGTACTGTCCTCCAGGGTTATTTACGGCGGGGTCTCGATGATCTCGATGGTCTCGCAGAGGTGCCTCTCCGAATCGTAAAAGGGGCTTATCAGGAAAAAGAAGAGGTTGCCTTCAAAGACAAGCATGAGGTCGACGCCAATTATTTTCTGATGATTCAAAAACATCTGCAGCAGGAAGGTTTTACCGCCATCGGCACGCATGATCACCGTATTATTAACGCGGTTAAGCTGTTTGTGGAAGACCAGGGCATCCCTTATCATACGTTCGAATTTCAAATGCTGTATGGCTTTCGAACAGAACTGCAGCTGCAGCTCGTGCAGGAAGGCTACAATGTCAGGGTCTACGTGCCATTTGGTAAAGAATGGTACGGGTATTTTATGAGAAGACTGGCAGAACGCCCGCAGAACCTTGTATCCGTGGCTAAAGGGATGATTGCGAAATAAAAAGTTCATGCAGCGCCGCTCCCGAAATGGGGCGGCGTTTTGGTTTCCAGACAGGCAGAAAACCTTGAAGCAATAGTTTAAACAGGCAGTATTTTCCGAGTATAATGGAAGTGAAACACAGCTGAAACTGGAAACAGAAAGGACGCCGATGATGCAGACAGTACAAAAACGACGGACGGCAGGCTTTTTGCTGGTGATAAGCGGAGCCTCCCTCTGGGGTATTGGAGGAACAGTATCGCAGTATATTTTTGAAATTCATCACCTGCCTGTGGAGTGGCTGGTGGCTGTCAGGCTGCTTCTTTCCGGCCTTCTCCTGTTAACTATTTCTTTAATGCTTGGAAATAAAGAAAAAGTAACCGGGATCTGGAAGCAGAAAAAGAGCGCAGGGGCAGTGGTTATATTCGGTTTATTCGGCATGCTTGCCGTTCAGTATACATATATGGCCTCCATTGAAAGCGGAAACGCAGCTGTGGCTACGCTGCTTCAATATTTGGCTCCGGTGTTCATTCTTGCGTACCTGCTTGCTGTCCGGCATACATATTGGAATATGCGGGATGCGGGCGCTGTGCTGATGGGACTTGCCGGCACGTTTCTGCTGCTGACAAATGGGGAGCTGGCCGGATTATCCGTGCCAACGGAAGCGGTAGTCTGGGGCCTTCTTTCCGGGGTCGCGCTTGCCTTCTATACTCTGTATGCAGGCCCTCTTTTAGCAGCGTGGGGGTCCATGAATGTAATCGGATGGGCGATGACGGTCGGAGGAGCAGCTGTAAGCTTTTTGCATGCCCCGTGGAACGCCGCATGGGGGAGCTGGACATGGAGCATGGCCGGGAGCGTAATTTTTGTTGTTATTTTCGGCACTATGATTGCTTTTTGGTTTTACCTGGAAAGCTTGAAATATTTAAAGCCGCAGGAAACAAGTATTTTGGGATGCCTGGAGCCGCTGGCAGCTATTTTGGCTTCGGTATGGTGGCTGCACGTTCCGTTTGGACTCTACCAGAGCGTGGGCACCTGTCTGATACTTGGAATGGTGATTTATTTGTCACTGCCGCAAAAGCAGCGGGCAAAGCCTGCACCGGCGTAAAGAATACGGGGTAAAAGGTGAATGAACACAGCCGTGAAGGAAAATATACTAAAATAAGTATAGAAAGTGAAAAACTATTTGGAAGGATGAATCGCTGCATATGTATCAGAACCTCAACGAATGCGTAGAAGATCTTGAAAAGCACGGCCATTTAGTACGAATCAAAGAAGAGGTCGATCCTTATTTGGAAATGGCTTCCGTTCATTTAAGGTTCTATGAACAGGAAGGGCCGGCCATTTTATTTGAAAATGTAAAAGGAAGTCCGTTCCAGGCTGTTTCTAATTTATTTGGCACCGTCGAACGCAGCAAATTCATTTTCCGGAAAAACTGGAAGCAGGTACAAAATGTTATTGCGATGAGAAATGATCCGGTGCAGGCGCTGAAGCATCCGCTTCGTAATATGACGAGCGGCCTGACGGCAGTAAAAGCACTTCCAAAGAAAAAGAAAGGCGGCACGGAAGATTTTCGGGAGGTAAGCATCAGCGATCTACCGATGATCCAGCACTGGCCCCGGGATGGCGGCGCCTTTCTCACTCTTCCGCAGGTGTATACCGAGGATCCGGAAAAATCGGGGCCGATGAATGCCAACCTTGGCATGTACCGGGTACAGCTTAGCGGCAATGAATTTATACAAGATGAAGAAGTGGGGCTGCATTACCAGATTCAACGGGGCATTGGTGTGCATCAGGCGAAGGCCGTAGCTAAGGGGGAGCCTTTGAAGGTTAGTATTTTTCTCGGCGGGCCTCCGGCACACACTATTTCAGCCGTGATGCCGCTTCCGGAAGGGCTGAGTGAGATGATGTTTGCTGGCATGCTGGCCGGGCGTCGTTTTCAGTACAGCTATGAAGACGGCTACTGCATTAATCATGATGCTGATTTTGTTATTACCGGTGAAATTTATCCGGAAGACACAAAGCCGGAAGGACCGTTTGGCGACCACCTGGGCTATTACAGCCTGACGCATGATTTCCCGGTCATGAAGGTTCATAAGGTGTATGCCAGAGACAAAGCTATTCTGCCGTTTACCGTAGTCGGCCGACCGCCGCAGGAGGATACATCGTTTGGCGCGGTGATTCATGAAATGACAGGGGAAGCGATCAAGCAGGAAATTACCGGTGTTAAAGAAGTTCATGCTGTAGATGCTGCAGGGGTGCACCCGCTTCTGCTGGCCATTGGCAGTGAACGGTATACGCCGTTTCAAAGCGTGAAGCAGCCGGCGGAGCTGTTAACAATTGCTAATCGTATTCTCGGAACAGGACAGTTAAGCCTGGCTAAATATTTATTTATTACAGCGGAACAGGAAAGAGAGCTCGATACGCATCAGGAGGAGGATTTTTTCACGTACATGCTTGAGCGGATTAATCTGCGCCGCGATCTTCACTTTCAGACCAAAACGACGATCGATACGCTTGATTACAGCGGCGAAGGGCTGAATGAGGGAAGCAAGGTAGTTATAGCGGCTTATGGGGACGTGAAGAGGGATCTTTGTCAACTTGTACCGGACGGCTTCCCGGCTGACAGTTCAATGCATTTGCCAAAGCTTGTGATGCCGGGCGTAATTGCGGTGGAAGCACCGGAGTTTGCCAGTTATAAACAGGCGGTTGAAGAAATAGCTGCTTTCGCTGAACGTCTCGATCAGCAATGGGATGTCAAAGAAACCCCGATGATTATTATCTGTGATGACAGCAGCTTTGTCAGTGATACGATGCGGAATTTCCTGTGGGCCGTTTTTACGCGCAGCAATCCTTCTCACGATATTCATGGCGTGAACAGCTTTTATGAAAACAAGCACTGGGGATGCGACAGTCTGATCATCGATGCCCGCATCAAGCCTCATCATGCACCGCCGCTGCTTCCGGATGAAAATGTGGAGCACCGGGTGGATGATCTTATGGAACGGATCGGCTTAAGGAAAAAATAGTCGGCTGAAAATATTAAAGTGGAACGAAAGCGTGAACAGAAAGACAACTGTTTGAAAAAGCAGAGTCATTAATCCAGAAGGGACTGATGCCTGTTATGGAAAAACGACAGCTTGGCAACAGTGACCTGCAGGTTACGCTTACGGGTGCCGATATGAAAGCAATTGATGATATTGCTTCTAAAGGTGCTGCTGCAGGTATGAGGTATCCCGAAGAAGGAATGAAAACGGTGAACAGGTAATAAAAGCAACCCAGCCCTCCGGATACACCTGGAAGGCTGGGTTTTTGTATGTTCAGGAGGCTAACTATTCTTAAAAGAGATATGCTTTAGACGGCTTTTTGAGATCACGTTATACAGCGGCACTCCAATGCGCTCAGCGTACGGGATATATAAAAGAAGAGCAGGAAGATAACTGAACGGAATAGCAAGCAGGAGCCGGCGGAAGGCATAAAAACCATGCAGCACCACTCCCCGGTCCGTGCACATGTGCAGTTCGTGCGCGGTGTTTCTTGAAGATAGGTAAGGGTAATCTTCGAGATGGAACCTGGCTTCCTGGATGGGAATCCAATGACAGCGGCGGTACAGATCGAAAAATTGAAAAATACGTACGGCTGCACGACAGGGCGGGCAGTGTTTGTCGAAAAATAAGTAATGAATAAAGCATCTGTCCTTTGAAAGAATTTCAAATACATTAATTGGTGAACGTTTAACACATATATTGTACGGGTATTTTCCCTGTAACGCCATAAAAACAAAAACGTCCGGGTGTGGCAGGGCGACAATTTCATATGCGGCGGAAATGGATGGATATAAAAGCCAGAACATAAGCCAGAAAAAGGATAATAATTCTTTTTCTGGCTTTTTATATTTTTTTAGGTGAAAAGCAGGTTCAAACGACAAAAAACAGAGCAGACACGGGCTATTTTGCGAAAGTTTAAGCAGAAGGCTGAAACAAGTAATTTAAAACAAGAAAGGAAAGATGAAATTGGCACAAATTAATCGTATACTCGTAGGAGTAGAAGCTCTCGAAGGCGCGTCCCATGATGCGTTTTATAAAGCAAAGGAATTGGCGGAGGAAAACAACGCCACGCTGATCATTGCATTTGTTATGGATAAAAACGGCTACGCTTCCCTGGAGCGTATGGACCCACATGGGTTCGGAAGATTGAAAAACCAGGCGGAATCGCGCTTGAAGGCATATAAAGAAAAGGCAGAAGAGAACGGGGTCAAAGACGTGGAAACCGTTCTCGAGGTAGGAATTCCGAAAAAGGAAATGGAAAATCTATGTGAAAAATATAATATCGACATGATTGTCGTTGGCGAGACTGGCTCCTCCAAAGTGGATCGGCTGTTTCTCGGGAATACAGCTAAAGCCATTCAGAAAAAAGCAAAATGTGACGTGAAGGTCGTATCGACCAAAGAAACAGTAAAAGAATAAACGCTGACAGCTAAAGCAGCATAACTGCTTCAGAGCCTTCTTCCCGCTCGTGCGGGGGAAGGCTCCATGTATGGGAATGCCCCGCAGCATATAATGCTGCCCGCAGATTAAAGCAATAGAAAAGGTGAACGAATTGAAATATTATTTACAGCAGCTAATGCCTAAAAAATTACGGCAGATTAAAAGTATGTCCTCAAGACAGAGGTGGTACGAACTACGTTCGAGTCTTTGGGTACTCCCGGCCATTTATATCATTCTGGCCGTGCTTTTAGCCATTGGCGCGTACTACTTGGAATTCGGGCTCGAGCCTGCTTTCGCCATGGCGCCAATCTTATCCACAGGGTATTCATTAACCCAGACAATGTACAGTACGCTGCTCTCAGGCGTACTCACGTTAAACGCTTTTACGTTTAACTCAATTCTCGTTGTTCTGACGAGCTTTTCCGGCCAGTTTACACCCCGGGTTTTGTTTAATTTTATCTCAGACCGCAGAACCCAGCATTCGATCGGTATCTTTAACTTGTGTTTCTTTTTCCTGTTGATCGGATTTTTCTTTTTGAATTCTTCGATGGATCAGTATACAGTATTTCCCGTACTCGGTGTATTAGCTACAGCCGTGTCGGTAATAAACTTCATTTTATTTATCAACCATGCAACTAAATGGATGCAGGTGCCAAGCATTACGACGAACATGAAAGAAGAATCGCAGCAGCGCATTCTCAATACACTGCTTTATGATCTCGAAGCGCACCGTGCTAAAAATAAAAACGAGGTACGCGAGCCGGAAACAGAAGGAGAGCCAACTATTGTCGCAAGTGAAACGACCGGCTTTATCCAGGTTATTGATTTTGGCAAAATCGTGAAAGAAGCAGCCAAAGACGGTATCGTGGTAAGGCTGGATCGCCGCATTGGGGATTTTGTGCTTGAAGGCATTCCCATTTTTTCTTACTGGAAGACAAGTGAAGAGCCTGATCTGCCGGTAAACGAAAAAAAGTACCGTAACCTGATGTATCTCGGGAAAAGTAAAACAGAAGTGCAGGACATCGAATTTGGGATCCGTAAATTGACCGAAATTGCGATCAAAGCGCTTGGAAATGATGAACCAATGACAGCACAGGATGCTATCTATCAGTTAACAGATCTCGTATTTTCTATTTCCAAGGTAACCCGCTTTACTTCGTATTTAACTGACGATAACGATACGCTCCGGTTGATTATGAAAGATGAACAGTTTTCTTATTATGTATACTCCGCCTTCACCTATATTGCCTCTTATGCAGAAGAAAAGCCCGGCGTAACTTTGACGCTCCTTGAAGCATTGGTCATTTTATCAAAAGCCTTGGAAACAAAGGACAAAAACTGCTGCTGGCATTACGGCAAAAGCATTGCCCGCAATTATTCCGGAAAACTTCCACAGGATTATGACCAGATCACGTTTATGAACCATTTGGAGCAGCTTTCAGGCTCGGTGAACGATAAAGGTAAATTTTACGAAATGATTGATGATTTTGTAGAAAAAGATTTACTGAAAAAGAAACTGGTAGATCGCAGAAAACAAGAACAGGGATAAAGCGAAGCCGATCCATCAGCAACAATGACTGGATCGGTCTTTTTTATGTGCTATAAAGGTTCCGAAGGAATATAAAAAACCGGGCCGCATATGCGGCCCGGTTGGGTGGAATATTACTTAAAAGATTTTGTTTCTTCTGTGAGGGATTCTGTTGTTGGTTCAATAGCGGAAGTGTCCTGGCGGTTGGCCAGAAATTCCGGGCGCGGCTCCTGGCCGCTGAACGGATCCACGAGCTTGTTTTCCACCGAGTTGAACACGAAGAAGACGTTGCTGCGCGGGTACGGCGAGATGTTGCCGGCCGAGCCGTGCATCGTGTTGCAGTCAAAGAAGAGCACCGAGCCCGCCGGGCCGGTCGCGCGGTCAATCTGGCCGCCGGCCTGCTCCGTGAGCCATTCCATGCTTTCGTTGTCCGGCACGCCGGTCTCCTGCTTTTTGAGCGACTGCTTGAAGTTGTCCTCCGGCGTGGTGCCCGGGCAGGATACGTACCATTTCTGCGAGCCGGGGATCAGCATGAGCGGGCCGTTGAACTCGTAGTTGTCCGTGAGGATGATCGAGCAGCTGAGCGCCCGCATGTCCGGCATGCCGTCCTCCATGTGCCAGGTTTCAAAATCCGAATGCCAGTAGAACTCCTTACCTTTAAAGCCTGGCTTAAAGTTTATCCGGGACTGCATCATGTAGACCTGGCTGCCGAGAATCTGCTGGGCGGCTTTGACAATGCGTTCGTTTTTGGCGAGCATTTCAAAGAACCCGCTGTCCTTATGGATTTCAAAGACGGAGCGGACTTCGTTGCTGTTCGGCTCCTTGATCACGTCGGGCGCGTCGCGCTCTTCGTTGCGCTTCATCGTTTCGCTGAGTTCGCGCTTCATCATCTCCACTTCCTCATCGGTAAACAGCTTCTGGAGCATGAGGTAGCCGTTCTCGTCGTAAAAGTCCAGTTCTTCTTTCTGCAGCGGACCGTCAAAATCGGAACCTCCGTGAACAACAGGGTCTTTCCGATCCATGATTTCCTTATGATCGCCTTGTCTGGATGGATACTTATCAATTGCCATGTTCGAGTCCTCCTAAAAAATTTTTAAAATAAAAGAATGAGTGCGGGCTGTAGAATCCCGCTTTAAAATGGATGTAGAAAAAACGATTCCTTGTGTGCACCGGCTGCTTGCCTGGTTGCATATAGAACAAAAGATAAAATAATGCACAGCGAAAACAAAAGAACAATAAGCCAGGGGAGAGGAGTAAATCGGCTTTTGAACGCAAAAAAGCCAGAAAAGAGACAGGTCTTTTCTGGCTTATGTTTTAGGCGCTATTGTCCAAACATTTCCACCATGCATATATTTTTTTCGTCCCTCAATTATGGGGAACACTTAAACTGTTCCCGCTTATAAAAGGAATAAACATAAATTTTCAAAAAAAAGCAGCGGCAATTGTTCGCCGGCTGCCTTTTAAAGCATTTAGCTTTTAAGAACGGACCACCATGACACTGCACGGTGCCGCTTTTGCAATGTGCTCGGATACACTGCCCATAAATATTTTTTCTACGGCGTTTAAGCCGGTCGCGCCGGTAATTATTAAATCTACGTGGTATTTCGGGACGATATCACGGATAATTTTCGTTTTGGGAGAGCCGTATAAAAGTTCTACGGTTACATCTGTAATGCCTGCTTCTTCTGCCTGTTTTTTATACTTTGCCAGCAGTGCGTTGGCATCTTCCTGTACTTTTTCAATAATAGAAGGAGCATAACTGCTCATCGGCTGATAGGCATTTTTATTAATCACCCTGGCAATTATAAGCTGAGCTTCCTGTGCTTTAGCAATAGGGAGAGCGGTCTCAAAAGCATATTCGGCCTGCTCGGACCCGTCGACAGCGACTAATACAACGTTCATTGTGTGCATAGAACATCCTCCTAATATAATGAATTAACAGGGGTATCCTGCCTGAAACCTAATGCTGGAAAGAAGAATAGGACAAATGCAGATCGTTTTATGCAACTCTTTGATGAATTATATTCTATGTTCATTGTACATGATATTTTTGACATTTACGACGCCAATAAATGAATAATTAGTGAAATAGTCATGAAAATTCATTGAAAATTTCTTCAAATAAGTGAATTTGTGTATTATTTGCAAAGTGATTCGGGTAAATCAAATCATAGGCCATTATACATTAGTTCTTTGATCCTAATACTATTTCAAAGAGTTTTTTGGAACTAACTGTTATTGAGAGGCCTTATATGTTAAAGTTTCGTTAATTCGTTTCCGCAAGCAAAGAGAGGAGGAAAGCATCATGAGTGAAAAAGAGAAAAAATTCAAATTTCTCAACAGTATCTTTTTCATTTCTTTTATCATCATTTTTGTATTTGCATTGTGGGGGGCAATAGCACCAAAGGCCCTGCAGGCACAGGCCGAATTTACATACGGCTTTATCGCTGATACGTTCGGCTGGTTTTATTTACTCTTTGTACTGTTTTTGATCTTATTTAACTTGTATATGGCGTTTAGTAAGTACGGGCGTGTCAGGCTCGGAGGCGACGATGCACGGCCGAAATATCCTTTTTTCACCTGGATCGCGATGCTTTTCAGCTGTGGATTTGGTGTAAGTATTGTTTTCTGGGGCGTGGCAGAACCAATGACCCACTTCCAGACACCTCCGCCCTGGACGAACGTAGAGCCGGGCACACCGGAAGCGGCAAGAGAAGCAATGTGGAACACATTTTTTAACAACGGTATTCACCAGTGGGCGTCATTTACATTTGTGGGACTTGCGATTTCCTACTTTTTATACCGGCAGGAGGAGCGGAGTCTTATCAGTGACACAATGAACGGTGTTATTGGAGACGGCACCCGCCCGCTCCGCAAAGGTTTCCGTAACGGAGTGGATATCATCGCCGTAATTGCTACAGTGATGGGGGTGGCTACCACACTTGGTCTGAGTGTTCTGCAGATCAGCGGCGGTTTGAACAGTGTGTTTGAAATTCCTGCAAGTTCCACCACCCAGTTTACTATTGTAGCTGTCATGTTTGTAGCTTTTATGGTTTCCACCATCTCTGGTCTGGACCGCGGAATAAAATATTTGAGTAATGTAAACCTCGGTCTGGCTTTGTTTTTAATGGTAGCGGTAGTGTTTATCGGACCTACCGGCTTTATTCTTGAAACCATCACAATGGGTCTTGGCGATTATGTGCAAAACTTTTTCCAGGCAAGTCTGCGTATGGAAAACTATACAGACGGCACCTGGGTGCAGGACTGGCCGATTTATTACTGGGCCTGGACGATTGCCTGGTCTCCATTTGTGGGCATGTTCGTAGCCCGTATTTCCAAAGGGCGTACGCTTCGGGAATTCGTCCTTGGTGTTATGGTTGCTCCTCCGTTTATCGGTATGATCTGGATCGGTATTTTCGGCGGGACTGCGATTAATCTGGATTTATTCCACGGCACAGATATAGCGGGAATTGTTGCGGAGGATACGACACGGGCCATGTTTGCGATGCTGGATAACATACCGCTCGGCACTCTGCTCTCAGTACTGTCGATCTGCCTGCTGTTTACATTTCTGGTAACGTCAGCAGACTCTGCAACGTTTGTGCTGGGCATGATGACCTCCAACGGGGACACGAACCCACCAATGCTTTTAAAAGTAATCTGGGGCGCTTTGATCGCCGGATTGGCTACTGTGCTGATTATCAGCGCCGGTCTTGACGGGCTGCAGACAGTTTCTCTTATCGGGGCCCTGCCGTTCTCTATTGTCCTGTTCATCTCTGCTATTTCCTTACTGAAATCCGTACGAAAGGATTACAAGGAAACGAGACTTCGGGAGGAAGAAGAGCGCCGGCAGCGGATTCGGGAGGATATTGAAAACTCTTAATTAAAGTACAAACGAAAGCACCTCCGCTAGCCGCGGAGGTGCTTTTTTCGTTCAGGATAAAATCTCCCGGATTTTTTGATTAATGTCACCGTGTACTATACCTCCGTGATAGCAAACCGCGGTAGTCATATCAAATTCGAGCAGCTTTTCGAGGGAACGGTGAGCCTGTTCCATGTCGGGCGTGACTTCTGCACGGGGACCGAAAAGTTCGCCATCTTCAGCAGTCAAAGCATCGCCGGCAATAAGCGTATGGCTGTTTTCATGATACAGGCTGATATGTCCGGGAGCATGACCGGGCGTATGCACTGCGGTCAGCCCTTCCACAGGTTTATTTCCTTCTTCCACGGTTTCACTGATAAGCGATGGTTCGGTTTTATCGAGCATATAGCCAACTCTGTTCCGCTTTTCTTCCGGAAGGGTATCGATCAGGTTTGCTTTAGCGTTACTGCTAAGTTTAATCAATGGTTCTTCTCCGTCTACGTAAGGTTTGTCCGCATAGTGCGCGAGAATACGCAGTTTGGGATGATCGTGAAGAATTTCGGGGAGGCTCCCGATGTGATCAATGTCCTGATGGGTTAAGATGATAGTATCAAGGTGATCGGGATTCAAATTTTCTTTTCGTATCAATTCATATATTTCTTCCTCGTATCCGGGCATACCTGTGTCAAAGAGAATAAGACGGCCATTGTTATTCATGAGGGTTAAGTGTAATACCATGGTATCTTTTCCCTGGGGCACAGAAAGCTCGAGCACGTGCATGGTTTCTGTCAGCTTCATAGCGGCCGAAGCACTTGGCTTCGGTTCACCTCCTTGTAGTAATAATGAACCTAAAAGAATTATTCCTCATTTTCTTTTATCTATAACATGTGCATAATAGAAAAATGTGTGCATATGGACAAGGGCGGAAATATGGTACCGTATCTTTGGCCTTATTTTTAAGACAATGGAGAGAAAGGAGGAATATCGATGGCTTCGAAAAAAAACAAACATTCTCTGGACAGCTATACTCTCGGACTGATAGCCGCTCCGGAGCTGCCAAAGGAAATCTGCGACGAGATGGCAGAAGAACTTCCCGATTTACTCAAAAACTATGTAGATGACCGGAGAAACTGGGAAGTGGAAGTGGTTCTTGACCCTTTTGCCGGGGTGATAGAAAAATCAGAGCCGGTGATTGAGGAAGCACAAAAACATAAACAAAAACATGAATGGGATTATGCCCTCTGCTTTACGGACCTGCCAATTGTAGACGGCAAAAAACTGGTGATAGCTGACGCCAGTTCGGACCGTGAAATCGGCCTTATTTCCCTGCCGTCCCTTGGAGCAATGCCAATGAGAAAGCGTGTTCGTGAGGCGATGATGCAGCTTGTAAATGAAATGCACCACGGAAGCTCTGAAGAAGAGCGGGAACGGCAGAATGAACGTATCGCAGAAAACCAGGAGCAGCTTGAGAATCATGAAGATGAACATTCCTATCAGGTCCGGGGCAGAGGATCAAGGGAACTGATGGGGAGCCGTTTGTATGAGCGCTTTTCCCCGATTAAACGTACGGTGTATTCTAACGAAGAAGAAAGCCAGCATGTCCGCTTCTATGCTAACCTGAATATGAGAGGACGCACGAGGCTGCTTTCCGGCATGGTGCTGGCAAACCGGCCCTGGACGATTTTTCCGGCCTTTAAGCGTGTGATTGCTTTAGCTTTTGCTACCGGAGCTTATGGACTGATCTTTCCAAGTTTCTGGATGCTGAGTGACACCTATGGCTTCTGGCGTTTTCTTGCTGTTATGTTTACGGCCATGGTGGCCATGACTGTATGGTTTATCGCCGCCCATGGGCTGTGGGAAAAAGAGTCAAAAGCAGAGTCCAAATTTTTAGTCCGTTCTTACAATAAAGCTACAGCCGCTACAATCGGCATTGCTATTATTCATTATTATATTATTCTATTTTTAATGTTTTTGGTAGTTTCTCTGCTGTTTATCCCAGCTTCCCAGCTGGCATTGAATTTACAGGGGGCCGTGACATTTGCGACGTATCTGAAAATATCCTGGCTTGCCTGCACGGTAGCTACGCTTGGCGGGGCGCTTGGAGCAGGACTTGAAAGTGAAGAAACGGTGCTCAAAGCGACCTACGGCTACCGTCAGCGTATCCGCAATGAACGTGCAAAATCGGAAAAACGGCAGGAATCTTCCTCTTAAAGAAGGTGAAAGAAGGCGTCTATGCCTTTATGGTGGAATTAGAATGCCTGTTTCTGTGCCTATGACTTTTCTTCACATATTACAGCGAAAAACAGCTGAATACGCCGTCAACGGAAATTATTATTCCTGGAAACAAAGTGGTAAAATGATGACAGACCTGTCATTTACAGCCATCATAGGAACAATAATCTTGCCTCACTGATAAAGGGTGATTACGATGTCCAGGCAGTATTCCATTTACACCGTAATGGGGACGCTAGCTGTTTTTGCTGCTGTATTAGGCTTTTTAGTCTATAATGTGCATGAGCGAAGCCAGACAGCCGAACAGGAAGCAGAAGAAAAGCAACAAGCTGCAGAAGAAGAGACAGAACAGAAAGCAGAGGCACCTGAACCGGAGGAAGAAAGAGTAGCCTCGAGTGAAGTGCCTGAGGTGGAAAATGAAGAACTGCTTGAACGGGCTGTTCATGCAGAAGCCAAAGATGAAACTTTTGAAGGCATGGTGGCCGTGGCAAGTGTCATTTTGAACCGCATTGAATCTGAAACCTTTCCAGACGATGTCGAAAGTGTCATATACGAAGAAAACCAATTCCAGGTAGTAGATAACGGAAGTATAGAAGAATCTCCTTCTGAGCGTGCAGAAGAAGCAACAGAAGAGGCTCTGAATGGATCGGAGCCGGTAGGGGATTCATTATTTTTCTGGAGTGAAGACGTGCCGAAAGACAACTGGCTCTGGGAAACAAAGACCGTTGATTACGAAATTGGCGGACACGTATTCTCAGAAGACGTATAAGAAGGGCCAGCGGTGACCAGCCGCTGGTCTTTTTTTGTTTATATTGGTTAAAATCATGCTTACAGGATAACTGGGCAAGGAATATAGTAGAAGAGCAGCATAATAGTGAAGGGGAGGATAAGATGAAATTTTCGGTATGCAGCTGGATTTTTGGAGACCAGCCAATTGAACAGACAATACGCGACGCAGCTTCCATGGGATACGATGAAATTGAAGTTCACGCGAAGGATTATAACTGGGAGGGATTAATCCAGCTGGCGGATACCCTTGGTATCCGTATCCGGGGTCTGTGCGCGGATGCAGGCTGGCCGCGAAAAGAAACAGATTTATCACAGATTGATCCTTCCATGCGAAAAACAGCTGTAAATTATTTTAAAGAACAGATCAGCCGTGCATACCGGGCCGGAGCAGAATATATGGTGCTGTCCCCATGCGCACCGGGCAAATCAGAGCCGGAAGGAAGCGGCAGAGAGGAATGGGAAGCAGCAGTTTTATCACTTCAGGAAATAGCTCCCTATGCGGAAGAAAGAAACGTTGCTCTGGTGATTGAGCCATTAAATCGTTACGAAAGCTGTATTATTAATACCGGATGGCAGGCGCTTGTGCTCGTGGAAGAAACCGGGCACCCATTTGTGACGACGATGCTCGATACATTTCATATGAATATTGAAGAAAGCAGCATGGAGGCACCTTTTCATCATCTTGGCCCAGCCCTCAGCCATATACACGTGGCAGATACTAACCGGCAGGGTCTGGGATACGGAAGACTTCCCTGGGACGCGATTGCCGAAGCTGTTAAAGCAACAGGGTACGAGGGGACGATCACAGTAGAATGCCTGGCCCCGGAATTGAATATATTTCCTTCAGCTGAAAAAAAGGCCAGTATAGATTACGTTAATGAATATGCCGAGAAGTCGCTTGAAAAACTGCAATATCTTTTCCGGTCATAAGTAAGCTGCGTACTGTTAATTACATGAATAACAAATAGAAATCTAAGAATGAGGTGAAAATATGGACAAACACCGTTTTCCTATCGGAACATTTGAATGGCCGAAAACGATAAGTGCTGAAAAACGAAAAGAATGGACTATAACATTGGCGGCTGTTCCTTCGCTTTACAGGGAAGAGGTGGAGCATTTAACGAGGCAGCAGCTGGATACTCCTTACCGGGAAGGCGGATGGAGCATCCGTCAGGTCGTCCATCACGTTCCTGACAGTCATTTGCACGGTTATATACGCTTTAAACAGGCATTAACGGAGGAAGAACCTGAAATTAAACCATATGATCAGACGGCGTGGGCTGAACTGACGGACAGCAGCGGAGAAATAGAAATTTCTCTTAAACTGCTCGAGGGCCTTCACCAACGCTGGGTGCTTTTATTAGATGAATTACAGGAAGACGACTGGCTCCGCACTTTCCGTCATCCTGAATCAGGCCGTTCCACACTTGAGGAGGCCTTGAGTCTTTATGCCTGGCACAGCAGGCATCACTTAGCCCATATTACATCTCTGAAAGAGAGAATGGCATGGGGTTAAATAAGAGATATAAATTAGTATAAATTAATTATTAGTTAAAATTCCCGCCTCTTTTGTACATACGGAGGCAGGAATTTTTATTTGTCGTAAAATGTATAATAATGATAACGCTTACCATTTTGAAAAGTTTTCTTACATAGAAAATAAAAAATAGTTTGAATTCTTATTGGACGAAAAGAAATTATATGCTACTGTACTAATTAAGGAACATTTAAAGACAATGTCCTAAAAGGAGTGTATAATGAAATGAGTTTAGAAAATGGAAAAAAATCTGTATTCATGAAGTTTCTTGACGGAGTGGAAAGAGCGGGGAATAAACTCCCGCATCCATTCATGCTGTTTATATATTTAGCAGCAGCTGTCATTTTAATTTCTTCGGTCGTCGGATGGGCGGGGGTTTCCTTCGAAGACCCCCAAAATGGAGAAACAGTAGCTGTGCAGCCGTTAATTTCTGAAGAAGGTTTGGAGTATATATTATCTTCAATGCTGGATAACTTTACTGGATTTGCTCCCTTAGGTCTTGTACTTGTAATGATGCTTGGCATCGGGTTAGCTCAAAAAGTCGGGCTTATGGAAACGTTTATGACTTCTGTCATATTAAAGGCACCAAAAAAATTAGTTACATACGCAGTTATTGGTACAGGCATTATTGGAAATCTGGCCTCAGACGCAGCATTTGTTATTATCCCTCCTCTGGCAGCTATGGTCTTTTATGCGTTGGGCCGTCACCCTCTGGCCGGAATTGCTGCTGGCTTCGCCGGTGTAGGGGCAGGCTTTACTGCTAATATTATTATTACCGGCACTGACGCTCTGCTTTCAGGTATTTCAACGGAAGCAGCGCAGACCGTAAACGAAAGTGCTAACGTCACACCGGTTGATAACTGGTATTATATGATTGCTTCTGTGCCCATGTTAATGATTGTAGGGGCGTGGCTTACGGAGAGAGTAATAGAGCCAAGACTTGGAATATATGACGGAAGCTACAGTGATGGTACTGTTCTGGGTAATCAAATAGAAGAAATTACTCCGGAAAGGTTCCGAGGGATGAGAAACGCTGGTATCGCCGGCGCGGTATATTTAGTTTTGATTGCTATTATGGTAGTACCTGCAAATGGCTTGTTACGCGGAGAAAATGGAGCGATTGTAGAGTCACCGTTCATTTCAAATATTGTGCCACTGATACTGTTTTTCTTTATCATCGTAGCTGTTGCTTACGGGGTGACTACGAAAGTAATTAATTCTACCTCGGATGTGCCGGAATTTATGGCGCAGTCCATGAAGGATATGGCAGGCTACATTACATTGATTTTTGCTGCTGCCCAATTCATTGCTTACTTTGAATGGACAAATTTGTCTTCTTACATGGCTGTGAGCGGGGCAAACTTTTTAACAGCAGCTGACTTTAGCGGTCTACCAGTAGTAGTCGGTTTTATTCTCCTTGCGGGTGTGCTGAATATGTTTATTTTCAGCGGCTCCGCTCAATGGGCCTTAATGGCTCCTATATTTATTCCGCTATTCATGTATTTGGATTACAACCCGGCTTATATTCAATTAGCTTATCGTCTTGCGGACTCTACAACAAATGTTATTACACCGTTGAATCCTTACGTACCAATGATTTTAGCTTTTATGAAACAATATGATCACCGTGCCGGATTTGGAACATTATTTTCTATTATGCTGCCGTATACTCTCGTATTTTTGACCCTTTGGATTGTTATGTTCATCGTTTGGAATTTATTAGGGCTTCCTATAGGGCCAGGAGTTTATATGGATTTGTAATTGTATAAAGGGAGAGACCACAATGAACATCAAAAGATTAACAGAAGAACAAATAAACGAAGCAATAGATACAGCTTTAAAATACAGACATTACTTTCACCAGTATCCTGAATTAAGCGGGGAAGAGTACCAGACTTCGGAAACAATACAAAATTTTCTTTATGAAGAAAAGATTGAATACACAACTGGTTTTGCCGGGACTGGAATTCTTGCCATCATTAAAGGTGACCGTCCTGGAAAAACGATAGCTCTCCGCGCGGATATTGATGCTCTCCCTATCGAGGAAAAGCCATCTCCGTCATATCGATCAAAAAAGAAGAAAGTTATGCATGCATGCGGTCATGATGCTCATACAGCTATGTTGATGAGCACTGCATCCCTGCTTCAGAAAAATAAAAAGGAATTAGAAGGTACAGTATTATGTGTATTCCAGCCTGCAGAGGAACAGGCTCCTACAGGCGGAGCAGCTAAAATGCTCGAAGACGGATTATTTGAAGTTTATCAGCCGGATGCTGTTTTAGCTCAGCACGTATGGCCGGATCTCCCTGTGGGGAAGTTCGGAGTGATGAGTGGTCCTATCATGGGGAACTCTGATCGGTTTGAAATCATAATAAAGGGAGCAGGAGGCCACGCTAGTATGCCGCATCAGACAAAGGATTCGATCGTAGCGGCAGGTCAGCTGATTGGTCAAATCCAATCTATTATCAGCAGGAATATCAATCCACTGGATGCGGCAGTTGTTACTGTAGGTACGGTCCGGGGCGGAGAGCGTTATAATGTAATCGCAAGTGAAACTACTCTCGAAGGCACGGTGCGGACATTTGAAGATGGAGTGAAAGAAAGAGTTAAAACAAAGCTTGGCCAGCTGCTGACAGGGATAGAAGCATCATTTGAAGTGATCTGCCAGATAAAATATTTTGATGGCTACCCGGCTACAATAAATACACCTGTGTGGGCGGAACATGCCAGAGAAACCGCCCGCCGTTTGTATGGTGAAGAGTCGTTACCGCAGGTAGAACCGAGTCTTGGCGGGGAAGACTTTGCCCGTTTCCTGGAGAAATACCCTGGAAATTACCACTGGCTTGGGACTGCTATTCCTGAACGGACAGTCCAGAAGCCTTTGCATGATCCTTCCTTTGATATTGATGAGCGAGCTCTTGGTTATGGTATCGAATTTATGTACCATGAAGCGGTTGAAGGCTTAAAACTGCTGAAAGATGAGGAGTAGTTAGACATGTCTGTAAACAAAATCGATGAGTATATCCAAAAGCTTCTCCCGAAGCTCAAGGAATGGAGAAGGCATTTTCACAAATATCCAGAGGTAGGCTGGACAGAAATCTATACCACTTATGTCATTGCGCAAGAGCTGCAGCAGCTTGATGGTAAAGTCATTTATGGTAAAGAACTGACCAAATCAGATGCCAGGCAGGGTGTGCCGGACAAAAGCACGTTAAAAAAAGCAAAAAAGCGGGCAGAGGAGCTTCAGGTTCCTGAAGAGTTTATTAAACAGACAGAAGACGGGCATACGGGGGCGTTAATTCAGTTTGAAGGAAAGGAAGAAGGCCCGCATGTGTGTTATAGGGTGGACATTGATGCACTTCCTATCACAGAAACTTCTGCAGCTTCTCATTTTCCTAATAGGGAAAATTTTGCTTCAGCCTTTCCAGGAGAAATGCATGCCTGTGCCCACGATGGTCATATTACTCTTGGTCTCGGTCTGGCCACATTTCTTTCAGAGCACCCCGAAGAATGGAATGGTAAGGCTACTATCATATTTCAACCAGCGGAAGAAGGCAGCAGAGGTGCAAAAGCAGTCGTTGCAAACAGGTGGCTGGACGATGTCGATTATTTTATGAGCGGCCATATCGGTATTACAGATATGAAGGTAGGGACTATAGCCGCCACTGCTGCTAAATTTTTGGCTACTACTAAGTTTGACGTTATTTTTAAGGGTGTCTCCTCCCATGCTGGAGCGAAGCCCGAAGAAGGTGGAAATGCGTTATTGGCAGCAGCGGCGGCAGCTGTTCATACTCAGGGTATTTCCAGACATTCTAAAGGAGACACAAGGATTAACATTGGGGAACTGAACGCGGGTTCGGGGCGCAATGTTGTTGCCGATTATGCGAAAATTATTGGGGAAACACGGGGAAGTTCTACACAGGTAAATCAATATATGATGAACGAAGCAGCACGTATGATTGAAGCGAGTGCATTTATGTATGGAGTGGAAAGTCAAATAGAGTATACAGGGGAAGGGATGGCCGCCGAGTGTGATTCTGAATGGCAGGAGTGGATAGCATCAGCTTTGGAAAAAAGCAGCTTAGTAAAATACGTAGAACCGTCGAGAGAAGTGGGGGCTTCAGAAGACGCTACAGTAATGATTAACCACGTCCAAAAACAAGGTGGAAAAGCTACCTATATGCTTTTTGGAACAGAGCTTGCTGCTGGTCACCACCATCCTTCATTTGATTATGAGGAAGCAGTATTCGGTCCAGCGCTCGCAGCTTTTATCTATCCTCTTGTTAATTCAATATGGAAGGAGGAAGAAAATTGAAGAAATGGTTGGAAAAAAACTTACTGCGATTAAACGTTACTTCTACAATGAACAGGCCGGAAGGATTTAACCGGCCTGGTTATTCGGATCAGGAAATGGAAGCAGTGCAGGAGTTTATTCATTTAGCAGACAGCCTGGGCATGCAGGTGCAAAGAGATGAAGCGGGAAATATTCTGGCTGTGTGGAATCCTGGGCAGAGTGAAAAATCAAGTATAGCTTTTATTTCTCATCTGGACACAGTTACTAGTGGAGGCGGATATGACGGTGTTGCCGGAGTATTGTGCGGGCTCGGTGTTATTCAATATTTAAAGGAAAAAAATTGGACACCGTCCCGTCCTGTGACGGTGATCTGTGCATCTTCTGAGGAATCCTCCCGTTTTGGCGTATCGACAATTGGAAGTAAAGCAATGGCCGGTTTGCTGACTCCTGTACTGCAGAATGAGTTAATAAATTTGAAGGATTCTGAGGGCATGACTCTGGAAGAGGCGGTACGCAGCCAGGGGCTTGATTGGAATAATATGAACCTGGCTGAACAGCCAAAAGATGCTTTCCACCGGGTAGTAGAACTTCACATTGAGCAGGGAACTAAAATTGAAAATGCCCAAAAAGACGTTGGTATTGTAGGAGGCATAGCATGTCCGCTTCGTTTGTCTTTTGTATTTACGGGAGAGGCTGGTCATACCGGAACAACGCCTATGAGCAAAAGAAAAGATGCGTTGGCTGCTTCTGCTCCTTTTATTCAAACGGTGGCGGATACTGCCAAGAAAATTGAGGCAGCAAGCGGAGAAGAAATTGTAGCTACGGCAAGTACTATTGAATGTGAACCGAATGAAATGAATGTTATACCGGGAAAAGTTACTATTGGTGTCGATATTCGAAGTGTAAACGATAAACGTAAACAGGAAGCCGGAGACATTCTCCGCACAAGTGCCACTGAATTAGCTGATAATCAAAATATCCATGTAGATATTGAAACGTTGGTCGATAATGCTTCAGTACTTCTTTCTCCGGAAGTAGCCGATGAATTACAGGAAGCTGCCGTAAAAGCAGGTTATCACTATCATGATATGGACAGTGGGGCAGGGCATGATATCATGAACATAGCTAAAAAATGGCAGGCGGGGCTGGTCTTTATTCCTTGCAGGGAGGGGAAAAGCCACGTGCCTGAAGAACATGCAAGTATTGACGATCTTTATAAAGGTGTTCAGGTTTTAGCTAATTATGTGATGATGCAGACAGGAGAGTTGAAAAAGTGAATATACGTATAGGTGTGGTCGGCCCGGAAGATTCTGTTCAATCTATGTTAAAAGAGCTGGATCCGTATGAGGATTTTCAGGCTGTACCGCTCACCTACGAACAGACGAGTGAAATTAAAGAAATTGTACCAGAAAATCAGCACAAGGTTGATTTCTGGTTTTTTTCCGGCCAGTCCCCCTATGATGTGGCAGTTTCCAATCAACTGGTGAGTGAAAAAGATGCAAGCTTTCCGCCTCTTTACGGGGCAAGTTTATTGGGAAGACTGCTCGAAGCCCAGTATAAAGAAAATCAATTATTGCTGCACATTAGTTTAGATACTATTCAGGAAAATGAAATTCAAGAAATACGTGAAGAGTTTTTAGGGGAAGATATTGAAATATTCAACCTTTCTTACAAAGGGTATATTTCTCCGGGTAAAATAGTTTCTTTTCATGAAGATTTGTACAATGAAGGGAAAATTGATGCCGTATTCACGAGTATCCGGGAAGTGTACTTAGCTATGAAAGAAAAGAATATCCCTTGCTACCGGGTGCGTCCTACAAAACTGTCCATACAACTCACGCTTAAATATGTTAAAGAGCGTGCACAATCGATGCTTTATCGAAAATCCCAAATAGCCATAGTGGCGATCGAAGTGGCTAAAGACCAAAAAGCTCTGCAGGAAGAGTCTTATTCTTTTAAGCGCAAGCACAGGGAATTAGATCTGCACCGGTGGCTTCTTTATTATGCAGAAAAGGCCCGGGGCTCCTATGTGCAGATGGGAGACGGCCTGTATTTTATATATACCACCCGGGGAGAAATCGAATTCGAAAGTGAACAATTATGGTTTCAATTTGTGGAAGATGCCCGGGTTAATACGGCTCTTGAGGTACGGACCGTCATTGGATACGGAAGAACGACTCTTGAATCCGAAGAGAACGCCCGGCGAGCCTTGCAGGAAGCAAGGGAAACGAAAACCAATTCTATTATTATTGTGGACGAAGACCTTCGTATTACAGAATACGAAGCTGCAGTTGGTTCTTTTACTTATGAGCAAAGAAATATGAATAGCGGAGAGGAAAAAGGCATAGAAAACAGCTTGAGCCCTGCCTTTCTATCCAAACTTCATTCATTATCGCGTTATTATTCTCAGGATATTGTGACTGCTCAGGATATCGCGCGGTGGTTAAACAGTTCTCTGCGAAATGCACGTCGAATATTGTTGAAGCTGGAAGAAAATCAGATAGCGGTGCAAACAGGAGAAGAGCAGTCAGGGCACCGGGGGAGACCGAGAAGAGTTTACCGCTTAAAATTCCGTGAGAAATAATAAAATTAAGATCGATTTGAAAAGTAAAATTATTCCTTATGAGGATGGCGCTGAAATTAAAAGAGCGTTTATGGAAATGTGTTTAAAGGAAGTAGAAGGGTAGCCAAGCATTAACAGAATAAACGAAGGCAGCAATCGCGGGATTAAGCCTTGCGGTAAGCCAGGAAAAGAGATACGTCTTTCCCTGGCTTTTTGTGTTTTATAAGCCAGGTTCAGAAAGGAGGGGGAATATGAAACACGTTAAAGCATTAACCGGAAAAGGCCTGTTCACCGCAGCTCTGTTGTTTTTGGTGCTCGGTATCGCAAACGGGGTCTCTGTTTGGAATGTACTGGTGCTTGCTATTATTATCGGGGCACTCAGCTATCCGCTCGGTGATCTCGTGCTGCTGCCCCGTGTAAAAAGCCTGATCGCAGCGGTTGTAGATACCGGTCTGGTATTTGTGGTTATTTTAATTGCAGGTGCTGTGATTTCCTTTTCAGGCTCAGTGCTGCTTGCAGCAATAGTAGCCGCTGTGCTGATGGGGGCGGCAGAATATATGTTTCATTTTTATATGGGCACGCACGTGCTTTTTTCGAGCAATCGCGTAAAGACGGATATGTAACGTAGGAGGTTTAGTCATGTCAGAAAAAAATGAAGCGATGCTCCGGAGAAACCAGGCGAATTACGCCGGAAGAAATGTGTTATCCGGCTTTCTTTTTGGTCTCGGCCTCATCGCTTTTATAGATGAAGTAGTTTTTCATCAGCTGCTGAACTGGCATCATTTTTATGATTTATCGACAACGGCTGTCGGGATCGTTTCAGATGGCTTTTTTCATGCATTCAGCTGGTTTGCTACAGTAGCTGCCCTGTTTATGGTTGCTGATCTCCGGCGCCGGCAGAGCTTTTGGCTGCGCCGGTGGCTGGGGGGGATGTTGACCGGGGTTGGCTTTTTTCAGCTGTATGACGGGATCGTTCAGCATAAGTGGATGGGAATCCATCAAATAAGATACGGTGTGGACATTCTGCCATATGACCTGGTATGGAATATCAGTGCGTTCGTACTCCTTATTGTTGGAATACTCATATGGTGGCAGACTTCGCAGATAAAAAAGCAGAGAGCAGTCGTATAAACCGATGACTACTTCACATTATATGGCAGAAGGGGTGCTTGCAGCCCCTTTTGTAATTGTCTGTCTCTTGTATCTTGCTGCGGCTTTTCGGGACGCCGCGTGGCCGGTATACCGCATCGGCCTGTTTGCTGTTGGTACAGCGGCAGCAGTCGTTTCTGTGCTTGGGCCGCTTCCCCGTATGGCACATGATTCGTTTGTCATTCATATGACCGGGCATCTGCTGCTTGGTATGCTGGCCCCGCTTTGTATGGTACTCGCGGCTCCGGTGACGCTTGCTCTCCGCACTCTCCCGGTACCTTCAGCGAAAAAACTGTCTAAATTACTGCGGAGCCGCTTTGTGGCAATAGTATCTCATCCGCTGACGGCCACAGTGTTAAACATTGGCGGTTTGTGGCTTTTGTATACGACTGGATTGTACGCGTCGATGCATGAGTCCGTTGTTGTTTATACCGCCGTTCATATTCATATTTTTTTAGCGGGATATGTTTTTACAGCTTCTATTATTTATATCGATCCGGCGCCGCACCGGTATTCTTTTCTTTTTCGGTCCGGGGTGCTTGTAACGGCACTTGCAGGTCACGGCATTTTGTCCAAGTATTTGTATGCGTCACCGCCGCCCGGGGTCGGGCAGGAAGCTGCTCAGGCAGGCTCAATGCTGATGTATTACGGGGGCGATGCTGCGGATATTGCCATTATGGTTATTCTCTGCTGGCACTGGTATAAAGCGGCCCGCCCAAGACAGGAAGAAGCAATGGCCGCCTGAATAACTATAAGGAGGAACTATAATGACTAATAGTAAACGTGTCCCTTTATATCCAAATTCTTTATGGCTTAAGGAGAGCGAAACTACACACATGCCCGCACACAGCGGAGAAGACACGGCTGAAGTTACTATCACAGGAGCCGGGGCAGCCGGCATCACAGCAGCTTACTATTTAGCGAAGGCTGGAACGAAGGTGGTGCTGCTCGAAGCGGGCAGGGTGCTGGAAGGTACAACCGGGAATACAACGGCAAAAATATCCTCCCAGCACGGGATGGTGTACGATGAACTAATTCAGAATCACGGCCGGGAAAAAACAAGCCAGTACTTTGAAGCTAATGAAAAGGCGATCAGCGATATGCGCAAACGGGTTACTGAGCTTAATATTGACTGTGAATGGGAAGAGCGGGACGCTTTTATTTATACGAAAAGCGAGCAGCAGAAAAAAGTGATGGAGCAGGAAGCGGAAGCATACCGGTTATTAAATGTGAACGGCGGCGATGCTTTGGAAGAACATGATCTTCCGTACGCTGTCGAGCGGGCCCTCGTTATCCATGATCAGGCTCAGTTTCAGCCAGTACATTATTACCGGGCGCTTCTTGAAGAAGTTGTTCGTCTTGGCGGTCGTGTGTACGAGAATACACGCGCAGCTGATGTAAATAAATCCAACGGAAAAGTAGTGGTAAATACAAACAACGACAGCACGATTACCAGTGACTATCTCCTGGTAACAAGTCATTTCCCTTTTAATGACGGTATGGGGAAATACTACAGCCGTCTGCATGTGGAGCGTTCCTACATCATTGGGGCAAAAGTTCAGACGATGCCAAAGCACATGTATATTAGTGTAGATACCCCTTCGCGGTCACTTCGTACAGCAAAGGATGAAAACGGGGAGGAACTGCTTTTAATCGGCGGGGAAGGCCACACGTCCGGAAAAAATGAAATAAATACGTTCGAACGGTACGAAGCACTGCGCGCCTTCGGGGAAGAATATTTCGGTCTGCAGACAGTACCTTACCGATGGTCGGCACAGGATATGATCACTCTGGATAAAATGCCCTATGTGGGCCCAATGACATCCGGGGAAGAGCAGATTTTCACTGCCACCGGATTTATGAAGTGGGGAATGAGTAACAGTGAAGCAGCAGGGAAAATGCTCGCCGATTACGTACTCGGTAATGAAAATGTGTACAAGGAAGCTTTTGATCCGACGCGTTCTGAACTGAAAAAGAAAAACATTCAATCCTTTGCAGCCGAAAACATGGACGTGGGAAAAGAAATGGTTAAAGGAAAGTCCAACCGGGGCGATAAAGAAAAGAACCTGGAAAATGATGAAGGGGCTTTAATTAATACTGAAGACGGGAAGGCAGGAGCCTACCGGGATGAAACAGGAAAGCTGTATGTTGTCGACACCACCTGTACGCATATGGGCTGTGATCTCTCCTGGAACAACGCAGAACGGAGCTGGGACTGTCCGTGCCATGGTTCGAGATTTTCCTACGATGGAGAGGTTATTGAAGGGCCGGCAGTAACGCCGTTGAAGCGTAAAACAGATCTTGAATAACAAAGAAGGCCGGGAGAAAAATCTCCGGGCCTTCTTACTCGTATTACAGCTTCAATTTCTCTATTTTCCAGGTCGCAAGATAAAAGCCGTTTTTGCTGTGAAGCAATAAAATCGCTTGCAGCCAAATAGTTTCAATGGTGGAGGTGTATTTGTTATATGGATCGTTACCAACCTGTGAAATCATTCATATAAACATTTTTCCAAAAGTGAAGCTTTTTATAAAATCTTCCGAAAATTTGTTTATGTTCTTCCCAAAAAAGGGAATTGGTAAGAAGAATTTCCTAAAATGGCGAGGAGGTATCATGATGGCTTCAACAAAGGAAATATTAGGACAGGACGCGGATTATTTATTAAATCATGAAAGCAAAACAGTGCCGAAAGAAAATCTTTATGTGCCGGGGCCCGACTTTGTCGACCGAGTGTACAAATCAACAGATCGTTCTCCGGTAGTTCTGCGCAACCTGCAGAGCCTGTTTGATCACGGGCAGCTTGGCGGTACGGGTTATTTATCCATTCTGCCGGTGGACCAGGGCATAGAGCACTCGGCAGGCGCTTCGTTTGCCCCGAACCCGATGTATTTCGATCCGGAGAATATTGTGAAGCTTGCAATGGAAAGTAATTGTAACGCGGTAGCTTCAACGGTTGGGGCACTTGGCTCGATCGCAAGAGACTATGCGCACAAAATCCCTTTCATTGCCAAAATTAATCACAATGAACTGTTAACGTACCCGGAAACACACGACCAGATTATGTTCGGCTCTGTCGACCAGGCCTACAACATGGGCGCCGTAGCAGTCGGGGCGACGATTTATTTTGGTTCAGAGCAGAGTGACCGGCAGATCCAGGAAGTATCGAAAGCCTTCGAACGGGCTCATCAGCTCGGTCTTGGCACTATTCTCTGGGCTTATCTGCGTAACCCTGGCTTTAAAAAAGACGGCACCGATTATCACACGGCCTCCGATCTGACGAGTCAGGCGATCCATTTATCAGCAAGTCTGCAGGCTGATATTGTGAAACAAAAAATGCCGACTAACAACGGCGGCTATACGGCTGTCGGCTACGGCAAAACACATGATAAAGTATATTCAGAGCTTACAAGTGACCACCCAATTGACCTGACCCGTTATCAGGTAATGAACTCGTTTATGGGACGGGCCGGCCTGATCAACTCTGGCGGCGGTTCTGCAGAATCGGATTTAGAGGATGCTGTAAAAACAGCGGTAATTAACAAGCGTGCCGGCGGCATGGGACTGATTATGGGACGCAAAGCGTTCCAGCGTCCGATGAAGGATGGTATAGAGATCATCCGCTCTGTGCAAAGCGTCTATGCGGATGAGTCGATTACTTTAGCATAAGGAGTAGAAAAAAAAGGGGGGGGGGTTCCTCCCCTTTTTTTATCTGATATATTCAGAAAATTTAAACATCGTCTGCTGTGTCTCTGGCTATCTTTATAAACAGGAGGATTTTATATGCCGAAAAAACTGTTTGAAGTAGACCTCAACAAAACAATGGACCAACAGACGACGCCGGGGCATAACAGGTGGCACCCGGACATTCCTGCCGCCTTTTCCGTAGAACCGGGGGAGACGTTCCGGATGGAATGCCTGGATTGGACCGATGGCCAGATCAGCAACAATGATGACCCTTCAGATATTAAACATGTGAACCTGGACCGTGTGCACGTACTAAGCGGGCCGGTGCACGTGAACGAAGTGGAGGCGGGAGACCTCCTCGTTGTTGATATTTTGGATATCGGAACGTTTCACTCGCATGAATGGGGATTTAACGGGATTTTCGCCAAAGAGAACGGCGGGAGTTTTTTAGTGGATCATTATCCGGAAGCGGCCAAATCCATTTGGGATTTTGAGGGTATTTATGCGACTTCCAGACATGTGCCGAATGTAAAGTTTGCAGGCATTATTCATCCGGGGCTGATCGGCGTGGCACCCTCACAGGAGATGCTGAATGAATGGAACCGCAGGGAAAAGGAGCTGGTGGATACAAACCCTGACCGGGTGCCCCCGCTTGCGAATCTTCCAACGAAGGATTCGGTCGTGCTTGGTGAGCTCAAAGGAGAAGAGTTCGAACGGGTGGCAGCCGAAGGAGCAAGAACCGTCCCGCCCCGGGAAAATGGGGGGAACTGTGACATCAAGAACCTTTCGAAAGGATCAAGGGTATACTTTCCGGTGTTTGTAGATGGGGCGAAGCTTTCCGTAGGAGATCTTCACTTCTCGCAGGGAGACGGGGAAATTACGTTCTGCGGGGGGATTGAAATGCCCGGCTGGATTGACCTGAAAGTGCACGTGATAAAGAACGGCATGGAAAAACACCGTATTAAGCGTAATCCTGTCTTTAAGCCAGGGCCGGTCATGCCGCATTATAATGAATTTCTCGTTTTTGAAGGCGTGTCAGTGAACGAGTTTTCGGGCACCCAGACCTATCTGGATGCCAACGTCGCTTACAGGAATGCGTGCCTGAATGCGATTGATTTTCTGAAAACACTCGGTTACACAGGCGAGCAGGCCTATATGCTTTTAGGTACTGCGCCGGTGCAGGGCACTGTAGCAGGCGTTGTAGATATACCGAATGCGTGCTGCACACTCGCCCTGCCTAAAGATATATTTTATAAAAATATTTTGCCGGAGCTTGATTAATATGGCCCAGTTTACTTTTAAATGCCGGACATGCGGCACGTTTGAAAGCTGGATGGTAACAAAAGGAGCCCGTGTTAATGAAGCACCGTGCCCCTTATGCGGGGAAACGTCAGGGAGAGTCTTCCAGCCGGTGCACGTGTCAAAAATGGATGCGAAAGTAAAGTCCCGGATTGAAAGCGGAATGCAGCCGAAAACAGTACAGCGAAAAGATCTGCCCGCAAAACAAAGACAGCTGCAGCGGGCGCCCCGCCCGTGGCAGGCGGGACACTAGAGAAAGGAGACCCGGACAGACGGGTCTCCTTTAACTGTTTTTGACTCCCTAATTAATTTGTATCTTTCTCTTTTCCGGCTATGCCAATAATCGCTATGACGGTCAGCATCACACCATACACAATAGAAGAAGAAAGAAGAGGCCTTTTAGTGATTTTAAAAAATAAACGGTTAGACTTACCAGCTTTGTTCCCTATGTTTTTGTTCATACATACCTCAGCCTCCTTCAGGAGATTTGCATAACTTTACCCGCGGAAAGCATAGTTCAATCGCAGCCGGAAGAAAATCGGGAACAGCTGTTGTAAACGAATTCTATTAATTTTCTTTCTTCGTGTAATCAATACCGTAATGGTGAAAGAACAATTGGTTGTCGTTTTGGTACTTTTCCTGAAGTACCTGCTGCAGAGACTCCGGGAGATAATATTTTTGGTGGTGAAGCTTAAAACTTGTCCGGCTTTGCAGCATTACCCGGGAGAGGGGACGTCCTCTTTTTGTTGGCACAGGGGCGTTTGGGTTAAACGGAGTTTTCAGGAAATAGTTCATTTTTCTGGCCGCCTTCACCTGCATCGTGCCATAGCTCCGATTTACTTTTGTATTGCTGTAGGAGGGAACTTCTTTAATGCCCATATACTGGAGCAATTCAGTAATTTCCTTCATTTCATTTTCCCGGAACTGCTCGTACTGCATAAGATAATAGTTGTTTTTGCCAAAAAGCTGCGTGGCACGCTCCATATAGCTGAAATAATAGTAGCCATTGAGTACCCCGAGCTGCTCCCACTCTTCAAATACGGCAGCGGCTTTCTTGTACCCGCCCTGGTGAATATACTGCACATAAAGGGAAGTGAGAAGGTCAAGCTGGCGCCGTACTCCAACAATGATATGCACGTCATAGCTTTCCTCAGGGAAGATCCGGCGGAGATCCTTTAAAATAGTGTGGTTGTCTTTGACCTTTTTTTTCGTGGACATTGGATTGCCGGAGAGTCCCTCGTACGAAATAAGGAGCGGTTTTTTCTCCTCCATCATTGACTCAAAATCGTTACGTAAATCAGTAATGGCTTTATCTGATAATTTTTTGTGACGTATTTTATACAAATATGGCTGAATATGTCCCCGGGAGAGATATGTAATTTGGGGCGCCAGTTTTGGATAAATGCTTTTCTGTAAAAAAGTAGTAGCTGTTTTGTGATAACCCACATGAATGTAAATGGTTTTGCGCATTGCCCTGCCTCCTACGGAATGAATGCATCCATCATACCGAAATCCATAGGAGCAATCAAAGTAAAAGGACCAGGGAGTTTGGTCGCATATACGTTCACTGATAAGGGTAAATTCTTCTTGAATTGCGCGGATATCGGAAAAAGGCTTTTAAATCCCCCTGATAAAGGTATAGAATGCGTATATACTAAAATTAGGACTACAGGACGCGGTAAAAGGTCCCTGTCTCCTATTGAAAGCTTTTTTCATTCAGTATACAGACAGCAGCAAGGTCAAAAACAAAGCACTGGGGGCAGTATCCATGGGGAATCAGCGTACAGATATAATGGAGGAAGTACAGGGGATGTATACTTCCTTATATAATGTTACTTTGGTAGTCGTCGACGGCCTGGGAAACGAAGCTGCTTTTACCGATGGGGAAAATAAACTATTCGCAGCATTGGATGCTGTCCCCGAGGCAGGACTTAGAGATAAAATAAATCATATGTTTGAAGGAAGGTTAAGTGCACGAGAGCCTTTTTTCTACGATCTTTTTCCGGGGGTTCATATGGCAGTGGTGCCGCTGCAGAAAAATGAAAATCCGGACTATTTTTTATTGGCTGGACTGCTGGTTGAAGAAGGGGCTCAAAAAACGGTGGAAACAAGCCTTGAATCAGCATATGGAAAAAAGAACGACTGGAAGGAAATAATCAGGCAGACACCGGCGTTTTATATAGAGGAAAGAGAAAAATGGCTTGCCCGCTTCCAAAAGGCGGCTAATGTTCTGGCGCTTTGCTTTGACGGGCAGTCTTCACCCGAAAATCACGCCAGGTTAATGCACCGGGCCCTGCAGCGGCATTCTACTGAAGAATTACTGGATCTGCTTATCGATGGTCTTGAAGAAGCAGAGGTACTCGGAATAGCTGAAGAGGGAGAAGACGGTGTGTACGAAACGACGTCGGTGACAGGAAAGCATAAAGAGGCAATAGAGCCTATCTCATTCTATCCAGGGGAAGGACCGCTTGGCAAAGTACTGCTGTCAGAGGAGCCTTTATTTCTGGAGAATTTAAAGGACCGCCCCCAAAGTTATTTTTGGCAGCGCTACGGGCTGTCTCCTCACTTGTTTTTTGCGCTGCCGATCCAGAAAACAAAAGGCGCCTCCGGTGTCATATTTGGAGGAAGTTTTTCACGCGGATTTTTAACCGGGAAGGGGAAAGATTTTTTACTCACCATGGTCTCGGTGATAGAAGCTAAAGTGAAAACAGACTGGCTTGCAGAAGAAAATAGTCGTCAAATTCAGCAGCTGGAGTCCCTGGTCGAAATAGGCAGGCAGATGGCAGCCGGACCGAATATAAAAAAAGTCAGCTATATACTTATAGATGCCAGCCTGAGCATGAGTCGGGGGAATTTTGCCATGCTGCTTTTGAAAAAGAAAGAGCGTGGAAAGTACCGGATGATTTCAAGGGGGTATTCCCGGCAGGAGCTGGAGTTTTATGCAGAAAGTGCCGCGGCAGAATACTTTTCTGGACTGGATACAGAGCTTGAAAAAGTGAAGCAGGCAGAAGCACCGTGGAAGGAGCCGGTGCTCGAATGCCCTTTAGTTTTTCAGGGGGAAATACTTGGAGTACTCTGCGTAGGTACGCAGGAAGTGAGAACCCGGAAGATGGAAGAGTTTTTGGAAGCTCTCTCTGTAATTGGCGGTGTGTCCATGAAGCTTGCCGGGGAGGAGTCGGGGCTTAGTATGGACAAGCAGCTCGGCGCTATGCATTTGGCGGTAAAGCAATTTGATCCGGAAGCCTTTGCCCTGTCGAGCCGGGCAGCGGAGATTGCTGAGCAGTATACAGCTGATGGGAAATTTTCTGCTTCCTTTGCTTCCTCCATCACAGGAGCGTGCCGGCTGAGTGCTTATTCCCCGGCGATTATTCAGGAATTAATGCCGGACAGCCAGGTGGGGGAAGTATTGGAAGAAGGCCGCTCTCTGAAGGAAGGCGTTAATAAATCACGCTTAATAACAGGGGCGCAGGCTGAGGTGTTTGCGATGACCCTGTTGTATGCCGAAGACGGGGAACAGAAGAAAATAAAAGCGATGACGAACATCTCAGAGGAGTGGAAGAAGAGCTTTCTGAATTTTTTAGATGGAACGTTTATCAACGACCAGGAGCTGTTTATTCAGGGGACTGCAGAAGCGGCAGAAGAACCAGTGGTCTCGGCATTACAAAACAACTCATCACTCTCCTCCCGTGAGCAGGAAGTACTGGAACTGATTATAAAAGGAGATAATAATCGCGAAATCGCTGAAAAGCTGTTTATTAGTGATCACACGGTGAAAAATCACGTTACAAAAATTTTCAGGAAGCTGGAGGTGCCGGACCGGGCCCGAGCTATTTCGAAAGCCTATCAGGTGAAGTATGAAGGATTTTAAATGAGTAAATATAGGAGCATGTATAGGATTTATAACCTATGAAAGTGAATGGATAACAGGAACATAGAGGGGTGTTTTCCAGTTAATTTCCGGTATATAATCGTTTTATAAGCCAAAAGGCTTGATTCGAAAGAGGCAATCACACTGACAGGAGGTGCCAGGCATTTGAAGTTGGTGGATCTTCATTCCAGGAAGGTTATAGCGGAAAATGTGGCAGGGGCATACAATTTTTATCAACGATTCAAGGGATTAATGTTCAAAAAACATTTCCCAGATAGTTCAGGTCTTCATATTTCCCCCTGTCCATCTATTCATACCTTTTGGATGAAGTTCCCTGTAGATGTGCTCTATCTCAGCCGGCAGATGGAAGTTCTTGAAGTGGACGAAAAGCTGCGCCCTGGGAAAATCGGAAAAAAGGTGAAAGGTACGGCTTCTGTGATCGAGCTTCCTTCGGGAAGCATTCAGGCAGCAGGCCTTGCACCCGGCGACGTTCTTGCCCTTGAAGAATTCCCCAGCCGGCAGATTAGTTGACCCGTCCTGTCAGAAGGTACTTACTCATAATTAAAGGAGAGTGTTCAGAATGGTCAAAATTTTTAAAAATTTAGTGGTGGAAGAAGAAGGACAAGGCATGACAGAGTACGGCTTAATTCTTGGGTTGATTGCGGTAGGAGTTATCACAGCATTGGTTACTTTAGGTGATCAAATATCCGGTTTCTTCACCGATCTTACAGAAAGCATTCCAGGCGGCGGAGAATAATAATTGGCCCTCTTGAAAAGAGGGCCTTTTCTTAACTAAGTCAAAACTGAAAGGAAGGGATGAAGCTTGGGACTTATCGACTGGATCCTGATCGCGGTTCTGCTTATCTGTGCGATTACAGATATAAAGGAACGAAAAATTTATAATAAAGTTCTGTTTCCTGCCATGCTGCTCGCCTTTATTTTCCACGGGGCAGTTTCAGGGTGGGAAGGACTGTTTCATTCCTTCCTTGGATTTTTGATTGGCTTTGCCCTTTTGTTTATTCCATATGCCATGGGCGGCATGGGGGCAGGAGATGTGAAGCTGCTGGCCCTCGTGGGAGCATTAAAAGGCGGCACATTTGTGCTGCAGTCCTTTATATTCATCGCGCTTCTCGGCGCATTGATGGGACTTATTGTGCTGCTTCGCCACAAAAATATTTTGAAATCATTTTTTTACAGACTTGTTCGTATAAAGAGCGGAACGAAGGTACCGGGTGGATTGTCGAGACAATCACTTTCAAAAACATACCCATACGGTGTAGCTATAGCTCTCGGTGCCGCTATGAATTTATTTACGGAAGGGATGCTGTTTTAAATGTGGAGGCAGGAAGACGGACAGTCGCTGGTTGAATTTGCGCTCGTTCTTCCGCTTATTATTGCACTTCTTATTGGTATGGTGGATTTCGGTCGGGTGCTCTACACGCATCAGGAGCTCGAGCTCATTACCCAGGAAGCGGTCCGGATCGGCAGTTTCGGAGAGAGCGATGAAGCAATCAGCAGTTACGTGACCGACAATTTTGACAGCGGGAACCCGGCGGAGCTTTCTGTTACGGTCACGCCGGAAAATCGAAGCTCCGGAGAATATATGACGGTAGAGACGGCGTACCCGGCGTCCATTTTTAATTTGCTTGGTGATTATTCTATTCCCTATACGATCGAAACGAATTCAACAATAAGGGTGGAGTGACCTTTATGAAGGCATGGATAAAAAATGAAAAAGGAAACGCTTTAATTCTTATGGCGATAGGTCTTGGGATGGCTACAGCGATGTGCGGGGTGGTTATTGACGGCGGCCATTTATACAAAACACAGAGCAGCCTGCAGAAGACGGTGAATGCGACTGCTTTGTCCGGTGCCCAGGAACTGATGAATTCTGAAGAAGAAGTATCAAATGTAGTGGATGAAGTGCTGGGAGCACATGGGGAATCGGAAAGCTTATATAATATGGACGTTTTGGAGGAACAGTCGCTTCGGGTGGAACTGGAACGCCCGACCGACGTGTTTTTTTCTTCTTTATTTGGGGTGGAGACCGTAGATATTAACGCATCGGCCAATGTAGAGGTGGCTGCTGTCGGGGAAGCGTCAGGAGCTGCTCCGTTTGGCATCAATGAAGAAACGGATTTGGTTTTTAATGAGACATATGATTTGAAGGTGGATTCGGGCGATTCCACAGGAGGAAATTTTGGCATATTGGCCCTGGAGGGGCCGGGCGCTAAAACGTATGAGGAAACATTGAAGAATGGTTACGATGAACCTTTGCGCATTGGGGATGAAGTAGATACGCAGACAGGTAATATTTCCGGCCCTACGGAACGGGGAGTCAATCACCGTATCGATAATTGCCCGAGCGGCGATATATATGACCGTGACTGCGACAGAGTAATGCTTATCCCTGTATATGCTCCTATTGGAAATAAAGATAATTACCGGGAAGTGGAAATACGAGGATTTGCCTATTTTTACCTGGAGGAGCGTATGAACAAGAATGATGATTCTGTCCGGGGAAGATTTATTAAACGGGTAGGCGGGGGTACTATAGTAGAAGGAAGTGCCAGTCGGGGGGCATATACAACCAGATTGACTCAGTAGGGATGGGATAACATGAGGCCAAAAAGACTGTTGCTGTTTGCTTTAATAGCCGGCGTGATAACGACGGTGGTTTTCTACATATTTATTACAAGTGACACACCGGAAGAAGCAGAAGAGACAGATATGCAAATGATAGAAGTGGTTGCTGCAGCAGAAGCGATTGAAGAAGGAACGAGAATTTCCGGGGACATGGTGGAAGTGGTCGAAATAGCGGAGGAGCAGATGCACCCGAATGCTGTCCGTGAGCCCGGGGATGTGACCGGCACTTACGCGAAGTCGGACCTCGCGGAAGAGGAAGTGATTCTGGACAATCATTTCCAAAGCGCTGACGACAGTGACGCTCCATTGGCCCAACAGGTGGAGGAAGGACGGCGCGGAGTTTCAGTGAACGTGGACTATGAAGAATCCGTTTCATATCTGCTGGAGCCGGACGATTATGTTGACGTTCTATCGACAAGGCCAAATGAAGACGGAGAAATGCAGACAGAGGTTCTGATCGAACAGGTCCGGGTGCTTGCCATAGGTGAACGTTTTCAGGAAACGTCAGCCGCTGCCCCTGATGAAGAAGGAGAAAGCAGTGAGGAGGAAACGACAGAGTATCAGGCAGTAACGCTTGAGCTGACGCAGGAAGGCTCAGCGCAAATCATTAATGCCAATCAGGATGACGGGGACCTGCACCTGTCTATTTACAGCCAGGCTGTTGAAGGGAACGGACCGGGGGAGTCGGCTGATAACGCAGTGGAAGTCATCGCCCCTTCTGTAGAAGCAAATAGTGGAGAGGCTGCAGAGCCAAATGAAAATGATGCGGACAACAGTAGTCAGGAAACCGAAGAACAGCCACTCCCTGAAGAAAATGAACCAGGGTCTTCCGAAGAGGAAGGTAATGAAACAAATGAGGAAACGGCGCCGGAAGATGAGGCTCCTGCACAATCGGAAGAGGAACCTTCTTCTGGAAATATTCAGGACTCCTTACAGCTGTCGCCGTACACGTACCGCGCTAATATCCGGGAATCCCCGAGCCTTGAGGCTCCCGTGCTGGAGGTAGTCGACAGCAGTACCCGGCTGGAGTACACCGATCAGTTTGAGCAGGATAAAGAAAACAGAACCTGGGTATTTGTAGAATACGGAGAAGACAGCTCCGGATGGATCAGCAACCGCATTACCCAGTTTGAAGAAAGCGGGGAGTAAAGCGTGGAACAATCAACTGACCTTAGAGCAGGGCATGGGAAGATGGCTGTTGTATGCAGTGCTTCCGGCGGCACGGGACGAACTGTGCTGACGGCGAACCTCGCTGTTTATCTGGCTTCCCAGAACCAGAAAGTTACTGTTGTAGATGGCGATCTGCAGTTTGGGGATCTTGCGCTTGCCCTGGATATAGAGCCGTATTCAACTATTTTGGATGCAGCGAAGCCTGTCCAAAAAGACCGTCTGCAAAACTTCTGTATTAAGCATGAAAATGGGTTCCATCTACTGGCAGCGCCGTCCCGGCCGGAATTGGCAGATCTTATAGATGAAAGCCAGCTGTCCGCTATAGGTGCTTCGTTAAAACAGGATAACGACCTAGTAGTAGTCGAAGCAGCGGCTGGTCTGAATGACCGCAGTCTGCCCTTTATTGAACAGGCAGATGATATTTTCATCGTGACAACCAACGGCATGGCTCCGTTAAAAAATGCGAGCTTGATGGTTGAAGCCCTTCAGGGACTCGGACTAAAGGATAAATGCAGTGTAGTGGTGAACCGGGCGACCGTTAAAGGGAAAATGGCCGGGCAGGACTTTTCAGACCTTTTTGCAGTGAACGAACTGTTTTATATGCCGGAGGACAGCAGCCGGGTGGTAACGGGCATGGACACCGGAAGGCCGGTTGTGATCGACCATCCAAAAGCAGAGATTTCCAAAAGGATAAAGCTCATCGGGAAAACACTTCTGCCTGCCGCGCAGGAACGACCTTCTGCTTCCTCCCAGCCCTTTCTTCAGCGACTGCTGCACAAAACAAAGCTGACATCGGGAGGTGATAAATAATGGGACTGCTGAATCGTTTAGAAGCAAAAAATAAACCGGAGCCCGTGGCCTCCCCTGCTCCAGAAGAAAAACAAAAAGCCGCTCCGGAAAAGCCGGAAGTAAAACCTGTTCAAAAGGAAAAGGCTAAGGAAAAGCCAGCCAAGCCGGCCAGTCCGACAGGACATGCAGAAGTAAAAAGCCTGGTATTTAAATACATTTTAAAGGAACGGAAAAATGATGAGGTGGAGGAGATCGTTCCGGAGCTCGAAGACATTATCTCGGAAGTGATTGAAGAAAACGATCAGCTGCCGCCGATCAGGGAACGGGCCGTTCTGATCGAAGATATTAAAAATGATCTGACGGGCTACGGTCCGATCAACCCGCTGCTGCTGGATGAGGATGTTTCAGAGGTCATGGTGAACGGTCCGGATAAAGTATATGTGGAACGGAACGGAAAACTGACCCTTACAGATGTTGTATTTCGGGATAACGAGCACGTTATGCAGGTGCTTGAAAAGATTGTGGCCCCGCTCGGACGCCGGGTGGATGAAAGCAGTCCGATGGTGGACGCACGGCTGCAGGACGGGTCCAGGGTAAATGCTATTATCCCTCCTCTTGCACTTGGCGGGCCGACAATAACTATAAGGAAATTTTCCAAGGATCCTTTTACCATCCATGATCTTGTAAACTTTGGTACGCTGACCGAAGAGATGGCCGATTTTATTGAAGCCTGTGTGCAGGCCAAGCTGAACATATTTGTCAGTGGGGGCACAGGATCCGGAAAAACAACCACGCTGAACGTGCTGTCCTCCTTTATCTCTAATGAAGACCGTATTGTAACCATCGAGGATGCCGCCGAGCTGCAGCTTGGTCAGGAGCATGTCGTCTCACTGGAAACACGGCCGCCGAATATTGAAGGCAAAGGCGCCATCTCCATCAGGGATCTGGTGCGGAACTCGCTAAGGATGCGTCCGGACCGCATTGTGATTGGGGAGGTCCGGAGCGGGGAGGCGCTTGATATGCTACAGGCGATGAATACGGGGCACGACGGCTCGCTTGCAACAGGTCACGCGAACAGCCCGAGAGATATGCTCTCCCGGCTTGAAACAATGGTGCTGATGGCTGGGATGGATCTGCCGATACGGGCGATTCGTGAGCAGATTGCCGGGGCTCTCGATGTTATCATCCAGCAATCCCGCCTGCGCGACGGGACACGCCGGATTACGAGCATTACAGAAGTGCAGGCGATGGAAGGCGATATTATCGTACTGCAGGAGATATTTACGTTTCAGCAGGATAGCATTGATGAAAATGGAAAAATCATCGGTAAACTTGTGCCTACCGGTGTCCGCCCGCAATTTTACGAGCAGATGGAGCATGACGGTATTTATCTGCCGCCTTCGCTTTTTACAGAACGGGTGGTGGATTAACTTGCTTTTAACCCTTTTATTCATTTTTATGTTTCTCACCTGCTTTCTTCTGGTCGCTGCAGGAAGTCTTGCCGTTTCCTCCAATGCTTCGGTAGAAGCAGGGGGAGAGGCTGAAGTGCCGAAAAAGCCGCTTTCCTTAAAGGGTTACCTTCGTGAAGCAAATGGAAAGCTCAAGCTGCTTTTAATCCGTAAAAAAAAGCCAACACGCAAAAAGGAGCAGCTGGAGCAGCAGCTGAGCGCTGCAGGCGTGCCGATGAAAGCAGAAGAATTCCGGGTGTTCCGGTGGTTTGCAGTAATTATCAGCGCGGGATTATTTTATCTGATTACAAACCTTATTGGCACTTTAGCCATTGGAGGAGTGATCGGCTACGTTATCCCTTCTGTCTGGCTTAAGAAAAAACAATCGAAGCGTCTTCAGCAATTTAATCAGATGCTTCCCGATATGCTGACGACAATCATTGGCTCACTTCGCGCAGGGCACAGCTTCCAGCAGTCCCTCAAGATGGTTTCTGAGGAATCGGACCCGCCGATTAAAGAGGAAGTTTATCTGGTGCTGAAGGAAATTCAATACGGAAGCACGATGGAAGAAGCATTGAATAATTGGAAACGCCGTATGCCGAGCGGAGATCTCGAACTTCTCGTCGAAGCGCTTTTGATTCAGCGCCAGGTCGGGGGGAATCTTGCCTACCTGCTGGATAAAATTGTAGAAACGACGAGGGAACGGGAAAAAATAGCCAACCAGGTAAAAACGCTCACGGCCCAGGGGCGGCTTTCGGGTATTATTATCAGTCTTCTTCCAGTGGGACTCGGAGCGGTAATTTATGTAATAAATCCTGAGTATATAACAACATTATTTATTGAACCGATCGGCAGAATTATGCTGGCTGTTGCTGCAATAGGTGGTGTTATAGGCTTTATTCTGGTCCGGAAAATTACGACGATTGAGGTGTAGAAATGATCATCTTATATGCTGCTTTTTTTTCCTTCGTAACCCTGTCTGTCTACACCCTGCTCAGCTACCGTTTTGACAAAGCGTACGTGATCGAGCGCCGGATCCAGACATACTTTTATCCTGACCGGGGAGAGCAGACAGAAGAAAATCCAACGTTTTACGAGCGTGTCGTACAGCCGGGATGGAAAAAAATAAAAAAGTTTTATCAGCGCAAGATGAACCGCGGAAAAGTGACAGAGCTCGAACAACGGCTGCTGCAGGCAGGGCGTCCCTTCGGGTGGAATCCTGTAGATTTTAATATCTTCCGTGGAATTCTTATGGTCGCTCTCCCCCTGGCTGCGGTTATTTTATCGTGGGCGGCAGCGACAGCACTGCTTCCTGCTGTACTGATGGTGGTATTTGCTCTTGCTCTCGCCTGGTTGATGCCGAGCTATTACTTAAAAATGAAAGCCACGCAGCGAAACAAACAAGCTTTGAAGGAACTTCCGGACGTATTGGATCTGCTCACGATTTGTCTGGAATCGGGTCTGGGCTTTGATGCAGCTTTAAATAATGTAACGGCCAGAAAAAAAGGAGTTTTGATTGACGAGTTTAAAGTGTGCCTCGAAGAGCTCCGGCTCGGCCGCACGAGAAAGGATGCCCTGAACGGGCTGAAGGAAAGGCTTACGGTCGATGAACTGAACGCTTTTATATACAATATCATTCAGGCAGAAAAGCTCGGTATTGGTATGGTAAACGTATTGAAGATCCAGGCGGAGGACGTCCGGGAAGGCCGGCGCCAGCGTGCAGAGGAAGCGGCGATGAAGGCTCCGATTAAAATGATGTTTCCGCTTGTCTTGTTTATTTTTCCAACGTTATTTATTGTGCTGCTCGGCCCGGCGATCCTGCAGTTTATGGACGCATTCTAAAAGGAGTCTCTTCCATTACGGAAAAGACTCCTTTTTGTGTGCTTAAAAATGAACGACATAGACGGCCCCGGCCAATACGATGCGGTATAAAGCAAACGGGATCAGACGGATTTTGTTGATAAGCTTTAAGGAAAAGAAGAGCAATTTATTTCGTTTTCTACGAACAGCGAGTGAAAGTTAAAATACTGACCTCTCAGTATTATGCAAACAAAAACCCGGAGAACAATTCTCCGGGTTCAAGTGTATTAGTCTTCCTCTTCTTCCTCTTCTTTCACGACGCGTACGCGTTTGATCTGATTATTATCCATTGTCAGTACTTCAAAATGAAGATTTTCGTACTGGAAGGTTTCCCCCTCCTCAGGAATATGATCGAATTCCCGGTAGAGCAGTCCGGCAATAATATCCTCTTCTTCTTCCACGCGGGTATTAAAGATTTCGTTGAAGCGGCTGATGGCGAGCTTTCCATCACAGATGATAACCTCGTCGGTCAGCTCCTCAATCAACTGCTCGGAGCGGGTATCATGCTCGTCTTCAATCTCCTGGCCGATCATTGCTTCGATAATGTCCTCTTGGGTGACCATGCCCATCGTACCGCCGTATTCATCGAGGACTACTGCAAGGTGCTTCTGCTCATTCAGCATCCGTTTAAACACGTTGTCGACAGAATTGGTCTCTACTACATACAAAGGGTTGTTATCAATAAAATCATTAAGGGTTTTGTCGTTTTGTTCAGCCCAGATGAGGAGCAGTTTGGCATGAAAAACACCGACGATATGATCCATATTATCGTTGTATACCGGATACCGGGTATGATTGTGATTTATGGTAATGTCACGTACTTCCTGAAAGCCACTCTCGATCGGGATCCCGGTAATCTCCATACGCGGGACCTTCAATACGTCACGTATATCCTTACGGTAAAAATCAATTACCCGCTTAATCCGGTCCTGCTCCTGCTTTTCAAAGGTTCCCTCCGAAGAGGCCACGTCGACCATCGTTTTGATCTCTTCGCGCGAATACGTCTGTGATGGTCCTTCGCCCCGGGTGATCAGCTTGATCACCCCGCGTGTGAAAGAATTCAGTAAAAACGTGAGCGGCTTAAAGATGAATACGAGCACCGCAATTACCGGTGCGACTATGTAAGCCACCTTGTCTGCAAAGGTAGCAGCAATAGATTTAGGCAGAACTTCCGCGAAAATGATAAGCACGAACGTCAAAATAGCCGTAGCGATGCCGACAGAAAAATCGTAATTCAGGGCGAGCACGGTAACGAGGGTAGGAAGCATAATATTGGAGATGTTGTTTCCGATGAGGATGGCTGTAATTAATTCATCCGGTTTTCTCGTCAGTTTTAATAAATTTTTCGCCCGTTTGTCGTTTTCTTCGGCACGGGACTGCATTCGTGCCCGGTTTGCTGCTGTTAAAGCTGTTTCGCTTCCTGATAAAAAGAAGGAAACGAATAAAAAGAATATAATAACCGCTATCATAAGTAACCTCCACTGGCGTATTCTCTACATATTATTTCCTGGGTGCAGTAAATTAAACGTTTCAAACAAATATCCAACATTAAAAATAACATAAAACAGTCCGGGAGGATTTAAATATGCAAAAAGATTTTATTCCCATTTTTCCTGTATGAGGAAAAATAAAATAAAGGCATGAAACTTTGAAGTATATTTGTAACGCATCAAAATTGCACATGGCCAAATAGAAACAAAAAATATATGGAAACAAATGAAGATAACAGTCCAGTTACCACTCCGCTCGAAGAAGTATTTCATCTCGAGTAAAAATCAGAACTATCTCCGCTGAAAATAAATTTATCGGCGGATATTTTGTTCAAAATGCGTAAAAACGGGAATAGAAAAGTATAAAGAAGGTGGCTGTCAGGCGTACAAAAAGAACATGGGGGGGAATGCGGATGAACAGCCGTACACGTGAATGGCCAATGTTTAAGTAAATCGTTCAGGAAACCCCGGTTTAATCTTTTGATAAAACTCAGCTGCAAAAAGGGGGAGTACCAATGAACCGCCGATTGATTGACGACGAATATGAACGTGAAATAGACCGCATGGTTAATGAAGGCGGATATATTCCTGTGGAAATAGATTTTATAAAAAAACGGGCTAAAGTTAAAAAGGATAAAGATGAAAGCACTAAGGAGAAGCAGGACAAAGAAGCAGACGACTCTAAAGAAAAAGCCTGAATATAGTAGTGAAAGTTAACAGCTGCCACCGGCGGCTGTTTATTTTTGTCGACAAAAATAAATAAAGATGGAAAAAAAAGGTAATATTCTGCTATACTTATTTAATCTGTGTAAGAAGTGCACATTTCATCAAGCCTTTTGTATCAATGTACGAAGTTGGTTTATGGAATGTAAATCACAATATTGTACAGCAAATGTTCAAAAGACTGCGATGAAAACGTATACATTTCGATTACAGCGGCTGATAGAATAAAAATTAACCAAAGGGGGGAAGGAGATGCCGCTAAGTGAACGGGATAATGAAATATTAAATGAACTAATCCGCAATCCATCGGTCACTAGCATGGCGCTTGAAGAAAAGCATCAACTGACACGAAGACAGCTGGGCTACAGCATTAATAAAGTAAACGACTGGCTCTTAAGCAAAGACCTTCCGGTTATTGAAAGAACGCGCCAGGGGCATTTCATTATTGATCAGTCCGTTTACACCAATTTCGGTATGGATGAAGAAATCATTGCAGCTGAAAAACCAATACTCACCGGGAAGCAGCGTACTTATTATCTTATTATGATGCTCGTCGGCAGCGAAGAGACGCTTTCATTAAATCATTTCACAAGTGAGCTGCAGCTGAGTAAAAACACCGTATTGAGTGAGCTGAAAGAAGCGCAGCAGTATCTCGATGACTATCATGTTCTAATCAAGTATTCCCGCAAAGAAGGTTATCTGGTTGACGGAAAAGAATTTCAAATCCGGAAACTGTTGATGAACGTGACGTATCAACTGCTGTTCATGCAGGATGGTGCGGCAAGAATCAAAAAAATAGCCGGAATTGACGAGGAGGAACTCGATGATTACCGCAAACGGATTGAAAATGTCGAAAATAAGCTCAGCCTGAAATTTACTGATGAAAAACTGGAGACGATGCCTTATATATTAGCTTTAATTTTAAAAAGAATTAAAAAAGGCTTTGCTGTTAATACATTTTCAATCCAGTATGAAGAGCTTTCGGATACGAAAGAGTACCAGGCGACAGAGGAAATATTTAAAAAAAATGAACACATCCCGATGGAAGAACGGTTGTTTGTCACGCTGCACCTGCTGACAGCAAGTGTTTACAGCATCTCTTTTCCGATGGAGGACGACGTGATACCGAATTTAGGCTCCGCCACAGATGACATGCTGCGCCAGTTTGAGAAAAGCGCCTGTGTGTACTTACACGAGCGCGACCAGCTGCTCAATAAGCTGCTTCAGCACATTAAGCCGGCTTATTACCGTATCAAATACCAATTGTCGGAGACATCATCCACACAGGTGCCGCTGAGTAAGGAATTCAAAGCTCTGCATCATCTGGTAAAGCAATCCACTGCGCCGCTTGAACAGTTAATCGGCAGCCGGATCCCGGACAGCGAGAGCAGCTTCATTACAATGCTGATCGGGGGCTGGATGAAAAGACAGGGCGAGAGTATTGAAAAGAAAGTAAAGGCCATTGTGGTGTGCCCTCAGGGTGTGTCTGTTTCAAGACTGATGCTTAATGAGCTGAGTGAGCTTTTTCCGGAATTTGTTTTCCTGGACTCTTTATCTGTACGGGAATTTCTTCATTACCATCTGGAGTATGACATTGTCTTCGCTCCGACGTTTCTCGAAACTGACAAAAAACTGTTCGTAGTAAAAACATTTTTAGGCAGGGAAGAGCGGCAGCGGCTTCGCAAGCAGGTAATGCTCGAGCTTTACGGATATCTGCCGAACCATCTGGACATCGATGAAATCATACAGATTATTGGCCGTCATGCTCATATTCATAATGAAGGTGCACTTATAGAAGATATTCAGAATTATATTAATCAGGATAATGAAGATTCAGTAAATTACAGCATGGGCAAGGCTGAATACAATTTGGATGAATTAATCACTCCAGCTTCCATTACCCTGAAGGATAAAGCAGGCGATTGGGAAGAGGCAGTTAAAGAGGGAGCCAGGCCGCTTCTCGAAAATAAAAGTATTACGGGCGACTATGTGGACAGTATGCTTCGCTATACCGAAGAAGACCCCTATATTGTAATAGGGCCAAATATTGCGATTCCCCACGCTTCTCCGGAAGACGGGGTGAATGAAGTAGGAATGAGTTTGTTAAGACTGAAGGAAGGGGTTCTTTTTTCCGAAGAATACCGAATCAATCTGGTGATTGTCATTGCTGCTGTAGATAAACAGAAGCATATTCATGCGCTGATGCAGTTAATGAAGCTTGCAGGCTCACAAACCGCAAGAGATCAAATAACAGCCGCTGATTCCGTCAAAGATATATATAAAATTATTCAGTCGTATTCCAAAGACTGACCAAGAAAAATTTGAACTTCACCAAGGAGGGGCCTGATGAGCGATTTGTATTTTGATACTCCTGTGATTCTTTTAGATATGGACGGGGGATCCAAAGAAGAAGTATTGCGGACAATGGCACAGAATTTAGTGAACAACGGACTGGTAAAACAAAGCTTCGTTGAAGCAGTGATCCAGCGGGAAAATGAATATGCTACCGGCCTGCCGACCGGAGACATTGCAGTTGCAATTCCTCATACAGATGTAGAACATGTAGAGCAAAAAGCGATCAGTGTAGGAATACTGAAGAATCCTGTCGACTTTATCGTCATGGGAGACGATACGGAAACGGTACCGGTCAAGATAGTATTTATGCTTGCCATGGATGAGGCTCATTCCCAGCTGAAGCTGCTGCAGCAGCTTATGCAGGTGTTTCAGGACCAGAGTATTTTAAACGAGCTCATCAGTGCATCTGATGAAAAGCAGATCAAGCGGACCATGGAAGAGAAATTAGACGCGTTATCCCTTAAAGGAGGTGAAAAATAATGGCAAAAAAACAAGTATTAGTAGCATGTGGAGCCGGTGTGGCAACTTCCACAGTTGTTAACGGTGCTATTGAAGATATGGCCAAAGAACACAAGTTATCAGTGGATCTTAAACAGATTAAAATAGCGGAGGTAGAAAGCTACGTTGATACTGCTGACTTACTGGTAACAACGGCTACCATCAAGAAGGAATATCCGTTTCCGGTAATCAACGCACGTTCTTTCCTGACAGGGATTGGAATGGAAGATACCAAACAGGAAATTCTGGATGAATTGAAAAAATAAGAGTATTCCGGTTTCCTGTTTTAAGGGGAAACCGGGCTCATTATTACAGGTATGAGGGGGAAGTGGCATGCAAGGATTTGTAGATCTTGTGCAGGGATTTTTAGATCTCGGGGCAACAGTAATTTTACCAGTGGTTATCTTTTTGCTCGGTTTATTATTTGGGCAGAAGCCGGGAAAAGCATTCCGGTCCGGTCTAACAATCGGGGTAGCATTTGTAGGGATATTTCTTGTTGTTGACCTGCTGGTTAATAACTTAGGGCCGGCAGCGCAGGGAATGGTTGATCGATTAGGAGTTAACCTGGACGTAATTGACGTCGGCTGGCCGGCGACATCATCTATTGCCTGGGCTTCTACGGCAGTAGCAGCCTTTATTATTCCGTTAGGTTTGCTTGTAAACGTTATCATGCTTTTGACAAAAACAACGAAAACAATGAACGTGGATATTTGGAACTTTTGGCATTATACCTTTATGGCTGCGGTAGTATACACCGTATCCGACAGCATTATTCAAGGACTTATCGCTGCAGTTATCTTTCAAATTGTCACCTTGAAAATTGCTGACTGGACGGCTCCGATGGTGGAAGACTTTTATGAGCTTCCCGGAGTATCAATCGCTACAGGAAGTACCGTATCGTACGCGCCAGGTATTTTTCTTGTAAAAGGTCTGCAGAAAATTCCCGGCATCAACCGTCTGAGCGCAGATCCGGACAGCATTCAGAGAAGATTCGGTGTGTTCGGCGAATCCATCTTTATCGGGTTGTTTCTCGGTGTTGTAATTGGCGCCTTAGCTGGTTACAGCGTAGGTGAAGTAATCGAAATCGGGATGGCCATGGCTGCTGTTATGGTACTGATGCCACGGATGGTTAAGATTTTGATGGAAGGCTTAATGCCTGTATCAGAGTCAGCCAGAAACTGGTTGAATAAACACTTCAGCAACAAAGAAATTTACATCGGCCTGGATGCAGCTGTTCTTCTGGGACACCCATCCGTTATTGCAACTGCATTGATCCTTGTACCGATTACGGTTGTACTGGCAGTGTTTCTGCCTGGTAACGCTCTGCTTCCGTTTGGTGACCTGGCGACAATTCCATTTGTTGTTGCGTTTATCGTCGGGGCAGCGAGAGGTAACATTATACACTCTGTGCTGGTAGGCACCGTGATGATTGCCCTTTCACTATACATGGCTACAGATATCGCAAACGTATTTACGACAATGGCTCAAAACGCTGATTTTGACATGCCGGAAGATTCCGCGCGAATTTCAAGTATTGACCAGGGCGGAAACCTTATCAACTGGCTCATCTGGAGATTCTTCGAACTGTTTAATTAATTTCCCTCTCAGGCAGGATATACATGAAAATTAACACATCGGGAGGAAAAGAGCATGAAAGCATTGGTAAAAACAGATTTAGAGCATGGAAGTATCGAAGTACAGGATAAACAGGAGCCAACGCCCGGGAAAGACCAGGTGAAAATCAAAGTAAAATATGCCGGGGTCTGCGGCACTGATATTCATGCCTATGAAGGTCACTATAAAGTTAATGCGCCGGTGACGCTTGGCCATGAATTTGCCGGGGAAGTGGTAGAAGTCGGCGAAGGAGTCAGCGATTTTAAGCCCGGGGACCGGGTCACCTCCGAAACGACGTTCTATATCTGCGGCGAGTGCCGGTACTGCCGGGCTGGCGACTACAATTTATGCAGTTGGCGCAAAGGGCTTGGCAATCAGTACGACGGTGCCTTTGCAAAGTATTTAATAGCCCGGAAAGCGAGTCTTCATCATCTTCCGGAAAATGTCGACTACCAGTCAGCGGCGATGACAGAACCGCTTGCCTGCACGCATCACGCGGTAGCTAAAACAGAGATCTCGGATGGGGAAATTGCGGTCGTTATCGGCCCGGGGCCTATCGGCCTGTTCACTGCCCAGGTGGCACAAAGCAGGGGAGCCAGAGTTATTATAACCGGGCTTACAAATGATAAAGTACGTCTGGAAAAGGCGAGAGAGCTCGGAATTGATTACGTTGTTAATTCGCAGGAAGAAGATCTTCATGAATTCGTCAACAGTGTAACCGATGGGTACGGGGCAGACATCGTTTTTGAATGTTCAGGTGCTGTACCGGCGGCCAAACAGGCAATTGGGCTGCTGCGGAAAAAAGGTCAATACGCCCAGGTGGGCATTTTCACTACACCGGATATTCAATTTGACTTTGATAAAGTAATTCAAAAAGAAATTCGTGTAGTTGGAAGCCGCAGCCAGAAGCCTGCTGACTGGGAGCCTTCGCTTGAACTGATGAACAGCGGGCTTGTGAATGCCCGGGCGATGGTCACTCACGAATTCGACATCACAGAATGGGATCAGGCCTACCAAAAAATTAAAGACGGAGAAGCTATTAAAGTACTGCTTACGCCTGTGGATTAGTACGCAGGTACTAATGCACGGAAAGGCAGGGAGCCCGGAAAAGAAACAGCTCCCTGTCCGCCGTCAGCGGCGGAAAAATACTCATTGAAAAGAAGCAGGGAGGAAAACTATGACAGAACTAATGCTTGATTTTATGTTGGGACCGATGCGTGCGATCGGTGAATTTTATTTTGACTACCAAATGATTTTCAATCCGATTATTGTTGGTGCGGCGTTAATAAAAATTTTGTTTGGAAAGAAAAAAGTAAAAAACGAATCAGCGAATTCAGAATCGTAATATCGTTTCTTTTGAAGGGAGAAGAACATGAAAAGTCTAAAACTTTACGGACGGCAGGACCTTCGGTTCGAAGAGACGTCAAGGCCGTCTGTTGAGAACGCTGATGACGTTGTTATTAAAGTCAAAGCTGCAGGTCTTTGCGGCTCCGACATTTCCCGCTACAAAAAGCTGGGCCCCTACGTGGAAGGAATGATTTTTGGCCACGAGTTCGCAGGAGAGGTCGTAGAGACCGGTTCAGGGGTATCGCAGATACAGCAGGGGGACCGCGTGGCAGGATGTCCAACGTTTCGGTGCGGGAAGTGTCTGAGCTGCCGGAAAGGGGAGCTTTCACGCTGTGAAAACCTGACTGTGATCGGTGCCCGTCACCCGGGCTCCTATGCTGAATACGTCAAGCTGCCGGCTGAAAATGTGCTGCCGCTGCCTGAACAGGTAAATTTTGACACCGCTGCCCTCGTGGAGCCTGCAGCTGTAGTGGCTCACGGGTTTTACCGTACGAGTATCCAGCCCGGAGCGGAAGTGGCTGTAATGGGCTGCGGAAGCATTGGCCTTCTGGCGGTTCAGTGGGCGAAGATATTTGGGGCTAAAAAAGTATATGCGATTGATATTGATAATGTAAAACTGCAAACCGCCGGGGAAGTCGGCGCGGACGTATTGATTAATTCGAGTCAGCGTCCGGCCCATGAACAGGTGGAGGAGCATACAGGCGGGTACGGGGTGGATCTTGCGGTGGAATCTGCAGGAGCACCTGCGACGTCTGCCCAGGTGCTCGCTCTTCCGAAGAAGGGCGGCGAGGTTGTGTTTATGGGCATCCCATATGCAGATGTCACTATTGAACGTTTTTATTTTGAGCGCATTGTACGTAATGAATTGCGGATACTCGGCTCCTGGAACGCGGTATCGTCGCCGTTTCCGGGGAAAGAATGGACGTCCGCGCTTCATTATATGAGCACCGGCCAGATTAATGTAAAGCCGATGATCTCGCATACTCCAGCTCTTTCAGATGGACCTGGGACTTTTGACGATTTAATTAACGGAAAAGGAAATTATGTGAAGGTCGTTTTTCATCCGGAAAAATAATAAATTAAATAAAAACCAGGCTGTTCCCCGGGTGAAGGGAGCCGGCCTGGCTTTTATATTTTATTGTTCTTCTTCCGGCAGGCGGGCAAGTAAAACATCACAATCTGCCCGGTGCACGATTCCTTCAGAGACGCTTCCAAGAAAAAATCGCTCTGTAGTATTTAAACCGGAAGCACCGACGATGATAAGGTCGGCTTTATACTTTTTAGCCAAATCTTCCGCAATAACGACCTTAGGAGCACCGTGGTGAAGCTCGGCTTCCACGTGCTCGAGGCCGGCATTCAGAGCTTTTTCCCGGTATTCTTCGAGCATTTTTTCCGAATAGCTTTCCATTTCAATAAACAGCCCAGTGTCATGCTGCTCCATGGATGTGAGTACAACTGAATCAATCACATGTGTAATCAAAACGGCTGCATTTTCTTCAATTGCCAGGGCGATTCCTTTGTTAAAGGCATGCTCTGCTTCTTTAGAGCCGTCAATGGCAATGATAATCCTTTTGTAGTCACTGTCTGAATCCTTTTTCCGGACGACGAGCACATCGCATTTGGCATTGCGCACGATGCCTGTAGAAACACTTCCCATAATGAATCGCCCGACCGTTCCAGCCCCGGAGGCGCCGGTAATAATTAAATCTGTTTCATAATCTGGAGCGAGATCTTTAGTAATGATGGTTTTTGGTACGCCGGTCTCCATTATTGTCTGAATATCAACACCGGCCCCTTCAGCCTCTGCTTTGTACAAGTTTAACAGTACTTTTCCCTGTTCACCGGCAGTTTCCATAATGGTTGGTATATAATGAATCAGGCGGTTCAACGTTCTGTACTCCACGACATGGGCGACCGTCAGCCGGCTCTGATGTTTCCTGGCCAGTGAGAGACTGCGGCGGAATGCCTGCATGGATTCATCCGAACTGTCTACAGCTGTGAGAATATTCTGGTAATGTTTGATCATGGTAACGCCCCGCTTTCTTTATAAAAGTAGATTTTCGAGCACGAAATGATCGGAAACAAAAGCGTAATGTCTCTCTATCTATGTCTATTATGAAACATATAAGCGAAGAACTCCACTGTATAATTTGGCAAAAAAAGTACAATAGAAAATCTGAATATAGTGCTATAATAGAGAGAGAACTAAGATAGCCGGGCTTACGGAAGCAAAAATCATTTCTGGCAGCGCCCGGTTTTGACGATGATGGATAGGGGGCAGGCAATATGGAAAAAAGGTACAATCGTATTTTAGTGGCAACAGATGGCTCCGTGGAAGCTGGGTATGCATTGAAAAAAGGTATTGCGCTCGCCAAAGCGTATGATTGCTCATTGGGGATCTGCTACATTATCGACTACAACCATTACAGCCAGGCCCGGCTTCATACTACGGATTTATTACAGGCTTCAAAGGAAAAAGGGGAAGAAATCATTGCTGATTGCAGAGAGAAAGCCGAAAATGCAGGGCTGACAGATATAACTGTGTTTTTGGAAAATGGCTCTCCTAAAACTACTATTCCCAAGGACATCGCGAAAAGATTTAAAGCGGACTTGATTCTTTGCGGGGCTTCAGGAATAGGCACATTTGAAAGATTCATTGTTGGAAGCGTTTCCGCAGGCATCGTACGGAATGCGGAATGTGACGCCTGGGTAGTTAGAAATAAACGGGATATTGAAAAATATAATAGCATACTGATCGCAGTAGATGACTCAGAAATGTCAGCCAATGCCTTTCGTGCCGGCCTGGCCATGGCAGAAGAGGAAGAAGCGAAGGCCGTGGTCACCCATGTTATTCATACACCGCTTGTCTCGTCAGTAGAGCAATCGAGGGGCAACGTCATTGAAATATTTAAGAAAAACGGCAGGAATCTGCTTGAAATATACCGGGAGCTCGCGTTAAAAAGCAACGTTCCCAACGTTTCCTTTGCTTTGGAGTACGGTTCACCTAAGATGGTGATTCCAAAGGATGCTGCAGAAAAATACGAGGCAGACTTAATCGTTTCCGGCGCCTCGGGGGTCAGCAGCGCAGAACGTCTTTTGCTTGGAAGTGTTGGGGAAAGTATCGTCCGCCGAGCGGAGTGCGACGTACTCGTTGTCAGAAATGAACACATTTAAAATTTTTTCAAATTTAATTTGTCAGTGAAGCTGGCTTTTTACGCAGGAAACCCGGCTGGACGGCAGCCGGGTTTTTTAATGGCAACTGCTGGTTGGCAGAAAAATATGCTGTTACAGGTAAGTGTGTTTTACCGTATGAAGAAGCCCGGCCGTTTCAAGAAGAGGTTCTGGCGCTAAAAAAGTAACAGTAACTACGCCGGGATGTCTTCCAATCTCAATAGAGCCTGTAATGGTTGCTCTGTTCATAATTTCCGGCAGGGTGCATGGCATGCATGCCGCAAAAATAGAAGCCGCTTCCGGTGACTTTACTTTATAAAAAACCGGGACTCATAAGGAGTCCCGGCAAAAGCTTTCTTATTCTCTTACGTTGTGAATCCATGCTTTGTCCTGATCCATCATTTTCTTCGCTGCTGCAATCGTCAGGAACTGTATGACGATTATTGGCAGTCCCATAAGTCCTGAAAGAACTTCGAGCGGAGGAAGGCCTCCAATTCTCATTAAGATCAAAGCGAGCGTGGTGATGATGACAGCAACCACAATACGAAGGAATTTAGAAGGCTCATTTTTACTCATATCTTCGGTGCTTGCATACGCTGAGATAGTATACGTCGTAGAATCAAGAGTCGTAGTCAGGAAGATCAATGCGACAACCATAAATATGACCAACGCAAGACCAGAAAGCGGCAGCGTAGTTAAAATTTGCGGTATAGCTGCCATACTGCCCTGATTTTCCACGATGCTCAGCACGTCGAGGTTTCCATTTAAAAACCTGTCTACGCCAAGTCCGCCGAGAACTCCTGTAGCAAACCAGGAGATAATCGTTGGAGCCATCAGATACGTCATAATCATTTCTTTAATGGTCCGTCCCTGGGAGATTTTCGCGGCAAATACGCTGTGCAGCATAGCCCAGGTAGCGTTATAAGCGAACCAGAATACGGTATTACCTTTTATATAGCTGGCTTCACCGGAAGAAAGGGCTTCAGTGTAAAAGGAAATGTTAATATAGTTGGTCATAAGAAACCCAAGACTGCCGGTGAAATAATTCAAAATAAATATTCCCGGGCCGGCTATCATAATAAACAGGGCGAATATCCCTGCCAAGTACATGTTAAACGTACTAAGGCGTTTGATTCCCTTTTCGATCCCGAGATAGGCGCTTAGAGAAAACATGAACACCCAGACGAGTGTTACGATGAGTGTAAGGCCAAAGCTTATTTCGATTCCCAACAGCTCTGCCAGGTTGTTGGTAATGATCGGGGACCCGAGCCCGAGCGTCACTGCAGCGCCTGCCAGAATACTGATCAGGAAAATAACATCTAAAAATTTACCGCCAAGGCCATCGGTAAACCGGTCACCAAAAAGCACCCGGCATGCTTCAGAAATACGCATTAACGGACGTTTGCGCACATGAAGAATGTAGGCCATCGCTGGCGCCGCCATAACGAAAATAGCAAATGTTTGAAAGCTCCAGAGGAACATACTGTAGGAATTCCCCCACATAAGGGCCTGTGTGGAACCGGCTTCCACACCGGTTGGCGGGTCGCTTGCTACGGAGGTCCACTGCACCATTCCGGTACGCATAATAGTGGAGCCGAGCCCCATAGCAATTAGAATTGACGAATATTCAAATAATGAAAAACGCGGTTTTTCCAACGGGTCCCCCAATACAACTTTTCCGTATTTGGAAAAAGAAAAATACAGCCCGGCAGCAAGAAGTATTAAACCATACCAGAGATAGCCCCATGTAAATACTTCCACAATGGAATCAAAAATCCCATTTAAAACTTCCATGCTGCGTGTCTCGTATAGCGCAAGCGGTATACAGATAGCAACAATGATTAAAAGTGCTGGTACAAAAATTCGGTAATCAATCAGCTTTAATTTTGACTGCTGATTGTTGTTCTGTTCACTCATTGATATTGATAGCCTCCTTTTTATTTTGTCTTTTCATGATGGCTGTGACAATTATGAATTGCAGGAAACAATAAGCAAATGAATCACAATAACTCCATATGAAAAATATCAATAATCCTCTCCTTCCTCAAAAAACAGCCGAATAAACTAAAACATGAATATTATTTACCCATTTAAAATCAAAAAAGCAGCGCCAGGAAGAGCGCTGCTTAAAAACTAAAATTAAATAGATCCGAGGAAAAAGAGAAGGGCAGTAATACAGCAGGTGTTTACTAGAACGAACAGTGCCTGCCGCCATTTTTTATAAAATATTTGTTCATAGTAAAAGTAATGAATCACAAAAACACTGACTATGGAGATGTACCCTGGGATATCCAGAAATCCCGCGAGAGCAAAGAAGCAGCCGGCGGACAGCAGGAGAGCTGGAAACTCCACTGCTACGGCCATTATAATCCATGGCATAGTCATCTTCGTATTCACCGCCACCATCCATTCTACTGAATTTTCTTTTATTGTAAGGCAGCATGAACAAAAGGAGGATAGGTCCATATATATAATTTTTTTACAAAGATAGAATGCTGGTTAGTTAATAAAGAAAAAACTAAGTCTGGAGTCCTGCTTCAAAGATTCTCATCAAGGGAACATAAATAGAAAGAATTAAAATAAAAGGAGCGGGTACAAATGGCGTCAATTAAACCTTTTCTTATGTTTCAGGGGAATGCAGAAGAAGCACTTAATTACTACGCGAGCCTGCTTGATGAAGCAAAAATTGTGAGCTTAAGCCGGTATGGACCGCATGAATCCGGTGAAGAAGGAAACGTTATGCAGGCCGTGCTTTCGCTGCAGGGGCAGGAATTCATATGTATGGACAGTAACGTAAAGCACGAGTTTACGTTCACGCCCTCTTTTTCGCTTTTTGTCAACTGCGAATCCGACCAGGAAATTGAGTACTTGTACAATCATCTTTCCGAAGGTGGTAAAAAGCTGATGGCTTTAAAAGATTACGGGTTCAGTAAAGGCTTCGCCTGGATCCAGGATAAATTTAATGTTTCATGGCAGCTGAACCTGCCTTCTGATTAACAGAGGTCTGGCCTGGGTGGAGAGTACACTTTGAAAAATCTTTACTGTTTTTCATTTATTGATTGTAGATGAATACAGCAGCCATTATAATAAAAATATCAGCATAGCCATTACTTTTGGCAAATTTTGAAAACGCATACAATTAATGTTTATTGTAATACAGTTTATGTCATCAGCAGAAAGCAGGAGAGCCGGACATGAAAGAAAAAATTCAGAATGAATTGCATGCAGTACTGGATGGGCTGCCGGAAATGAAGTTTTCGACCCGTGAAGAAATCAGAAACAGCCGTGTATTAACGAAACAGGCATTTGAAGGGGAAGCGCCCATCAGCCGCAGCAAAGTAAGAGTCACAGATAAACATATCCCCGGCCATGAGGAAGGGCAGAATATACGGGTTCGTATATATGAGCCGGTCATGCCGGTGAAAACAATTTCTCCGGGTTTATATTGGATTCATGGAGGCGGATATTTGAGCGGAACGCCGGAGATGAATGATGAGTTGTGCGAAAGGTTTGTGCTCGAAGCAGGATGTGTAGTTATTTCTGTCGCTTACCGGCTCGCTCCGGAGCATCCTTTTCCAGCCGGGGTGGAGGACTGCTATACAGGGCTTAAGTGGATGGCAGAGCACGCCGGAGAGCTTGGCATAGACGCAGAGCGTATCGGAGTAGCCGGGCACAGCGCCGGCGGGGGCCTAACAGCAGCTGTATCCTTGATGGCAAGAGACAGGGGCGGTCCCGAGATTGCTTTTCAAATGCCTCTTTGTCCGATGCTGGACTATAGAAATATTACTATTTCAAGCCGGGAAATTACGGATACGAGAGTATGGAATTATTATTCCAACCAGGCGGCATGGAAAGCCTATCTCGGTGATCAGACCGAAGATGTTCCCGCCTACGCTTCTCCAGCTCAAGCAGAGGATTTTTCTGGTCTTCCGCCTACTTATACCATGGTGGGAAGCGCTGATCCGTTTCGGGATGAAACGATAGAATATATCTCACGATTAAGCCAGTCCGGCGTTCAGGCAGAATTTCACCTGTATCCAGGATGCTTCCACGGCTTTGAAGGCATTGCGCCACAGGCAGAAGTCAGCCAGCGGGCGGTCAGAGGATATGTAGATGCTTTAAAGAGAAACTTATAATGAACGACATTATGCCCGCAGGATTCAGAAAATGATCGAAGATAATAAAAATACCGTCTAATAGCGCGAAGCCTCCTGATACCTTCAGGGGGCTTTATTATACGCACAGTACTGGAGGATGCTTGTTAAATGCTGAGGTGTAAAATTAGTTCCCTAGTAGAAGATTGAAATCCTCCTGGAAAGGTAATGGTATATATATGGCAAAACATTAAAAATCAGAAAGGAAAATCCGTCACGGTGCAAAAACACTCATCTATAAGGAGATGTTAATCGTGTTAGTTCTTCCTGGCCGAATAGTAAAAATCCGTATTCCATTAGATGATAAGGCTTCAGGAGAGAAAAAAGACGGCAAATACACCTTTGGGTTTCGATTTCCACAATGGCAGGGTAAAGGACGGTATGCTAACGGCGTGAAGAAACGGGCACGCATGATTTTTTATGTGAAAGATGAAGAAGGCCGATTAGTATTTCAATATCCGATTACAGAAATTCAGCGACAGGATCACTGCGTGATTTCCACAAGGTATGAAAAGCGCATTCCAAGTGAATTCCAAAGAGAGATTCGGCAGATTATTATCCACTTTGTGTGAATTAAATATAATAATACATTCTCGATCGAGAGAAATGAAAAGAGGGATTGCATTGGCTAAAAAAGAACAATCATCAGAAGAGCAGGCAAATGTCGTTATCACGAATGAGAACGGAGAAGATGAAGAAGTGGATCTTTATATGATGAGCGTAAAAGATATAAAAGCTCTTGCTGAAGAAAGTGGCCTCGAATTATCTTCCACCAAAAAACAGGATATGATTAACGAAATCATGGAAGAAGTGGGAAGTGAAGAAAGCGGAGAAGACCAGGGGTCGGAAGACGAAGAAAATAAAGAGAACGAAGAAAATCAGGATCAGCAAGAAGAAAGCGACGAAGAGCTTCCCGAAGAAGAAGAGCAGGAAGAGCCGAGCAGCGAAAATGAGGAGGAGGCTTCCTCATCTGAAGAGGAAGGGCAGGACCAGGCAAACGTCGTTATTACGAATGAAGACGGTGAAGACGAAGAAATTGATTTATATATGCAGAGTATAGAAGACATTCAGGCTCTTGCTGAAGAGAGCGGCCTTGAGCTTTCCTCTACAGATAAAAATGGGATGATTGATGAAATAATGGCCGAGGTTAACAGCGGCGAAAGCGGGGATCAGCCCGAAGAAAATACGGACAGGGAGTCTGAGGAAGAAAATCAGGAACCAGCGGGCAGTGAGGAAGATGCGGATGAAGATTCTTCAGAAGCAGAAAGCAGTGAAGAAGAACAGGAAGAGCCGGCTGCAGAAGACAACGGTGCGGAAGACAACGAAGACGCAGACTCTTCGCAGGAGCAAAACATCTCATCAGAAGAAAATGAAGAAGAAGCAGAAGAAAACAGCGGTGAAGTGGAACAGGAAGAGCCGGCAGCCGAAGAAGACAGTGCAGAAGAAGGTTCGTCGTTTATTTCTGAAGAAGCAACCAGCCAGCTTCTCGAAGATGTAAAGCAGTCGCTGATTGACGAATTAAAAGATGATTTATATGAAGATGTAAAGCAGGACCTGGTCCAACAGCTGCACGATGAGCTTATCGGTGATTCTAAAGGTGATCTGCTGGATGAAATCAAGTCTGAGGTTATGGAAAGTGTCAAAAAAGACTTGAACAGCGCACTTGCAAAGGATGAATCCGCATAAAAAGGCCCCGTTTCCGGGTCTTTTTTTATGTTTACATCCAGGGCAGGTCCCTCTTCTATGTTTAACCTGCCGGACTAAAAGGAAAACCCTATTCTGTGGTTAAAATAGATGTTCATTAATCATGGCAGACATCTTCGTTTAGCTTAAAACAACTAGGAGGCTTCACCAATGAGCAGATTTACGATTCCAAGAGATATCTATTTTGAAGATAACGCGCTTGAAGTACTGCGCACTTTTGAAGGAAAAAAAGCCACGCTCGTTATTGGCGGCGGCTCTGTGAAAAAAAACGGCAATTTAGCCCGCATTCAAGAGCATCTTGCTGCAGCAGATATTGAAACTGAAGTTCTGGAAGGTTATAATACGGAGCCAACCGCAAAAATGGTTAAAGAAGGAGCAGAAGAAATGCGTTCCTTTGCACCTGATTGGATCATAGGTATCGGCGGTGGTTCCGCAATGGACGCTGCTAAAGCGATGTGGCTCTTTTATGAACATCCGGAGCTTTCCTTTGAGGATGCAACGAAACCTTTTGAACTGCCGCGTCTCCGCCAAAAGGCGAAATTTGCCGGTATTCCTACGACAAGCGGAAGTGGATCTGAAGTTTCCAACCTTTCAGTAGTGGCAGACGAGAAGACAAACGTTAAGTATCCACTTGCGGACTTTGGCCTGACGCCGGATATTGCTATTATTGATCCGGTCATGGTGGAAGATCTGCCGAAGCATATTGCTGCTTACACGGGTATGGATGCTTTTACCCATACGATCGAATCGTACGTAGCCAAGCCGCGGACGTTATATACTAACATCCTCGCTCTCGGCGGTGCAGAAGTGATTAAAGATAATTTGAAGGCATCGTATAACGGCGACCATGAAGCCGGAAAGCAGATGCACAGCATTCAGGCGATGGCTGGAATGGCGTTTGCGAACGCGGTTCTTGGTAATGTGCACAGCCTTGCCCATAAAAGTGGTCCTACATTCGATATTCCGCACGGTTATGCCAACGCGATTTATCTCCCGTATGTTATTGAGTTCAACCGTGCAGTGGTAGAAGACCGCTATGCAGAAATTGCACGCCGTTTGCATTTAAAAGGACAAACAGATAAAGAATTGACAGATTCGCTTGTAGAGTATATTTTTGAACTCAACAAAGATTTAGGATTGGCTGTTACGCTTGAAGAATTCGGTGTTCCTGAAAAAGACTTCGAAGAGCATCTGGATACAATGGCTCAAAACGCACTAAGCGATCCATGTACCGGCACCAATCCAAGGGAAACATCCTTCGAGCAGATGAAAGACTTGTTCAAGGCTTCATATTACGGAAAAGAAGCTCTGGTAAAAGGCTGAGTATAAAAGGAAAAAGATAAACCGGAAACCCCGATTGCTTCGGGGTTTTTTCCTTTGGTACTGCTCCTGTGGCAGAGATCAGGAGAAGGAGAGATGTGTTATGCCGAAAGAACAAAAGTTCGGGACAGCCGACCGGCAGTATAAAGAACCGCCCGAGGTGGTGCAGGCGTTTGGAGAAAATGGACGTAACCACTTAAGCAAGGAATTCAAGGCACAGTTTCTGCTGGCAATCCTGGCAGGATCATTTATGACTTTCGGGGCGGTTTTTTCGATTCTCCTGGCAACAGGTGTAGAAGCGAAAGGGCTGTACTATCTGCTCTCGGGACTTGGTTTTACAGCGGCTTATGTGATGGTGTTTTTATCCGGCGCTGTATTATTTACAGAAATCAATATTCTGCTCCCGAGTTACTTATTTCGAAAGCCCAGCGTCTATTTTATGCCGATTGTAAGGTTCTGGTTCGCGACATACATCGGAAACATGGTTGGTGCACTATTCGTTGCAGCAGTTATTCAGCTTTCCGGCTCCCTGACGCCGGAATTTTACGGAGAGTTGCAGGTGTATTTATCGGACAAAATGAAATTTAAAGAAGCCGGCGGCATCGGCTGGTTCCAGGTTGTTTTGTCCGGCATTCTGGCTAACTGGTTAATCGGCATGGCATCGTTTCTTACCACAGCCGCGAGAGACGTTACAGGAAAAGTAGTGGCGACTGCGCTTCCGGTCATCTTGTTTGTGGCCGGCAATTTCCAGCACAGCGCGGCGAACATGGGCTACTTCAGTATGGGTGTATTTTCAGATACTGAGCACGCCTGGTATGAATACCTGCTTTTTAATCTTGTACCGGCAAGTATCGGGAATTTAATCGGCGGCGCTCTCCTCGTTTCTCTGCTGTTCTTATTTGCCTACCGGGAAGAGCTTCGTGATGGTGACGGCATTGAATAGAAAAAACTGCTCCTGAAAAGGGGCAGTTTTTTTATGGAATATTTTACTTTTCGTTAAAGGAAGTTTTTTGCGGGGAGTGGGAAGGCATCAGCCTGTCGAGAAGGCACCCGGCGGCGGCTCCGATAAGCGCAGGCACGACCCAGCCAAGCCCCTGATCAAAAAACGGCGAGGTCTGAAGAATACTTGTGACAGCCGGGGCGGAGAATCCTATACTTGAAAGCCCTTCGTAAAGCGCGAAAATTCCCGTAAAGATAATCGAGAGCTGGTACATTAGCGAACCTTCACCAATAATAGGGCGCAGAAGTGAAAGTACAATGAGCACAATAGCGAGTGGATAAATAAATACGAGTAAAGGAACCGCGATGCTTAAAATTAAAGACAAGCCTAAATTAGTGACCAGCATCCCGATGACTGTAAAAAATACGACAAACGTTTTATAGGCGACGCGGGGCATTACGCTGTGAAAAAATTCAGAGCATGCCGTTATTAGGCCAACGCTGGTGGTCAAGCAGGCAAGCAGAACGATCAAGCCAAAAAAGAAACTGCCGGATGGTCCAAAGAGCATGGCTGCGGCTGGTTCAAGGATGCCGGCTCCGTCGGTAATTCCCTCCTGCTGTGACATCTGAGCGCCAATCCATCCAAGCGAAACATAGACTATAGAAAGACCGAGTCCAGCTACTACAGTAGCTGCTGCGGCGCCGGACATCAGTTCGCGTTTAGAATGCGCCCCGTGGGCACGCAAGCTGTTAACAATAACCATACCGAAGGCAAGAGCACCGAGAGCATCCATCGTCAGATATCCTTCAAGAAATCCTCCAATAAAAGGAGAACTATTATAAGTGGCCCCAGCTGAGGAAGGATTTGTATCGAAAATAAAAAACGCCCGTATAAACAAAGCGGCTAAAGTAATAAATAGAATAGGCGTCAGCCATTGGCCCAGACGATCGACTATTTTTTCGGGATTTAAGCTCAACCAGAGGGTAACTGTGAAAAAGAGTAAGGAAAAAAGTAAAAGTGTCCACCAGGTTCCGATACCTGCTGCCGGAACAAAACCAATCTCATAGGCGACGTTAGCAGCCCTGGGAATACCATATAATGCCCCGATGGATAAATAAATCAGCACAGCAAACAACAGGCCGAATATGGGATGGACTCTGCTCCCCATGCTGATAAGCCCGTGTCGTGCCTGCACGACAGCCAGAATAGCAAGAATGGGAAGAAGAACGCCCGTAAAGAGAAAACCAAGGATAGCAGAAGTGAAATTATCCCCTGCAGAATAGCCAAGAAATGGCGGGAAAATTAAATTACCAGCTCCGAAAAATAACGAGAAAAGCATAAAACCGATAAAAAGAATACGTGACTTTTTCATACCGGCACCTCCTGAACGTAAGTAATGTCGCCACACAACGCAAAAAACCCGTTCCCAAAAAGGAAACGAGCCAAATTCTTAAGAGAGTCCTTGAAATATCATGCTGTACTGGATCATCTTGTGAGAAAATGACTATATAAGGAAAAGCATTATGTAAGTTTAATAATCATTCTATAATGTAACGCGTATCAGACGGAAAGTAAACCGTCAGCGTGCGAGGAGATAGATAAAAAAGTGTAAGCGGATACGCGGGGTGCTTGTGAAAAAGCCAAAGAAAAAATCAATTTTTTAATAATTTCGAGTGTATATCACATATGATAGGGTATATATGCATAGGTCCAATATCACTTGGGGGGAAAACTATGGGTAGAAGTATGAATTGGGTCAAAAACCATCAGTTTTGTTCTACAGTTGAAGAGCACAATGATATCGTTATTTTGGAAGTCCCTTATACAGCAAGCAATGAGCAATGGGAAGAAATACAGGAAATTATTAATGTTCTTCATGATAACGGATATGTGGAAGGTCAGACAAAACGTATCGATCAACTGCAGATTGAACTTGTGGGATTTAAAATCCCATGGAGCCAGCAAAGAATGAATTCCGGATAAAATAAGTAACAAAAATAACCATTTGATGAACAAAAGATTAAAGAAATTACGTTTACGTTACAAGTGAATAATAAAACACAAAAATCATATTTGGGTTGATATGATAGTGTTTAATTAATTATTTGGAGAAAAGAGGTCTGCAATTTGCGTAACCCAATTGTATTAATGATGGTAATGGGGCTTTCTATGTTTTATGTTATTGTGCCGTTTATGAGTATTGAGCAAATGCCGACCATGCTGACAGATGTGCAGCAGATTATGAAATCCATTACATCCATCAGTTTTTTATAATATACGTTCCATACGAGCCTCTCTGCTTATCTGCAGGAGGTTTTTTATCTTTTTAAAGGGAAGAAAGCACCCATTTATGCAAACTGTCTAAAAAATAAGGTGATGGCTCTTAACCTAAAAAAAGCAGCCCCCCTTCCCGGGAGCTGCTTTTTTAGGCAGACTGGCGCACGCTGAACGCAGTAATGGAGACCAGAATAATAACGATACCCAGGGCCTGAATGATTGCCAGGCTGTCTCCAAGCAGAACTACTCCAAACAATGAAGCGGTGACCGGCTCTGCCATGGCAACCATTGAAGCAGTAACCGGGGTAGTCAGCTTTATGCCGATAACGTACAGTACAAAGGAAATGCCTGCACCAACGAGCCCGAGCAACATAAACCATCCAATGTCACTGGAGGTCAAAACGGATACTGCTTCCTGTTGGTCGACAAACATCAGAAGAATCACACAAAAAACAAAAAAAGCGATCGTTAAAGAGGTTTCGGGCCTGCCGACTGCAGAGGCGTATTTAAATCCGAAAATAAACAACGCATACGAAAGGCCGGCACCGAGGCCAGCGGCGGCACCTGCAAGTGTAACCGAAGAACCTCCGGTATCATAAGCCCCGGTCAGAAGAAAGATTCCTACAAGCACTATTGCGATACATGCCCACTTGAAAAAAGTAGAGCGCTCCTGCTTTAGAAAAAAAGAAATCAGAAATACAAATATAGGTGCGGTATACATTAGCGTGGCAGCAATTGCTACGCTTGAGGCCTCGATACTAAGAAAGTAAAAGGTGAAATTGCCGGCGACGCCTGCCCCGGCGAGAACGGCCCATATAAATAAGCGGGCGGAGGGGGACCCGGTCTTTCGAATCCGTAAAAGGAACCATATAAAAATACAGACAAAACCTACGGCCCCCCGGTAAAAGGAAATAACTAACGGGTCCCAGCCCTTATGTAAAAGTATATCTGCCAATCCACCTGAAATACCCCATAGTATCGCGGCCAGTACTACTAAAATCGTACCTGAAAATTTCATTGTCAGCCTCCGCGATAGTGTGAATATAAGTGTTTACCCTGAAAGAAGTTGTTTCAAACGGATTTTGCAGCGCCGGTCAGGTTAAAGCATAACTTCGATAAGAACGTAGCCGGAAAAAGATAATAAAAGCGAGCCGCAAACTGCCACGGTAAACATCTTTAAACTAATTGTTTTAAAAGAGGCGGCAGGCATCTGCATACCAAAGCCGGCCATAGCCATGCCAAGAAAAACATATGAAGCTGAAACCATAAAAGCAACTGTGAAATCGCTGAGCAGATTAAAGGTATTGGCCAGACTCATTGCTAAAAATCCGAAAATAAACCAGGGAACCGGAATCACATGAGAACTCTGATTTTCTCTACGGCTTTGAAGCATGGCAATCCCAAGTGCTACCGGGATGAGAAGAGCGACTCTCGTTAATTTAATTACGAGGGCGTGGTCCTCCGAGACTGTACCGCCGGCTTCGGATGCTGCTACCGCATGGGCCACTTCATGGAGGGTCCCTCCGGATAAAACGCCGTATTCATATGCATTCATCCCCAGAAACGGAAACAGAAATGTATAGGAAATGGAAAAAACTGTACCAACTACTGCGATAATCGCGATGCTCGCAGTAGTTGTTTTTTGTTCTGCTTTTACAATCGGGGCGATGGCTGCGATAGCTGAAGCTCCGCAGATAGCTGTGCCACAGGCCGTTAACAGACTGAGCGTTTTATCTACCTTTAAAGCTTTGGCAACAAAGTAAATGAAGAGAAGCGCAATTAGTAACCCGGAAGCAGCGATAAAAAAAGCGTTAAACCCGGCTTCGTAAATATCTCCTAAATGTAGACGCGCGCCCAGCAAAATAATCCCGAGCCGAAGCAAATGCCTGCTTGAAAAAGTGATTCCCGGCAGCGCCCGTTCGGGCACGCCTGCGGTAAACCGCCAAAACACACCTAAAAGTATCGCAGTAACCAGCGCGCCCATCGCTGAGAATGGAGCGATCTCTGCGAGTGCGCTGCTGAGTACAGCAGCAATGAATGTAAAGATGACTCCGGACAACAGCGTGGGAATGGAAGAGGCAAATCGTTTCATCAGTCTTCAACTCCTAATCGTTACTGCTATTGTACTCCTGGGCTTTTTATTATAAAAACAAATATATATAATAGAATTAATTAATATTTTTAATAAATAGGAGGGCATATGCATATTGATGAAGTGAAAACTTTTTTGACCGTAGTGGAGGAAAAAAATTTCACAAAAGCCTCGGAGGTACTGTCCCTCTCCCAGCCGACTGTAAGCGTGCATATAAAAAACCTTGAAAAGGAATTTCTTGCTCCGCTGTTTCAGCGGACAACAAAGTCATTGATGCTTACAAGGGAAGGTGAGGTGTTTTTGGATCATGCCCGCCAGTTGATGGGCACCTACGCCCATATGAAGGAAGCCTTATATATGATGCACGAGGAAGTGAGTGGAACCATTCATATCGGGGCCAGCTTTACGATTGGGGAATACGTGCTTCCAAAAGTAATGGCCAGAATGCAGCAGGAGTATGAAGGTATTCAGTTTGAAGTGACGATTGCCAATACAGAAGAAATCATTCAGCTGGTCCGGACGCTGAAAGTCGATATTGGTCTGGTGGAAGGGCACAGCAGGGCTGCCGATATTACGCTGACACCGTTTCAGACAGATCGTCTGGCAGTAGTAAAGAGTACCTCCGACTCCTTTTCACCTGTAACCCGGGGGGAACTGCAGGACCAGAAATGGGTGGTGCGCGAAAAGGGATCCGGGACCAGGGAATCGTTTGATTATGTAATGAATGCAAACGGGATTCGCATACGTTCACTTTTGGTAATCAGCAGCACACAGGGGATTAAAGAAGCTGTTAAAAACGGCCTTGGATTATCTTTGTTATCAGAAGCAGCGATTGAAGAAGAACAAAAACACAATACGCTCGAGCTTTTATCCATCGAAGGCATCGATGCGAAACGAGTTTTTTCATATGTACTTCCGAAAAGAGCAGAGCGGACAAAAAATATACAGTTTATGATCGGATGCCTGACAGAGAATCTTTAACATTCGGCCAATTCTTTTTCTATAAAAACCAATTTGTTGTATACTAATACCGCGGTCTCAAGGGAATCACCAATGATGAATTTGTATTCACTGGTGTATAAAGCCTTTTGTTCAATGCCAGGAACAAAAGCTTATTATACTGAAATGAGGAATGGGTAAATGATTCAAATTGAACCATTTTTGCGCAATGATCAGTTTAATTTTATTAAAGAGCATGTATGGAAATTCGCTCATGCGCACGCTACAGTAAAAGATGCCGACGTAATTAGTGCATTAAAACACAGTGTTTTTGATCAAATTATTAACAGCTTTCATTCTATGAATGACGAGCAGGAAAAGCTGTTAGAAAAGGTTCTGTATGTAGAGGACAGCACTCAGGCAGAGCAGATTCTCGGTGAGTTGAAAATGTATGTTATTCCATTCCCGGCTGTCACCGCAGAACGGATTAAAAAGCTTTTTCCAAAGGCGAAAAAGCTGACAATTCCGCCGTTGGAAAAAGTGGACCTGAAAAATATATCCTATCTGGGCTGGAATGACATCCGGTCAGAACGAAAATATATTATTACTACGGACCAAAGGAGATTGACGGGTGTGTTTGGAACATTTCGGAACACTCCCGGAAAAGGCATCTGTACGATATGCAACAAACAAGAAGAGACAGGGCTTTTTATGGCAGTAATAAAGGCTGGAAAAGAAACATATACGAGCCGCGGCAACTATATCTGCCAGGACAGCGGCAGGTGCAATGAAAATATTACGGATCTCCGGCAGCTTGAAACATTTATGTACCATCTGAAAAAGTGAATACTATAAAAGCCGGGGAAAGAAGCGTTTCCCCGGCTTTTATGTATTATTGCAGTGTATGCAGATGGATGGTCCCGTCTTTTTTATAATCGTCGATTTCCTGGCGGATGTGGTCTGCGAGACCGATTTGTTTCATCGTATCAAACATGGAACACGCCTGATTCCAATCCTGAAGAGCAGGTTCATCAAATCCTAGCACCAGAAGGTTTTGTCCTCTTTGATAAAGCAGTTCCCCTAAAACGTAGCTGTTCTGCAGATCAATGCAGCGGTCGATTCCCTTTGAACACCAGTCGATGGATTGCTGGTAAGCACCCTGATAGGTCAGCGCTTTGGTTAAAGTATATGTCAGCTTTAATTCAATGTATTTATTCTCGGGGTGCAACAGGCTCTGATGGTCCTGCAGAGCTTTTCGGCATATGTCCGCGGCTTTCCTGTATTCATGTTCAAGGTTGTAAATAATCGCCATGGCGTTTATGATTTCACCTTTACGTTCCGTATAAATCCCTTTGTGGTAAGCATCGAGGGCAGAAGAAGCCAGTTCCAGAGCCCGCTCCGGTTCGTTGTCCAGTTCATAAGCGCAAATAGCTTCATGCCAGAGCATATACTGCTCGTAATAGCCTATTTTGAAAATGGGATTGTCTTCCTCTCTGGACAGCAGCTCCCGCATCGAAACGTAATCATGCTCGAACCGGCACGTTTCAAGCATACTGAATACAGAGCGGACGTAATCACTCCGGTCTGTTAACGCTTCTTCAAAAAAGTAATACATACTGGCTCCGAGCCGTTCAGCAATATAAAACATTGTGCTTGAATACGGAACGATGGTCCCCTTTTCAATCTTACTGATCTGCGCCTGGGTACAAATGTCTTTAGCGAGCTCTTTTTGTGTGTAGCCCCGGTATTTTCGCAGTTCCTGTATTTTATTTCCAACCCGTGAAAAGTCCATCAATATAGTTCTCTCCCTGTCTCTCAAATATTCCTATAATTATTTTACGGGAAGAAATCCAGAGAAAAAAGAGGAAAGTCTTAGGAAAATGATCGATTTTGGAGCCAGAAGCGGAAAACACTCTTTTTATAGTTCGAATATACTAAAACGAACATATAGTAAAGAGGTGAAGAAATGAAAAAGGCGGGTTTATGGTATGCTGCTTTTATTGTAATAATGATGGCAACAGCTGCACCGGTTCAGCAGACAGCACCGGTGGCAGGTGAAATTATAACGAGGGACATCCCACACCAGTATTAAAAAACAAGCCGCGGACATCACTGATGCCTGCGGCTTGTTTCTTTATACTGCCTGGCTTTTTCAACGTATTCGAGACGGATACGCTCCATGTCTTCCTTGTCCTCTTCGGTGAGGTCACGAACAACTTTGGCCGGACGTCCAAAGGCAAGCACGCCGGCAGGAATCGTTTTGCCGGGCGGGACCAGGCTGCCGGCACCGATGAACGCCCCTTCTCCGATCTCTGCGCCGTCAAGCACTGTAGATCCCATACCGATGAGCGCCTTTTTTCTTACAATGGCGGAATGAAGCATCACCTGATGACCGACAGTAACATCGTCTTCAATAATCAGAGGATGTTTCGGGCTTTGATGCAGCAGGCATTGGTCCTGCACGTTAACTCTGCTGCCAATTAGCGTCGGTGCGACGTCCCCGCGGATAACGGTGTGAAACCAGATGCTCGATTCTTCGCCGATGGTAACGTCGCCAGTGATGATCGTGAAATCCGCTAAAAAAACGGTGGAAGCAATGGAAGGGTACTGATTATTGTACGGATAGATCATAAAAAACCACACTTTCCGAAATTTATTCTGCATTTCTAATGCAAGTGTAGCAAAAATAATAGTAAAATAAAGAAAGATATATTTCCTAGTGTGCTGGACCAAGGGAAAAGGGGGCGATGATATTGGAAAAAAGATTAGTAGACCGCCCGCGTGGAGTTGTTGTGCTGGTTCATGGATCAGGAGAACACTACCGGAGATATGAATGGCTGATCCATGTATTGAAGCGCCAGCATCTGCATGTGATAACCGGAGATTTGCCGGGACACGGGGAGACTGACGGGCGAAGAGGACATATAGACAGCTTCCGTGAATACACAGACACCGTATATGAATGGTACAGAGAAGCAGCTTCCTTTAAGCTGCCTATTTTTATGCTTGGGCACAGCATGGGAGGATTAATTGTCATCCGGGCGGTGTCCGAGCGGTACATGCCGGTGAAAGGTATTATTTTATCCTCTCCGGCACTCGGATTATACGAATATCCAAACAGGATCCGGGAGCTCTCCGGCAGGCTGGCGCACCGTCTTGTGCCTGGCAAGTCACTCCGGACCGGAATCCAGGCCCAGTATCTAACAAGAAATCCGGAAATAAGAGCAGATTACCAAAAGGATGAACTGGTGAATGATACGGTAACAGTCCGCTGGTACCAGGAAATGATCCGGGCGATGCGGATCAGTCTGGCGCAGCCGGAAAGCTTTCCAGACACACCGCTTCTGGTTATGCAGGCCGGAGAGGATTATATTGTTGATAAAGAAGCGACTGTTCGTTGGTTCAACCGGCTGCATACATCTGAAAGAACAATTAAAATTTGGAATAACCTTTACCATGAAATATTAAACGAGCCGGAGCAGGAACGAGTAGTAAGATATATCATTCACTTTATGAACCAGCATTCCTAATATGAATCAGCCAATCAAGGAGGCCTTTTGAAATGTCAGCACCAACGTCTATACCAGCTATTATGTATTACGGGGTAAAGCAGACCCTGCCGGCTGCCCGCCAGTACTTAAGTGAATGGAAGCAGAAGGCAGAACAGATTCCGGATGATCTTTACCGCCAGGCAGCACTCGAAGCAATTGATGAAAAAACCTTTCATTACGAAGGGGGATCGCTATATGCATTGATTGCTCCTGAACATATCCGGAGCGAGTTACTGCGTTTTATTGTAGCCTATCAAAATATCAGCGATTATTTGGATAGTATCTGTGACATGAGCCAGGAGGAGGGCGTAACTTTTTATCGTGATATTCATGAAGCCTTAAAGCACGCCCTGGACCCTGCGGCCAGTCAGCAGGATTACCTTAAAAAGAAAAAAGGGGACGGGGACGGCGGCTTCTTAGCAGATTTGGTTGAAACCTGCCAGTCCGCTCTGCAGAGCTTTCCGGGCTTTTCTGGTGCCCAGCCGTTTATGGAACAGCTGTCCATGTATTACAGGGAGATGCAGATATACAAGCACATTGATGTCAATGAGCGTGAAGCAAAGCTGATTGAGCTTTATGAGCACTTTAAAGACCGGATTCCGCCGATGACCTGGTATGAATTTTGTGCTGCTTCCGGGTCGACACTCGGTATTTATGCCCTGGCCGGCTACGCTGCCCGTTCGCCGCTTGCAGAGCTTCAGGCGCAGTCGATTAAAGAAGCCCATTTTCCTTATGTACAGGGAATGCATATTCTGCTTGATTACTTTATTGATCAGGAAGAGGATGTGGAGCAGGGTTCTCTGAATTTCACCGAAAAATATGCGTCTGCCGGCCATATGATGTCGCGGCTGGAATTTTTCAAGTCCGAGGCAGACAAAAAGGTGGCTAAGCTGCCAGAAGCCGGTTTTCATAAACAATTAAACAAAGGTCTTCTCTCTATCTATTTGTCCGACGAAAAAGTACAGGCAAATGAAAAAATGAAGCAGCAGGCAAAGCATCTGCTCCGCTTTGGCGGTATTACCTCGCTTATTTACTATTGGAATTCGTGGATGTACCGGAAAAAAATATAAAAAAAGAACCGCCTCTTCCGAAAAAGAAAAGGCGGTTCTTTTTTACATATCAGCCGTATCAAGCGACGTCAGTTCTCCGGTCTCCGGGGAAATAACAAGGCCGTGCACTGGAGTACCGGGCGGAAGAAGCGGGTGGTTTCTCATAACCTGGACCGATTGATGCACATTGTCTTCCACATCCGAAAACCCGCGCAGCCATTCGTGTACTGAGACTCCTTCAGCATGCATCACTGCTTCTGCATCGGATGAAACTCCGCGGTCATACGCTTTTTCAAGCACCTGGCCGGCCTGAAGACCGGTCATGCCGCATCCGTAATGACCGACAATCAGTACTTCTTCTGCTTTTAATTCATACAAAGCAACCAGAATACTGCGGGTAATACTATCATACGGATCCGTAATCATGGCCCCGGCGTTACGGATCAGCTTTGCATCTCCATTCTGGATGCCCATGGCTTTAGGGAGCAGTTCAATGAGCCGGGTATCCATGCACGTTAAAACGACGATACGCTTATTTGGAAATTTATCCGTTTGAAAAGCTTCATATTCTTTGTTTTGAACAAACTGCTGATTGTGCTCCAAAATAGATTTCACCACTTCTGACATGATTTATCATCCCTTCGTAGATATATGTGAATAAGCTTGAACTAAATTGGATAAGTGAGGAGATTCTTCTCCTGTTTTTTCAAAGGTTAACACATAAGGGGGCGCTTTTTCCTGAAACTCCAGGCTGTACCGCAGCACCCGCACTTCCTGTTCCGAAAGTTCAGCAGCAAGGTTCTCAACGGCTGTACGTTCTGCATTTCCTCCCGGGTGGCCGTGGTAAATGACAACGATGACCGGAACGCCCGGCGGGAACGTATGAAGATATGAAAGAACCGCTGCAGTTGTAGAAGAAGCAGACGTCACAATCTGTTTGTCGCTCCCCGGCAGATAGCCGAGGTTAAAAACGGCTGCCCGGACGCTGGTTCTTTCCGCTTCAGTGAGCACAGACACTGCATAGTCATGACTGCAGTGGTGCAGCGTGACGTGTGGCTCCAGGCTTTCCTTTTTTAATCGTGCATATGTAGCCTGGATGGCTTCGCTTTGAATGTCAAAGGCATGCACATGCCCGGCAGGAGAGACTGCCTCTGCCAGAAAGACGGTATCCCCGCCATTTCCGCAAGTGGCATCAATCACGGTGTCGCCGGGACGAATATTCTGTGCAATCATCCAATGGGCGAAAGCCACGGCTTTCGGCAGAGTCATAAAGCTGCCGGGGCAGGCTGATAATATTTTCCCTGCCAGCTGTGTCTGCGAACCTGTTCTTTATGAATTTCATTTAGTACTTCGAACTTGTTCACGCTCCACATCGGACCGATAAGAAGCTCGGTCGGCCCGTCCCCGGTAATGCGGTGAATGAGCATGTCGGGCGGCAGAATTTCGAGCTGATCCACTACAAGACTGACGTACTCATCGCGGCCGAGAAACTCCACCATTCCTTTTTCATACTGCTTTACCATCGGTGTCTTTTTCAACAGGTGAAGCAGGTGGATTTTAATACCCTGGACGTCAAGATCAGCTACAGCCTGGGCAGTTTCCATCATCATTTGATGGTCCTCCTGTGGAAGGCCGTTAATGATATGGGAACACACGCGGATGTTATGCTTTCTGAGCTTGTCCACGCCTTCTTTATAGCATTCAAAGTCGTGCGCCCGGTTGATCGTTTCAGCAGTCGTTTCATGCACCGTCTGCAGCCCGAGCTCGACCCACAGGTAGGTGCGTTCATTCAGCTCGGCAAGGTATTCGACTACGTCGTCCGGGAGGCAGTCCGGACGCGTCGCAATGGAAAGGCCGACGACGTTATCCTGGGCGAGTACTGCTTCGTACATTTCCCGCAGTTCTTCCACGGGGGCGTAAGTATTGCTGAATGCCTGAAAATAACCAATGTACTTTCCGTTTTTCCATTTCTTGTGCATGCGGTCTTTAATTTCATGGAACTGGGTAACCACATCGTCGGCCCGGTTGCCGGCAAAATCTCCGGAGCCTGCTGCAGAGCAGAACGTGCAGCCGCCGTGGGCGACGTTCCCGTCACGGTTCGGACAGTCAAATCCACCATCCAACGGAACTTTAAAGATTTTATGACCGAATGATTCCTTTAAATGATGATTCCATGTATGATACCGCTTCTCTCCCCAGACAAGCGGCTGTTCGTTAGATAATTCCGAGCTCATGAAGAGCCTCTCCTTCCATCGTGCATAAAATATTCTTTCTCATTTTAGCATGTTTTGTCTGTATTCCCAAAGCGCAAAGGAAAAGAACCACGGAGAAAGGCTTGACAGCAGGGGGATAAATTCATAAAATATCAAGTATTGAATATCGGCGTACTTTGTTTATCGTTATGCACCCAGCAGACGCTTGACGAAAACGGGTGAGCGAAGCGTCAGAGTCGGAAACGCACTTGAGTGGCGTGTGCGCGTCCCGCCGTTTGTTTCGTGGAATTTAAGCCTCTCGTCCCTGCTTTCCAGCTGGGAGAGAGGCTTTTTTTACAGATAAAATCAGCAAAGATGCTCCAACTATTTAAAGGAGGAACGACAATCATGGCATATCCCCACCAACAGATAGAACCCAAATGGCAGTCATACTGGGAGGAAAATGAAATCTTTGCCGTATCCAACGCAGATACCGGCACCCCGAAATACTATGCACTGGATATGTTTCCCTACCCTTCCGGAGCCGGCCTGCACGTCGGCCATCCCGAGGGCTACACAGCAACTGACATCACATCAAGGATGAAACGCATGCAGGGCTACGATGTGCTGCATCCGATGGGATGGGATGCTTTTGGCCTTCCAGCGGAGCAGTTCGCGCTCGATACCGGAAAAAATCCCCGGGAGTTCACTCAGGCAAACATTGCCAATTTCAAACGCCAAATTAAGGAACTGGGCTTCTCCTATGACTGGGCCAGGGAAATTAACACGACAGATCCTCATTACTATAAATGGACCCAGTGGATTTTCACAAAGCTGTATGAACACGGTCTCGCTTATATTGACGAAGTACCGGTCAACTGGTGCCCGGCGCTTGGAACAGTTCTCGCCAATGAAGAAGTGATCGATGGAAAAAGCGAGCGCGGCGGTCATCCGGTGGAACGCCGGCCGATGAAGCAGTGGATGCTCAAGATTACAGCCTATGCCGATCGTCTGCTTGAAGACCTGGACGGGCTGGACTGGCCGGACAGCATTAAAGAAATGCAGCGCAACTGGATCGGCCGTTCGGAAGGAGCAGAGTTGACCTTTCACGTTGAAGGAAAGGATCTTTCGTTTGACGTATTTACGACCCGTCCGGATACTTTGTTCGGAGCGACCTACTGCGTGTTTGCCCCGGAGCATGACTATATTGGAGAAATTACTACGCCGGAGCAGAAGGAAGCTGTAGAGAAGTACCAGCACGATGCAGCAATGAAAAGTGATCTTGAACGCACAGAGCTGCAGAAGGAAAAATCCGGCGTATTTACAGGCTCCTACGCTATTAATCCAGTAAACGGGGAAAAAATGCCGATCTGGATAGCTGATTACGTTCTCGCTACATACGGCAGCGGAGCGATTATGGCCGTGCCGGCGCATGATGAGCGGGACTACGAATTTGCGAAAACATTTGACCTTCCAATTGTGGAAGTAGTTGAAGGCGGAGATACGTCCAAAGAAGCCTATACGGAGGACGGTCCGCATGTAAGGTCAGAGTTTTTGAATGGTTTATATAAAGACGAGGCCATAGGGAAAATGCTTGAATGGCTTGAAGAAAAAGATATTGGCCGAAAAAAAACAACCTACCGTCTGCGCGACTGGCTCTTTAGCCGCCAGCGGTACTGGGGGGAGCCGATTCCGGTTATTCACTGGGAAGACGGTTCGATGACCACGCTTCCTAAAGAAGAGCTGCCGCTTGAGCTCCCGGAAATGGATGAGTTCCGTCCTTCAGGTACAGGCGAATCGCCTCTTGCCACCAATACCGAATGGCTTGAGGTCACTGATCCGGAAACGGGCATGAAAGGACGCCGGGAAACAAATACAATGCCGCAATGGGCCGGCAGCTGCTGGTACTTCCTGCGTTTTGCTGATCCGGATAACGAAGAAGAGCTTGCTTCCAAAGAAGCGCTCGAGAAATGGCTGCCGGTTGATTTGTATATCGGCGGCGCAGAGCACGCAGTGCTCCACCTGCTGTACGCACGGTTTTGGCACAAGTTTTTATATGATATCGGAGTGGTACCTACAAAAGAACCATTCCAGCGGCTGTATAACCAGGGAATGATTCTCGGGGAAAACAATGAAAAAATGAGTAAATCAAAAGGGAACGTCGTGAACCCGGATGAAATTATTCGTACCCACGGTGCAGATACGCTGCGGTTGTATGAAATGTTCATGGGTCCGCTTGATGCTTCGATTGCCTGGTCCAACAGCGGCCTGGACGGAGCGAGACGTTTCCTGGACCGGGTCTGGCGCTTATTTGTAACCGATGAAGGCTCTATCCGTCCGGAGATCCGGGAGGAAGAAGCATCGGAATCGTTTGCAAGAACGTATCATCAGACGGTGAAAAAGGTAACGGAAGAATTCACTGAGCTGCGGTTTAACACCGGTATCAGTCAGCTGATGGTCTTCGTGAACGAAGCGAACAAGCAGGAGACGCTCCCGAAACAGGAATTAAAAGGGTTTCTTCAGCTGTTGAGCGCTATCGCTCCTCACCTGTCCGAAGAGCTGTGGAGCCGTCTCGGGGAAGAGCGTTCTATATCAAGAAGCAGCTGGCCGGTGCACGACGAACAGATGCTTATTGAAGAGGAAGTTGAAGTCATCATCCAGGTCAACGGCAAGCTTCGGGCAAAAGCAGTTGTTCCAAGAGATGCCGATGAGAAGGACCTTGAATCGGCGGCAATGGAACAGGAAAAAATTGTGCAGGAGCTTGAAGGGAAGACAGTGCGAAAAGTCATTGCCATTCCGGGCAAGCTTGTAAATATTGTAGCTAATTAAAAAAAGCTGGCCGCATTAGCGGTCAGCTTTTTGAATAGGACGGTTGTTTTTCGGATTCCGCAGTTGGCTGCCCGGAAGCCGCTTTTCCTGCGGTATAGCCGGTGGAAAAGGCACAGGTGATATTAAAGCCACCGGTGTATCCGTGAATGTCTAAAATTTCCCCGCAGAAAAATAATCCGCTTTTCAGTCTGGATTCAAGCCGTTTTGGAAACACTTCTTTGATGGACACCCCGCCGCCTGTCACAAATGCTTCTTCAATGGAAAGCGTTCCGTCTGCCGGGAAACGGAAATCGGTAAATAGGAGAGCAAGGGCACGCAGTTTTTTATTCGTTGCCTCACCGATGGTCATCGTGCTGGAAATGCCTGCTTCCTGCAGAAAAAACAGCAGCAGCCGTTCCATGGTAAGACCCTTGAGGGCATTTTTAACCGTTTTTGCTTCATGTGTTTTTTTCAGCGAAACGAGCCGCTGAAACATGGATTCATGGTTTTCCTCGGGATAGAGGGAAAGGCCGAGCTCTATTTGTTCGGCTTTGTATTTTTTTAAAGCTTTCACCACATACTGGCTGCATCTAAGGCCAATCGGTCCGGAAACACCAAAATGGGTGAAGATCATGTCCCCGGTATGGGTTTTAATGGCTTTGCCGCCCGGCCGGTAAACAGTCAGGGAGACGCCGGAGAGCGAAATGCCCTGAAGCGTTCGGTCCTGGATATAGGTTGCCGGAGAAGTGATGGGCACCTCCGTCGGATACAGCTCCGTAATTGTATGTCCGGCCGCCTCCGCCCAGGGATAGCCGTCCCCGGTGGAACCGGTTTTTGGTACGGATTTGCCTCCGGCTGCAATAATAACGCGGTCAGCTTGAAGGTAGGTGCTGTCTTCTAAATAAAGCCCCTGGACCTGGGTGTCGCCGTAATCGATGGAAGCGACTTTGGTGTTGGTGCGTGTCTGGACCCCGAGCCGTTCCATTTCGTTGAGCAGTGTATTCACGACAGTTATGGCTTTATCGTTAATAGGGAACATTCGGCCCATGTCTTCTTCCTTCAGGTCGATGCCAAGATTTTCGAAAAAGCGGATAATATTTTCATTATCAAAAATGGAAAATGGACTGTGCATAAATTTGCCGTTGCCGGGAATGTGTTCGATCAGCTCTTTGCGTTCCATGCGGTTAGTGACGTTGCAGCGGCCGCCGCCGGAAATGGCAAGCTTCCTTCCAAGCTTGGATCCCTTATCTATTAATGTGACATTGGCGCCGTGCTCTGCAGCAGCAACCGAGGCCATCAAACCTGCAGGACCGCCGCCGATAACAATGACGTTCGTCATTTATTTATTCTCTCCTTACGACTGCGAAGCATATACTCATGAAGATTAAAATGCTTCGTAATCGGTTATAATAGCTGTATTGTATCATAAGAGAAAATTTATATTTACACAAGCATAAAGGAGGCGGATGCAATGCTGCGAAAGCTTGACTTATCTACAAATGAACATGCAGAAATGATAGATGTTACCGAGAAGATCCGTACGTATGTAAAAGAGGAGGGCCTTGACCACGGAGCGGTGATCGTCTACTCCCCGCATACGACGGCTGGAATTACTGTAAATGAGAACGCTGATCCAAATGTCCAGCATGATATGCTCATGCGTCTCGATGAAGTGTATCCCTGGGAGCATGAAAAATACCGGCACGCCGAAGGAAACTCTGCCTCGCACTTAAAAGCAAGTACAATGGGGACGCAGCAGACAATCATTGTAGAGCAGGGAGAACTTGTGCTCGGTACATGGCAGGGCATCTATTTTTGTGAATTTGACGGCCCGAGAAAGCGTACATTTTACATTAAAGGATTAAGTGACGTATAAGAAAAAGTACGCCCGTTTATGGTGAACGGGCGCTTTCTTTTGCCTTCGGTATTAATTTTCAGGCAAAGGGACGCCAGAATGGAAAATAGTGTGGTAAAATTCGCATAGAGAGCACAAGACGATTACACGATGGAGCTGAACATAAGAATGTCTGATTCAAAATTTTTGCGGGGAACGCTTCTTTTAAGCATAGCGACGTTTATTTCAAAATTTTTAGGAATGATTTACATATTTCCTTTCGCAGCCATGGTTGGCCAGCAGGGGATCGCACTTTATCAATACGGCTACCAGCCGTACACATTAATGCTTAGCGTGGCCACGCTTGGGATACCAATGGCTATGTCAAAGTTTGTATCCAAATATAACGCGATGGGAGATTTTGAAACAGGCCGAAGGTTGTTTAAGTCGGGTCTTTTTTTTATGACTCTTACCGGGATTGCAGCGTTCCTTATTTTATTTTTGGGCGCTCCCCTTATCGTAAATTTAATCTCATTTGATTCGAGTGAAGCTTTTACGTCAGATGATATTGTATTTACGATCCGCATGGTCAGCTTTGCTTTAATGATAATTCCAACGATGGCAATCATGAGAGGTTTTTTTCAGGGGCATCAGTCGATGGGACCGACAGCGGTCTCCCAGGTTATTGAGCAGATTGTACGGATTGTATTCATTTTGGCAATGGCTTTGTTTATTCTGTATGCCGTCGATGGAAATCTTGGAACAGCTATTGGCTTTGCCACCTTCGGAGCGTTTGTAGGTGGGCTGGCAAGCATGGCCGTTCTGGTTTTTTACTGGAAAAAAAGGCAGCGCTTTTTGCAGCAGGAGCAGGCAGAAAGCAAGGTATCGAGTGACCTTCCGCTAACAAGCATGTACAGTGAGCTCATCCGGTACGCGCTGCCGCTGTCCTTTGTCGGCCTGGCAATTCCACTGTTTCAGATGGTGGACATGTTCACCTTCACCCGGGCGCTGGAGCAGACCGGGGAGTGGACGTCCGGACAGATTCAGACCGCATACGGCGCGTTTGCGGGATCCTCCCATAAGCTGATTCTCATCCCAGTAGCAATAGCTACGGCAATGTCAATTACCCTTATTCCGACCATCACCAAATCCTTCACAGGCAATGATCAGGATCTGCTGCAGCGCCAGATTACGCAGACGTACCAGGTGATTTTGTTTTTATCGGTGCCTGCCGCGGTCGGACTGTCGCTGCTTGCGAGGCCAACATTTGGCGTGTTGTTTGGGACAGAGTCACTGGAAATAGGCAGCTACGTGCTGCAGCATTACGCGTACGCGGCGATCGTTTTTTCCCTTTTCTCAGTGAGTGCAGCGGTGCTGCAGGGGATTAACCGCCAGAAATATGCCATTGCCTCCCTGCTGCTCGGTTTACTGGTGAAAATTATCAGTGCTTACGTCCTTCTTTTGCTTCTCGGACCGGTCGGCGGAATTTACAGCACGATTATTGGATTTGCTTGTGGAGTAATATTTAACGCCTGGGCGATTGCGAAGTTTACCGGTTTTCATTTCGGAGGGGTCTCGCGCCGGGCGGGCACAGTAGTTCTTTTATCTGCAGTAATGGGCATTGGGGTCTTAATTACAAGAAACGGTATGGAAGTCTTATTTAGCGGAAACGGCTGGATGGATTTATTTATGGTAGAAATTATCAGTGTCGGTGTCGGCGGAGTGCTGTTTATGGCCCTTGCCATGAAGAGCGGTCTGGCGGAAAAAGTGCTTGGAAAACGCTTTTCGGCGTAGAGAAAACTCCTGCTTTCTAATCTTTTGTTCAGGCAGGGATGGTGATATAATTAATACACTTTATGGAAATGAGACAAACGCATCAAGCCGCCCAAAAACAGCGCGGCATTAGAGGTGAAACATGAAAACGTGGAGATATAAAGATTATGACTGGCTCTTGATCGGTGCGGTCGCGCTCTTAACATTATTTGGCATCGTTATGGTGTACAGCGCAAGTTTTCCGCTCGGAATGAGGGCTTATGATGATGCGGCCTTTTTTCTTAAGCGGCAGATAATGTTTTTTATTATTGGAATAGGCGTGTTTGCTTTCATGATGCATGTGCCTTATGAAAAATGGAAAAAAACAACGCCGTTATTGATAGGATTATCTATCTTTTTACTTATGCTCGTGCTTGTAGTAGGCAATGAAGTGAACGGGGCGAAAAGCTGGATCGGTTTTGGTCCGGTAAACATTCAGCCCGCAGAATTTGTGAAATTGAGTTTGATTATTTATCTGGCTCAGGTCTACTCCCAGAAACAAAAGTATATTGACTCGTTTACGAAGGGGGTCATGCCTCCGCTGGTCGTTGTTGCCGTGCTGCTTGGGTTTATCGTGATGCAGCCTGACGTCGGGACAGCTGCGGCTCTGATGATGACAACAATTGTAATTGTCTTTTTATCAGGAGCAAAGTTCCGGCATATGTTTATGCTCGGGGGAGTGGCTGCAGCGCTGTTTGCTTATATTGCGCTGACAGAGCCCTATCGTCTGGCCCGGCTTGTATCCTTTATGGATCCGTTTGCGAATGAAGAAGCGGTTGGAGGAGGGAGTTTTCAGCTGATTCAGGGCTACATTGCGATTGCCCACGGTGGGCTGTTCGGTGTGGGCTTGGGGGAGAGCGTACAGAAAATGAATTACCTTCCTGAGGCGCACACGGACTTTATTATCCCGATTATCGCTGAAGAGCTTGGAATTTTTGGGGTTCTGCTTGTCGTAGGTCTGCTGGGCGTTATCGCCTGGCGGGGCATAAAAATCGGGCTTAGTGCTAAAGGACAATTTGGCACCCTTCTCGCTTTTGGTATTGTTTTTCAGCTCCTCAGTCAGGCTGTCATTAATGCTGGAGCTGTAGCGGGCATGATGCCGATTACCGGCCTGCCATTTCCGCTTCTGAGCTACGGGGGCTCCTCCTTATTAATAACTCTGGCGATGCTTGGACTGCTGGCAAACATCTCCAGAAATAACAACCGCCTTGCCCGGGTCCAGGATCAGGGGATCAATAAACCAACTTCCGCATAGTGTGAAGAGACGTTGTTAACAGCAACGTCTCTTTTTCAGACTGGCAGACAGAAACCGGCTTTGAGGTGTTAAAACCAGAATCATCGAAATGTATTGGAGGAACAAAAATGTTAGTAGTGGGAGCCGGGAGGCTGGCAAAGCTTGTAGCAGTGAAAAGTAAGCCCACGTCCGTCTCTGTAATGTACCGGGGCGGGGAAAAGGCCTGGATGAAGGAAACAAAAAAAGAGATTTCGCGGGTGGATGAGCTGGAGCTTCCCCGTTATCCCTATATATTTTTAGCGCTGCCCCCTGCCGGAATTAAAGATTTTATTTACTGGCACGGTCCGTATCTGGCTGAGGGAACTGTAATATACATCCCGGCAACCTCGCTTTACACTGATCAGGTGGAAGTGCCTGCCCATGTACGGAAGGCCGCAGCCAAATTTGCGGGGCATGCCGAAAGAGCCGCAGCCGGCGAGGGAGAAAATGTTTTTGTCGTTAACAGCTCCAGAAGCAGTGATCGCAAATATCTTCAAGAATGGCTGGGAGATGCATTTACAGTTATAGAGGGAAGCGAGCAGGAGGTGGAAACGGCAAATAAGGCAGCGGTGGAAGAAACGCTGCGGATGATAGTAAATCTTGAAAAACGGCTGCAGGAGCAGAACGTCTCAAAAACAGTACAGCAGGCTGTTCTCCGCCAGATTCCGGCCGGAGTTATTGAAGCTCATATGAACGGATCGCACGGAGAATTTGCTGCAGGAATTCTCGAACAGATGGAAAGAGGTGATCGGCATGAGAATGGATAAATTACTGGCGGAATTAGGCTATGGAACCCGCAAGGAAGTAAAAAAAATGCTGAAAAAAGGAGGCGTCTTTGTCGACGGGGAGCCGGTGAACAACGGAGCGGTCCAGGTGGATCCTGAAGAGCAGCGGGTCAGCGTGTTCGGTGAGGACATTCACTACACTGAATTTGTTTATTATCTAATGCATAAACCAGCAGGAGTCATCAGTGCTACAGAAGACAGCGTTCATGATACGGTTCTGGATATTTTAGAACAGGAAGACGCGGTCAGAGAGCCTTTTCCGGTGGGCAGGCTTGATATTGACACTGAAGGATTGCTTCTGTTGACTAACGACGGCAAGCTTAACCATTTTCTTACGTCACCGAAGCATGGGGTGGTAAAAATATACCGGGCGGTACTCGAACAGCCGATAGAAGAAAAGAATATTGAACATTTCAAAAAAGGTGTAAAGCTTGATGACGGCTATGTTTGTAAGCCTGCGGTTCTGCGGAGAGTGCCCGATACTCAGCGGGAAGTGTATGTGGAAGTAACAGAAGGGAAATTTCACCAGGTGAAACGGATGTTTGAGGCTGTGGGTAATGAAGTCGTTTATTTAAAAAGAGAATCATTCGGCCGGCTGTCGCTCGACGAGGATTTACTGCCGGGGGAGTATCGGGAGTTAAATGATGATGAAATTCAGCTGCTCCGGGACAGCGTCGGGGAAAAATCAGAGGGAGCAGACAGCGATGAGCTGTAGACTGCTGAGTGCAGACCTGGGAACGACGTCTTTAAAAGTAATGATACTGAACGGAGGAGGTCAGGTGGAGGGAAGTGTCTCAGAGCCTGTCCATACATATACCGATGGAGGGAATCACGAACAGAAGCCCCCAGAATGGTGGCAGACCTTTAGAAAAGCGTGCAGAACTCTTCAGAGTAACGGGATTGACCTAAACGTTGATGGAGTGGTGTGCACCGGACAGATGGAGGATTTTATCCCTTTTAAAGACGGAAGAGCAGAAACGGCCATCCTTTATTCTGATACCAGAGGAAGCAGAGAATTAACAAAAAGGCATTTGCCTCCGGATGTTGTAACAGCATTTACGGGAAACGACTGGAGAGCAACGACACCTTTAATGAAGTGGATGGCAGACGAATTCCCAGAGCAGTGGGACCAGGTACTCTTTGGTTCTAAGGATTATTTAATCTACCGTTTAACGGGCGCATCAGTCTGCGATCCGGTAAATGGCACTGTGACAGGAATGATGAACATACATACAAGGGCGTGGGAAGAAAAGCTGTGGGAAGGGAGCGGAATTTTCCGGCGTCAGCTTCCCCGTCTTTTGGAGCCCGAAGAAACAGCAGGCTATGTATTAAAGGAGGCTGCCAGTCAGACAGGAATACCAGCTGGAACTCCCGTTTACTGCGGTCTTGGGGACGGAGGCGCGGTGACTCTTGCTGCCAGTGCTCATGCGGGTAATGACGAAGGCTACGCCTACGCAGGAACAACAGGCTGGACGGCGGTGCCTGCCGATACGCTGACCGTGTCAGAAGAAGGCAGTGTGTTTCATCTGGCCGCGCCTCAACAAGGCCGGTTTATTAAAATTATGCCCCTCCTCAACATGGGAAATGTTCATCAATGGGCGGTGCATACGTGGTGCGGAGGCGACTTCGAAGCTTTTGAAAAACTGATTGCCGAGCCGGCTTCTGTGTCCGGATCGCTCTTGTTTATCCCGTATTTAAATGGAGAAAGGAATCCGGTAATTGATGAGAAAGCGAAGGGTGCGTTTATCGGCATCGACGGCCAGGTGACGCAGGCGCACATGGCCAGGGCGGTGCTTGAAGGTCTGGCTTTTTCTTTAAAGCAGACCTTTTTTCAGGCCGGCGTTACTTCCTCTACGCTATTTCTTGTTGGTGGCGGCACAAAAAGCAGAGCTTTTCGGCAGACAGTCGCAGATGTGTTTCAATGCAGAGTGCAGGTGAGTGCCGAGCAGGAGCTCCTGGCTTCATTTGGAGCAGCAGCATGCGGCTTTAGAGCTATTCATAAATGCTCCTGGGAGGAGGCAGCGCGGGCAGTGCAAAGTGTGGACGAAGAAGAAATTATTGTCGCCCCTGACGTATCAAAAAAAGAAAAATTAGAGCGGAAGGAACGCCTTTTTATCGAAGCAGCCGGAAGAATGCGAGGGCTTTTTAATACGTGAAAAAGCGCCGGGAGTTTAATTCCGGCGCCGCGCATAGATATAATCATTTCAGGAAGCTTTTACTTTTCGGGCAGTCGTCGTCCAGGCCCCTCTGGAAGGGCTGCTGACCAATTCATTGTATTCGAGCACATTCAAGTCACGCTGAATAGTGCGCTGTGTAATTCCGAATTCGTCAACCAATTCCCCGGTGGTCACCGTTCCTCTCTTTTTAATATAGAGATAGATAGACTTAATACGGGTTATCATTCGGTCGGTGGACGTTCTCAAAAAACCACTCCTTAGCCAATGAATTTATGGCACTTGAAGACATGCCCGGGACTGCGCACGTAAGTAGGAATTATATTTGATGGCTTCGACTGTTTCTGCGTCAGCTGCTCTGTAAAACTTTCTGAAAAGAAACTCAGCAGCATGTAGGATGAGAGTATTCAAAATATTTTGTAAGCGTCCCTGTAATTAATAGTTTATACTATTTATTTATATATCGCAAAATTTTTGTCGGAAAACTGTGCCATTCATCTGCGAATGAAAATAAAACACGAATGAAATTCCAGTTATAATGAAAAAATGTATGTTATTATGCTTCAAAAAGCAGAAGGTTCGATGAAACCACCTTCCTTATTTAACAGAAAGACAAATGTAAAAATTATGTAAAAAAAGACGCCTTTTTGTGTAAAGGCGCCTTTAGGAAAGGTTTTTTAGTCGTCGAACCGGAAAAGATCGGTGGATAAATACCGTTCGCCGGTATCGCAGGCAATGGCCACGACAACCTGATCCGGTGACATCTGTTTGGCTGTTTCCATGGCAGCAAAGCAGGAAGCACCGGAAGAGGGCCCGACCAAAATACCTTCCTGACCGGCGAGAGCTCTTGTAGTTTTATAGGCATCTTCATCGGTAATTTTGTAAATATGGTCGTATATATCCTGATTCAAAATTGGCGGTATAAACCCGGGACTGGTGCCGACGAGCTTATGGGGTCCGGGTTTTCCGCCGGAAAGAACCGGGGAGCCAAACGGTTCCACGACGTGAATTTGAATTTCTGGGTACAGTTCTTTTAATTTTTCACCGGTTCCTGTTACAGTGCCTCCAGTTCCGGACGCGGCAACGAAACCAGCCAGCGGTTTACCGATTTCTTTCATCGCTTCTTCAATTTCAAGTGCCGTGCTTTCCCGGTGCGCATCGGAGTTGGCTTCGTTTTCAAACTGCATAGGCATGAAGCTGTCAGCAATTGTCGCTACAAGTTCATGGGCCCGGGAAATGGCGCCAGGCATTTTCTTATCCCCAGGTGTGAGTTCTACTTCTGCCCCGTAAGCCTTCAATAGGTTAATCCTTTCCTGGGACATCGTGTCCGGCATAACCAGTATCGCCCGGTAGCCCCGCGCAGCGGCGTTCATAGCGAGGCCAATACCAGTGTTTCCTGAAGTCGGTTCTATAATAGTAGTATTTTCGTTGATTTTTCCTTCTGCTTCGGCCTGCTTCAGCATATTTTTTGCGGCCCGGTCTTTAACGCTGCCACTGGGATTTTGAAATTCAAGCTTCAAGTATACGTCCGCTCCTCCGGCTTCCGGAAGACGGTTTAATTTAACTAAAGGCGTATCGCCAACTAGTTCTGACATATTATTTGCTACACGCATGATTGTTACACATCCTTTTTCTATCATTCATTCGTATATTCTAACACATTTACAGCGCTTGTTCGTTTATAACAGCTTTAAGGTAAGGAAAGGAGAGGAAACAGTGGATAATCATTATTTTCTTGCTCTGCCGGTTCCAAAAGAGGCGAGGTCTGCCTGGGCAGATTGGGTTTCAAAGGTGAAAAATGATCTTCCTTTTAAACAGTGGGTGCACCCGCAGGATTTTCATATTACGCTCCACTTTTTTGGAAAGCTTTCTCCGGAACAGATGGATACTATCAAAAAAAGGATGAGTGAAGTGAAATTAACGTATCAGCCCAGGCTCCGACTCGATGGTGTGGGCTCCTTCGGTCCAAAAGGACGGGAGAGCGTTCTGTATACAAGAGTGCACGCAGAAGAGGGCCTGTTTTCTTTATATGAAGAATGGAAAGCCCAATTGAATGATTTGGGAATGAAGACCGAGCAGCGCCCGTACCGCCCTCATATGACCCTGGCAAAAAAGCGGGTAAAAGAGCGTGAGTTCGCATGGCCTGCCGTGCCGCTTCCGGAAGCAATATTTTTTCAGGCCGCTCATCTGCATCTTTATCGCATTCATCCAGGACGGGGTGTAAAATATGAAACAGTACATTGGACGGAATTGACTTAGTAAAAGAGGGGAAGATATGCGGTTAGTTAGAATTGTCATCCACATAGTAGTTTTGTATGTATTTTACTGGGCAGGCACCTGGATCCAGGATGTGCTGCAGCTTCCGGTCCCGGGGAGTATTATTGGTATGCTGCTTTTGCTTGCGGTTTTTGTTTTTACGGCGGCGACTCCAAAATGGCTTCAGGATGGATCCGGGCTGCTGCTTGGAAATATGCCGCTGCTGTTTTTACCGGTAACTGCCGGACTGGTAGTTCATGGAGAACTTTTTTCACTGCTTGGAGCCGGGCTGATAACCGCTGTATTTATCAGTACACTTCTTGTGATGGGAACAGGCTCATGGGTAACTCAGTACTTGTTGAAAAGAGGAGAGAGGTATCGTGAATGAATGGTGGACAACAGCAGCAGCCATTGCTGGAACGTTAGCAGTATACACTGCTTCCAAAAGGACGTACCGGTGGTTTCCTATTCCTCTAATGCTTCCAATCGTTACCGGCACCATTGTTATCATATTATTTTTATTGGTTTCCAGAATTCCGTACAACGTCTATATGAACGGCGGCCAGTGGATAGAATCACTGCTTGGGCCGGCAGTGGTGGCGCTTGCCTGTCCGCTTTATGAACAGCGGCATCTGTTAAAACGGTATCTGCTTCCAATTCTCAGTGGCATTGGGACGGGAGCCGTTATAGGTATTGTTTCCGGACTTGTGTTTACAGCGGCAACTGGGGCGTCCAGAGAATGGGCGGCCGCGGTCCTGCCTAAATCGGTAACGACACCGGTAGCAATGGATATCACAACGACACTCGGTGGCGATGCCCCTTTAGCGGCAATGTTTGTTATGGTGGCAGGTATTGGCGGGGTCGTGGTTCATGCCAGGGTAATGAACGTGGTTGGCGTGACTGACCCGGTTGCAAAGGGCATCGGTATGGGCAGCGCAGCTCATGCAATAGGAACCGCCAAGTCGCTTGAAAACAGTGAGACGGAAGGAGCTGTCAGTTCGGTAGCTATGACAGTCAGTGCTGTTATTGTTGCCTTTTTGGCTCCGCTGGCAGGGAATTTATTCCTTTAACATGAATAATGCGCAGACAATGACGATATTATAATAAAAACGGAGTTCCGCAGCTTCTTGGCGCAGACGCTGTGAAATTGCTGTGATGGGGAAGAAGGGAGAGTTGAATGGCTCAATTAATAAAAATGAAAGATTACGCTTCGCGTTATGAACAGGATTTTCTTCATCAAAACGCAGAATTTTTATCTGTCAAGCAGGCATACTGGCAACGAATGAAAACAGATTGGATGATTGCAAACAAATCGGGTCCGAAGGCACCGGAGGATGAAACGCTCGAGAAAAACAGCCGGATGGGAAAAGCAGTAAACCGGTTAAAGTGGTGGAAGCATGAAGATGAAGAAGAGGTGGAAATACACGAGAGCGATGCCTATTTATTTTAAGGTTTGTCAGTCCGGTGCTTGCATTAAAAAGAACAATGAATGTAGTGGAAGCTGTATTAAAACAAGCGGGGACAACCTTCCCCGCTCAGGCGACGGTTGTTTCTCCCGCTTGGATCATTGATAACCGTGAAATTTTATATGCCCATACAGCAGACAAACGTGAATACAAGCGGTGGATGGACAAACGCATCACCAATCCGTCCCCAGTAAAAAACCGGCAGCTTTTTTCTGCTGAAGCACTTATGGAGCAGACTGCGACCGTTTCGGTACTCCGTAGCGAGATCTACTCTCCGGACGAGTATGACGAATAAGCTGGTACTATAGAAAAACAATCGTTTTATTGTCATCAACAATAACGCGGTCTTCTGCATGCCAGGTAACGGCTCTTGCCAGCGCAATTTTTTCAGCATTGCGCCCGGTAATTTTTAAATCGTTGGCATTGTACTGGTGGTTTACCCGAAGTACATCCTGTTCAATAATCGGTCCTTCATCCAGGTCGTTGGTCACGTAATGAGCGGTAGCACCGATTAGCTTCACACCACGCTCGAAAGCCTGCCTGTAAGGGTTCGCTCCGATAAAGGCCGGAAGAAACGAGTGATGGATATTAATAATTTTTGCCGGGTAGTGAGCGACAAAATCCGGCGACAGTATCTGCATGTACCGGGCCAGGACGAGGAAATCAATTGGATACTGCTCAAGCGTACGAAGTATTTTATTTTCTGCTTCCGGCTTGGCGTTTTTCTCTATTGGTATGTGATAAAAAGGAATTTCATAGCTTTCCACCACATTTTTCAGCGTCGTATGGTTGCTGATAACACAGCTGATATGAATAGGCAGTTCTCCGGAGCGCCATCTCCACAATAATTCTGTTAAACAATGATCTTCTTTTGAGATAAAAATCGCAACACTTTTTTTGCGGTCTTCGCGCTCTAAAGACCATTCCATGTCGAAATGCTCAGCAATAGGAAGAAACTCTTCTTTTACCTGATAAAATTTGTCCGGGTACGAAGAGATGGAGAAGACAATTCTCATAAAAAAACGTCCGCCTTCCGGATCATTTGTATGCTGAGCAGAATGAATAATATTAGCACCGTGCTGGTGCAGAAAATCAGATATAGCGGCTACGATCCCCGGCTGGTCCGGGCAGGTAATCAGCAGCCGGCCATTGCCGAGTGAGCGGTCTGACATAGTAAAGTCCTCCTTCAGATAAACAGTTGCCCTGTAATAATGAACGAAATTACTATACCACTCTGAATGATGGAAAAAAAGGGGAAGTTACGAAGAGAGATTAAATAGAAGATACTCGGAAGAAGAGCAGCTGAGAGGTCGGTCACAAGTATTTTGGTCGATTGACTTATAAATTCAATGTTTGCTATTATTAAGAACGATTCGCTGTAAAATTAAAAACGTAAACAGAAACACTTTTACCCGCACGAGAAGTAGAGGAGATTATTTCATAGAGGGTATTTTATACATACAATTAAATAAAATAAGACAAGCATGGGAATAAAATATTGTTAAAAAGGATCGGCTATGAAATATTCAGACCACTATGATAGATCGAAGGTGAAAGTATTGGAACTGCTGATGGGAGACGGATGGACGATTGAACCAGCCGGTGGCTCTTCAGGAGAAGCGTACCTCGCGCGTGCCGGGGAACAAGTGTTATTTCTGAAAAGAAATTCTTCTCCATTTCTTGCTGTGCTTTCGGCAGAAGGAATAGTGCCTAAGCTGCTCTGGACAAAGCGCCAGGCTAACGGTGACGTAATTACCGCTCAGCGATGGGTTGACGGCCGCGAACTAAGAGGCGGGGATATGGATAATACACGGGTAGCCCAGCTGTTATCCAAAATTCATTCGTCTAGCGAACTGCTGGACATGTTTATGAGAATAGGAAACCATGCACGCACGCCGGAAGCAACCATCGCTGTATTAAGAGAGCAGCAGGATCAGCTTCCTTATATTACGGATTCAATGGCAGTTGCTCTCGAAGAACTTGCAGGGACCTCCGGTGAAGTCCAGCCTCCCCGTCTCGTTGTCTGTCACGGTGATATGAACCATAATAATTGGATGTTTGATGCCAACGGGGATTTGTATTTAGTGGACTGGGATAACGCCACAGTCAGTGATCCAGCACTTGATCTGGCTCTGATTTTGTATGAATACATTCCAAAAGAAGAATGGGACGGGTGGCTGCAGGAATACGGTCTTCCTTTAACCTCCCATTTACAGCGGCGGATGCGCTGGCAGATTATCAGCCACCTGCTTGATCACGCTCAGCAGGCCATACTGACGAACCGGAGAAAAGAAGCAGAGTTTTATAAAAAACAGCTTGAAGCAGTGTTGGACCGGGACTCATTGCAAATATAAAAATCCGCTGGAACGTCACTGCGTTTTCAGCGGATTTTGTATGTTAAATATATAGTTATTATATGAAGAAAGAGGGAAAAGTACGATGAGACTCCGTCATAAGCCGTGGGCGCACGAGTTTTTACAGGAACACCCGGAACTGGTGGTCACAAAAGCGGAACAGGTAAATAAAAATTGGCAAAAAAGATTCGGAAATGATCAGCCTATCCATTTAGAAGTAGGTACGGGCAAAGGGAAATACTTAAGCGACAACAGTATTAAGCATCCAGACATTAATTTTATCGGAATGGAAATGTATGAAAGTGTTCTTGCGACAGGAGTGCAGCGTGCTTTATTCAAGCAGCCGGAGAACCTTGCTTTCATTCACGGGGATGTGCGCCATGTAATGGAGTACTTTGAGCCTTCCTCGGTGGAAACTCTTTATATCAATTTTACTGATCCATGGCCGAAGAAGCGCCATGAAAAACGTCGGCTGACACACCCTGATTTTCTCGAGCTGTATAAGCAGATTCTGGTGCCCGGGGGCACAGTGCAGATGAAAACGGACAATCAGGGGCTGTTTGAATATTCTCTTGCTTCTCTTTCGACCTTTGGTTTTGCTCTGAGGAAAGTGCGTCTTCATCTCCATGAAAGTGAAGAAGCTGAAGGAAATGTGATGACAGAATATGAAGAGAAATTTTACGCGAAGGGAGAGCCTATTTACTTTACAGAAGCGGTGAGACCGTAATATGTGCGATAGGCGCTTTCTTTTATGAAAAGGAGGCACTGCTTTCATGAATCAGTTAACCATTGGTGATTATACAATTACATGGCTTGAAGGCGGAGTAACCAACATGGATGGGGGTGCTATGTTCGGGGTGGTTCCAAAACCTCTCTGGTCCAAAAAGTACCCGGTGAATGAGAACAATCAGGTGCCGATGCCGACAGACCCGCTGCTTATTCAGGGAGAGGGCAGAAATATACTGGTCGACGCAGGTCTTGGAAATGGCCGGCTCAGCAAAAAGCAGCAGCGGAACTATGGCGTAACGGAAGAATCAAATGTCGAGCAGAGTCTGAGAGAGATGAATCTTTACGCCTCGGACATTGACGCTGTATTGATGACGCATATGCACTTTGACCATGCCTCGGGGCTCGCCCGGGAAGAACAGGGGCAGAGTGTGCCGGTATTTCGAAATGCTGTCATTCATGTATCGGAAACGGAGTGGGAGGAAATGAAAAATCCAAACATCCGTTCGGAAAACACGTACTGGGAAAAAAACTGGAAGCCGGTGGCCCATCAGGTGGAGACGTTTGAGTCAGAGCTGCAGCTTACCGAAAATATACGGATGGTGCATACAGGCGGCCACAGCGCAGGAATGAGCATTATCCTGATTGAAGATGAAAGCAGCACGCTGATTCACATGGCTGATAATATGCCGACGCATGCTCACCAGAATGTGCTCTGGGTGACGGCTTATGATGACTATCCGGTGGATTCGGTGTACATGAAAGAACACTACATGAACTGGGGCTGTCAGCGTCATGCATGGTTTACGTTCTACCACGATGAAATATACCGTGCTTTAAAGTTTAACCCCTCGGGAGAAGTGATTGAAGCGGTGACCCGGGAAAAGCTGAATGGCAGCTGATGATACTTATATACCTTCAGGCACGTCTCTAAAAAGAGGCGTGCTTTTTTTCGTACTGAAATACATGACGGATTCAAAGGAGGTAAATTCCATTTCCAATCAAAAAATAAAAATAATTGATTGTTTTTGAATAAAATTGATTGATTATGATTAAGTAAGCGTGTACAATGAAGATAATCAAACAAGCAGACGCAGAAAACGATCAAAACTTTCGCAGATGCCTGTTGTTTTTACGGCGAAGTCAGAAAGGAGAGAGAAGAGGATGCTTCACACGGAGCGCAGGGAAACGATCATCGAGATTTTAAAAACTAAAGATACTGCCTCCATTCATGAGCTGGTGGAATTAACCGGTGCTTCTGAAGCAACGGTTCGAAGAGACTTATCCAAACTGGAATCTGATGAGCAGATTAAACGGATCCACGGAGGAGCTTCTCTCTCAAGGCGCCGCCGAAATGAACCAACTATCGCAGAAAAGAGCAGCGTAAATCAATGGGAAAAGAAAAAGATTGCAGAAGCTGCAGCATCCCTGCTTGAACCTGGCGAGTGCCTTTTTTTAGACGCCGGGACGACGACCCTGGAAATGATTCCTTATTTGGCGGACCGGGATCTTGTCGTAGTGACCAATGGCATACCACATGTACCGCTTTTGCTTGAAAGAGGCATTGAAACGTACGTCATCGGAGGTAAAGGCAAGCAGGGAACAGGTGCACTGGTAGGAATTAAAGCTATAGAGGCATTGAGGGAATTTTGTTTTGATGCCTGCTTTCTCGGCATTAACGGTGTTCATCCCGTCCACGGGTATACAACCCCGGATCCGGATGAAGCAGTGGTTAAGCGGACAGCGCTCGACCTTGCGGAAAGGAGCTATGTACTGGCGGATCATTCGAAGATTGGTTCCATCACGTTTGCAAACATTGGTGAACTTGCTTTAGCGGAAGTTATTACGTCGGACAGACTGCGGGACGATGAACGGACAAACTTGAAGAAATACACAGATGTGAAGGTCGTGAGTACATGATATACACAGTAACGCTGAATCCGGCGATCGATTATGTAGTAGAACTGGAAGAGTTTATTCCGGGGAGTATCCACCGCTCGAAAAATGATTTGAAATATCCAGGGGGCAAAGGCATTAACGTTTCGAGAGTGCTGCAAAGGCTCGGACAACAGTCCACTGCGTTCGGTTTTGTAGGCGGCTTTACCGGACGGTATATTGAAGAAAGCCTGGAAAAAGAAAAGATTCAAACGGATTTTGTGCAGGTGGCAGAGGACACAAGAATTAATGTCAAAATCCGCGGTGGGCAGGAATCAGAAATTAATGGAGCTTCCCCGGGTGTCTCGCGCGAAGACGTAGAAGCGCTGTACCAGAAGCTGGATGCTCTTACGGAGGAGGATGAATTAATACTCGCGGGAAGCGTTCCTTCTTCTCTTCCTCATACCATCTACCTGGACATGATGGAGCGGGTGAAAAATAAAGGAGTCCGGGTGTATTTGGACACGAGCGGAGAAGCGCTCGGCGAGGCGTTGAAAGGCCGCCCTTATTTTGTGAAGCCGAACCATCTTGAGCTGGCAGAATTGTACGAAGTGGAAGTGAGCAGTGTGGAAGACGCTGCGGTTTATGGCCGAAAGCTTTTGGAGGATTTTGATATTGAGCACGTCGTTATATCGATGGCAGGAGAAGGAGCTGTATATATTAATAAATCACAGACTCTCCATGCTTCCGTGCCAAAACAGAAAGCTGTGAACTCTGTTGGGGCAGGGGATTCCCTGGTGGCTGGGTTTGCCGCCGGAATCACGGAACGTCTGACTCCAGATCAGGTGCTGAACAAAGCAGTGGCTGCCGGAAGCGCTACAGCTTTTTCTGAAACATTCTGTACGAAAGAAGAAGTAAAAGCACTAAGTCAAAAAATAACTATTCGTTCGCTGGAAAGCGAAGAAACTAATCAAGCTTAAAGGGGTGAGCAGAATGAAAATTACTGATCTATTAAAAAGAGATACCGTGCTGCTGTCTCTCTCGTCGACAGACAAAGCCGGAGTGATTGATGAACTGGTAAACAAGCTTGACACCGCCGGCCGTTTAAATGACCGACAGGCTTTTAAAGAAGCGATTGAAAAAAGGGAATCAGAGAGTTCTACCGGCATCGGCGAAGGCATAGCCATTCCTCACGCAAAAACAAGTGCTGTGGATACGCCGGCCATTGCATTCGGACGTTCTCAGGATGGCGCGGATTATGAATCACTGGACGGTCAGCCGGCACATCTGTTTTTCATGATTGCAGCGACAGAAGGAGCGAACGAAGCGCATTTAACTACACTGTCCCGTTTGTCTACGCTGTTAATGGATGAAAACTTCCGCCAGGATCTGCTGAATGCAGAATCTGAAGACGAGATCATGGCGGCTGTGGATGCAAAAGAAAGAGACAAGCTTGGAAGCGATGAGGAAGAAGCAGAAGCCTCTTCTGCGCAGGCTGCCGGAGGAGACAGCACTACGCCGAGAATTCTTGCAGTGACTGGCTGCCCGACTGGTATCGCTCACACGTACATGGCAGCAGACGCGCTTAAAGACAAGGCAAAGGAGCTCGGTGTCTCCATTAAAGTGGAAACAAACGGTTCCGGTGGGGTTAAAAACCGCCTCACTTCTGAAGAAATCGCAAATGCGGAAGCAATTATCGTAGCGTCTGATACAAAAATTGAAATGGAACGCTTTGATGGCAAGCCGCTTTTATCCACGAAAGTTACGGATGGAATCCGTAAACCGGAACAGTTAATTAACCAGGCCGTAAACGGAGAATTTTCGAAATACAGAGGTTCTGGAAGAAGTTCTTCGTCGGATGAAGAATCAGCTTCCGCCGGCGGTGGAGGCGGTGCAAAAGCAGTTGGTAATGCTATTTACCGCCACCTGATGAACGGGGTTTCGAACATGCTGCCATTTGTTATCGGCGGCGGGATCCTTATCGCTCTTTCTTTCTTCTGGGGAATTAACTCAGCAGATCCGGAAAGTGATCAGTTTAATGGATTTGCCCAGGCCTTGAACGCGATAGGCGGACAGTATGCGTTTGGATTATTCGTAGCAGTGCTTGCCGGCTTTATCGGCATGAGCATCGCAGATCGTCCTGGTTTCATGCCGGCAATGGTCGGTGGTTTTATGGCCACACAGGGTATCCCGGGGTCTGAAGACGCAACAGCCGGTTTCCTTGGCGGTATTATCGCCGGTTTCCTTGGCGGGTATGTGGCCCTCGGCGTTAAGAAAGCACTATCAGGGCTTCCGCAGGTGCTTGATGGTATTAAAACGATTTTGTTCTATCCAGTTATTAATATTTTAATCACCGGTCTCTTAATGTACTACGTGTTTATTACGCCAATTGCGTTTCTTAACACAGGTCTTCAAAACTGGATTACCGGTCTTGGTACAAGTAACTTAGTACTTCTTGGGATTCTGCTTGGCGGTATGATGGCAATCGATATGGGCGGACCGTTCAACAAAGCGGCCTTCACCGTCGGTGTAGCCTTGATTGGACAGGGTATTTACGCCCCGCACGCAGCTGTAATGGCTGGCGGAATGGTGCCGCCGCTTGGTATCGCACTTGCGGTTACGTTCTTTAAGAACCGTTTTCCAAAAGAGCAGCGTTCCGCAGGGTATACAAACTATGCCCTTGGGTCGTTCTTCATTACTGAAGGTGCTATTCCATTTGCAGCATCCGATCCGCTTCGGGTTATTCCTTCCATCGTTACTGGTTCTGCAGTAGCAGGCGGTCTGGCCATGCTGTTCAACGTCGAACTGCTTGCGCCGCACGGAGGGTTCCTCGTGTTCTTCCTGAACGCTGTACAGGGCGGCGGAGTTTTCCTATACTTCCTGGCGATTCTGATCGGATCGCTCGTGACGATGATTATGCTGGCTATTTTGAAGAAGCCGCTGGAGCAGCCGAAAAACGAAGTACAGGATTACAAGGATTCCAAAGAGAAAAAAGAAGCATCGTAATTAATACAAAAGACAGGCCGCTCGATAGCGGCCTGTCTCAGACTGTCGACAATGGCTCTAATTTTAGAGCGTGTCGACAGTTTTTTTATGCTATGATAAAAAGAAATAGCCTGGAAAGGGGTTATGGCGCAT
>NZ_FNNC01000009.1 GCF_900106595.1 Marinococcus luteus
TAGTTTTCCACGTCCTCGGTGTTGGCCATCTGGCCGCCGGGCACGCCGCGCTCGAGCATGAGCGTATCCATTTCCGCCCGGGAGGCGTATACCGCCGCGGTCATGCCGGCCGGGCCGGCGCCCGCGATAATCACATCATAAATCCGTTCTTCAGTCATAAAACGACTCCTTTCCTGAATCCTTCTCCGGGCTCATTCAGCAGTTATTTTCCGGCAGTCCGGTCATGACAAACTGCTGCTGGCCCTCTTCATTGTCCTGTATATCAAGCTTTACTGCCTGCACAAATTCCACAACACGTTCATCTACCGCAACCTGGATATCGTTAATATTTTCCACCTTGTCCTTTTCTTCCGGCTGGCTCAAGCCAAGGCCGATCTGCGGGGAGCAGCATCCCATTCCTTCATAGGCTACCCGTACATGATCGACTTTATTTTCCGCCATCAGTGTCTGCAGTACCGTTTTTGCTTCGTTGGTAATCTCCATATTTATTTTCCCCTTTGCATCAAGATATCGTTTGGGCTTTTTTCCCTGCATTCGCATCCCAGGGAAGCGTAACTATTTTATCTGCCAGGTTTTTCTTCACGTAATCGATCCAAAAAAGTTCTCTTATCCCTTTTTTCCGGAGAAGAGGGTCATTCGTTTGCGCAGCTGCAAAGCTTTGATTGATGACCCACCATTTCGGATAAATACCAGTGCGGCCAAGATCCTGCTGCAGACGCTCCGCTTCAAGGACTGGCGTTGTTTCCGGAAGAGTAAGCAGCAGAAAAGCTGTCTCGTCCGGATTTTTCAGCCTTGGCAGCAGCTGCTTCATAGCCTCGGGCGTATGCCCGCTGCTTCGTTCAATTTCCTTTGTATACTGCTCCGCGTGTTCCAGAAGCAGCAGCGTATGGCCGGTCGGGGCTGTATCAATAACCACAATTTCGTTATCCGCCCGGGCTGCTACTTCAGAAAAGGCTTGAAATACCGCTATTTCTTCCGTGCATGGAGAGGAAAGATCCTCTTCAATATAGGAAAGCTCAGATGCTGAAACGCCGGCAGCGATGGCTTCGTCTTTTGTGGTTTTCTGATAATCCGACAGAGCCTCTTCCGGATTCACATGACTGACTGTTAATAAAGAAGAAAGATTATCCAAATCGATAACGCCGGCCAGATGATCCGCCGGATCGGTCGTCGTTAAATGAACAGCGTGGCCTCGTGCAGCAAGCTTTGACGCCACCTCGGCTGCCATTGTCGTTTTCCCGACACCGCCTTTTCCCATCGTAAATACGAGACGGTATTTCTGATCTTCAATATCCTGCACCATGTCCTCCACCGTCGTCGCTGGTCCAGCTTCATGAAACGGTTCGGGGTCCTCCACCACGGAAGGCTCATCAAATAAATGAGTTAAGCAGGCAGCCCCTGTAGATATCACCGCATGATAGGCAAGCGTCCAAAGCGTTTTATCCTCGAAGAAATCAGGGGCCTGCTGCAAGGCTTTCTGCTGGGCGGAGGCAAACAAAGAGGCGGTGGCGTCTTCGGTGCCTGAAGGCGTGAACAAACCATTTACTAAAAATACCTGTTCACGCATCCCCATGCTCCCCAGCTCTTCCGCTGTCCGGGCCGCTTCTTCCAGAGAGGAAGTATCGGGGCGCGCGACAATGTATACCGTTGTCCGGGAAGCATCTGCGAGCTGGGCGACCGCTTGTTCATACATTGTTTTTTTATCTGCCAGGCCGGATAACGGGCCAAGGCAGGAAGCACCGTGGGTACTCGTCTGTAAAAAGTCATCCCAGGCTGATGGCAGCTCCAGCAGGCGGAGCGTATGACCGGTCGGGGCTGTATCAAAAATGATATGGTCATAGCTTTCGTTTGGCGCCGTTAACAGCTCTGCAAATTCATTAAAGGCAGCAATTTCAACGGTACATGCGCCCGAAAGCTGCTCTTCCATCTGCGCTACGGCTGTTTCCGGTAAAAGGTTCCGGTACGGACCAACCACAGCTTCTTTGTACGTTTCGGCCGCTTCTCCGGGGTCGATATTGCTTGCATACAGGCCCTTTACGTCCGGCACAGCTGACGCCCGGTTATTCAGCGGCATTTCAAGCACGTCGTCCAGGTTCGAAGCCGGATCGGTGCTCACAAGCAGTACCTGCCTGCCTTTTCCAGCAAGATAAGCTGCGAGCGCTGAAGCAGAGGATGTTTTGCCGACGCCGCCTTTACCGGTAAAAAACAAGTAGCGGGTATACGTATGATGATCCGGGTGAAAGCGTTTCTTGTTCATCAGGCGATCCCCTTTTTATTTAGAATAGCGGGTGTTAAACGACAGTTCGACCGTTGGAACATTTCTTTCCGGCTGAAGCTCTTCGGCCTTTGCGTCAAACCAGTCCGCGAGCTGTTCCACGTCCGGATACCCCGCTGTCAATACAATCGCCCCGTCTTTCAATACAATTGGAAGAGCTTCGATTCCATCGGTTGTGATGCGCTCGGTAACGTCTTTGGCTGCGGCAAACTGCTCCGGCTGATTAGACAGGTTATAGCGTTCAATGTCGTACCCCTGCTGCTGAAGACGCTCAACCGCAGCAGCGATCCGCACGAGCTCCGGGTCTGTGCCTGGTCCGCACACACCTGTATCACAGCACATCGCAGGGTCATAAATACGCACCTTTGTCATGCTTATCTTCTCCTCTATTTTACGTTTTCTGTCTGGGCGAAGGCATGAATACGCTCTTTAATTTCATCACGCACGCGCTGGAACACCGCCCAGCGTTCTTCCTCTGTACCTTCTGCTTTTGCCGGGTCGTCAAAGCCCCAGTGCTCCCTCGTGACGTGTGGTGGTGTCATTGGGCATTTATCGTTGGCATCGCCGCAAAGCGTGACCACCATATCCGCGTTGTTTAAATATTCCGGGTCGATCATGCTCGATTCCTGCGTGGAAATATCGATGCCGACTTCGTTCATGGCTTCGACCGCTTTTGGATTCAGGCCGTGGGCTTCAATACCAGCGCTATGGACCTCCCATTCATTTCCCAGGAAATAATGGCCGAACCCTTCTGCCATCTGGCTTCGGCAGGAATTACCCGTACATAAAAAATACATCTTCTTTTTGTTCATCACTGAATCCTCATTTCATGAAGTATTATTTCGTGCGGTGACACTCAGTCACAATTGATGCGCAGTCCGTCCCGTTCCAGCTGCTGCAGCTTTTCGTTCTGGTCGGGCACATGCCGGAGAATGTCCTCCACCATGCCCGCAGACGGATGCTCCCGGTTAAACGAATAAAAAATCCAGTGCCCCTTCCGCTTTTCTTTGACAAGGCCGGCGTCCCGGAGCTTTCTGAGATGCTGGCTCACCGACGACTGGGACATTTCCAGAAGCTCCACAAATTCACATACGCAGCATTCGTGGTTCTGTACAAGGCTGACAATGGAAAGACGTGTATTGTCTCCCAACAGCTTCAGCACAGAAGCAGTGTCCTTAATTTCCGGTTTGATCTTTTCCATACGTTCACCTACCATCATTTTATTATATAAGCATATGCTAATATAAAAATTACTGAACGTCAACGTATAATGCTTAACGTTCAGTTTGTTTTTAATAATATTCTTTGACAAGCTCCTCCATTACCTGATTAGTACGAAAAGCTGTTTTGCCAGTACTTAAACAGACATCCTTTCCAAGCAGTTCATCAACAATGGACTGAATGTGATGATGCTGAATATGTTTAGGGTGCTCGATATGAAAAGCTTCTTCCCCGGCTTCGTTTAGAAGGAGGATCGGCTTATCATCAAACGTAGAGAACCGTATTTCTCCTTTTGTACCAACAATACGATTATTATCTTCATTTTTATATGCAGAGAAATTCCATACCCCTATCCCGACAGCACCGCTCTCAAACTTCCATGTGCCGCTTACCGTATCTTCAGCCGGGTAGGAATCAGCCAGGTTCACCGCAGAACCCTTCACATCGCTCAAAGGCCCGAGCAGGTAATCAAAAAGATCCAGCGTATGGGAGCCGACATCATAAAAAAGTCCTGCGCCGCTCTTTTCAGGGATCACCCTCCACGGCCATTCTCCGTTTTCGTCTTTTTGGACGATTTTCTGGTTCTGCTGGATAGAAGCAAACCGAACCTCTCCAATGCTTCCGGCATCCAGCAGCTCTTTTACTTTTCTAAAACGCGGAAGAGATCTTCTATAGTAGGCAACAAACAACGGAACACCATTATGTTCGCAGGCTTTTATCATTTCTGCACATTCGTCTGTGCTGTTTGCCATCGGCTTTTCCACATACACAGGCTTTTCCGCTTTAGCGGCCATGATTGTATATTCCTTATGTGACAAAGGCGGCGTCGCTATATAAATGGCATCCACTTCGGCGTCGTGGATAAGATCCTCCGCTTTATCATACCAGCTGGGAACCCCGTGACGTTCTGCATAGTCCCTCGCCTTTTCTCCATTTCTCCTCATCACCGCCTGCAGGGAACTGTTTTCGGCCAGTTGAAAGGCAGGCCCGCTTTTCACCTCTGTCACATTGCCGCATCCTATAATGCCCCAGCGTATGTTTTTCATATCGTTTCCTCCCAATTACAAAAATTCATGTTACAGATTTTGCATATATAAACTGAATGCCCAAATTAAATCATACACTAACCATAAAATATAAGGTAAGAGAATACTAAAAGAAAAAACATCAATTTTTTTAAGGGTATATGCTAATAAGCCAACTACCAGTGTAAAAGGGATTAAACCAATAAAACCTAAAAAAGTGCTTTGCAGACCAAAAAATAAATAATTCCATACTTCATTTCCTACCAGCATGATCAATGTAAGAACCAAAGCCGCCTTTCGCAAATGTGATTCATCAATTTTATGCATTTGCCGGTATAAAATGACGGTCCCCATAATGTAATAAAGAACGCCGACAACTAAAAAAAACCATAAAGGAACTAAATACCAGGGCTTGTTAAGCTGAGCGTACCAAACAGTTAAAGCATTACCTACAAAAGCATTCCCCAGCACGGCAAGAGTGATTACTACAGCTATACTTAATAGTAGTGACTTAATATAATCGTCTCCCTTTCCATCCATTTGTGTGAGGTTTCTCTGTACTTAACTGATTTTCCCGGTTCATTCTACAATTATCCTCCAACACTTCAAGTTCAATATTCATGATCACTTCAATAAATATTATGGATCGAATTACATACCGATACTGAAAAAGAGAGGTATAATTAATAGTTACTGATAGATAAAGGGAGCAGCTTTTGCTGCCCCCTAAACTCAATCTGTCTATTACAAACCAACTTGACCGGCAGCATATGTGGCATGCTCTGTGCTGAACCCTTCAAAAGTCAATTGATCAATTAGCCCCTGTCTTGAAAAAGAACTGTACTCCAGATAATCCTCGGCCTGAATAACCGCCTGTTCCTGCCAGTCAACTGTAATGTTTTCCACACCATGCGCGGCTTCCGATGAGCTGAAACCGTCATACTCCAATTGCTCGATTAATCCTGATTCGGAGAATGCTGTGTACTCCAGATAGTCCTGGGCCTGGCTGACCGCCTGCTCCTCCCAGTCAACTGAGATATTTTCCACAGCATATGTTGCCTCTTCCGTGCTAAAGCCCTCATACTCCAATTGCTCGATCAACCCTGATTTAGAAAAGGCCGTATATTCCAGATAACTCTTAGCCTGGCTGACTGCCTGCTCCTGAGAAACAGATCCGCTGGATTCTTCTTCAGTCTCACGCTCTTCCTCTTCTTTCGCTTCCTGTTCGGCTTCCTCTTCAGCCTGACGTTCTTCCTCTTCCTTTGCTTCCTGTTCGGCTTCCTCTTCAGCCTGACGCTCTTCCTCTTCCTTTGCTTCCTGTTCGGCTTCCTCTTCAGCCTGGCGCTCTTCCTCTTCCTTTGCTTCCTGTTCGGCTTCCTCTTCAGCCTGGCGCTCTTTCTCTTCCTTTGCTTCCTGTTCGGCTTCCTCTTCAGCCTGGCGCTCTTTCTCTTCTTTCGCTTCCTGTTCGGCTTCCTCTTCAGCCTGGCGCTCTTTCTCTTCTTTCGCTTCCTGTTCGGCTTCCTCTTCAGCCTGGCGCTCTTCCTCTTCCTTCGCTTCCTGTTCGGCTTCCTCTTCAGCCTGGCGCTCTTTCTCTTCTTTCGCTTCCTGTTCGGCTTCCTCTTCAGCCTGGCGCTCTTCCTCTTCCTTCGCTTTTTGTTCTTCTTCGTCGTTATTCGTTTGCTTGTCTGCTTCTTGTTTATCGTTGGCTGCTGTTGCATCTTCTGCTTCCAATTCAGCAGCATCTTCCGCGGTATTTTCATCAGCTATTTCTGTAGAAGATTCAGATGGAACTAATATAACAAATAAAATTAAAGTATAAATAATAGAAGCTGTAATCATCTTCCACGTTACCCCGGAACGATACCCGGGAATCCGCTGATACCATTTTTTCTTTTCTTTATACCTCATTAAAATCCCTCCTTTTACATATATTGGTTACATTTTACCATGCTAAAGTAAAGCTGGCAATCTACTGCGGGAGTGCTTTTAGATAATTTTGGCTGCATTCAGGAGAAGGGATGAAAAGATTTTTAAGAACTTTACGATTAACGAGTTTTCCGGGTATCCAGTTTACTTTTTAGCGATTGAATTGATCGTCTAACAGGTACTAATCTTTACGCTTATATGACTAAAAACCATAAAAAAGCTTCCCACAAGTTCAGTGAACTCATGAGAAGCTTAAAGTACATTCTATTCAAATGTTAGCAAAATGTCAGCATTCTGCTCATTTTCATTAAAGCTGGGTTATAGCATGGGATTGAGCGGAACCCGGGCGAGAACCGCGAAGTCCTGTCGCAACGTCCGGGTGACCAACATCCTGTTGGCCTACATCATGCCGCCCATTCCGCCCATGCCACCCATGTCTGGCATGCCGCCGCCGGCACCGCCGCCATTTTCTTCTGGGATGTCGGCGATAACTGCTTCGGTTGTCAGGAACATGGAGGATACGGACGATGCGTTTTGCAGCGCGGAGCGGGTAACTTTTGTAGGATCGACGATACCTGCGTCAATCATGTTTACCCATTCGCCGGTCGCTGCGTTATAGCCGTGTCCGACTGCTTCTGTTTTCAGACGCTCAACGATAACGGAGCCTTCAAGGCCTGCGTTATGCGCAATCTGACGGAGTGGTTCTTCGAGGGCACGGAGAACGATTTTCACGCCGGTTGCTTCGTCGCCTGTAGTGTTGTTCATTTCTTCTTCTACTTTTTTGTAGACGTTCATCAGCGCGGTACCGCCGCCGGAGACAATGCCTTCTTCTACTGCTGCGCGTGTAGAGCTGAGGGCGTCTTCGATGCGGAGCTTGCGCTCTTTCATTTCAGTTTCAGACGCTGCGCCGACTTTAACAACGGCTACGCCGCCTGCAAGCTTCGCGAGGCGCTCCTGAAGTTTTTCACGGTCGAATTCGGAAGTGGTTTCTTCCATCTGTGTGCGAAGCTGTGTCACACGTGCGCCGATCGTCTGCGGATCGCCGCTTCCTTCTACGATCGTTGTGTTGTCTTTATCGATCGTGATTTTGTTGGCGTGACCGAGCTGGTCGATCGTTGCAGTCTTCAGGTCAAGGCCTACATCTTCTGTAATGACCGTACCACCGGTAAGTGTAGCGATGTCTTCAAGCATTGCTTTACGACGGTCGCCAAAGCCTGGTGCTTTCACTGCTACCGCGTTGAACGTTCCGCGCAGTTTGTTCACAACGAGAGTCGCAAGCGCTTCGCCTTCCACATCTTCTGCGATGATGAGGATTGGACGGTTCTGCTGTACAACCTGCTCAAGCAGCGGAAGTACTTCCTGAATGCTTGTGAGCTTTTTGTCCGTGATTAAAATATACGGGTTATCGAGCTCTGCAGTCATGGATTCGTTGTCGGAAACCATGTACGGAGACGCATAGCCGCGGTCAAACTGCATACCTTCCACAACTTCAAGCTCTGTATCAAGGCCGCGGGATTCTTCGACTGTGATAACGCCGTCGTTGCCCACGCGCTCCATGGCTTCTGCAATGATTTGACCGATTTCTTCAGATCCTGCAGAAATCGCGCCAACCTGCGTGATGGATTCTTTGCCTTCAATCGGCTTGCTGACGTTACGGAGTTCTTCAACCGCTACTTTGGTTGCGTTCTCCATGCCGCGGCGGATACCCATTGGGTTCGCACCGGAGGTAACGTTTTTCAGGCCTTCCTGAATCATAGCCTGGGCAAGAACGGTTGCTGTTGTTGTACCGTCACCGGCAATGTCGTTCGTTTTGCTGGCAACTTCGGATACGAGCTGGGCGCCCATGTTTTCGAAATTGTCTTCGAGTTCGATTTCTTTGGCGATGGTTACACCGTCATTGGTGATAAGCGGGGAACCGAACTTTTTTTCCAAAACAACGTTGCGGCCTTTTGGTCCAAGCGTTACTTTTACAGCGTTTGCGAGTTCGTCCACACCGCGGAGCATCGCGCGGCGGCCGTTTTCACTAAACTTAATATCTTTAGCCATGATGAAATCCTCCTAATGTAATAATGATTTCGAAATAAAGCTGATTACTGGACTACAGCGAGGATGTCGCTTTCGCGGACGATTAAATAATCTTTTCCGTCGTATTTCACTTCTGTGCCTGCAAACTTCGAATAAACGACGATGTCGCCTTCACTTACTTCCGGCGTTACGCGTTCACCGTTGTCTTTTACAGCACCGGCACCTACAGAAACCACGCGTCCTTCCTGTGGTTTCTCCTGGGCGGAGTCCGGCAGCACAATACCGCCAGCGGTTTTTTCTTCTGATTCTACCTGTTCGAGTACGAGTCGATCACCTAAAGGCTTTAACAAGGAAAACAACCTCCTTAGAATATTTTCATCGTCCGTTATATGTAACGGGAACGACAGTAACAACATTGTTGTTAGCACTCTTTCCTTCCGAGTGCTAAACCCAATTATTATATTAATCAACCTGGGCTTTGTTTGCAAGAGGGAAGCGAAAATTTTTTCTGTCTTTTCCCACTCCGGCGCTTGATGGCGCCTTCATTCACATTCCCTGCTAATCATTTTATTAATCTTCTATTTCAAAATTGTCATAAATTCGCAAGCGCTCTCTTTATTCTTCCTGCAGGCACCTGTGATACAATTAGAGCGTTCGAAACTGGATTTAACCGAGAGAGATTAGGAGTGATCCCCTTCCATGGCCGCACGTTACTGGAGCATTGTTATTATTTATGTACTTATGCAGCTTTCGGGCATCGTTGCCGTTCCGGCCCTTTTGGCTGTAGGCAGCTTTGATTCCGCGCAGCAGGCTTCGTACTTCTGGATTTTTGCGAGCTTTATCGTCGCTTTGATTGTTATTTTGATTCTGCTGATTCCTGAAAGGGGTCAGCGCCTCGCGTTCAACAAACCAAAAATGCCGTGGCCGAATTCCGTCGCCTGGATTTTTATCGGGTTCGCCCTCGCGTATGCCGGCCAGATCGTTGCCGGTTTGATCGAACAGAACCTGCTCGGCATCGATACGGCGTCTGAAAACACAGCGCAGATCATCGAGCTTGTTAACAGCATGCCGGCCTTTGTAATTATCGTAGCTGTGATCGGCCCGATTCTCGAAGAGCTGGTGTTCCGTAAAGCTATATTCGGCTCGCTGTATAAACGAACGAACTTTTTTATTGCCGCTATTATCAGCTCCCTGATATTTGCTGCAGTGCATTTGGATTTCACCCATCTGCTCGTCTACACCATGATCGGCTTTGTGTTCGCTTACTTGTATGTCAAAACCGGCCGCATCATCGTGCCGATTATCGTCCACTCTCTCATGAATGCATTTGTGGTCGGTATTCAGGTATTGTTCCAGGATGAAATTGAACGAATTATGCGTGAAGCCGAGAGTGCACTTATTCTGCTTGTTCAGGGGTTGATGTAATATGAAAGCTTCTACCGCTGCCCTCTTTTACTTTACGCTGGGCGGAGTGCTGCTGATGTTTACGTACTTTTCCGTCAGCGAGTCCTCCTGGTCGTTCTGGAGCATCCTGCTCGCCGCCTTTGCCGCATATGACCTCGTGATGGGATTCAACTATCTGCGCCTCATGTCGGAGCAGAAAAAGAAGAAATAGCAAAAGGGACCGCCTGAATGTTGGCCGGTCCCTTTTTAATGGGTCAGTATAAATGAAGTATCCTGCTGACAGTCTATTCGCTGTCCAACGGATAATTTTTCAGAAAATACACGAGAGTCTGCAGCTCGATGGCAAGATCGATATGATGCACGCGAACGGACGTAGGGACGGATAAGCGCGCCGGGGTAAAGTTCAGAATGCCGCTGATGCCTGCCTCCACCAATTTTTCTCCAGTCGTCTGGGCCGCTGCAGACGGCACCGTGAGCATCGCTACGGAAACGTTATGCTCTTCAAGCTTTTCCGCGAGATCGTCCGTGTGATACACCGGCACGTTCCCAATCTGCTCTCCCACCATGTCTTTATTGATATCAAATGCAGCCACAATCCGTGTGTTTTCATTTTTGGAGAAATTGTAACGAAGCAGCGCCTTTCCCAGGTTCCCGACGCCAAGAAGCACTACGTCTGTCGCCTCATCCTGGTCCAGGGTGGTCCGGAAAAATGACAGCAGGTACTGGACATTGTAGCCGTATCCTTTCTTGCCGAGCGCGCCGAAATACGAAAAATCCCGGCGGATCGTTGCCGAATCCACCTTGACCGCCTCACTCAATTCGGTTGAAGAAACGCGTGTTTTGCCTGTTGCATAAAGGCTTTCCAGAAATCGATAATATAGGGGCAGCCGTTTCGCGGTAGCCTGCGGAATTTTTTGCTGGTCTGTATTCATAATTATTTCCACCTAAATGTATTGTCATTGTCTGTAAACAGTATAGCATGTGTCCCCATGAAAACGTACCGAAACGCTTACCTGCGGCGAGACTTATCCTGTTTCGCGTTTCGCCGAAAAGTACGATACACTGATACTATCAGAGTTGTTATTAAAGGAGCTATATAAATATGATTTTACTTCAATGTTCGGGTGTCACCAAGTCTTTTGGGGCAGAAACCGTACTTGATCAAATAAAACTCGAAATAAAGGAAGGCGAGCGGGTGGCCCTGGTAGGCAAAAACGGGGCCGGCAAATCCACCCTCCTGAAAATTCTTGCCGGTGAATCCTCGTATGATTCCGGCTCCATCACGATGCCAAAGGGAACGACATTCGGGTACCTTGAGCAGCATACCGGCCTGAACAGCGATAAAACTATGTGGGATGAAATGCTCGACGTCTTTACCCACCTGCAGAAAGCTGAAGCCGAATTGCGCCGTATGGAGGCGAAAATGTCCGAGCCCGACGTTATTGATGACGCCAGGGCCTATGAAAAGCTGATGGCCGACTACGACCAGCGCCAGCAGGAATTCGAAGCGCGCGGCGGCTACCGCTACGAGTCCGACATCCGCACGGTGCTGGCCGGGCTCGGCTTTGGCAGCTTCTCCCTCGACACGCCGGTTCAGTCGTTAAGTGGCGGCCAGAAGACCCGTCTCGCTCTCGGCAAGCTTCTGCTGTCGCGGCCGGAGCTTTTAATTCTTGACGAGCCGACCAACCACCTGGATATGGATACCCTGCGCTGGCTCGAGCAGTATTTAAGCAGCTATCCGGGCGCTGTCCTGATCGTTTCCCACGACCGGTATTTTCTGGATCAGATTGTGACGAAGGTATACGAAATCATTCACAAAAAAGCCCGTTTGTTCTACGGCAACTACAGCGCGTTTCAGGAAAAACGGGCCGAGCTGTTTGAACAGGAAATGCAGGCCTACGAAAAGCAGCAGAAGGAAATTGCCGAGCTTGAAGATTTTGTGCAGAAAAATATTGTGCGCGCGTCCACGACAAAACGGGCCCAGAGCCGGCGGAAAAAGCTCGAGAAAATGGACAAGCTCGACAAACCGCAGCGGGACGGGAAATCCGCCTCCCTGCGCTTCGACATTGACCGCCAGAGCGGCAACGATGTACTAAAAGCAGAAGACCTCACCTTCCGTTTTGACGACAAAGCGCCCGTGTTTGAGCATTTAAACGTCCGGGCCCAGCGCGGCGAGAGTATTGCGCTGATCGGACCGAACGGGACGGGAAAAAGTACCTTTTTAAAAACGATCAAGGGAGACCTTGAACCGGATGAAGGACATATTCAGCTCGGAAGTAAAGTGGACCTTGGGTATTACGATCAGCAGCAGGCCGAACTGAACTCGGGCAAAACCGTCCTGCAGGAGCTGTGGGATGAATACCCACTCGAGAACGAAAAAGATATCCGTACCGTGCTCGGCCAGTTTCTATTTACCGGCGAAGATGTGCTGAAGCAGGTGTCTGACTTAAGCGGCGGCGAAAAAGCACGTCTCTCGCTCGCCAAAATGATGATGCAGAAATCGAACTTTCTGCTGCTCGACGAGCCGACTAACCACCTCGACCTCGACAGCAAGGAAGTGCTTGAAGACGCGCTGATTGATTACCCGGGAACGATTCTGTTTGTTTCCCACGACCGGTATTTTCTGAACCGGATTGCGACCCGCATCCTCGAAATGGGCGACGGCGACGTCCGCAACTACATCGGAGACTATGATTACTATTTGTTCAAAAAGGAAGAAGAACGGGAAAAAGCGGCGCTCCAGGCTGAGCGTGAAGGACCGAAGCCTGAAGATGCCGGTGAAGCTAAGTCCTCGTTTGCAGACGATAAAGCAGCCAAACGCGAGGCCCGCAAGCGGCAGCGCCGCATTGAGCAGATTGAACAGGATATTGAAGCCAAGGAACATCTCGTCGAGGAGCAGGAAGCAGCCCTTTTCGAGCCCGATGTGTACGAAGACCATGAAAAAGCCGCCGGCTACCAGTCATCGATCAATCAACTGAGAGGCGAGCTTGAACAACTGATGGAGGAATGGGAAGAGCTTCAGCTCGAAGAATCCAACTCCTAGTCCCTCCCCTCCACACAGTAAAACCCGTGTTCTCTTCTGGCAGAGACACGGGTTTTTCATTACCTATGAAGCGGCAGGCCGGGCACACCGTTTAAATCCATACCGGAAAATTTCCCCTTTTTCCAGTTGATATAGGCGGCGGCCCCGATCATGGCTGCATTATCGGTACATAAATGAAGCGGCGGAATCTGCAGCTTTATGCTGCTGTCTTTGAATTTTTCCTCCATCGCAGCCCGCAGGCCGCTGTTGGCTGCCACGCCTCCGACTACCATCACCTGTTTTACTCCGCAGGCTTCTGCCGCGCGGGCTGCTTTTTCCGTCAGTACGGTAATGACGCTCTGCTGAAAGCTTGCCGCAACGTCTTCCGGGGCCAATTCTTCCCCGCGCTGGCGGGCGTTATGGAGTGTATTCATGACGGCTGATTTCAAGCCGCTGAAGCTGAAATCATACGAGCCATCCTCGAGCCACGCCACGGGAAGCGGCACAGTCGGCGCTCCGGTTTTAGCCAGCTTATCGAGTTCCGGGCCGCCGGGGTACGGCAGGCCGAGAGTACGCGCGACTTTATCGTAGGCCTCTCCCACGGCATCATCTCTTGTCTGGCCGAGCAGTTCATACTCCCCTTCTTCTTTGATCAGCACCAGCTCCGTATGGCCGCCGGACACGACGAGCGCAAGAGCGGGGTACTCCCACTCCGCCTCGAGCCGGGTCGCCTGAATATGGCCCGCAATATGGTGGACACCGATCAGCGGCAGCCCCTTCGCGTAGGCTGTCGCCTTCGCAGCATTTACGCCGACAAGAAGCGCCCCGACAAGCCCCGGGCCTTCCGTTACCGCCACGGCAGACAAATCAGAAAATGAGCTTCCTGCTTCCTCGAGCGCCTGCTCCATTACCTGGGTGATGGATTCCGCGTGATGTCTCGAAGCGACCTCGGGCACGACGCCGCCAAAGCGTTTATGACTTTTCATCTGGGAAAGGACAACGTTGGACCGGATCCCGGTGCCATTTCTGATGACTGCAGCAGCTGTCTCATCACAGCTCGTTTCCACAGCCAGAATATCTATTGGTTCATGCTCGTTCATTCATATTCACCCACATTACTATCGCATTTTCATTATTATCCATGTAATAATTTTTTCGGACACCGCCAGGCACGAACCCGAATTTATCGTACAGGTTCCGGGCCGTTTCGTTGGTTTCACGCACTTCGAGCGTCATTGTCCGGGCCCCGTATGTGTAGGCAAGCTCCATCAAATTGGCCAGCAGCTCCTGGCCAATTTTACGTCCGCGGTAGCGTGAATGCACCGCAATGTTGGTTACATGTGCCTCATCAATGACAATCCACACCCCGCAGTAGCCGACAATTCTGCCTCCGACTTCCGCCACCAGATAATGAGCAAACTGGTTGTTGTACATTTCATTTTCAAACGCACGCCGGCTCCACGGCATCGAAAAAGCGTTGTGTTCTACCTCCATCACGTTGTCGATATCGTCGGCGCTCATGATACGGATCAGTATTTCTGCTTTCATTCGGATCTCCCGCTTTGGGCTTTCTGCCAATTTTTTTCTGCTTCGGCGAGCTGGGCATATTCCGGCACCACCGTATGCGCGTCCCGTGCTTCACCGGCGGTTCGGGCCACACGGATAATTTCCGCCGGACGGATCGTCTGTCCCATCCAGTCCGCAAACACCGCACGGCTGCCAAGTCGTTCCCGGATCTGCTCCTGCCGGCTCCCCGTGTCTTCCCCAACAAACAGGATTTTTTCCTGCGTTTGCTCCAGCACCTTGAGCCATTCCGGGAGCAGAATGATCTGGTCTTTCATTTGACGTGTTACTGCGTTTTGTTCCGTACTTCCGGAAAAAGCCGCCGTGTAAACCTGATTTCTGCGCGCATCGATCAGGGGGGAAACGAGACCCGGAAACCCGAGGCCGTTTTGTGCAAATACCTGCAGCGTTGATACAGGATAGAGCGGGATATTTAAGGCCCAGGCCATTGATTTAGCCGTCGTTACTCCGATGCGCACGCCGGTGTAGGAACCTGGCCCGGTCGTTACCGCTATCGCGTCCAGTTCTTCCGGGACGACACCGCTTTCTTTCATCAGTGATTCCACCGCCGGCATCAGACGGACGGAATGGTTTTTTTTAATGTTAGTGGTATATTCTCCGAGGATTTTCTGTTCATCTGCAAGGGCGATGCCCAACACGTGCGTGGACGTGTCAATTGCGAGCATTTTCATCATTCTGCAACTCCTTCATCTTTGCCTTCCACCGCTCGCCAACGGCCGTCAAAGTCAATTGCCTGCTCGTTTCCCCGGTGTATTGAATATCTATTTCCAGACGATCCTCCGGCCATTCTTCCAGACGGATCGGCCATTCCAAAAGCGATACTCCGCCTGCCTCAAAGTATTCTTCAATGCCGATTTCCTCCGCTTCCTCCTCCGAAAGCCGGTAAAGGTCAATATGAAACAAAGGCAGCCGCCCTTCGTATTCTTTAACGATCGTAAAGCTCGGGCTGTTCACCATCGTGACAACTTCCAGGCCTCTGGCAAAGCCTTTGGCAAAATGTGTTTTTCCTGCTCCGAGACTTCCGAGCAGCCATATCTTTTCATCTGCCTCCGCGTACCGGCCCAAGAATTCTCCCCAAGACGCCGTTTCCTCCGGGGACGAAGTGTCGATGACCCACTCTGTCATAGCGTTTCTTCCTTTCTGCTGCTTATGATGAACGAAAATGATTATAGCCGGATTTTTCCAGCTTTGTACGGGCGCCGTTTTCCTGCAGGAAGACTTCTCCGTTTCCTTCTGAAACCTTCCCAATCGCATACAGCGCAAGTCCGGCTTCCCGGAATTTCCTGCTGAGCTCTTCCCAATCGGAAGCTGCTGCCGTTCCTACCAGTTCGAAGTCCTCTCCCCCGTAAAACATATGCTTTTTCATAGTTTGAATCTCCAGCTGCTCCATAGCTTCATGTACGGGCAGACCGGAAAAGTCCAGTTCCATCGAAACGCCGCTTGCTTCCGCAATCTCACAGCATTCGCTTGCCAGTCCGTCACTTATATCGTTTAAGGCGGTGCGGCCGCCGTATTCCACCAGCAGACGCCCCGCCTCTACCTGGGGCACCGGGCGCTGGTGATAGGCAATCAATGCTTTCTCCCGCTCAGAGTAAGCCGCATTCTTTGTCCGCTCGAGCAGAAGCTCAAGTCCGGCCGCCGACATACCGACCGGCCCAGTTAAAAACACGGTATCCCCGGGTTCCGCAGAGCTTCGCAGCAGCTGCTGTTTTTCTTCCACAGCTCCGATCACCGTAATACTCACCATTAAGTCGCGCCGGGAGGATACCGTGTCCCCGCCAATCATATCCATCTGGTAGCGTGCACCCAGTTCGTTCATTCCCCGGTACAGTTCATTTAATTCCTCTTCGGACCAGCCGGGCGTTACCGCAATCGATATCACATAAAAATGCGGCACGCCTCCCATGGCGGCGACGTCGCTAATGTTTGCAGCCAGGGCTTTAAAACCGATATCAAATGGATTCATCGTATCTTTCCGGAAATGGACGTCTTCAATCATCGTATCCACACAGACAATTTCATTCATCTGCGCAAGCGGCCGGTACACCGCCGCATCATCACCTATTCCTACTTCCAGCCTTTCCTGGAAGGTCTGCGTTGGCTTGCGTTCGTTAATCCAGTCAAATTCATCGTTTGGCATAAACTGCTCCTCAATGATCTCTCATAATAGTCTCCTGCTAGTTTATCGTATTCTTGCAATCGCGTACAGTAAACGAAAAAGCGCCTGTTCCCCTTTATCCAAAAACTACCCTCTGTGCAGCAAGCACAGAGGGTAGTTCGGTTTACGGCTTCATTTGTTGCTTCTTATTTCATAAAAAAAAGCCTTAACGGCTTTTGTGTATTAGTATAATTGGTTGCGGGAGGAGGATTTGAACCTCCGACCTCCGGGTTATGAGCCCGACGAGCTACCAGACTGCTCTATCCCGCGATTTGGTATAGCGCGGCGACGATTTACTTTCACGGGGGGAGAACCCCCGGCTATCATCAACGCTGAAGAGCTTAACTTCCGTGTTCGGCATGGGAACGGGTGGATCCTCTTCGCTGTTGTCACCGCACTATGTATGGTGTCTCTCAACAAGACAATTATTATCTTACCACGCAGGATACATGAGCACAAGGGGTTTTTAAATATTTTATCTCCATTTTTTATTATTCACAGCAAAGTACACGTCTTCGAGCGAACGATGCAGCTGCCGGAAAGCAATTTTTGCTTCCTCAAGCGTCACCTGCTCAAACTTCACGGTAGCATTTGGCTGCAATTGGGCGGCTTTCAACAAATCGGCACTGATGACATTCAAAACACGGGCGTAACCTCCTGTGGTCTGCCGGTCGGCCATTAAAATCATCGGCTGGCCGTCTGAGGCCAGTTGAATAGTTCCAAACGCCACACCGTCCGATATAATGTCCCCGGTATGATGAAAAGACACTTCCGGGCCGCGGAGCCGAATACCCATCCGGTCCGCTTCCTGGGTCACCACGTAAGCTTCCCGAAGCAGCATCGCCCCGGCTTCTGTTGTTAATGTATCAAATTCCGGGCCCGCGACTACCCGGAGCGTCTGTTGTTTTTCATAGACTGGAATACCCGCTGCGGGGAGCCGGCGTTCAAAGGGCTTTGGTTTACTATGCACGGTACCCCGATACAATATGTCGCCACTTTCAAGCTCCCGGCCCTCCATGCCCCCTATGCCGCCTTTTGTGTACGTCGAGCGGCTGCCTAAAACCATCGGCACCTCTATGCCCCCTTCAATACAAAGATAGGCACGTGCACCCTGTGCCGGCCCGTTAAAGGTCAGCTCGTCTCCTGCGTAGACTTTTCTCGTTGCCCACATTGGAATGGATTCTTTATTTACTGCCGGCTGCAGGTTTCCACCTGTAACCGCAATAACCGTTTTTTCATGAAACGTAAGGGTCGGGCCCATTAAGGTCAGCTCCAGCCCAGCTGCGCCCAAATGGTTCCCGCAGAGAGCGTTCCCCATCTGGAGCGCATACATATCCATTGCCCCGGAAGCCGGAACACCGAGGTGCTGATATCCGGTCCGGCCTGTATCCTGGACGGTGGTAAAGAGCCCTGCTTTTCGCACAGTGCAGACAGGCGTTTTGTTCATATAAATTCCCCCGCTGCCTGCACCGATGCTCCCCGGTACTCCAACCACTCCCTTAAATGTTGAATAAACAGAACCGCCTGTTCGTTATCCCCGTGCACACATATGGTATCTGCTTCCATAGATACAGCTGTGCCGTCCACTGCTTTAACAGCTCCCTTTTGAAGAACATCGAGCACCTGAGCGGCGGCCTCTTCAGGTTCATAGATAAATGCATTTTTCTCTGTTCTCGGGGTCAATGTGCCTTCAGCTGTGTACGTACGATCCGCAAACACTTCCTTTGCCACCTTCAGGCCGTATCTTTCCCCTGCTGCCTCCAGTTCTGTATGGACAGGAGCAAATAAAAGGAGATGCTCACTAAAATCCTTCACTGCCCGTACCATTCCTCTGGCAGCCGCGGGATCGCGAAGAGCAGCGTTGTATAAAGCCCCGTGCGGTTTTACATGCTGCATCTGTACGCCCTCTGCACAGCAGAAGGCATGCAGCGCCCCTATTTGGTAGAGACAAAGCTGATAAATTTCTTCTTCCTCCATTGCTATGTATCTGCGGCCAAACCCTTCTTTATCCCAAAAGCCGGGGTGGGCACCAACGGCTGTGCCGTACTGTTTGGCAAGAGCAACAGTGCGCGCCATCACCGCCGAATCCCCCGCATGGCCCCCGCAGGCAACGTTTACCGACGAGACTAAAGGAAGCACCTTCTGATCCACGCCCAGTGTATAAATGCCGTAACTTTCCCCCAGGTCACAATTTAAATCAATGGTCACGCCTCTCCCTCCTCTTCTATACGGATGCTGTACTCTCCACGGCCGACAGATTTTTCAATTTCCACGTACTCTTTGTATGCGATGGGTTCAAACCGGAGCAAGTGGCCCGGGGTTAGAAGCGCAGGTTCATCATACGCTGCATTGAACAAAGGCACCGGGGTTTTACCAATAATATTCCACCCTCCCGGACTGTCAATCGAATACACCCCTGTCTGAGCGTCCGCTATGCCAACAGATCCGGCTTCCACTTTTCCTCTTGGTGTCTCAAGGCGCGGGGTACGGAGTCGCTCCTCGAGCCCGCCAAGATAAGGAAACCCCGGAGTAAATCCAAGCATATAAATAAAATAGGAAGAACCACTGTGCAGAGCCACCACTTCGTCTACAGATAGTTCGTTTTCTACTGCAAGACGTTCGATATCCTGCCCAAACGATATGTCATAACAAACCGGCAGATAGTACGTTTTCATTGTACCTTCTGATGCTTCATCCATACGCCCAAATACGTTACTAATGAGCTCGTAAAGATGTTCGCACTGTATTTGCAGTGGATCATAATATACGGTCAATGCACGGTAGCCTGGGACACACTCACTCATCCCCGCCGGCTGCTCTTTTTTTAAAGCTTCATGCAGCCGGTGTACCTTCTGGTTCACGGAGGGAGAAATCACATTTTCAAATTGCACACTTAAGGCATGATCCCCGATCGGCACAATATTCATATACCTTTTCTCCCTCCTAATAATTAGTATGTTTATTGTAGCATAGAGAAAAAGGAAAAAAATATAAAAAAACCGACTCCCTCCGAAAAGGGAAACGGTTTAACTCGCCCGGCGGCGATCTACTTTCACGGGGGGAGAACCCCCGGCTATCATCAACGCTGAAGAGCTTAACTTCCGTGTTCGGCATGGGAACGGGTGGAT